>NZ_VFPP01000001.1:0-2974989 GCF_006716745.1 Saccharothrix saharensis | reverse complement strand
ACCAGTCACGTGCGACACCCCTCCCGCGACCCCGGTCGACCACCGGGCGCAGGCTCCCCCTGCGCCCCCGCGACCGGGGTCGCGTGGCAGGACAAGGGAGACGGGTGAAGCACACCCGGCAGAACACCCCCACGCCCGTCGGAGCAGGCGGGGGTGATCTTCGGCAAGACGGGCAGCGCGGGCCTCGGAGCGGTCGAGGAGCTCGCGCGGTCCGGGCGGCATGACGCAAAACCCGACCCACGCTGGTTCGGGACTTACCGCATCACCAGGGGTCATCCTGATCTGCCCGTCCGGCGAGGACGCTTCTGATCTTTTGGCCCCACCGGCGGCGTCACGCTAAGCGCCTTCTCAGGGAGTTGTGGCACCTTGTTGGTGTGCGGATCCTGGTAGTCGAGGACGAGGTGCCGCTGGCCGACGCGATCGCGCGCGGCCTGCGGCGCGCAGGTATGGCTGTAGATGTCGCCTACGACGGCGAGACCGGCCACGAGAAGTCGACCGTGACGAGGTACGACGTGGTCGTGCTCGACCGCGACCTGCCCGGCATGTCCGGCGACGAGCTGTGCAAGGAGATCCTCAGCTCGGGTGCCCTGACCAGGGTCATGATGCTCACCGCGAGCGCCGGCGTGGACGACCGCGTCGCGGGTCTGTCCCTCGGTGCCGACGACTACCTGGCCAAGCCGTTCGCGTTCCCCGAGCTGGTCGCCCGCGTCCGCGCCCTGGCCCGCCGCGCCACCCCGGCGACCCCGCCGCTGCTCACCGCCCGTGACGTCGAGCTCGACCCGGCCCGGCGCACGGTGCGCCGCGCCGGCCAGCCGATCGAGCTGACCCGCAAGGAGTTCGGCGTCCTGGAGGTGCTGCTGGCGGCCAAGGGCTCGGTCGTCTCCAGCGAGGAGCTGCTGGAACGCGTGTGGGACGAGAACGCCGACCCGTTCACCACGACCGTTCGCGTCACCGTGATGACGCTGCGCAAGAAGCTCGGCGAACCCGGCATCATCGACACGGTGGTCGGCTCCGGCTACCGCGTGCCCACGGCAGGTTCCGCTGAACTCTGAGCTGGCCCGCAGGCGCGGACCCGGGCTGCGGACGCGGCTCACCCTCCTCGCGACCGGCCTGGTCGCGTTCGTGAGCGGTCTGCTGCTCCTGCTCGGCTGGCTGCTCGTCGGTCGGGTCATCGCCTCCTCGCCCCGCTTCGCCGACGGCAGCACCGTCATCGTGGACGGCCGCGAGGTGGACGCCGGCGCGTTGATGGACCTGCTCGGCGAACAGGCACGGGACGACGTGCTCCGCTCCGGCTCCATCGCGTTCCTCTGCGTGGTGGCCGCGGCGGCGCTGCTCGCGTGGACCATCACCGGCCGGGTCCTCCAGCCCGTGCACGACGTGACCGACGCGGCCCGCCGGCTCTCCGCCGAGTCCCTCGGCGAACGGCTGCGCCTGGACGGTCCTCGGGACGAGGTCGCCGAGCTGGCCGACACGTTCGACGAGATGCTCGACCGACTCCAGGCCGCGTTCGAGTCGCAGCGGCGGTTCGTCGCGAACGCATCCCACGAACTGCGCACCCCCCTGGCCGTGATCCGGACCGAGCTGGACGTCACGCTGGCCGACCCCGATGCCGACGTGGCCGAGCTGCGTCGCATGGCCGGCGTCGTGCGGGCCGCGACGGAACGGGCCGAGCAGCTGGTCAGCGCTCTGCTCCTGCTCGCCCGCACCGATGGGCTCGGGTTGGCCGTGCGGGAGCCGGTCGACCTGAACGCCGTGGTGGAGTCGGCCTGGCGGGCGGCCCGGCCCGAAGCGGAGGAGCGCCAGCTCCGGGTCTCGTTCCTGACCGCGCCCGCGCCCGCCGTGGGCGACCCCGCCTTGTTGGAGCGGATCGCGGGGAACCTGCTGGAGAACGCCGTGCGGCACAACGTGCCCGGTGGGTGGATCGAGGTGCGCACCGAGGGCGGCCCGGAGTGGACGTCGCTGCGGGTGTCGTCGTCCGGGCAGCTCATCGCTCCCGACCGGGTGGAGGAGCTGTTCGAGCCGTTCCGCCGGGGTGGCACCGACCGGACCGCGCGCACGGGGACGGGGCTCGGGTTGTCCATCGTCCGGGCCGCCGTCGCAGCTCACGAGGGTCAGGTGCACGCCACGGCCGTGCCCGGCGGCGGGCTCTCGGTGGCCGTGCACCTGCCGTCCGCGCCGCACGGAAAACTCGTCTGAGTGGTCCCAGTCACACATGATCCGGTTTGAGGGTGCTCGCAGGGGGTACTACCTGCGGAGATGTGCCTCCGGACCCCCGATTTGTCTCCGCGTTGGGCGGGGTGTAACTTTCTCTCTGCCAGCGCGGAACGGGCCGGAGAGAGACCGGAACGGAGCGCGGCGGACATCAGCCCCGGATCGAATCACTCACAGTGATCAGTGACGGTGAGCGCGTGTTCTTTGAGAACTCAACAGCGTGCCGAATAGCCAGTAAATTTATGAACCTCGTCAAGAGGTTTCCTTTGAGATTGTTACTGGACAACTGACATTACTTGTCAGTGTTGTTCGGAGCGATCGAACTCATTCCTTATTGGAGAGTTTGATCCTGGCTCAGGACGAACGCTGGCGGCGTGCTTAACACATGCAAGTCGAGCGGTAAGGCCCTTCGGGGTACACGAGCGGCGAACGGGTGAGTAACACGTGGGTAACCTGCCCTGTACTCTGGGATAAGCCTGGGAAACTAGGTCTAATACCGGATATGACCTGCCTCCGCATGGTGGTGGGTGGAAAGTTCCGGCGGTACAGGATGGACCCGCGGCCTATCAGCTTGTTGGTGGGGTAATGGCCTACCAAGGCGACGACGGGTAGCCGGCCTGAGAGGGTGACCGGCCACACTGGGACTGAGACACGGCCCAGACTCCTACGGGAGGCAGCAGTGGGGAATATTGCACAATGGGCGAAAGCCTGATGCAGCGACGCCGCGTGAGGGATGACGGCCTTCGGGTTGTAAACCTCTTTCAGCAGGGACGAAGCGCAAGTGACGGTACCTGCAGAAGAAGCACCGGCTAACTACGTGCCAGCAGCCGCGGTAATACGTAGGGTGCGAGCGTTGTCCGGAATTATTGGGCGTAAAGAGCTCGTAGGCGGTTTGTTGCGTCGGCTGTGAAAACTTCACGCTTAACGTGGAGCCTGCAGTCGATACGGGCAGACTTGAGTTCGGCAGGGGAGACTGGAATTCCTGGTGTAGCGGTGAAATGCGCAGATATCAGGAGGAACACCGGTGGCGAAGGCGGGTCTCTGGGCCGATACTGACGCTGAGGAGCGAAAGCGTGGGGAGCGAACAGGATTAGATACCCTGGTAGTCCACGCCGTAAACGGTGGGTGCTAGGTGTGGGGGACTTCCACGTCCTCCGTGCCGCAGCTAACGCATTAAGCACCCCGCCTGGGGAGTACGGCCGCAAGGCTAAAACTCAAAGGAATTGACGGGGGCCCGCACAAGCGGCGGAGCATGTGGATTAATTCGATGCAACGCGAAGAACCTTACCTGGGCTTGACATGCACCGGAAACCTGCAGAGATGTAGGCCTCTTCGGACTGGTGTACAGGTGGTGCATGGCTGTCGTCAGCTCGTGTCGTGAGATGTTGGGTTAAGTCCCGCAACGAGCGCAACCCTCGTTCCATGTTGCCAGCGCGTAATGGCGGGGACTCATGGGAGACTGCCGGGGTCAACTCGGAGGAAGGTGGGGATGACGTCAAGTCATCATGCCCCTTATGTCCAGGGCTTCACACATGCTACAATGGCCGGTACAGAGGGCTGCTAAGCCGTGAGGTGGAGCGAATCCCACAAAGCCGGTCTCAGTTCGGATCGGGGTCTGCAACTCGACCCCGTGAAGTCGGAGTCGCTAGTAATCGCAGATCAGCAACGCTGCGGTGAATACGTTCCCGGGCCTTGTACACACCGCCCGTCACGTCACGAAAGTCGGTAACACCCGAAGCCCGTGGCCCAACCAGCTTGCTGGGGGGAGCGGTCGAAGGTGGGACTGGCGATTGGGACGAAGTCGTAACAAGGTAGCCGTACCGGAAGGTGCGGCTGGATCACCTCCTTTCTAAGGAGCATCTCTCATCCTGGCTTGCCAGGGTGGAGGGCCATGCCGACGGCGAACGATCGTCGGGTGGAGCTCAATATTGTGGATGCTGGCTAATGCAGAACCTCGGGTTGTTCGCGGAGTTAGTACTGTTCCTTCGGGAGCGTGGAAGGGTCCGTGGAGGGTTCAGGGTTTCTGTTCGGTACGCTGTTGGGTCCTGAGGGAACACGTGAGTGTCTCTTTCAGCGAGAAACGACAGGGCGACCTCCGCCTTCGAACCGCTCAGGTGACTGGGTAGGCGTTGGCAGTAGCGGGGTGGTGTCTGGTTGTTCTTTGAGAACTGCACAGTGGATGCGAGCATCTTTGTGGCAAGTTATTAAGGGCACACGGTGGATGCCTTGGCACCAGGAGCCGATGAAGGACGTAGGAGACTGCGATAAGTCTTGGGGAGCTGTCAACCGAGCTGAGATCCAAGAATTTCCGAATGGGGAAACCCGGCCCCAGTCATGTGGGGTCACCCATACCTGAACACATAGGGTATGTGGAGGGAACGCGGGGAAGTGAAACATCTCAGTACCCGCAGGAAGAGAAAACAACCGTGATTCCGTGAGTAGTGGCGAGCGAAAGCGGAAGAGGCTAAACCGTATTCGTGTGATACCCGGCAGGGGTTGCGTGTACGGGGTCGTGGGACTTACTGGCTAGTTCTGCCGGACTGGCAAGGAGTCATAAAATGTCGTGGTTAGCGGAACGCGTCTGGAAAGCGTGGCCGTAGAGGGTGAAAGTCCCGTACGTGAAAACCCGACATCTCCTAGTGATGTTCCCAAGTAGCAGCGAGCTCGTGGAATTTGCTGTGAATCTGGCGGGACCACCCGCTAAGCCTGAATACTCCCTGGTGACCGATAGCGGACTAGTACCGTGAGGGAAAGGTGAAAAGTACCCCGGGAGGGGAGTGAAATAGTACCTGAAACCGTGTGCCTACAATCCGTCGGAGCCTTTAGGGGTGACGGCGTGCCTTTTGAAGAATGAGCCTGCGAGTTAGTGCTGCGTGGCGAGGTTAACCCGTGTGGGGTAGCCGTAGCGAAAGCGAGTCCGAATAGGGCGACAGAGTCGCGTGGTCTAGACCCGAAGCGGAGTGATCTAGCCATGGCCAGGGTGAAGCGTGGGTAAGACCGCGTGGAGGCCCGAACCCACCAGGGTTGAAAACCTGGGGGATGAGCTGTGGTTAGGGGTGAAAGGCCAATCAAACTCCGTGATAGCTGGTTCTCCCCGAAATGCATTTAGGTGCAGCGTCGTGTGTTTCGTGCCGGAGGTAGAGCACTGGATGGTCTAGGGGGCCCACAAGCTTACCGAAATCAACCAAACTCCGAATGCCGGTACGTGAGAGCGCGGCAGTGAGACTGCGGGGGATAAGCTTCGTAGTCGAGAGGGAAACAGCCCAGAACGCCGGCTAAGGCCCCTAAGTGTGTGCTAAGTGGGAAAGGATGTGGGGTCGCCCAGACAACCAGGAGGTTGGCTTAGAAGCAGCCACCCTTTAAAGAGTGCGTAATAGCTCACTGGTCAAGTGGTCCTGCGCCGACAATGTAGCGGGGCTTAAGCACACCGCCGAAGCCGTGTCATTCAGAGTTTGTCTCTGGATGGGTAGGGGAGCGTCGTTCAGCCACTGAAGCTGCAGGGGAACCTAGTGGTGGAGGCTGGACGAGTGAGAATGCAGGCATGAGTAGCGAAAGCAGAGTGAGAAACTCTGCCGCCGGATGACCAAGGGTTCCTGGGCCAGGCTAATCCGCCCAGGGTAAGTCGGGACCTAAGGCGAGGCCGACAGGCGTAGTCGATGGACAACGGGTTGATATTCCCGTACCCGTGTGAACGCGCCCATGGCGAACCTTGTGATACTAACCGCCCGAAGCCCGCTTCGTTCCTTCGGGAACGTGGTGACGTGGAGCGCGGGACCTGAACTTGTAGTAGTCAAGCGATGGGGTGACGCAGGAGGGTAGCTCCGCCAGTGAGTGGTAGTACTGGTGTAAGCGTGTAGGCCGTAGCATAGGCAAATCCGTGCTGCATATAGGCTGAGACGTGATGCATAGCCGATTGAGGCGAAGTAGGGTGATCCCATGCTGCCGAGAAAAGCCTCTAGTGAGTGTTCATGCGGCCCGTACCCCAAACCGACACAGGTGGTCAGGTAGAGAATACCGAGGCGATCGGGCGAACTGTGGTTAAGGAACTCGGCAAAATGCCCCCGTAACTTCGGGAGAAGGGGGGCCGAGGGATTTGAAGCCCCTTGCGGGCTAGGATTTTTCGGCCGCAGAGACCAGCGAGAAGCGACTGTTTACTAAAAACACAGGTCCGTGCGAAGTCGCAAGACGATGTATACGGACTGACGCCTGCCCGGTGCTGGAACGTTAAGGGGACCGGTTAGCTCTTCGGGGCGAAGCTGAGAACTTAAGCGCCAGTAAACGGCGGTGGTAACTATAACCATCCTAAGGTAGCGAAATTCCTTGTCGGGTAAGTTCCGACCTGCACGAATGGCGTAACGACTTCTCGACTGTCTCAACCACAGGCCCGGCGAAATTGCATTACGAGTAAAGATGCTCGTTACGCGCGGCAGGACGGAAAGACCCCGGGACCTTTACTATAGCTTGGTATTGGTGTTCGGTTCGGCTTGTGTAGGATAGGTGGGAGACTGTGAAGCTGTGACGCCAGTCATGGTGGAGTCGTCGTTGAAATACCACTCTGGTCGTACTGGATGTCTAACCTCGGTCCGTGATCCGGATCAGGGACAGTGCCTGGTGGGTAGTTTAACTGGGGCGGTTGCCTCCCAAAGGGTAACGGAGGCGCTCAAAGGTTCCCTCAGCCTGGTTGGCAATCAGGTGTCGAGTGCAAGTGCACAAGGGGGCTTGACTGTGAGACCGACGGGTCGAGCAGGGACGAAAGTCGGAACTAGTGATCCGGCCATGGCTTGTGGAAGCGTGGTCGCTCAACGGATAAAAGGTACCCCGGGGATAACAGGCTGATCTTGCCCAAGAGTCCATATCGACGGCATGGTTTGGCACCTCGATGTCGGCTCGTCGCATCCTGGGGCTGGAGTAGGTCCCAAGGGTTGGGCTGTTCGCCCATTAAAGCGGTACGCGAGCTGGGTTTAGAACGTCGTGAGACAGTTCGGTCCCTATCCGCCGCGCGCGTAGGATACTTGCGGAAGGCTGTCCCTAGTACGAGAGGACCGGGACGGACGGACCTCTGGTGTGCCAGTTGTCCTGCCAAGGGCATTGCTGGTTGGCTACGTTCGGAAGGGATAACCGCTGAAAGCATCTAAGCGGGAAGCCTGTTCCTAGATGAGGTATCCCACCCTTTGTGGGTTAAGGCCCCCAAGAGACTATTGGGTTGATAGGCCGGAGATGGAAGGTCGGTAACGGCTGGAGTTGACCGGTACTAATAGGCCGAGGACTTGTCACGAAGACGCTACGCATCCACTGTGCGGTTCTGAAAGAACCGAACCGGACCATCTGGTCGGGCACGAGAGTGTCTGGTCGGGTGCCTACGGGTTGGTAATTTCATAGTGTTTCGGTGGTCATAGCGGTTGGGGAACACCCGGTCCCATTCCGAACCCGGTAGTTAAGCCTTCCAGCGCCGATGGTACTGCACTCGTGAGGGTGTGGGAGAGTAGGACGCCGCCGAACATAACTTCGCCTTCAGGGGCACTCGTTCACCCGAGTGCCCCTGAAGGCTTTTTCGCGTTCCGTCGGAATCTTCCACGTCACTGCGAACCGTCACTATCCGGCGGCTTCCACCGCTATTCGGGCGACGTGTCACTCGCGAGCGGGTGACGCACCGTTGACCACTCTTGATCGTCCATACGGTAGCCGGCATGAGCACCACTGGATGGACGAGGGAGGCGCCAGTGCCGTGGCGCATGCGCAGACGGTCCGGCAGACGGTCCGGCAGACGATCCGGCGGACGGTTCAAGCGGACGGGCAGGCATTCGCGTACCCACCCGTCCGCTCAGGACACACCGATGTGGGCCTCTGTGGTACTGGGCCTGGTGGTCCTGATCTCCTTGATCCTGCTCTTGCTGACCTACGTGTAGCGCCCAGCCCGGATCACTCGACCGGCTTCAGATCACCGGTCGGAAACCGCCGCTCGTTGCGCTCGATCTTCGCGAACGCCGCCTCGATCAGGTCCACGTCCAGCTTGTCGGCCAACCGCACGAGGTAGTGCACCACATCGGCCAGCTCGTCACGCACGTTCCACGCGAGTTCCGGGTCTTCCATCGCGTGCGCGGCCTGCTCGGGCGTGAGCCACTGGAACAGGTCGGTCAGCTCCCCGACCTCCCCGGACAACGCCATCACGAGGTTCTTCGGGGTGTGGTACTCGTCCCAGTTCCGCGCCGCGGCGAAGCGGCGCAGCGCGTCCCGCAGGTCCACCAGGCCCCTGCGGCTCTCATCGGGTGCGTTCATGCCCGCACAGCTACCACACGGTGGTCACTGGGACGCACCCCGCGCACCCGTTTGAACGCCGTGCTGAACGTGAACCCGTCCGCATACCCCACCGCCCGGGCCACGGACCCGACCGTGGCGTCCGGCTGCCGCAGCATGTCCGCGGCGACGTCCATGCGCCACTGGGTCAGGTAGGTCAGCGGCGGCACGCCGACCAACGCGGTGAACCGCCGTGCCATCGCCGCCCGTGACACCCCAGCGCGCGCTGCGAGGTCCGCGACCGTCCACGCGCGCTCCGGCTCGTCGTGGATCGCCCGCAGAGCCGGTCCCACGACGTCGTCACCCAACGCCCGGTACCACGCGGGAGTGTTCGCCTCGGGCCGGTCGAACCACTCGCGCAACGCGTACACCAGCAGCAGCTCCAGGAGCCGTTCCAGCACGATGTCCTGACCGGCCTGGTCCTTCGCCACCTCCGCGGCCAGGACGTCCAACGTCGGGCAGTGCTCGTCGTCGCACGGCACCACCACCGCCGCGGGCAACGAGTTGAGCAACCGCGTCGCCGCGCCGCCGTCGACGGAGTAGCCGGCGGTGACCACCAGCGTCTCCCCCTCGGCGTCGAGCCCGTACGTCCGGGTCCCCACCCGCCACCGCTCGCAGTCCGGCGCGCCCACCTCGACCTGCGGTTGCGTGGCCGGGTCGTCCGCCAGCACGAACCGCAACGATCCGCGGATCAGCCCGACCGAACCCGGTCTGAGCAGGACCCGGGAACCGTCCTCGGCCAGCAGCCACGTCTCGCCCCGCACCGCCATCACGAGCGTGAAGGGCGTCGTCATCGTGTACGCCAACGACCACGGCGGCGACGCGAACGAGCGGCAGATGTCGGCACGTTGCGCGCGCACGCCGCGCAGCAGGTCGGTGAGAGCTTCCGCGGTGGCCACGTAGACGATTGAACATGCATCCGGGACGGTGAGCCATGTTCCGTCCAGCACGATCTTGATTGTCTGGTGGCATGACAATCCTGGTTCTCGGAGCCACCGGCAAGACCGGTCGCCGCGTCACTTCCGCTCTCGACGCCCTCGGCGTCGACCACCGTGCCGTGTCCCGCCGCACGGACGTCCGCTTCGACTGGGCCGACCAGTCCACTTGGGCCGCCGCGCTCGAAGGCGCCACCGCGGTGTACCTCGTGCCGCTCGCGATGAACCTGGACGACGCCGAGGTGGCGGCGTTCGTGCCGCGGGCCGTCGAGGCGGGCGTGCGGCGCATCGTCCTGCTGTCGGCGCGTGGCATCCCGGAGGACGACGGCCGGGAGCGCGCCGTGCGGGAGTCCGGTGTGGACTGGACGATCCTGCGGCCGACGTGGTTCTCGCAGAACTTCAGCGAGGACTACTTCCTCCCGGAGGTCCTGTCCGGCGAGGTCACCCTCCCCGGCAGCGGTGACGGCGCGCACCCGTTCATCGACGCACAGGACATCGCCGACGTGGCGGTGGCGGCGTTGACCCAGGAGGGGCACGCGGGCGTCGCTTACGAGCTCTCGGGCCCGGAGGCGTTGCCGTTCGGCGAGGCGCTGGCTCGGATCGGCGACGTGTCGGGCCGCAAGATCCGCATCAACGACGTTCCCGCGGCCGACTACACCGCGATGATGGTGCAGGGCGGCATCGAGCCCGCCTACGCCGAGATCCTGACGATGGCCCTGACCGCGATCCGCGCCGGCCACGACGCGGCGCTGTCCGATGGCGTGCCGTCCGTGCTCGGGCACGAGGGGCGGCTCTTCGACGACTACGTCAAGGCAGCGTCCGCCGCCTGGTCCTAGGCCACGCGGTCCGGTCCTAGGCCTGGGCGAGCACGAACAGGTGCTCTTCGTCGGGTTGGCCCTCCCGGTCGGGGGAGAAGACGGTGCTGCGGGTGTCCAGCACCGTCAGGCCGGCCCGTTCGACTCGGCTGATCAGATCGGGTGCGGCGAAGCTGGTCAGCCGCACGGTGTGGCCGAGGAACGGCACCACCAGTCCCTCGACGTCCATCGGCACGGTGATCAGAGCCAGCACGCCGCCCGGCTTCAGCCAGCGGGCGATCCCGGCCAGCACGGCGACGACCTCGTCCCGGGTCATCTGGAGGAACGGGAAGAACGCGCACACCGCGTCCCAGCTCGCGTCCTCCGAGTCCCACTCGCGGATGTCGGCGTGCACGAACCGGGCGTCCGGCACCTGCTGCCGGGCGATCTCGACCATGGTGGCCGACACGTCGATCCCGACCACGTCGTGCCCTGCCGCCGCGAGGTCTTCCGCCACCGGACGGCCGGTGCCGCTGCCGATGTCGAGCACCTTGGCGTGCGGCGGGAGGCGGTCGAGCAGCAACCGCACCGCCTCGTCCACGGCCGGCGTCCGACCGAACGCCTCCTCGTAGCCGTGGCCGACGGCGTCGAACAACTCGGCGGCGGTAGCGGGCTGGTCGGGGTTGGGCTGGTGGTCCACGGTTACCTCCGGACGAGGGTGAGGTTCGGTCGGCCGGACCGGCCGGGCTCGCCCCGACCGGGCAGAGCGGTGAGCACCAGCCCGAACACCAGCCCGTTGAGCTCCTCCACGTCCAGCAGGAGCTCCCGGGCGATGCCGTGCGGTGTGGTGCCCTGGGCGCGCAGGGCCCGGAAGACCTTGGTGAGCAGCTGGGACGTCTCCCGCTGGACCATCCCCGCGGTCCGGCGGGCCAGGTGCGCGCACACGGTCGCGTGCTGGGTGCGGCTGAGCAGCCCCAGGTCGAGCAAGCGGTGGGCCAGCAACGACGGCGACACGTGCCACGTGCCGCTGTGCGCGACGACCTGCTCGGTGACCGGCCCGCGCGCGACACCCGCCAACAGCCCCGCCCGGGGCAGCAGGAACGCGGTCGCGAACGTTTGCGGGTCGGTCACGCCGGTCAGCCGCCCCAGCTCGCGGGCCGCGTCGAACCTTGCCTGGTCGGGTGACGCGGTCGGGTCCAGGAAGACGTACGGGGTGCCCGCGTGACGGCACGAGAACGGGCCCGCGCCCGCGCAGTCGGGCGGCAACGAGAAGACCCGGACGCCGTGCGCCTCCAGCAGGTGGACCAGGTTCGGCGCCGGCCGGTGCGGGATGCCCCACCGGGCGCGCACCACCTCCGCCGCCGTCTCCGGGTCGTCGTGCTCCCACGCCGGCAGGTCCGGTTCCGGGAAGGTGAACGCCCTGGTCAGCCACCCGTCGAAGCCGATGGCCAGCCGGGCCGCGCCGATCGCCGCGTCCTGCTGCCGCTTCGCCGCGGGTGTGGCGAACTCCACCTCGACCTCGGGCACGTCGTCGGCTTCCAGGAACCCGGGCGGGAAGCCGAGGGCTTCGGTCAGCCTCGCCGTCGTGGCCGGTCGTGGCCGGCGGCGGCCGTGCTCGTAGTCGCCGATGCTGGCCGGGCTGGTGCCCGCCTTGCGCGCCAGCTCCACCGCGGTGAGGCCGCGACGGGTCCGGGCGAGCACGAGGCGGGAGGGCGTGAGCATGATCGCGCCATTCTCGCACTCGCCTACCGGCGCGGCGTGACGGTGACGTCGACGTTCTCGGGGCCGTGCTCGCCGCGCGGCGCGGGCAGCGGGCCGAACACCAAGGGTGGCAACGTGATCCGGTGCGCCCACCGGTCCACGACCTGGCCCTGCGGCGTGGGCTCCGGCTGCGCCACCTCGCGCAGCACGACCAGCCGCTCGCCTTCCTGCCGCGGGTAGGTGACCAGGAACCACAGCTTCCACTCGTGGGCGTGCAGCGAGTCGAAGAGGGTGAACTGGTCGCGGTCGTTGCCGCGCATCAGGGCGGCGATGGCCGGGCCCTTGGCGTAGTCGCTGCGCAGGGGCGCGCCGGGCGTGCCGGTGTGGCGGTTGCCCTGGAGGGTGCCCAGCACCACCGGTCTGGAGGGGTGCTGGACGAGGCCCGCGTTCCACTTGTCGACCCGCGTCCACCCCTCGGCGACGAGGACCTCGCGGAGCCTGCCGACCCGGTGGATCCAGTCGAGCAGACCGGCTCCGTTGGTCGGCCCGAGCGGCGGCGCGGACGCCCGCGCGTCGACCCCCGCCCAGATCGCCTCGTCCAGGTGGTCGACGCGCAGGCCCAACTCGGCGAGCTGCGCGTGGTGCTCGGCGGTCAGCTCGGTGGCGTTCGACATCCTCATGCCCGGCACGGTAGCCGCGACCACCGACAGTTCCGCCGACTCGTGCGCCGGCGCAAAGGTGACACGATGGGGGCGTGGACGTGCGGATCAGGAACAACGTGGTCGTGACCGGCAACCCGGACGGCCCGGTCGTCGTGCTCGCGCACGGGTTCGGGTGCGACCAGGCGATGTGGCGGCTGGTCGTGCCCACGCTCGCCGAGACCTGCCGCGTGGTGCTGTTCGACCACGTGGGCGCGGGCCGGTCCGACCTGTCCGCGTGGAGCGAGCGGCGTTATTCGACGCTCGACGGGTACACGCGGGACGTGCTGGACATCTGTCACGAGCTGGACCTGCGGGACGTGGTGTTCGTGGGCCACTCCGTGTCGGCGATGGTGGGTGTGCTGGCCGCGGTCGCGGAGCCGGCCACGTTCGCCAAGTTGGTGCTGGTCACGCCGTCACCCCGGTACGTCGACGACGTCGATGCCGACGGCGGCGGGTACCGCGGTGGGTTCAGCGCCGCCGACATCGACGAGCTGCTGGACTCGCTGGAGAGCAACTACCTGGGCTGGTCGGCCGCGATGGCCCCGGTGATCATGGGCAACCCGGACCGGCCGGAGCTGGGGGAGGAGCTGACCAACAGCTTCTGCCGCACGGACCCGGAGATGGCCCGCGTGTTCGCCCGCACGACGTTCCTGTCCGACAACCGGGCGGACCTGGCGGAGGTGACCGTGCCGACGCTCGTGCTGCAGTGCCGGCACGACGCGATCGCGCCGCCCGAGGTGGGCGCGTACGTCCACGCCCACATCCCCGGCAGCACCCTCGTCACGCTGGAGGCCACCGGCCACTGCCCGCAGCTCAGCGCCCCGGAGGCCACCGCCGCCGCGATAGCCGGGTTCGTGGCGGGGTCGCCGTGACGGGTGACCGCGAGGCGTTCTCGGCGTTGTTGGAGGACAGCGCGGACGACCTGTACGAGAACGCGCCGTGCGGCTACCTGTCGACCATGCTGGACGGGCACATCGCGAAGGTGAACGGGACCCTGCTGCGGTGGCTGGGGTACGCGCGCGAGCAGCTGGTGGGGCGCAAGCGGTTCGCCGACCTGCTCAGCGTCGGCGGGAGGCTGTACCACGAGACGCACTTCGCGCCGTTGCTGCGGATGCAGGGCGAGGTCGGCGGGGTGGCGCTGGAGCTGGTCGCCGCCGACGGCACGCGGCTGCCGGTGCTGGTCAACTCGACCGTGAAGACCGGCGGTGACGGCGAGCCGCTGCTGATCCGCACCACGGTGTTCGACGCGAGCGACCGGCGTGCGTACGAGCGGGAGCTGCTGCGCGCCCGGCAGCAGGCCGAGCGGGAGCGCGACGAGATCGGGCGGCTGGCCACCACGTTGCAGCGCACCCTGCTGCCGCCGGTGCTGCCCGTCGTGCCGGGCGTGCAGACCGCGACCCACTACCACCACGCGTCGCCGTTCGAGGTGGGCGGTGACTTCTACGACCTGTTCCCGCTGGCGGACGGCCGGTGGGGGTTGTTCCTCGGTGACGTGTGCGGGAAGGGCGCCAACGCCGCGGCGGTGACGTCGCTGACCCGGTACACGCTGCGTTCGGCGGCCGTGTACGACCCCGACCCGGCCACCGTGCTGACCAACCTGAACAGCGTGCTCATCCAGGAGCGGGACGGCGAGTACTCGCGGTTCTGCACCGTGACGTTCGGCGTGCTGGCCGTCCACCCGGACCGCTGCACCCTCACCCTGGCCGCCGGCGGCCACCCACCGGGCCTGCTGCTGCGCGCGGACGGCACCGCGTCGTACGTGACGATCCCGGGCGGCCAGCTGATCGGCCTCCTGCCGGACGCCCACGTGGCCACCACCACCGTCCACCTCGGGCCCGGCGACACGTTCGTGCTCTACACCGACGGCCTGATCGAAGCCCGGACCGGCCCGGACACCCGGTACAGCGAGGAGGACCTGCTGGACTTCGCCTCCACCCTGCCGCCGACCACCCCCACCTCCGCCGTCACCGCCCTCGTGGACCTGCTGGACCGCCTCGGCAACGGCGTCGAAGACGACACCGCCATCCTGGCGATCGGCGTTCCGGCCCGTTAGGGCTGCCCGCGGTGCTCCGGTGGTGCGAGCAGCGCCCGGCCCATGACCAGGGCGACGCTGGTGAGCGCGAACGGCGTGGCCATCAGCAGCATGAGCGTCCACGTGGCGGGCCAGGAGATGGTGCGGGCGTGCGCGGCGAGCGGTGCCGACGACACCCCGAGCGACAGGCCGCCGAAGGCGAACACGGTCATGAACAGCGACGACGTCCACGCGACGACGATCCCCGAGCGCAGCTTCCCGACTTCGTGGAGGTCGAGGTGTTCGACGGACACGTGACGTCGGACGGCGAGGAGGAAGGCGCCCGCCAGGACCACCATGACCACGCTCGTGCCGACCAGCGTCCAGCTGAGGAAGCCGAGCGCCGGGTACACGGGCGGCAGGTGACCGCCGAACAGCACGAGGAGCGGGACCAGCACCGGGCAGGTGGCGAGCAGCAGCAGGGCCACGTGTCGGCACCTCGTGCGGATCCGGCGCGCGTGCGGTGCCGGGACCCACAGGTACCGCGGCGGTAGGGGTGGTGGCGGGTAGTTCACGGTTCCCAGACCTGGATGGCACGCACGACGAACGGGGCGTCCGGCACGTACGTGCCCTTGCCCGGGTAGGTGGTGAACTCCGCCTCGGTCGAGCACGTCTCCCGCTGGTAGACCGACGTGTCCCTGGTCAGGTTGTTCACGAAGGACCGCGCCACGAAGCCGTCCGGCAGCGGGATGCACTCGCGGGGGTTCGCGGATTCCAGGTCCAGGCGGTGGGCCTCGCCGGCGTACCTCGTGCCCGACCACACGCAGAACTCGCCGCGGTCGCACGGGGGATCGGGCTCGGCCGTCGCCGTGCCGCTCGACGCCAGGGCGCCAGCGGTGAGTGCCAGCGCGGTCACGAGGCTGCGGGTCGTCATTCGGGACACCTCCACCGCTCCAGAGTGCTGTGGACGGCGGCGGTGCGCGGGCGGGGCGGCCGCCGTTCACCTGATTGTGTGGGCGGTTCCGGGTTTCGGCGCGGTGAGCCGGGCGGCGAGGCGGAGGGCGTCGTGCGGTGCGACGGCGTCCGTGTCGTTGTCGAAGTACACGTACACGTCGCGGTCGGTGGCCCAGTCGCGGATCTTGGCCGACCAGGCGTCCAGCTCGTCGTCGGTGTAGCTGCCGACGTACAGCGCCTGGTTGCCGTGCAGCCGCACGTACGCGAAGTCCGCCGTGACGTCTTCGAGGTAGGGGAACCGGCCGGCGGAGTGGGAGACGACCAACGCGATCCCGTGCGCGCGGAGCAGGTCGTGGAACTCGGGGACGAGGAACGTCGGGTGCCGGACCTCCAGCGCGTGCCGCAGCGGCCGGTCGGCGTCGGTCGTGGTCCAGGCGCGGTCCGGGGACAGGCGTTCGTCGTGCCGTTCGGCGAGCTCGGCCGCGGCGGTCGTGGTGCGGGGGAGGAGGTCGAAGAACGTGGTCAGGCGCTCGGGGTCGTAGGCCGTCGTCGGGGGCAACTGCCACAGCACCGGCCCGAGCTTCGGGCCGAGGGCGAGCACGCCGGAGGCGAAGAAGTTGGCCAACGGGACCTCCACGTCCCGCAACTGCTTGAGGTGCGTGATGAACCGACCGCCCTTGACCGCGAACCGGAAGTCGTCCGGTGTCTGCCGCGCCCACGCGCGGTAGCTGGACGGCCGCTGCAACGAGTAGAACGAACCGTTCAGCTCGACCGACGTGAGCAACCCGGAGATGTGCTCCAACTCCCGCCGCTGCACGAGGCCCTTCGGGTAGAACGCACCCCGCCACGTCGGGTACACCCAACCCGACGTCCCGATCCGCACATCACCCGTCACCTCCTCGAGGTACCCGGATGATCCCCGGCGTACCCCGTGCTTGACCTCCACCGCACTCGAAGGTGCAAGTTGGGCGCATGGACGACCGCACACTTGACGCCTACCTGGCCAGGATCGGCGCGACGCGCGCCGACACCCTCGTCGAGCTGCACGAACGGCACGTCGCCGCGGTGCCGTTCGAGAACCTCGACATCCACCTCGGCGAGGAGATCGTGCTCGACGAGGACCTGCTGGTGGACAAGATCGTCAACCGGGGGCGCGGCGGGTTCTGCTACGAGCTCAACGGCGCGTTCGCCGCGTTGTTGAGGGCGCTGGGGCATGACGTGCAGTTGTTGTCGGCCAAGGTGTTCAACGACGGCGCGTACGGGCCGCCGTTCGACCACCTGGCGCTGCGGGTCGGCGACGCCCTGGTCGACGTCGGGTTCGGGCGGTTCAGCTTGCGACCGTTGGACCTGGTCAGCCGGGCGGAACAGCACGACCCCGCCGGTGTGTTCCGGGTGGTCGACACACCGGACAAGGACGTGGACGTGCTGTTCGACGGCGAGCCGCAGTACCGCCTCGAACTGCGCCCGCGCACGCTCGACGAGTTCCGCGCCACCTGCTGGTACCAGCAGACGTGGCCGCGGTCGCCGTTCCGGCGGGGCGCGACGTGCTCGTTGCCCACGCCGACCGGGCGGATCACCATCGCCGGGAACAGGCTGATCACCACGAACGGCGACGAGAAGGTGGTCGAGGAGTTGGACGACGACGCGTTGCTGGACGCCTACGCCAAGCACTTCGGCGTCGTGCTGGACCGCGTGCCGCGGCTCAGCTGAGCCGTTCCGCGAGGGCCAGGGCGTCGAACGGCGCGGCCCCGCGCATGGTGTTGTCGAAGTAGACGACCACGTCGCGCTCGGCCGACCACGCCCGCACCCGG
The DNA here is from genome assembly GCF_006716745.1 of Saccharothrix saharensis. NCBI lineage: Bacteria > Bacillati > Actinomycetota > Actinomycetes > Pseudonocardiales > Pseudonocardiaceae > Saccharothrix > Saccharothrix saharensis. The sequence continues at coordinate 2,957,577 of NZ_VFPP01000001.1, read as the reverse complement.
GACGCCCAGCGGTCCAGGGCCGGGTCGGAGTACGCGCTGACGTACAGCTCCTCGTCGCCGTGCAGCCGGACGTAGACGAAGTCCGCGGTCAGCTCCCGCGGCTCCGGGAAACGACCCGCCGACTCGGCGACGACGAGCGCGACGTTGTGCCGTGCCAACAACTCCAGCAGCTCCGGGGTCTCCCAGCTCGGGTGCCGGACCTCCAGCGCGTGCCGGACGGGCGGGCCGGGCAGCAGGTCCAGGAACGCTGCCAGCCGCTCGGGCCGCCACGGCAGCATCGGGGGCAGTTGCCACAGGACCGGCCCGAGCTTCGGCCCCAGGTCGAGCACCCCGGAGTCGAAGAACTCCGCCACGTCGGCGCCGACGTCGCGTAAACGCTTGTGGTGGGTGATCTCGCGATGTCCCTTCACGGCGAACACGAAGTCCTCCGGGGTGCGCTCGAACCACGACTTGTAGTCGGTCGGCTTGCGCAGCCCGTAGAACGAGCCGTTGATCTCCACCGTGTTCAGCCGTCGTGACAGGAACTGGAGTTCCAGCCGCTGCTGCAACCCGCGCGGGTAGAAGTCGCCACGCCACTCGGGATAACGCCAGCCGGACGTCCCGATTCGGATTTCACCCACGGTGACGATGTTGCCCATTGGAGTGACCACCCAAACGTGCCGATCTAGAAACCCGCGCCGTCCAGCGCCCCGCTCACCACTCGGTCGACCCTGGCCTGCTGCGGATCACGGGCCAACGCCTCCGTGCACGGGCACCCGGCGAGGTCGCTGCCGCACAGGTACACGCCGAGCACGCGCAGGCTGCGCGCCGTCTGCCGCAACCGCGCCGCACCCCGCAACCGCACCTGCCCGTACACCGCCTTGGCCAACTGGTACGGCACGCCGGGCCCGAGGTCGACGCACGCCTGGCTGTCCAACTCCTCCGCCACGTGCGCGATGGGCCGACACCCGTACGCCCGCGCCGACCGCACGAGCCTCTGGTCCAACCTCGCCACCAACCGCTTGGCCACCTCGTCCCGCCACCCCCGGTCGGCGCGCAGGTAGGCGACCAACTCCTCCACCCGGACCGGGTCGGGCCGAGGGCGGCGGGCGCGCGCTCTTCGTCTCTGCGACGTCATGACACTCAAGATCGTGTGTCCTCAACCGTCGTGAGCACCCCTCACCCGGCTGCGCGGCCAGAGCACTCGCGCGCACTAGTACCTCGGACACCGAGAGGTACCGCGGCCCGCCGTCAGCGCGCCATCTTCTCCAGGTACTCCTGCGTCTCCGGGTCGGTCGAACAGACGCACACCCCGCGCATCCCCCTGGTGAGCAGCACGCGGTACGTGTTCCTGATCAGCTCGTGGAAGTTCGCGCCCTCGGCCTTCCTGACCGCCGGGTCACGGGACTGCTCGGGGCGCGCCACCCACCGCCCGTCCCGCCGGACGAAGTCCGGACCGAAGACCACGCCCGCCCAGTCGTACTCGAAACCCTGGGCCGTGTACACGCAGCCGACCTGGCCGAAGCCGCGTTCATCGCTCGCCCAGTAGTGCGATTCGGGCGCGTCGGCGACCCTCTTGCCAGGCTTGGCGTTCCACGGGCGCTGCCAGTCGCCGATCCGCACGTCCGGCACCAGCACCTTCGTGCCGTTCACCGTCACCGGGTCGCTCCACCGCCAGCAGTAGCCGGCCGCGAGGCGCGCCGTGCCGCCGAACCGCTCCCGCTGGGCGAGCAGCCACTCCTCGACCTCACCCGGTGCGCGGGCGGCACGCACCACGAAATCCTCGTCGTCGCGGGTCACGAGGTCCGACCACGCGGTCGCGCGACGACGGCCGATGTCCAGCAGCCCGGCGCTCCAGGCGTCGAAGAACTCCGACCCGCCGCACCGGTACTGCCCCGCCAGGTGCACGACCTCCACCTCGCAGCCGAGTGATCGAGCGGCGGCCTCGATCTGCTGACGGGAGCCCATCTCACCCGGCCGCACTATCTGGTGCTCGTCGAGCAGGAAGACCGGCACCCACGCCGCGTCGATCAACTCGGTGACCTGTCGACGGGCCCGCTGCCGCGCCTCCGCCCTCGTGTAGCGGTTGACGCTGGTCTCGCGCACGCGGTGCGCTTCGTCGCAGATCAGCACGTCCAGGCCGCGCGGCTCGGCGTCCATGAAGCTGTTGAAGTACTTGAACATGCTCTGCACCCGTGGCGCACGCCGCCCCGCCAGCTTGCGCAGCGTGCTCGTGAAGGCGCTCGAGCCGGTCGCGTGGTAGACGCGACGACCCAGCCGGGCCAGCTCGCCGAGCAGGCTCAACGCGATGACGCTCTTGCCGGACCCCGGCCCGCCGAGCACGATCACCACCGTCTGGGTGCGACTGGTCCGCGCGCGTTCGACGGCCTGCATGACCGAGCTGTAGGCCACCTGCTGCTCGTCGAGCAGCACGAACTGCTCGCGTTCCTGGATCTCGCGCGCCGCCAGGTTCAGCAAGGGCTTCGACGGCGCGTGCCTCGCGTTCAGCAGGTCTTCCGCGGCCCGCCCGGCCGCTTCCCTGGTGGCCGGATCGGGGTCGAGCAGCGACTTCAAGTGGTCGGCCATCCGCGACCGGGTGTCCATCGTGTAGAGGCGGCCGTAGTCGTCCATGCCGTACTGGGAGAGCTTCCAGACCCCGGACCGCACCGCGTTGTGCAGGTACGCGAGGCCGTGCACCGCTCCGGGCTGCTCCGCCAGCGCGGGTGTGGAGTCGACGAGGTACTCGCAGTACCGGCGCACCTGCTCCACCGGGTGCAGGACGGGTTCCGGGTACTGGGGCACTTGCACGAGGTCGTCGCCGACGGGTTCGGCACTCGACCACTGCTTCAGCTCGACCAGCACGTACGAGGCCGTGCCGCGTCGGGGGTGCGTGCCGCACAGGATCACGTCCACCCGCTTGGGGTTGTGCGGGAGCTTGTGCTCCAGCAGCACCTCGACGTGCCCGAGACCCGCCTCCACCACATCGGTCAGGAACGCGGGCAGGCTGTTCTGCCACGACCGCACCTCGGCCCGGCCGACGCCCGACTCGAACTGGATCCGGGCCTGCTCCTCCAGCACGGTGTGCAGCCGATCGGACATGTCGAGCAGGTTCTGAGCGCTGCGGCGCACGAGAGCCACCGGTTGATCCCCCACCTGGGCACGCGGAATACACGTGCGGGTGGGGGCAGCGACGAGCGTGCGCTCGGTGCCCGGCGGGCCGCGTGCCGAGGTTAGCGCGACAAGGGATCAGACGGCCCACCGGCGCTCGGCACAGGTGCACCGAAGCGCTACGCCACGGACATCGGTGCCAGGCGCAGCACGGTGTGCCGGTCGCCGGTCAGGTTCCGGTCGGCCCAGCCGAGCACCGAGGACTCCTGGGCGAACAGCACGATCTGCTGCCGTTCGGCCAGGGCCAGCAGCAGGTCGAGTATCGCCGAGGTGCGGGTGTCGTCCGCCTGCACGGTCACGTCGTCCAACAGCAGGGGGGACACCTCGCCCGCCGCCGTCAGGTGTCGGACGAGTGCGAGGCGGAGCAGGAGGTAGACCTGTTCGGCGGTGCCGACGGACAGGACGTTCGCGTTCCGCCATTCCCGTGAAGGCCCGCAGACCTGCACCGACAGCGTCGCCGGATCGAGTGCCGCGTCCACGTAGCGGCCGTCGGTGATCACCGGCAGCCATTCTCGCAGTGTGCCGACCAGCACGGGGGCGATGTCGCGGTGGACGGCCTCCTGCGCACGGGCGAGGTGCGCCCTGGTCACGTCGAGGATCCGGGCGAGCTGCTCGACGTCGTCGAGCGCGGAACGCGCCGCTTCCACCGCCTCCTCGGCCTCGGACACGCCGGGAAGCGTCCGCGCCCGCTCGACGAGCGCGCCCTCCGCCAAGTCCGCCTCGGTCGCGAGTTCGGCCGCTTCCGCACGTGCGGTGGCGGCGAGTTCCTTCGCCGCCACCAGCGCGGCGTCGACGTCGGACACCTCCCTCCACCCGCACCGAACAGGCGCGGGCGGACTCCTCGCACCGCAGTCGTGCCCGGTCGGCCACGTCACGCGCTTCCCCGGCCGATCGCCGCAGTGCCGCGTCCTGCTCCCGCAGGGAGAGGAGGTCGTTCTCCAACGCGGCGAGGTCGGCTCCATCGAGCAGCCTGGTCAGCAGCAGCCAGTCGGCGTGGTCCCGGTGTGCCTCGGCCGACTGCCGGTCCCTCGCCTCCCGCCAGCGCGTGATGACCGCCGACAACTCCTCGGCAGCGATGTCCCCCGTCACGGTGTGGCCGATGGCCTGCGCGGCCTCTCGCAGCAAACCGACCGCACGGGCTCGGGTCGCGATCGCGTCCCGCACGGCCGCCTCAGCCGCCACCCGGTCCGCCAACGACCGTTCGAGCGGTCCGCGGCGTGCGGCGACGCCGGCCTGGCGCGCGTTGGCGGCACACCGCGCCTCGTACTCCTCGAACGACCACCGCACGTCGTCCGCCACGTCCGCACCTCGTTGCCGCAGGGCATCGGCGAGCGCGACCCCCGCGCGGTCGACCCGGTCACGCAGCCGTCCGTCCTCGACGCGCCAGGCGTCCGCCGCCGCACGCGCCTCGATCAGCCGCTCCGCGCGTCCGGCCAACGCCGACAACTCAAGGGGGTCCGGCAGGAGGCCCAGTTCGCGGCACCGCGCCACCAGATCGGTCCGTGCCCGGTCGGCCCGTTCCCGCTGCTCCACCGCGGCCGCGTGGCGGGCCTCCGCGGCGGCGAGCGCGTGCTCGGCCTCGTACAGCGATCGACGGGCGTTCTCGGCGTCGATCCGGGCCCGTTCGGCTTCCGCCGCCACCTCGCCGTCGACTCGCGCCGCGCCTCGACGCCGCACGAATCCGACTCCGCCGCACACGACGGAGAGGACGAGCGCCACCACGGCCACGACGAGGGGACCGACCACCACCAGGACGAGCCCGCTCACCAGCAGCACGGCGGCCAGCCCGAACACCACGGGCCGCAGCGCGGTCGCACCGCCGGACGCGGCTCGGACGGCGGCGTCGTGGCGGTGCCGGGCATCCTCTTCGCGGCGTCGGGTGTCCTCGGCTGTCGTGGTCGCTTCGCGCTGACGGTGACGCGCTCGTGCCACGGAGTCGGCCAAGGTCCCCGAATCGACCTCCGGCACACCGTCGGTGGAAGCGAGGTCGGCCGCCAGGCGGCGCAGCACCGCCGGTCCCGCCGCCACCGCCGCCTCGGTCGAGCCGTCCTGGCCGGTCGGAGTCGTCGGCTCCTTCGACCGGTGCGCCTCGGCGATGGCGAGCGCCTCCCGGTGGGCGTCGGCGGCGGCGCGCACGTGCTCCTCGACAGCGGTGTCACCGGTGAGGGCTGGCGGGAGCTCGTCCAGTTCCGCGCGCAGGTCGTCGGCAGTCGGGCCGTCGAGGGTGCGGGGTGACGGCGCGACCTGCCAGGCGGCTTGCGCCCGTTCGACCAGGGCGGCCAGGTCGTCCTGCGCTGCCGGCGCCGCCGGCGCAACCCCGCCGAAGCGCGCGTCGAGCACGCGGATCCGATCGAGCCGGGTGGTCTGCTCCTCGAGTCGGACACCGTGATCGACCACCGCTCGTTCCGCGCGGTCGGCCTCGGCGAGCGCGGCGTTCCAGGAACGCCACGCCTCTCGCAAGCGCGCCAAGCCCTCGACGGCTTCCCCGTCCAGGGCGGCCCGGTGCGCACCGAATCCGGCCTCCAGCCGCAACTTCTCCGACCGCTCGACGAGGTCGAGGTACTCCACGTGCGCGCGCTGGGCCAGGACGAGCTGCTCCTCCGCCTCCGCCAGACGCCTCCGTGCCGTCCTCAGCGGTTTGACCGCGTTGGCGCGTTCGGTTCCGACGTGCTCGCGGCGGAACTCGTCGATGTGCTGCAGCGCCACGGCGGCGGTGGCGTCCGTGCCGGCTGTGGCCGCGGCCCGCTGCAAATGCTCCTGCAGTGCACCGGAATCACCGAGCACGCTGAGCACGTCCGCCTGCCGCACGCACGCGGTCGCGGCGAACGAGCGGCGGTCCAGCCCCAGCCACCGACTGGCGTCCGGTGCACCGGCGAACATGATCTCGGCACTGACGTCCCGGTTCAGCGCGAGGTCCAAGGCCCGGCAGTCCACCTTGCCGAGCAGGTCCTGGCTGAGCTCGACACGTCGTCCGTCGGCCAGTTCGATGATCGCGGACACCGCCCACGCGCCGCCGCGCCACGGTCGGTGCCGTTCGGCGAACCGCTGTTCGGCGGGTCCCGGCCTGCCTCGTCCCCGTTGCCGCCCGCACAGCGCCGCGTAGATCGCGGCGTGCCATGAGGACTTCGCCGACTCGTTGGGGCCCGCCACCACCGTCAGACCGGGGGCGAACTCCAGCGTGGCATCGACGAGCGGGCCGAAGGCGCGTGCGGTGACCGACTCGATTCTCATGTGTTCCCCGTGTTCGACAGGTCAGCGGACGGCGAGTTCGGAGGCCCGGCCGTCGAGCGCGCGCAGGCCGGTGACCAGAACACGTCTGCGGGTCTCCTCGTCCAAGACCGTGTCCTCCCGGACATTCCGGACGAACTGCCCCCGCACGGTCGGTTCCCCGGCGAGCGCGTCGAAGTCGTAGGCGACGTGCACCGGCCCGAGCCGCGGGACCAGGGCGTCCAAGTGCGGTGCGAGCGCGGCGAGGTCGGCCGGCCGGAGGTCCACCTCGGGCGCGACCTCGCCGGTGATCGTGACCCGCGCGACCCCGGTCAACCCGGCGACCGCCGCGATGACCTGTTCCCGCACCTGTCCGGAGTGGGTGACGCCCTCCAGGCGCACCGTCACGTCGTGCACTTCGCTGACGGACACGTCGTGGCGTTCGCGTTCCACGGTTCCGTCGTCGTGCACGGTGAACAGGACGACTCCGCGGCCCGCTGATTCGCCGAAGGTGAGCGGGTCGGGATTGCCGGGGTAGGTGTGCCGTTCGGCGTCCCTCGCGGTGTGGAAGTGGCCGACGAAGGCGTGGTCGATCCCGGCGGCTTCGATCTCCGACGCGGTGAACGGCGCGTGCGGGAGCTTGCCCGATTCCTGGAATCCGATGGCCGCGGTCTCCGAACCGTGGAACAGCGCCAGGTTGACCCCGCCGCGGTCGACGCGGAAGTGCTCGACGAACCCGTCGGTGTTGGCGGGCGCGCGATGCGCGGCACCCCACAGCGTGAGGCCGTCCGCCAATTCATGCGCGACGAATCGGTCCTCCGTGAACAGGTGCACGTTCGGGGTCCACTCGACCTGGTGGTAGAGGCTCTGCGGCCCGTACCAGTCGTGGTTCCCCGGTGCGAGGAAGACGGGCATGTCGACGCTCTCGAACGCGTCGCGCAGGAAGTGCGCGGTATCGGGTGAGAACCGCTCGTGTTCGTACAGGTCACCGGCGCAGAGCAGGGCATCCGACTGCTCGGCTCGCGCCAAGGCCGTGATGCGCTGCAACGTTTCACGCAGAGCGAGTCGGCGGGCCCGGGCCAGTGCGGGGCCGGCCCATCGGAAATGCGTGTCGAGGTGGAGGTCGGAAAAGAGTAGAAGTCTCACATTCACCTCGTGGTCGCGCGCCGCGAGCACACCCGAGCCCGACACCCGCTCGAACCGGGTGTTCGTGGTCCTCGTGTGCTGTTCTGGTGACCGGCATATAGGGAAGTCGCCCGTTGTCGTTACACGAGATGCGAGAAAGGGACTTCAGCGTGATTTTCCGGGAGTGACCACGAAACGACTCGGCTCCGTCAGCACCGAGGCCGCGCCGTCGAGGTCGGCCAGGCGTGCCGCCAGGGTCGCCGTCGCCAAGGCGTGCGGCAGCGCCTCGCTGAATTTCAAGCCCTCCAGCGCCCGCTCGTCGACCTCCGGCAGGCACAGCCGCTCGGCCGCGTCGGTCAGCGCCGCCCGCCACATCTCCACGGTCACATCCGTGCGGAGGCGGATCGACGCGTCGTCCACGCGCTGCTTGGCATCGGTCAGCTCGGACAGCGTCGAGGCGAGCGTGGCGTTGGCCCGGTAGCCCGCCCAAGTCCACCAGCGCACGTCCGTGCCGTCACCGGTCACGACCGTACCGCCGGGGTGGACGGTGCTGCTCGCGTCCTAACGCTCCTCGGCCAACGCGCGGAGGGCACGCTGCGTCATCTTCACCGGCGGGTCGCTGCCCAGCAGGACGTCCCGGACGGCGCGGCTCAGCTGCATCGAGGCACCGCTCAGTCCTGGAGTGTGCCAGCGGGCCTTGCCGCCGCCGGTTGCCTCTTCCACGAAGCAGCGACGGCGTTTCCAGTCGATCCAGCCGACCTTCCAGCTCCGGCCACCCAGGAGCAGCAGACGAGGCCCCTCCACCTTCTCGGTGAGCAGCGCGGGATCGGTGCGCCCGATCTCGCGGCGGCCGTTCAGGACGGTGAACTGAGGCGGCGCGGTGAACACGACCGCACCACCTTGGTCCAGCCGAAGCGCAAGTGTCGGCTGCGCGTTTGGATCTCCGGGTGCTCGCTCAGCGGCCTTGCCAGATTGGATGCATGTACTGACGGCGATCGTGCGGCGCCTCCTCAGTGGTGAAAACCTTACTAGCGGAGCGGTATACGCAGTCGATCCCCAAGCGGTGCATGAACTGGATACCCTCTGTGTCGGGGCGTTCCGGGAAAAGAGCCATCAGTCGGGTGACCGGTTCAGGGCTGCTTGCTGCGTAGTCGAGCAGTTGGGCGACCGATTCACGAACCTTGCCGTGAGTGTTCAGGCTCTTCGCTTCTGCCACAACAACATCGGAGTCGATCCTGTAGTAGAGATCAGCCCGCTTGCCGCTTGCTGTGACGAAACTCGTCATGGCGACGTGCGGCTGGGATTCACAGAATTCGGCTACGAGTTGGGCTTCCACCCGTTCCTGTGCGTACTTCCGTGCGGCGATTTCGTGCCAGACAATGTCCACGTGGGTCCGCTCGACGGGGATGACGCGGGATGAAGTGCCGATCAGTTCGGCTGTCGCGATCAGCTTCGCGTCCAGTTCGGCTTCCGCCGTACTGGGGTTGAGTCGGAATGCGCGTATGAGACGGGCAGCCTTCTCGTGGTCGACCACACGTTGACCATAGACGTAGTCGCCGTGAGTGAAGCCGTCGATGCTCCACAGGTCAGTGATCGGGTAGTCGGTGATCTGCACGTTCAGAACACTGTAGACGTTAACGAAGCTGTCGCTATTGGCGTGCTGTCGCCACATGAGGTCGGCGAGTCCCTTGTTGCGGAACAGGTGTCCGATCTCGCCGGTGGCTTTGACCTTCTTCTCTCCAACGAAGATCACAACACCGCCGTCGCGAAGGCGTTCCATCGGCTTGTCATGACGCGAGATGGCCCCCCAGAAGTGGGCCTTGCCGGACGGGTGGAGCGACAAGAGCCGGTCGAAATCGGCTGGCGGCAGGAGATCCCGGTACCTGCTTTCGGTGAAGTCGACAGAACCTTCGATCGTGTTGTGAAAACGCTCACGCGTCTCACGGTTTCCGTAGCAGGGCGCAAGCAGTGCAAGCGTCATTGGCCACCCACCGGTCTTCACTCGATCGTGTCGGTGTTGACCATATGTCCTTGGGAGGTGCTGCGTCATCCCTTCGGTAGACATGCGCGAACGAACCAGGTGTCCAAGGATGCTTCTTCAGGCATCTCCCCAGGTAGGGGTCCATACGACGCGGAATGATGGGTGTTCGACCTGGAGATGCCGGGGCGACGTCATCGACGAGGTCGGCCAGAGGCCAGTAGCGGCGGACTGGCGGGTGGTGCCAGCCGTCGAAACCAGCGTCCAGCAGCGCCGCTGATGTCGCACTCCACGTAACCAGCGGCCGTGCCCGCGAGAACAGGCCTCCCTTGGCCCCGGTATCCCCGGCTGCGCGACTGAGCCGGGGATACCGGGCGAACGGCAGTTGTAACGGCTCGACTCAAGCCGGGTACGGGCCTTGGTGATCGACCGAACTTACCTCGTCCGACCAGTCCGCTCGCAACTCAGGTGTTCTTCAGCGCGCGCACAAGCGCCCGAAACGAGTCCGCGCTCACGCTGAACTGACCCGCTTCCGGAGCCTTCGAGTCGCGCAAGCCCACTGCGTCCGTTCCGAGTGCCACTTCGACGCAGTTCACGTCACCCGCACTGTGGCTGCTCTTGTGCCACGGAGCCGTGCCGTCGAGCTGGATCATCCGCTGCTCCCTTCGGCGATGGATCGCATGAGATCCACCGAGCTTGGCGCATCATGCGACACGGCCAGCAACATGTCTGCGGTCTGCTGGTGGAAGTGCACCGCTGCCGGGTCGTCCAGGAACATGCCGGAGGTCCGCGACTCGACATAGGCCATGGTCGGAGAGTTCTCGAATGTCATGATCACGAACGAGCCGCTGAGGCCAGGGTGGGTCACGACATCGCTCGGGATGATGTGCACGGCGATGCCAGGGCGCTCGGCAAGCTCGATGAGGTGCCGGATCTGCCGAGTCATCACGCCAGGGCCGCCGATCGGTTGGCGCAACGCCGCTTCGTTCATGATCAGGCAGAGTCCGGGCGGTTGCCGGCGGGTCAGCAGAGCTTGCCGGGCGAGGCGGTTCGCCACGCGGGACTCGATCTCGCTCTCCGATTCGTGAAACTGGAGGGCGGAGATCACTGCGCGGGAGTAGTCGGCCGTCTGGGCCAGCCCTGGAATCAGGATCGGTTCGAAATTGATGATCTTCGATGCCCGCTGCTCGAACTCCCAGTAGGTCCGGCTCTGGGCGGACAGGGGCGCGACGAGCAGACCGTGGCCGTTGCCGCCTCGTGCTTGGGACAGCAGGCGTTGGCGGACATCGCCCGTCACGCCGATGATCGCCAGTATCGATGCCACCTCTTCGCTCGTCGCTGCACGCTTGCCGTTCTCCAGGCGGCTGATGGTGCTGATGGAGACTCCGAGCCGGTCGGCCACTTGTTGCAGCGTCATCCGTGCTGCCTTGCGGTGTCGCTCCAGTTCGAACCCGATTCCCCTGGTAGCGATGCCAGACCGCTTTGGTGCCATCTTCAATCCCTTGCGCAGGTAGCAAAAACATCTCGGTCAGTTCATAGCAAAGCAGCTTTGAACTGCGGAAACATCACTCGAATGGGCGGTCTTAGGTCCTTGTCGGAACCGTGCGAGACTGAAATTCTCGCCGCATGAACACCGTTGAGGAAGATCGAGTGCTGCGGCGGCACCTGGCGGCCGTGCTGGTCGGCGTGCTCTACAACTCCGACCGGAAGTCGTTGCAGATGGCGCGGGCGGAGACGCACCGGCTGGTCGGCGCGGTGACCACGTGCCTGGGCACGCACCCGCTCGACAAGGCGGGCCAGTGTGGCGTGTGCAAGTCGTCAGAGTGCGCGCTGCGCAGCGATCTCCGGCTGGCCCTGATGCCGTTCGACGGCGTCGGCGAGGAGCACATCCTCGACGTCGTCGGTATCGAGCGGAAGAAGTGATGACACCGGAGAAGCCCGTCGAGGACATGACGATGGCGGAACTCCTGACCAACCAGGTCGATCAGGAGTCCGTCGAGCCCGATCAGCCGGTGAGACTCAACAACTCCGACACCGCGTGAACGAGCCGTTGCGGGTCGGCCGGGCTCAGGGTGGACCACTCGCGTCCGTCACCGGACGGGCGGCGGGTGAACTGCCACCGTCCCTCCGGTGTGTCGTAGAACGACACCGCGTACGGTCCGCGCATCCTCGGTCCTGGTCGGCCTTGCAGGGTTGGGCGGACCGCCGCGCCGAACTGGCCCATCCGCTGCACGGTGCCGAGCACCGAGCCGATCTTCTGCGCGTCAGGCCGGGGCAGGCCCGTGTCCCGCAGCGCGTTCTCCAGACGGGTGGAGGACTCACCGGCGGCAGCCGCCGCACGCTCCAGGCCCGACGCGAGGAGGCTGATGGACCGTGACCGGGGTGTCGGGTGCGGAGGCAGTAGCGACACCATCGACGCGGCGAGCGCGGTTTCGTCGATCCGGCTCAACACCAGCGCGTCCGCGGTCAGGACGGCCGACACCGCGTGCCCGCGCCGGGCCGCCGCGACCCCGCGGACCCGTGGGCCGGAGTCCAGTCGCAGGCGGGCGTCGACCTCGCGCTCCGGGCGTGCCAGCAACTCCAGCGAACCGGCCAGGCGGGCGTCCACCTCGCCGCGCTCGGCCAGCCCGCGTGCCTCCAGTGAACGCCACGCGTCGTTGAACAACGCGCGGCGCTCGTCCAACGTCGCGCCGTGGGAGGGGATCGACAGGATCGTGGGGTACTCGCCCAGCTTCAGGTGATCCCAGCACAGCTCGAACTCCAGCCGGGACAGGGTGAACCTCACGGGCCGTCGTCCCCGATCACCGGCGGCGCGACCCGTGGCATGGAGTCCTGACCCCACACGTCGTCCAGCTCTTCCAGGTAGGGCGCGGCCTTGTGCTCGATGTCGTCCTCGCCCCGACCGCCTTGCGGCGCGCCGGCCATGCCGCCCACCATCGGGCTGCCCGCCGCGCCCCTCGCGCCTGCCGCAGCACCACCAGTACCGGCCCGGTTGGCGTGCTGGTCTCCGGCGATGCCGGAGGACGAGCCGTGGCCGAAGGGCTGGCCGCCGTGACCGGGCTGGCCCGGAACGCCGGGCAGACCGCCGCCGAACCTGGGCGCGTTGCCAGGCGGGTTACCGCCGAATCCCTTGGGAACGCCCGGACCGGTGCCCTTGCCGGGAGGGTTGCCGCCGGACGGGTTCCGCCGGTCGTGGAAGCCCGGGGTTGGGTTCGGCCTGATCATGCCGGGTGGTGGCACCGTGACCGGCGGTTGCGGCGGTCCGGGCGTGTAGGGCGGGGAAGTGATCGGCGTGGGTCCCGGTCGGGGCGTGACGTCCGGTGTCGTCCCGACTGCCGAGGTGTTGGTGTCGCCGCCGATGGGCGCGACGACCGGGGGAGTGCTCACCGGCTGCTGCGGCAGGGTCGTGGTGGTCCGGCTGGGGTCGGTGGAAGTGGGCGTGCTCCACCGGCCGTCCGAGAACTGCTGGGAGTACCGGCTCTGCGCCTCGGACTGCTCGAACGTGGGCTCGGTGACCTGAGTCGTCACCTGGGGCGGCGGCGTGAACGTGCCCAGGAGGCTCACCGCCGCCGACGCGCCGTCGCGGTAGCCGTTCATGACCCGGACCGCCTCGCGCTTGGCTTCGTTGGCCTGCTGCTCCTGGATGTCCTGGTCGGTCTGACCGCCGACCAGGTGCGTGAAACCGGCCGGGATGCCGAGGAAGTCGTCGTTCGCCGTGGAGGTGACCTCGACCGGTTCCGGCATCCGCGTCTTCGCGCCGCCGTAGTGGGAGGTCTGGGCGGAGAACGCGTTGTGCGTCTCGACGCCGGCGACGCGGGCGTCCTCGGCCCACTGCACCAGCGGAGCCGCGCTGCCGGTGAACCGCTCGCCAGCCGCGCCGACCCAGACCGCCCCCGCGTCCCGGATCGCCGACTCCAGCTCGCTCTTGGCGTTGCCCATCACCGCGCGGAAGCTGTTCCAGGCGTCGTTCACGGCATCAGCCGCCGCGTGGCCCGGCCCGCTGTGGATCTTTTCGTAGAGCTGCTTGTGCGACTGCGCGTCGAAGTTGTGGTTGCCTATCCCACCCATCGAGTGCTCCCCCTCACTTCACCAAGTTCTGCATAGCCGCTTTCGCGAGTTGCCTCGCCCCGTCACACGGCTCGGGGAAGCGATCTTCGAAGCCTTGATCGACCGAGAAGGCGGCGACGAGGTACTGCCCATCCGCTGTGTCGACCATGACGTCGCAGGCGGCTGGATCGGACGGCACGGTCACGGTGATCGCGGGGAAGCCGAAGATCGGCTCGATATCGGTCGGCCGCCCGGTTCGTTCGCCACCGGTCCACGCCTCGATGCCCTCCTTCGTCACGGGGACCAGACGGTTGCCTGCTCCGGTGACAGACCACGAGCATGCTGTGGTCTTGTAGAAATCGCTGGTCACCGGCCTGCCCTGGCGATCGATCTTGAGCGCGGGCAGTTGCTCGGCCGTCAGGAGCGTGCAGGGCTGCACACCGTCGAGCCTGACCTCGCGCGGTCGTGCCGACGATGGCTCGGCTGATGGCGAGGACGTCTCCGCTGCGGCTGTGGTGGTCGTTTCGGGAGTCGGCGTCCCCACGGATGGACTGCATGCCGACACGAGCGCCAGCATGGCGAGCACACCGACAAGAGATCGACGCATGACGCTCAGATGCCCCTGTCCTGCTGCATGGTCACGGTGTTGACGTCCTCGACCAGGTTGTAGGTCTTCGCTGCCTGGTCGAGTTGATCGATGCTCAAGTTCAGTTGGGAGATGAACTTCGCGGTCACGTCAATTGCCATCGCGGCGTTGTCCGCGAAGGTGCTCGCTGCATCGCGTGACACGTCATCGTCGGCCACTGGTCGTCCACGGAGGTTCTCGCGCTGGTTCTCCAAGAAGTCCCGGACCGTGTCGCGGACGGCTTCATAGCGGGACTTGAGGGCCAGGATCTGGCCCGGCTCGACCTGCATGGTGACCGGTCCGGCGGCTGCCGGAGCGCCGGCTCCGCCACCGCTCGCCATGAACGGCATGAGTCTCCCCTCCTCCTGCCTTGACCACTGTGCGCATGTGAGACGTTGCTGTGCGTACTCGGGTTACCGCGCGGCAAGGCCGCCGAGTGGTTGTTCCGGACGACTCGACCCACGAGCGAGTGAAGTATCCCGACAGGTGGCCTCGGGTACCGGGTGATAATTCATTTTCCCGGCGTGTTCACCCTGATGAAGTAATCTTTATGCGAGGAACCGTCGTCTCGGCACCGGTTGAGCACCGCCGGAACACCCGGTCGTGTCAGTCGGCGCTGATCACGGGGAAGATCAGTTGCTCACCTTCCCACCGTTCGGCCTCCGGCTGCGTGAGAGCCGCGATCGGACGGCTGTCGCCGCGCTCCCGCTCGAGCACCTTGCGCCACTCCGGCAGGGTGCCGGTGACCACGAACGGCCCGATCGGCACTTCGAGCAGCTCGTCCTGGACCCGGACGGGGGTGCTCTCGCCGGCGATGACCAGGTCGCCGTCCACCCCTGCCTCGGCGGCGGCGACCACGTCCTCAAGGTCGGCGGCGGACATCGTCCCCAACCACGTGCCGCTGTTCGTGCGTGCCCGTGCGAGCAGGACGTCGTCACCTGTCGTGTTGTCGTACCACTCGAACTCGAGGACGGCGCCGGACAGCGGGTCGGTGGACTCGGACGCCGGGGACAGCCACGACGGCCGGAACCTCTCCAGCAGGTCCGTCATCGCGTCGGCCAGCAGGCGCCGCCGCGCGCTCAGGAACGAGCGGTAGTGGTCCGCGTCCCGCAGGTCCTCGTCCACGGGGATGAGGTGGGCGGTCAGCTCCTGGTCGCCCAGTGTCGGGAAGTAGTCCCGCGGCGACCTGTGGCTGATCTTCCGGTTGGCCTTGCCGGAGATGAAGGCGAGGTTGGCCAGGTCGTTGATCTCGCCCTTGCTGTACTTCTCGGGGTGGCTCTTCAGCGTGGCCTGCGGGTGGATGTGGTGGTACTCCAGCGCCTGGCTGCCCTCGGCCGCCGCCGAGATGCCGATGCTGCCCCACCAGTCCTTGGCGCCCGCTTCCTTGGCGACCAGGAAGCTCAGGAAGAAGTACGGGCTGCCGACGGTCCGGCCCGCGAGGTCGTCCGGTCCGATCGACACGCCGCCGGTTACGCCCAGGTTGTCCAGCAGTCGACGCACCGGGTCCTCCGTGCGGGCCGCCGGGATGTCCTGCCCGAGCCGGGTGTCGGTCGACCCGCTGTACCGGTTGCGGATCGTGGCCGCCAGGAACCAGAAGAGGATGGCGTCGGCCGTGCCGCCGTCCAGCTGTTCAGCCTCTCGCTCACCGAGCAGGACGATCAGTGGCAGCAGGACGACCATCGACGGCAACAGCTTGCTGTGCGAAGCGCCGAGGTTGTTCTGCAGCAGGGGCACGAGGTGCCGGAGCCCGCGCCGCACCGTGGCCCAGCCGCGGTCGAGTTCGTCGTCGGTCGCCGCCACCAGACGTGCGTGCGACCAGGCGGAGAGGCCCCGTCCCAGCACCGCGCCGGTGAGGGCCCTGGTGAGGAACGTGACGTCGATGTCGCCGTAACCGCGGTCTGCCCAGTGCTTCGCCTCTTCCTCCAACTTCTGCAGCACCCCCGGCCACCGCGCCGAGAGGGTCGCGAGTGCCAGGTCCGAGGTCTTCAGCGAGCGGCCCCCGCTGTTCACGCGCACGAAGATCTGCGTGACCTCGTCGTAGGGGAAGTCCCGCAGCACCTCCATGTGGAACTTGTGACCGGGGATGGCGGCGAGCTTCTGCAGCCGCTTGCTGATCTCGTTCGGGGCAATTCCCGGATTGCGCTCGTGCAGTTCACCGACGAGCTGCCACTGATCCGCTTCGGGCTTGAGGACGTCGTAGACCTTGATCCACCGGGGATCCTTGGCCGTGGCCGCGCTCTGGTTCTGGAACTTCTCGGTCTCGATGTTGAAGACGATGGCGGCCTGCGGGTGATCGGTGAAGACCCGGTGCAGCGACGTGACGCGCTGTTGGCCATCCAGGAGGTAAAGCGGTACGACAGCGGGCTTTTCGGCCGAACCGCTGATCGCCGCTTCCCTGGTCTGAGGTGCCTCGTCGGTTTGCCAGAAGAGCAGCGAGCCCGACGGGTAGCCGCGGTAGAGCGACTCGACCAGCTTGGCGACCTGGGTCGGCTTCCAGACGTAGCCGCGTTGGATCTCCGGCAGCCTGATCTCGCTGCGTTGGATCCGGTGCACGAGTTCGCTGACCTCGAGTTCGGTCTTGGCAACAGGCATTCAGGCGGCTCCCGACGTGGGCGTTCGACGATGCACGTGTCATCGCTGGATGGTGTTTCACCGTTATCCGGTTGATCAGACCTTCCGTGAGTTGCCGGTATCGCGAGCCGATCCTGGTATCAGCGGGGTGCTGGGAAAAGGGCACGTCCGAGGAAGAGGAGAACACCCGCCGCCGCCGAAGGCGCGGCCAAGAGGAACAAATAAGCCCACACACCACCGGTGAAGCCGACCTGTCGATTACCGCTCGTCACGGTCATGACCAGCAGGAACCAAGCGATGACGGCGACGACCACCGCGCCCGTCCAACCGCCGGCCAGCGCGCGCCTCGCCGCTCTCGCCCCGTTCACGTCGAGGTGCTCGGCCCGGACGTAGGACCGCGCCGCGAGCAGGCTCACGGAGGACAGGAGCGCCGCGAACACCGAACCGCACCCCGCGATCCAGACCAAGGCGTTGATCGGGTGGTAGGCCGTCGGCAACGCCCGACCGAACCCCACGATCGCCCACCCGAGCGCCAGGCAGGCGACGAGGCCCGCCGCGCCGAGCACGCCGCACAGACCTCGGATCCTCCGGGCCTGGGCAGGGGGTATCCAAACGTACCGCGGCGGCGGCCCCGGATGCGTCACGAGCCGGGTCGCCAGTCCGAGCCGTCGCCGTCGGTGACGCTCGCGTCCGCCATGTCCGCGGTGTTCGGCATGGCCCACGTCGAGCCGAGGTCGTGGATCTTCTGCCGGAGCGCGGACTGCTCGGTCTCGATCGTGTTGACGTGCGACTCCAACGCCATGACCGTCGCGGCGATGACGCCGATGGTCGCGGCCACCCCGCCGACGATGAACGTGATCGCCGCGGGGATGCCCACGAGCGTGCACGCGGCGACCACCGCGCTGACGATGGTGACGATCAAGCCAGCCAGCGCGAAACCCATCGCCATCCAGAACATGTCGATCGAGTTGGCCAGGCTGTTCAGGGACGAGCGCAGCTGCCCGGCGACGTCCTTGACCGAGTTCAGCCCGGCCGCCTGTGGCGGCACCGTCGCCTGGTAGGCGCGGGCGGCGCGGCCTTCCCACTCGATCGTGGTGCGGAGCTTGTCCAGCCCGATCGTTTCCGCGATGTCGCCGAGCGCGTTGCCGACCTGCGACACCCACTGCTCGCCGACCTGCTTGAGGCGGTCCGAGTCTCCGGGCTGCTCCCACAGCAGCTTGATCCGGTCCCACAACTCCCGCAGCTTCTCGTTGAGCAGCTGCATGCCGCGGATGATGGGGTCGACGAGGTACTCCAGCGGCGAGGGGACCCAGCTCAACACGCTGTTGACCTGCTCGAAGAACTTCTTGGCGTTCTCCTCGATCTCCTGCGACTTCTTGTTCGCCTCCAGCACGAGCGGGTTCATCGGCCGCCGCCCTCGGGGTGGATGCTGTTCATGGCGTGCACGTTCGCTTCCTCTTCGGCTTCGTAGGTGTTCGCCGCCGCGTGGAGGGCCTCGCTGAGGCTGCGGAACGCCTGGGTCGCCTGGGTGAGCATGTCTTCGAGGGCAAGGCGGGCATCGTTGTACGTGCGGTCCAAGCCGCGGTCGACCGCCCACAGCGACACGTCGGCGCCGGTCAGGACCAGGTCGCCGATCGTGGCGCATGGGCCGTCGAGGTTGTCGGCGGCGGTCGCCCACGCGGTGGCGTCGGACCGCATCGCTTCGAGGGCTACGCGAACATCGGTCATGGCAGCAACCCCACTCGGCGCAGCAGTGTGTTCGGATCACTCACCAGGGCGGTGAGCTCGGTGATGGCGGCGCTCTCCGGTCCCTGCGCAAGATCGGCGGGAACGCTCCGGGCGCGCAGGTTCCGCAGCACTTCCAGGAACTCCTGCTGCATCTCCGTCACACGAGCCGAATGCGTCCAGGCGGAATCGACTTCCAGGTTGAGGACTTGTCCACGGTGGATCGTGCCGCGGACGTGCCCGCCCCTGCTCTCCAGCGTCAGCGGACGGTCCACGACCTCGGTCATCCGCTGTGTGAACCGGGCCAGGTCGGCGCTGACGGCGTCCATCAACCGCAACGCCTGCTCGGGCGTGATCCGTTCGAGCGAAGGAGTCGGTGGCGGCTGTGCGGGCGTGGGTTCCGCCGGTCGCTCGACCTGCTTGGCCAGGGCTTGCACGCTGGCCGCGTTCGCCGCCTGGGTCACCGCCGAGCCGAGGGCGCGCGGGTCGACCGACTGGCGCCACTGCCCGGCGATGGTGACCGACTGAACCTCCGCCAGGTCGTTCACCGCCACGGTGACCACACCGTCCGGATCGCGTCCGATCAGGACGTCTTGCTGTGGTTCCGGCTCGGGTGAGGGTCGAGCGCGTTGATCCTCCTCGCCGCCCTCTTCGAAGCCGAATCTGAATTCGCCGCCCACGTCTCCCCCTGCGGTCGGTAATCAACTGAGTTCGCACCGTATCCGATGGCAGGAGCCGCTCGCAGGCAATCGACATCCTTGGTGAGCGTCGGCTCAGGTGGACCAGTGGCCTCGTCCCGGGATTCACCCTTCAGCGCAGGCGGTGGGCTCGGGAGAACGGGTGACGACGGGCGCGCTCGTGCGTGACCGCGGCTGCGTGATCTCGTGCCACCCGCTCGACTGCTCGTCCACCCCGCAGCCTTCGACTCGATGCTCCATCCGTGCCCGGTCGTGTGACCGGCGAGCGCGCGTTACCCGCCGGATCGGCACGACGGAGCGTCCGTCACGGCTTGACGGGCACCTTCGCCTGGCGCGAGAGGTAGTCGTTCACCTCGTCGGTGTCGAAGGCGGCCGGGTCGAAGTCGGCGGCGGAGTTTAGTTCGAGCCACTCCAGCCGTTCGGCGTGCTCCGGGTGCTCGGGGTCGGCCAGCACGTCGCAGAGGAGCGCGTAGCCCCAGATGCCGCCGCTGTCCTCCGGCGGTGCGGCACGGCGGCCGGTGAGGCAGCGGGGGTAGGAGACCCCCGGTTCGGCTCGGACGACGCCCTCCACCAGGATGTCGTGGTCCCAGGCGTCGCCGAAGTCGTACAGGTAGCCGACGCGGTCCTTGGGGTCGCGCGCCACGTCGGCCAGGGTCACGGTGGCGGCGTCGCCGTGGCCGAGTTCCGGGTCTGGCATCCCGTACTTGCCCTCCGGCGTGTCGAAGACCCAGAGGTGGTAGTCCTCCCAGGCGAACAAGTCCTGGATGACCTGGTGCAGGCGCACCAGCGGCGTGGACGACAGCACTTCCACCCGGCGCCAGATCGGCGGCTTGGACCCGCGCAGGGTGACCTTCAGCCGGTGCACGCTGGTGTCGAGGGCGGTCGGCGCGGCCTCCGGGAGCAGTTCCAGCCGCTGTTCGAGCAGCGCCAGGGTCGTCGTCACGTCCTCCACCTGGTCCGGCTCGACCGGGCACGGCTCGCGTTCGAGCGCGTCCGCCACGATCCCGCGCGCCTGTTCGGGCGTGTACTCCCGGAACGGGAAGCCCAGCTCCGCGGCCGCGTGGACGTACCCGGCCCGGATCTGCTTCGGCTGGTCGCTGACGAAGCAGTCCTTGAGGCCGCCGAGGTCGTGGTCGATCAACAGGACGAGGACGTGCGACTTGCGTCCGTACGAGAAGGTCAGCGCCACCCCCTCTTGAGCGCCGCGCGGGTCCGCGTAGCCGAAGCAGGCGCCGACGGTCGGCTTGCCCACCGTCTTGGCCCACTTCGGGTCGCGCAGCCCGCTCGCGACGAGGCGGTCGGCGGCATCGGCCGCGATCGGCCGCACCTCCGGCGGCGCGAGCACCGCGAACGCCCTGGCCAGTGCGAGGGCTTCCGGCCTGCCCGTGGCCTCGGCGTCGGAGATCATGGCGGCCACCATCTCCGGGAAGTCCGCGGGATCGGTGCTCTCGGCCATCGCGCCCAGGAACTCGGAAGCGGACAGCTCGGCGTCCAGTGGTCCACAACCCGGCTCCAGCAGCGGTGAGAAGCCGTCGAGGAACGCCATCGCGAGCTCGTCCACCGGCTGGACGAAGCCTGCCGCGGTCAGGCGCTCCACCGCGTCGGGCACGTCCCGGGCGGCGTCGACCAGCCGCAACGCCTCTTCGGGAGCTCCTTGATCAGCCAGCGTCGCGCGGAGGTCGGACAGAGTGGGCTGGACGTCGTTCGACACCCGCCCAATCGTGCCACCCACGTCAGCCGGACTTGAAGGGACCGCCCGCACGTCCGCCGGCCGTGTCCGTCAAGCGGCGGAGCTGGGCGGCCAGGTAGGGGCGGGCACGGCGCTGACCTCCCCGGTCCGCGATGGCCCGGGACAGGGATTCCAGAGCCCTGGTCACCCGGGCCCGGTCGGGGTGCCAGCCGCGGCGTTCGCACTCGGTCAGCCAGTCGACGGGGGAGAGGTGGCCGCGTTCGCGGTTGCAGCGGCGGCAGGCGGCGACCTCGTTCTCCAGCCACGACGGGCCGCCCTTGACCTTCGGCACCAGGTGGTCCGTGGTCGGCGTGACGTGACGGGCGAACCGGCGGCGGCACCACGTGCAGTCGTCGCCGTCGCGGAGGACGGCCTCGGCGAGTCGGGTCGCGCGGTCGGGTGCGGTGTCGGGCATCGGACCACCAGGAAAGCACTGCGCCCCGACCGTCGCACGACAGCCGGGGCGCAGGGGTCTGGCAGGTCAGGCAGGTACGGAAGCGACGCCGGGCGCCAGGAAGCGCTTGCCCGTCACCTTCTCGGAGATGCCCGAACGGTCCAGGTAGGGGGTGATGCCGCCCAGCCAGAACGGCCAGCCGGCGCCCAGGATCATGCACAGGTCGATGTCCTGCGCCTCCGCCACCACGCCCTCGTCGAGCATGATCCGGATCTCCTCGGCCAGCGCCTCCAGCGCCCGCGCGAAGACCTCGTCACCGGTCAGCGGCTGGTCGCCGAACGACCACAGCGCCTGCACCTCGGGGTCGACGGTCTGCTTGCCCGTCGAGTCCCACTGGTACACGGCGGTCTTCCCGGCGGCGACGAACGCCTTCATGTTCTCCGACACGCCGAAGCGGTCGGGGAAGGCGGCGTGCATCGTCTCGGCCACGTGCAGCGCCACGGCGGGACCGACGAGTTGCAGCAGGATCAGCGGCGACATCGGCAGGCCCAACGGCTCGGTGGCCTTGTCCGCCACCTCGAACGGCGTGCCCTCGTCGATCGACTTCACGACCTCGCCCATGAAGCGGGTCAGCAGCCGGTTCACCACGAACGCCGGCGCGTCCTTCACCAGCACGGACGACTTCTTCAGCTGCTTGCCCACCGCGAACGCGGTCGCCAGCGTCGCGTCGTCGGTCTGCCCGGCGCGCACGATCTCCAGCAGCGGCATGATCGCGACCGGGTTGAAGAAGTGGAAGCCCACGACCCGCTCGGGGTGCTTGAGCCCCGACGCCATCTCGGTGATCGACAGCGACGACGTGTTGGTCGCCAGCACCGCCTCGGGCGAGACGTGCTCCTCGACCTCGGCGAAGACCTTCTGCTTCACGCCCAGGTCCTCGAACACGGCCTCGATGACGAAGTCCGCGTCCGCGAACGCCGCCTTGTCGAGCGATCCGGTCACCAGCGCCTTGAGCCGGTTCGCCTTGTCCGGCGACACCCGCTTCTTGCCCAGCAGCTTGTCGATCTCGCCGTGCACGTACCCGACGCCCTTGTCCACGCGCGCCTGGTCGATGTCGGTGAGCACCACCGGCACCTCGAGGCGCCGCGCGAACAGCAGCGCCATCTGCGACGCCATGAGCCCCGCGCCGACGATGCCGACCTTGGTGACCTTGCGCGCCAACGACTTGTCCGGCGCGCCCGCCGGCCGCTTGGCCCGCTTCTGCACCAGGTTGAACGAGTACAGCCCGGCCCGCAGCTCGTCGCTCATCACGACGTCCGCCAGCGCCTCGGTCTCCGCCGCGTACCCGGCGTCCAGGTCGTTGGCGCGCGCCAGCTCCAGCAGCTCCAACGCCTTCAGCGCACCCGGCGCCGCGCCCTTCGTCTTGCCGTCGACGATCGCGCGGGCCCGCGCGACGGCGGCGTCCCAGCCCGCACCGCGGTCGATCTCGCGCCGAGCGGGCACGACGTCGCCGCGCACCACGGAAGCCAGCCACAGCAGCGACTGCTCCAGGTAGTCGGCCGAGTCGAACAGCACGTCCGCGATGCCCAGGTCCAGCGCCTGCTTGGGGTTGAGCATCTTGTTCTGGTTCAACGCGTTCTCGAAGATCACGGTGACCGCGTCGTTCGCGCCGATCAGGTTGGGCAGCAGTTGCGTGCCGCCCCAGCCCGGGAACAGGCCGAGGAACACCTCGGGCAGCGCGATGGCCGCCGCGTTGGACGCGAGCGTCCGGTAGTGGCACGACAGCGCCAGCTCCAGGCCGCCGCCCATCACCGCGCCGTTGACGAACGCGAAGGTCGGCACCTTCGACTCGGTGAACTTGCGGAACACGTCGTGGCCGAGCTGACCGATCGTCACGGCCTGCGAGCGCTCGGAAGCACCCTCGACGGCGGTGAGGTCCGCGCCGACGGCGAACACGAACGGCTTGCCGGTGACCGCGATCGCCACCGGGGACGCCGCCGCGGCCTCGTCGAACGCCGCGCTCAGGCTCACCAGCGACTGCGGGCCGAACGTGGACGGCCGGGTGTGGTCGTGGCCGTTGTCGATGGTGATCAGGGCGACCTGGCCGTCCAGGCCGGGCACCGGGATCAGCTTGGTGCGGGCGTGGGTCACGACCTCGTCGGGGAACAGGGCCTTGGCCTCGTCAGCGGTCAACGCGGTCACTTCGACTCTCCGTTCCAGTGCGGGTTCTCCCAGATGACGGTCCCGCCCATGCCGATGCCGATGCACATGGTGGTGATGCCGTAGCGCACGTCGGGGCGCTCGGCGAACTGCCGCGACAGCTGGGTCATCAGGCGCACGCCCGAGGACGCCAGCGGGTGGCCGGTGGCGATCGCGCCGCCCCACTGGTTGACCCGCGGGTCGTCGTCGGCGATGCCGAAGTGGTCGAGGAAGGCGAGCACCTGCACGGCGAACGCCTCGTTGATCTCGAACAGGCCGATGTCGTCGATGGTCAGGCCGGCGCGCTTGAGCGCCTTCTCCGTCGCCGGGACGGGGCCGATGCCCATGACCTCGGGCTCGACGCCCAGGAACGAGTAGCCGACCAGCCGCATGCCGACCGGCAGGCCGAGCTCGCGGGCGGTCTCCTCCTCGGCCAGGATGCAGCCGGTCGCGCCGTCGTTCAAGCCGGCCGCGTTGCCCGCGGTGACCCGGCCGTGCGGGCGGAACGGCGTCTTCAGCTTCGCCAGGTCCTCGACCGTGGTGCCGGGGCGCGGCGGCTCGTCGGCGGTGGCCAGGCCCCAGCCGTTCTCGGCGGACCGGGTCGCGACCGGCACGAACTCCGGGCCGATCTTGCCGTTCTTCACCGCGTCGGCGTACTTGGCCTGCGAGGCCGCCGCGTACGCGTCCGTGCGCTCCTTGGTGATGTGCGGGAACCGGTCGTGCAGGTTCTCCGCCGTCGAGCCCATGACGAGCGCGGACGGGTCCACGATCTTGTCGGACAGGAACCGCGGGTTGGGGTCGACGCCCTCGCCCATCGGGTGGCGGCCCATGTGCTCGACACCGCCCGCGATCACCACGTCGTACGCGCCGAACGCGATGCCGCTGGCCGACGTCGTCACGGCCGTCATCGCACCCGCGCACATGCGGTCGACGGCGTAGCCGGGCACCGACTTCGGCAGGCCCGCGAGCAGCGCCGCGGTGCGGCCGATGGTCAGGCCCTGGTCACCGATCTGCGTGGTGGCGGCGATGGCCACCTCGTCGACGCGCTCCGGCGGCAGTTCGGGGTGGCGGCGCAGCAGCTCGCGGATCACCTTGACGACCAGGTCGTCGGCACGGGTCTCCGCGAAGATTCCCTTGGGGCCGGCCTTGCCGAACGGCGTGCGCACGCCGTCCACGAAGACCACGTTTCGAACGCGTGCCGGCGCTTCTGGTGCGGCCACGGCGTCTCCTCCGCTTGTGGTGACGATTCGCCCGAGCGGTCGGGCGCGACTCCTACCG
Source organism: Saccharothrix saharensis (assembly GCF_006716745.1). Lineage (NCBI taxonomy): Bacteria > Bacillati > Actinomycetota > Actinomycetes > Pseudonocardiales > Pseudonocardiaceae > Saccharothrix > Saccharothrix saharensis. The sequence goes on along the minus strand of NZ_VFPP01000001.1, from coordinate 2,932,857 downwards.
ATCGGTAACACAACTCTAGCCCCTGTTACTGGCCGGTAACCACCGAGGTCGCCCTGTTCGCTCGGTCACAGCGCGCCCGGACGGCCAGGAACAGCCCGAACCCGAACGGGGACAGGACGATCGTCAGCACCAGCAGCGGGCCCATGAGCACCGGGTGCAGCCCCAGGCGGCGGCCCTCCCGGTACATCCACGCGCCGATCAGCAGGTCCCACGCGATCACCTGCGCCCAGATCGCCGAGGCGCCCGAGGCCGTGGCCAGGAACTCCCGGAGCGCGTCCAGGTTCGGACTGCTCATCGTCGCCCACAACTCGGGCAGGTGCCCGGCGACCAGCACCGCGTAGACGGCCAGCGGCGGCACCGCGATCAGCGGCGACGACACGGTCCTGGCCGTGAGTCGGGACTTCGGCGCGAAGATCATCAGGCCCCAGAACGGGACGGTGAGCCAGAACGTGATCTCGAACAGCACTCCGGTCACGCGGACACGGCCTCCTTCGCGGTGAGGGTCCGCGCGACGACCGCGGCGGTCCAGGTGACGACGGCCAGGGCGCCCAGCGCGGTGAGCAGGTCCGGGCGCAGCAGCGGCTGGCCGCGCAACGCCTGCCACGTCACCAGGGCCATCAGGCCGGCGTAACCGATCGTGAGGCCCCAGGTGAGGCCCGGGGTCGCGCGACGGCCGAACAGCGCGACGAGCAGGGGGATGACCTGGAGGGCGTGGATGCCGACGAAGTGCGGCACGCGCAGGTCGCCGACCTCGGTGTTCCAGCCGGTCAACGCCATCTCCGGGCCGCCGTCGGGCGCGCCGACGCTGTGCGCGCCCACGATCCCGCCGTCGTCGTCCTGGCCGGGCGCGGGGGACGTCATCAGGGTGCCGAGGGCGAGGCCCACCAGGGACAGGGCCAGGCCGAGCCTGATCGCGAGACCCGTGGCGCGGTTCTCGAACCGGGTGTGGGCCAGCGCCACGGCGATCACCGCGTGCATGATCCAGAGGATGAGGATGCTGTAGGTCATGACGCCCCACAGCAGGTCGTCCAACGGGGTGGCGACGTTGAAGTGGCTGCGCCTGCCGCGCAGGACCTGGCCCACGACGACGACCATCTCGGCGGTGCCGGCGAGCGCGATGACCGCGCCCGCCCACCAGCCGGTCCGGCGCAGGCGGGTGGTGAGGGTGAGCATCCAGGCGAGCGTGACGCCGTACAGGCAGAGTGAGACGGCGAACTTGAACGGCTTGAACCAGATCGGCGACCCGACCAGAATCCGGTCGTCGACGATCAGGCCGCCGAGTGAGACCACCGTCAAGGCGGCCATGAGCAGGGAGAACAGCATCAGCGGCGGATGCAGGCGCAGGAAGCGGGTCATGGACGACTCCTAGTATGGATAGCGGCACTTTCTACTATCGGATAGTTACAGTATCCATGCTGAGGGTCGTCTCAGGAAGGGGCGTTGGTCCGTGCGCATCGCCGAGTTGAGCCGTCGCAGCGGCGTGCCCGTGGCGACGATCAAGTACTACCTGCGGGAAGGGCTGCTGCCCGCCGGTGAGCTGACCAGCCCCAACCAGGCCAGGTACTCCGACGACCACCTGCACCGGCTGCGGCTCGTGCGGGCCATGGTCGAGCTGGGCGGGTTGTCGATCGCGGCCGTGCGGGAGGTGCTCGGCGCGTTGGACGACCCGGAGAAGTCGTTGCACAAGGCGATGGGCACGATCTCCGCCGCGGTCGCGCCGCCGGACCTCGGTGCGGACGACGAGGTGGCGCACGCGCAGGTGGCCGCGTTCCTGGAGCGGCAGGGCTGGGTGTGCCGGCCCACGTCGTACGCGTACAAGGCGCTGGTGGGCGTGCTGGCGACGGCGCGGGAGGTCGGGCACGAGCGGTTCGCGGACCTGCTCGACGGGTTCGCCGACGCGGCCCGGCCGCTGGCCGAGGCCGACCTGGGTTACGCGCTGAGCGCGGGGACCAAGGACGAGGCGCTGGAGGGCGTCGTAGTGGGGACCGTGCTGGGTGACGCGGCGATGGCGGCCGTCCGCGCGCTGGCCCGCCGCGAGCTGTCCGGCACGCACCAGGCCGCCACCAACCACCCCTGCCCGTGAGTCGAACACTCAGGTCCCGAGTGTCGAACACTCAGGCCTCGTGAGTCGAACACTCAGGTCCCGTGTGTCGAACACTCAGGACCCCTGAGTGCAACGTTCAGGACCGGGGTCGACGGACCTGAGCGTTGATCTCAGGGGTCCTGAACGTAGGACTCTCGGGACCTGGGGGTTCGACACTCGGGACCCGAGGGTTCGACACTCGGGTTAGGTGGGGGTGGTCAGGGCGGTGGAGAGGGGGACGGCGGTCAGGGCGACCTGCCAGTTGCGCGCGCCGCCCTCGCGCAGTGCGGCGGACACGCCCTCGGGGGAGACGTCGGCCGGCGGCTGCCAGCACGTGCGGCGCACGAGGTCGGGCAGCAGCAGGTTCTCCACCGGCAGGTTGTTCGCCTCGGCGACGGCTGCCAGCGCGGTCCTGGCCGCGGCCAGGCGGGCCGCGGCGGCCGGGTCCTTGTCGGCCCAGCGGTTCGCGGGCGGCGGGCCGTCGTGCTGCTGTGACGGCTCCGGCAGCTCGGCCCGGGGCAGTGCGGCGGCGCGCTGCAACGCACCCAGCCACACGCCGACCATGCGCCGTTGCGCCCGACCGCGGAACACCGGCAGCGCCAGCAGCGCGGCCTCGTCGGCGGGGTTCTTCACGGCGGCGTCGACCAGCGCGGCGTCCGGCAGCACCCGGCCCGGCGCGATGTCGCGCTCACGGGCCAGCGCGTCGCGCGCCTCCCACAGCGACCGCACCGCGGCCAACTGCCGGGGGCTGCGGATGCGGTGGATGCCCGACGTGCGGCGCCACGGTTCCGCGCGCGGACGCGGCAAGGGAGCCGTGCGGGCCGCCTCGAACTCCTCGAGCGCCCACTCCAGCTTCCCCTGCCGCTTGAGCTCCTGCTCGAGCACGTCACGCAGCTCGACCAGCAGTTCGACGTCGAGGGCGGCGTAGTTCAGCCAGTCGGCGGGAAGGGGGCGGCGCGACCAGTCGGCCGCACCGTGCCCCTTCTCCAACCGGTAGCCCAACAGCCGCTCGACGAGCGTGCCCAGCGCCACCCGCTCGAACCCGGCCAGCCTGCCCGCCAGCTCGGTGTCGAACAACGCGCTCGGACGCAGGCCGAGTTCGGCGAGGCACGGCAGGTCTTGCGACGCCGCGTGCAACACCCACTCGGTCCCGTCCAGCGCCTCGACCAGCGGATCGAGCCGACCGCCCAGGGCGATCGGGTCGACCAGCACGGTCCCGGCACCTTCCCGGCGCAGTTGCACCAGGTAAGCGCGCTGCGAGTAGCGGTATCCCGAGGCTCGCTCGGTGTCCACCGCAACCGGACCCGTCGCTCCGGCGAGCGCATCAGCGGCACGCCGGAGCGACGGTGCGTCGGCGACGACAGGCGGAACGCCGTCAGCGGGTTCCACCAGCGGCACCGGATCAGCACCGGTTGGTTCGGTTGGCTCGTCGGAGGGTACGTCCACGGCGGAAGACCCTACGACGAACGCACCACTCGCGGGTGTGTTCGGCCGGTTCAGTGTGCCGACCTGCTCAGCGGATCACGCCGGCACGCATGGCCAGCGCCACCATCTGAGCCCGATCCCCGGTGCCCAGCTTGCGCCCGATCCGCGACAGGTGGGACTTCACCGTGAGCGCGGAAAGGCTGAGCGCTTCGCCGATCTCCTTGTTGCTCTGGCCATCGGCGACCAGCTGGAGGACCTCGACCTCACGCGCGGAGAGCTCCCGCGGCGTGTTGTCGGTGCCCGGCACCCTCGTGCCCGCGGCGAGCACGGGCGCAACGCTCGGATCTGCGTAGACGCCGCCGTCGAGGACCCTGCGCACCCCGTCGGTGACCACCATCGGCGAGGCGGACTTCAGCAGGTACGCCTGAGCGCCTGCCTGGAAGGCCGACCTGACCGCGTAGGGGTCGTCGGAGGACGCGAGGACCACGATGCGGGGCCAGCCCTGGGCACGGAGTTCCGTGACCAGGTCGATGCCGGTGCCATCCGGCAGACCCAGATCGAGGATCGCGAGGTCGCACGGTCCGGTGGCGAGTGCCCGCGCCCGAGCCTCCGCGACCGAAGCCGCCTCATGCACTGTCCCGGCTCCCATCTGGGTGAGCCGAGCCGATATCGCCTCCCTCAGCAGTGGGTGGTCGTCGACCACCAGCACTGAAAAAAGCTCCTCCCGCGGGTGCGGGACCATGTTCGCCGGCAACGTGCCGGCTGGCGTGGTACGAACGGCCTGACCTAAGCCGACGGCAGCCACGTCACTACCTCCCTGGAGTCGGTCGTGCCCCCCGACCGGCACCGGGACTTTCGTCCAATCAGCCGCGCCACTGATCGACCGAAAGTGGTGTCGTCTGGGGCAGCGTAGCCGCCCAAGCGGGTCTACGGGACGATCAATCGGGTATCTATCCCGAATGAGTTGTCACTGATGGCCCCTGTTGTCACACGATCGGCTGACAACTCGATCGGGGGCGTAACGCGAGCGGTTCTCACGACGACATCAAGGAGTTGCGGGTGGCGAGCACCACAGGTCGAGGCCGGGCCGAGGAACTGCTGGCCCGCGCGCCCCTCGTCGACGGGCACAACGACCTCCCGTGGGCGCTGCGCGACCTCGTCTCCGGGAAGCAATTCGGTGAAAAGTCAACGGCCGGTGACCCCGTTTCGTCCGTCTCGACCGTGGACCTGACCGTCCGGCAGCCCGCGCTCCAGACCGACCTGGCCCGGGCCCGCGAGGGCCGGTTGGGGATGCAGTTCTGGTCCGTCTGGGTCCCCTGCCGGTTGGCGGGCGACGCAGCCGTCACCGCCGTGCTGGAGCAGGTCGACCTGGTGCACGACCTCGCCGCGCGCTACCCGGGGCACCTGCGCATCGCGACCACCGCCGACGAGGCCGAACGGGCCTTCCGGGACGGGCGGATAGCCTCCCTGATCGGCGCGGAGGGCGGACACGGCATCAACGGCTCGCTGGGCGTCCTGCGGGCGTTGAGGCGGCTCGGCGTGCGCTACATGACGCTCACCCACAACGAGAACACCCCGTGGGCCGACTCGGCGACCGACGAGCCGGTGCACGGCGGGCTGACCGACTTCGGCCGGGACGTGGTCCGCGAGATGAACCGCATCGGCATGCTGGTCGACCTGTCGCACGTGGCGCCGTCGACCATGCGCGACGCGCTGGAGGTCTCCACCCGGCCGGTCGTGTTCAGCCACTCGTCGTGCCGCGCGGTCGCCGACCACCCGCGCAACGTGCCCGACGACGTGCTGGCCCGGCTCCGGGACAACGACGGCGTGTGCATGGTGACCTTCGTGCCGCAGTTCGTGTCGCAGGCGCACGTCGAGTGGGACGCCCGGCTGAAGGACGCGATGCGGGCCGCGGGGGAGAACCACAACGACCTGGACGCCCGCCACCGGTTCGCCGACTCCTGGACCGAGGGCGGCCCGACGCCCCGCGTGACGATGGACGACGTCATCGCCCACCTGGAGCACGCCCGCGAGGTGGCCGGCATCGACCACATCGGCCTCGGTGGCGACTACGACGGCACCCGCGCCCTGCCCGAGGGGCTGGAGGACGTCTCCTGCTACCCGGACCTGATCGGCACCCTGCTGGACCGGGGGTGGAGCGAGGACGACTGCGCCAAGCTGGCCGGCCTCAACGCCCTGCGCGTGCTGCGCGCCAACGACTGAGCGCCGCCCCGGTGCGGTCCCGGGGAACGCGCCGGTCAGCGCAAGGTCGACACGCCCACCGGGGGCAGGCCCACGGCGGTGGCCATGACGTCGAAGAACGCGGTGCCGTGCGCGGCCAGGTCGGCGGTCCGCGCGGTCCACGAGGCGCGCAGTTCCAGGTCGTCCGTGCGGGCCGGGCCGGCTATGTCGCCGAACCTCGCCGACGACGTCTGGGTGACCGTGCCGCCCAGCGCCACGAACCCCGCCCCCGCCACCTCCAGCGCCTCCACCAGCCACGACCAGCCCACCTCGGGCAGCAGCGGGTCCGCGGCCAGTTCCGCGTCCAGCTCCACCCGCACGTAGGCGACCAGCCGGAACACCCCCGACCACGCCTCGACCCCGTCCGGGTCGTGCAGCAGCACGAGCCGTCCCGTGGACAGCTCGTCGGCGGGCCCGGTCACCTCCGCGGTCAGCGCGAAGGACCACGGCGCCAGCCGCTGCGGCGGGCGCACCTCGGTCAACTCCAGCTCGGGTCGGGTGCGCACCGACCGGAGCGTCGCCACCGCCCGCTGGAACAGTTCGGGCTCCGTCACACCACGGACTGTAGGCCCCGGAACCCCGGAACGTGAGCGCGGCACGCCGGGCCCGGCGGACGCCGGCCGAAGACGCCCGCCGCCCAGCCCGTGGGACGATGGACGGCGAGATGAACGACATCACCGAAGCCCCGCTGCTCGTCGCCGCACGCGGCGGCACGCCGTCACGCACGCCGGTCTGGTTCATGCGCCAGGCGGGCCGCTCCCTGCCGGAGTACCGCAAGCTGCGCGAGGGCACCGCCATGCTGGACGCCTGCATGGACCCGGACATGGTCTGCGAGATCACCCTGCAGCCGGTGCGCCGCCACGACGTGGACGGCGCGATCCTGTTCTCCGACATCGTCGTGCCGCTCAAGGCCGCCGGTGTGGACCTGGACATCGTGCCCGGCACCGGGCCGGTGGTGGCCAAGCCGGTCCAGACGGCCGCCGACGTGCGGGCCATCCCCGAGCTGCACGAGGAGCAGGTGCGGCCGGTGGCCGACGCCATCGCGCTGCTCAACGCCGAGCTCGGCGACGTGCCGCTGATCGGGTTCGCGGGCGCGCCGTTCACCCTGGCCTCCTACCTGGTCGAGGGCGGCCCGAGCAAGCACCACGAGCGCACCAAGGCGCTCATGCACGGCGACCCGGACCTGTGGCACGCGCTGCTGGACCGGCTGGCGGGCATCACCGCCGAGTTCCTGCGCGTGCAGGTGCGCGCGGGCGTGAAGGCGGTCCAGCTCTTCGACTCGTGGGCGGGCGCGCTGTCCGAGCGCGACTACCGCGAGTTCGTGCTGCCGCACTCGACGAGGGTGCTGCAGGGCGTCAGCGGCGTGCCGCGCATCCACTTCGGCGTGGGCACGTCCGAGCTGCTGCCCGCGATGCGCGAAGCCGGCGCGGACGTGGTCGGCGTCGACTGGCGCACCCCGCTGGACGTCGCGGTCCGGCGGCTGGAGCAGGCCGCGCCGCACCTGCCCAAGCCGGTCGTCCAGGGCAACCTCGACCCGGCGCTGCTGTTCGCGGGCCTGCCCGCGCTGGAACGGGAGGTCGAGCGGATCAAGCTCGAGGGCCGCGCCGCCGCCGGGCACATCTTCAACCTGGGCCACGGCGTGCTGCCCGACACCGACCCGGACGCGATCACCCGGGCCGTCGAGCTGGTGCACCGGTCCGCATGAGGGCGCCGCGAGTGGCGGTGGTCGGGGGCGGCATCTCCGGCCTCGCCGCCGCGCACCGGCTGCGGGGCCTGCTCGGGCCGGCCGCCGCGATCACCGTGGTCGAGCAGTCCGACCGGCTGGGCGGGAAGCTGCGCACGGCCGAGGTCGGCGGGCGCGCCTACGACGTGGGCGCGGAGGCGTTCCTGCACCGCCGCCCCGAGGCCGTGGACCTGGTCGCCGAGCTCGGCCTGGCCGACCGGGTGGTCCACCCGACGAAGGCCGCGGCGAGCATCCACGCCGCCGGCGACACCCGGTCGATCCCCGGGCGCACCCTGATGGGCGTCCCCGCGTCGGTTGACGCGGTGCGCGACGTGCTGTCGCACGACGGCCTGCGCCGGGTCGCCGCCGAACCCGACCTGCCGCCGATCCGGCTGGACGGCGCGGACGTGGCCGTGGGCGCGCTGCTGCGCGAGCGGTTCGGGCCCGAGGTGGGCGACCGCCTGGTCGGGCCGCTGCTGGGCGGTGTCTACGCGGGCCGCACCGACGTGCTCGGGCTGCGCGCGACCATGCCCCAACTGGCCACCGCCCTGGACTCCGGCGCCGGGTCGCTGCTGGCCGCCGCCGCGAGCGCCGTCCCCGCGCCACCCCGACCGGGCGTCGCCCGACCGCCGGTGTTCGGCACGCTGCGCGACGGCCTGTCGACCGTGGTGGCCCGGCTGGCGCGGGCCGCCGAGATCAGGCTCGGCCTGCCGGTGCGCGCCCTGCTGCGCCGCGAGCACGGCTGGCGGCTGGAGATCGGCTCCGCCGCCGCGCCCCGACACCTGGACGTGGACGGCGTGGTGCTCGCCGTGCCCGCGCCCGCCGCGCGCAAGCTGCTCGCCGACGTCGCGCCCGCCGCGTCCCGCCGCTACGCCGAGGTCGAGGTGGCGTCCATGGCGGTGGTGGCGCTGGCCCTGCCGCCCGGCACGGAGCTGCCCGAGCGGTCCGGCGTGCTGCTGGCCGAGGGCGAACGCGCCTCGGACGGCGTGCCGTTCACCGCGAAGGCGTTCACCTTCTCCAGCCGCAAGTGGGCGCACCTCGCCGGTGAGCCGGTGCTGGTGCGCGGCAGCGTCGGCCGGCACGGCGAGGCGCACCTGCTCCAGCGCGACGACGACGACCTGGTCGCCGCCGTCCGGCGCGACCTGCGCGAGTTGACCGGCGTCACGGCCGAGCCGATCGACACCCTGGTCACCCGCTGGGGCGGCGGCCTGCCGCAGTACGGCGTGGGCCACCTGGACCTCGTGCGGGGCATCGAGGACGCCGTCGAGGCCGTGCCGGGCCTGGCCGTGGCGGGCGCGACGCTGCACGGCGTCGGCATCCCCGCCTGCATCGCCACCGGTGGCGCCGCGGCCGCCCGTGTCGCCGCTCACGTCCTCGCCCACGTCCACTGAGTGAGAGGATGGGGTCCATGTCCCGCCTGAACTACACCGAACTCAACGACACCATCCGCTACACCATGTGGTCGGTCTTCCGCGTGGAGCCCGGTCGCCTGCCCGACGACCGCGGCCCGGCCGCGTCCGAGGCGCAGGAGTACCTGGACGGCTTGGAGTCCAAGGGTGTCGTGGTGCGCGGCGTGTACGACGTGGCGGGCCTGCGGGCGGACGCCGACTACATGATCTGGTGGCACGCCGAGGAGATCGAGCAGGTCCAGCAGGCCTACACCGGGTTCCGCCGCACCGCCGTGGGCCGCGTGTCGACCCCGGTGTGGAGCCAGGTGGCGCTGCACCGGCCGGCCGAGTTCAACCGCAGCCACATCCCGGCGTTCCTGGCGGGCGAGGAAGCGCGCAAGTACGTGTGCGTGTACCCGTTCGTGCGGTCCTACGAGTGGTACCTGCTGCCCGACGAGGACCGCCGCCGCATGCTCGCCGACCACGGCAAGGAGGCGCGGGACTACCCGGACGTGCGGGCGAACACGGTCGCGTCGTTCGCGCTGGGCGACTACGAGTGGATGCTGGCGTTCGAGGCGGACGAGCTGCACCGGATCGTGGACCTCATGCGGCACCTGCGCGGCACGGAGGCTCGTCGCCACGTGCGCGAGGAGGTCCCGTTCTACACCGGCACCCGCGTCCCGGCCGCCGAGCTGGTCACGAACCTGCCGTAAGGGCGGCGACGACGCGCTGGGCGTGCGCGCCGCCGACGTGCGCGCCGAACGTGCCGAGCACGATCCACGAGCCGTCGGCGAAGACCAGGCCGAACCGTCCCCGCGCGACCAGCCGGGGACGGCGCCTGGCCGCCACCACGACGTGGCGCGGCGCCGACCAGGCGACGGTCATCCGGTCGTCGGCGTTGACCAGGGCGACGACCCGCTGCGCCGTCACGGCGAAGAAGCTGTGCCCGGTCACGGCCGCTTCCAGCTGCCGGGCGAGCGACCCGGCCGGGCCGTAGCACGTGCGGCCGCCGATCCAGCTCTCCGGGAACTCGGCCGGCAGGTCCAGTGACGGCGACGCGAACGCCACCCCGCCGACACCGGCCAGCGCCTTGCCGACCCAGCCCTTCGGTTCCGGCACCGCCCGGCCGACCCGGTCGACGGCACGACCCGCGGGCGTGGTCCAGAAGTCCGGCTCCGCGCCGCCGCGCGCGCCGTAGGCGACGCCGACCGACGTGATCGCGAGCAGGGCTTCACCGGGGGCGAGCGCGCGCCGCGCGTCGTCCCCCCACACCTTCAGGTCGTCGACCAACGGCATCAGTCGTCGTCGGTGGCGTAGTTGTAGACGTCCTTGCCCATGTTGAACAGGCCGCCCGCCGGTCCACCCGGCACCGACTCGCCCAGCACCTGGCCGAGCGGGATGCGCACCGGCGCGGTGTAGATCGACTTGGCCACGCCGAGCGCGATGCCTTCCTTGCTGAACGTGCCCGCGGCCTTCTTCAGCGCCTTGATCGCCTTCAGGCCCGCCTTGTACGCCTTGGCGGCCTCGGCCAGCTTGCGCAGCAGGTTCGACAGCTTCATCAGCAGGTCGGCGAGCTTCTTCACGATCTTGAAGACCTTGCCGAGGGTGGCCGCGGCCTTGGCGGCGGCCGCGGCGGCGCCGGCGGCGAGCGACGCGCCGAAGCTGACCACCGACAGCGCGAGGCTGACCAGCAGGTCGGTCACCAGCATCATGATCAGGTCGATGACGAGGTCGATGATCAGGTTCGCCGAGTCGACGCAGCCCTTGGCGGCCTCGACCAGCATCCCGGACGTGTCCTGGACGTTCTGGGCGAGCTGCTCGATCTGCTCCTCGATCTCGGCCAGCCTGCCGTTGAACTTGTCCGCGGCCGGGCCCTGCCACACGCCGGTGACGGCCTGCCGCGCGCTCGCCTCGTCGGACACGATCGCGCGGATGTCGGTGGCCGCCTTCTCCCACGCGTCGGCCGCGCGGATCAGGTCGTCCGGGTCGCCCGCGACCCAGTCGATGGCCTCCAGGAACGGCGTGAGCAACGGCCGGATGATGCCCTGGACCGGTCCGGGGCAGCCGTTGAGGAAGGTCTCGATCTTGTTGTTGACCTCGACGGTCGTGCTGGGACTCATCCGCCCACCTTCGGAATCGTCAGGCCTTCGAGGCCTTGGACGATGTCTGTGAGGACTTCTCCGATTCCGCCGTCGACGCCCTTGTAGTCGTCCATGGTGTCGCGCAGCGATTCGGCGATGTCGCGCATGGCTTCCGCGCATTCCTTCAGATCGTTCATCGTCGAGGTGACGCGTTCCTCGTAGGACGCGTGGACGTCACCGCTGGACGGCATCTTGCCGAACGACTCGCGGCCGACCTTCGCGGCCTCCAGCGCGGCCATGACCTGGTCGAACCGGTCGCCGCGGCGGACCGACGAGCCCGCGAACTCCCCGATGCCGTCGAGCCTGACGTCGAACTTCGCCGTCATCGCGCCACCTCCCCGATTTGTCGATCAGTCCGACGGTCGCGATCCCGCTCCGGTTCCACCGGATCGCGATTTGCGCCGCCGTTCGGTGCACTAGCCTGCGCCGGACAGTAGTACAGCGGATCGAGGGCGCGATGCGAGAAGATCTCGAAGAGAAGCTGGCGCGGATCACCGAGCTCGCCGAGCAGAAGCAGCGGCAGGCCGATGAGCTGCAAGGGCAGCTGGCCGGGTTGCGGGTGACCCGGAAGTCCGGCGACGGGTTGCTGACCGCGACCGTGACGGCCAACGGCCAGCTCGTCGACCTGCGCATCGACGACCGGGCCCTGCGCAACGGCCGGGAACTCGCGGCGACCCTGCTGAACCTCGTGTTCCAGGCGTCGGCGGAAGCCTCGCAGCAGGTGCGGGCACTGGCCGCGCCGCTGCTGGAGGACAGCTCGATCGACCCGACCGAGCTCGACCTCGGCCCCACGCCGCCGGTCGTGCCGGGGCCGCCCGGCGCGCCGCAGCAGTACCCGCCGCAGCCTCCTCCCCAGTACCAGCAGCAACCGCGGTACCAGCAGCCGCAGGACGGGCCGCCGCAGACGTTCGCGCAGCCGGTGCGGGACTACCCGCAGCCGCCACCACCGCAGCCGTACCAGCAGCAACCGCCGCCGCCTCCCGTGCGCCGTCCGCCGGTGGACGACGACCCGGACGAGGGTGGCTCGATCTTCCGCAAGGACACCTGGTGACCGAGCGGAGGGGGGTCCGACGTCGGACACCCCTCCGCGGCGGTCCTACTCGGTGAGCCGGTAGGCGCGGATCACCGAGTGCTCGAACGTGTTGCCCTTGCTGTCGGAGCCCTTGGCGCGCAGCGAGGCGTAGCCGCCTGCCTCGCCGGCGTTGCGCACGAGCGCCGCGCCGCCGACGACCGGCACCGCGCGCCACGTCTTGCCGTCGTCGAACGACACGTCGACCCCCACCTGGCGCACCCGGCCGTTGTCGGCCCCCTGGTGCTGCTCGACGGTGAGCGGGATGCGCAGCAGGCGGCCGGCGGGCGTGCCGCCGCTCGCGTCGAGCCGGGGCGCGAACCGCACCACCGACATCGGCAGCCTGCGCACCGCGCCGTCGGGCGCGGCGGCCGAGCGGAACGTCCACGCGCCGCTGACCCGCGTGCTCAGGTCGGTGATGCCCGGGCGGCGCACGAAGTCCACCTCCGCCCGGTAGCGGGCCAGGCCTGCGGGCACGGCGAACCGGCCACCCGGCTCGGGGACCTCGCCGATCTTCGTCCCGTCGCGGTAGAGCGCGGTGCGCCCGGACTCGTACGCCGAGCCGCCGAGGTTGTTCGCGGCGTCGTTGAGCAGCGGCACCTCCACCTGGATCCGGTCGTCGAACCGGACGAGGTACTCGAACCGGGACGCGGGCAGGCCGGGCCCGAACACGGGGAAGTTGAGGCTCTCCCGGCCGCGCTCGCCGGGCCGGTAGGAGCGGTCGGGCGAGGTGTAGTTCGCGACGATGTCGAACTCGCCCTGCACGTGGATCAACTGCCAGCTCCACCGGACGTCGGCGGTGGTGACGTAGTCGACCGCCGCACCGCCCGGTTCGACCGGGAACAGCACCGCCCAGCCGCCGGAGTCGCCGGGGCCGATCCCGCTGCCACCGTGCGCGAACTCGTCGGCGGCCTGGCCGGGGCCGAACCTCGTCCGCACCTCGGCCAGCTCGCGCTTGGCGGGCGCCCGGACGAACCCGGTGGGCACCCGGCCCTGCTCCGCCCACGCGAACCGGTAGCTGACGCGCGCGCCGTCGACCGGTGCGGCCTCGTACTGCGAGCCGATGAAGACGCTGAGCTCGTCGTCGGGCAGTGCCGGACCGGTCTGGGCGAGCGTCAGGTGCTCGGGCAGGCCTTCGAAGAAGGCGACGCTGAACCCGACGCGGTGGTCACCGGAGGAGCGGTTGAGGTTGACGTCGGCGATCATCGGCACCGCGGTGCCGTCCGGTGGCGTGATCCGCACCGGCTCGGCGGTCCGCGCGTCGAACGTGACCGAGGTGGTCCCGGTGACCGTCAGCGAGGGGCGGGGGAGCATGGCGACCCGGCCGTCCGCTTCGTCACCCGTGATCACGGTGGCGTGCACCATGTACTCGCCCTTGGGCAGGCGCCTGGTCACGGTGTTGCCGTCGTCCTCCAGGAACAGGAACGTGTCGTTGTCGACGCCCATCAGGACGCCCCCGTAGGTGGTCGGCACCTTGCCCTCGGCGTCGAGGAACGTCGCGGTGACGTCGTAGCTCTCGACCTCGCGGTCCACGCTCACCGGCGTGCGCAGCACGTCGCCCGCGACGACCGCGCCGGAGAACGCGCCGTCGACCGCGCCGACCCTGGTGTCCGCGGTGACGGCCACCTTCGCCTCACCGCCGGCGGGCACGGTGACGGTCGTGGGGCTGACGGTGAACATGCCGGTGGGCGCGGGCTCGCCGTCGGGGCCCGTGGCCTCCACCGACACGTCGAACGTGACCGCTCGCGTGCCGCTGTTGCGGTAGGTGAGGTCCTTGGTGACCGGGGTGTCGTCGGTGTGCGGCCACTGCTGGCGGCCCATCGACAGGCTGACCGGGTCGGAGGTGATCGCGGCGGCGACGGCCTTGGCCAGGTCGACGCGGCCGGCGCCCTGGTCGAACGGCGTGAGCGCCGGGTTGTTCCTGGCCGACGCCATGAGCGCGGCCTTGATCTGCGCCCCCGTCCAGTCCGGGTGTTGCTGGGCGATCAACGCGGCCGCGCCCGCGACGTGCGGGGTGGCCATGGACGTCCCCGACAGCGCCACGTGGTGGTCGTCCACGGGCGTGCCGATGCTGCCGGTGGCGGCCTTCGCCGCGACGATGTCCACGCCCGGCGCGGTGATGTCGGGCTTGACCGCGCCGTCGCCCACGCGCGGGCCCCGGCTGGAGAAGGAGGCGATGCTGTCGTCCCGCTCGACCGCGCCCACGGTCAGGGCGGCGTCGGCGCTGCCCGGCGAGCCGACCGTGCCGGGACGGCCCGAGTTGCCCGCGGCGATCACGAACAGCGTGCCGGTCCGCGCGGACAGCGTGTTCACCGCTTCTTCCAGCGGGTCGATCGCGGGCGAGTCGTCGCCGCCCAGGCTCAGGTTGACCACGTCGGCCCCCTGGTCGACGGCCCACCGCATGCCGTCGAGGATCCACGACTCGGCGCAGCCGTAGCGGACGCACACCTTGCCGTCGAGGATGCGCGCGTCGGGCGCGACGCCCCTGTAGTCGGCGCCGCCGCTGGCGATGGTCGACGCGACGTGCGTGCCGTGGCCGTCGACGTCGGTGGCGTCGGGGTCCTCGGTGAAGTTCCGCTCGGCGACCTCCTTGCCGGCCAGGTCGGGGTGCGCGCCGTCCACGCCGCCGTCGAGCACGGCCACCTTGACGCCCTGGCCGGTGTACCCGGCCTGCCACGCCGTGGGCGCGCCGATCTGGGCGGTGGAGCGGTCGAGGCTGGGCTTGCGCAGGCCGTCCAGCCAGACCTTCTCCACGCCGGGGTCGGCCACCAGGGCGTGGAACGCCGTGGCGGCCTCGGACTTGGGTGTCCGCGCGGCGAACGCGCCCACGGTGGGCAGCGCGCGGGTGACGTGGACGCCGGTCCGCGGCTGGTCGCCGGTGATGATGAGCGGCAGCGTGTCGCGCCTGGCGTCGTCGTAGCCGGCCTCGACCAGCCCGGTCACGTCGAACAGGCGCAGGTCGAGCTTGCCGCTCGCGACCGCGTCGTAGGCGTCGCCGGGCACGACGTGCAGGTGGCCGTCCCGGTGGAACGAGTGGACCGTGACGCGCTCACGGCCGGGACCGGCCCGGAACGAGCCGGACGTGGGGCCGTTCAGCACGACCCGGTCGCCGGTGATGAGGGTGACCGCGGCCCCGGCGTGCCGGCCCGTCCGGTCGTGGTCTTCCGGTGTCGCGGTGGCAACCCCCGTCGCCGTGCCTGCCGCGAGCCCGGCGGCGAGCACGGCGGCTCCCCACCCGATCCCGCGCCTTCGTGATGTCGACGTCAACGCAGATACCTCCCGAATCCGGTTGTCGCGCGGCGGAAACGCGCAGTCGGAAGGCGCCGCTGACGCCCTGGCGGCGGCGGTGCGGCGGAACAGTCGAAGCCCCCCAACGACCTCGACGCTATCCACCCGTCAGGGTGAGGTCAGCGTCTCTTGGTGGGGATTTCGTCACCCTGTTGGGCGGGCTGGTAGTCACTCGTTGTCGTAAGAGCGGGGAGGGGGCATCCGTCCGAGCGAATGCCCCCTCCCGTCACGCGACCGCGCTCAGCCGACCCGGTAAGCCCGGATCACGGTCTGCTGGAACGTGTTGCCCCTGCTGTCGGATCCCTTGGCGCGCAGCGATGCGTAGCCCGCGCGGTCGGCGTTGCGGACGAGCGCCGCACCGCCGACGACCGGGACCCCGCGCCACGTCTTGCCGTCGTCGAACGACACCTCGACCTCGACCCCGCGGACCCGGCCGTTGGCCGCGCCGTCCTGCTGCTCCACCACGAGCGGCACGCGCAGCACCCGGCCCGCGGGCGCGGTGCCGCGCGCGTCGAGCGCCGGGGTGAACCGGACCGTCGTCAGCGGCAGCGGCGCGAACTCCTGGCCCGGCACGGTGTCCGAGCGGAACGTCCACGCGCCGCCGACGGCCGTGGTGAACTCCGAGACGCCCGGCGACCGCACGGCCTCGGTCTCGACGCGGAAGTCCGCCGCGCCCGGCGGCACGGTGAACCGGCCGTTGCCCGCCGAGGTGGTCTCGCCGACCACGGTCCCGTTGCGCCGCAACGTCGTCCGCGCCGACGACGTCAGCGACCGGCCGGCGTTGCCGTTCCCGTCGCCGAACAGCGGCAGCGAGATCCCGATGACGTCACCGGCCCTGGCCAGGTACGGGAACGGGGACGCGGGCACGCCCGGCCCGAACACCGGGTGGTTGAACTCCTCCCGGTGGGTGCGCCCGGGTCGGAGCACGCGCTGCGGCGAGTCGAGCTGGGCTTCGATCCGGCCGTCCTGGAACTGCGCGAGCGACCACAGCCACTGCACGCCCGGCGAGGCGGTGGCGTAGTCGATCGACCGGCCCGGTGAGGTCACCGGGGTGTCGATGCCGAAGCCGCCGAGCCCGTTGGGCAGCACGGGGAAGCCCCCGAAGCCGTAGGTCTTGGCCGTCGACCCCGGGCCGAAGCCCGACCGCACCTCGGCGAGCTCCCGCTTGGCGGGCGCGCGGACGAAGCCGGTCGGCACCTTCCCGTGCTCCACCCACGAGAACCGGTAGGTGACCGGTGTCGTGCCGACCGGTGTGCCCGCGGCCTGCGTGTTCACCATCAGGGTGAAGTCCTCGGCGGGCAGTTCGGGGCCGAGGTGCCCGAGCGACACGGTGTCGAAGCCGCCCGCGTAGATGCCCCCGATGGCCACCAGCGGTCGACCGTTGCGGTTGCGGTTGAGCAGCAGGTCGCCCGTCGGCGGCTGCGCGTTCGGGTCCGGGAAGGTGATGGAGACCGGTTTCGCCGCACGGGCGTCCGCGACGACCCTGGTGCTGTCACGGCCGACGCGCAGGCTCGGCTGGGGCAGCACGGCGCTCTTCACCCCGTCGGTCAGCACCTCGTTCACGACCAGGTACTCGCCCGCGGGCAGCCGCGCGGTGGCCGTGCCGCCGTCACCGCTCGGCAGCAGGAACTTGTCGTTGTCCAGGCCGATGACGAGCGAGAAGTAGTCGGTCGCGGGCCGGCCCGCCGCGTCCACGAACTCGAACGTGACGTCGTAGCTCTCCACCTCGCGGTTCACGCCCACCGGCACGCGCAGCTCGACGCCGCCGCCGCCGGAGGCGACGACCGTGCCGCTGTACCCGCCGTCGGCGGTCGCCGCCCTGGTGTCGGCGGTGACGGTCGCCTTCGCTTCGCCGCCGGCGGGCACGGTGACGGTCGTGGGGCTGACGGTGAACACCCCGGCCGGCACGGGCGCGCCGCCGGGACCGTCGGCGTCGATCGTCAGGTCGAGCGTGACCGGCGTGGTCCCGCTGTTGCGGACGGTGAACTCCTCGCTGGTCGGCTCGTCGTCGTCGTGCGGCCACCGCTGGAGGCCGAGCGCGAGCGACGGCGGGTCGGCGGTGACGGTGGTGGTGATGGCCCTGGCCAGGTCGACGCGGCCGGTGCCCTGGTCGAACGCGGTCAGCGCCGGGTTGTTCTTCGCCGACGCCATGAGCGCGGCCTTGATCTGCGCGCCGGTCCAGTCGGGGTGCTGCTGGGCGAGCAACGCCGCCGCTCCCGCGACGTGCGGGGTGGCCATCGAGGTGCCGGACACCGCCACGTGGTTCTCGCCGACGGGCGTGCCGATCTCGGCGGTGGAGGCCTTCGCCGCGACGATGTCCACGCCGGGCGCGGTGACGTCCGGCCGGGGCGCGCCGTCGCCGACGCGCGGACCGCGGCTGGAGAACGCCGCGATGCTGTCGTCCCGGTTCACCGCGCCGACGGCGAGCGCCGCGTCCGCGCTGGCCGGCGAGCTGAGCGTCTCGGGACCGCCCGAGTTGCCCGCCGCGACCACGAACAGCGTCCCGGTCCGCGCCGACAACGTCTCGATGGCCTGCTCCAGCGGGTCGACGTCCGGGGTGTCCGTGCCGCCCAGGCTCATGTTGATCACGTCCGCGCCCTGGTCGGCGGCCCACTGCATGCCGTCGACGATCCACGACTCGGCGCAGCTCAACGAGCACACCTTGCCGTCGAGGATCTGCGCGTCCGGCGCGACGCCCCGGTACCGCGCGCCCGAGCTGGCGACGGTGGCGGCGACGTGCGTGCCGTGGCCAACCAGGTCGCTGTTGTCGGGGTCCTCGGTGAAGTTGCGCTCGAGGACCTCGCGGCCCGCGAGGTCGGGGTGGGTCTGGTCGACGCCGCTGTCCAGCACGGCGACCTTGACGCCCTTGCCGGTGTACCCGGCCTGCCACGCGGTGGGCGCACCGATCTGCGCCACGGACTTGTCCAGGCTGGGCTTGCGCAGGCCGTCCAGCCAGATCTTCCTGACGCCCGGGTCGCGCACCAGGGCCTGGTACGTGCCCGCCGTCTCGGACTTCGCGGTCTTCGCGGCCACCGAGCCGATCGTGGGCAGCGCGCGGGTGACCTCGAGACCCGCCGACCGCGGCTGGTCGCCGGTGACGATCAGCGGCACGGTGTCGCGCTTCGCGTCGTCGTAGCCCGCGTCCACGAGCCCGGTGACGTCGAACAGGCGCAGGTCCAGCTTGCCGTCGGCGAGCGGCCGGGCCGCGTCGCGCGGGATGACGTGCAGCCGGCCGTCGCGCACGACCCGGTGGAACGAGATGCCGTCCCGGTCCGGGCCCGGCGTGACGGAGAGCAGCCGCTGCCCGGCGACGACGACCCGGTCACCGGTGATCAGGGTGACGGTGTGCCGTTCTCCGTCGGAGCCGCTCAGCGGTGGTGCGGGCGCTGCGGTCGCCGTCGCCGTGCCCGCGGTCAGCCCCACCGCCAGCAGTGCGGCCCCCCACGCGGCCCCGCGCTTTCGTGATCTCGTTTTCAACGCAGATACCTCCCGAATCTGGTTGAGCGCGTCACCGGGAGGCGGACGAAAGCGTGCACCGATCAATGAAGTCGCCCCCCGACACCTCGACGCTATCCAGTCGGATGAACGGATTCAGGGGCTCAACGGGGTCGCTCGGGACGGCCGGGCAGCCCAACGGGCGTTGCTCGGAGGGGGCGCCCGCCGATCGCGGACGCTCCCTCCCGAGGACGATCAAACGATCTTGTAGGCCCGGATCACGGTGTGCTCCAGAGCGTTTCCGCCGCTGTCGGTCGCCCGCACGCGCACCGAGCCGTACCCGGTGGTGTTCGGGTTGGCGATGGTGGCGATGTTCGCCGACACCGGCACCGCGGTCCAGGTCGTGCCGTCGTCGAACGACACCTCGACGTCGATCCGGTCGACCCGGCCGTTGGTCGCGCCCTCCTGCTGCTGCACGGTCAGCGGCACGCGCAGCGCCTGGCCCCCGGGCGCGGCGCCGCCCGCGTCCAGCTCGGGCGTGAACCGCACCACCGACAACGGCAGCGGCACGTACTCGTCGGTGGTCGTGGTGTCCGAGCGGAACGTCCACGCGGCGCTCACCTGGGTGGCGAACTCCGACGTGCCGGCGGCCCGCACCGCGTCGGTCTCCACCCGGTAGGCCGCCGCGCCCGCGGGCACCGGGAACAGCCCGTTGGCCGCGTACGGCGTCTCGCCGACCCTGGTCCCGTTGCGCAGCAACGTGGTCCGGGCCGAGGACACCGCCGCGTTGCCGCCGTTGCCAGCGCGGTCGGTGAACAGCGGCACGGCGAAGCTGATCTCGTCGCCGCTGCGGGCCAGGTACGGCGAGCGCGACTCGGGCAGCGCGGGGGAGAACACCGGGTCGTTGAACCGCTCCCGGTGCGTCGCGCCCCGCTCGTACCGGCGTTCCGGCGAGGTCAGCGTCGCCTCGACCGCGCCGTCCGCGCCGAACTGCAGGAAGCCCCACGACCACGCCGGGTCCGGGGTGACCCGGTCGACCGACTCACCCGGCGAGGCCACGTCCGGCAGCCACGCCCAGCCGCTGACGCCGTCGGCGGCGATCGGGTTGCCGCCGTGGCCGTACTCGCGGCCCGCCGGTCCCGGGCCGAACGTCGTGCGCACCTCGGCCAGGTCGGTCGCGGCCACGTCCTGGACGAACCCGACCGGCACCTTCCCCCGCTGCGACCAGGCGAACCGGTAGGTCACCGGCTTGTCACCGTCCGGCGTGCCGCGGAACTGCGCGCCCAGCAACGCGGTCAGGTCACCGGCCGCGAGTTCCGGACCGACGTGCGCGATGGACACGTTCGGCCCGAACCCGCCGAGGAACGCGGTGCTCACGCTGGCCTGCCGGTCGCCGAACGCGCGCGCCATCGTGACGTCGCCCAACGCCTCCTCCGCGCCGGGGTCCGGCGCGGTGATCCGCAACGGCCGGGCGGTGCGCGCGTCCAGCGTCACGGTGGTGTCGGCGGTGACGGTCAGGCCGGGCCGGGGCAGCAGCGCCAGCCGGGTGTCGTCGGTCTGCACGTCGGTGTTGGTGAAGTAGTCGCCCTTCGGCAGCCGCAGCGTGAACGAGCCGTCGGCGTCGTAGGGGAAGGCGAACGTGCCGTTGCTCAGCCCGATGATCGACGTGTAGTAGTCGGCCGCGGGCGCGCCCGAGTCGTCCACGAAGTCGAACCGGACGTCGTAGCTCTCCACCTCCCGGTGCACGCTGAACGCGGTGCGCAGCGGCGTCGCACCGCCGGTCGCCGCCACCGTCCCCACGTACAGGCCGTCGGCCGTGCCCAGCCGCGTGTCGGCGGTGACCGTCGCGGTCGCCTCGCCGCCCGCCGGGACGGTCAGCTTCGCGGGCGACACGCCGACCATGCCGGTCGGGGCGGACCCGCCGTCCGGGCCCTTCGCCTCGGCGGCCAGGGTCAACGTGACCGGAGCGGTGCCCTCGTTGCGGTAGGTGACGCTCTTCGAGACCGGGGTGTCGTCGTTGTGGGGCCACTTCTGCAGGCCCAGCGCCAGGCTCGCCGGTTCGGCGGTGAGCGAGGTGGTGATGGCCTTGGCCAGGTCCACCCGGCCCGCGCCCTGGTCGAACGCGGTGAGCGCCGGGTTGTTCTTCGCCGACCCCACCAGCGCCGCCTTGATCTGCGCGCCCGTCCAGTCCGGGTGCTGCTGCGCGAGCACGGCCGCCGCGCCCGCCACGTGCGGTGTCGCCATCGACGTGCCGGACATGGCCACGTACCCGTCGGCGACCGGTGTGCCGACCGTGCCGCTGCTGGACTTCGCGGCCACGACGTCCACGCCCGGCGCGGTGACGTCGGGCTTGACCGCGCCGTCGCCGACGCGGGGGCCCCGGCTGGAGAACGGCGCGATGCCGTCCTGCCGGTCCACCGCGCCCACGGTCAGGGCGGCGTCGGCGCTGCCGGGTGAGCTGACCGTCTCCGGCCGGGAGTTGTTGCCGGCCGCGACCACGAACAGCACGCCGGTCCGCGCGGACAGCGTGTTCACCGCTTCCTCCAGCGGGTCCAGCTCGGGGGTGTCACCGCCGCCCAGGCTGAGGTTGACGACGTCCGCGCCCTGCTCGGCGGCCCACTGCATGCCCGCCACGATCGCCGACTCCTGGCAGCCGGTCAGCACGCACACCTTGCCGTCCAACAGGTCCGCGTCCGGCGCGACGCCCCGGTACTTCGGGCCGGAACTCGCGATCGTCGCGGCGACGTGCGTGCCGTGGCCGACGCCGTCGGTGTTGTCCGGGTCGTCGGTGAAGTTGCGCTCCGCGACCTCGTGGCCCGCCAGGTCCGGGTGGTCCTGGTCGATCCCGGTGTCCAGCACGGCCACTTTGACGCCCTTGCCGGTGTGCCCGGCCTGCCACGCGGTCGGCGCGCCGATCTGCGCGGTGGAGCGGTCCAGGCTCGGTTGGCGCAACCCGTCCAACCACACCTTGCGCACGCTCGCCCTCGACACGAGCGTGCGCCAGGTGTCCGACGCCTCGGACTTGACCACCTGCGCGGCGTACGAGCCGACCGCGGGCAGCGGGTGACCGACGCGCAGACCGGCGGTCGCCGGCTCCTGCTCGCCGGTCACGATCAGGGGCAGGGTGTCGCGGGCGCGGTCGTCGTAGCCCGCCTCGACCAGACCCGTGACGTCGAACAGCCTCGGGTCCAGCTTGCCCTGCGAGACGGCTTTCGCCGCGTCGCGCGGCACGACGTGCAGGTGGCCGTCACGCCGGTAGCTGTGGAACACCGTGCGCTCCCGGCCGGGCGCGGCGACCAGGGCGCTCACCTCGTCGCCGAGGAGCACGACCTTGTCGCCGGTGATCAGGGTGACCTCGTGGTGCTCACCGGTCCCGGGCAGGGCGTCCTGCGCCCGCGAGACGCCCGGACCGCTCGCCGTGAGGCCGGCCGCGACGAGCACGGCCCCCCACGTCGCGCCACGCCAACGTTTGCTCTTCAACTCTCTCGAACCTCCCGGTGTGGTGCCGCGCATGGCGGAACGCGGCCGGAAGGGCTGGCTACCCGCGGTGGCGGCGGAGGTACCGGGAGTGACGTCGCCCCTGACGTCACCGACGCTAGAGGGTTCCGAAATGGGGAACAGCCGCTGATTGGTCGGTAGGTTCTTGACCAATTCAGCCGAGTAAGCGGTTACCTACCGCTCGGTGACTGACCCGTCGGCACCAACTGAGATACCTGCCTGCGGTCCACCCGCTGGGCAGTTCGGACCGTTGGGGTAGACCATCTCGGGGGTCAGCGTGATATTCCGGTCCACCAGGGAAGAACCGGATTGGTCCAGCACTCGCAGGGTCACCGCGACCGGTTTCGCGGGTAGCCGGGGGAGGCCGGCGAACCCGTGCTTCCCTCCCGTCGGCTCGGACCGCGCGCCGCACGAGTCCTCCGGCGCGGTGCCGGTGCAGGTCGTCTCCACGGCCCTGCTCGACGGGTACAGCTCCAGCAAGGGGGTTGCACAGGTACCGTCCCAGCAAACCTCGATCGTCGCGGACGCCGCGTCCGGGTGCTCGACGTCCACGCTCACGCCGACGGCCGCGCCGATCAACGTGCAGCCCGCGCTCCCCGCCTCGACCAGGCCGCAGCCGGTGGCCAGCAGCAACGCGCCCAAGGGCCAGATCCGTCTCCACATGCTCCGGGGACGTAACGCGTCGGTGATCAGGTTGCGCGCCGCCACCAACGCTCCTTCTTCGGCGGCCGGAGCTCGCCCCGCGCGGTCGCCCACTCGGCGAAGCGGGCGGCGTCCTCGCGGAACCGCGTGCCGACCTCCTTCGGGTGGGCCGCGGCGTAGGCGTCGAACAGCGGTCGGAACCGCTCGTCCAGCTCGGCGGCGACGTCGGGCCGCAGCGCCGCCACGATCCCGCGCCGCTTGGCGAGCAGGGCGCGCTTCTCGACGCGCACCCGGTCCGGGTCGAACCCCTCGGGCACGTCGCCGTCGGCCAGCAGCGCGCGCAGCAGCTCGGCCTGTGCGGCGGCCAACCGCTCGCGCTGCGGCCGCGTCACCCCAGCACCGCCCGGATCGCGGCCAGCTCGGCGGCCAGTTCCGCGTCGGCCGGGTAGTCGTCGTCGCGTTCCAGCAGGACGCCGGGCGGGTCGACGCGGGCGCGCAGCTCGGCCAGCACGTCCAGCACTTCGGGGAGCACGGCGTGGGCGTGCGTGTCGTGGTAGACGCCCTGGTGCTCCTCGCCGCCGGCGACGTGCACGTACGCCAGGCGTTCCAACGGGACCTCGTCCAGGAACCGGGCCACGTCGGTGCCGAGGTTGCGGGCGTTGGCGTAGAGGTTGGCCACGTCGACCAGCAGCCGGCAGTCGGTGCGGTCGACCAGCTCGGCCAGGAACTGGCCCTCGGTGAGCTCGCCGTCCGGCCAGTCGAGGAGCGCGGCGACGTTCTCCAGGGCCAGCGGCACGGGCAGGTCCTGCTGGGCGGCCTTGACGTTGGCGACGAGGACGTCCAGCGCGTCGCGCGTGCGGGGGAGCGGCATGAGGTGGCCCGAGTCCAGCCCGCCCGCGCGCACGAAGCAGACGTGGTCGCTGACCAGCGGCGCGTCCAGGGCCTCGGCCAGCGCACCCAGGTGCGCGACCCGCTGCGCGTCCAAGGGTTCCGCGCCGCCGAGCGAGAGCGACACGGCGTGCGGCAGCACGGGCACGCCCCGCTCCCGCAGCAGGAGGACCGACTCGGGCAGGTGCCCGACGTGCAGGTTCTCCGCGACGACCTCCACGAAGTCGACGCCGGGCAGGCGTTCGACGGTCAGGTCGATCTCCGGCCGCCACCCGATGCCGACACCCAGCTTCTCCACGTGCCACGCCCTTCCCACGCTCTCGACCGACCGATCGCCGCTGCCCGATCAGTCGCCGCCACCACCACCGCCGCACCCGCCACCACCGCACGACGAGCCGCCGCCGTCGGAACCGCCGCCGCTGCCGCAACTGCTGCTGGAGCAACTGCCGCACCCACCGCCGCACGACGCGCCGCCGTCCGACCCGCTCCCGCGCGACCGCCGCCGCAACGTCGCCGCCGCGGTGGGCGCGATGCCCAGCACCTGCCAGACGTGGTGCCGCTCGACCTTGCCCAGCAACCCGTAGCAGGCGACCAGGGCGAGCCGGTTCGGCGACACGGCGACCAACCGCAACCGCTTCACCACGTCCCTCCCGGCACGGGTGAGCGGGCGCGACCACGGCGTGAGCACGAGTGCCGCCGGCACCCCGGCCAAGATCGAGACGACGGCGAACTCCACCGGGAGTTCCCACGCGATCGCCGCGACCACCGCCGCCACCGTCGCGGCGATCAGCAGCCGGCGGACCAGCCGAGCCGCCTTGCGCCGCCCCCGCGGCACGACGTAGCCCCGCTCGACCAGGTGCTGCCGCAGTGACCGCGCCTCCGCGCTCCACGCCGTCGCGGCGATCACGTCACCCAGCGACATCGGCAGCCGACCCAGCGCGTTCGCCTGGAGCGGGGTGCGGCCCCGTGGCCGTCCCACCGCGCTGACCAGGCCTTCGCGTGAGATGCGGGCCGCGCCCGCCTCGACCAGCGACACCACCGCGACCTCGGCCGCCCGGCCGGGACCGCCCACGAGGAATGCCTGCTCCTCCGGTCCGAGCTCAGGCGTCGAACCCGCCGAACCCGCCGAAGTCGGCGTCCACTGAGTCGCCACCGTCATCGCCCTCCAACCACTGCGCGGCCAACCACCCACCCGCGAACCACCCGCCTGCCACCAGCCAGCCGTTGCGCCGCTGCCAGCGCTGCGGTTCGACCACCACGGCGCGCCTGCGCCGGGGGAGCGGTGCCTGTGACGTTTCCGCAGGTGCGATCGGTTCCGCCCGTTCGCCGTCGAACACCGCCGTCGCCGACCGCGCCGACCCCTCACGCGGCACGGGCGGCGTGACGGCGGTGCGCGACGCCGGGCGGACCAAGCCGTAGCGGGCGGTCACCTCGGCCGGGTCGACCGGGGCGAGGCCCGCCGTGGCCTCCTCGTACGCCCGCGCGCCCCTCCTGGTCAGAACGGGCGGCGGACCCAGCAGCAGCAGGACACCGAGCAGTGCCGCGACCGCCACCGACGTGACCGTCACCCACCCACCGGGACCTGCGAGAACCGGTACCACCGCGAGCGCCGCCACCGGCAGGACCGCCAGCACCGCCCGCGCCAACCGCCGTCGCGGCGACACCAGCAGCCCGCCCGCGACCAGGCGTTGCCCGATCTGCCGAGCCGGTCCGCTGGTGGCCGCGCCGACCACCAGCTCGTCCAGGTCGCGCGGTCGGGTGAGCCCGGCCAGCACGACCGCCTGCAACGCGGTGGCCGGCTGCTCCTCGCCGGGCACCGCCGCGGCCACCGGACCGGACAGCCTGGCCCGGTTCTCGGCCACCAACCCCGCCACCGCGACCTCGACCGCCCGGACCGGGCCGCCGCCGAGGTAGCCGATCTCCTCGAACGTCAGCGGCCGGTCGGGCACGGCGCCGGCGACCCGCTTCACCCGCAGACCGACCACCACCGCGGCGACGAGCGCCGGGCCGTACCACCACAGGAACGTCATGGCCGCCACCCTAGGAGCCGTGCGGCCTACTGCGGCCCGCGTCACGGAAGCGTAAGAACCCGTCAGCTGCCCCCGCCACCGCCGCAGCCGCCCCCGCCGCCGCCACCGCAGCTGCTGCCGCTGCTGGAGCAGCTGCTCGCGCTGCCGCACCCGCCGCTCGTCGCGACGTACGTGCCGGGTGCGTACCCGGCCGACGCGGTCCGGGTTCGGGCACGGGGACGTGGGCGCACCGCGGCGCGCAACGCGGTGTCCGGGTGTTCGGCGAAGCCGTTGAGAGCGACCAGCTCGGCGGCGTTCGCCGAGCCGGTCACCCCCCACCCCCCGGTGATCCCGCCCGCGCGAGCCCTCGCCACCGCGTCACGACCCTTCGCGGTGCGCGTCGACGGTGCCGCCTTCAGCAGCACCCGGACCAGCACGCCGGTCAGCACGAGCTGCAACGTCAGCCACCCGACGGGCGCGCTGACCAGCAGCCCGTTGACCCAGCGCACGACACCGACGGCGAGCACCACGACCATCGGCACGATGCCACCGCGCAACCGCCGCCGCACCTCGGCCGGCTCGACCAGGTAGTCCTGTTCGGACAGTCGACGGCCGATCGCGCGCGGCGCGTCCTGCTCCGAGACCGACGTGATGAGCAGCGTCAACGTCCGGTGGCGGTACCGCTTGGCGTCGGTGAGCACGGCCTGGTCGACCGGGTGGTCGGCCGCGGGCGTGCCGACGAGCCGGACGCTGCCGTTGCGGGCGGGCACGAGGGCGCCCGAGTCGATGAGACCGGCCACGGACGCCTCGACCACCCGTCGGGGACCGCCGGTCAGGTAGGCGATGTCCAGCACACCGAGCACGCCCGCGGGGGCACCTCCCCGCGTCCACCGCGGGCGCACCCGGACGAAGATCGCCCAGGCCAGCGACACCGCCAGCGCGATCCAGTACAGCTCGAGGAACTCCGGGCCCGAAAGCCCCCACGGTCGCTCCACGGTCCACCCCCTGTGGGCCTCGGTGGAACCAGGTCCACCAGCTTGGGGGCAATGGTGTGCGCCAGGACACACCCCAGCAAGGGTGCTTGAGCAAGCCTTAGGGTTCGAGCCGCCGGTCTGCTCGACCGTCCGGGCCCTCGACCAGGCGCAAGCTCACCGAGTTGATGCAGTAGCGCTGATCGGTGGGCGTGTCGTAGCCCTCGCCCTCGAACACGTGCCCCAGGTGGCTGTGGCACGTGGCGCACAGCACCTCCGTGCGCACCATGCCGTGGGTGCGGTCCTCGCGCAGGATCACCGAGTCACCGGCCAGCGGGGAGAAGAACGACGGCCAGCCGCAGTGCGAGTCGAACTTCGTGTCGCTGCGGAACAACTCGGCCCCGCACGCGCGGCACTCGTAGACGCCCTCGGTCTTGGTGTCGGTGTACTCGCCGACCCACGCGGGCTCGGTGCCGGCGTCGCGCAGCACCGCGTACTCCTTGGGGGTCAGGATCTCCCGCCACTCGGACTCGGGGCGGACCACCTTCGGGGTGGCGCCGACGACAGGTTCCATGCCTCCACGGTAGACGAACCGCGGTGGCCGGGACGTCGGCGCGGGTCGTCTAGAAGAACACCCAGACGAGGGTGCCCAGGTAGTACCAGACGCTGACCAGCACACCCAGCAGGATCAGGCCCACCACGACGACCGCGGTGAGCCGGCGCAGGCCGCCCGCGCGGTTCGCCGAGTCCGCGAACTGCCCGACGCCCGCGACCGTGCCCTCGATGGTGAAGCTCGGCGGCTGCTGCTTCATCCGGCCGAGGTGCTCGGCGAACGCCCTGGTCTCGGGGTCGTCGGGGTCGAGGCCGATGAGTTCGTCGTCGATGCTGGGCTGCGGGCGGTCGTCCGGTGCGTCGGCGGCTCTGGCGCTGGCCATGCAGCCAGCGTATCGGGCGTTTCAAGCCGCTGGGCGGCTCAACTCACCAGGGTGGGTGACGGTCGGACCGCGCCGACCGGCCGACCGTGGCCGAGCACCGGGAACGTGGCCAGCTCGTCCGGCGCGGCCACGCCCAGCCTGCGCAGCGCGGCCACCAGGACCACCGCCCTGGCCCGGCTGGAGCCGTCCGCGATCTTGCACGCGACGGCTTCGCCGGTCGGCAGGCCGATCGCGTAGACGCCCTCCGCGCCGTCCTTGGCGACCGCGCCCGGGATCGCCCGCATCAGCTTCGTGACGTCGCGGTTCGTACCGCCGACCCACTCCGGGTACTGGTTCATCGCCCGCGCGATCCGCTGCTCCGGGCCGTCCTGCGCGCGGGCCAGCGCGCTGAACGCCCTGGCCAGGCCGGTGAGGCTGATGCCGAGCAACGGCGCGCCGCAGCCGTCGACGCCCTCCGCGCCGATCGGTTCGCCCGCCAGCTCCTCCAGGGTTTCGCGGACGGCCCGCTGGAGCGGGTGCGCCGGCTCCAGGTAGTCGTGGGTCGACCAGCCGTTGACCACGCAGGTCGCGAGCATGGCGGCGTGCTTGCCCGAGCAGTTCATGTACTGCGGCGCCTTGCCCCGGCCTGCGGCGAGGTGGGCCTTGAGGGCGTCCTCGCCGATCGGCAGGTCGGGCGTGCACCGCAGGGCGGCTTCGGTCAGGCCGTGCGCGTGGAGGACGCGCCGCACGCCGTCGACGTGGAAGTCCTCGCCGGAGTGGCTGGCGCAGGCCAGGGCCAGCAGCTCGCCGTCGAGGTCGAGGCCGTGGCGCAGCATGGCCAGCGCCTGGATCGGCTTGTTCGACGAGCGCGGGTACGTGGTGTCGTGCGGGCGACCGACCGCGAGCGCTTCCCGGCCGGAGCGGTCGAGGGCGATGACCGAGCCGTGGTGCACGGACTCCAGGAACTCGCCCCGCCAGACCTCGGCGACCAGTTCGTGTGCCATTCGTCCCTCCACCGCTGTGCTGTCGACTGTCGACAGTTAACATCGACGGTGTCCTCGCGCGCTAGGAGACGTCGGTGACACCTCCCCTGCACCTGAGCTTGGCCGGCCAGGCCGTGGACGTGCTCCGCGAACTGGTGCTGACCGGCGAGATCCCGCCCGGCACGCGGGTCAACGAGGTCGAGCTGGCCCAGCGGCTGGGCATCTCGCGCGGACCGCTGCGCGAGGCGATCCGGCACCTGGCGTCCGAGGGTTTGCTGGTGCTCGCGCCGCACCGGGGCGCGTCCGTGCCCACGGCCGACGCGGCGGACGTGCAGGCGTTGTTCGAGCTGCGCACCGCGCTGGAGTGCGCGGCGGCCGAGCTGGCGGCGTCCCGGCGCACGGAGGGCGACGTGGTGCGGCTGCGCGCGGTGTGCGAGGAGTCGCGCCGGGCGTACTCGGCGGGCGAGCGGTTCCCGCACCGGTTGGACCTGGCGTTCCACCAGGCGTTGCTGGACGCGGCGCGCAGCCCCCGCATCGCCGAGCAGGTGCGGCTGGTGCAGCAGCGGGTGGTGCTGCTGCGCAGCGGTCTGCGTGACGACCCGCCGCACCAGAACGCCTCGTTGGACGACCACGACGCCCTGGTCACCGCCATCGCCGCCGCCGACCCGACCCGCGCGTCCGACGTGATGCGCAGGCACCTGGCCCGGGTGTGCGCCCAGATGCTCACCAGCCTCGCCTGATCAGTGCGCGGCCAGGTGGTCGAGCAGGTGCAGCGTCGTCTGCTCCGCCGCCTCCTCCGGCACGAAGTGGCCCACCCCGGGCATCACCTCGAACCAGTACGGCCCGGTCGTCCACCGCCCGGCGTCCTGCGCGGTGTCCGGCGAGATCACCTCGTCGTCCTCGCCCCACAGGTACCGGGTCGGCACGGACACCGGGCGGAGGGCGTCGGTACCGATGTCGGTGAGGTCGTTGGCCCGGTACCAGTTCAGCGCGGCGGTGAGCGCGCCCGGCTCGGTCAGCTTCCGCACGTACTGCGCCACCCGCTCCGGCGGGATCGCGGCCGGCCAGCCGTCGCGCAGGCGCGCGCCGTGATCGGCGAGCAGGGTGCGCTCGGCCACGCCCGGCTCCCGCAGGTGGTCCAGGTGCGCCCACCGGCGCCGCTGGTCCGGATCCGTCCGCAACGCCCGCGCCAGCGCGCCGGGGTGCGGCGCGGACACAGCGGTCAACGTGCGCATCCGCAGCGGGAACCGCGCCGCGGCCACCCACGCCGCGATCGCGCCCCAGTCGTGCCCGACCAGGTCGAACCTCGTCCACCCCAGGGCGTCCGCGATCTCGACCACGTCCCGCACCACGTGCTCCAGCCCGTACGCGCTCACCCGGCGCGGGCGCACGCCCGGCGAGTAGCCGCGCAGGTCCGGCGCGACCGCCCGGTACCCGTGCGCCGCCAGCGCCCGGAGCTGGTGGCGCCACTCGATCCCGCACTCCGGCACGCCGTGCAGGAGCAGCACCTTGCGCCCGGCCGCGGGACCGGTCACGACGGCGTCGAACGTGCCCGCCGGGGTCGTGATGCGCTGACGCGTCAGGTCGGATTCGAAGAGCACCGGTCGTGATCGCATGCACTCATCGTGCTGGCGTGATCGCGGTCGGTCCCTGGGGCGCGCTGCCGAAGGGCAGGTGGGGCCAGCCCTACCTCCGTCGGGGGGCCAGGCGGAGCCGGTCGCCCGACCCCGCCGAAAGCCCTGGTCAGCCGAGCGTGCCGGTCACCTTGGCGTGGCCCTTGAGCAGGTTGCGGGCGATCGTGCGGCGCTGGATCTCGTCCGTGCCTTCGTAGATGCGCAGCAGCCGCAGCTCTCGGTACCAGCGCTCGATCGGCAGCTCGCGCGTGTAGCCCATGCCGCCGTGGATCTGGAGCACCCGGTCCACGATCTCGTTGGCCTTGATGCCGCCGTACAGCTTCGCCATCGACTGCGCCTGCCGCGAGTCCGCGCCCTGGTCGACCAGCCACGCCGCGTGCAGCACGAGCCAGCGCAACGCCTCGATCTCCACCGCCGAGTCCGCGAGCATCCACTGGATGGCCTGGTACTCGGCGATCGGCTGACCGAACGTGACGCGGGTCTTGGCCTGCTCGATGGCCATCTCCACCAGCCGCTCGCACGAGCCGAGCGCCCGCGCGGGCAGCAGGTAGCGGCCCTGGCCGATCCACTGCATGGCCAGGTGGAAGCCCTTGCCCACCTCGCCCAGGACGTTCTCCTCGGGCACGCGGACGTTGTCGAACACCAGCGCGGCCGGGCCCCACTGGCCCATGGTCGGGATCGGCTCGGACTTCCAGCCCATGTCCCGGTCGACCAGGAAGCACGTGACGCCGCCGTCCGCGCCCTTCTCCCGGTCGGTCACCGCGAACACCATCACGAAGTCCGCTTCGTTGCCCTGGGTGATGAACGTCTTCTCGCCGTTGATCACCCACTCGCCGCCCTCCTTGCGGGCGGACGTGCGGATGGCCTTGGCGTCCGAACCCGCGCCCGGCTCGGTGATCGCGAAGCACGACACGCGCTCGCCGGAGATCGTGGGCAGCAGGTAGCGCTGCTTCTGCTCCTCGTTGCCGTGGAACAGGATGTTGTCCGCGTACCCGCCGAACCGGAACGGCACGAACGTGCGCCCCAGCTCGGCCTCCAGCAGCGCCGTCATGAGCGCGCCCAGCCCCATGCCGCCGTACTCCTGGGGCGTGAGCACGCCGAAGAACCCGGCTGCCTTCGCCTTGTCCTGCAACTCCTTCAGCTCGTCCCGGGTCAACCCCGGCTGACCCAGGCGCTCCCGGCGCAGCACCTCCGGCTCCAGCGGCGCCACCTCCTTGCGCACGAAGGTCCGCACCCAGTCGCGGATCTCCTTCTGCTCCTCGTCGAGCGTGAAGTCCATGCCGTCCTCCCTCTACCCTCTACGCGAACGCGTTGATGCCGGTCAGCGCCCGGCCGATGAGCAACTTCTGGATCTGGCTGGTGCCCTCGTAGAGGGTCGTGACGCGGGTGTCGCGCAAGTACTTGCCGACCGGGTACTCGTCGACGTAGCCGTAGCCGCCGAACACCTGGATGGCGTTGTTCGCGACCCGCACGGCGGCTTCGCTGGCGTACAGCTTCGCCATGGACGCCTCCGTGCCGAACGGCTCGCCCCGGTCGGCGAGGTCCGCGCAGCGCCACGTGAGCAGGCGGGCCGCGTCGGTCTCCACCGCCATGTCGGCCAGGAGTTCCTGCACGAGCTGGAAACCGGCGATGGGCTTGCCGAACTGCTCGCGCTGCCCGGCGTACCGCACGCTGACCTCCAGCGCACCCCGCGCGGCGCCCACGCACCCGGCGGCGACGGACATCCGGCCCCGGTCCAGGGCGGCCATGGCCAGCTTGAAGCCCGCGCCCTCGTCGCCGAGGCGGTCCCCGTCGGGGACCCGGACCCGGTCCAGGGTCAGCTCGGCGGTGGCCTGGCCGCGCATGCCGAGCTTGCCGCGGATCTCGGTGGCGGCGAAGCCGGGTGAGTCGGTCGGCACGAGGAACGCGGTGATCCCCTTCGGTCCGGGACCACCCGTTCGAGCGAAGATCAGGGCGACGTCGGCCCACGTGCCGTTGGTGATGAACACCTTGCGCCCGGTGATCAGCCAGTCGTCGCCGTCGCGGACGGCCCTCGTGGCCAGCGACGCGGCGTCGGAGCCGGTACCGGGCTCGGTCAGGCCGAAGCAGCCCAGCTCGCGGCCCGCGCACAGGCCGGGCAGCCACCGCTGCTTCTGCGCCGGCGTGCCGTGCTTGGCGATGGTCTTGCCGACCAGGCCCAGGGAGACGGAGATGATGCCGCGCACGGCCGAGTCGCCGCGGGCGATCTCCTCCAGCACCAGGCAGTACGCCAGGTGGTCGCCACCCGAGCCGCCGTGCTCCTCGTCGATGCCCAGGCCGAGGAAGCCCACCTCGCCCAGGGCGGGCACCAGGTCGCGGTCGATGGCCTCGTCCCGGTCCCAGCGCGTGGCGTGGGGGACGATCCGCTCCTCGGTGAACCGGTGTGCCAGCTCCTTGAGCTGCCGGTGTTCGTCGGAGATGCGCAGATCCACCGGGGTGACCTCCTAACCGAACGGTGTTAGGTTATCTAACCTAGGCGCGGAGTCGACCACAGGCAAGGGGAGCGGACATGCCGAGGAGCCCGATCCTGAGTGCCTCGCGCATCCGGACCGCCGCGCTGCACATCATCGACCGGGACGGCCTGGACGGCCTGTCGATGCGCAAACTGGCGTCTGAGCTGGGCGTTCAGGCCGCGTCGCTGTACGGGCACGTGAGCACCAAGGACGACCTGCTGCACGAGGTGGCCGCGGGCATCCTGGAGCAGGTCGACGTGTCCGGGTTCGACGGCGGCGACTGGCGGCACGGCCTGCGCAGCTGCGCCCGCTCCTACCGGGCGGCGCTGGCCGCGCACCCCAACATCGTGCCGTTCCTGGCCTACGGCCCGGCGCACCGCGAGGCGTCACTGCGCCGGCTCGACGTCGTGCACGGCGGCCTGGTCGCGTCCGGCTGGTCGCGGCGCGAGGCCACGATGATCGCGGCGGCGCTGATGTACCTGGTCTTCGGCGCGGCGCTGAGCTCGTTCTCCAGCGGCTTCTCCGAGGACCAGACCTTCTACCGCGACCGCTACCCGAACCTGGACAAGGCCCACCTGCTGCCGGCCGTGGCGCGGGAACTGGACCACGACAGCTTCGAACTGGCGCTGGACGCCCTCGTCACCGGTCTGGGCGCGCGAGCCCACGACTGAGCCGCGCCGCCCGGCCCTTCCCGATCTCCGCTTCCAGGTCGTCGAACGCCCGTGATCCCCGACCACGGTTCGTGACCGTCGAGCCGGGTGCGGTGGCCGGATCGTTGTTAGGCTCACCCGTGTGGCCCAGGCAGTGGAACTGACCGTCGGTGACCGTGTGGTTCGGGTGTCGAACCCGGGCAAGGTCTACTTCCCCGAGCGTGGGATCACCAAGATCCAGGTGGTCGAGTACTACCTGGCCGTCGCCGAGCCGCTGCTGCGCGTGCTGCGCGACCGCCCGACGACGTTGAAGCGTTACGTCGACGGCGTCACCGGGGAGGCGTTCTACCAGAAGCGGCTGCCCAAGGGGGCGCCCGAGTGGGTCGAGACGGCGCGGGTCGCGTTCCCGTCCGGGCGGCCCGCGGACGAGGTGTGCCCGACCGAGCCGGCGGTGCTGGCGTGGGCGGCGAACCTGGGCACGTTCGACTTCCACCCGTGGCCCGTGCGGCGGGCGGACACCGATCGGCCCGACGAGTTGCGCGTCGACCTGGACCCGCAGCCGGGCACGGACTTCCGGGACGCGGTCGAGGTCGCGATGGTGTTGCGGGAGGTGCTGGACGAGCTGGGGTTCACGGGTTACCCGAAGACGTCCGGCGGTCGCGGCATCCACGTCGCGGTGCGCATCCGGGCCGAGTGGGACTTCGTGGACGTGCGCCACGCGGTGATCGCGTTGGCCCGCGAGGTGGAACGGCGCGTGCCCGACAAGGCGACCACCTCGTGGTGGAAGGAGGAACGCGGCGAGAAGGTCTTCCTGGACTTCAACCAAGCCGCCCGCGACCGCACCATCGCCTCCGCCTGGTCCGTCCGCGGCACCCCGCGCGCCACCGTCTCGACCCCGGTCACCTGGGACCGCTTGTCCACTGTGGACCCCGACGACTTCGACGTGCTGTCGGTGCCGGGGTACCTGGCGGACAACGGCGACCCGCACGCGTCCCTGGACGACGAGGCGTTCGGCATCGAGCGCCTGCTGGAGTGGTACGA
The DNA here is from genome assembly GCF_006716745.1 of Saccharothrix saharensis. Taxonomy (NCBI): domain Bacteria; kingdom Bacillati; phylum Actinomycetota; class Actinomycetes; order Pseudonocardiales; family Pseudonocardiaceae; genus Saccharothrix; species Saccharothrix saharensis. Next base: position 2,898,363 of record NZ_VFPP01000001.1, on the reverse strand, counting down.
AGCCGACGACCGCGGCGAGCTGCCCTACCCGCCGGACTACCCCAAGATGCCCGGCGAGCCGCCGCGCGTCCAGCCGTCGCGCAAGCGCAACTAGAGCTCCCGCGACGGATTCATCCGACGGGGGTATCGCGTGGCCGGTGGTCCAGGGGGAGTGTTGGTGGGGTGAACGCACGACGCCTTGAAGTGCAGTTGCCCGCCGACGTGTCGGCCCGTGATTCCGCGGCCGTCGCCCATGCCATCGGGGCGGTGCTGGACGAGGCCGGGGTGGACGCGGAGGTCGTGCTCCGGACCGAGGAGCCGGACGAGGACGGTCGATAATCGGTCGCCCCCGCCGGGTGGGCGCTCTAGCCTGCCGGCCGTGACGTTCCCCCCGGCGGTGACCCAGGAGCAGTTCGAGGCGCTCGACGACGACGCGGTGCGGCCGGGTGTGGAGGCGTTGTGCCGGTACCTCGGGGTGTCCGGGGACGTGACGCGGTTCGCGGACGGGTCGTTGCCGGTGTACGCGGTCGGGGTGCGGCACGTGCTGAAGCTGTTCCCCGCGGTGCACCTCGACGAGGTGGCGACCGAACGGGACGTGCTGGAGGCCGTGCAGGGCCGGTTGCCGGTGCCCACGCCCCGCCTGCACGCGGCGGGCGAGTTCGGCGGGTGGGGTTACGTCCTCATGGAACGGCTGCGCGGCGCGAGCCTCGAGGACGTGTGGCCGAGCCTGGACGCGGACGCCCGCCGCGACGTGTCACGCCAGGTCGGCGAGGCGCTGGCCGCCCTGCACGCCATCACGCCGCCGTCGCTGGGCCCGGACGACTGGGCGGAGTTCGTGCGCACCCAGCGGCACGGGTGCGTGGCCCGGCAGCACGCCCGCGGGCTCGCGCCCGGCTGGCTGGAGCAGATCCCGGACTTCCTCGACTCCGTCGACCTCACGCGGCCGGACCTGGTGCTCGCGCACACCGAGGTGATGAGCGCCCACCTGCTGGTCGAGAACGGCCGCCTGACCGGCCTGTTCGACTTCGAACCGGCCATGCGCGCCGCCCGCGAGTACGAGTTCGTCGCCACCGGCATCTTCCTCACCCGCGGCGAGCGCCCGGCCAACGCGGCCCTCCACGACGGCTACGGCCGCGCGGTCGACCCGCGCAAGGTGCTCGCCTGCACGCTGCTGCACGTCTACTCGAACCTGCCCTGGTACCTGCGCGTGGTGCCGACGACCGCCACCGCGCTGGACGAGCTGGCCGACCACTGGTTCGGCGCCTGACCCGCGCGCGACCTTCGGCCAACCGGCTGTTTCCGACAGCGGTTCAGCCGCGATCGCACTGGTCCTCTCGTACCATGGACCCCAACGCCGAAGAGAGGGAGGCAGGCCGATGACCCAGGCGTACGTGGTGCGGTTCGTCGGCGGACCCCTGGACGGGCGGGTCGACTCGCACGCCAAGGCGCCGGACGCGCCGAAGCAGACCGTCACCCACGTCCACCTGCACGGCGGCCCCAAGATCGTGCACCACTACGACCTCCAGTACGCGGTCGAGTACGGCTGCGAGTACCGCCTCCGGGTGGAGGACGAGTCCGGGCTCTGAACAGAGTCAGAAGCGGCCGACCGTAGACACGCGCCTTACCAGCGGTTTACCGTTTGCAGTGCGTGAGAGCGCTCTCACAAAGCTGTGAGTCCCTGCTGGAGGTCCCTGTGCGTTCAATCCGCCCCCACCTGGCGGCCTTCGCGGTCGCCGTGGCCGCGGCTGCCGCGATCCCGCTCGCCCTGCCCGGAACGGCCAGTGCCGTCACGGTCGGCGCGGGCAGCTACGCCACCACCCGCCCGACGGGCGCGGTCGGCCCGTCCAACTCCAACGGCGCAGCCGTGACGCCGAAGGTCACCGCGCGCATGGCCGGCCGCCCGGTCCCCACCAACGACTGGTGGTCGTCCCTGGTCTTCCAGCGCTACCCCGGCAACCCCTACTCCGAGAACATGTACGCCCACCCGCTGACGTTCCACGCGGCGGCGCAGGGCCTGGGCGTCGGCTACCCGACCAGCCCGAACATCACCCCGGACGGCCGGTTCTACGAGTTCATGCACACCGACGACCTGTTCGTCGGCGTGAGCGGCCTCAACGCGCCGCGCACCCAGGTCGACGGCTGGTCCGACTGGACCGTGAGTCCCCTGTGGACCGACGGCACGCGCACCCTGCGCACCACCATCGGCCACGGTTCGCCGTACGTGTACGCCGAGGCCGCCGGTGGTGCGGCGCGCGTCGGCTTCAACGGCTCCACGACGATCTGGAGCAACACCGGCACCACGCTCGGCGTCTCGATCAACGGCCGCGACTACGCCCTGTTCTCGCCGAGCACGTGGAACGTCGTCGGCACCGCCGAGGCCACCTCCAACGCCGCGTTCTTCTCCGTGGCCGTGCTGCCGAGCCGCGACGCGCTGTCCCTGTTCCAGCGCTACGCGTTCTCGTTCATCACCGACACCAAGGTCAACTGGACCTACAACTCGGCGAACGCCCAGCTCACGGCCACCTACACGGCCACGACCACGGCACGTCAGGGCACCCAGACCGGCACCTTGCAGGCCCTGTACCGGCACCAGTGGCTCAACTCCTCCGACACCGTCACCGGCTACCGCTACACCTCGCCGCGCGGTGAGATGCGGCTGCGCGAGGGCTCGTCGTTCACCACCCGCAGCACGTTCAACGGCGTCCTGCCCGCGCTCCCCCTGTCCTCGGCAGCCGACCAGAACCGCCTGCGCAACGAGATCGACCAGGAGCTCAACGCCGCCGACCCGTGGAAGGGCGCGGGCGACACGTACTGGACCGGCAAGGCGTTGTGGCGACTGGCGGCACTGGCCCGCGTCGCCAACCAGATCGGCTACACGACGGGTCGCGACCGGCTGCTGGGCATGGTCCGCGACCGGCTCACCGACTGGCTCACCGCGACGTCCGGCGAGGCGGGCAACCACTTCGCCTACGACGCCACCTGGGGCACGCTGATCGGCTACAAGGCGTCCTACGGCACCGACGCCGAGCTGAACGACCACCACTTCCACTACGGCTACTACGTGCTGGCCGCCGCGATCCTCGCGCAGCACGACCCGGCGTGGGCGTCCGACTCCCGCTACGGCGGCATGGTCAAGCTGCTGGTCAAGGACGCCAACAACTACGACCGCGCGGAAACCCGCTTCCCGTTCCTGCGCAACTTCGACGCCTACGCGGGCCACGGCTGGGCGTCCGGCCACGCCGGGTTCGCGCACGGCAACAACGAGGAGTCCTCCTCCGAGGCGATGATGTTCGCCACCGCCGCGGTGCTGTTCGGCCAGGCCACCGGCGACACGGCGCTGCGCGACGCGGGCATCTACCTGCACACCACGCAGGAGAGCACGATCGCGCAGTACTGGTTCGACAAGGACGACACGGTGTTCCCGGCGGCCTACCAGCACGGCACGGTCGGCATGGTGTGGGGCGCGGGCGCCAGCTACAGCACGTGGTGGACGGCGAACCCGGAGGAGATCCACGGCATCAACATGCTGCCGATCACCGGCGGCTCGCTCTACCACGCCGACTACAAGGCCGACATCCTGCAGAACGTCAACGAGCTGCGGACCAACAACGGCGGCACCGAGGTCGAGTGGAAGGACGTCATCACCCAGTTCCTGGCGATCGCCGACCCGGCGCAGGCGCTGGCCAACTACGGCTCGGGCCTGACGCCCGAGGACGGCGACTCGCGGGCGCACGCCTACCACTGGATCACGTCGCTGAACACCTACGGCACGCCCGACACGTCCGTGACCGCGAACGTGCCGACGCACGCCGTGCTGAGCAAGAACGGCGCCCGCACGTACGTGGCCTACAACCCGGGCACGACCACGGCCACGGTGACGTTCTCCGACGGGCAGACCCTGTCCGTGCCGGCGTCGTCCACCGCGTGGCGCGGACCGGCGGGCAGCGGCACCGACTCCGGCAGCGGTGGCGTGAACCCGACGACGACCACCACCACGACCACCACTACGACGACGACCACGACCACGACCACGACCGTCCCGCCGGTCAGCCGTGACGCGTTCGCCACGATCCAGGCCGAGTCCTACGACCAGCAGCAGGGCGTGTTCAAGGAGACCACCACCGACACCGGCGGCGGCCAGAACATCGCCGGCATCGCCAACGGCGAGTGGGTGCTGTTCCGGGGCGTCGACTTCGGCACCCGCACCGGCAGGCAGTTCTCCGCCCGGGTCGCCAGCGGCGCGGCGGGCGGCGTCAGCGGCCTGGTCGAGGTCCGCGTCGGCAGCCCCACGGCCACGCCCCTGGGCAGCTTCGCCATCGCCAACACCGGCGGCTGGCAGAGCTGGCGCACCGTGCCGGCCAACATCACCGGCCTCACCGGCAAGCAGGACGTCTACGTCACCTTCACCAGCGGCCAGCCGGCCGACTTCGTCAACGTCAACTGGATCACGTTCGGCTCCTAGACCTGCCGCCGCATCCCGCTCCAACGACAGGAGATCGGATGAACGCGAGATTGAGAGGTGTCATCGGCGCCGCGTCCGTCGCGCTGGCACTGGCCCTGATCGGGTCGGTGGTCGCTTACCAGCCGGCGGGCGCGGGCCCCCTGGTGAACCACGACGGGGTGAACCACGACAACCACCCGGCCGCACCGGACGCGCACCAGGCCGCGGCCATCGAGGGTCAGGCCGGCATCCAGGCCGCGTCGGAGTTCCGCGCCAACTGCCGCGCGAGCCACCGCTCCGGCAACGACCCGATCATCTACCCCAACCAGACCGGCGTGTCGCACGTGCACGAGTTCTTCGGCAACCGGTCGACCAACGCGTCGTCCACGTACACGTCGCTCAAGGCGGCGGGCACCACGTGCGACCCGGTGGTCGACCTGTCCGCCTACTGGGTGCCCACCCTCTACAAGAACGGGCAGCCGGTCGCGCCGGAGAGCGTCACCGTGTACTACCAGGGCATCCACGACATGCAACGCGCCGTCGCACACCCGCCGAACCTGCGGTACGTGGTCGGCAACTCCCGGGCGACCAGCCCGGACCAGAACCCGTCCGCGCGGTGGTCGTGCACCACGCAGTCGCCGTCGAGCCGGGACTTCATGAACTGCCCGGCCGGCACCAAGCTGGAGACGTACCTGGACTTCCCGACCTGCTGGAACGGCCGGGACCTGGACAGCGCCAACCACAAGGACCACATCGTGTTCTGGGCGGGCTCGTGCCCGTCCACGCACCCCGTGGTCCTGCCCAGGCTGGAGTTCCTGATCACCTACCCGGTCAACGGCGGCGGGCTGTCGCTGGGCGGCACGGTGAACGGGGTGAACGTGACCAACGCGCCGGGGTACACCTACCACGGTGACTTCATCAACGCGTGGGACCAGCCGGAACTGGAACGGCGGGTGCGGGACTGCGTGAACGCGGGTCGCATCTGCGGCACCAACGGCAACCCGATCTAGCGGGTGGCGGCGAGGGCCTCCGGGCTCTCGCCGCCTCGTCCTATGTGGACTGGTGCGCGCAGTGGCCGGCGGGTGGCAGGATCTGCGGGATGGAGTCCCGGGACCGCCTGCCGGTCACCCTCGCGGTACTGGTCGTGGTGGAGGTCGCGGTGTCGGCCATCCGGCCCAAGAGCTACGGCACCTGGCTGCTGGAGATGGCACCGATCCTGATCGCGCTGCCGCTGCTGGCGTGGACGCGACGCCGGTTCCCGCTGACCCGGCTGGCGTACTGGCTGATCTTCGGGCACGCGCTGGTGCTCGCGCTCGGCGGCCACTACACCTACGCCGAGGTGCCGTTCGGCGACCTGTGGACGGACCGCAACCACTACGACCGGTTCGCGCACTTCGTGCAGGGTTTCGTGCCGGCGGTGCTGGTCCGGGAGGTCTTGCTGCGGCGGACGCCGTTGCGGCCGGGGCGGTGGACGTTCTTCCTCGTTTCGGCGACGTGCCTGGCGGTCAGCGCCGGGTACGAGTTCCTGGAGTGGGCCGGTGCGGTGATCGGCGGTGAGTCGGCGACCGACTTCCTTGGCACGCAAGGGGATGTGTGGGACACGCACTGGGACATGCTCCTTGCGCTGGTGGGGTCCGTGGTCGCACAGTGGTCGCTCGGGCGTGCGCACGACCGGCAGCTCGCGGAATTGTCGGTGGGGTAGGGCAAGCTGCACACGACGGATCTTGTGCGAGCCGTGCGTGTCGTGTCGTGGTTGTCGTGTGTCGTGTCGTGGAGGTTGGTAGGCGATGGCGAAGGTGAAGCAGAACTCGTTGTCCCCGGAGGACATCGACCACCTGCGTGCGGAGTTGGCCGCGGGCCGCCCGGCCGCGGTCTGGTTCACCTCCGCGGCGGTGGGGGTGGAGGCCGGTCGGTCGGGGAAGGTGGTGGCGTTCACCGAGCCCGCGGAGGGTGACTTCATCCAGGTGCGGCCGACGGGGGAGAAGGACGACCTGTCGTTCTCGCCGGGCGAGCTGACGGTGGAGAAGCCCGCACCGCGCAAGCGCACCCCGCCGGCCGCCGCGAAGCCCGACCCCACGCCCGTTCCCGCGCCGGTCGAGCACATCTACACACCCGCACCCGCTCCGGCTCCCGCGCCGCCGAAACCGAAGCCCGCCCCGGCCCCGGCCGCCCCTGCCCCCGAGCGCCGCCCGGCCGCGCGCAAGCAGGCCAAGCCGGCGGAGGTGACGGTGACCCTCACGTCGACCGCCGAGGGCGAGTGGACGGTCGACGTGCAGTGGGGTTCGAAGCGCACGCTGAAGGCCGCGCCGGTGGCCGCTTCGGCGGTGTCGCAGGCGGCGAAACTCCTGCCGGCCGAGGTGGACGAAGCGGTCGAGAGCGTGCTGAGCGCGGCTCGCGAACGGCACCTGGCGCGGGTCGAGCAGTTGCGAGCGGAGCTGGAGGAGGCGCAGCGGGCGCTGGCCGAGCTGAGCGGCTGACCTGGCAAGAACACGTATTGCAACGTCTTGATGATTGCCGTTCCGCGATCGGGTGAGGGTACTTCCCCTGGCCGGCGGTAGGGGCGGACCGTGGGGTCGAAATACCTTCGGTCGCACGAAGTCCCTCGACGCCGCGGAGGCACAAGATGGTTGTTGAGATCACGACAGCTGCCCAAGCCGACCTGGGCAGCTGCGGCTGCTGCACCGGCTGCACCGGCCCAGGTTGCGGGTGTTGCTCCAGCTGCTAACCCACCCATCCGCCAATCCGGAACCACCCCGGCCCCGGCCGCCCCAGCGAGCCGGGGCTCGGGACCACCGCCCCCACCCACCGCGCCACGCCTTCGCCGGACGCTTCCCGCCCCGCCCTCGGCCGCGGTCGGCGGCCCGCAGTCGGGGTGCGATCAGGGGGCGCGCGATCAGCCGCACACCCGTCAGTCGCACGCCGGCGACCGCATGCCGGCAGCGGCACGTCGTCGCCCGTGCCCCGGCTCCCACCTGGCCATCGCGATGGCACCACGGCGCCGGCAGCTCGCGCCGGCGGCGGCAGCCCGCCCGGTAGCGGCCACCCTTCCTTCCGCCAACCGGCCCGCGAGCCGTCCGCTGCCGGTGGTGCCGGCGATGCCCTTCCGATTCGCTCGCCTCCGGGAGTCCGCTGACCCGCCGGGGCGAGGCCTCGCACCCGCGCGGCTGTGGATCAGGCGGACGGGGGTGGTTTCGGCGGGGCCGCTCGTTTTCAACCGAGGTCTGGTAACAGTGTTTCCGTACATTGTCGGGTCAGGTTCACCCGATCGGGTTTGGCGAAGGCGGCGGGTGGGACGCCGGAGCTTCGCGTCGTCAGCCTAGTGGATCAGTCGGATCCGCGCTGGTCAGCGTCACGGCGGGCAGACAGTGCCGCTGGCCGGCACCTTGGCGTCCACCAGGAACTCCTCCGCCGCCCGAGTCGCGCACGCCGACTGGCCGAGCGCCCCGTGCCCACCGCCCTGCCACCCCACCACGACCCCGGCCGGCAAGGCCTGGGCGGCACGTTCACCGCCCTCCCGCGGCGTCACGGGGTCGCTCGCCGTGGTCAGCACGAGGACCGGTGGGGCGCCCACCAGCCGGGGCACCTTCACCTGCTGCGGCACGGGGAACGGACCGCACGCCAGCAGCTTGCGGGCGAAGTGGGCGCCGAACAGCGGTTGCTTGGTCCGCCAGTCGGCGGTCAGCCCGGCCACCCGCTCCGGCGGCACGCGGTTCGTCGTGTCGTTGCACCCGGTGATGATCCCGGCGTCGATGCGCGGCGGGTCGTCGGCCTGCTCCAGCACCAACGGCTCGACGAACGCACCCAGCTCGGCACCGTCACCACCCTCCGCGGCCACGATGGCGTCCGCCAGAGCACCCCACCGCGCGCGGTCCGCCAGGCCGGCCAGGACGGCTTCCGTGGCGGTCCCCGGCGTGAGGTCGAAGTCGTCCCCGCGCAGCGGCCTGTCCCGCAGCGACTCCAGCAACGCCTTGAACCGGTCCGTCGCACCGGCGCCCAACGGGCACCCGCGGATCACGCAGTCCTTCTGGAACGCCGAGAACGTCTCCTCCGCCGCCACCGCCCGCGTCTGCGCCACGGCCGTCGCGTCCAGCGTCGGGTCCGGCGCGCCGTCGAACACCATCCGCCCGATCCGGTCCGGGAACCGCGCCGCGTACAGCGTCAGCACCCGCGAACCCTCACCGAAGCCGATCGCGTTCAGGTGCGGCACGTGCAACGCCTCGCGCAGCTGCTCCAGGTCGGCCGACGCGCGCCACGAGTCCACGCCGGGCAGACGGTTCTCCATGTCGAGCACGCACTCACGGCTCGCCAGGGTGTACGCGTCGACCAGCTCCTCGTGCGACTCGGCCCCCGGGTCGGCCTCCACGATCCCGATCCGCGCCGCGTCCGGCACGCACTGCACCGGGTCCGACTCGCCGGTGCCCCGCCGGTCCACGCCGATCAGCGTGAACGTGCTCAGCACCGTCGCGGGCAGGCTCGCGGCCAGCCGCGCGGCCTTCACCGTCCCCGGCTCGCCACCGGCCTCGCCGACCACCACGAGCGGGCTGCCGCCGGTGCCGACGCGCAGCAGCGACATGCCCAAACTGCCCCGCCCGGGACGGCTCGGCACGTCCAGCCGCACGGTGACCTGCGCGCACTCGTACTCCCACGTGCCCGCCGGCGCCGACGACCCCATCCGGGCCCGCGTCGAGTCCGTGCACGACGACCAGGACAAACCGGGCGCCTCGAAGCTCTCCAGTGGGGGGACCTCGCGCGGACCGGACGGCACACCCGCAGTGGACGGCTCCTCGCCGTCACCGTGCACGGCGATCACCGGCCGGGTCGACGGACCCGCGCTGCACGCGGCCAGCGCGCTCAGAGCCACCAGCATCAGAGTGGCGTGACGCCGACGCGGCACAGCGGTCCCCTCGCTCTCTCCCACGGCGTTGGTCTCCCGATGGGTTCGGTGCAGAGCCTCACACAGTCCAGGTGAGACTTCGGTGAGCGGGCTGGGAGAGGATGTCGGCATGGTCACGGTGCACGTCGAAGGCTTCCGCGAGCCCGAGCTACCCCGCTCGGGCCCGTTCGCGCTCGCCGCCAAGGCGTTCGGTGCGATCCCGCCACCCGCCCTGGTGCTCTTGGGCGTGGTCAGCGTGCAGATCGGCGCGGCCGTGGCGAAGCAGCTCTTCACCCTGGCGGGCGCGGCGGGCACGGTCACGCTGCGGCTCGTGCTGGCCGCCCTGATCCTGCTGGTGGTGTGGCGTCCGTCGCTGCGGCTGGACCGGCGGACGTACGCGGTGATCATCGGTTACGGCCTGGTGCTGGGCGCGATGAACCTGCTCTTCTACCAGGCGATCAAGCACATCCCGCTGGGCGCGGCGGTGACGATCGAGTTCCTCGGGCCGCTGGCCGTGGCCGTGATCGGGTCGCGGCGCTGGCTCGACGGGGTGTGGGCGCTGCTCGCGGCGGCCGGCGTGCTGCTGCTGACCAGGGTCGACGGCGGCCTGTCGGTCGCCGGCGTGCTGTTCGCGGCGGGCGCGGGCGCGTGCTGGGCCGGGTACATCCTGCTCACCGCGGCGCTGGGCACCCGCACGTCCGACGGCAAGGGACTGGCCCTGGCGATGGTGGTCGGCGCGTCGCTGGCGCTGCCGTTCGGGGTGGCCGAGGCGGGCACGATGCTGCTCGACCCGGTGGTGCTCATCGCGGGCGCGGCGGTGGCGCTGCTGTCGTCGGTGATCCCGTACTCGCTGGAGCTGGAGGCGCTGCGCAAGATCCCACCGCGCGTGTTCGGCATCCTGATGAGCCTGGAGCCCGCGGTCGCGGCGCTGGCCGGGCTGGTCGTGCTGCACGAGGCGCTGCACCCGGCGCAGTGGGTCGCGGTGTTCTGCGTGGTGCTGGCGTCGGTCGGGGCGACCCGGACCGCGAAACCGGAGGTGTGAGCGGTGGCCCGGAGCAACGCCGAGACGGTCGAGGAGTACCTCGCCGAGCTGCCCGAGGACCGGCGGGCGACGGTGGCGGCCGTGCGGCGGGTGGTCCTCGACCACCTGCCGGAGGGCTACGTCGAGGGCATGCGGTGGGGGATGATCACCTACTCCGTGCCGCTGGAGGTGTCCGGCAAGACCTACAACGGGCAGCCGCTCGGGTACGTGTCGCTCGCGTCGCAGAAGAACTACGTCTCGCTGTACCTGATGGGCGTCCACGGCGAGCGCGAGCAGGAGTTCCGGGCCGAGTTCGAGGCCACCGGCCGCAAGCTCGACATGGGCAAGAGCTGCGTGCGGTTCAAGCGGCTCGACGACCTGCCGCTCGACGTCATCGGACGTGAAGTCGCACGTCAGGGCGTGGTCGAGTTCGTGGCCCAGGTCCGCGCCGCTCAGGGGTGAGCGGTGGTGGCCGGCTCGGGCTTCGGTTCCTCGACGCCGAGCCGACCGTCGACGAGCTCGCCGCCCCGCTGCTCGAAGACCGTCGCGTAGGTCGCCGCGTACTTGCGGTAGACGTCCAGCGCCTCGCCGTCCGCCGCGGCTGCCACGTCGGCGCGGAACTCGTCGCGCAGCCGCCGCATGGTGTTCACGTCGCCGCGCCGCTTCATGCTGTGCAGGTAGGGCTTGAACGTCACGTTCAGCCCGCCCACCACGGCCGCGGTGAGCAGCAGCACCTTGCCCAGCGCCGTCTCCGACGAGGTGAAACCGACCGCGAGCACGGCGGGCACCAGGATCAGCACGACGGTGTAGCACAGCCCCGTCGTGCGGTGCACGACCCGCCACAGCGACAACCGCCGGCAGTCGTGTTGCATCCGGTCGTCCAGTTCCCGGATGAGCGCGTCCACATCAGCCACAGGCCATGACGGTACTCACCCGAGCGGTCACGCGGGGCGAACTTCGCCGCGCAGCACCGATTCCACGTCGTAGCGCGCGGGTTGGTCGAGCTGGTCGTAGCGGCACGACGCCGGGTCGCGGTCGGGCCGCCACCGGCGGAACTGGCCGTTGTGCCGCAGCCGGGCGGGCGCCGCGCCCTCGGTCTGCGAGTAGGCGATCTCCAGCACGCGCTCGGGCCGCAACGGCACCCAGTCGGCGTGCTTGCCGCGCCACCGGTTGATCTCGCCGGGCAGCCGGCGGCCGTCCGGCTCCACCAGCCACGGGTGGTCGTCGTCGGTGATCAGCGCCTGGAACTCCGCGGCCAGCGCCCGCCGCTCGGCCGCCTTGAACGAACCCACCACGCCGACGTGGTGCAGGACGCCCGCGTCGTCGTGCAGGCCGAGCAGCAGCGAGCCGACCGCCGTGCCCGGTTCGGTGTCCTTGTGCCAGCGCAGCCCGGCCACCACGCACTCGGCGGTGCGGGTGTGCTTGACCTTGACCATGGACCGCTTGCCGGGGGTGTACGCGCCCCCGGCGGGCTTGCCGATCACGCCGTCCAGGCCCGCGCCCTCGAACAGCTCGAACCACTGCGCGGCCAGATCGCCGTCGGTGGTCGCGGGCGTGAGGTAGAGGCCGTCGCCGGGCGTGATCAGGCCCTCCAACGTCGACCGGCGCTCGCTGCACGGCCGTTCCAGCAGCACCTCGTCGCCCACCGCCAGCACGTCGAACGCCACGAAGCTCGCGGGCGTCTGCTCCGCCAGCAGCCGCACGCGGCTCTCCGCAGGGTGGATGCGCTCGGACAGCGCGTCGAAGTCCAGCTTGTCGTCCTTGGCCACCACCAGCTCGCCGTCCACCACGACCCGGGGCGGCAGGGTGCGCTTGAGCGCGGCCTCCGCCTCGGGGAAGTACCGGTTGAGCGGCTTGCCGCTGCGGGACTGGAGGAACAGCTCGTCGCCGTCGCGGAACACCAGGCAGCGGTAGCCGTCCCACTTGGGTTCGAACACGAGGTCCGCGCCGGTCGGGATCTTGTCCACCGCGGTGGCCAGCATCGGCTGCACGGGAGGGGTCAACGGGAGCGCCACCCGGCCATCCTGCCTGGTGAACCGGCCTAGCGCACGCGTTGGCGCGGCCTCTTGGCCAGATCGAGCCGCACCGCGGTCGGCAGCACCTCGACGTCCAGCGCGGCGCGTGCCCGCGACAGCACCCGGTCGTCCAGCTCCCGCCACACGCGGGTGACGTCCGTGCCGTGCCGCAGGGTCAGCCGCAGCCGCAGCGCGGGCGTGCCCACCACCGACACCTTCGCCCCGGCCACGCCGTCGACCTGCTCGGCGTCGGCCCGCACCGCCGCCGCGAGCGCCTTGGCGGTGACGACGACGTCGTCCAGCAGCACGTCGGGCCGCCGTTCGGGGCGGATCGCGCACCACGCCCACCGCAGCCCGAGGACCACGGCCAGCACGCCGAGCACGCCCAGCCCGACCCGGACCGCCACCACGTGCCCGCGGGCCCAGTCGAGCACGACCGGGTCCAGCACGGGCCGGTCCACGGCGAAGCGGTGCAGCCCGACGGCGGCGCAGCCGACCAGGAGCGCGAGCGCGCCGACCACGAACGCCATCACCCGTTCGGTGCGGTTCGAGCGGTTCACCGGCGGTCCTTCGGCGACATCACGACGACCGACACCTTCGGCCGCACGGGCATCGGCAGCTCCGCCACGGCCGCCCGCGCCACCTCCAGCAGCCGGGGCCGCAACGACGCCTCGTCGTGCAGCCGGCTGGTCGCCCGCACCCGCACCTTGCGCCGCGACGCGGTCACCGACGCGTCCACCACACCGTCCTCCGCCCGCACCCGGTGCCCGACCACGCGGGCCAGCGACGCCGGCGTGGTCGCCACGCGGACACCGTCGGCCGGGTCGTCCAACGCCACCTGCCGCGCACCCGCCCGTGACGCCACCACCAGCAGGACCAGCCCGCCGACGGCCAGGCACGCGCCGAGGACGAGCACCGGCCGGTCCACCCAGGACCAGTCCACGCGCAGCGGCAGGTCCTGCCCGGCCCAGTGCCGGGCCACCAGGACCAGGAGCACCGCGCCCGCGGCGGCCAACGCCACCCCGAGCACCGGCGACAACACCCGCAGCACAACCCTCATCTACACCACCCGCGGCCGGGTCTCGGCGCGCAGCGCGGACACCGTGACGGCGACCGACCGGACCCGGTAGCCGGTGATCCGCTCGACCTCCTCGGTGACGCGCCGCCGGACGTCCGCGGCGGTGGCGCGCACGGGCGCGGGGTAGCGCAGCGCCAGCTTCAGCGCGAGCTCCAGGTCGGCGCCGTCCTCGCCGACCTTCACCGTCGCGCTCGGCTCCGCGCCGGGCACGAGCCGGACGGCGTGCGCGACCACCTTCCGCACCACGGTCCGGTGAATCTCGAGCGAACCTCGGCGGTCGTCCGGGCCGGTCACTTGTCGCGGCCCCGGCCCAGCAGGTCGCCCAGGTCGAGCTGCCCGTCCAGGACCCGGCCCACGACCAGCCCGATCACGCCGACGGCCAGCGTCACGAGGAACGCGGTGAACCCGCCGGTCGCGGCCAGGCCCAGCACCAGCCCGGCGAGCAGCCCGGTCTGCGTCGCGGTCATGCGCCCTCCTCCTCCAGGTCGGCCACCAGGACGTCGACCGGCGCCCGACCCGCCACCCGCGTCACCGCGGCCCGCAACTCCGCCGCCACCTCGCCGACGGGGCGGCCCGGGCGAAGCACCACCGCCACCTCGACCCGGTCGCCGACCCGGACGCCGTCCACCCGCCGCCCCGGCAGGTAGGAGGCGACCGCGCCGTCCAGGCGGGCCACGTCCGGGTGGGCGAGCAGCGCCGCCTCGACGTCCTCCGACACGTCCGTCGCCACGGCCGTCACTCGACCCGCGACCCCGTGCCCGACTCGGACTCGTCGTCGTCCTCGGGCAGGTGGATGTCGTTGACCGCGATGTTGACCTCGATGACCTCCAGCCCGGTCATCCGCTCGACCTGGCCGATCACGTTGCGCCGCACGGCCTTCGCCAGGTCGACGATGCTCGCGCCGTACTCGACGATGATGTCCAGGTCGACCGCGGCCTGCTTCTCGCCCACCTCGACGGCCACGCCCGCGGTGCTCGCGGTGCCCGCGCCGGGGATCCGCTCGCGCAGGGCGCCGAACGCGCGCGACACACCGCCGCCGACGGCGTGCACGCCGGAGATCTCCCGGGCCGCGATGCCCGCGACCTTCTGCACGACCGACGACGCGATCGTGGTCCTGCCCTGCTCGGTGTCGTCGGCCGAACGCGGGGTGCCGGTGTCCGGCTTGACGGCGGTGCTCTGAGCCACGGCGGATCCCTTCCGAATCGGAGCGTGCCCGTTCGGATGCGGACGGTATCGCCGATCAGGGCCCGGTCGCGTCCGACGTCACCGGATCAGGCGTCACCTTCCGGTACCGCAGGAGGAGGGCGCTGTCGTGGTGCAGCACCGAGTCCAGGGCCAGCGACCTGGGCGCCGGCGGCAGCGGACCGACCGCGATGCGACCGGCGTCACCGCCCGCCAGCAGCGGGGAGAACGTCACGCACAGCACGTCCACCAGGTCCGCGTCGATCAACGCGCCGAACACGTGCGGCCCGCCCTCGCAGTCGACCCGGCGCAGCCCGCGCTCGTCCAACGCGGCCAGCACCAGGTCCATGGCCACGGCCTCCTCGCCGGCCACGACCACGTCGGCGCCCGCCGCCGCCAGCGCGTCCCTCCGCTCCCGGGGCGCGGCCCGGGTGGTCAGGATGATCGGCGGCACGGACGTGCTGGTCAGCAGCGTGGACGTGGGCGGGATCGAGCACCGCCCGGTCACCACGGCGATCGGCGGCACGGGCGCGAGACCGAGCCTGGCCCGCCGCGACGCGCGCACCTCGCCCGCCTTGACCCCGTGGTAGCCCTCGACCAGGGCCGTGCCCGCGCCGACCAGCACCACGTCGCACAGGTCGCGGCCGAGCGCGAACACCTTGCGGTCGGCGTCGTTGCCCAGCGCCTGCGACCGCCCCGCCACCGACACCGCACCGTCCACGCTGGACACGAAGTTGACCTGAACCCACGGCCGGTCGAGCCCGTCGGGGTAGTCGTAGAGCCGTTCCAGCTCGTCGTCGGTGATCTCGCCGTCACGTGGTGGCCACAACATCCGCACCGCCACATCCCAGCACGCCGTTACGATCCGGGCATGTCCGCCCCGCCGCGCCTGTCCGACCGAACCCCGCACGTCGACGCGGACGAGCTGGTGGGCGCGATGGTGCCGCCGCCGCGCTTCGACGCGGTCCGCTTCGACACCTACCTGCCCAACCCGGACGAGCCGAGCCAGGCCGCGGCCGTCCGGGCGTGCCGGGAGTTCGCCGAACGCGTGTCCGAGGGCGGCGGCCGGGGCGTGCTCGGCCGGCTGTTCAAGCGGTCGGGCGGTGACGACGGGAAGCCCGGCCTCTACCTCGACGGCGGGTTCGGCGTCGGCAAGACCCACCTGCTGGCGTCGGTGTGGCACGCGGTGCCCGGTCCCAAGTCCTACGGCACGTTCGTGGAGCTGACCAACCTGGTCGGCGCCCTGGGGTTCGGCGAGACCGTGCGCCGCCTGTCGACCCACAAGCTGCTCGCGATCGACGAGTTCGAGCTGGACGACCCGGGTGACACGATGCTGGTCACCCGCCTGATCAAGGAGCTGACCGCGGCGGGGGTGTCGGTCGCGGCCACCTCCAACACGCTGCCGGACAAGCTGGGGGAGGGCCGGTTCGCCGCCGCGGACTTCCTGCGCGAGATCCAGTCGATGTCGGCGAGGTTCACCGTGGTCCGGGTCGACGGCCCCGACTACCGCCACCGCGGCCTGCCCGACGCCCCGCCGCCGATGGCCGACGAGGACCTGGTGGCCAAGGCGCACAGCACGCCCGGGTGCACGTTGGACGACTTCGCCGACCTGTGCGACGCGCTGGCCCGCATCCACCCGTCGAGCTACGGCAGGCTGGTCGACGGGGTCGCCGCGGTGCACCTGCGCCACGTGCGGCCCGCGCCCGACCAGGCGGTCGCGCTGCGGCTGGTCGCGCTGGGCGACCGGCTCTACGACCGGGACATCCCGGTGGCGGTGTCCGGCGAGCCGCTCTCGGAGCTCTTCACCGCGGAAATGCTGCGCGGCGGCTACCGCAAGAAGTACCTGCGGGCGGTATCCCGACTGGTCGCCCTCTCCCGCTGATCTTGCCTGCTCAGACCCCCGATCGGAGGGGTTTTGCGGGTGGGGCGCCGGGTATCCACCGGCCGTGATGAGCGAAGCGGAACGCCGCACCCTCAGTGAGATCGAGAGCATGCTCGCGGACGAGGAGCCGGGCCTGGCCTCGGCGCTCGTCGCCGGGAGAGCCCGGCACCCGGTGCTCAGCTACGCCCTCGTGGCCACGTTCGCCGGCCTGGGCGTGCTGCTGCTGTTCCTCGGCGCGTTCGGCCCGGCGCTGGCTTCGCTGGGTTTCGGCGCGTTGCTGCTGCTGATGCGCGGCTACACGTGGCGGTGAGCGCGGACCGCTACGGCACCAGGTTCACCCTGGCCGTGCAGCTGCCCACGCACGCCATCGCGTCGTAGTTCTCCCACCGTGCCGCCCCTTCCGCGGGGTCCTGCACGAGCAGCCCGGCGAAACCCGCGCCCATCAGCCGCAGCGAGCTCATCCGCGTGTACCCGGTGACCAGCCTCGCGTGACCGGGTACGAAGCTGATGGACGGCCGTTCCTCCCGCACCTCGGTCAGGTACTCGGTGAACGTCGGCGCCGTCGACACCGCCACCGACAGCGCCGCACCGGTCAGCCCCCGCACCGCGGGCGCCACGTCGCGCCACGTGCCGCGCACCGGCGCCTCCTCGGTGCCCAGCCCCAGCTCCGACGCCAGCCGCTCCTGGTCGTAGCGGTAGCGGTAGAAGTCCAGCAGCACCTGCACGCACGCGGCCAGCGCCCACTCGTCGGTCTCCTGGAGCGGCGGCCGCACGCACGGCGGCAGCGTCCGCGTGTCCACCTTGGGCCGCAGCACCTCCTCGACCAGCGCCCGGTCGAACCGCCGCACCACCGGCTCGTCCAGCCCCACCACCTGAGCCAGGTGGGTGAGGTCGTGCACCCGCTGCCGGTACCGCTCGGCCGCGTCCTCGCGCGGGTCGCCGACCGGCCACGGCCGCCGCACCACCGCCGGCGTCACGCGCCCCTCCGGCACGAACGCCACCAGCGGCGCGCCCCAGCACGGCCGGGCCGCCACGTCCACGTACCCGCGGCCCACCTGGTGGCGCCACAGCACCACCTCGCCGTTCTCGCACCGCACCGGCTCCGGCTCGCCGACCGGCACGCCGTCCCCGGCGCACGGCAACGCGCCCAGCGTGGCCAGCACCCCCAGCTGCGCCGCGACCAGCCGCACCGTGTCGACCGCACCCATCCCGACGTCCTCCCCGGTCCACCGCTCGTGTTGAAGGGAGTCGCGTCACACTTCGCAGATACCGCCAAATCCGCTGGCCATAGGCAGCGGCTATGGCCGACCATGCGCGGGTGGGATTCCTGGACGCGAACGGCCTCGCCTTCCGCCTGCCCGACGGCCGCGAGCTGTTCCGCGACGTGTCGTTCAAGGTCGGCACGAACAGCGTGGTCGCCCTGGTCGGCGCGAACGGCGTGGGCAAGACGACGCTGCTGCGGATCCTGTCCGACGAGCTGACGCCCACGGCGGGCAGCGTCCGCGTGCAGGGCGGCCTGGGCGTGATGCCGCAGTTCGTCGGCTCGGTGCGGGACTCCAGCACCGTGCGCGACCTGCTGCTGGCCGCGTCACCGGCGCCGCTGCGGGCCGCCGCCCGGGCGCTGGACGAGGTCGAGCTCCAGCTCATGGAGACCGACGACGAGCCGACCCAGATGCGCTACGCCGACGCCATCACCGCGTGGGGCGAGGTCGGTGGCTACGACGCCGAGGTGCTGTGGGACACCGTCACGGTCGCGGCGCTGGGCGTGCCGTTCGACCGGGCCCGGTTCCGCGAGGTCCGCACGCTGTCCGGCGGCGAGCAGAAGCGGCTGGTGCTCGAAGCGCTGCTGCGCGGGCCGGAGCAGGTGCTGCTGCTCGACGAGCCGGACAACTACCTCGACGTGCCGGGCAAGCGCTGGCTGGAGGAGCGGCTGCGCGAGACCGGCAAGGCCGTGCTGCTGGTCAGCCACGACCGGGAGCTGCTCGACGTGGCCGCGACGCACGTGGTCACCGTGGAGGCGCACTCGGCGTGGACGCACGCCGGGTCGTTCGGCACCTGGCACGCCGCCCGCGCGTCCCGGATCGAACGCCTGGCCGAGCAGCACCGCCGCTGGAACGAGGAGCACGACCACCTCAAGGAGCTGGTGCGCACGCTCCAGATCCAGGCCCGGATCAGCGAGGTGATGGCGGCGAAGTACCGGGTCATGCGGGCGAAGCTGGAGCGGTTCGAGGAGGCGGGCCCGCCGCCGGAGCTGCCGACGGACGAGAAGGTGGTGCCGCGGCTGCGCGGCGGCCGCACCGGCGTGCGGGCCATCACGTGCGAGGACCTGGAGCTGACCGGGCTGATGAAGCCGTTCAGCGTGGAGGTCTTCTTCTCCGACCGGGTGGCGGTGCTGGGCTCGAACGGCTCGGGCAAGAGCCACTTCCTGCGGCTGCTCGGCGGCGGCGACGTCGCGCACACGGGGGTGTGCCGGCTGGGCGCGCGCGTGGTGCCGGGCCTGTTCGCGCAGACCCACCAGCACCCGGAGTGGATCGGCCGCACGCTGGTCGACGTGCTGTGGCACGGCGAGGACGGCCGCAAGGGGCTGGACCGGGGCGCGGCGATGGCCGTGCTGAGCCGCTACGGCCTGGGCAAGCAGGGCGACCAGCGGTTCGAGACGCTGTCCGGCGGCCAGCAGGCGCGGTTCCAGGTGCTGCTGCTGGAGCTGTCCGGCGCGACGTTGCTGCTGCTGGACGAGCCGACCGACAACCTCGACCTGAACTCGGCCGAGGCGTTGCAGGACGCGCTGGAGGGCTTCACCGGCACCGTCGTCGCCGTCACCCACGACCGCTGGTTCGCCCGCGGCTTCGACCGGTTCCTGCTGTTCCGGTCCGACGGCGAGGTGGTGGAGGTCGACGAGCCGGTGTGGGACGAGACGCGGGTGAAGCGGGCGAGGTGATCCGCTCTAGTGTGCTGGACGTGAACGCTCTGCGGGTCCCCGTCCGGCGGTCCGCGCACGCGGCGGCCGTGGCGGCGCTGGTGGCCAACGTGCTGATCGTGCTCACCGGCGCCCTCGTGCGGCTGACCGGCTCGGGCCTGGGGTGCCCGACCTGGCCGAAGTGCACCGACGACTCGTTCGTCACCACGCCGGAGATGGGCGTGCACGGGGTGGTCGAGTTCGGCAACCGGGTGCTCGGCATCGTCGTCGGCCTGATCACGGTCGTCCTGGTGGTCGCGGTGGCCCGGCACCGGGCACGCCCGCCGAAGGCGCTGCCGCTGGCGGTCGGCATCCTGGTCGGGGTGGGGCTCCAAGGCCTGATCGGCGGGCTCAGCGTGCGCTACGCGCTCGCCCCGGAGATCGTCGCGGTCCACTTCCTGGCCAGCATGGTGCTGGTGGCGGCGCTCGTGGTGCTGGTCGACCTGCTCGGCCGGCCGGACGCCGCGGTGCGCGCGCCGGCGGACCCCCGGCTCCGGGCCGGGATGGCGGCGATGCCGGTGGCGCTCACCGCGGTGCTGGTGCTGGGCGCGCTGGTCACCGGCAGCGGTCCGCACGCCGGTGACGAGAACGCGCACCGGTTCGGCCTCGACCCCGCCGAGGTGACGTCGTTCCACGTGCTGGCCGTGGTGGTGCTGGTCGGGCTCCAGCTCGGCGCGGCGGTCGTGCTGCGCACCCCCGCGGCCGTGGGCGCGTTGGCGGTGTCGTCGGCGCAGGGCGTGATCGGGTCGGTGCAGGAGGCGTTGGCGCTGCCGGTGCCGCTGGTGGCGGCGCACGTGGTCACGGGCGCGCTCGTGGTCGCGGCCACCACGCACCTGGTCGTGCGGACGTTCCGCGCCTAGCGCGACCGCAGTTCCACCAGCACGCGCGGCACCTCGTCCAGCAGCTCGCGGGCCAGCATCCCGGTCAGCCCGGTGCGCGGCACCAGCCGCTGTCCGGCCATCGCGTGCACGTGCCCGGCCCAGCAGGTGGCGAGCGCCGGGTCGGACTCGCGGGCCAGCATCCCGCCGACCAGCCCGGCCAGCACGTCGCCGCTGCCCGAGGTGGACAGCCCGACGTGCCCGGTGCCGTCCTGCCAGACCCGGCCGTCCGGCGCGGCGACCACGCCCATCAGGTTCACCACCGCGTCGTACTTCCCGGCTATCGCCACGGCGGCCTCCACGTGGTCCTCGACCTCCGACCCCAGCAGGTACCCGCCCTCCACCACGTTCGGCGTGAGCACCACCCGACCGCGCACCGGGTCGCCCAGCGACGGGTGCAGGCCCAGCGCGCCCAGCGCGAACGCGTCGAGCACCACGGGCCCCCGCGTCGCGGGCAGCAACCGCTCCAGCAGGGCGGCCGTCTCGTCCGGGTCGACCAGGCCGGGCCCGATGACCACCGCCGAGGCGTCCGCCACGAGGTCACCCAGCTCGTCCGCCGCCGCGCGCGACACCGCGCCCGACTCCGTCTCCGGCAGGCCCACCACCAGTGCCTCGGGCACCGCCAAGCCGAGGCCGGAGGCATGCCGGTCCGCCACGGCCAGCTGCAACGTCACCGCGCCGGTGCGCAACGCCGCGATCCCGCTGAGCAGCACCGCGCCCGGCACGCGCCGCGAGCCGCCCACGACCAGCACGGTGCCGCCGTCCTCGCGTCCTCGCGGCCACTCCCGCAACAGGGCCGACGTGATGGGCTCAGGCTGAGCGCGTGGTGGCATCTTCGGTCTCCGTGGGTTCGGCGCCGTGCTCGATCAGGTGGTCGCTCTCGAACTCCCGCTCCAAGGACCACGCGCCGTCCTCGCGCCGCCACGACGTCAGCGAGCCGTTGGGCACGGTCGAGTGGTGCGCGTAGGCCAGCATGTCGCGCTCGGGCAGGCCCTCCAGCAGGTAGCGCAGCAGGAACGGTGTGATCTCGTGGGCGAACAGCAGCACCCGCTGCCCGTCGAGGTCGCGCAGCAGCGACCGCAGCCGCAGCAGGACGTCGGCCCACGACTCGCCGCCCGGCGGCCGGTAGTAGAACTTGCCGAGCCGGCGCTTGCGCACCACCTCGTCCGGGTACCGGTTCGCCACGCCGTGCGTGGTCAGCAGGTCGAGCACGCCCAGTTCGCGGTCGCGCAGCCGTTCGTCGACCAGCATCCGGGGGTGCCCCCGCAGCGCCAGGGCGGCGGTGTCGAGGGCCCGCCGGTACGGCGACGCCACGACCAGGTCCGGCCACTGCTCGTGCGGCATCGAGGCGAACCACCTCCCCAGCGCCCGGCCCTGCTGCTCACCGGCGGGGGACAGCCGCACGTCCGCGTCCCGCTCGGCGATGTCGATGACGTCGTCCCCGGCCGACTCGGCGGCTTCGCGCGCCACGTTGCCGTTGCTCTCGCCGTGCCTGATGACCCCGATCCACTCCACCCCAGCGAACTTAGTGGCACGGGACTGCGGGGGCACTCCAGGGAGACGTCCGCGGAGGGGAAACCTCCGGTGGACGAGGTGGACGAGGTGGACGCGTGCCGCGGACGCCCGGCACCCGTGGTCGTGCCGTTCCCGGTGGCCCGCCGGGTCATTCGCGGTCGGCGGGCAACCGGCCGGACCTGACCGCCGCGACCAGCACCTCGTGGTCGGCGCACGTCCGGTCGGCGTAGTCCAGCGCGTAGCGGGCGATCGCGGAGTCCAGCTCCTCGCCGTCCGCGCAGTACCCGGCCAGCAACCGCGGGTCGACCGACCGGCTGTGCGCGCGGGCCAGCAGCGCGCCCGCGAGCCGGCCGTAGTCGTCCAGGCCGTCCCGCTTCAGCGTGGTCGCGTCGATCTCGCCCTTGCGGTTGCGGAACTGCCGCACGATGTAGTCGCGGCCGTCGATCGTGGTCCAGCCCAGCAGGATGTCGGTCTCGGCCTGCACGAGCCGCGCGCCGTGCACGATCCGCTTGCCCTCGTGCTTGACCGGCGACGCGCCGAGGAACGGCGCCAGCGCCGACGGTCGCGCCTCCTTCACCTGGAGCACCAGTGCCTCGTCACCGTTGCCGTGCAACAGGACCAGGTAGTTGCGCCAGCCCACGCTGCCGGTGCCGACCACGCGGAACGCCACGTCCGACACGCTGTAGCGCATGATCAGGTTGTACCGCGACTCGCGCAACGTGTCCACATAGGACGGAAGGGCGTCCACGACGGACCGCGCGGCTCCGGGCGTGATGCGGGACAGCACGGGCGGGTCCTCGACGAACCGGATGTGCTCGCCCTCGCGCCGCGTCCACTTCGCCGCCACCCGGGCACTGGTGTTCTTGCGCGCCTTGGACGCGGCCTTGGTGAACGCGCCCATCAGGTCGTCGGCCTTGGTCCGGGACAACGCCGACTCGTCGCCCAAGGCGTTCCACGACTCCATGAACGGGATCTCGGCCAGGTGCCGCGCCGCACCGCGGTAGGCGCGCACCGCGTCGGACGCCGCGTCACGGCAGCCCTTCTCCGAGACGCCGCCCTCCCGGCCCGCGAGCACCAGCGACGTCGCCAGCCGCTTCAGGTCCCACTCCCACGGTCCGGGCAGCGTCTCGTCGAAGTCGTTGATGTCCATCACGATCCGGCCCTCGGGCGTGCCGTACAGGCCGAAGTTGGCCGCGTGCGCGTCACCGCACAGCTGCGCGTCCAGCCCGCTGCGCGCGCCCACGGCCAGGTCGCCCGCCATCAGACCGGCGCTGCCCCGGAAGAACGCGAACGGCGAGGCGAGCATCCGGCCGACCCGCAGCGGCACGAGGTGCGGCAGGCGGCCCTCGTTGGACGCGTCGACGTACTCGACCACGTCCGGCCGGTCGGGCGAGAGCAGCACCTCGCGGTGCGCCTCGTGCCTCACCGCCGCCCGCAGCTCGCGGCCGCGCGCCAGGACCTCCTCCGGTTCCACCCACTGTCCCAGCGCGACGGCCGCCCGGGCCCGCTTGCCTTCACCCATGCGGGTAAGGATGCGTCACGGACCGGCCGGATACGTGCGCCGCCACACGTCTGTGACCTGCGATGACGCTCTGTGCTCGGTCCGTCCGGTGTGGAATCGGACTCAACGGGACGGAATGGTCAAAACCTCGCCGATCGCGTCGACACCGCGGTCCAGCTCCTCCCGCGTGATCACGAGCGGGGGAGCGACCCGCAGGGTGGTGTCCTGGGTCTCCTTGCACAGCACGCCGAGCCCGGCCAGCGCCTCCGACGCCGCCCGGCCGCGCGGCCCGCCGGGTGCGATCTCCACCCCGGCCCACAGCCCGCGCCCGCGCACCTCGGCCACGCCGCGCCCGACCAGCTCGCCCAGCCGCGCGTGCAGGTGCGCGCCCAGCTCGCGGGACCGCTGCTGGAACTCGCCGGTCGCCAGCAACCGCACCACGGCCCGGCCGACCGCGCACGCCAGCGGGTTGCCGCCGAACGTCGACCCGTGCTCGCCGGGCCGCAGCACGCCCAGCACGGCGCGGCTGCCGACCACCGCCGAGACCGGCATGATGCCGCCGCCCAGCGCCTTGCCCAACGTGTAGAGGTCGGCGCGCACGCCCTCGTGGTCCAGCGCCAGCAGGTCGCCCGTGCGGCCCAGGCCGGACTGGATCTCGTCGGCGATCAGCAGCACGCCGTGCTCGTCGCACAGCGCCCGCACAGCCGCCAGGTAGCCCGCGGGCGGCACGACCACGCCCGCCTCGCCCTGGATCGGCTCCAGCAGCACCGCGGCCGTCCGCTCGGTGATCGCCTCGCGCACCGCGTCCGGCGACCCGTACTCGACGACCTTGAACCCCGGCGTGAACGGCCCGAAGTCGCTGCGCGCGGTCTCGTCGGTGGAGAACGAGACGATCGTGGTGGTGCGGCCGTGGAAGTTGGACCCGGCGACCACGATCTCGGCGGCGCCGTCCGGCACGCCCTTCACCCGGTAGGCCCACTTGCGGGCGATCTTGATGGCCGACTCGACGGCCTCGGCGCCGGAGTTCATCGCGAGCACCATCTCGGTGCCGGTCAGCTCGGCCAGCTCGCGGCAGAACAGGCCGAACTGGTCGTGGTGGAACGCGCGGCTGGTGAGCGTGACGCGGCCGAGCTGCTCGACCGCGGCGGCGACGAGGTCCGGGTGGCGGTGGCCGAAGTTCAGCGACGAGTAGCCGGACAGGAAGTCCAGGTAGCGGCGTCCTTCGACGTCGGTGACCCACGCGCCCTCGCCGTGCGAGATCACGACCGGCAGCGGGTGGTAGTTGTGCGCGCTCCATTCCTCGTCGAGCGCGATGAAGTGCGGGGAGCTCAGGGCTGCGGCCATGGCGGTCATGTCACCACAGTAAGGGGCCCGCGCCAGCGATTTCATCCGTCAGGCGTTGCGTGTCCATCATGTTCGTTGCGCAATCGAACCGTTTCGCGGCGATCTGTTGCGCAGTCGGCACGGCCAAGATCGGCGGGTTACCCTCCGACGATGGCCACCAAGTCCCCGCAGGTCCAGTCGATTTCCGACGCCTTCCGGGTGGAACCGGAGGGCTTCGACCTCGCCGAGGTCGACCCGGCCTCGACGCCGGTCGGGCCGAAGTCCAAGACCGCGGCCGCCGCCGACATGGCGGTGATGGGCCGGGAGCTGGACGCCCTCCAGGAAGCGCTGTACGCCGAGGGCACCGCCGGCGGGCACCGGCGGGTGCTGCTGGTGCTGCAGGGCCTGGACACCTCCGGCAAGGGCGGCACGATCCGGCACGTCGCCGGCCTGGTCAACCCGCAGGGCCTGCACATCGCGTCGTTCAAGAAGCCGACCCGCGCCGAGCTGCGGCACGACTTCCTGTGGCGGATCCGCCGCCAGGTGCCGCAACCGGGCTACATCGGCGTGTTCGACCGCTCGCACTACGAGGACGTGCTGGTCGCCCGGGTGGACAACCTGGTGCCGTCGACCGAGTGGCGGCGCCGGTACCGGCAGATCAACGCGTTCGAGGCGGAGCTGGCCGACCAGGGCGTGACCACGGTGAAGTGCTTCCTGCACATCTCGCCGGAGCGGCAGCGCGAACGGCTCATCGCCCGGCTGGAGAACCCGCTCAAGCGCTGGAAGTACAACCCGGGTGACCTGGAGGTGCGGGCCAAGTTCTCCCGCTACCAGCTCGCCTACTCCGACGCGCTGGTCAAGTGCTCGACGCCGGTCGCGCCCTGGTACGCCGTGCCGTCGGACCGCAAGTGGTACCGCAACTGGGTCGTGGCCCGGCTGCTGCTGGAGGTGCTGCGCGGCCTCGCGCCCACGTACCCCGAACCCTCGTACGATCCGGCGGTCGAGTTGGCACGGCTCCGGGACGCCGACCCGTTGCGCTGAGTGCAATCTTCATTGCGCCTCTTGCATGTTCACAGTGGTCCAGGCCAGTGTGGGAGCCGCCGCGGGCGGTCGAGCGGAGGTTCGGTGTGGTTGTCGACAGGCGGCGGTTCCTGGGGGCCGTTGGCGTGGGAACGGGGTTGCTGATGACCGAGGGTGTCGCGCGAGCGGACGAGGCCGAGGTGGGCCGCGGGCGGAAGGAGGTCCGCGCCTACCTGGGCACCTACACGTCCTGGGCGGGCGGCGGCACGGGCCTCGGCCTCGGCGCGTACGACCCGGCGACGGGCCGGCTGCGCGTCACCGGCGTGGTGCCGGACGTGCCGAACCCGTCGTTCGTGATCGACGCGGGGCGCTGGGTGTACGCGGTCAACGAGAAGTCCGACGGCGAGGTGACCGCGCTGGCGGTCGGCGCCGACGGCGTGCCGAAGGTGGTCGGCAGCCGGAGCACCGGCGGCGCGGACCCGTGCCACCTGGCGCTGCACCGGGGCTTCCTGCTCTCGGCCAACTACAGCTCGGGCAGCGTGTCCGTGCACCCGGTGCTGCGCGAGGGCGGGTTGGGCGAGCGCACCGACCTGGTCGTGCACTCCGGCGCGGGACCGGACCCGGACCGGCAGGAGGGGCCGCACGCGCACCAGGTGCTGCCCGACCCGACCGGCGCGTTCGTGCTGGCGGTCGACCTGGGCACCGACTCGGTTCACAGCTACCGGCTCAGCGACGAGGGCAAGCTGACCCCGGCCGGCACCGCGCGCGTGCACCCCGGCGCGGGTCCGCGGCACCTGGCGTTCCACCCGTCGGGCAAGCACGCCTACATCGCCAACGAGCTGGACTCCACGATCGTGGTGGCCGCTTACGACCGGGGGGTGCTCACGCCCGGCCAGAAGGTCGGCACGCTGCCCGCCGACGTGCCCACCGGCCCGCGTAACTACCCGGCCGAGATCGTGGTGTCGCACGACGGGCGGTTCCTCTACCTGTCCAACCGGGGCCACGACAGCGTGGCGGTGTTCGCGGTGGAGCGGGGCGGGGCGTCGCTGCGGCTGGTCGAGGTCACGCCGGTGGGCGGGAAGTTCCCGCGGCACATCGTGCTCGACGCGTCGGGCCGGTTCCTGCTGGCGGCCAACCAGAACTCCGACACGATCACCACGTTCGCCGTGGACCGGTCGACCGGGAAGCTGCGGCAGACCGGCACGACGGCGTCCCCGATCCCGGTCTGCGTCGCCCTGACGAGGTAGCACCCGACGGGTTAACTTCGGCCGGTGGGACCGTCCACAGTGGTAGGCCGGGTGCATGAGGATGCTCGCGGTCGCACTGGTGATGTCCCTGGCCCCGGCACCGGTCGCGCCGGAGCTCGTCGCGCTGGGTGACTCCTACGCGGCGGGCCTCGGCGCGGGCGACGAGGCGTCCGACGACTGCCGGCGCAGCCCGCACGCCTACCCGGAGCTGTGGGCGCGGCGCAACGGCGCGTCGCTGGTGTTCGCCGCGTGCGCCGGCGCGCGTACGGGTGAGGTGGCCGGTCAGGCGGACCGGATCACGCCGTCCGCCACGCTGGTCACCATCACCGCGGGCGGCAACGACGCCGGGTTCGGCGACGTGATGACGACGTGCACGCTCAACGGCGACGACGAGTGCGCGCAGCGGGTGGACGTGGCCGTGCGGTTCATCCGGGACGAGCTGCCGGGCCGGCTGGACGCCCTGTACGGCGCGGTGCGCGACCGGGCGAAGGTCGAGGTCGTGGTGCTGGGCTACCCGCGGCTGTTCTCGTTCGAGACGTGGTGCCTGATGAGCGGCCGCAAGCGGGAGGCGGTGAACCGGGCGGCCGACGCGCTGGCCGAGGTGACCGCCGACCGGGCCGCCGCGGCCGGGTTCACCTACGCCGACGTGCGGCAGCCGTTCGACGGCCACGGCGTGTGCGCCGACGAACCGTGGCTGAACGGCCTGGTCCTGGTCCCCGTCGACCGCTCCTACCACCCGAACCGCGCCGGCCACGAGTCCGGCTACCTCCCGGCGCTGACCGACGCCGCGTCCGTGCGAGCCGGCTGACCCGCCGCGAGCGGCTGACTTCCGGGCGGCCGAGCCGCCGTCTGCGGAGCAGCGGCAAGATGGCACCGTGAACCCCACGAACGGGCTGCGCCAGGTCGCGGCCACCCGCTACGTCACGCCCTTCCGGGAGGGCGGTTCGCTGCCCGGCCTGGTCGAAGCCGACGACCTCGGCATGTACGTGCTCAAGTTCCGCGGCGCGGGCCAGGGCGTGAAGGCGCTGGTGGCCGAGATCGTGGTCGGCGAGCTGGCCCGCCGCCTCGGCTTCCGGGTGCCCGAGATCGTCCTGGTCGAGCTGGACCCGGAACTCGGCCGGGCCGAGCCGGACCAGGAGGTGCAGGAGCTGCTGAAGGCCAGCGGCGGGCTCAACCTGGGGTTGGACTACCTGCCCGGCTCGTTCGACTACAACCCGGTGGTGCGCGAACCGTCGGCGGACACCGCGGCCCGGCTGTTGTGGCTGGACGCCCTCACGCTCAACGTCGACCGGAGCTGGCGCAACCCGAACACGCTGCTGTGGCACCGGGAGCTGTGGCTGATCGACCACGGCGCCTCGCTGTACTTCCACCACTCGTGGCGGCCGGAGAAGTTCCCGGCGGCCACCTACCGGTTCGACGCGGCCGACCACCTGATGCTGCCGTTCGCGGGCGACCTCGCCGCCGTCGACGCCGAGCTGACCGCCCGCGTCACGCCCGACCTCGTGCGCGAGGTGCTCGCGCTCGTGCCCGACGCGTGGCTCGCGCAGGACGAGGCGTTCGGCACACCGCAGGCCGTGCGCGGGGCGTACGAGTCGTTCTTCACCGCCCGCCTGGCCGCGCCGCGGACCTGGGTCGACGCACTGGAGGCCGCCCGTGCCGCACGTGTTTGAGTACGCGCTGCTGCGCGCCGTGCCGCGGCAGGAGCGCGGCGAGTTCGTCAACGTCGGCGTGCTGGTCTACTGCAAGGACCTGGACTTCCTGGGTGCGCGCGTGCACGTGGACGAGCGCCGGGTGCTGGCGTTGGACCCGTTCCTGGACGTGGAGGTGCTGCGGGCCACGCTGGACCACCTGGGTTTGTCGTGCGACGGCGTGCCCAAGGCGGGCCCGGTGTCGCGCACGTCGGCCGGTCAGCGGTTCCGCTGGCTGACCGCGCCGCGCAGCACCATCGTGCAGACCTCGCCCGCGCACACCGGCCTCACCGACGACCCGGAGGCCGAGCTGGACCGCCTGCTGGCCGCGCTGGTGCTGCCGCCCGCCCACTAGGGTGGGCAACCTCTCGCCGCGCGCCGCGTCTTTAGGTGCGGGCAGTGACGACACACGGACGGGGTCGCTTGATGAACGCCGGATACCAGCAGGGCGGGTATCAGCAGGGCGGATACCGACAGGGCGGGCAACCGCGGCAGCACAGGCCCCAGGGCCGGCCGCAGGGCTACGGGCAACCGGCATACCAGCAGGCCGCCCGCCCCGCGCAGCGCCGCCGCAAGCCGAGGATCGGCCGGATCATCGGGGTCGTCCTGGTGCTGCTGCTGGTGTTCGGCGTGGGGCTGTGGTTCTACGTCGACGGGTCGTTGCGCCGGATCGACGCGCTGGCCGACTACGAGGGCAGGCCCGCGGACACACCGGGCACGAACTGGCTGCTCGTCGGGTCGGACGCGCGGGACGACCTCACCGAGGAGCAGAAGCAGGACCTGTCCACCGGTGACGCGGGTGGGCGGCGCACGGACACCATCATGTTGCTGCACATCCCGGACGGCTCCGGGAAGTCCACTTTGGTGAGCGTCCCTCGCGACTCCTATGTGGACATTCCGGGCAACGGCAAGAACAAGATCAACGCGGCGTTCGCGTTCGGCGGTCCGTCGTTGCTCGTGCAGACCGTGGAGGGTGCGACGGGCATCCACGTCGACCACTACATGGAGATCGGCTTCGGCGGCTTCGCCGGCATCGTCGACGCGGTCGGCGGCGTGGACATGTGCATCGAGGAGCCGATGCGGGACCCGTTGGCGGGCTTGGACCTCCAGCCGGGCTGCCAGGAGCTCGACGGCGCGCAGGCGCTGGGCTTCGTGCGCTCCCGGGCGTTCGCCACGGCCGACCTGCAGCGGGTGGAGAACCAGCGCAAGTTCCTCGCGGCGCTGACCGAGAAGGCGACGAGCTTCGGCACGCTGGCCAACCCGTTCCGCGCGTTCCCGCTGCTGTTCGCGGGCACGGACTCGATCTCGGTGAACTCCGACGACCACCTGCACCACCTCGCGGGCATGGCGTTCGCCATGGGCGGGGGAGTGGACACGGTGACCGTGCCGGTGGGCGGCACGCCGACGGTGCCGGGCGCGGGCTCGGTCGTGCAGTGGGACCGGGAGAACGCGCTGCGCCTGTTCGGCGCGCTGGAGAAGGACGAACCGGTGCCCGCCGACCTGCTGCCGGCACCGAAGTAGCGCCGGCCGGGCCGCCGGGGCCGCACACGCACCCCGGCCGGCTCGCCGACGGGCCGCCGGGCACACGCACCCGGCGGCCCGTCCGCGTTCACGGCAGCCGTTCCCGGACTCCTCCCGCGCTCAGGCCTTGACCACCGGGACGTCGGGCACGCCGAGCCGCCGCACCGTGCGCGGCACGACGACCGCGCCCGCCAGGATCATCGCCGCGGCCACCGCGCACGCGACCCACCAGCGCGCCCCGTCGTACAGCACACCCGCCGCCACGCTGCCGATCAGCGCCCCCACCAGGCACGCGGCCTCGTACACGCCCATGGCCCGGCCCACCTGACCGTCGGCCGCCTCCGCGATCACCGCCTGCTGCACCGGCATCACGGCCGCCCACGCCAGCCCGCTGAGCACCCACAACCCCGCGATCACGTACGGGTTCGGCGCCCACGCCAGGCCGACCGCGAACGCGGCACTGGCCAGCGACGCGCCCGTCAGCACCACCCGCCGGCCGAACCGCAGCACGTACCGGTGCAGGTACTCGGCGGCGGCGCTCATCGCGATCGCGCCGGGCAGGAACACGTACGCCACC
This sequence comes from Saccharothrix saharensis, assembly GCF_006716745.1. Taxonomy (NCBI): domain Bacteria; kingdom Bacillati; phylum Actinomycetota; class Actinomycetes; order Pseudonocardiales; family Pseudonocardiaceae; genus Saccharothrix; species Saccharothrix saharensis. The sequence goes on along the minus strand of NZ_VFPP01000001.1, from coordinate 2,867,666 downwards.
TCGCGCAGCTCCAGGCCGAACCCGCGTTGCAGGTGCAGGAGCAGCAGCAACCCGACGGCCGCCTCCGCCGCCATGGTCATCACGACCGCGAACAGCATCGGCCGCAGCCGCCTGCCCACCGCGCCGAGCCCGCCCGCCGCCGCACCCCCACCGACGCGTTCCGAACGCCGCGGCGCGGCCAGCAGGAACCCCGCCGCCGCGACGCACGCCGCCGCGCAAGCCCAGAACAGCCCGGCGTAGCCGAACGAGCCGACGAGCGTCAGCCCGACCACGAACGCCACCCACGACCCCGTCTCCTGCGCCGAGAGCAGGCGCGGGAACACCGCCGTGTCCTCGGCGAGCCGTTCGCTGACGATCGCGCGCACGGCGACCCACAGCAAAGCGCCACCCGCACCGCCCACGGCCGCCGCGCCGTACGCGAGCGGCGCGCTCTGGGCCACCGCGTACCCCGCCGCCGACACGGCGTAGAGCAGCGCGCCGATGGCGGCGGTGTGCCGTCGGTCCCACCGGTCCGCCAGCACGCCCGCCAGCGGCCGCACGACCACCGACAACGCCATCTCCACCGCCATCAGCAGCCCGACCTCGGTCGCGCTGAGCCCGATGGCCGCGCCCGCCCACAGCGGCAGCACGAAGTCGATCAGCTCGGTCGGCCCGTTGGCCAACGTCGCCGCCGTCAGCGTGCGCCGCTCGCGCTCCAACCCCCGGTCCACGGTCATCCCCCCAAAACATCGAACACCGTTCGGACAACTCCGAACGGTATACTGGGTTTCACCATGACCGCAAAGGGCGACGGGCAGCGGCGAGTGCTGGAGCTGCTGTGGAAGGACGCGCGCCGTCCGGCCCGCGGTCCTCGGCGGGGCCTCACGATGGAGCGGATCGTGGCCGCCGCGATCCAGGTCGTGGAGACCGAGGGGCCGGCCGCGCTGTCCATGCGCCGGGTGGCCGAGGAACTGGGTGTCGGGACGGCGTCGCTCTACACCTACCTGCCGGGCAAGGCGGAGCTGGAAGCCCTGATGGTCGACGCGATCGGGGCCGGGGACCCGTTGCCGGACGACTGGCCGGGCGACTGGCGGGCCAAGGTCGAGGCGTGGGCCCGCACCGACCACGAGCTCTACCGGAAGCACCCGTGGGTGCTGCACCTGGTGGCGACGGTGGCCGCGCCCGGTCCGAACCTGCTGCGGTGGATGGACTCGGCGCTGCGCGTGCTGCGGGGGACCGGGCTGACCGAGGCGGAGAAGATGGCCGTGGTCGAGTCGGTCGACGCCTACGTGCGCGGTCAGGCCAGGCTGAGCCTGGACACGCGCGAACCCAGCGCCGAGGAGGTGCGCGAGCGCGACGCCCTGCTCGGCGAACTGGTCGACTTCGAGCCGTACCCGGCGCTGGTCGAGACCGTCCGGGCGGGCGTTTCGCCGTACGCGGGGGACAAGTTCGAGTTCGGGCTGCGGCTGCTGCTGGACGGCGTCGAAGCCCTCATCGCCGCGCGGAGGGCTTCGACGCCGTGAAAGCCCTGATCAGGCCTTGACCCGGGTGGGCTCTGCCACGGCGGGCGCGTCCGGGGTGGGTTCGCCTGGGGTGAGTCCGCCCGTGATGGGCTCGTCGGCCTGCTCCGCGGCAGCCGGCGCGGCGGTCTGGACTGCCTCGGCCGCCTCGCTGACGAGGATGATCCCCTCGAACTCGCGCAGCAGGTCGTCGTAGATCGGCGTGAGTGACACTTCGTAACCCCCAAAACCTCGTACGTCCCCCGAACGGGCCAAAGCAGCCTACCTACGGCCGCACCATCACTTCACCCGGTATTGGGCAATCCGATCATTCCCGCGCTAACTGGTGGCTAAACACATGCACCGCCCCGAGGTTGTGGGGCTTCGTCACATGTGCGCTGCATCGCAGGTCACCTAGCGTTTCGGGCCATGACGAGTGTCCCCGGTCACAGCGACGACCTGTCCGGTCGCACCGCCCTGGTCACCGGCGCCGGCAGCGGCATCGGGCGGGCGTGCGCGGTCGCCCTCGCCCGCGCGGGCGCGACAGTGCACCTCGTCGACCGCGACGGCGACTCGGTCACCGAGGCGGCCCGCGAGACCGGCGGCACGGAGCACGTGGTGGACCTCGCCGCCGACGACCCCGTGCGCGACCTGCCCGCCGAGGTCGACATCCTGGTCAACAACGCCGGCCTGCAGCACGTCGCCCCGGTGCACGAGTTCCCGCCCGACCGGTTCGAGCTGCTCCAGCGGGTCATGGTGACCGCGCCGTTCCGGCTCGCCCGGCACGTCCTGCCGCACATGTACCAGCGGGGCTGGGGCCGGGTGGTGAACATCTCCAGCGTGCACGGCACGCGGGCCAGCGCGTTCAAGTCCGCCTACGTCGCCGCCAAGCACGGCCTGGAAGGGCTGAGCAAGGTCGTCGCCCTGGAAGGCGCGCCGCACGGCGTGACCAGCAACTGCGTCAGCCCCGGCTACGTGCGCACCCCGCTGGTGGAGAACCAGGTCGCCGACCAGGCGCGCGCGCACGGCATCGGGCCCGAGCAGGTGCTCGCCGAGGTGATGCTCACCCGGCACGCCATCAAGCAGCTCATCGAACCGGCCGAGGTGGCGTCCGTCGTGCTGTGGCTGTGCGGCCCGCACTCCGGTCACGTCACCGGCTCCTCGTTCACGATCGACGGCGGCTGGACCGCCCAGTGACCCCCTCGTTCCCCCCTCCCCCAACGAAGTGGTGACCGACATGACGAACGCCGCACCTCCGCCGAAGAAGTCCTTCACCAAGGTCGTCATAGCCAGCCTGATCGGGACCACGATCGAGTGGTACGACTTCTTCCTCTACGGATCAGCCGCCGCCCTGGTGTTCAACAAGCTGTTCTTCCCCACTGCGGACCCGCTCAACGGCACGCTGCTCGCCTTCACCACCTACGCGATCGGCTTCCTGGCCCGGCCGCTGGGCGGCCTGGTGTTCGGCCACTTCGGCGACAAGCTCGGCCGCAAGAAGCTGCTGGTGCTCAGCCTGGTGCTGATGGGCGGCGCGACGTTCGCCATGGGCCTGCTGCCCACCTACGCCGCGATCGGCGTGGCCGCGCCGCTGCTGCTGACGCTGCTGCGGTTGATCCAGGGCTTCGCGCTGGGCGGTGAGTGGGGCGGCGCGGTGCTCATCGTGTCCGAGCACGGCAGCGCGGAACGGCGCGGGTTCTGGGCGTCCTGGCCGCAGGCGGGCGTGCCGATGGGCAACCTGCTGGCCACCGCCGTGCTCGCGGTGCTGGCCGCCGTGCAGAGCGACGAGGCGTTCCTGTCGTGGGGCTGGCGGGTGCCGTTCCTGCTGTCCGGCGTGCTCGTCCTCATCGGACTGTGGATCCGGCTCAGCGTGGCGGAGTCGCCGGTGTTCCTGGAGGCGCAGGCCAGGATCGAGGCGGGCAAGGTCAAGGAGAAGCCGCCGATCGTGGCCGTCGTGCGCGACCACTGGCGCGAGGTGCTGATCGCGATGGGCGCGCGCATGGCGGAGAACGTGTCCTACTACGTGATCACCGCGTTCATCCTGGTCTACATCACCAGCGAACTGGGCATGCCGCGCTCGGCGGGCCTGAACGCGGTGCTGATCGCCTCGTTCGTGCACCTGGTCACGATCCCGATGTGGGGTGCGCTGTCGGACCGGATCGGCCGCCGCACCACGTACCTGATCGGCACGGTCGGCATCGGCGTGTGGATGTTCGCGTTCTTCGCGCTGCTGGACACGAAGTCGTTCGTCCCGATGACGCTCGCGGTCACCGTCGGCCTGTTCCTGCACGGCGCCATGTACGGCCCGCAGGCCGCGTTCTTCTCCGAGCTGTTCGGCACGAAGGTGCGCTACTCGGGCGCGTCCATCGGCTACCAGCTGGCGTCGATCGCGGCGGGCGCGGTGGCGCCGCTCATCGCGACCGCGCTGCTGGCCTCCTACGACAGCTCGTTCCCGATCGTGCTGTACGTGCTCGGGATGTGCGTGCTGACCGTGGTCGCCGTGGTGGTGGCGAAGGAGACGAAGGGCAGCTCCCTGAACCGGGCCGACGCCGATCAGGACGCAGTGCGAGCATGAGGGCATGAGCGAGGCGGACGCGGTGGAGCACCTGCTGGAGCTGCTCGACCTGCTCGCGGCGGACGCGGGCAGCGAGCGGCTGGCGGCGGTGCTCCCCGCGGCCCGCGCGGCGGGCGTGCCCGACCACGAGCTGGACCGCGTCGCCCGCGCCACGGAGTGGGCGTTGCGCGTCCGCCGCACGCTCACCGCGCACCGCCGCCGCGAAGCCGAGCTGGAAGCGCTGTTCGACACCGCGAACGACCTGGCGGGCGTGCGCGATCCGGACGCCGTGCTGCGGTCCATCGTGCGGCGGGCCCGGCTGCTGCTCGGCGCGGACATCGCCTACCTGAGCATGAACGAGCCGGGCCGCGGCACGTACATGCGCGTCACCGACGGCTCGATCTCCGCGCTGTTCCAACAGGTCCGGCTCGGCATGGGCGAGGGGCTGGGCGGGCTGGTGGCGCAGACCGCCCAGCCGTACGTGACCGCCGACTACTTCGCCGACGACCGGTTCAACCACACCGGTCCCATCGACGCCGCCGTGCGCGACGAGGGCCTGGTCGCCATCCTGGGCGTGCCGCTCAAGCTCGACCGCCGGGTCATCGGCGTGCTCTACGCGGCCAACCGCTCGCCGCGCCAGTTCCCGCCCGACGAGGTGGCGCTGCTGTCGTCGCTGGCCGACCACGCCGCGATCGCGCTGGACACCGCGCACCTGCTGGAGGAGACGCGGGCCGCGGGGGAGACGATCCGGGCGCACAACGAGGCCATGCGCCGCGCCGAGGACGCCCACGACCGGCTCACCGACCTGGTGCTGCGCGGCGCGGACGTGCCCGAGGTGGCCGCCGCCGTGGCCGAGGTGCTCGACGGCGGGATCGTGGTGCACGACAGCGACGGCACCGAGCTGGCCCGCATCGGCACCACCCGCGCGCCCGCGCCCCGTGCGGCGGTCAACGCCTCCCGCGCCAGCGGCCGGGCCATCCCGCAGGACGGCACGTGGGTGTGCGCCGTGCTGGCGGGCCGCGAGCTGCTGGGCAGCATCACCCTCACCGACCGCCCGGACCTCGGTGACGCCGACCGCAGGCTGTTCGAACGCGCGGGCGTCGTCACCGCCCTGCTGCTCCTGCTGCGCCGCACGGTCGCCGAGGCGGAGAACAAGGTGCGCGGCGAGTTGATCACCGACCTGCTGACCGCCGCGGTGGACTCGGTGGCGTTGCGCGCCCGTGCCCGCCGGGTCGGCGTCGAGCTGGCCGCCGACCACGTGGTGCTGGTCGCGGACGGCCCGCGGGACCGGCTGCTCGCCGCGGCGGCGCACCACGCGTCGTCGTGCCGCGGCCTGGCGGGTGCGCACGGCGAGCACGTGGTGCTGGTGCTGCCGGGCGCGGACCTGGCGTGCGCGGCGCGCGACGCGGCCCGGGTGCTGGGCAAGGCCGTCGGCCTGCCGGTGACCGTCGGCTCCGGCGGTCCGGCGCACGGCCCGGAAGGCGTGGCCGCCGCGCACGCCGAGGCGGTGCGGTGCCTGAAGGCGTTGCTGCAACTGGGGCGCAAGGGCACCGGCGGCACGCTCGCGGACCTCGGTTTCGTCGGCGTGCTGCTGGGCGACCGGGCGGACGTCGCCGGGTACGTCCGGTCCACCCTGGGCCCCCTGCTGGACTACGACGCGGGCCGCGGCACCGAGCTGGTCCGGACGGTGACCGCGTACTTCGCGTGCGGCGCCAACCTCAGCCGCGCCAAGGACGAGCTGCACGTCCACGTGAACACGGTGGTGCAGCGGCTGGACCGGGTGGCGAGCCTGCTGGGCGAGGACTGGCAGTCGCCGGAACGGGTGCTGGAGGTCCAGCTCGCGCTCAAGCTCATGAAGGTGCTGGGCGCCTGACCGTTCCGCAAGACTGCGGAGCCGCGGGCCGCTCTTCTCGGCTATAGGGGTGAAATCGACCCCGACCCGCCCTCGGCCGCCGACCCCGTCTGCTGTGATGGCCGCTCTTGTCGCTGCTGATCAAGGGCGCGGTGGTGCGGGTGCTCCACGGACGGGACGCGATCCTGGAGATCGCGACGAATCTGATCGTGCGCGGCTCACCGGTCTCGGGTGACGCGCGGCGGGCCGAGCGCCGCATCCCACCCGCGCTCGTCCTGGTGGGGCCGGGCGGCTCGGGGAAGTCGGCGGTGCTCGCCGAACTGGACGAGCGCCTCGGCGACCAGCCGCACGTCCGGGTCGACGCCGCCCGGACCGGCCGGGACGGCACGTCACCGGTGCTCGCCCTGGTCACCGCGGTGATGTTCGAGCTGGCCCGGCACGACGCCCGCCGCTTCCGGTTCTCCCGGTTCCTCGTCGGCTGGCTGATCACCGAGGTCGACCTGGACGACGGCAACGTCGACCTGGCGCACCGCCAGGCCGAGGCCGAGCTGCGCCGGGTCGACCCGGCCGCGCTCTCCGCCCGCCTCGCCGGCATGATCGCCCTGCTGCCCGAGCAGACCGGGATGCCCGACACCGCGGACGCCGTGCAGCAGTTCCTGCCGCCGCTCATCGAAGGGCTCACGCGCACCCACTGGGGCCGCCGGGCGACCCTGCTGTCCGGGCACGAGTGGTACGGCCACCGCGACCGCGACCGCCGCCGGGACGCGGTCGCCGAGCTGGTGGCGCTCAACCGGCTGCGCCGCCTCGGCGGCGAGGAGGGCCAGGCCGAGGTCGACCGCACGCTCGTGGAGGCGTTCCTGGCCGACGTGCGGCACGCCGTGCGGCGCGGGACGGTCGACCCGGTGCTGCTGCTGGACAACGCCGACCACGAATCGGGGGTGGAGTTCCTGCGCGCGCTGGCGGCCATCCGGTACGCGCCGGCCACCGACTACCCGCACGACCACCTCACCGTGATCGCCGGGGGCAACGGCACCCTGGTGAAGTCGCTGGAGATCGCCAAGGACGAGGTGGCCGTGGACGACCCGACCGTCGTGGAACGGGTGCGCACCGGACGCCTGGACGTGAAGGGGCCCTGGCTGGCCCTGCCGCTGCGCGACCTCACCGAGCCGGAGATGCTGCTGCTCGCCGAGGGGGTCGGCATCGAGGCGCAGCACCGCCACCGGGTCGTGCGGGTGCTGCGCGACCTGACCCGCGGCCACCCGGGCGGCACGGCGCTGCTCATGCAGGCCGCGGCGCTCGTCGGCGCGGGCACCGCCTGCCCCGGGGACATGTTGGCCCAGGACGTGCCGGCGCCACCGTCGCGCGACCGGAACGCGCCCAGGACCAGACCTGCGGCGGACGTCGTGCTGGACATGTTCCTGGCCGACCTCCCGGCCACCCTGCGGTACGACCTGACCACCTGCGCGGCGGCCCGCGACCACGACGAGGCCGCCGTGATCGCCGGCTCGCCGATGACCGGCACCGCGTTCCACGACCAGGAGCCGCTGCTGTCCACGGCCCACTGGAGCCCGCGCGAACCGGGCGGCGACCCGGTCATGCACCCGTTGCTGCGCCTGCTCCTGCTGCGGGAGCTGGCCAAGCGGCCCGCCTCGGCCACGACGTCGTGGCGCCCGGTGTTCGGCCTGCTGGCCGAGAAGGCCGGGCACGAGGACGACCGCCTGCACCACCTGTTCGCCCGCGGCGACACCGACGTGGTCGTGCAACGGCTGGTCGCCCTGCTGCGCGAGCGCGGCGGCAGGCAGTGGCTCGCGCTGGTCCGCTCGCTGGCGACCTGCCCGGCCCACCCCGACCTCGCGGGCGCCCGCGTCGAGCGCACCGGGGACGGGCCGACCGACGCCGTCACGGCCGTGCTCACCGCCTGGCGCGCCGGTGCGGACCCGCTCCAGGTCGGCAGCCGGGCGGACCGGCACGGCGTGGTCTACACGGAGATGCCGGTGCTGGCGCGGGAAGCGCTCGACGACCACGGCGAGTTCGTCTCGGTCGCCGCCGAGCACCGGGAGCTGGCCAAGCGCTGGCGGGACGTGCGGTGCGGCGACCCGGCCGACGAAGAGTGGGGGAGCGGACGATGACCCTGTTGGTGATCTCGGCGCTGCTGCTGGTGGGCTGGGCCGTCCTGCTGGAGTTCCGGCGGCGGTCGCGGGCCAGGTTCTCCGGTCCGATCACGCCACCGCCACCGCCGAGGGCCGTGCGCGTGCTGCTGGCGGTGGCGGTGGTGCTGCTGCCCGTCGGCGCGGTCGCGGTCGCCGCGCCGAAGGTGCTGTGCTTCGGCGGCGGCGTCGACACCGGCATCACCCTGCGCGGCTTGTTCTCGGCGGCGGAGCTGGAGTGCGTCGGCGTCAGCGACGGCGGCTACGACTTCTCCGGCGGCTTCGCCGACGGCGAGGTGGGTGAGAGCACCCGCGCCCGGTACGAGGAGGTGCTGGACCGGATCGGCGCGCAGAACGACGCGCTGTCCGGCGACCACGTCAAGGTCGCGCTGCTCGCGCCGCTGACCTCGCCGCTGTCCGGGCCGCGCGTCGTGCACGAGGTGGCGGGGCTCGCGGCCGCCCAGGAACGGCTCAACGCCGAGAGCGGCAGCCCGAAGGTCGAGGTGCTGCTCGCACACATGGGCACCACGTCGGCCCACTGGGAGCCGGTGGTGGACGAGCTGATCGCGATGAAGGACGACCCGGCGCCGCTGCTGGCCGTGGTGGGGCTCGGGCTCAGCCAGGACGAGTCGAAGTTCGCGGCCCGCAAGCTCGCCGGGGCCGGCGTGCTGATGGTGGCGGGCCACCTCACCGCGACCCGGCTGGACCCGGACGGCCCCATCGAGCACTTCCACCGGACCGCGTTCGCCAACGCGCGGCAGTTCGACGCGACCACGAAGGCGCTGGCCGCGGCCGGTGTCGACGGGACGCGCGCCATCGTGGTGAAGAGCAACGACGCGGGCGACGCCTACGCGAGCACGTCCGCCGAGGCCATCGCCGACCAGCTCGGCGGGCAGGAGACGCCCTACCGGTTCGGCAGCGACGACGAGGGCGTGCTGGGCAACCAGTTCCGGATCATCAGCGACAAGATGTGCGGCAAGGTCGACCCGACCCGGCCGGACGCGCCGGTCGCCGTCTACTACGCCGGGCGCGCCCGGTACCTCAGCGACCTGATGGGCAAGCTCGACGCGGAGAGCTGCCTGCGCAAGGTGATCGTGGTCAGCGCCTCCGACGCGGCCGTCCTGCGGATGGGCGGGCAGGACGCGGAGGCGGCGAAGGCGTGGAAGGTCCCCGAGGCGCTCGAGGTCGTCGGCCGGGGCAAGGTCGAGCTGTACTACACCCCGCTGGCGGACCCCGTGGTGATCGGCGACCGCCCCCGGTTCGCACCGCTGCGCGAGGCGTTCGCGGGCCACGAGCACGAGCTGGACACCGGCTGGGCCGTCATGTCCTGGGACGCCCTGCACGTGGCGGTCGGCTGGATCCGGCACGCGCAGGCGGGCGACCCGGACGTGGTGATCCCCCAGCCGGAGACGGTCGAGCTGGCCACCCAGGCGACCTTCTCCGACGCGGAGTCCGCCTACGAGGGCGCGAGCGGCACGTTCTACTTCGACGCCGCCGGCGACCGCGTGGACGTCGCCGGCGACCAGCCCGCCGTGGTGCGCCTGCTGCCGGACGGGTCCGCGCGACGCATCGGGTGAGCACCGCCGCTCGACGTCCGCGGGGGCACGTCGAGCGGCGGGCACCGGCGTCACGCCAGCACGCACTCCGTCGCGTTCACCACCGCCGGGCGCGGCACGGTGGTCGATACGGGCGGGCGCGTGCCCGACAGCCAGCCCTCCAGCGCGGCGAACGCCGACCGGTGGCACGGCGTCAACGGCCGCAGCCGGTCCGGGAACGCGTCGAACAGCGAGTCCACGTGCGTGCCGCCCTCGATCCGGTAGTAGCGGAACAGCCCACCCCGACCGGCTTGGCGCACCATGTCCGCGTAGACGTCCGAGCCGCGGGAGATCGGCAGCAGGGTGTCCAGCGTGCCGTGCAGCGTGAGCAGCGGCTTGCCGATCCGGCCGGTGAGCGCGATGCGCTCGACGGCCCGCTGTGCCTGCGGCCGTGACGCGTAGTCGTAGTCCGCGTCGCACGACGGCGTGCCGGGCGCGCAGAACGGCGTGCCGGCCTCGACGTCACCGTCCCAGGTCGGGTCCAGCTCCTCGCGGTAGATGCGCTGGGTCAGGTCCCAGTAGTACTGGTGGTGGAACGGCCACAGGAACTCCGACTCGGCCGGGAACCCGGCGGCCACCACCGCCGCCCGGTCACCGGTGGCGTAGCCCTTGAGCGCGGGCGGCAGGAACGTCAGCAGGTTCGGGCCCCGGGCGGTCCACAGCGTGCCCTCCCAGTCCACGCCGCCGTCGTACAGCTCGGGGCGGTTCTCGAGCTGCCAGCGCACCAGGTAGCCGCCGTTGGAGATGCCCGTGGCCAGGGTGCGCGCCGGCGGGCGGCAGTACCGCTGCGCCACCACGGCCTTCGCCGCCCGGGTCAGCTGCGTGACCCGGTGGTTCCACTCGGCGATCGCGTCACCCGGGCGCTCGCCGTCGCGGTGGAACGCCACCCCCGTGTTGCCCTTGTCGGTCGACGCGAACGCGTAGCCGCGGGCCAGCACGAAGTCGCTGATCGCGCGGTCGTTGGCGTACTGCTCGCGCACGCCCGGCGAGCCGGTCACGACCAGGCCGCCGTTCCAGCGCCGGGGCAAGCGGATCACGAACTGCGAGTCGTGCGCCCAGCCGTGGTTGGTGTTGCCGGTCGAGGAGTCGGGGAAGTAGCCGTCCACCTGCGTGCCCGCCACCGGCGTCGGCGCGGGCAGGCCGGCGGGGGTCAGCCCGGCCCAGTCGGCGGGATCGGTGCGGCCCCCGGCGGTGGACAGGTCGGCGAGGTGGGTCAGTTCCTGGTGCTCGGCACCGGGAACGCGCAGGGGCCCGCATCCGTGGGCGGACGCGGGAACGGCCTGCGCCGTCGTCGCGAGGAGCGCTGCGATCAGCGGAACGGCGATGTTCACCCGAGGCACGGTAGGACGGCCCGCCGGGGCGCGGAATGGGTCGCGACGCCATGGCCGGCGGGGCGGATGTGGTGTGCGCAGCCATCGGCGACACCCCGACGAGCGACCCTCGCACCGGCGAGGTGGTCGACACCGCGTCACGAGCGGACGTCAGCGGACTTTTCACTGCCACGAGTGACGTCGATCGGTGCATAACCACGCCGTGACCGGGCTCCACGTCCGCCTGAACGGCCCTGTCCTGGACGTCCCCGCGTGCACGGTGTTGCTTCTCGCTCGGCGGTGGAACCTTGAGTACCACGATCGGCGTGTTTTGACCGCCCGCGCAGGGGTAGCTGAGTTGACCCAGCGAAGTTCGCACTGCCAGGTGATTTACGTTCACCCGGCGTGAGGTGTCTGCTTCCGGGGTGACTGAGCAACGGCGCTCTACGCGCACTGACCAGGAGTGGGACCTGATCCGGCGCCTCCAGAACCTGGCCCACCGGGCCGAACGCACCGCGTTCGACCACTCGAACCTCGTCGGTCCGCCACCGTCCCAGCAGCACCTGGACATCCTGGCGGAGATCCGCGCCCTCACCGAGCAGGCGGTGGCACAGCGGATCCCGAGACCGGCCGCGCTGCCCCGGCAGCCGCAGCCGGTCGTCGAGAAGAAGGTCTCCACACCCGTTCGGTGACCGCCGTCGCGCGGGCCGGGCCTGACTCCCGGCCCGCGCGGCGCCGAGCGCTCAGCGGCGCCGGACCAGCTTCACCAACCCCTTGAACGTCTCCTCCAGGCCGGAGGAGAACGGGTTGTCGTTGACCAGGTAGGTCCAGGTGGTGTTCGGGCGCTGCACGCCCGCCTCGGCCAGGTGCGCGCCGTCGGCGTCGATCTGCACCTTGGCGAAGGTCTCCTCCGCCTCGTCCCAGGCGTCCGGGATGATCTTGTGGTAGGCCGGGATGGCCTCGCGGTGGAACTCGTCCAGCGGGTTCTGCCGGGCCAGCGCCCGCAGGTGGATGCCCTCCCGCAGGTCGGTCAGGAACGTCAGGTGGTCGCTCCACCGCTGGTCGAGGTGGTGCAGCGCGATCAGTCGGGCCGCGGACACCTTGACCTCGTCGTCGAGGTCCTCGATCTCGTGCGCCTTGTCCGGCTTGCGCTCGGACAGCTCCTTCCACGCCAGGTCGGTGCGCAGCAGCTTGTCCCGGTACTCCAGCAGCAGTTGGCGCTGGTGCTCGATCAGCTTGTTGTACCGCCAGGTGTTGCGGTGGATCTCCAGGTGCACGCCCTCGGCGACGCGTTGCGCGTGCTCCACGGTGTGCAGGGTGCCCGCGTCGGTGATGCGGCCGTCCTCGTCCACCTCGGCCGGCTCGTCGTGGTCGGGCACGTACTGCGTGACCAGGTCGTCCTGCAACGAGGAGAAGAACACCGACCCGCCGGGGTCGCCCTGGCGACCCGCCCGGCCGCGCAGCTGGTCGTCCAGCCGGCTGCTGGAGTGGCGGCCGGTGCCGATCACGTACAGGCCGCCGAGTTCGGCGATGCGCTCGTGGTCGGTCGAGTCGTGCCCGCCGAGCCGGATGTCCGTGCCGCGGCCCGCCATCTGGGTGGACACGGTGACCCGCTCGAACGAGCCCGCGTCGGCGATGATCGCGGCTTCCTCGGCGTCGTTCTTGGCGTTGAGCACGACGCACTCCAGGCCCGCCTCGGCGAGCTTGCGCGACAGGCGCTCGGACTCGGCCACGTCCAGCGTGCCGACCAGGATCGGGCGCCCCGTCGCGTGCACCTCCTTGATCTCGGCGACGATCGCGGCTTCCTTCTGCTCCAGCGTCGTGTACAGCCGGGGGGCCTCGTCCTCGCGGATCGTCTCCACGTTCGGCGGGATGACCAGCACTTCGAGCTGGTAGAAGTCGCGCAGCTGCTCGGCGACGGCCACCGCGGTGCCGGTCATGCCGCACACGGTCGGGTAGCGGCTGAGCAGCGCCTGGACCGTGATGGAGTCCAGCACCTCGCCCGCGTCCGTGGTGGCCACGTTCTCCTTGGCCTCGACCGCGGCCTGCAGGCCGTCGGGCCAGCGCTGGAGCTTCGCGATCCGGCCGCGCGTGTCGTTGATCAGGTGCACCTTGCCGTCGCGGACGATGTAGTCCACGTCCCGGTGCAGCAGGACCTGCGCGTGCAGGGCCACGTTGACCTTGCTCAGCGTGGTGGAGACGTGCTCGTCGGAGTACAGGTCGATGCCACCGAGCGCCCGTTCGACCAGCTCGCTGCCCGCGCCGGTGAGGTAGACGTTGCGCTCTTCGTCGTCGATCTCGAAGTGCAGGTCGCGGCGCAGCCGCTTGACCAGGTCGGCCAGCGCCGGGTCGACCGCCGGGCCCGCCGTGGAGCCCGCCAGGACCAGCGGCACGCGGGCCTCGTCCACCAGCACCGAGTCCGCCTCGTCCACGAGGGCGACGCGCGGCTTGGGCACGATGAGGTCGCCCTCGGCGGTGGCCAGCCGGTCGCGCAGCACGTCGAAGCCGATCTCCGAGACCGAGGCGTACATGACCTCGGCCTGGTAGGCGGCGCGGCGCTCCTCGGGCTTGGAGCTCTGGTTGATCCAGCCGACGCTCACGCCCATGAGCTCGTAGAGCGGGCCCATCCACTCGGCGTCGCGCTGGGCCAGGTAGTCGTTCACCGAGACCACGTGCACCTGGTCGCCGCGCAGCGCGAAACCGGCCGCGGCGATGGCGCCGGAGAGCGTCTTGCCCTCACCGGTGGCCATCTCGACCACGTGGCCCTCCAGGAGGCCGAGCGCGCCGAGGATCTGCACGTCGAACGGGCGCAGGCCGAGCGCGCGGTCGGCGGCCTCGCGGCCGAGCGCGCAGACCTCCACCAGCTCGGGGCGGCCGAAGTCGCTCTTGTCGCGCAGTGCGGCCGCCGCGGCGGTCAGTTCCTCGTCGCTGAGCTTCTTCACGCGCTCGGCCTGCTCGTTGACCTCTTCGAGCAGCTTCCGGTAGGGCGTGAGGTCGGCGGAGCCGGGCTTCTGCGCGAACCGACGCAGCCGCTGCTTGAACCGTCCCAGGAGAGTGGTCACGGCACGGCAACGTACGGCAAGTCCACAACGTTCCGCACGTCACCCGGTTGACAGTTCACTCGCGGGGTCCGTCGTCCGGCGGTGGAGCACTCCGGTCCGCTGAGCCAGGAGCACCAATCCCAGGCCTTTCCCGTCGAAGTGCGCCCTCGCCGGTGACTACGTGCCGTTACGCTTCGGTGCTCGAACGTAGCCGGGTCTTCCCAGGAGGCGGGATGCTCGCTCGGTTCATCGCCTGGCTGGACGACCTCCTCGCGGCCGAGGGCAGCCCCGCGATCGTGAAGGCCGTGCTCGGCATCCTGTCCTTCGCCGTGCTCCTGGGTGCGCTGCTGGGCAACGCCGCGGTCAAGGCCGGAGCCCTTGTCGCGGCGCTGCTCGTGCTCCTGTCGGGCGTGCTCGTGCTCTTGGCCGACCGCCGGGCGACCCTTCGTCGATTGGAGGTCCACCGGCGGCTCGTCTCCCACTACACCAAGCTGGCGTCCGACCACGACCCGCTGGAGTACCGGGTGATGGACTGGGACGACTTCTACACCGTCGAGCCCAACGGTGACACGCGCAAACGGCTCACGATGCGAGCCCACGTGCTCGTCGACGGTCTGTGGGCGGTGCGCCTGGAGCACGGTTGCGGATGGCCCCAACCCGCCAAGCACCGGCGCAGGGTCGCCGTGGTGGCGCGCAAGCTGCAGGCGGACGACCTGCCCGGTCCGAAGCTGACGACCACCTCGGAGTGGGTGGCCGAGGGCAAGTTCGTGCTGATCATCCACTTCCGCGCGGCACTGCCGCGCGGGAGTTCCTTCGGGGTGGTGGTCGAGTGCGACTGGCCGGGCATGTGCGTGCCGCTCATGCGCGACCACACCCCGGACGACTTCATGCTGAGGTTCCGCACCCCGGTCGTCCGGGCTCGTCATCGGGTCGCGCTCCCGCCGGGGTCCGACGCGTACTTCGAGCCGCTGGGCTTCAGCGACGGTGACGACGGCTTCGAAGTGGTCCGGGCCGTGGACGAGAGCG
This sequence comes from Saccharothrix saharensis, assembly GCF_006716745.1. Classification (NCBI taxonomy): domain Bacteria; kingdom Bacillati; phylum Actinomycetota; class Actinomycetes; order Pseudonocardiales; family Pseudonocardiaceae; genus Saccharothrix; species Saccharothrix saharensis. Next base: position 2,852,666 of record NZ_VFPP01000001.1, on the reverse strand, counting down.
GTAGGCCCGTGTTCGGCGTCGAGTCGACCGCGGTTCCGCACCAGGAGAGCTTCGGGATGCGCATCGAGCTGAAAGGGAGGGGTGTGGTCGTGTGAGCACACCCCTCGCCGCTCAGCAGTCGTTCCCGCTCTCACTACCGCGTCGTCGAATGATGCTCGAACTCCTCTCGGATCGCGCACCGGTCACACGATTCGAAAGTAGTCGCGGTCACGTGGAATAGAATCGGCCGTTCGTCTCAATCAAGCCCGGTGCGTCTCCCGCAGCCCGAGCACCGAGGCCAGCGTCACCACGCCCATGACCAGCAGGAACGCCGAAACCGACAGGGACGTGCCCGTGGCCACCAGCAACGCGGTCATGATGAACGGTGTGCCGCCGCTGACCAGGATGGACGCCAACTGGTACGCCAGCGACGCGCCCGAGTACCGCACCTGGGGCTCGAACAGCTCCGCCAGGTACGCCGCCACCGGCCCGTAGACCAGGCTCGACCCCACCCCCGACACGGCCAGCGCGACGAAGATCAGCCCCAGCGACGCGGTGTCGATCAACCAGAAGTACGGGAACGCCCACACGATCATCGACACCGCGCCCGCCACGATCAGCGGACGCCTGCCGTGCCGGTCCGACCAACGCCCCGCCAGCAGGATCACCGGCACGCTGACCAGCGACGACAGCAGCGTCACGACCAGCACCGAGTTGCGCGCCAACCCCAGCTCACGGGTCGCGTAGTCGAGCACGCCGGCGATGCTGACGTAGAACACGGCGTTCGACGCGAACATCAACCCCGCGCCCAGCAGCACCGGCCGCCGGTGCGTCCGCAGCACCTCCTTCAACGGCGCGGGCGGCGGGCCGGCCGGGCGCCGTTCCTTGATCTCCCGGAACACCGGGCTGTCCTCCACCTTCAGCTGGATGAACAGCACCACGGGGAACAGCAGCGCGCTCGCCAGGAACGGCACCCGCCACCCCCACGTCGCGAACGACGCGGGCGGCACCGTCGCACCCACGACGAGGAACGCCACGTTGCCCAGGATCACCCCCAGCGGCACGCCGGCCTGGCCGAACGTGCCCGCGAACCCGCGCCGCCCCGGCCCGGCGGTCTCGGTCAGCAGCAGCACGACGCCGCCCCACTGACCGCCCACCGCGATGCCCTGGAGGAACCGCAGCACCACCAGCAGCACCGGCGCCACCACACCCAGCGTCGCGCTGGTCGGCAGCACCCCGATCAGGAACGTAGCCGCCGCCATCAGCGCCAGGCAGGTCACCAGCGCGGGCTTGCGGCCGAACTTGTCGCCGACGTGCCCGAACACCAGCCCGCCGACCGGCCGGGCGATGAACCCGGCCCAGAACGTGCTGAACGACAGCAGCAACCCGACCAGCGGCGACGCCTCGGGGAAGAACAACTTCGGGAACACCAGCGCCGCGGCGGTCGCGTAGATGAAGAAGTCGTACCACTCGAGCGACGAGCCGACGAGCCCGGCCGCCATGAGTTTGCGCAACGTGCGCCGCTCGGGGGGAGCGGTCGTGACCATGTGCTGTTCCCTTTCACCAGGTGTCCACGAACGGGCGTTTCTTGCCGGTCCTGACCTGGACGGGGTCGGGTCCGGTGAGCAGGGTGGTGATCCAGCGGCGCGTGTCGGCCGGGTCGATCACGTCGTCGATCTCGTACGCCGAGGCCACGTTGAGCGCCTTGCCGTGCTCGTAGGCGGCGGAGACCATCGCCTCGAACATCTCCTTGCGCTGCGCCGGGTCCTCGATGGCGTCCAGCTCGCGCCGGTACCCGAGCCGCACCGCGCCTTCCAGCCCCATGGGGCCGAACTCGCCGCTGGGCCACGACACCGCGAACAGCGGCACCTTCAAGCTGCCCGCCGCCATCGCCTGCGCGCCCAGCCCGTACGCCTTGCGCAGCGCCACGAACCCGAACGGCACGTCCAGGTTCGCGCCGGCCACGAGCATCCGGGTCAGGTGCCGCACGGTCGCGGTGCGCTCGGCGTCCGGCCCGACCATGAACCCCGGCGTGTCGCACAGCGACACCACCGGCAGGTCGAACGCGTCGCAGAGCTGGAGGAACCGCGCGGCCTTGTCCGCGGAGTCCGCGTCGATCGCGCCGCCGAGGTGGCCGGGGTCGTTCGCGACCAGGCCGAGCGGCCGCCCCTCGACCCGGACCAGCGCCGTGACGATGCCGAGCCCGAACCCGGGCCGCAGCTCCAACACCGAGCCGGTGTCGGCGACGGTCTCCACCACGGACCGCACGTCGTAGGCGCGAACCCGGTTCTCCGGCACGAGGTGGCGCAGCCGCCGCTGGTCGGCGCACTCCCAAGCGTCCACCGGGCCCTGGAAGTACGACAGGTACTTCTTGGCCACCGCGACGGCCTCGGCCTCGTCGGCCACGAGCACGTCGATCACGCCGTTGGGCACCTGCACGTCGACCGGCCCGACCTCCTCCGACCGGAACACGCCGAGCCCGCCGCCCTCGATCATGGCCGGGCCGCCCATGCCGATGGTGGCGTCACGGGTCGCGATGACCACGTCGCACGTGCCCAGCAGCACGGCGTTGCCCGCGAAGCAGCGGCCGGACGCGATGCCGACCAGCGGCACGAGCCCGGACAGCTTGGCGAACAGGTGGAACGCGAGGCAGTCCAGCCCGCTGACGCCGCCGTGGTCGGTGTCGCCGGGCCGCCCGCCGCCGCCCTCGGCGAACAGCACCACGGGCAGCCGCTTCTGCTCGGCCAGCGCGAACATCCGGTCCTTCTTGGCGTGGTTGCGCAGGCCCTGCGTGCCGGCCATCACCGTGTAGTCGTAGGACATCGCCACGACCCGGCCGCCGTTCACCGTGCCGACGCCCGCCACCAGGCCGTCGGCCGGGGTGCGCTCGACCAGCTCGTCCAGCGACCGGCGGCGGCGTTGCGCGGCGATGGCCAGCCCGCCGTACTCCACGAACTCCTCGCACAGGTCGGCGATGTTCTCCCGGACCGTGCGGCGTCCCGCGGCGTGCCGCTTGGCCTCCGCCTCGGGACGCGTGAAGTCGTGGCGCGCCAACGTTTCCGCGAGGTCGGCTCGCACGTCGTCCAGGTCGACCTCGACGGCCTTCTCCTCGACGGCGACGTCCACGCCCTCGGCGAGCAGCGCGCCTTCCGCGACCGTGTCACCGACCTCGACCAGCACCCGCGCGTCACCGATCGGCACGACGTGCTGCATCTTCATCGCTTCCACGACGACCGTGCCGTTCTCGATGGCGACGACGGTGCCTTGCACGGGAGCGCGCGCTCCGGTGTCCTCACGGGGCAGCGAATCAACCAGGCCCGTGTGCGCCTGCAACACGTCCGGGTGGTCCAGGAGACCGCGCAGGAAGCCGATGTTGGTCCGCGCACCGTCCACGGTGAACTCGTCCAGCGCGCGGCGGGCGCGGCGCAGCGCGGTGTCCGGGTCGTCGGCGTGCACCACGACCTTGGCCAGCAGCGGGTCGAAGCCGAGGCCCGCCCGGTAGCCGACGGACGCGTGCGTGTCGACCCGCACGCCGGGTCCGGTCGGCGGCTCGAACGCCGACAACCGTCCCGTGGACGTCAGGCTCACCCTCAGTTGCAGCGCGCTGCCGCGCGGCGTGTGGGTCAGGTCCGGCTCGACCTCGGTCGCCAGCAGCAGCTGGGCGCGCACCAGGTCCAGCCCGGTGACCTGCTCGGTGACGGTGTGCTCGACCTGGAGCCTCGGGTTGGCCTCCAGGAACGCGAACCGGCCGTCCGGCGCGACCAGGAACTCGACCGTGCCCAGCCCGGTGTAGCGGACGGCACGGGCGATCGTCGCCGCCGCGCCGTGCAGCGCGGACCGCAGGTCGGCCGACAGGCCGGGCGCGGGCGCGACCTCGACCAGCTTCTGGTGCCGGACCTGCAACGAGCAGTCCCGGTCGCCGAGCACCGTGGTGCCGACCAGCTGCACCTCGACGTGCCGCGCCGGTTCCAGCAGCTCCTCCACGAACACGGTGCCGTCGCCGAACGCGGCCAGCGCCTCGGCCCGGCAGCGCTCGACCGCCGCGGCCAGGTCGGCGAGCCGGCGCACCACCCGCACGCCCTTGCCGCCGCCACCGGCCACGGCCTTCACGACCACCGCGCCGTGCCGCCGGAAGAAGTCCTCGAACCCGTCCTCCGCGCCCGCCAGCACGGGCACGCCGACCTCGGCGGCCAGGGCGCGGGCCCGGCTCTTGTCGCCGAGCAGCTCCAGCACCTCCGGCGGTGGTCCGACGAACGTCAGCCCGGCCTCGGCGCAGCGGCGGGCGAACCCGGCGTTCTCGGCCAGGAACCCGTAGCCGGGGTGCACCAGGTCGCAGCCGTCGGCGGCGGCGAGCACGGCGTCCACGTCCAGGTAGGAGCCCTGCAGCCGGACCGCGCGGTCGGCGTGCCTGCCGTGGGCGTCGTCGGAGTCGGTGACCAGGGCGACGGTCCGCCAGCCGAGGTCGGCGGCGGCGCGCAGGACCCGGACGGCGATCTCTCCCCGGTTGGCGACGAGCAGCGTGGGCACTGGAACCTCCTGAGCGACCGCTTAGTATGTGACCGCGGTCGCATAGTGGCACCTGCGCTTGGCGTTCGTCCAGAGGGAACCGATGCACCTGTCGAGGCGTCTTTGAAGAAACCCGAGGTCAAGGGCGTGACACACAGCAGGCCAGGAGGCACTCACCGTGGTTTTCAAGAGGATGTTGCGCGCGTTCGGAGTCGGTGGTCCCACGGTGGACACGGTGCTGGCCAACCCCAACGCACGGCCCGGTGAGCTGCTCACCGGCGAGGTGCGCATCGCGGGCGGGGACCACCCCGCCGACATCGACCTGGTCAAGCTGTCGCTCGTCACCCGGGTCGAGGTGGAGAGCGGCGACAACGAGTACAACCGCAACGTCGAGTTCGCGCAGGTCGTGGTCGGTCAGCGGATCGGCGTCGGGCCGGGGCAGCAGCTGGCGCTGCCGTTCCGGTTCCCGGTGCCGCTGGAGACGCCGTTGACCGTCGTGCACGGTCAGCACCTGCACGGCATGACGATGGGGCTGCGCACGGAGCTGGAGGTGCGCGGCGCGGTCGACCCCGGCGACCTCGACCCGGTGGCCGTGCACCCGACCCGGTCGCAGGAGCACGTGCTGAACGCGTTCGGCGCGCTCGGGTTCCGGTTCCAGCGGGCCGACAACGAGTCGGGGCGCATCCACGGCGTGCCGCAGCAGCTGCCGTTCTACCAGGAGATCGAGTTCCTGCCGCCGGGGCAGTTCCTGAGCAAGATCAGCCAGCTGGAGCTGACCTTCGTGACCGATCCGCACCGGCTGTACGTGGTGCTGGAGGCGGACCGGCGCGGTGGGCTGTTCCGGGCGGGCGGTGACTCGTTCGGCCACTTCGCCATGTCGCACGATGAGGTGATCCGCACGGACTGGGCGGCGCTGCTGCACCAGTGGATGGACCAGGTCTCCGGCAGGCGATCTTCCCACGGTTTCGGCCACTAGGGCGGTTCGCGCGGAGGTCGCCGCGGCGGGCGGGCGGGGTTGCTCCGATCGCCGCTGGCGCTGCGGGCGACGTCTGCGGTGGGGATGATGAGCGGCGAGGCCCTCGACGCGGTCGGGGACTTCTTCGAAGGCGACTAACCCGCAGGAGGCATCGTGGGCATCGGCGGTGTGATCAGCGCTCTGATCGTGGGTCTCATCATCGGTTTGCTGGGCAAGCTCGTGGCGCCGGGCAAGCAGGCCATCCCCATCTGGCTGACGATCATCGTCGGCATCGTGGCGGCGTTCCTGGGCACGTTCATCGCCCGGGCGCTCGGCGTGGAGGACACGCCCGGCATCGACTGGATCGAGATCATCGTGCAGGTGATCATCGCCGCCATCGGCGTGAGCCTCGTCGCCGGCTTCTACGGCAAGAAATCCGTCCGCTGACCCGAGAGTCCTACGTTCACCACGCATGAGTTCAACGCTCGACCCGAACACCGTTGGGCATGAGCGTCGGACTCGGGCTGCCTGAACGTAGGACTCTCGAGCGCTGGGCGTAGGACCCCCGGGGTCAGGGGGTGCGGACCATGCGCAGGACCAGGTCGGCGTAGAGGTCGCCGATCTCGGCCGGGGTGCGGCGGCCGGAGGGTTGGTACCAGCGGGCCACGTCGATGCACAGGGACAGCACGGCCAGGGTCGCACCGCGCACGTCGGGCACGTCGAACGCCCCCGCGGCCACGCCGTCGGCGATCATGCCGCGCACCGCCGCCTCGATCCGCCGCCGCAGCTCCACCACCTCGGCCAGGTGCTCCGGCGTCAACGCGCTCAGCTCGTACTGCACCACCCGCGCCGTCGTGTGGTACTCCGCGTGCCACGACGCGAACGCCCGCACGGCCGCCGCCAGCCGGTCCACCGGGTCCACCTCGGACACCCCGGTCAGCAGCGACAACGACGTGGCGTGCCCCACCCGCGAGATGTGGAACAGCAGTTCCTCTTTGGACCGGTAGTGGATATAGACCGCGGCCGGTGACATGCCGGCCTGTGCCGCGATGTCACGGGTCGTCGTCGCGTGGTACCCGCGCACCGAGAACGCGGCGGCGGCGGCGATCAGCATCCGCCGGGCCGCCGGTGGCGTCACCGAGGACCACGTCTCGTCCAGGAGCGCGAACTCACCACTGGTCGTCGTCACAGCCGGCCCTCCTTGACACGAACCCGAACGATACCGCAGGCTAAGCACACGCTTACACCTAAGCAACCGCTTAGTATGGAGGATCCGAGAGTGCGCCGCACGTTGTTCGAGCCCGACCACGAAGCGTTCCGCGAGTCCGCGCAGGCGTTCTGCGACCGCACCCTCCGCCCGAACTACGAGCGGTTCGTCGAGCAGCGCAGCATCGACCGCGACGTGTGGCTGGAAGCGGGCAAGCAGGGGCTGCTCGGCCTGGAGGTCCCCGAGGAGTACGGCGGCAGCGGCGCGAACGACTACCGGTTCAACGCCGTGCTCGGCGAGGAGCTGTCCAAGGTCAGCGCCGGCATGTCGTCCTGCCTGGGCATCCACGGCGACGTCGTCGCGCCCTACCTGGTCGACCTGTGCACCGAGGAGCAGAAGCAGCGCTGGCTGCCCCGGTTCTGCTCGGGCGAGCTGACGACCGGCATCGGCATGACCGAGCCCTCCGGCGGCTCGGACCTGGCCGCGCTCAAGAGCACCGCCGTGCGCGACGGCGGCGACTGGGTGCTCAACGGCTCCAAGACGTTCATCACCAACGGCTTCTCCGCCGACATGATCGTCGTCGCCGCGCGCACCAGCCCGGAGAAGAAGGCCCGCGGCATCACGCTGTTCGCCGTCGAGACCGGCATGAAGGGCTTCGAGCGCGGCCGCAAGCTGGACAAGGTCGGCCAGCCCGAGTCCGACACCGCCGAGCTGTTCTTCGAGGACGTGCGCGTACCGGCCGAGAACGTCATCGGCGAGGTCGACCAGGGCTTCATCTACATGATGGAACGCCTGCCGCAGGAACGCCTCGGCGGCGCGATCTCCAACCTGGCCCACGCCAAGCAGATCCTGCTCGAGACGATCGAGTACACCAAGGAGCGCAAGGCGTTCGGCCAGGCCATCGGCTCGTTCCAGCACAACAAGTTCACCCTCGCCGAGCTGGTCACCAAGATCGACGTCACCCAGGCGTTCCTGGACCAGTGCACCGACGCGCACACCCGGCGCGAGCTGACCGCCGTGGACGCGGCGAAGGCCAAGTGGTGGAGCGCGGACGTGCAGAACGACGTCATCGACGCGTGCGTGCAGCTGCACGGCGGCTACGGCTACATGACCGAGTACCGCGTGGCCCGCGCCTGGATGGACGCCCGCGTGACCCGGATCTGGGCCGGCTCCAACGAGATCATGAAGGAACTCATCGGCCGCGACCTCGGCCTCTAGCCACCAGGAGCACCGCCATGCCCGAGGCTGTCATCGTCGCCACCTCGCGTTCCCCGATCGGTCGGGCGCGCAAGGGGTCGCTGGTCGACCTGCGCCCGGACGACCTGGCCGCGCAGATCGTCGGCGCCGCGCTGGACCAGGTCCCGGAGCTGGACCGCGACGACATCACCGACCTGCACCTGGGGTGCGCCGAGCCGCAGGACGAGCACGGCCAGAACGTGGCCCGCCGCATCGCCGTCCAGCTCGGCCTGGACACCCTGCCCGGCACCACCGTCAACCGGTTCTGCGCGTCCTCGGTGCAGACCGCGCGGATGGCGTTCCACGCCATCAAAGCGGGCGAGGGCCACGCGTTCGTCAGCGCCGGCGTGGAGTGCGTCTCCCGCTACCGGCACGGCGACCCGCACTTCAACCCGCTGTTCGACGTCGCCCGCGAGCGCACCCAGCGCACCGCCGAGACCAACGAGCCGTGGCACGACCCGCGCGAGGACGGCGAGCTGCCCGACTACTACATCGCGATGGGCCAGACCGCCGAGAACGTCGCCACCCTGCTCGGCATCAGCCGCCGCGACCAGGACGAGTTCGGCGTGCGGTCGCACAACCTCGCCGAGAAGGCCATCGCGGACGGCTTCTTCGCCCGCGAGATCACGCCGGTCACGCTGCCGGACGGCACGGTGGTCAGCGCGGACGACGGCCCGCGCAAGAGCGTCACCTACGACGCCGTGTCGGCGCTGAAGCCGTCGTTCCGTCCAGAAGGGACGGTCACGCCCGGGAACTGCTGCCCCCTCAACGACGGCGCGGCGGCCGTCGTCATCATGAGCGACGTCAAGGCCAAGGAGCTGGGCCTGACCCCGTTGGCGCGCATCGTGTCCACCGGCGTGTCCGGTCTCTCGCCGGAGATCATGGGCCTGGGCCCGGTCGACGCCACCAGGCAGGCTCTCGCGCACGCGAACCTGACCATCGGCGACATCGACCTGGTCGAGATCAACGAGGCGTTCGCGGTGCAGGTGCTGGGCAGCCAGCGCGTGCTCGGCATCGACGTGGACAAGCTGAACGTGCACGGCGGCGCGATCGCGCTGGGCCACCCGTTCGGCTCGACCGGCGCCCGCATCATGACCACCCTGATCAACGGGATGCGCGCGCGTGACGTCCAGTTCGGGCTGGAGACGATGTGCGTCGGCGGCGGTCAGGGCATGGCGATCATCCTGGAGAGGTTGAGCTGAATGGGAATCCTGGACAAGTTCCGGCTGGACGGCCAGGTCGCGATCGTCACCGGCGCGTCCTCCGGCCTGGGCGTGGCGTTCGCCAAGGGTCTCGCCGAGGCGGGCGCGGACGTGGTGCTCGCGGCCCGGCGGGTGGAGCGGCTCAAGGACACCGCGCAGCTCGTGGAGGACGCGGGCCGGCGCGCGCTGGTCGTGCAGGCCGACGTGGCGCAGCCGGACGACTGCCGCGAGGTGGCCCGTGCCGCGGCGGAGTTCGGCCCGGTGCGGGTGCTGGTGAACAACGCCGGCGTGGCGTCGGCGGTGCCCGCGTCCCGGGAGACGCCCGAGCAGTTCCTGGGCGTCATGGACGTCAACCTCAACGGCACCTACTGGATGGCGCAGGCGGCGGCGGCCGTGATGACCGACGGCGGGTCGATCATCAACGTCTCCAGCGTGCTCGGCCTGGTCTCCGGCGGGCTGCCGCAGGCCGCGTACTCCGCGTCGAAGGCGGGCGTGATCGGCCTGACCCGCGACTTGGCCCAGCAGTGGACGGGGCGCAAGGGCATCCGGGTCAACGCGGTCGCGCCCGGCTACTTCGCCTCCGAGATGACCGACCAGTACCCGGAGGGCTACCTCGAAGCGCACGTCTCGCGCCTGCCGATGGGCCGGGTGGGCGACCCGGAGGAACTGGCCGCGGCCGTCGTGTTCCTGGCCTCGGCCGCGGGCGGCTACACCACGGGCGCGACGTTCGTGGTGGACGGCGGCGTGACGTTGGGCGGCTGATCGCCGAGTTGTAACCCCCGGCGGCGGCACGGCGATCTACGCTCGTAGCAGCGCAGTGTCGCCGTGCCGCTCGGGGGAGTCCGTGGTCGCGAAGAGTTCCGCCGAACCCAGCTTATCGATCCTCGAACCGTCCAGGCCGGTGTTCCGGCGCAAGCGCTTCCTGCTGCCGTTCGGCATCTCGGCGGGCATCGCGCTGGTCGGCGTGGTCGCGCTGCTCGTCTCGGGCGCGGTCGCGCTGCCGTTCCGGGGCGTCACGGTCGTGCGGGCCATGATGGCCTCGAAGGTCGAGTTCTTCTCCGACGCCGAGGTCCGCCGCATCCTGATGGCCAACGGCATCCAGGTGCACCTCACCGACTCGGGCGGCTCGACCGAGATCGCCAAGGAGCGGGCCGACCCGACGTCGTTCGACTTCGTCATGCCGTCCGGCCAGCTCACGGCCCGGCAGATCCACGACCGGGTGGGCGGCACGCCGTTCTACCCGTTCACCACGCCGCTGGTGATCGCCGCGTTCAGCGACTACGCGCGGGCGCTGGCGCACGCGGGGGTGGCCGAACCCCAGTCGGACGGCGACGGCCTCTACTACACGCTGGACATGGCGGAGTTCGTCGGGCTGACCCTGGAGGGCAAGACCTGGAAGGGCATCGAGGGCGGCGGCCTGACCAGCGAGAACCAGATCATCGCCCAGTCGCCCGACCCGTGCCGGGCCTACTCCGGCGCGGCGTACCTGGCGGTGGTGGCGTTCGCGGCCAACGACCGGCGGGCGCCGACGGAGGCCGAAGCCCTGGCGGTCGCGACGAAGATCAAGCCGCTGTTCGAGGTCGAGGGCCAGTTCGGCGCGGGCATCGGCCGCACGTTCTTCGGTCCGGACGGCCGCACGTTCGCCCCGGTCAGCGTCATCTACGAGCACCAGTACCTGGCCTACCAGATCCGCACCGAGGAGCGCACCGGCGAAGTCGACCGCGACCGCGTGCTGCTCTACCCCGACGCGCACCACCACGCCGAGCCGTGGCTGATCGCGTTCAGCGAAGCGGGGGAGCAGGTCGGGCGGCTGCTGCAGGAGAACCCGGACCTCCAGCGGCGCGCGTTGGAGCTGGGGTTCCGCCTGGGACGGGCGGGCAGCGCGTCGGTGGGCACCGTGCTCGCCGAGCGCGGCATCCCCGTCGGCAACCCCGGTCAGGGCGACACCGAGGCGTACGTGGCCAAGCCCGCCGCGCTGGCCACGATGATCGGGGAGCTCGGGGACTGCCCGAGCGGGGTGCCGCTGTGAGGGCGCTGGCCGCCGTGCTGGTGACCGCGGCGGCGCTGGCGGGCTGCACGTCCGCCCGACCCGACCCGGTCACGCTGACCGTGCTGGCCAGCTCGGAGCTGGCGGACCTGGCGCCGGTGCTCGCCGACCTGCGGCGCGACACCGGCGTGGAGCTCAGGCTCGACCAGCGGGGCACGGTGCGGGCCAGTGAGGAGCTGGCCGCGGGCGTCGACCACGACCTGGCGTGGCTGGCCACGAACCGGTACCTCCGGCTGCAGGGCGCCGACCTGCCGCTGTCGACCAGCACCATGCTGTCGCCGCTGGTGCTGGGCGTGAAGGCGAGCCGGGCGGCGGCGTTGAGCGGCGCGTCGTGGGCCGACGTGGCGGGCCGCGCGGCGGCGGGGGAGCTGCGGTTCGGGATGGCCGACCCGCGCGTGTCCGGCAGCGGGATGGCGGCGTTGATCGGGGTGGCCACGGCCGCCGCCGGTACCGGCGCGGCGCTGCGGCCCGAGGACGTCACGTGCGACAAGCTCCAGGGCTTCCTGACCGGTCGGGCGTTCGACGCGACCGGCGCGGCGGAGGTCGTGGACGAGTACGTGCGGCGGCAGGACGACGTGGACGCCGTGGTCACCTACGAGTCGGCGGTGCTGTCGCTGAACGCGTCCGGGCAGCTCCGCGAGCCGTTGGAGGTCGTGTACCCGCGGGACGGGATCGTGCTCTCCGACTACCCGTTGATGCTGCTCAAACCGGACAAACGAGCCGCGTACGACCGGGTGGTCGAGTGGCTGCGCACGCCCGCGGCCCAGCGGTCGATCATGGAACGCACGGCGCGCCGGCCGGTGGACCCGCAGGTGGAGCGCACCGACGCGCTGCGCGAGCCGATCGGCACCGCGCTGTACTTCCCGGGCACGCAGCGGGTCGTGGACGCGCTGCTGGCCGCCTACGACCGGGCCGGTCGGCCCGGTCGGGTCGTGTTCGTGCTCGACCACTCGACGTCCATGGCCGGTCCGCGCCTCGCCGGGCTGCGGGAGGCGTTCGCGACGTTGAGCCGCGCGGGCGGGTTCGACCGGTTCCGGGTGGGGGAGGCGGTCGTGCTGGTGCGGTTCGCGGGGACCGTGCTGGAGGAGCGCACGGTCGTCGTCCGCGGCGCGGCGGACCTGGAGGCGTTGGCCGGTGCGCTGGAGACGGCGGAGCTGTCCGACGACGGCACGGCGATCTGGTCCGCGCTGGACCACGCCTACCGGGTCGTCGGCGAGGGCACGGTGGTGCTGATGACCGACGGCGAGAACAACGCGGGCCTGACCGCGGACGGGTTCCTGGCCGCGTGGCCGCACCCGCCCGCGCGCACGTACGCGATCCGGTTCGGCGAGGCCGACCCGGTGGAGCTGGACCGGGTGGCCCGGGCGACCGGCGGGCGGGTCGTGGACGCCACCACCGGGTCGTTGCTGGAGGCGGTGAAGGAGATCCGTGGCTGTCGATAGCAGGCTGTGGTGGTCGGTGTGGTGGCCCTGGGTGCTCGTGTGGGCCGTCACCGCGCTGGCGCTGCTCGTGGCCGCCGGCGTCGCGGTGTGGGCGTGGCGGTCGCGGCACCGGTACGCGCCCTCGCGCGAGGTGCCCGGGTTGACCATCTACCTGCACGAGAAGTCCGTGATGGACCTCTACCAGGTCGGCCGGTACGGCGACGCGATGACCAAGGAGGTCGTCGACCGGGTCGGCGTCACCAAGGACGGCAAGATCGCGCTGAAGGGCCTGGACCTCGGTGTCGAGGGCGCGCGGACGTCCGGGCGCGAGGTGGTGAAGACCTACATCGAGCAGTACGAACCCATCGCGGTCGTGGGCGTGCTGCTGGACGCGCTGGAGTCCGCGTCCGGTGTCGTGCACGTCGACCTGCGCGACCTGACCGTGCTGCGGAACACGGCGCTGGAGCAGCACCTGGAGTCGTTCGACTCCGTGCGGCTGCGGCGGATCGACTCGTACGTGTCGGTGAAGGGCGTGTTCCGGGTGGCGTCCGACGGTGACGGCACGACGGTGTTCCTGGCGCCGTTCGGCGACCCGGACGACCCCGAGCAGGGCCCGCAGGTGCGGGTCGAGTGCTACAACGGCGGGCTGCGCGACGAGGTCGTGCCCGAGGGCGGGTTCCAGGCGCGGTGCCTGGGCAAGGTGCAGGCGTGGCAGGCGGACCCCCAGCAGTTGGTCATCCGGCCGATCGCGATGTTCCAGTGATCCGGCGTGCGATGCTTGGCCCATGGCATCGGTACCGGAGCGGCTGATCGACGCCGCGACGCGGTTGTTCGCCGCCAAGGGCTTCGACCGGGTCGCGGTGCAGGACATCGTGGACCTCGCGGGCGTCACCAAGGGCGCGATGTACCACTACTTCGGCTCCAAGGACGACCTGCTGCACGAGATCTACGGCAGCCTGCTGCGCATGCAGACCGAGCGGTTGGAGCACTTCGCCGCCGGGTCCGCGCCGGTGGCCGAGCGGCTGCACGCGGCGGCGGTCGACGTGGTGGTCACCTCGGTGGACAACTTCGACCAGGCGCGGGTGTACTTCCGGTCGGCCGACCACCTGGCCGAGGACAAGGTGCGGGAGATGCGGGTCGAGCGGCGGCGCTACCACGAGCGGTTCCGGTCGCTGGTCGAGGAGGGGCAGGCCTCGGGCGTGTTCCGCACCGACGTGCCCGCCGACCTGACCGTGCACTACTTCTTCGGCACCGTGCACCACCTGGGCCAGTGGTACAGCGCCGACGGCCCGCTGTCGGCCAAGCAGGTGGGCCGCCACTTCGCCGACCTGCTGCTGGCATCCCTGCGCCCCGTTCCGGAGGACTCACCGTGAAGCCCGACCTGCACCGCTACCTGCGCTCGGCGCGCGAGGCGGTGCTGTGGAAGCTGGAGGGCCCGTCCTCCTACGACGTGCGCCGGCCGTTGACGCCGACCGGCACGAACCTGCTGGGCCTGGTCAAGCACCTGGCCGCGATGGAGGTCGGCTACTTCGCCGACACGTTCGGCCGGCCGTTCGGCGAGCGGTTCGAGTGGATGGGCGAGGACGCCGAGCCCAACGCGGACATGTGGGCGACGGCCGAGGAGTCCGTCGAGGACATCACCGGGCTCTACCGGCGGGCCTGCGCGCACGCGGACAGGACGATCGACGCGCTCGACCTGGAGTCGACCGGGGAGGTGCCGTGGTGGCCGCCGGAGCGCCGGGTCGTCACGCTGCACCTGGTCCTGGTCCACATGATCGCCGAGACGAACCGGCACGCGGGCCACGCCGACATCGTCCGCGAGCTCGTCGACGGCGCGGCCGGTCTGCGCCCGACCAACGACAACATGCCCTCGGTGGACTGGCCGGCCTACCGCGCGGAGCTGGACCGCGTCGCCCGCGAAGCCGGGTCCTGACCGGTCGGTGCCGGCCGCCCGCGCGGTGGTCGTGACCGTGGCCGAAGGGAGCAGGGGTCTCCTCGGCGGAAACCCCTGCTCCGGTCGACGCGGTCAGGCGGCCGGGACCAGCAGGACCACGGTCTCCGCCACGCACGCGGGCTTCGGGTTGCCCTCGATCTCGACGGTCACCTTCACCACCGCCTGCTTGCCCTGCGCGACGTCGGAGATCCCGGCCAGCTCGGCGCCGGCCCGCACCCGCGACCCGACGACCACCGGGCTGGGGAAGCGCACCTTGTTCAGCCCGTAGTTCACGCCCATCGCCAGCCCCTGCACCGCGTAGATGTCCCGCACCAGCAACGGGATCAGCGACAGCGTCAGGTAGCCGTGCGCCACCGGCGCGCCGAACGGGCCCGCGGCGGCCTTCTCCAGGTCCACGTGGATCCACTGGTGGTCGCCCGTGGCGTCGGCGAACAGGTTGATCTCGGCCTGCGTGATCTCGTGCCACTCGCCGTGGCCGAGGTGCTCGCCCTTGGCCGCCGCCAGCTCCTCCAGGTCAGCGAATACGCGCATCATCAGTCCTTCGGTCCGCCGGCGACGTAGACGACCTGACCGGACACGAACCCGGCCCCCTCGCTGACCAGGAACGACGCGGTGTGCGCGATGTCCTCGGGCGTGCCGACGCGCTGGACCGGGATCGCCGCCGCCGCGCCCTTCTTGAAGTCCTCGAAGTCGACGCCGACCCGGGCCGCCGTCGCGGCGGTCATCTCGGTCGCGATGAACCCCGGCGCGATGGCGTTCACCGTCACGCCGAACTTGCCCAGCTCGATCGCCAGCGTCTTGGTGAACCCCTGCAGACCCGCCTTGGCCGCCGAGTAGTTCGCCTGGCCCCGGTTGCCCAGCGCGGAGGTGCTGGACAGGTTGACGATCCGGCCCCACTTGGCCGCCGTCTGGAACTTCTGCACCGCCCGGCTCATCAGGAACGACCCGCGCAGGTGGACGTTGATCACCGCGTCCCAGTCGTCGTCGGTCATCTTGAACAGCAGGTTGTCCCGCAGGATGCCCGCGTTGTTGACCAGGACGGTCGGCGCGCCCAGTTCGTCGGCGACCCGCTGCACCGCCGCGTCCACCGCCGCGCTGTCGCTGACGTCGACGCCCACCGCGATCGCGGTCCCGCCGGCGGCCTTGATCTTCGCCACGGCGTCCGCGCAGCTGTCCTCGGTGAGGTCGAGCAGCGCGACGGCCATGCCGTCCTGCGCGAGCCTCGTGGCTACGGCGGCGCCGATGCCGCGTGCGGCACCGGTGACGATGGCCACCCGTGCGTCCGTCTCGGCCACGGTCAGTCCTCCTTGATCTGCGGGCCTAAGCAACCGCTTAGTAACCTACCGGCGACCTCGCCTTGACGCCAGAGCGCGTCAGGGGAACCATACCGACTGGTCGGAATGCCAGCCAGAGGAGGCGCGGTGGAGTTCTCGGGCAAGGTCGCACTGGTCACCGGGGCCGCGAACGGCATCGGCGCGGGGGTGGCACGTCGACTGGCCGCCGCCGGCGCGTCCGTCGTCGTCGCCGACGTGGACGACGAGCGCGGCAAGGCCGTGGCCGGAGAGGTCGGCGGCGTGTACGCGCACTGCGACGTGCGCGACCCCCGGCACAGCGAGGCGGCCGTCGCGACGGCCGTGGAGCGGTTCGGCGGTCTCGACATCGCCGTGCTCAACGCGGGCATCGCCACCGGCTTCGGGCTGGGCGACGACTTCGACGCCGAGCGGTACCGCACGGTCATGGGGATCAACCTCGACGGTGTCGTGTACGGCGTCCACGCCGCGTTGCCCGAGCTGCGCAAGCGCGGCGGGCGGATCGTAGCCACCGCCAGCATGGCGGGTCTGATGGCCATGCCGATGGACCCCCTCTACGGCGCGAACAAGGCCGCCGTGGTCGGGTTGGTCCGCGGCCTCGGCCCGGTCGCCGCCGCGGACGGCGTCACCGTCAACGCCGTGTGCCCGTCGTTCGCTGACACCGCCATCATCACCGGCTTCAAGCCCGCGCTCGAGTCGGCGGGGATGCCGGTGATGAGCGTGGACGACGTGGTCGACGCGTTCGTCGCCGTGTTGCGCGAAGGCCGGCCCGGTGAATGCTGGTTCGTGCAGGCCGGACGCCCCAGCGCGCCGTTCGCCTTCCCCAACCCGCCCGGCCCGCGCACCGCCACCGGCGAACGCGTGCGGCTCGGCCACGACCCGATCGCTGCCAAGGAGAACTGACACCGTGCGCGCCATCCAGATCACCGAGTTCGGCGGACCCGAAGTGCTCACCGAGGTCGAGCTGCCCGACCCCGTCGCGGGCCCCGGCGAACTGCTCGTCGACGTCAGCCGCGCGGGCCTCAACTACGCCGACACCCACCAGGCCGAGAACTCGTACCTGGCGAAGATGGAGCTGCCGCTGGTGCCCGGCGGCGAGGTCGTCGGCACGGCGGGCCACCGGCGCGTGGTCGGCCTGACCAACTTCGGCGGGTACGCGGAGAAGGCCGTCGTGCCGGAGGCGACCGCGTTCGACGTGCCCGACGGGGTGGACGACCTGACCGCGTTGAGCATGGTCGTGCAGGGTGCTACGGCTTGGCTGCTGCTGCGGCGCAGCGCGCACTTGGAGCCGGGGGAGAGCGTCGTCGTGCACGCGGCCGCCGGCGGTGTCGGGTCGCTGGCCGTGCAGCTGGCGAAGAAGTGGGGCGCGGGCCGCGTCATCGCCACCGCGAGCACCGAGGACAAGCGTCGGCTGGCGCTCGACCTGGGCGCGGACGTCGCCGTCGACTCGACCGCGGCGAACATGACGGACGCGCTGCGCGAGGCCAACGGCGGCCGGCGGGTCGACGTCGTGCTGGACATGACCGGCGGCGAGGTGACCGACCAGAGCCTCGCCGCGCTGGCCCCGTTCGGCCGGCTGGCGTTCTACGGCATGGCCAGCCGGGAACAACCGACCCCCGTCGCGCCGGGCAAGCTGCTGGTCCACTCGACCGCCGTCGCCGGCATGTGGCTGCCGCACGCGTTCAAGCTCCCGGGCCGCGTCGTCCACCGCGCCATGGCCGAGCTGTTCGACCTGGTCCTGTCGGGCGACCTGCGCGCCGTCCCGGGCGGCGAGTACGGCCTGTCCGAAGTGCGCCGAGCCCACGAAGACCTCCGCGCCCGCCGCACCACGGGCAAACTGGTCCTCGACCCGTCCCGCTGACCGGCTCGAGCGGCCCCGCTCGGCCTGTCACGGCGGAGCGGGGCTTCCGACGGGCCGCCGTCAGTCGAGGCTTCCCGCGATCCTCCGCAGCTCCGGAAGCCGTTCGCCGAGCATCCGGTGGAGCCTTTCGGCCGCCACGGGGTCAGTGCGACGGTCGCGGTGTGATCGAAGCTGACCTCGTAGTCGCCGTCTGCGGTGACCGACTCCTTGAACTCCGCCCGACCGGACACCCGGAAGTAGGCCGAGTGCTCGACCGGGCTCGCGTCACCGAGTTGTTCCACCACTTCTCCTTTTGCTCCCACGGTCGGCCCTTGGTCGCCCGTGGCTATCTAGGCCATCTAGATAGGTAACGCCAACGTGCTCGTGGGCGCGTGGACCTGTCTAGATAGGTTCTACGATGGAGTGATGGTCCAGATGAAGCCGTGGGTGGAGATCGCCGAAGAGCTCCGGCGGGAGATCGGCCGGGGCGTCTACGGTCCCGGCGAACGACTGCCCTCCGGGACTGATCTGATGAGCCGCTTCGGCGTCGCCCGGCAGACGGTTCAGAACGCCATGGACCAACTCCGTGCCGAGGGGTTGGTGTCGAGTGTGGCCGGGCGGGGTTGGTTCGTCGCGGAGCGGAAGCCGATCGTCCGCCTCGCGCGCAACCGGCTGAGCAAGGCGGAGCGGACCGAGGGGCGTGGCACGTTCCTGTCGGACGCGGCGGCCGGGAAGTGGCAGCCCGCTGTCACGGTGGAGGTCCGGCGCGAGCAAGCACGTGAAGACGTGCGCTCCTACCTCGGCCTGGCTGCCGACCAGGACCACGAGGTGGTCGTGCGGGACCGGGTCATGCGCGCCGACGGCGAAGTGGTGCAGCTCGCTGTGTCGTACCTGCCCGCCGAGATCGCCGGTGGCACCCGGCTCGAAGAAGCCGACACCGGACCGGGCGGTGCCTACGCGCGGTTGGAGGAGCTGGGTTTCGAGCTGACGCACTTCACCGAGGTGGTGTCGGCACGCTCACCGCGGCCCCGTGAGGCGGAACTCCTGCGACTCCCGCTCGGCTTCCCCGTGCTCCAGGTGATCCGGGTGGCCTTCGCGGGCGACCGCGCGGTGGAGGTCAACTACATGACCATGGGCGGCGAGCGCTACCAGCTCGTCTACCAGATCGACGCCGGCTGACGCGGTCCGCTCGCGGAACGGGTGTCGTCGCTCACGGCACCCGTTCCGCGCGGGTCGGTCTCAGTCGCTCAGCTCGGCCAGTGCGGCCTTGACCTTCGCGAGCTCGGCCTCCAGCTCCTCCATCCGCGTGCGGTGCTGGGCGCGGGCCGCTTCGATGACCTCGTCGATGCCGCCCGCGATGTCGTCGTGCAGCTCCTTGGCCGCCCGCGACACCGCCGCGGCCGAGATCGGGAGACCCTGCACGACCCGCTTGGTGCCGTGCACCAGGTCGGCCTGCCACTCGCCGTCGGCGGTTCCGGTGACGGTCAGCGTCAGCTCGACCGTGCGGGTTTTCTTGGCCGTCGACTTGGGCCGCTTGGCGGGCTTCGCCTCGGCGTCCGCGGACCTGGTCTCGACGTCCGCGGGCTTGGCCTCCGGCTCGGTGGCCTCGGCCTTCGAGGGCTGCTCTGCCTGCGCCACGGGTGCGACCTCCTGCTGCACGGGTGCGGCGGGCGCCTCGGCGTCCACCGTCTCTTCCTGCTCCACGAGCGTGTCCGCCTGCACGTTCTCGTTGTTCCTCTCTGCGCATCCGGCTCGACCCGGCGTGATCATAGAACACGTGTTCGATGGTGGGTCGATTGCCCCGCACAGCGTAGGGTGTCGGCCTTGTGAGCGGTTGGAGGGACTTCTCCGCTCGCCGGTTCCTGGACCGGTTGAGCGACGAACTCGGTCTCGCGGCGGTGCTGGCGCCCGGTGTCCTGGCGCCCGGGGTGCTGGCGGCGATCGACCAGCACGGCGCGGCGGTGCGCGACATCCTCGCGTTCGGCGTGCCCGCGGCGGCGGTGGCCGGCGCGGTGCTGCTGGCCGGTTACGCCAAGGGCGTGCTGGACGAGGCCAAGGCGCACGGCTGGGAACCGCCCGCGCTCGTGGACTGGCCGAACGCGGACTGGCTGACGCTGAGACTCGTCGCCGTCTGCCACCTCGCCCGGCGCGACGAGCCGGCCCTCGAGGGTTAGCGCGGGAGCGACGCCCTGATCCACAGGTGCCACGGGACCGCGTCGTCGCCGACCCGCGGTTCCCGCAAGGCCTCGATCAGCAGACCGGCGTCCTCCAAGGCGGCGGTGTAGGCGCCCAGCGGGTGGTTCCACCCGGTGAACCGCATCCGCATCCCGTCCCGCTCGACCTCCTCCTCGAAGCGGTGGCGGCCGAAGTAAGGCCGGTCGAGGACGAACACGCCGTCACGGCGGCTGCCGGTGTCGGTGATCGGGTGGGTGATCGACAGGCACAGCCTGCCGCCCGGTTCGAGCACCCGGCCGACCTCGGCGACGGTGCCGGGCATGTCGTCGACGTCCATCAGCACGTTGTAGGCGATTACGAGGTCGAAGCCGTCGTCCGGGAACGGCAGGTCCGCCGAGTCGGCCGCCAGGTACCGCCCCTCCGGGTCGGCCCGCCGTGCCGCGTCCAGCAGCGTGGGCGAGGCGTCGATCCCGGTCACGCGGTGGCCGCGGGCGACGAGGTCACGCGCCACCCGACCTTCGCCGCACCCCAGGTCGAGGGTGGCCCGCCCGGCCGCCGGGACCAGCTCGAAGAACGCCTCGCGATACCGCCAGTACGAGTCGAAACCGGGCTTGCGCACCCACGCGATCCAGTTCCGCGCCTGCTCTTCCCAGTCCTGCCCGCCCGCGGTCAACGCCCTCTCCGTCATTTCCCGCACCCTAATGCGGCGGTTCGTGACCCCGGCTTCCACCGCCGACCACAAGGCAGCGGGCCCCGCCGTTCTGCACGGTGATGTCCGGTCGGCTCGAACCGGACGGCGACGGGCTCGTCGTCACCATCGCGGGCGGCGGGCACCCACCCGCCCGTCCTGCGGGCTGCGGGCGGGGTGGAGACGTTGCCCACGTCGGCGGCACCGTCGTCCTCACCGGGGAACTCGACCACCAGGCCGTCCCGCACCTGCACGAGGCGCTCACGCGCCTGCGGCTCGCGGCGGGCTCGGCGCCTTCCTCGTCGCGCACGAGCCGGCCGTGGCGGCGGCTGACGGCTCAGCCGGAGAACCACGGCTCGACAGCCGGTCCCGCACGCGCCACCCGCGCGCGGGACCGGCCCAGGCCTGTTCTCAGCGGGCGTCGTCCGACGTGGCGGCCAGCGCCTGGTCCAACGTCTCGTGCAACGGCAGCAGGGTGTCCATCGCGGTGGCCGTCAGCGACCGGCGCACCGCGCGGCTGGCCACGACGTGCACCGGCGGGCGCCGGAGCGAGGCGTTGTGCGTGCGGATGTGTCCGAGCGCGGCGATGCCGGAGGAGGCGAAGAACGTGACCTCCGACAGGTCGACGACCAAGGAGCCCACTCCGTCGTCGAGCAGCTCCAAGCAGCGTTCGCGCAGGTCATCACTGTTGGCCATGTCGATGTCCCCGACGACGCGGACGATCACCGCGTTGTCGTGGCGGTCGACGACCAACTCCGGTGTGGGTGATTCGGCAGCATTCACCGCACCATCATGACCCAACGACCGAGCGGACCGCGTCGGCAGGCGACGCCGCGCACCGAGCCGGGCCGCGACCTGCCGAGCCGTCCGACGCGCCGGGCGAGTCCTCGGTGCGACCGACCCGTGGCCGCGGATGCTGCTCGTGGACCACCCTCCCGGGAGTGGGGAGCCGTGCGCCACGCGGTCGGCAAGAGCGTGTGGGCGGTCCTGGCCGGCCGCCCCCTCTGCCCCGCCACAACGCCGGCCGACTGATCCGACCCCGTGCGGCCGTGCGAACTCAGCGGTGCCCTTCCCGCGTGCCGGAGCCCGATCCGGTCGACCTGTAGAAGCAATCGAACCGCTCTTGCTCGGACACCCCGGAATCGTCGTACCCCGCCGGCAAAATAAAAGCAGGGGTTCCCTTGGCGGGGACCCCTGCGGAGCGTGGACGGGTGGGTCAGCGCTGTTCACCGGGCGGGTACTGGCCCGGGTGCGGCTGGACCGGCGGCGCGGGCGGCATCGGCTGCCCCACCGGCGGGGTCGGCATGCCGGCCGCGTGCGCCGGGGTCTCGGTGATCCGGGTCGTCCGCTCGGCCGGCGAGACGCCCGCGGCCGTCCGCCGCACGTCCTCACGGCCTCGCTGGTAGGCCTCCGCCTGCGCCTTGGCCTGCGGCGCCTCGTTCTCGGCCTTGGTCAGCCAGCCCTCCCAGCGCTGCTGCATGGGCTTGATCAGGCCACCGCCGACGCCGACGACCATGATGCCGCCGACCGTGGCCAGGATGGTGATCAGGATCGGGGTGGTGACGGTGGTGGCGACGCCGATCTGGTTCAGCGCCGCGATCACGCCGAGCGCGATGATGAACCACGAGGCGACCTTGCCGAGCGTCGGCCCGTAGGACAGCCCGCCGAGCGCGCGCGAGGTGATGTCCTGCACGGCCCGCGCGATGGCGGCGGCCACCACGATGATGATGATCGCGACGATCGCCCGGGGCAGCCAGGCGACGATCTCGGTCAGCAGGGTGCTCACCGGGTTCGGCCCGAACACGCCGAACGCGATCTGCAGGGCGATCAGCAGCACCGCGTAGTACACGATCTGCGCGACCAGGCCCGAGGCGTCGAACTTCGAACGGGCGAGCGCGTCACCGATCCCCCCGCGCTGGACGGCGCGGTCGAAGTGCACGCGCTCCAGCACCTTGTTCACCGCCGTGCGCAGCAACCGGGCCACGATCCACCCGATGAGCAGCACGACGAGGAAACCGACGAGCTTGGGTACGAAGGTCACCACCGAGCGCAGGGCGTCACCGGCGGCGTCACCGATGCCTTGAGCCTGCGCCGTCTGCGCGGCGAGCAGGGCGTTCATCGTCTTCGACCTCCTCGGACGACCGGTTCGTCTCCAGCAACCGGTTACCCGAGGTGCCCGGGGTAAACGCAGGTCCCTCGAACGGGTGAAGTGCGTGACGTCGGGCTGGTCGCCGCCCCCCGCGGCGACCAGCCCGACCACCTCGACGGGCCCTAGGGCGCCTGCACCAAGCCCGCGCCCACGTCCGTGGACGGCAGGGGCAGCCGGCGCGCGGTCTGCGCCAGCCTCGCCCACAGCTCCCACCCGCGGGCGCCGTGCTTCTCCGCGATGAGCGCCGCGACACCGGCGACGTGCGGCGTGGCCATGCTGGTGCCCTGGATGCGCTTGTGCAGGCCGATGCCGCTGTTCTCGGAGTTCCAGCTGGAGTAGACGTCCACGCCGGGACCGACGATGTCGACCTGCCCCACGGTGTCGACCGTGCCGCAGGAGAAGAACGCGATCGCCCGGTTCACGTCCACCGCGCCCACCGACAGGATCGACGGGCAGTTGGCCGGGTGGCCGACCGGCGCGACCCTGCCCGGCCGGCTGCTCTCGTTGCCCGCCGCCGCGATGATCAACGTGCCCTTCGCCATCGCGCGCGTGGCGGCCTGCTCGAAGATCTGCGAGTGCGGCGTGCCCGGCCGCACGGCCGCGCCCAGCGACATCGACACGACCGCGCACCCGTTGGCGATGGCCCACTCGATGCCCGCCAGGATGCCGCTGTCGCTGCCGCTGCCCCGGTTCGACAGCACCTTGCCCGCGTAGATCTCGGCCTCGTGGGCGACGCCGTAGCCCGGCCCGCCGCTCGCGGCCTTGCGCGGCCCGGCGGACGAACCGATGCAGTGCGTGCCGTGGCCGTGCGCGTCGTCCACCGTCTCACCGTCGATGAACGACTGCGTCATCACGGAGCGGCCCGCGAAGTCCGGGTGCGCGACCGTGAAACCGGTGTCGAGCACGGCCAGCCGCACGCCCTTGCCGGTGGCCGAGCTGATGTTCGCGCCCACGGCCTGCAAGCCCCAGGTGAACACGGACTCGTCCACCGCCGCGGCCTCGTCCGCGTCCGGCGGCGCGGTGTAGGCGTGCACGACCCGTTCGGCCTCGACCACGGCGATCGGGCCCGGCGCGTCGGCGGCCCGCGTCAGCTGCGTGACCTGGTCCGGCGTCGCGCTGACCACGGCGACGCCCAGCTCCTGGAAGATCACGCCGTCGGCCGCGGCGAACTCCGCTCTGGTGGCGGAGTCCGCCGTGCTGGCGGCCCTGATCCCGGCGACCCGGTTCATCTCCCGCGCGCCGGCCGCGACGGACTTGTCGTCGAGGAGGACCAGGTAGCGGCCGGTGGTCTCGGTTCCCGCTGGTTGTGACATGACGACCCCCTTCGGGGTTGGACGGCAGTCAGGTGTAACCCCGGACCACGTCCGCGCTCAATCGGCCGGAAGAGTTGGCCGTGCGCGCGGACGTGCCTGTATGCCGTAGTGGAGCCGTCGGGTCGGGAAGAGATACAGGTCAGGCGGTCGCCGGCGTCGTACCACGCTTTCGGGTGAACTTCTTGGCCAACGGTTCCACCACGCGCGCCGCGACCGGCCCCAGCACCGCCATCAGCAGCACGTAGGCCGTCGCCAGCGCCGCCAACTGCGCGTCCACCGCGCCGGACGCCACCGTCAGCGACGCGATCACGATCGAGAACTCACCGCGCGCCACCAGCGCCGCGCCCGCCCGGGCCCGGCCCATCCGGCCGATGCCCTGCCGCCGCGCCGCCCACCACCCGGTGGCCACCTTCGTCAACGTGGTCACCACGGCCAGCGCCACCGCGAGCCCCAGCACCGGCGGGATCGACGCCGGATCGGTGTTCAACCCGAACACCACGAAGAACATCGCCGCGAACAGATCGCGCAACGGCTCCAGCATGCGGGTGGCGTTCTCCGCCGTCGACCCGGAGATCGCGATGCCCAGCAGGAACGCGCCCACCGCCGCCGACACCTGCAGCTCCGACGCCACACCGGCCACCAGCAGCGCCGCGCCCAGCACCTTGAGCAGGAACACCTCCGGGTCGGGGCTGTCCACCAGCGCCGACACGTACCGGCCGAACTTCAGCGCGATCACCAGCACGACCGTGATGGCGGCCAGCGAGATGCCCACGGCGGTCAACCCGCCCGCGAAGCTCACGCCCGCCAGCACGGCGGTCAGGATCGGCAGGTACACCGCCATCGCCAGGTCCTCGAACACCAGGACCGACAGCACGACCGGCGTCTCCCGGTTGCCCAGCCGGCCCAGGTCCCCGAGCACCTTGGCGATGATCCCGGACGACGAGATGTAGGTGACGCCGCCCATCGCCAGCGCGCCCAGCGGACCCCAGCCCAGGATCAGCGCCGCGATGACGCCCGGTGTGGCGTTGAGCACGATGTCCATGAGCCCGGCCGTCCACGACCGCTTGAGCCCCGTCACGAGCTCGGCCGCCGAGTACTCCAGGCCGAGCAGGAGCAGCAGGAGGATGACGCCGATCTCGCTGGACAGGTGCGTGAAGTCTTCGATGCCGTGCAACGGCACCAGGCCGCCCTGCCCGAAGGCCAGGCCGCCGATCAGGTAGAGCGGGATCGGGGAGATGCCGATCCGCCACGCCATCTTGCCGAGCAGGCCCAGCCCGAAGAAGACCGCGCCGAGTTGGATCAGTGCGAGTGCGGTGCTGTGCAAGGTGGTCAGCCACCGCCCAGCAACTCGGCCGCGGCGCCCAGGCCGTCCACCGTGCCGACCACGACGACCAGGTCGCCGCCCTCGAAGACGAAGTCCGGGCGCGGCGACGGGTGCACCGAGCCGCGGCGCACGACGGCCACGATGGACGCGCCGGTGCGCGTGCGCAGCTCCGTCTCGGCCAGCGGGCTGCCGTCGAACCGGGAACCGGGCACGACCGGGAACTGCTTGGTGGAGATGCCCGCGACCTCGCGGTGCTGCTCCTGCAGGTGCGCGACGAGCTGCGGCGAGCCGAGCAGCCCCGCCAGCGTGCTCGCCTCCGCCGGCGTCAGGGCTATCGACGCCGCGCAGTCGTCGGGGTCGTCGAGGTGCGACACGATCAGCTCGAACTTGCCGTCGCGGTGGGTGATCACCCCGATCCGACGGCCCGCGCGGATCATGAAGTCCTGACGGGTGCCGATCCCCGGAAGCGGCGTCACCTCGACGTTCACAACATGTGATCCTAGACGAGTGAGTACACCTGTCCGGGCGATAAGCCGGGGTTGGGTCGTCCGTGACCGCGTGCCCGGACCCGACGTGGACGAGTTCGCCGAGCCGGAACGCGTCGTCGCGGCCCTGGCCCGCGCCCGCCCCGGCACGCTGCTCGCCGTCCAGCACCCGCACCGCACGCCCGCCGCGCTGGCCGCCGGGTCGTCGCTGCTCGACGCCCTGCCGCACGCCGTCGCCGAGCTCGCCCACCTGCGGCGCACCGCCTACCGCGAGGTGCGGGACGTGGTCGCGCCGTACCGGGTGGACGGCCCGGACGGCACCGCTCACGGGCTGCTGTGCATGGTGGACCCGGCGGCGGTCGGGCACACCGAGGACGTGTACCCCGAGGTGGTCGCCGAACGCGCCCGCGTGCTGTCCGGCCTGGGCTGCGTGACGAGCGCGGCGATGCTGGTGCCGGTCGCCCGCGACGTGCGGCTGACCCGGCTGGTGGCGGAGGTGGACGACGAGCCCGCCGTGTTCGTGGTCGACCCGGGCGGGCGGCGGCACTGGCTGTGGCTGGTCGGGCCGGGTGAGCGCCAGGACGCCCTGCTGGAAGCCGCGGGCGAGCACCCGCTGCTGGTGGCCGACGGCAACCACCGGGTCGCCGCGTCGGCCGGGTTGTCCGGGCTGTTGGCGCTGGTCACGGCGGGTCCGGACCTGCGGATCGGGCCGATCCACCGCGTCGTGGCGGACACCGGGCTGTCGCTGGCGGACATGGCGGTGGCGTGGCGTGCGCTCGGGCTGGCCGTGACGCCGGTCGACGCCGCGACCCGCCCGTCACCGGGGGTGGTCGTCGCGGTGGCCGGGTCGGCCGCGGTGCGCGTCGAGCTGCCACCGGCCGGCGTGGACCACGCGTTCGTCGAGGAGGTGCTGCTGGACAAGGCGCTCGGCCTGGACCCGGAGAGCCCGCACGTGCGCCCGGTGGCCGGCGACGTACCCCACGGCGTGCCCGCGGACGCCGTCCTGCTGATCGCCCCCGTGCCGCTGGCCGACGTGCTGGCCGTGCACGAGGCGGGCGGGCGGATGCCGCGCAAAAGCACCTACTTCACGCCCAAGCCGCGCAGCGGGTTGTTGTTGGCCGACTTGGACTGACGCGGTTGTCCACAGGCGCCCGTCCACGCACCCGAATCGTCAGTCCCCGCCGGCAGGATGAAAGCAGGGGTCCCCTTGCCGGGTACGCCTGCGAGAGCGATCGGCGGGGCCGGTTCCGAGCGTGGCGACCGCTCGCGGGTTCCAGGCGGCCGTTCGCGAGCGGACCGTCGGGGGCGGAAACGCGGCCCGCGGCGGTCACCGCGAGGTGGGGCCGGGAAAGCTTTTCGGCGGGACCGGCCCGCGGCGGCGACCTGATGCGGGTGTGACGGGCCGCACCAGGCACAATTGGAGGTTGACGACCGTCGTCGCGTTGAGGAGGAAAACCCCGTGGGACACGGTGAGCTGCGTGGCGTGGTGGCCCTCGACGGCCCCTCCGGCACCGGCAAGTCCTCCGCCGCGCGCCGGCTCGCGGCCGCCCTCGGCGCGCGCTACCTCGACACCGGGGCGATGTACCGCGCGGTCACGCTGGCCGTGCTGCGCGCCGGCGTCGACCTCGCCGACGCGGCGAAGGTCGCCGACGTCGCGGCCGCCGCGCTCGTCGTCCAGGGCACCGACCCGGACCGCTCGACCACCGTCCTCGACGGCGCCGACGTCGGCGCCGAGATCCGCGGCCCCGAGGTGACGCTGGCCGTGTCACCGGTCTCCGCCGTGCCCGCCGTGCGCGAGCTGCTGGTCGCCGAACAGCGCCGGATCATCGCGCGGGCCCTGGACGAAGCGGGCGGCATCGTGGTCGAAGGCCGCGACATCGGCACCGCCGTCGTCCCCGACGCCCCGCTCAAGGTCTACCTCACCGCCGACGCCGAGGCCCGCGCCCAGCGCCGCGCCAAGCAGGACAGCGCGTCCGGCCGCGAGTCCACCCTGGACGCCACGCTCGCCGACGTGCAGCGCCGTGACGCCTACGACTCGTCCCGGGCGGTGTCGCCGCTGCGGGCCGCCGACGACGCGGTCGTGCTCGACACGACGTCCCTCGACCTGCCGGGCACGCTGGCCGCGCTGCTCGACCTGGTGGACGACCACGGGCTGCTGGCCCAGCCGAGCGGACGGGTGCGCGGGTGACCGACCAGCTCCCCGAGGGGTCGGCGCCCCGGCTGCACGACGTCGGCCGGTGGATCTCGCGCGTACCCCTCCGGGCGTCGTTCCGGGTAAGGGCGCGCGGCATCTCGCGGTTCCCGCTCGAAGGCCCCGTGGTCGTCGTGGCCAACCACAGCTCGATGGCGGACGGGCCGATCCTCTTCGGCCTCTTCCCCCGGCGTGTGGTGTTCTTGATCAAGCAGGAGATGTTCAAGGGCGTGGTGGGCACGCTGCTGCGCAAGATCGGCCAACTGGCCGTCCGGCGCGGCGCGCCCGACCGGGAGCCGCTGCTCGCCGCCCAACGGGTGCTGCGGGCGGGCGGTGTGGTCGGCGTGTTCCCCGAGGGCACCCGCGGCACCGGCGACGTGGCCGAGGCGCAGGCCGGCGCGGCCTGGCTCGCCCGCTCGACCGGCGCGCTCGTCGTGCCCGTCGCGTGCCGCGGCACCCTGCGCCCGGCCGGGACCCGACGGAGGTTCCGGCCCGTGGTGGACGTGCTCGTGGGTGAGCCGTTCGAGCTGCCGGGCGACCGCGGTCGCCAAGCGCTCGTGAAGGCCACCGAGCAGGTCCGCGACCGCTTGGCCACGCTGGTGGCCGAGCTCGACAGCCAGCGAGGAGAAGCACGATGACGGACTTGGACGGCACCTGGGCGGACGAGTCCGACTGGACCGCGTTCGACGAGACGGTGGAGGGCGAGGAGGGCGGCACGCCGCCGATGCCCGTGCTCGCCGTCGTCGGCCGGCCGAACGTGGGCAAGTCGACGCTGGTCAACCGCATCATCGGCCGCCGTGAAGCGGTCGTGCAGGACGTGCCGGGCGTCACCCGCGACCGCGTCGCCTACGACGCGCTGTGGAACGGCCGCAAGTTCACCGTGGTCGACACCGGCGGCTGGGAACCCGACGCCACCGGCATGATGGCCTCGGTCGCCGCGCAGGCGGAACTGGCCATGGCCACCGCCGACGCGATCCTGTTCGTCGTCGACGCCGCCGTCGGCGCCACCACCACCGACGAAGCCGCGGTGAAACTGCTGCGCCGGTCCAAGCGGCCCGTGCTGCTGGTCGCGAACAAGGTCGACGACGAGCGGCTGATGGCCGAGGTCGCGTCCCTGTGGTCACTCGGCCTGGGCGAGCCCATCCCGGTGTCCGGCCTGCACGGCCGCGGCTCGGGCGACATGCTCGACGCGATCCTCAAGGCCTTGCCCGAGACGCCCCGCGAGACCTACGAGGCCGTGCGCGGCGGCCCGCGCCGGGTCGCCCTGGTCGGTCGGCCCAACGTCGGCAAGTCGTCCCTGCTCAACCGGCTGACCGGGGAGAACAGGTCGGTCGTGCACGACGTCGCGGGCACCACCGTCGACCCGGTCGACTCGCTCGTGGAGCTGGACGACGAGCTGTGGCGGTTCGTCGACACCGCCGGCCTGCGCAAGCGGGTGAACTTCGCCTCCGGCGCGGAGTACTACGCGTCGCTGCGCACGAAGGCCGCGATCGAGTCCGCCGAGGTCGCGATCGTGCTGCTGGACGCGTCCGAGCCGATCAGCGAGCAGGACCTGCGGGTGCTGACCATGGTCGTCGACTCCGGACGTGCCTGCGTGCTCGCGTTCAACAAGTGGGACCTCGTGGACGAGGACCGGCGCAACGCGATGGTGCGCGAGCTGGAACGCGGACTGGTCCGGGTGCCGTGGGCCGAGAAGGTGAACATCTCGGCGTTGACGGGGCGCGCGGTGCGCAAGCTCGCGCCCGCGCTGCGGACCGCGTTGACGTCGTGGGACACCCGCGTGCCGACCGGCCAGCTGAACTCGTGGCTGACCGACCTGATCGCCGCGACCCCGCCGCCGGTGCGCAGCGGCAAGCAGCCGAAGGTGCTGTTCGCCACCCAGGCGAGCACCCGGCCGCCGACGTTCGTGCTGTTCACGACCGGTTTCCTGGAAGCCGGGTACCGGCGGTTCATCGAGCGCAAGCTGCGCGAGGAGTTCGGCTTCCAGGGCAGCCCGGTGCGCATCTCGGTGCGGGTGCGGGAGAAGCGCCCGAAGAAGTGACCCGACGCCCGCGCGTCCGTCGCGGCAGGTTGCTCCGGCAGGCCGAATGCGGTTGCCTGACGTCGTGCCGGTGCGATTGGTCCTCGCCGACGACGAAGCGCTGCTCCGTCGAGGGCTGAAGGTGCTGCTCGAAGCGGACGGCCGCGTCCAGGTCGTGGCCGAAGCCGCGGACGGCGCCGGGCTGCTCGACGTCGTCCGCCGGTTCCGGCCGGACGTGGCGCTGGTCGACGTGCAGATGCCGGGCATGGACGGGCTGGCCGCGCTGCGCGCCGTGCTGGCCTGGCCCGACCCGCCCGCGCTGGCCGTGCTGACCACGTTCGACCTGGACGACTACGTGGCCACGGCGCTGGACCTGGGCGCGCAGGGCTTCCTGCTCAAGGACGCCGAACCCGACGCCCTGGTCCGCGCCGTGCTCGACCTGGCCGCCGGGGGAGCCGTGCTCGACCCCCGGATCACCGCCCGCCTGCTGCCCCGGCTCCGCGCCGCCCGGCTGCGCCACAACCCGCAGCTGGACGGCCTGAGCGCCCGGGAACGCCAGGTGCTCGAACTGCTGGCCAGCGGACAGCCGAACAGCGCCATCGCCGCGTCCCTCGGCCTCAGCGAGGCGACGGTGAAGAGCTACGTGTCGACCGTGCTGACCAAACTGGGCGTCGAGAACCGCGTCCAGGCCGCCCTCGTCGCGCACCAGGTGGGCACGTGGTGATCCTCCTGGAGTTCCTGGCCGTCGTGGTGCCCGCCGCGATGGTCCTGCTGGCCGACCACGTCCCGTACACGTGGTCCATCCCGACCGCGCTGGCCGCGTGCCTGCTGCTGCCGGTGCGCCGGTGGCGGCCGTCCCTCGCCGCCCTGGCCTGCCTGCCGGGCCTGGTCGGCGGCCTGGGCTGGCCACCGACCGTCGTCGCCCTGTACCGGGTGGGCCGCAAGTGCACCGCGCCCGTGATGATCACGTGGGTCGCGCTGGCCACCGTGCTGCCGTCCACGCTGGTCGTCGCCACCCAAGCCCTGCCGCCGGGTGCCGCGCTGCTGACGTTCTCGTTCAGCCTGTTCATGGCCGGCGCCCCCACCGCCCTCGGCGCCCTGATCACGACCAGACGCGAACTGACCGCGAGCCTGGCCGAGGCGTCCCGGGCGCGAACGGCCGAGGTCGAGGCGCGGGAGGACGGGGCCCGTGCCGCGGAACGTGCCCGGATAGCGCGCGAGATCCACGACGCCGTCGGTCACCACGCCACCCTCATCGCCGTGGAGTCGGCCGCCCTGGCAGCTACCACCGACGACGCCGAGACCCGTGACACGGCACTGCGCCTGCGTGCCCTCGCCAAGGACGCCCTGGCCGAGATGCGCGCCGCCCTGGGCCTGCTCAACACCGAACCCACTCCCGGCTTCGAGGGCATCCCGGCCCTGGTGGACCGCGCCAGATCCGCCGGCCTGACCGTGCACTACGAGGACGACAGCGGCCAACCCCCACCACCCGCCACCGGCCGAGCGGCCTACCGAGTGGTGCAAGAGGCATTGACCAACGTGACCAAGCACGCCCCCAACGCCTCCGTCCACGTCCGACTGTCGAAAAAGGACGGAAACCTGCGCGTGACGGTGACCAACGACCGCCCCGCCCACCCCCGACCGATCCCGGACCAGGGCGGCCAAGGCCTCCACGGCCTGAAGGAACGAGTGACCCAAGCCGGCGGCACCCTGACCGTGACCACGGGCCCAACCGACACCTTCACCGTCGACGCCACCCTACCGACGGGTCCGTCGAAAGTTGACACAGATGACTCGACTTTCGGCGGTAGTGCACCAACCCGCGCCACCGCATAGTGACCTCCGAGGCGCCGCTCCGGGGGGAACCGGCGACCGAGGGGACCAGGGGCCCGCCACTCGCGGGCCCCTGCCGTTCTCGCAGGTAGAGCCCCTGATCTTCCGATCAGGGGGGGGCGTGTCGGGGGTCCGTTGCGAGTGCGCTAAGCTATCCGCGCACCCCACAACGGGATGCGGCCGGGACGTGGCGCAGCTTGGTAGCGCACTTGACTGGGGGTCAAGGGGTCGCAGGTTCAAATCCTGTCGTCCCGACGGTCGACGAAACGCCCTCTGACTGGACTTAGAACCAGCTCAGAGGGCGTTTCGCTATTTCCGGGCCGATCTTGCCCATGATCACCGTCGTCCCTACTTGGGGACCACTTGGGGACCAGGCCTCACGATCTCTCACACGGCCCTGAGATTCGGCCGACGTGGGGACCGCAAGTGCTTGGACAGCAGCTCGCCCGCATCGGTGACTGACCGCCTGTCGGGGTGCAGGTACCGCTGTGTCGTGGTCAACGATCCGTGACCGGCAATCCGCTGGAGGTGGTGCACCGGTACCCCGGCGTCGGCCAACCACGTCAGGCCGGTGTGGCGGAGATCGTGCCGCCGCAGGTACTCGTAACCGAGCTTGGTCACGACCTCGTCCCAGTGGGTAGCGTCCCGCAGTACCGCCGTCGAGATGCGTCCGCCACGCGGCCCGGTGAACAGCCGCGCATCGGGCCTGCCGTTGACCTTGTCGATCCGTCGTTGGATGAGCGGCCGGACCTCTTCGATCAACGGCACCGTCCGAGCGCGCTTGCCCTTGGTGCCCTTGTCCACCAGGCCACCCGGTGCCGTGGTGGTTTGACGGCGAATCCTCCACGTCCAATCGGAGGTGTCGATGTCACCGACTCGGCAGCCCGACACCTCACCGATCCTGGCCGCCGTACACGCAGCGAAGATCACCACGTCGCCCCAACCCGAGTAGTTCTCGTGTGACCGCTCGACCAGGGCGTTCGCGAGCCGGGTGAGCGTCTGCCAGTCCGGCAGCGCCAGCGACCGGGGATCGTCCAGCTCATCCTCCGCCCGCAGGTACTCACGCTGCCATCCGGTGATCCGCGCCGGGTTCCGGTCGATGATCCCGTCACGCAACGCCTGCTCCATGATCCGCACCAGGACGGCGATGCTGTTCTTGACCACCGACCGGCCGCACTCGTCGGCGATCCAGCCGTGCACCGCCCTGTCCACTACACCGTTGGTAATCATGCGCACGGGCAGGTGACCGAGCGTCGGCACGACCCGCTTGCGCCAGCCCGCAAGGTAGGGGTCCATCGTCTTGGCTTCCAGGCCGCGCATGGCCAACGTCATGTTGGCGTTGCCGTAGTCCACCAAGGGCATCGTCGCGGCCGAGGGATCAACGCCACGGGCAGCGGCACCTTTGATCATCTCGATCCAGGCGTCGGCTTCTTCCGACGTGGCGAAGGACTCCGACTTGGACGGGCGGGTCTTGGTGACGGGATCGACCCACCGCACACGAGCGCGGTAGGGCTTCCGACGTCCGGGCCGGTGTTCGACGTCGGACGACAGCGGCACCCCGAGTGGTGGTTCGACGCGGGTGCCCATCAGGCCGCCTTCCTCGGGTCGATCCGCCGACTGGCCAACCACTCCTCTACGTCGTTGGCGCTGTAGAGCGTCACGCGCGAGGTCAATTGCACGAACGGTGGTCCTTGTACTGGCCGGGCCGTTCGCCAGCGCCTCAACGTAGAAGGGTCGACACACAGGAGCTTCGCCAGCTCCTCTGTTGTGAGCCATCCACCGCCGAGGAGACCGGTTGTGCTCACCACACACCGCCTTCGCGGGGGAGGTTGTCCCACCAGGTCTTGAGGTCGGCGCGGGTGCTGAACCAGTAGCCGCCGACCTGGGTGCCGGGGATGGTGCCGTTGGTCAGGTACTCGGTGGTGACCCCGATGCTCAGGTCGAGCAGGAAGGCCACCTCGGTCAGCGTGAACAGGGAGGCGCGCGGGTCGATGTCGACTTCGGGCCCGTCGTACGGGTCACCGTCGGAAGGCAGGTCGAACGGGTTGTTCGGGCCGGGGATGGGGTCGAAGGGGTTCACGGGGTCTCCTCCCCAGTTCGGCGGGACAGCTTGCGGGACGCGATGGCTGCGGCCAGCTCGCGTTCGGCGTCGGTGCGGTAGCCGACTCCGGTCATGGCCCAGTCGTTGACCACGAGCACGGTCGAGCTGTCGACCACGCCCAGGCGGTCGAGCTGTTCGGCGTACCGGTGTTCGGTCCGTGCGGTGCGGAGGGCGGTGAAGGTGACGGAGTAGCGGCGGGACTTGGTCAGGAAGTGGCCCCGGAAGCCGAGCATGTGCGCCCACTTGCGCAGGTTCAGCCCAGCGAACTCCGGCAGTCCGCCGAGCCGCCAGGCCGTCGAGATCATGGCCTTGTGGTGCTCGGACACGTCCAGGTCCGCGATGGACTCCTCCCGCTTGATGCGGCTGTCCACGCCGGAGGTCGCGCCCGTGCCCTTGGTGGCGTACTTGGCGATGTACCCGGCAACCTTGCGGTCGTGCACCGCCGCGTCCGGGTCACCCGACTCGTGCGCCGCGATGGGCTCCGCGTCGACCTGCTCACCCCACGTCAGGATGTGCTGTCCCACGGCGTCGCTGTCCTTGGTCGTGACCGTGACGGAGGCAGCCGCGGAACGCACCACCGCACACAGCAGCTCCGGAGTCACGGTGACCGGCGCCGGTGAGCCGGGACCGTCCGGGCCGTCCACCCGGATCACGGCGTGGAAGTGCACCAGGCCCCGCCGCTGGTACTCCGCGACCTTGGCGTAGGAGACGCGCAGGTGGTCGCGCAGCTCGCCGCGCCGGATGCCGAGTGCGTCGGCCAGGTGGCGGGCGGTGGTGATGGTGAAGCGCCGCCACAGCTCCGAGGCGTGCGCCTGCCACAGCACCGCGCCCACGTAGTCGTAGGAGCCGGAGTCGAGGGGAGTCCCGAGACGGGTGTCCGCGTCATGGTGGAACTCCCCGCACGCGCAGCGCCGAGGCTTGCCGGAGCGGGTACGCGGTTGGTTGTGGACCTTGCCGAACGACGGCGGGGTCAGCGTGGCGAACACCCGCACGTGTCCCGACACCGACTCGGGCACGCCCTTGCCGCCGGTCAGGCCGGAGCGGACGAGGTGGAAGGTGTCGGAGGCGTAGCGGGCCGAGCAGGGCTCGCACACGGCCTCGCGCCGGTTGCCGCACGGCACCAACAGCGAGCCCTCGAACCCGTCCAGCACCACACCGGCCGAGGTGTCCTCCAGGCGCGTGGAACCGACCAGGCGGACCGGACGGGCGCAGCCGTGCACCGACTCGACCCGACCCCGCCACGACCGGTAACCGTTGGAGCGCAACAGATTCGTCAGCCGCTCGTCCTCAGTGGACAAGCGCGGAACCAGAGCGGCAGAGGTCATCAGGCAGCCATCCCCGACCCGTGACGCGCCAGCCAGGCCAGCGACTCCGCACGCTCCACCGCCCGCGTACCGGCCTCGTCCAGCACCGCGTACCGACCACGACCGGAACAGACACCGCACCACCCGGTAGGCGTGCTCCTACTGGTCTTGGACCCGCCGCAGCCGCCACACGTCGCGTCGGTCACCGTCACGGCGCTCATCACGCACCCCGAGCCGACGTGCGCGTGCAGAAGCACACCAGCGACGCGCCCACCACACCGGTCAGCGAGCCGTCCGGGTCGATCTCCACACAGGTGCCCCAGCAGTCCGGGCACGTGCCCTCCGGAGCCTGCCCGGTCGGGGGACGACGCAACGGGCGGTTGAGCGTCCACGGGATCACGCGCGCCCGGTGGCAGTCGACCTCCTCCACCACCTCACCCGCACGCACCAACCGGTCCCACTGCGACGCGGTGAACCCCATGTGCTCGACCACCAACGCGATGAACTCCGGCAGGTCGTCAAACCGCGACGCGCACAGCGCCACACCCGTCAACGGGTTCACGTCCCAGAAGTGGAACTCCCGCCCCTCGCCATCCGTACGAGAACGCTGCTTATCAGCCAAAACAGCCGTCATATCAGTCCCCTGATGTAGAGGACCCCTTGAGCAGGTGACCGCAACCAACACGCGCGCTACGCTCTGAGGGCGCATCCGCTGCCAAGCCTTGCGCGTGAGGGCTCACGGGTTACTGCCCGTAGAGTCCGATCGGCCCGGTGGGGGTTGCCGCCCCTTCCGGGCTTTTTAGTCCTCCATGTGAGGACCATTACGTCCTCCACTATGAGGTCCAGTACGTCCGCTTGTCAAGGACTAACTAGTCCCCCATCATGGACCTGTGGAGATGGCAGAGGTGATGCGACAGCGCCGGGGCGAGTTGGGGTTGTCCCAGGCGGAACTTGCAGAGCGCGCTGGAGTGGGTGTTCGGCAGATCAGGCGTTACGAGGCGGGCGAGCAGGAACCGAGCTTGTCTGTCGGTGTTGCCATCGCAAAGGCGCTACGGATCACCGTCACCGAGTTGACCGGCGAGCGGCCCCAGGGTGTCAACCTCACCGGTGAGTGGTGGATGTCCTGGCAGACGTTCAAGGACGGCCAGGAGGTCATCACCGCTCAGGAGGTTCGCTTCACTCAAGAGGGTGAGCTGATCAACGTGCAGACACTCACGCGCGGCATCGAGGTGGACGACGGCGGATACCACTGGCACGGCGAACTACGCCTGTGGGATAACGAGATCCTGATGGGCTGGTACGCCGCCAACGACGGCTCCGTACGTTCCAAGGGGACGATGTACTTCGTGCTGCACCCTCATGGCATCAGCATGGAGGGACGTTGGGTTGGGTTGAGCTACGACGGCAAGGTCGTCACGGGTTGGGGCTCGCTGGGGCGCGATGAGGAGCAGGCACGGACGCTGATCGACCAGCTCAAGAGCAGCAAGGCATGACTACCGACGTTTGCGAAGTCGTGATCACCGCAGCGGACGCTGACTGGCTCGCGCGATTCATCCGGAGCCTTGTGGTCGACCGCTTGGCGGCAGCGGGTCACACTTTCTCTCCCATCAGCTCTGCTTACTGGTGGGCTGACGACGTGCAGGCTCATGCCGAAGCGCGCGCCACGCTGCACACCCGGGTCGAGCTGGTGCCTGCCATTGTGGAACGGGCGAACCTTGAGCATCCGTACGAGCTGCCCTGTGTAGTCGCCGTTCCCCTGATCGCTGGCAACCCGGCGTACTTCGACTGGATCCGCACGGAGACCACGCCCCAAGGCTGATCGCTGCTGATCTGGCTTGCTGGTGAGGATTTTCTCTACTGGTTCAAGGCGGCCCCTGGCGGGGCCGCTCGGCCGCACTCTGCTGTCCCCGCTCGCCAGGTCCTCTTCGGCCCCGTCCCTGTGTCGCTCGGGCAAGCGGGCGGGGCCCGGCCTCCGGCCACCCACCCGCGCCCGGCGACGGGAGGTAGGGCCGGGACCGGGCGAGCGGGACAGCGGCCGACCGACCCCACCAGGGTCCGCAAACCAAAAGATCATGTCCTCGCCGGACGGGCAGGCCAGCAGGATGACCGGAGGACACCGACAGCTCGCGAACCAGCGGGGACCGGGTTTCGTGTCATCCCGCCGACCTCCACGAGGGCAACCACACGCGTCAAGGGGGCAGTCCTCAGAGGACAGTCCAGAATGGACGAGTGTGCCCCCTTGACACGTGTGGTTGGGGCGAGCCAGGTCGGCGGGATGACACGAAGCCCCTCTGTGGGGTGATCATCCGTAGTTGCGCCATTCCGGCGTATCGGCAGCAACGCGCCAGGACGGTTGCCCGAAGCGTCGAGCGATAGCGTCGAGAACCAGATCATGGCAACCCTGTCCCGCGTCCCGCTGCACCTCGTCCATCACCTGGTTGGCACCTTCGATGTCGGCTGTGCGCAGGTGAGCGCAGGTCTCCTCGACCTTGCGGTGCATGTAGTCCATGACCTGCGCCACCTGCTGAGGGGTGAGCGTGATCTGGAACTTCATGTGGCGACCAATCCTCGGGCGTCAGAACGTCTCGAACGTCTCAAGCGTCTCATAGGTCTGATGTCGTGGGAAGCGTCTCACCTGCACTGATTCGATGTGATTCGTCCGTCAGAGTGAACGCATGCCGGGAAGTGGGCTGGTCAGCACGGGTGAAGCGGCGAAGTCAATCGGCGTAGGCCGCGCGACGCTGGCGCGGTGGTGGGCCGAGGGGTTGGTGGTACCTACGCTGGTGACCGCTGGCGGTCATGCACGCTGGGATGTTGATCAGCTCCGCCGCGATCTGGCTGCGCTCCGGGAACGCGACGAGTAGTGCTCAGCGAGCGCACTTGATCCGGGGACAAGTGCGGATCTGGGGACCACGTGGGGACCACACGTCATGCACGGAGGCGAACAACCCGCAGGTGGGCGAACATTGAGCATGTCCCTTGTGGACCGCCTGACCGGCCAAAACGGCAACCCCGACGTCCTGGGGGTCAAGGGGTCGCAGGTTCAAATCCTGTCGTCCCGACGGTCGATAGAGGGCGTAAGCCCAGGTCAGGGCCTTGGATCACTTCGGTGAGACAAGGCCCTGACCCGTTTCGGGGCAGCGCTATCTCACAATTTCTCACGAACGCTCGTACTGCTTGTTCAGCCCAGGAGTTCGTCGAGCTGGTCGGCTGCTTGGCGCAGGTGCTCGACGTTGGGGTGGATGTAGACCCGCTTGGTGAAGCTGAGGTCCGCGTGGCCCGCCCAAGCGCTGACGATCACGTCGGGTACGCCCGAGGTGGCCAGGTAGGTCAGGCAGGCGTGGCGGGCGTCGTAGGGCCGGACCTTCCTGACCTTCGCCTCGGCCATCAGCTTGTAGATGGCCCGCCGGAGCCGGTCGGTCTTCCAGGGCCGTCCCAGCTCGTCGACCAGCACGAACCCGGACCGCTCGTACAGCTCACCGGCCCTGATCGCCTCCGCGGCCTGCCGGGCCTTGAACGCCTTGAGCGCCGCGTGCAGGGGCTTGGGGAGTGGGAGCTTGCGCTTGCCCTTCTCCGACTTCGGCCCCTTTTCCTCGACTTCGCCTTCGACCAGCGTCCTGGTCAGCTCGACCGACAACGTCCCGGCCTCCAGGTCAACGGCTGACCAACGCAGGCCGCAGACCTCTGCCGGCCGCATCCCGATCAGCGCCAGAAGCACTGGCGCGTGGAGCCGGTGGTCGCGGATCGAGGAGAGGAACTCTCTCACCTCCGTCTCACTCCACGGCATCCGCTGGGCCGCCGCAGCCGCCGCCTTGCGCCGTGCTTCGCGTGGGATCTGCGTGTTGTGCCGCTCGAAAAATCATCGCTGCTGGTCAAGCGGCGTGTCTGTACTCGTTGATCAGACCGCCGAGAACTCGGGTGCGTTGCAGTCTGCGGGTGTCGAGGTTGTGTACTGCCGCAGGGTGTTGCCGGGCGTCGGGTGGTAGTTGGTCGCGGGCCTGGTGGGGTCGGTGCCGGTTGTAGTGGTCTTCGTAGGTCGTGAGGACGTGTTGTGCGTGGGCTTCGCCGGTGATCAGGATGTGGTCGAGGAGTTCGCGTCTGATGGTGCCGATGACCCGTTCGCAGTGGGCGTTCATCCGGGGTGCCTGCGGCGCGCTCTTGATGATGCGTAGGTCGTCCGCCAGGAAGACGCTGTCGAACGTCTGGCTGTACTTGCCGTCGCGGTCACGGAGAAGGAAGCGCAGCGACTCCATCCGATGTCCGAGGTCGGCGGCGAGGTTCCTGGCCTGCTGGGTCGTCCACTCCCGGGTCGGGTGGGACGTGACGCCGGTGACGTGCAGGCGGCGGGTGCCGTGTTCGAGGAATACCAACGCGTACAGACGCCTGCCGAGCACGGTGTCGAGGTGGAGGAAGTCCGCCGCGATGATGCCCTGGGCCTGGGCGGTGAGGAACTCCCGCCAGGTCGGACCATTGCGGCGTGGTATCGGGTCGATGCCCGCGTCGCGCAGGATCTGCCAGACCGTCGAGTGGGCGATGTGGTGGCCGAGGCGGGCCAGTTCGCCCTGTATCCGACGGTGCCCCCATCGCGGGTTCTCCCTGGCGAGCCGCAGTACGAGCGTCTGACCGTCGCTCGGGTTGGTGGGCGCCCGGCACGTCGACGCGCGGAGTGGTCCCACTTGCGGGCTATGAGTTTGCGGTGCCAGGTGAGCAGGGTGCCCGGCGTGACCGGGAAGACCTCCCGCCACCGGCGGCGATTCACCAGTGCGGACAGGGCGGCGAACCAGAACCGGTCCGCGGGCTCGTAGCGGACCGGGCCTGCGAGTTGCCGACGAAGGACCGCGTTCTCGTGCCGCAGCACGAGCAGCTCGGCATCCTTCGCTGCCTCGCCGCGCAGCAGCACCGACGGGACGGACAGCAACGTCCGGGTCACCTTGTACAGCAGGGACACGATCACCCGGACATGGTCTCAACGCGGCGACACCCGCTCTACCAGCAGCGATGACTTTTCGAGCGGCACAAGATCGGTGACCAGGACCAGCAGGTCCCAGCCCCGGTCCCGCCGGCGCTGCCGCGACAACGCGCGCATCGGGATGTCACCGTCCTCGTCCAGCGGCAGCTGGACCACCTCATGCTTCACCCGCCATCCTGCCTGCCCGCTCAACCTGGGCGGCGAAGACGCCGGGCAACTCGTCGGCGACCGCCGTGATCACCCGTTCGGGAAGCCCTTCGTCGGCCAGCACCCCGACGGCCACCTGGCGTGGTGCGCTCATGTGGTTCACCTCGCTGCCTCGCTTCGGCCGGACTTGGACGACCTCGTGGCGCTCGGGGCCGGTGGTGCTCCTCGTCGGCGTTCGCACGGGGAGGCCGGACCGGATCTTCGACCACGACGAGCACCGAGAGCACCGCACGCGGGTGACCGTCAGGGTTTCAGGACGACCTTCTCGCAGTTTTCCTGCTTGTTCTTGAAGATCTCGAAGCCGCGTTCCGCCTCGTCGAGCGGCAGGGTGTGGGTGATGATCCGGGTCGGGTCGATCTCCCCGCGTTCGATGCGCTCCAGCAGCGGCTTCATGTAGCGCTGCACGTGGCACTGCCCCGTGCGCAGGGTCAGCGACCGGTTCATCCACGCCCCGGCCGGGAACTTGTCCAGCAGGCCGCCGTACACGCCGATCACCGAGACCACACCGCCGCTGCGGCACGACAGGATCGCCTGGCGCAACGTGTGCGGGCGTTCGGTCTCCGACCGCACGGCCTGCTTGATCCGATCGTAGGCGGCGACGTGCGCGCTGCCGTGGGTGGCCTCCAGGCCGACCGCGTCGATGCACTTGTCCGGGCCGCGCCCACCGGTCAGCTCCAGCAACCGAGAGCGGACGTCGACCTCGTCGAAGTTCACCGGCGTGTGGCCCGCCCGTTCCGCCATCTCCAGCCGGTAGGGCTCCTTGTCGATCGCGATGACCTGCGCCGCGCCGAGGAGCCGGGCGCTGTCCATGGCGAACTGACCGACCGGGCCCGCGCCCCACACGGCCACCACGTCGCTGGGTTGGATGTCGCACATCTCGGCGCCCATGTAACCGGTGGGCAGGATGTCGGACAGGAACAGCACCTGCTCGTCGGTCAGGTCGGACTCGATCTTCAGCGGGCCGACGTCGGCGAACGGCACGCGCGCGTACTGCGCCTGACCGCCCGCGAAACCCCCGGTCAGGTGGGAGTAGCCGAAGATCCCGGCGACCGGGTGACCGAACATCTTCTCCGCGATCCCGGCGTTGGGGTTGGAGTTCTCGCAGCAGGAGTACAGCTCGGCCGCGCAGGCCGCGCACGCGCCGCAGGCGATCGGGAACGGCACCACGACCCGGTCGCCGACGCGCAGCTTGTCGGGGCCGACACCCGGACCGACCTCGACCACCTCGCCCATGAACTCGTGCCCCAGCACGTCGCCGTCCTGCATGGTCGGCACGTAGCCGTCGACCAGGTGCAGGTCCGAGCCGCAGATCGCGGTGGAGGTGATCCGGACGATCGCATCACGGCTGTTGAGGATCTTCGGGTCCGGCACGTCGCGGACCTCGACCTTGTTGCGGCCCGCCCAGGTGTTCGCCCTCATGCGTCCGCTCCCTTCGCGAGCTCGGAATCCGACAGCGGTTGCGCCGGCCGTTGCGGGAATTCCTCGCGCGCCCGCTTGCCCCACGGCGCACCGTCCGAGCGGACCACCTCGCCGGTCTCCACGACCTGTTTGAACCGGCGCAGGTCGTCGTCGAGCTGCTGGTGCGGTTCCTCGCCGAAGTACTTGGCGACCGCCTTGCCGACCGCGCCGCCGGGGATCTCGTACACCAGGACGACGAACACCTCGGTGCTCACACCGTCCGGGGCGGGTGTGAACCGCACCGTGCCGGCGTTCGGCACCGCGGCTTCCCCGGTCGACCGCCACACGATCTTCTCGCCGGGCGTCTCGTCGGTGATCTCCGCGTCCCACTCGACGCTCTTGCCGAACGGGGCACTGGCCGACCAGTGGCTCGTCCGGTCACCGGTGGTGCGCACCTGTTCGAGGTGCGCCATGAACGTCGGGAGGTTCTCCAGGTCGCGCCAGAACGCGTAGACCTCCGACGGGGGTTTGCGAATGGTTGTCGTCGCTGTCAGCTCCACGGATCCTCCTTTGCGCAGGCCCTGCCCCGCCGGCGCGGAACCGGTGCGTGCCTCTCGGGTGGCCTGTACGGCGGTCAGCAGGTCCAGTGCCGTGATCCCGGCGACGGCGCCGGTGACCCCGACCAGACGCCGTCGGCGGGCCCCGTCGCGGTGGGCGAGGGCCACCCCCAGCGCGGTCAGGTCCATCGCGTCGCCCACGACCCTGGTCCACGCCCAGGTGCCCTTCCGTCGGCTCGTCAGGAGCCCGGCTGCGTGGACCAGCTCCCGCGCTCCGACGACCGGCACCACCGCCCGCGACCGCGCGGAGTCGTCCACACCGCCGAGCCGGCGCATCACGCCCGGTGCCGCCAGCTGCACCACGCCCAGCGCGAAGCTCAGCCACCCCAGCCGCCGACCCCGCCTCTGCATCTCTTCCTGCCTTCCGCGCCCTTCGGACAGGCTTGCCGGTCGGATCATGCGCAGCCTCCGCATCCGATCACGCCCTGTCGAACGCCCGGTGGACCACGGCCCGGGACGCGACCGATGTGGACTGGGCTACCCTTCGGCAACCCCGCTAACCCTCCGGTACCGTCGCCCACGACCGTGGAAGGTCGCCTGCGAGCTGCGCGTGAACCACGAGGTGCCGCGCAACCGGGCCGTTTGATGCCGGTCGGCGAGTCTCCGCGTTCGAAGACGTCGAGCTGGTCGCCTGCGCAATCCCGGTGCATGCACAGCGCTGTAGCGTGGTGTCTTGCTGCGATCGGCTGTCGTCGCCGCGTGCCGCCATGAGCGTGGGCTGGAGGCTCTCCAAGCGCTGCGACACTCTTGTTCGAATCGGTACCAAGGCCGCCGATTGCAATTCAGGCTGTTCCATCGAGCGAGGCTGTCCCCGGGCTGTCCACGTCGCCGGACAACGTGAGGTGCAGATTCCGCAGCCGCTTCGACGGGCAAGGCGAACTGAACCGGCCAATTCGGGCGTTCTCCGGCGTGCTTCGTCATCGCGATGAGGAAATCCGGTCACCTGAACGTCCCATCCTTTTCTGATTGCTGAGGACCGCACCGTGTCGGTGGCCGTTCCGCCGCGCCCCAACACGCTCGCCGAGTGGATCGCCGCCACCTTCCCGCCGAGGATCCCGGCCATCCGCCTGGGGACGATGTGCGCTTCGTGCTCATGTCGTGGCGTGGCAGCACGCAGGCGGATCGGGCGGCCGCAGTGACTTCGAGCGCAACATGGTTGCCAGCCTACGGTTGCGTCCTGGACGCAAGCCCTCACTCAGGTCACCTGAGCGCAGGTTGTCCGCCGCCTTTGCACGGCGGATATAGCCGTGCTGTGAGCGCTTCGAGGTTTTTGGCCTTGCACGTCCTCTACCTGCGTGGATGGAGTTCTCGGCAGGTACAAGGTGTCCAACGTCTTTGGGTGTCAGAAGTTGGCCACGCGGTGTGGCGTGCG
Organism: Saccharothrix saharensis; assembly: GCF_006716745.1. Taxonomy (NCBI): domain Bacteria; kingdom Bacillati; phylum Actinomycetota; class Actinomycetes; order Pseudonocardiales; family Pseudonocardiaceae; genus Saccharothrix; species Saccharothrix saharensis. The sequence goes on along the minus strand of NZ_VFPP01000001.1, from coordinate 2,808,863 downwards.
GCTAGGCTTCTGTGAGTTCGTAATCGTTGATCAGGCCTCATAATTGCCCGGAATGCTGATCATGGCAGTGATCTACGACGATGGCTTCCGAGTGACATAGAGTGTGTTCAAGTGATTCTGGTCAGCACCGATGGTGCTGGCATCTGGTTGGGCCGGCTTGAGACCTTCGCCATGGACCGACGTGTCGGCTACGGGTCCGGCGGTTCACCTTGCGCCGATCGGCTCCTCCAGCCACCGGCGCAGCCGGGCGAGCCGGTCGGCCTCGGCATTGGTTAGCCCCGATACGAGAGCCGCCGTGTCGATCGCGGCTCGGCCCTGATCTACCGCGCCCAGTTCGCGAAGCTCCTCGGCTGCCTGTACGCGTAGGCCCAGCTGAACGTCCGGGCCGACAAGGGCGTCCAGCCACAGGTTTCTGGCCGTATGGCTCTCGTTCGCCACGCACAGCTCTGCCGCGATCCACGCCCGTTCCGATGCAGTGCAGCGCCGGTTAGCCCGCAAGGTCGCGATGGCAGTGGCCACCTCATCCGAACCGCCGGTGCGGAGGAAGAGCCTCACTGCGCGCAGTAGGTGCTCCCTGGAGGCGACCGGATCAGCGAGGACGTCCGCGGCCAAGGTGTGGGCGTCGCGTGCGGCACCGTGCAGGCTCATTGCGTCGGCGTAGCCGAGCCGTTCTTCCGGTCCCGGCTGAAAGCCGCGCAGGATCGGCAGGATCGTCGGTGCGGCTGTGACGTCGGCCCGCAGCCATGCCCGGACGGCAGCCAGGCGGCAGCCCTGCCGTTCCACAGGGTTCGTGAGCAACCGACGGGCCGCCTCGACCACCGTGTCGGCGTTCCCGCCTTGAATCACCACGTCGGTCAGCTTCGAGAACTTCACCAGCCCGTGGTCGCCCGTGACCCGGATGATATGGGAGAGGTACTTTCCTCGGTCGGTCTCCAGTGGGACCTCGAACGCCCACCAGAAGCTGACGTCATGGTCTCCGTGCTCCGGTCTCGGAGCGATTCTCATGATCAAGTCGGCTGCTTCCCGCTGAAGGCCCATCCGGTGCATCTCGCGTGCCGCCCAGAGCTTCGTATCCTGGGATATGTGCGGCGCCGAGCGAATCGTGTCCGCGACCTCGTGGCCAGCTCCGCGCTCGCCCGCCGACAGGCTCCACGCCCGCACAACGCCGTTCACGAGGTCGCTGTCGCCGTCGGCCTCGGGGTGTTCGAAGACGTACCGCCCCAGCTGGGCGAGCGCATCGTGCGCACCGACTTCGCCCAGCGCCTTGGCCAGCTCATCCAGGCACCACACATGAATGTGTCGGTGCCCGTCCATCATGCGCATGATGTCGCCCGCGCACTGCCGGCCGCGGACCGCGAGCACGAAGCTGGCGGCGTGGACGAACACGCTGTCGGTGATGTCGCTGTTCTTCGCCAAATCCATCACCAGATCCGCGGCGCCCTCGGCCCTGTCGCACTCGACCAGGGCGTACGCGGCGTTCACACGAGTCCAACGATCGGTCCCCCGGTCGTCCAAGACCGATTGCGCGAGATCCACGAGGATTGCGCCGTCATGCCCCAACGCCTGCAGTGCGTAGAAGATGTCGAGCCTGCCGGTCGAGTCGGCAGAACCGACCAACTCATACAGCATCTCCGCACCACGGGATTCGTCCACGACCCAGGCGTACGCCGAGGCCGCCTTGACCCGGCTCTCGAGCTTCGTGGTGTTGCTCGCGACGAGCTCTTCCAACCGGTACGCGAGGGTCGGCAGCTCGCCGACCATCCTGATTAGGCCGACCGGGTCGAGGGAGTGCGTTGTCTCGTGCAAGAGTGCGATCAGACGGTCGACCACCGCCTTCTCCAGGTCCGCGTCCAGTGCCACGCCGGCCGTGACCAGTCGGACCAGCGTCTCAACCGCCTTCACCCCTATCGCGAGCAACCGGCGCACGATCATCCCGCCGTCGTGGGACTCGTGTCGGCTCCAGATGGCCAGCGTGAACAGTGCGAGGTTTCCCGAGGTGGCCCGTTCGACGGCCTGGTCCACCCAGCGCTGCATCCCCTCGAACGAGGCGCCCGCGCGCTCGGCGTGGTAGCGGGCGGCCAGGTACTCCACGATCGACTGGTGGATGAACCGGAAGACGCCACCGCTGACGGTGAGCAGGCCGCTGTCCACCAGCACCTGCTCGACGTGCCGTTCAGAGTCGCGCGGGGGCACTAGGTCGGCGGGCCTGTTCAGGTCCACCCAGCGCTGCGCGGCTGGAAGCAAGGGGATCTCACCGTCCAGGTGGAGCCTGGCGAGGAAGGACAGCAGCGACTCGCGGGATCCGCGCAGCCACGACCGCCACGCGGTGTCTGAGCCCGTCGGCTGCCGAGCGTGCAGCAGTTCGTCCACGACGCGCTCATACAGCTCCACCTGGGTCGCAGGTAGCGGGCGCTTGGGGGACGTGGTCTGCATCGCGGCCGCAATGGTGGCGAGCAGCGGCACTTGGACGACTTCGCTGAGGTGCGATTCCGCGATGTGGTCGAGGAACCGATCTGCCTCTTCCGCCGCGTCATCCGCCCCCTGCGCTTCGAACCAGTCATGGGCGAACTCGGAGAGCTGGTCGTGACCGAACGGTTGGAGCGTGTACTCGCCGAGGTCCGGTGCGCGCAGGAGTTCGAGTTCCCCGTGTGGCAGTGGGCGTGAGGTGATGACGAGCCGGTACGGCCCTCGGTGCAACATCAGTCGGTTCAAGATGTTCAGCAGCTCGTGCCGGCGGTCCGGGTCGTGGATCTCGTCCAGGCCGTCGACCACGATCAGCCAGCGCACGTCGCGCACCCGGTTGGCGAACAACGCCGGTTCCGGCTCCGCGACCAGATAGTTGTTGTTCCGCACTACAGCGGCCAGCCGACGGCTCCAGGAACCGGTCGGCGGGACCTGGACGGCGGGCACGTACAACGGCACCACGGCCTCGCCGATCGGTTCTGCCGTGGCGAGGCGTAGCCACCGGTCCGAGAGTTGCCGCACGAGCGAACGGCCGAGCATCGACTTTCCGTAGCCCGGGTCGCCGACGATGAGCAGGTGCTCATGCCTGCCCAGCGCCACGTCGAGCGGGACCGGGAGGCGTGCCGACGGGTCCTCCTTCTCCTTGCGTTTAGGGGCCTCGGCTGGTCGCAGGGCCGATTTGACGTGGATCCGGGAGACCGGGGGCGGGTTCACCCCAAGGAGTCGGTACGGGAAGGTGTCGCTCGCAGCGTGCTGCGCATTGAGGATGTCGAGCAGGCTGTCCGCAGGCAGTGGCAGGTCGCGCCAGGACGCCTTGGCCGCGCCGCGGGCGGACATGCTGAGCAGCGTCTCGCGTTCCAGCGCGGCCTTCGCCTCCTCCCACGTGGGCAGGAGGTGCTCCGAGGACACCGAGAGCGCGCGGGCGAGCCGCTCGACATCGGCCCGCTCCGGGAGCGCGCGACCGCCGCAGATCTCGTACAACTCGTTTCTCGGGATGTGCGGCCGCACCAAGGGCACCAGCCGGTTCACGCTGCCGATCCCGGCGTTTCCCATCGCCTCGGCAAGCCGGGCGTGAAACCCGGTCAGCGCGGGCAGCGGACCGGCCTCACCCCGGTGTTTCCGACCTCCCTGCGGCACGCGCGGCACCCCTCTCCTCTGCCGGTTTCCCGAGCTTCATCCGGCGATGGCGGGAAACGGTACCGGCCGCCGACCGTGGGAACCGGAACGCCACCCAGGAGAGGACCGACCTCATGATCGACGCCCTGATCACCCTGACCGGCCAGGATTGGTTTCCCCTTGCCCTGGCGGTCGTTACCCGGGCACCCCGGTCAGTCCGGGCGCTCGTCCGGCTGGTGCGCCGCAAGGCCCAGACCGTCCGCGAGCGGCACGCCGCGCACCCGGAGGAGAAGGACTGAGCCAGAGCGTCCTTCACCAACTCTGGGAGTTGAAGCCGAGCGGAACCACCGACGAAGTTCTGATCATGTCCGCCGCCAACGGTCTTGTACTTGATTCGACCATCCCGACAGTGGGCGACGTGAAGCCCGTCATGTGGGAGACGCACCGTGAACCATGGCAACGATGGCTGTTAGAGGCCAGCCCCGACGGCGTAGGCCACCTGATCAGGTCTGCACATAACCGCAGGTACATCAGCGCGAACGAGGACTCTCAGCCGCGTTGGCGGCCATGGTTCGAGGATCGCCACGCTCAACTGTCTCAGCAGCGGCTCCTGGCCCTGCCCTACGCCGGTCGTGGCCGCCGCTAAAACGGTCGCGGAAGATCCATTCCGGCTCTGTCTCACCTGATCGCTTGGCTGCCATCCGCTCACTCGATCTAGTGTCAAGAACACCACTACTGGCATGTGTCTGACCGCTCGACCGGCGACAGCGTCGTGCACAGCGCATAAAGGCGTGCATGCCTCATACGGCAAGATGGCATGGTGGACTACGACTTGACGAGGCTTGGCACGCGGGAGTTCGAGCACCTCGTCCAAGCCTTGGCGCTTCGGGTCCTCGGTGCGAAGGTGGAAGTGTTCGGTGACGGCCGCGACGGTGGCCGGGAAGCGACCTTCGACGGGAGGACGCACTATCCCGATCCGGATGCGCCCTGGGATGGGTACGGAGTCCTCCAGGCCAAGTTCCATCAGCGCCCACGGGACCCTGCGGCGAACGCCACGTGGTTGTGCGCTGAAGTCAAGGCTGAAGCCGAGCAGTGGCTCAACCGGCGCCGCAGTGAGCTCGGCAATACCCGCAGGCCGAAGTACATGATTTTCGCGACGAACGTGGTCCTCTCGGCCGTACCCGGCTCGGGCGGCATCGACAAAGTCAAAGAGACGCTCAGGTCCGTCGCCTCGTCGATGGGGTTACACGATTGGGCGTTGTGGCATCACGACCAGATCTGTCGCTTCCTGGACGGCCATGCCGACATCAGGAGGGCGTACGCCGCGTTCACCACGCCGGGAGACGTGCTGGCCAAACTGGCTGAGCCTCCCAGCCCGCCGCTGCTGAACACCGAGCTCGCGGTGGCGGCCGACCGGCTGGCGATCGAGGTCGCGAGCCAGTGGGCCGCGGAGGCCGACCACAGGAGGCTCCGCGTTCCGATGCCGGTGCCTATCCGCTGGCAGTGGGCGAAGGGCATGACCAGCACAGTGGGGGTCGTCGCGAACGTCCCGCCGCGCCGAAGACCGCTGTTCCCGCCGCTGCCCGGGGTGAGCGCGGTCGGTCCGGCGGGGTTGCGGTCCGGTGGGCTTCGTGACCTGTTCTCGGTGTACGCCGGACTCGACGGTGGGCGCACCGTGATCCTTGGCGACGCGGGTTCCGGGAAGTCGGCCGCCACGATCCTGACGTTGATCGAAGCGTTGGCCCACCGGGCGGGACTGGCAGTGCAGCAGCGGGCGGCGGTGCCGGTGCCGGTGCTGTTCACCACGAGTGGGTGGGATCCGGGCGATCAACGGCTGGGGGAGTGGCTGGCCGAACGGTTGGCCGTGGACCACCCGTTCCTGCGCGCCGAGCAGTTCGGCGACAGCATGGCCGCCCAACTCGTCAAAAGCGGTGGAGTCGCGCTGTTCCTAGACGGGTTCGACGAGATGGACCCGCGGTTGCGCGCGGCGGCCCTGGACGACATCCGCAAGCCGTCGACATTCCGCCTGGTGCTGGCGACCCGGACGAGGGAGTTCGCCGACGCGGTGATCACCGGCGAACACGTGCACGCGGCCGCGGCGCTCGAACTGTTGCCGGTCCCGGCCGCGGACGCAGCCGATTACCTCGACGGGCTCAACCGCGACGACACCGCACCGCAGTGGACGCAGCTGACCGCTCACCTTCGCGGGCACCCGGACAGCGTCGTCGCGCACACCCTCGACTCCCCGCTCACCCTGACCCTGCTGCGCGACCACACCGACGCAGACCTCGTTCGAGACCTGCTGACGCCGGGCAGGTTCAACGTCCGGGAGGAGGTGGAGAACGCGCTGCTCGACCGCTCCGTCGGGGCCGGTGAGCACCGAGCGCTGCTGACCTTCGTGGCGGCGCGGATGCTGGAACAGGACAACACCCGCGACCTCGCCTGGTGGCAGATCCACTGGTGGGTGAAGCGGTGGCACGAGCGTGCGGTTCGCGTGAGCGTTCCCGCGGTCATCGGGGTGGTCCTGGGCGCGGTGTTCGGGCCGGTGATGTTCGGACCGCACGGCAGGTACGTGGTCGACGGATCCACCGGGGCCGCTTTCGGCCTCGTCTACCTGTCCGCGATCGGCCTGGTGTTCGGCCTGCTGACCGGTCTCATGTCCGAACTGCGCCATTCCCGCCGGTTCGCCAGGGCCAGCGGCAACACCGCGGCGTTCAGCCTCGGCGCGGCGGTGACCACCGGGGTCGCCACGGTCATCGCGGTCGGGAACCAGACGCACTGGGGCCTCGGGGTCCTGGCGGGCCTCGGTGCGGGCGTGGTGATCTGGCGCGGGCCGACCGGCGCTGCGGCTCCGCTACGGACGGGCGAACGCTCGCGGTGGCGATCGCTCGCGAGCCGGTTCCACCCGCTGTCGGGTCTCGCGGGCGGACTGCCCATCGGACTGGCGTACGGGTTCACCGACGGACCGCGGCAGGGCATCGGCGCGGGCTTGACGATGACGTTCGTCTTCGGGGTCATGGTCGGCTTCGGCCGTCCGTCCATGCAGACCGCCACAGATCCGTATGTGGCATGGGTCCAGGACGTGAAACGCGCCATCACCTTCGGTCTCACCTGCGGGTTGGCCCTGGGCGTGCCGCTAGGGTTGAAGCAGGGGGTGCTCCACGGACCGTTGGCCGGGGCGATCACCTTCGCGGCGATCACGGTCATGGTGGGACTCAGCCTCGGCATCGGTTCCTGCGATGCGTGGCGGACGACACTGGTGTGCCTGCAACTGAGGCTGCGAGGCATCCGGATCCGCGGCGTTTCCTCGCTCGAGGCGGAGCGCGACCGCCGCGTGCTGCGCACCGTGGGCACGCTATACCAGTTCAAGCACCCTCGCCTGCAAGACCGGCTTGTGGACGAAAGATCGGCCGGTTGAAGCAACATTTCGCGATGACGGTTGTGAGCTGGGTGTCTTCGTGCCGCTCGCGTCGACAGAGCACTTGATTCGCGCTCAACTGCGCGATGTCCGTGTGACGTTGAGGTTCACTCGGTGGCTTTGGGGTGGGCGCCAGCATATTGCACCCATACGGTGTGCTTGTCGGCGTCCAGTAGGTACCAGATGCGGTCGCCGCCGGTGACCTCGATCTGCCAGCGGGGCAGGGTCTTCCCGTTGTACGTGCCGTGGGCGAGGCTGCCTTTGAGTTGGTGGTGGCGGTTGGTGGGCTTGCCGGGACCCGGGCCGGGGTCGTTGCGCATGGTGTCCCAGGCTTGGCGCAGGTTGCCCGATGCTCGGGTTTCGAGGTCCTGCCAGCCTTTGACCGCGTCGGTGGTGCAGTAGCGGATGCGCCACTCGTTCCCGATGGTGGGCGGGGCGACAGGGTCGCCTTTCTTCGGGCTCACGCGGTGGCTGCTCCTGGTGCGGGGACGTCACCGAGGTCGTCGCCGTCTTGGTGGAGGATGGCGAGGAGTCGTGGGTCGGCGTGGACTTCGGCGGTGTGCTGCCACTGGCTGATGAGCTGGGTTACCGGGGCCGGGGTGCCGAGCGAGTCGGCGGCTTGCAGGACGTCGACGAGTTCGACGACGAATGCCTGCATGTCCTCGCGTGGCAGGAACCGTACCCAGGGGAACGCCGTGGGCATCACGTCGGTCACCAGGTCGCGGACGCTCTCGCTGTGCTGCATCAGCGCCACGAAAAGGGCGGTGGTGGTCGAGACGACCTCACGGACCTCTTGCGCTCGGCTGGCCGTGGTGAGGACCAGGTCCTCCTCGTCGCCGCGGCGGTGCACGAGCAGTGTCCGGCTCGGCGACTCCTGGAGCTTGCGGACGGAGTCGGCCGGCTTGTTCGACAGATCGCTGAAGTTGATCTCTGACGCAGCCGTGGACATAGTTGCAAGGTACCTTAAAACTCGCGGTGGTGCCAGGTCGTTCCGTCCGTGGCCTTCGAAGTTGCCGTCACGGCTCTGTCCTGCGGCTGGTGCGGTAGCCGCTGACACTGCGGCGATGGCAGCACTGGTGGAGTTCGGTCACTCGATGGGTGCACAAGTGTTCGATGTCCGCTGGGGTCGACATGGGTTTGCCGTGGGAGGAAGATGGGAGGAAATTGGGAGAATTCAAGGTGAATGAACAGGGGTGAACTGCGTTGAGGTGTACTCAACTGCACTGTCACAACCTGTGAACTTGATGTTTTCGCAGGTCAGGCCATGATCTGGCCCACCCTGGGGGTTGAGTCTGCAACATATCGTCTGGTCAAGTGGTCGTCTCTTCGTGATCGATTGAAGGCGACTCGGGGTGTGCTGTATGACTCTATCGCTCCGCTTGGGGCGATGCCGTTCGAGGTGCATCTCGAGGGCGGCTGAGGGTCACAGTGTGGCGTCGCGCGGTTGACACCGCGGATAGTGCAGGTTGCGGATGCCGTGCAGTGCCTCGTACAGATAGCCGGTGCCGCACAGCCTAGGCAGGACCCACGCGTCCATATGAGGCTGAACGATTGCGGTGACGCTTTCTGCTGGTCGTCACAGGTGGTCGCCCAGTCGACGCCGACCTCACACGTGGCCCTGGCGCTCACGCAGTAATCGCACCGGCACTCTCACGGTCGCTCGGATTGCTGATCGTGACATATGACCTGCGACGATGACTTTTCGAGCGGCACACCTGTTCGTCGACGGCTGCTTCTGGCACACCTGCCCGGTGCACGGTCGACTTCCCCGGGCCAACCGCGCATGGTGGCGGTTGAAGCTGCGGGGCGTTGCTCTGCGCGACCGGGACACGGACGTCAGGTTGACTGCAGCAGGGTGGTTGGTCGTCAGGGTGTGGGAACACGAGGACCCCGAAGAGGCTGCGGAACGTATACATGGGCTGGTCGCAACGCGCATCAGGCGGTCAGTCAGGTGATCGACTCATCGGCGGTGTTAGGAGGAGACGGACAACCCCCACTGGACCGCCAGCCACACTGCCCGTTCCTGTCGCCCGGGCGAGGGATCGTGTGGCCAACGGCCCACGGGCACAGTGGAGCAGGTGAAGGTACGACGCCTCGAAGTGCTGTTCCCCTCCGATGTGAACCGCCGCGAGTACGCCATAGCCTGCGCGGTGTGGAGCGCGCTCCACCCGACCAGGCTCGTGAGGGACAGCTCGCCAGAGCGCAACGGAGGCACCAGCGACGCAAGGCCAAGCGAAGCGTTCGACGAGGAAGTCCAAGGTTTCTGATCAGTCCTGTGACCGGTGCCCGCCGGTCTTGGACGCCTCGTAGAAGCCCGTCACCCGTATCCCAGCCCACCAGGTACGGGCCGATACTGCCGAGTCGCGCCGCTACAACTACCTCGTCGCCGCCACCCAACTGGCCGGCTACCTGGCCGAGTACTCGCCCGACCCGGACGCCGACGACGCGGCCGACGACCCGTGCGAGGTGACCAAGGCCCACGTCGAGGCATTCCAGGCGTGGATGATCGAGACCCGCTCGGGTGCCACGGCGTTGAACAAGCACAAGGGTCTGCAGCAGTTCTTCAAGTGGCTAATGCTCGACGAGGAGGACATCGACCGCTCCCCAATAGAACGGGTGAAGCAACCTGTGCCGATGGAGAAGTCATCGCTGCTGGTCAAGCGACATGTCTGTACTCGTTGACGAGGCCGCCGAGGATGCGGGTGCGGTGCAGCCTGCGGACGTTGAGGTCGTGGACTGCCGGAAGTTGATGTTGAGTCTCGGGTGGTAGTTGGTCGCGGGCGTGGTGGGGTCGGTGTCGGTTGTAGTGGTCTTCGCAGGTCTTGAGGACTTGGTGTGCGTGGCTCTCGCCGGTGATCAGGATGTGGTCGAGGAGTTCGCGTCTGATGGTGCCGATGACCCGTTCGCAGTGGGCGTTCATCCGCGGTGCCTGTGGTGCGCTCTTGATGACGCGGAGGTCGTCGGCGTGGGAGACGGCGTCGAAGACCTGGCTGAACTTGCCGTCGCGGTCGCGGAGCAGGAAGCGCAGGGATTCCATGCGCGTTCCGAGGTCTGCGGTGAGGTTCCTGGCTTGCTGCGTTGTCCAGGCCTGGGTCGGGTGGGGCTGTGACTGCGGTGATGTGCAGGCGCCTGGTGCCGTGCTCGAGGAACGCCAGCGCGTAGAGGCGTTTGCCGAACACAGTGTCGAGGTGGAGGAAGTCGGCCGCGATGATGCCCTGGGCCTGGGCGGTGAGCAATTCTCGCCAGGTCGGGCCGGTGCGGCGTGGCGCCGGGTCGATGCCGGCGTCGTGCAGGATCTACCAGACCGTCGGATGGGCGATCCCGTGGCCGAGTCGAGCCAGTTCGCCCTGGATTCGGCGGTGGCCCCACCGTGGGTTCTCCCTGGCGAGCCGCAGCACGAGCGACTTGATCGCCGCTCGTGTCGGTGGGCGTCCGATGCGTCGACGTGCACGAGACTTATCCCACTCGCGGCCCAAGAGTCTGCGGTGCCAGGCGAGCAGAGTGGCGGGCGTGACTGGGAAGACCTCTCCCCAACGTCGACGATCCACCAGCCTGGACAGGGCGGCGAACCAGAACCGATCGGCGGGCTCGTGATGGACCGGACCCACGAGTTGTCGGCGCAGGATCGCGTTCTCGTGCCGCAAGACGAGCAGTTCGGCGTCCTTCACCGTCTCGCTGCGAGAAGCACCGCCGGGACGGACAGCAGCTTCCGGGTCACCTTGTACAGCAGGGACTCGATCACCCGGCCATGCTTCCAAAGACGACGGCGCTCTCGCTTCACCAGCGGCGATGACTTTCCGGGCGGCACACGTCACCGCGTTCTCGACCCTGGTCGCTGACCAAGCCGGCGGACCACCTGCTCGACCGCGGCACCGTGGCCGTCATCAGCCAGGACCCTGCGAACGAGATCTGCCTCGCAGACTCGGCGGTGCGCCGATGCGCCGACTGTTCGAGGTGCTGTCCGGGTCACTGGCCCAACCCCGTGCGCACGGGGTCCGGTTCGGGCCCTACCGCACGGTCTTCTCCGACGGCTGCCGTTCGATCAAGATCCCGGGCGCCGTCCAATCGACATCCAGAGTCCGTCCAGTGTCCGTCCAGACGTGAACTTTAGAGTCCTGTCTGCAATTAGCGACTCGTTCTATTGCTATTGTTGGAGAAGGTGAGATGTCTATGCGATTCCGCGCCACAGCTTGGTCGTCCGTCGTCATGACGGTAGCCGCGACCGCCGCGCTGATAGCCTCGTCAGGTGTGGCCAACGCGTCGTCGGCCACCGTCGAAAGACCTCAACTCCAGCGGGTACTGGCAACGCAGGCGGTCCCGGAAGCGCCAGTCGTCTTGCGCAAACTGATTTCTCGGCAGGGAGAAGCCGCCAGCGCGAGCAGTCCGCCGGTGATCACGTGCAACGCGATCAGCGACTACCCGCACAACTCCTCGCACGTCCCCGGCACGATCAACGTGGTAGGCCGTGGAGTATGCGACTATCCGGTCGGAAGCATCGATGTGGTCACGGGCTTGTTCCGGGGCGGGACGACCGTCGTCGGCACCGGCGCACGAGTTCAGGCCAACGTTGCCAGCCTCTCCGCTCCCGCCTCGGCACCGTGCGTCGCCGGTAGCTACATCGGTGTGGCTGACGTTATCTTTACCGCGCCACCTGGCTATTACCCTCCGGCTATTCGCTTGGTCGGCCAGTCACCTTCCGTTTCCATCAGCTGTTGAGCACGCCCTGTGGTATCGCTGTTGATATCCACGCCGGAGGTGGGTCGATCGCCGGAAGTGCGCAGTAGCGCAGGGCGGTGAACTCGGCTTCGATCCAGTTCAGCCAGGAGTTGCAGGTCGGTGGGAACACCAGGTCGGCGTCGTTGCCGGCGGCCCAGTCTCGGACGTCGGGGTGACGGTGGGGCGAGAAGCCGTCCATGACGAGGTAGCGGCGTTGGCCCGGCCATCTGCCCCGCAGGCTCGCGAGCAGGTCGAGAAGTTCGCCGTGCCGTTTGCGGCGCCGGATCCGGTAGTGGATCTTTCCGCTGGTCAAGTTTAGGGCGGCGAGCATGTGCATCACACCGTGTCGACGGTTGTAGGTGGCCTGTAATCGGCGCGGTGCTCCGGTCGGCCGCCATGCCCTGCCCTTGCAGCGTTGGAGGTTGAGCGGTCCGAACTCGTCGACGCAGATCACCCGGCCGTCGTCGGACGGGTGATCTGCGAGGTCCAGGATCCGGTGCATCTTGGCCATCAAGTCCGGGTCGGGCTCCTGCAGCACGTGATGTGTGATTACCGCAGCTCAGCGCTTCGGCGCAGAGCTCTGGCACCCCACAGGTTCGACGACATCTGGTCACGGCTCACGCGTGCAGCCCGGCCCGGCTCAGCGCCTCACCGGGGGAACACCCGAGCTGGCGGCGCAGCCATGCCACTCGAGCAGCGATGGCGTCCTGCGAGAGCGCGGCATGAGGGGCCACGACGTCGAACCCGTGGAAGCCACCGGGCCAGACGTGCAGTTCGACGTGGCAGCCCGCCTGCCACATGCGGCTCGCATGGGCAACGTCCTCGTCCCGGAACGTTTCGGCCGACCCGACGTCGATGAACGTGGACGGCAGGCCGGAGAGGTCCGCGGCGCGGGAAGGCGCGGCGTACCCGGACACGTCCGGTCCTCCGCGCACGCTGCCGCCGAGGAGCGCGTTCCACCCGGTCTCGTTCGAGGAGCTGTCCCAGACGCCGAGGCCGCGCATCTGCCGGGCGGAGGGCGAGTCGTTGCGGTCGTCGAGCATCGGCGACAGGAGCAGCTGGGCCAGGACGGCGGGGCCGTTGCGGTCGCGTGCCATCAAGGTCACACCTGCTGCGAGGCCGCCGCCGGCGCTCGCACCGGCGATGACGATGCGCTCGGGGTCGATGTTGAGCTCGTGGGCGTGATCCGACGTCCACACCAGGCCCGCGTAGCAGTCCTCGACGGGACCGGGGTGGGGTGTCTCGGGTGCGAGCCGGTACTCGACCGAGACCACGGCCATGCCCATCGGTTCGGCCAGGTTCAGCATCTCGACCAGGCCGAACCGGTTGTCCCCGACGATCATGCCGCCTCCGTGGACGTAATAGATCGCCGGGGTCGGCGTCGCCGCGTGCTTCGGCAGGCAGATCAGCAGCGAGATGTCCGGTTCCCCGTCCGGCCCCGGCACCGTCCGCTCCCGCACGCTGTAGGCGCCACCGCGCGAGAGGACCTCGTCGGTCGGGGTCTCCACGCCGGGAACGGGTCCGCGCATCTCCACGATGTTGTCCGGGCGGTACGCGTCGGGTGGGCGCAGGCTGGTCAGCACTTCGAGGACGGGAGCAAGCTCCGGGTCGAAAGGTGGTGGCGGCCCGATCGGCTGGGCGGAAGGCCGCTCCGCGACTTGCTCGGTCATGGGTTCTCCTTGCGGCAGGAGGCGTGATGTCCGCCTGCCGCAGGTCACAGGTCATCGATGAATGTGGGAGGAATCCGGCTCAGACGGTCGGAACGGTCCCGCCGTCGATCACGTACTCGGCGCCCACGATCGCCGAGGCGCGGTCCGAGACCAGGAATCCGACCAGGTCCGCGATTTCCCCGGTGTTCGCGAATCGTCCCAGGGGGACTCCTCCGAGGGAGTCGTAGATGGTCTGCTTGGCTGCTTCACGTGTGCTTCCGCTGCCCTCGGCGATCCGGTCCACGAATCGCTCGTAGGCTTCGGTCTCGATCCCGCCGGGGCTGATCGCGTTGACCCGTACGCCGCGCGGCGCGAGCTCGTTGGCGAGGCCTTTGCTGTACGTGCGCAGAGCAGCCTTCGCTGCCGCGTAGGCCAGGGACGCGTCGTACAGGGGTAGTTCACGCTGGATCGAGGTGAAGTGCAGCACCACGCCCGCCCCGGACTCGATCATCGCCGGGAGAAGAGCCCGATCGAGCCGCACCGCTCCCAGGAAGTTGAGGTTCAGCTCGGTGAGCCACTGGTCGTCGGTGATGACCGCGAACCCACCGGCCGGCGTCGACGACCCTCCGACGACGTGCACCAGGATGTCGAGTGCGCCGCCGGCCTCGGCGATTCGAGAGGCCACCGCGTCAGTGCCTTCGATCGTCGAAGTGTCCGCTTCGATGAACCGGTCGGGGTGCTCGTACCCGTCGGGCATCGTTCGCGCCGTGACGTACACGTCGGCGCCCATCTCTCGCAGCCTCTCCGCGACGGCCTTGCCCGAGCCCTTCGAACCGCCCGTGACCAGCGCCCGGCGACCGTCGAGACGATCGCGATCCGAACCAGACATTTCTCTCTCCACTGAAAATCGGCGTAGCGCGGGTTGGGTCAGGCCGAGTGGTTGGCGATGACGAGCTCGGCGATGAGGTCGTCCCGCAACGCGAACCGGTAGTCGAGTTCGGCGACACCGCCCGGGAAGGTGCCCTCGATCCGCACGGTCACCACCCAGTGGGCATCATCGACGCGGCGAGTGCCGATCTGCTCGGTCGTGTACTCGAACTCGGCCCCGGCGTCCCGCAGGAACGCGTGGACAGCCTCCCGGCCGCGGAAGGTCTCGTCCTGGTCGACGACCACCGCGTCCTCGGTGAGGAACGACGAGGCGGTGTCGGCGTCGTGGACGACGTGGGCGGCGAAGAACCCGCGCACGGTGGCCGGGAGCAGATCGGACGGGAGATCGGTGCGCTGTGTCATGAACCCATCGTGTGACCTCACGGCGTGAGAGGGTCAAGCCGTGGACCCTCTCCCAGGGGGAGAGTCCAGAATGTGCGGGTGCTGACCATCGGGGAATTCTCGCGGTTGACCCACTTGAGCGTGCGGACCCTTCGCCGGTATCACGAGGCGGCCCTGCTGGAACCCGCCGTGGTCGACGAGACCACCGGTTACCGCTACTACGGCGTCGACCAGATCCCGACCGCGCAGGTCATCCACCGGCTCCGCGAACTCGACGTCCCCCTGAGCGACGTGCAGCGGATCCTGCGGACCCCCGACCCAGGTGTCCGGGCGACCCTGGTCGCGGACCACCTGCAACGCCTCGAGGACGTGCTCGACCGCACCAGGGCCGCGGTCGTGTCGCTGCGGCGCCTGCTCCGGCCCGACCCCGCGCCGATCGACGTCGAGCTGCGTGCGGAGCCCGCCCGGACGGTCGCGGCGGTGGAGGCCGTCATCGGGCATCGCGACGTCGCGACCTGGTTCGCAGGCGCGATGGCCGAATTGGAGGCGGCCGTCGGCGCCGCCGCGACCGGACCGCCGGGCGGCTGTTATGACAACGCCCTCTTCGAACAGGAGCGCGGTCACGCGCTCGTCTACCTGCCGACCGCCACGCCACCTCGCGCCGGACGCGTTCACCCCGTGACTCTTCCGGCCGTGGAACTGGCCGTCACCACCCACGTCGGCGAGCACGACGGCGCCGAGGTCACGTATGGCGAACTCGGGACCTGGGTGGTGGAGAACGCGATGTCGGTGGCCGGGCCGGTGCGGGAGGTCTACGCCGTCGGCCCTCGTGACACGAGCGATCCCGCCGCGTGGCGCACCGAGATCGGCTGGCCGGTCTTCCGCGTCACCTGACGCGGTCAATGCTGAGCGGAGTCCTGGACGAAAGAGACAACTACCATGATCGCGGAATCACCGCCGAGATGAGCCTCGAGTCATGTTGAGGTCAGTGGCGGCGGCAATTCCTCAGTCGGTTGGTGATCCGGGTACGGGCCGCCGTCCTGGCCTGCCTTCGGGCCGGGCACCGACCTGTGCGGGATCGTTGTGCAGTCTTACCGCGGTTCTTTCAGGCGCTGTTCGACGGCCCCGGCCGGCGTTTCGCGCTCGGCGACCGGGCCTACCCGCCGACCGCCGCGAGCCGGCTCCGCTCCGACACCCAGGTCCTGCTGACCTGCGGCACCAACGGCCACCGGATGCCCCGCGCCACCATCGAAGCCGCTCGTCGAGGACCTGCGCCGAGCGGGCGCCACGGGCCCGGGGCGCACGGTGCTGACCGGCGTGGACCACGGCCTACGCGACACCGGTCCGAACATTCCGGTCCCCGCTGTCGTGGCCGCCCTGCGCGTCTTCACCGGCGGTCTGCGCTGAACACGACCCGAGCGGCCGGTGGCATGCCGAGGTCTGGACCGCACCAGCGCGCGGTGTCTTCAACCGACGGTGGGCGCGCGGCGTAGGTAGTGCTGGCTGTATCGGCATCGTGCGGCGTGCGGGATCGCTCGGGCGCCGGGATGACGGGGAAGCTGTGCCCGCGAGCCTGAACCTCGGAGAGTGCGTCTCGAAGGTTCGAGTCGGGATCACCGGCAACACCGAGGTGTTCACCCGGGCGCTGTGCCGCCACTCGTCGAGATAGCGGTCCGGCGCCCTGGGGAAGCGAAATGTGAACACGGTGGAGGAAGTGCTGTCGTGACCACCACACCCATCATCAAGTGGCCCGAGAACCAGTTCACGTCCTGGGCGGACCGGGCCCGCCGGTTGACCTGGGCCGCGAATGGGATGAGGTCCTGGACGACAGCGGGTACCCGTTGCACCGGTGGCACGCTCAACGCGGCGCACAACTGCCTGGACGTGCACGTCGAGGAAGGCCGGGGTGACCGCCCCGCGCTGATCTTCGACAGCCCGCAGACCGCGGTGAAGGACGTGCGGCTACCGTCGGCTCCACGAGGAGGTGGTCTCCTTCGCCGGCGCACTCGCCGAACCGGGGCTGCGGAAGGGTGACACGGTCCTGCTCCTCCTGCCTGCCGCGCCGCAGACCGTGATCGCCATGTTGGCCTGTGCCCGATCAGGGCTCATCAACTCCGTGGTGATCGCATCGACGACGCCGGACCGGCCGTCGTCCTCACGGCGTCGGGCGGGTTCGACGGACCTCGGGCCGTCAGCTACAGCCCGTGGTCGAGGCCGCGCTCGACCAATCGCTCCACGCGCCGTCGGCGTGCGTGGTGTTGCAGCGCCCCGCCACCGGGGCTGTGGCACCTGTGGGGTGCCAGAACCTGCACTGAGGCGCTGAGCTGCGGCTATCGCGCACCACGTGCTGCAGGAGCAAGATCGTGAGGCGTGGCACTACGACTGCTGGAGCTGATCCTCGCCCAGGTCGTCGGCAGGATTCTCGATCGCGCCTCGGTAGGTCGTCGTCGCTGGATCACCCCTTGTCCCACACGGTGGCCGTCACGCTGATCGACGGGTTCAGTTCGTTGGGCCCTGGGGTTCGGATCACGGTGAAGTAGCGGACTCGGCCATCACGAGTTCGGAGGCACGCCGTGGTCCCGCGGCGGACGGCTGTCCACGCCTGGCCGAGGTTGGCGTCCAGCAGGTCCGTGCACTGCGACAGATCCGGTGGGATCGCTCCGTCCCACTTGACCATGGCCACGCCGGCGACTTCGGTCTCCGACCCGTAGTAGAGGTCCCCAGTCACGGCTGGGCCGGGCGGGCTTCGGTCGAGCCACCAACCGCCGCCCGTGCCGCCGTAGCCGCCCAGCTTCAGATTGCCCGTCCACCAGACGGTCGCAGGTGCGGGTGTCGGCGTCGTCGTGGCGGTCGGTAATCGGGTAGCCGCAGTGGATGCTTCCGGCGGTGCCGGCGATGTTGTAGTTGTCGCGGTCGTCGCCGTGGTCGTGGCCGTAGTCATCGCGGTGATCGTGGTCGATAGGTGTTCCGTGTCAAGCACCGACGGTTCGGCGGTCGGTCTGTGCCACGTCGCCCAGGTCACGGCCGCTGCCGCCACCACGACCGAGACGCTGACCGCAGCCCACACCCAGATTGGGACGTGCAAGTCGACGTCGTACATCTTGACGTCCCGGCCGGCTTCGGTGACGTGGACGTCGCCGCCAGCCTGGTTCACGTTGGAGCCGTTCGCCGCGCCGCCTATCTGCTTGATCTGCTCCGGTCTCGGTTCGTCGCCGCTCGCCACCGTGACCCCCATCGACTCACATCTGGTCACCATCGATACCAGACAACGCTCGCCTGTCCGGGGTTGACGCGTTTTGGAGGGCGGCGAGCCGCGCGGAGGTGTATCGACAGCCGCGGTCGGCGTGCAGCCGGGGTGCGCCATAGGTGCCCCGCGACTCGTCGTGGATCGCGACGACCTGCGCGGCCAACTCGGCGTCCTGTCGTGACGTTGATGTGCGGACGGGGCACTCAAAGCACCCTCTACGGTGGCCCACCCGGTCGCGTCGGGCGCCATACCGGGCGCGGCGTACCGGATGAGGTCTCCAAGCGTGCTCGCCTACTCGCTCGGCGGGACGGCGCGGCGCGCGGTCACGCTCGCGGTTTCCCCTGTCGCGTCGAGCAGGCGGACCAGGACCCGCCGGGCCGAGTCGGCCGCGTCGTCGCCCGCCAGCTTCGTCAGCCGGTCGTCCAGCTGCCGTCGTACCCGGCGGCTGTCGTCGACGAGCCGCCGACCCCGGTCGGTGAGCCGGGCACGTCGCACCCGGCTGTCACCGGGATCCGGCACCCTCGCGACGTAGTCGAGACGCTCCAGTTCGAGCAGGTGCTTCGAGGCCGCCTGCTGGGTGACGTCGAGGAGGTCCGCGAGTTCGGAGACCGTGGGTGCCCCGTGGATCAGGTGTTGGATGACGTACCCGTGGGAGTTGCGCACGCCGGTGTGGCCGGCCCGGTGCAGCTCCGCGAGGATCGCCCTGTTGGCGGCGCTGCCCGCCAGCCAGGCGAGGGTGGCGATGTCGATGCCCGCCGGGTCGAGTGTGGCCACGAGGTCCAGTATGCGATTGACAACCACGGTTGTACAACTAGGGTTGTGGTTATGGCTCGTGATCCGATCGCCGTGGCGACCGCCCTGCTCCGGGCGCTCGAGGCCGGGCACCGGGGTGAAGACCTCCGGCACCACTTCGCCCCGTCGGCCTCGACCACCGAGCACCCGAACCGCCTCAAGCCCGCAGGCGCCCGCGCCACCCTGGACCAGATGCTCGCCGCTTCGGAGGTGGGTGCCGGACTGCTGGCCCGGCAGGAGTACGACGTGCGCTCGGCCGTCGCGGTCGGCGACACCGCGATCCTGCGCCTGACCTGGAGCGGGGTGGTCGCACGTGACGCGGGCCCGTTCCGCCGCGGCGACGAGCTCGTCGCGCACATCGCGCAGTTCGTCGAGACCGCCGACGGCCTGATCACGTCCATCGAGACCTTCGACTGCTACGAACCGTTCGACGCCCGGCCGTGAACCTCGCGCCGCCGCCGGGACGTCGTCCTCAGGCCTCCGCCCCATGCACCGAGCCATCCACCCGGCACACCGAGTCGATCAAGAACCGTCACGGGCCCGGTTCTTCCACCACCAACACGAATCCAACCCCGCAACTCGTCGACAAGCCCTCCTGTCGTTCGTCCGGAAGGAGAGTCACCATGGAGTTCAAGCGCACGTTATCCGCCGTCCTGTCGACCGTGGCCGGCGTGATCGCCCTGACCACCACCCCAGCCGCCGCCGCACCGGCCCCGGGCGGCGGGGTCTCCGCAGCGGAGATCCGCTGCGGCTTCGAAGCCACGGTCGACAACGTCCTGGCCATTCCCCCGCGCCGCTTCTCGGCCACGCTGGAGGTGACCAACACCGGCTCGACCGGGCTCCGCCCCTGGCACGTCGGGTTCAACCTGCGCCCCGGCGTCACCATCGAGTCCTTCTCCGGCCACGGCAGGTACTCCAACGACTGGGGCTCCATCAGCTTCACCCCCTTCGACTGGAACGACTACCTGCCGCCCGGCGGTTCCGTCCGCTTCGAGTTCGACGGGATCAACCCCGACTGGCCCGCCGTCAAGATCTCCAACGTCGCCCTCAACGGCGTCCTCTGCACCGCCTGACCGTGACACCCGTGTCGCCATCCGCGTAGGCAGCCGCACCGGTTGACTCGAGGACTCGGCCCGGCGCGCCTCCAGTGCGGAGTACTCGAACCCCGCAGAGTTGCGGTCACGTGGATGGTCGAGGTGGGTGCGGTCAGTCCTCCTGCACCAGCATCACCAACCAGCCGCCGTGCGCTGCTTCCGGTTCGACGCTGATCTCGACCGGCTGCCCGGGCACGAGGGTGGCGGAGTCGTACCCGGCGGAGTTGGTGATGCCGGTGGGCGCGTACTGGTAGTTGCTCTGATCGGCGACGGTCTCGCCGCCGATCAGCACGCGGAGGCGGCCGGGTGAGCCGGTCCACATGCCTTGGTGGGTGGTGGCGGCCACCCACGTCCGGTCCGGGGGTGGTCAGGCAGCGGCGGCGGTGCAGGCGGGTGCTGCGGCTGGGGCGGCCACCGCCGTGGTCGTCACGGGCGGGCCGGCGTGTGCCGGGCGGGTGCCGGAGCAGTAGTGGGACGACACCTCGCCGCCGGTGGAGTCGCCGAACGCGAACACCAGGTACGACTCGCCCACGTAGAGCGAGAGCCCGCACATCGATCCGGCGTAGTGGGTCGTCACGGTCACGGTCGCCGGCACGTCGCCCTTGTACTCCTGGTCGACCTGCACGGTGTACGCGCGCAGGTCGTCCCAGACGTAGTCGGGCTTGCCGCGCTCCAGGACGGTGGACGCGGACACGTAGCCGCTGAACACGTGATCGGCCCGTGCGTAGCGCTGTGGTTCGGTGTCATAGGGCAGACAGCTGCACGCACTGGCAGTACCGGTCAGCACTGCGGCGGACAAGACGGCCGCCAGCACCACGGCACCGGTGGCATGAGCGAGAAAACGCAAGCGCGCCAATGAAAGCTCCCCTGGTCGGGTGAACGGTGGCGGTGCTCTTCCAGCGTATCGGTCGACGCTCCGGCAGGCATTCGCCCAGTTGGCACTTCGCCGAGTCGGGTGCCGCACGTCGGCGCCACCACAACCCCGTACCGCTCGAAACGGATGTCGCTGGTAGAGCGAGTGCCAGCGTGTCGAGAGCATGTCCGGGTGATCGTGTCCTTGCTGTTCGAGGTGACCCGGAATCTGCTGCCCGTGCCGGTGGTGATGCTGGGCAGCGAGACGATGAAGGACGCCGAACTGCTTGTGCTGCGGCACGAGAGCGCGGTCCTTCGTCGGCAATCGGCGGGTCGGGCCCGCTGGGAGCCCGCCGATCGGTTCTGATTCGCCGCCCTGTTCGGGCCGGCCGCGCAACGCCCGCCCGATCACGAAGAACACGTAGACCCGCTCGAGGGTGACCGGAACCGTCGTCAGGAGGTGTCGGTGTCACGCTGGGAGCGGGCGGTACCCGCAGACGCTGGAGCTCCTTCGCACGCGGTCCGGTCGGGTGGTGACGGCCGCCGGCACGTCGACCGGGATGGCCGACGTGCACGACGCCAGCACGGTGCCCGGCCCGCACAGGCGGTCCAGCCCACCCGGTCCGGCACCCCGCCCGGGTCGGCGGGCGCCGGTCCGAGCGGCGCCTGGAGCCGCAGGCCGTCGCGCACCCGGTCCGGCCCGGCAACTCCACATCCTCGGCCGCCGATGACCGACGAGCAGAACCAACCAGCCAACGACCCGGACGGCCCCCTGCGCACCACCGACCTGATCGGCCTGGACACCACCCGGGACACCCTGCTGGTGCTGCGCGAGCTGCTGGACGACCCGGCCCACACCCCGTGCCCCCCGGAGATGGTCGA
The DNA here is from genome assembly GCF_006716745.1 of Saccharothrix saharensis. Lineage (NCBI taxonomy): Bacteria > Bacillati > Actinomycetota > Actinomycetes > Pseudonocardiales > Pseudonocardiaceae > Saccharothrix > Saccharothrix saharensis. Next base: position 2,787,365 of record NZ_VFPP01000001.1, on the reverse strand, counting down.
GTCCGGTCGGCTGGGCAAGAAGTCGGGCCGGGGGTTCCACACCTGGCGGCTCTGAGCGGGTCAGGGCACGAAGCGGTAGCCCATGCCCGGTTTCTCGGCGACCCCCGTCCACCGGTGTCGGAGTGGGGTTCAGGGGGGCCGGAGGTGGGCGGGTTCGCGACGCGGCACTGGCTAGGGCTGTTTGACGGCCTGCACGATCCACGCGGCGGACGCGTAACGCACGCCGTGCTCGTCCAGGTGCCGGGCGATGTCCTGCCGTGCGGCCCGGACGACCCGTGCGCGCGTGTCCTGGTCGAGTTCGGCCAGCTGAGAGGCCTGCCGGGCGGTCATGAACGCCAACGCGTCCTCCACGTCGTGGCCGAGCCACACCGGTTCGCTGACGGCGTGCAGCTCGACGTCCGTCATGCCGGCGCCGGTCAGCAGCGCGCGCACCCGGTCGGGGTCGCTGAGCGAGAACGGGTGCGCCCCTGTGGGCGGCGGCTCGGGTACGGGCTCGCCGGCGGCGACCAGCGTGCGGAACGTGGACGCGAACTCGTTGCGCGCCAGCGGTTGCCACGTCAGCAGCGCCATCCGGCCACCGGGTCGCAGGGCGGTCGCGATGTTGGCGAAGGCCTTGTCCGGGTCGCCGAAGAACATTACCCCGTGGCGGCTGATCACGAGGTCGAAGGCGGCCTTGGGGAACGGGTGCACCTGGGCGTCGGTCTGCTCGAATGCGATGTTGGTGATCCCGTCGAGCTCGGCCCGCCGCCGTGCCTCTTCGATCATCCTGGACGACAGGTCCACGCCCAGGGCGTGGGCGGCGCGTCGGGCGGACTCGCGCGTGGACTTGCCGGTGCCACAGCCGATGTCCAGGACGCGGTCGGCGGGGCCCACCCGGGCGGCGTCGAGCAGCCGTTCGTGGTACCGGGCGGCACCTTCGTCGAAGCGGTCGGCGTGGTCGGCCCAGAAGGCGCCCTGGTCGCCGTCCCACGCGGTGAGCTGGTCGGAGTTGGTCGGATCCACCCGCACGGTCATCCGCCAGACGCTACCGCCGCCCCGGCCATTCCGACCCGCGCTCACCCAGGGGCTGTGCGACGTGCTCCACGAGCCCCAGGTACTGGGTTCGGGTGGTCGGGCCCTGTCGCTGGTGGGTTCGGGTATGCGGCGTAGGACGTAGGGAAGTGGGGTGGCTCGTCGGTGGTCTTGTCGCGTTCGAACGGCGGGGGTGATGTTCGTGGGGTGATTGGGTAGGTCTCCCGGTGATGGGGAGGTTGCCGTGGACCGTGGCGTGGCAGGACCGGGTGATGTGCTGGCTGCGGCGGAGAGCGCACCGCCCGTGGAGTCGGTCGAGGTCGTCGCGCGCGACCTGGCGAAGAGGTTCGAAGCCTTCGACGTGTCGTTCCTGCTGGTGGACCTCGTGGGCGGGCAGTTGGTGCGGGTGACCTCGACTGCGGCTGACTCGGGTGGGCGCGCCGTGGAGCGCGTCGAGCTGAGGGACAGCGCCTACGAGGAGGTGCTGCGCACCCAGCGGCCGTGGCAGGAGCGGGACAGTGGCCAGGTGCGGGTCGTGCTGCCGGTGACCAACCGCGGTGACTGCGTGGGCGTGCTGGAGCTGACCGTGCCTGCCCTCGACGACGAGGTGCTTGCGCAGCTGTCGGAGGCCTCCCACACGCTGGCCTACGTCATCGTCACCGACCGTCGGTTCACCGACCTCTACCACTCCAGTCGGCGCACCACCGCGGTGAGCCTGGCCGCGGAGATCCAACACCAGCTGCTGCCCTCGGCGTCCTGCTGCGAGGCCGCCCAGTTCACCGTCGCGGGTGCCCTGGTGCCCGCCGACGACATCGGAGGCGACACCTACGACTACGCGCTGGACCACGACACCCTGCACCTGTCGATCACCGACGCCACCGGGCACGACGTGGCCTCGGCGCTGACCGCGACCCTGCTGGTCGGGGCGCTGCGCGGGGCGCGGCGGGCCGGGTACGACCTGGCCGAGCAGGCGCGGCGGGCCAACCAGGCGCTGCTGGAGCACGGTCGCGGCTCGCTGGCGACCGGGCAGTTGCTGCGCGTGGACCTCGCCGGTGCGGGAGTGGAGCTGGTCAACGCCGGCCACCCGGCGCCGCTGCTGCTGCGCGACGGCGTGGTGGACCCCGTCGGGCTGGAGGTCGACCCGCTCTTCGGCGTCGCCCCGTACCCGTACCGGGTACAGCGGCTGGAACTGCGCCCCGGTGACCGGCTGGTGCTGCTCACCGACGGCATGTTCGAACGCGACGCCGCCGGTGTCGACCTGCACGCGCTGGTCCGCGACACCGACCGCCTGCACCCCCGGGAGGTGGTGCGGGCGGTGACCAGGGCGGTGCGGCACGCCTGCCGCGACCGGCTCCACGACGACGCCACCGTGCTGTGCCTGGACTGGCACGGCACCGACCGCACCCACCGCAGGGCCGACAACGGCGCGGACATCGACACCGCCTCCGATTCGATCCACTTGGCCCACCGCCGGGGGCCGATGAGCTGAAGGAACTGCACCGCCTGGCGCTGCGTCCGTGAAGCGGTGGACCTGCTCGCCGTCCTGGCCGACGACCTCCACGCCGCCGGTGAGCGGGCCTCCCGCCTGGCCTACGCGATCCTCGATGGCACCCTGGTTCCGATCGACCGCGTCGCCGACCAAAAGCCCTCATGCGTTCGATGATCGCGTTCATGCGTGGGGGAAGGACTCCGCTGAGGACGACTTGGATGCCGGCGTCAGCGGGGGTGTCGTCGAACAGGGCGGAATCTGCCGTCGCGGTTGCGGATCAGGAACCGTGCTGTGCAGCCCGTGTCTTCAAGGTCCATGGCGAGGTTTCCGGCGGCTTGGGGATCCGGGAGGTGGTCGTGTGCTCGGTGGCGCCGAGCACCCGGATCCGGCGCCGGCGTGTTCGATGACCGCGAGTACGCACGGGCGGGTACCGTTCAGGCCGGTCCCCGGTCAGGGGCGCAGGAGGTAGCGGAGCAGCTTGCGGCGCTCGGCGGTGTTGTCCGGCCGTGGGTTGAAGACCGCGTCGAGCAGGGGTAGCACCTGGTCGCGGGCTTCGCGGGTGCGCATGATCCGCCTCCACAGCAGCAGGTTGAGGTCGTAGCGCCACTTCGGGGTGGTCGCGAGGCGCAGGACGTTGACGACGTTGCCGCGGGCCTTGGCCGGCAGCGCGTCCAGGTCCCCGGGCGTGGCGAGCAGCGTTTCGGGCAGCACGTCGAGGCCGTGGGCGGTCATGAAGGCGAAGTCGGTGGGCCAGGCCGCCGCCCACAGGTAGTCGACCATCCGGCACCAGCCGCGCAGGAACGTGACCTCCAGCTCGGGCCAGGGGGTGGTGTCGACCGCGCCGAGCACGCCGACCACCACGTCCAGGCACGTCTTGTGCGCCTTCCACAGCGCCAGGCGCGCCGGTTCCAGGTCCGCCGGCCCGCTCGCGCCCAGCAGGGCGAAGTAGGCGCGCCAGTCGGCCACGGCCGCGACGAGTTCCTCCGGCACGACGCCGCCGACCACGTACCGGAACCGGGAACGGGTCGGCGGGTCGGCGATGCGCAGGTGCGGCGCCACCCCGGCGTCCACTGCCGCCAGCCACGGGATGACGTTGAGCGTGTAGTTGCCGTAACCCCAGGGCGAGTCCGGGTCGATCCGCCCGTCCCGCAGGGTGGTGGCGCCGAGCCGGCCGGTGCGGAACTGCCACTGGTGTTGGAACATCAACCCCCACAACGGGTTGTGCCGGTTGTCGGCGCCGAACCTGGTCGTCGCGTTGGTGTTCTCGATCATCAGCCGGTAGGCGGCCATCCGCTGCTCGAAGGAGAACGGGTCGAACGCCTCCCGCAGGTCATCCGCCGTCGTCCAGACCGAGTGCAGGTCGAGGGCGGTCAACTCGTCCGGGTGTGCCATGACCGGGATCCTCCGCGGTGAGTCGGCGACCGAGTCCGATCAGACCTGCCGGAGTGACCGGGGTCCGCCTGGTCCGCGGCCGTGCGATGCGTGACGGGTTTGCCGGTCAGCGTTGTGTGGCGGTCGGTTCCGCCGTGGTGGAGGCGGGGGACCGGCCTTCGGCTTCCCACCGCTCACGCAGGTCGCTGGGGATGGTGAGGGTGGTGGACTGGCCGTTGGTGAGGTTGCGGACGCTGCCGCCGAGCAGGATGGTGCCGGCGCGGTCGAGGATGGTGGTGGCCAGGGTGCTGTTGTCCTCGGCGCGTTCCAGTGCCCGGACCAGGCGGGTGCCGGCGCGCACGACGCCGTTCCAGCCGCGGGACTTCGGCACCTCCATCCAGTCGGCGACCTCGGGGTTGACGACCTGGCGGATCATGGCGGCGACGATGCCGTCGAAGAGCTTGCCGGGGAAGAGCTTCTCGTAGAGGTCGAGCAGGTGCCGGGTGAGCGCCACGCCCTCGGACGACGGCCCGTAGACGGACTCGACCATCGCGGCGCTGAGCTCGCGAGCGTCCTGGATGGACTCCGGGACGGCATCGGCGGGGATTCCGAGCATGGCGCCCGCGGCGCGCCACACGTAGTAGTAGTCCTCCGCCTCCTGTTCGGTGACCGAGATGCCCATGCGGCGCATGCCCTCGATCACCTGGACGGAGAAGATGAAAAGGGCTCCCACCATGTCCTGCTGGCACACCGGCACGCCGTCCACCGCGACGTCCCACTTGCCCGACGAGATGAGGAAGTGGCGCACGGCGGCGTGGATGAGGCGCGTCTTCTGGATGGTGGGCACGAACGACCCGCCCGAGCCGAACGCGTCACGGCCCATCATGTCCATGACGAACTGCGAGGTCTCCGACAGCCGTCGGTGAGGCTGGTTCAACCCGTGGGTCAAGGTGAGCACCCGGGACGCGCGGGCGTGGGCGTAGCAGTTGACCATCGCGCCGAACGTCAGCACGGAGGCGACGTGCACGCCGTCGTCGACGAAGAACTCGTAGGCCCGCGCCACCCGGTCCTGGTCCACCCACGCCGGTGGGTCGTCGGTCGCGACCAGGAACTCCCGCACCGAGTCGGGCAGCAGCTCGGGGATGGGCTGGTCGTTGGCGCGGAAGTGCGCCAGCACCTCGTTGACCACGCCGACCCGGCCGGTGGCGACCAGGTCTGCCACGACCGCGTCGGCGAGCGGGTCGCCCTGGAACTTCAGTGCCTCGAAAGCGGCTGCATCGACCACCGTGACCACCAATCACCTCGGGGTTATCACAAGCTCACTCCTCGTGCACCCGGCACGCCAGAACACGATCCGGTGACTGATTCCGTCAAGGCGCTACTCCCCGTGTGTCAACCGCAGAAAACGGACCTCGTTCGAGGGGGGTGGCGTTCAAAGTGAACGATGCTCGCATGTCGGCTCGGGTTCTGCTCGACGACACCGACGGGTGGCCGCGGTCCTTCGGTCGGAAGTGGTGACGGCGATCCACCGGGGAGAGCGGCCTCGAACCCAGGACCAGAAGGTGGCCGAGAAGGCGGTCGTGGCGATGACGCCGGTGCCGGCTGACCGGTGGGGTCCGTGCCCCGGCGCGTCGGTTCCGGTGCCACCGCAGAATCGTCACGGCCGCACCAGCAGCCGGAGTCGATGAAGCGCGCTCATGGGCAGCAGCCGCAGCAACGCGAACGCGTTGGACACACCGGGACAGGCCACTCACGAGCACCTCGGCCCCTCACGCTACGCACGGTTTCAACCTGCATGGACGGAGTTGTCGGCAGGCACGGCGTTGGCCCGGCTGGAACGGCTGGTCCGGGACCACAGCGTCTACTACGACTCGCTGCTGCGCACCACGCTCCACCCCGAGACCCCCTGGACCACGACAAGCCGCGCGACGCGGACGTCGCATCCCGGCGCCTGGCCGACCACCACGTCGGCACGGTCCTGCACGGCTCGGAGCTGCCCGTCTGCTGCTGCCCGTCGACGGGCACGACCAGGCCTCGACCGCGCCGTGAGCCGCCTGTGAGCGAGGCCTGCCACGCAGGTTCCCGTCACGTGCTCAGGTAGGAGGTCAGCGACGAGCCGGTTTCGCGGGTGCCAGCCATTTGACGGTGGGGCCGGCGCCGATGCCGTGCAGCACCACGCTGCCGAAGACCACGGTGACGGTGACGAGCAGGATGGTGTCGGCGGAGGGTCCTTCGGGGAGCCGGTTGAAGGCGAGCAGGCCGAAGACGATCGACGTTGTGCCGCGTGGCCCGAGCACCCCGACCTGCAGACGTTCCCGCTGGGAAAGCTCCGATCCGGCGAGGGAGAGGGCCACGGGAAGCACCCGGACGACGGTGAGCGCCGCGATGCTGAAGAGCGCGACCTGCCACGGCAGCCCGTCCGAGAACGCCACCACGGCGGTGATGCCGACGACGAACCACAGCGTCATGGTCAGCAGGGTGGTGAAGTCCTCCAGCAGCCGGAAGTCGTCGTGCAGCTTTCCGCCCCGCAGCAGGTTCCGCCCCTGCGGGGAGTGGCGGATCCGGTGTGCCTTGGCTCGCCGGTGGACGTAGCGGAACACGATGCCGCAGACGAAGGACGCCACGAACCCGTTGCCGTCGATGGCGACCGTGGCCGTGTAGGTCAGCAGCGGCACCAGCAGCACGACGATGCGTCCGGATTGTTCGGTGAGCCATCCCGCGCGGTGTGCGGCGGTCAGCAGCAGTGCGAGTGCCGTACCGAGCACCAGACCGGCGATGAGGGCCTTGAGCGCGAACGGCAGCACGGTGGCCAGCGCGGAGAGCGGTGTGCGTTCCTGGGTGTGGTCGCCCGCCAGGATCAACGCGAACAGGAAGAGGGGCGAGATGATGCCGTCGTTGTAACCGCTCTCGACGTTGAGCACGGTGCGCACCCGTGACGACAGGCCGCGGTCGCGCACGACCCGTTCGGCTGGGGCGAAGTCGATGGGCACGACCACGCCGGCGAGCAGCAGGAGCACCGGCCAGGGCAGGCTGGGGAACAACCACCAGCCGAGCAGCATCGCCGCGACGAGGCTGAGAGGCATCGCGATGAGCAGCACCCTGGCCGCAAGCCCCGGCGAGCTGCCCCACAGCCGTCCGCCGCGCACCTCGGTGGCGTCCACGAACAGCAGCACGGCGAGCACGATCTCGGCCACGTACAACATCGCCTGGGTGTTCAGCGCGATCGTGATCGACTGTTCGTTGACCAGGCCGATGACGACGCCCGCCGCGACGATGACGACCGGTGCGCCGAGGTTCCACCGGTCGAGCCGGGACGCGGCGAAGGAGCGGACCGCGATGGCGATCGCGATCATGAGGAGCAGCGAGTTCATGTGATCGTGCTTCGTGAGGCGGCGTGACGGAGAGGGAGAGTACTCTCCCCAGAGGCCATTGTGGACAAGCCGCCGGCCGCGGAGTGTCGTGTCGCGTCCACAGTGTTCCGCCATCCCCCAGGCGGCGGGTGTCACCGGGTCACGTGGCTGGAGGATCCAGCCGGTTCGCCGGTGCCGTGCGGTGTGCGGTTCGACTGACAATCGTGGAGCCGGTCCGCGGCGGCGTTTCGCCTGCCCGGATCGCATTCCCGGTCACGAACAGAGAAGACGGAGTTGTTCTACCGTGCGCACCCCGATCGACCGCGCGACCTGGCGAACGCTTCTGGGGTACGCCAGACCGCAGCGACCCACCATCCTCTTCGGAGGCGCGCTCGTCCTGCTCGGCGGGCTTGCCGCCGCCGCGCAGCCCCTGGCGGCCAAGGCGCTGGTGGACCGGCTGGGCTCGGGTGCCGGGATCACCGGTCTGCTGGTGTTGCTGGTCGGTCTGGCACTGGCGGGTGCCATGGTCGCCATGGTCGGCGACTACCTGCTGGAACGCGCCGCCGAGTCGGTCGTGCTCGTCGCCAGGAAACGGCTGGTCCGGCGACTGCTCTCGCTGCGCGTGCCCGCGGTGCAACGCACCGAGCCAGGAGACCTGCTGTCCCGCTTCACCAGCGACACGACCTTGCTGCGCGAGGTGTGCACCCACGCTCTCGTCGCACTGGTCACCGGCTCGGTGACGACCGTGGTGATGGTAGTGATGATGGGCGTGATGGACCTGGTCCTGCTGGGCATCACCCTGGCCGTGCTGCTGGTGGTGGGCCTGCTCGCCCTGGCCGGCATGCCGATGATCGAGAAGGCGTCCCACGCCGCTCAAAGCGCTGTCGGTGAGACCGGAGCGCGGCTGGAGCGCGTGCTCGGCGCCTTCCGCACCGTGAAGGCAGCGGGCGCCGAGACGAGGGAGATCGCCGCGATCGAGCGCGGTGCGGAGAACGGGTGGCGTGCCGGTGTCCGTTCAGCGCGGTGGGAATCGCTGGTGCACGGCTCCAACAGCCTCGCGGTCCAGGCGTCGTTCCTCGCCGTGCTCGCCATGGGCGGTGCGCGGGTCGCGACCGGCGCGATCTCACTGTCCACTCTGGTCGCCTTCCTCCTGTTCCTGTTCTACCTGCACGAGCCGATCGGGCAGTTGCTGCACGCCGGCAGCAGGCTGCAGATCGGGCTCGCCGCGGTGCGCAGGCTCAGCGACGTCGACCAGATGCAGACCGAACCGCTCGGCGACGGCGGCAACGAGGTCTCGGACGAGGGCGGAACTCGCCTGAGCTTCGCCGACGTCCGGTTCCGCTACGCCCCGGACCGGCCTGAGGTCCTGCGCGGCGTGAGCGTCGACATCCCCGCGTCGGGCATGACCGCCTTCGTCGGCCCGTCCGGTGCGGGCAAGTCCACCCTGTTCGCACTGGTCGAGCGGTTCCACGAGCCGGATTCCGGCCGCATCCAGCTGGACGGCCGGGATCTGGCGGACTGGGACCTGGCAGCCCTGCGAGCGCGCATCGGGTACGTCGAACAGGACGCGCCCCTGCTCTCGGGATCGTTGCGCGAGAACCTCGTCTACGGCCGCCCGGACGCGACTGACGAGGAGATCCGCGACGTGGTGGCGCAGACCCGGCTGGACTCGCTCGTCGAGCGGCTGCCCGACGGATTGGACACCCCGGTCGGGCACCGCGGCACCTTCCTGTCCGGTGGTGAGCGGCAACGTGTCGCGCTCGCCCGTGCCCTGCTCAGCCGTCCGCGGTTGATGCTGCTCGACGAGATCACGTCACAGTTGGACGCCGCGAACGAGATGGCGATCAGGGACGTGGTCACGACCGCGGCGAAGACGATGACGGTGCTGGTGGTGGCGCACCGGCTGTCGACGGTGATGCAAGCGGACCGGATCGTGGTGCTGGACGACGGAACCGTGCGGGCCACCGGCACTCACGACGAGCTCGTCCTGAACGATCCCTTGTACGCCGAGTTCGCCGCCACTCAGCTGCTCACCGGCGAACACGTCCGATGAGCGGATGCTCGGAGTGCGTCGATCCGGCGCACTCCGAGCCTGTGGTGGTCCGTGTGCTGTGCCGACCGCCGTGATCGGCGGCCGCAGTCGTAGCTGGAGCCGCCGTCGGGCACCGGGAAGCGCGGCTCGTCCCGGTTGACCGCCTGCGGCCCGACCCTGCTCCTGACGAGCTGAGCCGAGCCTTCACACCCCGGCCGGTGCGCTGGGCTCGACGAATCCACCGGTCGTCCACCCGCGATCGTCGAGCAGCCGCCCCAGCTGCTGGGACGTACGCGGGTCGACCGCGCTGCCCGACAGGGCACATGACCAGCTCCGGCAGCGCGTTCAGCGCTGCGATCGCGCGGTTGTGGTCGCGGGGTCCCACATGAGCGGTCCAAGTGCTGTTGGCCACGATCCGAACCGGCCAGTGAGTCGTCCAGCCAGTAGCCGGTGGAGAACACGATCGCCGCGAGCACCGCGTTGGTTCCGGCGAAGACCTCGGACCGCACGATCTCCCAGGCACTGCGACCGGCCTTGGCGGGGACGTCGTTGGTCCGGCCGAGTTCGATCCGCTGTGCCACCGCCGGTCGTGGGACACGGGCAGCACTCGCGCACGACCGGTCCCCTCCGGTCGCGGTCAGCCGCGCGCCATGCCGATGGCCGTGACCGGCAGCCGCAGTCGTAGCTGGAAGCCGCCGTCGGGCAGGGGACCGGTGTGGAGCTTCCCGCCGAGGAGCGCGGCTCGTTCCTGCAGTCCGACGAGTCCGTGCCGGGCGCTGGGCAGGGCGAGGGTGGGCCGGGTGGGCCGGGTGTTGGTGACGGTGACGGTGAGGTCGGTGTCGTCGTGGCTGATCTCGATGGTGGCGCTTGCCCCGGGGGCGTGCTTGCGCACGTTGGTGAGCGCTTCCTGGATGGTGCGGTAGATGGCCCGTTGCACGGGTGGTTCGAGTCCGTCGGGCACGTCGCCGACCAGCCTGGCGTCGATCGCGCTGCCTGCGATGAGGCGTTCGAGGTCGGTCAGCGTGGGTTGCGGGGTGAGCTCGGTCGAGGGTGTGCCGGAGGCGCGCAGCAGGTTGACCATGTGCCGGAGTTCGTCGAGCGTGTTCACCGACAGCTGCCGCAGGTTCCCGGCAGCCTGCCTGGCGTCGGGGTCTGCGGTGCTGACCTGGAGCGCTGTCGCCTGCACGGCGATGAGGCTCACCTGGTGGGAGACGACGTCGTGCATCTCGCGGGCGAGCTGGTTGCGTTCCTTGGCCAGGACCGCCTCGGCGTCGAGCCGGCGCTCGTGCTCCCTGGCCTCCTTCACCTCCTCCAGCCGCAGCGCCAGCTCGCGCCGGGAGCGCAGGAACTGGCCGAGCAGGATCGGAGCGAGCGCGGTCATCGTGAAGTAGATGACGCCGAGCAACGTGTAGGAGTCCCAGATCGATGGAGCGAACTCCGTCGTCGGGAAAACGAAGCCGGCCGCGGCCAGCAGCCCGCAGCCGGCGATGATCCACCAGTCGCGGTAGCGGCTGGAGACCACGTAGAGAGCGATGATCGCCGGGACGATCGCGCCGGGGTACAACACCGCGGGCAACGTCGCCAGGAACGCCGGCACGGGCCGGCGCTCGAGCACCACCAAGGCAAGCACCGCGATCGCGATCGGGACCGCACCGTACGGGTCCTCCTCGCTGATCAACGTCAGCACGCCCTCGGCCACCGCGAGCGCCAGTACGGCGACGCGGACCAGCGGGCGGGAGCTCACCGGGAATCCCCGCCCGCGTCGAGCAGCCCGGCGCGTTGCGCCACGAGAGCGGCCTGCACCCTGCTGCCGACGCGCAGCTTGGTGAGGATGGCGCTGACATGGTCCTTCACCGTGCCGACACTGACGTGGATCCGAGCGCCGATGTCGGTGTTCGACAGTCCCTCGGCGATGAGCACGAGCACCACGCGTTCGCGTTCGGTCAGCCGGCCGACCTGCTCGGAGGCCTGCGAGCCCGCGCCGGAACCGAGATAGCCGTCCACGACCGTGCGGGTGACCTTGGGGGAGAGCACCACCCCGCCGCTGACCAGCGTGCGCACCATCTGGGCGAGCTGTTCGGGTCCGGTGTCCTTGAGGATGAACCCGGCTGCGCCCGACCGCAGCGCCATGGCGATGTACTCGTCGGAGTCGAACGTCGTCAGCATCGCGACGACCGGCGGCGGCGTGAGACCTTGCAGCTGACGCAGGATGGTCAGGCCATCCACGTCCGGCATCCGGATGTCCAGCAGCACGAGGTCGGGCTTGAGCAGGCTGATCTCGCGCACCGCCTGCGCACCGGTGGGCGTCGCGACGACCTCTATGTCCCCGGCCGCCTGGAGGATGAGGCGGAAGCCGGTGCGCACGAGCTCTTCGTCGTCCACGACGACCACCCGGATCATGTCCCACCCCTTTCCGGATCCTGCATGCGTGCATTCTCGCTGGGAGCGGCGTGGGACCGCCATCCGGAAGCCAGTGGGTCGGGTCCGGCCGACCGGCAGGTCGCGACCAGCCGGTCGGCCGGTGCTCAGCGGATGTGCTTCGCCGGCTTGGTCGCGAGGTCGAGCAGGTGCTCGAGCGGTCCCTTGCGGAAGAAGCGAGACCAGGTCCAGGCGAACGCCATGGCGCCGAGGATGAACACGAGCACCGGCGTCCAGGACGCCTGGGACTCGGGCCCGGCGGTCACGCCGGCCCCGGATGCACCGAAGGTCCCGGACATCTGCGATGACAGCACGAAGTGGCCGACGTAGGCGGTCAGGGACATCGTGCCCACGGCGATGACCGGTGCGGCCAGGCGCTGCAGCAGCGGCAGGCGGTCGATCGCCGTCGTCGCGAGCACGATGACGGTGATCGCGACTCCGACACAGCCGATGATGTCGAACGGCATGCCGCTGTGCGGTCCCGAGGTCAGCAACGACCAGGCCGATCCGGTGGTGTCGGGCGGCATCATGTCACCGGCGGCGCTGGGGTCGCCCATGGCGCCGGGGCCCTTCAGCCCCTTGCTCATACCCGAGCTGCCGGGGCCCCTTGCGCCCTGCATCTCCGAGGCTTCCCGGACGCTGCCGATCAGCTGGGCGAGCAGCCAGGAGGCACCGTGGGCGAACAGGGCGAGGGCGGGACCGAACACGGCCAGCCGCCGCCGCACGGCGCCGGAGGACACGTCCAGCCGGCCCAGAGCCATGCCGGCGATGATGAACGCCATCCAGGGCATCGCGGGGTAGAAGCCCGTGAGCAGGAGGTCCAGCAGTCCCGCGCCGCCGAGTTGAGCGAGTGGGTCGTAGGCCTTGATGGCAGCCTTGACCGGCTCGGTGACCAGGGACTTGAGGCCGAAGGCCAGCACCGGCCCGACGACGGCGATCGCGGCCGCGATGATCGCGAGCGTCGTGGCGCCCAGTCGCACCAGTGGCAGGGCCAGCAGGAAGAAGAGCCCGTACGAGGCGAGGATCACCACATCCCCGTAGAACGTGATCATCACGGTGCCCAGGACGAGCAGGATCACGGCCCGGATCGCGATCCGGGCCTTCGCCTGCCGTCCGGCCACACCGGTCTTCGGCTCCAGGCGGCCGGCGATCAGCATCAGCGAGAACCCGGCGAGCGTGGCGAACAGGGCGGACGAACGCCCCTCCGCCAGGTGCCGCACCCAGGCGCCGATGCCGCTCGCGTTGCTCGTCGAGGGGCCGAGGTGTACGACGTACATGCCGAACACGGCCAGCGCGCGGGCCAGGTCCACCCCGATCAAGCGCCCCGTCGAAGGGCGGGGCTCGGCCGGCGCGGCGGACTCTGCCGGCGTTCGGGACGGGGAAGGCGATGTCTCCGGCGCAGCCGAGGTGTCCCGCGGTGGTGGCATCCGTGTCATGCGGTAACTGTGTCGGTGCGCTCGGTAACCGGGCCATCCGTCAGGTCGGGGTGTTGATCCCGCCACCTGGCCGGACCTCCCCGGCTGGTCGGGTCCGGTCCGTCGCGGTCGGTCAGGAGCGCCGGATCATCCTGGCGGCGAGGCGGAGGCCTTGGCGCAGAGTGACGCCGGGCAGATAAGCGCGGCTGACCGCGTTGGCGATGCGAGGCAGCGCGGCGGCGTCCGGGTAGACCATGTACAGGGGTCGGTAGGTCGGCTGGAACTTGGCCTTGAACGCGAACAACGAGCGGAACCCGTAGATCGGTTCCAGGACCCGTCCGGTGACGTCCAGCACTCGCTGGAGCAGGCGAGGTCGTTCACCCCGGTCCAGCCGGGCGAGCGGTGCACCGGACAGGCTGAGGAACCGGACTCCCCCGGCCTTCAGCTGCAGCGCCGCCGAGGCGATCAGGAACTCCATCGTGCCGCGGAAACCGTTGGCACGGCGGCGCATGAAGTCGAGCGTGTAGCCCACGACCTCGCCTTCGGAGTACACCGGCAGCCAGCTCGTGACGCCGTGCACGGTGCGGTCGGCATCCACGGCGAGCAGGCAACGCACGCCGTCTCCGGTCAGCTCGTCGAGGCCGCCGAGCGTGAAGCCCATCTCGGGCAGACCCTTGTCCGTCACCCACTCCGCCGAGATGGACCGGATCTGGTCGGTGATCGCGAAGGGCGCGTCGGCGTAGGTGCACCACTCGGCGGTGATGCGCTGCTTGGCGGCCTTGTTCAGGGCGGTGCGCACGTCCTGCCACTTCTTGCCGGTGAAGGCGAGCGCGTCGAGGTCGATCACGGTGTCCTCGGCGACCTGCACCGCCGGCCAGCCGAGCGGGGCGACCTCGTCGCGCGTCTCGGCGCTGATGCTGTACAGGCACGGGGTCCAGCCGTTCTCCTCGCAGAACTCGGCGAACCCGCGCACGGCGTCGATCCTGGCGGGCCCGATCGGGTCGCCGACGGTGAGCGCGATCGTGGCGACCACCCGGTACGCGATCACCGTCTCACCGTCCGGGGAGAACCAGTACCGGTTGCCGCGCCACGTCGTCATGTGCGACAACGAAGATCCGCCGTAACGCCGCACCAGTTCGCGCGCGTGGGCCGCTTGGTTCTCCGACGACGACGGCCACGCCCGCCAGGAAGCCACCAGCAGACCCGCCAGCACGATCAGCCAGAACACCACGCCGGTGTACTCGAACAACAGCGTGCCGACCACCCCGTCCGCCTGGAAGCGCAGCGGCACCAGACCGAGGTAACCCGGCGGCAGGAACCGCGTCGGCAGGTCCGCGAGCAGTTGGAGGAAACCCGGTCGCGGGGCGAACCGGTCCCGTACCAGATAGCCGCCGAACACGTACAACGCGGACAGCACACCGATGCTGCCCGCGGTGAACCGCCAGAACCTCCGGATCGCGTGCCGGGGAAGCCGCACAGTGAAGTTCCCGCGCGTCAACAGCAGTACCAGAGTGATCGAGAGCGATGCCAGGATCGGCACACCGTAGGAGAAACCGGTCTCAAGACCACCGACCTCCGGAAGCCGCGCGGCCTGCGCGACGTACCACCCGGTGGTCGCCGCATACGCCGCCGTGGCGCCCAGCGCCGACCACCACGCGAACCGCCGCCCGCGCCGCAACCCTTCGGCGAGCACCAGCAGCAACAACGCCGGCAGCAACGACATCACCAGCGCCGGAAACCGCCCGTAGGACAGTTGGACCAGCATCGTGCGGCATTGCTCAGCCGCGCCCGAGGCGCACGCGAGGTCCACGTCCGACTGCGCCGGCTGGGCGACGGCGACCACGTCGGAGAACCACGACAGCGGGCCGTTCGGAAACGGCGACAGCACCGCCACCACCGGCCCGAGCGCCGACGCCGCCACCAGCACACCGACGAGGACCCGCCTCTCCGCCAGGGTGCCGGGCTCGCGGCCTTCGTCGCGACGAAGGAAGAACGCGCCGATGAGCAGGCCCGTCGCGCCACCGGTGAGCCGCAGCAGGTCTTCCAGCCATCCCGAGTACAACGCGAGCACCAGCAGCGACAGGGCCGTCATGAGCCGGACCCGGCGCCGCCACGACACCGGCATCCGGAACGACAACGCCAGCACGAGTCCCACCCCTGCGATCGACGGCCCGGCCGCGACCTCGCCCGTGAGCGACTCCGGCCAGGACCAGCCGAGGTTGCTGCCCAGCAGCACCACCCCCCGTCCGAGGAACACCCCGAGCACGTGGGAGGTGAGGAAGAGCCCCGCGGTGCGCAGGGCACCGAACTCGCGCTCGGCCAGCGTGCCGAAGACGAGCAGCAACGCGGTCGTCGCCACGTACCCCGTGAGATCCATGGCCCACAGCACAGAGGAGAACGCCGTCCACAACGGGCTGTCGGTGCCGAAGCCGACGCGATCGAGCAGGGCGTCGTTCCGGCCACCCAGCGCACCGGTCAGCGCACCGGTGGTCCAGAACGAGATGAGGAAGGCGCACGTCAGCGGGGCGGTCCGGAACAACGTGCCGATCAGCCTCGCGATCCGGTCCCGTTGCGCGCTCATGTCTCCCGTTCCCCGGTGGTTGCCGCGGTCACCTGCTCAAGCCCGTTCGCGCGGCGAGCCACGGCAGGGACTCGTAGAGGCCCGGTCGCCACACGTTCCAGTCGTGCCCGCCCGGGAGTTCTCTCCACCGCACGTCCATACCGGCCCTGCGGCAGGCCTCGAACACCTCGGCGTTCGCCTGGCGGTAGTGCACGTCGTCCCGGCCCGCGACGATGACGCCGGCCGTCTGCGGGAACCGTTCGCGGACGAGGATGTCCATCGGGTTGACGCGCGCGAACACCGCTTCGTCGCCGTCGAACGCGGCCTTGACCGTCTCGGAACGGGAACCGAGCGACGGCTCGCGCTGCCCGGTGATGTCGAGGAAGTTCCCGTACACGTCAGGCGCACGTACGGCGAGCTGAAGCGCGCACGTGCCACCTTGGGAGAACCCGGCGATGGTCCAGGCCTCACGCCGCTCGTCGACGGTGAGCCGGCGTTTGATCCACGCGGGCACCTCACGGGCCAGGTACGTCTCCGACTGCCCCAGCCGCGAGTCCAGGCACAGCGGGTTCGCCATCCGCGCGCCGAGTTGATCGGCCACCACCACGATCGGTGCCAGCCCGTCGTGCTCGCGGGCGAACGCGTCCAGTCGGTCGGTGAGCCGACCCGCGTCGAACCAATCGCGAGGCGAACCGGGTTGCCCTGGGAGCAGCACGACGACCGGCAACCGCGGGCGGGGCGTCGCGGCGTAGGCGGGCGGAAGGTAGATCCACGCCGGCCGCGCGTGGAACGCACCGGGGATCGTCGCCTCCGACACGGTCCCCTTCCGGGGCAGGTCGGCGGGTTCTCGCCAGACGTCGGCGAGCTTGCCGCCCTTCGGTACCTCGACCACGCTCGACGCCGGTCCGGCGGCCACGTCCAGGTCGACTCGGTTGTTCGTGAACACCTCGAGCACCGCGCGTGAGGTGGGGTAGGAGCCGAAGTGCGCGTTCGCCGCCGTGAACGAGCTCGCCATCACGATCAGCACCAGCACCACGATCAGCACCCGCCGGTACCACCGCTCGGCCCGCAGCCGTGCGACCGCCAGGCAGACCGCGAGCAGCACCGCGCCCGTCCAGACGGCCAGGATCGGTGGAAGCGGCTCAGGCCACGGCTTCCACACGTGGTCGACCACGAGCTTCAGACCGGCCGTCACGGCGGTGATCACCAGCATCATGACCGGCACAGTCCGGGTCCACCACGTCCGGTTCCTGCGGGCCGCCAGAGTGACCAGCGCGAGCACGCCGGCGGCAGTGGCGACAACGGGGATCGGCCCGTTGATCAGCGACAGGTCCAATGGGCTGAGCATCCGTTCTTCAGCGAGTCCTCGGGTTCACTCCGGCGGGTGAGTCCTGACCGGACATCCCTCCCGCAGGGGGAAGTGGTCCGCTCACTCAGGAAGGTGCGTGACAGGCGTCCCGAGGGGAGAAGACGCCTGTCACGCGGGCCTCGTTGCGAGTGCGGTCATCCTTCGTCGTCGCCGAAGAGCTCCCCGGCCACGCTGTTGATCGCCATGCCGCCGAGCACGCCGCTCGCGGCACCAGCCGCACCGGCGGCGAGCATGCTTCCCATGCCCGAACCACGACGCCGACTCCGGGGGTCGTAGTCGTCGTGGTCGTGGCCGCGACCACCGCAACCAGGCTGCCCGCCGTAACCGGCCTGGCCGCCGAACGCCGGGTTGTGCGCAGCACCGCCGAAAGCGGGGTTCGGCCGGCCGCGCTCGGCGACGTGCGCGAGCCGGCCGCTGATGGCGGCGGCGCAGTCGGTGACCTGTGCTTCCTGGTGGGAGAGCCGAAGGTGGCCGGACGTGCCGCCACCGGACGGGAATCCGCCGCGGCGTCGGTCGGCTTCCAGGATGACGTGCAGCTCGTCCGCATTGGCCACGAAGGTCGACTCGACCTGGTCCACCCTGTCCGCGAACTGCGCCGGCGGCGAGAACCCGAGCTTCTGGTGGAAACCGAACTCGTGCGGGACACCGGGTAGCCGCCCGGCCTCCACGTGGGTGCCCCGGAAGGAGAAACCGAGCCGGCCGAACGCGTCCAGCACCTTGTTCTGCACGGGCAGTGGAGCGACCAGGACCGGGTCGAAGTCCCCCTTGTCGGGTGCGCCCGCGACGAGCAATTCGGTGCGCACACCCACGCTCGACCCAGGCAGAGCCGCACCACCGACCGCGGTGATCGGCGTCTCCCACGGCACCGGCAACTGGAACGGGATCGAGACCAGTCGGCCCGCCGGCACCCGCAGCCCCTGCTGCACGACCATCCGGAAGAACTCGGCGGTCCCTTCGTTCTCGTCATCGCCGCCGAAGCCGCCGAAGCCGCTCAACCCACCATGCTCGACCTCGACCTGGGTGACCAGCGACAGCACGACCTGGTCGATCTCGGCGTCCGAGCTGCCGCCCTGGATGTGGACCTGTCCGGTGATGTGCCGGCCGGGCACGACGTGCGGTGAGTCCAGCACGGTGTCGACGGACGGGCCTCCGATGCCGAAGGCGCTCAGCATTCGACTGAACATCACGGTACATCCTCTTCGGATAGGGGAAATCGGTTCTGGTGCGACGTTGTCCAGGCGCAGGGAGTCGCGCCCGCACAGTGCCGCACCCCGGGTGATGTGGGTTGTTCGCGTTGGTCGCGGCTGCCTGCCGCCCGGTCGACCCACCGCCCGACTGGGCTCGACCCCACCGAGCGGCCAGTCACGCGGAGTACCACGGTCAGGTCGCGCGGTAGGCGTCGTCGAGGGGGAGGTGACGCCTACCGCGCGGGCTCGGGTGCGATCAGGGGTGCCCGCGGCCGTACAGCCCGGTCGCCAGGCTGACTCCACCAGCGGCGAGGGCGACCTGGATGATCAGCTCGATCCAGTCGATGCCGCGGGTGTCGCCCACGCCGAGCACGTTGGCGGCGGCAGTGCCGATCAGCGCGGCGACGACCCCGATCAGGATGGTCAACCAGATCGGGATGCGCTGCTTGCCGGGCACGACCAGCCGGCCCAGTGCGCCGATGGTCAAACCGATGACGAGAGCGCTGAAGATGCCGGAGATGGCCACGTTGCCTCCTTGTGCGTCACTTCGGCCGATGGCCGCGGTCGAGTGTGTTGGCGGCTCGACTCGTCCTCGCGCGGAACACGATCGTTCGTGTGGTTCGACAAACTTCCTGCGCAGCAACGAACATCATCGTCCGGGTAGACGAACCTCTTCTGCCGAAGTGCCTTCCGGAAGGCCATGACACGAGTGTCGCGGGTGCCGACCCAGCGTCCCAGCTGCCGGAAGGCTGGAACCGCCCCGCTGTCCGGCTGGAGCCGACCCCGCCGGGTGACCGGGGGGATGGTGATGAAGCACTACCCGGGGTCCCGGCCGAGCGCGACGACCAAGTCGGTGGCCGAGGACATCGGGGTCACCCACGAGACGCTGCGCGACTGGATCCGGCTCGACGACACCCAGCGCACCGGACCGGTGGTCACCTGCTGTTCCCCCAGCGTCCACCCGGTAGACGAAGTCGACGGTCGGTCGACCAAGGCGGGCAGTGGCGCGCGGCTCCTCGACCACCTCGCGGGTGGGCGGGAGCCGGTCGCCGGGGTGGAGGAAGCCCGGCAGCGCCGCGTGGCGGACCTGGTGGACGAGCTGCGGGTAGGGCGGCACGCCGGAGTGGGTGTCGGACCGGAAGACGAGCCCGGTCGCCCCTTGCCGCTTTGCCGGCACCGTGGTGAAGAACTGGGTTCGGGGCCGAGGGAGTTGACGCCTCCCCACGACCTCGGCACCGGGTCCGGGCCATCAGGGCACGGCGGCCGACATCGGCAACGGACCGCCGACGTCGGCGCGGATCGTCCAACCCGGACACATCCGCGCTCCGCGGAACCCGGATGGACAAGCCCGGTCGTGGGGCGGGTCGGCGAGCGTGCGGCTACTGGGACGGGGTGTCCGCGGGACCGCAGGTATGGCTGTTGGCACTCGTCCGAGCCTCAGCCCGTGCTCAGCGGCGGTCGGCTGTTCAGGGAAGTGTTCGTCGATGCTGCCGCGGGAAGCCGGTCGTCCGATTTGGCCCTTTTTTCGCGTGTCGACTCTGCGGTGTCGGACCGCGGATGGCCCTTTTCTTGGGGGCGATTCACCATTCAGGCGGTATACCGGTTACCCGATTTCGTCCCGTCCGTCGGGTCGGGTGGGCTGTCGGCCGCGGTGGAGTGCAGCGTGGATCTTGGTCGCGGATCGGGTGTCGGCGCGCCGCCGGGACGAGGGTGGCGTTCTGCGTCGGCTCGGTGCCCTGTCCGCGACGGGGGTGCGACCGTGGTCGCGGCTGGGGGTTCGATCAACCGATGACGGCTTGGTCGGGTCGTGCTATGGCACGTTCCGAAATCGCGCACCGGCGGCTCGGCACTCCACGGTTCGGCCGTACCGGTTGACCCGTTCGCCACGGTCGAGACAGGGTCGGTCACATTTCGGCTTGCGCGATTACGAAGGGTTCACGGCACCCCGACAACCTGGGTTCGCCATTGTTACCGGGTAGTGGCGTTGAAGGCCCTGGACAAGTCGGGAAGTCGTGCTATAAAGCGTCCCGTGGGGGTGCTGTAGCGAAAGAACCACTGGTCGCTGCGCTGGAGGGAACTGGACGATTGGTGCTGACGGACCATGGTGATGCGCTCGCCGAACTGGCCGGCCTGCTCGCCGATTGCTCGGCGGGTACAGGCGGGCTTGCCCTGGTCAGCGGCGGTCTGGCCAGCGGGAAGACCGAACTGCTCCAGCGGTTCCAGCGGCACGCCGCCGCCGCCGGGGCGCTGTTGCTGACCGCGACCGGCGCGCCTGCCGAGCGTCCCCTGCAGGCCGGGATCATCGATCAGCTGTTCGACGGCGCGGGACTGCCGCCGGAAATTGCGGACCGCGTTTCGCACCTCATCACCCCTATTGCCGCCACCGTGGACGACTTCGGTGCGGACGTGCAGGGCATCCACCATTCTTACGTGCGACCCGTGCATGAATTGTGTCAAATCCTGATCGAGTTGTCGCGAGAACGCCCGGTTGTGTTGTGCGTGGACGACGTGCAATTCGCCGACAGCTCGTCGCTGCAATTCATCCTCTACCTGCGGCGGCGGATGAGGACCGGGCGGGTGGTCGTCGTGCTCGCCGAGTGGCAGCGGCCGCAGCCGACGCTGCCGCTGTTCCACGCCGAGCTGACCCGCCGGCCGCACCGCCGCATCCGGCTCGCACCGCTGTCGGCCGACGGGATCGCCGAACTGCTGCGTGACCGGGCGCTCGACCCCGACGCACTCGCCCCTGCCTGGCACAATCTCAGCGGCGGCAACCCGATGCTGGTCCGCGCCCTGATCGAGGACCGGGAGGCCGGGCACGAGACCGGCCCCGACCAGGTCGGTCCCGCGTTCAAGCGCGCGGTGCTGGAGTGCCTGCACCGCTGGGACGCCGGGCTGCTCGAGGTCGCGCGCGCCATCGCGGTGCTCGGCGAGGAGCGCACCCCGGTCCTGCTCGGGCGGCTGGCCGGCACCACGCCCGAGGCCGTCGAGCAGGCGGTCGACGTGCTCACCGCCGCGGGGCTGCTGCACGACGGCGGCTTCCGCCACCCCGGCGCGGCGTCGGCGGTCCTGGACAGCATGCCGGGCGCCGAACGGGTTCGGCTGCACGCCCGCGCCGCCGAACTGCTCTACCAGCGCGGCGCGGCGGCGGCCGTGGTGGCCGACCACCTCGTGGCCGCGGACCGGGTCGCGCCCGGCTGGCCGGTCGGCGTGCTGCGCATCGCCGCCGAGCAGGCGCTCATGGGCGACGACGTGGCCGCGGCCGTGCGCTACCTCGAACCCGCGCTGCCCGTGGTCGAGCGGGACGAGCGCCTGGGCATCACCAGCGTCCTGGTCCGGGCGCTGTGGCGGGTCAACCCGGCCGCCGCCGTCGTGCACATGGAACCCCTGCACGAGGCGATGTGGGCGGGCGTGCTGCGCGGCCGGGACGCCATGACCGTCGTGCAGCACGCGCTGTGGATCGGGGACGAGGCCACGGCCGTGCGCGCGCTCGCCGTGCTGGACGAGAACCCGGGCGTGCTGGACGCGCAGAGCGCGGCCGAGCTGCGGATCGTGTGCCAGTGGTTCCACGGCCTCGGCCCGGCGACCGCGGTGGCCACCGACGTGGTGGCCGACGCGGACCCGTGGGTGGCCGCGGCGCAGGCGGTCGGCACCTTCTGGACCGCCGAGTTCCACCCCGACGCGATCGCCAGCGCCGAGCACATCCTGCGCAGCTGCCAGCTCGGCGACATGTCGCTGGAAGTCGTGCTCACCGCCCTGCTGATCCTGGTGCACAGCGGCCACCCCGACCGCGCCGAGCGGTGGTGCGACCGGCTCGCCGACGAGGCCACCCGCGGCGGCGCGGTGACCTGGCAGGCGATCCTGGAGGTCGTCCGGGCGGACATCGCGCTGCGCCGCGGGGAGGTCGTGGTGGCCGCCGCACGCGCCGAGACGGCACTCGCCCTGCTGCCGCACCAGGGCTGGGGCCTGTCCATCGGCTACCCGCTGGCCGTGCTGCTGGAGGCCAACATCGCACTCGGTCGGCACCGCGTGGTGGCCGACCTGATGCGGCTGCGCGTGCCCGACGCCATGTTCGCCACCGCCGCCGGCCTGCGCTACCTGCACGCCCGCGGCAACGGCAACCTCGCCGCCGGGCGGGTGCTCGCCGCCATCAGCGACTTCCAGAACTGCGGCACCCGGATGCGCGAGTGGGGCATCGACCTGCCGGTGCTCGCGCCGTGGCGCTGCGGCCTCGCCCAGGCCAACCTCACCCTCGGCCGCCCGGAGGTGGCCCGCGAGCTGATCCACGAGCAGATGCTGCTGCCCGCGGGCGACCGCCGCACCCGCGGCGCGGCGCTGCGGGTCCTCGCCGCGGCGGGTGAGCTCGCCGAGCGGCCCGAGCTGCTGCACGAGGCCGTGCGGCACCTGCGACGGGCGGGTGACCGGGTGGAGCTGGCCCGGGCCCTGTCCGACCTCAGCGAAGCCCTCGACGCCTTGGGGGAGCACGACAAGGCGCGCGAGCTGTCCCAGGTCGCGGCGGCCGAGACCAAGGCCTCCTACTCCGGTGCCCTGCCCATCCCGGTCGACTGGGAGGACGGCGGCGGCGACGCCGGCGAGGGGCGACCGGCCCTGAGCGACTCCGAGCTGCGGGTGGCCGAACTCGCCGCGAAGGGTCACACGAACCGCGAGATCAGCGGCATCCTCTACATCACCGTCAGCACTGTCGAGCAGCACCTCACGAGGGTCTACCGCAAGCTGGGCATGCGCAGTCGGGCGGACCTGCCGCACCGCCTGTCCCAGCGGACGGGCGCAGACCCGCGGGCCTTCGAAGCCCGAGGGTGACCCGCGCACCACCTGAGCAGAAAGAGCCCGCCAATGCACAACCAGTCCACCTGCCGCGTCTGCGCCGGGACCGTCACCGAGTTCGTCGACCTCGGTGACCAGCCGCTGTCCGACGCGTTCCGGCAACCCGAGGACACGTCCGTCGAGTTCACCTACCGCCTCGCCGTGGGCGCGTGCGCGGACTGCGCGATGGTGCAGCTGATGGAAGAGGTGCCCAGGGAGAAGATGTTCCACGAGGACTACCCCTACCTCTCCCAGGGGTCCACGGTGATGCGCGGGCACTTCCGCTCCCTGGCCGAGCGGTTCCTCAGCACCGAGCTGGCGGGCGAGGACCCGTTCGTGGTCGAGCTGGGCTGCAACGACGGCACCATGTTGCGCACCCTCGCCAAGGCGGGCGTGCGCCACCTGGGCGTGGAACCGTCCGGCGCGGTCGCCGACCTGGCCGCCGAGGCGGGCGTGCGGGTCCGGAAGGACTTCTTCGAGGAGTCCACCGCGCTGTCCATCTGCGAGCAGGACGGCCCGGCCGACCTCGTGTACGCCGCGAACACGTTCTGCCACATCCCCTACGTGGACTCGATCCTGCGCGGCATCGTGGCGCTGCTCAAGCCCGGCGGGGCGTTCGTGTTCGAGGACCCCTACCTCGGCGACATCGTCGAGCAGACCTCGTTCGACCAGATCTACGACGAGCACTTCTTCCTGTTCAGCGCCACCTCCGTGGACGCCATGGCGCGCCGGCACGGCTTGGAGCTGGTCGACGTCGAACGCCTGCCGGTGCACGGCGGCGAAGTCCGCTACACCCTGGCCCTGCCCGGCGCGCGCACCCGTTCCGAGGCCGTCGCCGCCCTGCTCGCCGAGGAGGAGGCGCGCGGCCTGCACGACCGCGCCGTCCTCGGCGGGTTCGGCGACCGGATCCACGCGATCCGCACCGACCTCCGGGCGCTGCTGGAGGACCTGAAGGCCAAGGGCGAGCGGGTCGTGGGCTACGGCGCGACCGCCAAGAGCGCCACCGTCACCAACCTCTGCGGCATCGGACCGGACCTGGTCGAGTTCATCAGCGACACCACGCCCGCCAAGCAGCACAGGCTGGCGCCCGGCTCGGGCATCCCGGTGCGCCCGCCGGCCGCCTTCGCCGACCCCTACCCCGGCTACGCGCTGCTGTTCGCCTGGAACCACGCCGCGGAGATCATGTCCAAGGAGGAGGCGTTCCGCGCGGCGGGCGGCAAGTGGATCCTGTACGTGCCCGACGTCCACGTGGTGTGACCGTGACGAGGACACTGGCCGGCACGTTCGTCGCGGTGCTCGGCGGCTCGGGGTTCGTGGGTTCCGCGGTGTCCGCGCGGTTGGCGGCGAAGGGCGCGCGGGTGCGAGTGGTGGCGCGCAACCCCGGCGTGCCGTCGTTCCCGTCCGAGGTCGTCGCGGCCGACCTCACCGAGCCCGGCGCGGTCGCCGCCGCGGTCGCGGGCGCGGACGTGGTGCTGCCGCTGGTGCTGTTCACCGGCGGCGGCAGTTGGCGGGTCGCCGACGGTGGGGCGGACGACGCCGCCCGGGTCAACGTCGGCATCGTCGCCGAGGCGGTGGCCGAGGCTCGTGGGACCGTCGTGTTCGCCGGCTCCACCTCGCAGGTGGGGCCGGGTGCGCCGGAGCGGATCGACGGCACCGAGACCGACCGACCCGATTCGGAGTACGACCAGCAGAAGTGCGCCGCCGAACGGCTCGTGCGCGACGCGGGCGGCTGCTCCTTGCGGCTGCCCACCGTCTTCGGGCCCTCCACCGGCTCCCCGGACCGGGGCGTGGTGACCGCGATGGCACGGCGTGCGCTGGCCGGCGAGCCGTTGACCGTGTGGAGCGCCGGGGACATGGAACGCGATCTGGTGTTCGTCGAGGACGTCGCCGAGGCGTTCGCGGCGGCCGTGGCGCACGCCGACCGGCTGGCCGGTCGGGCGTGGCTCGTCGGTTCGGGCGCCGGGGTGGCGGTGCGCGCGTTGTTCGAGCTCATCGCCGCCACCGTCGCCGACCACACCGGCCGCCCGGCCGTGCCGGTGCGGTCGGTGTCGCCACCGCCGCACGCCACCGCCTCGGACTTCCGCAGCCTGGTCGCCGACCCGGCCGCCCTCACCCTGGCCACCGGGTGGCGGCCCCGGGTTCCGCTGGCCGACGCGGTGTCGAGGACCGTCGCGCACCTGGCACGGTCCTCTGTAGACAGTCCTCGGTCGGGTACCCCTATCCCCGGATAGGGGTTCCCCTAAGCTGGTTGACCGCGCGGGCCGGGCCGCTGCACGCTGATCACCGCCTGGGACGGAGGTCGTCGATGAAAGCCCGCGCACTCTCGGTCGGTGGGGCTTGGGAGTTCGAGCCCGAGGTGTTCCCGGACGACCGCGGCCTGTTCGTCTCCCCGTTCCAGCACGAGGTGTTCGCCGAGGCGGTCGGCGTGCCGCTGTTCACCGTGGCACAGGCAAGTGCCAGCGTGTCACGCCGCGGGGTCGCCCGCGGCGTGCACTACGCCCGCACGGCACCGGGTTGCGCGAAGTACGTGACCTGCTCGCGCGGGCGGGTGCTGGACATCGTGGTGGACCTGCGGGTCGGCTCGCCGACGTTCGGCGAGTGGGACTCCGTCGAGCTCGCGGGCGACGACTTCCGCGCCGTCTACCTCCCACCGGGGCTCGGCCACGCGTTCGTCGCCCTGGACGACCACTCCACCGTGCACTACTTGCTGTCCCGCACCTACGAACCCGCCGACGAGCTGGCGGTGTCCCTGCTGGACCCGGACCTGGCGCTGCCCGTGCCGGCCGACGTCGTGCTGTCCGAACGCGACCGCGCCGCGCCGGGCCTGGCCCTCGCGCGGAGCACCGGACTGCTGCCGGCACACGCCGCCTGAGCCGAGGAGAGCACACCAGGTGACCGCGCCCACCCGTCGTCCCACCCAGGTGCGCCTGGCCGAGTCGATGCTCGCCGCCCGTGACGCCGACGCCGTGCACGCCTGGCTCGCCCGCACCGCCGAGCGCAGCTGGATGCACGTCGAACGCGTGCCGCTCGACGGCCTCGCGGGCTGGCTGACCGAACCGGGCACCGGCAACCTGCGCCACCACACCGGCCGGTTCTTCAGCGTCGAGTCGCTGTCCGTCGAGCTGCCCGGCGCACCGGTGCCGCGGTGGTCCCAGCCGATCATCAACCAGCCGGAGATCGGCATCCTCGGCATCCTGGTGCGCGAGATCGACGGCGTGCTGCACTGCCTCATGCAGGCCAAGCACGAGCCCGGCAACCCCAACGGCCTGCAGCTGTCGCCGACCGTGCAGGCCACCCGCAGCAACTACACCCGCGTGCACCAGGGCAAGCCCATCCCGTACCTGGAGCACTTCCGCGACACCTCCGGCCACCGGGTCCTGGTGGACATCCGGCAGTCCGAGCAGGGCGCGTGGTTCTACCGCAAGCGCAACCGCAACATGGTCGTCGAGGTCGACGGCGAGGTCGAGGTGCGCGAGGGGTTCCGCTGGTTCACCCTCGGCGAGATCGCCGGCCTGATGACCGTGCCGGACCTGGTGAACATGGACGCCCGCACGGTGCTGGCCTGCCTGCCCGGCGGCGGTGCGGCCCTGACCCGCGCGGCGACCGACCCGTTCAGCGAAGCCCTGGTCCGTTCCGCCGACCCGGCCACTCCCGGCGTGCACACCATCGGGGACGTGCTGAGCTGGATCACCGAGGTCCGCACGCGCACCGACCTCCGGGTGGCCCTCGGCCCGTTGTCCGGGCTGCCGGACTGGACCCGCGAGAACGGCGTCATCGCGCACCGCGGCGGCGGGTTCTTCACCGTCGTGGGCGTGGACGTGCGGGCAGGCGGGCGTGAGGTCGGCTCCTGGTCCCAGCCGATGATCGAACCACGCGGCACGGGCGTGATCGCGTTCCTGGTCAAGCAGATCGGTGGTGTGCTGCACGTGCTCACCCACGCGCGCACCGAGGCCGGCTACGCCGACGTGACCGAGCTCGCGCCCACCGTGCAGTGCGTGCCGGAGGCGCACGACCACCTGCCGGTGCGGCCCCGGTTCCTCGACGACGTGCTCGGCTCGACCAGGATCCGCTTCGACGCCGTGCTGTCCGAGGAGGGCGGTCGGTTCCTCGGCGCGCGCAACCGGTACCTGGTCGTGGAGACCGACGCCGACGTCGCACCGGACGACCCCGAGTACCGGTGGCTGACCCTGCACCAGTACGAAGAGCTGCTCAAGCACAGCTTCTACGTCAACATCCAGGCCCGCAGCCTGCTGCTGTGCCTGCGCAGCCTCGTCCCGCGCGGGTGAGGCGGGCGTCGCCGCCCGCCCCGGGCCCGGTCACAGCGTCGCCAGCACCTGCTTGAGCGCGTCCACGACGTGCTCCTGCGTGTCCTGGGGCAGTGACGGGTACATCGGCAGCGAGAAGATCTCGCCGGCCACCCGTTCGGTCACCGGCAGGCTGCCCTCGGCGTAGCCCAGGTGCGCGAACCCGGTCATGGTGTGCACCGGCCACGGGTAGCTGATGTTCAGGTGGATGTCGTGCGCCTTCAGGCGTTCGAGGATGTCGTCGCGCCGGGGGTGGCGCACCACGTGGACGTAGTGCACGTGCGTGTTGCCCGGTGCGGTCGTCGGCAGCACCAGGTCGGTGTCCGCCAACGCCTCCGCGTACCGCGCGGCCACCGCCTGCCGCGCCGCGACGTAGTCGTCCAGGCGGACGAGCTTGCGGCGCAGGATCTCCGCCTGCACCTCGTCGAGCCGGCAGTTGTGGCCGGGCGTCTCCACGACGTAGTAGGTCTTCTCCATGCCGTAGTAGCGGTGACGGCGCAGGTTCGCGTCCACCACCGGGTCGTTGGTGATCGTCGCGCCGCCGTCGCCGTAGGCGCCGAGCACCTTGGTGGGGTAGAACGAGAACGCGGCAGCGTCACCCATCGACCCGGCCACCCGGCCGTGGTGGCGCGCACCGTGCGCCTGGGCGCAGTCCTCCAGCACCAGCAGGCCGTGCCGCCGTGCCAGCGCCCGCAGCGGTTCCATGTCCACGCACTGGCCGTACAGGTGCACGGGCAGCAGGGCCTTGGTCCGCGGTGTGATCACCGAATCGACCTGAGCGACGTCCATCAGGTAGGTGTCCGGGTCCACGTCGACGAACACCGGCGTGGCGCCGACGGCGTCGATCGCCAGCACGGTCGGCGCGGCGGTGTTGGACACCGTGACCACCTCGTCGCCGCGGCCGACGCCGAGCGCCTGGAGGGCCAGTCGGATCGCGTTCGTGCCGTTGTCCACGCCGACGCAATGGGCGACGCCGTGGTAGTCGGCGAACTCCGCCTCGAAGGACGACACGCTCGGCCCGAGCACGAGCCTGCCGGAGGAGAACACGGTCTCGACCGCGTCGAGTATGTCCTTGCGCTCCGATTCGTATTCGCGCGAGTAGTCCCAGACGAGCGTGGCCATCGGCAGCCCTTTCGCGGTGGTCGGCATCCCGTCCAGCCTAGGTCCGGCTCCCGGCTAGGGGGTAACCCCTAACCTGCAGGTCAGGGTGGGCGGCGCGGGCCACAGGGGTGAACGGCCACTGGTCCGTTCGCGCGCTGCCCGAGCCTCGGGTGAATAGGGGGGATAGGGGTGTCCAGGCCGCTTCCGGGCGCTTTACGGTGGCCACGCTCCCGGCGGGGTCGCCGGATTCCAGCACATCCATTGGGGCGAGGACGACGAATGTCGCGGCATTTCCTGTTCATGTGCCACCCGGACCACGGACACGTCATCCCGAACCTCGCGGTGGTCACCGAACTGGCCGCGCGCGGGCACCGGGTCACCTACCTGACCGCGCCGAGCATGGCGGAGATCGTCGCCGAGGCCGGCGCCACCGTCGTGACCTACCCGTCCCGGTACCGCGACGCCGATTTCGCCCTCGTGGCCAACGATCCCGGCTACCTGATGGGCGTGCTGCTCGACGAGAGCGAGGCCATGCTCGCCACCGCGACGGCCGAGCTGGACGACGACCGGCCGGACTGCCTGGTCTACGACACCTCGGTGCTCTACGCGGCCCGGGTGCTCGCCCGGCACTGGGACCTGCCCGCCGCGCAGGTGATCCCGGTGTTCGCGTCCAACGAGCACTTCTCCTTCCTCAACGCCATGTACAACCCCGAGTCCGACGCCGCCGAGCGGCCCGCGGCGCAGCGGCCGAAGGAGATGCCCGAGTGGGTCGGCGCCACGATGGCGCGCATCGGCGCGCTCTGCGCCCGCTACGGGGTGGCCGCCGCGCCGCACGAGGTGTGGTTCGAGGTGCCGCCGTTGAGCCTGGTCACCGTGCCGCGCGAGTTCCAGTACGCGGGTGGGACCTTCGACGAGCGGTTCGCGTTCGTCGGGCCGTGCGTCGGCGACCGCAGCTTCCTCGGCACGTGGACGCCACCCGCCGACGGCCTGCCGGTGGTGCTGGTGTCGCTCGGTGCGGTGTTCAACCAGGACGAGGGTTTCTTCCGCACGTGCGTCGAGGCGTTCCGCGGCCGACCCTGGCACGCGGTGATGACCACCGGCGGCGGGGTGGACCGCGCCTCGCTCGGCGACCTGCCGCCCAACGTCGAGGTGCACGACTTCGTGCCGCACGTGGCCGTGCTGGAGCACGCGTCCCTGTGCGTCACCCACGCCGGCATGGGCACCGTGATGGAGGCGCTGCGGTCGGGCACGCCGATGGTGTGCGTGCCGGGTTCCGCGCTCGACCGGCCCACCGGGTGGCGGGTCCGCGACCTGGGACTCGGCACCGTGCTCGACCCCGCCGACCTCACGCCCGCGGCGCTGGTCGACGCGATCAGGTCGGTGCTGGGCGACGAGGAGACCGCGGCCCGGTCGGAGCTGATGCGCAAGGCCGTCGCGGAATCGGGCGGCACGGTGCGCGCCGCCGACGAGGTCGAGCGGCACCTGGCGCGGTCGCGTTGACCACCGCTGCGACCGAGTTCGGCGTACTCGGCCCGATCCGGGTCCTGCGCGAAGGCGTGGAGAAGCGGGTGGGCGGCCCCCGCGAGCGGGCGGTGCTGGCGCGGTTGCTGTTCGACGCCAATCGCGTGGTCAGCGTGGACCGGCTCATCGAGGCGGTGTGGCACGGAGACCCGCCGGCCAGCGCGCGCGGCCAGATCGCGATCTGCGTGTCGCGGCTGCGGCGGGCCCTCGGCGAGTCGGGTCGCGCCATCGGCACCGCGAGCCCCGGCTACGTGGCGCGGCTGGACGGGGACGCCGTGGACTGGCTGCGGTTCAACGCACTCGTCGGCCGGGCCCGACCGCGCGCGGCGGGCGGTGACGCGGCGGGCGCGGTGGCGTTGTACCGCGAGGCGCTGGGGTTGTGGCGCGGTGTGCCGTTCGAGGACCTGCCCGGACTGCGCGCGGAAGCGGTGTCGTTGCAGTCCGCGCGGTTGGACGCGGTGGAGGCGTGCGCCGAGCTGGAGCTGCGGCTCGGGCTGCACCACCGGGTCGCCAAGGACCTGGCGGCCGTGGTGGCGGAGCACCCGCTGCGCGAGCGGGCGCGGGCACAGCTGATGCTGGCCCAGTACCGGTCGGGTCGGCGGGCCGACGCGCTGCGCACCTACCAGGACGCGCGGCGGGTGCTGGTCGAGCAGATCGGCTTGGAGCCCGGTCCGGAGCTGCGCGAGCTGCACGAGCAGATCCTGCGCGACGCGCCGGCGCTGCTGGCACCGGCCCGTGCCGAGGCGCCGGCGGTGGCGCCGTCCCAGTTGCCGCGCCAGGTGCTGCCGTTCGCCGGTCGGACGGCTGAGCTGGCAGAGCTGGACGCCGCCCTCGCGACCGGCCCGGACGTGTGCGGCGCGGTCGTGCTGTCCGGTCCCGGTGAGGTGGGCAAGACGGCGCTGGCGCTGCGCTGGGCGCACCACCGCCTGGACTGGTTCCCGGACGGGCAGCTGCACGCCGACCTGGTGGACGACTTCGATCGCCCGGTGCCGCCGGCCGTGCTGCTGGACCGGTTCCTGCGGGCGCTCGGCGTGCCCGCGGCGTCCATCCCGGAAGACCTGGGCGAGAAGGTCGCGTCGTACCGCAGCACGGTGTCGCGCAAGCGCGTCCTGGTGGTGCTGGACGGTGCGGTGGACCACGCCCAGGTCCGGCCGCTGCTGCCCAGCGGCGCGCACACCCGGGTCATCGTCACCAGCCGGTACCCGATGGACGAGCTGGTCGCCCGCCACGGCGCGCACCGGGCGTTCCTGGAACCGCTGAGGCCGGAGGAGTCGTGGGAGCTGCTGACCATGCTGCTCGGGCACGACTGGGTGGCCGAGGAGCGCGGCGAGGCGAGCAGGATCGTCTGCTCGGCCGACGGCTTCCCCCTGCCGCTGCGCCGCGCTGCGGCGGGCGTCCGGGCCGCACCGCACCGCCCGGACCGTCGATGGCTGACCGGCGTGCCCGCTTGACCGGCGTGCCCGCTCGGCCGGGTTTCCGCTTGAGCCGTGCACGCCGTGCCGGGCCTGTCAACCACGTGCCAGGACCGTGTCGACCGCCGCCGACAGCGCGTCCGCCGACGCGGCAGCCGTGCTGCGCCACGCCACGTGGCCATCCGGCCGCACCAGCACCGCGCCCAGCTCACCCACGCCGTAGGCCGAGGCCCACACGGGCGACACGACCTCGGTCGAACCGTCGGCCGACACCTCGACCGCCGTGATCGCCGCGCCCGTTCGGGCGCCGACCTCCTTCGCGACCTGCGCCCAGCCGCTGCCCGCCGGGGTGAGCAGGACGAAACCCGCACCGAACAGGTCCAGAGTGGACGAAGTGTCCGCGCCACGGGTCAGCGGCACGTGCGGCGCGCGGTGGCCCGGTCTCGCGGTGGGGACGTACGTCCGGTAGGGATCCTCGACCGCCGGGGCGTCGGTGCCGTCCGGCACGACGGCGGCCGAGTCGTAGTGGAAGCCGAGGATCAGGCCCTCGCAGCTGCGCCGGCCCGCCTGCTGCGCGATGGCCTCCTTCATGGACAGCTCGCCCTCCATCATCCGGAACGTGATGAAGGCGTTGGCCAGGCTCTCGCCGACGGTGCGCTCGCCGATCGGGTGGCGCTCGGCGTCGTAGGTGTCGAGCAGGGCCTCGCCGGCCGTGCCCGCCAGCACCGCGGCCAGCTTCCACACCAGGTTGTGCGCGTCCTGGATGCCGCAGTTCATCCCGAACCCGCCCTGGGGCGTCGACACGTGCGCCGAGTCGCCCGCGAGGAACACCCGACCCGAGCGGAAGCTCGTCGCGGTCACCGCCTGTTGCAGCCACGGCATCACGCCGACCAGCTCGACGTCCAGGTCCGGCACGCCGACGGCCTCGCGCACCACCCGCACGCAGAACTCGGGCGTGAAGTCGACTTCGCTGCCGCCCTCGTCCGGGTCGTAGCCGGTCTGGATGATCCAGCGCCGCTGGTTGTCCACCGCCTCCACCGCGCAGGGGATCGCGCTGCGGATGAAGTACAGCGCGCACATCCGATCGGTCAGCAGCGGCACCAGGTCGGCGTCGAACATGATGCTGATCATGTGCCCGAGCGGTGGCGGGCCCTCGACGCCGATGCCGAGCCGGTCGCGCACGGTGCTGCGCCCGCCGTCGGCCGCGATGGCGTAGCGGGCGCGGACGCCGGCGCGGCCGGACGCCGACTCGATCACCGCGTCCACACCGGACCCGTCCTGCTCCAAGGACGTGAGCGTGGTGGAGAACCTGACGTCCGCGCCGGGCAGGCTCTCGGCCAGGCCGCGCAGGACCACCTCGAACTTGTCCTGCGCGCAGATGTAGGTGTACGTGGGGCTGTGCGGCGCGTCCTCGGCGACGGGGGCGACCTCGCGGTGGAAGTCGTCCGCGGTCAGCGAGGAGCCGACGCCGACGGCCAGGCTGTCCTCGCGCGGCAGGCCGACGCGCTCCACCTCCGCGGCCAGCCCCCACGACCTCACCAGCTCCATCGTGCGGGTGGACACCAGGCGTGCCTTGGGGAAGATCGACGTCCCGGCGTGCCGCTCCACCAGCAACGACGTCAGCCCGTGCCGGGAGCACTCGATCGACGCGGCGAGGCCGACCGGGCCACCACCCACGATCAGGACGTCGACCTCGAGATCAGCCATGTGCATGAGCCTGCGACACCGCCGCGGGGACGTCAAGGAGACGGATATCGAAGTGATAGAGCACTGAAGTCGCAGGTCAGTAGCTTTGTGGCGAACGACGGCGTGCGCAGCGGGCAAGCCTTGGACAACGTGGGGAGGCGCCATGTTCGCCGAAGGATCGGTCGCCGTGGTCACCGGCGGATCGCGCGGGATCGGGCGGGCCGTCGTGGTCGACCTGGCGGCCCACGGCGTGCACGTCGTGGTCAACTACTCGCGCTCGGAGGAACAGGCCAAGGAACTGGTCGCGCAGGTCGAGCGGAGCGGTGGCAGCGCGAGCGCGGTGCGGGCCGACGTGACCGACGAGGACGCGGTGCGCGAGCTGTTCCGCTCCGTGCGCTCCGAGCACGGCAGGCTCGACGTGCTGGTCACCAGCGCGGGCGTGACCCGCGACCGGCACCTGGTCGCGATGAGCAGCGCCACGTTCCGCGAGACGTTGGACATCAACGTGCACGGCACGTTCCTGGCCTGCCGCGAGGCGATGCGCATCATGCAGCACCAGCGGCGCGGCGCGATCGTGACCCTCAGCTCCGCGAGCGGCCTGGACGGCGGCTTCCCCGGGCAGACGAACTACGTCGCGTCCAAGGGCGCGATCATCGCGTTCACCAAGGCGCTGTCCTACGAGGCCGCGCCGCACGGCGTGCGCGTCAACGTGGTGGCGCCGGGGTTCGTCGAGACCGACATGACCAAGGTCATCCCCGCGAAGCTGCGCGACGGCTACGCCTCGCGCATCCGGCTCGGTCGCATGGGCCGACCCGAGGAGATCGCGAACCTGGTCACGTTCCTGGCCTCGGACAAGGCTTCCTACATCACCAGCGAGACGTTCGTCGCCAACGGCGGCGGCCTCGGCTGACCCATCGAGCCGGACCACCCAGCGGACGGAAGGACAAGCGTGAACCTCGACGAACTGCGCGCCACGGCGGCCGCCCGGCACGACACGTGCGCCCAGATCAAGAAGATGATCGTTTCGCGGCTCGACCTGCCGATCGAGCCCGCGTGGATCACCGACGACCAGCCGCTGTTCGGGCGCGGCCTGGAGTTGGACAGCCTCGACGTGCTGGAGCTGTACGTGGCGATCGAGGCCGAGTTCGGCGTCGCCCTCTACGACAGCGACATGTCGGTGTTCGGTTCGGTGTCGCGCCTGGCCGACCACGTGAACCCGGCCCTCGTCGAGCAGGCGCCGACCGGTTCGGCATGACGACCACCCGGGAGCCCGTGCGGGCGGGGACGTCGCTGAGCAACGACCAGCTCCGGGAGGTCCTGCCGCACCGCTGGCCCTTCCTGCTGATCGACCGGGTCGAGAAGGTCGAGCCGGGCGTCGGCGCGGTCGGGATCAAGAACGTCGCCGCCACGGAGATGTGGTTCCAGGGGCACTTCCCGACCGCGGCCGTGCTTCCGGGCGTGATCGTCGTCGAGGCGATGGCCCAGCTGGCCGGCGTGGTGTTCGCCCTCGCCGGCGCGGGGCCGATCGGCTACCTCGCGGGCGTGCGGGCGATGCGGTTCCGCCGTCCCATCGTGCCGGGGGACCAGCTCGTCCTCACCGCCGACCGCACGGCGGGGGGCCGAGGCTTCAGCGAGTTCAAGGTGAGCGCCAGGGTCGACGGCCAGGTCGCCGCCGAGGGCACCATCACCATCGCGGACCCGGCAGCCACCAGCCCTACCGGAAAGGTTTGACACGACAATGGAATCCCTGACGTCGCCGGTGAAGGCCGCGCACCCCGACGGCGCCGTGTACGGCACCGTCCTGGACGCCGAGGTCGCGCTGCGGTTCAGCACGCTCGACGCCGAGTACGAGGCGATCCGGGAGCGGGCCGCCCTGCTGGACCTGTCCGGCGAGCGGATCATCGAGCTGTCCGGCGGCGGCGCCACCGACTTCGCGCAGAAGGTGCTGGCGCGCGACGTGGAGTACCTGACCGCCGAGCGCTGCATGACGAGCCTGGTGCTCGCCGAGGACGGCACCGTCGTGGACCAGGTCGTGGTGTGGGGCCGGGAGGACGGCCTGCTGCTGGAGTCCTCCACCGGCGCGGGCACCCGGCTGCTGGAGCACCTGCGCGCGCACGCCGAGCCCGGCGTGGAGATCACCGACCGCACCGCCGAGCACGCGCTCTTCGGCCTGGAGGGCCCGTACGCGTGGGGTGTGGTCGGCCGGCTGATCGACGGCGAGCTGGCCGCGCTGCCGTTCGAGTCCGTCGTGGACACCCAGTGGGACGGCGTGGACATCGTCTTCGCCCGCACGGGCGTGACGGGCGAGTACGGCTACAAGGTGCTGGTGCCGCGCGAATCGGCCGAGCGGCTGTGGACCAAGGCCCTGGAGCAGACCGTGCCCGCCGGCCAGGAGGCCGTGGAGCTGGCGATGCTGGAAGTGCGGCAGCCGGTCGTGCGCCACGAGGCGGGCGGGGGCGTCGACGTGCTGGAGATGGGCGCGGGCTGGCTCGTGGACATCACCAAGGACGAGTTCGTCGGGCGTGACGCGGTGGTGGCCGCCTTCGAGGGCACGGCCGAGCGCCGCACGGTCGGTTTCTCCGGCGGCACCGAGGTTCCCGCGCCGGGCACGCCGGTCACCGTGGGCGGGGAGACGATCGGCGAGGTCGTGCACGCGGTGCACAGCGTCGGGCTGAAGTCCGCCCTCGGCCTGCTGCGGCTGCCGCCGGACCTGGCCGCCGCCGGGCTCAAGCTCACCGTCGGCGACACCGAGGTCACCACGCTGACCAGCCCGTACGTCACGCCCAAGAGCTGGAGCACCCCGATCATCTGATCTGGTCACCCGGGTGGTCGCCCGGGGGTCGCGAGGAGGAGCAAGCATGGCGCTGCGGCCAGTGGTCATCACCGGGGTCGGGGTGATCTGCGCGGTCGGTCGGGACCCGGAGGAGTTCTGGGCGCGGCTCACCGCCGGCGGGGGCGGCATCACCGCCGTGGACGACGAGCGGTTCGCCGCGTTCGAGGCCAGGTTCGCGGGCCAGGTGCCCGACGGGTGGATCGACGCGCAACTGCCGGCCGAGGACACGGGACTGGACCGCACGGCCCGGCTCGCCCTCGTCGCGGCCCGGCAGGCGGTCGCCCAGGCGGGACTGGGCACGACCACGCCCGCGGACCTGCCCGCCGAGCGGTTCGGACTGGTCCTCGGCAAGTGCCAGGCCACTCCGACCGCTGCGGGCGGCTACCAGCCGATGCACGCCACCGGTGACGTCGTCGCCCACAAGCTGGGCCTGGCCGGGCCGCGCATCCTGGTCTCGACCGCGTGCGCGGCGGGTGGCAACGCGGTCGGCCTGGCGAAGGACAAGATCCTCACCGGTGAGGCGGACGTGGTGCTCGCCGGCGGCGTCGACCCCCTGTTGTTCGGCACCTA
The DNA here is from genome assembly GCF_006716745.1 of Saccharothrix saharensis. Classification (NCBI taxonomy): domain Bacteria; kingdom Bacillati; phylum Actinomycetota; class Actinomycetes; order Pseudonocardiales; family Pseudonocardiaceae; genus Saccharothrix; species Saccharothrix saharensis. The sequence goes on along the minus strand of NZ_VFPP01000001.1, from coordinate 2,750,915 downwards.
CGCGGGGTTCGCGGGCCTCCAGGCCCTCAGCCCCCGCCCGTGCGGCCCCTACAGCCGCTCGGACGGCCTGAACCTGGGCGAGGGCGCCGCGTTCCTGGTCGTGGAGGCGCTGGACCACGCGCTGGCCCGGGGCGCGGAGCCGCTGGCCGAGGTCGCGGGCTACGGCCTGTCCGCCGACGCCTACCACGCCACCGCGCCGGACCCGACCGGCCGCGGCGGCGCCACGGCCATGCGCCGGGCGCTGGCCGACGCCGGTCTGGACGCCGACGCCGTGGACTACGTCAACGGGCACGGCACCGGCACGCCCGCCAACGACGCCATGGAGAAGAAGGTCATGCGCGCCGTGTTCGGCGAGCGGGCGCCGCAGGTGCCGACCAGCAGCATCAAGAGCTTCATCGGGCACACGCTGGGCGCGGCGGGCGCGGTCGAGGCGGTGGCCAGCGTGCTGGCCCTGCGCACCGCGACCGCACCGCCCACCATCGGGTTCACCGAAGAGGCGATCGCGCAGTCCACCTTGGACTTCGTGCCGAACACCGCGCGTGCGCTGGACATGGACGTCGTGGTCTCCAACAACTACGCGTTCGGCGGCAACAACGCCTCGCTCGTGCTGCGCCGCCCCGGCGGGCCGCGCGAGTACGACGAACTGCCCGCCACCGAGGTCGTCCTCACCGGCCTCGGACCGGTCACCGGCCTGGGCACCGGCATCGCCGAGGTCGCCGAGGCGGTCGCCAACGGCCGCACCGCGGTCGGCGCGGAGCCGTCCCTGGAGGGCCGCACGTTCGCGCCGCGCTCGCTGTGGCGGCACATGAACAACCTGTCCCGCATGGCGATCGCCGCCTCCCGGCTCGCCTGGGAGGACGCCGAGCTGAAGCTGCCCCGCGCCGCCCTGGACAACGTGGGCGTCATCTTCGCCACCGCGGCGGGCTCGGTGGAGAGCACCGACGGGTTCGACGAGAGCGTGCTGGCGAACCCGAACAAGCCCGCCGTGCTCAGCTTCTCCAACGTGGTGCTCAACGCCACCGGCGGCGCGGTCTGCCAGACCTTGGGCCTGCGCGGCCCGACCACCACCATCTGCAACGGCAACGCGTCGGCGTCCATCGCGCTGGACTGCGCGGTGGAGACCATCCGCGCGGGCAAGGCGGAGGTGGTGATCGTGGTCGCCGCCGACGAGGCGTCGAGGTCCGGCGACGGCACGCAGGTGAACCCCTACGACCGGAACTCGGGCGAGGCGTCCGCGTCCGCGTCGGTGGCCCTGGTCGTCGAGTCCGCCGCGCACGCCGCCGCCCGGGGTGCGACCCCGTACGCGCGGGTGCTGGGCAGCGCCCACGCGGGAGCCGGAGCGGGCGACGAGCGGTCCCTGGTGGAGCGCGCCATCGCCGCGCTGCCCACCGAAGGCGTGGACCTGGTGGTCGGTGCGGCCACCGGCGGCGCGACCGACGAGGCGGAGGCGGGCGCGGTGCTCGACGCCGTCCCGTCCGCCCGGCTCACCGCCACCGCGGGCCTGACCGGTGACGCGGGCGCGGCCACCGGCGCGCTGAACCTGGCGCTGGCCGCGCTCGCCCTGCGCGACGGCGTCGCACCGGCCGTCGCGGGGCTGAGCAGCCCTCGTGCCGGCGCGGTCGAGTCCTACGTCACCAAGCCGGAGCTGCCGGCCGCACCGGCCAAGGCCCTCGTGCTCAGCGCCGCGCCCGGCTCGGTGCGCGGCGGGACCCTGCTGGGTGCGGTATGACCGGCGCACCCTTCGACGTGCTGGAGACCGACCGGCTGCTGACCACCACCCGGTCGGTGCGCCGCCGGCTCGACCTCGACCGGCCCGTGCCGCGCGAGGTGATCGAGGAGGCGCTGGAGGTCGCCGTCCAGGCGCCGACCGCGAACGACCAGCAGAACTGGCGCTGGGTCGTGATCACCGAGCAGGCGGTGAAGGACCAGCTCGCGGAGCTGTTCGACATCTCCTGGCAGTTCCACCAGAAGGAGGTGTGGACGCGGTCCGGGCGCCGGCGCAACAACCCGCAGGCCAGGAAGAACAACGCCTCCGCCGCCACCCTGGCCGAGACCATCGCCAGGGTGCCCGCGCTGGTGATCCCGTGCGTGCTCGGTCGGCCGCCGGACATCGGCGCGATCGACGCCGAGTGGCTCGGCGCGACCGGCACCCGCAACCTCGGCACCTGGCAGGAGGGCGTGCGGATCGGGGCCATGCGGGCCAGCAACTTCTACGGCTCGATCTTCCCCGCCGTCTGGTCGTTCCAACTGGCCCTGCGCAGCCGCGGCCTCGGCAGCACGATCACGTGCATGCACCTGCCGTTCGAGCGGCAGGTCGGCGAGCTGCTCGGCATCCCCGCCGGCGTCACCCAGATCTGCCTGGTACCGGTCGCCTACACGATCGGCACCGATTTCCGCCCCGCGAAGAGGGTTTCGGCCAAGGAGCGCACGTCCTGGGAGAGGTGGCAGGCATGACCGTCGAGCACACCGGGATCGACGTCGTCGTGGTGGGCGGCGGCATCGCGGGCGCGTCCGCCGCGGCCAACCTCGCGCTGAACGGCCTGTCCGTGGTGCTGTTGGAGAAGCAGGAGACGTACCAGGACATCGTGCGGGGCGAGTGGATCGCGCCGTGGGGCCTGCGCGAGGCGCAGAGGTTGGGCGTGGAGGACGCGTTCGGCTTCGGCGGCGCGTGGGAGATCCGCGAGTGGACGCAGTGGGACGAGACGGTCGACCCGGCCGAGGCGGAGACCGTGGACATGACGCGGTTCGTGCCCGGTGTCGGCGGCCCCATGTCGTTCCCGCACCACGAGGTCTGCGCGCTGATGGCCGAGCAGGCCGAGGACAACGGCGCGACGGTGGTCATGGGCGCGCAGCGGGTGCAGGTCACCGCCGGGACCAGCCCGGAGGTCCGCTGGACCCGGGCCGGGCAGGAGCACCTGGCCAGGCCGCGCATGGTCATCGGCGCCACCGGCCGCGGCTGCACGGTCGGCCGCCAGGTCGGCGTGTCCATGGCGACCTCGGTGCACCACTGGGGCGGCGGGTTGCGCGTCACCGGCCTGGACGACTGGCCGATGGACGTGCAGGCGATGGGCACCGAGGACGAGAAGATGTTCATGGTGTTCCCGCAGGGCGACGGCAACGCCCGGCTCTACATCAACTTCCCGACCGCCAACCGGAAGCTCTACCAGGGCCCGGAGGGCGAGAAGCGGTTCATCGCGGACTTCGAGCTGGCCTCCCTGCCCGACCGCGGCAAGGCCGTGTACGGCGCCGCGAAGGCGATCGGGCCGCTCAAGCTGTGGCCGTCGGTGGCGATGTTCCCCGAGCAGCCGATCGTCCTGGACGGCGTGGTGCTCGTCGGGGACGAGGCGGGCAACGCCGACACGGTGCTCGGCACCGGCCTGTCGTGCAGCCTGCGCGACACCCGGGCCGTGTGCGAGGTGCTGACCGGCGGCGACGACTGGTCACCCGCCGCCTTCGAGGGGTACCTGGCCGAGCGGAAGTTCCGGATGGACCGGCTGCACTTCGGCGCGGGCATCATCGCCAAGCTGCACTGCGAGTTCGGGCCCGCCGCCGCCGAACGCCGCCGCCGGGCGCGCGAGTTGATGGCCGAGAACTTCGCCGCGTCGGTGACCGGCCTGCTCAACATGGTCCCGCCGGAGGACGTGCCGGAGTTCGGGTTCAGCGAGTTCTTCGCCGAGAGGCTGTTCAGGGAGAGGGCATGAGCGTCAAGGACACCCTGCTGACCGGGTCGGCGCACGTCAACGGCGTCGACATCGCCTACGTGGACAAGGGCGAGGGCGACCCGGTCGTGCTGCTGCACGGCTTCCCCGACTCGCACTACCTGTGGCGGCACCAGATCGACCCCCTGGTGGAGGCGGGCTTCCGCGTCATCGCGCCCGACCTGCGCGGTTTCGGCGAGTCGGGCAAGCCGCAGGAGGTCGAGGCCTACGACATGCGCACGATCGTCAACGACGTCGTCGCGCTGACGCAGCACCTCGGCATCCCCAAGGCGCACATCGTCGGGCACGACTGGGGCGCCGCCATCGCGTGGATGTACGCGTTCCTGATGCCGCGCCGCGTCGACCACCTCGCCGTGCTGTCGGTCGGCCACCCCGGCGTGTTCAGCACGCCGTCGATCGAGCAGCGCAAGGCCAGTTGGTACATGCTCTTCTACCAGTTCCCCGGGGTGAGCGAGCAGCTCCTGCGGCGCAACGGGTGGCGGCTGTTCAAGGAGATCATGGGCGGCGAGGGCGACCACCAGCGCTACCCGCGCGAGCTGGCCAAGCCGGGCGCGCTCACCGCGGCGCTGAACTGGTACCGCGCCAACCGCTCGCCCGAGGCAGAGCTGCGCGTGGAGGGCAACTTCCCGCCCGTGCTCGCGCCCACCCTCGGCATCTGGTCCACCGGGGACAAGGCGCTGCTCGAAGAGGGCATGACGGGTTCCGCGAAGTTCGTCAAGGGCTCGTGGCGCTACGAGCGCGTCGAGGACGCCAGCCACTGGATCCCGCTGGACCAGCCGGAGATCGTCACCAAGCTGCTGCTGGGCTTCCTGGGCACCGAGAAGGCCGCGGCGGTGCCCACCCGGCGGCGCCGGCTCTAGTCGGCGCCCGGCTCGTCGGCAAGGCAGCGCAGGAGACTGGAGGTTCGCAGGTGATCGGCTTCGTGTTCCCCGGTCAAGGCACGGTCCGGATCGGCATGGGCGGCTGGCTGCGCCGCGACCCGGCGGGCGCGGCGGTGCTCGCGCGCGCCGACGAGCTGCTGCCCGAGCCGGTGTCGGAGCTGTGCGCCCGCGGGCCGCTGGACAAGCTCGTCGACACTGCGCACGCGCAGCCCGCCGTGACCGCGTGCAACCTCGCCGCGCTCGCGGTCCTGGGTGGACGCGGCGTGGAGCCGGACATCGTCGCCGGGCACAGCGTCGGCGAGATCAGCGCGCTGTGCGCGGCGGGCGTGCTGGACGTCGACACCGCGCTGCGCCTGGTCGCCGACCGCGCCCGGCTGATGGCGGACCTGCCCGACACCGGTGGCATGACCGCCGTGCTGGGGTTGACGCCGCAGCGGGTGGAGGAGCTGTCCGCCGAGGCCGCCCGACCGGGTGAGCCGCTGGTCGTCGGCCTGGAGAACGCGCCGGACCACACCGTGGTCTCCGGCGCGACCGGGGCCGTCGACCGGCTCGTGGCGCTGGCCACAGCCGCCGGCGCCCGCAAGGTGGTGGCGCTCAAGGTGAGCAACGCGTTCCACTCGCCGCTGATGGCGGGAGCGCTGGACGGCTGGGCCGAGGCGGTGCGCGCGACACCGATGCGGCCGCCTCGCGTCCCGGTGGTGCCGAATGCGACCGCGGAGCCGACCACGGACCTGCCGACCATCGTGGACGCGCTGATCGCGCAGCTCACCGCTCGGGTGCGGTGGACCGAGACGATGCGCGTGCTCGCCGACGCCGAGACCCTGGTCGAGGTCGGCGACAGCAAGGTGCTCGCCGGGCTGCTGCGCGGCGTCGGCGCGCGGTGCGTCAGCATGGCCGACCCGGCCGCCGTGCGGAGGTTGCGCCGCCCGGAGCCCGCGGCATGACCACGTGGGGAAGTGCCGCGGTCTCCTTCGGCGGGCTGACCGCACCGTGGCAGCTGGTCGAGCCGATGCCGCTGGAGGTCGTGTTCACCCGCCCGGAACGGCTGCGGTCCGGCGCCGGGCGCACCCTCCAGCACTGGGCGGGCAGGCTCGCGGCCAAGTACGCCGTGCTGCGCCTGCTGGACGAGCCCGTGACCGCGGAGCACCTGGGCGCGGTGGAGGTGCTGCCCGTGCCCGCGCCCCTGTGCGACCGCACGGCGGCCTGCCTGCACGGCCACCCGCCGGGCGTGCGCCTGATCGGCGTGCTGGACGGCAGGGAGGCGGCGGGCACCCGCATCCGGGTCTCCGTCAGCCACACCGCCGACCTGGCGTTCGCAGTGGCACTGACCTCGGCCCGGCTCCCCGAGGACCACGACCTGGAAGCGGTGACCGCATGGACCTGATCGAGACCGCCGCGCGGTGGACCGCGGCCTGGCGCGCCCGCGACGCCGCCGCCATCGCGGACGCGGTGGCGGAGTTCGCCGACCCGGACACCCCGGAGCCGGTGTCGGGCGCCGACCTCGTCGCGCACGTCGAGGCCGTGCTGACCCGGTTCCCGGACCTCGTGCTCGACTTCGCGCCGGCCGCCGACGCGGGCGACACCGCCGTGCTCACCTGGACCCTGGCCGCCACGCACCGCGCCCCCTACCTGGGGATACCGGGAACGGGCGCTGCGGCGGCGGTGGTCGGCGCGGACGTGCTGACCGTCGTGGACGGCGCGGTGCGGGTGCGCCGCCACTTCGACCGGGTCGCGCTGGCCTCGTCGCTGGGCCACACGGCACGCTTCGTCCTCGACCACGACGAGGTGCAGGAGTACGGCATCAGCGCGCGCACCACGATGGGCAGGACCGACTACCCGCAGGTGCTCGCGTTCACCTACCTGGACTTCCGCGACGAGGTCGAGGGTGCGGACGTCGACCTGCTCAGCACCGAGGTGGTCAAGTCGCTGCGCGCCTCGAAGGGCTTCCTCGGCGTGGGCACGTTCGAGATCGGCACCCGCAAGTACACGATCAGCGCCTTCGACCGCCCGGAGTCGGTCCGCGCCGTGCACGCGCGGCCGCACCAGCGGTCCCTGCGGAAGTTCTTCCGCAGCGGCCTGTGCACCGGGGCGTACACCAGCGTGTGGGTGCTGGAGCGGCAGAGCCTGCACCTGCGCTGCCCCGACTGCGAGGAGGTGGTCGACGCGGGCGCGGGCAGGACCTGCGCGTGCGGCACCACCCCGACCCCCGACCCCCTGTTCTGATGACGCCAGGAGTTGCCCGATGACGGTCTTCACCGCCGACCACCAGCCCGCGGCGGGCGGGCGACCGCTGGTGGCCTTCATGTCCGCCCTGTTCGCGGGCGGCTGGATCTGGGACCACCCGTTCGCCGCCCTCGCCGACGCCGGCTGGCCGGTGCTGCGCACCGAGGAGCCCATCTGCGGCGTGGACGCGAAGGTCGCGGGTTCCATCGAACGCCTCGGCGACGCCCTGATGGAGGCCGTGGACGCGGCCGGCGCGCGGGAGGTCGTGGTCTGCGCGAACTCGCTGGGAGGTCTGGTCGCCATCGACCTCGCGGGCCGCTTCCCCGACCGGGTGAAGGCCATCGTGGTCAGCGGCGCGCCCGGCCTGACCGCCGACCCCGACGTGGGCCTGAACATGGACCGGCGCGGCGACGTGCGGTTGCAGGGCGAGCAGTTCCGCGACCGCATGCTGGCCGCCCTCTTCCACGGTGAACCGCTGTTCACCGACGAGCAGGTGGAGTCGACCGCGCAGCTGCTGCGCCAGGGCTCGGCGATGGTGGCGATGGCCCGCAGCATCCGCGCCACCAGGACCTACCAGGTCGACCCGGCGATGGACAAGGTCACGTGCCCGTCGCTGTACGTCTGGGGCCGCCACGACCGCATGACGCCGATCGAGCCGTGGCTCGAACTGGTGCCGCGGCACGCGAACACCGAGTTCGTCACCGTCGAGGACTGCGGGCACATCCCGATGATCGAGCGCGGCGAGGTCTACACCGCCGAGCTGCTGCGGTTCCTCGACGGGGTCACCGGGTGACCGCGCCGCTGATGCTGTTCGGGGTGGACGTGGTGGACGTCGCCCGGGTCACCCGCGCCATGTCCTACAGCGGGCCCGCCTACACCCGGCACGTCACCTCACCCGCCGAGCGCGACCTGCACCCCGATCCCGGCCTCGCCACCGCGGCCACGGTGGCGGTGAAGGAGTGCCTGGTGAAGGCGATCGGCGGCCGGCCGCCCGGGTTCTCCTGGCACGACTTCGAAGCGCGCGGCGAGGCGCCGCTGCCCGGTGCGGAGTGGGCCGACCCGCTGCTGGCCGCCGCGGTGCCCGAGGTCGAGGCGGCCACCCGGGTGTCGATGACCGAGCGGTGCGCCTACACCGTGTTCGGCGCCAGCGGTTCGGCCGCCCTGGCGCGGCTCACCGAGCGCTCCGCGGACCCCGGCGACGGCGTGGCCGTCGTCGGCATGGCCCGCTGGGGCTTCCGCGGTGACCTGATCGTCGCCCTTGCCATACTGACCACCACATCGAGAGGAGCGCTGCGATGCCCGTGACCGAGGCCGCGGCCGAAGTACGCATTCAACCGGGGGATTCCGTCCAGGAAGCGCTCGACACCTGCGCGCCCGGCGCGGTGCTGCGCCTGGCCGAGGGCACCTACGAGGGCAGCCTGGTGATCGGCCGCCCGGATGTGGCGCTCGTCGGCGCGGGCGCGGGCCGCACGGTCATCGTGCCCGGCGCTGTCGCGCCCAGTGCCGTGCCGGCACTGCACGACGCGCCCGCCGACGTGGTCAGCGGCATCACCGTGCACGACGTGCCCGGTGTGACCGTCGAGGGCCTGACCGTGCGCGGCTTCTCCGGCGCGGGCGTCTACGCGCACACCGCCACCGACCTGCGGCTCGTCGACGTCGAGTCGGTCGACAACGCGGTGTGGGGCCTGTACGTGCGCGAGTCGGCCAAGGTGGAGGTGCTGCGCTGCCGCGCCGAGGGCAGCCAGTACGGCGGCATCGCGCTGGCGTTCTGCCCTGCCGCCGACGCGCTGATCGCCGACTGCGAGAGCACCGCCAACGCCTTCGGCGTGTTCGTCGACAACTCCAGCCGCGCCCGGGTCGTGCGCAACCGCAGCCACGGCAACGCGGCGGGTGTGCTGCTGCTGCACCAGACGTACGAGGGAGAGCTGCCCGGCGGCGTCGCCGACGTGCTCGTCGCGGACAACGACATCACCGGCAACACCCTGGCCTCCGGTGGCGACGAGCCCGGCGTGCTGGGTTTCGCCGGCCCGCCGATCTCCGGCGTCGGCATCGCCGCCATCGGCGTCCAGCGGGTCTCGATCGTCGGCAACCGGCTGCACCGCAACGAACCCGGCGGCCCGTCGGTCATGGGCGCCGCGCTGGTGCTGGCGTCGTCGGCGGACTGGGGCGGGTCCGACTCGGTCGACAACTCCATCGAGTGGAACACCGTCACCGGCAACAGCCCGTTCGACGTGCAGATCGGCACCGACCCGGGCAACCAGCGCTTCCGGAACAACGTGGTGGGCGCTTCCCAGCCGGAGCGGATCGAAGGGTGCGGACCCTGATCGAGAGGATGACATGACGCCTGCGCTGGTGTGCGAGGGCCTGGTCAAGCGGTACGGCGACAAGACCGTGGTCGACCGGGTCGGCTTCCACATCGACGAGGGGGAGGCGTACGGGTTGCTCGGCCCCAACGGGGCCGGCAAGACCACGACCATCTCCATGCTCGTCGGGCTGCTGCGCCCGGACGAGGGCTCGGTGCGGGTCGGCGGCATCGACGTCGGCGAGGACCCGGTGGCCGCCAAGCGGCTGATCGGGTACGTGCCGCAGGAGATCGCGCTGTACCCGGAGCTGACCGCCCGGGAGAACCTGCGCTACTTCGGCAGGCTCTACGGCCTGCCGCGGCGTGAGCTGGCCTCGCGCATCGGCGAGGTGCTCGACCTGGTCGGCCTGGCCGATCGCGGCGACGACAAGGTGGACACCTACTCCGGCGGCATGAAGCGGCGCACCAACATCGCCGTGGCCCTGCTGCACCGGCCGCGCCTGCTCATCCTCGACGAGCCGACGGTCGGCGTGGACCCGCAGAGCCGCGTCGCCATCCTGGACCGGGTCGAGGCGCTGGTCGGCGACGGCATGAGCCTGCTCTACACCTCGCACTACATGGAGGAGGTGGAGCGGGTGTGCACGCGGGTCGGGATCATCGACCGGGGTCGCGTGGTCGCCGACGGGACCAAGCGCGAGCTGGTCGCCGAACTGGGCGGCACCGACCGGGTGGAGCTGACGCTGGACGGCGACGTCACCGCGGCGGCCGAGAAGCTGCGGGTCGTGGAGGGCGTGTCCGAGGCGGTGGTCACCGGGTCGTCGTCGATCCGGTTGCTCGTCGCCGGCGGGCGGCACCTGCTGCCCGCGCTGCTGTCCGCCGTCGGCGAGGCCGGCGCCGTGACCGGTGTCGAGGTCGTCGAACCCGACCTGGAGGCGGCGTTCCTGCACCTCACCGGCAGCACCCTGCGCGACTGACGCGGACCGAGCTAGGGACGGGCGAGAACCTTGGGGAAGAGCACCTTGCGTGCCCTGCTGGTCGTGGGCGGCCACGAGTTGCGGTCGCGGCTGCGGGACGGCACCGCGCCGCTGATCGCGCTCGTCGCGCCGATCATGCTCGCGACACTGTTCGGGCTGGCGCTCGGCGGTGACGAAGACCCGCCGCTCAAGGCGACCATCGGCGTGGTCGACCTCGACGGTGGCGAGTTCCCGGCCAGCGTGCAGCGCGAAGCGCTGAACACCGATGAGCTGAAGGGCGTGCTGACCTTCCGCCAGTACCCGGACGAGGCCGCGGCGCGCAGCGCGGTCGACGGCGGCGAGGCGGGTGCGGCCCTGGTGTTCCCCGCCGGGTTCAGCGAGGGCGTCGGCGCGGGCCGCGGCGGGCAGGTGTCGGTCGTGGAGTCACCCGAGTCGCCGCTGGCGGGTGTGGTGGCGCGCGGCATGGTCGATCGGATCTCGGCCCTGGTCGAGGCCAGGACGCTGGCCGTGCGCGCGTCGCTGGAGGCGGGCGTGCCCGCCGACCGGGTGCAGCTGTTCGTCGAGGAGAACGGCGCGGCGGGGCCCGCGCTGTCGCTGGTCGGCGACCCGGTCGCGGGCGGGCGGGTGGACCTCGCCGTGCACTACGGCGCGGGCATGGCGGTGATGTTCGCGTTCTTCGTCGTCGGCACCACGGCCCGCAGCCTGCTCACCGAGCGGCAGAACGGCACGCTCGACCGGATGCGCGCCGCGCCGGTGCCGCTGTGGACGGCGCTGGTGGGCAAGAGCGCCGTCGGGTTCGGGCTGGCGCTGGTCAGCATGTGCGCGACCTGGCTGTCGTCGGTGCTGATCTTCGGTGCGAGCTGGGGAGACCCGCTCGGGGTGTTCCCGCTGCTGCTGGCGCACGTGTTCGCGGCCACCGCGATCGTGATGCTGGTGGCGAGCCGCGCGAAGACCGACGCGCAGGCCGACGGCTACACCCTCGGCGTGGCGTTCGTGTTCGCCTTCCTGGGCGGCAGCATCGTTCCCGTCTACAACCTGCCCGAGTGGCTGCGCGGCGTCTCGCTGATCACGCCCAACGGCTGGGTGTCGGCGGGCCTGTCGGAGCTGGCGGGCACCGGCGCCGGGCCGTCCGCCGTGCTCGGGCCGATCGCCGTGGTCACCGGCATCGGCGTCGTCGCCGGCGCGCTGGCGCTGCTCGGCTTCCGCAAGGGGAGGTTCGCGTGAGGTCCCGCCCCGTCACCGCGCTGGTGCTGGCCAACCTGAAGCGCCAGCTCCGCGACAAGGTCGGCATGTTCTTCATCGTCGTCATGCCGTTCGTGACGATCGTGTTCGTCGGCATGGCCCTGGGTGGCGACGCGGCGGACGCGAAGCTGCCGGTGGCCGTGGTCGCCGACACCTCCGACCCGGTGTCGGCGGCCGTGGTCGCCGAGCTGGAGTCCGACGCGGCGCTGGAGGTGCGGCGCGCGGAGTCCGAGGAGGAGGTCCGTGACGGCGTCCGCCAGGGTGAGCTGGCCGCGGGACTGATCGTGACACCGGGTGACACCAACCTCGAACTGGTCATGACCCAGACCAGCGGCAGCGGCATGGCCGCGCGCAGCGAGATCGACGTGGCGGTCGGCAGGGTGGCGGCCGTGCTGGAGGCGACCCGCGCGGCGCGGGCGGCGGGCGCGTCACCGGAGCAGGCCGACGAGTACGTGCGCAAGGCGAAGGAGCAGGCGGTGGCGGTCACCGTCGCCTCGACGGGCGGCGAGGAGCCGGGCAAGCCGACCGGCTTCGCCTACACCGCGCCCGCGAACCTGCTGCTGTTCACGTTCGTCAACTCGATGGCCGTCGCCGCCGCGCTGGTCGAGAGCCGCCGCATCGGCATGGTCCGCCGCTCCCTGGCCGCACCGGTGCGGCGGAGCCGGGTGCTGCTGGGCGAGGCGTTGAGCCGGTTCGCGGTGGCGCTCGCGCAGTCGTTGCTGATCATCGTGGTGAGCCGGTTCCTGTTCGACGTGCGGTGGGGGGACCCGCTGGGCGTCGGGGTGGTCGTCGCGCTGTTCTGCCTGATCGCCACGGGCGCCGCGATGCTGGTCGGCGCCCTCGTGCGCTCACCGCAGCAGGCACCCGCCATCGGTCCCCCGGTGGGCATCGTCCTGGGCATGCTGGGCGGCTGCCTGTGGCCGCGCGAGGTGGCGGGCGAGGCACTGGGCACTATCGGCTACCTGTTCCCGCACTCGTGGGCGATGGACGCCCTGCTCACCCTGTCCCGCCCGTCGGCCGGGCTGGGGTCGGTGCTGGTCGAGGTCGCGGTGCTGGCAGGCATGGCGGTGGTGGTGCTCGTCGTCGCGCTGGTCGTGTTCGAACGACGAGCGCTGGCGACGGTCTAGACGTGCGGTCGACGCCGTCGTGGGAGCGCACCACGAGGTCGGCGGCCGAGTGGCGGACCGTTCCGAGGTCGTGGCGGTCGAAGGTGCTGCCGATCCACTTGATCGACCCGGCGAAGTCGATGCGGTTGGCGACGGGAGAGCGGTCGGCTCCGACGAGGTCGATCCCGGGGTGGTGTTGGCGGTCCCACCAGCCGCCCACCGCGGCGGTGTCGGGCCGGGGCAGTTCGCCGACCCGACCGGCGGGCTTGCTCCTGGACGGCGCGTCGGATGGGTGGGTAGAGGGCGCAGGTCGCTGTCGGAGAGCGGGTGGTCCACCGCCAGAACGCGTTTTTCTTCGGTGAGTCGGCGCAGCAGCGGGGGACAGCGTCCCGGAGGGGCTGTGTGCCTGGTCGCTTCCGGCGGTGGCTGGGCGTTGGGGAACTGTCGTCAGGTGGGGCCGGTGTGGCGTGGTGCCGGGTCGATGCCCGCTTCGTGCAGGATCCGCCAGACCGTCGAGGCGGCGATGCGGTGGCCGAGACCGGCCAGTTCGCCCCGGGTCCGCCGACGACCCCACCGCGGGACCTCCCCGGTGAGTCGCGGTACGAGCGACTTGATCGCCGCTCGGGTCAGCGCGCCCGGTGCGTCGACGTGCGGAGTGGTCCCACTTGCGGGCCACGAACCTGCGGTGCCGGGCGAGCGGGGTGCCCGGCGGCGTCACCGATCGATGGTCGTGCGGTGGCCGGGAAGTCGGCGCGCCGCCGCGTGGAGCTCTGGGAGCCGTCGTCCCGTCCGCCCGCCGGTCGAAGGGCCGGTACGAGAATGCGGGTCGCTCAGCTGCTCCCGGCACGGCGAGCCTCCGCCGCTGCCCAGGCCTCGACGCCGTCCAGGAACCGGTCCACCCCGAAGCTGAGTTCGACGGGCAGCGCGTCCCCGTCGAACCGCTCGGGTCCGGCGTGGTCGCCGGCGGTCTCGGCGGCGTGGACCGCTGCCAGCGCGGGGTAGCCGGTCGGGTCGATGAGCTCGGCGAGTGCGTGCGCCAGTTCGGCTTCGTTGTGCGGCGACCCTCCGGCGGTCTTGTGCGCACCGGTCATGTCCATGCTGATCTGGGCTGTGCCGCGCACGACCGCGGTCAGGTGCAGGGCCGCCGCCCTCGCCTCGCCACCCGCCAGGCCGGCCGTCAGCAAGGGGCGCAGCAGGCGGTCGAGCCATGCGAGCTGGTTGGGCCCGATCGGTGCGTGGTCGAGCGGGACCCGCAGTAGCCAGGGGCGGGCCTGGAAGCCGGCCCACAGCGCGCCGACCCACTGCCGGACCGCGTGCCGGAAGCCCCTCGTGCTGTCGAGTTCGGGTGGTCGCCCGGCAGCGATGTCGGTCACGACCTCCAGCAGCAGGTCCTTGCTCGGGATGTGGTTGTAGATGGACATCGTCGAGTAGCCGATCTCGGCGGCGATCCGCTGCATCGACAGCGCCTCCAGGCCGTCGGCGTCCGCGATCCGGATGGCGGCGTCGGCGATCTGCGCCACGGTGAGCTTCGGCCGGGGTCCGCGCTGTCCCCGGGAGTGTCCCGACCACAGCAGCGTGAGGCTGCGTTGCAGGTCAGGGCCCTTGCTGTCACGTGTCGCCATGTGCCATCCCGTCCGTGTGCCTCCGCCATTCTAAAACTATGTATGCCGCACACTATTATGTATGGTGTACGTAGTTTCGCTCCCCTCACCACGATCGGATCGCCATGACCCACACGACGAACACACCTCCGGCGGCTCCGCCTCGCTGCACCCGAGCTTGGTGGCGCCGCCCCTGGATCGTGCCGCTGCTGATGGTGGTCGCGGCGTTCCTGGCCTTCTCGGTGCCGCCCTACCTGACCTTCGACCCGTCCCTCTCCCGCCTGCGACCGCCGGAGGGCAACGACCTCTACTACCCGTTGCTCGTCGCGCACGTCCTCTTCGGCAGCGTCGCGATGGCGACTGCCTGCTTCCAGATCTGGCCCGCGTTCCGCGCGCGACACCGGCGGGGGCACCGGATCACCGGCCGGGTCTACGTCTTCGGCGGGGTGCTGCCCGCCGGGCTGCTCGGCCTGTACATCGGCTGGCACACCGCGGCCGGTCCCTCCGTGCGGGTGGCCAACCTCGTGGGCTCGGCGCTGTGGCTCGCGGTCACGATCGCCGCGCTGCGGATGGCCCGCCGGCGCCGCTACGGCGAACACCGCAAGTGGATGTCACGCAGCTTCGCGCTCACCATGTCGATCGTCCTGAGCCGGGTCGTCAACGTGGTGGCCACGATCGTGCTCATGCCCCGGGTGGACACCACCTTCGGCGGCAGCGAAGAACTGATGCGGCACAGCGCCGCGAGCATCGGGGTCTGGCTCAGCCCCTTGCTCCTCCTGCTGCTCACGGACTGGCTGCTGGAACGCCGCAAACCCGGTGGCGCCTCCCTGAGCACTCTCCGACCTCAACCAGCCACGGGATGAAGGGCGAGAACGGCTCGGGCCAGGTCGGTGATGCGAGTGGCGGCGCAGCGGACCGCACGACCACGCCCCTTGCCGTCGGCGATGATCAACCGCACGCGGGGGCAACGCCGCGGGGGTGAGCGACGAACGTCTTGCCCTGGTCCAGCTCGGCGCCGACGCGAGCGGGCCGGGGATCGGGTTGGTGGCGTGAGGATCGGCATCGCCCACCTACAGCGCAGCCGCCCGGCGTGGCCGCGGACATCGCGGGCAACTCGGGGATCCGCAACATCACCATGGTCGACAGCACCCGAGCACCTGCTGATCACGGACCGCGCCTCGCGCGGGAAGCCGCACGGGAGGCACGGTCCTGGTCGCTACGGCCCGACGTCCACCCGGACGTCGCCGCTCGTGCTCACGCCCGCGGCGTTGACGAACTCGGCGCGGTAGAGGGAGGAGCCCGCAGGTTTGCCGGTAACGGGTAGCTCGGCCCGGGGGGTCGCGACCGTGAGCGGCCCCCTCCGCCACGAGCACGCCGTTCTCGAAGAACCGGTACGCCGTCGCGTTCGTGCCCCACCGCAGGTTCGCGGTGACCAGTGCAGCGGTGTAGGCGTAGGTGCCGACCGACACCGTTCGCAACCTGCGGGGGTAGCCGACTCGCATGGTGTTCCCCGGCGATGTCCGACCTCGGGTGATCGACTCCGGGCTGAGAGGCGACCGCAACAGGGTCGTGCTCGGCTGCCGCTCAACTGGTTGTCGCCGGGGGCCGATCAGATCGGGATCTTCGCCGCGAGCCGGACTCCGCGTTGCCGGCGTCATCGGCCCAGCCGGAGAACGACGGATCGCGGATGATCACGTTCTTCGACGAGGACGCCACCACGGCCGCCGCCCAAGCCCGCCGGGTCGGCTGCCCGGCGCGGTCGTGGAGCGGCAACGGCGGCGGGCAGCTGACCGGGCTCGGGTACGGGATCGAGGACGGGCAGCGCGGGAACGCTCGCGGCGGCGAGCGGCAATCAGTTCCGTGCGAACCGACAGCGTCCCAGTGACGCGCAGGAGGAGTCCCCCGGTGGAACGGCTGGACGGGCCGGAAGCGCTGGCTGCCTGGTACGACGCCCACGCTCGCCCGCTGCACCACTACCTGGCCCGGCGGGCCGGGACGGCCGTGGCCGACGACCTCGTGGCCGACGTGTTCCTGGTCGCCTGGGAGCAGCGGGCGGGGTTCGACCCGACCCGCGCCGGGCCCAAGGCGTGGCTGTACGGGATAGCCACCAACCTGCTGCGGCGGCACCACCGCTCCGAGGAGACCCGGCTGCGGGCCTGGGCGCGGGACGGTGGCCGCCGGTCCACCCAGGACGAGGTCGACCACCGGGTCGCGGAGAGCGTGGACGCGGACGTGCGCGCCCGGCGGATGGCCGAGGCCATCGCGGGGCTGCGCGCCGAGGAGCGCGACGTGCTGCTGCTCGTGGCGTGGGCCGAGCTGACCGCGGTGGAGATCGCGGAGGTGCTCGGCATCAAGGAGCAGACGGTGCGGACGCGCCTGCACAGGGCCAGGACGAAGCTGAGGACCGAGGAGGCGCGCGGTGCGTGAGGACGAGATGGACCGCGTCGTGCGGGACGTGCGGGGCGACACGGCTCGGATGACCGATGAGAGCTTCGCCGTCAACCGGGAGAAGGTGCTGGCGCTCACGGCGGCCGGACGGCCGGCGGGCAGGCCGGCGCGGCGGTGGTGGGGTGCCGCCGCGGGCATCGCCGCGCTGGCCGCGGGCGGGGTGCTGGCCCAGGTGGCGCTGGGTGGTCCGACGCCCGCGACCGCCGAGGCGGCTCAGGCGTTGACCAGGGCGGCGGAGGCCATCACGACGACGGACCCGGTGCTGGGCCCCGGCCAGTACCGGTACGCGATCAGCCGCGGCCGGTCCGCGGTGCAGGCCCGGCAGGGCGGGCAGGACTTCCGGTGGCTGGGCGAGGAGGTCCTGGAGGTGTGGCTGCCCGCGGTCGAGGGCGAGGAGTACCTGGTCCGTCCCCGGGACACCGGTCGGCGGGACTGGCTGGTCGGCACCGAGGAGCAGGCGCGCAGCGCCGGGGTGGACCTGCGGCCCGCGCAGCAGAACGAGGTCCGCGGCCGGTGCGACCGGCAGTGCCAGGAGGACCCGGGGACGTGGCAGCAGCCCAACGCCCGGTTCCTGGCCGGCCTGCCCCGCGCGCCGGAGGCGCTGCTGGAGCGCCTGCTGGCGGACGGTCGGGGACGCGGGTCCAGCGACCACCAGGAGGCGCTGGTCCTCGCCTCCGACCTGCTGCGCAGCGGCAAGGTGCCCGCCGACCTGCGGGCCGCGCTGTTCCGGGCGCTGGCGCTGCTGCCCGGCCTGGAGGTGGTCGACCAGTCGGCCAACCTCGACGGCAGGCGGGGCGTCGCGCTGGCCGTGACCGACGGCGACGACCGCCAGGAGGTCATCGTCGACCCGGCCACCGGCGAGTTCATCGGCGACCGCCGCGTGCTGACCGAGTCGGACGGGACCCTGCCGGCCGGGACCGTCGTGGGGTCCGGTTCGGTGACGACGGCCGTGGTCGACGGGATCGGCGTCCGCCCCTGAGGTCCGGACCGCCCGCGGTTCGGTGGGACGGCGAGGGGGTGCGGCCGGTGGCCGCACCCCCTCGGTTCACTTCATCCCCGCTACCGCTTGGGGATGTCCGACGGCGCCGGTTGGATCAGGCGTTCCAGCACGGTGACCGCCGCGCCCGGGCCGTCCTCGGCCGCCACGCGGTCGCCCAGGGCACGAGCCGGTCGGGCGCGGGACAGGGCGGCGCGCAGGGCGTCGGCGAGGGCGTCGGCCGTCACGCGGTCCCGGGCCGGGGTGGTGGCGCCGACCTCCAGTTCGGTGACGCGGCGGCCCCAGAAGAACTGGTCGGCGAAGAACGGCACGACCACCGACGGGATGCCGGCCAGCACCGCCGCGGCCGTGGTGCCCGCGCCGCCGTGGTGGACGGCGGCGGCGCAGCGCGGGAACAGCGCGCGGTGCGGGACGTCGTCGACGACCAGCACGTCGTCGCTCGTGTCGGACAGGCGCAAACCGCTCCAGCCCGACAGCAGCACGGCTCGCCTGCCGACCCGGCGGGCTGCGGTGAGCAGCAGCTCGGTAGCGGCGGACGGGTCCGGATCGGGCATGCTGCCGAAGCCCAGGTACACCGGGGGTTCGCCGGCGTCCAGGAAGTCGGTCAGGGCGGGCGGCAGAGCGGTGTCGGCATCCCTGGACCAGTAGCCGGTGACGTGGTCGGTCGGCGTCCAGTCCCGTGGGGGTGGGACCACGGAAGGGCTGAAGCCGTACAGGCGGGGAGCTCGGTCGCGCGGCGGCGGGGTGCGGCGCGGCAACGGCGGGAGGCCGAGGTCGGCGCGCTGGTCGTTCAGCAGCGGGCGGAAGGCGCGCCACAGCAGGGCTTCGGAGAACCTCCAGGTGGCGCGGTTGAGGACGGCGGGCACCGGCTTGGGCAGGGCCGTCATCGGGAACGCCCCGGTCGGCGTGTTGGGGGACAGGTGGGCGGCCACGACGGGCACGCCCAGGTGCTCGGCCACGGTCGGCCCGAACGCCACCAGCGTGGAGTGGACGACCAGGTCGGCGTCGCGGCACGCCTCGATCGCCGCCGTCAGCGACCCGCGCAGCTCCGGTCCGACCACCTCGCGCAGCCGCCGGACCAGCGTGACCGGGCTCCGCGCGGCCAGCAGCGCCTGCCCCTCGGGCCCGGCGAGGGTGGCCTTGGGGTCGCCGGGCAGCTCGGCGAAGTCGAGCCCCGCGGCACGCACGGCGAGCTCGAACTCGCGGTGCGTCACCAACCGCACACCGTGCCCGACCGCGCGCAACCGCCCGCCCAGTGCGAGGAACGGCTCGACGTCACCCCTGGACCCGGCGGTCAGCACGGACACCCGCATCCGCGACCCCTTCCACTCCACGACAGGACCGCAAAGGTAGCGCCGGGGCTCGATCGGCCCGCGAGGTCCTCACCCGGGCTCCTGCACCACCTCGACGACCCGACACCGAGCGCACCGCCGAAGCCACCGCGCTGTTGGGGATCCGGATCAGGTGGTCGAGGTCAGGGCCCTCGTGCCCGCGAGCGCTTCGAGGCACCGGGTCCCGCGGCTCACTCGCCGCTCGTCAGCGGGGCGAGGTGGGTCACGATGGTGTCGATGGTGGGGAAGTCCCAGGCGAGTGTGGGTTCCACGAGGACGCCCCAGCGATCCTCGATGTCGACGCACAACGCCATGGCGTGCACGGAGTCGAGGCCGAGGGAGCGCAGGGTCACGTCGGTGCCGACCTGGGACGGCGGCAGCTTGAGGTAGCCCGCCACTGTGTCGACGAGCCAGGCCCGCAACGTGTCGTCAGACATGGCTCTCCTCCGGAGCGGCGACGGTGGCGGCGACCGCGGGGGACAGCGCGCGGTGCAGGATCGGCAGTCCGCCGGAGAGGAACAGCTCACGCATGTGCCCTCGGCGCACCTTGCCGCTCGTGGTGTGGCGGATGGTGTTCGGGCGGACGACCGCGATGCTCACGGGCACGCCGAACTGCTTGGTGACGGCGTCGAGCACGACCTGCGCGAAATCGGCCGGGTCGGGTCGGGAGGCGCGGCGCAGCTCCTGCACCAGCACGACGTGCTCGCCGGATTCCTCGTCCCGCACACCGAAGGCGGCGCCTCGGCCCGCGTCGGGATGCGCCTCCCGTGCGGCGTGCTCGACGTCCTGCGGGTAGAGGTTGCGGCCGCGGATGATGATGATCTCCTTCAGCCGTCCGGTGACGTAGAGCTGGTTGTCGAGGAGGAATCCCAGATCGCCGGTCCGCAGCCACCGGCCGTCGGGGCCGGTGACGAACGTGGCGCGCGTCGCGGCGGGGTCGCCGTGGTAGCCCGCGGCCAGGCTGGGGCCGGCCACCCGGATCTCGCCGATCGTGCCGTCGTCCACCTCGGAGCCGGTGACCGGGTCGACGATCCGCACCGCCATGTCGCCCGGCTCGCCGCACCCGACCAGCGGCACACCACCGGCGTCCGACGTGGGCACGGCCCGGCCGGTGGCCAGGGGCGCCGGGGCGAACGCGCGGACGGTCGGCCCGCGGCCCCGTGACGTGCAGGTGACCACCAAAGTCGATTCGGCGAGCCCGTAGCCCGGGTTGAGCGCGGTGCGCCGGAACCCGACCGGCGCGAACCGGTCGGCGAACGCGTCGAGCGTGGCGATCCGGATCGGCTCGGCTCCGCTGACCGCCATCGTCAGGCAGGACAGGTCGAGTCCGGCGAGGTCCTCGTCGCCGATCCGGCGGGTCGCCCACGCGTAGCCGAAGTCGGGGGCCACGGTCCAGTCCACCCGGTGGTCGCTGATCGCGCGCAGCCAGCGGATCGGGCGGGCGACCACCGACTCCGGGGAGAGCAGGACCAGGTCGGCTCCCGCGTGCAGCGCCTGCAACTGGAGCCCGACGAGTCCCATGTCGTGGTGGTGCGGCAGCCAACCGCCGATGCGCCGGACGGGGACCTCGCCGCTGACCCTCCCGAACACCTCCAGGTTGTGCGTCAGGTTGCCGTGGGTGACCTCGACGCCGCGCGGCACGCTGGTCGACCCGGAGGTGTACTGGAGGTAGGCGACGGTGTCCGGGTCCGGCGCCCGCGGTGGCTCCCCGGCGTCGGGCACGGCGGTCTCCTCGAAGGTCCGCGCCGACAGGTCGCCCAGCGCGGCCACGTGCGCCTCGTCGGTGAGCACCATCCGCGCACCCGAGTCCGCGAGCAGGCGGTCCACCCGGTCCGCCCGCGAGGCGCCCGACAGGGGCAGGGGCGCGGGCACCGCCACGACGCGCGCGTAGAGGCAGCCGAGGAACGCCACCAGGAAGTCCAGCCCGGCGGGGTAGAGCAGCAGCACCGGCGCGCCCTCCGGTGCCGATCCGGTCAGCCAGGCCGCCACGGCCCTGGCCCTCCGGTCGAGTTCCAGGTGGGTCAGTTCGGTCGCCGGACGCCCGTCGGAGAGGTAGGTGACCTTCCGGTCGGGGCGCGGGTGGGCGCGGAAGCGGGTGACGAAGTCCGTCATTCGGGCAGCCCTTCACGCACGTACCAGGAGATGAGCAGGTCGAGGATCCGGGGTGTGACGGGTGGCGGCTGGGCGTCTGCGCGGGACTCGAACTCGTACTCGTGGCGCAGGTAGGGCGAGGTGAACTTGCACCGCATGTTGACGATCGCCTCGAACCTGGTGAAGGGCTCGGCCTCGACGTCCTCGGCGGTGACGGGGACCAGCTCGACGGGCAGGTGGGCGGAGATCGCGGCGAACAGGTCGGTCACCGGCACGGCGACGGCGGGCACGAGGTGCCGGACCGGCCGGTCGAGCGGGCCGTCCGCCAGCGCCAGCATCCGGTCCACCGTGCCGTCCACGGGGGTCAGGTGCAGCGCCGCCCCCGGGTGGCACACGAAGCGGACGCGTTCGCCGGGGGTGCGCCTCGCGAACAGCGCGATCACCCGGAGGAAGTCGTAGAGCCCGAGGTCGGACAACGCCCGACCGGTTCCGGAATGACCGACCATGACGCCCAACCGGGTGACCAAAACGACACTCTTTCGTGCTAACCCGGTCTGCGAGAGGGCGACTTCGGCCGCTCTTTTGGAGTGCTCGTAGTCATTCCTGAACTCGGACGGGTGACCGTATTCAGGCCATTGCTCCAACGTTCTACTGTGCGTGGTTCCATTTTGGTAAGCCGTGCTGACGTGGACGTAACGCGACCCGGGTTTCGCGTGCCTGGTGAACGCGGTGACGGCGTTGGCCGAACCGACCACGTTGACGGCGTGCAACTCGGCCTCGCGCCGCGGGAAGAACGTGATCAGGGCTGCGCTGTGCCAGTAGGTGCAAGGCTCGGCGAACACGTCGGGCGCCGCCGTGCCCAGCGCGGGATCGCCCAGCGAGAACGTCCTGAACTGCACCTTCTTCGCCAGGTCGGGGTTCAGGTGCAGCGTGGCCAAGGCGTCGGAGACCTTCCTGCGGACCACCTCCTCACTGGCCCGCGCCAAAGCGATCACCGAGTCGCCGCGCGCCACGAGCGCGCCGATGAGATGGGAGGCGACGAATCCGTTCGCGCCGTCTACCACATGATTAGCCATCCAGCAACCTTCGCGTGGTCGCGTGGTGGACACTAGCGTTCACGTCGTCAGAGTAATGCACCTTCGGGAAAGGGTCGCATGCCATGCTCAACGAACTGCTGAAGCGAAAACTCGCACACCTCTTCGCCCTGCTGGACGTGGACGACGACGGCACGATCGACAGGATGGATTACACGGCGTCCGCCGACCGGCTCGTCACCGCTTTCGGGTACGCGCCGGGCTCGCCCGAGAGCGAACTCCTCCGGAGCCGCTACGACCGGTTGTGGGAGACGGTCACCCGTCCGATGGACACCGACGGTGACGACCGCGTCGACGTGGCCGAGTACTCCTCGGGCATGGACCGGTTCGTGACCACGTCGGAGGAGGGCTACCGCACCCACATCGCACCGGTCGCCGACGCCTTCTACGACCTGATGGACGTCGACGGCGACGGTCGGATCACCAGGACCGAGTACGTGCGCATGGCGGCCAGCGCCTTCCGCCTGTCCGAGGAGGCGGGCAACGCCGCGTTCGACAAGCTCGACCTGGACGGCAACGGCTCGCTCGAGCGCGCCGAACTGCACGCCGCCAACGAGCAGTTCTTCCGCAGCGCGGAGGAGGACGCCAGGGGGAACTGGATCTTCGGACCGATCGCGGTCTGATACCGACCCGCCGGGCGCGGACCGCGCCTGCGCACACCCGGCGGGATCTGGCCGGCGGTGCCGCGCTCCGGTCGGACATCGATGCCGACCGGAGCGCGGCACCGCACTCCGCTGCGGGTCGCGCTATTGGCCCCGGCAGTCCCACCGCGTCAGCCTGTCGTTGTTGGTGGCGCCGACGTACTTGGAGACGCTGTTCTCCGGCTCGTCCCACAACCGGGTGTTGCCGTCGTACGCGACGATGGTCTTGTCGGTGTCGGTGTTGACCCAGCTCGACGTCTTGCGCGAGAAGCCCCAGTCGCCGGCCTGGTCGGCGCACGTTTCGGCGAACTGCCACCGGTCACCGCCGAAGTCGCGGTCGCCGTAGAAGCAGTAGTTGTCCTTCTTCGTCGCCCCGGAGGGGCAGCCGTGCACGTCCCTCGTCCCGGACGGGTCGGCGAGGTCCGCCAAGCCCATCGACCGGACCTGCCGACCCCGGGGGTTGCGCCCCAGGCCCCTGGGCGCCACCGCCTCACCGGGCGAGGGCATGACGAGCACGACCCGGCCGCGGTCCCACGCCAGCGCGTTGTCACTGACCTGGACACCACCGGGGTGCTCGGCCAGCAGCTGCTCCATCCTGGGCGCGAGCGGACCGGTCGGTCCACCCGGCGCCGCCCCCGCCGCCGGTGGGACCGAGGCCGCCAGGAACGCCGCCGTGACGACGGCACCGCACCTCGCGAGCATCCGGCGAGTACTGGATGTGACTCCCATGTTCCCCTCCTCGGAGACGGTCGGGCACGCGTCGCGCCCACTCGTGAGGGTCTCCGAATCGCACCTGCGCCAGTACGGGGTGAACCGCTACTCCACTCGATCGGGAAGGCCTGGCGCGGCCACGTCACCGCACGTGGCCGGGCCGACGGGGTGCTGCCCGGCGCGGCCCCTCGAACGGTCCACAGTGGTCAGTCCGGATCGGGTGGTCGAGTGGCGGCTGATCGGACGATCGTCGGTGCACGCGGCCCGGAGGGTGATCGATCGAGCCCGACGGTTACGAGGATCTCGACCGGGCGCTCGGGCGGGCTCGTGACCGGGTGGACCGGCTGGGGGCGCTGTCCGGCGCGCGTGCCGGTGGCGAGTGGCGAGGCGGCGAGGCCGTCCAGTCGGAGTTCGACGACGGGTTCGGGGCCGACCACCAGGTCGACTGGCGGGCCGGCCGCCCCTCGGTGGTGATCGGGGTGCGGCACGAGGACAAGGAGTTGCCCGTGCGTGCCGTCCTTCGTGTCCACAACACGTGAAGCCCGGTGCTACGGGCGGATGTTCTTGTTCAGGTGGAGGAAGTTGGTGGGGTCGTACCGGCGCTTGAGCGCGGCCAGGCGGGCGGTCTTGGGTGGGCCGTAGGCGTCGGTGACGCGGTGGGCGGGTTCGTCGGCGTCGAGGAAGTTCGGGTGGGTGCGGCCGTCGGTGAAGTGGGCGAAGGCGTTCCAGGCTGCCCGGGTCCAGGCGGTGTGGGCGGTGTCGGCGGGGTCGCTCCAGGTGGACTGGAACATGCAGAAGAAGCGCGCGTCGCGGCCGGGGAACGCGGTGCCGTCCTCCGGCACCCGGGCGACGGCGCCTTCGAGGTGCAGCAGTTCGACCAGGCACAGGGGCGACACGGCGGTGCCGGCGTGGTGGACCAGGGCGGCGATGGCGTCGTCGGTCAGCTCGGTGAGGTAGCCGGAGCGGATGCTCTGGCGGTAGCCGTAGTCGCCGGCGGGCATGCCGTCGAACATGCTCTGCAGCGTCGTGTAGGGCATCTGCGCGATGAGGTCGGCCGCCGGTGGGCCGAACTCGCGCAGCGGGCGCAGGGCCTGTTCGGCGTCCTCGGGTGGACCGCTGTGGCACACGCCGATGGCGACCGCCGGCTTGCCGTGCAGTGATTCGGGCAGGCCGGCCATCACCGGCGCGGTCAGGGCGATGACGGTCGAGGTGACGGAGTCGGGTTCGGTCGCGGCGTAGTCGCGGTAGAAGGCGAGGACGTCGGCCAGCCGGTCGCCGGGATGGACCAGCAGTCCGGCCGTGACCTCGCGGACCGGGTGCAGGCGGAACTCGAACTCGGTGGCGACGCCGAAGTTGCCGCCGCCTCCGCGCAGGCCCCAGAACAGCTCGCTGTTGTCGTGTTCGCTCGCGGTGAGCAGCCGTCCGTCGGGCGTCACGACGTCGACGGAGAGCAGGTTGTCGACGGTGAGCCCGTGCTTGCGCATGAGCCAACCCATGCCGCCGCCGAGGGTGACGCCGGCGACCCCCGTGCCGGAGCACTGCCCACCGGTCGTGGCCAAGCCGAACGCCTGCGTCTCCCGGTCGAGCTCGGCCCAGGTGAGCCCGGCCTGGGCGCGGGCGACGCGCCGCACGGGATCGACCCGGACGCCCTTCATCGGCGACAGGTCGAGCACGACGCCGCCCTCGCTCACGCCGTTGCCCGCCACGTCGTGGCCACCGCCGCGCACCGCGACCTCGACACCGAACTCCCGCGCCACCGCCAGCGCGTGCAGGACGTCGGCCACCCCGCGGCAGCGGGCGATCACCGCGGGACGCCGGTCCGCCACGGCGTTCCACACCACGCGCGCCCGGTCGTACCCGGCGTCGTCCGGCTCCAGCAGCTCGCCGCCGAATCCGGCGCGAATGGCGTCGGCCAGCGGCCGTCCGTCCCGGTCCACCACCGCTGCTCCGATCGCCGGACCCGCGCCGGCCGAGCCACCGGCGCACCGGCACCCGTCGTGGCGACCGCCGGGAGAGCAGCGTAACCGCGTACCGCGCCCGGGCCGTCCGGTGTCGCCCGATCGGACCTGGTGGGGCACGTCGGACGCTTGTCCGGTTATCGTGGGGATGCCGACCCCCTGGTCCGCCGCCCACCCCCCTGGTCGAGCGACACGGGTATCAGGGGGTTCCTCCGGTGGTGGGCACCTGGTTGTCTGCCGGGCTGTGGGCACGGGTGGTCGCGGTATCGGCGTTGAGCGGTCAGGGGCGTGGTGGTGTACGAGAGCGTGCTGCAAGGGGACCCTCCCGCGGGCGAACCCGGCCGCGTTCCACCCTGGGCGGAGGCGTTCGACCACTTGGCGCCGGGAGTCGGTGAGGTGATCCACGAGCGGACCGCCGAGCTGCGCGAGGCGTGCCCGGTGGCGCGCAGCGAGGCCTACGGCGGCTTCTTCGTGGTGACGAGGGCCCGGGAGATCGACGCGGTGGCCAAGGCCGACGACACGTTCTCCTCGGCGGTCGAGGGGTTGGGCGCCACGATGGTGCTGCCGGCGTTGAACAGGGTGACGGCGCCGCTGTTCGAGTCGGACCGGCCCGCCCACACCGTCTGGCGGCGCGCGATGCAGCCGTTCTTCACCCCGGCCGCGGCGGCCGGTCTCGAGCCCGCCGTCCGGCGCCTGGCCCGCGAGGTGCTGGACGGGCTGGCGCCGCGCGGGCGCGCGGACCTCGTGGCCGACTTCGCGGCGGTCGTGTCGTCTTTGGTCACCGTGACGCTGCTGGGTGTGCCGGAGGTCCGCCGCGCGGAGATCGCGGCGTTGACCCGGCAGCTGTTCGGTGCCGCCGACGCCGAGCAGGCGGGTGCGGCGGGCGGGCGGTTGGCCGAGGTGCTGGCCGGGTTGGTGCGCGAGCGGCGCGGCGCGCCGGTGCGCGACGTGTTCGGCGCGGTGGTCAACGCCGCCGTGGACGGGGTGCCGGCGACCGACGACGAACTGCTCAAGCACGGGTTCCTGATGCTCGCGGCGGGCACCTTGACCGCGTCCGACACGATCGCCAACACGGCCTACGTGCTGGCTTCCGACGCGAGCCTGCGGGCTCGGGTGACGGCCGACCGGTCGTTGCTGGGCGCGGTGGTGGAGGAGAGCGTCCGGCACGAGTCGGCGGTCGCGGCCACCGGGCGCACCGTGCGCCACGGCACCCGGTTGGCCGGTGCGGACCTCCAGGCGGGGGACCGGTTGTTGCTGCTGTGGGGCAGCGCGAACCGCGACCGGGCGGTGTTCGAGGACGGGGACCGGTTCCGCCTCGACCGCCCCCATCCCACCCGGCACCTCGGGTGGGGCGCGGGGGCGCACCACTGCCTGGGCAAGCACCTGGCCCGGTTGCAGGTCCGCGTGGTCCTCGACGAGCTGCTGGACGCCCTCGGCGACTTCGCGGTCGAGCCCGGCTTCGTGCCCCGACGCACCTTCGGCGTGCTGCGCGGCCTGACCGCCTTGCCCGTGCGGTGGACGGTGGACGACGGCCTCGTGGCGTCACCGGCCGGGTGACCGCCCGTCCGACCCCGCGGTCGCCGGCGTGGACGCGCCGTCGTGCATCCGCTCGATCCAGTCGGTCAGGGCGGTGCGGTCGGTGACGCCCAGGGTGCGGTAGATGACGGTCAACTGCTGTTCGACGGCACCGCGCGAGCTGTGCACCTTCCCGGCGACCTGCTGGTTGGTCAGCCCCTGGGACACCAGGTCCGCGATCTTCCGCTGCCGCGGCGTCAACGTGCTCCAGGAGGCGTTGGCGTAACGCTCCTCGCGTCGTCTCAGCGTGTCGCCCGCGACGATGTGCGCGGTGAGCGCCAGGTGGTGCACCTCGACGGCGGGCATGGCCGCGCCCTTGTCGAAGCACTCCCGGAAGCGATCCCGGCCCAGCACCCGTTCCAGGGTGGCGTGGGCGCGGTCGCGTTCCCGGCGGAACGGGACCAGGCCGATCACGTTGACGTGGGTGTCGCGCTGGATGGCCAGCGCGCCGCCCATCAGGATCGCGGCGGCTTCGGCCACCTCACGGGCGCCGGTCTCGGCGTTGCCCGCCTCCAGCCGCCCGGCGATGGCGGCCAGCGCCCAGAAGCACGCCTCGCTGCCCCAGGTCGAGCCCCACCGCTCGCGCAGGTCGATCTGCGTCTCCAGACCGGCGCGGAACCACTGGACGGCCTCCACCGGGCGCCCGTGCATCAACGGCGCCAAGCCCCTGGCCCACTGCGCCCAGCTGATCGCCCACTCGGCTCCGGCGGCCCGGGCGTCGTCCAGGCAGCGCTGCGCGATGCGGGTCCCGGTGGCGTCGTCGCCCCAGAACCCGGCGCCCAGCGCCCACATCAGCAGGGAGTTGCCCCGGTCGCCGTCGAACTCCGGGCCCGACCGCGCGAACAGGTCCACCGCGCGCCCGAGGACCTGGATGCAGTCGGGCGTGCCCGTGCCCTCCATCAGCCAGGCGCCTTCCAGGAACACCACCGGGGCGACGTCGTCGGCGGGCGTGTCGGTCATCGCCACCAGCTCGCGGCAGTGGCGCAGGTGGATCTCGGCCTGCTCGGGCAGCCCCTGGCACAGCTTGATCCAGCCCAGCAACGCCGAGGAACCGATGCGCTCGGGCGTGGGTTCGACCGGCACGAGGTCGAGGAACCCGGCGAACCGGTCGCACCACTCGCCCAGCCGCGCGAAGAAGAACGGCAGGCGCAACCTGGCCAGGTGGAAGACGATCTCGAGGCCGGTGCGGGCCTGGTCGCTCGCGGTCTCGGCGCACCAGTCCATCGCGGCGAGGAAGTTGGCGATCTGGTCGTTCGCCCGCCGCAGCAGCTCGACCTCCCGCGGTCCGTACCAGGTGTCGGCGTAGTGCTTGGCCAGGTCGCGGAAGTGCCGGGCGTGGCGGGTGCGCACCGACTCCGGTTCGCCGCGGTCGACCAGGCGCGCCTCGGCGTACTCGCGCACCGGGTTGAGCTGGCCGAGCTTGCCCGGACCGTGCCGCTTGATCAGCGACTTCTGGATCAGGTCGTTGACCAGGTCGGCGACCTCCGCGCGGTGCACGCGCACGGCACCGCCGGGCTCGTCACCGTTCGGGACGACCTCCGGGTCGGCGCACACCGCCTCGACGTCGCCGACCGTGAAGCCGTCGGCGAACACGCTGATGCGAGCGGCCAGGGCGGCCTGCTGAGGGGTCAACGAGCGCCAGCTGTCGTCCATCATCGCGGTCAGCGACGGGTGGTGCGTCTTGAGCCCCTGCCGGCGGCTGCGGCGGCCACCGGCCCGCGCGTGCAGCAACCTGCCCTTGTCCAGGCGCTCCAGCACCTCGCGCGGGGCCATGCCGCCCAGCAGCCGAACCGCGACGAAGATCAGCACCAGGGGGATGCCGTCGGTCCACGCCACCAACCGGCGCAGAGTTTCCCAGTCGTCGTCCGGGGTCAGCCGCATGCCCCGGTCGTTGAGGCACTGCACCAGCAGTCGCTCGGCGTCGCTGAGCGGCCCGTCCGACTGGTCCCGGTAGTCGGCACCACCGGTGCACTCGGAGGGCTCCAGCGCCAGCGGCGGCACCGCGACCACCAGCTCCTTGGCCAGTTCCAGCGTTTCCCGGCTGGTCAGCAGCACCCGCAGGTCGGGCAGCTCGTCGAGCAGCCGTTCGACGAGGTCCACGACGTCGTCGAGCAGGTGGTCGCAGTTGTCCAGCACCAGCAGCGTCCGGCGGCCCGCCTGCTCACGCCGGCGCAGGTGGTCCACGATCACCGGCAGCGGCCGGTCGACGCCCTGGTCGGTGATCTCCAACGCCCGCAGGACGAGGTGGTGCAGCCGGTCCTCGTCGGGTGCCTTCAGCTCGGCCAGGTAGGCGAGGGCGACGTCACGCCGCGCCGCGCCGCCCACCGCCGGGTCATCCCGCACGCGCCGCGCGGCCTCCTCGGCCAGGCTGGTCTTGCCCACACCGCCCGGGCCCAGCAGCGTCAGGACCCTCTTGTGGCCCTGCCCCTCGATGAAGGCCACCACGTCCGCGATCAGCGCGTCCCGCCCGATCAGCGCCGTCGCTTCCCCCTGCGGATACCCACCTCGACCCGTCGTCACTCGCCGCCCCCCAACCGATCACATCGTCCGCGTCGGTCCGCGCCCCGTCCAACGCGGCTCACCGGTGGTGATCGACGCACTCCGGGCCGTGACCAGCCCATGATCGTGCCCGCAACGCGGAACCACGTCCACCCGATTCGCGGAAGACGGCGCTCTCGTCGTGATCAGGGGGTGGCGGGCGACCCCCTGACCCGAGAACTGCGTGGCCACCCCCTGGCGATACGGGGGGTGGCGCGGCCGAGACTTGTTCCGCCGGCCGGCGGCGAAGCCGTCCGCGACCGGGGACAGGCCGAGGGGAGCGATCGCAGTGACAGTGGCGCACCACGCCCGACGCGAGCCGACCGTTGCACGATCACAACCGGTCACCGCGGTCGACGCCGATCAGGCGAACAGGACCGGGGTGCTGGCCACCGTCAGCGGGCTCGCCTTCCCCCGCGACCTGACGTTCGACGCCTGGCAGCAGGCGGGGCTCCGGGTCGCCCGCATCGCCAACTCCTCCGCCTGGTACCTGGGCGACTGGCTCGTCTACGGCAAGGAGAAGTACCGCGACCGCTACCGGCAGGCGATCGACCTGGTCGGGCTGGACTACCAGACCCTGCGCAACTACGCGTGGGTCGCCCGCAAGGTGGAGTACCCGCGACGCCGGAAGGACCTGAGCTTCCAGCACCACGCCGAGGTCGCGCCCCTGCCCCCGGCCGACCAGAGCCGTTGGCTCGACCTCGCCGAACGGCACGGATGGACCCGCAGCCGGTTGCGGCAGGCGGTGCGCGGCGGGCTCGGGAGTGCGACCGATGACGAGCAGCGCGCGCTGCCCCGGTTGAGCGTGCCGAGCGCGCGGGTCGAGGTCTGGCGCAAGGCGGCCGCCGAAGCGGACGTCGAGTTCGGCGTCTGGGTCGTGAGGGCGTTGGACCGAGCGGCTGGGACGGTCCTCGACGCGAGGTGAGCGGGCGCCCCCGGCGGCTGCTCCGGCCTCGGCGGCGTGCGACGGTGGTACCGGTGTGGGTTGAACTGGTGTCCGGGCCCGTGACGGCCGAACGGAGGTCAAGACGCGCAGCAGCCGTCTTCGTGGATTCCGGTCCGGGAGGCGGGGACGGGGTCCTGGTCCTGGTCGGCGACCGACGTGGGCCGCCGGTCGTCTCGCGGACCCAGGGGGTCGGCTGTTACCACCAGGGCGATGGGACGCGTGCTCAGCCGGTGCGCCGCGGCGGTGCGGGAGAGCGGGGCCGTGGTCCGCGGTGTCCGAGGTGGTGACGCTCCGCCGGGGCTTCCCGACCGGGTCATGGCCGTGGACCTGGTGGCGGTGTGCGGCTTGTGCCCGATCCAGTCGCACGTCGTCGCGGGGACCGCTACCGGGTCGGCGCCCGGTAGCGGCGGATCCGCGTCACCGGCCGGGCGGCAGCCGCAAACCCCAGCGGTAGGCCTGGAGGTTGCCGCTGTCGAACCCGAGCGCGGAAGCCCACAGGAACAGGCGGAACCGGCGGTACAGCGCTTGACCCCAGCGTTCCACGACCTCCTCGCGCGCCGCGTCGAGCCGGCGTGCCCAGGCCCGGCAGGTGAGGTGGTAGTTGTGCCGCTCGTCGTGCAACCCGGTGAGCTGCAACGGTGACCGCGCGACGTGGGCCAGGTACTTGGGCAGCAGCAGCGGGGACGACCGACCGGGGTAGACGAACCGGGTCATGAACGTGGACATCCGGTACTTCGAGCGCATCCCGAACGCGTCCAGGTACACCCGGCCACCGGGCCGCAGCAGGTCCGCGTACTGGCGGAGGGTCCGGCGGTAGTCGGGCAGGTGCTCGGTGACGCCCATGTTGACGATCGCGTCGAACTTCCGCCCGGTCCGGTACTCGAGGAAGTGCCTGCGCACCACGGTGACCGGGAGGTCGTGCCGTTCGACCAGGTCGTTGAGGTACCGCTCCGACTCGACCGCGAGGGTGAGCGCGGTGACCCTGATGCCGCGTCGCCCGGCGTGTTCGAGGAACGCGCCCCAGCCGCCGCCGACCTCCAGGACGTGGGCGTCCTCGGGCAGGTCCAGCGATTCCAGGGCGATGTCCATCTTGCGCGTCATGGCGTCTTCGAGGGATTCGTCGTCGTGCTCGAAGGCACCCTGCGTGTAGCAGCGGTGCCGCTCGTCGAGGAAGGTCAGGAAGAAGTCCGACTCGATGTCGTAGTGCGAGGAGATCGCCCTGCGGTCGTGCGCGGTGCCCGCGCCGAGCAGCGTCGGCAGGTACCGCCCGATCCACGTCACGGGGTGGAAGTCCCGGAAGAACCCCCGCATCGCCAGCGCCGCCGTGAAGTCGCCCTCGACGTCGAGCCACCCCTCCAGGTACGCGACGCCGATCTGGAACTGGTCGAGCGAGGCCAGCGCTTCCTCACCCCGCCGGTCGGTGGCCGCGAAGGTGAACCGCGGCTCGCCGGACCCCACTTCGTAGACCCGGCCGGACGCGGTCCGGACCGCGAACGGGACGGCCGCGCGGCCCGCGTAGTAGTCGCGATGGCGACGCGCGATCGGGTTGATCACGGCGATGTCGTTCATGAGCCTCCCATCATCGTGTCCCGAAGGTCAGGGGCAGGAAGATCTGCGCGGCGGTCAGGAGCACCGGGAGCACGGCGAGCACCGCGTAGGTCGAGAACGACGCCGTGCCCAGTCGGAGCGGGCGGATCCGGGCCGCTCTGCACCGCTCGGACTCGGCGACGTAGGGGGCGGCTGCCTCGATGTCCACGTCGGGGTCGATGCCGCGGCTCGCCATCAGGTCCGAGATCTGCCGGACGCGGGTGTCGCGGGCCGTCTCCGCCGCTCGCCGCAGGACCAGCCACGGCACGCCGATGAACAGCGGCACGAGCGCGATGTAGACGACCACCAGGACCGCGACCCACCCGTAGTTGTCGATGCCCAAGGACGCCAGGACGATCGTGAGCGTGACGCCCAGCAGCGCGTTCGCCCACACCACCGTCCGGTACAGGGTGGCCAGGGGCGTCCAGCCGTAGCGGCCGTCGCGGTTGAGCCAGTCGGCCGACGGCTCGACCACGAAGTGCGACGCCACCAGGAGGTAGATGGCGATGACGCCGACGACCTGGAACGACAGGATGATGAAGATCGCGAACCAGGCCAGCATCCAGTACAGGATGTGGCCGAGGATGTGGTGCTTGCCCGCCCACCAGCTGGCGTAGGCCTCGCGCACCCACTCGGCCTTGTCGTGCTCGTTCGCGCCCGTCGGCGCGAGCACGTGGAACATGTTGTTCTCCAGGCCGAGGATCAGCAGGATGGTGAGCACCAGCGCCGAGCCGCCCATGAGCACGAGGAGCCCGACGCCGCGCCGCTTCAGCGCTTCCACCACCTTGCTCACCACGGTGTCCAGCGCCTGGTCCGGCGCGACGCCGCTGATCATCCGGTCGACTCCCAGGAGCTTCGACACCCGGGTCGACCTCGGCACGTCACGCGCGACGAGGGCGCCGTTGGCCGTGAGCCGGGACAGGCACACCGACAGGTGCTGCCAGTGGCGGTGCAGCAGCACCGCGCCGCTCACGACGATCAGCGCGAGCAGCCAACTGACCACGTCCCGCATGAACGGGAAGCTCGGCGCCGACCGCTCCGCGAGCGTGATGCCGACGGTGCGCTTGAAGTCGGCCGCCGGTTGGAAGTCGGCGGCTCGGCCGAACGTGCCCTCGATCGTGCTGACCAGCACCAACAGCGCGATGACGACCACGCCGCCCAGCGCGAGCCACCACGTGTGCACGCCCTTGAGCTTCTGGTACAGCAGGGCGAACTGGAACGGGTCGAGATCCGCAGTGGTGATCTTCCGGCTCATGAGGTCTCCGAGGACGTCAGGCGCGCGGCGAGCTGTGACGGTTGTTCCAGCCAGGGCCAGTGGCCGCACCCGCGGATCACCGACACCCGGACCACCCGCATCATCCCGCGCAGTCGGGCGACGTCGTCCGCGTCGATCAACCGGTCCCGGTCACCGATGACGAGCGTGACCGGCTGTTCGACGGCGGAGAGGAGCCGGTGGTAGTCGATGGCGTTCGCGGTCAGCAGGATGCGCAGCACCGCCAGGCTCCCGCTCCCGGTCAGGGCCTCCACCAGGTGCTCGGTCGGGATGCGGCCGGGATGGGCCACGAACGGCCACAGCGTGACCGTGCGGAGGAGGGCGGACGAGGCGAGGGCGTTGAGCAGGAACCTCGGCACCGGTACGACACCCGCCAGGAACTGGGTGAGGACCACCAGACCGAGCTTCGGGTGCCGCAGTGCCCGGCTCGGGCGCTGCGCTATCTCGGAGGCCCGCAACAACGCGCCGCTGACCAGGACCAGGCTGCGGACGGCGTCCGGCCGGGCCGCGGCGAGCCCCGCGGCGACCACGCAGCTGATCGAGTGCGACACCACCACGCAGCGGTCGACGTGGAGCGCGTCCAGCACGCCCGAGATCCGCTCGACCGCGGCGGTGAGGTCGAAGTCGCCGCGCCGCGTGCGGCTGTGCCCGAACCCGGGCACGTCGATCGCGATCACCCGTGCGGTGGGGCTCAGCAGGCCGATCACGGGTATCCACTGCTCGAGTGATCCGCCCAGCCCGTGGATGAGCAGGAACCCGGTTCCGGAGGTGCCGCGCGGTCCGGTGTCGATGTAGCGGATGCCGCCTTCGACCCTGGTCGTGTACCGCATCGTCGTCCCCTCGACAGTTGCGCGTGGCGGACGCGTCGAGCCCGACCCGTCCGGTTGACCCGCATCACCTCTTCTTCGCGCCTCACCAGTGCACCGTTAGCGAGGAGGGAGGTCATGCCCCCGAACGGCGGCCAGCCGCGCACCGCCGTCCACTTCGGACTTGATCGGTGAGGGGACCGACAGGTCACGGATCCGTATAAGCCATGCACCCGACGACCCCGGTGTGGTCCCCTATCGATCGGGTCGGGACACCGTTGTGGGGGGATTGAAATGGGCGAGGACAGACCGAAGGCACAGCCACCGGCGGTCGAACCGCCGGAGCAGGGGGCACCGGCGGAACCCGGGTCGGCCGCGGTCGACTCGCCGGTCGTCGGGCCCGATCCGGTCGAACCGGCTGCCGTTGAGCCGTCTGCTGTCGAGTCGGTTGCCGTTGAGCTGCCTGCTGTTGAGCCGTCTGCCGTCGAACCGTCTGCCGTCGAACCGGCTGCTGGTGAGCCGGTTGCCGTTGAGCTGCCTGCTGCTGAGCCGGTTGCCGTCCAGTCGGCTGCCGCTGAACAACCCGTCGCCCAGGCCGTCGAGCTCACGGCGGCCGTTCCCGCCGTGGCGGCGAATCCGTGGGCGCGGCCGGGCGGGATCGAGGAGCACGTCGAGTGGGTCGACCCGACGCCGACCGACCCGATCCTGCGGATCCCGCCGACGCCGCCCGAGCCGAGGTCCACCGCGGCCGCCGTGCTGCTGAACCTCACCGGGGTCGGCGCCGGCTACTTCTACCTGCGCCGGCGCGTGCTGGCCTGGACGGCGGCGGGTCTCGCCGTCGCGCTCGTCGTGCTGGCCTTCGCCACCAACGCGGCGGCCAACCCGTGGTTGTGGCGGGCCGTGGCGGCGGTCTGGGTCCTCGTCCTCGTCCTCGACGCGTGGCGGATCGCGGTGAAGCACCCGCCGGTCGCGAACCGCCGGCCGGTGGTGATCGGGGCGGTCGCGGTGGTCGCCGTGGTGGGCGCGTACATCGGGTACGGCGTGCTCGGCCGCAACACCTACGACGACGGGCTCGCCGCTCAAGGCCGCGGTGACTGCGCCGCGGCGACCAGCCGGTTCGAGGCGGTGACCGGGCCCTACGAACTGACGCTCAGCTCGGACGTCGCCGCGGCCGGCCGCGGCTTGGTCGAGTGCGCCGACTTCACCCACGCGGCCGACTCCGCGGACGAAGCCGCGGCGGTGCAGCGCTACGGCCGGTTCCGCGTCGACCACCCGGACAGCCCGCTGGGCCCGTTCGTCCGCGCCGAGCTCGTCGAGACGTACACGACCTGGGCCCGCCGCCTGCGCGACGAGGGCCGGCCGGCCGACGCGATCAAGGTCTACCGCGACCTGCTCGCCGAGGACGAGTCGTTCGCCCCGGAGGTCGCCGACGCCTACCTGAGGCTGGCGAAGAAGATCACCGCCGAACCGCCCGTCAGCGCCGGCGCCGGTGCCACCGCCCTGACGACGATCGCCGACGAGTTCGGTGACACGCCGGCCGCCAAGGAGGTGCCGGCGGCGTTCGACGCGCTCTACGCGGCGGCCACCGCGCCGCTCGCCGCCGGCCAACCGTGCCAGGCGGTGGACGTCCTCGCCTTCTTCGCGGACCTGAAGGACGACGTCGCCGCGAAGGTGGCGGGCCAGGCGAAGAGCCAGTACCCGCGGGCCATGCTCGACTGCGGGTTGAACGAGCTGCGCGACGGCCAGGCGACGGTCGCGACCGGGTTCCTGGAGCGGTTCATCAGGACCTTCCCGGAACACGGTGACCTGCCGCAGGCCAGGTCGGCCCTCATCGCCGCCGAGGTGGCCGTCGGCACCGGCGCGCGGGTGCCGGTGCCCGCACCCCTGGGCACGGGCGGCCCGCTCACGATCACCTTCTACAACACCGTCAACAGCCCGATCGACATGAAGCTGGCAGGCTCCACGGCGCACGAGTTCACGCTGCCGGCGTGCACGGGTTGCCCGGAGGCCTACGCGGCCGGCACCGGCGACGAGGCCTGCGACTCGCCCGTCGGGCGGCCCCTGTTCGCCGTCGGCCTGAACGCGGGCACCCACCACCTGCTCGCCGACTTCGAGGGCAGCGGGAAGATGGTGAAGCAGTTCGACGCCGCCGTCGGCGGGTTCGACCTGTACTGCCTGTACGTGGAGAACGGCAACTGATCCCGTGACGCGCCGCCGGACCCCGCACCGGGTCCGGCGGCGCGCCTCACCGATGTCGGGTCACGGCGGCCGAACGCTCGCCGTGAACGACTCCCGAGCGCTGTGCGTGGTCGTCCGTGTCACGGGAGGGCGACGAAGGGTGCCAGGAACGAGCGCGCCGATGGCGCGTCCAGGCGGTACACGACGTTGGTCGCGTAGCACGGGGCGTCGCCGGTGATCGTGGTGGCCACGAGGACGCGGCGGCCGTCGATGGTGGCGAAGTTCGGGCCGCCGGAGTCGCCGTAGCACGCGCCGCCGTTGCCCTGCGACTCGTTCATCGACAGTCGCAGCCAGGTGTTGTTGAGCGCGTTGAAGCCGAGCGGTGCCTTCATCCGCACGCCGCCGCCGGGGTGGGTGTGGCCACCGGGGCCGTTCCGGGCTTCCTCGGTGCCGTAGCCGACGACGGTGTACTCGGTGGCGTCGAGCGCCTTCGGGCTCATCGTGTCGAGCCTGCCCGCGGTCGGCAGGGTGGCGGGGGTGAAGCTCCAGCGCGCGGCCACCTGCTCGGCGGGCAATTGGATCACGGCGATGTCGTGCGAGTCGGCGGAGTTGCCCGGGTAGGCCGGGTGGGCGTGGGCCACGCCCGCCACGCCGACGGCCGCCGCCTTCTGGGCCGGGGTGCCCGTCGCGGCGTCGAGCGCTCCCTGCACGTCCTGGAGCAGCGAGACGTGGAACTCGACGTTCGACGGCCAACCGTCGACGCAGTGGGCGGCGGTGAGGAACGTGTCGGCGTCCACCATCGTGCCGCTGCACACCCAGTCGACGCGGTCCGGCGTGGCGGGGTTGTCGTCGTCGTCCCACGTCGCGACCAACGCCCCCACCTCGGTGCGTTCCGGTGCGGGCACGGCGTTGTAGGTGTTGATCGCGGAAGCCGGCCAAGCGGTCACGGCGGCCAGTGCGACGACCGCGGCGGCCACGGTTGCTGTGCGCATGTGCACTCCTTGCTCCGAGCGGCGTAGTTCCGGGATTCAACCCCTTGCCACGCCCGGATGGCAGCGACCCGCGGCGGTTGACCGATACCAGTCCACCGGCGTGTGCGGGACGGGGAAGGGCCCAACCGCGGCAGAGACGATCAAGGCGATGGTGGCGATATCCGGTTGTAGCCGCGATCCGGCGGCTGCGGTGAGCACAACACGTCTTGGAGGAGACATGCGAAGGTCGAGGCTCTCCTTGGTCACCGCCGGCTTAGCCCTGTCCGCGCTCGCCGTCGCCGGATGCGGCTCGCCGTCGGACACCGCAGCGCCTTCGACTTCGAGGTCGAGCGCGTCGAGCGCCCCGGCACCGACGACCGGTTCGACGCCGGTCACGACATCCACCACGGTGCCCGTTCCCAGCGCCCCCGGCCAGACGACCGGTGACAAGCGGGCCGCCTACCTCGCCGCCCTCTCGGCCGCCGGTATATCGCTGACCGCCGACGGCGACGCAGAGGTGGAGGTGGCTCAGGTGGTGTGCGAAGAGCTCGCGAAAGGTGCCGATCGGGCGGAGCTGCTGAGCCTGCTGTCCTCGCTGGGTGGGCCGCTCACGCCGGCATGGGCCGAGACCATGGTGTCCACCGCGGAGAAGACCTACTGCTGATCCCGTCTCGCAGGCGCAGCAGGATCGGATCATCCGGCACGAGCCCGGCGGGGTGCTGGTGGCGCAGGGCGGTCCCGGCACCGGGAAGACGGCCGTCGCGCTGCACCGGGTCGCCCACCTGCTCTGCACCCGGCCGCACCTGAGCACCCGCGGTGTGCTGGTGGTCGGGCCCAGCCGGGTCTTCCTCGACTACGTCGGCCAGGTCCTGCCGGGGCTCGGCGAGCACAGCGCGGTGACGGTGACCGTCGCCGACCTGGTCCCGGGCGTCGAGGTGGACCGGGCGGACCCGCCGGCGGTCGTCGAGCTCAAGGGTGCGGTGGCCATGGCCGAACGGCCGGCGCGGGCGGTGCGGTCGCGGGTCCGGGCACCGGAGCACCCGGTCGACGTGGAGTTCGAGCAGCGGGTGGTGCGGCTCGACCCGGGCGCCCGCGCCGCGCGGAAGGCCGGGAGCACCGGGCTCCCGTACGAGGGAGCCAGGATGGTGTTCCACCGAGAGGTCGTGGACGAGCTCGCGCGTCGACTGGTCGACGGCATGGAGGCGGTCGTGCTCACCGACACCGGTGAGGCGATCGACGGCGGCAGCGCGGACGGCCGGCTCGGCGAGGCCGACCCGCGGGCACCGGCCGCCGCGGGTGTCGTGGTCGACCCGGACGACCGGGGTCCGAGGAGCCTGCCGGACCGGACCGACCGCGCCCGGCTGCGCGACTCGCTGCTCACCGACACCGGCCGTCCCAGCCGCACTCGACGCGCTGTGGCCGCCGTGGACACCGGAGGACGTGGTGTCCGACGTGGTGTCGGACCTCCGGGGTGAACGGGTCGACGGCTGGAGCGCCGCGGACGTCCCGTTCCCTGGACGAGGCCGCCGCCCTGATCGGCTCGCGTCCCGACCGCGCCACGTTCGGGCACGTGGTCGTGGACGAAGCGCAGGAGCTGTCCGGCATGGCCTGGCGGCTGGGCCACCACGACCTGTACGTCGCCATGACCAGGGCCACGCACCGACTGGGCGTCGTGCACCCCGGTCGGCCTGCGGTCGAGCTGTCCGCCCCGCGGGAACCGCCGCACAGTTGGGGGGACGGTCGAGCGCCGGTCCGGTCAATCACATCCTCATATGTGAACGTTCACTAGTGCTGGCGCCCAAGCTGGGTGGCTGTCGATCTGTTGGCCGTCATCCCTTGACGGTCCCATATGTTAACGCTCACACTCCCCGGTGGTAAACGCTGGCTTTTCCCAACGGCGGTGGAACTCAGAGTGGAGCACCCCTCATGACGACAGCGCAGCGGTCGGGCGGCAGACCCGGCCGACGGTGGATCAGCGCCCTGGTGGCCGCGGTTCTGCCGGTCACCATCGGGGTCACGCTCTCCGCGGCACCCAGTGCGGTGGCGGTCGAAGGAGAGACGTGGACGGACGACTTCGCCTCGACGGCGCTCCGGCCGGAGTGGGAGGTCGTCAACGAGGACCCGGGCGCCTGGTCGCTCCGCGACGGATCACTGCGGGTCACCGGCCAGACCGGTGACACCTACCAGGCGGTGAACACGGCGCGGAACGTGTTCGTGGTCGACGTCCCGGCGGGCGACTTCACCGCCGAGGTGACCGTCCGGGCACCGGTCGCGAAGACCTACCAGGGCGCCGGTCTGATCGCCTGGCAGGACATGGACAACTACGTCCGCTCCGGCCTGACGTTCGTCGGCACGCTGGCCCCGTCCGGCATCGCGATCGAGAACGACGTCGAGACCGCCGCGGTGTTCCGCGCCGAGCGGTTCGTCGACCGGCCGGGCTCGACCGGCGAGACGCTCCAGTTGCAGCGGGTCGGCGACACGATCACCACCCGGTACAAGGACGCCGCCGGCGCGTGGGTGGACGCCTCGTCCGTCACCGCCGCGTTCCAGACGACCCAGGTCGGCGTCTACGCCCTCGGCGCGCTCGACGGCACCGCGCTCGACGCCGCGTTCGACGACTTCCGCGTCACCGCCGCCGCGGGTCGGGACATCCAGCCCGGCGGCACGTTCTCGCTCAAGGGCGCCGCGGGCGCCCACCTGGTCGAGGCGGAAGCCGGGCTGGCCCTCTCGCCCGAGCCGCCGCTGTCCACCCTGGCGTTCACCGCGGCCGCCCAGGCCGACGGCACGGTCCACCTGCGCACCGCCAAGGGCGACCGCCCGGTCGTCGTCACCGACGGCCGCCTCGCGCTCGGCCAGACCGGCGGCGCGGCCACGCCCGTGCGGCTGACCGACGCCGCGGGCGGCGAGCTCTTCCTGCGCGACGCCGACGGCACCGGTTACGCGGGCGGGCAGAACCCGCTGGCGTTCGGCGACAAGGCCTCCGCCGTCCGGTTCAAGCTGGCCCAGGTCAGCACGTCCGACGCGGAGCTGGCCATCGACGGCGACGCGGCCGCCGCGCAGATCAGCGACACGATGTTCGGCATCTTCTACGAGGACATCAACTACGCGGCCGACGGCGGCCTCTACGCCGAGCTGGTGCGCAACCGGTCGTTCGAGTTCGACTCCTCGGACAACGCGAGCTTCACCGGCATGACCGGCTGGGAGGTCGTCAACGGTGGCGGCACGGC
Organism: Saccharothrix saharensis; assembly: GCF_006716745.1. Classification (NCBI taxonomy): domain Bacteria; kingdom Bacillati; phylum Actinomycetota; class Actinomycetes; order Pseudonocardiales; family Pseudonocardiaceae; genus Saccharothrix; species Saccharothrix saharensis. Next base: position 2,710,495 of record NZ_VFPP01000001.1, on the reverse strand, counting down.
TCCGCAGGCGCTCGTCGTCAACGACGACACCCGGCTCAACGCGCTGAACCGCAACCACTTCCGGCTGGTCACCGACGGTCCCGGCGACGGCCTGCGCAACCTCGGCTACAACCGCGGCTTCGCGGTCAAGGCGGGCGCGAGGTACGACGCCTCGGTGTGGGCGCGCACGACGACCGCGCAGGACCTGGCGATCCGGCTGCTCAGCGCGGACGGCGCGGTCGCCTACGCCGAGGGGTCCGTGGCCGTCGACGGCTCGGACACCTGGAAGCAGTACCCGGTCACGCTGACCGCGACCGGCACGACCGACGCCGCACGGCTGGTCGTCACGGCGGGCGCGGCCTCGACCGTCGGCCTGGACATGATCTCGGTCATGCCGCAGGACCGCTGGGTCGGCCCGGTGAACGGCAAGTCGGTGCTGCGCAAGGACCTGGCCGAGAAGATCGCCGCGATGAAGCCGAAGTTCCTGCGCTTCCCCGGCGGCTGCGTCACCAACGTCGGCACGTTCCGCACCTACGAGGAGAGCGGCTACACCGACCGCCGCCGCACCTACCAGTGGAAGGAGACGATCGGCGCGGTCGAGGAGCGGCCGACCAACTGGAACTTCTGGGGCTACAACCAGTCCTACGGCATCGGCTACCTCGAGTACTTCAAGTTCGCCGAGGACCTCGGCGCCGAGCCGCTGCCCGTGGTCTCGGTCGGCGCAAACGGTTGCGGCAGCACCATCCCCGAGATGAAGGACCCGGCGATGATCGCCCGCTGGGTCGACGACACCCTCGACCTCATCGAGTTCGCCAACGGTGACGTCACCACCGAGTGGGGCGCGAAGCGTGCCGCGCTCGGCCACCCGGAGCCGTTCGGGCTGGACATGATCGGCCTGGGCAACGAGGAGAACACGACGACCTTCGAGGCGAACTTCCCGGTCTTCCGGGACGCCATCGAGGCGCGTCACCCGGAGATCACCATCATCTCCAACTCCGGCCCGGACGACGCGGGCGCGCGGTTCGACACCCTGTGGGACTTCAACCGCCGGCAGAACGTCGACATGGTCGACGAGCACTACTACAACGACCCCGACTGGTTCCTGCTGAACAACCACCGATACGACGACTACGACCGCAACGGCCCCAAGGTGTTCCTGGGCGAGTACGCCTCGCGCGGCAACACGTTCCACAACGCCCTGGTCGAGGCGTCGTACATGACGGGCCTGCAGCGCAACGCCGACGTGGTCAAGCTGGCGTCCTACGCGCCGCTGCTGTCCAACGAGTCGTACGTGCAGTGGAACCCGGACGCCATCTGGTTCGACAACGACGAGTCGTGGAACACCCCCAACTGGGAGGTGCAGAAGATGTTCGGCAACAACGTCGGCGACGAGGTCGTGCCGAGCACCTTCACCGGCTCGGTCAACCAGTCGGTCGTCAACGGCGGCGTCTTCCTGTCCACCTGGAACACCGCCGCCGCCTACGACAACGTCCGGGTGACGTCCAACGCCGACGGCGCGACGCTGTTCTCCGACGACTTCGCCGACGGGGACCAGTGGAACCCGGCCGCGGGCACCTGGGCCGTCGCCGACGGCCAGTACGTCCAGTCGTCGGCGACGACCACGGACGCGCGCAGCACCATCGACGACGCGTACGCGAAGGACTGGACGAACTACACGCTGGAGCTGGACGCCAAGAAGCTCTCCGGGGCCGAGGGCTTCCTGATCGGGTTCGGCGCCAAGGGCACCAACGACTTCTACTGGTGGAACCTCGGCGGCTGGAACAACACCCGGTCGGTGCTGCAGAAGGCCTCCGGCGGCAGTGCGGTCGAGGTCGAGTCCGTCGAGGGCCACAGCGTGGCCACCGGCGAGACCTACCGGGTGAAGGTGGTCGTCGCGGGCAACACGATCTCGCTGTACCTCAACGGCGAGCTGCAGATGACGTACGAGTCCGGCGCGGACGAGAAGCTGTTCCAGGTCGTCACGCGGGACAAGGCCGGCGGCGACATCGTGGCCAAAGTGGTCAACACCTCGACCGAGACGGTCCGCACGCGGGTCACCGTCGCGGACGCGGGCGTGCTGCCCGACGGCGAGGTCATCCAGATGACCGGCGCGCCCGGTGACACCAACACCAAGGACGCCCCGACCAAGGTGGTGCCGACGACGAGGCAGATCGGCGGGCTGTCGAACGACTTCGGCTACGACTTCCCGGCGCAGTCGATCACCTTCCTGCGGTTGCGCACCGCGGACGCCGTCGCGCCGGTCGTCGACGACGTGACGGTGCAGGGCAGGACGGTCAACGGCTGGTACGGCGACCCGGTCACCGTGTCGGCGACCGCCACCGACGACCGACGGCTCGACCGCATCGAGTTCCGGGTCGACGGCGGCGCGTGGGTGCCCGGCACGCAGGTCCAGGTCGGCGGCGACGGCCGGCACACCGTCGAGGTCCGCGCGGTGGACGCGGCCGGCAACGTCGGTGCGGTGCGGCCGGTGGAGTTCGGCATCGACAGCGTCGCGCCCGTCTCGAACGCCGCGGTCGACAGCGCGGCGCGCACCGTCGCGGTCCGCGCCGCGGACTCCGGCGTCGGCGTCGACCGGATCGAGACCCGGCTCGGCGCGGCCGACTGGCGGCCCTACACGGCCCCGGTCGTGGTCGGTGACGCCGAGACCGCGGTGCAGTTCCGCGCGGTCGACCGGCTGGGCAACGTCGAGGAGCCCGGCACGGTCGTGGTGCCCGCGAAGCAGGCACAGCTGAAGTCGACCACGACGACGGTGACGCCGTCGAAGCCGAAGGTCGAGCAGGGCGCCGTCGTCCCGCTGACCGTGAAGGTCGGCACGTCCGGTGGCACGACGCCGACCGGTGAGGTCCGGCTGCTGGGGTCCTCCGGGCCGCTGGCGTCGGCGACGTTGTCGGGCGGGACCGCGAGGTTGTCGCTCGACACCAGCGGCCTGCGCGTCGGCGAGCACACCCTGGTGGTGCGCTACGTGGGCGACGGCGGGCACAGCCCTTCACAGACCAGCGTGGTCGTGCGGGTCACCAAGCCGAGGAGAGGGTGATCGAAGTGAGGATCGCGATGCGCAAGCGGGCCACCCTCGCGCTGCTGGGCGCCGTGCTGGTGGCGGGTGGGCTCACCGCCCTGCCCGCCCAGGCGGCCGAGCCGGTCGTGGCCGCTTCGTCGGCGCAGGCGGCGGTGGACGCCGTCGCGCTGACCGACGCCGACGGCGTGCGGGGCAACCTCGCGCTTCCCGCGACCGGGGCCGGCGGTGCGACGTTGGCGTGGCGGTCGGGCGACGAGAGCGTGGTGACCGCCACCGGCGAGGTCACCCGACCCGCGCGGGGCGGTGACCCGGTGACGGTCGACCTGACCGTCACCGCCACGCTGGACGGCGGCACGGCGACCCGCACCATCCCGGTCACCGTGCTCCCGCTGCCCGCACCGGCGGCCAACGAGGCGTACTTCTTCCCGTACTTCGTCGGTGAGAGCACCGACGACGGCGAGAAGATCTACTTCGCCGCGTCGAAGGGCGACGACCCGCTGTCCTGGGACGAGCTGAACAACGGCCGCCCCGTGCTCACCTCGACCCTGGGGGAGAAGGGCCTGCGCGACCCGTTCCTCATCCGGTCGCACGAGGGCGACAAGTTCTACCTGCTGGCGACCGACCTGAAGATCTACGGCGGCAACAACTTCAGCGAAGCGCAGGAGTCCGGCAGCAAGCACCTGGTGGTGTGGGAGTCCACCGACCTGGTGCACTGGTCGGAGCAGCGGATGATCAAGGTGTCGTCGGACTTCGCGGGCAACACCTGGGCGCCCGAGGCGTTCTACGACGAGGCGTCGGGCGACTACGTCGTCTACTGGGCGTCGAACCTGTACCCGACGACCGACGTCACCACCCGCGACTTCCGGACCTCCTACAACCGGATGATGTACGCGACCACGCGCGACTTCCGCACGTTCAGCGAGGCGAAGCCGTGGGTGGACGTCAAGCGGGGCACCGGTCTCGGCATGATCGACGCGACCGTGGTGCGCGACGGCGACACGTTCTACCGGTTCATCAAGGACGAGGCCTCCATGACGGTCCGGCAGGAGAAGTCGGCGGACCTCATGGCCACGGTCACCGGGACGCTGCCGACCACCACGTCCTCGCCGTGGTCGCTGGTGCGCGAGCGCATCGGCGTCGGCCAGCCCAACCCGTGGGGCGGGACGTTCACCGGCGGCGAGGGCCCGACGGTGTTCCGCGACAACGCGGTGCCCGGGCGCTGGTACATGCTGATCGACCAGCCGAGCTACCACGGCGGTCAGGGGTACCTGGCGTTCCGGACCGACGACATCGCCTCCGGTGCCTGGACGTCGGTCCCGGGCGCGGCGCTGCCCCGCAGCCCGCGGCACGGCACGGTCATCCCGATCAGCCAGGCGGAGCTGGACGCGTTGCGCGCGGCGATGCAGCCGAACCTGCTCGCGAAGTCGGTCGCGTCGGTGTCGGTGCGCACCCGTGCGGGCGTGGCTCCCGCGCTGCCGTCCACCGTGGACGTCACCTACGCGGACGGCTCGACCCGGGCGACCGCCGTCGACTGGGCCGACGTGGACCCGGCGCGGTACGGGTCGTGGGGTTCGTTCCAGGTCGAGGGCACGTTCGTGGGCCAGGCGCTCCGCGCGAGCGTGACCGTGATCGTGACCGACAGCCTGGACCCGACGGTCTCGTTGAGCACGACGCCCGGTTCACCGACCGGTGACTGGTTCACGTCCCCGGTCGTGGTGCGGGCGACGGCCGCCGACGAGACCGGTGTGCGGTCGACCGAGATCGCGGTGGACGGGGCGTGGCGGACCACCGACGAGGTGACGCTGACCGACGGCAGGCACACCGTGCAGGCTCGGGCCACGGACGTCACCGGGAACGTCTCCAGCCCGGTGACCCGCGAGATCGACGTGGACACGCAGGCGCCGGTCAGCCGCGCCTCGTGGAACACCGCGACCCGGTCGGTGTCCATCGTGGCGGCGGACGACACGTCCGGCGTCGCGCGGGTCGAGTACCAGGTCGGCGACGCGGCGTGGACGACCTACACGTCCCCGTTGACGTTCGGCGACGTCGCCGCGACGGTGCGGTACCGGGCCGTCGACCGCGCGGGTCTCGTGGAGCAGGCGAACACGATCTCCGTGCCGCGGGCGACGCTCGACCCGAGCACGACGACCGCCACCCTCAGCCGGGACGCGGTCAAGCCGGGCGGGGCCGTGTCCGCCAAGGTCGCGGTGAAGGGCGGGCCGTTCACCCCGACGGGCACCGTCCGGATCCTCTCCGGCGACGACCTGGAGGTGGGTCGCGGGACCCTGGTGAACGGACGTGCGTCGGTCTCGGTCGACACCGCCGCGCTCGGCACCGGCCGGTGGCCGCTGACCGTGGTCTACGACGGCGACGCCAATCACGTCCAGTCGTCCACGACGGTCGTGCTGAAGGTCAACAAGCGCTAGTCGCGCGTGGAAGCGGTCGTCCCGGCCGGGTGCCGGGACGACCGCTTCCGCGTGTTCCGGTCAGTCCCGCCAGAGGTTCAGCGGGGCGCTGCACACCTTGCTGTCGGTGCCGTGCCAGCAGACCGTGATCTTCGTCCGGTCGAACCCGCCGACCCGGTCCGGGTCACCGAGGCCGAACTGGTAGCCGCGCGTGCCGCTGGACACCGTCCGGGTCGTACTGGTGACCTTGGTCGAGCCGGCGTACGCCTCGAAGTAGGCCGTGACGTACCCGGACGTGTACTCGTTGGCCACCGTGCCGCTGATGGTCGCGGTCCGGTTGCCCCAGACGACGGTGCCGTAGGTGTAGCCGAAGCAGCCGGCGGCGTCGGGCACGCACACGCTGAAGAAGTCGTCGGCCCAGCCGGCTTCGGCCTTCGCCGACGCCCCCGGCGTACCGACCACCGCCCCCAACGCCAACGCCAGTGCGACCACCGCGACCACGCGTCGAATGCCGATCATGTGATTTCCCCTCGTCCACGGGAACTCCCGTTCCTGCTCCAGACCGTGGCAGGGGGTTCTCACAAGTCGCTAACCGCGTCCTCATCGACGCGCCGTGCACGCGGGTCGGTCACTCCGGTCGCGGGGTGGGGGCCCAGGCGATCAGGTTGGCGAACACCGCGCCGAGGACCAGGACGCCCAGCATGCCGCCGCCGACCCAGTGGGCTTGGTCGTTGTCGGCCAGGGCGGCGTCCACGACCCGGCCGTGCTCCAGGTCGTAGCGGACCGTCACGTGGTCGCCGGGGTGGCGGGCCGGGCCGTTCTCGGACAGCGTGGCGACCTGCTTCGTGCCGTCGGGCAGGGAGTACTCGACCTCGACCGAGAAGCTCTTGCCCGACCGGAGCCGTTCCTGCACGATCCCGTCGGTGCCCGCCCAGGACCGTTGCTCGACCGACTCCCGGATCACGAGCACCAGTCCGGTGATCGCGCCGATCAGCACGACCCCCGCCACGACCCGCCCGGTCCGCGACTTCAGCGACTTCGCCACCACGCCTCCTCCACCCCGACATCGCCGGACCGCTGCCGGGTGTGACAACCGGCTGGTCGACGCGCCTCTGCTACCGCGGACCGCCCGGCAGGGTGGAGGTCCGCGTCGCCGTGCCGGACGGGGTGTCGAGCAGGTGCGTGAGCGCGCGGCGGTCGCCGGCGCCCACCAGCGCCGAAGAGGAACTGTTGTCCACCGGTCGAAAGCGGACGTCGACATCCGTTACGGGACGAAGCCCGTCCGGATCGGGCAGGACGGGTCCGGTGTGGACGTCACGCCGGACCGCGGCGGCACGGCGGTCACCGAGCGGTTCGACCTCGTGGTGGGTGCGGACGGCGTCACCTCCACGGGCTCGGCTAGGTGATCGCGGCGCTCGCCCTGCCGCGCCCGATCGAGGGGATGTCGCCGACTCGGTCTGATCGGCACCGCCGAGGCGGCCGTGCGGGTCGGGATCACCCGCACGGCCACCTCGTCCGGTCACGCGTTGGTGACCGTCCAGCTGAACGTGGCCTGGCTGGGCGAGCCCGCGCCGTCACTGGCCGACACCGTCACGGTGTAGGTGCCCGGGGTGGTCGGGGTGCCCGAGATGACGCCGGTGCCCGCGGCGATCGCCAGGCCCGGCGGCAGACCGGTGGCGGAGAAGGTCAGCGGTTCGGCGTTGCCGTCCCACGCCTGGATCGCGAAGTTCGTCCACTGCCAGCGGATCGACGTGCGCGGTCCCGGGTTGGCGACGCGCTCGGGGAACTCCGCGCCGGCCAGGAAGTTGTCGATGGCCGTGCGCAGGTTCGGCAGCGGGCCGATCTCCAGCGCGCCGCTCTGCGGGGTGCCGGTGGCGATCAGGATCTCCCGCGCCTGGGCGGGGGTCAGCGTCTGCCCGTTCGCCTCGGCCACGCTGAGCAGCGACGCCAGCGCCGACGCCACGATCGGCGACGCGCTCGACGTGCCGTTGAAGCCGGCGGTGTACTTGTCGTCCGCGCCCGTTCCGTACAGCGCGCCGTATCCCGTGGTGGTGACGCACTCGCCCCAGCCCTGCACGTCCACCCGGCTGCCGTAGTTGGAGAAGCTCAGCTTGGTGCGGGGCGTGCCGGTGCAGCCCGGCGCGGAGCCGGCGCCGACGATGATCGCGCCGGAGTCCGGCTTGTCGTCCGGGAACCGGGAGCCGAAGCACGAGTTGTCGAGGCTCAGGTTGCCGTTGCCGCCGGCCTCCACGACGTGCCGCCCGGACTGCACCACGGTGACGATCGCGTCGTACACCGAGGGCCACACCTCCATGGGCGCGTAGTTGCCGCACTGGGACACCTGCTGCTCGATGATGAGCACGTCACCCGCGTTCACGCCCGCGGCCGCGATCAGCAGCGAGTTGGCCAGGTCGTAGCCGACCTCGTGGTTGACCACGTTGGTGTAGTGCAGGCCCGCCTCTGGGACCAGCCCGGTGACGCCGAACCCGTTGTCGTCCGCGCCGACCACGCCGGTGACGGCGGTGCCGTGGTCGATGCTGGTCGGGGTGAAGTTCGGCGTGCCGTTGGCGATGAGCGCACCGGGCAGCCGCAGCTTGGACAGGTCCTCGTGCTGCGGGTTCCAGTTCCGCTCCAGGTCGACGACCTTGACGTGACCGCCCTTGCCTCCCGGCACGGTGCGCGCGTAGTCGGCGTCGATGCCGCCGCTGCTCGCCGGGTCCGAGTAGCCCTGCTGGCCGGAGAAGTCGGGCGTGACCGCGTCGACGGGCTCGGCCTGCGGGAAGGCGACCTCGACGCCGGGCAGCGCGTTCAGCTCCTGCGCCGCGGCCTTCGCGTCCACGCCCGGGGCGAGCTGGACCCGGTGCCACCGCTCCAGCCCCGGCGACGACGACCGCGCGTTCATCGGCCGCAGCCTGGTGAGCTTCTCGTCAAGGCGCGTGAACAGCGGTGTGATCTTGTCGATCTCGCGGTCCGTCAAGGCGTGCCGCACCGCGGCGACACCGGCGCCGGTGGACAGCTTCACCTCGATGACGGCACCCGGTTCGGCCGCCGCGGCGGCCGCGGGTGCGGACAGGGCCGAGGCACCCGCGCTCGCCAGGAGCGCGACGGCCAGCAATGACAACGGTTTCTTCCTCACAGCGTTACCCTTCGTCTGCACGACAAGCGGCAAGGGTCCGGGGAACAGCTGGGGATTCGCGCTGACGCGCGCGGAAGTTCCCCGCACATCAGCGATGCGCGGAGAAGCCTTCGTGGACAAACCCCCAGTGGTGCCCCCCAGCACTCCCACTTCAGCGCACTTCGGCGTCGTTGTCCAGCATCGGCGATCAAATACGCCGATCAGCCCAACGTCGTTCATTCACAGGGGATTCGCCGCCACCGCGCGGGTGTCAGAGGTACCGCACACCGGTGAGTTCCCGTGCCACCGCCCAGAACCGCGCGCCCACGGCCGGATCCGCCGCTTCCCGGCTCAACCGAGCCTCGGCGACGCGACCGCGGGTTTCCCAGAGGCTGGACGGTCCGAAGAACTGCCCACCCCGCACACCGGGGTCGGTGGCGGCGTGCAGTTGTGGCAACGCGCCCCGCGCCGCGGGTTGGGTGGCCACCAGGCCGAGCCGTGCGATCACCCGTCCCAGTCGGCCGCGGTGCTCCCAGGCCCGCGGCGTGAGGTTGGTTCGGGTCAGGCCGGGGTGGGCCAGCACGCTGACGACCGGTGACCCGGCGGCGCGCAGGCGGCGGTCGAGTTCGACGCCGAAGACGGTGGTCGCGAGCTTGGACCGGCCGTAGGCGGCCGCGGCCCGGTAGCCGCGCTCGAACATCAGGTCGTCGAAGTCGAGGTGCGCGGTCTTGTGCGTGATCGAGCCGAGGTTCACCACGCGGGCCCCGCCGGCGGCGGCGAGGTTGTCCAGCAGGAGGCCGGTCACCGCGAAGTGGCCCAGCGCGTTGGTGCCCAGGTGCAGCTCGAAGCCGTCGGCCGAGGTACGGCGCGGGCCGAGCAGGACCACGCCGGCGTTGTTGACCAGCAGGTCGATCGCCGGGTGGTCGACGGCCAGCTTCCCGGTGAACGCGCGCACCGAGTCGAGGGAGGCCAGGTCGAGCTCGCGCACCTCGACGTCGCCGCCGATCCGCCGGGCGGCTTGTTCCCCGGCTTCGGTGTTGCGCACGGCGAGCACGACGTGGGCGCCGCGGCGGGCCAGCTCGGTGGCGGTGACCAGGCCGAGGCCCGAGTTCGCGCCGGTCACGACGGCGACCCGGCCGTGCTGGTCGGGGATGCGGTCGGCGGTCCATCCGGTCATGCGGTCGCTCCTGGGGTTGTCGAGGCGTTGTGCCCGCGACGCTAGGAGCGATCACGGCCGGCTCGGTCGGCCTCGGTTGCCTAGGTCTGCCGTGCCTACCTTGGGCGTCCCGCGGGACGGCACACTCGTGGCATGGGCAGTCGTCATCCGCACGCTCGCGAGCTCGGTGATTTCCTGCGCGCCCGGCGCGGCCGGCTGCGGCCGCACGACGTCGGCCTGGAGCCGGGCGGGCGGCGCAAGGTCGCCGGGTTGCGGCGCGAGGAGCTGGCGCTGCTGGCCGGGTTGAGCACCGACTACTACCAGCGGATCGAGCAGGGCCGGGAGGTGCGGCCGTCCGACGACGTCCTGGACGCGCTGGCCGGCGCGCTCGGCCTGGACGACGCGGAGCGGCGGCACCTGTTCGCCCTGGCGCACGCCGCCCGCCGACCCGTGCCCAGCCGGCCGGACCGAGCCGCGGAACGGGTGCCGGACCGCACCCGCCGGCTGCTGCGGGTGCTGGACACGCCGGCGGTCGTGCTCGGCAGGCACCTCGACCTGCTCGACTGGAACCCGATGGCCGAGGCGTTGCTCGGCGCGCCCGGCGACTACCCGCCGGACCGGTTGAACATGCTCCTGCTGCTGTTCGACGACGCGCTGACCGGAGGGCGGAGCTGCCCGGACTGGGAGCGGCAGGCCCTGGACTACATCGGCATGATGCGGGCCGCCGTCGCCACCGACCCGACGCACCCGCGCGCCACCGCGGTCGTCGGCGAGCTGAGCATCCGCAGCGCCGAGTTCCGGCGGCTGTGGGCGCGGCACGACGTGCGCGGGTCGGTCAGCGGCACCAAGGCGTTCCGGGTGCCCGAGGTGGGTGACGTGGTGCTGGACTGGGACACGTACCCGCTGCCCGGCGACCCGGGCCCGGTCATGCTGGTCTTCACCGCCGAGCCGGGCAGCCCCGACGCCGACCGGTTGCGGCTGCTGGCCTCGCTGCACGCGACCCGGGCGGCGATCGACCACCAGTAGCGTCCACGGTGGAGCGGAGACGGCCCGCCCGGTGTGGGCGGGCCGTCGTCGTGGCTACGCGGGAGCCGGCGCGTAACCGGTGGGCCGGGAGGTGAACGTGCCCCGGCCCTGGGTCCGGCTGCGCAACCGGGTCGCGTAGCCGAACAACTCGGCCAGCGGCACGCTCGCGGTGACGACCGTCGTGCCCGCGCGGGCGGTGGAGCCGAGGATCCGGCCCCGCCGCGCCGAGAGGTCGCCGAGCACCCTGCCCACGGCGATCTCCGGGACGGTCACCGTGACCTCGGCGACCGGTTCCAGCAGCGCCACCGTGCTCGCCCGCAGGGCGTCCCGGAGCGCGAACCGGCCGGCGGTGCGGAACGCCATCTCCGACGAGTCCTTGACGTGGGTCGAGCCGTCGATGAGCGTGACCCGCAGCCCCGTCACCGGGTGCCCGCCCAGGGGGCCGTCGGCCAACGCGTCCCGGCACCCGGCTTCCACCGCGCGCACGTACTCCGAAGGCACCCGTCCGCCGGTCACCGCGGACCGGAACTCGAAGTCGTCACCGTCCGACGGCTGCACGTCGATGACCACGTGGGCGAACTGACCCGCACCTCCTTCCTGCTTGACGTGCCGGTACGCGAAGCCGGAGACACCGCGGACGACGGTCTCCCGGTAGGCCACCTTCGGCCGCCCGACCACGATGTCGAGCCGGTGGTCGCGCCTGGCCTTCTCCACCGTCACCTCCAGGTGCAGCTCGCCCATCCCGGACAGGACGGTCTGACCGGTCTCGCGGTCCGCCCGGACCACCAGCGCGGGGTCCTCCTCCACCAGTTGCGCCAACGCCTGAGCCAACCGCTCGTGCTGCGCGGCCGTGCGCGGTTCGACCGCGACGGAGACGACCGGGGTCGCCACCACCGGCGGTTCGAGCACCAGGGGGGCGTCGGGCGCGCACAACGTCGTCCCGGCGCGGGCCGACTTCAGCCCGACCACGGCGACGATGTCACCGGCCGCGGCGACGTCCACCGACTCGTGCCGGTCGGCCTGCACCCGCAGGATGCGGGCGACCCGCTCGACCCGGCCGGTCCCGGGGTCCAGCACTGTCCCTCCCTTGTGGATGGTGCCCGAGTAGACGCGCAGGTAGGTCAACCGGCCAGTGCCCGTCGCGTTCACCTTGAACACCAGTGCCGCGAACGGACCGGCCGGGTCCGCGGTGCGCTCGTCGCCGTCCGCGCCGCGCACCGGCGGCAGGTCCAGCGGTGACGGCAGGTAGGCCGCGACCGCGTCCAGCAACGGCTCGACACCGCGGTTGCGGTAGGCCGACCCGCACAGGACGACCACGGCCTCGCCGGTGCGGGTGAGGTCGCGCAACGCCGACGTCAACGTGCGGGCGGAGACCGTCGACTCGGCGACGAACTCCTCCAGCGCGGCCGGGTGCAGCTCGGCCACCGCCTCCTCCAGCAGCCGTCGTCGCCGGTTCGCCTCGTCCCGCAGCGCTTCCGGCACGGGCAGGTGCTCGACGTCGTCACCGGTCCACACCAGCGCCCGCAGGCGCAGCAGGTCGACCACGCCGGTGAACGCGTCCTCCGCGCCGATCGGCAGCTGGACGACCAGCGGCACCGGGTGCAGCCGGTCGCGGATCGACGCCACGGCCGCGTCGAGGTCCGCGCCCGCCCGGTCCATCTTGTTGACGAACGCGATGCGCGGCACACCGTGCCGGTCGGCCTGCCGCCAGACCGACTCGCTCTGCGGCTCGACCCCGGCGACCCCGTCGAACACCGCGACCGCGCCGTCGAGCACCCGCAGCGAGCGCTCGACCTCGTCGGCGAAGTCGACGTGGCCCGGTGTGTCGATCAGGTTGATCCGGTGGCCGTCCCACGTGCAGCTCACGGCGGCGGCGAAGATCGTGATGCCGCGGTCGCGCTCCTGCGGGTCGAAGTCGGTGACGGTGGTGCCGTCGTGGACCTCGCCGCGCTTGTGGGTCGTGCCGGTGGCGTACAGGATCCGTTCGGTGAGGGTCGTCTTGCCCGCGTCGACGTGGGCCAGGATGCCCAGGTTGCGGACGCCGGTCAGCGGGAACGTCGAGGTGCGGTTCGGGTCGGTGCGCACGGCACAGCGCCTTTCGGGTGATCCGGAACAGGTCCGCGCGATGGCGCGACGAGCCGCCGGTGCGGGCCACCGGGGCGGTTCCGCTGCGGCGCAGCAAGAGCCCGGTGGTCAGGCGTTCGTCAGGACATCCGGAGCCGGGCGCGCAGCCGGCACCGGGCTCCCGGAGACACCAGGATCACCTCGTGACGCGAGGAGGGGACGACGACAGCGGTGCGGTAGCGCACGGCCTGCCTCCCTCGTCACGGGCGCGTCGTCGATCGACGCGCGAAGTCGAGCGGGAGTGTAGGCACGACCCCTCGCCCGCGGCGAGGGGTTTTCCTCTCGGTGGCTGAGCCCGACGACGTGCCGCAGTGCCGCCATGCCCCACGACTTCGAGTTCCACCTCGACCCGGCGCGCGGCGGCACCCCGGAGTGGCCCGACCGGTTCGCCGTGATGTCGTGGCCGGACCGGCTCACCCACGACTCGCTCGTCCTCGTGCCGCGGATCACCCCGCTCGACCCTGCTCGCGCACGCGAGCGGCCACCCCCGAGCGCGCGCCGCTCGCACGTCGGGCCGGCCGGCGTGCTCGTCCGACGCGCTGCGCCGGCTGCTCCGGTCGCGCGTGGGCGACGCGTTCGGCGACGTGCCGACCGCCTCCGCCCACCCGGCCGACATCGCGGCCGTGACCTGCGCTTCCACGCTTCGGGAACGAGGAGGCCAGGGAGCGGATGAGCGCCACCACACCGGCCGAGGACGTGATCGGCGAATCTTTTCCGCTCGCGGTGTCGATCCGGGTCCTCGCCGTTCGACTGAAGGGTGACAGGGACGACCGAGACGGCGGGGAGACGACGATGAGGGCAGGACGACGCGAGTGGCTGGGGTTGGCGGTGCTGGCGCTGCCGACGCTGCTGTTGTCGCTGGACATGAGCGTGCTGCACCTGGCGGTCCCGCACCTGGCCGCGGACCTGCGGCCGAGCAGCACCCAGCTGCTGTGGATCATCGACATCTACGGCTTCATGATCGCGGGCTTCCTGGTCACGATGGGCACGCTGGGTGACCGGATCGGCAGGCGGAAGCTGCTCATGGTCGGTGGCGCGGCGTTCGGCGCGGCGTCGGTGGTGGCGGCGTTGTCCACGAGCCCGGAGATGCTGATCGGGGCGCGGGCCGTGCTCGGTGTCGCGGGCGCGACGCTGATGCCGTCCACGTTGGCGCTGATCAGCAACATGTTCCAGGACGCCAAGCAGCGCGGCACCGCCATCGCGGTGTGGATGAGCTGCTTCATGGGCGGCATGGTCATCGGGCCGGTGGTCGGTGGCGTGCTGCTGGAGCGGTTCCGGTGGGGCTCGGTGTTCCTGATGGCCGTGCCGGTCATGGTGCTGCTGCTGGTCGCCGCGCCGAAGTTGCTGCCGGAGTACCGCGACACGGCCGCCGGGCGGCTCGACCCGGCGAGCGTGGCGCTGTCGTTGGGCGCGATCCTGCCGGTCGTCTACGCCCTCAAGGAGACCGCCAAGGACGGGGTGTCGCCGGTGAACGCGGTCGTGCTGGCCGTGGGCGTGGCGGTCGGCGTGGTCTTCGCCCGGCGGCAGCGCGGCTTGGCCGACCCGATGCTCGACCTGCGGCTGTTCCGGGTGCGGGCGTTCAGCGCGGCGGTGAGCATCATGCTGGTCGGCGCGCTCACCATGGGCGGGGTCTTCCTGCTGGTCAGCCAGTACTTGCAGATGGTCGCCGGGCTGTCCGCGGCGCAGGCGGGGCTGTGGCTGGTGCCGCAGGCGGGCGCGGTGGTCGTGGGTTCGCTGCTCGCGCCGCGGTTGGCGCGGCGGTTCCGGCCCGAGTTCGTGCTCGGGTTCGGGATGCTGGTGGCGGCGGGCGGGATCGGGCTCTTCACGCTGGCCGACGGCGCGGGCGGGGTGGCGTTCGTGGTGGCGGGCATGTCGATCGCGAGCTTCGGGATGGGGCCGCAGGGCGTGCTGTGCACCGAGATGGTGGTCGGCTCCGTGCCGCCGCGGAAGGCCGGCGCCGCGTCGGCCATGTCGGAGACCAGCGGGGAGTTCGGGATCGCCATGGGCATCGCGGTGTTCGGCAGCGTCGGCACGGCGGTGTACCGGGACTCGGTCGCCGTCCCGGGGGAGGTGCCCGCCGAGGCGGCGGCTCTGGCTTCGGACAGCATGGCGGGCGCCCTGCGAGCGGCGGGTTCCCTGCCGGGTCCGCTGGGGGAGGGCGTGCTGGCCACGGCGCGGGACGCGTTCGCGTCGGGCCTGCACGTCGTGGCCGGCATCGGCGCTTCGGTCGTCGTGGTGTTCGCGGTGGTGGGCATGGTCGCGCTGCGCCGGACCAGCCCGGACACCGCCGGTGAACCGGCCCCGATGTCCGCGGGCCACTGACGGTTCCGGGTGCGGGTCGGGGGCGGCCGGTTCGAGCCCTCGGCCGCACCCGGGCCGGACCGCTCGGTGGCGGGCCTTCGGTGGCCGTGGCCGTGGCCGACCGGCGGCGAGCTCCGGTCAGGCCGGGGTGCGCAGGGATGCGATGGCGGCGGTGATGCCGGGTTCGTCGTAGCTGTTCGTCGGCAGCGTGGCGCCGTGCGCGTGGCGCACGATGCCCTGCCGGTCGACCAGGATGCTGCCGGACTGCTGCATCGAGCCGAACACCTTGCGGCTCAACCCGACCAGTTCGTGCGGGTTCTCGTGGCGGCCCGTCAGGACCGGGAACGGGATCCCGTGCTCCTCCTTCCACTTGACGGCCTCCGGTCGGTCCTCGGGGACCGCGATGAGCACGCGGACGTCGTCGGCGGCCAGGTCGTCGGCGCGCTGGGCCAGGTCGCGGACGTGTCGGTTGCAGATCGGGCACGACGTCGACCGCATGAAGAAGAGCAGCACCGCGTGCCTGCCCTGGTAGTCGGACAGGCGGACGGCCTGCCCGTCGGTGTCTTCCAGCACCAGTCGCGGTGCGGGCGAGCCGGGTTCGAGCACGGTGGACCTTCCCTTCGAACTGGGTGACAAGGCGTCGGTCGACGGCGTCAGGCGCTGTCGGTCCCGCGCAGGCTGAGGCGCAGCGCGGCCCTGGCCCGGTGCAGGTGGGACTTCATCGCCGGGGTGCTCAGCCCGAGCGACTCGGCGACCGCGCGTCCCGGCCGGCCGAGCACGTCCCGCATCACCAGCACGCGCCGCTGGACGTCGGGCAACGCCCGGATCGCCGCCGCCACGCGGTCGGCTTCCAGGCGCCGGAGCACCTCGTCCTCGGCCGACGCCGCCGCGACGACGTCCGCCTCGTCCGGCCGGTCGAGCAGCCGCCGGGCCCGGCGCAGGCACTCGTGCCGGACGATCCGGAACATCCACGACGCGAGCGCCGCCGTGGCGCGCAAGGAGCCGATCTCGCGGTACAGGACGATCAACGCCTCCTGCGCCGCGTCCTCGGCGTCCTGCGGTGACGCGCACAGGGTCTCCGCGAACCGCCGCACGTGCGGGTGCGCGCTGTGCACCACCGCGACGAGTGCTTCGGGGTCGCCGCCCCGCGCGGCCTCGATCAGCCGCTCGCTTGCCCAACCACGATCAACCACGCTCACCCCCATGAGAGACCTCGACCCACCGAAAGGGTTCACCTCGACGGTCGACGCAGGTCAGCGCAGGCCACATCGGGTGGCCCGGTTTGTCCGGTATGCCCGATGAAACCGCTACACAAAGTTTCGTTGAAGTTTCGCTCAGTGACGTATAGGCTGACACTCGTTCTGGGAGCGCTCCCATATCGATCACCGCCGCTCACACCCATCCGGAGAATGGAGGCCCATCGATGCGTGTCCGTGGTACTTCCGGGTCCGTCGCCAGACGGCGGGGCATCATCGCGCTGGTCATCGGCTTGGTGGCGTGCACCATCGTCTCCGCGCCGACGGCTTCGGCGCACGGGACGATCGTCGGTCCCGCCACCCGCGCCTACCAGTGCTGGCAGTCGTGGGGCAGCCAGCACACGAACCCGGCGATGCAGCAGCAGGACCCCATGTGTTACCAGGCGTTCCAGGCGAACGCCGACACCATGTGGAACTGGATGAGCGCGCTGCGGGACGGCCTGAGGGGCAATTTCCAGGGTGCGACCCCCGACGGAACGCTGTGCAGCAACAACCTCTCGCGCAACAACGCCTTGAACAACCCGGGCCAGTGGCGGACGACCAACGTCGGCAGCAGC
This sequence comes from Saccharothrix saharensis, assembly GCF_006716745.1. Classification (NCBI taxonomy): domain Bacteria; kingdom Bacillati; phylum Actinomycetota; class Actinomycetes; order Pseudonocardiales; family Pseudonocardiaceae; genus Saccharothrix; species Saccharothrix saharensis. The sequence continues at coordinate 2,693,539 of NZ_VFPP01000001.1, read as the reverse complement.
TTCACGATGCACCTGTACGACCAGGCCAGCCACGGTGCCGACTACTTCAAGGTGTACGTCAGCAAGAACGGGTTCGACCCGAAGACCCAGCGGCTGGGTTGGGGCAACCTCGACCTGGTCACGCAGACCGGTCGGTTCGCCCCGGCGAAGGACATCCGGTTCAACGTCCAGACCTCCGGCTCGTACCGGGGTCACCACGTGGTGTTCACGATCTGGCAGGCTTCCCACCTCGACCAGGCGTACATGTGGTGCAGTGACGTGAACTTCGGCTAGGACCGGAGCACGGAACGGCCGGCCCGGCGTCAGCGGTACCGACGCCGGGCCGGCCTTCGCCGTTCCTGTCGGTGGTGGCCGGCACCGTCCCCCTCGGTGACCCGGCTCCTGCCACCGCTGCTGCGCGATCCGCGTTCCGCTGGTACTCCGTCGCCCGGACGTCCTCCCGCCTCGGTGGCGGACTGATCGCCGTCGCGCCGCTGTTCGGGGCATTGCGCCTGGGCGCGTCACCGACCGCGGTGGGGCTGGTGCTGCCGGCCGGTTGCCGGTGGTCGTGTCCACGCTCGTCGGCGGGGTGGTGGCCGACCTGCTGTCACGCCGTGCCGTGATGCTCGCGGCCGACCTCGTCCGCTGCGCCTTTTAAGGGCTGACGGCCGTCCTCCTGCTCAGCGGGACCGCCGCGCCGTGGCACCTGGCGGCGTTGCAGGCGGTGGCGGGCACGGCCACCGCGTTCTTCGGCCCCGCCGCGGCCGGGCCGGTGGCCGACGTGGCGACGCCGTCGGGCCAACGCCCTGGTCGACGCGGTCCAGCACGTCGCGACGCCGGCCGCACCGGTGGTGTCGGCGGCGTGGTGGCCGGGGTCGGCGCGTGCATCCCGCCGTCCCCGGCCCCCGGCCCGATCACCGCCGACCGGCGGCTGGGCGGTCCGCCGGCGTCGGCGTTCATCGGCAACGGCTGCACCGTCGGCGCGTTGCCGGGCAGCGCCGTCGCCCTGCGCCGGAAGCCGCGCCGCCCGCTCCGGGTCGCGGTGACGATCCCCGCAGAACTGGCACCGCTGCTGGTCCTGCTCGCCGCCGCGGCCGTCCCCGCCGGGGTGCGGGCCGCCGTGTACGCGGTGCTCGCGGAGACCGCGCGGCAGGTGCACGTGCCCGCCGACCTCGTCGCCCGCGCCACGGGGCGGTCCACCGTCGTCGGCCCGGCCGCCGCGCCGTGGGCATGGCATCGGCCGGGCCGGCGGCCGGACGCGTCGGTGCGGCACCTGCCCGCCGGGCTCGAACCCGCGCGCTGAAGTGCACTGCGGAGAGTCGGTGGCCGCCGTGTCAGGGCCGTGTCAGGGCGGTGTCAGCACCGTGTCCGGCGGGTCGGTGACCGTGGCCGGGACAACAGCCGCGGAAGGAACACCATGGATGACAACGCCGTGGGTGGCGCAACCGCCGTCCCGCACGGGCTCCCGATGGATCGCGACGCGGGTCCGTTCGACCCGCCGAGCCGGATCACCCGGTTGCGGGAGGTCCGCCCGGTCAGCCCCCTGATCTTCCCCGACGGCCACGAGGGGTGGCTGGTGACCGGGTACGACGAGGTCCGCCGGCTCATGGCCGACACCCGCTTCAGCTCGCGCCAGGACATCGGCGTCCTGCACGTGCCGTACGAGGTGCCCGGCATGCCCGCGGCCACCGAGCCGTCACCACAGGTGCCGGGCCTGTTCATCAGCATGGACCCGCCCGACCACACCCGGCTGCGGCGGATGCTCACCGGCGCGTTCACCGTCAAGCGGATGAAGCAGCTCGAAGAGCGCATCACCGACCTGGCCGAACGGCAGCTCGACGAGATGGCGCGCCTGACCCCGCCGGTCGACCTGGTCGAGGAGTTCGCGCTGCCGGTGCCGTCGCTGGTGATCTGCGAACTGCTCGGCGTGCCCTACGAGGACCGGGACGACTTCCAGGCCAACTCCGCCAAGTTCATGGAGAAGGACGTGGCGCTGGACGAGAAGATGGCCGCCTTCACCGGCCTGACCACGTACCTGGCCGGGCTCGTCACGCGCAAGCGCGCCGAACCCGACGAGGACCTGCTGTCCGACCTGGCCCGGCACGACGAGCTCACCGTCGAGGAGCTGACGGGGATCGCCTTCCTGCTGCTGCTGGCGGGCCACGAGACGACCGCCAACATGCTGTCGTTGGGCACGTTCGCGCTCCTGGAGCACCCGGAGCAACTGGCCGCGCTGCGGGCCGACCCGGACCTGCTGCCCGGCGCGGTCGAGGAGCTGATGCGCTACCTGGCCGTCGCCGACATCTTCTACCGCTACGCCACCGAGGACATCGAGCTCGGCGGCGAGACCATCCCGGCGGGGTCGACCGTCGTGGTCTCGCTGCTGGCGGCCAACCGGGACCCCCGGCGCTTCGAGGACCCCGACGTGCTCGACGTCCGCCGCACCGCCCGCGGCCACCTGGGGTTCGGCCACGGCGTGCACCAGTGCCTCGGCCAGCAACTGGCCCGCATCGAGATGCGCGCGGGGTTCGGTGGACTGCTGCGGCGCTTCCCGACGTTGGCACTCGCCGTCCCGGCCGACCAGGTCAGGCTCCGGACCGACATGAACATCTACGGCGTCCACGAGCTGCCCGTCACCTGGACGGACACCTCGGAGTAGCACGGCGGGCGTCGACCTGACCCGACCCCGCCGCCGGTCTGGAGCCCGGCGGGAAGGAGCCGATATGACCGTCTTCGCCACCCCGACACCCATCACCGCCACCGTCGTCGCCGCCGGGGCGAGAGTGCGGGTCACCGCGACCGCCCGAACCGACACCGTCGTGCGGGTCGAACCCGTCGACCGGACGAGCGAGGCGCACATCAAGGTCGCCGAGGGGACCAGGGTCGACTTCACCGGCGATCGGCTGTCGGTGAAGACGACCGCCTCCGGCGCGAAGACCGGGTCGGTCGCCGTCACGATCGACCTGCCCGCCGGCTCCGCCCTGGTCGCGTACCTGGCGCACGCGGGCGTCGAGGCCGATGGCGCGTTCGGCGACTGCGAGCTGCACGCGGCGTCGAGCCGGGTCCGGCTGGGGCGCGTCGAGGCGCTGCGGGCGAACATCGCGGCGGGGGAGCTCGTGATCGACCACGTCGCCGGGCCCGTCACGATCGACGGCAGCGTGGTCGTGACGCGGATCGGTGAGGTCGGCGGCGCGCTCCGGCTCACCGGCTCCGGCGGGCGGACCTGGATCGGCCACGCCCGCGCCGACGTCGACTTCGCCGGTGGCAGCGGCGGGTTCGACATCGACCGCGCCGACGGCGACGTCACGGCCAGGACCGGCGACGGCGCGATCCGGATCGGCCGGCCGACGCGCGGTCGGGCGGGGTCGGCCAACCGCTCGGGCACCCCCGAGGTCGGACTCGGCGAGGGCGCGGCGGCACGGCTGGACCTCGACAGCGAGCGGGGCTCGGTGCGCGACCGCGTCACCTCGCACGACGGTCCCGACGCGGTCGGGGTCCACGCCCGCACGCGGCAGGGTGACATCGTCGTGCACCGCGCGGCGGGCTGAGGGCGGCGGTGGTCACGCCTCGCCGAGGACCGCCCCGACCAGCTCGGACCAGTCCACCCGCGCACCCTCCGCGGTCACCTCGGCGAACCGCGCGTCACCGAGGCGGGCGCGCGCGGCCTCCTCGATCCGGTCCACGTCGGGGTACGAGCGGTCCGGCAACCCGCGCACGGCGGCGCTCGCCGCGAGCAACCGGGCGGCCCCCTCGTGCCGGTCCAGGCGCAGCGCCAGGTCCGCCACCCCGACCAGCACCTGGGCGATCAGCGGCGCGTACCCCGCCTCGGCGGCGGCGGCGCAGGCCGCCGCCCGGTGCGTCCGGGACGCGTCGAGGTCGTCGGCGAGGTAGCCGAGCAGGTCGTGCTCCATCGCCCGGATGCTCGGCCGGTCCGCTTCCGCACCCAGGAAGGCCTTCGCGAGTCCGAACTGCCGCAGCGCCTCCTCGCCGTCACCGCTCCACCGGGCGAGTTCCGCCTTCGACTGCACCAGCAGCGCCAGCGCGGCCGGCCAGGTGACCCGTTCCGCGAGCCGTTCCGCCTCGGCCAGGGCCGCCGCACTGGCGTCCTTGTCGCCGAGCAGCCAGTGCAGCCGGGCCTGGCGCGCCCGCATCAGGATGACGTCCTCGGTCGCGCCGACCTCGTCGACGACCGTGATCGCCTCGTCGTAGTACTCGCAGGCGCGGGCGAACTCGCCGCGCACGGTGATCCGGTCCGCCAACTCGGACAGGGCGAACGACATGCCCCAGCGCTCACCGATGGCCCGGAACTCGGCCAGCGCGGTCTCCAGGTGCGCGTCCGCCTCCTTGCCGCCGTGGCCGAGCGCGATCCGCATCTTGCCGAGCTGCAACCGGGCCAGCGCGTGCACCCAGGGGTCGTCGTGGTCCAGCAACGGCTCCCACGCCGACAGGAGCTCGTCCGGGGACCGCAACATGCGTTCCAGCGGGACGACCAGCGCCAGCAGCGGGTTGCCCGACCGACCGCCGCGGCTGGACGCGTACGCCTGGTGGATCCACTTCGCGGCCTGGTGCTCGTCGGCCGGGCCGGAGCCGGCGAACGTCGACATCAGGGCGTACACCATGGCCCGCACCTCGTCGGGCACCTCGCCGGGCGTCCCGGTGGCGGCGATGAGCAGCTCCATGCCCTCGGACTTGTGCCCGCTGAGCCACCAGTACCAGCCCGCACCCGCCGCGAGCCGCATCGCGCCCCGCCCGTCGCCCGCCGCGACCGCGCCGCGCATCGCGGACACGACGTTGTCGTTCTCGGCGTCGAGCACGGCGAGCCACGTGAGCTGCTCGGCGCGGCGGAGGTTCGGCTCCGCGGCCTCGACGAGCTCGGTGAAGTGCGCGAGGTGCGCATCCCGCGCCAGGTCCGCTTCCCCGGCCTCGGCGAGGCGCTGCGCCGCGTACTCCTTGATGGTGCCGAGCATCCGGTAGCGCGGCGCGCCGTCGCCCACGGCCACCAGCAGCGACTTCTCCACCAACGACGTGAGCAGCTCCAGCACGTCCTCCGGGTGCACGGCGCCACCCGCGCAGACCCGCTCGGCCGCCTCCAGGCTCGCGCCGCCGGAGAACACCGAGAGCCTGCGCAGCACCAGCCGTTCCTCGTCGGTGAGCAGCTCCCAGCTCCAGTCGACCATCGCGCGCAACGTCCGGTGCCGCGGCAACGCGGTGCGGCTGCCGCCGGTGAGCAGGCGGAACCGGTCGTCGAGGCGGTGGGCGAGCTGGTCCAGGGTCATGGTGCGCAGCCGCGCCGCGGCCAGCTCGATCGCCAGCGGCATGCCGTCGAGCGCCCGGCACACGCGCACCATCGTGGCCAACGCGGGCGCGTCGAGGACGAGGTCCTTGCGCACCGCGCCCGCCCGGTCGCGCAGCAACCGGACCGCGGGCGCGGACCCGATCTCGTCCGCGGTCGCGTCCGCCGACGGCAGCGCCAGCGGCTCCACCAGCCACAGCGCCTCACCGGTGATGCCCAGCGGTTCCCGGCTGGTCGCCAGCACCCGCAGCCGCCGGCACTCGCCGAGCAACCGGTGCGCGAACGCCGCCGCCGACTCGATCACGTGCTCGCAGTTGTCCAGGACCAGCAACGCCTCGCGGTCGCGCACCGCGGCGATCAACCGGTCCGTCGGCTCCGCGTTCGGCGCCTCGCCGAGCAGGGCGTCCCGCAGGCCGAGCGCGGCCAGCGTCGCCTGCGCCACGTCGCCGTCCGCGTCGACGGCGGCGAGCTCCACCAGCCACGCGCCGTCGGGCAGGTCGTCGAGCAGGGTGCGCGCGGTCTCCGCGGCCAGCCTGGTCTTGCCCGAGCCGCCCGGTCCGATCAGGGTGGTGAGCCGCTGGTCGGCGATGAGCTCGCGGACCGCGGCGACGTCGGCGTCCTTGCCCACGAAGCTGGTCAGCTCGGCCCGCAGGTTGGTCTTCCGGTTCTCCTCCCGCCGGCTCAGCTCACCCCGCAGCAGCGCGACGTGCACTGTGGACAGTTCCGGCGAGGGGTCGACGCCCAGCGCGTCGGCCAGGGCTTCCCGCGTGCGCTCGTAGACGACCAGCGCCTCGGTGTCCCGCCCGGCCGCGACGAGGGCGCGCATCAGCGCGGCGACGAGCCGTTCGCGGGTCGGGTGCGCGGCCGCCAGGTCGGTCAGCTCGGGGATCACGTCCGCGCCGTGCCCCAGGGCGACTTCGGCGTCGAACCGGTCCTCCAAGCCGGTCAGGCGCAGGGCTTCCAGCCGGGTGACGGCCGCGTCGAACGCCTCGCTGTCCGCCAGGCCGACGTCCTGCATGGCCGCACCGCGCCACAGCGCGAGGGCGTCGCGCAGCAGCCGCACGCGCCGCGGGCCGTCGTCGTTGCGGGCCTGGGTGATGAGCTGCTCGAAGCGCACGGCGTCGACGGCGTCGGGCCCCACCGCCAGCCGGTAGCCGTGCGGGTGCCCCTCGACCGTCCCCTCCGGCAACACCTTGCGCAGCCGGGACACCAAGCGCTGCAAGGCGTTCGCCGCGTCGGCGGGCGGGTGCTCGCCCCAGATCCAGTCGACCAGCGTCGCCTTCGGGACCACGTGACCCGGTTCGAGCGCGAGCGCCGCCACCAACCCGCGCAACCGCGCGCCCGGCACGTCGGTGAGGACGCCGTCCCCCACGCGCACTTCGAACGGCCCGAGCATCCCGATCTGCACGTGGCCGATTGTGTCACGGGCGATCGGCGGCACTCGCCCGCCGACGTTGCCATGCTGCGCCGCATGGCCGTGACGCGGCAGCCCGTCCGCATCACCGCGCCGCACCCGACCGAGTGCCGCCGGTCGACGGGCGCGCGCTGGACGAGCTGTGCTCCTCCCGAGCGGCTCCGGGCGGGGACCACCTGGACCTGGGCTGGTGGCCGGTGCTGCTGAAGCGGGCGTGGGAGCGGGTCGGTGCCGGGGCGCGGGCGACGACGAGGCTCGCGCTCGACGGCGGCGAGGGGGTGAACCCGTCCTACCGGGACCACACCGACACGAACGCCGACCACCGGTGACCGCGTCGGAGCCGCCTCGGGTCGCTGGACCGGTACGGGGCCGAGTGGGGCGCTGCGGCGGTGGAGGTGGTCGGCGACCTGACCGGGCACCTGGCCGAGCAGCACGCCCTGCTGGCGGGTTCGACGAGCAGGCCGCGAGACGTGGGCCGGCCGTCGTGCTGTGGTGGGACTGAGCCACCTCGTGATGATCAACGGCGTCGATCGAAAACCAACGTAAAAGCGCTCAAAATGTGGGCAAGTCGAACAACAGTCGACATTCGAGCGCTGGCCGTGTTGGATGTTGGCGAACCTAGACGTGGGGAGTGGGCCGTGGTCGAAACGGGTCCGGCGCGGCGGGCGGCCGCGGCGTTCGAGCGCTTGGTCGGCGTCGCGCCGGAGGGCGTGTGGTCCGCGCCCGGTCGGGTGAACCTGATCGGGGAGCACACGGATTACAACGACGGTTTCGTGCTGCCGTTCGCTTTGCCGTACCGGACGGCGGTGGCCGCGTCACCGCGCGATGACGGGATGCTGCACGTCGCGACGCTGCACGACGACGGCGCGGAGGAGCGTGCGGACCCGATCGCGGTGGCGGACCTGGAGCCCGGTGTGGTGAAGGGTTGGGCGGCGTATCCGTCGGGTGTGGCGTGGGTGTTGCGGGATCAGGGTGTGGTCGGTGGCGCGAATCTGGTGATCGCGGGTGATGTGCCGGCGGGTGCGGGGTTGTCGTCGTCGCACGCGTTGGAGTGCGCGGTGGCGTTGGCGTTGTTGGGATTGGCGGATCGTGCCGTGGACGACTTGCCGCTGGTGGCGCGGTGGGTGCGGCGGGCGGAGAACGAGTTCGTCGGTGCGCCGACGGGGTTGTTGGACCAGACGGCGTCGTTGTGCTGTGTCGAGGCGCATGTGTTGTTCCTGGATGTGCGGTCGTTCGAGGCGGAGCAGGTGCCGTTCGACGCCTCGGCGCACGGGTTGGAGGTGTTGGTCGTCGACACCCGTGCCAGTCATTCGCACACCGACGGTGGCTACGGTGCGCGGCGGGCCGGGTGTGAGCGGGCGGCGTCGGTGTTGGGGGTCGCGGCGCTGCGGGACGTCGAGGACCTGGATGGTGTGCTGGGGCGGTTGCCGGAGGAGCTGCGGCCGTTGGTGCGGCACGTGGTGACGGAGAACGAGCGGGTGCTGGCGGCGGTGGAGCTGCTGCGCGGCGGTCGGTTGGCGGAGCTGGGGCCGTTGCTGGACGCTTCGCACGCGTCGTTGCGCGACGATTACAAGGTCTCCGCGCCGGAGTTGGACGTGGCGGTGGAGGCGGCGAAGGCGGCGGGGGCGTTGGGTGCGCGGATGGTGGGTGGCGGGTTCGGCGGGTCGGCGATCGCGCTGGTGCCGGTGGAGCGGCACGACGAGGTGGTGCGGGCGGTGCTCGCGGCGTTCGCCGAGCGGGGTTGGACGACCCCGCGCACGTTCACGGCGGTGCCCTCGGCGGGCGCCGGCCGGGACGTGTGACGGCGTGTGTCGACGCCCTCGCCGCTTCCCCGGTGGTCAGAAGCCCTGCGCCGCCTTCATCGCGTTCTCGTGCGCGAGCCTGCGCCGCTCGTCGGCGTCGGCGTCGGCGGTGGCCAGGTTGGGCCGGAACTCGACCTCGGTGATGTCGGTGATCCCGATCCAGCGCAACCACCCGGTGAAGAACGGCCGCTGGAAGTCCGCGCCGAACTCCGGGCCGCGACCGTCCCCGTACACCGCGCTGGTGTAGACGACGGCGGCCTTCCGGCCGGTGAGCAGGCCCGCGTACCCGCGCTCGGCGTCGAAGGAGAACACCAGGCCCGGCTGGCTCACCACGTCCATGAGCTGCTTGAGCACGTACGGGACGCCGCTGTTCCACATGGGCACGCTGAACAGGTACGCGTCCGCGGCGGCGAAGCGCTCGAACGTCCTGGTGGCGGCGTCCCAGGCGCGGGTCTGCGCGTCCGTCGGCTCCCGGCCCGCCGGCACCGCCATCTTGGCCGACGCGGCGTCGGGGCCGAACTCCGGCAGCGTGCCGTCCCACAGGTCGAACGTGTCGACCCGGTGGCCGGGGTGGATCTCGCGGTAGGTGTCGAGGAACGTGCGGGCGATCGACAGCGACTCCGAGGCCTCGCCCCTCGGTGACGCGGAGATGTGCAGCAGGGTCGTCATGGTCCAGTCCTCCGTCGGACGCATCGATCCGGACTACGGTCCGGTTGATGGTCACTGTAGCGGACTGTGGTCCGTTTGTGCGGTGAGGTGCGCGTCACCCCCCGCTCGGCCGGTCAGCACCAACCGGGCCAGGTCGGCGACGTCGGCGGCGACGCGCTCGGCGGTGAACGCCTCGCTGGTCGCGTGCCGCAGGTCGGCCGCCAGTGGCGCCAGCAGCGCGTGCGAGAGGTAGTCGGCGTCGAGGTCCGGCCGTGCCTCGGCCAGCAGGATGCGCACGTGCAGCCGCCAGAACCGGTAGGCGCCGGCCCGGTAGCGCGCGCCGGGGCTGGCCGTCTCCGACAGCCGGACCAGGTCGAGGTTGGCCTCCAGGAACCGCGCGTACGCGGTCACGAAGGCGACCAGCCGTTCCCCCGCCGGCGCGCCCGGGCCCAAGGGCGGCGGCCCGCCGAGGATCGCGCCCTGGAGGTCTTCTTCCCGGGCGTTCAGCAGGGCCGACGCCAACCCGGCCTTGTCACCGAACCGGCGGAACAACGTGCCCTTGCCGACGCCGGCCTCGCCGGCGATCTGGTCCATCGACACCGTGGCGACGCCGTGCCGGGCGAACAGCCGTGCCGCGACGTCGAGGATCCTGGCCCGGTTGCGCGCCGCGTCCGCCCGTTCCCTCGGCGCGGGTTCGCGCAGGCGGGCCAGTTCCACGTCCTGGGGCGCGTCATCGCCGCCCGGAGGCATGTCGGTCATGGAGGCGGACTGTAGTCCGGTCACCGTGCCGGAATGCCATCACGCGGCGGCGGAGGTCGCGATCCTGGCCGGCCCCGAGCCACGTGCACAACACCACCCGGCGGGAACTCCACGTCGAGCGCGAGCTGCCGATGGAGGACGCCTGCCACGACCCGGTGACCCGGCTGATCGGCGAGGGCGCGACGCCGCGCCACCCGGTCACCGCCGGCTGACCACCAGGTAGCGCTCGTCCTCGATGGCGCGGCCCCACAGCGCCGGGTCGGTCAGGTGCTCGACCTCGGCCTGCGCGCGGACGGCCAGGACGAGCTCCCTCGTCCGCGCCGCGGGCAGTCCCGCGCCGGTCGACCAGCGGCCCTCCACCAGCAGGAGGAGGCCGCCGGGCTTGAGCAGGTCGACCCACCTCGCCAGGGCCGCGCCGGGGTCGGGCAGCGCCCAGAGCACGTGCCGGGCGAGCACCACGTCGAACGACGCGGCCGGACTCGGCGGGTCGGCGGCGTCGCCCTGCGCGAAGTCCGCCCGCACGCCCGCGACGCGCGCCTTCTCCCGTGCGGCGGCGACCATCCGCCCGGAGAGGTCGACCCCGTGCACCTCGTAACCCGCTTCGGCGAGCAGCACCGCCAGGCTGCCGGTGCCGCAACCCAGGTCCACAATGGACACCGGAGCGAGCGGCACGAGCGGCAGCAGCAGATCCGCCCACGCCCGGCGCACCTCCGGGTCCAGCAGCCCGTGGTCGGGCTCCCGGTCGAAGGTGGCCGCCCGCTCGTCCCAGAACTCGCGCGCTTCGGTCGTCACACCGCCCAGTCTGGACCGACGACCCGGCTGTCGGTACCCGGCGCGGTCCGGCGCCGACCCCGCGCGTCGATCAGCGCAGCGGTGCCGACGTGCGGCACCCCACCGCGCCCGGTGTCGTACCGTGCTCGACATGGGCACCTCGTTTCGGGCCGAAGCGATCGGCCAGGACGGACACTTCGGCACCTTCAACACCTTCGTGGGCAGGCGTGCGCTGCTGGCCGACCTCAGGGGCGCGATGGGCGGTGCCGACTCCACCCGGCTGGTCACGCTGACCGGCGGGCCCGGCGTGGGCAAGACGAGACTGGCCAAGGAGTACGCCAGGCAGGTCGAGTCCGCCTACGAGCACGGTGTGCGGTTCGTGGACCTGCGCGGCGTGCCCGCCGGTGACACGGCGTTGCTGGAGCAGGCGTTGATGTCGGCGGTGCGCGTGCCCAGCCAGTCCGCCCGCGACCTGCGCGCGTCGTTGGTGACCTACCTGCGCGACCGCCGGATGCTGCTGATCCTGGACAACTGCGAGCACCTGGTCGAGGAGGTCGGGGACCTGGTGTCCACGCTGCTGCGCGGTGCGCCGCACCTGCGCGTGCTGACCACCACCCGGACGTTGCTCGCCCTCGACGGCGAGGCGCTCGTGATGGTGCCGCCGCTGGAGTTACCCGCCGAGGACGGCCCGCTGAACCTCAAGGTCGAGTCCGTCCAGCTGCTGGTGCAGCGGGCCCGCACCGGTGCGCCCGGCTGGAAGCTGACCGACGAGAACTGGCCCGCGGTGCGGCAGATCCTGCGGCGCTTCGGCGGCCTGCCCCTCGGCATCGAGCTGGTGGTGGGCCAGATGCGGTCGTTGTCGCCGGAGGTCATCGCGGCCAGGCTGGACAACTCGCCGCACCAGGAGACGCTGAACAAGCTGATCGGCCCCAGCTACGAGGTGTGCGAACCGGCCGAACAGCTCCTGCTGGCGGCGGTGTCGGTGTTCACCGGCTCGTTCGACCTGGAGGGCGCGGAGCGGGTGTGCGCCGGCGAAGGGCTGACCGAGCACGCGGTCGCCGAGGCGCTGGCGGGCCTGGTCGACCGGTCGCTCGTGGTGCCCTTCCCCAACCGGGCCCGCTACGAGCTGCTGGAACCGGTCCGGCAGTTCGCCGCGCAGCGGTTGCAGCGGCTGCCCGACGCGGGCGCGGCGGTCCGCCGGCGGCACCGCGACCACTACCGGCAGGTCGCGGCGCAGCACGCGGCCGGCTTCCGGGGCGAGAACGAGATCGAGCTGCTGCGCGCGGTCGAGGTCGACATGCCCAACCTGCGGGCGGCGCTGGGCGCGTTGCACCAGGACCCGACGGCCGCCACCGAGGCGTTGCAGATGGCCGTCGACATGGCGCGCACCCGCTGGTGGACCTACTCCGGGCGGCTGCCCGAGCAGTCGCTGTGGCTCAACCGCGCGTTGGCGGTGGCGCCGGCGGTCCCGTCGGTGCTGCGCGCCAGCGCGATCGCGCTCGACGCCTGGATGATGTTGTGCCTGGGTGAAGGCCGCGAGGCGGTGCTGGCCCGCATCGCCGAGGCCGAGGCCATGGCGCCGGCCGGCGAACCGGTCGCCGCGCTGCTGTTCATCAAGGGCGCGCAGGTGCTGCTGATCGACGGCGACCGCGCCGGGATGGACCTGCTGCGCGAGTCGCACCGCCGCTGGCTGTCCTACGGTCCCGGCGCGCTGGTCGACGCGCACCTGACCGAGATCCTGCTGACCATGGGCTCGGTGCTGCTGGGTGAGCCGGAGGAGGGCAGGCGCGTCGCCGCGGACTTCCTCGCCGAGTGCCGGCGGTTGCGCGCCGAGTGGGGCATGGCGTGGGCGCTGTGGTGCCGGGCGGTGTCGCTGATCAGGTTCGACGACGACCCGCGAGCCGCCGTGCGGGTGCTGCTGGAGAGCGTGCGCGGGCAGCAGCGGATCGGCGACCGGTGGACGCCGCTGTTCACCCTGCCCGTGCTGGCGTGGGCGCTGGCCCGCTGCGGACGGCGTTACGCGACCGCCGCGGCACGGCTGCTGGGCGCGGCCGACGGCCTGCACCAGGCGACCGGCATCCAGCTCTCCCGCAAGCTGCGCGTGTTCGCCGTGCTGCGGGAGCTGGCGGAACGGGCCGTGGCCGAGCACCTCACCGGCGAGCAGTACGACAAGGCGTACGCCGTGCAGGTCGGCACGGTCGAGGACGCCTTCGCGCTGGTCCTGGACGGCAAGTACATCGACTCCGCGCTGGACGACGAGCCCTTCGGCGGTGCGCCGCCCGGTGACGCCGCCGCGGGCCGCGCGATGACCCCGCACCTCACCCCGACCGAGGACGCCGTGCTGCGCCACGTCATGGAAGGCCTGACGAACAAGGAGATCGCCGAGGCGATGCACATCGGTCCCCGGACGGTGGAGACCCACGTGTCGTCGATCCTGAGCAAGATGGGCGTCCGGAACAGGTTGCAGCTCGTCACCTACCTCAGCGGCCCGCGCGTCCGCCGCTGACCCGGTCCCGCGCGTTCACCCGCCCAGCACGATGTCGACGCGGGTGAACCCGTTGATCACCACGTGCGGGTTGCGGACCATCCGGTCCACCGGGATCGCGGCCACCGCGTCGGGGAAGCGCACCAGCGTCTCGCGCACCGCGATCTCGATCTCCATCGCGGCCAGGGCGCTGCCCACGCACCGGTGCCACCCGTTGCCGAAGGTCAGGTGGGAGCGGGCGGGCCGTGGCCGGAACGGCACGAACCGGTGGGCGTCCGGGCCGAACGCCTCCGGGTCCCGGTTGGCCGCGCCGAGGTTGACCATGGTGAGCGCGCCGGCCGGCAGCGTCACGTGGTCGCCGAGGTCGATCGGCTCGCGGACCAGGTAGTGCGGGATGTTGCGGGTGGGCGGGTCGAAGCGCAGGCTCTCCCGCACCACGTCCGGCACGGCGTCGGGCTTCGCGGCGACGGCGGACCACTGCCCGGTGTGCAGCAGTGCGGCCAGCGTGTTGCCGATGCCCGCGGTGGTGGTCTCGTGCCCGGCGGCGATCATGAGCACGGCGGTGGTCAGCACCTCGTCGGGGGCGAGCCGGTCGCCCTCCACGTCGACGTGCACCAGCGCGGACAGCAGCGCGTCGTCGGGCTTGGCCCGCTTCTGCTCGATCAACGCGGCCAGGTAGCCGACCATCGCTTCGGACGCCGGCTGCTGCTGCTCCGGAACCTCGGTCATCATCGCCGAGGACCACGCGGCCAGCATGGCCTGGTCCTCGCCCGGCACGCCGAGCAGTTCGCAGATCACCGTCAGCGGCAGCGGCAGCGCCAGACCCGCCACCACGTCGGTCGGCCGGCCCGGGTCCAGGTCGTCGAGCAAGCCGCGGGTGATCGCGGTGACGCTGTCGCGCAGCGCCTCGACCCGGCGCGGGGTCAGCGCGGCCGCGACCGGTCGGCGCAACCGGGCGTGGTCCGGCGGGTCGGCGTTGATCATGCTGCCGCCGATGATCGCCGACACGTTCGGCTCCACCCCCGCCGCGACCATGTGCTGCCGCATCGCGCCGGCGACGCCCAGGGCGTCCTTGGACAGCCGCTCGTCGGTCAGGAAGGTGCGCGCCGCCTCCAGCCCGAGCGTGGCGACGTGGACCCGCACGTGGTTGGGCTGCACGGCCAGGTGCGCCGGCCCCGCTTGGCGCGCGGCGTCCTCGACCTCGTGGTGCCGGTAGCCGTGCAGCTCACCGCCGAGCAGCAGCGCGTGCTCGAGGTTCTCGTGCTGGGTCGTGGTCATGGTTCTGCGGCTCTCCCTGGATCTCGGCGGGCCGAGCGTCGGTGTGGTCCGCCGGATGATCCCGTGTCCCGCCGCCGCCGCACATCCGTACTGACACGGAGACCGGTCCCACCGCGCCCGCACCACCGGCCGGTGCCCCGGCCACCCGGCTCCGCCCGGCGCGGCAGCGGTGGTCGGACCACCCGTCGGCCGTCGGCCGCACCCCCCATCACCCGATCGGCCTCCGTCGGATGCCGCACGTCACGTCGTGGGTGCCGAGCGTGACGCCGTCGGGTCCGTGGTTTCCGCGCGGATGCGGTCTCGCGGTCGATCTCCGTGCTCGCCACGATGTCCAACCTGCCCGAAATCGCGATGCTGGTCCTGGCGCACGGCGTGCGGCGCGCCGGCTCGCGCCGCCACGAGGGGGAATGACTCGCGGGTCTGCCGCGTCGTAGCCGCGGGCGAACCACCGCGGTGGCGTGCACGAAAGGGGGCGGGCGTGGCCGGAACCGAAGAGCACCCGGTCGTGGAACTCCAGCGGCACTTGGAGGTCCTCGACCAGGCCGCGTTCGCCCTGACCCGCTCGTTGTCGATCATCGTGGCGCTGGCGGGCCGCCACGGCTCGCCGCACCAGGTGGAGGACGCCCGTCGGCTCCAGGAGCTGTTCGGCCGGATCGGCCCGCTCGTGCCGGGGCTGGCGGACTTCCACGAGCGGGCCGAGGGCCTGTGCTTCTCGCTGGAGCACCGGCTCGGCCTGCTGGGCATCGGGTCACCCGAGCCCGTCCCGGCGGGCGAGACACCCCGGACCTGACGGGGCCGGGCGCACGAGGGGCGCGCCCGGCCCCGTCGCGGACGCAGACAAGTGAGGAACGCTGTGGGGGCACCGATCATCATCGACACCACGGGCGCGATGGGTCTGACCGGCGTGGCGGTGCGCCTGGTCTACGACCCGGCCGACCCGTGCGCGGTCGTCGTGCGCGTGCGGGACTGGACCGTCCGGCGGTGGGTCGAGTGGGTGTTCGCGCGCGACCTGCTCGTGGAGGCCGTCGCGTGCCGGGAGGACGGCGCGGAGACCGGCGCGCTCGACGTGGTCATCACCCGGATCAACGGGCGCAACCTGAAGATCCGGAAGGTCGCGC
Source organism: Saccharothrix saharensis (assembly GCF_006716745.1). NCBI lineage: Bacteria > Bacillati > Actinomycetota > Actinomycetes > Pseudonocardiales > Pseudonocardiaceae > Saccharothrix > Saccharothrix saharensis. Next base: position 2,677,992 of record NZ_VFPP01000001.1, on the reverse strand, counting down.
GCGACCAGTCGCCGGGCCGGCGCGAGGTCGTCCTGGTCACCGAGGCGGTGGCCCGGTTCGTCCGGGCCACGTGCGCGCTCGTGCCGCTCGGCCAGGAGCGGATCGACTTCGCCGACGTCGAAGCGCTGCTGCGCTGACGGGGTGTGAGTCGCGGTCCTCCGTCGTGCCGAGTCCGATCGAGGAAGAGGGGGTTTTCGTGAACGGGAGGCAGTCAGTGGAAGTCGGCGCGACCAACGAGGGCGTGCAGCGGTGGCGTCGTGCGGCGTCCCGCCGGCGGGACGCGGTCACGGTGTCGAAGCGTTGCCCAGCGCCGCCTCGACGATCCGGATCGCCTGGGTGGGGTCGATGCCGACCCTGGCGATGACCGCCGCGTAGTCGAAGGCGGCGCGGCGGGCCTGTTCCAGCGCCTGGTCGCCGGCGGCCGAGACGAAGGACCCGGCCCGCCCGCGGGTCTCGATCAGCCCGGCCTCCTCCAGCTCCCGGTACGCGCGACCGACGGTGTTCACGGCGAGGCCGAGGTCGGCCGCGAGCCGGCGGATCGTCGGGAGCCTCGTGCCGACGGCGAGCGAGCGGTCCTGGATCTGCCGGGCCAACTGGGCTCGCAACTGCTCGTACGGCGGCGTCGGCGAGGCCGCGTCGATGACGATCACCGGGTGGCCAGGGCCCGCCGTGCCGCCGTCACGACGGCCGCGGACCGGACCTGGAGCAGGCAGAACGCGGTGGCGCCCGCCACCACGAACGCGAGCGAGGCCGCGTTCCACCAGCCGAGCGATCCGCCGTACAGGAAGATGACCGGCAGCATCCACACCAGGCTGGGCGTGACCAGGGCGCGGGCGTCCTCGACCCGCATGATGACGTCGGCGGTCAGCGACGCCTCGTCCTCCGCCACGGCCGGGCTCGCCAGCACCTGGCGCAGTTGCACGACGGTGCCGACGCCCGCGCCGGCGAGGCCGATCAGCACGACGATCGCCCCGTCGCGCAGGCCGGGGTCCGGAACCGGCAGCACGCTCACCGCGAGCAGCGCCGCGCCGGCGAAGCTGACGACCGTGAAGACGGCGTACGGCCGACCCACCACCGCGGCCCACCCGAGCTGGGCCGGGTGGGCCACCCGCCGGGACAGCCGTGCGCCGGCCCGCCGGTCGGCGCGCCGCACCCACCGGCCGAGCAGCCACTGACCCGTCAGCAACCCGACCACCAACGCCGCCGGCACCAGCAGCGGTTGCCACGAGGACGTCACGTCGGCGGGCAGCCGCAACGCGTGCGTCAGCGCCGCGCCCATCATGAACAGGGCCAGCAGGACGCTGCCGACGACGTTGGCGCGCCATCGCGCCGCCAGCCGTGCCGCGAGCAGCGGTGTGGGTTCGGCGTCGGTCAGGCCGTGCCGGGCCAGCCACCGCCCGACTTCCGCGTGATCCGCCTCGCGCATGCCGCCACCTCCGAATGTCACAACCTTTGTCTCAACAAGATGGGTCAAACCTTGCGACAATGTCAACCCCGGAGTTCGGGGATCGCGAGGCCTGGGTGACGCCCGCGAGGTGACCCAGCTCATCGTTTGGCCGGTGCCCCTCACCGGCTATTACCGGTGCGCGTGAGCAGTTCGACCTGGAGGCGTGAATGCACGAGACGGACACCGCACGGGCCGTGGCCAACCCCCGGCGGACCAGGCTGGGCGCGGACTGGACCTCGTCCCGGTCCGGCGAGGTGGCCGACCGGTCACGGCAGACCCCCGGACCCGATCCGGAGGGCGGCGAACGCTCGGTCGGGTGAGGCCGGCCCGGTGATCCGGGTCGTGCGGTGTCACAGCGCTCGGCCGGTCGGTGTCCCTCGGGCGACGCACCGGCGAGCGAAGGAGAAGCCGCACGACCCTCCAGGCAGGCGTCCGGGCGACCGAGGCCTTCCTCGCCCACCGCAGCCTGCTCTTCACCGTCGCGTGCGAGATGCTCGGCTCGACCTGGCGGAGGTGCGCGACCACCGCGCGTTTCCTGGTCCGGATCACCACCCGGCAGTCGCTCGACCGGCTGCGCGCGATGTCGCGCCGCAAGGAGTCGTACGTCGGCCCGTGGCTGCCCGAGCCGGTGCCGGCCGCGCCGGACGTGGCCGAGGACGTCGAGCTCGCCGAGGGCGTGTCGATGGCGATGATGCTCGTGCCGGAGACCTCGTCGCCGACCGAGCGGGCCGTGTTCGTGCGGCGCGAGGCGTTCGACGTGGACCACGACGAGATCGCGGCCGCGGTCAACGGCCACCCGGCCCTGGCCGTGCGGCTGGACGGTGAGCTCGGCGGCATCGTGGCGGTCCGGGTCGAGGACGCCCGCATCACCGGCCTGTGCTACGTCCGCGACCCGGCGAGGCCGGGTGGGCCGGTGCGCGTGACCCGTCCCGCCCGGACTCGTCCCGCTCTGGCGGCAGGCGGGTGCCGGCGATCAGGGGCGCTTCCACTCCTGGGCCTGCCAAGCCGGGTCCAGCGGGGTGTGCGCGATGTGGTTGGTGTAGTTCGACAGCGTCTTCATGCCGACGCCGAGGACGACGTCCAGCACGTGGCGGCGGGTGAGGCCGGCGGCCAGGAACGCCTCGACCTCCTGCTCCTCCACCCACCCCCGGTCGGTGACCACGCGCTCGGTGAACCGGCGGACGGCCTCCAAGGTCTCGTCCGACACCGGCTTGCCGGCGCGCAGTGCCCGCACGGTCTCCTCGTCCACCCCGGCCTTCAGCGCGACCGTGGAGTGCGCGGCCACGCAGTACTCGCAGCCGTTCACGACGCTCACCGTGATCAGCACGACCTGCTTGGCCTTGGCCGGCAGCGAGGACTTGGTGAACTGCTCGGCCAGCGCGTTGTAGCCGGCCAGCAGCTCCGGCGACTCCGCCATGACCGCGTTGAGGGTGCTGACGAACCCCAGGCGGGCCCGACCCGCCTCCAGGTGGGGTCGGGCCGCCTCGGGCGCGGTGGTCTCGTCGTGCACGGTGAACTGCACCATGTCAGCCGATCTCCTCGGGTCGGGTGGCCAGCGAGGCGAGCACGGCGGTGACGGTGTCGCCGAGCGCTTCCGGGCTCGCGCCCGCGCGGGAGCGCAGGTTGACCCCGTAGGCGAGCAGCGCGAGCACGTCGGCCGACGCCGCGGGCACGACGCCGGGCCGCAACGCGCCGGCGTCCCGGGCCCGGGTCAGCGCCGCGCACATCGCCGCGCGCAACCGGTCGTGGTGCTCCTGCAGGACCGCGCGCACGTCGGGGTCGTCGTTCTCCGGCCCCGCGTGGGCGTTGGTGACCATGCAGCCCCAGCGGGCGTGCGCGCCGGAGCAGCGGGCCCCGATCAACGCGCGGAAGAAGTCCGCGATCGCGGGCAGGCCGCGCTCGTCCTCCGCGAGCCGCCGGAAGACCGGTCCCGAGCGCCGATCGGCGTAACGGCGCAACGCCGCGACGTACAGCTCCCGCTTGCCGCCGAACGTCGCGTACAGGCTGGACCGGTTGACGCCGGTCGCCGTCACGACGTCCTGCACCCCGGTGGACGCCACGCCCTGCCGCCAGAAGAGCTCCTCCACCGAGCCGAGCACGGCCTCGGGGTCGAAGTGCTTCACGTCCGGCATGTCCGCCTCGCTAACTTGGAATGGTCGTTCCAAGATAGCCCCGCTGCCGGAGGTGGCGCAACGGTCGCGGTCAGGGTGTCCTGTGGCGCTGGTAGTAGCGGGCGACCCGGGCGCGGTTGCCGCACCGCGTCGGCGAGCACCACCGCCTGCGCGGGTGCGCGGGCAGGAAGACCATCACGCAGTCCTCGGCCTCGCACCGCCTGAGGGTGTCGACGGCGGGGTCGGTCAGCAGGTCGGCGGCGGCTTCGGCCAGGTGCGCGGCCAGGCGGACGCCGAGCCGGCCCGCCCGTCGGTGCGTCGCGGTGACGGCGGAACCGTCCCAGCCCAGTTCGCGCACGGCCGGTGCGGCGCGCATGGCCTCGGTCAGGCCGACCAGGGCGGTCCTCGGCGGCCGGGTGCCGCGCAGCAGCGCGTGGACGGCGGCGTCGACGTGCTCGCGCACCGCGTGCACGGGGGCGAGGTCGGCTGCCGTCGGGGTGGCCCGTCCCGCCCGCAGCGCGGGTTCGAGGGCCAGCCAGGCGGCCAGTCGGCGCGGGGTGTCCAGCAGGTCGGCGCGGCCGTCCCCGGTCACCGGGCGGGTGTTGACGAGGTCGAGGGCGAGGTGCTCGCCGGTGAGCGGGTCGATCACAACGCTAATGGTACTGCACGGAGTTGACCCATTAGTCCCACGCGGCTATACCTAACGGGACATCACGCCAAGGAGGCATGTGACATGATCGCCCGGGTCGCGCACCGGCACGTCGACGTCGACGGGGTGGAGGTCTTCTACCGGGAGTCGCTGCCGGACCGCGCCGACGCGCCGGTCCTGTTGCTGCTGCACGGTTTCCCGTCCGCGTCGCACCAGTTCCGCCGGCTCCTCGACGCGCTCGGCGCGCGGTACCGGCTCATCGCGCCCGACTACCCCGGCTTCGGGCACACGCGGGTCCCCGACGGCTTCACGTACACGTTCGACCACCTCGCCGAGGTGGTCGGGGGTTTCGTCGACCGGTTGGGCCTGCGCCGGTTCGCCCTGTACCTGTTCGACTTCGGCGCACCCGTCGGCTTCCGGGTGGCGGCGCGCCACCCGGAGCGGGTCGCCGGGCTGGTCGTGCAGAACGGCAACGCCTACGTCGAGGGGCTGTCGGCCGCGGCCCGGGAGTTCATCGCCCTCACCCCCGCGACGCCCGGCGGCGAGCGGACGATCCTGGACCTGTTCACGCTCGACGCGACCCGCGGCCAGTACGAGGGCGGCACCGCCGACCCCGGGCTGGTCGCGCCGGAGGGGTGGCTGCTGGACCAGCTCTTCCTGGACCGGCCGGGGCGCAAGGAGGCGCAGCTCGCGCTGGCCTACGACTACCACCGGAACGTCGCGGCCTACCCGGACTGGCAGGCGTGGCTGCGCCGCCACCGCCCGCCGACGTTGATCGCGTGGGGCGTCAACGACCCGTTCTTCACCGAGGCGGGCGCTCGGGCGTACCTGCGCGACGTGCCGGACGCGGCGCTGCACCTGTTCGACACGGGCCACTTCGCACTGGAGGACCACCTACCCGAGATCGCACCGCTGATCGCCGGCTTCCTGGAGGCCGTGGCCACCACCCGACCTGCCACCACGTCGTCCGCGTGACCCCCGGGCCGCCGGCTCGACGCCCCCGACGACCACGGCGTCCGCGTGGAGTCGTCGGGGGCGGGGTGATCGGTTACTGCTTGCTCACCCTGGTCGGCTTGACGACGTAGACGACCCGGTAGCGGGCGTCCCACGGCGGGCCGTCCATCCGCACCCCGTACCGCGCGGCCATCTCGATGAAGAACCGGCCCTGCGAGTCGTCCTCGATCCGCTCGACCACGCCGCGGACCTCCAGGTACCTGGTCGGCCGCTCCGGGTCGTTGATGGACAGCGCGACCTCCGGGTGGACGGCCACGTTCTTGTGCTTCTGGCGGAACGTCGTGCTCGTGAAGAGCACGTGCTCACCGTCCCAGGCGAACCACATCGGGTTGACCTGGGGCTTCCCGTCCGGCCGGATCGTGGCCAGATGCGTGTACAGCGGCCGTTCCAGGAGATCGCGGTGGCTGTCCGGGATGACGCTCATGTGTTCACCTTCTGGTCGGGACGGTTTCTCTGGGGGACGACGCACGGTCACGGTCGCGCGGGGAGCCGGGGCGTCCGCGCGGTGACCGGTCGGTGTTCGAGGAGGTCGCGCACGCGCAGCAGGCGCAGCGCGAGCTGGATCTCCAGTGCCTGGTCGGGTTTCTGCCACCCCGGCCCGAGCAGGTCCTTGACCCGGTCGAGCCTGCGGGTGACGGTGTTGGTGTGCACGTGCAGGCGGGCCGCGGCGTAGGTCGGGCTGCCACCCTCCTCGAAGTACGCCTGCAACGTGGGCAGCAGGTCGGCCGAGCGCTCCCGGTCGTAGTCGATCACCGGCCCGATGACCTGCTCGACGAACCCCGCCGCGTCGCGGTTGCGCGACATCAGAGCGCCGACGAAACCCAGGTCGCGCGCCGACGCGGCACCGCCCACGACACCGAGCGCGATCACGGTGTCGGCGCAGCGCACCGCTTCGCGGTACCCGTCGTGGACCTTGGCGGCGCCGGTGAGCGGGCCGGCCGCGCCGACCGAGACGGGCGCGCCCAGCGCGGACTCCAAGGCGGACGACACCTCGCGCGCCGCGCCGCTCGCGTCCGCGCCGGGCAGGAGCAGGACCAGGTTGCCGTCGCGGGAACCGCGCAGCCCGTTCACGCGCTGCACGTACGACCCCGCCCACGCCTGCGCCGGGCACAGCAGCTCGCCCTCCGGCTTCGCCACCAGCACCAGGTAGGGCTCCGCGAGGTCCAGCCCGATCCGGCTCGCCCGCTCGGCCAGCCGGTCCGGCGCGCGCCGCTCGTCGCCGAGCGCGTCGTCGAGCCACCGGTCCCGGGTCTCGCCCGTCGGACCGGCCGCGAGCGCGTCGCGCCGCAGGACCAGCACGATGGTGCGGGCGAGCAGGCGCAGCCGGCCGCGTTCCCGCTCGGTCATCCTCTCGGGCCCGCGCAGCACGAGGGTGCCGAGGTGTTCCTGTTGCCAGCACAGGGGAGCGACCCACACGCCGAGGTCCACCATGGCCGGTTCGCCCGTCCGCAGGCCCGGCACGGCGGCGAGCGCGGCGGGGTCGTCGACGTCGGCGGGCTCACCGGCGGCGGTGCGCAGTTCGCCGTCCGCGTGGTAGACCGCGATGTTCCCGCCCAGCCACTCCGCGCCGGCCGCGGCGGTGGCGTGCAGGTCGTCCTCGGAGAACAGGATGTCCAGCAACGCGGTCTGGAAGTCGTGGTGCTCGTGCGCGTCCTCGGCGGTGGCGGTGAGCTGGGACAGCCGCGCCTCCAGCTCCGCCGTCCGCGCCTGCGCGGCGAGGCGTGCCCGGGTGGTCTCCATGTAGAGGCCGGCGAGGATGCCCAGGGAGCCGATGAGGGAGCGTTCGTCGGCGGTGAAGTGGCGGACCTTGCGGCTGGCCACGTAGAGCACGCCGCGGTGGTGGTGCGAGCGGTCGCCCAGCGGCACCGCGATCACCGCGCGGAGGTCCTCGGCCCTGGCCATCTCCTCGAACGCCGGGCTGAGCGTGATCCGCTCGTCGGCGAGCAGGTTGTGGGTGGCGAACGGTGCGCCGTCGGGCTGGTCGACGGCGGCGACGCCGTCGACGGGCAGCCGCAGGCCCACGCTCAGGCTGGACGTGTGGCCGTCCGTGGCGTGCACCCTGCTGTAGCGCTGCTCCTCGTCGAGCAGCGCGATGTAGGCCATGTCCACGTGGAGCAGCTGACGGGCCCGCCGCGTGATGGCGTGCAGCAGCGCGGCCATCGAGTCGTGCGGTGACGCCAGCTCCCGGGCCGCGTCGACCAGGGCGGCGAGACCCGCCTCGCGGGTGCGCCCGCGCTGGATGTGGACGTGCACGCGCATGGCGCGCCACACCGCGGCCTTCACGTCGGGTGTCGACCCCGCGGTCCCGCCGAGCCTGCTGTCGTCGTCCAGCAGCGTCTCGAACGCGTCCGTGGGCGCGCCGCTGGCCAGCATGTCCAGCAGCTCGGCCACGAGGTCTCCGGCAGCCGCTTCCCGGGACGTGAACAAACCTGTCATCAAGACACCGCCCGCATCTGACCGTTGGTCCGGTACCACCTTGCGCACACCGTCGCGGTTGCCACCCGGCGAGCGGGCGGGGGAGTGCCCGCTCGCCGGGTGACCGGGGGAGAGCCGATCAGGCCGTGGTCTTCTTGCGCATCGCGTGGGCGAGCAGCGCCAGCACGGAGAAGATCAGCATCGTGGCCACACCGGGGTAGAGCTCGCCCAACTGCGTGGCGGGCACGATCACCGCGGTGACGACGGCGAGGCCGAACGCGCCGCCGATCTGCAGCGAGCTGTTGAGCAGGCCCGCGGCCAGGCCCTGGTCCTCGTCGCGGATGCCGGCGGTGCCCGCCACCATCAGCGAGGCGAGGGCGAGCGCGAAGCCGAGGCCCCAGATCAGCGCCACCGGCACCAGCACGCCCCACAGGTCCGGCTCCGGGCCGATGCGCAGGAACAGCAGGTAGCACGGGATGAACGAGATCAGGCCGACGAGCGCGACCCGGCTCACGCCGAACTTGTCGATGAGCCAGCCGAGCTTCGGACCGATGAGCAGCGTCAGCGCCGTGCCGGGCAGGATGACGAACGACATCTGCCACGGCTCCCAGCCGTTCATGTTCTGCAGGTAGAGGGCGAGCACGAACTGGAACCCGAGCGCGCCGCCGTAGAGCAGGAACATGCTGACGTTGGCCAGCACCAGGTTGCGGTTGCGCAGGATGCTCAACCGGATCAACGGCTCGCGCACCTTGCGCTCGATCACCACGAACGCGGCCAGCAGCAGCGCCGACAGGACGAACCCGCCGATCGTGCGCACCGAGGACCAGCCGACCTCAGGGGCTTCGACGACGGTGAAGACCAGCAGCAGCATGCCCAGGAGCAGGGTGAGCGCGCCGCCCACGTCCAGGCGCACCTTCTCGCTGCGCGCCGGGTCCCTCGGGACGAAGCGCATCGCGCCCACCATCAGCAGCAGGGCGACCACCGCGGGCAGGACGAACGTGGACCGCCAGTTCAGCGCGGCGAGGAAGCCGCCGATCAGCAGGCCCGAGGAGTAGCCGGAGGCCTCGAAGACGTTGAAGATGCCGAACGCCTTGTTGCGCTGCGGACCTTCCGGGAACGTCGTGGTCAGCAGCGACATCGCGGCGGGCGCGGTGAAGCCCGCGGCCACGCCCTTGACGAACCGCGTCAGGATGATCAGCAGGGGGTCGTCGGCGAACGCGCCGATCATCGACACGACGGCGAACACCGCCATGCCGATCACGAACACCCGCCTGCGGCCGAACAGGTCGGCGCACCGCCCGCCGAGCAGCAGGAAAGCGCCGAACGCCAGGATGTACGCGCCGGGCACCCATTGCGCGGTCGCCGCGGTCACGCCGAACGCCTGCTGGATCTCCGGGATGGCGACGGCGATCATCGAGTTCTCCAGCCCGTCGAGCGTGATCGCCCCGCTGAAGATGACCAGCAGAATCCACTGGCGCGCGTTCCACCGCACCCGTTCGGTCCCGGTGTCCGGAGCCGAGCCGGTGTCGTTGCCCCTTTGCTCCTCGTTGGGGCTCAAACTGGTCGACATGTTGTTGCCATCCTTCGGCGCGGGGCCGGAACGCGGCAGACATCGCGTCCCGACGCGATTTTTGACCCGATATGACTAGGCAAGAGCATTCGTTGCGCGGTGCGCCCGCGGACACGGCGGAGGACACGGGCGCGCGCCGTGCCGTAGCCTTGTCCCACGCACGCTACCGGCGTCCGCGATAGTGGCACACGCGGCTTGTTGCATGCGAGTTATGATGGCGTATGCAAGTACTTCGGCGCAAGGAGGGAGGTCGATGCCGTGAGGACGGGCGATGACGCCGAGTCCCGCGCGCAGGGCTGGCGCACCCTGGCCGCGCTGCACGCCTGCATCGACGACGTGCTGGAACCGGCCCTGCAGCGCGGGCACGGCCTGTCCGTGAGCGAGTACGGCGTGCTCGACGTGCTCTCGCGCCAGGATGTCGACGCAGGTCAGCGCCTCCGGATGGCCCAGCTCGCGCGCGCGATCGTGCTGAGCGGGTCGGCGACCACCCGGCTGGTGGACCGACTCGAACGACGCGGCCTGCTGCGCCGCAGGCTCAGCGACGAGGACCGGCGGGGCATCTACACCGTGGTGACCGAGCAGGGCCGGCAGCTCCTCGACCGCGCCCGCTCGACGCACGACGAGGCGTTGGCGCGCGCCCTCCGCGAAGCCTCGGAGCTGCCGGAGCTGGCCCCGTTGGTGCGCGCGCTCGCCGCCCTGGAGCCCGTTCTGCGTCCCTCCGAACCGACATGACAGATCATCGGCGGACTTTTTGAGGACGTCGTTCGGCCGTGGGTAACGTCGGTCGTGGCGAAGGGGTCGGCGACGTGCGGATTCGACCGGTCGAATAGCCGCACCGATTCCCGGGCCACGAACTGGGGCGCGATTCCGGCGTCGATCATCAGCGAGTCACACAGCTGTCCACGCCATCCCGAAGGAAGGAAAGCCATGTCGACCGACGTGTCACCCGAGGCAATGCTGGAAGCCGTGCGGGAGATGATCCCCACTCTCCGCCAGAACGGTGCCGAGGCCGACCGGAACCGGTGGATCCCGGACGAGAACATCGCCCTGCAGGAGAAGGCGGGCGTGTTCCGGATGGGCGTGCCCGCGCGGTTCGGGGGCCTGGCCTACTCCGCGGCCGACATGGCGAAGGTCATCTCCGAGATCAGCCGGGGCTGCGGCGCGACCGGCTGGGTCACGATGGTGTGGGTGCACACCGCGTGGACCGTGCGGCTCTTCCCGGACGCGGCGCAGGAGGACGTCTTCGCGGGCGGCTCGGTCCGCGTCTCCGGCACGATCCCGCCGACCGCCACCATCACCAAGACCGACGGCGGCTACGTCGTCAGCGGCAAGTGGAACTTCAACACCGGTGTCCGCGGCGCGGACTGGAACCTGGTCAACGCCCTGCTCGAAGAGCCCGACGGCACGTCGAGCACCATGATGATGCTCATCCCGGTCAGCGAGCTGACCATCCTGGACGACTGGGACGTGATGGGCGCGGCGGCGACCGGCAGCACGACCTCGGTCGCGGACAACGTCTTCGTGCCCGAGCACCGCGTGGTGAAGTACGCCGACGTGCTGGCGGGCACGGTCGAGGGCCGCAGCGACGACGGCTCCGACGGTCGCGCCTACGGCCTGATGAGCCTGGTGATGGCCATCATCTCCGGCATCTTCACCGGCATGGCGCGCGGTGCCTACGAGGAGTTCCTCAAGCGGCTGCCGGGCCGCGGCATCACCTACACGCCGTGGACCGAGCAGAGCGAGCACCCGCTGACCCAGATGCAGGTCGCCATCGCCAAGAACAAGATCGACGCGGCCGAGGCGTTCGCGTCGGTGTGGCACAAGGTGATCCAGGAGCGCGCGGACGCGCGGGAGGAACTGACCAACGAGGAGAAGGCGATCGTCCGCGGTCAGACGACTTACGCCGCCCAGTTGGCCAAAGAAGCGGTGGAGCTGCTGTTCAGCGCCGGTGGCGGCTCGGTGATCCGCAACGACGTGGCCCTCGGCCGGTTCCGCCGCGACATCGAGGCCCTGTCCCTGCACGCGCTGATCCAGTACAACGCCAACATGGAGCTCCAGGGCCGCGTGCTGCTCGGCATGGACCCCGGCACCCCCTACATCTGATCCCGCACCCGGACCAAGGAACCGGCGTCTCCCCAGGGCGCCGGTTCCTGCCTGTCGTCCGTTCGTCGTGCCGACAGCGGAGCACGGGCCGACGTGGTGACGTCGGCCCGTGCTCCGGCGCGTGTCACTGGGCGGGCGGCAGCTCGTCCGTGAGCGGGTAGTGGTAGTCCACAGTGGCCGGTTCGTCGGTCCAGCTCGGCCAGCCGCCGCGGTGGGCGGAGTCGGCCAGCGCGAGCACGGCGTGGGCCGCGGACGCCAGCGTGGTGTGCCGGTGCCAGCCCGCGAACGACCGGCCGGTGAAGTCGCGCAACCCGACCCGGTCCCCGAACCGGGCGAAGTCGTGGTCGACGCGGTCGATGAACCGGCTGGTGTGCAACAAGGTCGCGGCGTCCACGTCGGGCTGGTTGGACAGCCACAACTCGGCGGGCCACGACTGACCGGCCGAACCGACGCCCAGCAGCACGAGCTCACCGACCCGCGCCCGGCCCGCCGCACCGATCCGCGCGGTCTGACCGGGGGCTCCCGCCTGGCCGGCCTGTCCGACCCCGACACCGACCCGAACGGGGTCGCCCGCGCGGCCGCCCAGGCCCGGCACGCCGACGCGCACGGTCGCCGCCAGCAGTGGCCAGCGGCCCGCGACCGGCTTGTGGGTCTCCCGGGCCATGCCCATGATCTGCCGCGCCGGCAGCGGTTCCGCGCCGCGGCGGGCCACGGCCGGGTCGAGCACGGTGAAACCCTGCGTGCCGCTGATCCGCATCAGCAGCGGTGTGGTGGGGTGCAGGCGGGCGACGGCGGCGTGCACGTCCATCCCGCGCGCGTCCAGCACCAGCGGCCGGTCCGGGAAGTCCAGCCGGGCGTCCGTCCCCAGGAACGCCTCGATGGCGCACTCGCCCTCGGTCTCCGCGCGCACCCAGTCCGGGATCGCGGCGCGGCTGCGCCGACCCGCGTCCTGCACCCACGCCTGCGACAGGTGCAGCCGCCAGTCGACCGGCACGGTGACGTCGTCGGACGCCGCCCACACGCCCATGGCCTGCTGCGCGTTGAGGGTCTGGCCGAGCTCGGGGCAGAACCGCCGGGCCACGCCGACGGAGTGCTTGCCCGCCTTGGGGATCAGCATCGGCCGCACCACCCACGCGTCCGGCTCGGCGACCCGGCGCACGTGCTCGGCCAACGCCCTGCGCACCGGCCCCCAGCCCCACGTCGAGTCGCTGATGAAGTGGTGCAGGTACTGCTCGGTCCCCTGGCCGCCCACGGCCTGGGCGATGTTGCGGATCGACTTGCGGCCGCCGGCCCGGAGCAGGCCGTTCAGGTACTCGACGCCCTTGCGCCGCTGGTCCTCGCGCGCGAACGAGGAGAACAGGGCGGAACCGAGTTCGGCGACGACCAGATCACGCGAGAAGTCCGGGATGGTGCGCGCTGCTGAGTTCCTTCCGCCGGGCATGGAGCCTCTCTTCACGTCGTGTCGACAGGGCTGCCACCCAACGTGCTCGCCGGACGCGGACCTGCCTAGATCCGGGGAGCACCGTCCTGTGCGGCCCGGGGGTGGGCCGACTCCACTCGACCGCGCATAGCCGTCGATCCCCGCCGACCCGGCCAAATCGGGCGGTGTTCGGGCCACACGTCCATCCGGCCGGGGCCACTGCTCCAAGTGGCCGCTTCCGGGGTCGACGTCGCAGGTCACGGCACCTGGACGGGCGGGCGGCGCGGACTCTCCGGCCCGGAGGAGACCCGGGCGGACGACCTGGTGCGGCCCGCCCCGCCACACCCCGGCGGACATGACGGAGAAAGCGGGAACCTGACGAACTGCGTTCCCGATTCGTTGCCCCTTGTCCGGGTTCGGCTCCACGATCGCGGTGTCGACGAAGTGGTGTTCATCCGCGAACTTCAGCCGCACGACCGCACTCATCGCACACCCGTCTCCCGGTCGTGCCCGGTCCCTTCGTGATTGGAGTGTCAGTGGACAACGCCGTGCGCGAGAGCCCGCCGAGGATCGCGCTGCAGCAACCGGATTGGGACGACCACGACCTCGTGCGCCGGGTGCGGGCCACCTTGACCTCCCGGCCCGGACTGGTCACCGCCGACGAGGTCGGGCAGCTGCGCACCACGCTGGCCCTGGTGGCCGCGGGCGGCGCGCACGTCGTGCAGGCCGGCGACTGCGCCGAGGACTTCGCGGAGTGCGAAGCGGGTTACGTCGCCCGCAAGGCCGGCCTGCTCGACCTGCTGGCCGGGGTCATGAAGATGGCCACCCACCTGCCGGTGGTGCGGATCGGCCGGATCGCGGGCCAGTTCGCCAAGCCGCGGTCCAGCCCCACCGAGGTCGTCGGCAACGTGGAGCTGCCCTCGTTCCGCGGTCACATGGTCAACAGCCCCGAGCCCGACGTGGAGGGCAGGCGGCCGGACGCGAACCGGGTGCTGGCCGGGTACGACGCGGCCCGGACCGTCACGTCCCTGCTCGGTTGGGGCGACGGCGGCTCACGGCTCATCGACCCTCCGATGTGGACCAGCCACGAGGCGCTGCTGCTGGACTACGAGGTGCCGATGCTGCGCGACGACCACACCGGGCGGAGGTTCCTGGCCTCCACGCACCTGCCGTGGATCGGTGACCGCACCCGCCAGTTGGACGGCGCGCACGTCGAGCTCCTGGCCGGGGTGGTGAACCCGGTCGCCTGCAAGGTCGGGCCGACGATGGGCACCGACGAGCTGCTGGCGCTGGCGGGCCGGCTCGACCCGGGCCGCGAGCCCGGCCGGCTGACCCTGATCGCCCGGATGGGCGCGGACCTCGTCGCCGACCGGCTGCCCGCGCTGGTGGCCGCGGTGCGCGCGGCCGGGCACCCGGCGATCTGGCTGTGCGACCCGATGCACGGCAACACCGTGCGCACGCCGGACGGCCTCAAGACCCGGTACGTGGAGACCGTCGTCGTCGAGATCGAGCGGTTCCAGCACGTGCTGCGCGCCGAGGGCGGCGTCGCCGGCGGCCTGCACCTGGAGACCACGCCGGACGACGTCACCGAGTGCGCCTACGACGAGTCGGGCGCGGACCGCGTCGGTGACAAGTACACGAGCTACTGCGACCCCCGGCTCAACCCGGACCAGGCGGTCGCCGCCGTGGCGGCCTGGACCGCCTGACCGGGCGCGCGCCCGCCGTCCACGACCGACGCGGGCGGCGCCGCACTCGCCGTCCCATCCCCGACGGAGGACCACGATGACAGGCATCCCCCCGATCGAGCACTACCCGCTGCCCACGTCGGACGACCTGCCGGCCAACACCGCGACGTGGACCGCGGACCCGCGGCGGGCGGTCGTGCTGGTCCACGACATGCAGCGGTACTTCGTCCGGCCGTTCCCCGACGCGATGCGCGACCGGATCGTCGGCAACATCGCGGCGCTGCGGACGGCGTGCGCGGCCCGAGGCGCGCGGATCGCCTACACCGCGCAGCCGGGCGGCATGACGGAGCGGCAGCGCGGTCTGCTGCGGGACTTCTGGGGTCCGGGGATGCGGGTCGACCCGAGCGACCGCGAGGTGGTGGACGAGCTCGCGCCCGCCGACGGCGACTGGGTGCTCACCAAGTGGCGCTACAGCGCGTTCTTCCGCTCGGACCTGCTGGAGCGGATGCGCGCCGAGGACCGCGACCAGCTGATCGTGTGCGGGGTGTACGCGCACGTCGGCGTGCTGGTGACGGCGCTGGAGGCCTACACCAACGACATCCGCACGTTCGTCGTGGCCGACGCGATCGGTGACTTCACCGCCGACTACCACCGGCTGGCCGTGGACTACGCGGCGCAGCGGTGCGCGGTGGTCGCCACCACGGACGCGCTCCTGGCCCAGTTCGGGGCGGCCGACCGGGAGCGGGTGGCGCTGTGACCGGGGACCTGCTCGACCGCGTGCTGGCCGCGCCGGACCGGCCCTTCGCCCTGCTGCACCGCACCGAGTCCGGCCGCGGCCGGGTGGACGTGCTGGTCGGTGACGTCACGACGCCGGACGTGCTGGCGGACATCGCGCTGCCGACCGGCCCGGTCGCCGGGGCGCGCCACGACGTGCTGGCGGTGGTGCCGTTCCGGCAGATCCGCGAGCGCGGCTACGTGCACCGCGACGACGGCGAGCCGCTGCTCGCGCTGACCGTGGCCGACCAGGCCGTGCTGGCGCTGCCGGACGTGCTGCGCCGGCTGCCGGACGTGCCGCTGGAGCTGGCGCGCGGCCGGTTCGACACCGACGACGAGAGCTACGCCGAGATCGTCCGCCGGGTCCTGACCGACGAGATCGGCGAGGGCGAGGGCGCGAACTTCGTCATCCGGCGGGCGTACGTCGCCGACATCGTGGACCACTCGCCCCGGTCGGCCCTGTCGTTGTTCCGCCGGCTGCTCTTGGACGAGACGGGCGCCTACTGGACCTTCCTGGTGCACACGGGCGACCGCACGTTCGTCGGCGCGACCCCGGAGCGGCACATCAGCGTCACCGGCGGCACGGCGGTGATGAACCCGATCAGCGGCACGTACCGCTACCCGCCGACGGGTCCCGCGCTGCGCGGCGTGCTGGACTTCCTGGCCGACACCAAGGAGTCCGACGAGCTCTACATGGTGCTGGACGAGGAACTGAAGATGATGGGCCGCATCTGCCCCGACGGCGGCCGCGTCCACGGGCCGTACCTGCGGGAGATGGCCCGGCTCGCGCACACCGAGTACTTCATCGCGGGCCGCACCGACCGCGACCCGCGCGACGTCCTGCGCGAGACGATGTTCGCGCCCACGGTCACCGGCAGCCCGTTGGAGAGCGCCTGCAAGGTGATCAGCCGCCACGAGCCGGACGGCCGCGCGTACTACAGCGGTGTGGTGGCGCTCATCGGCCGCGAGGCCGACGGCAGCCGTTCGCTGGACTCGTCGATCCTCATCCGCACGGCCGCCATCGACGGCGGCGGCACGGTCCGCGTCGACGTCGGCGCGACGCTGGTCCGCCACTCCGACCCGTTGGCGGAGGTCGCCGAGACGCGGGCCAAGGCGGCGGGGTTGCTGGCCGCGCTGGGGTCGGACCCGAGCCCGCGGTCGGTCGACCCGGTCGGGTTCGCCGACCACCCCGAGGTCCGCGACGCGTTGCGCGCGCGCAACGTCGACATCGCGCGGTTCTGGTTGTCGGAGGACGGCGCGCGGGACGCGGCCGACCCGGCGCTGGCGGGGTTGCGGGTGCTGATCGTGGACGCGGAGGACACGTTCACCTCGATGCTGGCGCACCAGTTGCGCGCGTTGGGGCTGGAGGTGGTGATCCGCCGCTTCGACGAGCGCTACGACGTGCACGACGCCGACGTCGTCCTGATGGGGCCGGGCCCGGGCGACCCGCGCGAGCTCGGCCACCCGAAGATCGCGCACCTGTGGTCCACTGTGGAGCGGCTCCTGGCCGGCCGGGTGCCGTTCCTGGCGGTCTGCCTGAGCCACCAGGTGCTCAGCTCCCGGCTCGGGCTGCCGCTGATCCGCCGGGACGTGCCGAACCAGGGCGTGCAGCTCGGCATCGACCTGTTCGGCACGTCGCGGCGGGTGGGCTTCTACAACACGTTCGCGGCGAGCAGTGCCGACGAGGTGCTGGACCACCCGGACATCGGCGCGGTGGAGATCTGCCGCGACCCGGTCACGCACCAGGTGCACGCGTTGCGGGGTCCGCACTTCGCCTCGATCCAGTTCCACGCGGAGTCCGTGCTGACGCAGGACGGACCGGCCATCATCGGCTCCCTGCTGACCGGCCTGCTCCCGGTGCTGCACCGGCCGCGGCAGCGGGTCGGGGTGGAGGCGGTGACGGGTGGTGGCGACGTGCCCTGGCCGCACCGCAGGCGCTTGCCGCGGCCACCGGTGTAGCGGCGCCGCGGAGCGGGCGTGCACGGGTGTCAACCGCCGGTCCGGTCGGGGCGCGGGTGCGCTTCGACCGGACCTCGGACAGGAACCCGCCTCGGCAGCCGGTCCGGCCGGCGTGCGGAGTGCGGCGGGTGGTGGCGCGCACCAGCCACCCGCCGCACCCCGTGCGTCGGCCGGGATCAGGTGCCGACGGCCAGCGCCTCCGGTTGCGCGGTCAGCGTCTCGCGGACCCGCAGCAGGCGCAGCGCGAGCTGGATCTCCAACGCCTGCGCGGGTTTCTGCCAGTCCGGGCCGAGCAGCTCCTTGATCCGGTCGAGGCGGCGGGTGACCGTGTTCGTGTGCACGTGCAGGCGTTCGGCGGCGTAGGTGGGGCTGCCGCCCGCGTCGAAGTACGCCTGCAACGTGGGCACGAGGTCGGTGAACCGCTCCCGGTCGTAGCCCAGCACCGGGCCCAGCGCCGCCTCGATGAACCCCGCCACGTCGTGGTCGGCGGAGACCAGCGCGCCGACGAACCCCAGCTCGCGCGCGGAACCCGCGCCGCCCTCGACACCGAGCGCGGTCACCGCGTCGAGGCAGCGGATGGCCTCGCGGTAGCCGCGTTGGACGGATTCCGCGCCGGTGAGCGGGCCCGCCGCGCCCGTCGACACCGGTTTGCCCAGGTCCGCCGCCATCGCGGCGGCCACGTCCCGCGCCACGGGCCCCGCGTCGCTGCCCGGCAGCAGCAGGATCAGGTGCCCGTTGCGGCAGCTGCGCAGCCCGCCCTTGCGCCGCGCGTAGGCCGAACCCCACGCATTGGCGCGGCTCTGGATGCTGCCGTCCGGCCGGGCCACCACCATCAGGTACGGCCGCGACAGGTCGAGTCCGATCCGGCGGGCCCGCTCGGTGAGCAGCCGGGGCACCCGGCGCTCGTCGCTGAGCGCGTCGTCGAGCAGCCGGTCGCGCACCTCGCCGTCGTGGCCGGAGGTGAGCTTGTCGCGGCGGATGAACAGCGACGCCATCTGCGCGTAGAGCCGCAACCGCTTGCGCGCGGCGGGGGACAGGTCGCCGGGCGCGGACAGCACCAGCGCGCCGACGTAGTCCTTCGCCGCGCACAGCGGCGCCACCCAGCGCCCGCCGCCCGCCGCCGCCGGGTCCTGGGTCAGCATCTCCACGGCGGTGGCCAGCGCCGCCGCGTCGTCGCCGTCGTCCTGGCCGTCGCCCGCGGTGACCAGCACGTCCCCCACGGCGGTGTAGAGCGTCACCCGGCCGCCGAACGAGTCCGCGGCGGTCGCGACCAGCGTGCGCAGGTCGCCGTCGGAGACCAGCATGTCCACCAACGACGCCTGGAGGTCGCAGTCCTCGCGGAACCGCTCGGCGGTCCGGGACACCTGCGCCAGCCGGGCCTCCAGCTCGGCGGCGCGCGCGTCGGCGGCGAGGCGCAGGTGGGTGGTCTCCAGGTAGATGGCGGCGAGGATGCCGAGCGAGCCGACCAGCGACCGCTCGTCGGCGGTGAAGTGGTGCACCTTGCGGCTCGCCACGTACAGCCTGCCCCGCGGCACGCGGCCGGTGGAGTGGTCGCCGCAGCTCAGCGGCACCGCGATCATGGCGTGCAGGCCTTCGACCCGGACCATCTCCTCGAACGCCGGGTTGAGCGCGATCTGGTCGTCCGCCAGCAGGTCGTGCGTGGCGAACGGGGCCGTGGTGACCGGCCCGACCGTGGTGATGCCGTCGTCGGCGGGCAGGCGCAGGCCGACGCTCAGCCCGGACGTGTGGCCGTCCGCGGCACGCACCTGGACGCAGCCGTGCTCCTGGTCGACGATCGTGATGTAGGCCATGTCCATGCTCAGCAGGTGGCGGGCGCGCCGGGCGATGGCGTGCAGCAGGCCGCCGACCGAGTCGTAGGGCAGCGCCAGGTCGCGGGCGGCGTCCACCAGCGCGGTGAGACCCGCCTCCCGGACCCGCCCCCGTTGGATCTGCGTGTGCACCCGCATGGCCCGCCACACGGCGGCCTTCATGTCGGTGGTCGTGGCCCCCGTGACGCCGAACCTCCGCGCGTCGTCCAGGAAGTCCTCGAACGCGTCCGCCGGCGCCCCGCTGGCCAGCAAATCGAGTAACTCGTCTATGCCGCCGCTTACTGTCAGCTGCGGAGGCACAAAAGTCTCCACGGTCAGGATACCCCCATGTCGAGTCTACTGCCGTCACCCGATCGCACCACTGCATTCGTCGGGCAACCACGGTCCGTAGACGTTCTATCCGGTCACTCCTCAGCGTATCGAAATCGCCGTCCGGGAGGCTTCGGTCGACGTGCGCGCGAACTGCGGGAAAGGGGAACCCGACCTGTCCGCCATTAAATGCGAGGGAGTTCGCGGAATCGACCGATCGGGTGGTGCTCGGCTCGCGCGCACGCGAGGTGCCCTCGTGTGAGCAGCGCCAGGACCGCGCGTCGAACGTCCCGGTCGGCGGGACGTCGGCGGGCCGGGCGGCCCGCGCCGGGCACGCGTCCCGGCCGGGTCGAGGCGGCGGACCTGTGCGTGAAACCGAAGCCGCCCCCGATCGCGAGTCGCGGGGTGACCAGCGATGTCACCCTCGCGTAACCGCCGATCGTGTGCAGTGCGCAGTGCACGAGTTGCGACCACGACGATAGACCGGAGGGGTGGTCGCACATCCCGCACGCGCTTGCGGCGCGCTGATCCGCCGGTCCGGGGTCGGACCGCCGACGGTGTTTCCACCTCGTCGGGCATAAACGCGCGGTCGTGCGGAACCCGGGTTCCATTGTCGTGCTTTCCGGCGCGCCGAGTCGACGGCGGACGACCGCGCTTTCCCGCTTCCGCGCACCGGTCACCAATGGCGCGGGCAATTGCGGCGGGGTCGGTGGACGACCTGCGGCACGTGGCGAGACCGTCCCGCACCGACGCAAATCACGGATCGCCGACCGCGCCACCGATTCGACGGGAACGGCGGCGGTGCGGGTGAGCGCCATTTCCTCCGGCCACCGCGGACGGCGGCCCGCCCCCGAAGGGGTCGTCACCGGGTCGGTGTCGAGTCCGGCACGGACTTGCGATGTGCCGGTATCATGGTCACAAGCACTCTACCAGCCTGTGCAATAGTTGCACACGGCGTGCATAGGGTGTGGCACCGAGTCGCCGTGCGAGAGCAGTGGACGGCAGGAGGGATGTCACGGTGGACAGCGACGCCGTCGAGACCCGGGCGCAGGGGTGGCGAACCCTGGCCGCGCTGCACGCGCGCATCGAAGACGTGCTGGAGCGCGCGCTCCAGCAGGGACACGACCTGTCCGTGAGCGAGTACAGCCTCCTGGACGTGCTCTCCCGCCAGGCGTCACCGCGCCAGTTGCTGCGGATGAACCAGGTCGCCAAGGCCGTCGTGCTGAGCCAGTCCGCGACCACCCGGCTGGTGACCCGGCTGGAGCGGCGCGGGCTGCTCCAGCGGTCCCTGTGCGAGGACGACCGCCGCGGCATCTACACCGAGGTCACCGAGGCCGGCCGCGCCGCCCTCGACCGTGCGCGCTCGACGCACGACGGAGCGCTGGCGCAAGCGTTGAAGGAAGCCGCGGAGCTGCCCGAGCTGGCGCCGCTGGTCGACGCGCTCGCCGCCCTGCCGTACGCCGGCACGTCCCGCTGACGATCGTCCTCACGCAACCGCCGACGCGCGCCTGACGCGCGTCGGCGGTCCTGTTCCGCGCGCGTCCCCGATGACGACGCCGCGACTGCCTTCCCGCTCCCACAACGAAGTTCGGTCCCCGGTCGACATGACAGACTGTCGTCCGGCGTGTGGGAATTCCACTCCGCGCACGGCTAGCGTCGGTGTCGATCTGGAGAACAGCGCGACCCGCCGACGAACGCTCCGATGAGCACCAGGCCCTCGGTTTTCGAGCCTCGCAGTCGGCCAGTGATGCGATGTGGAGACCAGCATGCGGCTTACGCAAACGGTGGCAGCAGTGATGCGGCGCTACGCCGACCGTCCCGCCCTGGGGGAACGCGCGAAGGAGTTCACCCGGGACCCCGACACCGGCCGCACCTCGCTCCGGCTGCTGCCGTCGTACGAGACGACCACTTTCGACCAGTTGTGGCAGCGCGTCCGCGCGGTCACCACCGAGTGGCGCCACAACACCGCGCACGCCACCGAGCCCGGCGACCGCGTCGCCCTGCTGGGCTTCGCCAGCCGCGACTACACCACGGTCGACCTGGCGTGCATCTGCCTCGGCGCGATCACCATCCCGTTGCAGACCAGCGCGCCGATCGCGCAGTTGAAGGACATCCTGGCCGAGACCGAGCCGACCGTCGTGGCCGCCTCCGTCGAACGGGTGGACGCCGCCGTGGAGCTGGCGCTGGCCACTCCGTCCGTGCGCCGCCTGGTCGTCTTCGACTACCACGCGCGAGTGGACGACCAGCACGACCGGTTCACCGCCGCGCAGAAGCGCCTGGCGGACCGGGGCGTGTCCGTCGAGTCCTTGTCGGACGTTCTCGAGCAGGGGGCGCGGCTGCCGGAAGCGCCGCTGTTCACGCCGGAGGACGGCGACGACCCGATGACCATGCTCGTCTACACGTCGGGCAGCACCGGCACGCCGAAGGGCGCGATCTACACCGAACGCCTGGTGGCCGCGATGTTCGGCGGCGGCGGGTGGGCGGACCTGTTCTCCGAGCAGCAGGCCGTCACCTTCCACTACATGCCGATGAGCCACGTGGCCGGGCACTCGTCGGTGAAGAACACGTTGGCGCGCGGAGGGATCAGCTACTTCACCGCGAGCAGCGACCTGTCCACGTTCTTCGAGGACATCGCGCTCGCCCGGCCCACCGAGCTGTCCCTGGTGCCCCGGGTGTGCGAGATGCTGTTCCAGTTCCACCGCAGCGAGGTCGACCGCCGCGCCGTCGGCGACGTCGATCGCGCGGCGCTGGAGGCGGAGGTCAAGCGGCATATCCGGGAGCACGTCCTGGGGGGCCGGATCGGGTGGGCCAGTTGCGGTTCCGCGCCGCTGTCGGCCGAGCTGCGCGCGTTCGTCGAGTCCTTGTTGGACCTCGAGCTGCACATCCTGTACGGCACGACGGAAGTGGCCGGCGTCTCCGTGGACGGTGCGATGCTGCGCCCGCCGGTGGTCGACTACAAGATCGTGGACGTGCCGGAGCTGGGCTACTACCGGACCGACGTGCCGCACCCGCGCGGCGAGCTGCTGCTCAAGACCGACGCCGCGATCCCGGGCTACTACAAGCAACCCGAGCTGTCGGCGACCATCTTCGACGAGGACGGCTACTACAAGACCGGTGACATCGTCGCCGAGGTCGCGCCGGACAAGCTGGAGATCCTGGACCGCCGCAACAGCGTGCTGAAGCTGTCGCAGGGCGAGTTCGTGGCCACGCCGAGCCTGGAGGCGACGTTCGGCACGAGCCCGCTGGTCCGGCAGGTCTTCGTGTACGGCAACAGCGAGCGGTCCTACCTGCTGGCCGTGGTCGTGCCCACGCCCGCCGTGCTGGAGAAGTTCGCCGACCGGCCGGGCGAGATCAAGCAGCGGGTGACCGAGTCGATCCAGCAGATCGCCCGGGAAGCGGGTCTGAACTCCTACGAGATCCCGCGCGACTTCCTGATCGAGACCGAACCGTTCAGCCAGGCCAACGGCCTGCTGTCCGACCACCGCAAGCTGCTGCGCCCGCAACTGCTCGCGCGGTACCGCGACGAGCTGGAGGCGCTGTACGCCGAGATCGCCCGGCGCGAGTCCGACGAGCTGCTCGAAGTCCGCCGCACGGGCGCGGACCGGCCGGTGCTGGAGACCGTGCAGCGGGCCGCGCGGGCGCTGCTGGCCGGGTCCATGGCCGACGTCAGCCCCGCCGCGCACTTCCGCGACCTGGGCGGCGACTCGCTGTCCGCGGTGTCCTACGCCAACCTGCTGCACGACATCTTCGCCGTGCGCGTGCCGGTGGACGTGCTCATCAGCCCGGCGAACGACCTGCGGCAGGTGGCCGCCTACATCGAGGCGAAGCGGTCCGCCGGGCTGGACCGGCCGACGTTCGAGTCGGTGCACGGCGAGGCGTCCGCCGAGGTCCGCGCCGCCGACCTCACCCTGGACAAGTTCCTCGACGCGCGCACCCTCGCCGAGGCCGAAAACCTCCCGCGCGTGACCGGCGAGCCGCGCACCGTCCTGCTCACCGGCGCGAGCGGCTACCTCGGCCGGTTCGTCGCCCTCGAGTGGTTGCAGCGGCTGGCCCCCGCCGGCGGGAAGCTGGTCTGCCTGGTCCGCGGCAAGGACGACGAGGCCGCGGCGAAGCGGCTCGACGAGGCGTTCGCGGGCGGCGACTCGGACCTCGTCGCGACGGTGGCGGAGCTGGCCGGGCACCTGGAGGTGCTGGCGGGCGACATCGCCGAACCGCGGCTCGGCCTGGACGAGCCGACGTGGGACCGGCTGGCCGAGGAGGTCGACCTGATCGTCCACATCGGCGCGCTGGTGAACCACGTGCTGCCCTACCCGCACCTGTTCGACGCGAACGTGGTGGGCACCGCCGAGCTGGTCCGCCTCGGGCTCACCGCGCGGGTCAAGCCGTTCACCTACCTGTCCAGCGTCGCCGTCTCCACCTCACGGCAGCCCGCGCTGGACGAGGACGCCGACGTGCGCCAGGCGCTGGCCGCGCAGCCGGTGCACGAGGGTTACGCGGGCGGCTACGCCACCAGCAAGTGGGCGGGCGAGGTGCTGCTGCGGGAGGCGCACGACCTGTGCGCCATGCCGGTCACCGTGTTCCGCTCCAGCATGATCCTCGCGCACAGCCGGTACGGCGGGCAGCTGAACGTACCGGACGTGTTCACCCGCCTGCTGTTCAGCGTCATCGCGACCGGCATCGCGCCGCGGTCGTTCTACGCGGGCGACGCCTCGGCGGCGCACTACGACGGCCTGCCGGTCGACTTCACCGCCGCCGCCGTCGTGTCGCTGGGCGGGCAGGCCGCGGGCTACCGCACGTTCAGCCTGGTGAACCCGCACGACGACGGCGTCTCGCTCGACACGTTCGTGGAGTGGCTGAGCGCGGCGGGCCACCGCATCGAGCGGGTGGACGACTACGCCGACTGGCTCGCCCGGTTCGAGACGGCCATGCGCGCGCTGCCCGAGGCGCAGCGGCAGCACTCGGCGCTCCCGCTGCTGCACCGGTTCGAGCGGCCGGAGGAGGTCGTGCGCGGCTCCGAGATCCCGTCGCAGCGGTTCCGCGCCGCGGTCCGCGCCGCGGGCGTCGGCCCGACCGGCGACGTCCCGCACCTCTCGGAACCCTTCATCCGCAAGTACTCCGCCGACTTGAAGCACCTGCTGTCCATCTGAGCCCTGCCGCGGCCCGCCCCCCCGGGCCGTCGCCCAGCACCCGAGGAGAGTCATGAGCCAGCAGTCTTCGAAGTTCGACGAGCGCTACCGGATCGGGCGCAAGCTCGTGGACGAGCTCGGGCCCGTCGACAACGCGAACACCACGTTCGACCTCCTCGGCATGGAGTGGGACCTGGTGCCCGGCGCGTACGCGCCCGCGCCGGGCACCGGCACCGAGTACTACACCACCGCGATCCCGTACCCGCAGGGCGGCCGGTTCCTGGAGATCGGCTGCGGCGCGGGCGTCACGGCGGTGTGGGCAGCGCTGCACGGCTGCGCGCACGTGACCGCGACCGACATCACCGAGACCGCCGTGGAGAGCACCGCGCTCAACGTGAAGCGGCACGGCGTGGAGCAGAAGGTGCACGTGCAGCGCAGCGACGTGTTCGCCGACCTCGAACCGGGGCAGCGGTTCGACACGATCTTCTGGAACTGCAGCGTCATCGAGGCGCCGCGGGACTTCGAGTTCACCCAGGACTTCGAGTGGGCGATCTTCGACCGCGGCTACACCGCGCTGAGCCGCTACCTGGCCGAGGTCCACGGGTGGCTGCTGCCCGGCGGGCGCGCGCTGGTCACCTTCAACAGCCTCGGCGACCTCAACCGGATCAACCAGCTCGCGGCCGACGCGGGCGTCCGGCTGACCCGGCTCGACAGCGCCACCAGGCGGCTGACCGGCGAGGAAGTCACCTACAACGTCTTCGAGATCACCCGCTGACCCTCGCCACACCACGGAGGAGATCGTGACCACACGCTTGTTCAGTTCCGAGTCGGTGACCGAGGGGCACCCGGACAAGATCTGCGACGCGATCAGCGACGCGGTCCTGGACTCCTACCTGCGCGCGGACCCGCGGGCGCGGGTGGCGGTGGAGACGCTGGTGACCACCGGCCAGGTGCACGTGGCGGGGGAGGTGACCGCCGACGCACACGTGGACATCGCGGGTATCGCGCGCCGGGTGATCCTGGACATCGGCTACGACTCGTCCGCCAAGGGGTTCGACGGGAACTCCTGCGGCGTGAACGTCGCCCTCGGCTCGCAGTCCCCGGACATCGCGCAGGGCGTCGACACCGCCTACGAGTCCCGGCTGGAGGAGGCGCTGGACGACCTGGACCGGCAGGGCGCGGGCGACCAGGGCCTGATGTTCGGCTACGCCTGCGCGGACACGCCGGAGCTGATGCCGCTGCCGATCGCGCTCGCGCACCGGCTGGCGCGCCGGCTGACCGCGGTGCGCAAGAGCGGCGCGGTGCCCTACCTGCGGCCCGACGGCAAGACGCAGGTGACCATCGAGTACGCGGGCGACGAGCCGGTGCGGCTGGACACGGTCGTGGTGTCCAGCCAGCACGCCGACGGCGTCGACCCGGAAGCCCTGCTCGCCAGGGACGTCCGCGAGCAGGTGATCGAGCCAGAGCTTGCGTCGCTGGAGCTGGACGCGTCCGGGGTCCGGGTGCTGGTGAACCCGACGGGTCGGTTCGTGATCGGTGGTCCGATGGGTGACGCGGGCCTGACCGGCCGCAAGATCATCGTGGACACCTACGGCGGTATGGCGCGGCACGGTGGTGGCGCGTTCTCGGGCAAGGACCCGTCGAAGGTGGACCGGTCGGCGGCGTACGCGATGCGCTGGGTGGCCAAGAACGCGGTCGCGGCCGGGCTCGCGGGCCGGGTCGAGGTGCAGGTGGCGTACGCGATCGGCCGGGCGGCGCCGGTCGGGTTGTTCGTGGAGACGTTCGGCACCGAGAACGTCGACCCGGCGCGCATCCGGCAGGCCATCGCGGACGTGTTCGACCTGCGCCCGGCGGCGATCATCCGCGACCTGGACCTGCTGCGCCCGATCTACGCGCAGACCGCGGCGTACGGGCACTTCGGCCGGCCCGAGCTGGACCTGCCGTGGGAGCGCACCGACCGCGCCGACGCCCTCAAGCAGGCCGCGACCAGCTGACCACCGACCCACCGCTCCCGAAGGGCTCCACCCCATGCGCATCGCCGTGACCGGCTCCATCGCCACCGACCACCTGATGGTCTACCCCGGCAGGTTCACCGAGCACTTCCTCTCCGACCACCTCGACACCGTGTCGCTGTCGTTCCTCGTGGACGACCTCGAAGTGCGTCGCGGCGGCGTCGCGGCGAACATCTCGTTCGGCCTGGCCCAGCTCGGCGTGTCGCCGGCCCTGGTCGGCTCGGTGGGCAAGGACTTCGACGACTACCGCGCCTGGCTGATCGGGCACGGGGTGGACACCCGGTTCGTGCGCGTCTCGCCGACCAGGCACACCTCGCGGTTCCTGTGCACGACCGACCAGGACCAGAACCAGATCGCGTCGTTCTACGCGGGCGCGATGCAGGAGGCCAGGGAGATCGCGCTGGCGCCGATCGCGGACGGCCTGGGCGGGCTCGACCTGGTGGTGGTCGCGCCGAACGACCCGGAGGCGATGGTCCGGCACACCGCCGAGGCGCGTGCGCTGGGCCTGCCGTTCGCCGCGGACCCGTCGCAGCAACTGGCCCGGATGGACGGCGAGTCGGTGCGATCCCTTGTGGACGGTGCGAAGTACTTGTTCACCAACGAGTACGAGAGCGTCTTGTTGCGCCAGTCGACGGGGTGGTCCGCCGACGAGGTGCTCGACCGGGTCGGCACGTGGATCACCACGTTGGGCGCGGAGGGCGTGCGGGTCGAGCGGCGCGGCCACCCGCCGCTGACCGTGGCCGCGGTCGCGGTGAAGGAGGAGGCGGACCCGACCGGCGTCGGCGACGCGTTCCGCGCCGGGTTCCTCTGGGCCACGTGGGCCAGGCTCGGGTTCGAACGGGCGTGCCAGGTGGGGTGCGCGATCGCCGCCGCCGCGCTGGAGAGCGTCGGCACGCAGGAGTACAAGCTCAGCCGTGCGAGCGTGGCGGACCGCGTCGCCCGCGCGTACGGCGAGGACGCCGCGGCCGAGATCGAGAGCAGGCTGCGGATCTGACCACGTGCGGACGCCGGCCCGTCCGGCCGGACCGGCGTCCGCACGTGCCCGGTCGACGGCGCCCACACCACGGAAGGACGTGGACCACGTGTCCGAGCAGCTGAGCCCGGAAGACCACCTCACGATGCCCGACCTCGCCGACCCCGACCCG
Source organism: Saccharothrix saharensis (assembly GCF_006716745.1). NCBI lineage: Bacteria > Bacillati > Actinomycetota > Actinomycetes > Pseudonocardiales > Pseudonocardiaceae > Saccharothrix > Saccharothrix saharensis. The sequence continues at coordinate 2,650,424 of NZ_VFPP01000001.1, read as the reverse complement.
GCCGGGTGGGAGCCTGCGGTCACCTCCGGCCGGTTCCGGTCGGCCATGCGCCACCTGCCCACGAGCGTCGTCATCGCCGCGGGCATGGCGGGGGACCGGCCGATCGGCATGCTCCTCGGTTCGTTCACCAGCGTGTCGCTGGACCCGCTGCTGGTCGGCTTCCTGGGCGACCACGGCTCCAAGACCCTGCGCCACCTGCTGGACCTGGACCTGTGGACGTTCAGCGTGCTGGCCGACGACGACACGACCACGCCGGGCGCGTTCTGCGGCCCCCTGCACGACCGCTTCACCGAGGTGAAGTGGTCGACCTCGCCGCTGGGCACCCCGGTGATCGACAACTCGGTCCTGGCCGTCCACGCCCGCAGGCACTCCACCGTCCGGGCGGGCGACCACGACCTGGTCCTGGCCGAGGTCCTGGACATCACCGACCCGGACCCGTTCCGCCGGCCGCTGGTGTTCGCCGAGGGCCGGATGACCGGACTCGCACCCCGCTGAGGGGTTGCCCGCCGCCGTCGGATCTCCTCGGTTACGCGCGTCACTTTGACCGGACGGCGGCGGGCCCGGCATGCTGGTGGCAGAGGGGAGTACCCACTCCGCCCGTGATCGTCATTACGGCCGCTCCGCAGCGGTCCGGTCACGGCGCCACCGCCCGGTGGTCGGGGAGACCTCTGGTTCGTCAGACGAGAGCCGGAGGACCACGCCATGCGCGTCACGACCCGCCTAGCCACCGCTGCCGCCGCCATCGCCGCCGCCACCGCGCTGACCGCGTGCGGATCGTTGCAGGAGGCGTCCGACGCGGCCGCCGCGGTCGCCGACACCGCGTCCACGGTCCAGGTGTGCACCGAGGCGTTGTCGCAGGCCACCGCCGTCTTCGACCCCGGCAGCCCGGAGCGGGCGGTCGACCGGGCGCACTCCGCCGCGGACCGGCTGACCGAGCTGGCCGCCAACGCCGCCGACACCACCGTCAACCAAGCCCTCACCGCGCTGGCCACCACGATGCGCGAGGTGACGCTGGACGACCTGGTGCTGCAGCCGGCCGCGTGGCTGGAGGACAAGGCCGCCCGGGTCGCCGACCTCACCGCCGCCTGCACGCCGTGACCGCACGGGATCACCGGGCGCGGCTCGTGCGTTGTCCTTGGTGATGAACGGACTGCTGCGCTTCAGAGTGCTGGGTGACTCGCTGGCCGCCGGGGTGGGCTGCACGCGGGTCGAGGAGACGTTGGGCGAGCGGTTGGCCGCGGTGCTCCGCGCGGAGGGGCACGCGGTCGACCTCGGCGTGCACGCGGTGTCCGGCGCCCGCTCCACCGGGCTGGACGCCCAGGTCCGCGCGGCCGTGCGGGCGGGGGTGGACGTCGCGCTGATCGTGATCGGCGCGAACGACCTCACGTCGTTCACGCCGCCCGCCGTGGGCGCGCGGTTGCTGCACGACGCCGTGGCCGGCCTGCGCCGCGCGGGTGCGCAGGTGGTGGTGGCGACGGCGCCGGACCTCGGCGTCGTCTCGCACGTGCCGCCCGCGTACCGGGCGTTCGTGTCGCAGGCCAGCGGCCTCTACGCCCGCGCGCAGGCCGACGCGGTGGTCGGCGCGGGCGGGGTGGTCGCGGCGGTCGGGGCCGAGGTGTCCGCCCGGTTCGCGGGCGAGCCGGCCCTGTTCTCGGCGGACCGCTTCCACCCCTCGGCGGCCGGGTACGCGGTCATCGCCGACGCGCTGGCGCCGTCCGTGCGGGCGGCGGCGCACCGCTGGGCGGCCTGACCTGCACCGGTCCTTCACAAGTCCCACACACCGTCCTTGACGGTCCTTTCGGGAGCGGGCTAGCGTTTCTTTCGCTGCGAGGGGAGCAGCGAAAGGTACCGGCCCCGCTGTTCCACTTCGCTGATTCCCGTCATTCCGGGTGTGTTCGGCGCGGGCGCCGGACCTCACGACGATCCCGGGGGAACGCGGACCATGGTGGACCAGAAGGTGCTCGAAGCGCAGCGTTGGGTGAACTCGACCTACGGTTCGGTGCCGGGTTACGAGCGCTGCGCGGAGAACGGCACCACCGGGTGGGGTGTCATGTTCTCGCTGACCCGCGCGTTGCAGCACGAATTGGGCATCACGGCGTTGTCCGACTCGTTCGGGCCGACCACGTTGGGCAAACTCGCCGAGCGGGGCAACGTCGGTCCCGGCTACACCAACGCGAACATCGTGCGGATCGCGAAGTACGGGCTCTTCTGCAAGGGCTATTCGGCGGGCGACACGTCCGACGGGGTCTTCGACGACGACCTGTACGACGCGGTGCGGAACCTGAAGGGCGACATCGGCTTCTCCTCCGACGGCTACATCCCGCCGAAGGTCTTCAAGGCGATCCTCAACATGGACGCCTACGTGCTGCTGTCCGGCGGCCGGCCCGAGGTGCGGGACATCCAGCGCTGGCTGAACGCCACCTACATCAACAGGTCGACGTTCTTCGTCATCCCGTGCGACGGCCACTACTCGCGGGACGTGCAGGTGGCCCTGATGCGGGCCATCCAGTACCAGATCGGCATCCCCGAGGACCAGGCCACGGGCAACTTCGGGCCGGGCACGCAGAACGGCCTGCGCGCGAACACCGTGCGGCCCGGTTCACCGCCCGCCTGGGTGCGGCTGTTCAGCGCGGCCTGCGTGGTCAACGGCGGCGCCGACGGGGTGCACGCCGCGTTCACCTCGAGCTGGGACGCGGCGCTCGGCACCTTCGTGACGTCGTTCCAGGAGTTCTCCGCCCTCACCTCCACGGGCATCGGCGACTACGCCACGTGGGCGCAGCTGCTGGTGTCCATGGGCGACCCGGACCGGCCCGCGACGGGCAGCGACACCCGGTTCCACATCAGCGCCTCCCGGGCGCGGGCGCTGAAGGCGGCGGGCTACGAGGTGGTCGGCCGCTACCTGGACGAGGACCCGTGGAGCACCCTCGACAAGGAGATCCAGCCCGGTGAGCTGGAGGCCATCTTCGCCGGTGGCATGCGGGTGTTCCCCATCTCGCAGTACGCCGCCGACACGGTCGAGGACTTCACCTGGTCCAACGGCTACGACCACGCGCTGCGGGCGCACGACCGGGCCGTCGGCTACGGCTTCAACCGGGGCACGGTGATCTACTTCGCGGTGGACTACGACGCCACCGGCGAGCAGATCACCAGCAACATCATCCCGTACTTCCAGGGCGTCCAGGCCGGTCTGGGCACCCGCGGCAAGCGGTACGTCGCCGGCGTCTACGGTTCGCGCAACGTGTGCGCGCGGGTCAGCGACGAGGCCTTCGCCCGGTACTCGTTCGTGTCCGGCATGTCGTGGGGCTTCTCCGGCAACCTGGGCTTCCCGCTGCCCGCGAACTGGTCGTACAACCAGATCAAGGAGTTCCAGTTCACCGCCGACGGCGACGTCTTCGCGCTCGACCGCGACGTCCGCCGGGGCAACGACCCGGGCGTGGGCCCGGAGAACGTCGGCGGCGGCGACTCGCCGCTGGACGCCTTCCTGCGCTACGTCGACGGCTTGTACGCGACCGCGGTGGCCTACGGCGGTGACGCGAACCAGCGGGTGATGGAGTACCTGCGCTACCCGAACTACAACGGCGCTTGGTCGGGCTGGGAGCTGCTGATCGGCAACGTCGACCAGGCGTGGATCGACCACGCGGCAGAGCACGCGCCGGCCCGGGTCGAGTCCTACGTGGACCCGGGCCTGGGCATCACGGTCAACGTCGACCACCTCGGGGCGACCGCCAACGCGGTGTACCTGAAGGGCGGCGGCGGCCGCGGCGACTTCGGCGGCTGGTCGGGCGACCTGGCCACGTTCTACGGCGAGTGGCGGTCGCACGGCGAGGAGTACGCCTCCGGGTACGCGTTCTGCGCCGACCGACTGGCCAAGATCAACGTGCTGTCGTCGTTCCCGCTCAACGACTTGGTGGAGGACGTCGACGGCTACCTGATCGGGAGCGCGGTGCGCGACGGCGCGCGGATCGACCAGGCCATCCGCGACCACCTCACCAGCGGGCACCGGACGAGGTTCCGGCAGTTCTACGCCGGCCGCTACGGCGGCACGGTGACCGGGGTCCGCGACGCGGCCTGGAGCGCGCTCGGCGGCAACACCGCGGACGCGCAGCTCGCCACGCTGACCGAAGCCGCCATCCGCAGGACCGGGGGTGCCTGCCTGCTGCCCATGCAGCTGCCCTCGGCCAAGCTGGAGCCCTTTCTGCAAGGCTATGCGGAGACGATCGAGAGGTTGTCGCGCAGCTGACGGCACGCCCCCCGCGGCGTGTGAGGAGGGGGAGCGTGGGCGTCCCGGGAACGGCGCGACGGTGGGCGGTGGCCGCGATGTGCGCCCCGTCCGCCGCGTTCCTGGTGTACGCCTGGGGCGCGATCCACCTCTACACGCCGGACTTCCGCGAGACCTGCGAGCTGGAGCACGGCGGGTGGGACCGGGCCTACGGGCGGGTGACCTACTTCCCGCTGTCCCGGCCGTGCAACGCCTACCAGGACCTGGTGCCGCCCTACGTGAACCCGGCGGTCGTCGTGCTGCTCGTCGCGACCGCGTCGTGCGTGGGCCTGGCCGTCGCCGCCCGCCGAAACCCCCGATCCCGCAAGGAGCTGTGAACCACCATGAGCGAACCCACCGAGGACGCGACCCGGCTGGGGCGTCGCCGGTTCCTCGCCATCACCGGCGGCCTGGTCGCCGCCGCGTCGATCGGCGTGGCGATCGCACCCGGGGCGTCGGCCGCGCCGCCCGCCAACGCACCCGCCCGCCCGGACGCCCTGGCCGCGTTCCCCGTCGAGGGCTCGAACGCGTCCGTGACGCTGCTGTCCGGGCCGGCCGCGGTCGTGCTGCTGCACGTCGCGCGGCGCTACCACTACGAGGTCGCCACCCTGCGGGCCGGGGACATCACCGGCTACGCCGAACCGCCGGCGGGCACCCCGTTCGAGGCGGACTACCGCTCCGGGACCGCCATCGCCGTGCACGCGGCCCGGTACCCGGCGGGCGCGACCGGCGGCCTGTTCCCGCACGAGCTGGCGGTGGTCCGCGACATCCTGGCCGAGTGCGAGGGCGTGGTCCGCTGGGGCGGTGACTCCCGGAAGACGCCGAAGGAGGGCCACTTCCGGCTGGACGTGAAGCCGGGCGACCCGGCGCTCGCCCGGGTCGCGGCCAAGGTCGGCGGTTGGGCCGGGGAACCGGGCCGGGCCGCACCCGCCGACCCGTTCACGCCGGGTCGTCGGCGGGCGGCGGAGCGGCTGGCGGAACGGCAGATCGCCACCGGCTGACGGGTCGGTCGCCCACGGGCTCTCGCTCGTGGGCGACCGGGTCGGGCCTGGGTGGCAGGTGCGGGGGAGGTCGCGGCGAGCAAGGCCGTGGCCGGTCACCGGTGTTCCCGTGGCCGAGGTGGTCCGGGGCGGCGGTCCCGGAGCGCGTCCCAGCCGGTCAGAGGCGGGGGTGGGCGTTGGCCAGCAGCTGGCGGAACTGGGCGGGGAACCAGTGGCCCGACAGCGGCGCGTTGGCCAGCGCACCGGACATGTTGTTGCCGTTGCGGGCGTTGCCCGTGTACGTGGGGTCGCACATCCGGTCGAAGCCCTTGCCCTCGTCGTTCGGGATCTCGCGGCTCGCGCCGTCCGACTCGCCCGGCGGCTTGGCCCACACGTAGGCGTCGATGCCCGAGGCCGGGTTCGCCTTCGGGCGCTCGCCGATGCCCGCACCGGACTGGTTGCACCAGTTGCCGAGGTGGATGCGCCGGTCGTACCGGCCGCCGTTGACGTAGGCGTCCACGCTCGTCGTCGGACCCTTCGCCGTCGGCCGCTGGGAACCACCCCACCCGTTGCGGGACGTGTCGATCAGCATGCCGATGTTCGACGGGAACCCGGCGCTGACCAATTGTGTCCGGAACGCCTGGGCGAACGACAGCTCGTCCACGTAGCGATTCCAGTCGACCCACTTGGACTGGCGCACGGAAGTGCCGTTCACGGTGTCGTCGATCGTGAAGTGGTCCTCTTTCAGGACGCCGTAGTTCGCCGTGTTCGCGATGAATCCGGTGACGTTGTCCACCGTGCTGCCGGACGCGCGGGCGGCTTGGGCGAACAGCGTCGCGGAGGCGCGGAAGTTGTCGTCCCAGCCGATCCAGCCGTGGTGGGCGGCGTCGATGTAGTTGTACACGTTGCCGATCGCGCCGAGCTTGGCCAGCGCGTACCCGACGCCGTTGACGTAGTTGCCGTTCTGCAGCATCCGGTCGCACATGGCGGTCGCGGTGGGCCGGCCGCCAACGTTGGTCACCAGGTTGGGCAGCGAGTCGATCTCGATGATCGTCACGATCCGCAGGTTGGCGTACTTCGCCTCGCCCATGATCGCCGCGATGGGGTCGATGTACTCGGTCTTGTAGCGGGGCAGGTCGTCCGGGCCGAGTTCGCCGTTGGACGCCAGCGCGGCGCAGTCGCGGCCGGGCAGGTTGTAGATGACGAACTGCACGACCATGGTCCGCCCGGCCGCCTGGCTCAGCGCGTTGTCCAGGTGCGAGCGCAGGCCGCGGGCGCCGTTCACGCCGTTGATCGCGGCGATCCGGTCCAGCCAGACGAACGTCGGCTGGTTCGCGATGGCGGACCCGCCGTCGGCGCGCGCCTTCGCCGACCAGTCCGGGTTCACGTACACCGACGCGCCCGCGTACGGGTTGTCCACGCGCGCGGCCGCGGTCACGTCCGCGGTGGCCGGGCCCGTGCCCAGCGCCATGGCCGCGGCGAACGCGAACGCCGCCGTCGCCGCGAGTCCGCGACGCGGCCCCCGCCTCCCGCTCCGGCCTGGTGATGACTTCAGTGGCATCTTCGGCTCCCTCGTCGAGATCGATGTCCAAGCGATCTGCTGCAAGCGGCGACGGTATTCCGGGAACGTTTCCAGAAAACGGACCGTAGCAGGGGAACGAGGGTCCGTGAAGAGTTTTCACGGCCAATGGACCTCGGTAGGGGTTATTCCAGACCAGGCGGAACCCGAAGTCGAACAATCACGTTGACGCATTCGACGGTGATTCGATGTCGAATAACCGTCGAATACTCGCTGAACCGGTTCAGCGCGTCGTGTGGGAGCGCGTCGGTGCCGCGGATCGGGCGGCGCCGACGCCGAGCGTGGTCACGGCCACGGCGGTGATCCAGGGCAGGGCCAGCAGGAGGCTGCCGAGCAGGTCGGTGGGGTAGTGGACGCCCGAGTAGAGGCGTTGCCCGGCCACCACCACCGGCACGGCCAGCGCGAGCACCGCCACCGGCCACCGCCACCACTGCCCTGTCCCGCGCACGACCAGGACGGCCACCGCCGTGGCGAGCACCAGCGACGCGGCGACGTGCCCGGACGGGAAGCTGGACGTGGGCGGCAGGTCGGCGGGCAGCTTGGCCGCCGGCCGGGCGCGGTCGATGATGGCGGTGGTGAGCAGGAACAGCGTGACCTCGCCCAGCATCCCCAGCGCGACGAACAGCACCGGACGCCACGAGCGCGTCCGCGCCAGGGCCAGCACGCAGACGACCACCGCGGCCCCGATCACCGGCCCCGTACCGCTGAAGGCCTCCACCCGGTCCATCGCCACGTCCCACGCCGGGACGCGCCGTTGCGCGAACCACTCGACCACGGCGCGGTCCCAGGCCGCGGGCACGTCCGGTCCGGCGGCGGTCAGCCACGAGCCCAGCGCGAACAACACGCCGAGCAGCAGGCCCCAGACGACGAGCAGGCGGGCCGCCAGGAACCGGAAGTCGTCCGGCACGTGGACCCGCCGCCCGGACACGGGCCGCAGGTCGGCCGCGGCTTCCGGTGCCAGGCCCCGGGTCAGCGGCACCTCCGGCATGCCCTCGTCCCGACGCCACCGCCGGAACACCTCGCTGGTCAGGGCGAGCCACAGCAGGCCGAGCAGGAAGCCGCCGAGCACGTCGGTGGCGTAGTGCACGCCCAGCGCCACCCGCGTGAAGGCCACCGCCGGCACGATCACGACCACCAGCGCGGTCATCGCGCGCCGCGCCCGCCGCACGGAGGCGAACACCAGCAGCAGCACGCCGTAGGTGACGGTCGCGCCCAACGTGTGGCCGCTGGGGAAGCTCCAGCCCGACGCGGTGGCCACCTCGACGTCCACCAGCGGCCGCAACCGCTCGACCAGCTCCTTCACCACCACGCCGAGCAACCCGCCGCCGAGCGCGGTGACGACCACGTGCGCCGCCACCCACGGCCGCTTGCGCAGCAGCAACCACGCCACCGCCAGGGCGGCCACCGCGGTGAGCGTCGCGGTGTCACCGAGCCGCGTGAGCCCGCGCAGCACCGCGACCACCACGTCCGAGCCCGCGGCCCACCGCGTCAACCCGGCCGAGATCGCCCGGTCGGCCTCGCGCACCGGCGCCCACCCGGACCACACGACGGCCATGACCACCGCGAACGCCACCCCGGCGGCGGTGGCGGCGGCCCACGACACGGCACTGCGCACCGCGAACCGCTCGACGACCACGACCTGCCGCGCATCACGTGTCGCAATCACCAGGGTGGTGTGCCCAATCCGATCACCGGGCAACCCTGCCCGGCCGGCCGCACCCGCCAAGCAGGGGTGGCCGCGCAACGGCGTGGGTCCGGGTACCAGTTGGTGGTGGTGGGATCGCCCCGGCGGTTGGAGCCGGGTCTACGGCGGCGCGGTGGCCACCGGGTGGGTGGAGATCCACCACGAGCCGGGCTACCTGATCACCGTCGACGTGGTGCGGCGGCGTCGCCGGAGTCGGCGAAGTCCACGCGGCTGGGGGCTGCGACAGCTACGGCAGGCTGCAACTGGCGTTGCCCACCGCACCGGCACCGGTGTCACGTTCCGTCAACGCCGCCCGGGTGTCCACAAAGGCCCGTGCCGGCGGTCGGCGCGTCGTGACCACGAACTCCGCCGGGCACGTGGCGCAGTGGGACCTGCGGGACCGGGGAGCGGCGCGAGGCGCGGCGGCTGCCGTGGTCCGGCCGGGTCACCGACCTGTGGCTGGGGCCGTGCGGGCGTGGCGCGGTGCTGAGGGAGGAAGTGGTGGACGGGCCCGACGAGACGGTGTGGTGGTGGCGCTGCCCGCCGTCCACCCCGCCGGGCCGCCGACCCTGCGGGAGGTCACCACGCGCACCCCGGGGCGGCGGCGGTCGCGTTGGACCGGCGGGTGTTCGCGGTGACGACCTCCACATCGGACAGTGCGCCCGAGGTCGTCGTGCGGGACACCCGAACGGGTGTGGTCACCACGCGCGTCGGCGGGTTCTCCCCGGAACGGGCACGCGGCCGGGTCGGGCTCGACGGCCCGGGCGCACCCTGCTGCTCGCCTGGTCCGACGACTTCGACACCGCCGCCACCGCCGCCCGGGAGCTGGTGGGCGAGTGGCACCGTACGGCCGGAGACCGGGGAGCGGCCGGTCGTGCGGCCTCCGGGTACGGGCGAGATCATGGTCCGGCTGTGCGCGGTGCCGGCCGATCCGACACCGACGAGGCGGTCCGGAACCGGTGCCGCCGGATGCCTACCAGGGGGACGTGTGCCCGAGCTGATCAGCTTTTCCCTGCCCGACGACGACGTGGTGCTGGTCGAGGTGGAGGCCGACGGGCCGGAGATCTCGCCGGTCTCGCGCGGCGGCGACGTGATCCGGTCCGCCGCGACCTCCCTCGACGACGCGCTGCGGCACGTGCGCAAGGCCGCGTCGACCGCGTTGGCGAACTTCCGCGAGATGGACGTGCGACCGGACGAGGTGCAGGTGGAGTTCGGCGTGAAGCTCACCGCGCAGGCCGGCGCGGTGATCGCCAAGACCGGCGTGGAGGGGCACCTGAAGGTCAAGCTGACGTGGACGCGCGACCTGACGCCCGTGCGCGAGGAGGAGGTGGAAGGGTCGGCGGACTAGCCGGTCGGACAGTGGTGATGTTGTGAAACGACAACTACCGATTGACTTTCGATAGGTAACACGCGAGACTCGATGCATGGTCACAACGCATCGAGCGGTAGCCGCGCTCCGGGTGTTCCTCGTGCTGATGTTCGGCGTCCTGCTGCTGTTCCAGGTCATGTCGCTGCCGGGGCAGTTCCGGCACATGGCCCAGGAGTCGCCTGACATGGCGTACCTGCGGTGGCCGCTGACCGCCGTGACGGTGTTCTGGGTGCTGTGCGTGCAGGTGGTGATCGTGGCCATCTGGAAGCTGCTGACGCTGGTCAAGAAGGACCGCATCTTCAGCGAGGCGTCCCTGAAGTGGGTGGACGCGATCGTGTGGGCCATCGCCGCCGGGTGGGTGGTCTACCAGGTCGTCTTCCTGTTCGTCGGCTTCAACGCCGACGACCCCGGCGTGCCGCTGGTGATGTTCCTGCTGTCCATCGGCATCACCGTGGTGGGCCTGCTCATGGTGGTGATGCGCGCGTTGCTGCGCCAGGCCACCACGCTGCGCGCCGACATGGAGTCGGTGATCTGATGCCGATCATCGTGCGCATCGACGTCGAGCTGGCCAAGCGCAAGATGAGCGTCGGCGAGTTCGCCGAACGGGTCGGGCTCACGCCGTCGAACGTGGCGGTGCTGAAGAACGGCCGGGCGAAGGCGGTGCGGTTCAGCACCCTGGAGGCCATGTGCCGGGTGCTCGAGTGCCAGCCCGGCGACCTGCTCGAATGGGTGGACGACGACAACGCCCACGGCGACGAGGTGGGCACGTGATCGAGGTGCGCGGGCTGACCAGGCGCTACGGCGACGTGCTCGCGGTCGACGAGCTGAGCTTCACCGTCGAACCCGGCAAGGTCACCGGGTTCCTCGGGCCGAACGGCGCGGGCAAGTCCACCACCATGCGGGTGGTGCTGGGCCTCGACCGGCCCACGTCGGGCACGGCCCTGGTGAACGGGCGGCGGTACGCGGCGTTCGCCGAACCGCTGCGCGAGGTCGGGGCGCTGCTGGACCCCGGTGCGGTGCACCCCGGCCGCACCGGGCGCGGCCACCTGCGGGTGGCCGCCCGGGCGAACGGAATCCCCCGCCGACGGGTGGAGGAGGTGATCGAGCGGGTCGGGCTCGGCCGCGCGTCGCGCCGCCGGATCAAGGGCTACTCGCTCGGCATGCGGCAGCGCCTCGGCATCGCGACGGCGCTGATCGGCGACCCCGGCGTGCTGGTGTTCGACGAGCCGATCAACGGGCTCGACCTCGACGGCGTCCGGTGGATCCGCGGGCTGCTGCGCCAACTCGCCGACGAGGGCCGCACCGTGCTGATCTCCAGCCACCTGCTCGGGGAGGTGGAGCAGGTCGCCGACCGGTTGGTCGTCATCGGCCGCGGCCGGCTGATCGCCGACGCCACGACGGAGCGGATCATGAGCGGCCTGGGGCACGTCCAGGTGCGGGTGCGCAGTCCCCGGTCGGACGTCCTGCTCACCGGGCTGCGGGAACGCGGGTTCGAGGTGGAGCGGGTCGACGCGGGTGAGCTGCTGGTCGACGGCGGTGCCGCCGAGGAGGTCGGCGCGCTCGCCCACGCCCTGGACGTCCCGTTGCAGCACCTCTCCGAGGTGCGCCAGTCGCTCGAGGACGCCTACTTGGAGCTGACGAGCGGCAGCGTCGAGTACCAGGGCCACGAGCTCGCGACGGAGGGGGCGCGATGACGGTCCGGGAGGTCTCGGTCGGACGGGTGTTCGCCCGCGCGTGCGCCGCGGAGTGGACGCGGCTGTGGACGGTGAAGGCGACGTGGTGGTTCCTCGCCGCGGGTGCGGTGACGGTGGTCGGCATCGCCACCATCGCCGGCCTGGAGGCGGCGGCGTCCCCCGATCCGACGCCGGGGCGGTCGGCTTGGGCGGCGGCGTCCGTGACGGCGTTGCCGGGCCAGTTCGCGCTGCTGGCGCTCGCGCTGAGCGCCTGACGTCGGACTACGCGACCGGCGGGATCGTGCCGAGCCTGCAGTGGACGCCACGGCGCGCGGTGCTGTTCCTGTCCCGAGCGGTGGTGGCGGTGGTCGTGGCCACGGTGCTCGGCGTGCTGCTGTCGTCGGCGGCCGCGGTCGCGTCGTTCGTGACGGCGCGGCCGTTGTTGAGCATGGCCGGCGGCCTGGACGTGCTGCCCGACGTCGCGCTGGTCTTCGCCGCCGGGTCGGCGTTCGCGCTGGGGCTGGGTTTCGTGCTGCGCAACACCGCGGGCACGCTGGTCGCGGTGTTCCTGCTGATGCTCGTCCTGCCGCTGGTGCTGCCGAACTTCGGCAACGAGTGGCTGACCGCGCTCGCCCGGCTGCTGCCCGGCTCCGGCGCGGCGTTCCTGCTGATCGGCCAGGTGCCGGGGATGACGTGGACGTCCTCGGTGGTGACGCTGCTGTGCTGGGCCGCCGGCGCCCTGCTGCTCGGTTGGCTGCGCCTGTCCCGCGACGACGCCAACCGGTGAGGAAGGCGACCCGGGGCGCGTGACGACGCCGAGCGCGTCGGCGTCGGTCGGTGGCGAGGTTCGCGGCCACCTGCCGGACCTCGCCCGGCGCGGTTCCGCCCTGCTGCCGCGGGGAGCGGGCCGGCCGGTCGACGTCGCGCCGGTGGTAGTCGGCGGAGGCCGGGTTGGCGTCGCAGACGACGCGGACACCCGGCCTCCGCGCCGTGCTCGTCGGCCAGCCGCGGGTCGCCGCAGGTCAGGTGGACCGAGGCGTCCTCCGTCGTACCGGACCTGCGCCGGGCTCCGGTCGTCGCCCAGCTCCGCGTGGTTCCCGCCGCTCACCACGGCCGCCGTCGCGGACGTCCGGATCACGGGCGTGCGCCCACCCGGCACTGTCGGCCGCGGGCGTCAACCCGTTACAGGGCTTGGAAGTCCACCTCGACCGTCGCCTGGCGCTGTTACGATGCGCCGCCCCACCCAGTCGCGGTCATCGGAAAGGTGACATCTCCATGCACAGCAACAAGCCCAAGGCGGACTTACTGCGCGGCCTCCACGCGGACGGGGTGCTGGTGCTCCCGAACGCCTGGGACGCGGGCAGCGCCGCCATGATCGCCCGCGCCGGGGCGAAGGCCGTCGCCACCACCAGCGGCGGCGTGTCGTGGGCGCTCGGGCGGCCCGACGGGCAGAGCCTGTCCCGCGACGAGATGGTCGAGCAGGTGCGCCTGATCGCCGCCGCCGTGGACGTGCCCGTGACCGCCGACGTCGAGGGCGGCTACGGCCACGCCCCTGAGGACGTCGCGGCGACCGTCGAGGCCGTGATCGGCGCGGGCGCCGTCGGCGTGAACATCGAGGACTCCAAGGGTTTCGGGGTGCCGCTGTTCACCGCCGAGGAGCAGGCCGCGCGCCTGCGGGCGGCGCGGGAGGCGGCGCAGCGGGCCGGGCTGCCCGAACTGGTGGTCAACATCCGCACCGACGTGTTCCTCTTCCAGGTCGGCGAGCCCGAGGGTCGGCTGGACGACGTGCTGGCCCGTGCGGCGGTCTACGCCGAAGCGGGCGCCGATGTGCTGTTCGTGCCCGGCCTGGTCGACCTGGACGTGCTGAAGACGCTGGTCGAGGCCTCGCCGCTGCCGGTCAACGTGATGGCGGGCCCCGGCGCGCCGACCGTGGCCGAGTTCGAGGCCGTCGGCGTCCGGCGGGTCAGCCTCGGCACCGCGGTCACCCAGGCCGCGTACTCCGTCGCGCACCGCGCCACCGAGGAGGCCCTGACCAAGGGCACCTACACCGAGCTCGACGGCGCGCTGGACTTCGGCGCCGTCAACGGTGTGTTCGCGCGCTGACCGCGATTGATCGCCAGCTCAGATCAACCCTGTCGGACAACGGCCGACTCGGGTGGACTGGGCCCGTCGGGACGCCGCCACGGCGTCCCGACGGATGACGAGGCGTCAATTCGGACGGCGGACGGGGAATCGCAGTGACCACGAAGGAAGCGGGTGCACCGGGCGGCGTCTTCGCGAGCGTCCGCGCCACGCCCAAGCCGGTCCGCTACCTGCTCGGTGGCGTGCTGATCAACCAGCTGGGCGCGTTCGCGCAGACGTTCCTGGTGCTGTACCTGACCGTGCGCCACTTCTCCATCGGCCAGGCCGGTGTCGCGCTCACGTGCTACAGCGCGGGCGCGGTGCTCGGCACGCTGCTCGGCGGGGAACTGGTGCACCGGCTCGGGCCGCGCGCCACGATCGTCGGCGCCATGACGGCGTCGGCGGCGGTGCTGGCGGTCATGCCGACGCTCAGCACGCCGGGCCTGTTCGGCGGGCTGCTGGTCGCCATCGGCGCGGCGGGCCTGGCCACCCAGTGCTACCGGCCCGCGGCGGCCGTGCTGCTCAGCGAGCTGATGCCGGCCGAGCACCGGGTCATGGCGTTCTCCATGATGCGCATCGCGCTCAACGGCGGCGCGGCCCTCGCGCCGCTCATCGCGGCCGGCCTGATCCTGCTCGACTGGGACCTGCTGTTCTACTTCGACGCGGTGTCGGCGCTGGCCTACGCGGTCGTGGCGCGGCTGACGCTGCCCGCCACCGACGCGCCGCGCGACGACGAGGACGAAGCCGAGTCGGGCGAGCAGAAGCGGTCGGCGTACGCGGTGATGCTGCGCGACGGCCGGTACCTGGCGTTCCTCGCCTCGGTGCTGCTCGGCACGCTCATCTACGTGCAGTACGTGGTCGCGCTGCCGTTGAAGATCACCAGCGAGGGTCACCCGGCGGCGCTCTACAGCATCGTGCTCACCACGGCGTCGATCATCCTGGTCGTGTCCGAGCTGAAGATCACCTCGTACGTGAAGAACTGGGTGCCGTGGGCGGCGGGCGCGGTCGGCACGGCGGTGATGGGCCTGGGCGCGGCCGGCTACGGGCTCGGCTCGCACGCGGTCGTGATCGTGGTCAGCACGGCGGTGTTCGTGCTCGGCGTGATGATCAGCGGGCCCACGATGTTCGCGCACCCGGCGAAGTTCCCCGCCTCGGTGCGCGGCCGGTACGTCGGCACGCACCAGGCCACGTTCGGCCTCGGCTCGGCGCTCGGACCGACGCTCGGCGTGCTGGCCTGGGGCGCGTTCGGCAACGGCGTGTGGCTGCTGTGCGGTGCGCTCGGGCTCCTCGGCGGCTGGTTCGCCATGGTGGGCATGCGGGAGAACAAGACCACCGTGTGACCATCCCCGCACCGACGACCGGCCCGGCAGGCGACGCCCTGCCGGGCCGGTCGTCGTTCGGCGCGAGGCTCTTTTCCGGGCATTTTCCGGGTCGCCGATAATACGGACGCAACGCGCCGCGCACGTGTCGCGACGTTCGGTCACAAATACGTCCCCGGCTAAACGTTACGGACCCTCGGTTTGCCGTCATATTCAAATCCTATGGTCCTCCGATCGGCGGTAGCGGGGAGTCGGCCCCTTATTCATGCTTGGCCCGCACATGGAGAGAAAGGGATCCGCTGGGGATGGGTAGACCGGAAAAACCTGTCGACGTCTCGTCCGGCGCGGTCGCGACCTTCGCGAGCGAATTGAGACGACTGCGCGCTCGGGCGGGCAACCCCACGTACCGGGACATGGGCCGGGCGGCCCTGTACTCCTCGTCGGTGCTGTCCAGCGCGGCCAGCGGCCACCGGATGCCGACGTTGCAGGTGACGCTGGCGTTCGTGGCCGCGTGCGGTGGCGACCGGGAGCAGTGGCGGCGGCGGTGGCTGGAGGTCTCCAGCGGGCTGGACCCCGAGGCGGGCGGCACGTCGAGCCGCCCGGAACCGGTCGCCGCGCGCTCGTGCTTCCCGCGCCCGGCGCAGCTGCCGATGAGGCCGCGCGGTTTCGTCGGCCGGACCGGGGAACTGCGCCTGCTCGCCACCGACCCGGCCACCCCGGTGGTGATCAGCGGGCCGGCCGGCGTCGGCAAGACCGACCTGGCGCTGCACCACGCCCACCAGCTGGCCGCCGCCGCGGTGGACGGCCGGCTCTACGTCGACCTCGGGCCGCTGGAGCCGGGCGAGCGCGGTGCGCGGACCGTGCTGGAGGGGTTCCTGCGCGCGCTCGGCGTGCCCGTCGAGCACCTGCCCGACACCGTCGACCAGCAGGCGTGCCTGTACCGGTCGTTGATCGCCGAACGCCGGCTCGTCGTGCTGCTGGACAACGTCCGCGACGAGCGGCAGGTCCGGCCGCTGCTGGTGGAGAGCCCGCACAGCCGCACGATCATCGTCGGCCGGACGCCGCTGCTCGGCCTGCGCGACGTGCGCAGGCTGCGGTTGGCCGTGCCGCCGCGGGTGGAGGCCATCGCCATGCTGTCGGGCGCCGTGCCGGACCCGGTCGCGGCCGAGCCGCAGGACTGCGACCGGCTGGCCCGGCTGTGCGGCGACCTGCCGCTCGCGCTGGACATCGCCGCGCGCAGGCTCGCGGCGAGGCCGGACGTCCCGGTCAGCCGGGTGCTGGCGCGGCTGACCGAGCCGGGCGCGCTGCTGGACTGGCTGCGCGTCGGCGACCTGTCGGTCCGGGACTCCTACCAGTCCACCTACCTCGGGCTCGGCGAAGCGGCCAAGGCGGTGCTGCACCAGGTGGCGCACCAGCCCGTGGACGAGCCCGTGCTGCTCGGCGCGTTCACCGACGACGAGCCGGTGTACGAGCTGGCGGACGCGGGCCTGCTGCGCGGCGCGGGCAGACCGGGCGCGTACCGGCTCGACCCGCTGGCCCGCGCGTTCGTGCTCGACCTGCGCGGCACCGGCCACGCGGTGCGCCGCCCGGCCCGCCAGGAATTGATTGTCACGGCCGGCCGGCACTACCGATCAACCGTCCCGTCGGCTTGACTGTAGTCGTGCCGGACGCTTGACGGAATTCATCCGGGAGTTCGCGGGAATGTGTTCCCGCGAACCGGGGCTTTAATTCTTCCCCACTGGGAACCGACGAACCAACGAATCAGGCCGCGCACCGGTGTGCGCAGCCGGCACTGGCACGCGCACAGTTTCGGCCGAACACGAAGATCGGGGTGGGATGTGACAGACCAAGAGGTGGACGTGCTGGCGATCGGTGCCGGCCCGGCGAACCTGGCCCTCGCGGCGGCCATCGAGGAGTCGGGGGTGCCCGGCCTCGCCGAGAACACGCTGCTGCTGGAGCAGCACCCGGACATCAAGTGGCAGCGCAACCTGCTGCTGCCGTGGGCGCGCAGCCAGGTCTCGTTCCTCAAGGACCTGGTGACCCTGCGCAACCCGCGCAGCCGGTTCTCCTTCCTGAACTTCCTGCACACCACCGGCCGGTTGGACGAGTTCGTCAACCTGAGCACGTTCAACCCGTACCGGTGGGAGCTGTCGGAGTACATGCAGTGGGTCGCGAACTCCCTCGAGCAGGTGGGAGTCCGCTACGGCGCGCGGGGCGAGCGCATCGACCCGTGGCGCGGCGACGACGGCTCGATCCGGGGCTGGGTCGTGACGCTGGCGGGCGGCGACACCGTGCGCTCCCGCGACCTCGTCGTCGGCATCGGCCGCGACCCGCGCGTGCCGGAGGTGTTCGGCGAGCTGCCCGCGGACCGGGTCATCCACAGCACCCAGTACTGCACGCGGGTCGCGCAGCTCGACGCCGACAAGCCGCTGCGGGCCGTGGTGATCGGCGGTGCGCAGAGCGCGGCCGAGATGTTCATGGCGCTGCACCACGACCTGCCCAAGTGCGAGCCGACGATCGTGCTGCGCTCGATCGGCTTCCAGAACTACCAGACCAGCAAGTTCGTCAACGAGCTGTTCTTCCCGTCCTTCGTGGACGAGTTCTACGACTGCGCGCCGGAAGTGCGCGCGCAGATCCTCGACGAGGTGCACCTGACCAACTACGCGGGTCTCGCGCCGCCGTTCCTGGACGAGACGTACTCGATGCTCTACCAGCAGAAGATGCTGGGCAAGCCGCGCTCGACCGTCCGCTCGATGACGGAGGTCGTGCGGGCGAGGGTCGAGCACGACGAGGTGGTCCTGGACGTGCGCGACCGCAAGAGCGGCAAGGTCGAGCCGCTGCACTGCGACGTCGTGCTGCTCGGCACCGGCTACGAGCCGCGGATGCCGAAGCTGGTGCGCGACCTGGTCGCCCGCACGGGCGTCGAGGACGTCGCGGTCAGCCGCCGCTACCGGGTCGACCTGGGCGAGTCCGCCTGGGGCGCGCTGTACCTGCAGGGCGTCAACGAGGAGACGCACGGCATCGCCGACTCGCTGATCAGCGTGCTCGCGCACCGGTCCGGCGACATCGTCGGCGACCTGCTCGACCGGCGCGCGGTGGAGGTGGCGGGGGCATGATCGAGATCCGCAGGCTGGACCGGGAGAACCTGACCCGCGCCTACGGCCTGGACTCCGAGCGGTTGCTGCCGTGGGACGTGCTCAACGCGCCGTTCGAGGGCGCCTGGTGCGTCGTGCGGCCGGGCGACGTGTCCACCGCGCACTCCCACCACGAGTACGAGATCTTCATCGCGATGAAGGGCCGCGCCACGCTGGTCGTCGAGGACGAGCGGCGCGAGCTGGTCGAGGGCGACATCGCGCACCTGATCCCGGGCACGACCCACCAGGTGCTCAACGAGCACGACGCCGACTTCGAGTACTACGCGATCTGGTGGGACACCGACATGTCCGCGGCCTTCGTGGCCCGCCACGAGGAGAAGAAGCGGTGACCGGCCGCGTGGTGGTGGTGTCGCCCGCGCCCACGGCCAACGGCGACCTCCACCTCGGCCACCTGGCCGGTCCGTTCCTCGCCGCCGACGTGCACACCCGCTACGCCCGCGCGGTGGGCCGCGACGCGGTGTTCGGCACGGGCGCGCAGGACACGCCCACCTACGTCGTGACCACGGCGCACCGGCTCGGGCTCGGGCCGCGCGAGCTGGCCGAGCGGTCGGCCGCCGAGATCGAGGCGACCCTGGCGGCGGTGGGCGTCGACGTCGACGGGTTCACCGGGTTCGACAGCCGGTTCACCAAGTGGGTCGAGGGCTTCATGGAGCAGCTGCACGCCACCGGGCGCCTGCGGCTGCGGACGGTGAAGCTGCCGTACCTGTCCCGCACCGGCGAGTTCCTGGTGGACGGGTACGTGCGCGGCGGGTGCCCGCTGTGCCTGGCCGACGGGTGCGCCGGGCTGTGCGAGAGCTGCGGTCACCCGGTGGCGCCGGGCGACCTGGTCAACCCGCGCGCCACGCTGCGCCCCGAGGAGCCGGTGGAGCTGCGCGAGGCCGACGTCCTCGTGCTGCCGCTGGAGGAGTTCCGGCCGCGGCTGCGGGAGCACTTCGCCCGGCACGCCGACTCGATGCGCCCGCACATGGCGCAGCTCGTCGAGGAGCTGCTGTCCCGGCCGCTGCCCGACTTCCCGATCACGCACCCGGTCTCGTGGGGCATCCCGGCCCCGTTCGCCGAGACGCCGGGGCAGGTGATCAACCCGAACGCCGAGACGCAGGCGTGGAGCATGCACTGCGCCGCGCTGGCGGCCGAGGCGCGGGGCGTGTCGCTCGGCGCGGAGGACGAGCTGTGGAAGGCGGGCGCGGGCTCGGAGGTGGTGTACTTCCTCGGGTTCGACAACACGTTCCCGTTCGCCGTCGCGGGCCTGGCCATGCTGATGGCGCACGGCGACCGCTACGCGCTGCCCCACCGGTTCGTCACCAACGAGTTCTACGAGCTGGAGAACGAGAAGTTCTCCACCAGCCGGGGCCACGTGGTGCAGGGCCGGGACCTGGCCGGGCGGGTGCCGCGCGACCTGATCCGGTTCCACCTGGCCACGACCAGCCCGGAGCACCAGCGCACCAATTACACCCACGACGGGTTGGAGACCATCACCCGAACCCGGCTCGTGGAGCCGTGGAACGCGGTGGTGGACAAGGCGCGGCGGTGGGTCGGCCAAGGGCCGCTGCCGGTGTCGGACCGGTCCCGGTCGGTCGCGGCACGGGTGGTGGCGCGCTTCGCGGCGGCCTACGAGCTGCGCCACTTCAGCCTCAGCCGCGCGGCCGAGCTGGTGGCCGAGCAGCTGGGCCGGCTGTCGCGGTGGGAGGTCGCCGAGGCCGACGCGGGCGACTTCTGGCACGAGCTGGACGTGTTCCTGCGCTGCGCCGCGCCGATCCTGGTGGACCTGGCGGCGCAGGCGTTGCCGGACACGGACATCCCGGCCGTGCCGTCGACCACCGAGATCACGCCCCGGGCGCTGCCGAGGCTGTCGGCCGGGGTGGTCTGAGATGGGTCGGCACGTGGTCGTCGTGGGCGCGGGCGTCACCGGGCTGCTCACCGCGGTCCGGTGCGCGCGCGCCGGGCTGCGCGTCACCGTGCTCGACTCCGGCCCCGTGCCGAACCCGGCCGCCACGTCGCACGACGAGCACCGGGCGATCCGCGCGCTCGACCCGGGTGACGTGGCCGCCACCCGTGCCTCGGCGGTGCTGCACCGGCGGTGGCTGGAGCTGGAGTCGTTGCTGGGCAAGCGGTTCTACCGGCGCGTCGGCGTGGTCACCGGGTGGCCCGCCGACGCGGTGGGCGCGGCGCTGGAGGTCGCGGCGGAGGCCGGCGTGCCGGTCTCCGCGGTGGCCCCGGAGAAGTACCCGCACCTGCGCTTCCCCGCCGGGTCCGCCGGGCTGCTGGAGGTCGACGCCGGCGTGCTGCTGGCCGACCGCGTGCTCGACGCCGCCGTGCGGTGGCTGCGCGAGCAGCCGCTGGTGGTGCTGCGACCGGGGTGCGCGGTGCGGGAGGTCGACGTGGACGCGGCCGCCGTGGTGACCGCCGACGGGCTGACCGTGCGGGGCGACGCGGTGGTCGTGGCCGCCGGGCCGTGGTCGGGCGGGTTGGTGGACGTGCCGACGGTGCTGCACCGGCAGGTCACCGTCTACCTGCGGCCACCTGACGACCTGGCGCACTGGTGGGAGGGCGCGCCGAGTGCCGGTCGCATCGGGGACGACGGTCGGGCGTGGCTGTGGCCGCCCGGTGACGGGACGCAGCTCAAGATCAGTTCCGCGACCCTGTGCCGCGAGGTGGAGGCGGTGGGGGAGGACGCGGAGGCGTGGACCGGCCGGTTGGCGCTGTCGTCGGTGCTGGCCGACTGGGAGCGCTACACCGTCACCGGGAGCAGGACGTGCCACTACGCGGTCGACCCGGTGACCGGCGGTGGTGAAGTGGTCCGGATCGGACCGTCAACGTGGGCACGCGCGGCCAGCGGCGGGGACGGGTTCCGCACCGCGCCCGTCGTCGCCGAGCGGATCGCCGAGGAGGTAGGGACATGAGCGGTATCGTCGGCGGAGCCGACAATCGGACGACCGACGCCGTGCTGGTGATCGGCAGCGGGTTGAAGCTGTACCGCGAGTACCTGGTGAGTTCGATCGCGGGCCGGGCGCGGGATGCCGGGCTGGACCTGGTGCTGGTCAACAACATCCAGCCGACCTGGCAGCGGGCGTACTTCGACGAGATCTCCGTGATCAACCTGTTCGACCACGAGCTGCTGGCCGAGACCGCCCGCGAGGTCGCGTCACGGCGGCGCATCGTCGGCGTGATGTGCTGGGACGAGCCGTTCGTCATGCCGTCGGCGCACATCGCCGCCGAGTTCGGCGTGCCGGGGCTGAGCGTGTCCGGTGTGGACGGTTGCCGGGACAAGTACCACACGCGGTCCCTGCTCACCGCCGCCGGCCTGCCGCAGCCAGGCTGTGAGATGACCGCGACGGTGGAGGAGGCCCGTGCCGCCGCCGCGCGCATCGGTTACCCGGTCGTGGTGAAGCCGCGGGCGTTGGGCGCGAGCATGGGCGTGGTGCTCGCCGCCGACGAGAGCGAGCTGGACGCGGCGTTCCGGGTCGCCTCGGACGCCAGCCTGATCGGCGACGAGCCCTACCGCGGCGGCGCGATCGTGGAGGGCTACGCCGACGGCCCGGAGATCAGCGTGGACGGCGCGCTGCACAAGGGCGAGTACCAGCCGCTGTTCCTGGCCCGCAAGCAGACCGGCATGCCGCCGTACTTCGAGGAGGTCGGCCACGTCGTGGACGCGGACGACCCGCTGCTGCGCGACGAAGAGCTGATGGACACGCTGGCGCGGGCGCACCGCGTGCTCGGCGTCGAGGACGGCATCACGCACGCCGAGGTGCGGCTGACCGACCGCGGCCCGGTGATCATCGAGATCAACGGCAGGCTCGGCGGCGACCTGATCCCGTTCCTCGGCAAGACCGCCACCGGCATCGACCCCGGCGAGGTGCTGTTCGACGTCGCCACCGGCCGGCGGCCCGAGGTGGCCGCGACGAAGCGCTCGGTGGCGGGCATCCGCTTCGGCTACCCCGACCACGACTGCGTGGTGCGGTCGGTGACCGTGCCCGCCGAGGCGCCCGGCCTGGTCACCGCCGCGCCGATGGTCGACCCCGGCGCGAGCCTGCGGCTGCCCCCCGGCGGCTACATCGCGCGCCACTCGTTCGTGGTGTGCGCGGCCGACGACGCCGACACCTGCCGCGACCGGCTCGTGGCGGCGCAGGCGCTGGTCGAGCTGGACGCCGAGCGGATCGACCCGCTGCCACCCGGCGCGACCCTGGAAATGCCCACCGGACTCCTGGACGTGGACGAATGACGATCAACTACGACGGGCGGCGGTTCCGCAAGGCGGGCGGCGGCGACGGCACCGAGGCCCGCTACCACCAGGACGGCGACCTGGTGTGGGCCGACTTCACCGGCGGCAAGGTGCGCCGCGGCACGGTCACCGGCACGTGCGGCCCGGACGGCACGATCCGGCTGGCCTACACGATGGTGCTGATCACCGGCGAGGTCATCGCGGGCCACACGGTCAACGTGCCGCGCCAGGAGCCCGACGGCCGCCTGGTGCTGCGCGAGGAGTGGCAGCGCTACGGCGAGCACGCCGCGACCGGCGTCTCCTACCTCGAGGAGGTGCGCTGACGTGGGCGGATCGGTCGACTTCTCGAAGCTCGCGAACCTCGTCGACGGCTACGTGCGGCTGCCGGGCGACCCCGGCTTCGACGCCGCGAGCCGCCCGTTCAACAAGCGGTACGCCGACGTCCGCCCGTCCGCCGTGCTGTCCGTGGCCAGTGCGGACGACGTGGGCAAGGCGATCGTGTGGGCGCGCGGCAACGACGTGCCGATCGTGGCGCGGGGCGGCGGGCACAGCTACGCGGGCAACTCGGTGAACACCGGCCTGGTGCTGGACCTGCGCGGGCTGGACCAGGTGCGGGTGGACCGGTCCAGCGAGCTGGTGACGGTCGGCGGCGGCACCCGGATGTCCACCCTGTACGCCGGGCTGGAGCCGTACGACCTGGCTTTCCCGGCGGGCAACGCGGACGACGTGGCCATCGGTGGGCTGGTGCTGGGCGGCGGTGTCGCGGCCGTGTCCCGGTCGTTCGGCCTGACCTGCGACTCGCTGGTGGAGACCGACGTGGTGCTGGCCGACGGCACCACGGTCACGTGCAACGAGACCAGCAACGCCGACCTGTTCTGGGCGTGCCGGGGCGGTGGCGGCGGCAACTTCGGCGTCAACACCTCGTTCACCTTCCAGGCGCGGCCGGTGCTGGCCAGCTCCACGTGCCTGCTGCTGTGGCACCGCAAGCACGCACGGGAAGTGCTGGCGTGCATGCAGGAGATCATGGACCGCGCGCCGGACGAGTTCGCGGCCCGCATCGGCATCGCGCGCGCCGCCGACGAGGAGGCCGTCGTCTCGGTCGTCGGTTGGCACCTCGGCCCGGCCGAGGAGCTGCGCGAGATGCTGCGGCCCGCGCTGGCGGTCGCCGAGCCGTTCCGGGTCGACATCGCCGACCGGACGTACTGGGAGGCCAAGGACTACCTGCACCACAACACCGAGGGCGGCGCGTTCGCCGTGCGCACCCGGTCCACGTCCAAGCCGCTGCCGGACGCGGGCGTGGCCACGATGATCGACGCGGTGGACGCGTGGCCGGGCAGCGGCAACGCCGACGGCGCGGGGGTCGCCCTGTTCACGTGGGGCGGCGCGATCAACCGCGTGCCGGTGACCGAGACCGCGTTCCCGCACCGCGACGTGCTGTTCCTGATCTCGATGGACACCTCCTGGCACGTCGAGGACGGCCCGGCCGTGGCGCGGGCCAACCTCGACTGGCTCACCGCGCTGCACGAGCGGATGGGGGAGTTCGCCGCGGACTCGGCGTACGTCAACTTCACCGACCCCGACCTGGGCGACTGGCAGTCGGCCTACCACGGGCCGAACTACGCCCGCTTGGCCGAGGTGAAGCGCCGCTACGACCCCGACCGCGTCTTCCGCTTCCCCCAGGCGATCTAGGAGCCACCGGTGCCACCAGACCTGCGCGGAGCCATGCGGAACCTCGCGACCGGCGTGTGCATCGCGACCACCTACGTCGACCACGGCGACCGGCGGGACCACGACGCGGTGACGGTCAACTCGGTCACCTCCGTCTCCCTCGACCCGCCGTTGGTCTCCCTCTGCCTCAAGCTGGAATCCCGCTTCCTGGCCGACCTGCTGACCACGAAGAAGTGGGCGCTGTCCATCCTGGACGGCTCGGCCGCCGCCGCGGCCCGGCTCTGCTCGGGCGACCGGGCGAGCCGGGTCGGCGCCCTGTCGTCGCTGCCCGCGTCACCGGGGCGGCACACCGGCGCGCTCGTGCTGGACGCGCCGAGCTGGTTGGAGTGCGAGCTGTGGGACTCCTTCCAGCTCGGCGACCACACGATGGTCGTCGGCGAGGTGGTGGCCGCCGCGGCGGGCGACCCCCGCGTGCCCCTGCTCTACCTGCGCGGTCGCTACCGCACGTTGGACGACACCGACCCACCGAACGGCGAGGAGTGAGCACCATGACCGTGCCCGAGACCGGCGAGCAGATCCTCGCCGCCGCCCAGGAGCTGGCCCCTTGGCTGCGCGAGCGGTCCGAGGAGATCGAACGCCTGCGCCGCCTGCCCGAGGACGTCGTGGCGCGGCTGCGCGCCGCGGGCGTGTTCCGGATGGGCTTCGGCCGCGACTGGGGCGGCCCCGAGATGACCTCCGAGCAGCAGACGCGGGTGGTGGAGGAGCTGGCCTACGGCGACGCGTCCGCCGGGTGGTGCGCCATGATCGGCATGGACACCGGCCTGTACGCCCGGTTCCTGGAGCCGGCTGCGGCCAAGGAGATGTTCCCGAGCATCGACATGGTCACCGCCGGGCTGCTGTTCCCGACCGGCCGGGCGGAGATCGTGCCGGGCGGCTACCGGCTGACCGGCCGCTGGCAGTTCGGCAGCGGCATCACGCACGCCGACTGGGTCGTGTCCGGCGCGATGCTGTTCCGCGACGGCGAGCCCGACGGCGTGCCGCAGAACTCGATGCTGATGATGGTGCCGCGCGAGCAGGTCGAGGTCGTCGACACCTGGCACACCACCGGGCTGGCGGGCAGCGGCAGCTGCGACTACACGATCACCGACGTGTTCGTGCCCGCCGAGCACACCCTGCTGTTCAGCGAGGTGCACGGGCCCGCCGGCCCGCTGGCCCAGGCCGAGGTGCACATGCGCAACATGCCGGGCGTGCCGCTCGGCGTGGCCCGCGCCGCCCTCGACTTCGCCCGGGACACCGCCGCCGGCAAGGGTTGGGCGGACAACTACCGCACCCAGGTGACGCTCGCCGAGTGCGAGGCCGACTTCACCGCCACCCGCGCCGGCGTGTACGAGAGCCTGCGCCGGCAGTGGGACGTGCTGTCGGCGGGTGGCACGCTGGACGACCTCTCACCGCGCGAGCGGGCCGCGCTCCCGCTGTCCCGGCTGCACGCGTTCCGCACCGCCCGGTCGATCGTCACCAGGCTGTACGACCTGATGCAGACCGCGTCGATCTACCGACCTTCGCCGCTTGACAGGTGGCTGCGCGACACCACGACCATGTGCCAGCACATCGTGGCGCAGGACCGCATCCTGCAGACCGCGGGCGCCCACCTGCTCGGCGGCGCGCCCGCCTTCCCGCTCGCGCTCGGCATCACCCGCTAGCCCCGACCCGACCGACCTGCGAGAGGACACCATGACCGCGCGACCGGTGATCATCGTCGGCTTCCTGGCCCCGCTGCCCACCCGCACCGAGTTCGAGGACGGCTCGATGGTCCTCGTGGACGAGCCCGACGTCATCCGCAAGCGGGACATCGCGGCGAAGATGGCGGGCGCGGCCTCGCTGCGCGAGCTGGTGCCGTGGGAGTACCAGCTGCCCGGCGCGGCCGACGAGTTCTACAACACCCACCCCGACCTGGACCCGGCCTACGTGGTGCCGCTGGTGGAGTACGCCACGCCGTTCGCCGCCCGGCTCGCCGAGCGCTACGGCCTGCCCGGGGCGACCAGCGGCGCGGCCGAGCTGCTGCGCGACAAGGAGCTGCTGCGGCGCGTCACCCGGGCCGCGGGCGTCGACAACCCGGTGTCCACGGCCGTGGACACGCCGGACGAGGTGCGCGCGTTCATGGCCGCCCACCCCGGCCCGGTCGTGCTCAAGCCCGCGAACCGGCAGGCCTCGCTGGGCACGAAGGTGCTGCACGACCCGGCCGAGGTCGACCAGGCGTGGCAGGAGTGCCTGGCCGGGCAGGACGAGGGCATCCTCGTGCCCGACCGGGAGATCCCGCTGCGGATGCTGGTCGAGACGTTCGTCCGCGGCGAGGAGTACAGCGTGGAGATGCTGGTGCGCGACGGCGTGCCGCTGTTCACCAACATCACCGGCAAGACGCTGTTCCCCGGGCCGCGCCCGATCGAGCTGGGCCACCTCGTGCCCGCGGACCTGCCCGAGGACACGGCCGCGCTGCTCGCCGACCGCACCGCGGCCGTGCTGCGGGCGGTCGGGTTCGGCACCGGCGTCGTGCACTGCGAGTGGATCCTCGCCGACGGCACGCCGCACCTGGTCGAGTGCGCCGGCCGGTTCCCCGGCGACGGCATCACGTGGCTGATCGACGAGGCCTACGGGTTCCCGCTGGCCGAGCGCTACTACTCGATCATGCGCGGCGAGGAGCACCCCGCGCTGCCCGCCAGGGCCGAACGGGCGGCGTCCGTGCGCTTCCTGCGGGCCGAGCCCGGCGAGGTCGTGTCGGTCGAGGGCCTGGAGGAGGTCAAGGCCATGCCCGGCGTGCTCGCCGCGTCGGTGATGGCCGCGCCGGGCGAGGCCGTGCGGGAACTGCGCAGCTCGTGGGACCGGGCCGGGTCGGTCACGGTCGTCGCGGACACCCCGGCCGAGGCGCTGGCGCTCGCGGAGAAGGCGGCCGACGCGATCCGCATCGAGGTGCGCGCGGCAGAATGACGCGCATGCCAACCCCAGTCGCCGTGCACACGGTGATCGACAGCCCGGTCGGTGAGATCACGCTCGTCGCCCGCGACGGCGTGCTCGCCGGCCTCTACATGCACGAACACCGCCACCGGCCCGCGCTGGAGACCTTCGGCGAGCGCGACGCGGCCCCGTTCGACGAGGTCGTCGCCCAGCTCGAGGAGTACTTCGCGGGCAAGCGGACGGAGTTCGAGCTGCCGCTGTCGATGGCGGGCACCCCGTTCCAGCGGACCGTGTGGGACGCGCTCAAGGAGATCCCGCACGGTGAGACGGTGTCCTACGGCGAGCTGGCGGCCCGGATCGGCCGGCCCACCGCGTCCCGCGCGGTCGGGCTGGCCAACGGCAAGAACCCGATCAGCATCATCGTGCCGTGCCACCGGGTGGTCGGCTCGACCGGCAGCCTGACCGGGTACGGCGGTGGCATCGAGCGCAAGCGCATGCTGCTCGGCTTCGAGCGCGGCGACCTGCTCTGGTGAGGGTGGCGGGCGTTCCGCCACCCTCGTCGGCGTGGGCGGACCGGAATCCGCGCGCGGGGTTCTCGATAGACGTTCCTTATGACGAGCAGCGCATGCGGCGATCGCTCATGGTCGCCCTCGGCGTGGTGCTGATGTTCCCGAGCGGGTCCACGACCACGTCGGTCGCCGTGCTCGTCCTGGTCCTGGTCCTGGTCCACGCCCTGGCCGTGGAGCCGTTCCCGGCGTGGCAGAGCATGCGCGCGCAGAACCCGGCCGTCCGGCAGGACTGGCGGCTCACCGCCGACGGGGCGGGCTTCACCATGGAGGCCGCGGCGTACGACCAGCGGATCGCCTGGTCGACGGTCCAGCGCGTCGAGGAGGAGCCCGACGCGGGGCACCTCGTGCCGGGCAGGAACCAGGCACTGGCCGTCGCCAAGGACCTCACGACCGAAGAGCGGCGCAGGGCGTTCGTCGCCGTCCTCGGCCGGCGGGTGTCCGACTGAGCCGGGGGTGGCCCGCCGCCGGCTGCGGCGGGCCACCCCCGGTTCGGTGTCACGAAGTGGCGTTCTCCGACGACAGGTAGTCGGCGTCGTCGGTGTTCGCGCCCGTCAGCAGCGCGTACGCGTGGGCCACCGACACCATCGTCATGTGGTGGTGCCACCCCTGGTAGCTGCGGCCCTCGAAGTCGTGCAGGCCGTAGGGGTCGCGCGCCGCGTTCGCGTCCGCCCGGTCCTTCCGGGTGATCAGGTCGAACAGCTCCGGCACCGGCCGGTCCACCAGGTTGGTGATCCAGTACCGCGTCGGGGCCGTGCTGCCCAGCGGGCGCTCGGCGACCAGCCGCACCGGTGAGCCCGGCCGCCGCTCGGTGTCGACCAGCCGCGCCGACGCCGCGCGGACCTGCACGCGCCCGGCACCGTGCCCGGGCAGCCCCGGCCAGACCCGGTGCGAGGACGGGTGGTCCCGCCAACCCCGCAGGATCTCCGACGGGCTCAGCGCCCGCCGCCCGACCCGCTGGTCCGCCTGCCTGGTCGGCATCACCGCACGCAGGTGCGGCTCCGCCAAGATGCGTTCGTCGCCTTTGACGCCGATCACGTACCCCAGTCCGCGATCGGTCAGGTCGTCCAGCAGCCGGTGCGCGTTCGGCACGTCCGTGGCGTCGAACACCACGGGCGCGGTCGGCACCCGCAGCGTGATCAGCTCGTCGAGCATCCCCAGCATGTGCTCGCGCTCGCAGATCCCGCCCTCGTGCTCCGGGATTCGGGTCCGACGACGCCGCTCCGCGTCCTCGGTCCACCGCCTCGACAGCAGCAGCCGCCAGTTGACCGGCACCGCGGTCTCCCCGACGTCCAGTTGCAGGCTCAACCCCAGTTGACAGTTGACCAGGCGTCCCGCGTCACGCACGAACCGGCGCTCGACACCCACCGAGTGGTCGCCGCGCTTGTGGATGACCGCGTACCCGAGCAACCAAGCCCGCACCGGCAACCGCTCCGCGAGGTACAGCGCCAGCGCCTCGCGCACCGGCTGCCAGTCCCACGGGCTCTGGTTGACGAACTGCTGCAGCGACTGGACGGCCGAGCCGCCACCCGCCAGCTCGGCGATCTTGCTGATGGACTTGCGCCCGGCCGCGTTGACCAGGCCGGACAGGTAGATCTCGGCCCAACGCCGCTGGTCCGCGCGCGGCATGGACTGGAACATCCGGTGCGCGAAGGCTCGCACACCGCCAGCTAAATGCGTCTGCAACTCCACCAGGAACTCCCCCAAGTGTCTTGTCCTTGGCCCTGTGTCTCGCAAGCCCCGTGCTGCCACGGCGCTTCGGGCTCCAGATGACTAGCTCGCCAGAGTCGCGGTGCCTCCCAACCCGCCCAGCGCCAACGCCGCCACCACCGACAGCCGGGCGCCGACGACGATGACCTCGGCGCCCGCCGGCAGCCGCTGCTGGGCGTAGACCAGGGCGCGGACGGCGCCCGGCGACAGACCGGTCACCTCGCGCAGTTCGATGACCAGGCGGCGCACCTGCCGGCCGCCGAGCTCGTCGAGCAGGTCGCGCAGACGGGGCAGCGCCTCGTCGTCCACTTCGCCTGCCAGGTGGATGGTGGTGGACCGGCCGTGCGACCCCGCGTAGACCGACGTGCTCATCTAACCCTCCTCGTTGGACGGTGTGTGCGCCCACAGCACGGCCGCGGACCGCGCGGGGAGGCGCAGGACGTGGCCGTCGCGCAGCGTCGTCGCGGCGTCGAGCGGCCGGGCGAATCCGGTGTTGGCGAAGACGCGCCACGTGCTGTCGGCGGGTGGCTGGGGGAGTGCCACTTCCTTGTCCTCGGAACCGGAGTTCGCGGCCACGACCACAGTATCCAAACGATCCGACAATCCCCGCCCCCGCGGATTCGGATCATGCATCATCGCGATCACCAGGTGCGAGCCCGGTGACCAGTCGGGTTGCCACGGCTGTTCACCGTGCCAGCTCACCGGTGGGTAGCCGCCGTCCGGAGTGGATTCGCCGTGCGGGTGTTCGGCACGCCGCAGCACCGGGTGCTCCCGGCGGAACCGGAGGCAGGCCCGGGTGAACTCGACGAGGTCCCGGTTGCGGTCCACCAGTGACCAGTCCAGCCAGGTCACCGGGTCGTCGTGCGGGTAGGCGTTGTTGTTGCCGCCCTGCGACCGGCCGAACTCGTCGCCGGCCAGCAACATCGGCACGCCGCAGCTGGTGAGCAGCAGCAACAGCGCGTTGCGCTGCTGCCGCGCCCTGGTCGCGAGCACCTCCGGGTCGTCGGTCGGCCCTTCCGCGCCGCCGTTCCACGAGATGTTGTGGTTCTCCCCGTCGCGGCCGTCCTCGCCGTTGAGGCGGTTGTGCTTGTGGTCGTAGGACGACCAGTCGGCCAGCGTGAACCCGTCGTGGCACGTGACGAAGTTGACCGACGCGGTGGCGCCACGTCCGTTGTAGAGGTCGGGTGACCCGACGAGCCGGGTCGCGACGTCGCCGGTGGTTCCCTCGCGCCCCACCAGGAACGCCCGCAGCGCGTCGCGGTAGCGGCCGTTCCACTCCATCCATCGGCCGTAGTGCGGGAACGCGCCGACCTGGTATAGGCCCCCCGCGTCCCACGCCTCCGCGATCAGCCGGGTGCCGGCCAGCACGGGATCCGCGGCCAGCGCCGCCACGAGCGGCGGGTCGGCCAGCGGCGCGCCGTCACGGCCCCGGGTGAGCACCGAGGCGAGGTCGAAGCGGAAGCCGTCCACGTGGTACTCGTGCACCCAGTGGCGCAGGCTGCGCACGACCCAGTCCCGCACCAGCGGGTGGTTGGCGTTGAGCGTGTTGCCCGCGCCGCTGAAGTTGTGGTGCCTGCCCGCCTCGTCCAGCAGGTAGTAGGACGACTCGTCCAGGCCGCGCAGCGACAGCGTGGGCCCGCGGTGGTCCCCTTCGGAGGTGTGGTTGAACACCACGTCCAGGACCACCTCGATGCCCGCCGCGTGCAGCCGCTTCACCAGTTCCTTCAGCTCCACGTCGGGGCGTTCGCCGTGGGCGTAGTTCGCCTTGGGCGCGAAGACGCCGACCGGGCTGTAGCCCCACGTGTTGAGCAGCGGCACGCCCGTCTCCGGGTGCACGTGGACGTTGTCGGTCTCGTCGAACTCGAAGACCGGCATCAGCTCCACGCAGTTCACGCCGAGCCACCGCAGGTACGGGATCTTCTCGGCCAACCCGGCGAACGTGCCGGGTGCCGCCACACCGGAGGTGTCGGACCGGGTGAAGCCCCGCACGTGCAGCTCGTACACCACCAGGTCCTCGGTGGGCACGCGCGGCGGACGGTCGTCGCCCCAGTCGAAGTCGCCGGTGGCGATCCGGGACCGGTAGGCGGGCCGGCTGCCCCACTCGCCCGCGCCGGCCAGCAGCCGGGCGTCCGGGTCGAGCAGGACCGGACCGCGCTCGCCGGCCCGCTCGACCCGGAACCCGTAGTCGGCGTCGGCCGGGTCCAGGCCCAGCACGTGGGTGGTGAACACCTCGCCGACCCGGTGCTCCGGCGGGAACTCCAGTTCGGTCAGCACCGAACCATCGGCCCGGTCCATGAGCACCAGCCACATGCGGTCGGCCCGCGCCGCGGCGACCGCGAAGTTCACGCCCTCGGCCGTCGGGGTCGCCCCGAACGGGGTGGGGCTGCCCGGCGCGAGCCGGAGCCCGGCCAGGCGGCCCGTCGCCGTCACGGTCACCGCTCGTCCTCTCCCAGGGGTCGCAGGCGCACCTGGACCGTCCGCCGGGACGTGCCCCCCGGCAGCTTCACCGTCATCTTCTCCGCGTCGAAGTCCCGGTAAGGGCTCCCGTCGACGAGCACCCGGTCCAGCACGACCCGCCCGCGCGGCAGCGCGTCCGGCGCGACCCGCAGCACCCCGCCGGGGAACGCCGCGTCCGGGTCCGGCGAGAACCACAGGTCCAGCGGTTCGCCGTGCCAGAGCAGTCTGTTGTAGACGGTCGCGAGGTAGCACAGCTCGGCCGAGTGGTACATGCTCATGGAGTGGTTGCCCTTGAGGCGTTCCAGGCCCGCCAGGTAGGGCGATCCGGCGGCCTGCACGGCGAAGTACACCGCGCCGTCGTCGTGGTCGAGGAAGAACGCGTTGTAGAACGCCTCCGCCTCGGCCGCGTGCTTGAGGTACTCGGCGTCGCCGGTGGCACCCGCCAGGACCAGGTAGGCCAGGATCGCCTGCTCCTGCTGCCACCACGCCTTGCGGTCGTGCCAGACGAACGCGTGCCGCCCGTCGCGCGCCTGCCGCTCCAGGACGTCGTACCAGCCGCCGCGGCGCGGGTCGCGGCCCACGCCGGGCATGGTGGCGGCGAGCCGCGCGGCCGTGCGCGTGTACTCGTTCTTGGGCCGCAACGAGTTCATCCGGGTGAGGTTCCACGCGATCTTGAGGTTGTGCCCGACCACCGCGCGGTCCTGCTGCCAGCCCCACGTCTTGTCCGGCGTCCAGTCCGCGTGGAACCGCTCGCGCACGAACGGGCTCGCGTCCGGGCCCCGGTCCGGGAAGTGGGTCACGATCATGTCGAAGGTGTGCTCCAGCATCCGCAGGTAGCGCTGCTCGCCGGTGGCCAGGTACAGGTTGAACAGGTAGGCCGGGGCGTGGTCGCCGACGGAGTTCCAGTTCTTGCGGGACCTGTTGCGCCCCAGCGACTCGGCGTGCGGGCTGAGCGTGAGCGGGTCGATGTGCGAGAAGTAGCCGCCCAGGCGCGGGTCGGCGTAGTGCCGCTCGAACAGCCGGACCGTCGCCTCGATGTCGTCGCGCAGCCACGGCGTGCCGGTGAGCCGGTAGGTCTGCACCAGGCCGGCCAGCGCGTAGATCTGCTCGTAGGCCGGGATGGTGAGCTCGTCGTCGCTGAACTCCGAGGCGAACAGCTTGCGCTGCCTGCCGCCGTCGACCTCCAGGCCGTGGTACCAGTACACCAGGCGGCCGACGTCGGTCTCGTCGACGAAGCGCAGGTTGTCCCGCAGGTACTCCGAGCCGCGCTCGGCGACCTCCAGGTGCGCCTCGTCGCCGGTCAGCATGTACGCGGTGGCCATGCCGTAGACCAGGCGGGAGATCGTGTCGGTCTCCTGCACGTGCGAGTCGGTCTTGTCGCCGCCGAGCCGCAGCACCGTGCGGTAGTCGGCGAAGTCCACCGGGCCCGTGCCGAACTGCGCGCGGCGGTAGAACCTGGCCAGCGACCGGACCTGGTCGACCCACCAGTCCGGCCGGTCGAACACCGCGCGGCCCGCGTCGTCGGCGACCAGCCAGATGCGATCGGCCTGCTGGCGGCGCGGGTTCGGGTAGATCGGGCCGAAGCTGAACACCATCGCGCCGGGCTTGAGCAGCTCGTCGAGCCGGCCGGTGACGTCCCGGTAGGGCTCCCCGAGGTTGCGCACGAGCTGGGCCGCGGTCTCCGACGTGCGGTGCACGACCTCGCGGTCGCCGCCGAACGTGGTCAGCACCAGCCGGTCGCCCGACGACTCGACGACGTAGCCGCCGTAGAGGTCGGAGTAGGTGCGTTCGGGTGCCGTGGTCACGCCGCCACCAGCCTGGCGGACAGCTGGTCGATGACCGTGCGGGCGAGCAGGTGGCAGTGCTCGACGGTGCGGGTGCTGATCAGGTCGCGGTCCACCGCCACGTCGGTGTCGGAGTAGACCGCACCCATGTTGCGCACGTCGCTGACCAGGTTGTTGTGGCAGGTGACCGTGCGGCCGGCCATGACCTCCGGCGCGGCGGACATCAGCCACAGGCCGTGGCAGGAGAACACCTTCAGCAGCCGGGGGATGCGGAACGCCCGGCGCATCACCTGCACCGCGGGCGCGACGCCACCGGGCCGTTCGCTGTAGCGCAGCCGGTCCGACACCATGCCGGAGGGCACGATGAGGGCGTGCAGGCCGTTCAGCTCGTGGTAGTCCAGGGCTTCCAGGTCGCCGTCCACCTTGATCTCGCCGCCGAGCTCGCGGCCGGTGAAGGTCAGCGACTCGTTGCCCCACAGGCGGGTGTACAGCTTGACCTCGGCGCCCGCCTCGGCGAACCGCAGGCGGTAGTAGGCGATCTCCGCCTCCACGAAGTCGCTCTCCATCAGGATGCCGATGCGCAGCCCGGCGAGCGGCCCGGGGAGGACGGGGGCGTTCAGGTCCATGGGGTTCTCCATCTGCGTGGTCCGAAGTGGACTGCCGCCTCGTCGCGGCACGGGAGGTGGCGGGCGGCTGTGCCGCCGCCCGCCACCGCGTGACACACCGGGCGCCCGCGGAAGTGCCGCGTCGCCGCCGGTGGGTGGGGAGGTGGATCAGCTCGCGACGAGCTCGTCGCGGGGGTCGCGGGCATCGCCGCCACCGGGCCGCTGCCCCGCGGCGCGCGTGGGTCCTGCGGTGCCCGCCGGTGCCGCGGGTTCTGCGGTGCCCGCCGGTCCTGCGGTGCCCGCCGGCTGGGAGGTCCCGCCCGGCCGCCCGCCCTCCCCGCTCGCGACCGCCCGTGGCTGGTCCGAGCCGGTGACGGGGGCCGGGGTCGACGCCGCCGCGGTGATCGGGTCGGGCCGGGTGCCCGGCACCCACGCCGTCCCGTCGCCGGTTCCGACGACCTGCCGCAGCCGGTCGAGGCGGTCGGCGTCACCGAGCGGGGGAGGGGAGCCCGGCAGCGGTTGGGCGGCCGTGGTCACCAGGGTGCGGATGCGTGGCACGCCGTCCTGGAGCACCACCAGCCACTGCTCGGTGAGCAGGCAGCCCGTCCAGCGGCTGCGCGGGGCGGGGCGCTGCCAGCGCCGCGACTCCCACATCAGCGTCACGGTCACCTCGGCGTGCAGCGGCGACACCAGGTCGACCTCGACCGACAGCACGTCCCGCCGCTGGTCGAAGCACGAGTCGCTCAGCTCCCGGTACCACGACGCGAACTGCTCGCCGTCCCGCACCGTCGCGCCCGGCAAGCGCAGCAGCAACCCCGACCGCACCAGGCGACCCCGCAGCTCGGCCACGTCGGCGTGCCGAGCCAGCCCGCCGTGCCACTCCCGCACCAGCGACTCGACCTCGGCCCGCGCCAGCCGACCGCGGACCGCCGGGGCGCTCACTCGATCACCAGGTCGATCAGGAACGGACCGCGGTGGCTCAGCATCTCGGCCACCGCGCCGTCCACCTCGCGCAACCGGCTCACCCGGCGACCGGGCACGCCCAGCGACGCGGCCAGCTGCGTGAACCCGATGGCGGGCTTGGTCAGGTCGAACGCGCCGGGCCGCTCGTGCGGCTCGATGCCCTGCTCCCGCCAGTACTGGTCGATGTTGTGGTCGAGCAACCGGTACCGGCCGTTGTTGCAGATCACGAACTTGGCGTCGATGTCGTACCGGGCGGCCGTCCACAGCGCCTGGATCGTGTACATGCTGCCGCCGTCGCCGGTGAACGCGATCACCGGCTGGTCCGGCCGCGCCAGCTTCGCGCCCAGCGCACCGGGGATGCCGATCCCCAGCGAACCGCCGCGCGTCTGGAAGAACCGGCCCGGTTCGCGCGCCGGCAGGTGCCGACCCAGCGGCTCGCCCGCCGTCAGCGCCTCGTCGAACAGGATCAGGTCGTTCGGCGCCTGCTGCGCCAGCCGCTCGGTGAACAGCTCCAGCACGCTCGGCGGGCCCGAGGGCGCGGTGGCCCGCGCGACCGGACGGGCGGCCGGCGCGGCGGCGGCCCCGCCCTGGTGCCCCAGCTCCACGGCCAGCGCGGCGAGCGTGAGCTTCGGGTCGGCCACGACACCGATCTCCACCGGGTGGTTCTTGGCGATCTCGTAGGCGTCCAGGTCGATGTGGACGATCCGGGCGTCCCGCGAGAACGGGTTGCTCAACGTCGGGAACACCTCGGGGAACACGTACGTGCCCACGATGAGCACGCGGTCCGCGTCACCGACGATGCGCGCGCTGTCCGCGCCGAACATGTGGCCCACGTTGCCCGCGTACGACGGGTCGGCCGCGTCGATGTTCACCTCGGAGGAGTTCACCCCGTACACCCGCGCGCCCAGCAACTGCGCCACGGTGGCCAGCTCGCGCTGCGCGCCGCTGGTCGCCACCCCGTCGCCCATGAGCACCAGCGGGCGCTTGCCGCCGGACAGCACCGACGCCATCCGCGCCACCAGCGCCGGTTCCGGCAGGACCCGCGTGGACGGCACCACGGTCGGCAGCGCCGGCTCGTCGGTGACGGCGTCGAGCACGTCCGCGGGCAGCGCCACGAACACCGGGCCGCGCGGCGGCGTCATGGCGATCTTCACCGCCCGGCGCAGCACCCGCAGCACCGACTCCGGGTCGGTGACCCGGGTGGCGTACTTCGTCACCGGCTCGGCCATGGCCACCAGGTCGACGGCCATCTGCGCGTCCATCGCGTCGTAGCGCACCCCGGCGTCACCCGCGATCACGACCAGCGGCGAACCTCCCCGCTTCGCCTGGTACAGCATGCCGACCGCGTTGCCCAGGCCGACGCCCGTGTGCAACTGCACCAGACCCGGCTGCTGCGAGGCGCGGGCGTACCCGTCGGCCATCGCCACGGCCACGCTCTCCTGCAACGCCAGCACGTAGGACATGTCGGTCTGCCCCATGGCGTCGAGCAGACCCTGCTCGACGGTGCCCGGGTTGCCGAACATGTGCTTGATGCCGTCGGCCGCGAACTGCTCGAAGATCGCGACCCGTCCCGGTCGTTTGGTCATGTGCTTCGTTCCACCTTCCCCAGTGTGGTGGCGGACGCGGCGCGGACCGGCGCCGCGTCCGCCCGTGACGCCCTACCAGCCGTAGCGGCGCAGGCCGTTCTCCAGCGTCTGCACCAGCAGCTCACCGGACAGCGCGGAGTCCGGAGTGGACCGCGCGGTGACGAACGGGTAGTCCACGATCACCGACAGCTCCTTGCCCACGTTGCCGTGGAAGCCGCCGAAGGCACCGGTCGCGTCGCGCAGGATGTACTCCAGCGGGAACGGGGGCGGGCCCATGTTGAAGTCGACGCCGAGGAAGCCGGTGCCGTCCTTGTAGTCGTACTCCTTCGGGTGACCCGTGACGTGCTTGCCGTAGATGATGCTCTGGCGGGACTCCCAGTCGCGGGCGAAGGCCAGCACGGTGACGCCGTAGCACTCGGCGAGGATCGGCTTGTCCGCGGCGTGGAAGCCGAGGACGACCTCGTGCAGGCGCTCGTTGTTCACCATGTCGACCAGCGGGCCGGAGCCGCCGACGAGCACCAGCGCGTCGTAGGCCGCGACCAGGTCGTCCACCGCGGGCTGCAGGGTGCGGTGGTAGGCCTCCAGCTCGCGCAGGTGGTTGATCGAGCTGTTGTAGGGCCGCTCGGGGATGAGGTCGGCCAGGCTGAGCGGGTTGTCCAGCCGGTCGGACTCGTCCAGCGCGCGGACCGCGCGGGCCATCTCCGGCGTGGTCACCGTGCGGCCGAGCGGCGGGTCGATGTAGTCGGCGTCCATGCTCGGCGGCAGCGCGTGGGCGCGCTTGCCGGTCGGGGTGACGAAGGTGACCTGGTAGCCGCGGGCGTCGAACGCCTCCAGCGGACCGACCAGCTCCTCCCCCCAGTAGCCGTACTCGGACAGCACCACGAGAACTCGTCGGGTCACTTCTCTACTCCCTGGTTGTGAGGGTTGTTCAGAGCTCGGCGGAGCCGGGCATCGGGTGCAGGGCGTCCACCACGTACCGGCGGATGCGCAGCCGGCCCGCCTCGTCGCGCACGACCTGCCACGTCTGGTCGGCGTCGAAGCCGAGCCACTGGCTCGTCGCCGCCGGCGGGTTCCAGATTCGCGCCTGCCAATTCACGCGCACCTTCACGTCGGCCACGTCGCCGCGAATGGACGACGTCACCTCGGTGACTTCGTGCACCTCGTCGAAAAAGCGGTTGACGACCGTCCGGTACCAACCCAGGAATTCTTCGGTCGACCGGAGCGTGCCTTCCGGGAAAGTCATCTCCGGATTGGTGTCGACCAGATATCCGAGCACCTCGTCCTCGGTCGCGTGCTCGTCCAGGGCGCGGTACCAATCGCCGACGAATCGGCTGATCAGATCATTGTCGAGGGTTGCTGCCACTGATTTCTCCCGTGTGCCCGTGTCGGTGGCGGACGGACCGTGATGACCGTCACCCGCTGTGACATCTTTGGTGTCGTGATTGACGACATGAGTCAATCCGTGCCACTGGATCGGTGCAAGCCACGCGGTGCAACTGGGTGGACTTGACGGAATTGCGCGAGTCGGTTGTTTCACGCGTGGGCAACACGCAGTTTTTGT
This sequence comes from Saccharothrix saharensis, assembly GCF_006716745.1. Classification (NCBI taxonomy): domain Bacteria; kingdom Bacillati; phylum Actinomycetota; class Actinomycetes; order Pseudonocardiales; family Pseudonocardiaceae; genus Saccharothrix; species Saccharothrix saharensis. The sequence goes on along the minus strand of NZ_VFPP01000001.1, from coordinate 2,612,218 downwards.
GTCCGCCGTCAATGTGCTGGTGATGAGCCCGGGACGCGCCGGTGGCCGGGGCGCGGACCGTCCGGGCCGGCGTTGCCTGGTAGTCCTGCTACTAGGAAAGACCCTGGTCTGGCTACCCGGCTTCGGGGTGAGCACAGTGGTCGCATCGGCGTAACGCCGGCGATATCAAGGAGCCGACTTTGTCTCACATTGCCGACCAGACGGCTGCAGGGCCGCCCACGGGCACCGCCGCGTCGGATGCGGCGACCACGGCCAGTGCGAACACGACCGCGGCGGGCCGGCGGCCGAATGCCGGCCTCGTTCTGCTGTTGTTGTGCCTGGCCGAGTTCATGATCGCCCTGGACTTCTCCATCACCAACGTGGCGCTGCCGGTCATCCAGGCCGAGTTGCAGTTCACCACCTCCGGCCTGCAATGGGTCATCAGCGCCTACGCCATCACCTTCGGTGGTTTCCTGATGCTCGGCGGCCGGATCTCCGACCTCTACGGGCGGCGCCGGCTGTTCATCATCGGCCTCGTGGCCTTCGCGCTGGTCTCCCTGGTGGCGGGCATCGCGCAGGACGACGTGCAGCTCGTGCTGCTGCGCGGTGCGCAGGGCCTGGCGGCGGCGGTGGTCGCGCCCGCGGCGCTGTCGCTGCTGACCACGTCGTTCCCCGAGGGTCCGGAGCGCAACCGCGCGCTGGGCGTCTACGGCGCGGTGCTGTCGTTCGGGTTCGTGTCGGGCGTGGTGCTCGGCGGCATCCTCACCGACGTGCTGAACTGGCGGTGGGTGTTCTTCGTCAACGTGCCGATCGGCCTGGGTGCGGCGCTGCTCGCGCCCAAGCTGATCAAGGAGAGCCGCGGCCTGGAGAGCAACCGCAAGCTCGACGTGCCCGGCGCGGTCACCATCACCGGATCGGTGATCAGCATGGTGTACGCGCTGTCCACGATCACCCAGGGCGGCTTCGGCTGGCTGGTCTCGCTGGTGGTGTCGATCGTGCTGTTCGCCGCGTTCCTGGTGATCGAGCAGCGCAGCCCGCACCCGCTGATCCCGCTCAAGGTCGTCGCGCAGCGCGTGCTGCTGACCGCGAACCTGATCAACGTGCTGCTGATCGGCTCGTTCGTCGGCATCGCCTACATCCTCACCCTGTACCTCCAGGGCATCGAGGGCTTCACGCCGCTGCAGACCGGCTTGACGTTCGCGGTGCTCGGCGCGACCGCGGTGGTGGCCGGCATGTCGGCGGGCAAGGTGTCCGGCAAGCTCGGCAGCACGGCCACGCTGGTCGGCGGCCTGCTGATGCAGGCGGTCGGCACGGTGGCGCTGGCGATCCTGCCCGCGACCGGCGCGATCTGGTGGATCCTCGTCGGCATGGCGGTGATCGGGTTCGGGCACGTGTCCGCGGTCGTCATCGTCAGCATCTCGGCCACGTCCGGTGTGCCGGACCACCAGCAGGGCCTCGCGGGTGGTCTGCTGAACACCTCGCAGCAGCTCGGCGCGGCGCTGGGCGCGGCGGCGTTCGCCGCGATCGCCGTCGGCGTCACCGGCGGGCTGCTCGCCGAGGGCACGCCGCTGGAGCAGGCGGACCCGGCGTCGCTGGTGGCGGGCTTCCGCTACGCGCTCATCGTGGCGGTGGTGGTGTCCGTGGTCGCGTCGGTGATCGGCGTGACGCTGACCCGCAAGCGCGCCGCCGCCTGATTGGACCGCGATGGCGTCCTGGTCCTGCCGAACCCCCGCGGGCGGACCTGGACGGGTGGTGGGTGCCGTCTCCCCCGGGCACCCACCGCCCCGCGTCCGACGGGCGGGGAGCGGATCAGCCGGAGCGGTCGAGGAGGGTTGCGATGCGGGCCGAGTCGACCGGGCCGACCGGGGTCTGGAGCACGACCGTCAGCGTCGGGTGCTCGACCAGCCGCAAGTGCAGCAGGTCGAGGTCGATGCGGCCGACCCCGGGGTGGTCGAGGCGGTTGACCTCCACGTCGAACTCGGCCACCGGGTAGGAGTCCCAGCGCTTGCCGAACTCCGGGCTCACCTCGCGCAGCCGGTTCGCGATCTCGGCGTACCGGTGGTCGCCGCTGCTGCGCCCGGCCGCCGCGCGGAACTGGCCGAGCACGCTGCCCGCCGCCGACTCCCAGTCGACCAGCAGCGACCGCACGAGCGGATCGGTGAAGATCAGCCACAGCAGGTTGCGCTCGGCCGGCTCGACCGTGCCCGGGTCCAGCCACAGCAGCGCCTGCGCCCGGTTCCACGCCAGGATGTCCAGCCGCTGGTCGAACACGTACGCGGGGTTCGGCATCAGGTTGTCCAGCACCCGCTGCACGAGCGCGGGCAGCTCGCCGTCGGGCGAGCGCGGCTCGGCCGCCCGCAGCCCGGCCAGCTCGAAGATGTGGTCGCGGTCGTCGTCGTCCAGCCGCAACGCCGTCGCCAGCGCCTCGATGACCTGCCGGGACGACGGGATGTCGCGGCCCTGCTCCAGCCACGTGTACCAGGTCAGGCCGACGCCGGACAGCTGCGCGACCTCCTCGCGGCGCAGGCCGGGGGTGCGTCGCCGACCCGCGACGGGCGCCAGGCCGACGTCCTGCGGCTTGAGCCGTTCCCGGCGGGCGCGCAGGAACGCGCCCAGCTCACGCTTTCGGTGGTCCGTCATCGGGGTTCTCCGCGGTCAGGCCCGGCCGGTGGCGCACCGGGCCGGGTGGAACGCGGCCATCGTATTCGGGCGCGGCGGCCGCACGGCCTGCTCAACGCACTCTTCCCAGCATAGGAGATCGTCGTGACGCTGTTCCGGACCGCCGACGCGCCGCCCGCGGTGGGGTTGTTCGCGTTGAACATGGCACCGACCGTGGGGCCCGCCGAACTCGCCGGGATCGCGTCGTTGGCGGAGGAACTGGGCTACGAATCGTTGTGGGTGGGGGAACACCCGGCGCTGCCCGACCCGCCCGGCACGGCCAGCCCGTTCCCGGCGGACCTGGAACTGGTCGACCCGATCGTGCACCTGTCGTACCTCGCCGGTGTGACGAGCCGGATCAAGCTGGGCACCGGCATTGTGATCCTGCCCCTACGTAATCCCGTAGTGCTGGCCAAGCAGCTCGCGTCGCTGGACGTGCTGTCCGGCGGTCGGCTGATGTTCGGCTACGGCGTGGGATACATCGAGCCGACGTTCCGGGCGGTCGGTGTGCCGTTCGAGCGCAGGCTCGCCCGCGCTCTGGAACACGTTTCCGCGATGCGTTCCCTCTGGCACGACGAGAAACCGGGGTTCCACGGCGAGTTCGTCGATTTCGACCACATCGCCGCACACCCGCGACCGGTCCAGGCGGACCTGCCCGTCATCACCGGCGGGCACGCGCCGGCCGCATTGCGCGGCGCGGTCACGCATTCGCACGGGTGGTACGGCTTCGGCCTCCCCCCGGCCACCGTCGCGTGGATGAAGGAGAGCCTCCAGCGCGAAGCCGACGTCCACGGCCGGCCGGCCGACCTCGGGCCCCTGGGAGTCACCGTCACACCGCCGCGCGGCGCCCTCCGCCCCCAGGTGGTGGGCGAGTACCGGAAGGTCGGCGCGGAGCGCCTCGTGCTCTTCCCGCCCGACGGCATCGACCTCGCCGGGCTCACCGACTACGTGCGCGCGCACGCGCCCGGGAAGATCGGTGCGACTCCGTTCACCGGGTGAGCGGATCCACGACGTCTGAGCGCAGTTGCCACAGTGGACCCGGGCTGATTGTCCACCCCGACCCCACCGGCCAGGCTGGGTGGCGGCAGGAGTCCACTCGGCACCGGAGGAGATCCCGTGACCACAACAGATCCGCTGCGGATCCAGGAGCAGCACGTGCTGGCCATCCGCACGCTCAACGACGTCGTCAACGAGCGCCGCTACGACGACATGGACGAGCTGTTCGCGCCCGGCTTCGTCGACAACAACCCGGCGTGGAGCGTCCGCGACGTCGCCGAGCTCAAGAAGCTGCTCGCCGAGGCGCACGCGGCGATGGCGTTCACCTCGCACCACGACCTGATCTACCCGGCCGGTGACGACAAGGTCGTCATCCACATCACCTTCACCGGGCGGTTCGTCAAGGACTTCCTGGGCCAGCGCGCCACCGGTGAGCCGATCACCTGGACCAGCATCGAGGTCTTCCGCTTCGAGCACGGCCGCATCGCCGAGCGCTGGGTCCAGGCCGACACCGCGGGCCTCCTGCGCCAGCTCGGGGTGCCGCTGCCGTGACCACGTCCGTGAAGGGGATCACCATGCCCGCGTTCCTGCTGCACATCACCGTCAAGCCCCAGCACCAGGGCGAGGCCCTGCGCACGCTCGCCGAGATCCAGCGGCTGTCCCTGCAGGACGAGGGCTGCGTGGACTTCACCTGGCTGCGCCACGAGGATGACGTGAACAAGTTCACGCTCTTCGAGCGCTGGGAGAGCCGGCAGCACCTCGACGACCACCTCGCCAAGATCATCCCGGTGTGGGAGGAGTTCGCGCCGTGCCTGGAGGGCGACCCCGTCTCCCAGAGCGTGCGCGCGGTCACCGAGCTGGCCTGACCGGCGACCGGTCGTGAGTCGAACCGAAGGAGAACACCGTTGAAGGACCGCACTTTCCTGGTCACCGGCGCCACGGACGGCCTCGGGCTGGACCTGGCGAAGCGGCTCGCCGCGACCGGGGCGACCGTGCTGATCCACGGCCGTGACGCGCAACGCCTGGCGAACGCGGCACGGGACGTGGGCGGTGCCGTGCGGACCTACCTGGCGGACTTCGCCGACTTCGACCAGGTGCGGGCTATGGCCGCACGTCTCGCGGACGACGGCGTGCGGCTCGACGTGCTGATCAACAACGCCGGGATGGGCGCGGGCCGCCGCGACGACCGGCGCCTGGAGAGCAAGGGGGGACACGAACTCCGGTTCGCCGTGAACCACCTCGCCCCGTTCCTGCTCACCAGGCTGCTGCTCCCGCTGCTGTCACCCGCCGCGCGGATCGTCACCGTCGCGTCGGCCGGGCAGTCCCCGATCGACTTCGACGACGTGATGCTGCACCGGGGCTACGAGCCGCTGCGCGCCTATCGGCAGAGCAAACTGGCCCAGATCGCGACCTGCTTCGAGCTGGCCGAGCGGCTCGACCCGGCGCAGGCAACCGTGAACAGCCTGCACCCGGCGTCCTTGATGGGCACCAAGATGGTCTACGAGACCTTCGGCTACACCATGAGCACCGTGGCGGAGGGCTCCGAGGCGACGCTGCGCTTCGCGCTCTCCGACGACCTCGCCGGGATCACCGGGCGCTACTACGACGGCGTCCGCGAAGCCCGTGCCCACGCGCAGTGCTACGACCCGTCCGCGCGACAGCGGCTGTGGCGGCTCAGCAGCGAGCTGGTCGGCCTGCCCGCGGACTGACGGGCGAACGGGTCGCCGACTGCCGAAACACCGAAAGGCGAACCCATGAAGTGGTCCCACGTCGCGCTCAACTGCCGCGACCTCGCCGCGACCGAGGAATTCTACACGCGCTGGTTCGGTTTCAAGCGCGCCCGGTTCTTCGACCTCGGCGACACGTCCATCGTCTTCCTGAAGTCGGGGGAGGTGTACCTGGAGCTGTTCGGCGGCGCCGCGGTGGACGCGGCCGGCGCGCCCACGCTGGTGGAGCGCGACGGCCCCGACCACGTCGGCACGGTCCGCCACCTGGCGTTCCAGGTCGACGACGTCGACGCCCTGCTCCGGCAGATGGGCGACGACGCGCAGGTCAACCTGGGTCCGATCGACTTCGACAGCTTCATCCCGGGGTGGCGCAGCGCGTGGCTGACCGACCCCGACGGGGTCGTGGTCGAGGTGAGCCAGGGCTACCGCGACGAACTGTAGGAAAAACGTACGAGACCCGGTTGCCGACGTTGTCGGCAGCCGGGTCTCGTGCATTTCTTCCGATACTACGTCGAATTTTCGCAGTGGTTACCGAATGATGGATCAAGGGGTTGAGCGGGTTCATTCTCGGATGGGTGGGCGGCGGTAACGGAATTGCCCACGGCGGAGGGATCCGAGAGGTGGACCTGATGATGGATGACGCGACGGTGGGGAGACTCGTCGTGGACGACGTCTCCCCGGCGGTGTCGTCGGGAGCGCGGCCGGCCAAGGCCGTGGTCGGGCAGCACGTGCCGGTGCGGGCGGCGGTGTGGCGCGAGGGCCACGACGCGGTCGGGGCGACGGTGCGCTGGCGCGGCCCGGACGGCGCCTGGCAGAGCACCCGGATGCGGGTGGAGGACGCGGGCGCGGACCGCTGGTCGGCGGTGATCGTGCCGGACGCGGTGGGAGAGTGGGAGTTCCGGGTCGACGCGTGGTCGGACCCGTGGTCGACCTGGCTGCACGCCATCCGCGCCAAGACCGGCGCGGGGCAGGGCGCGACCGAACTGGCCAACGACCTGGAGCTCGGCGCCCGGCTGCTGGACCGCGCGTCGTCGGCCGACGACACGAACGGCGTGCTGCTGCGCGACGCGGCGGTCCGGCTGCGCTCGGGGGCGTTGCCGCTGGCCGACCGGCTGGCCGCGGCGCTGGACGAGGCCGTGCTCACCGAGATGCACGAGCACCCGGTGCGCGACCTGGTCACGGAGGGCGTACCGCACCGGCTGTGGGTGGACCGGCCGAAGGCCGCGTTCGGCTCCTGGTACGAGTTCTTCCCCCGCTCCACGGGCGGCGTGGACGAGCGGGGCCGGCCGGTGCACGGCACGTTCCGCACCGCGACGGCCGAGCTGGACCGGGTCGCCGCAATGGGCTTCGACGTCGTGTACCTGCCGCCGATCCACCCGATCGGCGAGGTCAACCGCAAGGGCAGGGACAACACGCTGGTCGCGCTGGAGGGCGACGTCGGCTCGCCGTGGGCGATCGGCTCCGTCCACGGCGGGCATGACGCCATCCACCCGGAGCTGGGCTCGTTCGCCGACTTCGACGCGTTCGTGGCGCGGGCCGCGGAGCTGGGCATCGAGGTGGCGCTGGACCTGGCGTTGCAGTGCGCGCCCGACCACCCGTGGGTCGGTCAGCACCCGGACTGGTTCACCCGCCTGCCCGACGGCACGGTGGCGTTCGCGGAGAACCCGCCCAAGAAGTACCAGGACATCTACCCGCTGAACTTCGACGACGACCCCAAGGGCCTGTACGCGGAGGTCCTGCGCGTGGTGCACCTGTGGATCGACCACGGGGTGCGGATCTTCCGGGTCGACAACCCGCACACCAAGCCGCCGGACTTCTGGGCGTGGCTGATCGAGGAGGTGCACCGGGACCGGCCCGACGTGCTGTTCCTGGCCGAGGCGTTCACCCGGCCCGCGCGCCTGTACGGTCTGGCGCGCCTGGGCTTCACCCAGTCCTACACCTACTTCACGTGGCGCACGGACAAGGCGGAGCTGGAGGGCTTCGGCGCGGAGCTCGCCGCGCACGCGCACGAGGCCAGGCCGAACCTGTTCGTGAACACGCCCGACATCCTGCCGAAGCACCTGCAGGACAACGGCCCGGCGATGTTTGCCATCCGCGCCGCCCTGGCCGCCCTGCTGTCGCCGACGTGGGGCGTGTACTCCGGGTTCGAGCTGTACGAGAACGAGGCCGTCGCGCCCGGCAGCGAGGAGTACCGGCACTCCGAGAAGTACGAGCTGCGACCCCGCGACTTCGCGGGCGCGCGGGCCAGGGGCGACTCCCTGGAACCGTGGCTGACGCTGCTCAACCGCGTCCGCCGCGCCCACCCGGCGCTGTGGTCGCTCGACGGCCTGGCGTTCCACGCCGTCGACAACCCCGCGCTCGTCGCGTTCTCCAAGCGCGACCCCGCGACCGGCGACACCGTGCTGGCCGTGGTGACCCTCGACCCCGACCGACCGCAGGAGGGCACGTTGACCACCGACCTGGACGCCTTGGGCGTGCCGTCCGCGTTCACCGCGCACGACGAGGTGACCGGCCAGACCTGGCAGTGGGGCGCGAACAACTACGTCCGGCTCGACCCGGCCCGCGCGGTCGCGCACGTCGTGGCGGTGAGGGCCTGATGCCGCGCCGTCTGCTGCCCAGCGGCGAGTCGCCGCGCGTAGCCACGCCCATCGGCGTGGAGCCGGAGTGGTACAAGTCGGCGATCTTCTACGAGGTGCTCGTCCGCGCGTTCAGCGACAGCAACGGCGACGGCTCGGGCGACCTGCGCGGCCTGGCCGACCACCTGGACTACCTCCAGTGGCTCGGCGTGGACTGCCTGTGGCTGCCGCCGTTCTACGACTCGCCGTTGCGCGACGGCGGCTACGACATCCGCGACTTCCGGGCGCTGCTGGCCGAGTTCGGCACCGTGGAGGACTTCGTGCACCTGCTGGACGAGGCGCACAAGCGGGGCATCCGGGTGATCACCGACCTGGTGCTCAACCACACGTCCGACTCGCACCACTGGTTCCAGGAGTCGCGTCGCGATCCCGACGGGCCGTACGGCGACTTCTACGTGTGGAGCGACGACGACTCGAAGTACGCCGACGCCCGCATCATCTTCGTGGACACGGAGACGTCGAACTGGACCTACGACCCGGTGCGCGGCCAGTTCTACTGGCACCGGTTCTTCAGCCACCAGCCCGACCTGAACTACGACAACCCGGCCGTGCAGGAGGCGATGCTGGACGTCCTGCGGTTCTGGCTGGACCTGGGCATCGACGGGTTCCGGCTGGACGCGGTGCCGTACCTGTTCGAGCGCGAGGGCACCAACGGCGAGAACCTGCCGGAGACGCACGAGTTCCTGCGGCTGTGCCGCAAGGTCGTGGACGACGAGTACCCGGGCCGGGTGCTGCTGGCCGAGGCCAACCAGTGGCCCGCCGACGTGGTGGACTACTTCGGTGACCCCAGCGTGGGCGGCGACGAGTGCCACATGGCGTTCCACTTCCCGCTGATGCCGCGCATCTTCATGGCCGTGCGCCAGGAGTCGCGCGTGCCGATCTCGGAAGTCCTCGCGGCCACGCCCGAGATCCCGGCCGGCGCGCAGTGGGGCATCTTCCTGCGCAACCACGACGAGCTGACGCTGGAGATGGTCACGGACGAGGAACGTGACTACATGTACTCCCAGTACGCCAAGGACCCCCGGATGAAGGCCAACATCGGCATCCGGCGACGCCTGGCCCCGCTGCTGGACAACGACCGCAACCAGCAGGAGCTGTTCACCGCGATGCTGCTGTCGCTGCCCGGCTCGCCCGTCCTCTACTACGGCGACGAGATCGGCATGGGCGACAACATCTGGCTCGGCGACCGCGACGGCGTGCGCACGCCGATGCAGTGGACGCCCGACCGCAACGGCGGGTTCAGCGGGGGCGACCCGGGCCGGCTCTACCTGCCGGTCATCGCGGACCCGGTCTACGGCTACCAGAGCCTGAACGTCGAGGCGCAGATCGACAGCCCCGGCTCGCTGCTGCGCTGGACCAAGCGGATGATCGACGTCCGCCGCCGGCACCGGGCGTTCGGCCTGGGCGGGTTCCGCGAGCTGCCCTCGGGCAACGCGGCCGTGATGACCTACCTGCGCGAGCACTGCGCCGAGGACGGCCGGCTGGACATCGTGCTGTGCGTGAACAACCTGTCCCGCCACCCGCAGGCGGTCGAGCTGGACCTGCGGGAGTTCCAGGGGCACGAGCTGACCGAGCTGACCGGCGGCGTGGAGTTCCCGGTGATCGGCGCCGCGCCGTACCAGGTCACGCTGCCCGGCCACGGGTTCTACTGGTTCGCCATCCAGATGGAGGTGCCTTCGCGATGACCACTGCCATCACCGGTGTGCCCGGGCTGCAGGAGTGGCTGCCCCGGCAGCGGTGGTTCCCCGCCGACGACGCGGACGAGGTGACCGTGCAGCGGGTGGAGCCGTTCGCGGCCGGGCCGGTGCGCGGCGTGATCGCCGTCGTGGCGACCGCCCACGGCCGGTTCCACGTCCCCGTGGGCGTCCGCGCGGACCTGCCCGCGGGGTTGGCGGACGCCGTGATCGGCACCGCGGCCGGGGAGGTGCACTACGACGCGCTCGCCGACCCGGAGCTGGTCACGCGGCTGTACGACCTGGTGGCGCAGGCCGGGACGACGGGCGCGGTGGCGTTCCGGCCCGAGCTGGGCGTGGACCTGCCCGAACGCGCGGGCGAGGTGCGGCCGATGGGCGTGGAGCAGTCCAACACCTCGCTGGTGGTCGGCGGGCACAGCGTGCTCAAGGTGTTCCGGCGGGTGTGGCCGGGGGAGAACCCCGACCTCGCGCTGCACCGCGTGCTGCGGGACAGCCTGTACGTGCCGCGGCTGCTCGGCTCGATCACCCTGGACGGCACGGACACGCTCGGCCTGGTCGAGTCCTACGTGGACGGTGGGATCGAGGGCTGGGAGGCGGCACGCGCCGACCTGGGCCACACCCTCACCGGCACGCCCCGCGAGCTGGACCTGGTGGGCGAGCTGGGTCGGCTGGGCGTCGCCGTCGCGGCCGTGCACGCCGACCTGGGCCGGGCGCTGGGCTCCGCGCCCGCGGACCACGAGGCGCTGGCGGACCGGTTCCTGACCCGGCTGGCCGAGACGCTGGAGGTCGCACCGACGGTGCGGCCGTACGCGGCGGCGCTGCGGGCGTGCCTGGGCGACCGGGTCCGAACCGCGGCCGTCGGCGAGGTGCAGCGCGTCCACGGTGACCTGCACCTGGGCCAGGTGCTGCGCAGCAACGGCCGCTGGGTGCTGCTGGACTTCGAGGGCGAGCCGTCCGCGCCGCTCGCCGAGCGGGCCCGGCCCGACTCGCCGCTGCGGGACGTGGCCGGGATGCTGCGGTCGCTGGACTACGTGGCCGGGCACCACCGGCTGACCGCCACGTACTGGTCGGTGGAGGACGAGCGGCGCAGCCGGCACTGGGTGCACGACGCGCAGCGCGCGTTCCTGGCCGGGTACGCCAGCGAGTCCGGCGTGGACCTGGCGGCCGCGGCCACCGTGCTGCGGGCCTACCAGCTGGACAAGGCGCTGTACGAGGTGCGGTACGAGGCGGCGAACCGGCCCGACTGGCTGCCGGTGCCGCTGCGGGCCGTGCGCGAGCTGGTCGGCGGGTCGTCGTGACCGCCGTCGTCACGCCCGCGCTGGCCGACCTGGACCGCCACCTGATCGCCGAGGGGCGGCACGAGCGGCTGTGGGAGGTGTTGGGGGCGCACGTCGTCGACGACGGCGTGCGCTTCGCCCTCTGGGCTCCCGGCGCGCGTGCGGTGCGGGTGTGCGGCGAGTGGGGTGAGGCGGACCTGGTGCGCGATCCGCTGATCCCCGTGTGGCAGGCCGTGGTGCCGGAGGCCGGGGAAGGGCACCGCTACCGGTTCCGCATCCTGTGCGAGGACGACGTGTGGCGGGACAAGGCCGACCCGATGGCGTTCCGCACCACGCCGCCGCCCGCGGTCGAGTCCGTGGTGACGCGGTCGCGGCACGCGTGGTCCGACGGCGCGTGGTGGCACCGGCCGGACCGGATCAGCGTGTACGAGGTGCACCTGGGGTCCTGGCGAGCGGGACTCGGCTACCGCGAAGCCGCCGAACGGCTCGCCGACCACGTGGCCGGGCTCGGCTTCACGCACGTGGAGCTGCTGCCGCTGGCCGAGCACCCGTACGGCGGCTCCTGGGGCTACCAGGTGACCTCCTACTACGCCCCGACCGCGCGGTACGGGAGCCCGGACGACCTGCGCCACCTGGTGGACGTCCTGCACCGCCGGGGCATCGGCGTGATCCTCGACTGGGTGCCCGCGCACTTCCCGAAGGACGACTGGGCGTTGGGGCGGCTGACCGGCGTGCCGGTGTACGAGCACCCCGACCCGCGGCGCGGTGAGCACCCGGACTGGGGCACGTACGTGTTCGACTTCGGTCGGCCCGAGGTCCGCAACTTCCTGCTGGCCAACGCGTTGTACTGGCTGGAGGAGTTCCACGTGGACGGTCTGCGGGTGGACGCGGTGTCGTCCATGCTGTACCGCGACTACTCGCGCGGGCCGGGTGAGTGGGAGCCCAACGAGCACGGCGGCAACGAGAACCTGGAGGCGCTGGCGTTCCTGCGGGAGCTGACCGCGACCGCGGGGCGCCTGCACCCGGACGCGCTGCTGATCGCCGAGGAGTCCACCACCTGGCCGGGCGTCACGGCGGCCGGCGGGCTGGGTTTCGACCGCAAGTGGAACCTCGGCTGGATGCACGACACGCTGACGTACTTCCGCGACGGCGACTACGAGCGGCTGAAGCTGCCCGCGGAGTACGCGTGGAGCGAGCGGTACCTGCTGCCCCTGTCGCACGACGAGGTGGTGCACGGCAAGGGCTCGCTGATCGCCAAGACCGGCGGCGCGGCGGGGCTGCGCGTGCTGCTCGCGCACATGTGGGCGCACCCGGGCGGTCAGGTGCTGTTCATGGGCGGTGAGATCGGCCAGCCGCACGAGTGGGCCGACCACCGCGAGCTGGCGTGGGACCTGCTGGACGATCCCGTGCACGCGGGCGTGGCGCGGCTGGTCGCGGCGCTGAACCGGGTGCAGGCGGCGCATCCGGCGCTGTACCGGGCGGACGACCGGCCGGACGGGTTCGAGTGGCTGGTGGACGACGACCCGTCGCGTGCCGTCGTGGCGTTCACGCGGCGTGCGCCCGGTGCGCCCGACGTGGTCTGCGTGGCGAACTTCGGCGGGCCGCGGGCCGGTTTCCGGTTGCCGCTGCCGTCGTCCGGGGTGTGGCGGGTCCTGCTGCACACCGAGGACGTCGAGTTCGGCGGTGACGGTGCGCCGGAGGCGGTCGTGGCGGTGCCGGAGGACGGCCGGGCGGTGGCGGAACTGGCGCTGCCCGCGAGGGCGGCGGTCTGGCTCACCCGCTGCTGAGCACGCGAGAAGGCTCGTAGGACGGTCGGGTCCTACGAGCCTTTTCCCGTGCCCGGGTCAGTTCACCCGGCGGCGGTCGGCGAGGGCGGCGAACAGGCCCGCCGCGACGGCCAGGAGACCGCACAGCAGCAACGAGAACCGGTAGCCCGACAGCAGCGCCGCCGCCGGCGCGTCGGCCACGGAGACGCCCGCCGGCAGCTCACCGGCCGTGCGGCTGACCGCGATGGCGGCGAACAACGCGACGCCGAGCGCCGATCCGAGCTGCTGCGAGGTGTTGAACAGACCGCCCGCGAGCCCCTGCCGGTCGTCGGGCACGCCCGCCGTCGCGGAGATGATGATCATCACGACGGCGGTGATGTTGCCGAACCCCACCAGGGCCGTGCCGACGAGCACCGCGACCAGCCCCGCCGCGCCGGACGGCAGCGCGGCCATCGCCAGCGACCCGGCCGCCTGGGCGGCCACGCCGAGGACCATCGTGGCGCGCGAGCCGATCTTCGCCGCGATCCTCCCGGCGGTGAACCCGGCGAGCATGGCGGTCAGGCCGAGCACGGAGAACGTCAGGCCGGTGCGCAGCGGCGTGTACCGCTCGATCACCTGGAGGTACAGCGTGACGATGTAGGTGGAGCCGACGAACGCCCCGATCAGCGCCAGGTTCGTCACGTTGGCCACCACCAGCGCCCGCAGCTTGAAGATCCGCAGCGGCACCAACGGGTGCGGCGCCTTGTTCTCGATGAACACGAACGCCACCAGCAGCACGGCGGACAACGCGAACGCGCCCAACGTCGTCGCACCCAGCCAGCCGTGGGTGTGCGCCACGGACAGGCCGTAGACCAGGCTGATCAACGCCACGGTGACGGTGATCGCGCCGGGCATGTCCAGCTTGACCCGGTTCGCGGGCCGCGCCACCTCGGAGATGAACACGACCGCGGCGACACCCGTGATCACGCCGATCGGCACGTTGATGAAGAACACCCACCGCCAGTTCAGCAGGTCGGTCAGCACACCGCCCGCGATGACACCGCACACGAAACCCAGCGACAGCACCGCACCCCACACACCGAGCGCGCGGTTGCGGGCCGGACCCTCGGGGAAGGAGGTCGTCAGCAGCGCCAGCGCGGCCGGTGCCACGAACGCGGCCGCGAGCCCCTGGACGCCGCGCAACACGACCAGTTGCACGGCGTCCTGCGCGAACCCGGCGAGCAGCGAGGCGATGCCGAACACCAGCAACCCGATGATGAACAGCCGCCGCTGCCCGTGCAGGTCCGCGACCCGGCCGCCGAGCAGCAGGCACCCGCCGAACGTCAGGGCGTACGCGCTGACCACCCACTGGAGGTCGTTGACGGAGAAGCCGAGGTCGGTCTGGATCGTCGGCAGGGCGACGTTGGTGATGGAGAAGTCGAGGACGATCATGAACTGCGCGGCGCACAACAACAGCAGGACGAGCCCGCCGCGCGAGCCACCGGCGACCGGTTGCCCGGCCCGCGTTTCAGCTGTACTGGACAACGTCGAACTCCCTAGGACGGTGTGGATTGCCGATTGCGCCTCCACTGTCCTCAAGGGAGGGGAACCGATCCAGGGCAAGGCGCGTTCGGGCCGGAAATGCGCGCGGCTCTCGGGAGTTAACGTATTGGCGGGACCGGGAACGCGGTGGCGCTGACGTGGGGTGACGGCGACCGACCGGACCCGGAGGTCGTCATCGGCGACCAGGACGGTCGCCGCGCGGTGCACCAGCGGGTCGGGGTCCGCGAGCAGGTCGAGCAGCCGCGGCCGGGCCGCGTCGGCCGACCCCCGTCCGGAGAACTCCGCACGACCACCGCAGAAGTGCGGGCTGGTCCCGGCCGACGCCCGCTGTACCGCACACATCCAGGATGTCCGGTCCGGGCGGGAAGAGGGAACGCGGCGTGGGCTGAGGTTCCCGGCCCGATGGCCGCGACAGCGAACGAGCCGGACGCCGGCGTGGCCCGATGCCGCCGGTCGAGCGCGGTGGCGCGGCGGGCCACCACGCGAGCGCGGCGTCCGACGGATCGGTCGTGCAGACGGGCCGGGACGCGGTCGTCACCGTGGAGCACCACGTCCACCCCAGGGCACGACCGGCGTGGGGCGCGGTTCCGGCACTCCTGCTCGCCGGCGGTGCGGTGGTGGCCGGCGTCGCGCACGTGATCCGCGGTGGCGTGCCGACCCGGGCGGTGCCCGCCTGTTCGATGCCCCTCGTGGCAGCGGTCGTCGCCGCCCCGCTGCTCATCCAGGCGCGGCGGCGGAAGGGGCGCGCGAGGCAGGTCTTCCTCGTCACCTCGGCGTTCGAGCAGGGGTACCGGGTCGCCGGTTTCGCGCAGCGCATGCACGGCGTGCTCGACCGCAATGGCCTCGACCTCGTGCTCAAGGGTCCCGGAACGCGACTACGACGCCTCGGCGCAGGCGTACCACCTGCGTCGCATCCTCGCCGCGAAGCACGGCTACGTCGGCGGGTTCGTCGTCGCGACCGAGATGCCCAGGCCGCGGGGGACTGGCTCGTCACGCACTTGCGGCGCCAGGGCGAGCGCCGACCGCACGTGCTGATCGTGGCCGGCCAGGAGTACGGCGAGCGCCAACGGTGCTGTGCGGACGTCCTGCGGGCGGCCTTGCCCGACGTGTCGATCACGGTCGACGACCGCTGCGCTTTCCACCGGTCGCGCGCCGATGACGCGGTGCGGGCGCACGTCCGCCTGCTCGACCACCGCAAGGTCAGGCTGGACGCGATCTTCTGCACCGACGACGAGATGGCCCTGGGCGCGGTCGACGCGTTGCGGGCGGTCGGTTCGCCGTTCACCGCGGACACGGTGGTGGTCGGGGTCGACGGGATCGTCGAAGCGCGGAACCTGGTCGACGACGGCACGAGCCCGTTGCGCGCCACGGTGGTGCAGGACTCCCACCGGATCGCGGAGAGCGCGGTGCACGTGCTGGAGAGGCTGCGGGACGGACGGCGCACGGCGAAGCGCACCATCCCGCAACCGGAGCTGTACCACGTGCAGTGAGCGGCCGGCGGCACGGCGGGGGGACCGCCGTGCCGCCGGCCTTGATCAGCTCGCGGCGCAGGAGACGGAGGGCCAGGTCCAGTTGCCGTTGGCCTGGATCGTCACGCCCCAGTTGTTGCCGCTGCCGTTCGGCCTCGCGGTCAGGGTCTGGGCGTTCGGGTAGCTCGCGCTGATGTTCCAGGTCGACAGGACCTTCGCGGGCGACGGGACGTTCATCGTCACGGTCCAGTTGGTCGAGCCGCTGACCGAGACGTTGAGGTTGTACCGGTCGCCCCACTTCTCGCCCGCGGACAGGGTGGCGGTGCAGCCGCCGGTGCCCGGGTTGCCCGGGTTGCCGCCCGGGACGCCGTCCACGGTGATGTTGGAGCTGCCGCTGCTCTGGTAACCCTCGGTCGCCATGATCATGTAGTAGTGGCTGCCGAGGTTCATCCCGTTGCGGGCCCACGCGTCGAAGTGGTTGCCCGACGTGATGCTGCCGCCGGTCTTCTTCGACTGCCGGACGCTCCAGTACTGGTCGAAGGTCCGCGTCCCGTCGATCGACGGCGCATTCGTCCGCGTCGTCTTGTAGATGTCGTAAGTGCCACCGTCGGTGGTGACCGTGCCCTTGTACTGGCCGGTGGGCCGGTACGTGCCCCAGTTGTCGACGATGTAGTACTCGACGAGCGGGTTGCGGGTCCAGCCGTAAAGGGTCAGGTAGGCGTTGCCGGACGGGTTGAAGCTGCCCGAGTAGTTCACCGTCCGCCGCCCGCCGGTGGCCCAACCCTTGCCGGCGACGAAGTTGCCGGTGTTGCGCCACGACGTGCTGTAGTTGCCGCCGGACCCGAGCTCCATCGAGACGGTGCCCTGGCTGTCGGTCCAGAACGAGTAGAAGTAGCCGTTGTTGGTGCCCTCCTGGTTGGTGGTCACCGCCGCCTGGGCGTTCGACGTCACTATTGCCATGAGCAGGAAAGTGATCGCCGTGAGCGGGATCAACCTCCCGCCTCTGATCTTGACGGACATCAGCGGAATTCCTTTCAGCGGCATTGCTGAGCGACGTCGAATAGCATCGAGTCGGGTGCTCGCGCGGTCAACAGTTTGCGAAACTATCCGGTAGGGCCGCGGGCGGAATGCGAATTCACGACCGGGTGCCCGGCGCCGGGAGTGGCGCCGGGCACCCGGTCTTCGTCGGACGGGTCAGCTCGCGGTGCAGGTGAGCACCGGTGTGCCGGGCGTCCCGGTGGACGACCCGAGGAACCCGAACGTCGTGCTGAGCCCCGCGCCCACCGAGCCGTTGTGCGCGGCGTTGCGGGCGGTGACCGTCGAACCCTGGCTGGTCACGGTCGCGTTCCACGCCTGGCTGACCGCCTCACCGCCGGTGTAGGTCCACGAGACGGTCCAGTTGCTGATCGCCGACGTGCCCGCGGTGACGCGGACCTCGCCCTGGAAGCCGCCCTGCCACCGGTTGACCACCGTGTACGTCGCCGAGCACCGGGCACCGCCCGGTTGCGTGGTCGTGGTGGTGGTAGACGTCGTGGTCGTCGTGGTGGTGGAGGTCGTCGTGGACGTCGGAGTGGTCGAACCGCCCCAACCCGACGTCGAGTCCAGCCACTGGATGCGGCGCTGCATCCAGTCCCGCATCGCCTGCACCTGCCCCTGCCACGTGGGCGCGGTCGGGGTGCGGAAGAAACCGACGGTCGCCGAGCTGAGGTTCGGCCAGCGCTGGAAGTTGCGCTGCGCGGCGTTGGTCAGCGGCCGGGACAGGCCGTCGATCCGGCTCTGCAGCGCGGAATCCGACAGCGGACCGCGGCGCAGTGCCTGCCAGCGCACCTTGACCTGGTTGACGAACGCCGGGTCGCGCAGGAGCTGGGTGTGCCAGTCGTTGGCCTGCGGCTGCCGGGTTTGCAGGTACTGCCAGCCCGAGACCTGGTCGTTCTGGAAGAACCCGCCCACGCCGAACGTGAGGTCGAAGTCCCACAGCGGACCGGCGAAGATCTTGCTGTCCCGGTCCTTGTGGAAGTGGGCGCTGCGCAGGTAGGCGTCCATGCCGCGGCTGAGCTCGTTGATGATCATGTGGTCGATGAACGACGGCACGTCGAGGTACTTCTGGTACCCGGTGGCCGGGTCGGCAAAGTTCGGTGCCCGCAGCACGTCGTTGAACTCCTGGATGTGCCCGCGCAACCAGTCCCGCTGCTGCGCGTTCAACGGGTCGGGGTCGACCACTTCCAGGTAGTTCCAGCACGTGCCGGTCGGCCCGGTGCACGGCAGCGTCGGTTCCTCGGCCGCCATCCACTCGAACTTGAAGATGTAGCCGCCCTGGATCTTGGGCAGGGTGGTGTCGTCCTCGTCCAGGCCCTTGAGGTCGAGCCGGTTCTTCGAGTTCTTGATCGTCTCGACCACCATGTAGACGCCCATGTAGTCACCGGCGCCCACCGGGGTGGAGTCGGTGTTGAGGTAGAACTCCACGAACTTGTAGCGCGGCGCCTTGAGACCCATCTCGCGGCCGAGGTCGTAGATGAACGCCTCGCGGATCAGCGCCTTGTCGGTGAACGGTCCGCGCAGCACCCAGTCGGAGTCGGCGGGCATGCCCAGCACCGGGTAGTCGGCGTCGTCGTTGGTGTTGTCCCAGAACTCCAGCCGGTACGGCGTCTTCTCGAACGAGGCCGACGACTGGCCGCGCAGCTTGAACCCGGCGCGGGTGGCGACCGCGGGTGTCGCCGCCAACGACGTCGTGCCGCCCGCCTGCGGCTCGAAGATCATGGTGGCGCCGTCGAAGTACTCGCGCTGCGGCTTGCCCGCGCCGTAGGAGTCGATCGCGACCACCGGCAGGTCGTGCGCCGTCAGCGATGCCTCGCGAGCGACGTACATGGCGGTGCCGGGCCGGCCGGACGCCGCGTTGCCGACGAACGCCTGGGCCCGCACCTGCGTGGTGCGGGTGAGCTGCACCGGCGAGCCCTGGTAGAGCGTCGACTGCGCGGTGGGTAGCTGCCCGTTGGTGGTGTAGCGGATCTGGGCGCCGGCGATCGCGGTGGTCAGCGACACCGACACCTGGCCCTGGAACGTGCCGCTGGGCACGGAGAACGTGATGTCGCCGACCAGGTCGTCGGCCGCGGCCGCGGCGGCGATGGCGTCGGCGGCGGCCGTGCTGCCCGCCACGTCGGGGCGGTCGGGCTCGGCACCCGCCGACAGCGGGATGAGCAGTCCGGTGAGGAGCAGGGCGGCGACCGCGAGCCCCTTGGACCGGTGTGTTGCCGCGGCGCCGTTGCTGCGGGGGGTCACACGCACGATGTCTCCTGTTCGGGTCGGTGGGACAGGGTGGTCGGTACCGGGTCCACCGACGGCGTGGCCCCGCGGAAGTGGCGGCGCAACGTCCGCCGCCACGGCGCGTCGGGCAGGTCGAGGCGCAGCGCGGCGAGACCCGTGGCGTACTTGGAGATCCGGGCCGGGCGCACACCCCGTTGCCAGAGCATGCGGTCGACCGGTGACGCGGCAGACGCGGTCTTGGTCTCGATCACGGCCAAGCCGGACAGCCGCAACGCGGAGCCGCCGTGCCGCCAGGAGAGCGCGGTGTCGACGGTGACCCGGCTCGCGGATTCCGGCAGCAGCAACGTGGTCCGCTGGTACCCGGTGACCAGGACCGGTTCGAACGAGCCGTCGGCTTCGGGCGCGATGGACTCGCGCGCGAGCGCCGCCTCGACGAAGTGCCGCCCCGGCCGCACGGTGTCGCAGTCGGCCGGGTGGTAGGGCAGCCGGTGCTTGGTGATGCTGCCCCGCGCCCCGCTGATCTTGACCTCCAGCCAGCACTCGGCGGTGTCCAGGTAGGTGCGGGTGCGCACCTTGAACCGGCGACGCCGGCGGTAGGCCGCGGAGTGGTAGCTGACCAACCGCGGGGTGTCGAAGTAGACGGACTCGTAGCGGAACGTGCGCGCGCCGTCGATGTCGAGCACCCGCGCGTGGGGCGCGACCTGCTCCAACAGGTGCGGCAGCGCGTCGGCCGGCACGACGTACTTGCGGTCGACCCTGGTCTGCAGCGCGGCCCGCTCGACCAGCTCGGCCAGCCCGACCGGGGCCATCCGCGCCACCGCGGGCACGAACGTCGTCGTCGCGGTCATCGGCGCGCCCCGGAGTGCGCGGGCGCGGTGGGCGCGGCGGTGCGGGCGCGTCCGGTCAACGAGTACCGGACGTCGACGATCGTCGTCTCGTTCACCATGTCCAACCGCTGCACGGTGACCGAGTGCACCCTGGCGTTGAGCAGCTGTTCCAGGTGCGCCACGAGCGCGACGTGGTCGGGTATGGCCGAGTCGAGCACGAGGACCTGGTGCCGGTAGTGGCGGAACAGCTTCTTGTTGTCGCCCAGGAACATCACCACGACGATGAGCCCCATCAGGCCGCCGTTGAGCCACAGCGAGGACGTGCTCAGCGCGCCGAGCAGGCCCAGGGCCAGCGCGGAGAAGTAGTACGCGACCTCGTGCTGGTCGAGTTCCGTCGAGCGCAGGCGGATGATCGACAGCACGCCGAACAACGCCATGCCCAGCCCGATGCCCGCGCCGGTGTTGCTGGTGCTCAACGCGCTCGCGACGGCGAGCACGCCGATGTTGACGCCGAGGTAGGCGACGACCAGGTCGCGGCGGCGGTGCCGCGGGAAGTAGAGCCCGAAGACGAGCAGCACCACCGCGCAGATGTCGATCGCGAACAGGACGAGTTGTGACATCTCGTTCGTTCCTCCCACAGGTGCGTGCCGAGGGGGTCGGCTGGGCACCGCCCGCTTCTTGGCGGGGGTCTGCAGGACGGTCGCCGAAACTTTCGAATATTCAGATAAACTTTCGGGAACTGATTCGAAACGATAGGGGGCGGCGCGGTGTCACGTCAATGAACTGCCGGTGTACCAACTCGTCTCACATGATGGATAGTTGGCTGGTGGACGCCATTCGGCCGTCTTTCTTGCCGCCGTACGGCCGGATGTCCGGTCGGTACGTGCGGTAATCCGGCCATCGCGAAACGTATCGAAACTTTCGACACGACGGTGGGTCGTGGATCATCCACCGTGGAGCCTTCCCGGCTTCACCGGCGGCGGGGTTCACCCCGGCCAGTGGCCGAGCAGGTGGTGCAGGGCGTCGAGGGTCTTGGTCCAGGACGCCTCGGTGTCACGCGGGTGGT
Organism: Saccharothrix saharensis; assembly: GCF_006716745.1. Taxonomy (NCBI): domain Bacteria; kingdom Bacillati; phylum Actinomycetota; class Actinomycetes; order Pseudonocardiales; family Pseudonocardiaceae; genus Saccharothrix; species Saccharothrix saharensis. The sequence continues at coordinate 2,591,320 of NZ_VFPP01000001.1, read as the reverse complement.
GCCCGAACCCGCCCGACGCTTCGAGGGTCGTGAAGCCGTGGAACGTGCTGTGCAGCAGGCGCACGGCGTCGGTCTCGTCCGGCTCGGGCAGGTGGTAGCCGCGCAGGATGGCCCGGGTCATCTCGGAGTGCCGGTCCGCCCGGCTGGTGGCCGCGACCTCCGGCGTCAGGTCGATCCGCATCGCGGCGTACCGGCCGGGGTGGGTCCTGGCGTAGTCGCGGTAGGCGTTGGCGAAGGCGATCAGCGCGTCCCGGCCCGCGCGACCGGCCAGCGCGGAGGCGGCCCGGTCCGCGAGCTCGCGCAACGCCAGCACGGCCACCCGCTCCCGGAGGTCCTGTGCGTTGCGCAGGTGGGAGTACAGGCTCGCGTCCTTGACGCCGAAGCGGCGGGCGAGCGCCGAGACGGTCAGGTTGTCGAAGCCGACCTCGTCCGCCAGTTCCGCCGCCGCCTGCACCAGGCGTTCGACGGTGAGCCCCGCACGCGCCATGCCGTCCCCTTTCCTAGGGGGTCTAGGCTAATGCATAACCATTTGTCCTTGGTACCTACCTGACGTAGCTTGAGCGTCATGGAACCCGTGACCGAGCGCGAGATCCGCGCGTCGTTCGTGAACTGCAGCAAGGGCGAGGCCAAGCGCCTGCCCGTGCCGGGTGACCTGGCCGACCGACCGTGGGACGACCTGGACTTCCTCGGCTGGCGGGATCCCGCCGCCCCGCAGCGCGCCTACCTCGTGGCCCCGTCGGACGACGGCCTGGTGGGCGTGGCCCTGCGCCTGGCCTCACCCGCCGCGGGCCGGCCGAGGCGCAACATGTGCTCGCTGTGCCTGACCACCCACCCGGGCGACGGCGTCACCCTGATGACGGCGCGCAAGGCGGGCCGCGGCGGCCAGCAGGGCAACTCCGTGGGCGTCTACATCTGCGCCGACCTGGCGTGCTCGCTCTACCTGCGCGGCAAGAAGGACGCCGGACCGGGCGGCCGCCTGCACGAGTCGCTCACCGTGGACGAGAAGGCCGCCCGCACCGGGGTGAAGGTCGCGGGGTTCCTCGCCGGAATAGTCGGGTGAGCAGTCCTCGCGCCCGTGGCGGCGACCGGGTCGATGGTGTGCTCGGCCGATTCCCGCGCGCCCGCGAGAACCGGCTGTTCGCTCCCGCGGTCCGCTGCGCCACGACGAGGCGTCGACCAGGGGTGGTTCCGGATCGCCCACGTCGACGACGGGCTCCGCCAGGACGGGACGGCGGAGCGATGGGGCTTCACACCGTCGGTTCACCGAGGAAGCAGCGGAGCGGTTCTTCGGCCTCTTGCGCGGCCCCGGCGCGACGGCCCTGGTCGAACGAGCCGACGCGGCATCGGCGCGTCGAGGACCTCGTGCCTCGTGACCAGGTCGACGACGCGGTCCTGCCGTGCGGTGGGGACAGGCCGCACCACCGCCACCGCCGGCTGGTCGCGGAGTGCTTCGCGCAGCGGTGGGTGACGTGGTGGTCGAGCACCCGGGCCGAGTTCGCCGACGGGAAAAGGTGAGGTGGCGTCGGCACCCGCGGAGGTAGGGTTGGAGTGTTCGGGGCGCCGTCGCCTCTTCGCCGCGCCCGTCTTTTCCTCTGGGGGATCCACGCATGACTTCCGCTGGTGTGTCCGACGCCGTGACGTCGCCGCCCGCGCTCACCCGCGCCGACCGCGCCGTGATCGGCGTGCTGCTCGTGGCCACGTTCGTGGTCATCCTGAACGAGACCATCATGGGCGTCGCACTGCCCGTGCTGCTCACCGAACTCCAGGTGACCGCCGCCGTGGGCCAGTGGCTCACCGCGGGCTTCCTGCTCACCATGTCGGTGGTCATCCCGATCACCGGCTACCTCATCCAGCGCGTGTCGACGCGCGTGCTCTACGGCGTGGCGATGGGCCTGTTCAGCGCGGGCACCCTGCTGGCCGCGCTGGCGCCGGGCTTCCCGGTGCTCATGGCCGCGCGCGTGGTGCAGGCCAGCGGCACGGCGATCATGCTGCCGCTGCTGATGACGACCGTCATGACGCTCGTGCCGCCCGCCCGCCGCGGCGCGGTGATGGGCAACATCTCGATCGTCATCTCCGTCGCGCCGGCCATCGGGCCGACGGTGTCGGGCGTGCTGCTGGACGTGTTCAGCTGGCGCGCGATGTTCTGGGTCGTGCTGCCGATCTCGGTGACGACGCTGGTGCTCGGCCTGCGCTGGGTGACCCGCATCGGCGAGGCGAGCAGCGCGCCGATCGACCCGCTGTCGGTCCTGCTGTCGGTGTTCGGCTTCGGCGGCCTGGTCTACGGCCTGTCGAGCATCGGGCACAGCGGCGGCGGGTCGTCGGCCACGCTGTGGGCGTCGCTGGCGGTGGGCGTGCTCGGCATCGTCGCGTTCGTCCTGCGCCAGGTGCGGTTGCAGCGCGACGAACGGGCCCTGCTGGACCTGCGCACGTTCGCCTTCCGGACGTTCACGCTCGCCAGTGCCCTGATGATGGTGATGATGGGCCTGCTGCTCGGCGTGGTCACGATCCTGCCGATCTACATGCAGAACGTGCTGGACCTCGACCCGCTGGCCACCGGTTTGCTGCTGCTGCCCGGCGGCCTGCTGATGGGTCTGCTGTCGCCGTTCGTCGGCCGGCTCTACGACCGGGTGGGGCCGCGCGTCCTGCTCATCGTCGGCACGGTCGCCACCAGCGGTTCGCTGTGGTTCGCCACGACGTTCGACGCCAGCACGTCCGCCACGTACGTGCTGGTGTTCCACCTCGTGCTCAGCCTGGGCTTGGCGTTCTCGTTCACGCCGCTGTTCTCCTCGGGCCTGGGCGCGCTGCCCGCTCGCCTGTACTCCCACGGCAGCGCGATCTTCAGCACGACCCAGCAGCTCGCCGCCGCGGCGGGCGTGGCGCTGCTGGTCAGCGTGATGAGCGCGCGGGCCGCCGAGCTGGCCACCGCCGGTGGGCCGGGCGTCGGCGCGGAGATGGGCGGCATGCACGCGGCGCTGGTGCTGGCGGCGATCCTGTCGCTGGTCGCGGTCGCCGGTTCTTTCGCGGTCAAGGCGGGCAAGGCGGAGTCGCCGCACTAGTCGCACCGACCGCGCTGTCGGGGGCGGGCACGGGACATTCGTCCCCGTGCCCGCCCTTTTTGTTCACGATTGTGAAACCGCGGAATTCGGCAGTCGAATCATTGCGCCTTTCCAAACGTGTGCGTTAGCGTGCCCGAGATCGCTCCCTGATCGTGTTTGTGCAGTTCAGAAGCGTGAACACGGGCTCGCTGCCGCGTCACACCGAGGGAGGAACAATGAGGTTGAAACCCTGTGCCGCCGCCGTGGTGATCGCAGTCGCGGTCCTCGGCGCACCGGGCGGGACGGCGACCGCCGCGACCACGCACCACGAAGCCGAATCCGCGCCCGCCGTGTGCGCGGGTTCCCTCGACTCGAACTGGTCCGGTTACTCCGGCACGGGGTTCTGCAACGCGGACAACGCCATCGGTGCCGGCGCGCAGTTCACCGTCGCCGCGCCGGCGGCCGGCGCCGCGACCGTGGTGATCAGGTTCGCCAACGGCGGCACGGCCGCCCGCCCCGCCGACCTCGTCGTCAACGGCGCCACCGTGCGATCGGTCTCGTTCGAAGCCACGGGCGCGTGGTCGACGTGGGTCTCGAAGACCGTCTCCCTGACCGTGCCGGCGGGTTCCGGCACGATCCGGCTGAGCCCCACCACCTCGGCCGGCCTGCCGAACGTCGACTACCTGGACTTCACCCAGGACGGCACACCGCCGCCCGCCGACGCGCTGTACGTGGCGGTCAACGGCGACGACGGCAACCCCGGCACCCCGGCCGCGCCGCTGCGCACCATCCAGCGCGGCGTCGACCTGGCCCAGCCCGGCTACACGATCCACGTGCGCGGCGGCACGTACGCGCCCACCACCAACATCCAGTTGCTCAAGAACGGCACCGCGAGCCGGCCCATCACCCTGCGCAACTACGGCAACGAGCGCGTGGTCGTCGACGGCGAGAACATGCCGCACACGCCGGGCGCGGTCGGCTCCAGCATCCCGCGCGCGGAACGCGGCGCGATCCACATCGAGGGCGACCACTGGCGGTTGATCGGCCTGGAGGTCGTGCACGGCCCTTACGGGGTGTTCGGCCTGGACGTCAACAACACCGTCTTCGACCGGCTCGTCACGCGTGACAACTACGAGTCCGGCCTGCACCTCCAAGGCGCGTCGAGCGACAACCGGATCCTCGACCTCGACGCCCACGGCAACCGCGACCCGCGCAAGAACGGTGAGAGCGCCGACGGCCTGGCCATCAAGGAGGGGTCCGGCACCGGCAACGTCGTGCGCGGCGCGCGGCTGTGGCACAACTCCGACGACGGCCTGGACTACTGGATGTTCTCCTCGCCGATCCTCACCGAGAACAGCCTGGCCTGGGGCAACGGCTTCAACCGCTGGAACCTGCCCGACTTCACCGGTGACGGCAACGGGCTGAAGCTGGGCGGCAACGGCGTCGCCGCCGACCACACCGTGCGCAACACGATGACGTGGGACAACGCGGCCGGCGGTGTCGTGGACAACAACAACCCCGGCCGCCACCGGATCGAGCGCAGCACCGCGTGGGACAACCCGAAGACCGGCTTCCAGTTCGACCGGTCGAGCAGCGCGCTCACCAAGAACCTGTCGGTCGCCAACGGCACGAACGCCTCGCTGGGCTCGACCTCCACCGGCAGCGGCAACTCGTGGAACCTCGGTGGCACGTGGTCGTTCACGAGCACGAACCCGGCCACCCTCACGGGCCCGCGCAACGCCGACGGCTCGATCCCGTCCTCGGACTTCCTGCGCCCGGGCAACGGCGCGGACGTGGGCGCCCGCTTCTGACGCACCACCGACCGAACGGCGGGGCCGGGGCGAACGCCCCGGCCCCGCCGTTCCGGTGCGGACCGCCCGACCGCCGTGAGCACGCCCGCTCGACACCAACCTCCTATCTGCCTATAGTGCTAGGTAGCTAGATAAATGGAGGTAGTCGTGATCGAGTTCCACCTGGACGGCAAGTCGGGGCTCTCGCCCTACCAGCAGCTGGTCCGGCAGGTGCGGCACGCGTTGCGGCTCGGCCTGCTGCACGAGGGTGACCAGCTGCCGAAGGTGAAGGACGTGGTGGCCGACCTCGCCATCAACCCGAACACGGTGCTCAAGGCCTACCGCGAGCTCGAGCACGACGGCCTGGTCGCGGCCCGTCCCGGCGTGGGCACGTTCGTGACCGCCACGCTCTCCGGCACGTCGCTCGCCGCGCTGGCGCCCCTGCGCCAGGACCTGCGGCGCTGGCTGGCCAAGGCCCGGCGCGCGGGCCTGGACGAGGAGAGCATCGAGGCGTTGTTCCTCACCACCTTTCGCTCCGCGTCCAGAGAGGACATAGCGTGACCGTGCTCAAGGCCCGCGGGTTGGGCAGGAAGTACCAGCGCCACTGGGCGTTGACCGGCTGCGAGCTGGACATCCCGGCCGGGCACGTCACCGGGCTGGTCGGGCCGAACGGCGCGGGCAAGTCCACGTTGCTGCGCCTCGCCGCGGGCATGCTGGAACCCTCCAGCGGGACGATCGAGGTGTGCGGCGGCGTGCCCGGCAGCGGCCCGGCCCAGTTGGCGAAGGTCGGGTTCGTCGCGCAGAACACCCCCGTCTACACGAACCTGACCGTGGCGGAGCACCTGCGCCTGGGCGCGCGGCTCAACCCCGGCTGGGACGACAAGCTGGCCCACGACCGGATCGCCCGGATCGGCCTCGACCCCGGGCTGGCCGCGGGCAGGTTGTCCGGCGGCCAGCGCGCCCAGCTCGCGCTCACGCTCGGCATCGCGAAACGGCCCGAGCTGCTGCTGCTGGACGAGCCGGTGGCCTCGCTCGACCCGCTGGCCCGGCGGGAGTTCCTGCAGGACCTGATGGAGGCCGTGGCCGAGCACGGCGTGAGCGTGGTGATGTCGTCGCACCTGGTCGCCGACCTGGAACGCGTCTGCGACCACCTCGTCGTGCTGGTGGACGCGCGGGTCCGGGTCACCGGCGAGGTCGAGGAGCTGCTGGCCACGCACCGCAGGCTGACCGGCCCGCGGCGCGACGTCGACACCCTGCCCGCGGACCAGCGCGTCGTCTCGGCGCGCCACACCGACCGCCAGAGCACCGTGCTGGTGCGCACCGACGGGCCGATCCTCGACCCGGCGTGGGACGTCGGCGAGGTCGACCTGGAAGACCTGATCCTGGCCTACATGGCGAACCCGCACGTCGGTCGCCCGTCCCTGGGGGTGGTCCGATGACCTGGCTGGCGTGGCGGCAAGTGCGCTTCCCGCTCCTGTCGGTCTACGCGGCGCTCGCGTCGGCCGCGCTGGTGCTCGTGCTCACCCGGCCCGAGGGTGGCGCCTTCGACGACGTGGAGTTCCTGTACTCGGCGAGCATGCTCGCGGTGTACGGCGTGCCCGCCGTCCTCGGCGTGTTCTGGGGCGTGCCGATGATCACCCGCGAACTGGAGACCGGCACGCACAACCTGGTGTGGAACCAGAGCATCACGCGCACCCGGTGGCTCGCGGTCAAGCTCGGTCTCGGCGTGCCGGCCGCCGCGGTCGCGGCCGGGCTGCTGGGCCTGGTCGTCACCTGGTGGGCCGGCCCCGTCGATGCGCCGGCCGGCGACGGTGCGTACGACTCGCGCATCACGCCGGTCGTGTTCGCCGTGCGCGGGATCGTGCCGTTCGGGTACGCCGCGTTCGCGTTCGTCCTCGGTGTCGCGGTCGCGATCCTGGTTCGCCGCACCGTGGTGGCGATGGCGGTGACGCTGGTGGTGTTCGCGGCCGTGCAGGTGGCGGTCCCGTTCGCGGCGCGCCCGTACCTGCTGCCGCCGACGGAGGAGACCACCCCGATCACCGCGCACACCATCGCCGGCGTCCGGGCGGAGCCGGGACCGGACGGCGACGTGCCCGAGACGCTGCGCGTGTTGGAACCCGACGGCGCGTGGGTGCTGGCCAACGAGACCCTGGACCCGAACGGCGCGGTGGTCCACCGGCTGCCCCCCTCGGTGGGCGGCTGCCTGCCGCGCGTGCCGGTCGGCGACATCGACGAGGGTGTCCTCGACCGGATGCGCGAGTGCTTCGCCCGGCTGTCCGAGCTGGGCTACCGCCAGCACCTGGCCTATCACCCGGCGAGCCGGTTCTGGCCCCTGCAGTGGCTCGAACTGGCGCTGTACCTGGCGCTGTCCGCGCTGCTGGCGTGGTTCTGCTTCCGCCGGCTGCGCCACCTGTCCTGACCTCTCACGAGAAGAGAAACCCATGCGCGGTCTCGCGGTCGTCACCGCACTGTCCCTCGCGCTGTCCGCCACACCGGCGTTCGCGGACACGACGCCCTACTTACCCGCGCCTACCGGCAACCGGCCGGTGGGCACCACCTCGCTGCACCTGGAGGACACCTCCCGACCCGACCCGTGGGTGCCCTCGACGCACCGCGAGCTGATGGTCTCGCTGTTCTACCCGGCCGCCACGGCGCGCGGCCCGAGGTCCCGGTACGTCACGCCGACCGAGTCGGCGCTCATGCTGGAGGACGCGGGCCTCACCGACCTGCCACCGGACCTGTTGAGCACGACCCGGACCAACGCCGTGGTCGACGCCCCGCCCGCGCCCGGTCGCCGGCACCGCGCACCGCTGGTCGTGCTGTCGCCCGGGTTCATCAACGGTCGCGCCACGCTCACCGCGCTGGCCGAGGACTTGGCCGGCCGCGGCTACGTCGTGGCGGTGGTGGACCACACCCACGAGAACGTCGCCACCACGTTCCCCGACGGGCGGGTCACCACCTGCGCGGCGTGCGAGGTGGACCACCTGGACGGGTTCTGGGAGAAGCTCGGCGCGGGCCGCGCGGCCGACGTGTCGTTCGTGCTCGACCAGCTGACCGGCCCGCTGCGGCACCGGCGCGGCGCGAACCTGGTGGACCCGGCGCGCATCGCCATGGCCGGGCACTCGGCGGGCGGCGCGAGCGCGATCCTGGCCATGCTCGCCGACGACCGCATCCGGGCGGGCATCGACCTCGACGGCAGCACGCACGTCCCGATCCCCGCCGAGGGGTTGTCCCGGCCGTTCCTGTTCGTGGGCAACAAGGACCTCTACGTCCCCGGCAGCCTCGGCCCGTACCGCGGGTGGGAGCGGGACTGGCCCCGGTTGACCGGCTGGAAGCGCTGGCTCGTGGTGGCGGGCACCCGGCACGCGTCGTTCACCGACCTCGGCCCGCTGGCCGACCAGCTCGGCGTCGACATCGGCACGGACATCGACGCGAACCGCGCCCTCGCCATCACCCGCACGTACACCGCCGCGTTCTTCGACCTGCACCTGCGTGGCACGCCGCAACCGCTGCTGGCCGGGCCGTCGGCGGACCACCCGGAAGTGACCTTCGTCGGCTGACGGCCGACTCGAGGAGAAGACCCATGCGCAGCAGCCTCACGTTCCTCATCGCACTGAGCCTCGTCCTGTCCGCCACACCCGCGCACGCGGCCGGGCCGGAACCGGACGCGACGCCCTCCCTGCCCGCGCCGACCGGCCGCCACCCCGTGGGCACGACCTCGCTGCACCTCACGGACACCACGCGCCCGGACCCGTGGGTGCCCGGGGTGCGCCGGGAGCTGATGGTCTCGCTGTTCTACCCGGCCGCGTCGGCGCGCGGTCCGAAGAAGCAGTACATGACGCCGACCGAGTCCCGGGCGGTGCTGGAGGACGGCGGCCTCACCACCGTGCCGCCCGACGTGCTGAGCACCGTGCGCACCAACGCCGTGGTGGACGCCCGGCCGGTCGGTCGGCGGCACGGCCTGCCGCTGGTCGTGCTGTCCCCGGGCTACAAGCGGCCCCGCGCCACGCTCACCGCGCTGGCCGAGGACCTGGCGAGCCACGGTTACGTGGTCGCGGTGGTGGACCACACCCACGAGAACGTCGCCACCACGTTCCCGGACGGGCGGGTCGCGCCCTGCGCCTCCTGCGGGCTCTTCCACGACCCGGCGTTCTGGCAGAAGCTGGGCGAAGGTCGCGCGGTGGACGTGTCGTTCGTGCTGGACCAGCTGTCCGGGCCGCTGCGCGACCACCGCGGCGCGAACCTGGTCGACGCCGCGCGGATCGCCGTGGGCGGCCACTCCGTCGGCGGGGCGAGCAGCCTGGAGGCGGCGCGCGCCGACGCCCGCATCCGGGCCGCCATCGACGTGGACGGCGTCCTGTCCACTCCGGTCCCGCCGGGCGGGATGGCGCAGCCGGTCATGCTCCTGGGTCGGCAGAACAACTTCGCGCCCGGCGCTCCGAGCGTCAAGAGCTGGGCGGACGCCTGGCCGTTGCTGACCGGGTGGAAGCGCTGGCTGGTGGTGGCGGGCATGGAGCACCCGTCGTTCACCGACATCGGCGTGATCGGGCCGCAGCTGGGCCTGGACTTCGGCGAGGTGCCCGGCGAGCGCGGCGCGGCGATCACCCGCGCCTACGTGCGGGCGTTCTTCGACCGGCACCTGCGCGGCGAGCCGCAGCCCCTGCTGGACGGCCCGTCGGCGAGTTACCCGGAGGTGTCGCGGGTCGAGCCGTCGAGTTGAGCGAGCAGCACCCGCTTCGCCGAGTGGACGTGCTCCTCGGCGAAGCGGGTGACCTCGGCGGCGTCACCGGCGTCGAGGAGGCGGACGATCTCGCGGTGCTCGTCCACCACGACCGCGCGGTAGTCGTGGTGGCCGAGCCGGATGCGGGTGAGCTGGAACAGGTGCACCTGCGACCGCACGGCGTGCCACGCCTCCAGCAGCCGCCGGTTGCCCGCGGCCCGGTAGATCGCGTCGTGGAACTCGATGTCCAGCGCCAGCAGCTCGTCGCTGGGCGCACCCGCGGCCAGCCGCCGGGCCATCCCGTCCACCAGACCGCCGAGGACGTCCAGGTCGACCCGGCCGATGGCGCCGCGGCCGGCCAGCCCCTCCAGCGCGGCCCGGACCGAGTAGACCTCCTCGGCGTCCCGCGCGGTCAGGTCGATCACCTTCGTGCCGCGGTGCCAGGCGCTGCGGACCAGCCCTTCCCGCTCCAGCACGGCCAGGCCTTCGCGCACCGAGCCGCGGCTGACGTCCAGCGACGCGGCCAGCTCGACCTCGCGCAGCGGGGAGCCGGGCGGGAAGACGCCGCCGAGGATCGCTTCCCGGATCAGGTCGGCGGCGGTGTCCGCGAGACCCCGCCGGTCGGCCTTGCGCAACTCCATGATGTCGAATGTTGACATTAGCGGGGGTGGTGGTCAAGGTGGAGGCATGAGACCCGGTTTCCACCTCGCCGTCCCCGTCGACGACCTGGCCGAGGCCCGCGCGTTCTACGGCGGCGTGCTCAACCTCGAAGAGGGGCGTTCGGCCGAGAAGTGGGTGGACTGGAACTTCTACGGCCACCAGTTCGTCACGCACGTCGTGCCCGGACCCCGGGGCGACTCCGGCCGCAACCCGGTGGACGGCCACGACGTGCCCGTGCCGCACTTCGGCCTGATCCTGCCGATCCCCGAGTTCCACGCGCTGGCCGATCGGCTGCGCGCGGCCGGGACCGAGTTCGTGATCGAGCCGTACCTGCGGTTCGCGGGCGAGCCGGGCGAGCAGTGGACCATGTTCTTCCGCGACCCGGCGGGCAACGCGCTGGAGTTCAAGGCGTTCGCCGACGAGTCGCAGGTGTTCGCCAAGTGAGCAGGGGAGTGCTGGTCACGGGTGGCAGCCGAGGCATCGGCGCGGCGATCGTCGACGCCTTCCGCGACCTCGGTGACCGGGTGGTCGGACTGTCCTCCTCGGACGTCGACCTGGCCGACCCGGAGGCGATCGAGCAGGTGGTCTCCTCGACCGCCGACGCGCTCGGCGGCATCGACGTGCTGGTCAACAACGCGGGCCTGGTCGAACTCGGCTCGGTGGACCTGCCGTACGCGCAGTGGCAGGCGTTGTGGCGGCGCACGTTCGCGGTCAACGTCTTCGGCGCGGCGGACATGTCCTACTGCGTGGCCCGGCACATGATCGCGCGCGGCACCCGCGGTCGGATCGTCAACGTCGGCTCGCGCGGCGCGTTCCGGGGCGAGCCGAACATGCCCGCGTACGGCGCGAGCAAGGCGGCGCTGCACTCCCTGGGCCAGTCGCTGGCGGTCGCCCTGGCACCGCACGGCATCGCGGTCGCGTCGGTGGCGCCCGGGTTCGTGGGCACGGACCGGGTGGCCGACATGGTGACCGACGAGGTGCGCGCGCAGAGCCCGTTCGGGCGGGTGGCGAAGCCGGACGAGATCGCCGCCGCCGTCGTCTACCTCGCCTCGCCGGCGGCCGAGTGGGCGTCCGGCGCCGTGCTCGACCTCAACGGCGCTTCGTACCTGCGGACCTAGGGAGTCGTCGTGAGTCGTGCCGGATCGATCGGGGTGATGCTGCCCCGCGACCTCGCGCCGTCCCGGGTGCTGCCGTTCGCGCGGCGCGCCGACGAGCTCGGGTTCGACGAGCTGTGGGTGGTGGAGGACCTCGGGTACCGGGGCGGGGTCGGCCAGGCCGCGGCGGTGCTGGCGGCGACCGGGCGCATCCGGGTCGGCATCGGGTTGCTGCCGGTCGGCGCGCGCAACGCCGCGTTCGCCGCGATGGAGGCCGCGACCCTGGCCCAGCTGTTCCCCGGCCGGACCGACATCGGCATCGGGCACGGCATGCCCGACTGGATGCGGTCGGTGGGCCAGTGGCCCGCCAGCCCGTTGACCCTGCTGGAGGAGTACCTGGACGCGGTGACCGCGTTGCTGCGCGGTGAGCCGGTCGAGCCGGGCGAGTACGTCCGACTGGCCGGGGTGCGCCTGGAGGCCGCGTGCGTGCCGGACACCCCGCCGCCCGTGCTGGCGGGGGTGCGCGGCCCGCGCTCGCTCGCGGTGTCGGGCCGGGTGGCGGACGGCACGATCCTGGCCGAGCCGACCACGCCGGAGTACGCGCGGGCCGCGTTGGCGCACATCGACGCCCGCCGGCCGCACCGCCTCGTCGGCTACAACGTGGCCGCCGTCCACTCCGACGCGTCGGTGGCCGTGGACGCCGTGCGAGCCGGTCTGGAGTGGATCGGCGAGCCGGACTGGGCACCGCACCTCGCCCCGCTGCCGTTCGCCGCGGAGTTCGCGGCGCTGCGTCGGGAGTGCGGCAGCCGGGAGGAGTTCGTGCGCCGACTGCCGGAGGAGTGGGTCCGGCAGCTCGCGGTGACCGGCACGGCGCCGGACGCCCGGGCCCGGCTGGCCGAGCTGTTCGCGGCCGGGGTGGACAGCGTGGTGCTGATCCCGGTCGGCCCGGACCCGTCGGCGGCGCTGGAACAACTGGCCGCGGTCCTCTGACCGGGGGCGCTAGGACGTGGCGGCGTAGGCGCGGACCTCCAGCGCCCGCGCCGTCGCCGCGTCCGCGGGCAGGTAGGCGACGAGGCGGTGGTCCTCGTCGCCCGGCACGGTCAGGCTCTCGTGGGCCAGGCGCAGCTCACCCGCCTCCGGGTGCCGCCAGCGCTCCACACCCGTCCCGCCCGGTACCGACCCGGCGGTGAAGCGGCGGCCGAAGTCCGCGCCCACGGTGATCGACAGCTCCTCGGCGAGCACCGCGGCACCACCGTCGCCCAGGTCCGCGGCGGCCCGCAGCGCGGCCGCGCGTTCGTCGGCCACGCGCTCCCACTCCGGGAACGTCGTGCGCGCCCTCGCGTCACCGAACGCGTGCCGCGCGAGGTTGGGCCGCGTGACGTCGAGCAGACCCGACGGCGCGGCCAGCCACCGGAACCCGGCGGTCAAGGCGTGCAGGTCGCCCCGCGCGTCCGCGACGAACGCCGGGGTGGGCTCCAACCGGTCCAGCAACGCCGGCACGGTCGGCCGCACCGGCCGCGGCTCGACCACCGCCGCACACGCACCACCCCCCCGCCTTCACCAAGCGGTGCAGGTGCACGCGCTCGTGCGACGACAACCGCAACGCGTCCGCCAACGCGCCGACGACCTGCGCCGAAGGATGGCGGTCGCGCCCGCGTTCCAACCGGGTCAGGTACTCGACGCTCACCCCCGCCAACGCCGCCGGCTCGGCGCGGCGCAGACCCGGCGTGCGGCGGCGCGGACCGGTCGGGAGGCCGACCCCGGCCGGCGTGATCGCTTCCCGGCGCGCCCGCAGGAACCCGCCCAACGCGTTCATGGTCGCCGAGTCCAGGCGGAGGGGGGACCCCGTGAGGGCCTCCCTCCGGCCGGGCCGCCGCCGCAGGCTGTGCGACATGACCATGAAGTACCGGCTCTTCGGCCAGACCGGGTTGCGCGTGTCGGAACCGCTGCTGGGCACCATGACCTTCGACGACCCCGCCGAGGCGAGCCGCATCGTGGACGCCTACGCGGACGCGGGCGGCAACGTGCTCGACACCGCGTCCGCCTACGGCGACGGTGAAGAACTGCTCGGCGAGATCGTGCGGCGGCGCGACCGGTTCGTCATCGGCACCAAGTACACGCTGTCGCGCGACGCCGTCGACCCGAACGCCTCGGGCAACCACCGCAAGACCCTGGTGTCCTCATTGGACCGCAGCCTGCGCCGGCTGCGCACCGATTACGTCGACGTGTACTGGGTGCACATCTGGGACCGGCACACGCCGGTCGAGGAGACCATGCGCGCGCTGGACGACGCCGTGCGCGCCGGAAAGGTGCTCTACACCGGCATCTCCGACGCGCCGGCCTGGGTCGTGGCGCGCGCGAACACCCTCGCGCAGTGGCGCGACTGGACCCCGTTCGCCGGTCTCCAGGTGCCCTGCAACCTGCTGAACCGGGACGTCGAGCGGGAACTGCTGCCGATGGCCGAGGCGTTGGGCCTGAGCGTGACGGCGTGGGCGCCGTTGGCGGCGGGCAAGCTGTCCGGGTCGTCCAGCCCGCGGCGGGTGGACCCGGCAACCCTGACCGACACCGAACGCGCGGCCGCCCGTGCCGTCCGGGAAGTGGCGGACGAGCTGGGGGTCCGGCCCGCGCAGGTGGCGCTGGCGTGGACGCGCGCCAAGTCCCGCGCCGTGCTGCCGTTGGTCGGGGTGAGCAGCGTGGACCAGCTCCACGAGAACCTCGGGGCGCTCGACGTGACGCTGCCCGACGACGCCGTGCGCCGGCTGGAGGCGGCCGTGGACTTCCGGCTCGGGTTCCCCGGCGACTTCATCGCCGAGTGCGAGCCGTCCCCGTTCGTGTTCGGCGACACGGCCACCAGGGTCGAGCCGCGCTGACGCTCAGGGCGCCAGCGCACCGGCGACGACCGCCGTGACGGCCCGGTGCACGGCCTCGCGATCCGGTCGTGCGCCGCGGTCGGCGAACAGCAGGTGCGCGGTGCCGATCAGGGTCGGTGCGAGCGCGTCGACCACGGCGTCGGGCGCGAGCCGGCCGAGGTCGCGTTCGGCTGCGAGGTAGGCGGCGATCATGATGACCGCCTCGGTCAGCACCGGGACGCCGGCGGGCCACGTCTCGCGCAGCCGGGCGCGCAGCTCGTCGCGGAACGTCACCAGGGCGACGATCGCCACGGCGACCGACCCGAACAGGGCGATCAGCGCGTCGGTGAGGTTGTCGGCGACCGAGCCGGCACCCGCGGCGTCGAGCAGGGCGGCGGCTTGGGCGTCCATCCGGTTGACGCGGTCGAGCACGAACTCGGCCAGGAACGCGTCGAAGTCCGCGAAGTGGCGGTGCAGCACACCCTTGGCAACACCGGCTTCCGCGGTGACCGCCCGGCTGGTCAACGCGCTGGGGCCGTGCCGCAGCAGGATGCGGTCGGCGGCGTCGAACAGCTGCTCTCGCACGTCACGGATGGTCACTCCCGTCGGCACGGCTCTCCTCGCCCTCCTGCTCTCGACTCTGGCTCTGCCGCTCAGGTCCCCGCCTCGTCCCGTTCGTCTCTCCGGTTGACGAGTGGGCACGTGCCCACTCATAGTGGGCACGTGCCCACTTTACCGTCCGAACCGCACCGAGCCCGCACCATGGCCGAATCGTTCGGCACCGACCCCGCCCGCTACGACCGCTCCCGCCCTTCCTACCCGGACGCCATGGTGAGCGCGATCGTCGCCGCCACCCCCGGGCCGGACGTGGTCGACGTCGGCGCGGGCACCGGCATCGCGACCCGGCTGTTCCGGGCGGCCGGGTGCCGCGTCCTCGGCGTCGAGGTCGATCCCCGGATGGCCGACTGGGCGCGGGGGTGCGGCTTGGACGTCGAGGTCGCCGCATTCGAGTCGTGGGACCCCGCCGGCCGGGTCTTCGACGCCGTGGTGTCGGGCCAGAGCTGGCACTGGGTCGACCCGGTCGCCGGTGCCGCCAAAGCGGCGGCCGTCCTGCGACCCGGCGGCCGGCTGGCCGCGTTCTGGAACGTCAGCCAACCACCACCCGACCTGGCCGAAGCCTTCGCAGAGGTCTACCGACGCGTCGCCCCGAACCCACTCGCCCCCCGCGCCTTCGCCGCGACCGGCCACTCACCGCTGACCGACAGGGCGATCGACGGCATCCGGCGTGCCGGGGGCTTCGACGAGCCGGAGGAGTGGCTGTTCGACTGGAACCGCACCTACACCCGCGACGAGTGGCTGGACCAACTGCCGACCTCCGGCGCCCACACCCTCGTGCCGCCGGAGGAGCTGGGCGGCCTGCTGGCCGACATCGGCGCGATCGTGGACGCGGCAGGCGGCAGCTTCGTGATGCGCTACACGGCCGTGGTGATCACCGCCGCCCGAACCGCCACCTGATTCCCCACCCGCCACCCCGACTCCTCCGCTGCGACACGGCCATGGCCCGGCGATGGACAGCCCTACCCGCAGCGGCCCGACCACGACCCGACCACGGCCCGGGGATGGACAGCCCGGCCCGCTACGGCCGGCGGTGCTCCGACCCCGACCGAGCCGATGCACCGCAGCCCGACAGCGGCGGCTCGACGCCGAACGGGCCAATCCGCCACAGGCCGGTGCCGGCGGCCTCACACCGGACGGGCCAACCCGCCGCAGACCGCGGCGCGGCCCGACGCCAGGCGGGCCGATCCACCGTGGGGCGGGTCGCTGCGGGACGGCGTTGGTCCGGCGATGGGCAGCCGGTCATCCGGGGGTGCCGGGGCGGGTCGGGGGCAGGGGTGGTTGCTCGGGTCTCCTCTTCGTTCCAACCGACGTTTCACAGGTCGGATAACGGCGTTTCCGAAGAAGGGTTGTGCCAGGTTCACCTGATCGTGGAGCCAGTGCTCAACGTCGAACCTGGTCAACGTACTGGCAGGTGGAGGTTGTGGCCAGTCGACGAAACGTCGAGCGCCGGCCGCGAGGAGGGGCCGACAGCCGGCGAACCGCGCCGTCACAACCGGGTCGCGGGTGGTCCGACGCCGACTGGAACGGGGAGTCGGGTTACGTTTCCCGGCATGACGGACGAACCCTCGCGCGAGCCCGACTGGGCGCAGTGGCGGCGTCCCGGGCCCGGCCCGGCCGGGTGGCGCGACGACGTCTGGCTGGCGCTCGCCGCACCGGCGGGCGCCGCGGTGGTGACCGTGCTGATCAACAGCATGGGCGCGAGCCCCTGGGACGACGGGCCGCCGTTGGCCGAGCAGCTCGCCTGGGGCGCGGCCCTGACGCTGCCCCTCGTGGCACGGCGGCGCTACCCCCTCACCGTGATGTTCGTCCTCGGCGCGCTGCTCATCGTCGTGCAGACGCGACAGGTCGCGGACAACCTTGTGCCCTCCGTCGCGTTGTTCCTGGCCATCTTCAGCGCCGGCGCGTGGGGGCAGGACCGGGCGCGGGCGCGGTGGGGGCGGGTCGCGGTGGTCGTGGCGATGTTCGGGTGGCTCGGGTTCGGGCTGGTGAAGTTCTTGCTGGAGCCCGCGCCGCCGTTCGAGGGCGCGGCCGGGCCGCTCGATCCCGTGCTCGCGACCGTCCTGTACGGCATCGGGTTCAACGTGCTGTTCTTCCTGTCCGCGTACTTCTTCGGCGACATGGCGTGGGTGTCGGCGCGGCGGCAGGCCGAGTTGGAGCACCGGGCCGAGCAGTTGCGCCGGTCCCAGGAGCAGAACACGCGGGGCGCGATCGTCGCCGAACGCGTGCGGATCGCCCGCGACCTGCACGACGTCGTGGCGCACCACGTGTCGGTCATGGGCGTGCAGGCGGGCGCGGCGCGGCGGGTGCTCGACCGCGACCCCGGCCTGGCTCGGGAGGCGTTGAAGACCGTCGAGGAGACCGCGCGGACGGCCATCGGCGAGTTGCGGGGCCTGCTCGGCGTGCTGCGGGCCGACCAGGAGACCGACCGGGAGACCGACCGGAAGCACCCGCCCACCACGGGCGAGACGTCGTCGCCGGGGCTGGACCAGTTGCCCGAGCTGGCCGAGCAGGCCCGGTCGGCCGGGCTCGACGTGGCGCACGGCGTGTACGGGGAACCGCGGCCGGTGCCGGAGGGCGTGGCGTTGTCGGTGTACCGGATCGTGCAGGAGTCGTTGACGAACGTGGTGAAGCACGCCGACGCGCGCAAGGCCGACGTGCGCGTGCGGTTCCTGGAGAACTCGCTGGAGGTCGAGGTGGCCGACGACGGCCGGGGGCGCGGCGGCACGCCGACCGGGGCGGGGTTCGGCCTGGTCGGCATGCGGGAACGGGTCGCGGTGCACGGTGGCGAGCTGGAAGCCGGACCCCGCCGTGACGCCGGGTACCGGGTCCGTGCGAGGTTCCCCGCATGACGGCTCCCCTGCGCGTGGTGCTCGCCGACGACCAGGACCTGGTCCGGGCGGGCTTCCGGGTCATCCTCGGCACGGAGGACGACATCGAGGTGGTCGGCGAGGCCCGGGACGGCGTCGAGGCCGTGGCCGTGGTCGGCCGGCTCCAGCCGGACGTGGTGCTGATGGACGTGCAGATGCCGGGTGTGGACGGGCTGGAGGCCACCCGGCGCATCCTCGGCCCGGACGGCGCGGGCCACCCGATCAAGGTGGTCATCCTGACCACGTTCGACCGCGAGGACTACCTGTTCGAGGCGTTGCGGGCGGGCGCGAGCGGTTTCCTGCTCAAGAACGCCTCGCCGGAGGACCTGGTCGACTCGGTGCGGGTCGTCGCACGGGGTGACGCGCTGCTGTCGCCCGAGGTCACCCGCCGCGTCATCGCTCGGTTCACCGCGCCTTCCCCGGCCACGCCCGCGCGCCGGCCGCCGGAGCTCACCGACCGCGAGTTCGAAGTGCTGGTCCACCTCGCCCGCGGCGCGAGCAACGCCGAGATCGCGGCCGCGCTGTACCTGGGCGAGACCACGGTGAAGACGCACGTGTCGCGCATCCTGGCCAAGCTGGACCTGCGCGACCGCACGCACGCCGTCGTGTTCGCCTACGAGCACGGGATCGTGGAGCCGGGCCGGGCGTGACGCGCGGGGTCCTCCGCGAGGAGGACCCCCGGAGTCGATCTCGGGCCGGACGTGCGGCAGGCCGCGGCGACCTAGCGTTGTGGCCATGTTGACAGTCACGTCGGTCAGCCGGAGCTTCGGCGACCACCGGGTCCTGGACGGGGTGTCGTTCGAGGTCCGGCCCGGCCGCATGACCGGGTTCCTGGGCGCGAACGGGTCCGGCAAGACCACCACCATGCGCATCGTCCTCGGCGTCCTGGCCGCGCACGGCGGCACGGTCGCCTGGCACGGCTCGCCGGTGACCGGCGCGGTGCGGCAGCGGTTCGGGTACATGCCCGAGGAGCGCGGCCTGTACCCGAAGATGGGCGTGGCCGAGCAGATCGCCTGGCTCGGCCGGCTGCACGGCCTGGACGCCGCCGCCGCGCGCCGCAACACCGAACGCCTGCTCGACCAGCTCGAACTGGGCCACCGGGCCGAGGACAAGCTCGAGGAGCTGTCGCTGGGCAACCAGCAGCGCGCGCAGGTCGCCGCCGCGCTGGTGCACGACCCCGTGATGCTGATCCTGGACGAGCCGTTCTCCGGGCTGGACCCGATCGCGGTCGAGACGGTGCTGGGCGTGCTGCGGGAGCGGGCCGCGAACGGCGTGCCCGTGCTGTTCTCCAGCCACCAGCTGTCGGTCGTGGAACGGCTGTGCGACGACGTGGTGATCATCTCCGGCGGGCGGGTCACGGCCGCCGGCGCGCGGGACGAGCTGCGCGCCCGGTACGGCACGACCCGGTTCGAGCTGGTCGTGGCGTCCGACGCGGGCTGGGTGCGGGACGTGCCGGGCGTGCGGGTGGTCGACGTCGACGGGCCGCGCGTGGTGTTCGAGCCCGACGGCGTCGCCGACGTGGACCAGGTGGTCCTGGAGGCCGCGTTGCGCCGCGGTCCGGTGCGCGGCTTCACGCCCGTGGTGCCCACGCTCGACGAGATCTTCATGGAGGCGATCTGATGACCGGCGTGACGGAGCAGGACGGCGCGGCTCGGGGTTTCGCGGCGGCCACCCGGTTGGTCGCCGAACGCGAGGTGCGGACGTTCCTGCGCGCGAAGGGTTTCTGGATCGGCCTCGCGGTGATCGTGGTGGGGTTGTTCGCGATGTCGATCCTGCCGAACGTCCTCGGCGGCGGTGAGACCAAGGTGGCCGCGGTCGGCGCGCGGGCCGCCGACGTGCTGACCGGCAGCGGTCTGGAGGTCCGCGAGGTCGCCGACGTGGCCGCGGCGGAGGCGTTGATCCGGTCGGAGGAGGTCGAGGCGGCGGTCGTGCCGGACACCGCCGGTGATTCGGCCACCGGTGTGCGCGTGGTCGCGCTGGCCGACCCGCCGACCGACGTCCTGGCCGCGCTGCGCACCGCGCCGCCGGTCGACCTGCTCGACCCGGCCGAGGTGGGGCAGGGCCAGCGGCAGTTGGCGATCATGGTGTTCGCGCTGGTGTTCCTCATCGTGGGGATGAGCGGGACGGCGATCGCGCAGAGCACGGTCACCGAGAAGCAGACCCGGATCGTGGAGATCCTGGTGTCGACGATCCCGGTGCGCGCCCTGCTCGCGGGCAAGATCGCGGGGCACTCCCTGCTGACGATCGGCCAGGTGGTGGTGATCGCGGTGGCCGCGCCGGTGGCGTTGCGGCTGGGCGGTCACCAGGAGCTGTTGGCGCTGGTCGCGCCCGCGCTGGGCTGGTTCGTGCCGTTCCTGGTGCTGGGGTTCGTGCTGCTGGCGTCGATGTGGGCGGTGGCCGGGTCGTTGGTCAGCAGGCAGGAGGACCTGGGTTCGAGCATGGGCCTGGTGATGATCCTGGTGATGGGTCCGTACTTCGGCGTGATGTTCTTCTCCGACAACGCCGCCGTGCTCACCGTGCTGTCGTTCCTGCCGTTCTCGTCGGCGATCGCGATGCCGGTGCGGCTGTTCGCCGGCGACGCGGCGGTGTGGGAGCCGCTGCTGGCGCTGGGGCTGCTGGCCGGGACGGTGGTGCTGATCGTGCTGCTGGCGAGCCGGCTGTACTCGGGGTCGCTGCTGCACACCGGCGGGAAGCTCAAGCTGGCCAAGGCCTGGGCCCGGGAGGAGTAGGCCGCTCGGTCGGGACCGAGGGGGCAGGGCCCGTGCGCTCGGGGGCGCACGGGCCCTTCGTCACGCAAAGTTACGGGCAACGGGACCCGGGCCGCCGCCGTATAGGGGGTGACCGAGTGGAGGAGGTGTCACGTGCACGATCGGGACCGCGAGTTCCGGGCGTACTTCGAGGCACGGGCGGGCGTCGTGCGGCGGACCGCGTTCTTGTTGTGCGGTGACTGGCACCGGGCCGAGGACTTGGCGCAGACCGCGCTGGCCAAGGTCTACGTGCATTGGGGGCGGCTGGACCGGGACGGGCGAGTCGACGCGTACGTGCGCAAGGTGCTGGTGCGCGCCGTGATCGACGAGTCGCGGTGGCGGGGACGGCGGCCGGAGACGGTGGTCGAGTCCTTGCCCGAGCCGGCCGAGGTGTCGACCGGGGTCGAGGAGGCCATGGACGTGCGGCGCGCGTTGGCCGCGCTGCCGCCCCGGCAGCGCGCCGCGGTCGTCCTGCGGTACTGGGAGGACCTGCCGGTCGCCGAGACGGCGGCGGCGCTGGGGTGCAGCGAGGGAACGGTGAAGAGCCAGGTGTCCAAGGGGCTGGACACCCTGCGGCGTGCGTTGGCGACCCGGCGGACCGTGCTGTGGGAGGGCGCGTGAGTGACGAGGTGCGGGACATGATCCGGTCGGCGCTGGCGGACGAGCCCGCGTCGGGCCTGGAGTTCGAGCGCGTCGTGCGGGACGGGCGCAAGCGGCGGGCCCGGCGGAGGTTCGGCGTGCTGACCGCCACCGCGACGGGGGTCGTCGCGGTGGTCGCGGTCACGGTGAGCGGCGCGTTCACGCCGACGTCGGCGCCGGCCGCGGACGCCCTCTCGACCACGCCCACGACGAGCGCGACGTCGTCCGCGGCACCGACGCCGCAGGGTTGCGCGGCATCGCGGATGACGGGTGGTTTCCCCGATCTGCCGCGTGGCTCCGCGACGCCGGAGGAGCTGGCCGAGTCCGGTCGGCTCACCGAGGCGTTCGGGCGGTTCGCGCTGCCCCTGCCGGCGGGGGTGGAGGCGACGCCGTTGCGGTTGTGCGCCATCGACGAGAGCTGGGGCGGCGACTTCCGCCTCACCGGCGACCGGGTGGCGATCGTCTACGTGCGGCCGCTCGGCGGGCAGCCGCCGGGTGAGTGCGTGCGGTTCACGCCGGAGACGCAGTGCTCGGTCCGGGCGCTGCCCGACGGCTCCACGGCGCGCCTCACGGTCGAGCCGACGGGGGACACGACCCTGGTCACCGCCGACGTGTGGCGCTCCGACGGCACGTACGTCAGCGTCATGGAGACCGGGGGCATGGGCTCGAAGAACCGGGTCTTCGACGACGACGGGCTGCTCGCCATCGCCACCGCGCCGCAGCTGCGGGTGCGGTGGACGGGTCGCCCGGTGCCGGCGGCCCCGTCGGACCGCCGTGCGGCCGAGCTCGACCGGGTGCTGGCCGGTGTCCTGCCGGCCGGCGTCGAGGTCGAGCCGACCCCGGCCGGCGAGGCGTTGGACTTCCGCGTCCGGCAGGGCGGCTACCGCGCCGTCGCCAACCTGGCCGACGCGGCGGGCCGCGGCTGGGTGATGGTGACCGTGGACGAGCCGAACGGCGGCGAGGTGGACTGCGGCGGCCGCCCGGACTGCCGGCTGGTCGGGTTGTCGAACGGCCGCCAGGGCGCGTTGGACACGCTGACCACCGGCGGCCTCACCAGGCTCTCACTGCACGCGAAGGCGGCCGACGGCAGCCGGATCGGCGTTCACACCGCCAACGGCGCCGACGACGGCACCGGGCCCGACCGCCCGACCCGGCCGAGCCCGCTCCTGACCGAGGCGGACCTCATCCGGATCGCGGAACTGCCGGACCTGCACTGGTGACGGCGGTGCGGGCGCGCTGGGGCCGGCGCGCCCGCACGCGGTCGAATGGCCGACCGCGAGCCGGGGGTGGGAGACTCGGCGCGACCAGCCGAGAGGACCACGCCGCATGCCGTCGCTCGCCGTCACCGGCGCCACCGGGAACATCGGTGGCCGCGTCGCCCGCCGCCTCGCCGACGCCGGGCACGCCCCACTGCTCCTCGTCCGGGACCCGTCGCGGGCGCCGGACCTGCCCGACGCGACCGTGGCGCGAGCCGCGTTCGCCGACCGCGACGCCGTTCGCCGCGCCCTGGAGGGCATCCCGGTCGTCCTCATGGTCTCGGCGGCCGAGTCGGTGGACCGCGTCGACCAGCACCGGGCCTTCGTCGACGCCGCGGCGGACGCCGGGGTGTCCCACCTCGTCTACACCTCGTTCGCCGGGGCCGCCGCGGACGCCACGTTCACGCTCGCGCGCGACCACCACGCCACCGAGCAGCACATCCGCGCGAGCGGAATGGCGTTCACGTTCCTGCGGGACAACCTCTACGCCGACTTCCTGCCCGGCATGGTCGGGGACGACGACGTGCTGCGCGGTCCCGCCGGCGACGGGCGGGCGGCCGTCGTGGCGCAGGACGACATCGCCGACGCCGCCACCGCCGTGCTCACCGATCCGGGGCCGCACGCGGGCCGCACGTACGACCTCACCGGGCCGCAAGCGCTGACGTTGCGCGACATCGCGGCCGTGCTGTCGGACGCCACCGGCCGCACGATCACCTACCACCCGGAGACGGTGGAGGAGGCCTACCGCTCCCGCGCGAAGTACGGCGCGCCGGACTGGCAGCTCGACGCCTGGGTCTCCACCTACACCGCCATCGCCCGCGGCGAGCTGGACGGGGTGAGCGACGCGGTGCCCGCGCTCACCGGGCGCCCGGCCACGTCGTTGGCGGACCTGCTCCGCCGGTGAGGTGGCCGGGCGCGGTGCTCAGCGCGGCAGCGGGATCTCGAAGTGGACGGTCTGGAAGGTAATCGGGTCGCCGTCACGGGCGTCGTGCACCTCCTCCGCCACGGACCGCCAGAACGGCTCGGCCCCGGCGATCCGGGTGTCGGTGTGCAGGTACAGCCGTTCGTAACCCGGCGTCGCGGCGACGAATCCGGTGGCCATCCCGACCAGCGCCCGCGCCAACCCGGCCCGGCGGTGGTCCGGCCGCACGTACACCCGGAACAACTGCGCCGTCACGCCGTCGGGGTACCGGGCGGCCAGCCAGGCGGGGTGCGGCGGGCTGGCGGGCGCGGTGGCGCGCACGCCGGTGGTGGCCACCACCTCGTCGCCCTTGACCGCGACGAACAACGCGTGCCGCTCGGGACGCAGGTAGGCGCCTTCGAGGTCGACCACGTCCCGGTGCCACTCGGGCCGGTAACCGTAGCCGAACTCCTGGTAGAACGTGTCCAGCATGACGCTGCGGGCACCGTCCAGATCGGACTCGCGCGCGCGGCGGACCTCGTACGGCCCCACTTCGCGGTGGTAGGGGGTCATGTCTTCTTCTCCTCTGTTCCTTCCATCGAGCGGCCCAGCAGGCCGATGGTGACCGGGTGGGTGGGGGAGCCCAGGACGTCGCCCGCCGGGCCGTGCTCGACGACGCGCCCCTGGTGCAGCACGGCGACGCGGTCGGCCAGCCGGGCGACGACGGCCAGGTCGTGGCTGATCAGCACCACGGTGCAGGTCAGCGCGGCGAGCTGGTCGAGCAGGCTCGCCTGGGTCAGGGTGTCCAGCCCGGCCGTGATCTCGTCGCACACCAGCACGTCGGGCCGGGCCAGCAGGGCGCGCACCAGCGCGGCGCGTTGCAGCTCGCCGCCGGACAGCGCGGCGGGCCGGCGGGTCGCGGTCGCCTCGTCCAGCCCCACGGCCGCCAGCTCCGCCAACGCCGCCGCACGCGCGTCGGTGACGCCGCCGAGCCGCACGGCGGTACGGCTGACCTGGTCGAGCACGGTGCGGTAGGCGTCGAACGACGCGCGGGGGTCCTGGAACACGTACTGCACCGCGGCCAGCTCGGACCGGGACCGGCGGCGCAACGACCGCGGCAGCGGGCGGCCGTCGAGCAGCACGTCGCCGGTGAACCCGGCGTGCAGCCCGGCGACGCACCGGGCGAGCGTGGTCTTGCCGCTCCCGGACCGGCCCACGACGGCCAGGCACTCGCCCGCGCCCACCCGCACGTCCACGTCGTGCAGCACGGTCGTGGCGCGGTGCCGCGCGGTCAGCGCCCGCGTCTCCAGCCGGGGTGCGACGGCCGGGCGCCCGTCGGGCACGGTGACCCGGGGCTGTGCCGCGACCAGCGCGGCGGTGTAGTCCGACCGCGGCCGGTCGAGCACGTCGGCCACCGGGCCCGCCTCCACGACCCGACCCGACCGCAGCACCACGACCTCGTCGGCCAACGCGCGCACCACGTCCAGGTCGTGCGTGAGCAGCACCAGCGCCACGCCCTGCGCCACGACCGACGCCAGCTCGTCCACCACCTCGGCCCGGGTGATCGGGTCCTGCCCGGTGGTCGGCTCGTCGGCGACCAGCACGGCCGGGTCGCCCACCAGGGCCTGCGCCAGCACCACCCGCTGCTGCTGACCGCCGGACAGCTCGTGCGGGTACCGGCGCAGCAGCTCCACCGGCACGCGGGCCCGGCGCAGCGCGGTCGTGATCAGCGCGTCGCGGTCGCCGGGGTGCAGCGCGGCGATCTCCCGGAACACGCCGCCGAGCCGCCGCACCGGGTTCAGCGCCGCCGACGGCTGCTGCGGCACGAACCCGACCCGGCCGGTCACGGTGACCCGCCCGCTCACCGACACGCCCGGCGCGTGCTCGCCGAGCAGCGCGAGCCCCGTGGTGGTCTTGCCGCTGCCGGACGCGCCGACCAGCGCGACCACCTGCCCGGCGGCCAACGCGAAGCTGACGCCGTCGACCAGCGCGTGCGTCCCGGCGACCGCGCGCAGGTCCTCGACGTGCACCACGGTCGTCACGTCCGCGCCTCCGCCCGCAACGCCCGGTCGAACACCAGGTTCAGCCCCACCGACAACGCGACGATCAGCAGCGCGGGCACCACCACCGCCCACGGCTGGAGGAACAGCCCCACCCGGTTGCGGTCGACCATGACGGCCCAGTCGGCGGCGTCCGGCGCGACGCCGACGCCGAGGAAGCTGGCCGACGCGACCAGGTACAGCGCGCCGGTCAGCCGCACGCCCGAGTCGGCGGCCAGCGTCCGCAGCATCGACCGTCCCGTGTAGACGACCGACGTCCGCCACCACGTCTCGCCCTGCAACCGCATCGCCTCCAGCGCCGGACGTCCGGCGATCTCCAGCGCGGCGGCCCGCGAGATCCGCGCCACGTCGGGGAAGTTGACCAGCGCCACCACGCCGACGAGCACCGGCAGCCCGGGCCCGGCGATGGCCGCCACCAGGATCAGCACCAGCAGCGACGGCACGGCCAGGAGCAGGTCCAGCGGCCGCATCAGCACCTCGTCCACGACCCGCAGGCGGGTCATCGCGGCGACCACGCCCCACGGCACGCCCGCCGAGTACGACACCACCGTGGCCAGCACCGCGACCAGCACCACGGTCTGCCCGCCCGCGAGCACCTGGTGCCACACGTCCCGGCCGACGAAGTCGGTGCCCAGCGACGAGTTCGCCACGAACGGCGCGCCGCGCGTCAGCTCGTCCGGCACGAACAGCGGCCCCAGCAGCGCCAGTGCCAGCGGCACCAGCACGAGCAGCCAGCCGACGCCCCTCACGCGATCGCCACCGATCGCGGGGCGAGCCGGAACACCAGCAGGTCGGCGACCAGGTTCACCACGACCGTGGTCACCGCGAACACCACCGCCAGCCCCTGCACCACCGGCAGGTCGCGACCCGCGACGGCGTCCACCAGGATCGTGCCCAGGCCGGGGATGACGAACACCGCCTCGACCACGATCACGCCGCCCAGCAGCCAGTCGGTGGTCCGCGCCACCTGCTGCACGGCGGGCGCCAGCGCGGTCGGCAGCGCGTGCGCGAACCGGACCCGCGTCACGCCGATGCCGAGCCGCCGCGCGTGCCGGACGTGGTCCGACGCCAGCGCGTCGATCATCCCGGCGCGGACCAGCCTGCTGATCGAGCACAGCGGCCGCGCCACCAGCACCACCAGCGGCAGCACCAGCACGGCAGGCTGCCCGAGCAGGTCCGCGCCCACCGCCGTGGGCGGCAGCCACCGCAACTGCACCCCGAACAGCGCGATCAGCACCACGGCCAGCGCGAACTCCGGGATGGAGTGCAGGCCCACGGTGACCGTCGTGACGGCCCGGTCCAGCGGCCCGCCCTCGCGCAACGCCGCCAGCACGCCCAGCAGCACCGACAACGGGATCAGCAGCACCAGGGCGAGCGCCGCCAGCACCAGCGTGGGCCCCAGCCCGTCGTGCAGGAACTCGACCACCGGCCGACCGGAGATCAGCGACACGCCGAAGTCACCGCGCGCCAACCCCGCGACCCAGTCGCCGAACCGCTCCAGCGGTGGCCGGTCCAGCCCCATCGCGACCCGGATCTGCTCGATCCGCTTCGGGTCCGGGTTGTCTCCCGCCAGCGCCACCGCCGCGTCCCCGGGCAGCGCCTGCACCAGCAGGAACACCACCGTGACGACGGCGAGCACCTGGACCAGGCCCAGGGCCAGCCGTCGGGCGGCGTACCGGCGCAGGCTCACCCCAACCACACCTTGTCGAACCGCGCCCAGTCCAGCGTGTTCGCGGGCGCGGTGGAGATGCCGCCGACGTTCGGGGCCGCGCCCACGATCCAGTCCGCGAAGCCCCACATCAGGTAGCCGCCCTCGGCGTGCAGGGAGCGCTGCATCTCCCGGTACACCTCATCGCGCCGCCCGGCGTCCACGGTGGACACGGCCCGGTCGTACAGGGCGTCGAACTCCGGCCGGGCCCACTTGGTCACGTTGGTGCCCGAACCGCTGAGCAGCCGTTGCGCGACGTGGGTCTCGATCGGCATCGCGCCGGACCGGAAGCTCGACAGCGAGCCGTTCTTGAGCGTGTCGGACCAGTAGCTGTCCTTGTTGCCGGTGACCACCTCGATGGTCAGTCCCGAGCCCTTGACCTGGTCGGCGAACACCGTCGCGGCCTCGACCATGCCCGCCGCGGCGGTGGAGGTGTCCAGCTTGACCGTCAGGCCTTCCGCGCCCGCCCGGCGGATCAGGAACTTCGCCCTGTCCAGGTCGCGGGTGCGCTGCGGGATGTCGTCGGCGTAGTGCTGGTAGCCCTTGCCGAACAGGTCGTTGCCCACCTGCCCGCTGCCCGCGAGCACCGACTCGACCAGCTGCGGCCGGTCGGCCAGCAGGAACAACGCCTCGCGCAGGTCCCGGTTGTCGAACGGCGGCCGGTCCAGCTTCATCGCGAACGCCTGCACGGCGCTGTTGGGCGCGCGGTGGATCGCCATCCGGCCGCCGGCCTCGTGGCCGCGCGCGGTGGTCGGCGTGAGGTCGTGCGCGTACTCGACCTGGCCGCCGAGCAGCGCGTTGGTCCGCGCCGACTCCTCGTTGGCGATCACGAACTCCAGCTCGTCCAGGTGCGGCGCCCCCTCCCAGTACTCGCCGTGCCGCTTGAGCAGCACCGACTTGCCGGGTTCGAACGACACGAAGCGGAACGGGCCGGAGCCGACCGGGCTGGTGAAGTCCTCGGTGCCCGCGGGCACGACGTACGCGCCGAACGCGGCCAGCACGTTCGGGAACTCCACGAACGGCCGCTGCAGCGCGAACTCCACCGTCCGCTCGTCCACCGCGCGGCTGTTCGCCAGGTCGATCACGGCGAGGCTGGACTTGGCCCGGAACGCGCGGTTCGGGTCGAGGATGCGGGCGTAGCTGGCCAGCACGTCCTCCGCGCGCACGGGCCGGCCGTCGTGGAACGTCGCCTGCCGCAGGGTGATGCGCCAGCGGGTCAGGGTGGCGTCGGGTTCCCACTTCTCGGCGAGTCTGGGCTGGGCGGAGACGTCCGGGCCGAGGTCGGCGAGCTTGTCGTACAGCGCCTTGGACCGGGCGGCCTCCACGAACAGGTTGGCCAGGTGCGGGTCCAGCACCTCCTTGGCCCCGCCGCCCGCGAACGCGGCGCGCAGCCGTCCGCCGTCGCGGGGGGCGGACGCGGCGGAGGTCGGGGTCTGCGTGCCGCAGCCGGTGAGGGCGGCGATCGAGAGGCCGGCGGTGAGGCCGAGGAAACCGCGGCGGTTGAGGGGGTGCATGGTGTTCCTTTCAGGGGCGCAGGCGCGCGACGAGGTGCAGGCGGTCTCCGGACAGGGCCTCGCTCAACCCGGCGTCGGCCGTCCACGGCTCGTCCGGTGCCCAGGGGGGTTCGGTGCGCGGCCCCGGCGAGTCGAACAGGGCGAGCACGTCGAACCCGGCGTGGTCGAGGAAGTGCCGCAGTTCCTGCGGGAACAGCAGCCGCCACGCCGAGCGCTGCACGAGCGGCTGCGCGCCGGGCCACCACCACTCGCGCCGGCGGCGCAGCAGTTGGGCCGCGTGGTCGATCCAGAGCCTGGTGTGCGAGGTGTAGGACACGCCTTCCCAGACGACCGTGCGGGTGCGGACGCCGTCGAGGAGCTCGGTGCTGCCGAGGAAGAACGCGCCGTTGCGCATCTCCGCCACCAGCAGTCCACCGGGTTCGAGGTGTGCGCGGCAGCGGTCGAGGAACGCGGTGAGGTCGGCGTTCGTGTGGCAGTACAGCAGCGCGCTGTCCAGGCACGTGATCACGTCGAAGCGGCGGCCGAGGTCGAACGTCCGCATGTCGCCGAGCACGAACCCGACCGCGGGGTGGTGCGCGCGGGCGTGCCGGACCATCCGCTCGGAGCTGTCCAGGCCGACCACGTCGTACCCGAGGCTCGCCAGGTGACCGGCGTCGCGGCCGGTGCCGCAGCCGACGTCCAGCAGGGCCCGGCCCCCGCCGAACCGCGTCACGACGTCGTGCGTGAAGCGGGCGGCGACGTGGTCCGGGTCGGGGAACTGCTGCTCGTACAGGCCGGGGTTGTCGGTCAGCAGGTTCTCGCTCATGTGGCCACCTCTCGGTTCACGGTCAGCACGCCACGCCGGTGCAGCCAGGCCACGGCCGCCGCGCAGCCGAGCCCGACCGCCACGCACAGCAGCGACGCGGCCGGGGCCGACCGGCCGAACACCCAGCCGATCGCCGCGTTCCCCAGCGCCGCGGCGAGGCCGGAGGCCAGGTAGAACACGCCGAAGTAGGTGCCGGCCAACCCGGCGCGGCCGAACGCGGGGATCAACTCGTAGACGAACGGCTGCGAGATCATCACGCCGAGCGACAGCAGCAGCGTCGCGACGAGCACCGGCGCGATGCCGCCGAGCGACCCCAGGTGGCTCACCGCCGTGGCGACGAAACCCAGCCCCATCACCGCGGTGCCGAGCGCGATGGCCCGCCCGCGCGCGAACCGTTCCAGCGCCCGGGTCACGCGCACCTGGAACAGCAGGGTCGCGGCGGTCGACACCAGGAACACCGCGGCGACCGCGAACGACGACCCGCTCAGCCGTCGCGCCTCCAGCGGCAGCACCAGGTAGAGCTGGTTCTGCAACACGAACACGCCCGTCAACGCGCCGGTGAACGCCAGGAACCGCCGGTCGGTCAGGCACTCGCGCCAGTCGTCCAGCACCGTGCCCCGGTGCGGCGCCACCGGCCGGTCGGGCAGCACCGCGGCCTGCGCGACCGTGAGCGCGGCGAAGATGCCGGCCGCGACCAGCGCCGCGAGCCGGAAGTCCCACAGCAGCAGCAGGCCGCCCAGCAGCGGCCCGGCCAGCGCGCCCGCCTGCCCGTAGGCGTTGAACAGCGCGAACGCGCCGGCCCGGTCCTCGGACTCCTCGGCGATGTAGGCGCGCACGGCCGGGTTGAACAACGCGCCCGCCAGCCCGCTGAGGACGGACGCGGCCAGCAGGACCGCCACCGACTCGCCCGCCGCGAACAGGCCGAACCCGACGGCCCGGACCGCGCAGCCCGCGATGATGACCCGGCGCGGCCCGAGCCGGTCGGACGCCGTGCCGCCGAACAGGAACAGCCCCTGCTGGCTCAACGTCCGCACGCCCAGGACCGCGCCGATGGTCGCCACGGACAGCCCCAGGTCGCCCAGGTGCGTGGCCAGGTAGGGGATGAGCAGGTAGAAGCCGGTGTTCACGCCGAACTGGTTGACCAGCAGCAGGCGCACCGACAGCGGGAAGCGCCTCATCGGGCCACCACGCCGAGCCCCGGCACGCCGGTCAGCCGCAGCGTGCCGTCCTCGCCGCCGATGCCCGTCCACGGGTCGTCGGCCAGCAGCAGGTGGCCGTCCAGGTCGACCCACCGCGCGTGACCGGTGAGGTGCACGGCGGGCGCGATGCCCAACGAGCTGGCCACCAGGCAGCCCAGCATCACGTCCAGGCCGCACGCCCGCGCGACGTCGACGACCTCGCGCGCCGCGGTGAGGCCGCCGCACTTGGCCAGCTTGACGTTCACCCCGTCGACCAGGTCCGCCAGCGCCCGCACGTCGGCGACCGTGGCGGCGTCCTCGTCCGCGATCAACGGCACCGGGCACCGCTCGCGCAGCCACGCCAGCTCGTCCCACCGACCCGGCGGGATCGGCTGCTCCAAGGCGTCGACACCGGTGAGCCGGTCGACCACCCGCACGGCCCGCTCGGCGGTCCAGCCGCCGTTGGGGTCGAGGACGAGCCGGGCGTCGGGCGCGGCGGCCCGGACCGCTTCGACCCGGGCCACGTCGTCCTCCGCGCCGACCTTGACCTTCAGCACGCGGAACCCGCGCGCGGCCAACGCGGCGGCTTCGGTGGCCGCGTCGCGCACCGAGCCGATGCCGATCGTGTACGCCGTCGGCACGTCCGTCCACTGCGGAATGCCCAGGGCCGCGTGCACCGGCACGCCCGCGCGCAGCGCTTCGAGGTCGTGCAGCGCGGCGTCCACGGCGGCGAGCACGCCCGGCGGCAGCTCGGGCAGGAGTGCCCGCAGCTCGCCCGGATCCGCGCAGGAGGCGACCACGGGCGCGAGGTCGTGCAGCAGCCCGGTGATCCGCTCCACGTCCAGCCCGTAGTACTGGCTGGTCACGACCTCGCCGTGGCCGCGGACCCCGTCGGCCTCCAGGACCACGCGCACCGCGTCCCGCCGCGCCATCACCGACCGCGAGATCCGCAGCGGCGACCGCAGGTGCAGCCCGTACACCGTCCAGTCGAGCTTCACGCCGGCACCCCGACGGCCTCGGGCGCGTGCACCGTGCGGCACCGGGCCCAGCTGGTGACCTCGACCTCGGCGGTGTCGGCGATCTCCACCGGTCGGTCCTCGGGCGTGCCCAACAGCCCCCGCGAGCGGCAGAAGTCGTCGTCGAAGATCGTGCCGAGGTAGCGGTGCGGGCCGTCGGGGAAGATCGTCACGACGGTCGCGCCCGGTTCGACGCGCGCCACCCACGACGACACCAGGGCCACCGCGCCGGTGCTCCAGCCGCCGGTGACGAAGCAGTCCCGCGCCAGCCGGCGGCACGCGTCCACCACCTCCACCGGGCCGAGCCAGTGCACCTCGTCGAACAGCTCGTAGGCGACGTTGCGCGGGTGGATGCTGCTGCCCAGCCCGCGCATGACCCGGGGGCGGGCGGGCTGGCCGAAGATGGTCGAGCCGACCGTGTCCACGCCGATGAGCCGCACGTCCGGCCAGTGCCGGCGCAGCGCCGTCACGACACCGGTGCTGTGCCCGCCCGTGCCGACGCTGCACACCAGCACGTCGGCGTGGTCGAGCTGGGCGGCCAGCTCACGGGCCAGCCCCGCGTACCCGGCGGGGTTGTCGGGGTTGTTGTACTGGTCGGGCCAGTACGCGCCGGGCAGCCCGCGCAGCAGGGCGTGCAGCCGGTCCAGCCTGGCCTGCTGCCAGCCGCCGGTCGGGTGCGGCCGGTCCACGACCTCCAGCCGCGCGCCGTGCGCCCGCAGCAACGCGCGCATCGACGGCTCCAGCTCGTGGTCGACCACCAGGACCACCGGGTGGCCCAGCGCCTGGCCCGCGAACGCCAGGCCGAGGCCGAGCGTGCCGCTGGTCGACTCCACGACGACCGCGCCGGGGCGCAGCTCGCCGCGTTCCCGCGCGGCCACCAGCATGGCGACCGCCGATCGGGCCTTCATCCCGCCCGCGCCCAGGCACTCCAGCTTCGCCCAGAACCCGCCGTGCCGGTGCGGCAGCGGCGTGTCGATGCGGGCGACCGGGGTGTTGCCGAGCAGGTCGAACAGGTGGGGGTTGCGGACGCCCACTCGGGACAGCGCGGTCACCGGGCCCGTCCGGTGGGGGAGGCTCGGTAGAGGTGCAACGTGGTCGGGCCGCCGTGCAGCCAGAAGAACGGGAACGGCTCGGCCGACACCGCCGTGACACCCGACCCGAGGAACCACGGCACGATCGCGCTCGCGGTCTGGGCGAACACCACCAGCGGCCGGTCGGCCGCGACGGACGTGCGCAGCAGCGGCTCGAAGCTGCCGTTGCCGACCGTCATGCCGGAGGCCAGCACCAGGTCACAGTCGGCGACGGCGGCGAGCGCGTCGGTCACGATCGGCTCGCCCCACTCGGTGCGCCCGCCCTTGAGGTCGCACGGCACGTAGCGCAGGCCGCGGTCGCGCAGGTGGTGCAGCAGCGAGTTCACCACCCCGACGACCAGCACCCGCTGCCCCGGCCGGGCGTCCAGCAGGTCGACCACGGCCGACGCGCGGGCCATCGACTTGGCCAGCGAGTCGCCCGCGCCGATCACGACGTGCCGCGCGGCGGAGAGGTGGTGCGGGTGCGCGTGCATCAGGTACGCGTCCAGCACGGCGGTCCGGATGGCGGGGTCGGGGTGGCCGAGCAGGTCCGCGGCGCTCTCGCCGACGCAGTCGGTCACGCTCGCGTCGTCCGCGCCGTCGGGTTCGACCGCGCACGAGCCGACCGCGTCGCCGATGCGGACGCTGATCACCGTGTTGCGGTACGCCCGCCCCCGCGACACGTGCCGCGCGCCCTGCCTCGTGGTGAAGGCGACGCTGACCTCCGCCTCGGCCGGGTCGGGCCCCATGGCTCCGGCGCGGGCGAGCGCGATGAGCTCCGTGACGCCGGACAGGGGGCGTCGGTCGGCTTGCGCGGTCACGCGCCACCTCCGGCGTGGCGGAGGTGCGGCGTGCGAGCGGGTCGGTTCGGTGGTGCGACAGGTCCCACGTGGTGCGCGTCCGGCGGGGCGGCGGGTCGGTCCGGTCGCGCGGTCACGCGACGGGCTCCGCGTAGCGCACGTCCAGCGCGCCGACGACCCGCTCGGCGCGGGTGCGCGCGTCACCGTCCGGCGACGTCACCATGACGTGCCCGAGGTAGCTGTTGTTGCTGGTCGGCTCGCCGGCGCGGTGGCCCGCGGGCTTGGCGGCCCAGTCGACCACCTCCGGGTCGGCGGCCAAGGCCTCGACGCCGTCGATCCCGGCCACCACACCGGCGCGCGGCGGCAGCAGGAACGAGATGGCGGCACTGCCCACACCCGTCTCCCGGGCGCGCAGGTCCGGCTGACGGCCCACGGCGAGGTCGGCGAACACCGAAGGCAGGTCGATCCCGGTCACCCGGCGGACCAGCTCGGTGATCCGGTTGCCCGCCGGGCGCGGGTTGACCTCGATCAGGCGGGGGCCGTCGGCGGTCAGCTTGACCTCGGTGTGCGCGACGGCGTGGTCCAGGCCCAGCGCTTCGATCGCGCTCACGGCGGTGTCCACGGCCGCGCCGCGGTCGGCATCGCTCAACGCCGCCGGGAACATGTGGCCGCTCTCCACGAACCACGGCCGCCCGGCCAGGCTCTTGTCGGTCACCCCGATCACGTAGGTCGTCCCGGCCGCCGTCACCGTCTCGACGCTCACCTCGGGGCCGACGAGCAGCTCCTCCAGCAGCACGGTCGGCACCCGCTCCTGGCCGCGCGCGTTGACCGGGAACGCTTCCAGCGCCTGGTACGCCTCGCGCAGCGCGGCCTCGTCGCGCACCTCCCGCACGTGCATCCCCGCGCACAGGTCGACCGGCTTGACCACCAGCGGGTAACCCAGCTCGGCGGCGGCCTTCGCGGTGGCGGGCCAGTCCCGGGTCAGCGCGAACCGGGGACCGGGCACGCCCGCCGCCGAGGTGGTCGTGCGCGTGAGGTCCTTGCGGTAGGCGCGTTCGACGGCCAGCGGGTCCGGTCCGGGCAGGCCGAGGTGGGCGGCGACGGCGGCGACCGTGGACAGGTAGTAGTCGCACGAGGAGATCACGCCGTCGAACGCCAGCACGCCGTGCAACCGCTCCGCGTAGGACAGCAGCGCGGGCACGTCGTTGGTCTCCGCGGTGAGCACGTTGTCCGCCGCCAGCAACGGGTGCGGGTGCGCGGGCGCGGCGCGCAGGTAGTGCCGCAGGTCCCGGGTGAGGAAGGTGAACCGGTGGCCGGACTCGTGGATCGCCCGTGGCAGCAACGAACTCATCGCGCCCACCCAGCTCTCGATCATCAACAAGTGCGCCACGCGTGCTCCTCCGAAGGGGCGTCGGACCGGGGACTGAGGGAATGGTAATCATTATCAGTCCGGCCGCGTGGCCGCCATCCGGGTGATGTGGCTCACCGGGGTCGACTGGCGCTCCCTTCGTCGGCGGTCGTCGGGTGAGGGGGTTCAGCCCTTGCGGGCGCGGTAGGCCGCGACGGCGATCCGGTTGCCGCACGCCGTGCTGCAGTAGCGGCGCGAGCGGTTGCGGGACAGGTCGAGCACGAGCCCGCCGCACGTGTCGTCCGCGCACACCGACAGGCGGCTCAGCTCGTCGGCGCGGATCACGTCGACCATCGCCATCGCGGTCTCCACCTCGATCCGGTCGGCGAGCGGCGCGGCGGGGTCGGTGGCGTGCAGGTGGTAGTCGAACCCGTCGTGCCGCACGAGTTGCGGCACCGCCCGGTGCCGGGCCAGCACGTCGTTCACCAGCGCCACGGCGGTGTCGCGGTCGCTGGTCAGCAGCCGGCGCAGCGGGGCGCGCAGCGCTCGGACGGCCGCCAGCTCGGCCTCGTCGCGGGTGTGCGAGCCGGTGTAGCCGTGCTCGGCGAAGAACGCGTCGAGCCGGTCCGGGTCGGTCATCGTGTCCGGCTCTTCGGCCGAGTTCACCAGGGCGACCGCGGCGATCAGCGACGCCGTCGTGTCATGGGTGAAAACCATGTTGACAGATTACCGACCCGGTCCATAGCGTCATGGGTCATGGCGACAATGACACATGACACGCAGGTGGGCGGGCGGGTGCGGGCCGGGTTGGGCTTCGCACTGCTGTCGGCGTCGTCCTTCGGGTTGTCCGGACCGCTGGCGCGCGGGCTGATGGACGCGGGCTGGTCGTCGGCGGCCGCGGTGGCGGCCCGGGTGCTGTTGGCCGCCGCCGTGCTGACGCCGATCGCGGCCGTCGCGCTGCGCGGCCGGTGGTCCCTGCTGCGCCGGACCGCGCCGTTGATCACGGCCTACGGGCTGGTCGCGGTCGCGGGCTGCCAGCTCGCCTTCTTCAACGCCGTGGCGCACATGGAGGTCGGGGTCGCCCTGCTGGTCGAGTACACCGCGCCGGTGGCCGTGGTCGGCTGGCTGTGGCTGCGGCACGGTCAGCGACCGACCCGGCTGACCGCGCTCGGCGGCGTGCTGGGCCTGCTCGGGTTGCTGCTGGTGCTCGACGTGGTGTCCGGTGCGCGGGTCAGCGCCGTCGGCGTGCTGTGGGCGTTGGCCGCGATGGTGGGCGCGGCGGTGTACTTCGTGCTCAACGCGCGGGACGCGGACGGGCTGCCGGGCGTGGTGCTGGCCGCGGGTGGGCTGCTGGTGGGCGGCGTCGTGCTGGTGCTCGCGGGCGCGGTCGGGATCGTCGGGTTCTCGGTGTCGGCGGAGCCGGTCGCGTTCGACGGGTTCACCGTGGCGTGGTGGCCGCCGCTGCTCGCGCTGGGCGTGGTGACGGCGGCCCTGGCGTACGTCGCCGGCATCGCCGCGACCAGGCGGCTGGGCTCGCGGCTGGCGTCGTTCGTGGCGTTGACCGAGGTCGTGATGGCGCTGGTGTTCGCGTGGCTGCTCCTCGGCGAAGCACCCGGTCCCGTCCAACTGGCCGGCGGCGCGTCGATCCTCGGCGGCGTGGTGGCGGTGAAGCTGGGTGAGCCGCGCGGTGGCCGGGCCCCCCGGTCGGCGGAGGGCCCGGCGTCGACGCGTTAGCGGGCCGCCGCGACCGCGGGTTCGCCGAGCGGCAGGTTCGCCGGCTCGCCCGCCACGAGCGTGACCCGATCGAGGGCGACGCTGCTCGCGCGCAGCTTGTCGGCCAGCCGCGCCGACCACTGGTCCTGGTAGGTGCCCAGAGCCACCTCGGCCAGTCGCAGCCGCTGGATGTCCGACGTGCCGGCGGGGGAGTAGATGTGGTTCGCGTCGCGCAGCAGGCGCTCGACCGTGCGGCCGGGGTCGAGCCCGTACGCGGCGTGGATCTCCATCGCCG
Source organism: Saccharothrix saharensis (assembly GCF_006716745.1). Taxonomy (NCBI): domain Bacteria; kingdom Bacillati; phylum Actinomycetota; class Actinomycetes; order Pseudonocardiales; family Pseudonocardiaceae; genus Saccharothrix; species Saccharothrix saharensis. The sequence continues at coordinate 2,554,637 of NZ_VFPP01000001.1, read as the reverse complement.
TGCGTGCCGAGTCCAAAGAGGACTCGACGTTGAGCAGCTTGGCGCTGATCAGGTCCGCGTCGCACGGCGCGCCCTGGTCGAGCTGGTGCGCGGCGTAGTAGGCGGCCAGGCGCGCGGTCATGAGCTGGGACTGCATCTGCCCCAGCTTCTGCTTCACGGTGGGCAGCTCGGCCAGCGGCTTGCCGTACCGCCGGTGGGCGCGGGCGAACTCGACGGTCTGCTCCACGATCGCGCGGTGGATGCCGAGCGACACCGCGGTCAGGTTGGGGCGCCCGTACAGGACGCTGGACGAGTACGCGACGGCGAGGCCGTCCCCCTCGGCGCCCAGCAGGTTCGCCGCGGGCACCCGGCAGTCCTCGAAGACCAGCTCGCCGAAGCTGAAGCCGTGCAGGCCCATGGCGGGCCGGTGCGGCGCGAGCGAGAAGCCCGGCGCGGTCGACTCCACCAGGAACGCGGACAGCCCACCGGAACCGGGCCCGGTGCGGACCACCACCCCGTGCAGGTCGCCGACGTGGCTGTTGCCCACGAACACCTTGCGCCCGTTGAGCACGTACTCGTCGCCGACCCGTTCCGCCGTGCTGGACATGCCGAGCACGTGCCCGCCCGCGTCCGGCTCGGTCACCGCGATGGTCGGCAGGCACCGGCCGTCGCCGACCCGGGGCAACCAGTGCCGCTTCTGCTCCTCGTTGCCGAAGTGCACGATCTTCGCGACACCGAGCTGGGACGCCTGCACCATCGCGCCCATCGCGCCGCTGACGCGGGACAGCTCCTCGATGATGATGGTCTTGGCCAGGTGGCCCAGGCCCAGGCCGCCGTACTCCGGGTCGACGGTGACGCCGAGCCAGCCCTGGCGCGCGATCAGTCGGGACAGCTCGGTGTGGACGGCCTTGGACTCCTCCATGCCCGCCACCGCGGGCGCGACCTCCGCCTCGGCGAACGCGCGCACCTCGGCGCGCAACCGCTCGTGCTGCGGCGTGGTGAAGTAACCGGTCGTTCGGGACGCGAGGCTCACTGGACATTCCCCCATGGATTTTGTGCCCGCCGGTTTTTCGGCAGCGCGAACTCCCCGGTGCGTTGCGCGCCGTGCCCGATTTCGGGCTCATCACACACTCGGTCGAGTGGGTCGGCAATACCGGTGTACCAGGTCGCTTCGGGCTTCCGCCAATAGTGGTCCGAATGGCCGGTAATGCGAGTGCCCGGTGTCGTTCCCGATCGCCACGGCCGGTGATCGAGACAGTGTTACAGTTATATTACTCCAGGTCACAGCCTTAGTTGCGAAAGCGGGTGCAGGCCTGCGGAATTATCGGACGCGAGTCGGTGCTAGGCGGAATATGTTCGCCTACGATGGTTACCGTGGGTGACAGTTCGCTGTCCGATATGTCGCCTGTCGGGGGGTTCTGAATGGTTGGGCGAATGCATTGCAACGTCCGGCGGCATCATGAGGTTCGCTCATGTGGAATGGGTGTTTCGTTGTTGCGGACAAGTGGCACGAGTAGTACTCGGGTGGAATTGGCGCGGGCGGCGCGGTGCCCCGGACGCGGTGAGGTCGATCGCGGCGCGGATCATCGGGCGTGGCGGGAGAGCAGTGCGGCGCGTTCGGCTCGGACCCGGGCGACCCGCGCCGCCTGGTCGGGGTGGCCGGCCAGCACGCGTTCGGCGTGCGCGAACTCGCGCCACGCCTCCGCGTCCGCCTCGTCGGAGCCGAGGGCGGCCAAGCCGATCCCGCGCCACAACCGCAACACCCCCACCACCGGCGCGCCCGGTGCCCGGGGCTCGATCACGGCCAACTGCCGGTCCACGCAAGGCAGGGCGTCGTTCGCACCCTCCCGCGACAACGCCGCCTCGCACCACCGGTCCACCGCGTCGGCCGTCACCACCGCGGCAGGCGCGTGCCTCAGCAACAGATCGATGCTGCGCGCCAGGTGCACCTCCGCCTCCCCCGCCCGGCCGAGGTCGTCCAACGCCTGCCGCAGGACGTGGTGGCCGACCCCGGCGGCGAACCCGCCCGGCTCGATCCGCTCCGCCACCTCGACCGCCTCGCGAGCGGCACGCTCGGCGGCACGCACCTCGCCGCGCGACCGGAGCGTGCGCGACAGCTCGGTGAGCGTCCCGACCACCGCCTCACCGGTCCGGTCCGCCTGCCGTTGGATCGCCAACGCGGCGGTGAACGCCCGGAGCGCGTCGTCCACCGCCCCCGTGTCCCGCAACGCGCACGCGCGACAACAAAGCACCGTGGCGTGCAGCGCGCTGTTCGGCTCGACCAGCTCGAGAGCGTTCGCCAACGTCTCCAGCGCGCGGTGGGCGTTGCCGAGTTCCACGTCCACCCGGCCGTGACCGGCCAACGCGTGCGCGAGCAGCGTGGCGACCTCACGGTCACCGGGATCGAGGCCGTCCAGCTCGTACGCGGCTACCGCGTACAGGTCGGCGGCCTCCGGCAACCGTCCCGCCAGCACCGCCGAGTCGCCCTCCCGCAGCCGCCAGCGGGCCAGTCCGACCCGCCCGTTGCGCTCGTCCCGCTGCTTGCGCGCCACCGCACCTCCCGACCGCACCGCGGCTGTGCGGGCCGCTCACGCGAGAACGCCGTCCTTTCCTTGATCGGTTGGACTCCATCCCCCGTTAGGAGGACATCGCTCGGTTCACCCGAACGGAACAAGGGTCAGGTGGGCCATCCAGGGGTGCACGGGACCGCCACCCGGACCCGTGCGCTCAGAACTGCCCGCCGCGGAACTTGTCGAGCACCCGCCGTTCCCGCTTGGTGGGCCGGCCCGCGCCGCGTTCCCGCCGGGCGACCGGCGCGGGGGCCTCGGTCGGCGGTGGCGGCGGCGGGGTCCGGTCGAGGAAGCAGCCGACCGCGTCCGCCGCGCCGACGCGTTTCTGGATCACCCGGACGACTTCCACGATCCGGGTTGTGTCACCCACTCGTGCACGCACTTCGTCACCAGGGGACACCGACGTGGCGGGCTTGGCCGGCTTGTCGTTGACGCGCACGTGCCCGCCCCGGCACGCCGCCGCCGCGTCGGATCGGGTCTTGGTCAGCCGGACCGCCCACAGCCAGCGGTCCACACGGGTGGACTCCACGCCGTACATCATGGCCTGTCGGCGCGGTCACGGGCACGAGGCGTCGGCGGGTGGCAGCCGCCGTTCGGTGACGTACGCGCTCACGTGCTCGACCACGCACGCGTTCATCATGCCCGCGAACAGGTTGTGACCGGGCCCGTCGTGGAAGATCGTGCGGCTGCCCGGCACCTGGTCCGTCACCCGCTTCGTGGCCGCGTGGTCCTGCCAGGTGCCCGCACCCAGGAACGGCGGCAGCGCCACCGGCAGCGGCGCGGGCGGGTTGGCCGTCCGCGTCGGCCAACCCGTGCACGTCAGCGGCAGGTGCCAGGCCAGGGGGAACGACGCGCCGGTGTTCGGCGCGATCCGCCGCAGCCGCTCGACGGTGCGCGTGACCCGCGGGAAGTCCGCGTGCGGGAAGTCCAGGCACTCCTTCACACCGCCGCCGGGCAGCCCGGGGTTCGGGTCACGGCCCGCCGCGGGTGCGAAACCGGACGCGTCGCCCGCCTCGGCCGCCGCGATGGCCCGCACGACTTCCTCCCACTGCGCCGGGCGCCGGAGCTTGCCGAACGCGAGCGCCTGCAACTGCGTGCCGTCGTAGGCGGTGTTCGCGGTGAGGGCCGGGACCGGTTCGGCGTCGGCGCGGGCGACCAACGCCTGCCAGCGCCGCTCGACGTCCGCCCCGGCCCAGTCCAGGAACCGCCGGACGAACGCCTCGTTGTCCCGGGCGATGGCGTCGAGTTCCCGTTCCCAGTCACGGGTGCTGTGGTTCCCCGTGCCGTCGACGTAGACCGTGCGCACCCGGTGCGGGTACCGCCGCGCGTAGGCCTGCGCGATCACACCGCCGTACGAGGTGCCGATGAAGTTCACCCGCCGCTCGCCCAGCGCGACCCGGATGGCCTCGACGTCACGGGCGTCGCTGCCGGAGTCCATGCGGTCGAACAGCTCGGGGTCGGTGGCCCGGCACCGCTCGCCGCGCTCGCGGTTGGCCGCGACGAGCCGGTCGAACCCGGCCTGGTCGGCGGGGAAGCGGGGCGTGCGCAGCAACGACCAGTCGCACGCCAGCGCGGGGCGGCTCAGGCCGGGGTAGCCGCGCGGGTCCCACGTGACGACGTCCATCGACTCGCGGACCCGGTCGAAGACCTGCGGCCGGGACCGCAGGATCGCGATCTGATCGCCTTGCGGCCCGCCGAAGTTGACCAGCACCGAGCCCCGGCGCGGGCCGGTCGCGGGCAGGCGGGCCAGCGTCAGCGTGATGGTCCGGGACGAGGTCACGGGCACGGGCAGGTCGGCGCACTCGGCGACCGCGCCGGCACCGGGGCACGGCTGCCAGTCGAGCGCCCGGTGCGGCTGGTGGGCGTGTGGCGGCACGACGAGCAGCAGTGGGAGCAGGAGTTTGATCACCCGACCCACGCTAGGGAGTCGCGGTGGCCGGGCGCTGTTCGCGATCGTCGCTCGGGCTGTCCACCAAAGTGGATGGCTAGGGTGGCGACCATGGCGAGGACTGCGCTGCTGCTCGCGGTGGTGGTGGCCGACACCGGGTCGGCGTGGCTGAGCGGCGTGGGGGGACTGGGGGTCGTGGCCGCGGTGACGGCGGCGGTCCTGGCCCTGGCCGCGCGCCGGCCGCTCGTGGCGTTCCCGGCGGCGGTGGGGATGGCGTTGGTGACGGGCGGTTCGCTGGCGCTGCTGGCGTGCACGAGCTTCCAGACCGGACGACGCGTGGGATCCCGTCGTGAGCTGGCCTGGGTCGCCGCCGCCGCGGTCACCTACCCGGTGTTGTCGCTCGTCCTGACGCCACGGCTCGGGACCGACCCGTGGCCCACGCTGGCCCGGGTGGCGCTGCTGGTGGCGTTGCCGCTGGCCGCCGGGGTGCACTCCACCCGGCAGGCCGAGCTGGCGCGGACGGGGGAACGGCTGCGCATCGCGGTGGACATGCACGACTCGCTCGGCCGGTGGCTCAGCCTGGTGTCGGTGCAGGCCGCGGCCCTGGAGGTGGCACCGCTGCCGGCGGACCAACGCCCGGCGGCCCGCGACCTCGCCCACGCCGCCCGCACCGCCGTGGACGAGCTGCACGCCGTCGTGGCCGCCCTGCGCGACGAGCCGGGCTTGGCCGGGGTGGACGGGCTGGTGGCCGACTTCCGCCGGGCCGGTGTCGCGGTGACGGTCGAGCGGTCGGGCGAGGTCAGGCCGATCACGCGGGACGCGGGCCACGCCGCCTACCGGGTCGTGCAGGAAGGCCTGACCAACGCCGCGCGGCACGCACCCGGCCGCCCGGTCGTCGTGTCGCTGGCCTGGCAGCCCGACGCACTGCTGGTCGGCGTGACCAACCCGACCGACCCGACCGCGCCGACCGGTGCGGCGAAGCCGGCCCCACCGACCGGTGTGGCCGACGCGAGCGGCGCGGGGGTGCGGACCGCCGGTGGAACCGGGTTGACCGGGCTGGCCGAACGGGTTCGGGCGGCCGGCGGGCTGCTGCGCGTGCGCGCGGAGGCGGACGGGTTCCGGGTGGTCGCGATGCTGCCGGTCGCGGTGGACCGGGTGGGGGCCGCCGCGTGATCAAGGTGTTGATCGCCGACGACGAACCGCTGATCACCGCGGGCATCCGGGCGGTGCTGGGATCGGTGGACGACCTCGACGTGGTCGCGGTGGCCGCGGACGGGCGGGAAGCCGTGGACGCCGCCCGTCGCCACCGCGTGGACGTGGCGTTGCTCGACCTCGCCATGCCGGTGCTGGACGGCCTGGCCGCCGCAGCCGCGATGAGCGGACCCCGGGTGGTGGTGCTGACCGCGTTCGGCGACGAGGTGAACGTGCGCCGGGCGATGCGGCAGGGTGTCGACGGGTTCGTGCTGAAGAACTGCGCGCCGGACGAGCTGATCCGGGCCGTTCGGGCGGTGCACGCCGGTGAGGCGTACCTGTCGCCCGCCGTGGCGCGGCACGTGCTCGGGATGGTCGCGGTCCGCGACGGGCGTCACGAGGACGCCGCACGCCGGCTGGCCGCGCTCACACCCCGCGAGTCCGACATCGTCGCCCTGCTTGCCGAAGGGCTGTCGAACGCCGAGGTGGGCCGCCGCGTGCACCTGAGCGAGGCCACCATCAAGACGTACGTGAGCCGCGCCCTGGCCAAGCTGGGCTGCCGCAACCGGGTCGAGGCGGCCCTGCTGGTCCGGGACGCGGCCGGGCGGTAGGGCGCCACCGGGACGCCCTACCGCCGCGGAAGATCACCGCACGCCGCAGAGCGCGTGCTCGACCAGGTCCGCGGTGACCTCCCGGACCGGCTTGGGCGCGCCGGGCTCGGGCACCATCGAGTCGGTGTTGATCGACACCATCACGCTGCGCTTGCCGTCCGGCGTCACGCCGTTGCGGGTCCGGAAACCCGGGATGTCGCCGCCGTGCGACCAGTAGCCGCCGCACGAGCTGGGGATGAACATGATCCCCAGGCCGTACTCGGCGCCCGGCCAGCCGCCGTCCAGGTCGGGCGCGCGCACCGTCTTCGTCATCTCGGCGAGCTGCGCCGGCCGCAGCACCTTGCCGCCGAACAGCGCCTTGAGGAACTTGTTGCCGTCCTCGGTGGTGCTGATCATGTCACCGGCCGCCCCGCCCCACGACGGGTTGTACTGCGTCACGTCGAGCGCCCGGCCGTACCGCGGGTCGTTCGGGTCGGCCTCCAGGCCCTTCTCCGGGAACCGCTCGTAGGCCGTGGCATGGGGACGCGGCAGGAACGGCGACGTGCCGGGCAGGGTGGTGTCGCGCAGGCCCAGGGGGCGCACGATGCGGGCGCGCACCTCGTGCTGCCAGGTGTTGCCGGTGACGCGTTCGATGATCATCCCGGCCAGGATGTAGCCGGTGTTGGAGTAGCGCCACTGCTCGTTCGGCGCGAAGTCGGGCTTCTCCCGCATCGCCAGCGCCACGAGCTGCTCCGGCTGGTAGGTCCGGTACCGGACGTTCGGGAACTCCCGCTCCAGGAACAGCTCCGGCATCTTGCCGACGTAGTTGTAGAGGCCGCCGGTGTGCTGCAACAGGTTCCGCACGGTGATCTTCGAACCGTCGTTGCCGTTGCCCGCGACGACACCGGGCAGCCACTCCTCGACGGTGTCCTCGAGGGACAGCCGGCCCTCGCCGACCAGTTGCAGCACGGTCGCGGCGACGAACGTCTTGGTGTAGCTGCCGATGCGGAACTTCGCCTGCCACGGCACGGGGGTCCGCCGGTCCACGTCGCCGTAACCGCTGCGCACCCGCACGTCGCCGCGTGGTGTGTCCACTTCGACCAGCACACCCGGTGCACCCTGCACGAGCAACGCGTCGGCGTGCCGCTGGAGGGTCCTGGTGTCGGTGCGGTGCTCGGCGTGGGCCGTGCCCGCCGTGGTCAGGGTCAGCGCCGCGATCACCACGGCCGCAGGAAGTCGTTTCATGTCACCGAACCGTAGGCACGCGCGGTGCTCGCGTCGTCGCCCTGTGATGGCATCCCGTCCTACCCCCGTGGGGGTAGCGCGGAATCCGCCCGCGGGGTGGCGACGGCGGACGGGTCGCGCCACTACCTTGGGCTGGTGCTGGCGACACTCAAGCCGATCCGGTTGGACCTGCTGCTCGCGGCGGTGCTGACCACGTTGACCGTGGCGACCGCGGTGGACCAGAGCGGTGCGCACAACTGGGCGGCGCACGTGCTGGCCGCGCTCACCGTCGTGCCGATCGCCCTGCGCCAGCTCGCGCCCGTGCTCACGATGGCGGTCATGCTGGGCGCGCTGGCGGCCTACAGCCTGCTGGAGTTCGGCGGCCTGCCCAGCGGGGGCGTCGGCGTGCTGATCGGCATGTTCACCGTGGCCACCCTGCGGACCCGGCTGGTGGCCGCGGTCGTGTTCGGGGTGACGACGGTGGTCGTGGTCCTGGCGTTCCTGCGGGTCGCCGTGGGCGCGTGGTCGGAGGTGGCGCAGTCGGTGGTGGTCGTGGTCGGCGCGTGGATGCTCGGTGAGGGCACGCGGCGGTGGGCGCACCGGGCCGAGCGGCTGGCCGAGCAGGCCGCGCGGGCGGTCGCGGACGAGCGGGTGCGCATCGCGCGGGAGCTGCACGACATCGTCGCCCACCACATGTCGGTGATCTCGTTGCAGGCCGGCGTGGCGCAGTACGTGCTGGACACCGACCTGGCGACGGCGCGCCGGGCGATCACCACGGTCGGCGACACGAGCCGCGAGGCGTTGACCGAGATGCGGCGCCTGCTGGACGTGCTGCGGGTGGACCCGGACGACGACTACCGGCCGCAACCCGGCCTGTCGGCGCTGGACGGGCTGGTCGAACGGGCCCGCGGCGCGGGGCTGCCGGTCGACGTGGTGGTCACCGGCGTAACGCGCGAGCTCCAGCCGGGGCCGGACCTGTGCGCGTACCGGGTGGTGCAGGAGTCGTTGACCAACGTGCTCAAGCACGCCGGGCCGGCGCGGGCGCGGATCGACGTGGACTACGGGGAGCAGACCCTGGTGGTCAAGGTGACCGACGACGGCCGGGCGGCGCGGCCGGGCGACCCGGACCACCAGGCGCACGGCATCCGCGGCATGCGTGAGCGCGCCGAGCTGTACGGGGGCGTGCTCACCGCCGGACCGACCGCCGGCGGCGGGTTCGGCGTGGTGCTGCGGCTGCCGATGGGCGAGGTGGCGGCGAGGTGACCATCCGCGTGCTCGTGGCCGACGACCAGGCGCTCATCCGCGCGGGCCTGGTCGCCCTGTTCACCGCCGCGCCGGGCTTCGAGGTGGTGGGCGAGGCCGCCGACGGTGAGCAGGCCGTGGCGGCGGCGGCGCGGACCTCGCCCGACGTGATCCTGATGGACATCCGGATGCCCGTGCTGGACGGCATCGGGGCCACCCGCGAGATCCTCGCCGCGCACCGGGACGAGCCGCCCCGGATCATCGTGCTGACCACGTTCGACCTGCCCGAGTACGTCTACACCGCGCTGGGCGAGGGCGCGTCCGGGTTCCTGGTCAAGGACACCCCGCCGGACCGGATCATCTCCGCCGTCCGCACCATCCACGCGGGGGACATCCTGGTCGCGCCGCACATCACGCACCGGCTGATCGAGACCTACGCCCAGCACCACCGGGCCACCGCCGTCGGCGCGCCGCAGCTCGCGGCGCTGACCGCGCGGGAGACCGAGGTGCTGCGCCTGGTCGGCAACGGGCTGACCAACGGCCAGATCGCCCAACGCCTGGTGCTCAGCGAGGCGACGGTGAAGACGCACGTCAAGCGCACCATGGGCAAGCTCGGCCTGTCCAGCCGCGCGCAGGCCGTCGTGGTCGCCTACGAGACCGGCCTGATCGTGCCGACGGCCCACCGCGAGCGCGACGGGTAGTCAGGTCGCGAGTCGCTCCAGCAGCGGCACGGCCCGCGCGGGCTCGGGCAGGTCAAGCATCTCCGCCCGCAGGCGGAGGGCCGCCCGCCGGTACGCGGGGTCCGCCAGCACCTCCGCCACCGCCGTGCGCACGTCGTGCGGCGTGGCGGCGACGGGGTCCAGCTCCCGGCCCACGCCCAGCCGCACGCACTGCTCGGCGTTCTGCGGCTGGTCCGCGCCCAGCGGCAGCAGCACGGTCGGCAACCCGTGCGCCAACGCGCCGATGACGCTGCCCGACCCGCCGTGCGAGACCACCAGGTCGCAGTGCGGCAGCACGGCGTCCTGCGGCACGAAGCGCTCGACGCGCACACCGGGCCGTTGCGGGCCCAACGTCGCCGGGTCGACGTGCTTGCCGACGGTCGCGACCACGTCCACCGGCAGGTCGCCCAGCCCGGCCAGCACGCGGGAGAACAGGTCGCCCGACTCGGTGTTGAACTCCGTGCCGAGGGTGAAGTAGACGGTCGGCCGGTCGGACCGGCCCACCGGCCCGACCGGCGGCCGGACCGGGAACGCCGTGTTCGGCAGCGGGTGCGCCGGGTCGCGGAAGCTCGGCGGGAACGGCGAGATCACCAGGTGCCGGCGCAGCATCACCAGGTCGGGGTCGGGCGGCAGGCCGAGGTCGGCGCGCAGCTCGCCCAGCGCCTCACCGACCACCTCGGGCCGCACGAACGAGCCGGAGGCGATCACCTGCGCGTTGGCGTGGGGCAGACCGAGCTTCTCGGCCGCGAGCACGCTGCCGAAGTCGACTTCCTCGCACACCACCACGTCCGGTCGCCACCGCGTGAACAGGTCCAGGTACAGCGGCACCCGCCCGGCCGCGCCGCGCCGCGCGAAACCGTCCCGCAGCTCCTGGGCGTCACGCTCGCGGTCGGGCACGAGCAACGGCCCGACCTGCGCGCGCTCGGCGCCTCCCGCACCCACCGCGACCGCCGTGAACCCGGCCGCCTCGACCGCCTCGTGCCGATCCGGCGCCGCCGCGACCGCCACGGTGTGCCCGGCCGCGACCACGGCCGACGCGAGCGGCACCAGAGGCCGGAAGTGGCCGATCCCGCCGATGAAGGTGAACAGCACGCGCATCGGGCCAGCCTATAGATCACCCACCGGCCGCACGCCGTGTTCGGTCAGGTCCCGGACAGGGGGGTGATCACGCCCCGGAGACCGGATCGGGGTGCCCGGCGCTAGCATCCGCCCCGTGGACAAGATTCGGGCCGGGTGCTGGTCGGTGGTCGCGCTCGTGGTCGCGCAGACGCTCGCCACGCTGCTGTCCGGCGACCTGGCCGAGATGCGGGTCGTCGGCGTGCTCTTCAACGCCGCCGCCGCGTTCTCCACCTACCTGGTGCTGCGCCGGCCCGACCGCAACCGCTGGCCCCTGGTCGCCTGGTCGGCCGGGTTCTTCGGCTGGCACGTGACCGGCCTGCTCACCCTCGCCGGCGTGGCGACCACCGGCCTGGACGCGGTGTTCACGGTCGGGAGCGACCCGCGGCTCTCGATCCTCTACCAGGTGGTGCTGACGACCCTCGCGGGGTTCGCCGTGCACCTGCTGCTGCCCAGGCCGAAGAAGCCCTAGGCGTCACGCAGCCGCAGCAGCACGCCGCCGACCAGCAGCGCACCCGCCGCCCACAGGCCCAGCACGCCCAGCCCCGCCCACGGGCTGATCGACAGCGCGTCGAGGTTCGTGGTGGCCTGCACCGCGAGCCCCGCCGTCATCGGGCTGATCCGCTGCAACCGGCGGACCCAGTCGGGGTCGGACACCACCGCGGCCACGACCGGGAACAGGTACAGCAGGCCCAGCACCAGCCCGATGGCCGCCGCCGCGTCCCGCACCGCGGTGGCCACGCCGACGCTCAGCAGCCCGACCAGCACCAGGTAGAGCACCGAGCCGACGGCCGCGCGCACCACCACCCCGTCGACCGGCGCGTCGGCGACGTCCGCCAGGAGCACCCGCCCGACCGGCACCGCCACCAGCACCGCCACCGCGCCCGCCGCCAGCACCAGCGCGCCGACCACGGCCGCCTTCGCCGCCAGCACGGTGGACCGGCGCGGCAGCGCGGCCAGCGTCACCCGGATCATCCCCGTGCCGTACTCGCCGCCGACCGCGAGCACGGCCAGCACGGCGACCACGGCCTGCCCGAACACGACCCCGGTCAGGCTCGTCTTCACCGGGTCGCCGCACCCGGTGCCGGCGCACGCGGCCGACGCCGCGACCCCCGCCGCCGCGGTCAGCAGCACCACGGCGGCCAGCAGCCACGCCGTGCCCGCCACCGTGCGCAGCTTCGTCCACTCGACGTGCAGCGCCTCCTTCACGCGTCCCTCCGCCGCAGCACGAGGACCGCCACGCCCAGCGCGACCGCCGTGTACCCGCAGAGCACCGCGAAACCGCCCGCCGGGCTCAACGGGAAGTAGCCGTCGGCGGGCGCGTAGGCGGCCGTGACCTGGTGGTACTCCGGCAGGCTCTGCTGCACCGCGAACGCGGCCGCCGGCGTGACCCGCAGCAGCCAGTCCGACGGTCCGACCGGCAGCACGGACGCGATCGCCAGGACGTACGGCAGCACGATCGCCACGATCACCGCCGCCACCGCGCCCGCGCTGCGCCGCAGCACCGTGCCGACCGCCAGGCTGAACACCGCCGCCACCGCCAGCAGCGCCGCCGTGCCGACGAGCACCCGCAGCTCGGTCGCGGTCGGCACGGGGAACGCGTAGAACCCCTTGCCCGCCTCGACCGCCCGCACCAGCGGTGTCGCGACCAGGGCGGCGGCCAGCCCGGTGACGAACGTGACCGCGCCGATCACCACCGCCTTCGCCGCCAGCACCCGGCCGCGGCGCGGGCTCGCGGCGAGGCTGGTGCGGATCAGCCCCCGCCGGTACTCCGACGTCATGAACGTCGCCGCCACCACGATGACCGCGATCAACCCGGCGAACGCGCCCACCAGCCGGCCCTCGACGGTCCGGCCCAGGCCGCCGCGCCCGGCCACCACCGGCGCGATGTCGCCGGACCCGCGGACCGTGACGCCGTCGGAGGTCTCCTCGAACCCGGACCCGGCGCCACCGCCCCGTCCACCGAGGTCGCCGACGACGGCACCGGCCCACGTCCGGTCCGGCCACGAGCCCTGGAGGTCGATCCGGTCGAACTCGGCCGTCGCCGACGTCGGGAAGCTGGTGCCGCTCGCGCCGGCGAACGACTCGGTGATCACCTCGTGGTGCGGCGAGGACGCGAACAACCCGGCCCGCACGGTCGCCGGCAGCCCCGGCAGGCGCACCGCGCCGACCAGGTGCCAGGTCACGCCGTCCGGTGACTCGTGGCCGGTGATCGTGTCGCCCGACCGGGTCAGGCGCAGCCACGTCGGCGTCGCGCGCAGCGTGCCCGCCACGTCACCGGTGAAGTTGTGCTGCAACCGCACGCCGTGCCCGCCGGTCAGCGTCAACGCCGCGTACGGCGATCCCGGCGCGGTGCTCTCCTTGACGATGATCCCGCCCTTGGTCCACGGCCGCGTGTCCGGCTGACCGTCCAAAGAGGACACCGCCGCCAACGACGTCACGCGGGCGGTGATGCTGCCGTCACCGGTGAACGCCCGGTGCGCGAACGAGAAGTTGTCCACCACCGGCTCGCCGTCCGGCCCGAGCGGCGGCGTCGCGCCCGCGCACGGCTCGCCGCCCGGTCCACTGCACGAGAAGTTGCTCGCCGCCGCCGCGAACAACCCCATCAGCACGATCACCAGCGCCGCCGCGACCAGGCCGAGCACCCAGCCGCGCACGGTGCGCAGCTTCGTCCACTCGGCCCGCAGCGCCTGCCCGAACCCGCTCACCGCACCCCCTCGGCCGCGTGGAACTCGACCGCGTCGCGGGTCAGCTCCATGTAGGCCTCTTCGAGGGACGCGCGGTGCGCCGACACCTCCGAGAACGGCACCGCGCCCTCGCCCAGCAGCGCCACCACCCGCTCACCGGACAGCCCCGACACGGTGAGCGCGTCCGCCCCGGTGACCGCGACCGTCGCGCCCGCCCGTGCCAGCGCGGTCGTCGCCTCGGCGCGGGCGGTGGTGCGCACCGTGACCCGCGCACCGGACGCCGCCTCGATCAGCTCGGCCACCCCGACGTCGGCGATGACCTTGCCCCGCCCGACGATCACCACGTGCTCGGCGGTGTCCTGGAGCTCGCTCATCAGGTGGCTGGACACCAGCACCGCCCGGCCCTCGGCGGCCAGCGACCGCAGGAAACCGCGCACCCACCGGATGCCCTCGGGGTCCATGCCGTTGACCGGTTCGTCCAGCACGAGCACCGGCGGGTCGCCGAGCAGCGCCGCCGCGATGCCCAGCCGCTGCCGCATGCCCAGCGAGTAGCCGCCCGCCCGGCGCCGGATCGCCGACGTCAGGCCGACCCGTTCGGCGACCTCGTCCACCCGCCGCGCGCCCAGGCCCTGGGAGTGCGCCAGCCACAGCAGGTGGTTGCGGCCGGTGCGGCTCGGTTGCAGGGCCGCCGCGTCCAGCAGCGACCCGACCTGCCGCAACGGGTGCCGCAGGCTCCGGTAGGGCCGGCCGCCGACCAGCGCGTGCCCCTCGTCGACCGAGTCCAGGCCCAGGATCACCCGCATCGTGGTGGACTTCCCGGCGCCGTTCGGGCCGACGAAGCCGGTGACCCGGCCCGGTGCGACGGTGAACGTCATCCCGTCCAGGGCCACGGTCCGCCCGTACCGCTTGCGCAGCCCGGAGACTTCGATGGTTGCTTCCATGCCGGGAAGGCTAGGCAGCGGCGACCGCCGCGGTCGTCACGCCGGAGAGCCGTCCACGCCGTGGCTGACGTGGGGGAGGGGCATCCCCCTTGGGAGGGACGCCGGTGTCACCACCTGCGGTGACGCCGCCGCGCGGATCGGCGGACACAATGATCGGCGTGAGCGAAGAGGGGTGGGTGCGGCGGGTTGCCGACGACCCGCACGTGCCCGTGCCGGCCGTGGTGCTGCTGGGCGCGGGCGCGGTGGGCGAGGCCGTCGTGCGGGGCATGGCCGGTGGCGCCGACCCCCAGCTCGTCCTCGTGCTCGGGCTGCTCGCCCTGGCGACCACCGCGCCGTCCGCGTTCCTGCGCCGGACGCCCGCGGCCGTCGCCGTGTCGGCCGCGGGCGTGTTGTCGCTCGGGCTGTTCCACGACCTCACCGCGGCGGGGCTGGTCGCGCAGGTGCTCGTGCTGTACCGGCTGGGGCGGTCGGGTGGCCAGGTCCTGGCGACGTGCCTGGCCGCGCCGTACGTGCTGCTCGCGCTCGGGCGCGGCGGGGACGCCGTGACGGTGCTGGCGGCGTCACTGGCGTTGCCGGCGGCGTGGGTCGGGATCGCCCGGTGGGCGCGCGCTGAGGCGGTGGTGCACCGGGCGGCGCGCCAGGCCGTGGCCGAGAGCCTGGTGGAGCACACGGCCCGCGGCGAGCGGGCCCGGATCGCCCGCGAGCTGCACGACGTGGTGGCGCACCACATCTCGATGATCGCGGTGCAGGCGGAGACGGCGCGGCTGACCACCCCCGGCATGCCCGCCGCGGGCGCGCAGCGGCTGTCCGAGATCGGCGACACCGCGCGGGCCGGCCTGACCGAGATGCGGCGACTGCTGGGCGTGCTGCGGTCCGACGCGCCGGAAGAGGTCGCCCAACGGCGGCCCCAACCGGGGTTGGCGCAGCTCAACGACCTGCTGGACGAGGTGCGCGGCACGTCCGGCGCGGGCGTGCGGCTCATCGTCTCCGGCACGCCGTCCGGGCTGGCCCCCGGCGTCGAGCTGGCCGCGTACCGGATCGTCCAGGAAGCGCTCACCAACGTGCGGCGGCACGCGCCCGGCGCGGCCGTGGACGTGGAGCTGCACTACACCGAGGAGGCGTTGCGGGTGCGCATCAGGGACAACGGGCCCGGACCGGCCGCCGCGGCGCCCGGCGGGCACGGGCTGACCGGCATGCGGGAACGGGCGGCGGCCGTCGGCGGGCGGGTGCGCACGGGTCCGGCGGCGGTCGGTGGTTTCCTGGTCGAGGCGAGCCTCCCGGCACGGGCGGCCGGGTGAGCACCGTCCGGATCGTGGTCGCCGACGACCACCAGGTGATCCGCGCCGGGTACGCCGCGCTGCTCGACACGCAGCCCGACTTCACCGTCGTCGGCACGGCGTCCGACGGCGACGAGGCGGTGCGGGCGTGCCGCGAGCTGTCGCCCGACGTGGTGCTCATGGACGTGCGGATGCCGGGCGTGGACGGCATCGAGGCGACCCGGCGGCTGGGTGGCCCGGACGGGCCGCGGGTGCTGATCCTGACGACGTTCGACCTGGACGAGTACGTCTACGACGCGTTGCGCGCGGGCGCCGGCGGCTTCCTGCTCAAGGACGTGACGGCCGAGCGGCTGTTCGACGCGGTGCGGGTCGTCGCGGCCGGCGAGGCGTTGCTGGCGCCGACCGTCACCCGCCGCCTGATCGGCGAGTTCGCCCGCCTGCGCCCCGAACCGACCACGCCCGCACCGGCCCTGTCCACCCTCACGCCGCGTGAGACGCAGGTGTTGCGGCTGATCGCCGAGGGCCTGTCGAACACGGAGGTGGCGGCCCGGCTCGTGGTCACCGAGGAGACGGTGAAGACGCACGTGAGCCGGGTGCTGAACAAGCTCGGCCTGCGCGACCGCACCCAGGCCGTGGTCGCGGCCTACGAGTCGGGCCTGGTGGTGCCGGGCTCGCGCGGCTAGCCCGTCAGTCCGGCAGGACGGGCAGCGTCGCGGTCAGGCGAGCGCCGTCGTGCTCCGGCGCGTCGGACACGACGAGCTCGCCGCTGTGCAGTTCGGCGATCCGCCGCGCGATGGGCAGGCCGAGGCCGGTGCCGCCGGTGTCCCGGGTGCGGGCGTCGTCCAGGCGCGTGAAGCGCTCGAACACGCGCTCGCGGTCCTCCAGCGGGATGCCCGGCCCGTCGTCCACGACGTCCAGCCACGCGACGCCGCCGGTCGCGGCCAACCGGACACCCACCCGGCCGGTGGCGTGGCGCTCGGCGTTGTCCAGCAGGTTGTCGAGCAGGCGCGCCAGGAGCGCACGGCTGCCGCGCACGGGGACCGGCCCCTCGTCGACCTCGGTCACCAGGAGGTGGTCGCCGCGGCGGCGTGCGGTGTGCGAGCGCACCAGCTCGGCCAGGTCGACCACGTCGTTCGAGACCGTGCCCGGGGCGTGGTCGAGCCGGGCCAGCAGCAGCAGGTCGCCCGCCAGTTGTTGCAGCCGGTAGGTGTCCTGGAGCGCGCCGTCCACCACGGCGGGCCAGTCGGTCAGGTCCGGGTGGGCGTGGGCGATCTCCAGCTCGGCGCGCAGCGCGGCGATGGGGCCCCGCAGCTCGTGCGACGCGTCGGCGACGAACCGCCGGTTCTCCTCCACCGCGGCCTGCAACCGGTCCAGCGTGGCGTTCACCGTGCCGGCCAGGCGGGCGATCTCGTTGCGCGTGGCGGGCACGGGCACGCGCCGGGACAGGTCGTGCCCGGTGATGTCGGCGACCTCCCGCCGGATGGCCTCCACCGGCCGCAGCACCCGGCCGGTGGCGAACCACACCACGACCGCGGACAGGACGGTGAGCAGCAGGGCTCCGCCGACCAGGCCCAGCACCCGGCGGTTGAGCGCCGCCTGCGCCGCGACGAGACCGTCCCGCAGCGGCGCGGCGAGGCTCGCCACAGGTCGGCCCGGACTGGTCTCCCCGGTGTCGAGCACCTGCCGGGTGGTGATGGCGAGCGGATCGGTGAACGGCCACAGCGACAGCTCCGGCACGTACGCGACCGAGTTGTAGCGCGCCTCCAGGAACACGACCCGGTCGGCGTCGGACAGGCCCGGGACGGCGTGGTCCCCGATCGGCCGCGACGTGATCGCGACCTCGTGCTCCCCGCCCGCGCACTCCTCGCCCAGCGACGTCGTGCCGGAGGTCCGGCGGGTCGCCGCGCCGCCCGCGTCGGTGGACAGCGAGCCGGCGAGGCAGATGACGGTGAGCCTGGTCGGCGCGGTCTCGAACCGCATCGCCTGGTCCCGCAGGAACACGCCGGCCACGGCGGCGATCCCGAGCAGCGGCACGGCGATCACCGCCGTGGCCACCGCCGTCACCGCGACCCGCAACGACCGCCGCCCGCTCACGCGCGCACCTCGCCGTCACCGCGCACGCGGTACCCGACGCCGCGCACGGTCGTGATGGTGCCGCGCCCGAACGGCGCGTCGACCTTGCGCCGCAGGGCGGACACGTAGACCTCGACCAGGTTCGGGTCCGGGTCCTGCGCCGAGCCCCACACGCCCTCGATGACCTCGGCCTTGGTGACCACCCGGTCGCGGTGGCGCACCAGGAACTCCAGCACGGCGAACTCCTTGGGGGTCAACGGGATCGGCACGTCACGGCGGCGGCACACCCGCAGCGCCGGGTCCAGTTCGAGGTCTCCAGCGCGCAGCACCGCCGGCCGCGCCACGCCGCCGCGGCGGACGAGCGCGCGCAACCGGGCCACCAGGACCAGGTAGGAGAACGGCTTGGTCAGGTAGTCGTCCGCGCCCGTGTCCAGCCCCTCGGCCTCGTCCAGCTCGCCGTCCTTGGCCGTGAGCATGAGGATCGGCGTCCACACCCCGGCCGCGCGCAACCGCTCGCACACGCGGAACCCGTTGAGGGACGGCAGCATCACGTCGAGCACGACCACGTCGTAGGAGTGCCGGGTGGCCCGCCGCAGCCCGTCACCGCCGTCGTGCTCGACGTCCACCGCGAACCCCTCGGCGGTGAGGCCGCGGCGGAGCAGTTCGGCCAATCGCCGGTCGTCCTCGACCACCAGAACCCGCATGGGCACAACTATGCCGTGACGCCGTGCGGTGTCGCCTGAAGTCGGCTTCAGGTTCCTTCAGGCCGTTTTCAGGCGTGGGATCACCGGTCCGGAACGCGTCGTCCCCGGTCCGGGCCGCCGCGTACGCGGTCAGCCGGGGTGCGTCCGGGCGGGAGCCGGTGTCCCACGGCCCGCCGACCTCGGCCGATCCGAACACCGCGGACGGGCGCGACACGCTCACCTGCACCCGGTCGGTGGCGATCCGACCCGTCTCCAGGCCGTACCGCGCCGCACCGGTGACGATGCCGTTCGTCGGCGGTCAGGAAGCAGTGGAAGCGCCGGTTCGCCGCCGTGCCGATCCGCGGTCGCCCGGTGCCGGGTCGACGCCTCGGCCGGCCGGTCCTCGTCGAGCCGAGCGCCCAGAGAAGTGCCTGGAGCAACAGAACGGCACAGGATGCTGCCCGCCGTCACCGACGGGTGGCCAGCCGTTGGGAAAGCGCTTGCTTCTCCCATCCGGCGTCCTGAGCGTTGAACTCGGGGTACCTGAGCGTTCGACTCTCGGGACCTGAGCGTTCGACTCTCGGGTGAGTCGAACGGTCAGGGGTGGTTGGAGGTGGGGGTGTGGCGGCCCAGGGTGCTTCGGCGGGCGATCAGGCGGTGGCCGGCGCGGACTTCGACGCCCGGTAGCGGCTCGGTGCTGCCGATGCGCGCGAGCAGGCGTTCCACCGCCGTGGTCGCTATGGTCACCTTGTCCGGCGAGATGGTGCTGATCGTCGGGTTGGAGTAGCGGCCGTCCTCGATGTCGTCGTACCCGACGATCGCGATGTCCTCCGGCACGCGCAGCCCGCGGTCCAGCACCTCGTGCAACGCGCCGAGCGCGACCAGGTCGCTGTAGCAGAACACCGCGTCCGGCGGGTCGTCCCGGTCCAGCAGCAGCCGCATCGCGCCCGACCCGTCGGCCCGGTTGAACCGCGGCGTGCTGATGATCAACGACTCGTCCACCGGCAATCCGGCTTCGGCGTGCGCCCGCCGGTAGCCCAACGTGCGCAGCTGCGCCGCCTCGCCGGTCGGGTACGGCTGGTCGCCGATCGCCGCGATCCGCCGCCGCCCCAGGCCGATCAGGTGCGCGGTCGCCTCCCGGGACGCCGCCACGTCGTCGATCCCGACGTGGTCGAAGGTCCCGTTCGACGACCGCTCCCCGAGCACCACCAGCGGCAACGTGGGGTCGCCGTCGTCCAGGTCCTCCTGCGCGAGCCCGAGCGGGCTGAAGATCATGCCGTCGAACAGCAGCGCCCGCGCGCCGCGCCGGATCAGCTCCCGCTCGTGCGCCGGGTCGCCGTCGGTCTGGTCGATCAGCACGTTGTAACCGCGTTCCCGCGCCCTCGGGATGATCGCCTGGAGCAGCTCGGCGAAGTACGGCGTGTCCAGGTACGGCACGACCACCGCGATCTGCCCGGACCGGCCGTTGGCCAGGTTGCGGGCCAGCACGTTGGGCCGGTAGCCCAGTTCCCGGATCGCCCGCTCCACCTTCTCGCGGGTCCGCTCGGTGACCCTGGCGTAGCCGTTGACCACGTTCGAGACCGTCCGCGCGGACACGCCCGCGAGCTCGGCTACGTCACGCAGCGTGGCGTCGCGCATCGTTCTCCTCCGTCGGACCGGCGCGGCGGCCCCACCGCTACAGCGCTGCAAAGGAGTGTGCACGCAGGTCCGCGCGGCGACAAGTCCCGTCCGGAGGGCACGCGCAGCCGTCTCAAATATCGTTTCAATTAAATCCACATGAGGTCTTGCAGCGCGGCAAAACCCCGTCCATAGTGCTTTGCAGCGCAGCAAGACCGGTGCCACGGCGGCAGACCCGGCGGGGTCCCCAGGACCCGTCGGCCGTGGTGCGACACCCGGACCCGGCCTCCAGGGCGCCTGTTCGTGCCTCGCGGGGTCGCCCCTCACCTCGTCCGTCTCGTTCACGCACCGTGATCGCGGTCGCGCATGCCCGGACGCATGCCGCGACGGAAAGGCGCACTC
Source organism: Saccharothrix saharensis (assembly GCF_006716745.1). Lineage (NCBI taxonomy): Bacteria > Bacillati > Actinomycetota > Actinomycetes > Pseudonocardiales > Pseudonocardiaceae > Saccharothrix > Saccharothrix saharensis. The sequence goes on along the minus strand of NZ_VFPP01000001.1, from coordinate 2,534,438 downwards.
ATGCTCGGCACCACCTGGTTGGCGAAGCTCCGAGGAGGGCTCGCCGCCTGCGGCCTGCTCGCCGTGGCCGCGTGCGGCGGCGCGGGCGACGACGACGGGCCCGTGACGGTGTCCGTCTGGGCCTGGTACCCGGAGTTCAAGGGGGTGGTCGAGGCGTTCAACGCCTCGCACCCCGACATCAAGGTCGAGTGGACCAACGCCGGCACCGGAGCGGACCACTACGCCAAGCTCAAGACCGCGATCACCGCGGGCAAGGGCGCGCCGGACGTGGCGATGGTGGAGTTCCAGCAGATCCCCACCTTCGTCATCCTCGACGCGCTGGCGGACATGGGCGAGCACGGCGCCAACGAGGACGAGGGCCTCTACGCCGAGTGGGCATGGGAGCAGGCCACCGATGGTGACAAGGTCTACGCGATCCCGGTCGACGGCGGCCCGATGGCCTTCATGTACCGCAAGGACCTGTTCGACCAGCACGGCATCCCGGTGCCGGCCACGTGGGCCGAGTACGCCGAGGCGGCCGTGAAGATCAAGGCCGTCGACCCGAACGCGCACATCGCGAGCTTCGGCAGCGACGGCGGCTGGCTCAACGGCCTGATGTGGCAGTCCGGCTGCCGCCCGTACGGCTACTCGCACACCACCGCCAAGGACCAGGTGAAGATCGACCTGACCGCGCCGGAGTGCAAGCGCGTGGTCGACCTGCACGGCGACCTGGTCGACAAGGGCCTCATGGCCAAGGACCCCTTCTTCACCGCCGACGCCACCGCCGCGCTGGACTCGGGCAAGTACTGGACGTGGGCGGCGGCCGGCTGGACCCCCGGCTACCTGGCGGGCTCGTTGAAGAACACCGCGGGCAAGTGGGCGGTCGCGCCGATGCCGCAGTGGACCGCGGGCGCCGACGAGCAGGGCGACTGGGGCGGCTCCACGTTCACCGTGACCAAGCAGGCCAAGAACCCGAAGGCGGCGACCACCGTGGCGCGGGAGCTGTTCGGCAGGTCCGCGGCGGCCTGGGACATCGGCTTGGACAAGGCGTTCCTCTACCCGCTGGTCAAGGACGTCGCGGCGGACCCGGCGTTCACCGGCAAGGCCTACGACTTCTTCAACGGCCAGAAGGTCAACGAGATCTTCGTGCCGGTGTCGGAGAAGCTCGGTGACTTCCAGTTCACGCCGTTCCAGGACTTCGTCTACGGCGAGCTGAACGACCGCAGCGCCGAGGCGCTGTCGGGCAGCCGGTCGTGGGACACGGTGCTGGAGGAGACGCAGAAGAACGTGGTGGCGTACGCGGAGCAGCAGGGCTTCAAGGTCAGCCGGTAGCCCACCGGCGGCCCGCTCCGGCGGGCCGCCGCCCACGTCCAGTCAGGAGGTCCACCGTGACGCGATCCCTGCCGATCACGGCGCCCGAGGCGGACGACCCGCCGACCCCGCCGGTCGAGTCGCGCGCGCGTCGGCGGGCGCGCCGGGTCACCGCGCGTCCCGTGGCGGGGATGCTGTTCGTCCTGCCGTTCTTCCTCGTCGTCGTCACGTTCCTGGTCGTGCCGCTCGGGTACGCGTTCTGGCTCAGCCTGTCCAGCAAGAGCCTGGCGCTGGGCACGCGGTTCAGCGGCCTGGACAACTACGTGCGCGCGTTCACCGACCCGGTGCTCCTGGACGGCTTGCTGCGGGTCGTCCTCTTCGGACTCGTGCAGATCCCGATCATGCTCGGCATCGCGTTGGCGGGCGCGCTCGTGCTCGACGCGGTGACGACGAAGTTCGCCATGGCGTTCCGGCTCATCGCGTTCATGCCCTACGCCGTGCCCGCCGTCGTCGGCGCGCTCATGTGGGGCTTCCTCTACAGCCGCACGTTCGGCCCGTTCGCCGACCTGCCCACGCTCGTGGGCGGCGACCCGATCGACTTCTTCAGCGTGTCGTTGCTGCTGGTGTCGCTGGGCAACATCGTGACGTGGGCGTGGACCGGCTACAACATGATCATCCTGTACTCGGCGTTGCAGGGCGTGCCGCGGGAGGTGCACGAGGCCGCGGTGATCGACGGCGCCACGCCGGTGCAGGTCGCGCTGCGGGTCAAGGTGCCCGCGATCAAGCAGGCGATCTCGCTGGCCGCGATCTTCACCGTCATCGGCACCATGCAGTTCTTCACCGAGCCGCAGATCATGGCCCGGTTCGCGCCGCAGATCTCGGCCGGCTACACGCCGAACCTCTACGCGTACAACCAGGCGTTCGCGTACTCGGACTTCCACTACTCCGCCGCGGTCTCCTTCGCGCTCGGCTTCCTGGTGTTCGTGGTGGCCTACGCGTTCGTGTTCGTCAACAACCGCAGGCGGGGGAAGCGCGCATGAAGGTGAAGACCCGGCTCCCGCACCTGTTCATGGGCGCGGGCATCCTGTACTTCCTGGTGCCGCTGCTGTGGGTCGTCATCGCGGCCACCAAGAGCCAGCCCGACCTGCTCGACAGCCCGGCGCTGTGGTTCGCCGAGTTCAACCTCTTCGAGAACGTCGGGCTGCTGTTCCGCGAGGACGACGGCGTCTACGGCCGGTGGCTGGTCAACACCGCCCTGTACTCGGGGCTGAGCGCGGTCGGCGCGACGGCGCTCGCCGCCGCCGCGGGCTACGGCCTGGCGCGGTTCCAGTTCCTGGGCAAGCGGTTGTTCGAGACGGCGCTGCTGGGCATGATCATGGTGCCGGCCACCGCGCTGGTGCTGCCGACCTACCTGATCCTGTCGGAGGTGGAGCTGGTCGACACGATGTGGGCGGTGATCCTGCCGTCGCTGCTGAGCCCGTTCGGCGCGTACCTGATCCGGGTGTACGTGGACGAGAGCGTGCCGGTCGAACTGCTCGACGCCGCCCGCATCGACCGGGCGGGTGAGCTGCGCATCTTCTGGCAGATCGTGGTGCCGATGATGAGACCCGCCATCGTCACCGTCTTCCTGTTCACCCTGGTCGCGACCTGGAACAACTACTTCCTGCCGCTGGTGATGCTCAGCGACGCCGACCTCTACCCGCTCACCGTGGGCCTGACCACCTGGTTCAACACCGCCCAGCAGGAGGCAGGCACCCGCATGCTGTTCAACCTCGTGGTGACCGGCTCACTGCTGGCCATAGTCCCGCTCATCGTCGCCTTCGTCCTGCTGCAGCGCTTCTGGCGCAGCGGTGCGGCGGCAGGCGCCCTGAAGTAGGAGCACCGTGCTCAACGCATCCCTTGCCCTCAACCCCGACTACGTCATCGCGCCCGTGCGACGCCGGCTCTTCGGGTCGTTCGTCGAGCACATGGGCCGCTGCGTCTACACCGGCATCTACGAACCCGGGCACCCGACCGCCGACGAGGACGGGTTCCGCGGCGACGTGCTGGAGCTGACCCGTGAACTGGGGGTCGAGCTGGTCCGCTACCCCGGCGGGAACTTCGTCTCCGGTTACCGCTGGGAGGACGGCATCGGTCCGGTCTCGCAGCGGCCGGTGCGGCGCGAGCTCGCCTGGCACAGCCTGGAGACCAACGAGGTCGGCGTCGACGAGTTCGTCCGCTGGGCACGCAAGGCCGACGTCGAGGTGATGTACGCGGTCAACCTCGGCACGCGCGGTGTCGCCGAGGCGCTCGACGTGCACGAGTACATGAACCACGAAGGCGGCACGCACCTGTCGGACCTGCGCCGCGCCAACGGCTCGGAGGAGCCGCACGGCGTCAAGCTGTGGTGCCTGGGCAACGAGCTGGACGGCCCGTGGCAGCTCGGCCACAAGACCGCGCACGAGTACGGCCGGCTGGCCGCCGAGACCGCCCGCGCGCTGCGCCAGGCGGAGCCGGACCTGGAGCTGGTGGCCTGCGGCAGCTCCGGCTCGTCCATGCCGACGTTCGGCGAGTGGGAGTCCACCGTCCTGGAGCTGGCGTACGACGAGGTGGACCACATCTCGCTGCACGCCTACTACGAGGTCATCGACGGCGACGTGGACAGCTTCCTCGCCTCCGCCACGGACATGGACCACTTCATCGACAGCGTGGTGGCCACCGCGGACGCGGTCGGCGCGAAGCTGAAGAGCAGCAAGAAGATCAACCTGTCGTTCGACGAGTGGAACGTCTGGTACATGAAGCGGTTCCAGGCGGAGCGGCGCACCGAGTGGGAGGTCGCGCCGCGGGTCATCGAGGACCAGTACGACGTGACCGACGCCGTCGTGGTCGGCAACCTGCTGATCTCGTTGCTGCGCCACAGCGACCGGGTCGCGGTGGCGTGCCAGGCGCAGCTGGTCAACGTGATCGCGCCGATCCGCAGCGAGCCGGGCGGCTCGGCGTGGCGGCAGACGACCTTCCACCCCTTCGCGTTGACGTCGCGGCTGGCGCGAGGTCGGGTGCTGCGCGTGGAGACGTCCTCGCCGACCTACGAGACGAAGCGCTTCGGCGCCGTCCCGGTGGTCGACGCGGTCGCCACGCACGACGAGGAGTCCGGCGACACGGTGGTGTTCGTGGTCAACCGGCACCGCGCGGAGCCGGTCGACCTGCGCGTGGGCCTGGCCGCGTTCGGCGACGTCGAGGTGGCCGAGGCGTGGCTGGTGCACGACCCGGACGGCTCGGCGACGAACACCGAGGCCGACCCGGACCGGGTCGTGCCCCGGCCGCAGGAGGCGACCATCGCGGACGGCGAGCTGCACGCCGTCCTGCCGCCCGTGTCGTGGACCGCCGTGCGGCTCAGCCCTCGTTCGTGAGCCCGCGGGTGGGCGGCACGCGCAGCAGGCGTGCCGCCCACCCGGGCAGCCACCAGTTCCACCGGCCCATCACCGCGACCGCGGCGGGCACCAGCACCGACCTGATCAGGGTGGCGTCGAGCAGGATGCCGAGCGCGACGCCGGAGGCGAAGATCGCCACGTCGAGCTCGCCGCCCGCGGCCATCGAGGCGAACGAGCAGAACAGGATCAGCGCCGCCGCCGTGACCAGCCCGCCGGTGCGGCCGATCCCGCGCACGACCGCCTCCCGCGGGTCACCGGTCCGGTCGTGCTCCTCGCGCATCCGGGCGATGATGAACACCTCGTAGTCCATCGACAGCCCGTAGAGGAACGCGAAGATCGTCACCGGGACGAACGTGCCGATCGCGCCGTCGGGCCGGATGCCGAGCAGCGCCTCGGTGCCCCAGCCCCACTGCCACACCACCACCATCGCGCCGAGCACCGCGCCCAGCGACAGCAGGTTGAGCAGGATCGCCTTGAGCGGCAGCAGCAGCGAGCGGAACGCCCGGGCCAGCATCACGAACGTGACGGCGGCGAGCAGCGCGAGCATCCACGGGAACGCCGAGTACGTCACGTCGACGTAGTCCAGCTGCTGGGCCGCGTTCCCGCCGACGAGCACCCCGTCGGGCACCGCGGCGCGGACCTGCCGGATCAGCCGCTCACCGGCGTCCGACCCGCCTTCGGGCACGGGCAGCACGGTCACCAGCGCGGACCCGTCCACCCGCCACCGGGCGTCGTCGGGCGCGGTCACGGCGTGCACGCCCGGCAGCGCGGCGACCTCCGCCGCGACCCGCGCGGCGTCCCGACCCGGCGGCACGTACACGTCGAACGACGTGAGCACACCGGACGGCACGCCGGCCTCCCGCAGCGCCACCAGCCCGTCGTGCCCGCTGCCGGACCGCGCCAGGTCGTCGGTCACCGGCACGCTGAGGTTGAGGCCGAGGGCGATGACCGACAGGCCGACCAGCGCACCGGCGGACAGCAGCAGCGCGGGCACCCGGTGCCGCACCACGAGCCGGGCCCACGCCGTCCACCGCCGTTCCGGTCGCGGGGGCTTGGCCGACGCGCGGGCCAGCAGGACCGGCAGCACGGTGAGCGACACGAGCGCGCTCGCGAGCGTGACCACCATGCCGCCGACGCCGAGGCTGCGCAGCAACGGGACCGGCAGCACGACCATGGTCACCAGGCCGATGGCGACCGCACCGCCGCTGAACACGATCGCGTGCCCCGCGGTGGCCATCGCCCGGTGCACGGCCTCCTCGCCGTCACCGCCCCGCGCCCGCTCCTCGCGCCAGCGGGACACCAGGATCAACGCGTAGTCCACCGCGATGCCGATGCCGAACAGCGGCAGCATGATCACCGTCGTCTCGTGCACCTCGATGAACGCGCTCGCCACCAGCAGGCCGATGAACGACACGGGCACCGCGACGAACGCGGTCAGCAGCGGCACGAGCGCCAGCACCGAGCGGAACACCCACACCAGCACGGCGATCGCCCCGACGACGGTGATCACCAGCTTGAGCGGCACGTCCAGGCCGCCGGTGTCGGCGCCGGTGGCCAGCGGGTCGAGGCCGGTCACGTGCAGCACCGCGCCGGTGGGCAGGTGGGGGCGCATGGCCTCGGCGACGGCCGAGCCGAGGTCGGAGCCCTCGCCGAGCGCGCTGCCGGGCAGACCACCCTGCTCCACCCGGGGCCCGTGGACGAGGCCGAACGTGGTGCGGCCGTCGTGCCCGACGAACGCCGGGTCGCCGGTGTCGGCGTAGGACACCACCCTGGCGTCGTCGGTGATCGCGCCGAACGCCCCGGCCAGCGCCTCCCGCACGCCCGGTGACGTCACCGTCACGCCGTCCGGCAGCGTGACCACCGGCACGAACGGCCGTTCGTAGCCGCCGGTGCCGTAGGTCTGCATGATCTGCCGGTTGGCCTCGTAGGCGGGCAGGCCGGGGTAGTCGTTGCGCTCGGAGGCGTTCGGCAGCACCAGGGCGAGCGCGCCACCCCCGGCCAGCATCAGCACGAGGGTCAACGCGCCGACGAGCCGTCGGTGGCCGAGCACGAATCGGGACAGCTTCTCCATGGCCACCAGCGCACCAGCCCGATCTTCCGCCGCCGTGCGAGCGCGCTTGGAGTTCTCTGTGAAAGCGGCGGATCGCGCCGCCGGCGGTGGGTCGCCGGGTGAGACTGTCCCGGTGACACCACCCCTGCGGATCCTCGTGGTCGACGACGAGGCATACCTGGCGGAACTGGTCGCCATGGCGTTGCGCTACGAGGGCTTCGAGACGGCCACCGCGGCGAGCCGTGCGGAGGCCCGGACCCGGACGGCCGCGTTCGAGCCCGACCTGCTGGTGCTGGACGTGGTGCTGCCCGACGGTTCGGGCGTCGACTTCTGCCGCGAGCTGCGCCGGGCGGGCCACCGGGCGCCGGTCGTCTTCCTCACCGCCCGCGACGCCACCGAGGACAAGATCACCGGGCTGACCGCGGGCGGCGACGACTACGTCACCAAGCCGTTCAGCATCGAGGAGCTGGTCGTGCGGGTGCGCGCGGTGCTGCGCCGGTCCCACCCGGACACCCGGGGCGCCGAGCGCCTCGGGTTCGCCGACCTGGAGATCGACGAGGACGCGCACACCGTGCGCCGCCACGGCGAGGCGATCGACCTCACGCCGACCGAGTTCAAGCTGCTGCGCTACCTCGTGGCCAACGCGGGCCGGGTGCGGTCCAAGCGCCAGATCCTGGACCACGTGTGGGAGTACGACTTCGGCGGCAACGACTCGGTCGTCCAGACCTACATCTCCTACCTGCGCCGCAAGGTCGACGCGTTCGAGCCGCCGTTGATCCACACCGTCCCGCGCGTGGGCTACGTCGTGCGGCTGCCCGAGGCCCGGCGCGCCTGATGTCGCTGCGGACCAGGTTGGTGCTCACGGTCGTGGGCCTGCTCGCCCTGTGCCTCGCGGTGTCGGTCGGCGCGATCTTCGGCGCGTTGCAGGACTGGACCGGTGACCAGCACGACGACGTGCTCACCGCCGTGGGGCAGGACTTCCGGCGCGAGCTGCGCGCGGGCGGCGGCACGCCGTCGGACGGCGTGGTCGACCGGGTGTGGCGCTCGGCCGCCGCACGGGGTGACGTGCCGTCGTTCTTCCAGGTCCGCGGGCCGGACGGCCGGGTGCGGCAGACGACGGCGTTCGGCGCGACGCCCGCGCTGCCGGACCCGTTGACGGACGACCTGTGGCCCGCGGAGGTGACGGAGGCGAACCCGGACGGCGGGCGGTTCGCCGACGTCGGCGACTGGCTGGTGCGGACCTCGCGGGTGGCCGAACGCGGTGACGTGCTCGTGGTGGGGATGCCGGTCGCGAAGTCGGCCGAACTGCTGGACCGGGTGCGCAACGTCGCCGTGACCTCGGGGCTCGTGGCGCTGGCCGCCGTCGCGCTGCTGTCACTGCGGGCGGTGCGGCGCGCGTTGCGCCCGTTGGAGGGGATCTCGGCGACCGCGGCGGCCATCGGGTCGGGCGACCTGACCCGGCGCGTGGAAGGGGCGGGCGCCCGCACGGAGGTCGGGCGGCTGGGGGACGCGCTGAACGCGATGCTGGGCCAACTGGAGTCGGCGTTCCGGCAGCGCGAGGCGTCCGAGGACCGGTTGCGCCGGTTCGTCGCGGACGCGTCGCACGAGCTGCGCACTCCGATCGCCACCATCCGCGGCTACGCGGAGCTGTTCCGGCGCGGAGCCGCCGGCCGGCCGGAGGACTTGGGGACGGCGCTGCGGCGGATCGAGTCGGAGGCCGAGCGGATGGGCTCGCTGGTCGACGAGCTGTTGCTGCTGGCGCGCCTGGACCAGGGTCGACCCCTGATCCGTGAGCCGGTCGAGCTGACCGACCTGGCGGCCGACGCGGTCGCGGACGCGTTGACCGCTCAGCCGGCGCACCCCGTGGAGCTGGACTACGACGGGCCGGTGACGGTCACCGGTGACGCCGACCGGTTGCGGCAGGTCCTGGGCAACCTGTTGGCGAACGTCGCCCGGCACACGCCGGTCGGAACGAGGACGCGGGTACGCATCCGGGCCGAGGGCGGCTTCGCCGTGCTGGAGGTCTCCGACGACGGGCCGGGATTGTCGGACGAGGACCGTGGTCGGGTGTTCGAGCGGTTCCACCGGTCGGCCGGCGCGCGTGGTGGTGGTGCGGGGCTGGGGCTGTCGATCGTGGCCGCGGTCGCGGAGGCACACGGGGGACGGGCCGAGGTGGGGGATACGCCCGGAGGCGGGGCGACGTTCGTCGTGACGTTGCCCGTGGGATGACCCGTGCCCCGATGTCGGCAGTTGACCGGTCGTTTACTGCTTTACTATGGTACTAGAAAAGCAGTAAGGGGTATCCGTGTTCGTCTTCAGGCTCGACACCCACTCCGGCGTGCCGCCGTACCTGCAACTCGTCCACCAGGTCCGCCAAGCGGTGCTGCTGGGCTTCCTCCACCCCGGTGACCGGCTCCCGCTCATCCGCGAGGTGGTCGAGGAGCTGGCGATCAACCCGAACACCGTCGCCAAGGCGTACCGGCAGATGGAGCAGGAGAACCTGGTCACCGGTCGGCCCGGGCAGGGTACGTTCGTCAACGAGCAGCAGTCGGCCGTGATGCCGGCCTCGACGTACACCTCGCTGCGCCGCGGCCTGGCGACCTGGCTGCGCCGGGCCTACGCGGCCGGCCTCGACGAGCAGGCGGTCAACGCGCTCCTCGCGTCCGTCCACCAGCAGATCCGCAACGAGGGCGTGGCGTGAACGCGACCGGGCTCGCGCTGCGCACCGACGGTCTGGGCAAGCGGTACCGGAAGGGCTGGGCGCTGCGCGACTGCACCCTCGCCCTGCCGACGGGTGGCGTGATCGCCCTGGTCGGCCCGAACGGCGCGGGCAAGACCACGCTGCTGCGCCTCGTCGTCGGGTTGCTGGCACCGAGCACCGGCACCGTCGAAGTCCTCGGCCACGACGTCACCGCCAGCACCCCGCGAACCCTGTCCCGGATCGGGTTCCTGGCCCAGGACCACCCGCTGTACAAGCGCTTCACCGTCGCCGAGATGCTCCGCTTCGGCCGGGCCTGCAACCTGCGGTTCGACCAGGCGCTGGCCGAGCGCCGGCTGGCGAAGCTGGGCATCCCGCTCGACCGCAGGGCCGGCACGCTCTCCGGCGGGCAGCAGGCGCAGGTCGCCCTGGCCCTGGCCTTGGCGAAGCGGCCGGACCTGCTCGTCCTCGACGAACCGGTGGCCAGCCTCGACCCCCTGGCCCGGCACGAGTTCCTCCAGGTCCTCATGGGAGCGGTGGCCGAAGGCGGGGTGACCGTCCTGTTCTCCTCCCACGTCGTGCACGAGCTGGAGCGCGTCTGCGACCACCTGATCGTGCTCAACCAGGGCCGGGTCACGCTCGCCGGCGACATCGACACCCTCCTCACCGAGCACCGGCTGCTCGTCGGCCCGCGCACGGCCACCGACCTGGACCGGTCCGGCACCGTCGTGGAGGCCGTCCACAGCGACCGGCACACGACCCTGCTGGTGCGCGACGGCGCGCTCCCGACCGCGCCGAACTGGCAGGCCGAGCCGGTCGCGCTGGAGGACCTGGTGCTGGCGTACCTGCGCCGGCCGTCCGACCCGGACACGTCGGAGGGGGCGGCATGACCTGGTTGATCTGGCGCCAGCACCGGACCGAGGTCTGCGTCCTCGGCCTGCTGGTCGGCATGTTCGGCGCCGCCCTGCTCGTGCTCGGGGCGCAGGCCCACGACCTGTTCCCCGGCGGTCCCGCCCGGTGCGCGGGCGAGGCCGGTTTCACCGACGTCTGCACGGCCTCCTTCCGCAGGCTGGACGAGCAGTACGGCTTCGTCGAGAACCTCCTCGCGGCCTTCTACCTGGTCCCCGTCGTCATCGGCGCGTTCCTCGGCGCGCCACTGCTGGCACGCGAACTGGAAGAGGGCACCTGGCAGCTCGCCTGGACCCAAGCCGTGCCGCGCATGCGCTGGCTGGCGGCCAAGCTCGCCGCACTGGCCGGCGTCACCGTCGCACTCACCGGAGCCTTCACCGCCGTCCTCACCTGGTTCCGCCAACCGTTCGACGCGTGGGAAGGCCGATTCCAGTACGACGCCTTCGACCTGCAGGGACTCGTTCCCCCTGCCTACGCGCTGTTCGCGTTCGCCACGGCCACCGCCGCCGGAGCGCTCCTGCGCCGCAGCCTGCCCGCCTTCGGCGTCGCGTTCGGCGCGTTCCTCGCCACCCGCATGCCGGTGGCACTACTGGCCCGCCCCTCCTACGCCACACCGCTCACCACCACGGAACCGATCCCGGTCGCCGACCCGACGGACCGGGCGGACCACCACGCCGCGCCCACCTTCGCCGACTGGACGATCGACCACGGCTACGCCGACACCACCGGGCACAGGCTGAGCTCGACCGAGTACTACGACCTGGAAGCCGCCGCCAACCAAGCCGGCACCAACGTCAACCAGTTCCTGCGCGCACAGGGCATCCAGCAGTTCAAGGTCTACCACCCAGCCGACCGCTTCTGGACGTTCCAGTTCATCGAGGCGACCCTGTTCCTCGCCGCCGCCGCAGCCTTGATCGCCGTCGTGGTGTGGCGGGTACGCCGCCGCCTGCTCTAGCCGCCGGCACGAAACCCGCCACCCACTCGACGGCAGCCGACAACGGACCGGGTCGTCATCCTGCTGGTCCGCCCGTCCGGCGAGGACGCTCTTGATCTTTCACCCGACATACGCCGCCAAGTGCTCACCGGTCAACGTCGCCTTCTTGGTGACCAGCTCACCCGGCGTGCCCTCGAAAACGACCCGCCCACCATCATGACCCGGTCCCGGACCCAGGTCGATGATCCAATCCGCGTGCGCCATGACCGCCTGGTGGTGCTCGATCACGATGACCGACTTGCCCGCGTCGACCAACCGGTCCAGCAGCCCCAGCAACTGCTCCACATCAGCCAGGTGCAACCCCGTCGTCGGCTCGTCCAGGATGTAGACCCCGCCCTGCTCGGCCATCTGCGTGGCCAACTTCAACCGCTGCCGCTCACCACCGGACAACGTGGTCAGCGGCTGCCCCAGCGTCAGGTAACCCAACCCGACGTCGGCCAACCGGTCGAGGATCTTGTGCGCGGCGGGCGTGCGTGCCTCGCCCTCGGCGAAGAACGCCTCCGCCTCCACCACGGACATGGCGAGCACCTCCGCGATGTCCTTGCCACCCAGCGCGTACTCCAGCACCGCCGCCTGGAAACGCTTGCCCTCGCAGTCCTCGCAAGTGGACTCGACGGTCGCCATCACACCCAGCTCGGTGTAGATGACGCCCGCACCGTTGCAGGTCGGGCAAGCGCCCTCGGAGTTCGAGCTGAACAGCGCGGGCTTCACGCCGTTGGCCTTGGCGAACGCCTTCCGGATCGGCTCGAGCAGCCCGGTGTAGGTCGCCGGGTTGCTGCGTCGCGAACCCCGGATCGCACCCTGGTCGATGACCACCACGCCGTCGCGCCCGGCGACCGAGCCGTGGATCAACGAGCTCTTGCCGGACCCCGCCACGCCGGTGACGGCGCACAGCACGCCGAGCGGGATGTCCACGTCGACGTCACGCAGGTTGTGGGTGTTCGCGCCGCGCACCTCCAGCGCGCCCGACGGCGTGCGCACCGACGGCTTCACCGCCGCCCGGTCGTCCAGGTGCCGACCGGTCAGCGTGTCGGCGGCGCGCAGCTCGTCGACCGTGCCCTCGAACACCACCTCACCACCGCCCGTGCCGGCCTTGGGGCCGAGGTCCACGACGTGGTCGGCGATCGCGATCACCTCGGGCTTGTGCTCGACCACCAGCACGGTGTTGCCCTTGTCCCGCAACTGGAGCAGCAGGGCGTTCATCCGGTCGATGTCGTGCGGGTGCAGGCCGATGGTGGGCTCGTCGAACACGTACGTCACGTCGGTGAGCGACGACCCCAGGTGGCGGATCAGCTTGGTGCGCTGCGCCTCACCGCCCGACAGCGTCCCCGAGGGCCGGTCGAGCGAGAGGTAGCCGAGCCCGATGTCCACGAAGGAGTCGAGCGTCCGCCCCAGGTTCGCCAGCAGCGGCGCGACCGACGGCTCGTCGAGACCCCGGACCCACTCGGCGAGGTCGCTGATCTGCATCGCGCACACGTCCGCGATGTTGCTGCCCCTGATCTTGGACGACAGGGCTTCCTTGGCCAGCCGCGTGCCGCCGCAGTCAGGGCACGTCGTGAACGTCACCGCCCGTTCCACGAACGCGCGGATGTGCGGCTGGAGGGAGTCGACGTCCTTGGACAGGTAGGACTTCTGGATCGACGGGATCAGGCCCGAGTAGGTCAGGTTGATGCCCTCGATCTTGATCTTCGTGGGCTCCTTGTGGAGCAGGTCGTGCAGCTCCCGCTTGGTGTACTTGCGGATCGGCTTGTCCGGGTCGAAGAAGCCGCAGCCGCGGAAGATGCGGCCGTACCAGCCGTCCATGCTGTAGCCGGGGATGGTGAGCGCGCCCTCGTTGAGCGACTTGCCGTCGTCGTACAGCGCGGTGAGGTCGATGTCGTTGACCGAACCCATGCCCTCGCAGCGCGGGCACATGCCGCCGAGCCGGGTGAACGTCGCCTTCTCGGCCTTGGTCTTGCCCCCGCGCTCCACCGTGATCGCGCCGCTGGCCTTCACCGACGGCACGTTGAACGAGTACGCGTTGGGCGGGCCGATGTGCGGGCTGCCCAACCGGCTGAACAGGATGCGCAGCATCGCGTTGGTGTCGGTGACGGTGCCGACCGTGGAACGGGGGTTCGCGCCCAGCCGCTCCTGGTCGACGATGATCGCCGTGGTCAGCCCTTCGAGCACGTCGACCTCGGGGCGCGCCAGGCTCGGCATGAAACCCTGCACGAACGCGCTGTAGGTCTCGTTGATCATCCGCTGCGACTCGGCGGCGATCGTGCCGAACACCAGCGAGCTCTTGCCCGAGCCGGACACGCCGGTGAACACGGTCAGCCGGCGCTTCGGGATCTCGACGCTGACGTCCTTGAGGTTGTTCACGCGCGCGCCCTGCACGCGGATGAGGTCGTGGCTGTCGGCGAGGTGCGGCTCGGGCGACGGCGCGTTCTTCCTCGTGGCCATGCTTATCGTGTCTCCATCTGCTCGTGCGGCACGCGTTCTCGGTAGCGGTGGTGGGGCCGCCCCGCCCTCACGGGCGTCGGAGCGGGGCGGCGCCGTCCGTTGTGGACGCTGCGGACGTCGTGGACGGCTCAGCGCAGCTGCTGGATGCGGACCAGGTTGCCCGCCGGGTCGCGGAAGGCGCAGTCGCGCACGCCGTAGGGGTGCTCGGTCGGCTCCTGCACCACGTCCGCGCCCGTGGCCTGGAGCTTGTCGAACGTGGCGTCGAGGTCCTTCGCGCCGAGGTTGATGGCGGCGTAGGTGCCCTTGGCCATCATCTCGGTGATGGTGCGGCGCTCCTCGTCGGTGACGCCCGGGTCGGCCGCGGGCGGGTGCAGCACGACGGAGGTGTCGGGCTGGCCGACGGGACCGACCGTGATCCACCGCATGCCCTCGTAGCCGACGTCGTTGCGGACCTCGAAGCCGAGCGCGTCGCGGTAGAAGGCCAGCGCGGCCTCCGGGTCGTCCTGCGGGAGGAAGGTCTGGTGAATGGTGATGTCCATGGCGATCACGCTAGGTGCGGCCCGGCCGGGGGCGCTTCTCGATTCCTGACCGGTCTGGTGACCTGCTTGGCCACGCACGCCGGCATGCCCGCGGTCGCGGCCGACGGGTCCTGCCGGTAGGTGCTGGGCGGCACGCCGACCAGCTCCGTGAAGCGGGTGCTGAAGGTGCCCAGCGACGAGCAGCCGACCTCGAAGCAGACCTCCGTGACGCTGAGGTCGCCCCGGCGCAGCAGCGCCATCGCGCGTTCGATGCGCCGCGTCATCAGGTAGGAGTACGGCGACTCACCGTAAGCGAGTCGGAACTGCCGGCTGAGGTGCCCGGCCGACATGTTCACGCCCCGGGCGAGCGCTTCGACGTCCAGCGGTTGCGCGTACTCGCGGTCGATCCGGTCGCGGACGCGGCGCAACCGGGCGAGGTCGCCCAGGCGGTGAGCCTGCGCAGGTCTGCTGGTCACCTGGCCGATGGTGCCACATGGCGGGACACCGGGCAGGCGATCGACCCACTTCCCCGGCACGCTCCCGCGCGTGATCACGCGGGAGCTGCTGGTGCTCGGTGGCGGCGCCGAGGTGGGCAAGTCGAACGTCGGGTGGGAGGTCTCCCCCGTGCTCCGGGCGCGGGGGACGGCGCACTGCCCGGTGGAGGGCGACTACCTCGACCGGGTCCACCCGGCGCCCGCCGACGACCCGCACCGCACGGGCATCACCGAGCGCAACCTGGCCTCGGTGTGGGCGAACTACGCCGCCCTGGGTCAGCACCGGCTCGTCTGCACCAACACGGTCAGCGTGCGGCAGGAGCCGATGATCCGCCGCGCCACGGGTCCCGGGGCCGTCCGCTCCGCGCTCGTGCGGCTCACCGCGTCGGAGGCGACCACCCGCGAGCGCCTGGCCCGCCGCGAGATCGGCTCTCAGCTCGCGCCGCACGTCGAGCGCAGCCTCGCGATGGCCCGCCGGCTCGACGCGGACGCCCCTCCCGGGACCGTGCGCATCGCGACCGACGGCAGCTCCGTCGAGGACATCGCGCACGAGGTGGTGCCCGTCGCCGGCCGGTAGTGGTTGGTGCGTGCCGCCAACGCGTGCCGGTCAGGGCAGCGAGGCGGGCAGCCCGAACGCCGGGAAGTGGGCGGCGTCCACGAAGGACGTCACCGCGCTGATCCGCCCGTCCCGCACCGTCAGCACGTCGATCGACCACGCCAGGTGCGCTCCCGCGGCCTCGTCCCACAGGTAGCCGGCGACGGCGGGCTGACCGTTGGCGCTCGTGGCGAGGTGCCGCCACGGCGGGCACGACGTCAGCGGCACGCGCACGGCGAAGTCGGTGACCGCCTCGATGCCGCGGTACCAGTGCGGCAGCGGCGGCATCGACCACGTGACGTCCTCGGTGAGCAGCGCGACCAGGGTGTCGGCGTCGCCGCGTTCCAACGCGGTGGCGTAGTCGGCCACGACCTGCCGCAGGCGGGCGTCGCCGATCAGCCGCAGCGCCTGCTGCTGGGTGCGGTCGGGCACCTTCTCGGCGACCACCCGGCGGGCGCGGGCCAGCGCGGAGTTCACCGACGTGGCGGAGGTGTCCATCATGGCCGCGATCTCGGCCACCGAGAACCCCAGCACCTCGAACAGCAGCAACGCGGCCCGCTGGTTGCCGGGCAGGTGCTGGAGCGCCGCGACGAAGGCCAGCTCGACCGCCTCGCGCTGCGCGTAGCGCCCCGCCGGCCCACCGCTGCCCGGTCCGCCGCCCGACCCGTCGACCAGGCCCGCGTCGGGGTACGGCCCGAGCCACGCCACATCCGTCACGGGCGCGTCGTCGATCACCGCCCGCGCGCTGGCGGGCCCCAGGTCGACCGGCAGCGCCCGCCGCCCTCGGCTCCGCACCGCGTCCAGGCACGTGCGGGTGGCCACTGTGTACAGCCAGGACCGCAGTGAGCTGCGCCCCTCGAAGCGCCCCAGCCCGCGCCACGCCCGCAGCAACGCGTCCTGGAGCGCGTCGTCGGCGTCGTGCGTGGAGCCGAGCATGCGGTAGCAGTGGGCGTGCAGTTCCCGGCGTAGCGGTTCGACCAGCCGGCTGAACGCCTCGCCGTCACCCTCACGCGCCCGCGCCAGCTCGGCGTCCTCGCCGGACCCCGCGAGAGACCTCGCCGAAAAAACCTCGCCCACGAGCGACGATTCTGCCTCACCGGCGGAGTCACTACCGGCGAACGAGCACTTCACCGCCAGTCCCAGGAGCATGCACGATGACCGAGACCTCCATCACCCCCACCACCGCCACCCTGCGGGTGCCCGACGCGCTGCTGCACTACGAGCTGCGCGGCCGCGGCCCGCTCGTCGTGCTGGTCGCCGCGCCGATGGACGCCCGGTCGTTCGAGCCGCTGGCCGACCTTCTCGCCGCCGACCACACCGTGCTGACCACGGACCCGCGCGGCATCCGCCGCAGCGAGGTGGACGACCCCGACCGGGACGCGACGCCGGAGCTGCGCGCCGACGACCTGGCCCGGTTGATCCGGCACGTGGACGCGGGCCCGGCGGCCGTGCTGGGTTCCAGCGGCGGTGCGGTCAGCGTGCTGGCGCTGGCTCAGGCACACCCGGAGTTGGCGCACACCGTGATCGCGCACGAGCCGCCGCTGGACCAGCTCGTGCCCGACCGGGAGGACCTGCTGCGCCGGACCGACGAGATGATCGCCACCTACCGGTCCGGCGACGCTGTGGGCGCGTGGCGGCAGTTCATGGCCATCGCGAACATCCACATGCCCGACGAGGTCGTCGAGCACATGTTCGGCGGTGAGCGCGACCCGCGGGACGTCGCCGACGAGCGGTTCCAGTACGAGCACATGCTGCGGCCGACCGTCGAGTGGGTGCCCGACCTGGACGCGTTGCGGTCGGCGTCGAGCCGGATCGTGGTCGGCATCGGCGAGGACTCGGGCGGCGAGCTGTGCGAGCGCACGTCCATCGCGCTGGCCGAGGGGCTGGGCATCGAGCCGACCCGGTTCCCCGGCGGTCACATCGGGTTCGCCGAGGACCCGGCCCGGTTCGCGGTCCGGCTGCGCGAGGTGCTGGGCGCCGCCTAGACCTCGTCCACCTCGACCGACGTCCACCGCTGGGTGAGGTCGTCCTCGTCGCACGGCGCCTCGACCAACCGGGCGCCGGGCGCGAGGTCGACCGCGGTGATGCACGTGTCGCGCTCCACGTTCTGGAAGCGCCAGGTCTCGAAGTGCTCGTCCGCCGCGACGTAGTACCAGGTCTGCCGGTCGCCGTTGTCGCAGTTGGCCTGGATGACGGGGTTGTTCGGCACCGTGTAGGGCATCGCGAACCGCAGGCACTTGCCGGTGCCGAGGTTCTCCAGGGTCGTGATGTCGTTCTCGCCGAGCGCCCACCGCTGTTCGGGAACGCCGCTGATCCGGGCCAGCTCGGCCTGCTCCCCCTCCTCGGACGAGTCGCCCCGGATGCCCAGGGCGAGGTCGCGCGCGTGCGCGGCCACCACGTAGGAGTCGATCGACAGCCTGGGCGTCGCGATGGCCGACGGTGCGGCGGTGGCGGTCAGGAGCACCCAGGCGAGCGTGAGGGCGGTGGCGCGGAGTGGACGCACGGGGGATACCTCCGTTGAGAGCAATCGGAGGTACAGCGTGCGACGGTTCGACTACGGTGGGCAATAACACGATGTGGTGCTCCGCGGTGCTGGTTCAGGCGGGCGCGCGGCGGCGCTCGACCAGCACCGACAGGGCGGCCACCGCCAGTCCGGCCAGGCTCAGCGCCACGCCGACCCACGCCGTGGACGTGTAGCCCCAGCCCGCGCCGATCGCCAGGCCGCCCAGCCACGCGCCCGCGCCGTTGGCGATGTTCAACGCGGAGTGGTTGGACGAGGAGGCGAGCGACGGCGCGTCGGGGGAGGCGTCCATCAGCCGCACCTGCAACGCCGAGGCCAGCACCTGCGACACCAGACCGATCAGGAACACCGTGCCGAACGCCATCACCGCCGAGGTCGCGGTCAGCGCGAACGCCACGAGCACGACCGTCACCGCGATCAGCGCGCCGAACACCGTGCCCATGACCGAGCGGTCCACGAACCGGCCGCCGACCGTGGCGCCGAGCGTCATGCCGAGCCCGAACACCGCGAGCACCCACGGCACGGCGGACGCCGACAGCGCGGTGACCTCGGTGGTGATGGGGGAGATGTAGGAGTAGACGGCGAACATGCCACCGAACCCGATCATGCCGGTGAGCAGCGCGAACCACACCTGCGGGCGGCGGAACGCGCTCAGCTCGGCGGCCACGCTCGCGTCCGTCGACGCCGGGACGCGCGGCAGCCACCGGGCCACCGCCAACGCCGTCACGACCTCGATCACGGCCACCGCGAGGTAGGCCACCCGCCACCCGATCTGCTGCCCGGCGGCGGTGGCGACGGGCACGCCGACCAGGTTCGCCACGGTCAGCCCGACCATGATCCGGGCGACCGCCGTGCCCCGTCGTTCCGGCGGCACGAGCGTGGTCGCCACCACGGCCGCGATGCCGAAGAACGCGCCGTGCGGCAATCCGGCCACGAACCGCGAGGTCATCAGCAGGGCGGTGTTCGGCGCGAGGGCGGACAGCCCGTTGCCGACCGCCAACGCGATCGTGAGGCCGATCAGCAGCCCCTTGCGCGGCAACTTCGCGGCCAGCCCGGCGATGAGCGGCGCGCCGACCACCACGCCGAGCGCGTACAGGCTGATCGCGTGGCCCGCGGTGGGGATGGAGATGTCGAACGTGGCCGCCATCTGCGGCAGCAAACCCATGGTGGCGAACTCGGTCGTCCCGATGCCGAAACCACCCAGCGCCAGGGCCGCCATGGCGGCCCCGCCGTTCCTGCCCCGACGAGTCACCGCGGACTCGACCGTCGCCGTCATGCGTCGCTCCTGTCACCTGTCCCGAGTCGACGGTGACCACGCGACGTAGATTGCTTAGCCAACGTAACTACTTTACCGGCCTGCGCCGACCTCTCCGGACCGGAACCGCGTGCCTCTCCTCACAGCTCGCACGGAAGACGCTGGTGGGCGTGCTGCCCGGCACGGCAGACTCCGCGATGTGACCTCCGGGATCGACCGCCTCATCCGGCGCCTGAACGACGATTCGACCGAGGTGTGCGAGGACGCGAAGTGCGCGCTGATGTCGATGGGGCCGGAGGTGATCGCGCCGCTCGCGGCGGCCGTCGGATCGCTGGACCCGGTCGCCCAGCTGTGCGCCATCGAGGTCTTCGACCACTTCGACGACGCCGCCGCCGTACCCGCGTTGATCGGTCTGCTCGGCAGCCCGGACCACACCGTCCGAACATGGTCGATGGAGTCGGTCGCCGCGCTGGGCGCGCACGAGGCGCTGCCGGCGTTGCGAGCCGCGCACCGCGGGCTGCGCGCCGCCGGTGAGCCGCCGGACTCGGGGGAAGCCGTCGCGTTGCGCCTCGCGCTGACGAAGCTCGGAGCCCGGCAGGAGGTCCTGCCGCCCTTGACGGCCTCGTTGCGGACGACGGCAGGCGATCGAGGGCTGTCCTGGCCGTCCGAGCGGCTGGCGGACGTCGTGCACGACCTGGCCGACCACGACCAGGCGGTGCTGGGCTTCACGCTCTGGCTGGTCTTCCGCGGCCGGGGCACCCGGATCCAGCACGAGCGCCACGGCCGGCCCCTGGACGTGGACCGGCCGTGGCGGCAGGTGGTCGAGGACGCGCGGGCGACCGCGCTGGTCGAGGCCGCCTCCGTCGAGCCGCGACCGGACTTGTTCGCGACCGTGGAGTGGATCGGTCGGGGCGACGTGTGAACGCCGCCCCGACCCGACCCGCCGGTCACCTCGCTCAGCCGTCGGCCTTCGGGATGTCCAGCGCCGTGCCGTAGAGGCGGGTCGCGGGGAACGTGATGGTCAGCCGGCGGTCCGGCTCGTCCCCGTCCGACACCTCCACCAGCTCCGCGTCACCCTCCACCGCGGCGAACGACCACACGTCCGGCCCGCTCACGTGCAGCGCCACCCTCGGGTCGGCCCGGATCCGGCGGGCTTTCAACCGATCTGCCGTGGTGGACACGCGGATCACCCGTTCCTTCGCGTCCCACTGGTACAGCACGGTGGACAGGTGCGGGTGGCCGCTGCGCTTCACCGTGGCCAGCACGCCGAACCGCTGCCCGCCGATCAGGTCCACCAGCTCGGCGTCGGTCAGGGTGCGGGGCGCGGGGCCTGCGTTGACGGTCATGTCGTTTCTCCTCCGGGGGAAGTGGTCGGCTCAGGAACGCTTGCGCAGCACGATCAACGTGACCGCGAACGCGGCGGCGAGCAGCGAGGCGGCGACGGTGAACGCCACGTGGTACCCGGCGGTCAGGGCGACCGGCTCGGCCACGCCCGCGGCCAGCTCCTCCTCGGTCCGGGAGGCGGCCAGCGTCGACAGCACGGCCACGCCCACGGCCATGCCGACCTGTTGGGTGGTGTTGAACAGGCCGGACACCAGGCCCGCGTCGTCCGGCTTCGCGCCGGACATGCCCAGCGACGCCAGCGCGGGCAGCACCAGCCCGCCGCCCGCGATCAGCAGCATGACCGGCAGCAGGTCGGTGACGTAGTCGGCGTCCACCGGGACCAGGGTCAGCTTCACCATCGCGCCCGCCAGCAGGGTCAACCCGACCAGCAGCACCGCGCGTTCACCGAACCGGGTGTTCAGCCGCGCCGAGACGAACAGCGACACGCCGCCGATCGCGACCGCCGCCGGCAGCATCGCGAGGCCGGTGGCCAGCGCGCCGTAGGCCAGCACCCGCTGCATGAACAGCGCGACGATGACCTGGAACGCGAACATCGCGGACAACGTGAGGATTTGCACCAGGTTCGCGCCGGCCACGGTGCGGGACCGCAGGAGCCGCAGCGGCATCAACGGGGTCCGCGCCTTGGCCTGCCGCACGGTGAACGCCGCCAGCAGCGCGACCGACAGCGCGCCGAGCCCGAGCGTGTGCGCCGCCGTCCAGTCGTACTGCTCGACCTCGACCACCGTGTAGATGCCGAGCATGAGCCCGCTCGTCACCAGCGCCGCCCCGAGCACGTCGGCACCGGCGGACAGGCCCGCTCCCCGGTCGGTCGGCAGCACGCGGAGCGCCGGCAGCACGGTGGCCACGCCGATCGGCAGGTTGATGAAGAAGATCCAGTGCCAGCTCAGCGCGTCGGTCAGCACGCCGCCGAGCACCTGCCCGATGGACGCGCCCGCCGCGCCGGTGAAGCTGAACACGCCGATCGCCTTGGCGCGCTCGGCCGGGTCGGTGAACAGCGTGACCAGGATGCCGAGCACGACGGCCGACGCCATCGCGCTGCCCGCGCCTTGCAGGAACCGGGCCGCGATGAGCAGTCCCGGCGTGCCGGCCACGCCCGCCAGCAGCGACGCGCCGGTGAACACGGCGTTCCCGGCCAGGAACATCGCCTTGCGGCCGACCAGGTCGCCGAGCCGGCCCGCGAGCAGCAGCAGACCGCCGAACGCGATCAGGTAGGCGTTGACGGTCCAGCTCAGCCCGGCGGCGGTGAAGCCGAGGTCGGCCTGGATGGCGGGCATGGCGACGGTGACGACGCTGCCGTCGAGGATGGTCATCAGCGTCGCGGCGGACAGCACGACGAGCGCGGACCAGCGGTTCGCGCGGGGTGTGCCGAGCGGTGCGTCGAGCGTGGACGACATCGGTCTCTCCTGTTCCGGCGGGGACAGGAGGAACCGTAGCGGATAGTTTTTTTGCAGACAATCTCTCTCGGTCTTAACGCGTGCTCTCCCGGGCGCGGCGGGCCGTCTGCGGTGCCGCGACCGGAGTGGACAGGTGCCCGGTGACCAGCAGGTTCAACGCGTGCAGCAAGGCTTCCCGATCTTTCGCGGGCAGCGACTCCAGGGCTGCCCGGTGCACCCCGTCGACGATCGCCTGGCTCCGGTGGGCGAGCTGTGCGCCCTTCTCGGTGACCGCGATGATCCGGGCCCGCCGGTCGGTGCCGGACGGTCGCCGCTCGGCGAGCCCCGCCTTCTCCAGCGCGTCGACGGTCACCACCATCGTGGTCTTGTCCATGTCGCCGATCTCGGCCAGCTGGATCTGCGTGCGCTCCTCCTGCAGGGCGTGCACCAGCACGCAGTGCATGCGCGCGGTCAGGCCGATCTCGGCCAGCGCCGCCGCCATGCGCGTGCGCAGCACGTGGCCCGCGTGGTCGAGGAGGAACGACAGGTCGGATTCGGTGCGAGCTGGGGCCATGGCGGACATGGCCCCAGTCTAGCTACCGGGACATCAGTGGATTATCCGCAAGAAATCGAATTACCCGACGGGCGGGTGCGCGTTGCGCAGCAGCTCCTGGAACTGCGCCGAGTGCCACTGCCCGGCTGGCGGCGCGTTCCGCCACGCCCCGGTCGGGTCCGGGCTCGCGTCCGGGCGGCCGGTGTAGTCCGGGTCGCACTCGCGGTTGAAGTTCTCGTCCCCGATCGGCAGCGGGATGCTCGCGCCGTCGGACTCGCCCGGCGGCTTCAGCCACACGTACGCGTCGAAGTTCGGTCGCGGCGCGGCGACCGGCCGCTCGCCCAGTCCCGTGCCGGTCTGGTTGCACCAGTTGTGGATCCGTGCCCGGCGGTCGATCCGGCTCGTGTCGACGTAGGTGTCCACGGTCGTCTCGTAACCCGGCTTGGTCGGCCGGTTCGGGCCGCCCCACCCGTTGCGCGAGGTGTCCACCAGCACGCCCACCCGCGGGTCGAAGCCCGCCGCGACCGCCTCGGCCCGGAAGAACTCCGCGAAGGACAGCTCGTCCAGGAACGGGTTCCAGTCCACCCACCTCGTCTGCCGGATGTGCTGGCCGTTGATCACGGTCTTGGCGATGAACTCCTCGCGCAGCGCCGAGTAGTTGCCGGTGTTGGTGATGAACCCGTGCACGTTGGCGAGCCTGCTGCCGCCCGAGCGCGCCGCCTTCGCCAGCAGCTCCAACGTCGGCTTGCGGTTGTCGTCCCAGCCGATCCGGCCGTGGTGGCCGATGTCGAGGTAGCTGTAGACGTTCGGGATCGTGCCGAGCCTGGCCAGCGCGTACCCGATGCCCTCGGTGTAGGAACCGGCCGCCTTCACCTGCTCGCAGCTCATCGTGGCGTCCGGGCGCGGCAGCACGTGCGTGGTCAGGAACGGCAGGGAGTTGGGCTCCACCACCGCCACGATCCGCAACCGCGCGTACCTCGGGTCGGCCAGGGTCGAGGCGATCGGGTCGACGAACTCCTGCTTGTAGCGGGGCAGCTCGCCGAAACCCAGCTCCCCGTTGGTGGACAACCACCCGCAGTCGCGGCCGGGCAGGTTCCACAGGGCGAGCTGGACCAGGTTCGCGCCCTGGCGCAGGGCTTCGTCCAGGTGGGCGCGCAGCCCCATCTTCCCGTTCGCGCCCGTGACGGACGCGATCCGGTCGAGCCACACGCCGGTCGGCTGCCCGGCGACGGCCGCGCCGCCCGGTTCGGCGGCGGCCCGCGCGGACCACTCGGGGTTGACGTAGGGACGCGCGCCGACGTACGGGTTGTCCAGGCGCGGCGACCAGTGCGGCGACGTGCTCGCCCCGGCCGGGGTGACGACCGCGAGCCCGGCGGCGCACGCGACCGCCGTCAGCACGTGGCCGACGCGTAGGAGAGACCTCATGGACTGGCTACCTCCGGTGATCACAACGATGTGAGGGAGGCGGTGTGCCCCCACCGTACCGTGATCGCCCGGCGACCGGCCGTGACCGCTTCGGTCGCTACAGGTCGTCCACGCCGATCAGCCCGTCCTGGATCGCCCGCGCCACCAGCGCCGCCTTCGTCGGCGCCTCCCGACCGATCAGCGCGTACTTCACCCGGATCCGCTCCAGGTGCGAGTTCACCGTGCTCAGCGAGATGCCCAGCCGCTGCGCCACGAACTCCTTGGACTCGGACTGGAACCACTCGACCAGCACCTCGACCTCCCGCGCCGACAACGCGGGCCGGTGGTCTGACCGGTCGCCCGCCAGCGCGCCCGCCAGCGACGGCGGCGTGTAGGGCCTGCCCTCCGCCGCCGCACGGGTCGCCTGCACCAGGTGCTCCGCGCCCTCCGCCTTGGTCAGGTAGCACAAGGCGCCCAGCTCCAGGCACTGCAACGCGATGTCGTCGTCGGCTCGCATCGAGTACACGACCACCCGCCGGCCCGCCTCGACCAGCCGACGCAGGTCGCCCAGCACCGGCGTCGGCCCGCCCAGGTGCAGGTCGAGGATCACCACGTCGGCCGTCGCGCCCTCGCCCAGCCACGCCGAGCGCACGTCCTCACCGCTGGCCACGACCCGGATCGGCGGCGTGCCGGAGGACAGCCAGTAGGCGACGCCCGCGCGCACCGCCGGGTGGTCGTCCACCACCACCGCGCTCAGCTCGTCCGCCATCGGGCCTCCATCCGCGTGTGCCGACCGTACGTGCCGCATTCGACCTCGACCCGCCCCCTGGCGGTTCCCACCTCGACGCCGGCGTCCGCGACCACCGCCACCCGCACCTCGCCCCCGGTGCGCAGCAGGCTCACCCGCGCCCGTTCCCGCGCCGCCGACAACGCCTCCGCCAGCGGTCCGGTCAACTCGCGCCGCACGTCGGTCGGCACCGGCACCGGCGCGCCGCTGACCGCCAGCGACACCGCCACCCCGCGCCGTTCCGCGACGTGCACGCACGCCGTCACCTCGTGCACCAGCGGGTCGGGCACGTCGTCGTTCTCCGCGAACAGGCGGCGCAGCTGGGTGGCGGCGAGCGCGCACCGCTGCCTGGTGTCGTCGGCCCGCGGGTCCAGCACGCCGTCGGCGAGGTCCGCGAGCAGCGGCAGGGTCGCGCCGAGCTGCCCGGCGAACCCGGTGCGCAGGTCCTGGTCCCACTGCTCGGCCAGCGCGGCCCGGGTCGCGGCGCGTTCGCGCTCGGCGGCGACCTCGACGGCCTGCGCCGCGTTGCGCAGCATGAACCGGGTCATGAGCAGCGCGCCGAGCTGGAGGCTGGTCACGCTGAGCACGACCACGCCCGCGTTGCCGATCTCGCCGCGGTCCGGCGTGCCCGCGAGCAGCCACTGCCCGACGCCGAGCACGACGTGCGCGGTCAGCGCGGCGAGCAGCGCGGGGACGCGGTCCAGCAGCAACAGCAGCAGGGACCACCCGACCTGACCCCACAGCCAGTGCGTCGGCCCGAAGTGCGCGTGGGTCGGCAGCACCGCGGTGGCCACGGCGGACGCCGTCAGCATCGTCACCAGGCCGCCGACGACCACCGGCGTCGGCAGGGGCTTGCGGCGCACGACCCAGAACGCGCACACCAGCGTGACCAGGACGGACGCGGCGAGCGAGTACCGCGCGGCCAGGTGGTGCGGGTGGGCGAGCAGGCTGCCGAAGCCGAGGCTGACCTGGAGGACGGCCGTGACGCCGAGCAGGATCAGCCGCACGCCGGCGAACACGTGTCGCTGCGCCTCGCGGCTGTCGTCGGAGGTGTGGTCGCCCGCGCTGTCGCGCCAGGCGATCAACGGGGTGGCCCACGGCCGTGCCCGGGTCGCGTGCTCAGTCACCGGGCCACTCCAGCCGCACCGTCGTCCGGCCGGGCCGGGACGTCACCTCGGCCCGCCCGCCGACCGCCGCCATCCGCTCCACCACCGAGCCGCGCAGACCCCGCCGGTGGTCCGAGACCGCGCCGACGTCGAACCCGGGCCCCGCGTCCGTCACCTCCACCTCGACGCCACGCCCGGCCGCCCGCACCCGCAGCCGCGCCGCACCCGTGCCCGCGTGCCGCTCGACGTTCGTCAACGCCTCCCGCACGGCCCGCACCAGCGCCAACGCCACCGAGGCCGGCAGCAGCACGCTCTCCCACCGCGCGTCCACCTCCAGCGGACTGCGCTCCACCACCGCCCGCAACGACGAGCCGATGTCCACCGCGCTGTCCCGCGGCACCCCGGACGACCCGGTGAGCAGGTCCAGGTCGCGCCGGGCGTATCCCGCGACCTCGGCCGGATCGGCCTCCCGCCCGTTCACCGCCACCACCAGGAACGTCGCCGACGCCGTGTCGTGCAGCAGCGCCAGGTACTCGCGCTCCCGCCTGCGCCGCTCCAACGCCACCGCCTCGAGCCGCTCCATCGCCGCCCGCCGCGTCCGCAACTCGTCCACCCGCCGCGACGACCGCTGCAACAACAACAAGGCCAATCGCGCCAGCACGCACTCCACCAGCACCCGCAACACCACCGCGCCGTCCCACCACACGGCGGTCAGGTAGACGGCCAGCAGTGCCGCCGTGGTCGGCACGGTGACCTTCGGGCCCCACTCCCACTGCAACGTGATCGCGGTCGTGGTGAGCACGTTGAGCGTCCAGGCGTCCGTCGCCCCGAGCTGCTCGTGCGCCGCGCACAACGCCACCACGCGGACGATCGACAGCACGAACGCGACCTTGGGTGAGGTGAAGTCCGCCACCACCCCGATCAGCACGAGCCCGCACAGCCCCAGGCCCAGCGGCAGGGCGTCGGTGGGCACGGAGAGCAGGCCGAACACGCTGATCAGCGTCACCCCGACCCCGCGAACCGGCCCGGCGAACCGCGCGAAGGCGGTCAGGAGTTCGGTCTCGACCTGACCCGGCATGCGGCGAACCCTAGCCGCCCCGCCCACCGGCCCGCTCCGGCCGCGGTCCGGGGTGGACGGCGGGTGACGTGCCGGGAAACGCTCTCGCGCACGGGTCGGGCCGGGCGGTGGTCGGTGGAAGTCGTTCGCGCCCGGCCGTGGCGGAGCCCTGCCGCGCGGTGGGTGACCGATCTCGGTGCGCAGTCGTTCGACCGGGTGGCCGCCGACGATGACCGGGCGGTGCCGTTCTTCGCCACGTTCGGCGCGCGGCTGGTCGGTTGGGCCGCGCCGGA
Organism: Saccharothrix saharensis; assembly: GCF_006716745.1. Taxonomy (NCBI): domain Bacteria; kingdom Bacillati; phylum Actinomycetota; class Actinomycetes; order Pseudonocardiales; family Pseudonocardiaceae; genus Saccharothrix; species Saccharothrix saharensis. The sequence continues at coordinate 2,507,285 of NZ_VFPP01000001.1, read as the reverse complement.
GGCCGGTGCGCGGGTGCTGGACCTCGGGGCGGGACGGGCGCGGTGACCGCCGCCCTCGTCAACGCGGGCTGCTCGGTGGTGGCGGGTGACGTGTCGGTCGCCATGCTGGACGGGCTCCGCGAAGCGCACCGGGTGGACCTGGCCGACGCCTCGTTCGACGCCGTGCCGTTCGCCGAAGTGGGCCGCGTGCTCCGGCGTGTTCGGCTCCTCCGTGCCCGGCCCCAGCGCCGACGGCGGGTGGTGGGCGGCGTACGGGCGCGTCGTGGACGAGTCCACCCGCCGCATCCGGGACGTCACCGAGCACGAGCCGGTGACCTGGGCGGCACGCGCCGAGCGGGCGGGGTCGCGGCACGTCGCGCGGACCGCGACCGCGGTGTCGTCCCCGGTCGACGGGCCCGAGGCGCACCGGACGTGATGTCGCACGGCAACCGCCGGCTGCACGACGCGCTGCCCCCGGCGGACCGGACGGCGTTCCGCGACCGCGTGCCGCGCAGCCTCCGCGACGACCACCCGACCGGTGGGACCACGGTGATCGCGGGCGCCGGGTTCCACCGGTTGGTCAGGTGACCCCTGTCTTTCGTCAGGGGTGGTCCCGGACCGTGGCCCGATGCCCGCGCAGGGCCGCCGTTCCTACCGTCGGCACCATGAAAGCCACGCTGATCGGCATCACGGCCCTCGCCGCGACGCTCCTGTCCCCGACCGCCCACGCCGCCCCGTCCACGATCGACGACTTCCTGGCCGAAGTCATGCACGACACCGGCATGCCGGGCGTGTCGGTGGTCGTGACGCAAGGCGACCGCCTCGTCCACGCCGCCGGGTACGGCGAGGACTCCGAGGGCGCGCCCATCACGGCCGACACGCCGATGCGGATCGCCTCGGTCAGCAAGTCGTTCACCGCGATGGCCGTGATGACCCTGGTGGAGGACGGTCGGATCGCCCTGGACGAGCCGGTGGCCGACCAACTGCCCGGCTTCACGATGGCCGACCCCCGGTTCACCGGCGTGACGGTCCGCCACCTGCTGAACCAGACGTCCGGCTTCTCCGACACCACGATCGACGTGACCGCCCTGGAGACCTCGACCTCCCTCACCGAGTACACCACCAAGCTCGCCGGCGACTCGCTCGCCGCCGACCCCGGCACGCGCCACGAGTACTGCAACGTCAACTACGACCTGGCCGCACGACTGGTCGAGGTGGCGAGCGGGCGGACGTTCGGCGAGTACCTGGAGCAGCACGTGTTCGGACCGCTGGGCATGTCGCGCAGCGCGGTGTCGGCGGACGAGGTCCGGCCGGCCGACGGCTACAACTCGGTGTTCGGCGCGTGGCTGAGCCGCGCCGAACTGCCCGGCTTCCTCGACTCCAGCGGCGGTGGCGGGGTCATCACCACGGCGGCCGACATGGGCAAGTGGTTGATCAGCCAGACCGGCCACGGTCCGCGGTTGGTGTCACCGGACGGCCTGCGCGCCATGCACAGCAAGTCCACTGTGGACGATTACGCCATGGGCTGGATCCCGGACGTCGGACCGGGCGGCGTCGAGCAGCTCGTGCACCCCGGCAACCTGTTCACCTACTCGGCCGTGCAGGCGATCGTGCCCGGCACCGGGCACGGGTTCGCGGTGCTGGCCAACAGCGCGTCGTTGCGGGACGACACCTACGACATCCTCAACGGCCTGATCGCCTTGAGCCAGGGGCGCGCCCCCGGGCCCGTCGGCGGCGGGCGGCAGGTGTTCGAGCTGGTGCTCGGCCTGATCGCGGTGGCGGCCGCCGGGGCGGGCGTGCTCGGCGTGACGAGGTCGGCCACGTGGGCACGACGTCGCGCGGGCACGCCGAGGTGGCGGGCGGCGCTGCGGTGCGTGCCGCTGCTGCTGCCGGCGGTGCTCCTGGCGGCCTACCCCGACCTGGTGTCGTTCCTGGTGAACGGCCGCACGGTGACGTGGGCGCAGCTCACGTACTTCGCCCTGCCGCTGACCATCACCGTGGTCGTCACGGCGGTCGCGGGCCTGGCGACGGTGACCGCCCGGCTGCTCCGCTCGCGCGCGACGGTCCACTGAGGATGCCGGTCGGTAATCTCCGCACCATGCGCAACGCCACGCTCCTCGCGGCCCTCGCGCTCGCGGGTCTGCTGAACGGGGTGGCCACCGACGCGCTGCCCGCGTGGCGGCAACTGCTGTACCCGGTGTTGGCCGTGCTGCTCCACCTGCACGGCAGGCACCTGCCGGTGCACCGCGGCGGCCTGGTCGTGGGTGCGGTGGCGGTGGTCGGGGTGGGCATCGCGGCGTGGCGGATCTGGGAAGGCGTCGGCGCGTTCGCGAGCCTCGGCCTGTCCGTCGTGCTGCCGTGGCTCGCCGGCCGGTTCCGGCGGCAGCAGGCCGAGCTGATCACCGTGGGGCGGGAGCGGATTGTGCAGTTGGAACGGGCGCAGGAGCTGGTCGCCGAACGCGCCCGCCTGCGGGAGCGGACCCGCATCGCGGCCGACATGCACGACTCGCTCGGCCACGAGCTGGCGTTGATCGCGCTGCGGGCGGGCGCGTTGGAGCTGACCGCCGAGACCGAGTCGACCCGCGCGGCGGCGGCCGGTCTGCGCGCCTCGGCGGTGACCGCCACCGACCGGCTGCGGCGCACGGTGGGCGTCCTGCGGGAGGGGCCCACGACGCTCGAACCGCCCGACGAGACGGTGGAGGCGTTGGTGGCACGGGCGGCGCAGGCGGGCCTGCCGGTGGTGCTGACCCGGACCGGCGACCCGGCCGAGCTGCCGTCGTTGACGGACCGGGCCGTGCACCGGGTCGTGCAGGAGGCGTTGACGAACGCCGCGCGGCACGCGCCCGGCGCGCCCGTGACCGTGGAGGTCGCCGGGATGGAGGACGTGGTGGTGACCGTGACCAACCCGGTCGACCGGGAACCCGCCGGCGACGGCGGCAGTGGGCTGGAGGGGTTGGCGGAACGGGTCCGGCTGCTCGGTGGCACGCTGCGGTCGGGCGTGGTCGACGGCCGGTTCACCGTGACGGCCCGGCTGCCCCGGGGAGGTGGGGCGTGATCCGCGTGCTGCTCGCCGACGACGAGGCGATGGTCCGCGCCGGCGTGAAGGCGATCCTGGACACCGACCCGGGCATCGACGTGGTCGCCGAGGCCGTCGACGGGCGGGAAGCGGTCGAGCTGGCCCGCGTCCACCGGCCCGACGTGGCGCTGCTCGACATCCGCATGCCCCGCCTGGACGGCCTGGCCGCCGCCGCCGAGCTCCGGCGGGCCGCACCGGACGTCGCGGTCGTGATGCTGACGACGTTCGACGAGGACGAGTACGTGGCGCGGGCGTTGGGTGAAGGGGCGAACGGCTTCCTGCTCAAGGCCGCGGACCCCCGGGAACTCCTGATCGGCGTGCGCGCGGTGGCCGACGGCGCGGCCTACCTGTCACCCAGGATCGCCCTCCGCGTGGTGGCCGACCTGCGCGGCGGTCGGCTCACCCGCCACGACGACGCCCGCCACCGGGTCGCCGCCCTCACCGGACGGGAGCGCGAGGTGCTGGCGCTGGTCGGGGAGGGGCTGTCCAACCAGGAGATCGCCCGCCGCCTGACCCTGGTCGAGGGCACGGTGAAGGCGCACGTCAGCGCGATCCTGCACCGCCTCGACGTGGCCAACCGGGTCCAGGCCGCGATCGTGGCCTACGAAGCCGGGCTGACCACGGCCAGGTAGCCGTCCAGGGCGGCGGCCGCGGTCAGCATCGCCCTGGCCCGCCGGCCCAGTTCGGCCTCCCGCGCGGTGATCGCGGCCCGCAACGCGTCCGCGCCGCCCGAGCTGCGGAACTCGTCCATGATCGGCTTGATCGCGGGCAGCGGGTAGCGGCTCTGCCGCAGCGTCGCCACCAGGCGGGCGTCGCGCAGGTCGGTCGGGCCGAACCGGCGGTGCCCGTCGGTGTCGCGCCCGGGCAGCAGCAGGCCGGCCGACTCCCACACCCGCAACGCCGACGGCCGCACACCCAGCCGCGCCGCGACCTCGCCGACCCGCAACCCGGTCCGCGGCACGGTGTCCGGCGGGTGCCCGGCCACCGCCTCCAGCGCCACCGCCTCCAACGCCTCGGCTGTCGCCCGCAGCGCCAGCCGCTGCTCGTGCGCCGCCGCGTGCAGGGCGTCGAGCCGGGCCAGTGCCGGGTCGGGCGCGCCCGCGTGGATCGAGCGCATGATGGCCTTGGCGGCGTCCCACCCGTAGCCGCGACCCAGCGCCCGGTACGTCGTCACCGCCTGCCGGTGCCGCTCGTCGAACACCCGGTACCCGGCCGCCGAGCGTTCGGCGGGTGGCAGCACGCCGTCGGCGAGGTAGTTGCGCACCTGCTGGGCCGAGATGCCCGCGGCGCGGGCCAGATCCACCGGGCGAAGCCCCACGCCGACCGCCCTCACGTTCAACGGGAATTTGAAGGTTGCGGCCGAGGTTCCCGGGGGAACTCGGCACAACCTTAAACAGGGTACTTCAACGATACGGTTGAAGCATGAAAACCAGCGACAACCAGCGGGAATCGCCGGTCGTGCACACGCGGGACCTGCGCATGCGCTACGGCTCCACCGACGTGCTGAAGGGGGTGGACCTGACCGTCGGACCGGGCGAGGTGGTCGCGCTGCTCGGGCCCAACGGCGCGGGCAAGACCACGACCATCGAGATCCTGGAGGGCTTCCGCAAGCGGTCGGGCGGGGAGGTGAGCGTGCTGGGTGTGGACCCCGACCGCGGTGACGAGGCGTGGCGGGCCCGCTTGGGCGTGGTGCTCCAGTCGTGGCGCGACCACGGCCGGTGGCGGGTGCGGGAGTTGCTGTCCTACCTCACCCTGTTCTACGAGCCCTACCGCGAGCGGGTGTTCGACCCGGACGAGCTGATCGGGCTGGTCGGCCTCACCGACCACGCCGACAAGAGGGTCGGCGCGCTGTCCGGCGGGCAGCGGCGGCGGTTGGACGTCGCGGTCGGCCTGATCGGGCACCCCGACCTGCTGTTCCTGGACGAGCCGACGGTCGGCTTCGACCCCGAGGCGCGACGGGGGTTCCACGAGGTGGTGGGCCGCCTGACCGGCACCGCCATCCTGCTCACCACCCACGACCTGACCGAGGCGGAGAAGCTGGCCGACCGCATCGTCATCCTGGTGTCCGGGCGCGTGGTCGCCGACGGCACCGCCGCCGAGCTGGCCGACCGCATCGCCGGCGAGGCCGAGGTCCGCTACCGGCTGGACGGGGTGGAGCACGTGCTGTCGACTGCCGACTCCACCTCGTACGTGCGGGAGCTGTTCGCCGAGCACGGCGAGGCGGTGGACGACCTCGAAGTGCGGCGCGCGAGCCTGGAAGAGGTGTACCTGGCGCTGGTGCGCGACTCCGAGCACGTGGCGGTGAGCGCGTGAACGGCCGTGCGGTGGCGGTCCGCGCCGGGGTGCGGCGCGGCCGGATCGAGTTCGGGCACACCATGACGAACGCGGGCGAGCTGATGGGCTGGCTGTGGCTGCCCGTGGTGGCGCTGATCGTGATGTACGCGTTCGGCGACGGCGCGATACCCGGCGTCGACTTCCCGCTCGGCGCGCAGGCCGTGCCCGGCATCCTCGCCATGAACGCCGTGTTCACCGGGTTGGTGGGGCTCGCGATGACGCTGACCATGGACCGCGAGGACGGCACGCTCCTGCGGGCGAAGGCGACGCCGAACGGGGTGCCGGCCTACGTGGTCGGCAAGGTGCTGGGCAAGGCGGCGATGGCGGTGGCCGTGGTCCTGCTCGTCCTCGTCCCCGCGATGCTGCTGTTCGACGGCCTGCGGCCGGGCCGCGTGTCCACGTGGGTGACGTTGGTGTGGGTGCTCGGGCTCGGCCTGCTCGCGGTGCTGCCGATCGGGGCGATCCTGGGCGCGGTGTTCGGCAACACCCAGAGCCTCGGGTTCGTCACCCTCCTGCTCATGGCGCTGGTGGCGGTGTCGGGCGTGTTCTACCCGATCACCGCGCTGCCGGAGTGGTCGCAGTGGGTCGGCCAGGCGTTCCCGTTGTACTGGATGGGGCTCGGCCTGAGGTCCGCGCTGCTGCCGGACGCGGTGGCGGCGGCCGAGATCGGTGGGTCGTGGCGGCACGGGGAGACGGTGCTCGTGCTGGGTGTCTGGGCGGTGGTGGGGTTCGCCCTGGCATCGGTGGTGCTGCGCCGCATGGCGCGGCGCGAGTCGGGGTCGTCGGTCGCGGCCCGGCGTGAACAGGTGGCGCAGCGCTTCGACTGACGGTCGCCGAGGGCGGTCGTGGTCAGTCGAACAACGTCGGCAGCTCGCCGCGCTGCGACGCCACCAGCACCCGACCGACCCGGACGTCCGGCGCGGCCGGCGCGAGCACCCGCACGACACCGGTCTGGTCGGCGGGTTGGTCGACGGTCGCGCCGGGCAGCGTCGCGGACCACGGCTCGGATTCGAGGTTGGTGCGCACCAGGTCCATGAGCGCGTTGGGGTTCTCGTCGGGCACGCACACCACCTCGGTCGTCCCGCCGTCGGCGGCGGTCCGCACGCCCGCGGCCACCGGCAGCCCGCTCTTCGGCTTGCTGATCACGGCGGCCGACACCTCGCCGAGGCACCGGGCCAGTTCGCCGATCATCGGGTCGGCGGCGAGCGAGTTGTCACCGGCCGGTTCGGTGACCCACTTCAACGCCTCACCGGCGGGGGCGTGCGTCACCGCGCCGGCCTGCACGCGGACCTGCTGGAACCCGGTCACGATCCCGGCCTCCGCCAGCGGCCCGTCCGGGTCGATCTCGTGGTCCGGGCCGGTGGTCCACGTGCCGGAGCCGCCCTTGCGGCCGCCGAGCGCCTGGAGCTTCGCGTCCACCGCCGCCACGTCGACGTCCATCCGCAGCACGGCGGCCCACGTCGGCGGCTGCCCGACCCGCAACGCCGTGGTGGCCGCCGCCGGGTCGAAGCCGACCAGGTCGGGCAGCACGCGGCTGTGCCCGGCGAGGTCGGAGTAGCCGTAGCCCCGGAGGCCGCCGAAGCGCTCGGCGTCCGCGGCCAGCAGCGCCCGCACGGCCGCCACGTCGCCGTACTCGACCAGCACGGACGACTCGGCGGTGGCCCGCACGTCCGCCAGCGCGCCCAGCAGCCCGGTGCCGGGAGTGGGCGGCGCGCCGTCGGCTTCGGCCGAGCACCCGGCCGACAGGGCGGCGCACCCGACCAGCAGGACGGTGACAGCGGCCAGCGGCACGCTCGAACGCTTGTTCACCACCCGAATGGTAGGGCGGTGGGCGCTTCGGCACGCGCGTTTTCGAGGAAGCCCGGAGCCGGTGGCGGCTCGGTCACGGGGAGGGGATCTCCACGGCGATCTCCTCGCCCAGCCGTGCCCCGTCCGAGAGGTCCAGTTCGTCCCCGCTCCAGAAGCGGCCCGGGTCGTACCAGTTCGCCCGCCGGCCGGACGGCAGCAACCCCATCGCCTCGTACGTCACGGCCACCACCTCCGCGCAGTAGGCCGTTTCCAGCGTGGCGTCCGACGACTTGCGCAGGTTCGGCAATCGCCCGCGCAGCCACCGGCTCGCCAACCGCGCGGTCGACGGGAACGGCGTGCCGTTCAGCCGGGCCACGGTCTTCAGCACGGCGTCGTCCTGCTCCCGGGTCGTCGGCCGGTCGAGCTGCCGCAACCACGCGCGTTGCCCGTACTTGCGCGCCCACACCAGCACCGCGTCCCGCAGGTCGTGCAGCTGCACGCCGCGGTGGTGCGTGCCGGTCCACACGTCCGGCAGCGAGCGGCCCAGTTCGGCGTGCCACATCAACGGCGGCAGGTCCTCGACCGCGACGGTCATGCCCACGTGGTTGACCGGGCTGTTCGTGGTCACGCGGATCGCGCGGTCGGCCACCGAGCTGCCGCGGAACAACCAGACGTCACCGGTTCGGGTGAGCTCGACCGCCTCGTCCAGACCGATCTTCGTTCCAGCCATCCCGGTAGCCTAGGCAGATGCGGTGGTGGAAGCTGCTCGGACTGGCCGGTGTCGCGGGTGTCGCGGCGACCGGGGTGGTGATCGCGCGGGCGGAGCGCAAGCGTCGCGCCTACACGCCGGACGAGATCCGGGCCCGGCTGCACGCCCGGGTCGGCGAAGGCACCACGTCGGGTGGAGGCGCGTCGGGGGAGTCCGGAGCGCCGAGGTAGGCCGAAGGCCCGACCAACGGAGGGTTGACCGGGAACGGTTCCCGGGACTGGGGTGACCACCATGCGATCCCTGCTCGCGGCCCTGTTGTGCGTGCTCGTCGCCGCCCCGCCGGCCAACGCCCACACCCGTCCGGTCGAGGACCTGGACGCGGCGACCATCCCGCAGCTGGTCCGCCGCCTGGACGCGGGCACCCTCACCGCCGTCGACCTCACCCGCGCCTACCTGCGGCGCATCGAGACCGTCGACCGGAAGGTGCGGTCGGTGGTCGCGGTGAACCCCGAAGCGCTCGCCCAAGCCGCGGAGAGCGACCGGCGGCGTCGGCAGGGACGCGCCAGGGGGCCGATGGACGGCATCCCGGTGCTGCTCAAGGACAACATCGACACCAGGAGCACGGGCACGACGGCCGGGTCACGCGCCCTGCGCGTACCGCCGCGCGACGACGCCGAACTGGTGCGCCGGCTGCGTGCGGCCGGTGCGGTGGTGCTGGGCAAGACGAACCTGTCGGAGTGGGCGAACTTCCGCTCCACGACGTCCACGTCCGGGTGGTCCGCGGTGGGCGGGCAGACCAACAACCCGCACGTCCTCGACCGCAACCCGTGCGGCTCGTCGTCCGGCTCGGGCGCGGCGGTGGCGGCGTCGTTGGCGCAGGTCGCGGTCGGCACGGAGACCGACGGCTCGATCGTGTGCCCGGCGGGGCAGAACGGCGTGGTCGGGCTCAAGCCGACGCTCGGCCGGGTCAGCGGCGACGGCGTCGTGCCGATCTCGTCGCGGCAGGACACGGCGGGCCCGATGGCGCGGCACGTGGTGGACGCGGCGATCCTCATGTCCGCGTTGGAGGGCAGGGGTGTCGACTACGCGGCGGGCCTCGGGTCGGCGACGTTGCGCGGCAAAAGGGTCGGCGTGTGGCGCCTCGCGGGGCGCAACGCCGAAGCGGACCGGGTGGTGCGGGAGGCGGTGGACGTGCTGCGGCGGTCCGGCGCGGTGGTGGTCGAGGTGGAGCTGCCGTACCAGGCCGAGGTGGGGGCGGTCGAGTTCCCCGCGTTGATCACGGAGTTCAAGCACGACCTGGAGCGGTACCTGAGGACGCGGCCGGGCGCGCCGAAGACGCTGGCGGAGCTGATCGCGTTCAACGAGGCCGACCCGGTCGAGTTGGGCAAGTTCGGGCAGGAGCTGTTCCTGGAGGCGGCGAAGGCACCGCCGATCACCGATCCGGGGTACGTCGAGCAGCGCCGCACCGCGACCTCGCTCGCCCGCCGGTCGATCGACGAGGTGCTGGCCGGGCACCGGCTGGACGTGATCATGGCGCCGACGAACGGGCCCGCGTGGCGGACCGAGTACGGCCGCGGTGACGCGTACGAGTTGGGGTCCTCGACGCCGGCGGCGGTGTCCGGGTACCCGAACGCGACGGTGCCGGCCGGGTTCGCCGGGTCGTTGCCGATCGGGGTCTCGTTCATGGCCGGGCACGGCGCGGACGCCCGTGTCCTCGGGATCGCGGCGGCGTTCGAGCGGGCGGCGGACGCGCGGCGGGCACCGGGGTACTCGCCTTCGTGATGCGGTCCACCGTCCTTGGTGGAATGTTGGGCCCATGCGCGTGGTGGTGCTGGGCACGGGTCTGATGGGCGCCGGGATGGCGCGGAGCCTCCTGCGGTCCAAGATGGACGTGGTGGTGTGGAACCGGAGCGCGGCCAAGGCCCGGCCGCTGGCCGACGAGGGCGCGGTGGTCGCCGAGGACCCGAAGAGCGCGGTCGTCGGCGCCGACGTCGTGATCACCATGCTGTTCGACGCGGACGCGACGGCCGGGGTGATGGCGGAGGCGTTGCCGTCGGTGCCGGCGGCGGACGGCGCGGTGTGGGTGCAGTGCGGCACGGTCGGGTTGGCCGGGATCGAGCACCTGGCGGAGCTGGCGGCCATGTACGGCGTGCCGCTCGTGGACGCGCCCGTGCTCGGTACGCGTGCGCCGGCGGAGCAGGGGACGTTGACGGTGCTCGCGGCGGGGCCGGTCGAGGTGCGGGAGGCCGTCGCGCCGGTGTTCGACGCGATCGGTGTGCGCACGGTGTGGGCGGGGGAACGGGCCGGGGACGGCCAGCGGTTGAAGTTGGCGGCCAACTCGTGGGTGCTGTCGATCACGGCGGCGACGGCGCAGGCGGTGGCGTTGACGCGGGGGTTGGGGTTGGATCCCGACGCGTTCCTGGAGGTCATCGCGGGTGGGCCGGTGGACAGCACCTATGCGCAGGCCAAGGGGAGGGCGATGATCGACGGTGAGTTCCCGCCGTCGTTCGGGGTGGACGGGGCGGTCAAGGACAGCGGGTTGATCTTGGCGGCGATGGCGGTGGCGGGGACGGATGACCGGTTGATGCGCGTGTTGGGGGAGCACTACCGGGTGGCGTCGGAGAGGGTGGGGGAAGGGGCGGACATGGCGGCGGTGGTGGCGGCGTTCGGGTCGTGATCAGGGCGGCTCGCGGTTGAGGGCGGCTCGCTGGTCCGGTCCGGCTCGATTCGACATGGGGCCTCGCGGGGATGTGGGGGGTCCGATGTGGGTGGGGTGGGTGTCGGCGGGTATCAGTGGGGCAGGTGTCGGTTGGGTGGGTGGAGGTGGCGGCGGTGGGGGCTGGTGGGGTGGTCGCGGTGGCGGCGGTGGTCGGGGTGTTGGCGGTGGGGGTTGCCGGCGGCGTCGAGCCCGATGAGATGTGGCGGGATCGGGGGTTGAGGGTGGTGGATCGGGCGACGAGGGCGGACGGGGAGTGCGTTTCGCACTCGTTCGGGCAGGTGCAGGAGTTGTTGCGGGTGGTGCCCTGTGCCGGGTTGGAGCGGATGATCTTCACCGTCACGGACGACGCCGGTAGTACGGCGGTGGTGTTCGTGGCGTGGGTGGAGTTCGGGGATCGGGAGGCGGCGCGGCGGTTCAAGGAGCTCGAGGACGTGCACGGGACGGGGGACATCACGCCGTTGACGGGGGCGTTGGTGCAGGTCGAGGACGTTCCGTTCACAGCGCACAACTACGACTCGGACGTGGTCGACGGGGTGACGGTGGTGATCGCGGAGGCGGAGAACGTGGTGGGTGGGTTCACGGCCGAGTACCTGGACGACATCGCGGGGATCGCGGTGCGGACGCCCCGGCCCTGAGAAGAAGTCGGAACGTACGGGTTTTGGAACTCCACGGTCGGGCTACCCCGGAACGCGTCGGGTAGTCGGCGCGGACCGGTGCTTCGGGGGCGGGGACGGTGGTGCGTGGTGGACTGGGAATTCGATGACGAAGGCGCGGTACGCGCGCTGTTGGCCTACGTGTCGGACGTGACGCGGGCGCTCGGGCTCAGCGGTGAGTGCTCGTTCGTGCACTCCGACGGCTCCCGGCTGGGTGCCTACCTGGCGCTGGACGGTCACCTGCCGGGGTTCGCGGACCGGGACGTGGCGCTGCTCTGGGACGAGGGTCGCGGCTGGTCGGTGGCGGTGGAGAGCGACAGCTCCGAGCCGCCGTTCGTGCTGGCGCGGTTGCGCGGGCCGGTGCGGCCGGAGCCCGCGGCGGTGGCGCGTTGGGTCGACGGGTTGCGCCTGGTGCACGACGGTCGGGAGCTGCTCACCGCGAGCTGACGTAGGCCTGCGTTTCGTCCAGCAGGGTGCGGACGCCCTGGAAGAAGCTGGTGGCGCTGTGCAGGGCGGCGTGGAACTGCTCCGCCTTCTCGTCGGACGGGCTGGTGAACACCAGCATCTCGGTCAGCTCGAGTCTCCGGTTGACCGACGCGACGGCGGTGCGCCAGCGGTGCAGCAGGTCGATCAGGTCGGCGTCGCGGTGCGGGCTGAGCGATCCCGAGGACAGCGCGGTGTCGACCGCCGACTGGACCAGGCGCGGGTAGACGCGTCGGGCGCGGGAGCCGGTGGCGTTGAAGGCCTCGCCGTCCAGGGTTTCCCGGTTGCGGGCCATCTCCAGGCGGATGGAGTCGAGCGCCTGGTTGCGCTGCTCGCGCTGCGAGGCCCAGCGCTCGGCGAAGATGCCGGTGATGCCCGCGAGCAGGGCCAGCGAGTTCACCGCCGGTTCCCAGCGCTCGCCCGGCGGGGACACGACGAGCCAGCTCACGCCCAACGCCATGGCCACCGCGAGCGCGCCGAACGTGAGCGCCGTGATCGCGACGCGGGTCATCGCGGTCAGTTCTCCCAGATGACGCGGGCCACGTCGTCATCCGGTCGCGGCGCGGGCACCGGGTCGCCGGGGGCGAGCAGCAGCAGGTCCATGCCGAACCCCTGGGCCGAGCGCGGCACGGCGAAGTCGGAGTGGGTGCCGGTGACCTTGCGCATCCCGGCCGCGCGGACGATGCCGTCCAACGCCCGGCGCGCGTACTTGCGGGTCAGGTAGAGGCGGATGGTGTCGCGGTCGGGGAACGCGACCCTGGTGCGGTCGGGCAGCATCATCAGGATGTCGTCGCCGGTCTGGTTCTGGTAGACGACCTTGACCTTCAGCGCCCGGTCGCCCTCGACGGAGCCGCGGAACTGCACGGCGTCGACGGTGATCGTCAGGTCGGTGTTGTGCAGCAGGGCGCTGGTGACGAACTCGCGGTACGCGCGGCTGCGGGAGTACTCCTCGACCGCGTCGCGGGCCAGGTCGTCGCTGAGCGCCTCGGTGGTGGCGACCTCCAGCAGGAACCGGTCCTGCGGCCGGGCCAGCGCGGTCAGGTTCGCCAGCAGCTCGTCGTCGTGGTCGAAGTTGGCCAGCGTGTTGCCCAGCAGGGAGTACAGCACCGGCTCGTCGCCGACCAGCCGGTGGACCAGGTCGCGCAGCTCGGCGAGGTTGTCGGTGATGGAGAAGTCGAGCTGCACCGGCACGACCCGGTGCCCGCGCGGGCCGACCCGGTGGGTGGCCTCCCGGGTGCCCAGCCGCAGCATCTCCGAGCTCATGTCCACCGGCAGGTAGAGCAGGTCCTGGTTGTGCTCCAGCAGGTGCTCGAGGATCAGCCGGTCCTTGTGGCCGGTGCCGACGCCGAAGCTGACGTGGTGGAAACCCTCGCCGACCCGGCCGCGCACCCGGCCCCAGCGGCGGGTGAACGAGTCCAGGCTCTGCTTCATCACCAGGTAGAACGGGTCGGCGCAGGCGTGCGCCCAGGCGATCGTCGGCCCGATGCCCCAGTAGGCGTAGCCGGAGGTGATCTGCTTGCCGTCGCCGTTGGACGACGGCTTGCCCAGCAGGTCGCCGGTCAGCGCGGCCAGCTTGTCGCGCTGGTCCTCGCCCACGAGCACCAGCGACCAGGCGAAGTCCGACTCGTCGATGGCCTTGGCCAGGTCACCGACCAGGCGCCCGTCGCTCGCCGTCACTCGGCCTCCTCCGCTGTGGTCCGCACCGGCAGCCTACCGATCACCACCGACGGTCACGCGGTTTCGGCCGCGGGCCTGTCCGGGACACGTCCGGACAGCCGGACAGGCTGTTTCCGGTGCGCCGGGATGACTAGTTTCTGCCGTCATGGGGGGCATGGTGCGGGTTGCGGTCCTGGGTCCGGTCGAGGTGGCGCACGGGGAACGGCTCGTCGCCGTGCCCGGTCCGCAGTTGCGGTGCGTGTTGGCGGTGCTGGCGTCGGAGGCCGGGCGCGTGGTGCCGGTGGCGCGGTTGGCCGAGGCGCTGTGGGACGTGCCGCCCGCCACCGCCCGCGGCACGGTGCAGGTGTACGTGTCGCGGTTGCGCAAGCTGCTGGCCGGGCCGGGCGTGGCGCTGGTCGGCACGGGCGGCGGGTACCGGCTCGACATCGACCCGGACGACGTCGACCTGCACCGGTTCCGGGAGGCGGCGGCACGGGCGCGGGCGAGCGCGGACGTGGCGGTGCGGCGTCGGCTGCTCGCGGCGGCGTTGGCGGAGTGGCGCGGCGCGCCGCTGGCCGACACGGCGGACGGTCCGCTGCGCAACCGGCTCGTGGTCGCGCTGGCGGAGGAGCGGCTGGCCGCGCTCGAGGACCGGGTGGAGGCGGACCTGGAGCTGGGCCGCCACCACGACGTGGTGGGGGAGCTGACCGCGCTGGCCGCCGAGCACCCCGGGCGGGAACGCGTGGCGGCCGCGCTGATGCTGGCCCTGCACCGGTGCGGGCGGCGGGTGGAGGCGTTGGAGGTCTACCGGCGGTTGCGCGGGCTGCTGGTCGAGCAGGCGGGCGTCGAGCCGGGCGCGGACCTGCGCCACCTGCACCAGCGGCTGCTCGACGACGCGGACACCCCGGCGGCGGTCGCCACGCCGACGCCGCGGCAACTGCCGCCGGCCGGTGACCTCGTGGCGCGGGAGGACCACCTGGCGGTGCTGGACGACCTGCTCGCCGTGCCCGCCGCCGGGCCGGTGCTGGTCGCGCTGGTCGGCATCCCCGGGGTGGGCAAGACGGCGCTCGCGCTGCGGTGGGCGCACCGGGCGGCCGACCGGTTCCCCGACGGACAGCTCTACGTCGACCTGGGCGGTCACGGCGAGGGTGAACCCGTGCCGCCGCGCGCGGTGCTGGGTGAGTTCCTGCGGGCGTTGGGCGTGCACCGCGACCACGTGCCGGAGAGCGAGGCCGAGCGGTCGGCGTTGTGCCGGTCCCTGCTGGCCGACCGGCGCGTCCTGCTCGTGCTGGACAACGCCCGGTCGGCCGAGCAGGTCCGCCCGCTGCTGCCCGGCGCGCCCGGCTGCGCCGTGCTGGTGACCAGTCGCGCCGAGCTCGCCGGCCTCGCCGCCCGCGACGGCGCGCACCCGGTCGCCGTCGCGCCGATGTCGACCGAGGAGGGCGTGTCGTTGCTGCGGGGCGTGCTCGGCCGGCGGGTGGACGGTGAGCCGGCCGCCGCGGCGCGCCTGGTCGACCTGTGCGGCGGGCTGCCGCTGGCGTTGCGGGTGGTGGCGCACCGGGCGGTGCGGCGGCCGTCGGTGAGGTTGGCGGCGCTGGCCGACCAGTTGGCCGACGAGACGCGGCGGATCGACCTATTGTCACCGCCGGACGACCCGTCCGCGGCGGTGCGGGCCGTGTTCTCCTGGTCCTACCGGGCGTTGCCGCCCGACGTGGCGTCGCTGTTCCGCCGGCTCGGCGCGTTGCCCGGCCCGGACTTCGACGCCGAGGCCGCCGCGGCGGCGGCCGGCGCGGAGGTCCACCACCGGCTCGCCGTGCTGGCCGCCGGTCACCTGGTCGAGGAGGTCGGGCTCGACCGGTACCGGCTGCACGACCTGCTGCGCGTGTACGCCGCCGAGCTGGCCGACCCGGAGGAGGGGCGCGCCGCCGCGGTCCGGGTGCTGGACTGGTACCTGGACCGGGCGGCGAAGGCGGTGGCCGCGGTCGAGACGGGCGCGGATCCACCCGACCGCGACGCCGCGGCCGGGTGGCTGGAGGCCGAACGCCGCAACCTGGTCGCGGCCACCCGCCTCGCCGCCGCGTCCGGCCTGCACGAGCACGCGTGGCGCCTGCCGGACGCGGTGTGGCGGCACTGGTTCACCCTCGGCCTGGTGGACGACTGGACCGCCGCGCACGAAGTGGGCTTGGCGTCCGCGCGGGCCCTCGGCGACGCCCGCGCGCAGGCCGCGATGCTGAACGGCCTCGGCGTCGCCCACCAGACCGCCCAACGGCACACCGACGCGTTGCACGCCTACGAGCAGGCGTCGGTGCTGTGGGAGGAGCTCGGCGACGACGCGAGCGCGGCGCGGACGTCGACCAACATCGCGATCGTGCACTACCTGACCGGCCACTACCGGGAGGCGGTCGAGCACGGCGACCGGGTGCTGGCGCTGCGGCTGCACCAGGACGACGCGTTCGGCGAGGCGGTCGCCCACACCGCGCTCGGCGGGTTCCACCTCCGGCTCGGCGACCCGGCCCGCGCGCTCGACCACGGCCAACGGGCCCTGACCGTGTTCGAGAAGCTGGCCCACCGGTTCGGCGTGGCCGCCGCCACCCTCAACCTCGGGCACGTGCACCGGCAGGCGGGCGAACCCGACCGCGCGGCCGCGCACTACCGCGACGCCCTGGTCCGGTTCCGCGAGCTCGGCGACCAGCGGCACGAGGGGGAGGCGTTGTGCGGGCTCGGGTCGGTGCACCTGGAGCGCGGCGCGTTGAGCCAGGCCCGCGACCACCTCGACGCGGCGCTCGCGGTCGGCGTCCTGGCCGGCGACCCGCCGTTGCTGGGCGAGGTGCGGTACCGGTTGGGGCTGCTGCGCCTGGCGACCGGCGAGCCGGAGTCGGCGTTGCGGCACTTCGAGCACTCCCGGCGGCTCGGCGGCCCGTACGAGCGGGCGCGCGGGCACCACGGGGTGGCCCGCGCGGAGTGCGCGCTGGGACGGCACGGTTCGGCGGCGCGGTCGTGGCGCGCGGCGGCGGAGGGGTACGAGGTGCTCGGTGTGCCGGACCGGGCGGTGCCGGGGTGCCCGGTGTGCGCGGCGGCGGTCAGTCGGTGATCCGGCCTCGCCCAGCGCCGGGCGGAGCGCGGACCCGGCGGTCACCGAGCGTTCGGTCTTCCTTGCCCCACAACGAGAACGGGGCCGCGGGCGGTTGCCCACGGCCCCGTTGGGGGACAGCTGCCGCGACTCACCGGGACATCGGTTCGAGGACGCGGCCCGACGCGATCAGGTGTTCCCAGGTGCGGCCGCGCTGGCTCGGTGGCGCTTCGCCGTCCGCCGTGCACGTCGGGTACACCAGGCCGTAGGGGACGGGTTGGTGGAAGAGGTCTCCGCTGCGGATGTCGATCAGGTCCCGCGACTGCGCCATCACGACCTCCCGTCACAACAGGTTGAGGTGCCCATGATCCTGCTCCTCGTCGAACCGGGTGGGGGAGCTTCGGATACCCGCTGAGCTGCACTGATATGCCAATTTCGTTGCGACGTAAGGGTGAACCGCGTGGTCACCGCCGGTGGCGGACCGCCGCTCGCCCGGCCGACCGGTGACCCCGCCGAGGCCGACGTGGCCCGCGCCCGCGCGCAGCACCTCGCCACCTGGACCCGACACCCGCCGCCGTTCCTCTGTGGACCGCCCGTGAGCTGCGGACAGCCGAAGGCTCGGGCAAAGCAGCCGATCGGCCGTTGTCGCCAGGTTACGCGCGCCCTACGGTCGGATCACGTCCGAACGACGGCACACCTTTTGGAGGCCTGCGGTGTCGCGGAAACAGGTTGGCGCCGTGGTCGGCGCGCTCTTGCTCACCGGCTCCACCTTCTTCGCCATCCCCATCACCGCCGCCGCCGTGGACGACCGGCCGACCGCCGTCGTCTCGCTCGGCGACAGCGCGATGTCCGGCGAGGGCGCCGGGTCCTACGAACCCGGCACCGCGGGTGAGAACGGCAACTGGTGCCACCGCTCCACCCAGGCCATGGTCCACCGCACCCGACTGGCCGACCGCACGTTCAACCTGGCCTGCTCCGGCGCGGACTCGGCGAACGTGTCGCTGGCCGACACGGTGCACTACACCGAGGGCTCGCAGGCGCGTCGGCTGATCGACATCGCCCGCCAGTACCGCGTCACCACCGTCGTGGTGCAGGTCGGCGCGAACGACGACGTCCGGTTCGCCGACACGATGGTCGACTGCGTCGCCGCGTGGGTGAACCCGTTCGGCGCGAGCTGCCGCTCCAAGCTCGAGCGCGAGTGGCCCGGCCGGCTCGCCGGCATGGCGCCCAAGGTCGAGAACGCCCTGCGCGACGTCCGCTCCGCGATGAGCCAGGCCGGCTACGCCAACTCCGCCTACAACCTGATCCTCACCTCGTACGCCTCGCCCGTGACCGAGAAGATGGACCGCTACCTGCACGGCCCGCAGGGCTGCCCCCTGCGCCTGGCCGACGCCGCCTACGGCCGCACGGTCGCCGTGCCGCAGCTGTCCGAGGCGTTGCGCGGCGTGGCCACCCGGGCGGGTGTGAAGTTCCTCGACTTCTCCCGCGCCACCGAGAACCGCGAGGCGTGCAGCAAGGGCGAGAGCTCCGCGGGCGAGTGGCAGCGCCGGCTCACCGTCGACCCGTACGCGCTGGTGACCGGCGGCCTGGACGCCATCGGCATCCACATGGCCCAGCAGTCGTTCCACCCGAACGCCGACGGCCACGGCCAGCTCGGCCGCTGCCTCACCGAGTTCGTGCAGGGCGGCGCGGGCTCGGCCCGCTGCCTCGCGGGCGCCGACGGCAACCTGCACGCCGTCGCGTAGCACCCCCTGACCACCGGGAATCGCTCCCGCCCGACCTCGGGTGGGAGCGATTCCCCGTTGGCGCGCAACCCCGGTCACCCCGCCGGCGTCATATGGGTAAATTGGCGGAACCGGATTGGGGAATCGCTTTGGGGGGACCGGTGTCCGAGAACGCCTTCGTCCGCGTGTGCGGACTGGCCGCGGCAGCGCTGACCGCCGCCGCGTGCACGTCGACCGGAGCCGAGCCGCTCAACCCGGAGCTGGCACCGCGCGGCACCGTGCAGACCACGGCCAAACCGACCCGGCAGGACCTGACCAACAAGGTCGGCCTGACCGGCAAGGTCACCATGAACCCGCTGTTCGGCATCGTCGCGCCGGTCGCGGGCGAGGTGCGCTACTGGTCCGTGCCCGAACCGACCGGCACACCGACCAAGCCGACCCGCGTCGCCACGGTCTGGCTGGACGGCAAGCCGAACAACGTCGACGTACCCGCCGGCGCCACGTTCGGCGGACGCCTGGTCGACGACCGCGCCAAGGTCACCGCCGGGATGCCGATCGCGTCGGCGAAGTACGCGGGCTACGGCATCGTCGCCGAGATCAGCGGCGACCAGGCCTACCGGATCTCCGAGGCCGCGCAGGGCGTCGTGCAGGCGCAGATCAAGAACGGCCCCGGCCCGTTCCCGTGCACCATGCTCGGCACGATCGCCGCCCTGCCCGCCGGCACCGTCCCCGCCGCGCCGCCCGAGCGGGAACCCGACACCGACGCCACCGGCGCGAACACCCCCGCCCCGCCGCCCCGGCAACCCGACAGCTCCTCCGAACCCACCGGCCTGCGCCTGGTGTGCACCGCGCCCGCCGACGTCAAGATGGTCAACGGCGCCGCCGCCACCCTCGAACTGGTCACCGCGTCCGCGCAGGGCGCGCTGGTCGTGCCGGTCGAAGCGGTCGCGGGCGGCCAGGGCCAGGGCAAGGTCGACGTCGTCGGCCCCGACGGCGCCAAGAAGACCACCGACGTCGTGCTCGGCCTCACCGACGGCAAGGTCGTGGAGATCAAGTCCGGCCTCACCGGCGACGAGACGCTCGCCGTGCCCGGACCGAACCTGCCGCCGGGCGACGCCGCGGGCCAGGTCGAACCGGGAGCCGGCAAGTGACCACGTCACCCCTGCCCGTGCCGCCGCCGATGACCGCGCCGCCGCTGCTGCACCTCACCGGCGTCACCAAGACCCTCAAGGGCCAGGACGAGCCGCGCACCATCCTCGCCGGCGTCGACCTGACCGTGCACGCCGGCGACAGCGTCGCCATCCTCGGCCGCTCCGGCTCCGGCAAGAGCACCCTGCTCAGCCTGATCGGCCTGTTCGACCGACCCGACGGCGGGCAGTACCTGCTCGGCGACCGCGACATCACCCGCATCCCCGAGCGCAAGGCCGCCGCCTTGCGCAGCGCCGAGTTCGGCTTCGTGTTCCAGCGCTTCTTCCTGCTCAAGCACCTCACCGCCGCGCAGAACGTGGCCATGGCCCTGGTCAACGGCCAGGGCTGGCTGCCGCGCCGCAAGCGCAGGGCGAAGGTGCTCGCGGCGCTCGAACGCGTCGGCATCGGACACCTCGCCAAGCACAAGCCACCCCGCCTGTCCGGCGGCGAGCAGCAACGCGTCGCCATCGCCCGCGCCCTGGTCCGCGAGCCGCGGATCCTGCTCGCCGACGAGCCCACCGGCGCGCTCGACACCGAGACCGGCAACCTGGTCGTGGAAGTGCTGCGCCAGGCCACCGACGTCGGCTGCGGCCTCGTGCTCGTCACCCACGACCACGACCACGCGGCGAAGATGGGCCGGGTGCTGCACCTGTCCGACGGCCTGCTGCGCCCGGCCGGGCAGCGGGTGGTCGCGTGATCAGGCTCTCCGGCAGGCTCCGGGCGTCGCTGATCATCGGCGGCCAGGGCATCCGGGCCCGCAAGCTGCGCACGTTCCTGTCCATGGTCAGCCTCTTCCTCGGCGTGCTGGCCGTGGTGGTCGTGCAGGCGGGCGCGGAGATCGCGAACCGGGCCATGCTCGCCGACGTCGAGCTGTCCCAGGGCAAGGACGGCACCCGCCAGATGTACCTGCCGTCGGAAGGCCGGACCACACCCGTGGTGCTGGAGGTGCTGGACGGCCGCGCCGACGCCGTGGCGGTCACCAACGCGCGGGCCATCATCGGCGAGCCCGGCGTGAAGCCGATCAACGAGGGCGGCGGCCCGATCGACCAACCCGGCTACGGCGGACCGCCCATGACGTGCGACGCCAACGGCTGCTACGCCCTCGAAGACCCCGACAGCGCCGTGCCGCAGGGCCAGGCGGTCGAACTGCAACTCGTCGGCCTCACCGGCGACATCCGGCGGTTCCGGCCGTTCCGCCCGTCGCAGGGCCAGTGGCTGGACTTCGCCGGCGCACCGTCCCTCGCGCCCCGGCTCGTGCTCAACGAACAAGCCGCCAAGGCCTTCACCCGCTACCACGTGCCCGCCGAGATGAGGGTCGACGGTGCGACGGCCAACCCGACGCCGCAGATCGTCGGCGTGGTGGACGACGGCGGCTACCAGCCCGCCGCCTACGTGCGCGCCGACGAGCTGACCAACTGGATGCCGGTCGCGAGCATGAACGACACCACCTCGGGCCGCGGCGGCCTCCAGGTGTTCATGACACCGGACGCGGTCGAGGTCGAACACGCCCTGCGGGCCAGGCTGGTCGCGGCGGGCACCCCCGAGGACCAGATCCACGTCAACACCGTGGAGACGTTGGAGCGCATGTCCACCGAGCTGGCGCTGATGCGCTGGATCTTCCTGGGCATGGCGGCGCTGGTGCTGCTGATCGGCGTCGCGGGCATCCTCAACGTCGGCCTGGCCACCGTCGGCGAGCGCGTCGAGGAGTTCGCGCTGCGCCGCGCCGTCGGCACGCCCCGCCTGCTGCTCGCCGGCATCGTGCTGGCCGAGACGCTGCTGACCGGTCTGCTGACCGCGGCGCTGGCGATCGGCGCGGGTGTGGTCGGGCTGCAGCTCGCGCTCACCCTGTTCGGCTCGCAGTTCCCGGCGCTGGAGGGCACGGCGTTCCCGTGGCAGGCGGGCGTGGCCGGGATCATCGCGGGCCTGGTGGCCGGTATCCTCGGCGGCCTCGTCCCGGCGTTGCGGGCGGCGCGCATCCCGATCGCCACGGTCATGCGCGCCTGACGCGTCAGGGCGCGGCGGTCCACGGGCGGACACCGAGCTTGCCGGTGCTGCCCAGGTCGATCGTGATCGGACCGCCGCCGCTCGGCGCGACCGGTGTGAACACCCGCGTCGGCTCCCCGGTCGCGACGGCCAGTTCCAGGTGCTCGCCGACCACCGGCGGCGCGGACGTGTCGGTGTGGGTGTTGCGCCACAACAACCCCGTCACCGCCGACCCGCCCGGCGGCACCGTCACCGGCTGCGGCTCGGCGTCGAACGCCGCCACCGCGGAGATCCCGAACGACCCCCGCCCGACCGCGATCGTCACAGGTCGGCGGTCGCCGTCCAGGACCGTGACGGACGGGTAGCCGTCCAGCCGCAACGGTTCCGTGCCGCAGTTGGTCAGCTCCAACGTCAACACCCGCAGGCCGGAAGCCGCTTCCTCACCGGTCACGGCGTACTCCACCCCGGTCGGGCAGGTGGTGGGCGTCGGAGTGGGCGGCGCGGCTGTGCACGCCGACGCGGCGAACAACAACAGGAAAAGAAGTCGGGGCACGTCACCGATCGTCGCACAATGATCGAGCTTGCCCGTCCGCGCATTCCCGGGATAAGCTCCACGACGTGACTGCCGGGTCGGCCATGGGCCACGAGCGAGAGAGTCACCCGGCCAAGGTTTGACCGCCGGGTGGGCCAGAGGCCCGCCGCACACCGGGGTTCCCCGGGTTTCCGCGCTTGTAGGCGCGACGTACCCTGAACCCCTGTTCTCCCACTTCACCGCACCTTTGCGCGTCCGCAACACCGCGTACCCGCGGTGCCCTCCGGTGCCTTCACGCTCGCCATGCCGACACCCTCCGGCGCCTGCACGGAATGCCCACCGGATCCACCGCACTTCTCATTCGAGGCACTCCCGCTCGAGCCTTCACGCAAACCGCGGGCCCATACCCGCGTCAGCAAACCCACGGCGCCTCGCACCCGTGGTGATCCGTCGTGCCCAAAACTCCAGGAGACGTCCACCAATGGATTTCAACCAGCAGGTCATCGCCGAGTTCCGCGCCAACGCGGGCCGCGTGGGCGGCCCGTTCGAGGGAGGCAGGCTGATCCTGCTGACCACCACGGGCGCCCGGACCGGCACCCGCCACACCAACCCCGTCGGCTACCTGCCCGACGGCGACCGGATCGTGGTCATCGCGTCCGCCGGCGGCTCACCCCGCAACCCCGACTGGTTCCACAACCTCGTCGCCGACCCGGTCGTCCAGGTCGAGGACGGCGTGTTCACCTACGAGGCCAAGGCCACCGTCCTGGAAGGCGACGAACGCGACCGGCTGTGGGCGCGGGCCGTCGAGTCCGACCCCGGCTGGGCCGAGTACCAGGCCAAGGCGTCCCGGCAGATCCCGGTGATCGCACTGACCCAGATCGCCGGCGGCCCACCGAACGCGTCCAGCTGGGGTGCCGCGCTCAAGCTGGTGCACGACGCGTTCCGCCGCGAACTGGCCACCATCCGCCGCGAAGTGGCCTCGTCCGAGCCGATCGTGGGCGCACAGCTGAAGGTCAACTGCCTGACCGCCTGCCAGGGTCTGCGCTTCCACCACACGTCCGAGGACAACGGCACGTTCCCGATGCTGCGCGAACGCTTCCCCGAGCTGATCCCCACCCTCGACCGCCTCGCCGAGGAGCACGAGCGCATCGCGGAGGTGCTGGCGCGGCTCCAGCGGACCGTCGAGCGCGGTGACGCGGTCACGTTGCGCGCCGACGTCGACCGGTTGATCGACGAGCTCGAAGCGCACCTGGCCTACGAGGAGGAGCAGCTGATCCCCTTCCTCGACGCCTGACGGCCTCGATGCCCGACAGCCCGCCCGCCCCGCCCACCGTCCACAGTGGTGTGATCCACAGTGGTGCGACGAGGGTGGGGCGGGGGTGCTGTGCCCGTGCCGCCCGCCGTGCCTCGCCGCCTCCTTCCCCGGCAACGTCACTGGTGCGACGTGCGACACTCGACAGACCTGACTGGTTGATCACTCATTCCTGCCGTCGGAGGAGGGGTCGCCGGTGAGCGGCCTCTCCCGCGACGGCGTCGGATCAGTAGTGGCGGATGCCCTTGGCCAGCGTCCTCGCCCACGGCGCGTCGACGTGGTCCGCGTCCACCGCCATCACCAGGTGGCACAACATGCCCTTGGCGAAGAACTCCTGCACCTGCTCCTCGCTGCCCCCGGACACGCCCCGGACGTACTCGACCGTCCGGGCGTACCCGCGCTGCACGACCTCCCGCACGGCCGGTTCCGAGATCGCCGCGCACTGGGCGTGCATCTGGACCAACAGGAGCGTGTTCTCCTCCGCGATCAGCCGTGCGTAAGCCTCGCCCATCGCGTCCAGGACCGCCTCCGGCGTGCTGCCCCTCGCCCCCGCGACCCCGTCGGCCAGGCTCTCCCTGATCCGGGCGAAGCAGTGCTCCGCCACGGCCAGGAACAACGCCTCCTTGTCCGGGAACAGTCGGTAGACGTAGGCCTGGGATATCCCGGCCGACTTCGCGACCTCGCCGGTGGTGGTGCCGTAGTAGCCGCGGGCGGCGAACGCGCCGAGGGCGGTGCGCAGGACCGTCTCCCGACGTTCCTCGGCGGTCGACAGGCGGCGTTCACCCGGTGTGGCTGGCATGGGTGTAATCAACCGCTCACACCTGGGGAAGTCAAGTCGGCGGACCCGGGTGGACCGCCGGAAGAACTCCCGTCGATCGACGGATTGTGAGCAGATCGTCCACCACGGACGATGGGTCGCCGGCTGAGGGGCCGGCAGTTCCCTGCGATCTCGACGTCCGGCCACCCTGCGAGCACGACCCCGGCCGGGCGCGGGAAGGATCAACCGTGCGCGACACACTGAGAAGGACGCTGGCCCTAGGCGTGGGCGTCGTCGCCGTCCTGGCCGCGTTCGCCGGCCAGGCCATCGCCGCTCCACCGTCCCCGGACGGCGGCACCCCGACGCCCATGGTCGTCGGCGGCACCCAGGCCGCCAAGGGCGAGTTCCCCTGGATGGTCCGCCTGTCCATGGGCTGCGGCGGCGCGATGCTGACCGAGCAACTGGTGCTGACCGCGGCGCACTGCGTCAGCCGCACCGGCAACAACACCTCCATCACCGCCACCTACGGCGTGGTGGACCTCCAGGACAGCACCCGCATCACCCGCGCGTCGACCTACGTGCACCGCTCGCCCACCTACGACACGGCCACCGGCGGTGACTGGGCGATCGTCAAGCTGGCGAGCCCGATCACCGGCGCGGCCCTGCTGCCCATCGCCACCACCGCGGCCCACAACACCGGCGTGTTCAGCGTCGCCGGGTGGGGCGCGACGCGGGAGGGCGGCGGCCAGTCCCGCTACCTGCTCAAGGCGAACGTCGACTACATCGACGACACCACGTGCAAGAACTCCGACCCGTACTACGCGGACCTGATCCCGGCCGCCGAGCTGTGCGCGGGCAAGCTCGCGGGCGGCGTCGACACGTGCCAGGGTGACTCCGGCGGCCCGATGTTCCGCCGCGACGACAACGGCGCGTGGGTCCAGGTCGGCATCGTCAGCCACGGCAACGGGTGCGCGCGGCCGGAGAACCCCGGCGTCTACACCGAGGTCAGCACGTTCGCCGCGGCCATCAAGCAGGCGGCGGCCGACCTCGGCGGCACGCCCCAGCCGCCCGGCAAGGTGTTCGAGAACCTGAACAACGTGACCATCCCGGACGCGGGCGCGGCGGTCTACAGCAACGTCACGGTCACCGGCATCGCGGGCAACGCGCCGTCCACGCTGAAGGTCGGCGTGGACATCAAGCACACCTACAGCGGTGACCTGGTGATCGACCTCGTCGCGCCGGACGGCTCCACGTACCGCCTGAAGAACTCCAGCGGCTCCAGCACGCCCAACGTGGTCACCACCTACACCGTGAACGCCTCCTCGGAGGTCGCCAACGGCACGTGGCGGCTCAAGGTGCAGGACGTCTACAGCCAGGACACCGGTTACGTCGACGCCTGGCGGCTCACCTTCTAGGAAAATCGCACACCGCACCACCCGACGACCGCGCGCCGAGCCCTCGGCGCGCGGTTTGTCATATCCATGCCAAAAACCATCGCGGCACGCGCACGCTGGTGCCAAATAAGCCTCTGAATCCTTCCTGTGTGTCGTTTGTGCAGGTGGATGGCTGTGTGGTTGTCCGAACGTGATAATTTCCGGCCGGGTTCGGGAATGAGCATTCGACAGTCTTGCGCAAGTGTTGCGCCGTGGTTAATTTCCCCGTGCAGTACGTCAGTGCACCATTTCGCCCCTGCCCCTCGTTTTGCCGGCGTGCGCGCTCGGCGCCAGGGAGGACATTTCCGTGAGACACAGCAGACCAGCCCGCGGGCTGACCGGGCTCGGCGCGATGGCCACCGCGACCGCGGTCGTGGCGGGGCTCGTGCTCGGCACGGGCACCGGTTCCGCCGCGCAGGGCGACCTCACCCAGACCTACAGCTGCCCGTTCCCCCTGATCGGCGACCAGACCGTCACGGTCGACATCACGACCACCCAGCCCGGCACGGTCGCCGCGGGCCAGTTCACCCCGAAGCTCGACATCACCGCCGTGTCCAACGCAGGCGCGACCGCCACGCAGGGCCTGCGGCTGGTCGGCGCGGAGACCATCCGCGGCACGGCCCGCGCCACCTCCGAGGTCACCGCGCCCGGTGACCAGGGCGCGCTCACCGTGCAGGTCGCCACGGACGTGCCGAACCAGCCGATCCCGGCGGTCGGTGACGACCTGGTGCTCAACGCGGTCGGCTCCGCGCCGGGCCTGCGCTTCGACCAGCCCGGCACGGCCACGGTCGAGGTGACCGACCTGGTGCTGGAGATGACGCCGCTGCGGGCCGACGGCACGCCGACCGACCTGGGCACGTTCGTCGCGGACTGCACGCCGACGCCGAACCAGGACACCGTGCTGCAGACCTACACCGTCACCGGCTCGGCCGTGACGCCGGAGACGCCGGCGGGCACGGGCGGCACGCCGCCGCTGCGCCAGGTCTACACCTGCCCGTTCCCGTTGATCGGCAACCAGAACGTCACCGTGGACATCGACACCGACCTGCCCGTCGAGATCGGCGTCGGCGAGTTCACGCCGCAGATCGACATCTCGGCCGTGTCGAACGCCGGTCCGACCGCGACCCAGGGTTTGCGGCTCGTCGGCGCGGAGACCATCCAGGGCACGGCGGTGGCGACGTCGCTGGTCCGGTCGCCGGGCAACCACCAGGCCGTGGCCGTGCCGACGACCGTGCCGAACCAGCCGATCCCGGTCAGCGGCGACCTGGTCATCAACGCCGCCGGCACCGCGCCCGCGCTGCGGTTCGACCAGCCGGGCACGGCGACGCTGTCCGTGCACGACCTCGTGCTCACCATGACCCCGAAGAAGGCCGACGGCAGCGACACCGGCCTGGGCACGTTCGTCGCGGACTGCACGCCGGTCGACCCGGCCCAGCGCACCGTGCTGCACACGTTCACCGTCACCCCGGCCCAGGACACCGAAGCGCCCGCCACCCCGGCCGGCCTGACCGCCGGTGAGACCACGCCGACCAGCGTGGCCCTGACGTGGGCGGCGGCCACCGACAACGTCGGCGTCACCGGCTACGACGTCTACGCCGGCAACACCCTCGTGACCAGCGTCGAGGGCACCTCCGCCACGGTCGGCGGCCTCGCGCCCGACACCGAGTACAGCTTCACGGTCGTGGCGAAGGACGCGGCCGGCAACCGCTCCTCGGCCAGTTCGGCGGTCACGGCCCGCACCGAGGCCGCGCCCGACACCCAGGCGCCGACCGCGCCGGGCAACCTCGTCTCCACCGGCGCGACGCCGACCAGCGTCACGCTCGAGTGGGCGGCGGCGAGCGACAACGTCGGCGTCACGCGCTACGAGGTGTTCAACGGCGGCACGCTCGCGACTACCGCGCAGGGCACCGCCGCCACCGTCGACGGCCTGAGCCCGGACACCGAGTACGCGTTCACCGTCCGGGCCGTGGACGCCGCCGGCAACGAGTCGGGCGCCAGCGACCCGCTCACCGTCCGCACGCCCGCGGCGCCCGACACCGAGGGCCCGAGCACCCCGGCCAACCCGCGTGCCACCGGCGCGTCCGCGTCGAGCATCGGCCTGGCCTGGGACGCCTCCACCGACAACGTCGGCGTGACGGGTTACGAGGTGTACAACGGCGGCACGCTCGCCACCACTGTGGAGGGCACCACGGCGACGGTGGGCGGTCTCGCGCCTGACACGGAGTACAGCTTCACCGTGGTGGCGAAGGACGCGGCCGGCAACCGCTCCTCGGCCAGTTCGGCGGTCACGGCCCGCACCGAGGCCGCCCCGGACACCGAAGGCCCCACGGCACCGGCAGGTCTCGCGGTCCACGACGTCACGCAGTCCAGCGTCACCCTGGGCTGGTCCGCCTCCACCGACAACGTCGGCGTGACGGGTTACGAGGTGTTCAACGGCGGCACGCTCGCCACCACTGTGGAGGGCACCACGGCGACGGTGGGCGGTCTCGCGCCCGACACGGAGTACAGCTTCACCGTGATTGCCAAGGACGCGGCCGGCAACCGTTCGGCGGCCGGCGCGGCGGTGACCGCCCGCACCGAGGCCACGCCCGACACCCAAGCACCGACCGCCCCGAGCGTGCTGCGCTCCACCGCCCAGACCGAGAACAGCGTCGCGCTCGCCTGGGACGCCTCGACCGACAACGTCGGCGTGACGGGCTACGAGGTGTTCAACGGCGGCACGTCCGCCGCCACCACCACCGGCACCACGGCCGCGGTCGGCGGTCTCCGACCCGACACCGAGTACACGTTCACCGTGGTGGCGAAGGACGCGGCCGGCAACACGTCCGGCGCGAGCACCGCCCTGAAGGTCCGCACCAAGGCCACCCAGGGCCCGCCGGTCATCAGGTACGGCTACGGCCTGACCGGCAACACGAAGATCAAAGCCGCCAACGGCGCGATCGCCCTCACCGGCGGCATCGACGCCGCGCTCAACCTCGCCACCGGGGCGTTCGAGGCCGACCTCACCCTCAACCCCACCTCCGGCCAGTTCCGGGTCTTCGGCTTCGTGCCGGTCAAGGCGAAGATCGAGTTCGTCCAGGCGGCCAAGACCACCGGCACGCTGGCGGGCGGCGTGCTCAGGTCGACGTCGAGCGTGACGGTGAAGCTGCCGCACGTGTCCGTGCTCGGCATCCCGGTCAGCACCAGCCCCGACTGCCGGACCAGGACCCCGGCGTCGATCCCGCTGGCGTCCGAGCCCGGGTTCGACCCGCTCGCCGGCGGCACCGCGACCGGCGTCTACACCCTGCCCGCGCTGACCGGCTGCGGCCCGCTCACCGGGCTGATCAGCGGGCTGACGTCGGGTCCGGGCAACACCATCCAGGTGTCGCTGGCGCCGCGCTCCCAGCGCTGACGCCCGACCGCGGTGGTCCCGTCCGGTTCTCCCGGGCGGGGCCACCAGGTCCGCACAGCGGAAGAAGCACCCGGCCCGCCCGCGCTGTCACAGTCGCCGGATGACGCATGCGGTGGTGTTGGGCGCGAGCATGGGCGGGCTGCTGGCGGCCCGCGCGCTGGTCGGCGTGTACGACCGGGTGACGGTGGTCGACCGCGACCCGTTGCCGGAGGACGTCGGCCACCGGCGCGGTGTGCCGCAGGCCCGGCACTTCCACACCATCCTGGTGCGCGGCCTGCGGGCGATGGAGGAGATGTTCCCCGGCCTGACGGCCGAGCTGGTCGCCGACGGCGGGATCCCGGTCGGGTTCACCGTCGACTCCCGCTTCGTGCTGGCGGGCCACCGCATGGTGCGCGTGGACACCGGCGCGTCGGACCTCCAGGCGACCCGGCCGATGCTGGAGGGCGCGATCCGCGCCCGGCTGGCGAAGCTGCCCGGCGTCCGGCTCGTGCCGGACCACGACGTGACCGGCCCGGTGTTCGAGGGCGGCCGGGTGACGGGCGTCGAGGTCTCCCGCGACGGCGTGGCCGAGGTGCTGCGCGCCGACCTCGTCGTGGACGCGATGGGCCGGACCGGGCGGGCGCGGTCGTGGTTGGCCGCCGAAGGCCTGCCCACGCCCGCGGAGGACCGCATCGACGTCAACATGGTGTACGCGAGCAGGCTCGTGCGCCCGACGACGCCGTTCCCCGACAAGCTGGTGCTCGTCGGCCCGGTGCCGGGCCGGCCGACCGGGTTCGCGTTCGCCGCGCAGGAGCACGGCCGGTGGATGGTCACCCAGGTCGGCATGGCGGGCGACCACCCGCCGACGGACGAGTCCGGTTTCCTGGCGTTCCTCAAGAGGTCCGCGCCGCCGGACGTGTACGACGCCGTCGCCGCGTCGGAACCGCTCACCGAGATCCGCGCGCACCGGTTCCCCGCCAGCCTGCGCCGCCGCTACGAGCGGTTGCGGGGCTTCCCGCCCGGGCTGCTGGTCTTCGGCGACGCGATGTGCAGCTTCAACCCGATCTACGGCCAGGGCATGACCGTGGCGGCGCTGGAGTCCGAGGCGCTGCGCCGGTGCCTGCGGGACGGTGACGGAGACCTGGCCCGGCGGTTCTTCCGCGAGGCGGCCCGGATCATCGACCCGGTGTGGCAGCTCAACGCGCTCGGTGACCTGGCGCTGCCGGAGATCCCCGGCCACCGGTCGCCGTCCACCAAGGCGCTCAACCGGTACGTGGCCCGGCTGCAACGGGTCGCCGCGCACGACCCGGTGGCCGCCACCGCGTTCATCCGCACCATCGGGCTCCTCCAGCCGCCCACGTCGATCCTGCGCCCGAACGTGCTGGCGCGCGTCGTGGTCGGCGGCCTGCGCCGCGAGTAGGCCCGGCGGCCCGGCCCGAACGGCTACCTTGGGCACCATGCTGCTGCCGTCCGCGATGCTCGCGGTGAGCGCCGTCTTCGTGACCGCCGGGGTGATCGGCCGCCGGGTGCAGCCGCGCAACCGGATCGGGCCGTTGTTCGTGCTCGTCGGCGTGGGCTGGCTGCTCGACTACACCGTGGACGACGACGGGTCGTTCCTGTTGCTGCTGGTCTGCAAGGTCTGGCCGGCCGTGCTCGGGCACGCGCTGCTGGCGTTCCCGACCGGCAGGCTGCGCACCTGGCCGCGCCGGCTGGTGGTGGCCGCCGGGTACGCCGAGACGGTGGCGCTGGGCGTGGCGTTCGAGTTCGAGCGCCAACCGTGGGCGGCGGCGGTCGTGGACGCCGAGACGCCGATGACCGCGTTCGTCGGCATCTCCATGCTGGGCCTGCAACTGCACCGCTGGCGGGTGAGCAGCATGGCGCAGCGGCGCACGCTGACCGCGATGCTCGGCGCGGCGGCGGTGGCGATCATCGCGTTCGTGGTGTGGGAACCGGTGGAACGCGCGGGCCTGCAACCGCCGCTGGTGGTGCTGATGCTGGCGTTGAGCGGCATCCCGTTCGCGTACCTGGCCGGGTTGCTGCGCCGCCGGATGGACCGCGGCGAGGTGGCCGACCTGGTGGTGCGGCTCAGCGGCGACAGCAGGCACGACGGCGTGCAGGAGGCGTTGGCGGCCACGTTGCACGACCCGGGCCTGCGGGTGGCGTACTGGGTGGCCGAGCACGAGCGGTACGTGGACGTGGACGGGCGGCCGGTCGCGCTGGACTCCGTGCACACCAGGGTGGACCGAGGTGGTGTGCCGGTCGCCGTGCTGCTGCACGACCCCGTGCTGGACCTGGAACTCGTGGACGCCGCGTGCGCCGCCGTCGGCCTCGCGCTGGAGAACGAGCGGCTCACCGCCGAGCTGCGCGCCAAGGTCCGGCAACTGGCCGAGTCGCGGGCGAAGGTGCTGCGGGCCGCCGAGGAGGGCCGTCGGCGGCTGGAGCGCGACCTGCACGACGGCGTCCAGCAGCGGCTGCTGTCCGCGGTGATGACGCTGGGGCTGGCCGAGACCGTGCCGCCGGACCGGGCGCGGGTGCTCGCCGCCGAGGCCAAGCAGGCGGTGCTGGCCACCATCGACGACGTGCGCGCGGTGTGCCACGGCATCCACCCGCCGGTGCTGGCCGAGCGGGGCCTGCACGGCGCGGTGCGCGAGCTGACCGCGCTGGCCGAGCCGCGGGTGGACCTGACGCTGGACCTGCCCGAGGCCGTGCCGCCGCTGGTGGAGACGACGGCGTACTACGTGGTGGCCGAGGCGCTGGCGAACGTCACCAAGCACGCCGAGGCGTCCCGGACCAGGGTCGCGCTCAGCGGCCGGGACGGGCGGCTGGTCGTGGAGGTCGACGACGACGGGCGCGGGGGAGCGGACCCGATGCACGGCTCGGGGCTGCGCGGCCTGAGCGAACGGGTGGAGGCCAACGGGGGGACGATGCGGGTGGTCAGCGCGGCGGAGACGGGCACGAGGCTGCGGGTGGTGCTGCCGTGCGGGTCGTGATCGCGGAGGACTCGACGTTGCTGCGCGAGGGGTTGGCGCGGCTGCTCGCCGAGGCCGGGTTCGAGGTGGCGGCGGCGGTGGAGGACGCGCCGTCGCTGGTCGCCGCGGTGGACGGGCACCGGCCGGACGTGGCCATCGTGGACATCCGGATGCCGCCGACGCACACCGACGAAGGGCTGCGGGCGGCGGTGGCGCTGCGCCGGCAGTACCCGGCGACCGGCGTCCTCGTGCTGTCGCAGTACGTGCGGGTCAGCTACGCGGCCGAACTGCTGGACGCGGGCGCGGACGGCGTCGGCTACCTGCTCAAGGACCGGGTCTCGGACCTGGCCGAGTTCACCGCCGCGATCCGGCGCGTCGGTGCGGGCGGTTCGGCGTTCGACCCGGACGTGGTGAGCAGGCTGCTGGTGCGGCGGCGCGACGACAGCGACGACCGGTTGACCGAGCGGGAACGGGCCGTGCTCGCGCTGATGGCGGAAGGGCGCACCAACCAGGCCATCGCGCAGCGGCTGTTCATCGCCGAGCGGACCGTGGAGAAGCACTGCACCAGCATCTTCACCAAGCTGGACCTGTCCGCGAGCCCCCACGACCACCGCCGCGTGCTGGCCGTCCTGCGCTACCTCAACGCCTGAGAGGTGCGGTTAACCGCACCACGCGGTAGTGGTGGCACGATTCCGGGGCGGCCGGTCGCGCGGGCACGCTGGCTGCCATGAAAACGGGGCGGGAGATAGCGGGACCGGCGGGGGACGCGGCGACGGGGCGCAGGCCGCGGGCCGGGTACCGGACGGACCTCATCACGGTGCTGCTCGGGACGTGGTTCTCGATCGGCTTGTTCCTCGACGCGTGGGCGCACTCGAACGTGCCCGAGCTGGAGTCGTTCTTCACGCCGTGGCACGCGGTGTTCTACTCGGGCTTCGCCGCGACGGGCGCGTGGATCCTGTGGGTGCTGTGGCGCAACTACCAGCAGGGGCTGCGAGGCCTGGACGCGGTGCCGGTCGGCTACGGGCCGGCGGTGCTCGCCCTGCCCGCGTTCGCGGCGGCCGGTGTCGGCGACTACCTGTGGCACACGTTCATCGGGATCGAGCAGGGCATCGACATCCTGTTCAGCCCGACGCACCTGGTGCTGATCTCGTCGATGATCGTTATCCTCACGACGCCGCTGCGCACGCTGTGGAGCGACCGGTCCGTGGTGGCTCCGACGTTCCGGCAGTTCCTGCCCGCCGGGCTGGCGCTGGCGTTCGCCACCTCTTTGGTGCTGCTGTTCGCGAGCTTCGCCGACGCGTCCGGTTACACCGGCGCGCAGGTGATCAGGGCGTTCACGTTCGACAAGGGCGAGGGCGGTTCGGGGCGGGCGTCGGACCTCGCGGCCTCGATCGTGGTCACCAACATCATCCTGGTCATGCCGCTGCTGCTGGCCGCGCGCCGGTTCCGGCTGCCGTTCGGCACCGCGACCACGTTGGCCGTCGTGGTGATGGGGCTGAGCACCGCCACCGCCGCCTACACGAACATGAGCACCGCCATCGGGTTCATCGTGTCGGGCGTGGTGATCGACGTGCTGCTGGTGAAGCTGAACCCGGCGGAGGACCGGCTCAAGGAGTACCGGATCTTCGCGATGGCCGCGTCGTTCGTCACGTGGGCGGTCTACTTCGCGTCGGCGATCATCGACCAGGGCACCACGCCGAGCGTCACCGAGATGTGGACCGGCGCGCCGGTCATGGCCGCGCTGCACGGCCTGCTGATGGCGGTGCTGCTCGTACCGACCGCCCGCCGGTGAGGGCGCTGCTGCTGACTGTCGTGCTGCTGATCGCGACCGCGGGCCCGGCGCAGGCGCACGCCGGCGGCCTCACGCCGCAGGACCACCTGAGCCGGGTCACCGGGATCGACCCGCCGCTGCCCGGTGTGACCGCGACGATGGTCAACCACGGCACGCAGCTGGAGATCCGCAACGGGGGCGGCACGCCCATCGCGGTCGGCGGTGCCGGCGATCGGGTTGGGGTCGGCGGTGCCGGCCTCACCGACCACGTGATCGCTCCGGGCGAGACGTACCGCTTCCGCGACGAGCGCACCACCGCCCCGCGGTGGGAGATCCCGCTCGGCACGTCGGTCCTCGAAGGCCGGGTGGACGTCACCCCCGGCCCGAACCCCCTGTGGTGGCTGCTGATCACGCTGGCACTCGCCGTCGGCGGCTACTTGCTCGGCCGGCGGCGGGAGCTGCTCGCCCTCGGCGTGGTCGTGGTGACGGCGGGGCACGTCTGGCACGCGGTCGGCTCGACGCTCGTGGTGACGGGCCAGTCGTTCGTGCCGCTGCTGCTCGGCGCGAGCGGCGTGGGGCTCGTCGCGTGGCCGTTGACGGTGGTCGCCGTGGTGGCCGCTGTCCGGCGCCGGCCCGCGACCGCGTTCGTGGCGGCCGTCGTCGGCGCGATGCTGGTGGTGGCGGGCATCCCGGACTTCGACAGCTTCCGCTTCTCCCAGCTGCCGTTCGCCGGTCCGGCCGACGTGGACCGGCTGCTCGTGGCCCTCACGCTCGGCGGCGGCCTCGGCCTGGCCGCCGGCGGGTTCGACTACCTGAGAAGGACTGGACCGACCACATGAAGATCGTTCACGCCCTGCTGTTCGCGCTGCTCGTGCTCGCGGGCTGCACGTCGAAGGCCGAGCCCGCCGCGCCGGCCGGACCGCTGGTGCTCCAGCTCTCCGTCGACCAGCCGTCGCCGCAGCGGGTGGAGGCCGTGCGCGGGCAGGCCGTCGAGCTCACCGTCACCAGCGAGGAACCGGTGGACGTGCACGTGCACGGCGTCGACGTGCTGGCCAAGGCGGAGAGCGGGAAACCGGCATCGCTCAAGTTCACCGTGGACCGGACCGGCACGTTCGACGTCGAGGCGCACCCCGACACGCTGCTCGTGCAACTGGTGGTGCGGTGACGGTCCTCGCCCACGGGGTCGGCGCGCGGCACGACCTGCCGCTGCCGCTGGACCTGGTGCTGCAAGGGGCGGCGGTGGCGTTGCTGGCGTCGTTCCTGGCGTTGGGCCTGCTGTGGACGAAGCCCCGGTTCACCGCCGTCGAGCCGGTGCCCGACCGCGACTGGTGGCCGGTCCGGCTGCTGGTCGCGGTCGGGCTGGTCCTGGTGCCCGCGCAGGCCTGGCCGCACCTGGTGTTCGTGCTGCTGTGGGTCGGCGTGGCGGTGTTGTCGATGCTGCTCGGCCCGGTGTGGCGGGTGCTCAACCCGCTGCGCCTGGCCGCCCGCGTCACGCTGGGCCGCGCGTACCCGGAACGACTGGGTCACTGGCCCGCCGCACTGGGCCTGCTCGCCTTCACCTGGGTGGAGCTGGTGTCGCCGGACGCGCTGCCGTGGTTCCTGGTGGCGCACGCGGTGGTGAACGTGGCGGGCGGGGTCGTGTTCGGCGGCACGTGGTTCGAGCGGGCTGACGCGTTCGAGGTGTTCTCGACCCTGCTGGGCCGGCTGTCGCCGTTGCGCGGCAACCCGTTCCGCGCGCTCGTCGCCACGCCCGTGCGGCCCGGCCTGGTCGCCGTGGTGGCGGTGCTGCTCGGCTCGACCGCGTTCGACGGCGTCGGGTCCAGCCCGGCCTGGGAACGCCTGTCCGTGCCGGACACCGTCGGCCTGGTGGCGGCGGTCGCGCTGGTCGCGGGCAGCTACCTGCTCGCGTGCCGGTCGTTCGGCGGGCAACTCGCCCACTCGATGGTGCCCATCGTCGCCGGGTACGTCGTGGCGCACTACTTCTCGCTGCTCGCCGTGGAGGGGCAGCGGGCCGTCGCACTGCTGTTCGGGGTCAGCGGGTTCACGCCGAACGACGCCCCGGCCTCACCCGTCCTGGTGGCTTCGGTGCAGGTCGGCGCGGTGCTCGCCGGGCACCTGCTGGCCGTCGTGTCCGCGCACGACCGCGCGTTGCGGCTGCTGCCGCCCAGCAGGCACCTGACGGGTCAGGTGCCGTTGCTGGTGCTCATGGTCGGCTACACCTCGGGTGGTCTCGCGCTGCTGTTCGCCGGCTGAACGGCCTATTTCCGACGTACGCGACCGTACGTGGTGACCTAAACAACTCGATCGGGCTAGGTGATTAGCTCGATAGGATGGAATTTTCCGCATTCCGGCGGCCTATCGACCGGGAGTATCGTGAAGAGCGGTGAGCAGGTCACCTGACAGACTGGCCTTTCTTGGCACCCGGATGAACGTTCTTACCACCGGATCGGGTCGATCACTAGCTTGCGGGTGAGTGAATCGGCGGATCTGTGGAATTCATTACGGGTGACGAAAGGGTGTCGATGAGCATTTACCTCACAGGTCTGCTGTGGGTCGCCGGCGCGGCGGTCGTGGCCGCCGTCATGGCCTACCTGATCCGCAAGTACGGCGAGCTGGAGGGCCGCTCGGCCAACAACGAGGCCGCGGGCCAGGTCTTCACGATAGTGGCCGGCCTGCACGCGGTGCTGCTGGCGTTCGTGCTCATCGCCCTCTTCGACGGCGTCAACCAGGCGAGTGACGCCGCCTACCGCGAGGCGGACAGCCTGGTGGCCGCCACGTGGGCCGGCGACGCGCTGTCCGGCGAGGTCGGCGGACAGGTGCGCGACCTGGCCCGGCAGTACGCCGTCACGGTCATCGACGACGAGTGGCCGGGCATGGTGTCCGGCGGGGAGTTCCAGTCCAGCGGCTGGTCGGAGCTCGACCGGCTGCGCCGGGTCGTGGCCGACGCGCCCGCGGAAGACGAGTGGCAGGTCGACCGCAAGACCGAGGCCGCGAGCCGGCTGTGGGAGGTCTACGAGGCCAGGCAGGCGCGGCTGAACGCGGCGGGCGGCGGCATCAGCTCGGTCGTGTGGTTCGTGCTGATCGCGGGCAGCGTGCTGGCCGTCGGCCTGCCGCTGCTGTTCGGCGGGCCGCGCATCCGCACGCACGTGCTGATCGTGGCGACCTTCGCCGCCACCATCACGCTGCTGCTGTACGCGACCTACCAGCTCCAGAACCCGTTCGGCGGCGGAGCCGGGGTGACCCCGGAGGCGTTCGAGGCCGCGGTGGAGCGGTTCGGATGATCGACGCGCTCGCGCAGGTCGTGTGCACCGTCATCCAGGTCGAGGCGGGGGCCCACGGCCCCTCGTCCGTCTTCCAGGTGCGGTTCCCGTCCGGCGAGACGACGTCGCTCACCACGCTCGGCGTGCGGCTCAACGCCATCGGCTTCTCCGCCGCGCAGAACCTCGTCTACGGCGTGGACCAGCAGGGCAGGCTGGTCGCCCTGGACCGGACCGGTCGGGTGGTCGGCCGGCCGTCGAGGCCGACACCCGGGCTGGCGCACGCGACGGCGGGCGTGGTGGTGGACGAGCGGCTGGTCGTGCGGGCCGGCCCGCGGCTGCTCGCGGTCGACATCCGCCCGGGCAGCCCGACGTTCGGGCGCGTCGTGGACGAGACGTGGCTGTGGCCGTGGGGCACCACGGTGGACGACTTCGACTTCAACCCCGACGACGGCCTGCTCTACGGCGTCGCCACCGACCACGGCCACGGCGTGGTGGTGACCGTCGACCCGGGCACCGGCCGGACGAAGCCGGTGCCCGGGGCCGGTCGGCTGCCCGGAGGGACCGGCTACGGCGCGGTGACGCTGTCGCCGGACGGTTCGCTCTACGCCACCAACAACAACCACCACGGCCGCAGCAGGTTGTTCCGGGTGGCGCTGGACGGCTCCGGCGTGGTCACCGAGATCTCGTCCCGCAAGGCCTTGAACACCATCGACTCGTCGGGCTGCCTGTCCACCATCCCCACGCCCACGACGACCCCCACGACCACAACCACCACTACGACCACCACCACCACCACACCGCCCACGACGACAACGACCACCGTCCCCCCGACCACCACCACGACAACAACCCGGCCACCACAACCAACCCCCACAACGACCACCACGACCGTCGCCCGGACGACGACCACCACCAACACGACCACGACGCTCCGCCCGGCCCCGGCCCCGGCCGTGCCGCCGCCGAACGTCCCGCCCCCGCCGCGGTTGACCACGCCGCCGCCGAACACCCCACCCCCGCCGCCGCCACCGCCGCCGCCCCCACCGCCGGCCGACATCGACGCGCCCGACCGG
The DNA here is from genome assembly GCF_006716745.1 of Saccharothrix saharensis. NCBI lineage: Bacteria > Bacillati > Actinomycetota > Actinomycetes > Pseudonocardiales > Pseudonocardiaceae > Saccharothrix > Saccharothrix saharensis. The sequence continues at coordinate 2,469,446 of NZ_VFPP01000001.1, read as the reverse complement.
CAGGTGGAGACGTTGGCACCGACGAACAACGCGGTCCGCGACCAGCGGCGCTGGGGCCTGGCCGCGATGATCCTGATCCTGGCCGCGGGCGCGCTCGCCCGCCAGGCCGCCGCCCGGCGCCGGTGAGCGGGAACGGTCAGACGGCCAGCATCCGGCGCACCTCCTCGTCGTGCAGCTCCGCCGCGGCCCCGGCGCGCACGACCTCGCCCGCGTCCAGCACCACGAAGCTGTCGGCCAGCCGCACCGCGAAGTCCAGGTACTGCTCCACCAGCAGCACGGTCAGCCCGGCCTCGCGGTGCAACCGCTCGACCGCCGCCTCGATCTCGTCGATCACCGAGGGCTGCACGCCTTCCGTCGGCTCGTCCAGGACCAGCAACTTCGGTCGCGTGATCAACGCGCGGGCGATCGCGAGCTGCTGCCGCTGCCCACCGGACAGCAACCCGGCCGGCCGCTTGAGCAACCCCCGCAACGCCGGGAAGACGTCCAGCGCCTCGTCCACCGCCGCCGCGTCCCGGTGCGCGGTCGCCTCCAGCGTCACCTGGAGGTTCTCCCACACCGTCAACTGCGGGAACGAGACGTGGCCCTGCGGCACGTACGCCATGCCCGCGCGCACCCGCTGGTGCGTCGGCATCCGCGTGACGTCCCGCCCGTCGAACGCGATCCGGCCGGCGGTGGGCGTGATCGTGCCCATCACGGTCTTGAGCAACGTCGTCTTGCCGACGCCGTTGCGCCCCATCACGCACACCAACGACCCGGCGGGCACCTCCAACCCCACGCCGAACAGCACCCGCGCCCGCCCGTACGCCGCGTCGACACCGGACACCGACAGCATCACGTCACCGCCTTCCCCTTGGCCCGGCCCAGGTACACCTCGCGCACCCGCGGGTCGTCCTGCACCTCGGCGACCGACCCCTCCCGCAGCACGCGGCCCTGGTGCAGCACGGTGACCTTGCGCGCGTACCGGCGCAGGAACTCCATGTCGTGCTCGACCACGACCACGGTGTGCGCGGCCGCGATCCGGTGCAGCAGCTCGCCCGTCCGCTCCCGCTCCGACCGGCTCATGCCCGCCACCGGCTCGTCCAGCAGCACCAGCTTCGGCTGCTGCACCAGCAGCATCCCGATCTCCAACCACTGCCGCTGGCCGTGCGAGAGCACCCCGGCGGGCCTGTCCGCCAACGCGGTCAGGTCCGCCGCCTCCAACGCCGAAGCCACCGCGTCGGACACGCCGCGCCGCCGGCGCAGCAACGACCGCAGCGGCATCCGGAAGCTGCCCGCGAGGTCCAGGTTCTCCACCACGGTCAGCTCCTCGAACACGGTCGCGGTCTGGAACGTGCGACCCACGCCCATCCGCACGATCCGGTGCTCCCGTCGACCCACCAGCTCCTGACCGCCGAACCGGACGCTGCCCGCCGCCGGCTTGGTCAACCCGGTCACCACGTCGATCAACGTGGTCTTGCCCGCGCCGTTCGGCCCGATCAGGAACCGCAGCTCACCCTCCTCCACGGTGAGGTCCAGCCCGTCGACCGCCGCGAACCCGTCGAACACCACGCGCAGCCCGCGCACCTCCAGCAGCGCCGTCACACCGCCACCCCCGCCCGCTCGCGGGAGAACCGGGACCGCGCCGACTCGACCACGCCGGCGAGGCCCTTCGGCGCGAACACCAGCACGAGCACGAACAGCCCGCCCTGCAGGTACAGCCAGCCCTCGGCGAAGTCCTCGCTGAACAACGTCTTCGCGTAGTTGACCGCGATCGCGCCCGCGATGGCCCCGGCGAGCACGAACCGGCCGCCGACCGCCACGCCGACCAGCAGCTCCAGCGACGGCACGATCCCCAGCAGCGCGGGGGAGATGATGCCGACGACCGGCACGAACAACGCGCCCGCCAAGCCCGCCATCACCGCCGAGATGGTGAACGCGATCGTCTTCACCACGGCCGGGTCGTAGCCGAGGAACCGCACCCGGTCCTCACCGTCGCGCACCGCCACCAGCAGCCGGCCGAACCGGCTGCGCACCAGCAGCTTCGCCACCAGGAACGTCACGCCCAGCACGAGCGCCGTGACGGCGTACACGGCGCGCTGCCCGTCGGGGTCGGTGAGGTCGAGCCCGAAGAACTGGGTGAAGTTGGTCATCCCGTTGGTGCCGCCGGTCAACCCCTGCTGCCCGACGAGCAGGATCACGAACGCCGCGGCCAGCGCCTGGGACAGGATCGCGAAGTACGCGCCGCGCACCCGTTGCCGGAACACCAGCAGCCCCAGCAGGAACGCCAGCAGGCCGGGCACCAGCACCACCGCGGCCAGCGCGAACACCGGGTTGCCGAACGGCCGCCACAGCGCGGGCAGCTCCTCGACCCCGCTCCACACCATGAAGTCCGGCAACCCGGCCGACCCGGCTTCCCGCAGCTTCAGGTACATGGCCATCGCGTAGCCGCCCAGGCCGAAGAACACGCCCTGCCCCAGCGTCAGCATGCCGCCCTGACCCCAGGCCAGGGCGATGCCGACCGCCACGATCGCGAAGCACAGGTACTTCGCCAGCAACCCGAGGCGGAACGGCGAGAGCGCGAACGGCGCCACCGCCAGCAGCACGACGCACACCACGAGGGAGATCCGACCCCACGTCATACCAACGCCCTCCCCTTCAGCACGAACATGCCCTGCGGCCGGACCTGGAGGAACGCGATGATCGCCACGAACACCAGCACCTTGGCCAGGCTCGCGTCCGTCCAGAACTCCAGGTAGCTGTTGAGGAAACCGAGCGCGACGGCGGCCAGCACCGCGCCGCGCAACTGGCCCAGGCCGCCCGCGACCACGACCAGGAACGCGTCCACGATGTAGAAGGTGCCCAGGCTCGGGCCGACCGGGCCGACGAGCGTCAGCGCGACGCCCGCCACCCCGGCCAGCCCCGAGCCGAGCAGGAACGTGAACCGGTCGACCCGCCCGGTGGCGATGCCGCTGGCCGCGGCCAGTTCGCGGTTCTGCACGACGGCCCGCATCCGGCGACCGGCGGGCAGCCTGGTCAGGTACAGCCACACTCCGACCACGCACAGCGCGGCCAGCACGACGATGAACAGCCGGTTGTAGGGCAGGCGCACGCCGAGCACGTCGACGCCGCCCGTCAACCAACCCGGCGCGCTCACCTGGACGTTCGGCGCGCCGAAGACGTCGCGGGCGAGTTGCTGCAGCACCAGGCTCACGCCCCAGGTCAGCAGCAGCGTGTCCAGCGGTCGGCCGTAGAACCGCCGGACCAGCGACCACTCCAGCAGCAGTCCCATCAGCCCGGCCACCGCGAACGCGACCGGCAGCGCGATGAGGAACGACTGGGACGTGAGGCCCTGCACCACGTACGCGGTGTAGGCGCCCGCCATGATGAACTCGCCGTGCGCCATGTTGATCACGCCCATCTGGCCGAACGTGAACGTCAGGCCGAGGGCGATGAGCAGCAGCACCGCCGCGATGCTCAACCCGATGGGGAGCTGGTTGGCCAGCGCGCCCATCAGCCGAGCCCACCCGCCCAGTCGTAGGACCTGAGGTACGGGTCGGGCTTGATCGGGCCGGGGGAGGACCAGACCTCCTTGATCTGGCCGTCGGCCTGCACCAGGCCGATCCGCGCGGTCTTGGCCACGTGCTGGTTCTCGCCGTCGATGGTGGTGGTGCCCTCGGGTGCCTCGATCGTGATGCCGCCCGCGGCCTTGCGCACCGCCTCGACCTCCGTCGTGCCGGCCTTCGTCACCGCTGCCGCCCACAGGTGCACGGCGTTGTAGCCTGCCTCCATCGGGTCGGAGGTCACCTTGTCCGCGCCGTACTTCGCCTTGAACGCCTTGACGAACGCGTCGTTCGCGGGCGTGGTGGTGGTCTGGTAGTAGTTCCACGCGACCAGGTGCCCGGCGACGTTCTCCGGCCCGATGCCCTTGACCTCCTCCTCGGCGACGCTCACCGACACCACCGGCGTGGTCTGCGGCGTGATGCCGGAACCGCGCAACTGCTTGAAGAACGCCACGTTGCTGTCGCCGTTGAGGGTGTTGAACACCGCGTCCGGCTTCGCGTCGGCGATCTTGTTGACCAGCGTGCTGTACTCGGTGTGGCCCAGCGGCGTGTACTCCTCGCCCGACACCTCGATGCCCTTGGCCGCCGCGTACGCCTTGATGATCTTGTTCGCGGTGCGCGGGAACACGTAGTCGCTGCCGACCAGGAACAGCTTCCGCTTCCCCTGTGCGGCCAGGTAGTCCAGCGCCGGCACGATCTGCTGGTTCGTCGTCGCACCGGTGTAGAAGATGTACGGCGAGCTCTCCAAGCCCTCGTACTGCACGGGGTACCACAGCAGCGCCTTGTTGCGCTCGAAGACCGGCAGCATCGCCTTGCGGCTGGCCGAGGTCCAGCCGCCGAACACCGTCGCCACCTCGTCCTGCGAGATGAGCTTCTGCGCCTTCTCCGCGAACGTGGGCCAGTCGGACGCGCCGTCCTCGGTGACCGGGACGACCTTCTTGCCCAGCACGCCACCCTTGGCGTTGATCTCCTCGATGGCCAGCAGCTCCGCGTCGCGCACGGTCACCTCGCTGATGGCCATGGTGCCGCTCAACGAGTGCAGGATGCCGACCTTGATCTCGTCACCGGAGGCACCCGCGCCGCCGCCGGGCTCGTCGACGCAGGCCGTCGCGAGCAGGGCGGGCAGCAGGAGGGCGATCAGGCCGCGCTGCAAGGTCCTGGGCTGGAAGGTTCCGGGCCGGGAGGTTCTGGGACGCACCGGCAGCTCCTTTCGAGCAGGTGGAACCGAGAAGCTATGAACCGCGTGTTGCGTGCCGAGCGCGCGCGGTTACGTTCGTGTGGCCAAATCCGCACGGTATGGATTTGTGACCTGCCCACGTCACCTTGTGCGCCCGCGCTGTCATCCGTTCGGCCGCCGCCATCGTCCGAAGGTGGGACACGACCGGGCACCTTCCGCCGACGATCGCGGACCTCCTCTCGTCCTACGTTCGGTGGTGCGAGCAGTCAGGGGAGGACGCATGGGTGGACGAATCGCGGCGCTGGACGTGCTGCGAGGGGTGGCGATCCTGGGCACGTTCGGGACGAACGTGTGGGTCTTCACGAACCCGCAGGGGGTGATGGGGTTCCTGGCCGGCTTCGGGGGCGGTGCGGACGACCCGGTGACCGCGCTGCTGCAGATGGTCGCCAACGGGAAGTTCCTGGGCCTGCTGTCGATCATGTTCGGCATCGGGCTGGCGATCCAGCACCGCTCGGCCGAGCGGCGGGGGCGGCGGTGGCCCGGGTGGTACCTGTGGCGCTCGGCGCTGCTGCTGTTCGAGGGCCTGGCGCACTACGTGCTGGTCTTCGAGTTCGACGTGCTGATGTTCTACGCGGTGGTGTCCGTGCTGGTCGCCTACCTGGTGGGGTGCGGCCGTCGGGTCCAGGTCGGCTGGATGGTCGCGGCGGGCGCGGTGAACCTGGCGCTGGTCGGCCTGATCACGGTCGGGATGCTGAGCGGGAGCACGACCGTCGGCGAGCCGGGGTTCGTGCTCGCCGGGGACGGCTGGTGGGGTGGCGTGCAGGCGCGCGTCGAGCACTTCGCGCTGTTCCGCGCCGAGGGGTTCCTGGTGCTGCCGTTGAGCACCCTGCTGTTCCTGGCCGGCGCGTGGCTGTTCCGGGCGGGCGCGTTGGAGGACTCCCCGCGGGGGCGCCGGATCCAGCGGCGGCTGGTGATCTGGGGACTGTGCGTCGGCGTGCCGCTCAACGTCGCCACCACGCTCGCCGGCCGGGACTGGTTCGCCGTCGACCGGTACCTGTGCGCGCCGCTGGTCGCCCTCGGCCTGCTCGGCGCGATCACCGCGCTGGTCAACGGGATGCGTGCGGAGGCGGGCCCGCTGCGCCGCGGCGTGACCGCCGTGGGCCGGTCGGCGCTGAGCTGCTACATCGGCCAGAACGTGCTCGCGTCCGTGCTGTGCTACCAGTGGGGACTGGACCTGGCCCGCCGGTGGGGCCACCTGGGCCCCTGGTTCACCGCGGGCGTGTGGCTGCTGATCGCGGTCCTGCTCGTGGCGGGCGCGTCGTGGTGGATGAGCCGGTTCACCCGCGGCCCGGTGGAAGCGGTGTGGGACTGGGCTTACCGAGCACCCCAACGACGAGCGGAGCCCAATACGCTGTCGCCGTGAGTCCTCTCGACGTGGACACCAGGGTGCTGCGGTACTTCGTCGCGGTGGCCGACCGGTTGAGCTTCACCGCGGCGGCGCGTGCTCTCTACCTGTCGCAGCCCGCGCTGAGCAGGCAGGTCCGGCAGCTCGAGGCGGACCTGGGGGTGGAGTTGTTCGTGCGGACCGGGCGGGAGATCCGGTTGACCGCGGCGGGTGCGGAGTTGCTGCCGCTGGCGCGACGGGCCGTGGACGGCTGGCGGGACGCGGTGCGGGTGGCGCGGTCGGCGGCGGCGGCCGAGGCGAACGTGGTGCGGGTCGGGTTCGTCGCGTCGGGCGGGGGGAGCGTGGCGCGGCGGTCGCGGGCGGCGTTCGCGGCGCGACGGCCGGACGTCACGGTCGAGCCCAAGCGGTGCGACTGGGGCGGGGAACCGGACGCGGTGCGGCAGGGGCTGGTCGACGTGGCGTTCGTGTGGCTGCCGGCGGACACGGACGGGCTGCGCGCCGAGGTGGTGGCGACCGAGGCGCGGTACGTGGCCGTGGCCCGCGACCACCCGTTGACGGCACGGGAGTCGGTGACCATCGCGGACGTGCGCGACGAGCCGTTGATGTGGACGCGCAAGGCGCCGAAGGCGTGGGTCGACTGGTGGGCGGTCAACCCGCGCCCGGACGGCCGCGAACCCGTGTGGGGACCGGAGAACGACAACGTGGACGAGATGCTGGAGCACGTCGCGAGCGGTGCGGCGGTGTGCTTCGGGCCGGAGTCGATGGCCGAGTACTACGCGCACCCCGACCTGGCGTGGCGGCCGGTCACCGACATCGAGCCGCTGCGGATCGCGGTCGCGTGGGTGCCGGGGGTGTCGAACCCGGTGGTGCGGGAGTTCGTGGAGGTCGCCGTGTCGCGCGATCGGTAGCCGACGTCGTCGAAACACTGTTATCGTCCCGGTCGTCGACTGGGGGTGTCGTGGTGTCCGAGCAGTGGCCTGTCGTGCGGGACGTGCTGTCCGACGTGACCGGGCGGTTCGCCGACCTCGTCGCCACCTCCGATCCGAGCGCGCTCGCGACCCCGGACTGGACGGTGGCCGACACGGCGGCGCACGTCGTCGCCATCGCCTCGATCTACACCACGCTGCTGGCACCCGGCGGTGGCGAGGTGGCCGACCCGGCGTTGGCCGCGCGCATCCCCACCGTCACCGTGGAGACCGTCGCCGAGCTGAACGACCTGGCGCTGCGCCGCTTCACCGAACGCGACCCCGCCACGCTGGCCGCCGTGCTGCGGTCACGGGTGGCGTCGATCCTCGACGCCACCGGCGGGACCGACCCCGAGCGGACGGTGCCGTGGCTGGGCGCGTCCCGGGTGCCGGTGGCCGGCGTGCTCGCGCACCTGGTCAACGAGCTGCTGATCCACGGCTGGGACATCGCCCGCGGCATCGGCGCGCCCTGGTCCGTACCGCCGCGGGAAGCCGCGCTGTTCTTCGACCTGTTCATCGTCGGCATGGTGCGCAACGACGTGGGCGGCGTCCTCGACGGCCCCCCGCCCAGCGACCGCCGCATCGCCGTGGCCTTCCGCTCCCGCCACACGACCCCGGTCACGATCGTCCTGCACCGCGGTCGGGTCTCGGTCGGCGAGCCGGGCGACCCGGTGGACGCGCGCCTCACCTTCGACCCGGCCACGCTCAACCTCGTGCTGTTCGGCCGGGTCAGCCGGGTCCGCGCCGCCCTGACCGGCGGACTGCGCGTCACCGGCCGCCGCCCGTGGCTGCTGCCGGCCTTCCTGCGCACCGTCCGCCTGCCGACGAACGCCGTGCCGCTGTCCGGGTGAGCGCGAACCGCCCCGCCGAGGACGCGAGCCTCGGCGGGGCGGTTCGACCGCTCACCGCGTCACGGGTAGTTGACGACGTAACGCTGCTGCGTGGCCATGTTCGCCGCGCCTCCGACGCCGTTCACGACGTTGTCGATCGTCCCGACACCGCCGAGCGACACCGTCACCAGGTCGTGCAGGCGCACGCCCGAGCGGTTGGGCACCTCGAAGCCGTTGGCCGTGTGGATGCTCGGGTCGGCCTGGTTGAACGAGTACACGCCCAGGCCCCAGGCCTCGTGCGTGGTGACGTGGTCGGCCACCTTGTACCCGGCCCAGCCCGGCTGGGAGCCGTTCATCCACGCGGCCTGGTTCGGCGGGTCGTACGGCAGCTCGTTCTGGTAGAAGTACGTGCGGCCGCCGTTGCCGTTCCAGATGGTGTTGTACTGCTGGTAGTGCTCGACGAACAACCCGTACGCGGTCACGTTGTCGCCGTTGACGATGACGCCGTTGCGGCCGGTGTTGGCGGTCCAGCCGGTCGGGCCGGTGCCGTGGTCGGCGCGCCACACCCACGTGTGGTCCACGATCACGTTGTCACTGTTGATCTCCAGCGACACCGTGGCCTTGCCAGCCTGGGGACCGCCGACGCGCAGGTACACGTCGTGCATCGAGGTCGGGTTGGTCGCGTGCGAGGCCGACGAGTTCGCCGGGCCGAGCTGGAGCAGCACGGGCGAGTTCTGCACACCGGCGTCGATCAGGAACCCGGCCAGCTTCACGCCGTCCACATCGGACACCGCCATCGCGGCCCTGCCCGTGTCGGGGGACAGCGTCGCCAGGCCCAGGCCGAGCACCACGGTGTTCGGCCGCGTCACGTTGATCGTGTCGGTGAGGCGGTGCACACCCGGCGTCAGCAGGAGGTGCTTGCCCTGCGCCAGCGCCGCGTTGGTCGTCGCCACCGGCGTGCCGGGCTTGACGATGAAGAAGTCGGCCAGCGAGATCGACTGGCCGGCGGGCGCGCCCGCCTCCCAGCTCGTGCCGCGCGAGTTGTGCCGCAGCGCCGGGACGAACACCTTGTACTCGCCGTTCTCGAAGTACAGGAACGGCTTCTCGCGCACGACCGGCGTGGTGTCGACGGTGGTGTGCGACGGGTTCGGGAAGTGCTGCGCGGGCGAGCCGGGCGAGCCGACGAACACCATGTTCCACACCGAGCCGTTCCAACCGCCCGCGAGGTTGCTGTTGCGGGTCAGGAACTGCTGCTGCGAGCCGGACACGGTGACGCCGTCGATCTTGCTGTCCACGATCAGGCCGCCGGACGCCCAGCCGTCGCCGCCGTTCCACAGCTGGACCTGGCCGGACAGGTGCATGCGCCGGTACGACGCGGCCTGCGACACGGCCCACCGCTCGATCTGGCCCGCGGGCAGGTTGACGAACATGTTCTCGGCCTGCCGCCAGAAGTTCTGCGTGGCGTTGCCGAGGTTGTTCGGGTTGTCGCCCTGCTGCAACCAGTCCGCCTCGACGCGCACGTGGCCGTTGAGCCGCACGTCGTCGGGCCGCAGGCCGAGGCCGGCGACCTGGGTGTAGAAGCGGAGGTTGACGTCCGCGTCGTAGACGCCCGGCTTGTAGAGCACGGCGTACCGCTCGGAGCCGAACTGGTTGGTCTTCATCTGGGCGGAGATCTGGTCCAGCCGCGCCTGCATCGCGGCCCGGTCGTAGCCGGGGCCGTACACGAGCACGTTGGGGCCGAAGTCCGGGTTGCGCGGGTCGGTCGGCGGGATCACCACGCCGCCGGTGGTCTCGGTGTTGACTGCCAGCTCCCACAGTGAGTAGCCGTAGCCGGTGGCGCGCGCCGTGCCGTGCACCCGCAGGTAGCGGCCGGAGCCCGTGACGGTCAGGGTCTGCGCGCCGCCGGTGCCGGTGGTGGTCGAGTAGACGGTGTTCCAAGTGGACGCGTTGTCGGACAGCTGCACCTGGAACGCCCGACCGTACGCGGCTTCCCAGGTCAGCACAACGCGGCAGACCTGTTGCGTGGAGCCGAGGTCCACCTGGAGCCACTGCGGGTCGGCGAAGGCGCTGGACCAGCGGGTGCCGGTGTTGCCGTCGACGGCGGCGGCGGCAGGGGTGCCGCCGTTCTCGACGGACGAGGCGGTGGCCGGCCGGTTCAGCGCGGCGTTGGTCGTGCCGCACTCGGCGGCCTGCGCGGACTGGGTGATCACGGGGCTGAGCACCGCGGCCAGGCCGAGTGCCAGCGCGGCGGTCAGGACCCGTGACAGGGAACGGGGAGAGCTCATTGTCCTACCTGACGAGGTAAGGGGCGCGAGAAGGCCCGGAGCTGTGCCTCCGTGGCACCGGAGGCGCTGAGAGAGCGCTCTCTCGGAGCGTAACGCGGATGTCACGACCCCGTCAACGACGGTTCACGCGGACTCGCGCACCACCAGGGAGGGCTCGAAGATGACGGACTTCGGGCGCAGTCCCGGTTCCTCGACGTGGTCCAGCAGCAGCCGGGACATCCCGGCCGCCATGTCCTCCACCGGCTGCCGGACCGTGGTCAACCGCGGTCGGCACGACAGCGCGGGGCTGCTGTCGTCGAAGCCCACCACCGCCACCTCGTCCGGCACGCGCCGGCCGTGCTTCTGCAGCACCAGCAACGCGCCCTGGGCCATCAGGTCGTTCGCCGCGAACACCCCGTCGAGCGTCGGGTGCTCGGCCAGCAGCCGTTCCATCGCGGCCTCGCCGCTGCCGGAGGTGAAGCCGCCCTCGGCGATCGGGACGTACGGGAAACCGTGCCGCGCCATGGCGTCGCGGAACCCGGTCAACCGGTCTTGGGACGCGGGCACGTCCAGCGGCCCGCTGATCGTGGCGACCCGCGTGCAGCCGCGGCGCACCAGGTGGTCGGCGGCGAGCTTCGCGCCCGCCTGGTGGTCGAGGTCGACGTAGCTGATCGGCACCGGGCGGGCGGGCCGGGCGAACAGCACCGCGGGCAGCTCCGCCTGCACCAGCCGGGCGGGCAGCGGGTCCTCGGCGTGGGTGGAGACGAGCAGCGCGCCGTCCGCACTGCCCTGCCGCAGGAACGACAGCACGTCCTCGCGGGCGGCCTCGGTGTCGGCGACCATCAGCACCGGGTGCACGCCGCGCGTGCGCAGGGAACCGAGCACACCGCTGGCCACGCGACCGAAGAACGGGTCGGAGAACACGCGGGTCGCGAACGCGTCCTCGGCGCCGGGGTCGCCCGCGCCCGAGACGACCAGCGCGATCGTCCCGGCCCGCTTGGTCACCAGCGACCGCGCCGCCCGGTTGGGCGCGTACCCGGTCTGGTCGATGGCCGCGCGCACGACCTCCTGGATGCGGCGGTCGACGTTGCGGGTGCCGTTGATGACCCGGGAGACCGTCGCGCGGGACACGCCGGCGACCCGCGCCACGTCTTCCAACGTCGGCGGGGCCGTCGGCGGTCTGCTCATGCGGTCATTCTGCCACGTGTGGAGAGCGCTCTCCGAGGGTGAGGGGAGTGTCGCCCGCCGACCGCCCGACCAGGAGGGTGAACACCCCGGGCTCGGTGGCCCACCCGTCCGCCGTCCAGTGCTGGTAGGCCCGCGCCGGCACCTCCACGTCGACCTCGACCGCGTCACCCGGCCCGGCGGACGCGACGGCCCAGCCGCCCAGCCAGCGCGCGGGCCGTTCGACGGCGCTGTCCGGCCGCGTCACGTACACCTGCACGACCTCGCGCCCGGCCCGGTCGCCGGTGTTGCGCACGCGCACCCGCACGCCCGACCCGGTGGCCGTGACCTGCTCGTACGCCCAGGTCGTGTAACCGAGGCCGTGGCCGAACCAGTAGGCCGGGCGCGCGTCGGACCGGTGCCACGCGCGGTAGCCGACGTGCAGGCCCTCGTCGTACCGCAGCACGCCGCGGTCGGGCACGACGTTCGACACGGGCACGTCGTCACCGCGCGCGGCCCACGTCGTGGGGAGCCTGCCGCCCGGCTCGCGGGCGCCGAACAGCACGTCGGCCAGCCCGTGCCCGGCTTCCTGGCCCGGGAACCACGTCAGCAGCACCGCCGCCACCTCGTCGCGCCACGGCAGCTCGACCGGTCCGCCCGAGTTGACCACGACCACGGTCCGCTCGTTCACCGCGCGGACCGCCCGCACCAGCTCGTCCTGGCGCCCGGGCAGAGCCAGTGACGTGCGGTCGAAGCCCTCGCTCTCGATCTCGTCCGTGGTGCCGACCACGACCACCGCGACGTCGCTGACGCGGGCCATCCCGACGGCGCGGGCCAGCTCGTCGGCGTCGCTCAGACGGGGCGGGTCGGCGGCCAGGACGGTCGCCGTGCCGGTGTGCTCGCGCAGCTCGCGGCGTGCGACGAGGTCCACCGTCGTGCCCGCTGCCAGGTGCGCGGACGCCTGCCGGTACGGCGGGGTGAGGTGGATGACGGCCGGGTCGTCGGTGTCCAGCGGCACGTCCTCGTCCACCAGCCGCTCGCCGTCCACGTCGAGCGTGAGGCGGCCGAAGCCCGCCACGGAGAGCGTCCAGTCGCCGGTGACGTCCGCGGTCAGCCTGCCGTGCACCTCGATGGTGCGCGCGCCGTCGACCAGCGGAACCTCCAGGACGCGGCCGAGGAACCGGTGCTCGGCGGTCAGCTCCGCGCCGTCGGCGTCGAGCACGCGGACCAGCACGCCGGGCTCGCCGTGGTGCGGGTGGCGGGCGTTGGCGGTGGTCAGGGGCGCGGGTCGGTCCGCGAGCCGGACGCCGGGCGCGTGCACGACCTCGGCGACCTCCGCCAGGCCGTCCACGAAGGACACCACCGACTCGGGGTAGACGCCCGCGCTGCCGCCGCCCTGGATGCGGGCGGTGGCGGCGTTGGGGCCGAGGACGGCGACCTTCACGCCGGGGGACAGCGGAAGGGTGCCGTCGTTGCGCAGCAGCACGGTGCTCGCCGCGACGGCTTCGCGCAGCAGCTCGTGCGGCGCGGCGCCTTCGACCTCCTTCGGCTCGGGCTCCGGGGTCGAGCCGTCGAGCGCGCCGACCCTGGCGGCCAACCGGAGCAGCCGCTCGACCTTCAGGTCCAGCGCGCTCTCCGGCACCTCGCCGCTGCCGACCGCGGCGACCAGGTCGTTCCACGGGCTCTCCGGGCCGGGCATGGCCAGGTCCTGGGCGGCGTTCGCGGACGCCGCGGTGGACCGGATCGCGCCCCAGTCGGAGACCACCAGGCCGTCGAAGCCCCAGGAGCCCTTCAGCGGTTCCGCCAGCAGCGGGCTCTCCGACATGGTGGTGCCGTTCACGCCGTTGTAGGCCGACATCACCACCCACACCCCGGCGCGGACGGCCGCCTCGAATGGGGCCAGGTAGACCTCGTGGAGCGTGCGGTCGTCCACGTCGACGTCCAGGGTCATGCGCTCGGTCTCGGAGTCGTTGGCCACGTAGTGCTTCGCGGTGGCCGCGACACCCCCGCTCTGCACGCCGGTGATGTAGGCCGCGCCGATGCGCCCGGTGAGCAGGGGGTCTTCGGAGAAGCACTCGAAGTGCCGCCCGGCGAACGGCGACCGGTGCAGGTTGAGCGTGGGTGCGAGCAGCACGTCCACGCCCTTGCGCCGCGCCTCGGCCGCCAGCAGCACGCCCAGCCGGCGCACCAGGTCGACGTCCCAGGTGGCGGCCAGCGCGGTGGGGGAGGGCAGGGCCAGCGACGTGCTGCGCTCGTCCCAGCCCTGGCCGCGCACCCCGATCGGCCCGTCGGACACCACGATCGACCGCAGCCCGATGTCCGGCTCGTCGTGCGTCCGCCAGACCGTGGCGCCGGTCAGCAGCCGAACCTTGCGCGCCACGTCCACCTTGCCGACCAGCAATCCCGACTCCGGTTCGCCCACACCTGACCCCTTGCCTCGGAGAGCGCTCTCCCGCTCAGCGTCGGCCCCGGCGACCCGTGCTGTCAACCACCCGAGCGTTGAACTCACGGGACCTGAGCGTTCGACACGCGGGACCTGAGCGTTCGACACACGCGTGGGTTCAACGCCCGGTCAGGCGATGTCGGCGCGCGGTGCCTGCTTGCGGGGGTCGGCCGCGCGGTCCAGGAGGGCGGCGACGGGGAGGGTGGCGGCGCCGACGGCGACCGCGTCCGGGCCCAGCCGGCCCAGTTCGATCGAGATCTGCTCGTACGGGTGGCGCAACGCGTGCGCCCGGGTGGCCGCGACGATCCGGTCGAGCTGGTGCGCGCCCAGCGCCAGCCCGGCCCACCCGCCGAGCACGATCCGCTCCGGGTTGAACAGGTTCACCAGGTTCGCGATGCCCGCGCCCAGGAAGCCGGCGGTCTCCTCCAGCACGCGCGCGGCCGTCTTCGACCGGGGCGCGGAGTCGATCAGCGCGGCCACGGTCGACTGCTCGTCACCCGCGGGCAGCTCACGGCCCCGGGCCTTGCGGTACCGGTCGAGGATGCCCTCGGCGCCCACGTAGGCCTCCAGGCACCCCAGAGCGCCGCACCGGCACGGCCGACCGCCGTAGACGATGGTCGTGTGCCCCCACTCGCCGGCCGAGCTGGTCGCGCCCCGGTACACCCCGCCGTCGGTCACCACCGCCGCGCCGACACCGGACCCGATGAGCACTATCACCACGTGCCTGGCGCCGCGGCCGGCGCCGAACCACATCTCCGCCTGGCCCTGCGTCTTCGCGCCGTTCTCCACGTACAGCGGCCACGCCGACTCCGACGCCGAGGCGACCAGCTCCTCCAGCCGCACGCCGTCCCACCCGATGGTGGGGGCGTGCACGACCGCGGTCGTGCCCTGCTCGACCGTCCCGGGCACGCCGATGCCCACGCCGAGCACGGTGGACGCCGCGACGCCCGCCGACGCGACCACGTCCCGCACGGACGAGGCGATCAGCGAGGCGACGGCGGCGGGCGAGGACGACGACAGGGCGTGGTCGCGGGCGGCGAGCTGGGTCAGCGACAGGTCGAACAGCTCGACCTTGATCCCGGTCTCGCCGACGTCCACCCCGACGACGTGCCCGAACGCCGGGTTGGCCCGCAGCAGCACCCGCGGCCGGCCGCCGTCGGAGTCCACCGACCCGGCCTCCACCACGAGCCCGTCGTCGACCAGCTCGCCGGTCACGTTGGACACCGTCGCCGCCGACAGCCCGGACAGCCGGGACAGCTCGTGCCGGCTCAGGGGACCGTCGAAGAACAGCGTCGACAGCAGCGTCGACCGGTTCTGCCGACGCAGGTCGCGGACGGTGGTGCGCTTCGGTGCCACACCACGGACCTTAGTTTGCGACTTAAAATTAGCCTAAGTTTGTAACCTGTTCGTGATTGACGTGACTTGGCTCACCGGGGTTGAGTCTGCAACGACACGAGGACGCCTCCGGGCGTCCCAGCCGCGATGGCACGCGCGGCCCGCACTACGAGCGCTCGCCCTTCCCCCGCCCGACAAGGAGAACCCATGCGACTCAGGCGAACGTCCGCCCTCGCCGTCGCGGCTGCACTGCTGTTCTCGGCCGCCTGTTCCACCACGAACCCCGGTGCGAACAGCACGAACGAAGGCGTGCTGAACGTGGGCATGCCGAACGGCCCGCAGACCGAGAACAACAACCCGTTCCTCAACACGTCCGCGGCCAGCTCGCTGGGCTACCGCCGGCTGATCTTCGAGCCGCTGGCGATGGTCAACGAGACCAAGCCCGCGGACAAGCCCAAGCCGTGGCTGGCCACGGAGTGGGAGTGGTCGGACAACTACCACAAGTTGAGCCTGACCATCCGCGACGGCGCGACGTGGTCCGACGGCAAGCCGCTGACCGCCGAGGACGTGGCGTTCACCTTCGAGCTGCTGAAGAAGAACCCCGGCCTGAACGTCGACTCCGTGCCCTACGACGTGGTCTCGTCCTCCGGCAACAAGGTCGACGTCGGCTTCCCCAAGTCGCAGTTCGTCAACCAGAAGAAGATCCTCGAGCAGCTGATCGTGCCCAAGCACGTCTGGTCCACGATCGCCAACCCCAGCACGGACGCCGTCAAGACCCCGGTCGGCAGCGGCCCGTACACCCTCAAGTCGTTCACGCCGCAGACCGTGACGCTGACCGTGCGCGACTCGTACTGGCAGGAGCTGCCGAAGGTCAAGGAGGTCCGGTACACCTCCTACAGCGACAACAACGCGCAGACCACCGCGCTGGCGACCGGCGCGGCCGAGTGGAGCTTCGTGTTCATCCCGAACTACGAGGCCGTCTACACCTCCAAGGACCCCGAGCACTACAAGCTCTACTTCCCGCCGGTGCTCGGCATCCACGGCCTGTGGTTCAACACGAAGGTCGCGCCGTGGGACAACCCGGCCCTGCGCCGCGCGGTGAACATGGTGATCAACCGCGACGACATCTTCATGCAGGGTGAGGCGGGGTACTTCTACCCTAAGGTCGACAACATCACCGGCATCCCGACGCCCGCCGGCGACTCCTACATCGCGCCCGAGTTCCAGGGCAAGATCGTCACCGTCGACGTCGAGGCCGCGAAGAAGGAGCTGACCTCGGCCGGCTTCACCTTCGACGGCGACAAGCTCAAGGACCCGTCGGGTCAGCCCGTCACGCTGAAGATGACCGTGCCGTCCGGCTGGTCGGACTACGTGACGAACCTGGAGATCATCAAGGACAACGTGTCCAAGATCGGCATCGAGGCCACGGTCGACCTGCCGAACGCCGACGCCTGGAGCAAGGCGCTGGACACCGGTGACTTCCAGGCCGCGCTGCACTGGACCAACAACGGTCCGACGCCGTACGACATCTACGAGAACATCATGAACGGCGCGCTGTTCAAGCCGATCGGCGAGGGCGGCATCAACGGCAACTACGGCCGTTACGAGAACCCCGAGGCCACGGCGCTGCTCACCGAGTACGCCAACGCCGCCGACGACACCGCCCGCAACGCGGCGCTGCACAAGCTCCAGCAGATCTTCGTGCGGGACATGCCGGTCGCCATCACCTCCGCGGCCAACGCGGGCGGCCAGTACAGCACCAAGAACTGGGAGGGCTGGCCGGACCAGACCAACCAGTACGCGCCGCTGCAGCCCACGCTGGAGAACGCGCTCGACGTCGTCCTGCACCTGAAGCCGGCCGCATGACGACGAGCACCGCACCGTCGGCCTCCGGGACCACTGAAGTGGTCCTGGAGGCCGATGGCCTGACCAAGCACTTCCCGGTCCGCAAGCGCGGGCGAGAGCTGCTGTCGCGGGCCACGCGCTCGGTGCGCGCGGTCGAGGACGTGACGCTCCGGCTGCACCGCGGCCGGGTCACCGCGCTGGTCGGCGAGTCCGGTTCGGGCAAGTCGACGGTGGCCCGGCTGCTGGCGCAGCTCTACCCCCGGACCTCCGGGGAGATCCGGCTGCACGGCGAGCCCGTGCGGACCAAGGGCGGCAGGCGCTTCCGGGCGTACAGCAAGCGCGTGCAGATGATCTTCCAGGACCCGTTCGCGTCGCTGAACCCCGTGCACACCGTGCGCTACCACCTGACCCGCGCGTTGAAGATCCACGGCAACGCGGGCAAGACGCCGCAGGAGCTGGAGGAGGCGCTGGCCGCCCTGCTCACCCGCGTGCAGCTCACCCCGCCCGAGCGGTACGTGGACAAGTTCCCGCACGAGCTGTCCGGCGGCCAGCGGCAGCGCGTGGCCATCGCCCGCGCCCTCGGCGCGGACCCCGAGGCGCTGCTGGCCGACGAGCCGGTGTCCATGCTGGACGTCTCCATCCGGCTCGGCGTGCTGAACCTGCTGCGGGACCTCAAGGAACGCCTGCACCTGGCGATCCTCTACATCACCCACGACATCGCGTCGGCCCGCTACTTCGCCGACGAGACGTTCGTGATGTACGCCGGCCGGGTGGTCGAGGGCGGCGACAGCGAGACCGTCACCCAGCGGCCCGCCCACCCGTACACCCAACTGCTGATCGACTCGGCGCCCGACCCCGACCGGCCCGCCGTGCAGGAGAAGGACGGCGGCACGGGCGAGCCGCCGTCGCTGATCAACCCGCCCGAGGGCTGCCGCTTCAACCCGCGCTGCCCGCACGCCATGAAGGTGTGCGCGGAGAAGGTCCCGCCGCGGTTCGCCATCAGCGACGGTGAGGGGCACTTCGCCGCGTGCTGGCTCTACGGCGACGACCTGTCCGACGGCGACAAGGTCAAGCTCCGCGTCGTCGAGGTGACGCACGGGGAGGCGCCGTGAGCTACCTCCTCAAGCGGATCGCGTTCTACCTGTTCACCGCGTGGGCCGCGATCACCATCAACTTCTTCATCCCGCGCGCCATCCCCGGCGACCCGGTGCAGGCGCTGATCACCCGGTCGCGCGGCCAGATGACCAGCGACGCCGTGCAGTCGCTGTACGTGCTGTTCGGGCTGGACAAGGACGCGAGCCTGGTCGAGCAGTACTTCACCTACCTCGGTCAGCTGCTCAGCGGCGACCTCGGCCTGTCGTTCACCTACTTCCCGTCCCCGGTGTCGCAGGTCATCGGCGACGGCCTGCCCTGGACGATGGGCCTGGTCGGCATCACGACCGTGCTCGGCTTCGCGATCGGCACGGCCCTGGGCACGGGCATCGGCTGGCGGCGCGGCTCGTGGGCCGACGCGCTGATCCCGGTGACCACGTTCGTGTCGTCCATCCCGTACTTCTGGCTCGGCCTGATCGCCATCGCGCTGCTGACCGGCCCGGACAGCTTCTTCCCGGCCTCCGGCGCCTACGACAACGGCCTGGTGCCCAACCCGGACCTGGAGTTCATCGGCAGCGTGCTGCGGCACGGCATCCTGCCCGCGTTCACCATCCTGATCTCGTCCATGGCGGGCTGGATCCTGTCCATGCGCAACATGATGGTCACGGTGGCCTCCGAGGACTACGTGACCGTCGCGCACGCCAAGGGCCTGTCCGACCGGCGGGTGATGGTGTCCTACGCGGCGCGCAACGCGCTGCTGCCCAACGTCTCCGGGTTCGCGCTGTCGCTCGGCTTCATCGTCGGCGGCACGCTGCTGGTGGAGATCGTGTTCTCCTACCCGGGCCTGGGCCTGCAGCTGTTCCAGGCCGTCGGCGCCAAGGACTACCCGCTCATGCAGGGCATCTTCCTGATCATCACGCTGTCCGTGCTGCTGGCGAACTTCCTCGCCGACGTGGCCTACCTCGCGCTCGACCCGCGCACCCGACGGGAGGGCTGAGCAGTGACCGTGGTACCCACCACCGGGACGGCGACCCCGGCCGCGGCGCCGGTGAAGCGCCGCAGGCTGCGGTTCGTGGCCAACCCCAAGGCCACCACCGGCCTGGCCATCCTGGGCTTCTTCGCCCTGCTCGCGATCGTCGGGCCGTGGATCGCGCCGTACGACCCGTCGGGGCGCGGCAACGACCTCCTCCAGGGCCCGTCGGCCGCGCACTGGTTCGGCACCACCCACCTCGGCCAGGACATCTTCAGCCAGGTCGTGGTCGGCACGCGCAGCGTCATCGTGGTCGGCTTCGTCGCGGGCCTCGTGGCGACGATCCTGTCGGTCCTGGTCGGCGTCACGTCCGGCTACCTCTCCGGCGCGGGCAGCGAGGTGCTCTCCGCGCTGTCCAACGTGTTCCTGGTGCTCCCGGCGCTGCCGTTGATGATCATCATCACGTCGACGCTGCCGGAGACGAGCACGCTCACCATCGCGCTGCTCATCGGCTTCACGTCGTGGGCGTGGGGGGCGCGCGTGCTGCGGGCGCAAACGCTCTCGTTGCGCGGCCGCGACTACGTGGAGGCCGCGCGGGCGACCGGCGAGAAGACCTGGCGGATCATCCTGTTCGAGATCCTGCCCAACCTCACCGCGGTCATCGCCTCCGGTTTCGTCGGCACGGTCATCTTCGCGGTGACGCTGGAGATCACGCTGGCGTTCATCGGCGTCGGCGCGGGCGGCGACTGGAACTGGGGCACCGTCCTGTACTGGGCGCAGAGCCAGCAGGCCCTCGCCCAGGGCGCGTGGTGGTGGTTCGTGCCCGCGGGCCTGGCCATCGCGCTCCTGGGCACCGCGCTGTCGCTCGTGAACTTCGGCATCGACGAGTTCGTCAGCCCGCGGCTGCGCGGCGGTGGCAAGACCAGCGTCAAGACCGCCGACGGCCACACGGTCCGGATGCGGGTCGGCTTCACGCCGGTGCTCGCGACGAAGCCCGGGTCCGAGGGAAGGGAGACGCCGTGACCGACGCGGTGCTGGAGGTCCGCGGCCTCAACGTGGACTACGGCTTGGGCGACGACGCCGTGCGCGCCGTCCGCGACGTCGACCTCACCCTCTACCGGGGCGAAGTCCTGGGCCTGGCGGGGGAGAGCGGCAGCGGCAAGTCGACCCTGGCCTACGGCCTGACCAGGCTCCTCCCACCACCGGGCGTGATCTCGGGCGGCGAGGTGCTCTACCACCCCGACGGCGGCGACCCGGTCGACGTGCTCCGGATGGACCACGCCGCGCTGCGGCGGTTCCGCTGGGCCGAGACCGCGATCGTGTTCCAGGGCGCGATGAACTCGCTCAACCCGGTGCACCGGATCTCCACCCAGCTCACCGACGTGATCAAGGCGCACGACCCGCGCAGCAGCAGCGCGTCGCGCCTGGCACGCGCCCGTGAGCTGCTGCACCTGGTCGGCATCTCCGCCGACCGGCTGGAGAGCTACCCGCACCAGCTCTCCGGCGGCATGCGGCAGCGCGTGATGATCGGCATGGCGCTCGCGCTGGAGCCGAAGGTCGTCATCATGGACGAGCCGACCACCGCGCTGGACGTGGTGGTGCAGCGGCAGATCCTGCGCCAGCTCGTGGAGCTGCGCGAGCGGCTCGGGTTCTCGGTCGTGTTCATCACCCACGACCTGTCCCTGCTGGTCGAGTTCTCCGACCGGATCGCCATCATGTACGGAGGGCGCATCGTGGAGCAGGCAAACGCCGCCGACCTCTACCGCGACCCGCTGCACCCCTACAGCCACGGCCTGCTCAACTCGTTCCCCGCGCTGCGGGGCCCGAAGCGCGAGCTGACCGGCATCCCCGGCTCACCGCCGGACCTGCGGTCGATGCCCTCCGGCTGCTCCTTCCACCCACGTTGTCCGCACGCGATGGAGCGCTGCGGTGTGGAGGTCCCGGTCCTCGGCGTCCCGGTCGCCCGCAGCGACCGCGCCGACCGCACCGCGGCCTGCTGGCTGCACCCCGTTCACGACGACGGGCTCTGACCCCGTTCACGACAACGGGATCCGAACTCCAGAGGAGATCAATGGACACCACGGCGCCGACCGTCGGGCTCGACCCCGCGATCGACACCCTGCCCGCCTCGTTCCGCTGGGGCGTGGCGACCTCCGCGTACCAGATCGAGGGGGCGTACGAAGAAGACGGTCGCGGACCGTCCATCTGGGACACTTATTGCCGGACGCCCGGCATGGTGCACAACGGCGACAACGGTGACGTCGCGTGCGACCACTACCACCGCATGCCCGAGGACGTCGCGCTGATCGGCTCGCTCGGCGTGGACACCTACCGGTTCTCCGTCGCCTGGCCCCGCGTGCAGCCGGGGGGCAAGGGCCCGGTCAACGCGCCCGGCATGGCGTTCTACGACCGGCTGGTGGACGAGCTGCTCGGCAAGGGCATCACCCCGTGGGTCACGCTGTACCACTGGGACCTGCCGCAGGAGCTGGAGGACGCGGGCGGCTGGCCGGTGCGCGACACCGCCTACCGGTTCGCCGACTACTCGATGCTGGTGTTCGACGCGCTGTCGGACCGGGTGCGCCACTGGACCACGCTCAACGAGCCGTGGTGCTCGGCGATGCTGGGCTACTACGAGGGCCGGCAGGCGCCGGGCAGGCAGGACTTCGGGGCGGCCATCCACGCCGTGCACCACCTGCTGCTCGGCCACGGCCTGGCGACGCAGCGGATGCGCGAGGCGGCCAAGGAGCCGATGGAGTTCGGCATCACGCTGAACATGAGCCACGCCAGTCCCGCCACCGACAGCGAGGCCGACCACGACGCCGCCCGCCGGGCCGACGGCCTGTCCCGGCGGATCTACCTCGACCCGCTGGTGCGCGGCCACTACCCGGCCGACGTGGTGGCGGACCTGGCCGCGCGCGGGGTGGAGATCCCCGAGGAGCCGGGCGACCTGGAGATCATCAAGCAGCCGATCGACGTGCTGGGCGTGAACTACTACTCCAGCTCGAAGTTCACCGGCGTGGACGAGGACGGCAACACGGCCGACGCCGACGGCGTGCCGGTGTGCCGGGAGGTCCGCTACGGCCGCCCGGTGACCGCGATGGACTGGGAGATCGTGCCCGAGGGCTTCACCAACCTGCTGGTGCAGATCGGTGAGGAGTACCCGGGCGTGCCGATGGTGATCACGGAGAACGGCGCGGCGTTCGACGACGAGGCCGACGACACCGGCTTCGTGCGCGACGACGACCGCACGGCCTACCTGGAGTCGCACATCGCGGCCGTCGCCAAGGCCCGCACGGCGGGGGCGGACGTGCGCGGCTACTTCGCGTGGTCGCTCATGGACAACTTCGAGTGGTCCTACGGCTACGACAAGCGCTTCGGCCTGGTGCACGTGGACTACGACACCCAGGTCCGCACCTTGAAGAGCAGCGCGCTGTGGTACCGGGACACGATTCGCCGCGTCCGCGGCAGTTGACCGCCCGGCCGGGGGCGTGCCGGGGGATTCCTCCGGCACGCCCCGCGGCCGGGCTCCGTCACCGGAGTGGCCGCACCCGGTGACGCGACGGCCGGAGGGCCGGAGGGACGCGCTCCCCCCGGCCCTCCGGTCTTGCCGATCGCCGTCGGTGCGGCCACCACGACGTCGCCCGAGGTGGTGTGGTGTGGTCGCTTCCGGTGGTGCGAAGGCCGAAGGGCCGGGGGATGTGCTCCCACCGGCCCTCCCGCGCGTTCACTCAGCGCCGGTAGACGCCGAACTCGTAGAGCGAGTAACCCCACCCCGTGCCCCGCTGCGTGGCGTGCAGCCGCACGTACCGGCCCGTCGCCGTGACGTCGATCGAGTCGACGCCTCCGTTGCCCGTGGTGGTGCCGTGCACCGAGCGCCAGGTCGTCCCGTCGTCGGACACCTGGATCTCGTACGCCCGCCCGTACGCCCCCTCCCACACGAGCTGCACGTGCTGGAACGTCGTCACCGCGCCGAGGTCGACCCGCAGCCACTGCGGGTCGGACCAGTCGGTGGCCCAGCGCGAGCCCGCGTTGCCGTCCACCGCGTTCGACGGCGGGAACGGCGCGCCGTCGCCCACCTGCTGGTAGGACGACGCCGTGACGGGCTTGTTCAGCGCCACGTTCACCCCCGCCGGCTGCGGCGCGACCACGCGCACCGACTTCGTCTCGATGCCGATGTTGCCTCGCCCGTCCTCGGCCATCACGTAC
Organism: Saccharothrix saharensis; assembly: GCF_006716745.1. NCBI lineage: Bacteria > Bacillati > Actinomycetota > Actinomycetes > Pseudonocardiales > Pseudonocardiaceae > Saccharothrix > Saccharothrix saharensis. Next base: position 2,446,211 of record NZ_VFPP01000001.1, on the reverse strand, counting down.
ACCTTCCACACGCCGAGCCGGTCCGGCGCGGTGACGGTCAGGCGGTTGCCGTCGACCTGGACGGGTGTGAAGCCGAGACCGCCGCTGTTGTCGATGTACTTGCTGTTGAACGCCGCCGACCAGGTGATCGGGTCGCCGTTCGGGTCGCTCACCGCCACCTCGACGGCCAGCCGCGCGCCCGCCGGGACGCTGGTGGGCAGGGTCATCGCGGTGATCACCGGCGGGGTGTTGGCCGGCGTCGCGCCGCCGAACGCCCGCTGCACCGCGTAGAACGAGAGCCGCTTCTTGCCCGCCGGGGTCAGGTTGAACCACACCCCGCCGAAGTCGTACTCCGTGCCGTAGTGGAACAACGTGCCGCCGAACGACACCCCGGTGTGCCCGGTGATGCAGTTCCACGCCCGCGTGTAGCCGTCCCGCTTCTGCACGTCCGTCGGCTCGCTCGGCACCCCGTTGACGTCGTTGGGCACCTCCCACTCGCCGGCCGGGCCCGCCTCGGTGAGGATGTACGGCTTGGTGTGGCCGCCGTTGATCCAGTCCTGCCGCACCTGGCACACGTTGCCGTAGGAGTTCACCGAGTACAGGTCCAGGTCGGGCGCGTGCGCCTTGAGGTAGGCCCACGCACCGGTCCACGCGTCGGTGTTGGTGACCGGGTGGTTGGTGTCGATGGCGTGGATGGCGCGCGCGGCCTCGTTGACGTACTTGGCGTACGCGACCCGCTGGTTCTCCAGCTCCGTCCCGGAGTAGCAGTTCTGCAGGCCCAGGATGGACTCGTTGCCGACGTTCCACATGAGCACGCCGGGGTGGTCCTTGTAGGTGGTCACCCACTGCCGGATCGTGTTCAGCATGTCGGTCTTGTAGGTGGTGTCGGTGACGTAGTTGACGCAGCCGCCGGAGCCGGGGCCGCCACCGGGCTGCAACCAGAACCCGTTCATCACCCTGATGCCGTTGGCCGCGGCGGCGTCCAGCAGCGGTTTGGTGGAGCCGTCGGTGCCCCAGGTGCGCAGGGTGTTGACGCCCATGGACTTCAGCTCCGGCATGTACCGGGCCGCGTCCGCCGCCGGCGGTCCCCAGGTGAGGCCCTTCACCGTCCACGGCTGACCGTCCACCATGAGCTGCCAGTTCCCCTGGGAACCGGTGACGCGCACGCCCGTGCCGGGCTGCGGGTTGGTGCCCTGCGTGCCGAAGACCCGGAACTCCCACAACGAGTAGCCGTAGCCGTTGGCGCGCTGCGTGCCGTGCACGCGGACGTACCGACCGGAGCCCGTGACGTCGAAGCCCTGCCTGCCGCCCGTGCCGGACGTCGTGGTGTGCACGGTGGTCCAGGCGTTGCCGTCGGCGGAGACCTGGAGCTGGAACGAGGTGGCGTACGCGGCTTCCCAGTCGAGTTCGACGCGGCTGAGGGTCGAGGTGGCACCCAGGTCCACCCGCAGCCACTGGGGGTCGCTCCACGCGCTGGCCCACCGGGTGCCCGCGTTGCCGTCCACGGCCGCCGACGCGGGGGTGCCCGCGCCCTCGGTCGAGGACGCCGTGGCGGGCTTGCCCTGGGACAGCAGCACGGGCGCGGCCTGCGCGGTGCCCGGGACCGCGGCGAGGGCTATGAGGACAGCGAACCCCAGAAGTGCGGCCAACGCCGTGCTGGCGGATCGGAGGCGGTACATGGCGTCTCCTGCCGGATTGTCGGATCGAGGTGCGGGAGAGCGCTCTCTCAACCCGGCTCGAAGTGTTACGAACCGACTACGGATCTGTCAATGACCCGCCCCTTGACACGGTGGTGGCGCACCGGGCAACCTCAGTTCGGAGAGCGCTCTCCCAGCCGTCACGTCCCGCACGTCGGCAGGAGGACAAAGGTGTCCCGAAAACTCCGCGCGTCGGTCGCCCTGGCAGCGGCCGGCCTCCTCGCGTCCACCCTCGCGGTGGCCGCCCACCCGGCCCAGGCCGACGACCTGGTCACCCACCACGAGTTCCAGGCCAACTGCTCGGTCACCGTGCACCGGCCCGACGACCCGATCGTCTCGCCGGGGTTGCCGGGCGCGTCCCACATGCACACGTTCCTGGGCAACAACTCCGTCAACGCGAGCAGCACCAACGCGTCCTTGAAGAACGGGCAGACCAACTGCAAGACCCCGGACGACAAGTCGGCGTACTGGTTCCCCTCGCTCTACAACGGCGACCAACTCGTCGTGCCCGACTTCCCGCAGGTGATCTACTACAAGTCCGGCATCCTGAAGTACCAGGAGGTCCGGTCCTTCCCGGCCGGCATCCGGTTCGTGGTCGGCAGCCCCACGGCCACGCAGGACCAGTTCCGCACCGCGCCGGGCGCGGTCGAGGGCTGGGAGTGCGGCAACAGCGCGCACAACTGGGACTTCCCGTCGTACTGCCCGCCGGGCAGCCAGCTCAACATCCGCTACCAGGCGCCGAGTTGCTGGAACGGGCGCGACCTCGACTCGGCCGACCACCGGTCGCACATGGCCTACCCGGACCGCGCGACGCTGGTCTGCCCCACCACGCACCCGGTGCCCGTGCCGATGCTGGAGTTCAAGATCGCGTTCCCGGTGTCGGGTGACATGTCGCGCGTGCGGCTGTCCAGCGGGCGCGGGTACACCTGGCACTACGACTTCATGAACGCGTGGGACGGCCCCACGTTGCAGGCGCTGGTCAGCCACTGCGTCAACGGCGGCCTCCAGTGCGACCCGCGCGGGTACGACCAGTACAAGCCGCACCGGGGCGCCGCCCTCGGGCCGGACTACCGGCTGCCGCGGTGACCACGACACCGGCCACCCCGGGGCGCCTGCGGGCGCTCTGGGGTGCCACCCTGCTGGTCCTGGCCGCCTGCGCACCGGCCACGGTCCCGTCCCCGGAGCCGGCCGCGTCGCCGTTCAACGCCACCGACACCGCCTGGATCCAGCTCATGATCCCGATGAACGAGCAGCTCCTGCCCGCCCTGGACCTGGCGACGCCCGAACTGGCGCCGTTCGCGGCGGAGTTGAAGACCTCGCACGGGCGGGAGTTGGCCGCGCTCAAGCGGTTGCGCGACCGCGCGGCGCTGCCGGAGGAGAACGTGCACGCGGGCCACCAGATGCCGGGGCTGGTGTCGGAGGCGGACCTGGCGGGACTGCGCCTGGACCCGTCCGGCCTGCCCGCGAAGCTGCGCGAGCACCTGGAGCAGTCGGCGTTGCTGGCGCGCGGCGAGCAGGACAGCGGCGCGGACCGGGAGACCCGCGACCTGGCCGCGTCGATCGCCGCCGCCCGCGCCGACCAGAGCACGCGACTGGGCGCGTTCGCCTTCGCCGGGTGACGGCGGGGGAGGAGGATGGCGGGAGGCGGCGGAAGCACGGCGCGGTCCACCGCGACCCCGGCGCCGTGGTGGAGATCCCCGGTCCCCGGGTGCTGCCGGACGGGTCGGTGGTGGCCGGGTCGCGGACCGGGCCCGACCCGCTACGAGGCGCGCCCGACCAGGAAGTCGACCGCCTCCGGCAGGTCGGCCGGCCCGTCCACGGTGATCCCCGCGCCGCCCAGCTCGCGCAGCGGCCGGACGTCGATGTCGTAGCGGTCACCGACGCCCCACACCTCGCGCGCGTCCACGTCGAACCGCTCCAGCAGCACGCGGAACGCGCCGGGGTCGGGCTTCGGCCGCCCGCCCACGTCGTCCGCGCTCACCACGCCGGTGAAGCCCGCCACGCCGACGCCGATCCGGTCCAGGATGGCCTCGGCCGCACCGGCGGTGTTGTTGGTGAGCAGCGCGATGGGCACCACGGCGCGCAGCCGCTCCAGCTCGCGCACCACCCGCTCGTCGGGGCGGACGCCGTCCACGATCGACAGGTGGGCCTCGCGGTACGCGCGCCACTCGTCCACGTCGATGCCGTTGGCCAGCACGAACGAGGTGGTCGACGTGCTCGACCACTCGGTGCGCATCAGCTCGCGCAACTCGGCGACCTTGGCCTCGGCCTGCTCGGGCGGGTCGCCCCGCAGCTCGACGAACATCGCGCCGATGACGTCCAGGATCAACCCGGTGTACAGCTCGCGGGGGTAGAGCGTGCCGTCGAGGTCGAACACGACCAGCCGCGGCGCCGACCCGTTGTCGATCACTTCCACCATCGACCGAGCATAGTGATCCGTTGGGCAACACCGGAGAAACGCGGTGGCACCCGACCCGCCGGCCGCGCGCGTAGCGTCGGAACCATGAGTGCTGCGGAACGCGGACGGGTGCGGGTGGAGACCGGGACCAAGCGGGTCCGGGCCTACCTGGCGGGCGAGCTGGTCGTGGACACCACGCGGCCGGCGCTGGTGTGGGAGAAGCCGTACTACCCCACGTACTACTTCCCGGCGGAGGACGTCCGGGCGACCCTCGTGCCCACCGGCGAGGTCAAGAGGTCACCCAGTCGGGGCAACGGCGAGCTGTTCGACGTGAAGACCGGCGCGGCCACGGCGGCGGGCGCGGGCCTGCGCTACCCGGACTCGCCGCTGGAGGCGTTGCGGGACCTGGTCCGGCTGGAGTGGGACGCGATGGACGAGTGGTTCGAGGAGGACGAGCCGGTCTACGTCCACCCGCGCGACCCGTACACGAGGGTCGACGCGCTGCCCAGCAGCAGGCACGTCCGGGTGGAGGTGGGCGGCGTCGAGGTGGCGAACTCGCACCGGCCGGTGATCCTGTTCGAGACCGGCCTCCCGGCCCGCTACTACCTGCCGATGACCGACGTGCGGCTGGACCTGCTGCGGCCCACCGACCTGCGCACGAGCTGCCCGTACAAGGGCACCGCCGAGTACTGGTCGGTGGTGCTGGGCGACGAGGTGCACGAGAACGTGGTCTGGGGCTACCGCACGCCGCTGCCGGAGAGCAGGCAGGTCGCGGGTCTGGTCGCGTTCTACAACGAGAAGGTCGACACCTACGTCGACGGCGTCCTGGAGCAACGGCCGCGGACCCACGTGGGCTAGCGCCCGCGTGCCCCACCGGGGTTGCCGCCCGGACGGCGGATGGTCGGGCCTGATCAAGACGGGAACGCTAGCCAACCATGGACGTCTTCCCCTCCACCCCGAGGGCACACCGGAACCCCGTGGTCGTCGCTCGGAAGATGGCTCTGCTCAAGGCGCCCCACCTGGCGAAGTTGACGGAGTTCGCCCAGCGCATCGCCACCGAGCGCAAGGCCGACGTGCCGCTGTTCGACCCGGCGAGCGGCGGCGTGAACTCGAAGGTCCTGCTGCTGCTGGAGTCACCCGGGCCCGCGTCGTCGGGCTCGGGCTTCAACTCGCCCGACAACGACGACCCGACCGCCGCCAACGTGTTCGCCGCGATGGCGGAGGCGGGGCTGTCCCGGCGGGTGAGCCTGAGCTGGAACGTCGTGCCGTGGCACCTGAACAACCGCGAGCCGTCGCCCGCGGACCTGCGCGCGGCCGTGCCGTACCTGGTGGAGCTGCTGCGGATGCTCACCGCGCTCAAGGCGGTCGTCGTGCTGGGCAGGCCGGCGGGCACCGGCTGGACGCTGTCCGGGCGCGGCCACAAGCTGAAGGTGCTCAACGCGCCGCACCCGTCGCCGCTGCACATCAACCGCGACCGGGCGGGCCGGTGGCCGCAGCTCGTGGACGCGTGCCGGCAGGCCGCCGCGGCGGCCGGGTGAGCGTTCGGAGTCGGTACACCGGGGTGGGCCGCCCGGTCGTGTCGATTCGCGGTGGGTCCGCTTCGTCGTACGGGTAGGGAGACCCGACGCACGGACGGAGACCGCGATGGACACCACGACCATCATCACCGGGAGGGACCGGGCGGTGCTGCGCGCCGTCGCGGCGGGTCGCCGCGAGTACGCCGCGGGCACGCTGCTGGTCGACGGCCTGCGCTGCTGCGACCAGTTCGTCGGCCCGGGGCTGGCGCGGGCGGGGCTGATCGCGTCCCGGACGGGGCCCTCCCGGCTGACCGACGACGGCCGGGCACTGCTCGCCGCCGCCTGATCCGTCATGCGGGCGGCCGTCCGGCTTCCTAGGCTCGACGCATGGCTCACCTGGCGATGCGACGACCCCTGGCCGGGCTGGCGGTGTTCGCGGCGGCCGTCGCCGCGACCGCGGTCATCGGCTCCCTGTCCGCCGCGTCCTCCGCGGCCGAGTACGAGCAGCTGCGCACGCCGTCGTGGGCGCCGCCGTCCTGGTTGTTCGGCCCCGTCTGGACCGCGCTGTACGTGATGATCGCGCTGTCCGGTTGGCTGTTCTGGAAGCGGCACGGCGCGAGCCGCGAGCTGGTGCTGTTCGCCGTGCAGCTCGTCCTCAACGCGGCGTGGACGCCGCTGTTCTTCGCCGCCGGCCGGTACGGGCTGGCCCTGGTGGACATCATCGCGCTGCTGGTGTCGATCATCGCGCTGATCGTGCTGTTCGGCCGCAAGCACCGGCCCGCCGCCCTGCTCCTCGTGCCCTACCTCGCCTGGGTCGGCTTCGCGACCGCGCTGAACGCGAGCATCGTCAGCCTGAACTGATCGCCCGGCCGATCCGGTCGTGCAGCCCGCGCAGGTGCCGGACCAGCTCGGGCGGCTCGTGCACCGTGAACTCGCAGCCCAGTTGCAGCAGGTGGAACGCCAGGTACTCGACCGTGTCGCCGAGGCCGCTCACCCGGCAGGTCCGCTGGTCCACCGCCTCGACGTCCACGCCGGGCAGCCGCGCGCGCACGTCCGGGGCGGGCAGGTGGACCGTCGCCACCACGGTGTACGTCGGGGCCCGGCCGAGCATGTGCTCCTTCAGGTACGTCGCCGGGTCGTCCGCGGGCAGCGCGCGGGGTGCGAACCGCGCGCCGGTGGGGGACAGCGCCGTCATCCGGTCGACGCGGAAGAACCGCCAGTCGTCCCGCTCCGGGTCGAACGCCACCAGGTACCAGCGCCGCCCGGACGGCACCAGGTGCAGCGGCTCGACGTGCCGCCTGCTCTCCGCCCCGTCCGCCGCCGAGTACCGGAACCGCAGCCGCTCCCGGTTCGCGATGGCCGACGCCAGCACGGTCAGGTGCTCCGGGTCCACCGTGACGCCGTCCGCGCCCAGCACCACCGGCACGGTCGCCGCGCCCAACGCGCCCACCCGCCGCCGCAGCCGCGACGGCAGCACCTGCTCCAGCTTCGCCATGGCGCGCACCGACGCCTCCTCGATGCCCGCCACGGCCTGCCGCGCCGCCGTCCGCAACCCCACCGCGATCGCCACGGCCTCGTCGTCGTCCAGCAGCAACGGCGGCATGGCCGTGCCCGCGACCAGCCGGTAGCCGCCCTCGGACCCCATCGTCGCCTCGACCGGGTACCCCAGCTCCCGCAGCCGGTCGACGTCGCGGCGCACGGTGCGCCCGCTGACACCCAGCCGCCGCGCCAACTCGCTGCCCGGCCACTCGCGCGGTAGCTGGAGCAGCGACAACAGGGACAGCAGCCGGCCCGCGGTGTCGGTCACGCCGACCAGCATGCCCGACCGGTGGGACAGGTCCGGTCCTACTCGCCGAACAGCTCCCGCAGCTCCGCCGGCGCGACCTCTTCGAGCTGGGCGTACGTGCACGACTCCGGCGTGCGGTCCGGGCGGAAGCGGACCAGCCTGCTCGTGTGCCGGAACCGGCGTGCCTGGAGGTGCTCGTAGCGGACCTCGGCGACCAGCTCCGGCCGCACCGGCTCCCACGACAGCGTCTTCGTCGGGTTCCACCGGCTCTGCGCACCCGGCGTGGTCGCGTCCACCCCGGCCCAGTCCGCCCACGGGTGGTCGGCCGGCGCGTCCTCCCGGTACGGCGCCAGCTCGTCCAGCAGCTCGCGGCGGCGCGCGGCGGTGAAGCTGCTGGCCACGCCGACGTGGTGCAGCGCGCCCGCGTCGTCGTACAGGCCGAGCAGCAGCGACCCCACGCCGACGCCGTCCTTGTGCCACCGGAACCCGGCCACCACGCAGTCGGCCGTGCGCTCGTGCTTGACCTTCCACATCACCCGCTTGTCCTGCTCGTACGGCAGGTCGGTGCGCTTGGCCACCACGCCGTCGAACCCCGCGCCCTCGAACCGGGTGAACCAGTCCTCCGCCCGGTCCGGGTCGTCCGTCGCGGGCGTCAGGTACAGCCCCGGCACGTCCCGCAGCGCCCCTTCCAGCAGCCGGCGGCGTTCGCCGAACGGCGTCGCGGTCAGGTCCCGGTCGTCCAGCGCGAGCAGGTCGAACGCGACGAACCCGGCCGGCGTGTCGACGGCGAGCTTGCGCACCCGGGACGCGGCGGGGTGCAGCCGCAGTTGGAGCAGGTCGAAGCTCAGCCCCTCGGGCGTGACGATGACGATCTCGCCGTCCACCACGCAGCGCGGCGGCAGCCCGGCCCGCAGCAGTTCGACCACCTCGGGGAAGTACCTGGTCAGCGGCCGGTCGTTGCGGGACCCGAGTTCCAGCTCGGGGCCGTCGCGGAACACGACGCACCGGAACCCGTCCCACTTCGGTTCGTAGACGAGGCCGGGCTCGCGCGGCACCGAGTGCACGGCCTTGGCGAGCATCGGCCGCACGGGTGGCATCACGGGGAGGTCCACGCCGCCGAGCGTAAGTCGGGGGAGCGGATTTCACCGTGGATCGGAATTGAGGGCGTGAACTGTCCGCATCAAGCCATAACGTGGTGGCAACACCGAAACGGAAGGCAGCACCCACCATGAGCGCCACCACCACCTCCACCGAGCTCGCCGACCTGCTGTCGACCCTGGCCACGCACCGCGGGTTCCTCCGCTTCACCGTGCAGGGGCTCAGCGACGAGCAGGCCCGTCGGACGCCCACCGCGAGCGCGCTGTCGCTCGGCGGCCTCATCAAGCACGTCCGCGCCGTGGAGGAGAGCTGGATGCGCTTCGCGGTCGGCGGCGCGGAGCTGATGGAGAGCGTGGAGGCGGACTGGGAGAACGGCTTCCGCATGCTGGAGCACGAGACCCTCGCCGGGCTGCTCGCCGACTACGAGGAGACCGCCGCGAAGACCGAGCGGCTGCTCGCCGACCTGGACCTGGACACCAGCCACCCGCTGCCCGTGGCACCGTGGTTCGAGCCGGGCGCGTCGCGGTCCGTCCGCCGCGTGGTGCTGCACATCATCGCCGAGACGGCCCAGCACGCGGGCCACGCGGACATCCTCCGCGAGACCATCGACGGCCAGAAGACGATGGGCTGAAGACGGTGGGCTGAGGACGGCCGTGGTGCGCCGAGCGGTCAGCGGCGGCAGAGCCTGCGGACCAGGTCGGCGTGCGAGGGGTAGCGCGGCGCGAGGGTGTCGGCCTCACCGAACGTGACGATGTCGTCGGTGTAGGGCGGCACCACCACCGTGCCGACCAGGGACCACTCGCCGTCCGGCTCGCCGGCCTGCCACACCCCGGCGGGCACCACGACCTGCGGCCGCTGCCCGGCGGTGACGTCCGGGCCGAGCACCGGCGTGGTCACCGTGCCGTCCGGGTGCAGCAGCAGCATCCGCAGCGGCGCGCCGCGGTGGTGGGCGTAGACCTCGACGTGGTCGAGCTTGTGCACGCCGGAGAACTCGCCCTCCCGCAGCAGGTAGTAGATCGCCGACACCTCGGCCGAGCGCCACGACTGCGCGAACCACCCGCCCTCGACGGGCAGCTCCGCCATCCCCAGCTCGGCGAGCACCTCGTCGGCGCTCGACCCCGGCACCCCGTTCACGACAGCTCCGCCTCCACCGATCCGTGCACCACGACCATCCCCTTGCCCAGCCGCTTCGCCGTGTACATCGCCGCGTCCGCCGTGCCGATCAGGTCGTCGGCGGTCAACGACGGGTCGAACGCCTCGCGGTGCGAGATGCCGATCGACGCGCGGATCACGTGCGAGCCGTTCGCGGTGCGGTGCGGCTCGCCCAGCGCGCCGAGCACCCGCCGCCCGATCTCCTCCGGCGGCTGCGGGTAGCCGTCCACCAGCACCCCGAACTCGTCGCCGCCCAGCCGGGCCACCACGTCCTGCGGCCGGACGCACGCCTGCAACCGCGACGCCACGATCCGCAGCACCGCGTCACCCTCGGCGTGGCCGTAGTTGTCGTTGACGTCCTTGAACCCGTCCACGTCGATGAACAGCACCACCACCGGCGACGTCCCGGCCAGCGCCGCGTCCAGCCGTTCCCGGAACAGCGCCCGGTTCGCGATCCCCGTCAACGGGTCGTGGTAGGCCTGGTGCCGCAGCCGCTCCCGGCTGTCGCGCAACTGCTCCAGCAGCTTCACGTTGTCGATCAGCGTGAGCAGCTGGCGCGCGATGACGAGCAGCACCACGCCCAGGCCGACGTAGATCTCCACCGGGTTGAGCCGCACCCCCGTCGCCGTGCCGACCACGATGAACAGGCCCGTGACCAGCATCGGCAGGTACGGCACGAGCAGGTGCAGCAGCTCGCCCGCGCGCAGCCGGGCCGCCCCGACCCGTTCCCGCGCGGCGTTGCCCGGTGCGATCGAGCTGAGGAAGAACAACGCGGGGCACACCATGAACCCGATGTCGGCCGCCGTCGGGATGGCGGTCGCACCCTGGCTCACGAGGTAGGCGAACACCCAGCCCGACGCCGACTGCGCCAGCCCCGCCAGCGCGATGAACAGCACCGGCAACTGCCGCACCGACCGGTGCGTCCACGACGAGACCAGCAGCACGACCAGCGTCACCAGGTACGCCGCCGGGTGCGCCACCACGGTCGCGAAACCGGGGCCGGAGGTGGCCCAGGCGCGGACCATGGACTCCAGCGCCGAGACCCACGTGAGCACGAACAGCGAGCCGACCACGATCAGCCCGTCCAGCGCGACGACCAGCTTGCTGCGGTGGCCGGGCAGCTTGCCGGACCCGCCGTGCGCCAGCACGAGGACCGCGCACAGCGTGAGGGCGGGCACGAGCATGAAGCCGATCGGGGCCAACGTGGACGAGGGCAGCGAGACCCCGAGGATCACCTGGCCCCAGATCCACACGGCCAGCCCGACGACCAGGCTCGCCATCGCGGCCACCATCCACAGCCGCCAGCGCCGCGCCACGCCCTGCCGCCGCCGTGCCGCCCGCCAGTACGACACCATCGCCGCGGTCGCGGCGAGCAACTGGGCGAACTTGTCGATCGCGACCGACGCGGGCCGGTCGAACACCCCCGACACCACCAGGCAGACCGTGCCGACCACCAGGGCGCAGACGACGCAGGAGATGACGCCGAACCGCCTCAGGGTCATGGCACCCCGCTCATGCCGCCACCGGAGTCGATCAGCTGACCGAGCCACTGTAGTAACCCGGTGACGCTGTGTCGATCGGGGGGTGTCTGTTGGTCACCATGCGCGTGTCACTCGGGCCGTTGGCCGTGCCCACCCTCTAAGGTTTCGAACTGGTGTTCGCCGGCGGACGAGGGGACCAGCGTGCGCGTGTTCGGAGTCGACCCCGGCTTGACCCGGTGCGGGTTCGGGGTGGTCGACGGCGGTGCGGGTCGCACCGTGCGGCCGGTCGCCGTGGACGTCGTGCGCACACCGGCCGACGCCGACCTGGCCGTGCGGCTGCTCCAGCTCTCCGACGCCGTGGAGCAGTGGCTGGACCGGTACTCGCCGCAGGTGGTGGCCATCGAGCGGGTGTTCAGCCAGCACAACGTCCGAACCGCGATGGGGACGGCGCAGGCGGGTGGTGTCGTCGCGCTGTCGGCCGCGCGGCGGGGGTTGCCGGTGGTGTTCCACACGCCGAGCGAGGTCAAGGCGGCGGTGACCGGCTCGGGTCGTGCGGACAAGGCCCAGGTGACCGCCATGGTGACCAAGCTGCTCGGCCTGAAGACCGCGCCGAAGCCCGCCGACGCCGCCGATGCGCTCGCCCTGGCCATCTGCCACCTGTGGCGCGCGCCCATGCGGTCGCGGTTGGAGGAGGCGCAGGCTCGGGCCGCCGAGATCGCCCGGACCCACCGCGCGCGGCTGGCGCAGGCCGGCGCCAAGGCGTCGAGCAGCCCGAAGCCGGCGACCACTCCGGCGGCGGCACGGTCATCGACCCGAGCGGCGGCGCAGGCCGGGGTGAGGACGGCGGCCGGGTCGGTCGCCGACGCGAAGACCGGGTCCGAGCCGATCGCCGGCCCGGCGGGGAAGGCCGCGAGCCCCGCGGCGAGGGCCAAGGCCATGCCGGGTGAGGCCGGGTCGGGTGAGGCCGGGTCGGCTGGGGCGGCCAAGATGGGGGCCCGGTCGACGTCGGCCGGAGCAGGGAAGACCGGAGGTGGGGGTCAGTGATCTCGTCGCTGCGCGGGCAGGTGCTGTCCATCGGGCTCGACCACGTCGTAGTCGAGGTCGGCGGCGTCGGGTACGCCGTGCAGGCCACCCCCGCCACGCTGGCCACCCTGCGCCGGGGCGAGGAGACCCACCTGGCCACGTCGCTGGTGGTCCGCGAGGACTCGCTGACCCTCTTCGGCTTCGCCGACACCGAGGCGCGCGAGCTGTTCGGGCTGTTGCAGACGGTGTCCGGCATCGGCCCCCGGCTGGCCCTGGCGACCCTGGCCGTCCTCGAACCCGACAAGCTGCGCGCGGCCCTCGCCGAGGGCAACATCACCGTCCTCACCCAGGTCCCGGGCATCGGCCGCAAGGGCGCGGAACGGCTCATCATCGAGCTCCGCGACAAGGTCGGCGCGCTCGCGCCCGCACCGAGCGCCACCGGCGACACCGGCCAGGTCCGCGCGCAGGTCACCGAGGCCCTGCTCGGCCTCGGCTTCCCGGCCAAGCAGGCCGAACAGGCCGTGGACGCCGTGCTGGCCGCCGACGGCGCGCTGGGCACGTCCGAAGTCCTGCGCCGCTCCCTGGCCACCCTGGGCCGCAAGCGATGAACTACGAAGAGGACACCCTCAACCCGCTGCCCGACCCGGCCGAACGCGACCTCGAGACCACGCTCCGGCCGAAGGACCTGCACGAGTTCGTCGGCCAGCCCAAGGTCCGCGAACAGCTCGAACTGGTCCTGCGCGGCGCGATGCAGCGCGGCGCGCCGCCCGACCACGTGCTGCTGTCCGGACCGCCCGGCCTGGGCAAGACCAGCCTCGCCATGATCATCGCCGCCGAGCTGGGCGCGTCCCTGCGCATCACCTCCGGCCCCGCCCTCGAACGCGCGGGCGACCTGGCCGCGATGCTGTCGAACCTGGTCGAGGGCGACGTGCTGTTCATCGACGAGATCCACCGGATGGCCCGCCCCGCCGAGGAGATGCTGTACCTGGCGATGGAGGACTTCCGGGTCGACGTGGTCGTCGGCAAGGGCCCCGGCGCGACCAGCATCCCCCTCGACATCGCCCCGTTCACGCTGGTCGGCGCGACGACCCGGTCCGGCGCGCTCACCGGCCCGCTGCGCGACCGGTTCGGCTTCACCGGCCACATGGAGTTCTACAGCCCCGAGGAGCTGGAGCTGATCGTCCGCCGGTCGGCCCGCATCCTCGGCGTCGACCTGCGCGAGGACGGTGGCCGGGAGATCGCGGGCCGGTCCCGGGGCACGCCCCGCATCGCGAACCGCCTGCTCCGGCGGGTTCGGGACTACGCAGAGGTGCGCGCGGACGGCGCGGTGACCCTGGAGGTCGCCCGTGACGCCCTGAAGGTCTACGACGTGGACGAGCTGGGCCTGGACCGGTTGGACCGGGCGGTCCTGGGCGCGTTGGTCCGTTCGTTCGGCGGCGGCCCGGTCGGCGTCTCCACCCTGGCCGTCGCGGTGGGTGAGGAACCCACCACGGTCGAGGAGGTCTGCGAGCCCTACCTGGTGCGCGCGGGCATGCTCGCCCGCACGCCGCGCGGCCGGGTCGCCACCGCCGCGGCGTGGCTGCACCTCGGCCTCCAGCCACCGGCGAACGCGCCGGGCGAGGCCATGCGGTCCCTGTTCGACGACGCCACCGAGTGATCGGGACAACTCACCTGGCACAATCGGCGGCGGCACCCCAGAGATTCGGACGTACCGGGCGCTGATCGCGTTCGCCCGTCCGGTTGATCGGAGAATGATGGACCTGTCCTCCTTGATGTTCCCGCTGCTGCTCGTGCTGCTCGCGGTGCCGCTGTTCCTCAGCGCCCGCAAGCAGAAGCGGGCCGTCGCCGAACAGCAGGCGCTGCTGAACTCCCTGGAGCCGGGTGACCGGGTCATGACCACCTCCGGGCTGTACGCGACGGTGGCCGGCGTGAACGACGAAGACAACACGATCGACCTCGAGGTCGCCGACGGCGTGGTCACCACTTGGCTGCGCCAGGCCATCCGCGAGAAGGTGGTCGTGGACACCGAGACCGACGCGGTCGTGGACGACGTCGACGACGTCGACGCCGTGGACGAGACCGCCGACGTCGACCGCGCACAGCAGGAGACCAAGAAGTAACCAGAAGTAACCAGCGGACCTCGGGCCTGGAGCCGGCAACTGTCAACGTGCCGACTCCAGGCAGTGACGCGCAGCTCACACCATCAGGGGTACGCTCCCGCTTCGCTGACCTTGTCAACTATCAGGAGACGGACGGACCGTGGCACCTCCGGCCGGGCAAATCCGCCCCGCGAAGTACCTGGGCGCATTTGTCCTCATCGTGGTCGCGCTGTACTCCCTGGTGTTCTTCACCGGGAACGGCAAGGCGACACCCAAGCTCGGCATCGACCTGCAGGGTGGTACCCGTGTCACGCTGACCGCCCGGGCTCCTGATGGGAAAACGCCCTCCGAGGAATCGCTCAACCAGGCGCGCACGCTCATCGAGACGCGCGTCAACGGCCTGGGCGTGGCCGGTCCCGAGGTCATCCGGGACGGCACCAACCTCGTGATCACGGTGCCCGGCTCCGACAGCGAGGGCGCCAAGCGCCTCGGTCAGACGGCGAAGCTGAACTTCCGCAAGGTCATCGGCTCGCCGGTGCCCAACGCGCCGGAGCCCGCCCCGACCGAGAGCAGCGCGCCGTCCACGTCGGGCTCGGCCGCGCCGACCACGACCGGTTCGGCCGCGCCGGACGCGAGCGCGGGCAAGGAGCCGACGGAGACCGCCTCGGTCGCGCCGACGACCGCCCAGGGCCGCCCGGCCCCGGCGCTCGAGGGCCAGCCGGAGACCACCACGCCGCCCGCGGACCCGTCCGCGTCCGCGCAGCCGCCCGCCGAGGAGAAGCCGCAGGTCGACTGCCGCGCGGTGTTCCAGGGCCAGTACTCCGAGGACCCGACCAGGGCCATCGAGGAGTCCCGCACCTGCCGCCAGGACCCGCAGCTGACCACGCTGGACGCGCAGACCGTGTCCCAGGCGCTCACCGCGTTCACCTGCCCCACGGTCGACCCGCTGATCGGCAACGACGACCCGGCGCTGCCGCTGCTGACCTGCGACCAGGACCGCACCGAGAAGTACGTGCTGGCCCCCGTCACCCCGCCGACCGACGGCAGCGTGAAGGAGGACGACTTCAGCCTGTACTCGCGGCTGACCGGTGAGGACATCGACAACGCGGTGTCCGGCACCGACCCGCAGGGCGCGGGCTTCGTCGTCGACCTCACCTTCAAGGGCGAGGGCGGCGACAAGTGGGGCAAGTTCACCTCGGCGAACGTCTCGCAGCAGGTCGCCGTCGTGCTGGACAGCCAGGTCGTGTCCGCGCCGAACATCAACGAGCCCATCCTGGGCGGGTCGACGCAGATCAGCGGCAAGTTCAGCCAGGCGGAGGCCACCAGCCTCGCCAACGTGCTCAAGTACGGCTCGCTGCCGCTGTCGTTCGAGGCCTCCGAGGCCGAGACGGTGTCCGCGACGCTCGGCCTGGCCTCGCTGCAGGCCGGCCTGATCGCGGGTGGCATCGGCCTCGCGCTGGTGTTCGTGTACTGCCTGTTCTACTACCGCCTGCTGGGCGTGCTGACGATCCTGTCGCTGATCCTGTCGGCCGTGGTCGTCTACGCGGTGCTGGTGCTGCTCGGCCGCTGGATCGGGTTCACCCTCGACCTCGCCGGCATCGCCGGGTTCATCGTGGCGATCGGTATCACCGCGGACTCGTTCGTCGTGTTCTTCGAACGGTTGAAGGACGAGATGCGCGAGGGCCGGTCGTTCCGGTCCGCGGTGCCTCGGGCCTGGGTCCGCGCGCGGCGCACCATCCTGTCCGCGGACATGGTCAGCTTCCTCGCCTCGGCCATCCTGTACGTGCTGGCCGTCGGCCAGGTGAAGGGCTTCGCGTTCACCCTCGGCATGTCGACCGTGCTGGACCTGATCGTGGTCTTCCTGGTGACGCACCCGCTGGTCGCCATGGTGTCCAAGTCGAAGCGCCTGTCCAACCCGAAGCTCTCGGGTCTGGGTGGCGCCGCCCAAGCCGGTGTCGACGACCGCGCGCTGTCGGGTGCGAAGAGCACCGCTGTGAAGGAGGTCTGACGTGGCCGAGACGAAGAAGGCAGGCGTCTTCCAACGCCTCTACGTCGGCAACGGCGCGTTCGACATCGTCGGCAAGCGCAAGCGCTGGTACGTGATCTTCGGTGTCATCCTGCTGATCTGCGTCCTGTCGATCGTGTTCAAGGGCTTCAACCGGGGCATCGACTTCACCGGCGGCACGCGGGTGCAGCTGCCCGCGGTGAGCGCGTCCGGCACGATCAGCGTCGAGGCGGCCAAGGAGTCGTTCGAGAAGGCCATCGGCAAGGAGCCCGCCGCCACCCAGACCGTGGGCACGGGCGACGCGGCGACCATCCAGATCCGGTCGGAGACGCTGAACGCCGATGAGGTCGCGAAGCTGAAGACCGCGCTGAACGACGACCTGAAGCCGAACGGCGGCGAGAGCGCCATCAGCGACAGCGCCGTCTCCGCCTCCTGGGGCGGTGAGATCACCAACCAGGCGTTGATCGCGCTGCTGGTGTTCTTCGTCGCGGTGATGATCTTCCTGGCGCTGTACTTCGAGCTGTCCATGGCGATCGCCGCGCTGGTCGCGGTGCTGCACGACGTCGTGATCACGGCGGGTGTGTACTCGCTGGTCGGCTTCGAGGTCTCGCCCGCGACGGTCATCGGTCTGCTCACCATCCTCGGTTTCTCGCTGTACGACACGGTGGTCGTGTTCGACAAGGTCCGGGAGAACACCCGCGGCCTGCTCGGCCTGACCCGCCGCACCTACGGCGAGGCCGCGAACCTGGCCGTCAACCAGACCCTGATGCGGTCGATCAACACCTCGTTGATCGCGCTGCTGCCGGTGCTCGGCCTGCTGGCGATCGGCGTGGGCCTGCTCGGCGTCGGCACCCTGAAGGACCTGGCGCTGGTGCAGCTCACCGGTATCGCGATCGGCGCGCTGTCCTCGATCTACATCGCGACCCCGGTCGCGGTGGACCTGAAGATGCGCGACGCCCGCTACAAGGCGCAGGCCGCGCGGGTGCAGGCGCGTCGGGACAACCTGGCCCGCAAGGCCGCGACCGGCGAGGTCCCGGCGAGCGGCGACACCATCGTGGAGTCGACCGACGACGAGACGTTGCAGGCCGAGTTGCGCAAGGAGAAGGCCATGGCGGCCGCGGCGGGCGTGCCCACCCGGACCGGCAAGGCAGGCGACGCGCGCCGCCGCCCGACGGGCAAGAAGCACCGTTGAAGCTCGACCGCGCCCTAGGGCTGCTGCGTGAGGTCCCGGACTTCCCCCTGCCGGGGGTCGTGTTCCGGGACCTCACGCCGGTCCTCGCCGACCCGGACGCGTTGCGCGCCGTGGTCGACGCCTTGCAGGACAAGATCCACCCCGACACCCAGGTGGTGGCCGCGATCGAGTCGCGGGGATTCCTGCTGGGTGCGGCGCTCGGGTACGGCTGGCACTACGGCGTGGTGCCGTTGCGGAAGCCGGGCAAGCTGCCGGCGGTGGCCCATCGCGTGTCGTACGACCTGGAGTACGGGACGGCCACCCTGGAACTGCCCGCGGAGTCGGTGACGCCCGGTCAGCACGTGGTCGTGGTGGACGACGTGCTGGCGACCGGCGGCACGGCGGCGGCGGCGTGCGAGCTGGTGGAACGCGCGGGCGGTGTCGTGACCGGGGTGTCGGTGGTGCTGGAGATCCCGGGACTGGGCGGGCGGGAGCGGTTGGCCGGCCGTGAGGTGCACGCGCTGCTCAGCGTGTGAACCGCGCGGGCGGGGCGATCACGCACAGCGCGATTACGCACAGTGGTCGAGTCGGTCGTTGTTGCCAGTTGACGGTTTCCCGGAGCGAGCAGCGGGCCGGTTCCGGCTGGTGGAGCGCGTCGGCTGCCGACTGGTCGAGGTGAATCACAGGTGCTGCTCACCGTGTGAACCGCACCGCTCATCGGCTCGCCGGCGAGGCACGGGCCGCAACGGAGTTATCCTCGGTTCCTAGACCCGAGGAGCGTGGTTGAGCCAGGACACCGAACCCGCCCAGACGTCGCAGCCCGTGCCCGCACGGCCGCCGTCGGCGACGAGGCGCGTGCGCGCGCGGCTGGCACGTCGGATCACCGCCCAGCGCGCCGCGCCGGTCAAGCAGGTGCTCGAACCGCTGGCCGCCGTCCACCGCGACCTGCACCCGAAGGCCGACCTGGCGCTGCTCCAGCACGCCTACGACGTCGCGGAGGAGAAGCACCGCCCGCAGCGGCGCAAGTCCGGCGACCCCTACATCACCCACCCGCTCGCCGTGGCGACCATCCTGGGCGAGCTGGGCATGGACACGACCACGCTGGTCGCGGCCCTCCTGCACGACACGGTCGAGGACACCGACTACTCGCTGGACCAGTTGCGGGTCGACTTCGGCAACGAGGTCGCGCTGCTGGTCGACGGCGTGACCAAGCTCGACAAGGTCAAGCTCGGCGCGGCGGCCGAGGCCGAGACCATCCGCAAGATGGTCATCGCCATGGCCAAGGACCCCCGGGTGCTGGTCATCAAGCTGGCCGACCGGCTGCACAACATGCGCACCATGCGGTTCCTGCCGCCGGAGAAGCAGGCCCGCAAGGCCCGCGAGACGCTGGAGGTGCTGGCGCCGCTGGCGCACCGGCTGGGCATGGCGACCGTGAAGTGGGAGCTGGAGGACCTGGCGTTCGCGATCCTCCAGCCCAAGAAGTACGACGAGATCGTGCGCCTGGTCGCGAACCGCGCCCCGTCCCGCGACACCTACCTCGGCGGCGTCATCACCGAGCTGTCCCAGCAGTTGGCCGCGGCCCAGATCACCGCCAAGGTCGAGGGCAGGCCCAAGCACTACTACTCGATCCACCAGAAGATGATCGTGCGCGGTCGGGACTTCGACGACATCCACGACCTGGTCGGCGTGCGCATCCAGGTCGACGAGGTCCGCGACTGCTACGCGGCCATGGGTGTGGTGCACGCGCTGTGGCAGCCGATGCCCGGCCGGTTCAAGGACTACATCGCCCAGCCCCGCTTCGGGGTGTACCAGTCGTTGCACACGACGGTCATCGGACCGGACGGCAAGCCGCTGGAAGTGCAGATCCGCACCTACGACATGCACCGGACCGCCGAGTACGGCATCGCGGCGCACTGGCGGTACAAGGAGACGCGCGGCACGCACAGCGGCAAGGGCGTCGAGGTCGACGAGATGGCCTGGATGCGGCAGCTGCTGGACTGGCAGCGGGAAGCCGCCGACCCCGGCGAGTTCCTGGAGTCCCTGCGCTTCGACCTGGCCGCGCGGGAGATCTTCGTCTTCACGCCGAAGGGCGACGTCGTGACGTTGCCGACCGGCTCCACCCCGGTGGACTTCGCCTACGCCGTGCACACCGAGGTCGGACACCGGTGCATCGGCGCGCGGGTGAACGGTCGGCTCGTCGCGCTGGAGCGCAAGCTCGAGAACGGCGAGGTCATCGAGATCTTCACCTCGAAGGCCGAGGGTGCCGGCCCGTCGCGGGACTGGCTGTCGTTCGCGGCCTCGCCCAGGGCCAAGGCGAAGATCAAGCAGTGGTTCGCGAAGGAGCGCAAGGAAGAGGCCATCGAGGTCGGCAAGGACGCCATCGCGAAGGAAGTCCGGCGGGTCGGGCTCCCGTTGCAGCGGTTGGTCTCGGCCGATTCGATGGGGGCGCTGTCGAAGGAACTGCACTACCCCGACGTGTCGGCGTTGTACGCCGCCGTGGGGGAGGGGCACACCTCCGCCCGGCACGTCGTGCAGCGGCTGGTGGCGCAGCTCGGCGGGGTCGAGCACGCCGAGGACGAGCTGGCGGAGCGCTCGACGCCGTCCACGGTGGCGCGGCGGCGGGTCACCGGTGACGCCGGTGTCATCGTCAAGGACGCGGCGGACGTGTGGGTGAAGCTGGCGCGGTGCTGCACGCCGGTGCCCGGTGACGACATCCTGGGGTTCGTGACGCGTGGCGGCGGGGTGTCCGTGCACCGGACCGACTGCACGAACGCGGACGAGCTGCTGAGGACGCCCGAGCGGTTGCTGGACGTCGAGTGGGCCCCGTCGTCGTCCTCGGTGTTCCTGGTGGCGATCCAGGTGGAGGCGTTGGACCGGCACCGGTTGCTGTCGGACGTGACGAAGGTGCTGGCCGACGAGAAGGTCAACATCCTGTCGGCGTCGGTGACGACGTCGCGGGACCGGGTGGCCGTGTCGCGGTTCTCGTTCGAGATGGGCGATCCGAAGCACCTCGGCCACGTGCTGAAGGCCGTGCGGAGCGTGGAGGGTGTGTACGACGTGTATCGGGTGACGTCGGCGTCGTAGCGGCAGGGTGGCGAGGGCGACGATCAGAGGACTGGAAGATCACAAGATCAGGAGAGTCCTCGCCGGACGGGCAGATCAGCGGGATGACCCCTGCGTTCGTGGTGATCCCCTGTTGCGTCGTGGGTCGGGTTCCGTGGGCGCCCACAGTGGATGCGACCGGCCCACGGCGGACTACGCCACCCTTGACACGCGCGGTGGGGCTGCGCCAGGTCGGCGGGATGACACGAAGCCCCTCCTTCGAGGAAGGGCGAGGTGGGGTGGGTGGGCGCGGGTTGGGTGTTGATTTTCGATAGGTGTCGAGCGAGAATCGATAGATGACTCTCTTCGTCGCCGGGTTTCTGAGCGTCCTGGGCATCATGGCCGTACTGCTCGGAGGGGCGGACGACTCGCCTGGTCTTCAGGGCATCGGTGTGTTGCTCGTCCTGGCCGCGATCGCCTACGTCGTCCGCTCGGTCCGGGCCCGTCGGCGTCGCTAGCGCGACGTGGCCGCGTCAGCGAAACGTCATCGGGTGGTGTCACGATCGGGGGAGGTCGGTCTCACCAGCCGACGGGGAAGACGCAGGGGCCCGGCAACTCCTCTCCCGAGTTGCCGGGCCCCTGTGCGTTCGGGGTGGTTCAGGCGACCGTGACGGCCTCGAACTTGACTTCCTTGTTCGGCTTGCCGCCGCCGGGGGACGGGTCGAAGGAGCCGTCGTGGCCGGCGCGGGCGACCTCGTCGATCAGCTTCAGGCCGGCTTCGTCCAGGCTGCCGAAGACCGTGTAGTCGGGCGAGAGCTGGGCGTCGCCGTAGACGATGAAGAACTGGCTGCCGTTCGTGCCCTTCTGGGTCTCCGGGTCGGCACCCGCGTTCGCCATGGCCAGGTAGCCGCGGCCGTAGGTCAGCTCGGGCCAGGTCTCGTTGTCGAACGTGTAGCCGGGGCCGCCGGTGCCCGTGCCGGTCGGGTCGCCGCACTGGAGCATCTGCAGGCCCTCGGTGCCGATGCGGTGGCACGTGCTGCCGTCGTAGTAGCCCTGCTTCACCAGGTTGACGAAGCTGTTCACCGCGCACGGCGCGAGGGCGCGGTCCAGGGTGAGCGTCAGTTCGCCGATGTTGGCCTTGATGGTGGCGGTGGCGGTGCCGGTCGCGGGGGCGCTGCCCTCGGGGGCCTTCGTGCCCTCCTTGGACGCGGGCTCCTTCGACGGCCGGTACTCGCAGGTCGCCGGGTCCGCGATCGGGGTCGGGCGCGTCGGCAGCGCCTTCACCTCGGTCGGGATCTGGATCGGGGCGGCCGAGGTCGAGCTGGCCGCCGCGGCGTCGTCGCCGGAGTTGCTGAAGTCGGTCGTGGCGAGGAAGTACACACCGCCCGCGACCACGACGACGGTGACCGCCGTCGCGACGACTGCGATCACCCGGCGCCGCTTCGCGCGCTCCGCCCTGCGGACGAGCTGGCGTTCCAGCTTCCGCTTGGCCTGCTCGCGGCGCTGCACGTTGGTCGGCACCTGCAACCTCCCTGATCTCTGCGTCGACGGCGACGATCGGTCAGCAGTCTAGGGGGCGGGTATGTGACTGGTGTATGCCGGATAGGCTGCTTGTCGGGGTCCACCGGGATCCGTTGTCGATCCGTTGCCGTCGAGAGGTGGTCCCGTGCTGGTGATCGGGTTCCCGACCGGGGCTCTCCAGGCCAACTGCTTCGTGCTCGCCACGGGTGCGGGGGAGGCTTGCGTGGTCGTCGACCCGGGCCAGGAGGCGGCCGAGCCGATCGCGGAGGTGCTGCGCGAGCACCGGCTGTCCCCGGTCGCCGTGCTGCTCACGCACGGGCACTTCGACCACACGTTCTCCGTCGCGCCGGTCTGCGACGGCAACGACATCCCCGCGTGGATCCACCCCGACGACCGCGCGATGCTGGCCGACCCGCTCAAGGGCATCAGCGCCGAGTCACGGGCCTTCTTCGGCGGCAACCTGGAGATGCGGGAGCCGCGCGAGGTGCGCGAGCTGGCCGACGGCGCCGAGCTGGACCTGGCCGGCCTCCGGCTGACCGTCGACCACACACCGGGCCATACCGGCGGGTCGGTGATGTTCCGCGCCGGCACCGAGGAGGGCGGACGGCTCGTGCTGTCCGGCGACACCCTCTTCGCCGGCTCCATCGGACGCACCGACCTGCCGGGCGGCAACCACCGCGAGATGTTGACGTCGCTGCGCACCAAGGTTCTGACGTTGGCTGACGACACGGTGGTCCTGCCCGGCCACGGACCGACGACGACCATCGGCCGCGAGCGCGCGAGCAACCCGTTCCTGCTGGAGCTGGGCTCACCGGACGCGCCTGCCGCACCTCACCGAGGACTGTAGAACTGTGACGACGTTTGCCGCGCCCAAGGGCGTGCCCGACTACTTCCCGCCGACCTCCGCGCAGTTCCTGGCGGTGCGCGACACCCTCGTGGCCTCCGCCCGCCGCGCCGGCTACGGCTACATCGAGCTGCCCGTCTTCGAGGACACCTCGCTGTTCGCCCGCGGCGTCGGCGAGTCGACCGACGTGGTCAGCAAGGAGATGTACACCTTCACCGACCGCGGCGGCCGGTCGATCACGCTGCGCCCCGAGGGCACGGCCGGGGTGATGCGCGCCGTCATCGAGCACGGCCTGGACCGCGGCCAGTTGCCGGTCAAGCTCGCCTACGCCGGCCAGTTCTTCCGCGCCGAACAGCCCCAGGCCGGCCGCTACCGCCAGTTCCACCAGGTCGGCGTCGAGGCGATCGGTGTGGACGACCCGGCGCTGGACGCCGAGGTCATCGCCGTCGCCGACGCGGGCTTCCGCGCCCTCGGCCTGACCGGCTTCCGCCTCGAACTGACCTCCCTGGGCGACTCCACGTGCCGCCCGCAGTACCGCGAGAAGCTCCAGGCGTTCCTCGCCGGGCTCCCGCTGGACGAGGAGACCCGCCGGCGCGCCGAGCTCAACCCCCTCCGCGTGCTGGACGACAAGCGCCCCGAGGTGCGCGAACTCGTCGCCGACGCGCCCCTCATGGTGGACAACCTGTCCGCCGAGTCCCTGGCGCACTACGAGCAGGTCAAGGGCTACCTCAACGAGCTGGGCGTGAAGTTCGCGGAGAACCCCCGCATGGTCCGCGGGCTGGACTACTACACGAAGACCACGTTCGAGTTCGTGCACGACGGCCTCGGCGCGCAGTCCGGCATCGGCGGCGGCGGTCGGTACGACGGCCTGATGGAACAGCTCGGCGGCCAGCCGCTGTCCGGCGTCGGCTTCGGCCTCGGCGTCGACCGCGCCCTGCTCGCCTGCCAGGTCGAGGGCGTGACCCCGGGCGACGAGACCCGCTGCGACGTCTACGGCGTCCCGCTCGGCGAGGCCGCCAAGTCCCGCCTGGTCGCCCTGTCGGCCCCCCTGCGCGCCGCCGGCGTCCGCTTCGACCTGTCCTACGGCGGCAAGGGCCTCAAGGGCGCGATGAAGGGCGCTGACCGCTCCGGCGCCCGCTTCGCCCTGGTCCTGGGCGAGCGCGACATCGAGGCCGGCGTCGTGCAGCTGAAGGAACTCGCGTCGGGCGACCAGCGCGAAGTGCCGCTGGCGGACGTGGTGATCTCTGTGCGGGAGGCGTTGGGCCGGTGAGCGAGCGGATTGCCCTTGACCTGCTCGACCCGAAGGCGGTGCGCAAACGCGCGCGCACGGTCGCCATCGGCGCGTTGATCGTCGCCGCCGCCTTCGGCGGGTTGCTGGGCCTCCTCGCCGGCCGCACCGCCGGCCTGGTCACCGCCGCGATCTTCGCCGTGCCGCTGCTCATGCTGGCCTGGTCCGAAGCCCGCCGCCGGGTCTGGCTGGAGGGCCACGTCCTCTCGGTCCGCGCCTTCGGCACCCGCTCGGTCGACCTCCACACCGCCGACCAGCTCGACCTCCTGGTCACCGACGTCCGGGGCGCCCGCACCGTGGGCCTCTTCGTCCGCGGCGGGGGCAAGGCCATCAACCTCGCCCTGGCCATCTACGCCGGCACGGGAGGCCGCGAACAAGGCATCCTCCCCCTCCGGACACTGGCCGACGTCCTGGCCGGCCGAGGCGACGCCCCAGGCCTGGTCTTCTCCGAGCTCCTGGTCGCCCAACTCCGCGCCGAAGCCCGAGGCCTCCCGGCCGCCGACCGCCCCCTCTACAAACTGGGCTCCCTGGCCCCCACGGGCCGCCTCGCCCAAAAACTGAACCCCGACGCCATCTCCCGCTTCGTCGCCACCCTCGACCAACCCTGACCGATCGTCCACCGGCAGTCCCTTCCCGGAGGAAGGGCTTCGTGTCATCCCGCCGACCCGGCTTCGCCCTACCGCGCGTGTCAAGGGTGGCGTGGTCCGCTGTGGGCGGTCACATCCACTGTGGGCGCCCCCCTTGACGCGCGTGGTAGCCCGGAGGGAGGTCGGTGGGATGACACGGAACCCGACCCACGACGCAACAGGGGATCACCACGAACGCAGGGGTCGTCCTGCTGATCCGCCCGTCCGGCGAGGACTCTTCTGATCTTCCCAGGCGATTCCTCGCACCTCACTGATCGGGCAACCCCCACGTCCCCTTGGGGGGCGACGGCGACTGGGTGGCCGTCGCATCCGTCATCGCCGGCACCCCGCCGATGAACCGGATCAGCGAATCGTCGTGCTCCACCCGCCCCGGGAACGGATCACCCGCCGTCAACCGGGTCAACGCCGCCACCGGCAACTCCACGTGCGACCCGACCAGCACGAAGTTCCCGAACCTGCGCCCCCGGAACACCGCCGGCTCCGCCAGCACGCACACGTGCGGGAACACCGCCCGCACCGTCGCCGCCTGGGCCTTGGCGAACGCCAACTTCCCGCCATCACCGATGTTCGCCGCATAAACACCCCCGCCGCGCAACACCCGTGACGCCAACCCCACGAACTCCACCGACGTCAGGTGCGCAGGCGTCCGCGCCCCGGCGAACACATCCGTGACCACCAGGTCGAAAGCACCCTCCGGCGCCTTCTCGAGCACCGCCCGCGCGTCCCCGTTGCGGATCCGCAGCCGCCAGTTCCGGTCCCACGGCAGCACCCCGCGCACCAGATCGATCAACGCCGCGTCGATCTCGACCACCTGCTGGCTGGACCGCGGCCGCGTCGCCGCGACGTACCTCGGCAACGTGAGCGCGCCACCGCCCAGGTGCAGCGCCCGGATCGGCTCGCTGCCCGGCGCGACGAGGTCCGCCACGTGACCCAACCGACGCAGGTACTCGAACTCCAGGTGCGTCGGGTCGTCCAGGTCCACGTGCGACTGCGGGGTGCCGTTCAGGCGCAGCATCCACGCCCTCGGCACGTCGGGATCGGGGATCAACTCCGCGATGCCCGAATCAACCTCCCTGCTGATGGTCTCATCGGCTCTCCGGATCCGTCCCACCCACCGATTATCCCCGACGGACCGCTCACCGGTCGCCGACGGCCGACCCGGGAAGCGCCTGCGTCCGGCGCTTGCGCTCCGGCAGCCGGTCGACCAACCGGCCCAGCCGCTCCGCCGTGCCCTGCAACGGCCCGAGCGCGGCGGCCAGCACCCGGATCGACTCGTCGAGCTGCCCGGTGTTCCCGGCCAGCGCGGCGATCCTCGGCTCCAGCTCCGCCAACTGCCGCTGCACGGCCTCGAGCTGGTGCAACGCCTCGGGCATCTCGTTGGCCAGGAACGTGGCGAGCTGCTCCAACCGCTCCAGCGTGCTGCGCAGCTCCGCGACCTGCGGCAACGCCTGCACCAGCGGCGTGAGCTGGACCAGCGCGTCGGCGATGCGCGGCAGCGCGAGCACGCCCGACACCAGCCCGGTGACGACACGGTTGGCAAGACCCAGCACGGTCCGCAGCATGCCCGTACCGTACCGCCGGCCCCACCGGGTGGGCCGGGTGAAACGTCGCCCGGCCCACCCCGTCAGGCGACGCAGGTCGACACCGGGGACGACGCGCCGGTCAGGTCGCCGTCCGAGCGGACGGCCGCGGGGGCGGTGCTCGGGTGGTCCGGCTCGCCGCACGTCGTTACGCTGCACAGCCGTGCAGCTCGCCGCAGACGTCCTCACCGCGCTCGTCGCGGCCATCCACCTCTACATCGTCGTGCTGGAGATGTTCCTCTGGAACACCCCGCGCGGCCGTGCGACGTTCGGCACCACGCCCGAGTTCGCCGCCGAGTCGAAGGTGCTCGCCGCGAACCAGGGCCTCTACAACGGCTTCCTCGCCGCCGGCCTGATCTTCGCGCTGATCGCCCGCGGCACCACGGGGTTCGCGTTCGCCGTGTTCTTCCTGATCTGCGTGATCGTCGCGGGCCTGTACGGCGCGGCGACGGTCAGCCGTCGGATCCTGGTGGTGCAGTCCGTCCCCGCCGCGATCGCCTTGCTGCTGGTTCTCCTCGCCCGGTAGCCGGCGCGACAGGTCGCCGCCACGGCCCCTTGGCCGGGTCGTACCCGGTGCGCAGGTCACCCCGCACGTGCCGCCGCCACAACGGCTCGGCCTCCGCCGATCCACCCGGCGCGCCCGCCTCCACCGGCTCGTCCGGCCCGGCCACGTCCGGCACGGTCTCCCGCGCCGCCACGAACGCCGCCAACGCCGTCGTGATCGGTACCGCCGCCACCAGCCCGATGCTGCCCACCAACGTCCGCACGACCTCCTGCGCCACGTCCTGCGCGGTCAGGATCTCGCCCAGCGTCCGGCCCGACAGCGCGAACGCCAGCAGCAGCGGCAGCGCCGCGCCCGCGTACGCCATGACCAGCGTGTTCACCACGGACGACAGGTGGTCGCGCCCGATCCGCGACCCCGCCGCGTACAGCTCCCGGAACCCCAGCGCCGGGTTGGCCCGCCGCAACTCCCACACCGCGCTGGTCTGCGTCACGGTCACGTCGTCCAGCACGCCCAGCGCGCCGATGATCGTCCCCGCCAGCAGCAGCCCCCGCGTGTCGATGCCGTGCCCGAGCAGCGACACCAGGTTGGCCGTGTCCTGGTCCAACCCGGTCAGCTTGCCGAACGCCGAGAACAACGCACCCAGCACCCCGATCAGCGCCAGGCTCACCAACGTCCCCAGCACGGCCGTGGACGTCCGCGCCGACACCCCGTGCGTCAGGTACAGCACCACGAACATGATCAGCCCCGCGCCGACCACGGCCACGGTCAGCGGGCTCTCCCCGGCCAGGATCGCGGGCAGCACGAACAGCACCAGCACCACGAAGCTGAGCACCAGCGCGCCCAGCGCCGCCAACCCCTGCCACCGGCCCAGCAGCAGCACCGCCGCCGCGAACAGCACCGCCAGCAGCAGCAACGGCACACCCCGCTGGAAGTCGGCGAGCTGGTAGGACGTGCTGTCGTTCGGGTCGCCCCCGCCGTACGACAGCACCACCGCGTCGCCGACGGTGAACTCCGGCGTCCCCGGCTGGTCGGGCACCGGCACCCGGATCTCGCGGCCCGCCGCCGCGCCGTCGCTCATCTTCACGGTCACCAGCACGCACCCCGTGGCGCCGGGCTCCTCCGCGTCCGGACCGCACCCGCCCAGCACCACCTGCGTCACGTCACCGCGCACCGGCACCTGCGCCAGACCGGCCTCCGCGCCCGTGCGCTGCTCGTGCCCGAACGGGTACAGCAGCAACGCGCCGACCACCGTCGCCAGCACGAACGGCAGCAGCAGGACCAGCAGGAGCTTGCGCACCGGTCGGGAGGAGGGTTCGGCGGGGCCGTGCCCGTGACCGTGCCCATGACCGGGTCGATGGGCGGCGATGAGGTCCTTTGCGCGCACGCGCACATACTGCCCGTCGACCCCGCTCGTTCGCATGTCGGACAGTTCGGTGCGAATTTCGCGGTGAACCCTTCAACCGCGCCCTCACCGGTGCGACGCTTCGCCGCGTGACCACGAACTGGACACCCATCCACGGCCGGTCCTTCGAGCCGGTCCCGTACCGACCGGCCAGGATGCCGGTCGACGATTCCCTGCGCGCGGCCGCCGACCTGCGCGCCCGCATGCGGGAACGCCGCACGGTGCGCATGTTCTCCGGCGACCCCGTGCCCGAGCAGGTGGTGGTCGACGCGATCGAGGTCGCGTCCACCGCGCCCAGCGGCGCCCACCAGCAGCCCTGGACGTTCGTGCTCGTCAAGGACCCGGAGGTGCGCCGGCGCATCCGCGAGGCGGCCGAGCACGAGGAACGCGTCTCGTACGCGGGCCGGCTCGGCGACGAGTGGCTGGACGCGCTGCGCCCGCTCGGCACCGACGACGTCAAGCCGCACCTCACCGACGCGCCCGCCCTGGTCGTCGTGTTCCAGCAGCGGTACTACCTCGACCCCGACGGCACCCGCAGCAAGCACTACTACGTGGACGAGTCGGTGGGCATCGCGGTCGGCATGCTGCTGACCACGCTGCACCTGTCCGGGCTCGCCGCGCTGACCCACACGCCGTCGCCGATGAAGTTCCTCGGCGAGGTGCTGGGCCGCCCGGCCAACGAGAAGGCGTTCGCGGTCATCCCGATCGGCTACCCGGCCGACGACTGCGTGGTGCCCAACCTGGTCCGCAAGTCACTGGACCAGGTCCTCGTCACCATCTGACGGCGCCGCCGGGGCCAACGGGTCGGTGAACCGGAAGTGCGCCGCCACCGCCTCCTCGCACGCCGCCAAGGCCTGCCGCAACCGCTCCTCCGGCGACCCCGTGACGAGCCGCCACGGCACACCCCGGCGCGCCAACCCGGCCCGGAACAACCCCGTCATCCACTCCCGCAGGTGCTCACCGTCCCGCCACCCGTCCTGCTCGAACGGCACGCCGACGTGATCGGTCAGCAGGTACAGGGCGGGGCGGTGGGCGTCCGGCGCGATGTCCGGGTGCGGCGCGCCGAGGTACCGGTGGCCCCACGCGGTCGCCGCCCACGGGTCGTTGTCGCACACCAGCACCGGCCCGTCCACCGCCGCGTCCGCCAGCTCCCGCTGCCTGCGCGCCACGTCCTGGAAGTCGCCGACCGTCCACACCAGATCCCCGACCGCCGCCCCCGGGTCGAACGCCCGCGCGGCGGCCAGTTTCAGCTCGGTGTGCTCACGCCCGTACTCGGCCACCCACGGCGCGCCCAACGCCCCCGCCAGGTCCCGCGACAACGTCGTGGTGCCGGTGCTCTCCGCGCCGACCACCACCACCCGCGCGCACAACCCGACCTGCGTGGCCCGCGCCAACCGGTCCCACCGGCCACGCGGATCGGCCCGCACCGCCGTCCCGGACACGGGGAACGCGCTGCGCTCCGCGTCCACCAGCACGTGCCGCGCGCCGAGCCGCTTGGCCATCTCGTCGCCGTAGTGCTCGCTGCTGAACACCGCGTCGACCACCGCCGACGCCGGGTCCCCGTCCAGGATGGCCCGGCGCGCGAGGACCGCCCGCGCCACGCCCATGTGCAGCTCCCAGACGCGGTCGCTGTGGAAGTCCATCTCGTGGTCGTCCACGTCGCCGAGCACGACGAGGCCGGGCGTGCCCGCGTGCTCGGCGCGCAGCCACGCCACCCGGTCGGCGACCGGGATCGACTCCGCGCTCGACGCCAGCACCGTCACGGTGGTGCGCCTGCTGCGCGCCGCGGCCGTGCGGATGAGGTGGTGGTGCCCGACGTGCGGCGGGTAGAACTTGCCGAGCACCAACGCGTGGTCGAACCCGGGGCCGGTCACGCGGCCACCACCCGCTCGCGCTCGTCCTCGCGCAACGACTTCGTCCAGTTGCGCAGGCCGAGCACGCACAGCGCCATGAACCCGACGTAGAGGATCGCGGTCAGCCACAGGTCCTTGTAGGCGTACAGCGGAACGTAGATCACGTCCGCGGCGATCCACAGCCACCAGCACTCGACCTTCTTGCGGGTCTGGCCCCACGTGGCCAGCAGCGAGAGCACGGTGGTCACGGCATCCGCCCACGGCACGGTCGAGTTGCTGAACGTGGTCAGCACCCACACCAGCAGCAGGGTGCCCGCCACGCCGGACGCGAGCAGCCACACCCACTGCGCGCGCGTGGTGCGGCTGACCGGCAACGGGGTGTGCTCGACACCGCCCCGCAACCACGCCCACCAGCCGTACAGCGCGAGCACGACGTAGACGACCTGGAGGCCGGAGTCCGCGTAGAGGCCGCTGGTCGCGAACAGGACGAGGAAGGCGAGGTTGTTGAGGATGCCGATCGGCCAGTTCCACGCGTTCTGCCGGGCCACCAGCCACACGCAGAGCGCGCCGGTGACGAAACCCGCCACCTCGCCCCAGCTCGTGGTGGCGCCCGCGAACGTGAAG
The DNA here is from genome assembly GCF_006716745.1 of Saccharothrix saharensis. Classification (NCBI taxonomy): domain Bacteria; kingdom Bacillati; phylum Actinomycetota; class Actinomycetes; order Pseudonocardiales; family Pseudonocardiaceae; genus Saccharothrix; species Saccharothrix saharensis. Next base: position 2,415,499 of record NZ_VFPP01000001.1, on the reverse strand, counting down.
GCGGTGGTCCGGAAGGGCCACAGGATGATGTCCAGCACAGGCACAGGGACTCCGATTGACCGTTGTTCGAACGCGTGTTCGAATGTGGACATGCGATGGGACGGGCAGAAGGACGGGGCGGACCGGCAGCAGGCCCTGCCGGGTTTGCCGGGGCTGGTGCGCAGCGTACGAACTCCGGACTTCGCCGACGTCGTGTTCCACGAGGTGAACGCCAAGTCCGTGCTCAACAAGGTTCCCGGCGGCGGCCTGCCGTTCGGCTGGACGGTCAACCCGTACCGCGGGTGCACGCACGGCTGCACGTACTGCCTGACCGGTGACACGCCCGTGCTGCTGGCCGACGGCCGCACCAAGCCCATCGCCGACCTGGCCGTGGGGGAGGAGGTGTTCGGCACGCGCGAGGGCCGGTTCGTGGTCACCCGCGTGCGGGCGCACTGGAAGACGTCCAAGCCCGCCTACCGGCTCACGTTGGGCGACGGCACGCAGGTCGTGGCGGGCGGCGACCACCGGTTCCTCACCGACGAGGGCTGGCAGCACCTGACGCCCGGCCGGTGCGACGACTTCGAGGAGCGCCCGCACCTGGTCAAGGGCGCGCGGTTGGTCGGGACGGGCCGGTTCGCCGCGCCGCCCGCGCAGGGCGAGGAGTACCGCTCGGGCTACCTGTGGGGCGCGGTGCGCGGCGGGCTGCCCAGCCACCCGGACGTGCTGGCGCGCGTGCGCGGGTTCGCCGGCGGCCGGGTCCCGCGCGAGAACGAGCTGGTGCGGTGGCCCTCCGAGCCGGGGGAGGAGTGGTCGAAGGGCTTCCTGGCCGGTCTGTTCGACGCGCGCGGCAGCGCTACCGGCGGTGAGCTGGTGCTGTCCAGTTCGGACAGCGCGGTGTTCGACGCGGCGGTGCTGGCGTTGACGCGGCTGGGGGTGTCCCACGTGGTCGAGGTGCGCGGGGTGCGGATCGTCGGCGGGCTGGCCGAGCGGCTGCGGTTCCTGCACCTGGTGTGCCCGGTGATCCCGCGCGGCGCCGCGATCGAAGGCATGGCGGTGCCGGTGACGCCGGGGCTCGCGGTCGTGTCGGTGGAATCGCTGGGCGTGACGCGGACGTTGTACGACATCACCACCGGCACCGGCGACTTCGTGGCCAACGGCCTGGTCAGCCACAACTGCTTCGCCCGCAACACGCACACCTACCTCGACCTGGACGCGGGGCGCGACTTCGACACCCAGGTCGTGGTGAAGGTCAACGCCGTCGAGGTGCTGCGGGCGCAACTGCGGTCCAAGCGGTGGCGGCGCGAGCACGTGGCCATGGGCACGAACACCGACCCGTACCAGCGGGCCGAGGGGCGCTACCGGCTGATGCCGGGCATCATCCGGGCGCTGGCCGACTCGGGCACGCCGTTCTCGATCCTCACCAAGGGCACCGTGCTGTCGCGGGACGTCCCGCTGCTGGCCGAGGCGGCGGCGTCGGTGCCGGTGGGCATCGGCGTGTCGCTGGCGCTGCTGGACCGCGAGCTCCAGTCGGGCCTGGAACCGGGCACGCCGAGCCCGCAGGCGCGGCTGGAGCTGGTGCGCCGGGTGCGTGCGGCGGGGTTGCCGTGCGGGGTGTTCGTCGCGCCCGTGCTGCCGAAGCTGACCGACTCCGAGGAGCGGTTGGACGCGTTGCTGGCTTCGATCGCCGAGGCGGGCGCGACCGGCGTGACCGTGCTGCCGCTGCACCTGCGGCCGGGTGCGCGCGAGTGGTTCGCCCGGTGGCTGGTGCGCGAACGCCCGGACCTGGTGGACGACTACCGCGCGCTGTACTCCCGAGGGTCCTATGTGGATGCCCGCTACCGGCGTTGGCTGACCGCGCGCCTCCGGCCGCTGCTGGAGCGGCACGGCCTGGACGCGCGCGGCAAGCGGGACGCGGTCGGCGTGCCCGGCGACGACGAGGGCGTGTGGCCGGAAGGCAGCCTGCCGTCCTCGACCCCGCCCGCTCCCGTCGTCCAGGACCAGCTCACCCTCCTCTGACCCGAGAGTCGAACGCCCAGGTCCCGAGAGTCGAACGCTCAGGACCCCTGAATTCAACGCTCAGCGCACCGACCGCGGGAACCGCAGCACGCGATCCGGGTCGTACCGCCGTGCCGCGGCACGCAGCCGGGGCAGGTTGTGCCGGTACGCCGTCCACGCCCAGTCCTCCTGCTCCGGGTCCAGGTAGTTGATGTAGGTGCCGGTGCCGATCAAACCCGCCAACGCCGCCTGCGCGTCGTCCACCTCGCGCGTGACCTGCTCGACCGGCAGGTCGCCGACGGTGCCGAACACCTCGACGGAGGTCGGCGCGCCGCGGTGGGGGTAGGCCGTGTCCGCCGGCCCCACCCGGTCGATCGCGCCACCGAGCGCGCCCACGATGAGCAGCGCCCCGGCCGCGCCCCGCACCGTGCCCGCCACCGCCGCCGGGTCGTCCCACAGGCCGTCGGCGATGCGCGAGGACGCCCGGAACGCGTTGCGCGGCGGGTGGCCCTGGGTCATGATCGAGATCGCGGTCGGGTAGTCGACCTCGGCGTGCTCGAGCGGCCCGTCGACGTCCAGCCGGGCCAGCTCGGCGCGCAGCAGGGCCGCCGGCCCGATCGAGCAACCGGTGAGGTCCACCGAGCCGTCCGGCAGCACCACGCACGTGCTGGACAGGTGCTCGGGCGCCGCCGCGCTCCACGGCTGCCACGCACCGAGCACGTCCGCCGCCGACCCGGCCGGGAACCGCACCCGGAACACGGTGAACACCTCCGGCACCGGCGCGGTGGCGAACTCGAACGACGTGACCACCCCGAAGTTCCCGCCACCGCCGCCGCGCAACGCCCAGAACAGCTCCGCCTCGCGGTCCTCCGCCGCCGTGATCACCCGGCTGTCCACCGTGACCACCCGCGCCGCCCGCAACCAGTCGCACGTGAGCCCGAACGCGCGGTCCACCCACCCGAGACCGCCGCCCAGGGTGAGCCCCGCGATCCCGACCGACGGGCAGTTGCCCAGCGGCAGGCACCGGCCCGCCGCCGCCAACGCCGCGTACACGTCACCGAGCCGTGCGCCCGCGCCGACGACCGCCGTGCCGTCGGGCCTGACCTCCACCCCCGACATGGGCGCGAGGTCCACCACCAGCCCCTGGTGCGGGGTGGAGTACGCGGCGTAGCTGTGCCCACCGCCGCGTGCGGCGACCCGGATCCCGCTGCGCCGCGCCTCCTCCAGGCACCGCTGCACGTCCTCCGGCCGCACGCACCGGGCGATGGCCGCCGGTCGGTGGTGGTCGAACAGCGAGTTGAACGGCAGCCTGGCGGCGTCGTAGCCGACCTCACCGGGTAGCAGCAGCTCACCGGCCAGCTGCGCCCGCAACCGCCCCCACCTCGCCGGCCGCGCCCCCGTGCCCGCGACCACCGCCGCACCCGCCGCCAGCAACGCCGTCCGCCGCGAAACCGCCACACCGACCTCCTCGTCAGCCCTCCATCCAACAAGGCGCTGAATCGGAACAGAACCGCTGTTCGGACGCGCTCGCCCGCCCTGCCGTACGGCGTACGGTACGATGTACGGCATGCAGGCTGCACCGAGTAGTGGAGCGGGGTTCGTGCCGACCGACGACGACGTGGCGGGCGTGCTCGCGTGGTTCGAGCAGTGGGACGCCTTGGCCGTGGCCAAGGACGTCGAGGCGATGGCGGACATGGCGTTGTTCCCGGTCAACGCGGTGACCGACGGGTCGGCGCAGTCGTGGGACCGGGCGCGGTTCCTGCGCGACATGAAGGCGACGTTGGGCGACGGTGACGTGCGGATGGAGTCCGTCCGCACGCCGGTGTTCGTCAACGCGGACCTGGTGTTCGTGATCACCGACGCGACCATCACCGCCGGGGATTTCTCGCAGGTCGTGCGGTACGGCGACCTGCTGGTCAAGGTCGACGGGAAGTGGCTGTTCCAGACGATGGTCCAGGGCGGCTGGTAACCCGCCGTGCCGGCCGCGCCAACTAACAAACAGTCTTGACTGTTTGTTAGTTGGCGCGGACACTCGGCCGCATGTCCACGTCAACCGGGCAGCGCGAGGGCCGCAGCCAGGCCGATCGCAGCCGCGAGACCCGGCGCAAGCTCATGCAGGCCACCGTCGAGTGCCTGGTCGAGCGGGGCTGGGCGGGCACGACGACGACCGTGGTGGCCGAGCGCGCCGGCGTGTCGCGCGGCGCTCAACTGCACCACTTCCGCACCCGCGGCGAGCTCGTCGCCGCCGCCGTCGAGCACCTGGGCGCGGAGAGCGTGCTCGACCTCAAGGAACGCGCGCGCCAGGTCAACGGCAGCACCCTCGCGGTGGTCGAGCTGATCGCCGACTTCTACGCCAGCGACCTGTTCACCGCCGCGCTCGAACTGTGGGTCGCCGCGCGCACCGACCCCGAGCTGAAGACCGTGGTGGTGCCCCTGGAGGTCCGCCTCGGCCGAGAGACCCACCGGCTGGCCGTCGAGCTGCTCAACGCCGACGAGGCCAAGCCGGGCGTCCGCGAGACCGTGCAGCTCACCCTGGACCTGGTGCGCGGCCTCGCGCTGGCCAACCAGCTCACCGACGACGGCAAGCGGCGGAGTCGGATCATCCGGCACTGGGCGCGGATGCTGGAGGACTCGCTGTGATCGACGACATCCTGATCGACCTGCACATGGAGAGCGACGTGCTGGACGCCCTCGTCGCCCCGCTGGACGACTGGTCCGTCCCGACGCCCGCACCGGGCTGGACGATCGCCAACCAGATCAGCCACCTGACCTGGACCGACCGCATCTCCGCGCTCGCCGCGCGCGACCCGGGCGCGTTCGCCGAAGCGCTGAAGCGCGCCACGCCGGACATGGTGGACGAGGGCGCGCGCGAGCCCGTCACCCTGGAGCAGTGGCGGGAGGGCCGCGACGAGCTGGCCGAGGCGCTGCGCGCCGTGCCGCCGGGGGTGAAGGTGCCGTGGTTCGGCCCACCGATGAGCCCCGTGTCGATGGCCACCGCCCGCCTGATGGAGACCTGGGCGCACGGCCAGGACGTGGCCGACGCGCTCGGCACCACCCGTGAGCCGACCAACCGGCTCAAGCACGTCGCGCACATCGCGGTCCGCGCGTTCGGCTGGTCGTTCCTGGTCAACGGCCGGCCGGCGCCGCAGGTCCCGCTCCGGGTGGAGCTGCTCGGTCCGGAGGGCGACCTGTGGACGTGGGGCCCGGCGGACGCCGAGGACCGGATCACCGGTCCGGCCCTCGACTTCTGCCTGCTGGCCACCCAGCGGCGGCACCGCGACGACCTCGCCGTCACGGCCGTCGGCGACCACGCGCGGGCGTGGCTGCCGATCGCGCAGGCGTTCGCCGGGCCGCCCGGCCCCGGTCGGGAGAAGGAGCGGTCGTGATCCGGATCGGCAACGCGTCCGGCTTCTACGGCGACCGGTTCTCCGCCGTCCGCGAGATGCTGACCGGCGGCGAGCTCGACGTGCTCACCGGCGACTACCTGGCCGAGCTGACCATGCTCATCCTCGGCCGCGACCGGGCGAAGGACGCCTCCCTCGGCTACGCCCGCACGTTCCTGCGCCAGCTCGAGGAGAACCTGGCCGACGCCCTGGCCCGGGGCGTGAAGATCGTCTCCAACGCGGGCGGGCTGAACCCGGAGGGGTTGGCGGAGGCGATCGACCGGCTGGGGCTCGGTGCGAAGGTCGCTTACGTGACCGGCGACGACGTGCGCGACCGGTTCCCCGACGCCCTCACCGCCAACGCCTACCTGGGCGCGTGGGGCATCGCCGAGTGCCTGGACGCGGGTGCGGACGTCGTGGTCACCGGGCGGGTCACCGACGCGTCGCTCGTCGTCGGGCCGGCCGCGGCGCACTACGGCTGGGGCCGGGACGACTTCGACGCGCTGGCCGGCGCCACGGTCGCGGGCCACGTGCTGGAGTGCGGCGCGCAGGCCACCGGCGGCAACTACTCGTTCTTCACCGAGATCGACGCGGCCAGGCCGGGCTTCCCGATCGCGGAGGTCGAGGCGGACGGCTCGGCGGTGATCACCAAGCACGACGGCACCGGCGGCGCGGTCACCGTCGACACCGTCACCGCGCAACTGCTCTACGAGATCGGCGCGCCCGCCTACCCCGGCCCCGACGTGGTGAGCCACTTCGACACGATCCGCCTCGACCCGCACGAACGGGGCGTGCGGATCTCGGGCACGAAGGGCTCCCCGCCGCCCGACACGCTCAAGGTGTGCCTGAACGCGCTGGGCGGCTTCCGCAACTCCACCACGTTCGTGCTGACCGGCCTGGACGTCGAGGCCAAGGCGGACCTGGTCCGGCACCAACTGGAGACCGCGATCGGCGCCGAAGACCTGACCTGGACGGTGGCCCGGACCGACCACCCCGACGCGGACACCGAGGAAACGGCGAGCGCGCTGCTGCACGTCACGGTCAAGACGACCGACCCCGAGCGGGCCAAGGCGTTCTCGCGGGCGGGCATCGAGCTGGCGCTGGCTTCCTACCCGGGGTTCCACGTCACCGCGCCGCCCGGCGACGGCACGCCGTTCGGCGTCTACCGGGCCGCGCACGTGCCGAGGTCGTCGGTGCCGCACCGGGCCGTGCTGCCCGACGGGAAGGTGGTCGAGGTATGAGCGCCCCGTTGCGTCGAATCCCGTTGGGAACCATCGCCGGAGCGCGCTCCGGCGACAAGGGCGGTGACGCCAACCTCGGCGTGTGGGTGCGCACGGACGCGCAGTACGAGTGGCTGCGCGCCGAGCTGACCGTGGCACGGCTGAAGGAGCTGCTGCCCGAGGCGGGCGAGGTCGACCGGTACGAGCTGCCGAACCTGCGGGCGTTGAACTTCGTGCTGCACGGGCTGCTCGGCGACGGCGTCGCCTCGTCCACCCGGTTCGACCCGCAGGCCAAGGCGCTGGGCGAGTGGTTGCGCTCCCGGCACGTGGAGATCCCGGAGGCGCTGCTGTGACCGCCACGTCGGAGTTGTTCGAGACGCCGGAGCGCCGCGACCTGCGGGCGGTCGTGCGCAGGTTCACCGAGCAGGAGGTCGTGCCGCACCTGGCGGACTGGGAGCGCGCGGGCGAGCTGCCCCGCTCGCTGCACCGCACCGCGGCCGACATCGGGTTGCTGGGCCTCGGGTTCCCCGAGCCCGTCGGCGGCGCGGGCGACCTGCTCGACACCGTGGTGGCCACCGAGGAGCTGATCGGGGCCGGCGGGTCGTCCGGGCTGGTCGCCGGGCTGCTCACGCACGGCATCGCGCTGCCGCACATCGTGGACGCCGGTGACCCCGACCTGATCGACCGGTTCGTGCGGCCGACGGTGGCCGGTGAGCTGATCGGGGCGCTCGCGATCACCGAACCGGGTGGCGGTTCGGACGTGGCGGCCCTGCGCACCACGGCCCGTCGCGACGGTGACACCTACGTGGTGAACGGGACGAAGACGTTCATCACCTCGGGTGCCCGGGCGGACTTCGTGACCACGGCCGTGCGCACCGGCGGCCCGGGCTACCAGGGCATCAGCCTGCTGGTGGTCGAGAAGGGCACGCCCGGGTTCGCGGTGGACCGCAGGTTGGAGAAGATGGGCTGGCACTGCTCCGACACCGCCGAGCTGTCCTTCGTGGACGCCCGCGTGCCCGCGGCGAACCTCGTCGGGCCGGAGAACGGCGGGTTCGCGCTGATCATGCGCCAGTTCCAGGTGGAGCGGATCTCGCTGGCCGTGCAGGCCTACGCGACCGCGCAACGGTGCCTCGACCTGGCGCTGTCCCACGTGCGGCAGCGCGAGACGTTCGGCAAGCCGCTCATCGCGCGCCAGGTGGTCCGCCACCGGCTGGTGGACATGGCGCAGCGCATCGACCTCGCCCGCACCTACACCCGCGAGGTGGCGGTGCGGGTGGCGGCCGGCGAGGAGGTGGTGGCGCAGGTGTGCTTCGCGAAGAACGCGGCCGTGGAGGCGTGCTCGTTCGTCGTGGACGCGGCGGTCCAACTGCACGGCGGCGCCGGCTACCTGCGCGACACCGAGGTCGAGCGGCACTACCGGGACGCGCGCATCCTCGGCATCGGTGGCGGCGCGACCGAGGTGATGACGGAGCTGGCGGCACGGCGATTGGGGTACACGGCATGAGCGTGTTGCGCACGGCGGTGGACCGCCGGTCGCCCGACTACGCGGCCAACCGCGAGGCGTTGCTGGCGCGGATCACCGAACTGGACGCCGAGCAGGCGAAGGCGCTCGCGGGTGGCGGGCCGAAGTACACCGAGCGGCACCATAAGCGCGGCAAGCTGCTGGCGCGCGAGCGGATCGAGCTGCTGGTGGACCCCGACAGCCCGTTCCTGGAGCTGTCGCCGCTGGCCGCGTGGGGCACCGACTACCCGGTGGGCGCCAGCGTGGTGACCGGCATCGGGGTGGTCGAAGGCGTCGAGTGCGTGATCGTGGCCAACGACCCGACTGTGCGCGGCGGGGCGAGCAACCCGTGGACGTTGCGCAAGACGTTCCGGGCCAACGACATCGCGTTGCAGAACCGGCTGCCGCTGATCGGGCTGGTCGAGTCGGGCGGTGCGGACCTGCCGAGCCAGAGCGAGATCTTCATCCCGGGCGGGCGGGCGTTCCGCGACCTGACCCGGCTCTCGGCGGCCGGCATCCCGACCATCAGCACGGTGTTCGGCAACGCGACCGCGGGCGGCGCCTACGTGCCCGGGATGTCGGACTACGTGGTGATGATCAAGGAGCGCTCGAAGGTGTTCCTCGGCGGCCCGCCGCTGGTCAGGATGGCCACGGGGGAGGAGTCCGACGACGAGTCGCTGGGCGGCGCGCGGATGCACGGCACCACGTCCGGGTTGGCCGACTTCGTGGCCGAGGACGAGGTGGACGCGATCCGGCTCACCCGCCGCGTGGTGGCCCGGCTGAACCGGCGCAAGCTCGGCCCCGCGCCGAAGGCCGTCGAGCCGCCGCTGCACGACGAGGAGGACCTGCTCGGGCTGGTGCCGACGGACCTGCGCGTGCCGTTCGACCCGCGCGAGGTGATCGCCCGGATCGTGGACGGGTCGCGGTTCGACGAGTTCAAGCCCGACTACGGCACCAGCCTGGTCACCGGGTGGGCCGACCTGCACGGGTACCCGGTCGGGGTGCTGGCCAACGCGCGCGGCGTGCTGTTCAGCGAGGAGGCGCAGAAGGCCGCGCAGTTCATCCAGCTCGCCAACGCGAGCGACACGCCGTTGCTGTTCCTGCAGAACACGACCGGGTACATGGTCGGCGCGCAGTACGAGCAGGGCGGGATCATCAAGCACGGCGCGATGATGATCAACGCGGTGTCGAACAGCCGCGTGCCGCACCTGACCGTCGTGATGGGCGCGTCCTACGGCGCGGGCAACTACGGCATGTGCGGCCGGGCCTACGACCCGAGGTTCCTGTTCACCTGGCCCAACGCCAAGTCGGCCGTGATGGGGCCCAAGCAGTTGGCCGGCGTGCTGTCGATCGTGGCGCGCCAGGCCGCCGCCGCGAAGGGCCAGGACTACAACGACGAGCACGACGAGGCCATGCGCCGGATGGTGGAGGACCAGATCGAGCAGCAGTCGGTGGCCGCCTTCCTCTCCGGCCGCCTCTACGACGACGGCGTGATCGACCCGCGCGACACCCGCACCGTGCTGGGCCTGTGCCTGTCGGCGATCCACAGCGGACCGATCAAGGGCGCCGAGGCCTACGGCGTCTTCCGGATGTGAGGGCGCGATGATCCGCAGGCTGTTGATCGCCAACCGGGGTGAGATCGCGCGTCGCGTGATCCGCACGTGCCGCGAGGTCGGCATCTCGCCGGTCGCCGTGTTCTCCGACCCCGACGAGCGCTCGCCGCACGTCCGCGAAGCCGACGCGGCCGTGCGGCTGCCCGGCGCCACGCCCGCCGAGACCTACCTGCGCGGTGACGCGCTGGTGGCCGCCGCCCTCGCCGCCGGCGCGGACGCGGTGCACCCCGGCTACGGGTTCCTGTCCGAGAACGCCTCGTTCGCGCGAGCGGTGCTCGACGCCGGGCTCACCTGGGTCGGGCCGGCCCCGGAGGTCGTCGAGGCGATGGGCTCGAAGGTCGCGGCGAAGGAGCGGATGGCCGCGGCCGGCGTGCCGGTGCTGCCCGAGCTCGACCCCGAGTCGGCCGACGAGTTCCCGCTGCTGGTCAAGGCCTCGGCCGGTGGTGGTGGGCGGGGCATGAGGGTTGTCCGGTCCGCCGATGAGCTGGCCGACCAGGTGGCCGCCGCCCGGCGCGAGGCCGAGTCCGCGTTCGGCGACGGCACGGTGTTCTGCGAACCGCTGCTGGAGCACGCCCGGCACGTCGAGGTGCAGGTGCTCGCCGACGCGCACGGCACGGTGTGGGCGCTGGGCGAGCGGGAGTGCTCCATCCAGCGCCGCCACCAGAAGATCGTCGAGGAGACGCCGAGCCCGGCCGTGACGCCGCCGGTCCGGGAACGGCTGGTCGACGCCGCCACGAAGGCCGCTCGGGCCATCGGTTACGTCGGCGCGGGCACGGTGGAGTTCCTGTTCACCGACGACGGCTCGTTCCACTTCCTGGAGGTCAACACGCGCCTCCAGGTGGAGCACCCGGTCACCGAGGAGGTGTTCGGCGTCGACCTGGTCGCCTGGCAGCTCGCCATCGCCGAGGGCGCCCACCTGCCCGCCGAGCCGCCGACCCCGCACGGCCACGCCGTCGAAGCCCGCCTGTACGCCGAGGACCCGGCGCACGACTGGCGGCCCGCGAGCGGCACCCTGCACCGGTTCGCCGTGCCGGCCGGTGTGCGGGTCGACAGCGGTGTCGAGGACGGCAGCGAGGTGGGCGTGCACTACGACCCCATGCTGGCCAAGGTGATCGCGTGGGCGCCGACCCGGCACGCCGCCGTCCGCAAGCTCGCCGCCGCGCTCGACCGCGCCGAGGTGCACGGCCTGGTCACCAACCGCGACCTGCTCGTGCGCACGCTGCGGCACCCGGAGTTCGGCGCGGGCCGCACCCACACCGGTTTCCTCGACCAGCACGGCCTCACCACTCCGGAGCCGGTCGACGTGCGGCCCCACGCGCTGGCCGCCGCCCTGGCCCTGGCCGAACGGCGGCGCACCGACCTGCCGCCGGGCTGGCGCAACGTCCCGTCCCAGCCGCAGCGCACCGCGTTCGAGCACGGCGGCGACGTGGTGGAGGTCGACTACCGGCACACCCGCGCGGGCGTCCAGACGAGCCTTCCCGTGGTGGTGGTCGCGGCGTCGCCGGGCGAGGTGACGTTCGAGCGCGACGGCGTCCGCACGACGTACCCGGTCGCGGTGTACGGGCACCGGGTGGAAGTGGGCGCGGTGTCGCTCGAAGTCCGTCCCCGTTTCCCCGAACCGGAGGCCAAGGTGGCCGAGGGCGCCACGGTCGCACCCATGCCCGGCACGGTGGTGCGGGTGGCCGTCGAGCCGGGGCAGCGGGTCGAGGCGGGCGCGGAGCTGCTGGTGCTGGAAGCGATGAAGATGGAGCATCGCGTGCTGGCCACCACCGGCGGCGCGGTCGCGGAAGTGCTGGTGCGGGCAGGTCAACAGGTCGACGCGGGCGACGTGCTCGCGGTTGTGGAGGCGTCGTGACCATCAACTTCACCGAGAGCGCGGAACGACGGGCGTTGCGCCAAGCGGTCGCCGACCTCGCCGGCGGGTACGGCCACGAGTACTTCACCGCCAAGGCCAGGGCGGGGGAGAAGACCGACGAGCTGTGGGCCGAGGCGGGCCGGCTCGGCTACCTCGGCGTGGCCGTGCCCGAGGAGTACGGCGGCGGTGGCGGCGGGATCGGCGACCTGGCCGCCGTGTGCGAGGAACTGGCCAGGGCGGGCTGCCCGCTGCTGCTGACCGTCGTCTCGCCGGCCATCTGCGCCACCGTGATCGCCCGGTTCGGCACGGCCGAGCAGAAGCGGCGGTGGTTGCCCGGGTTCGCCGACGGCACCACGAAGATGGCGTTCGCCATCACCGAGTCCGACGCGGGCTCCAACTCCCACAAGCTCGCCACCGCGCTGCACCGCGAGGGTGACGAGTGGGTGCTCAAGGGCGGCAAGACGTACATCTCGGGCGTGGACGAGGTGGAGGCGGTCATGGTGGTCGCGCGTCACGTGGACGCGAGAGGCCAGCGGCTGCTCCCCTCCCTGCTGATCGTGCCGACGGACGCGCCCGGCTTCACCCACCAGCACATCCCGATGGAGGTGCTGTCGCCGGAGAAGCAGTTCACCTGCTTCTTCGACGACGTGCGCCTGCCGCTGGACGCGCTGGTCGGCACCGAGGACGCGGGACTGGCCCAGTTGTTCGCCGGGCTCAACCCGGAGCGGATCATGGCGGCGTCGTTCGCCACCGGCATGGCCCGCCGCGCACTCGACCAGGCGAGCGAGTACGCCCGCACCAGGACCGTCTGGGACACGCCGATCGGCGCGCACCAGGGCATCGCGCACCCGCTGGCCCAGTGCGCGATCCAGGTCGAGCTGGCGAGGCTGATGACCCAGAAAGCCGCGGCTCTCTACGACGCTGGGGAGGACCGGGCTGCTGGTGAGGCGGCCAACATGGCCAAGTACGCGGCGGGGGAGGCGGTGGCGGGGGCGGTGGACCAGGCCATCCAGGTCCACGGCGGCAACGGGCTGTCGTCCGAGTACGGACTGGGCGCCATGCTGGCCGCGTCCCGGCTGTCCCGCATCGCCCCGGTCAGCCGGGAAATGATCCTGAACTTCGTGGCGCAGCACACGTTGAAGTTGCCGCGCTCCTATTGAGTCAGGCCCATTCCCAGCGCAGTCCGACCACGCCGGGACCGAAGTCGAGCGCGACCGCGTACGCGTAGCCCCACGTGTCCACCGGGGTCTCGCGCACGTCGGTTGGTTCTTCACCGGTCAGACCGGTCGTGAATTGCTCACAACGCACGGGGCGGCACCGTGAGTCGTACCTGACCTCCAGGACGTACTCGCGCACGGGGTGGCGGAAGCGCCGCGAGTGCGTGTTGTCGAACGTCGGGTGGTGCGGTGCGACGTGGATCAGCTCGTACTCGACGGCGGTCCGCTCGCCCCGCCGCAGCGGTCGGTCGAGCAGCAGCTCGGCGACCATCAGGCCGTTGCGCGGGTCGGCGGACACCCGTCCCAACCGGCACGACCGCAGCGTGCCGATGACCGGCAGCGGGTCGCCGGGCAGGCGGGTGTCGTAGCCGAGCAGCACCCGGTCGACGCCGGAGCGCTCGGCGCGCAGCACCTGTCGGGAGCGCACCCGGCGGGTGCTGCCGTCCATCGCGAGCTCCACCTGGTCGCGCAGGCTCAGCCGGGTCAGGTCCTGGTCGGTGCTGGTGTCGACGTCGGCCAGCAACTCCGCGATGGTCGCGTAGTCGCTCTCGCCGACCCACCCCTCCGGGCCGGACACGCGCGTCCTGGGCCGGGCCTTGCCGCGTGGCCGCGGCGGCCCGAGCAGCGAGCTCAGCCCGCCCGAACCGACGTCGAGGATCTCCTCCAGGTGGCTGACGGCGGTGAGCGAGTCCGGTCGTTCCGGCCGCCGGCGACCGGACTGCCAGTAGCTCAGCGCGGCGATGCTGACCGCGACGCCCCGCGTGCGCAGCTTGTGCTGGATGCGTTCCAGGCTGAGCCCTTTGGCGCGGATCGCCGCACGCAATGCGTCCGCGAAGGGGTCGGCCCCCGCTTCGATCCGTCGGGGATCGCGCGTCCGCGATTCCGGTCCGACGACTGGCGTAGGCATCTTCGCTCCGTTCTCCCAAGGACAAGGCGAGCGACGTTATCGTGCGAAATCGCCGGCGCGGTACAGCCGATCGGGTTTCCCGCCATGAATTTGACCGAATCGGACGGCAAAATCCGGTCCGCTGTGGAATGTTTGAATTCTCATTAACAGCAGCGCTGTGAAGAGCCCGGTACCCTCGATCGCCGCACCGCGCTCGGTCATCCGGCCCCGTCCCGGTACGCGGACCGGGCTATGGCCTTGGGTACGTGGGGTGATGCACGGCACACCCCGGTGGGGGAGGGCTTCGACCGCGATCGCAATCCGGCGTCGGCGACCGTTCCCGGCCCGGGTTGCGCAACCCCTATGCCGAAGGTCACGTTGACCCGTGCCGCAATGACCGTAGCACCGGTGTCCGCGCTGGTCGTGGGCTCGGTCGCGGCACGCGGGGGTGACATCCGCCGGGTCGGTGGGGCGAGGATCGGGCCCAACGGTTACATACTCACCCCGGAGAACTTCTGCGCAGTGGGCGCGGACGCGCCGGCCTCTCGTTTCGACGGGGCCTCCGACCGTATTTTCTCCACAGCGTTGAATCGCTTCTCAATCACGTTGTCGGTCGCCGTCGCGACGCTTCTCCGCCGTTGTGCGGTTCCGGCCGGTCGGAACCGTCGGGCGGTCGGGCGACCGAACCGACCGCCCGATCGGACGACCACCGGCGCGGCGGAGTCGGCCACACTGGCAGTCCCGCGCGTGATCCGCGCCGGGGATCCCTTACCCCGCAGAGGAAAGCCGTATGCGCAAGCTCTTACCGGGCCTCGCCGTGGCCGCCCTGACCCCGACCTTGCTGATCGGGGCCCTGCTCCCCGCGCCCGCCCACGCCGAGGGCGTCGTCCTGCACGCGGGCTCACCCACCGCCGTGCCCGGCAGCTACATCGTCAAGCTCGAGGACCCGGCCGCGGCCGACGCCGTGACGGCCGCGCTCGACGGGCGGGTCACCCGCAGGTTCGCCGCGTTCGGCGGCTTCGCCGCCTCCCTCACCCCGAAGCAGGCTCGTCGGCTCGCCGCCGACCCCGCGGTCGCCTACGTCGAGCAGGACCAGGTCGTGCACGCGCACTCGACGCAGCCCAACGCGCCGTGGGGCCTGGACCGGATCGACCAGCCCGCCCTGCCGCTGGACACCACGTACGGCTACACCACCACGGGCGCGGGCGTCACCGCGTACGTGATCGACACCGGCATCCGCGTCACGCACGTCGAGTTCGGCGGCCGGGCCGGGCACGGCACCGACACCGTGGACAACGACTCCGTCGCCCAGGACGACAACGGGCACGGCACGCACGTCGCCGCCCTGATCGCCGGCAGCACGTACGGCGCCGCCAAGGGCGCTCGGGTCGTCGGTGTGCGCGTGCTCGACGCGCGGGGCAGCGGCACGATCGCCGGCGTCATGGCGGGCGTGGACTGGGTGCGGCTCAACGCCCGCCGCCCCGCCGTGGCGAACCTGAGCCTGGGCGGCGGCGCTTCGGTCGCCCTGGACGACGCGGTCCGGCGGCTGATCGCGTCCGGCGTCACCGCGTCCGTCACGGCGGGCAGCAGCAACGGCAACGTCGGCAACACCTCGCCCGCCCGGGTCGCCGAAGCCGTCACGTCCGGGGCCCACACGCAGACCGACGCCCGGGCCCCGTTCTCCAACTACGGCAGCGGCGTGGACCTGTACGCGCCCGGTGTCGCCATCACGTCGGCGTGGCACACGAGCGACACCGCCACCGCCACGCTCAGCGGCACGTCGATGGCGACCGGCTTCGTCAGCGGTGTCGCCGCCCGGTTCCTCCAGATCGACCCCGCCGCCACCCCGGCCCTGGTGCAGACCGAACTCACCAAGCCGGGCCCGCTGCCCTGGGGTGGCCGGCTCCTGCACTGGTCGCCCACGCGGTAGTCACGTCCCTTCCCCTGCAAAGGACCCGCCATGCGCACACTGCTGTCCGGCCTGGGCGTAGCCGCCCTGGCCGCCGTCACCCTCACCGCACCGGCGCACGCCGAAGGCGTGGTGCTGCACGCGGGCTCGGCCACCGCCGTGCCCGGCAGCTACGTCGTCAAGCTGAAGGACGTGGCCGCCGCCGACGCGGTCACCGCCCGGCTCGACGGCCGCGTCACCCGGTCGTTCCCGGCGCTGCACGGCTTCGCCGCGACGATGACCGCGAAGCAGGCCCGCCGGCTGGCCGCCGACCCGGCCGTCGACTACGTCGAGCAGGACCAGGTCGTGCGGGCGCACACCACCCAGACCAACGCGCCGTTCGGCCTCGACCGGATCGACCAGCGCGCGCTGCCCACCGACGGCAACTACAGCTACACGTCGACCGGTGCGCGCACCCGCGCGTACGTCATCGACACCGGGCTGCGCACCACCCACACCGAGATCGCCGGTCGCACGTGCGCGGGCTACGACGCGGTCGACAACGACACCGTGCCGCAGGACGACAACGGGCACGGCACGGCCGTCGCCTCCCTCATCGCGGGCCGGGTGAACGGTGTCGCGAAGCAGGCCCTGGTGTGCGGCGTCCGGGTGCTCAACGGTTCCGGCAGCGGCACGACCGCGGGCGTGATCGCGGGCATCGACTGGGTGGCGCGCAACCACGTCAAGCCGGCGTCGGCCAACCTGAGCCTGGGCGGCGGCGCGTCGACCGCGGTGGACGACGCGGTCCGCCGGCTGATCGCCGCGGGCGTCACCGCGTCGGTCACCGCGGGCGGCAGCAACGCCGACGCGGCCAACTACTCGCCCGCCCGCGTGCGGGAGGCGCTGACGTCGGGCGCGGCCACCCGAACCGACACGCGGACCACGTTCTCCAACTACGGCTCGGTGGTCGACGTCTACGCCTACGGCATGAACATCACCGTGGCGTGGCACACCGGCGACACCGCCACCAACACGCTCAGCGGCACGTCGCTGTCCACCGCGTACGTCACGGGCGTGACGCTGCGGTACCTCCAGCTCAACCCGACCGCCACGCCCGCGCAGGTGCACTCGGCGGTGGTCACCGAGGCGACACCGCTGTCGTGGGGCCGGTTGCTGTACTGGTCGCCGACCCGCTGAGCTACTGCTCCGCGAGGTGGGCCTGAGCCTGGGTCGACGGGGCGAGCACGTGGCGCATCACGAGCTCGCCGCCGTCCACCTCGCCGGTGTCGGCGAAGCCGAACGCCGCGTACAGGCCGCGCGCCACCGCGTTGCCCGGCACGACGCTCAGCACCAGGTCGGTGCGGCCCTCGGAGCGCGCCACGTCGGCGATCGCGGCCAGGCCCTTGCGGCCGAGGCCGCGGCCCTGCGCGCGCCGGTCGATCATGAAGCGCACGATGTGCAGCACCTCCGGCCGGTCGCGTTCGAGGAGGGTGAACCCGACCAGCTCCTCTCCGCTGAACAGCGCAAGGGGTTGCAACTTCGGGCGGTAGATCCAGGCGTCCGCGATCGACTTCAGGTTCGTCGCGACGAACGCCCGCTGCTCCTCGTGGACCTCCAGGCCGATGACGGCCCGGTAGTTGTCCTCGGTGACCGGTTCCAAACGCATGTCCGGACGGTAGCGCCGCCGTCACGCGCGTGCTCTCGGATTATGGGAACCCGCAGGTCAGGCGGTTTATTAACGGCGTGGGTTCAACTGGCAAATGTTCACACTTCCGAGTTAACGCATCCGTTGCCTACGTTGGTGACTGTCAGCGAGGGCAAGGTGGCCCAATGTCACCCCCGAGCCCTGCGAAGCTCCTCGGGGTGCGTTGGGGTCACCGTTGGAAAGAACGGAATCCCGCATGCGACAGTCACGACAGGTCCGGTTCCTGGCCGGGGTCGGGGCGACGGCGCTCGCCGTCACCGCGACCTCCCTGTTGGCCGCCCCGGCGCAGGCCGCCGAGGGCGAGATCCGCGCCGCCGACGCCGCCCACAAGGTCCAGAACCACTTCATCGTGAAGCTCAAGGACGGCTCCGCCGCGTCCGCCGAGAGCCTCGCGGGCCAGTACGGCGGCAAGGTCGACACCGTGTTCCGCAGCGCGCTCAACGGCTTCACCGTGTCGCTGCCCGAGGCGGCGGCGAAGCGGCTCGCGGCCAACCCGGCCGTCGAGTACGTCGAGCAGGACCAGGTCTTCACCACGCAGGCCACGCAGACCAACCCGCCCTCGTGGGGCATCAACCGGATCGACCAGCGCAACCTGCCGCTGGACTCCGCCTACAGCTACACGTCCACCGGCTCGGGCGTGAACGTCTACGTCATCGACACCGGCGTGCGGATCAGCCACAGCACCTTCGGCGGCCGGGCCCGCAACGGCTACGACGCCGTGGACAACGACAGCGTCGCCCAGGACGGCAACGGCCACGGCACGCACGTCGCCGGCACCATCGCGGGCAGCCAGTACGGCGTCGCCAAGGGCGCCACGATCTACGGCGTGCGCGTGCTCAACAACGCCGGCAGCGGCACCACGGCCGACGTCGTCGAGGGCATCGACTGGGTGACCAACAACCACATCAAGCCGGCCGTGGCCAACATGAGCCTCGGCGGCGGCGCGTCCACCACGATCGACGCGGCCGTGCGCCGGTCGATCGCGGCGGGCGTCACCTACGCCCTCGCGGCGGGCAACAGCAACGCCAACGCGTCCAACTACTCCCCGGCCCGCGTGAGCGAGGCCATCACGGTCGGCGCGACCACCAACACCGACGCCCGCGCCAGCTACTCGAACTACGGCTCGGTGCTGGACATCTTCGCGCCGGGCTCGTCGATCACCTCGGCGTGGCACACCAGCGACTCCGCCACCAACACCATCAGCGGCACCTCGATGGCGACGCCGCACGTCGCCGGCGCCGCGGCCCGCTACCTGCAGGGCAACCGCTCGGCCACCCCGGCCCAGGTCGCCAGCTACCTGGTCGGCCAGTCGACCCCGAGCAAGGTGACCAGCCCGGGCTCCGGTTCCCCGAACCGCCTGCTCTACCTGGCGCCCTCCGCCTGATCGCGCACCACGTGAGCCGGGGCCGTCCCTCTCCGAGGGGCGGCCCCGGCCGTTCGCGTGCTCCGACCTGCGCGTTAACGATCCGCTCAACGTTCGTTCAGCCGACCGACGCACACTGGCACCGCGGCGGCCCGGGGGGCAGTCCCGGTAGGTGGGCTGAGGGGGGAGGGCCGCCGCTCTCACACGTGGATCGACAACATCAGCGACGCCACCCAGCAGACGCCGATCACCTGGAGCACGTGGTCGCGCAGTGCGATCCGCTCCGGTTCACCCGCGCCGCCGCCGTCCACGTCGACCGCGTACCGCAGCACGCCCACCACGAACGGCACGATCGACAGCATCGCCCAACCGGAGTCGTAGTCGGCCCGCTCGCGCATCTCGAACGCCCACAGCGCGTAGGCGAGGATCATGATCGCGGCCGCGGTGGCCCACACGAACCGCAGGTAGCTGGCCGAGTAGCGGCGCAGCGACGCCCTGATCTCCGCACCCGTGCGCTCGTACAGCACGATCTCGGCGTACCGCTTGCCCGCCACCATGAACAGCGAGCCGAAGGCCGTGACCAGCAGGAACCACTGCGACAAGGGGATACCGGCCGCGATGCCGCCCGCGATGGCGCGCAGCAGGAAGCCCGACGCGACGATGCACAGGTCGATCACCGGCTGGTGCTTCCACGCGAGGCAGTAGCCCAACTGCGCGACGCAGTAGACGGCGATCACCACGACCAGCGGGGGACCGGAGCACAGCGCGACGCCGACGGCTCCGGCGAACAGCGCCGCCGCCGCGCCGCACGCCGCGTGCGGCGGGACCACCCCCGCCGCGACCGGTCGGTACCGCTTGGTGGGGTGGGCCCGGTCGGCGGCCACGTCGATCACGTCGTTGACGAGGTACACCGCCGAGGCGGCGAGGCAGAACGCGGCCAGCGCCAAGCCGGTGTGCAGCAGCACGGCCGGCTCGCCCAGCCGGTTCGCGGCGAACGGCGCGGCCAGCACGAGGAAGTTCTTCACCCACTGGTGCGGTCGGGTCGCGCGGACCAGCCCGGTGATCGTGCCGGCCGGCCGGGTGGCGGTCCCGCTCATCCCGGCGCTCATCCCGCCGCTCCGTCCAGCTCGCGCCGGACCAACCGGCCGAGCACCGCACCCAACGCCGCGCCCGCCGCCACGTCGGTGGGGTAGTGCACGCCGAGCACGAGGCGTGACAGGAGCATCGGCGGCACGAGCACCGGTTCCAGCCGCCGACCGGTGAGCCGCGAGAACAGGACCGCGGCGGCGGCCGTCGACACCGCGTGCGCGGACGGGAAGCTCAGCCGACTGGGCGTCCCGGCCAGCACGCGCACCGACTCGTCGTCCGGACGCTGCCGCCGGACCACCCGCTTGACCGCGATGGCGGCGGCGTGCGACCCGGCGACCCCGACCGTGGCGACCAACCACTCCCGACGCTGCCGCCGGTCCAGGGCCGCGCCGGCGAGCCCGAGCGCCAGCCAGCCGGCGCCGTGCTCGCCGAACCACGACACGCCGCGTGCCGAGGCCACCACCAGCCGGTGGCCGAGCGCTCGCTGCACCTGGCTCAGGACAGTGATCTCGGCGACCATGGCAAGCCTCCTGCGGGTGGTGACGTCGGCGGTCGGTGGCGGTCGGTGGTCATCCGGGCAGCCGGCCGGGGCGCAGGGTCGGGCCGCACCGGCCGCGCGGCGCCCGTGCCCGCTCCTGCTGGGCACGGGCCACGTGGTCGCGCACGTAGTCGCGCACCGCGATCAGCGCCCCGGCGTCGGGCACGGCGTCCCGGCGCACCCAGTCCTCGGCCACCGGGCCGGCCGAGATCACGTGGTAGTCCGCCGCGAGCCGCGGGTCCGCGACGATGCCGGTCGCCTGCGACCAGTAGCCGTGCGAGTGGATGAACGTCGGTTTGACCCGGTCGAACGCGTAGTCGCGGATCCCGGCCATGTCGTGGGCGTCCCAGAGGTCGGCGATCCGGGATTCGGCCAGCCCGGCCAGGTCGACCACCTCCAGCCGTTGAAGCCGCGCCCGAACTGATCGGCCACCGCGCACAGGGGCACCGTCGGCGCGGTGCGGAACCCCTGCGCCGCGGCGGTGAACTGGGCCGCCGTCGGCAGGAGCGCGGCGGTGAGGACCGCCGACAGCACCACGCGCCGCCGCGCCGTGCCCCGCCCCAGCACCCGCGCCGCCGCGAAGACCGAGACCAACGCGCCGAGCACCCACACGGGCGTGGCGAACCGCAGCTGCCCCATCCAGTCCTCCGCCAGCACCGCGAACGCCACCATCGACAACCCGAACGGCACGAGCAGCGCGACCAACCCCGACCGCAGCACGCACCCCCGCGCCAGCACCACCCCCACGCACACCGCCAGCACCAGGACCGCCGGCGCACCGGTGTACTGCACGAGCTCGCCGACCCGGGTGAAGCGCGCGAGGTCCGGCGGCTCCTGGCTCTTCGCCGTCGCGGGCAGCGAGAGCCACCGGCCGAACTCCACCCGCCGCCACGCCACGTAAGCGCCGAACGGCACCAGGAACGCCACCACCGACAACGCCACCGACCGCGCCGCCACCGCCGACCCCGCCCGGCGCAACGTCACCAGCACCAGCAGCGGGTACGCGCCCGCGTAGACCAGCCCGTCCGGACGCGTCAGCGCGGCCAGCGCGGCCAACGCCCCGACCAGCACCGCCACCCGCCGGGACAGCAGCCGGTCGTCCCGCACCCCCAGGAACAGCACGACCGCGAGCCAGCACGTCACCAGCGCGTAGAGCGGGTTCTCCAACCCGGAGAACGTCCAGATCACGAACGACGGGACCACCGCGAGCACCGCGCCGAACGCCAGGGTCACCAGGCCGGGCCGGCGGAACACCCGGCGCGCGGCCGTGTGACAGGCCAGCAGCACGCCGGCGCAACACAGCACCGCCACCGCCTTGGGGAACAGCACGTGATCCGGCAGGCCGAGGACCGCTCCCCGGTCGAACAGCCCGACCAGCCTGCCGAGCGCCAGCACCGCCAGCCACGCCGGGTTCGAGTACCCCTCGGTCGGGGCGGCCCCGGGTTGCAGGACCGGACCGGCGCCCTCGGTCACGCTGCGCGCGTACGCGAACGTGATCGCCGCGTCGTCCACCAGCCAGTTGCCGTACAGCGCACCGTGCGCGGTGATCAACGCCGTGCCCGCGGCCACCGGCAGGGCCGAACGCGCGCGCAGCGGACGACGTGGCCGCGTCGACCGGGCGGTGAGTCGTTCGGGCGTGGTCGTCGCGGTCATGCCGGCAACCGCCGGAACACCGCGCGCGGCAGGTGCCGCAGCGCGGACATCACCACCCGCAACGACGCGGGCGCCCACACCAGCTCGCGCCGGTCGCGCACCGCGTTCACGACCACCTCGGCCACCTGGTCGGCGGTGCTCGACAGCGGTGCCGGCCGCAGCCCGGCGGTCATCCTGGTGCGCACGAACCCCGGCCGCACCACCGTGACCGTGACGCCGTGGGGGCGCAGCGCCTCGCCCAGCCCCTGGTAGAACGCATCCATCCCGGCCTTGGTCGAGCCGTAGACGAAGTTCGACCGCCGCACCCGCTCGCCCGCCACCGACGACAGGGCGACGATCACGCCGTGCCCCTGCTCGCGCAGCCGCTCGGCGAGCCCGACGCCCACCGACACCGCGCCGGTGTAGTTGACCCCGGCCAGTTCGAGCGCCGCCTCGTGGTCCTGCCAGGCGCGCTCGGCGTCACCCAGCACGCCGAACGCCACCAGCGCCACGTCGATCCCGCCGTCGGCGAAGGCCTTGTCGAGCACGGCCGCGTGGCTGCCGACGTCCCGCGCGTCGAAGTCCACCGCGGTCACCGGCACGCCCGCCGCCGCCAGTTCCGCCACCGCCTCGTCACGGCGGCCCGAGGGCCGGGCGGCGAGCACGACGCGCGGGGTGCGCGCGCCGGTGTAGCGCCGCACCACCGCCCGCGCGATCTCGGACGTGCCGCCCAGCACGAGCAGGCTCTGCGGATTGCCCACCGCGTCGATCACAGGTTCAACCTCCTGGACATGTCGGAGACGAAGACGCCGTCCGGGTCGACCGAGGCGCGCACCGCGCGCCACTCCTCGAACCGGGGGTAGCCGCGGCGGACGGCCTCGGCCGTGGTCCGCGACTCCTTGGCCAGGTAGTGCCGCCCACCCGCGCCGAGCACCAGGTCGTCCAGCTCGTCGCACAGCCGGCCGAGACCCGGCCGCACCGGGAGGTCGACGCACAGCGTCCAGCCGGGCATGGGGAACGACAGCGGCGCGCGGTTGCCCGGCCCGAACCGCTTGAGCACGTTGAGGGCCGAGACGTGGCCGGACGCGGAGATCCGCCCGACCACCTCCCGGACCACGTCGACCGCCGCGAACGGCACGGCGAACTGGTACTGCAGGAACCCGCGCGGGCCGTAGCCGCGGTTCCACTCGCCGATCACGTCGAGCGGGTGCAGGAACTGCGTGATGTTCTGCACCCGCCCGGACCTCGTGGGCGACTTGCGGTACCAGAGCTCGCTGAAGGCACGGCCGGTCACCCGGTTGAGCAACCCGGACGGCAACCGGTCCGGCACGGTGAACAGCCGGGGCGCGTCGAACGCCAGCGGTGCGTGGCGCAGCTTCTTCGGCAGCTCGTCGAGGCGGGCGTGGTTCGCCCTGGTCAGCACGCCCCGGCCCAGGCGCGGCCCGGTGGCCGTGGCATCGAACCACGACACCGACTCGGCGTACCGGTCGTCGTCGGCGGACTGCCGCTCCAGCAGCTCGTCCAGGTCGGCCACCCGCTCGGTGTCCACCACGAAGTACGAGGTCTCCACCGGCACGACGCGCAGCGTCGCCCGCAGCACCACGCCGGTCAGGCCCATGCCGCCGACGGTCGCCCAGAACAACGCCGAACCCTCGCCGTCCGGCGTGAGCGTGCGGACCGAGCCGTCCGCGGTGAGCAGGTCGAGCGACCGCACGTGGTCGCCGAAGCTGCCCGCGACGTGGTGCCCCTTGCCGTGCACGTCGGCGGCGATCGCGCCGCCCACCGTGACCTGGCGCGTCCCCGGCAGCACCGGTGGCCACAGCCCGAGCGGCAGCAGCGCCCGCATCAGCGCGTCCAACGAGACCCCGGCCTCGACGTCGACCAGGCCTTCGTCCGCGTCGACCCGGCGAATGCGGTCGAAAGAGGTCATGTCCAGCACGACGCCCCCCGCGTTCTGCGCCGGGTCGCCGTAACTGCGGCCCAGGCCGCGCGCGATGACACCCCGTTCGCGGGACTTCTTCACGATGTCCGCGACACCTTCGAAATCGCGTGGGGAAACGAGCCGCGCGACCGTCGGCGCGGTCCGCCCCCAACCGGAGAGCCTGGCTAGCATCGGCGCGGACCAACGGACACTGGAATTCCATTCGGGAGGTGGTGGGACGGTGGCGCGAAACGGTGGCGTGACCCGTCAAGCGGTCGTGTTCGTGCTGGTGGGAGCTGTGTGCGCGCTGATCGACTACGGCAGCTACAGCGCGCTGCTCGCATCGGGGGTGTGGGTGCACGCCGCCAAGGCGGCCAGTTTCGCGCTCGGCACCACGGCGGCGTTCTTCCTCAATCGACGGTTCACGTTCGGTGTCTCCGCTGGGGGTGTGCGGCAGGTCTCGGGGTTCGCCCTGCTGTACCTCAGCACATTTCTCGTCAACGTATTGGTCAACGCGCTCGCATTGCACCTGTTGCCACCCATTCGGGTGGAATACGTGGTGGCGTGGCTGGCCGCGCAGGGCGTCGCCACAACCGTCAACTTCGCCGGCCTGCGCGTGGTGGTCTTCCACGACGGGAAACCTGGTGGCGTCGGGCAGCGGGTCGTTGGCTAGCCTTTGACGACCAGCCGCCAGTCGAGCTGACCCCAGAGATAGCGAACACCGAGGAGAGCAGTTCCCGTGATGCGCACGCACGAGGCCGGGAAGCTCCGCGCCGAGCACGCCGGGCAGTCCGTCACCCTGACCGGGTGGGTGGCCCGCAGGCGCGATCACGGTGGCGTGATCTTCATCGACTTCCGGGACGCCTCCGGCGTGGCGCAGGTCGTCTTCCGCGAGGGCGAGATGGCCGAACGGGCGCACAAGCTGCGCTCGGAGTTCGTGGTCAAGGTGGTCGGCGACGTGACCCGCCGCCCCGAGGGCAGCGAGAACCCCGACCTGCCCACCGGTGAGATCGAGGTCTACGCCAGTGAGCTCGAGGTGCTCAACGAGGCCGCGCCGCTGCCGTTCCAGCTCGACGAGCACCTGGAGGTCGGCGAGGAGGCGCGCCTGCGCCACCGCTACCTCGACCTGCGCCGCAGCGGCCCGGCCAAGGCCATGCGGCTGCGCAGCGAGGCCAACCGGATCGCCCGCGAGGTGCTGCACGCGGAGGACTTCGTGGAGGTCGAGACCCCCACGCTGACCCGCTCCACCCCCGAGGGCGCGCGCGACTTCCTGGTGCCCGCGCGCCTGCGCCCCGGCTCCTGGTACGCGCTGCCCCAGTCGCCGCAGCTGTTCAAGCAGCTGCTGATGGTCGGCGGCCTGGAGCGGTACTACCAGATCGCCCGCTGCTACCGCGACGAGGACTTCCGCGCCGACCGGCAGCCCGAGTTCACCCAGCTCGACATCGAGATGAGCTTCGTCGAGCAGGACGACGTGATCGCGCTCGGTGAGAAGATCATCTCCGCGCTGTGGCAGGGTCTGGCCGACCACGAGATCGCCCGGCCGTTCCGCCGCATCTCCTACGCCGAGGCGATGGCCAAGTACGGCACGGACAAGCCGGACCTGCGCTTCGACCTCGAGCTGACCGAGCTGACCGAGTACTTCTCCGACACGCCGTTCCGGGTGTTCCAGGCGGCGTATGTGGGCGCGGTCGTCATGCCCGGCGGCGCGTCGCAGCCCCGCCGCACGCTCGACGCGTGGCAGGAGTGGGCCAAGCAGCGCGGGGCCAAGGGCTTGGCGTACGTGCTGGTCCAGGAGGACGGCACGCTCGGCGGCCCGGTCGCCAAGAACCTGTCCGACGCCGAGCGCGACGGCCTGGCCAAGGCCGTGGGCGCCAACCCGGGCGACTGCGTGTTCTTCGGCGCGGGCGACCCCGACGGCGCGCGCGCCCTGCTCGGCGCGGCCCGCGTCGAGATCGCGCACCGGGTCGGCCTGATCGACGAGAACGCCTGGTCGTTCGTGTGGGTCGTGGACTTCCCGATGTTCGAGGCCGTGGACAAGATCGGCGACGACGTCGCGGTCGGCAGTGGCAAGTGGACCGCGCTGCACCACGCGTTCACCTCGCCGACGCCGGAGTGGATCGACCGGTTCGAGGAGGACCCGGGCAACGCGCTGGCCTACGCCTACGACATCGTCTGCAACGGCAACGAGATCGGCGGCGGGTCGATCCGTATCCACCGCGCCGACGTGCAGCAGCGGGCGTTCCAGGTCATGGGCATCACGCCCGAGGAGGCGCAGGAGAAGTTCGGCTTCCTGCTCGACGCGTTCAAGTACGGCGCGCCGCCGCACGGCGGCATCGCGTTCGGCTGGGACCGCATCGCCATGCTGCTCGGCGGGTACGACTCGATCCGCGAGGTCATCGCGTTCCCGAAGAGCGGCGGCGGCTACGACCCGCTGACCGCCGCGCCCGCACCGATCACCGCGCAGCAGCGCAAGGAGGCGGGCGTGGACTTCAAGCCCGCGCCCGAGAAGCCGGCCCAGTAGCGGACGGGCCGAGCGACCTCCCGTGCTGCACCTGCGCGCCATCTGCCCGGTCGAGCGCACCGACGCGGTGCTGGCCGCGCTGCGGGAGCACTCCGGCGTCACGCACGTCGTGGTGCTGCGCGGCGCGGCCGTCGACCCGGCCGGTGACGTGGTGGAGTGCGACGTCGCCCGGGAGGCCACCGACCCGGTGGTGGCCTCCCTGTGCGAGCTGGGCGTCGACCGGGACGGCGGCGTCACGCTGGAGCAGATCGACACCGCCCTGTCCGACGCGGCCGACCGCGCCGAGGAGGCCGCACCCGGCGACGGCGCGGACGCGGTGGTGTGGGAGGAACTGCTGGCCCGCACCGGCGAGGAGTCGCGGCTCAACGTCACGTTCCTGTCGTTCCTGACCATCGCGTGCCTGCTCACGGCGGTCGCCGTGGTCACCGACTCGCCCGTCACGCTGGTCGGCGCGATGGTCGTCGGCCCGGAGTTCGGGCCGCTGGCCGCCATCGCCGTCGGCCTGGTGCTGCGGCGCTGGGACCTGGTGCGCCGGGCCGGCCTGGCGCTGGCCGCCGGGTTCCCGGTGGCGATGGTGATCACCGCGATCGGTACCTGGCTCGGTTCGCACACCGGCCTGTTCGACCCCGACCTCGCGCTGGCCGGCCACGAGCTCGACTTCGTCTTCGAGGTCGGGCCGTTCTCGTTGATCGTGGCGCTGCTCGCCGGGTCGGCGGGGATGCTGTCGATGACGTCGGCCAAGTCCGCCGCCCTCGTCGGGGTGTTCATTTCGGTCACCACCGTGCCCGCCGCCGGCTACGCCGCGGTCGCCGCCGTTCTCGGCCAGTGGGACATATGCCTCCAGTCGATTGCACAACTGGCGGTGAACCTCGTCGGCGTCGTGATGGCGGCGGCGCTGGTCCTGGCGTTGCGCAACCGCCGCGGGCAGGTCCGTGACCTGGGACGACCGCTGGCCGGCGGTTGACCGGGACGGGATTTCCACAAAAGGTGGAGCCGGGCGGTCCGTGAGCACTACCGTCACGGTGCCCGGACGGGTTCTGTCAGGACGGTCGGCACCGGGAGTAGGGTCGGAGGGGATGAGCGTGGAGATCACCGCCGGCCCGCAGGACATCGACGACGCTGCCCCCTCCGAGCTGGACGACGCGGTGGCAGCGGCCCAGTCGGTGTTGAGCGGCAGGTTCGGCGCACCGGTTCGGCTGGCCGACCCCGAGGACCTCGGGGGTGCCGGCCGGTCCGTCGTCGCCCGCGTCCGGGTGGCCCACACCCCGTTCTCCCTGCCCCGCACGCTCGTGGTCAAGCGCTACCCGTCGCCGGTGGCCGACCGCGACCCGTTCGCGCACGAGGTGGTGAGCCACAAGCTGCTCACCGCGCTGCCGTCCGAGGAGCGCCTGACACCCGAGCTGGTCGCGCAGGACAACGCCAAGCGGCTGGTCGTGCTGGAGGACCTGGGCAAGGCGCCCCGGCTCGCGGAGAAGCTGCTCGGCTCGGACGCGCGGGCCGCCGAACGGGGGCTGCTGTCCTGGGCGCACGCCATGGGCCGGTTGCACGCGACGACCGCCGGGCGTGACGCGGACTTCGACGCGCTGATGCGCCGCCAGGGCTCGCAGTGCTGCGCCGACCCGATCGTGGTGGACGTGCACACGGCGCTGGCCGGGCTGCCCGAGCTGCTGGTTGAATCGTTGGAAGTCGACACGCCCGAGTCCGTGCGCGCGTTCGCCGAGCAGGCCGTGCGCGGGTTCGTCACGTCACGCCGGCGCGCGTTCAGCCCGTCCACGTCGTGCCCGGACAACCACCTCGTGACCAGCAAGGGCGTCCGGTTCCTCGACTTCGAGGGCGGGTGCGTGCGCGACATCGTGTTCGACGCGGCGTGCCTGCGGGTGCCGTTCCCGTCGTGCTGGTGCGCCTACGGGCTGCCCGCGGGGATGTCGGAGGCGATGGTCGCGGCGTGGCGGGCCGAGGTGTCGTCGGTGTGGCCGGACCTGGACGACGACGCGGTGTTCCTGCCCCGGCTGCTGGAGGCGCAGCTGCTGTGGGTGTGGCTGGGCACGTGGCGCGGCCTGCCGGGCCTGGACTCGGCCCTGCCGTCCGGCCAC
The DNA here is from genome assembly GCF_006716745.1 of Saccharothrix saharensis. Taxonomy (NCBI): domain Bacteria; kingdom Bacillati; phylum Actinomycetota; class Actinomycetes; order Pseudonocardiales; family Pseudonocardiaceae; genus Saccharothrix; species Saccharothrix saharensis. The sequence continues at coordinate 2,387,100 of NZ_VFPP01000001.1, read as the reverse complement.
CGCCCCCTCGACTCCCCGCCGCGCGTGGTCGTGCTGACCGCCCGGTGGGTGCGGCTGCGGTCCGACGCGCTGGCCGCGGGTGCGAAGCACATCGCCGAGCACGCCGACGACGTGATCTCGGCGCTGGTGGCGCGGTACGGCAGGCGTGCCGCCGAACTGCCGCTCTACCCGGCGTTCCGGTAGGGCCCGGCTGCCGGCCCGGGTGGCCCGGCGATGCTCGCTCGGTGGCTTGGCGGCCGGTCGTGCTCGGCTGGCGGTGGCCGGGCGGGTGGCCGGGTGTCGGCGGTCGGCGGATGAGGGATCGGTGTACTGCCGCGGTACCCGGCATTCCGCCCGCGTTGGGGTGTTCGTCCTCGGTGCGTCACGTGGCTGCGCGATCGTTCCCGTGTGGCCAAGACGGTGCGCAGCCTGGTGGTCCTGGGTGATTCGACGACGGTGGGCGTGGGTGATCCCGTGCCCGGTGGGTGGCGTGGCGTCGGCGCGCTGCTCGCGGCGGCGTTGCCGCACGCGCGGTACCACAACGTGTCGTTCACGGGGGCGCGGGTGGCGTCGGTGCGGCACCGGCAGTTGCCGGCGGCACTGGCCGCGCGGCCGGACGCGGCGGTCGTGCTGGTCGGCATGAACGACACCCTGCGGTCCGACTTCGACGGGCGGCGGGTGCACGTCGACCTGGACGCGGTCGTCGGCGCGCTGGTGTCGGCGGGGGCGGCGGTCGTCACGGTGCGGTTCCACGACCACAGCCGGGTGTTCCGGTTGCCGGGCGCGTTGCGGCGGGCGTTGCGGGCGCGGATCGAGGAGTTGAACGGGATCGTCGACGCGGTCGTGCGGCGGCACGGGATCGAGTGCGTCGACCTGGACCTGATGGACGGCGCGTACTCGCCGGACACGTGGGCGGTGGACCGGCTGCACCCGTCGGAGGCGGGGCACCGGCGGCTGGCGGCGGCGTTCGCGGCGCGGTTGGCGCGAGCCGGCTGCGAGGTACCGGGCCGGGTGTCGCTCACCCGCACGGGCGGGCTCGAGGTGACGCCCTTGCACCACGTGGTGTGGTTGGTGGTGAAGGGCGTCCCGTGGCTGTGGCGTCGCGGCCGGGACCTGGTCCCGTACGCGGCCACGATCGTGTACCGCTCGTGGGCCGGTCACCCCGAGCCCGCCCGGTACGTCGCGACGGAGGCGGTGGTCGGGCCGACCACCGCCGCACCGCCCCTGCGTCAGCCGAGCTTGTAGACGGTCGCCTCACCGGTGGTCGTGGCCTCGAAGTTGGCCGCGACCCACTCGCCGATCGCGTTCTCACCCCGCATGCCGCCGCCCATGCCGCCGGTGACGAAGTAGCCGATCCGGCCGTCCGCCACGTACTGCTGGAACTCCTCCAACGTCGGCGCGGGGTCGCCGCCGCTCCAGCCGCCGATGCCGATCACCGCCTTGCCCGAGTCCAGCGACAGGTTCGCCGCGCTCTGCGCGCTCACCGTCGCCGCCGCCCACGTCCCGGTGGTGGCCTTGAGCAGTTCGACAAGCTCGTCGGACGTCGCGCCCATCGGGCCGCCCATGCCGCCGCCGTCACCCGCGTAGGACGCCGGACCGGACATCGGGATGGAGCCGGCGTGCGGGGTGGCGGCGGTGGCCACGCCGAACGCCGCCGTGGAGGCGACGGAGGTGACCACCGCCAGCGCGGCGACCCGGCGCACGCCCATCACGATCGCCGTGGCCACCAGCACGGTCAGCACGGCCACCACCCAGCGCAGCGCGGGCAGCCACTCGCCGAACCGCTGGAGCAGCGCGAAGCCCCAGAACCCGGCGGCGGCCACCATCGCCGCCAGCGTGAGGCGCACCGGCGGGTGCCGGCGGCCACGCCACATCTCCCGACCGGCGATGGCGACGAGCGCGGCGACGCCAGGCGCGGCGGCGACGGTGTAGTAGGGGTGCGTGATGCCGCTCATGAAGCTGAACACGACCCCGCTGCCCAGCACCCACAACCCCCACAGCACGAGCGCCGCGCGGGTCCGGTCGGTGCGCGGCAGTCGGCGCGTGAACCACAGTCCCGCCACCACCCCGATGAGCGCGGCGGGCAGCAGCCAGGAGATCTCGCCGCCCATGCTCGCGCCGAACAGCCGGCCGAGGCCGGTCTCGCCGCCGAAGCCAATGTTGGCGTTCCCGCCGCCCGCGACCACGCCCCGGCCGCCGCCGAAGATCCGGCCGAGGCCGTTGTAGCCCATGGCCAGCTCCCACAGCGAGTCGTTCGACGACCCGCCGATGTACGGACGCGACTCCGTCGGCCACAGCTCGACCAGCGCGATGAACCACCCGGCGGACACGGCCACCGCCACACCCGCGCCGAGCAGGTGCAGCAGCCGCTTGAGCAGCGTCGTCGGCGCGGCCAGCAGGTAGGCGGCGGCGAACGCGGGCAGCACCAGGAACGCCTGACCCATCTTGGCCAGGAACGCGAACCCGATCGCCACGCCCGCCAGCGCGAGCCACCGGCCGGAGCCCTGCTCCAACGCCCGCACGGTGCAGTACGCGCCGGCCACCATCAGCAGCACCAGCAGCGCGTCCGGCAGGTTGAACCGGAACATCAGCACCGCGACCGGTGTCACGGCGAGCGCCGCGCCCGCCATCAACCCGGCCACCGCGCCGGACGTGCGCTTCACCGTGGCGTACAACAACCACACGGCCAGCACGCCCTCGATCGCCTGCGGCGCGAGCACGGTCCAGCTGGAGAACCCGAACAGCCGGGCGGACAACCCGCTCACCCACAGCGCGGCCGGTGGCTTGTCGACCGTGATCACGCCACCGGCGTCGAGCCCGCCGAACAGCCACGCGGTCCAGCTCTGCGCGCCCGCCTGGGTGGCGGCGGCGTAGTAGCCGTTCCCCCAGCCGGACGCGGTGATGTTCCAGAGGTACAGCACCGCCGTGCCGACCAGCAGCACGACCAGCGCGGGCGTGGTCCAGTTGCGTCCCGACGGTGTCGCGTCCGCGGTGGGTGCGGGCGCGGTCGGGGTTGCGGTGGTCATGGAAGGGGTCCTTGGGGTCGACGGTGTGGTCACGAGGCGGCCTCCGCGGCACGGCGCGGCCGGAAGACCCAGTTGCGCAGCAACAGGAAGCGCAGCACGGTGGCGAGGAGGTTGGCGCCGACGACCGCGACCAGCTCGGCCGGGCCTCCCGGCGCGGCGAACACGTGCAGCAGGGCCAGCGAGCCGCTGGTCAGCGCGAGGCCGAGGGCGAACACGAGCAGGCCCTCGAACTGGTGGCGGCCCGCGCCGCGCCGACCGCGCACGCCGAAGGTGAACCGGCGGTTGGCCGCGGTGTTGGCGATCGCGGTCAGCAGCAGCGCGACCAGGTTCGCGCCCTGCGCGCCCAGCCCGCCGCGCAGCGACACGAACAGCAGCAGGTAGGCCAGCGTGCTGACCACCCCGATCGCGCCGAACCGCACCAGCTGCTTGAACAACCCGGCGGGCACGCCCGGCGTCTGCGGCTCCAGCGGTCGCCTGCCGAGCTGGGCGCGCAGCTCGCCGATCGGGATGCGCCCGGTGAGCAGGCCGCGCGCCACCCGGGCCACGCCCCTCAGGTCGGCCACGGCGGTCGAGACGATGTCCACCCGGCTGTCCGGGTCGTCCACCCAGTCCACCGGCACCTCGTGGATGCGCGCGCCGGCCCGTTCGGCGAGCACCAGCAGCTCGGTGTCGAAGAACCACCCGGTGTCCTCGACGTGCGGCAGCAGCCGCCGGGCCACGTCGGCCCGGATCGCCTTGAACCCGCACTGCGCGTCGGTGAACCGGGTGGCGAGCGCGCCACGCAGGATCAGGTTGTAGCAGCGGGAGATGAACTCGCGCTTCGGCCCGCGCACCACCCGCGCGCCGCGGGCGAGCCTGCTGCCGATCGCCAGGTCCGAGTGCCCGGAGATCAACGACGCCACCAGGGGCGCGAGCGCGGCCAGGTCGGTGGACAGGTCCACGTCCATGTACGCCAGCACGGCGGCGTCCGACGCCGTCCACACCGCCTTCAGCGCGCGCCCGCGCCCCTTCTCCGCCAGGTGCACCGCCGCCACGGCGGGCAGTTCCCGGGCCAGCTCGTCGGCGACGGCGCGCGTGCCGTCCGTGGACGCGTTGTTCGCGATGGTGATCCGGAACGGGTAGGGGAAGGTCCGCGTCAGGTCGGCGTGCAGCTTGCGCACGCAAGGCGCGAGGTCGCGTTCCTCGTTGTGGACGGGCACCACCACGTCGAGCACGGTGGTCGTCGTGAGCGTGGTCATGGGCTCACCCTCGGGCGCTTGGCTGGGCGGCTCGTGTGTCATCGCTGTGCGCCCGCTGTGAGGTCGTAGACGTCCACGCCGTCCACCTCCGCCGCGGTGAACGTCTCCGCGACCCAGTCGGCGATGCGCTGGGACGCGTCGCTGCCGGTCTCCGCGGGCATGAGCGCGCCGCCGAGGAAGTAGTGGATCCGTCCACTTCGGACCAGTTCCTGGAACTCCTCCAGCGTGGGCGCCGGGTCGGTGCCGTTGAACCCGCCGACGGCCATCACCGGCTCGCCGCTGCCGAGCTGGTAGCCGGCCGCGTTGTTCGATCCCACGGCCGCCGCCGCCCAGGTGAAGCCGTCGCTGTCCCGCAACAGCCCCACCAGCTCATCGCCCGGTGTCGGTGCGCTGAGCAGGCCGCCCATCCCGCCACCGCCGCGGAGGGTGCTCGTGGCCCCGCCAGGACCCATGAGGACCAGGCCGCCGGGTCGGTTCGTCATCGCGGGACCGGCGCTGGGAATCGCGCCCGAGTGCGGTGTCGCGGCCGTGGCCACGGCGTACGAGCCCGGTCCGAGCAGCGCGGCGACCACGGCCACCGGCACCACCACGACGGCAGGCACGGCGGCGGCGAGGAACAGCCCCACCGCGCCGATCAAGCCGAGGACGAGCACGACCGCCGCCAACGCGGTCGACCAGTCCAGCAGCAGCAGGTAGCACTGCAGCGCCGTCACGGCCAAGGCTCCCGACAACGCCGCCGCCGCCACGGGATCGTGCCGCTCGCGCCACAACGCGACCGCGCCGATCCCGACCAACGCGCCGATCGCCGGCGCCAACGCCACCGTGTAGTAGGCGTGGATGATGCCGTTCATGTAGCTGAACACCGCGGCGGTGACCAGCAGCCAGCCGCCCCACAGCGCGAGCCCGACGCGTTCGGCGGCGCGCCCGGCCCACCACCCGGCGACCAGCAGCACCAGCGCGGTCGGCAGCAGCCAGGCGATCTGACCGCCCATCTCGTCGCCGAGCAGCCTGCTCCACCCGGCCGAGCCCCAGCCGCCACCACCGACGCTGCCGATCTCCTCACCGGTCAACCGGCCGAGCCCGTTGTAGCCCAGCGCCAGCTCCAGCACGCTGTCCGCCTGCGAGCCGCCGATGTGGGGTCGTGAGCCGGCGGGCGTCAGCTCCACCGCCAGCACCCACCAGCCGCCCGCGACGACCACCGCGCCCAGCGCCGCGGCCAGGTGCCACACCTTGCGCAGCACCGGCGCGGGCGCGAACGCCAGGTAGACCACGCCGAACGCGGGCAGCACCAGGAACGCCTGGAGCATCTTGGCCAGGAACGCGGAACCCACCGCGACCCCGGCCAGCGCCAGCCACCGCACCGAGGCCTTCTCGGTGGCGCGGACCGTGCAGTGGGCGCCCGCGACCAGCAGCAGCACCATCAGCGCGTCGGGGTTGTTGAACCGGAACATCAGCACGGCCACGGGCGTCAACGCCAGCACCGCGCCCGCGACCAGCCCGGCGGCCTCACCGGACGTGCGGCGCACGGTGGCGTGCAGCAGCCAGACGCTCGCCACGCCCATCAGCGCCTGCGGAACCAGGATGCTCCAGGCGTTGACGCCGAACAGCCGGGCCGACAACCCCATGACCCAGGTCGCCGCGGGCGTCTTGTCGACGGTGATCGAGCCGGCCGGGTCGGTCGCGCCGAAGAACCACGCGTGCCAGCTCTCGGCGCCCGCCTGGGCGGCGGCGGAGTAGTAGGCGTTGGCCCAACCGGAGTCGCCCAACCGCCACAGGTACAGCGCCGCCGTCCCGGTCAGCAGCAGCAACAGGGGGAGTCTCGCTCGCATGGGGTCGAGCGTGTCGGCGGAGGCTGGGCGGTCCTTGTGCCCCGGCTGTGAGCGGGCTGTGCGCGATCAACCCTTCCGCGCGGTCAGCGCGGCAGGTGCACGGTGAACGTGGTCCGGCCGGGCGCGCTCGCCAGCCGCACGCTCCCGTTGTGCGAGGCCACCACGGCGGCCACGATCGACAGGCCGAGCCCGGTGCTGCCCGCCGCCCGCGACCGCGACGTGTCGCCCCGGCTGAACCGCTCGAACACCTCACCCTGCAACCCGGCCGGGATGCCGGGACCGTTGTCGCTCACCGACACCCGCACCCCGCCCTCCACAGTGGACAAGGTGGTGGTCACCGCGGTGCCCGGCGGGGTGTGCGTGCGGGCGTTGGACAGCAGGTTCGCCAGCACCTGGTGCAGCTTGTGCGCGTCACCGGTCACCTCCACGGCGTCGGGCGGCAGCTCCATCCGCCACTCGTGGTCCGGCCCGGCGATGCGGGCGTCGCTGACCGTGTCGACCACCAGCCGCGACAGGTCCACCGGCTCGCGGGCCAGCGGACGTCCCGCGTCCAACCGGGCCAGCAGCAGCAGGTCTTCCACCAGCGATGTCATCCGCACCGCCTCGGACTCGACGCGGCGCAGGGCGTGCCCGATCTGCGCCGGCACCTCGTCGGACGTGCGGCGGGTCAGCTCGGCGTACCCGCGGATCGCGGCCAAGGGGGTGCGCAGCTCGTGGCTCGCGTCGGCGACGAACTGCCGGACCCTCGTCTCGCTGGCGTGCCGCGCCTCCAACGCGCTGCCGACGTGGCCGAGCATCCGGTTCAGCGCGAGGCCGACCTGACCGACCTCGGTGTCGGGGTCGGCGTACTCGTCGGGCACCCGCTCGGCCAGCGCCACCTCGCCCTCGTGCAGCGGCAGCTCGGCGACCCGGCTCGCGGTCGCGGCCACCCGTTCCAGCGGGCGCAGCGTGCGGCGCACGATCAGCGCGCCGGCCAGGCTCACCGCGACCAGGCCGGCCAGCGCCACGCCGCCGAGGATCCAGCCCATTCGCCACACCGTGGCGTTGACGTCGGCCATCGGCAGCCCGGTGATCACCTTCGTGCCGGTCGGCGTGGTCGTCGCGACCATCCGGTGGTCGCCCAGCTCCTCGCCCAGCCACACCGTGCGCGGTCGGCCGTCGGAGGGCACCGCCTCGGCCAGCGCCGCGACGTCGGTGGACAGCCTGGTCCGGTCGCCGCTGCCCCGGTCCAGCCGCTCGGCGTTGGTGCCGCCGTCGGGGTGCTTGATCAGCACCAGCGTGCCCGGGCCGAACCCGGGCTGCTCCAGCGGGTCGGCCAGGCCCGGGAACGGCGGCGGCGGCACGTCCCGCCGCACCCTGGTCGTGGTGTCGACCAGCTGGTCGTCCAACCGGGCGATCAGGGTGTCCCGCAGCGCGAACCCGGTCGCCACGCCGATGATCGCGCACACGACCGCCAGCAGCACCACCTGGGCCGCCACCAGCTTGGTCCGCAGCGGCCAGCCCGCCGTCCGCGACGGGCGCTCAGGACGAGGGCTTGAGGACATAGCCCGCGCCGCGCATCGTGTGGATCATGGGGGTCCGGCCGGCGTCGATCTTCTTGCGCAGGTAGGAGATGTAGAGCTCGACGATGTTGGCCTGGCCGCCGAAGTCGTAGCTCCACACCCGGTCCAGGATCTGCGCCTTCGACAGCACCCGCCGCGGGTTGCGCATCAGGAACCGCAGCAGCTCGAACTCGGTCGCGGTGAGGTCGATCGAGGTGCCGCCGCGGCGCACCTCGCGCGTGTCCTCGTCCAGCACGAGGTCGCCGACGACCAGCTCCGCGCCCGCGCTCGCCTCGGTGACGCCGGTGCGGCGCAGCAGCCCGCGCAGCCGCAGCACGACCTCCTCCAGGCTGAACGGCTTGGTCACGTAGTCGTCACCGCCCGCGGTGAGCCCGGCGATCCGGTCCTCCACCGCGTCCTTGGCGGTGAGGAACAGCACCGGCAGGCCGGGCAGGTCCGCGCGCACCCGGCGCAGCACCTCCAGCCCGTCGAAGTCGGGCAGCATGACGTCCAGCACCACCACGTCGGGCCGGAACTCGCGCGCGGTCCGCACGGCGGACGTGCCGTCCAGCGCGGTGCGGACCTCCCAGCGCTCCATCCGCAACGCCATGGACATCAGCTCGGCCAACGTGGACTCGTCGTCCACCACGAGGACCCGCACCGGACTGCCGTCCGGGCGGCGGAGTTCAGGGGAGGTCCCCGAAGCGGACACTGGGCGCATGCTCCCATCCTGAACCCGGCGCTTGAGCCGGACCTGTGCCGATCCTGTGTACCACCTGTGAAGCGGCACGACCCGCCGTGGCGCACGCACAGCCACCGCCCAACGACCGCACAGCCGGCTCACAGGCTCGCCCGGGACCGTGGTCGCCATGACTACCGAAACCGAGCAGCACCCGACGTGGGGTGAAGAGCCGCCGCCGCAGGCCGCCGCTGCGGGAACCGGCTGGAACGGCCGCAAGAGCCTCGTCGCGGTCGCCATCGCCGTGGGCATCGCCGCCGTCGGAGGCGGTGTCATCTACGCCGCGGCCAACTCCGACGCGGCACAGGGCATGGGCGGGCCCGGCGGGTACGGCCGGCCCGGTGGCGGTCTGATGATCATGGGCGGGCCGTTCGGCGACACCCAGCACGGCGAGTTCCAGAACGGCGAGGTCACCGAGGTGGGCGACACGTCCATCACGGTGAAGAGCGCGGACGGGTTCAGCGAGACGTACCGGGTCGACGACGACACGAAGGTCAACGGCGGTCAGAACGACCTCGACGACATCGAGCGGGGTGACCTCGTGACCGTCGTCGCGACCGAGGACGCCGACGGCGAAGCCACCGCGGACAGCATCATGAAGGGCGACGTGCGGCGCGGCGGCCCGCAGCCGCGGCAGAACGGCGGGCAGCCGCCGGCGCGGCCGGACGCGAACGACCAGCAGGGAACCCCGCCGACCCGGTAGAACTACCGGTATGACCAGACTGGCGCTCTCGGCACTGCTGGCGACCCTGGCCCTGATCGGCGTGGCGACGCCGGCGTCCGCCCACACCGACCTGCTGTCCAGCGACCCGGCGAACGGCGCGTCGGTGCCGCAGCGGCCGACCCGGCTCACGTTGACGTTCACCGAACCGGTGCCCGCCGAGAGCGCCACGGTCACCCTCACCGGCCCGGACGGCGCCGCGTGGCCCACCGGCGAGATCACCGCCGACGGGGCGACGCTGACCGTGCCGCTGGCGGGGAGCGCGTCGCCCGCAGGGCCGTACACCGTGTCGTGGACGGTCGAGTCGCTGGACGGCGACTTCGTCGACGGCACGTTCGCGTTCACGCTGACCGCGCCGGCGACGCAACAGCCACCGGTCGCCACCACACCCGCCCCGCCGCCCGCCGTGACCTCGGCGGACGCCGCCCCGACCACCACCTCCCCGTCCGCCGGCTCGACGGCCACGCTCGACGCGCCGCCCACCACCGGGACGTCTGCCCCGGCCGCCACCTCCGGTGACGGCGACGACGGTGGTGTGCCGCTGTGGGTGTGGATCCTCGTCGTGGCCGTGCTGTCGGTGATCGGCATCGCGGTCGGCGTCGGCCTGAACCGGCGCGCGAAGAGGGGCGCCGAACCGGCCGAGTAGTCAACGGCCAAGGGCCACGGTCCTCCCCATGACGGGCTCCCGCTCGCACCGCCGCGCCGGCGAAGTCGGCCATGTCCGCCACGACCGCGCGTTACGAGGACACCGCCGTGCTCGACTTCGTCGACCTCGGGCTCTGCATCCACGACAACAGGCTGCTGGGCGTGCGGCTCACCGGTGCGCGCAGTTGAAGGACTACCAGGAGCGGTCCGCGGGGTACTCCAAGGCCGTGACGACACCCGGACCCCACCAGCCGGACGCGCTGACCAACGCGGCCGGCACGCCGGACCACCCGTACGACGTGGTGGCGGGCCTGGACGCGCCGCTGACCTACGACATCGACCTGGCGCGGCCGGTCGGGCAGCGGATCACCGGGCCGGCGCACGACGGCGTGCCGGTAACGGCCGAGCAGGCGTTCGCGGTGGCGGTGAACAACTACCGGCAGTCCGGCGGCGGCAACTTCCCGCACGTCGCGACCGCGCCCGTGCCGCACGACCGGCAACCGGAGATCCGGCAGCTGGTCATCGACTGGGTCCGGGCGCGCGGCGAGGTCGACCCGGCCGCGTTCCACCGCGTCGACTGGCGGCTGGTCGTGGACGGCGTGCCGGTGGTGGTCGGGTGACGTTGCCGGACGTCCTCGGGCCGGGGTTGGACGTGCTGTTCTGCGGCATCAACCCCGGTCTGCTGTCGGCCGCCAAGGGGCAGCACTTCGCCCGGCCGGGCAATCGGTTCTGGCCCGCGCTGCACCTGTCCGGCTTCACGCCGCGCCTGCTGAAGCCCGCCGAGCAGGACGAGCTGCCCCGGTACGGGCTGGGCATCACGAACCTGGTCGCCCGGCCGACCGCGCGGGCGGACGAGCTGACGGCGGAGGAGCTGCGCGCGGGCGGCGTGCGGCTGACCGGGGTGGCGCGGCGCTACCGGCCGAAGGTGGTGGCGGTCGTGGGCGTGACCGCGTACCGGGCGGCGTTCGGGCGCAAGGCGGCGGTGATCGGCCCGCAGGAGGAGGCGATCGCGTCGTCGCGCCTGTGGGTGCTGCCGAACCCGAGCGGCCTCAACGCGCACTACCAACTACCCGCCCTGGCCGAGGTCTTCGGCCGGCTGCGGTCGGAGGTCGCCCGGTCGTGACGCGCAGCAGCGGCAATCCCGCACAGCTCAGAGGTTGCGCAGGCCGACCAGCACCCGTTCCAGCAGCGTGAAGTCCGGGCCGCTCGGCTCGGCGGCGTTGTCGTGCACGGCCACCACGCCCATCGAGATCAGGTCGCCCAGCAGCACCCGCGCCACGCCGAGCGGCACCGACAGCAGCGCGGAGACCTCGGCGACCGACCTCGGGTAGTTGGCGCACAGCTCCACGATCGAGCGCTGCTCGGCGGTGCTCTCCCGCATGGCGACCGCGATGCCGTCCTCCTCCAGCGAGACCAGCGTCTCCAGCCTCAGGTCGTGGCTGGAGGACGTGCGGCCACCCGTCCACGCGTAGGGGCGGACCAGCGGACCGGAGAACTCCTCCACGTCCGGCTCGGGCGTCCGGGTGGTCGGCACGGCCGGCATGGGTGGCGGGTCGAAGCGGAGGTCCCGGTCGAACGGGGCGGTGTCCTCCAGCGGCTCGTCCTCCAGGCTGCGCCGCAGCGCCGCCGAGCCGAACCTGGCGCCCGTCGCGCCCACCTCGCCCCGTGACGACCTCCGCCGCCGGGGCGGTTTCCGCGTCTCCGTAGGCTGTTGGTCGAGACTGCGCCGCAACGCGGGGGAGCCGAAGCGGGCGCCGGTCGTGCCGACGTCCCCGCGCAGGGACCGGCGGCGTCTGCGCTCGCCGCCGGTCGGCTCCGGGTCAGAGCTGCCTGTGCTCACATTCCGGGAACCGTAGACCGAACCACGTCCGGGGGATGTCGGGCGTGTTTCGAGTGCGTGCAATCCTCGTTAACCAGCGCCAGGTGCGGCGTCGTCGGGCGGCTGGAGGATGATGGGACGATGCGCATCCGCGAGGTCGAGATCTCCGACGACATGATCAGGTTGGGCCAGTTCCTCAAGCTGGCGGGCTTGGCCGACAACGGTGCGCACGCCCGTGACCTGGTCGAATCGGAAGAGGTCACGGTGAACGGCCGGCTGGAGACGCGGCGCGGGGCCCAGCTCCACGACGGCGACGTGGTCGCCGTGGCCGGCGAGAAGGCCCGCCTTGTTACCGGACGTTAGCGTCCCGCCGGTTGTCCGCGGATCCGCGTTGTGCACGGGGTGCGGACCGGCTGGAGTCGTGAGCTCGGGATCGCGATGAGCCGGACCGGTGAGGCGCACGGCGGTTCGACCTCCTACCGGGCCGGCCGCGACGTCACCGTGCGCGCCGCTGTCACCGTGCCGGTGATGGAGTCCCTGGCCGCCGGGTCGTGGGTGTCGCCCTCGCCCCCGGGACCGCGGAGCTGGGGCTGGAGCAACGGGTCGAGCCGGCCGTGCGCCGGCTGGCCGCGCACGACGGCTGGCTGCTCGTCCTGGACGACCTGACCGGCCCCGTCGACGCGACCCAGCTCTTGGAGCGCGTGCGCACCGGCACGGTGCTGATCACGTCCCGCCAGGCGGGAGGTTGGCACGGGACGACCGTGGCCGTGGACGTGCTGCCACCCGCCGAAGCGGTCGAACTGCTGGACCGGACCGTGCGGGACCAGTGGCCGGACGCCGTCCTGGCCGATGCCGAACGCCTGTGCGCCGAACCGGGTCGGCTGCCCCTGGCCGTCGAACAGACCGCCGCCTACCCCGCCCAGTCCCGCATCACCCCGAACGCCTACCTCGACCTGCTCCGCCGCTACCCGGCCCGGGTGTTCACCGCGACCGCCGAGGGCGGAGACGCCCAACGCATCGCGGCCCGCGTCTGGCACGTGACGCTGGATCGCCTGGCCGACACCCCGCCGGCGGGCGACCTGCTGCGCCACCTGCTCGGCGATGACGACCCCGACGTGGTGCACTCCCTGGGCAGGCCGGCCGCCTACAGCATGGTCACGTTGACCGCCGACGCGATCGGTGTCCACCGGCTGGTCCAGGCGGTCGCGTTGCACGAGGCGACGTTGGCCGATGCCGAGCGGGTGCTGGGGTCCGACCACCCCACGACCCGGGTGATCCGCTCCAACCTCGAGATCACGAACGTCCGCGGCTGATCACCGCGGTGGGGAGCCCTGGCGGCGGTAGGCCCACTCCTCGTGCCAGCAGTGGGGGTAGACGCCGCGGCGGAAGTAGGTGGTCACGCCGGTGATCGGGGCGGCCGCGCGGTCGTGGTAGAGCAGCCAGTACGGCAGGACGGTGGCGACGACCCAGTTGACCACGACCAGCGGCAGGTAGAACGGGCCGAAGAGGCGTGCCTGGAGCACGTGCACGGCCTCGTGGTCGTCCACGCCCATGGCGATGCCCGCCTGCACCGGGCCGACCGTGGTGGCGAAGCCCTTGATCACGCCGTCACGCAGACCGAGCGTGCCCCGGTGCCGGCTGAACGCCGCGTCCACCCGGTTGCCGCGGGCCAGCGCCCAGGCCAGGAACGCCGCGCCGGCCAGCGTGTTCGGCAGGCTCCACGTGGCGTCCACCACAGCGAGCCCGACGCCGCGACGACCGCACGGGTACAGCCGGGTCCGCCACGCCCACACCCCGTGGAACGCGCCCAGCAGCCCGGCGATCACCCACCCGACGACCACCGGACCATTGTCGCCGGAAAAGTGGCGACGGTCACCCTCGATCGGCCAAGTCCGGCGTAAATGGCGAACCCGGTCACCCGAAGTGCCCGCGCGGTTGCGCCGAATAGCTGCTGCCCCTCTGTGAATGGGTGATGGCGGACCGCCGCGGTGCGGTCTCGTCGACCGGGCCCGAAGTCCTTTCGCACGTATTCCCGTCGAGGTTCGACGGCCGTCGAAAACTCGGTGTAACGGAAGCCGTCCCAGATTCGATGGACGTGGCCGCGCGCCTGGGTGACGGCTCACCGGACACTGTGGACCGGGCCGTCCCGACCTGTGGGCAAGGGTTTCCGGGAACGGTATCGGTGACCCGAAGTCACCTGACGACCCGTGTGGGTGGGCGTCGGGTGTCGCCCTGGGGAATGTTCGCCCGGTCGTCGTTCACTGTCCGTGTAACGCTTGCCCGGCGCGTGACGAATGACGGTTTGGCGAGGCGAGAAATCGCCCGTCGCACATTCGCAGCACACCACGCGGGTCCGTCGGGGATGCCCTGCGCACGAGCACGTCCGGAACCGGCCAACCCGGGGGAGCAGCACGATGAGCGAGCAGGTCCAGCCCACGCGACACAGACCCGTCGCGGGAGTCGGCGCCACCCATCGCACCACCAACCCCACCGTGGGCACCTGGGAGCCCGCCTACCGCTACGGCGTGATCGCCGCCGACGTCCTGTCCACGGTGCTGGTCGTCGTGCTCGCCGGGTTCGTCCTGTCCTCCCGGCACGCCTCGTTCAGCCCGCTGCCGCTGTTCGCGCTGGAAGCCGTCACCGTCGCGGTGGTCATCGGGTCGCTGTTCCTGAACCGGGTGTGGAACCCCATGGTGCTCGGCCAGGGCGCGGAGGAGTTCCGCCGGCTGGGCCGCGGCCTGTTCGGCTCCGTCGTCGCGCTCGGCCTGGGCGCGCTCGCGGCCGACCTGCCGGGTGCCCGCCTGTGGGTGTTCGTGGTGGGACCGGCCGTCGCGCTGGTCGCCTTCCCGGTCCGCTACCTGCTGCGCCGCCCGCTGCACCGCGCCCGCGGCGAGGGCCGCTGCCTGCTGCCGGTGCTGGCCGCGGGCAACCTCGACACCGTCACCGACCTGATCAGCCGCACCCGCCGCGCACCGCACCTGGGCTGGCGCGTGGACGCGGTGTGCACGGTGGACGGCCGCGCCGAGATCGGCCTCGAACTGGACGGCGTGCCGGTCGTGGGCCGGTTCGGCGAGCTGGGCGAGCAGGTCCGCCGCGGCGGCTACCGGATCGTCGCGGTCACCGCCGACGCCTACTGGACGCCGCGCCGGCTGCAACAGCTCGCCTGGGACCTGGAGGGCACCGGCACCGAGATGGTCGTCGCGCCCGCCTTGATGGACTTCGCCGGGCCGCGGCTGCACGTCACCGGTGTGCTCGGGATGCCGCTGCTGCGGGTGAGCGAACCGTCGTTCACCGGTTTCCGCCGCGTGGTCAAGACGGCCGTGGACAAGGTCGGCTCGGCCCTGCTGGTCGCGCTGCTCACCCCGGTGCTGCTGGCCGTCGCTGTGGCGATCATGGTCGACACCCGCGGGCCGGTGCTCTACAAGCAGCGCCGCGTCGGCAAGGACGGCGTGCCGTTCACCATCCTCAAGTTCCGCACCATGGTGACCGACGCCGACGCGCTGCGCGCCAAGCTGCAAGCGGTCAACGAGGGCGCGGGCGTGCTGTTCAAGATGCGCCGCGACCCCCGCGTCACCGCCGTCGGCCGGGTCCTGCGGCGCTACTCGCTGGACGAGCTGCCGCAGCTGTTCAACGTCCTCACCGGCTCGATGTCGCTGGTCGGCCCGAGGCCGCCGCTGCCCGAGGAGAGCGCGAAGTACGGCCCCGACATGCGCCGCCGGCTGCTGGTCAAGCCCGGCCTGACCGGGTTGTGGCAGGTCTCCGGGCGCAGCGACCTGTCGTGGGAGGAGTCCGTGCGGCTCGACCTCCGGTACGTGGAGGAGTGGTCGCTCGCACTGGACGCGTTGATCTTGTGGAAGACCTTCCGCGCCGTGTTCGGCGGTCAGGGGGCCTACTGAGATGAGGGACGAGATGGACCAGCCGATCGGCATCGCCGTCATCGGCGCCGGCTACTGGGGGCCGAACCTGGTGCGCAACGCCCAGGCCACCCCGGGCCTGTCGCTGCGCTACCTGTGCGACCTGGACGTCGAACGGGCCCGGCGCGTGCTGGGCGACTACTCCACCGTCCGGGTCTCCGGTTCGCTGGACGACGTGCTCGCCGATCCCGCGGTCGACGCGGTCGCCATCGCCACCCCGGCGGCCACGCACCTGCCGGTCGCGCTGGCCGCGCTGCGGGCGGGCAAGCACGTGCTGGTGGAGAAGCCGCTGGCGGCGAACTACGCCGACGGCCTGGAACTCGTGCGCGAGGCCGAAGCCCGGGGCCTCACGCTCATGCTCGACCACACCTTCGTCTACACGCCGACCGTCCAGCACCTGCGCCACCTCGTCCGCGGCGGCGAGATCGGCACCGTGCAGTACCTCGACTCGGTGCGGGTCAACCTCGGCCTGGTGCAGCCGGACGTCGACGTGTTCTGGGACCTCGCGCCGCACGACCTGTCGATCTTCGACGCGATCCTGCCCGACGGGGTGCGCGTGGCGCGGGTCGCCGCGCACGGCTCGGACCCGATCGGCGCGGGCCGCGCGTGCGTCGGCCACCTGACGCTGGAGCTGTCCGACGGCGTGCTGGCCCACGTGCACGTGAACTGGCTGTCGCCGACCAAGATCCGCACCATGATCGTCGGCGGCTCCCGCCGCACGGTCGTGTGGGACGACCTGAACGCCGTGCAGCGGCTGTCCGTGCACGACCGGGGCGCCGACCGCATCGAGGACGACGAGGACCGCCACCAGGCGATCATCTCCTACCGGCGCGGCGACACCGTCGCGCCCGCGCTGCCGGAGAAGGAGGCGCTGCGCGGGATGATGGCGGAGTTCGCCGCCGCGATCACCGAGAAGCGCGCGCCCCTCACCGACGGCTGGTCGGGCCTGCGCGTGCTCGCCACCCTCGAAGCCGCCTCGGCGAGCCTCGCCGCGGGCGGGGAGTTCGTCACCGTCGCGCGGGTCGACGCACCCGCGTTGGCCACCGCGTGACCCAGCAGATGGAAGGAACGAGCACCATGTCGGACGCGGCCCAGCCGATCACCGGCCAGCGCGCCCTCGTCACCGGAGGGGCGGGCACCATCGGCTCCGCGGTGGTGGACCAGCTGCTCGCCGCCGGTGCCGCCGAAGTCGTCGTGCTGGACAACTTCGTCCGCGGCCGCCGGCAGAACCTGGCCGACGCCGCCGCGCTCGCGGGCGACCGGCTCACCGTGGTCGAGGGCGACATCAACGACCGGGCCCTGCTGGCCGAGCTGAGCACGGGCACCGACCTGGTGTTCCACCTCGCCGCCATCCGGATCACCCAGTGCGCCGAGGAACCGCGGCTCGCGCTGGAGTGCCTGGTCGACGGCACGTTCACGGTGGTCGAGGCCGCCGCCGCGGCGGGCGTGAAGAAGGTGGTCGCCTCCTCGTCGGCGTCGGTCTACGGGCTGGCCGAGCAGTTCCCGACCACCGAGCGGCACCACCCGTACAACAACGACACGTTCTACGGCGCGGCCAAGGCGTTCAACGAGGGCATGCTGCGCAGCTTCCACGCCATGCACGGCCTGGACTACGTGGCGCTGCGCTACTTCAACGTCTACGGCCCGCGGATGGACGCGCACGGCAAGTACACCGAGGTGCTGATCCGCTGGATGGAGCGCATCGCCGACGGCAAGCCGCCGCTGATCTTCGGCGACGGCGCGCAGACCATGGACTTCGTGCACGTGCACGACATCGCCCGCGCGAACGTCCTCGCGGCCAAGGCGCCCGTGACCGACGAGGTCTACAACATCGCCAGCGCGCGCGAGACCAGCCTCAAGGAGCTGGCGCACGCCCTGCTCGAGGCGATGGACTCCGACCTTCCACTGGAGCACGGCCCGGAGCGCGCGGTCAACGGCGTCACGCGCCGGCTCGCCGACATCTCCGCCGCCGCCCGCGACCTCGGCTGGAAGCCCGACATCGAGCTGGTGGACGGCCTGCGCGGGCTGGTGGCGTGGTGGCGGTCGGCGATGGCGGAGGTGTCGCGGTGATCCCGGTCATGAAGCCGTGGCTCGGCCCGGAGGAAGCGGAGGCGGCGTCGGCCGCCGTGCTGTCCGGCTGGGTGGCGCAGGGACCGAAGGTCGCCGCGTTCGAGGACGCCTTCGCGCGCCGCGTCGCCGCCCTGCACGCCGTGGCCGTGTCGTCGTGCACGACCGCGTTGCACGTCGCGCTGCACCTGCTCGACGTGCGGGCGGGCGACGAGGTCGTGGTGCCGTCGCTGTCGTTCATCGCCACCGCCAACGCGGTGCGCTACTGCGGTGCCACGCCGGTGTTCGCCGACGTGGAGCCGGAGACCGGCAACCTGTCCGCGGCGACCGTCGAGGCGGTGCTCACCGAGCGGACCCGCGCGGTGATCCTGGTGCACCAGGCGGGCGTGCCCGCCGACGTCGACGCGATCCGCGCGCTGTGCGGTCCGCGCGGCGTCACGGTGGTGGAGGACGCCGCGTGCGCCGCCGGGGCGACCTACCGGGGCGTGCCGGTCGGCGCGGACGCCGAGATGGCCGCGTGGTCGTTCCACCCGCGCAAGCTGATCACCACCGGTGAGGGCGGGATGCTCACCACGAACCGCGCCGAGTGGGCGACCAGGGCCAAGCGCCTGCGCGAGCACGGCATGAGCGTGAGCGCGGCCGAGCGGCACAGCGGCGGCGGCGCGGTCGTGGAGAGCTACCTGGAGACCGCGTTCAACTACCGGATGACCGACATCCAGGCCGCGGTCGGGTTGGTCCAGCTGTCCAAACTGGACGCGATCGTGCGGCGCCGGCGCGAGTTGGCGGCGCGCTACCACGAGCTGCTCGCCGAGGAGCTGGGCGCCGACGTGCCGGGGCTGCGCGCGGTGCGCGACCCGGAGCACGGCACGACGAACTACCAGTCGTTCTGGGTCATGCTCCCCGACGAGGTCGCGGTGACCCGCAACGACGTGCTGGCGCGCCTGGCCGAGCGGGGCGTGTCGGCGCGGCGGGGGATCATGGCCGCGCACCTGGAGCCGGCGTACGCGGGGCACCCGCACGTCGGGCTTCCGGTCACGGAAGCGTTCACCACCAGGTCGCTGATCCTCCCGCTCTACCACGACCTCACCGCCGAGGAGCAGGTCACCGTGGTGGGCGAGCTCAAAGCGGCGCTGCGGCTGCCGCTCCCGTCGCACTGAAGAGCGCGTCGGACACAGCCTGCGTTCGGCGGTGCGGATCCTTCCGTTGTGGTGTAACGCGAAGCCGGCTTCCAGCGACGATCGGAGCAACGAGGCTCCGCTGGTCGATGCAGTGCGCACGCGATCACCACCCGTCACCACAGCTTGTGTTCGAAAGGTGCAACCATGACCGCCGACCGGAAGCGGGCCAGACCCGTTCTCGCGGTGACCCTGCTGCGCTTGGCGGTGGTGGCCGCCCTCGTGGCGTCCACCATCGCGGTCGTCGGTCTGCTGCGCGCCCCCGAGGCCGCCGCCGCGCCGTGCGACGTGCCCGTGGTCAACAAGGTGGCGTGCGAGAACACCAAGCCCGGCACCCCCGACTGGCAGGTGTCCTACCGGGACGACGGCATCCTCGGCTACACCACCGACATCAGCGCCACCCCCGGCGGCCGGGTCGACTTCAAGATGCTCACCAGCGCGTCGTCCTACTACATCGACATCTACCGCCTCGGGTACTACGGCGGCGTCGGCGCGCGGTTCCAGGAGCGGATCACGCGCAATTCGGCGCAGAACCAGCCGCCGTGCCTGCGCGGCGAGGACGGCAGCGCGTTGATCGACTGCGGCAACTGGGCCGTGTCGCTGAGCTGGAACGTGCCGCCGACCGCGGTCTCCG
Organism: Saccharothrix saharensis; assembly: GCF_006716745.1. Lineage (NCBI taxonomy): Bacteria > Bacillati > Actinomycetota > Actinomycetes > Pseudonocardiales > Pseudonocardiaceae > Saccharothrix > Saccharothrix saharensis. The sequence continues at coordinate 2,367,773 of NZ_VFPP01000001.1, read as the reverse complement.
GCCTGTACTACGCGCGCACCCACCGCAACGACAACGGCGCGGAGAACGAGATCGTCTTCGTCGTCCGCGACGACGCCAGCACCTCGAAGATCCTCTTCCAGACCTCCGACTCGACCTGGGTGGCCTACAACCGCTACGGCGGCAACAGCCTGTACTTCGGTGACGGCCCCGGCCAGGGCGGGCAGGCGTACAAGGTCAGCTACAACCGCCCGTACACCGGCGGCGACGGCGACGACAACTTCATCTTCAACGCCGAGTACCCGATGCTGCGCTTCCTGGAGGCCAACGGGTACGACGTGAGCTACACCACCGACGCCGACTCGGCCCGGCGCGGTCACCTGATCAAGAACCACCAGGTGTTCATGGCCGTCGGCCACGACGAGTACTGGTCGGAGGAGCAGCGCGCCAACGTCGAGGCGGCCCGGGACACGGGCGTGCACCTGGCGTTCCTCACCGGCAACGAGATCTTCTGGAAGCACCGGTGGGAGAAGAGCATCAGCACCCCCGCCACCCAGCCGAACGACTGGCGCACCATCGCCTGCTACAAGGAGACCAAGGGCACCCAGAACGACGGCCTGAGTGACTGGACCGGCACCTGGCGCGACCCGCGCTACCCCGACCAGGACGGCGGGAAGCCGGAGAACGCGCTGCTGGGCAACATCTTCACCGTCAACGGCCGCCGCGAGGACTCGCTCCAGGTCCCGGCCGCCTACGGCAGGATGCGGTTGTGGCGGCACACGTCGTTGCAGGACATGGCCGCCGGCACCACCTACACGTTCCAGCCCGGCACGCTCGGCTACGAGTGGAACTCGGTCGAGGACAACGGCCACCAGCCGCCCGGCGTCGCGCAGCTGTCGCGCACCACGGTGGACATGCCCGAGGGCCCGTACGTGCTGCAGAACCACGGCGACCTCTACACCCCGGACACCAAGACCCACGCCATCACCTACTACAAGCACGCGAGCGGGGCCCTCGTGTTCGGCGCGGGCACCGTGCAGTGGGCGTGGGGCGTGGACGACGAGCACGCGTTCCTCACCAACACGCCGACCTCCGACGTGCGGATGAAGCAGGCCACGGTCAACTTCCTCGCCGACATGGGCGTGCAGGCGACCACGTTGCAGGCCGGTCTGACGCAGGCGACCAAGAGCACCGACTCCCAGGCGCCGGCGGTCGCGTTCACCAGCGTGCCGCCGATCTCGACCGTCGGCGCGCCGTACACGTTCTCCGGCACGGTGTCCGACCTCGGCGGCCAAGTCGGCGGCGTCGAGGTGTCCACCGACGGCGGCGACCGCTGGCACCCGGCGGTGTGGCAGGCCGGGCAGACGGCGTGGAGCTACACCTACACGCCGAGCAAGTCCGGGCCCGCGAGCCTGCGCGTGCGCGCGGTGGACGACTCGGCGAACCTGTCCACCCCCGTGGTGGCCACGCCCGGCGTGAACCCGCGCACCTGCCCGTGCGGCCTGTGGACCAACGCCGACACCCCCGACGTGCCCGACAGCGGTGACGCCTCGCCGCTGGAGCTGGGCGTGAAGTGGCGCGCCAACGGCGACGGCTACGTGCGCGGCGTGCGGTTCTACAAGGGGCCGGGCAACACCGGCACGCACACCGGCACCCTGTGGGACGAGAACGGCAACCAACTGGCCACCGGCACGTTCACCGGCGAGACCGCGAACGGCTGGCAGACGCTCACGTTCGCGCAACCCGTGGCGGTCACCGGCGGCGTCACGTACGTCGTGTCGTACTTCGCGCCCAACGGGCACTACTCGTACGACCTGGAGTACTTCTTCCAGCAGCCTCGCTACCTCGAACCGCTCACCGGCCCGAAGAACGGCGATGACGGCCCGAACGGCCTGTTCCGGTTCGGCGGGCCGGGCTTCCCGACCCAGTCGCACTGGGGCAGCAACTACTGGGTGGACGTGGTGTGGGCCCCGGACCCCGGCCCCGACCAGCGCGCGCCGCTGCTCGTGTCCACCACGCCGGTCGACGGCGAGGGCACGGTCGCGCTCACCCCGGTGGTCTCCGCGACCTACGACGAGGCGATCGCACCCGGTTCCGCCCAGTTCACCGTGACCGGGCCGAACGGCGCGGTGTCCGGCTCCTCCGCGCTGTCGAACGAGAACCGGACCGTGACGTTCACGCCGAGCCAGGCGCTGACCCCGAACACGGGCTACACCGTGGCACTGCGCGTGTCGGACGCGGCGGGCAACCAGACGCCGCAGTCGACGTGGACGTTCACCACCGGTGCGACCCGGCCCGCGACGTGCCCGTGCACGATCTGGGACGACTTCGCCCGACCCGCCGTGTACGCCGCGAACGACACCACGCCGATCGAGGTGGGCACCAAGGTCCGCTTCAACGGCAAGGGCGAGGTGCTGGGCGTCCGGTTCTTCAAGGGCACCGGCAACACCGGCACGCACACCGGCTCGCTGTGGTCGTCCACCGGCCTGCTCCTGGCCACCGGCACGTTCACCGACGAGACCGCGAGCGGCTGGCAGAAGCTGACGTTCGCGGCACCGGTGGTCGTGCAGGCCAACACCACCTACGTCGTGTCCTACTACGCGCCGAACGGCCGTTACTCGGTCAGCCCCGGCAACTTCACGGGCCAGGGCGCGAGCCACGCGGGCCTGCGCGCGCTCGCCGACGGCGTCGACGGGCCCAACGGCGTGTACCGCTACGGCAGCGGCGGCGGGTTCCCCACGGCGTCGTACAACGCGACGAACTACTGGGTCGACGTCGTCTACCGCAACGGCCTCAACGGCGACACCACCCCCCCGGTGACGACCAACCGGGCCCCGGCGGTCGACGCGACGAACGTCGTCGCCACCACACCGGTGACGGTGACGTTCAGCGAACCCGTCGACCCGGCCAGCGCGCAGATCTGGCTGACCGACCCGCGCGGCGTGCAGCTGACCGGTTCGGTGTCGCTGTCCGGCGACCAGCGGACCGTCACCTGGACGCCGTCGGGCAAGCTCATGCCGGCCACCCGGTACACCGCGAGCGCGCTGATCGCCGACGTCAACGGCAACCCGATGCCCGCACCGGTGACGTGGTCGTTCACCACCGCCGCGGCGGTGATCTGCCCGTGCTCGCTGTTCAGCCCGGCGACCGTGCCCACGGTCACCTCGGCCGACGACGGCGGCGCCTACGAGCTGGGAGTGCGGTTCACCCCGACCGCGGGCGGCCGCATCACCGGCGTCAAGTTCTACAAGGGCGCGGGCAACACCGGCACGCACACCGGCACGCTGTGGTCGCCGAGCGGCCAGCAGCTCGCCACCGGCACGTTCACCGGGGAGACCGCGTCCGGCTGGCAGACGCTGACCTTCACCACGCCGGTGTTCGTGTCCGCGGGCCAGACCTACACCGCCTCGTACACCACGACCACCGGCCACTACGCCGTCGACGCGGGGTACTTCGACGCGTACTCGGTGTCCAGCGGGCCGCTGAGCGCGCCGTCGGGCCTGGACGGCGGCAACGGCGTCTACCGGGCGGGCGCGGGCCACCCGACGAACTCGTACGCGGGCGGCAACTACTGGGTCGACGTCGTGTTCCTGCCCAACGACGACAACACCCCGCCGGTCGTCAACGGGCGCACGCCGCTCGACGGCGCCGGCGAGGTGGCCCGCACGTCGCCGCTGACCGCGGCGTTCGACGAGCCGGTGGACCTCAGCACGGCCCAGTTCTCGCTCGCCGACTCCGGTGGCGCGAAGATCGCGGGCACGCTGTCGCTGTCGGCCAACCAACAGCAGGTGACCTGGACGCCGGCCGCGCCGCTGGGCGGCGGGATGACCTATACGGCGAGCCTGCGCATCGCCGACGTCTACGGCAACTTGATGACCTCGCCCACCACGTGGTCGTTCACCACGACCACGGCCGGGGGCTGCCCGTGCTCGCTGTTCAGCGCGGCGACCGTGCCCACCGTGGCGGCGGCCGACGACACGGGCTCCTACGAGCTCGGCGTGCGGTTCGTGCCGTCGGTCAGCGGGTCGGTCACCGGCGTGAAGTTCTACAAGGGCGCGGGCAACACCGGCACGCACACCGGGACGCTGTGGGACGCGGCGGGCAACCCGCTGGCCACCGGCACGTTCGTCGACGAGACGGCCACCGGCTGGCAGACGCTCACGTTCTCCTCGCCGGTGCCCGTGATCGCCGGGACGACCTACGTGGCGTCCTACACCGCGCCGAACGGCCGGTACTCCGTGGACACCGGGTACTTCATGGGCAACGCCGTGACCAGCCCGCCGCTGAGCGCCCCGGCCACCGCCGAGGGCAGCCGCAACGGCGTGTACCGGTCCGGTCCCGGGTTCCCGGAGTCGTCCTACGCGGGCAGCAACTACTGGGTCGACGTCGTGTTCACCACCGGATGAGCGCACCCCGACCGCTGCTGCTGGTGGGTGGCGGCGGACTGGCCCGCGAAGTCCTCGCGGCCGTCCGCCTCCTGCCCTCGCTGTGGCGACCCGTCGGCGCGCTGGACGACGACCCGGCGCGGCACGGCGCGGACCTCGACGGGCTGCCCGTCCTCGGCGGCACGGACCTCGTGCGCTCGACGGACGCGGCGGTCGTGGTGTGCGTCGCCAACGCGCACCGGCCGCGCGGCCGGCTGAACCTGGTCGCCCGGCTCGACCTGTCGGAGGACCGGTGGGCGACGGTGGTGCACCCGGCGGCCTCGGTGGCGGTCGGCGCCGAGGTGGGGCCGGGCTCGGTCCTGCTGGCCGGTGCCGTGGTGACCGCGCCGCTGCGGCTGGGTGCGCACGTCGTGGCCATGCCGCACGTGCTGATCACCCACGACGACGAGGTCGGCGACGGCGTCACGTTCGCCGGCCGCGCGTCGCTGGGCGGGTCCGTGCGGGTGGGCCAGGCCGCGTACCTCGGGCAGGGCAGCGCGGTCCGGGAAGGCGTGACGATCGGCGCGGGGGCGGTGGTGGGCATGGGTTCGGTGGTGCTCGCCGACGTGCCCGCGGGTGAGGTCTGGGCGGGCAACCCCGCCCGGAGACTGCGAGAGGGGAGCGGTTCGTGATCGACATCCCGCTGGTGGACCTGCGCGCCCAGCACGAGCAGGTGGCCGACGAGGTAGCCGACGGCTGGGCGGAGGTGCTCAAGAACACCTCGTTCGTCGGCGGGCGGCAGGTGGGCGAGTTCGAGGCGGAGTTCGCCGCCTACCAGGAGGTGCCGCACTGCGTCGCGGTCGGCAACGGCACCGACGCGATCGAGCTGGCGCTGCGCGCGCTGGACGTCGGTCCGGGCGACGAGTGCGTGCTGCCGGCCAACACGTTCATCGCGACCGCCGGCGCGGTGGCGCGGACCGGCGCGACGCCGGTGCTGGTGGACTGCGTGGCCGAGACCGGGCTGATCGACGTGTCCCTGGTGGCGGAAGCCGTGACACCGCGCACGAAGGCGCTGCTGCCGGTGCACCTGTACGGGCAGGCCGCGCCGGTCGAGGAGCTGCGGTCGTTCGGCGTGCCGATCGTGGAGGACGCGGCGCAGGCGCAGGGCGCGCGGCGGCACGGCGTGGCCGTCGGTGGGCTCGGCGACATCGCGGCGACCAGCTTCTACCCGGGCAAGAACCTCGGCGCGTACGGCGACGGCGGCGCGGTCCTGACCACCTCGGCCGAGCTGGCCTCGGCGGTGCGGCTGCTGCGCGAGCACGGGTCGCCGCGCAAGTACGAGCACTCGGTGGTCGGCTTCAACAGCCGGCTGGACACGCTGCAGGCCGTGGTGCTGTCGGCGAAGCTGCGGCGGCTCGAGGGCTGGAACGAGCTGCGCCGCGCGGCGGCGGACCGCTACTCGGCGCTGCTCGCCGACGTGCCGGGCGTGGCGCTGCCGGTGGTGCTGGAGGGCAACGTGCCGGTGTGGCACCTGTACGTCGTGCGCGTGCCGTCCCGGGACCGCGTGCTGGCGTCGTTGCACGAGGCGGGGATCGGCGCGGGCATCCACTACCCGACGCCGGTGCACCTGACCGGTGCGTACGTGCACCTGGGGCACGCGCCGGGCGACTTCCCGGTCAGCGAGGCGGTGGCGGGGGAGATCGTGTCGCTGCCGCTGTTCCCGGAGATCACGGTGGCGCAGCAGGAGCGCGTGGTGGCGGCGCTGGCGGAGGCCGTGCGATGAGCGACGTCTTCGTGCACCCGAAGGGGCTGTGCGAGAGCTCGGACGTGGGTGACGGCACGCGCGTGTGGGCGTTCGCGCACGTGCTGCCGGGCGCCCGGATCGGCCGGGACTGCAACATCTGCGACGGCGCGTTCGTCGAGGGCCGGGCGGTGCTGGGCGACCGCGTGACGGTGAAGAACGGCACCCTGGTGTTCGACGGCGTGGTGTGCGAGGACGAGGTGTTCCTCGGCCCGAACGTCCTGTTCACCAACGACCTGCGGCCGCGTGCCGCGATCAGGCGCACCGGTGACGCCCTGCTCCCCACCGTGGTCCGGCGCGGCGCGACCCTGGGCGCGGGCACCGTGGTCGTGTGCGGCGTGGAGATCGGCGAGCACGCCTTCGCCGCCGCCGGCTCCGTGATCACCAAGGACGTCCCGGCCCACGCCTTCGTCGCCGGCAACCCCGCCACCCTCAAGGGCTGGGTCTGCACCTGCGGCCAACGCCTGGACTCCACCTCCACCTGCCCCGACTGCCACACCCACCACCCCCACCTCGCTTAACCCCTCGCGAGAGTCGAACCCCCAGGTCCCGCGTGTCGAACCCCCAGGACCCGAGAGTCCTACGTCCAGGACCCCCGAGTTCAACGCTCAGAACACGCGACCTGGGCGTTCACGCTTCCCGGGTCGCCGGATCGAGCGCCGCACGGCGACGCTCCTCCTTGGCCACCCGCAGCAACGCCCCCGTCACGCCGATCATGGTGAACACCAGACCGGTCGCCACGCCGAACCCCAGCAGGTCGAACGTCACCGAAGCGATCCCGCCCGCCACCACACCCGCCACCAGGGCACTGGCCAGGCTCCGCAACTGCTCGTCCTCGCTGATCATCCGCACCCGGATCGCCGCGAACGCCGCCGCCAGGAACATCCCGATCAACGCGAACAGCCCCAGGTAGCCGTTCTCGATCAACGTCAGCAGGAACTGGTTGTCCAGGATCGTGTACTTCGTCGGCAGGTACGTCCCGAACCCCCGACCCAGCAACGGGTTCAGGTCGATCTGCTCCCACGCCGCCTCGTAGTCCGCCGTGCGCGCCTTCACGCTCGGGTCGTCCTCGATGTTGGAGAACATGCCCCGCAACGTGCCGAACAGGCCCGGCACCACCAGGCTCGCCCCGAGGAACGACCCGCCGCCCACCACCGCCGTGGTGATCTTCCGCCGCCGCGGCAACGTCATGATCATGATCAGCGCGCCCACCGCCATGCCCAGCAACGCCGTCCGCGACAACGACGTCAGCGCGCCCAGCCCCACCAGCGCCAGGCACGCCGCCCACCGCACGTGCGGCGTGCCGTCGTCCCGCGCCTTGAACAGGTAGTGCACGCCCAGCGGCACGGCCATCGCGCACACCAGCCCGAACTCGATCGGGTGGTTCGTGGTGCCGGTCGGCCGCCGGAAGATCGACCGCGCCTCCATCGCCGAGTACCCGTTGTCCTGCACCCGCAGCCCCGGCAGCGACACGTACGACGCGAGGTCGACGCCCAGCCCGAACTGCACCAGCCCCACGAACGCGATCACCGCCGCGCACGCCAGCAGCAGCCGCAGCACCCGGTCCAGCCGCTCCTTGGTGCGCACGGCGTCGCACACGAACACCGCCACCGCGATCATGGACGTGATCCGGATGATGCTGCTGTCGGCCACGGTCAGCTCGTCGGTCGGCAGCCACCGCCGCGTCGCCACGCCGTAGGTCGCCAGCTGCGACGCCAGGTACAGCGCCACGGCCGTGCGCACGACGTTGCGCCCCTTGCCCATGCCCACGGTGTCCACCATCTGCCCGGACACCCACAGCACGCCCAGCAGCAGCGCCACCACCAACGCGGGCGGCAGGGTCATCGGCACGAACGACAGCACCAGCCGGGCCGGGATGATCAACAGCGCCAGCAGGAACAGGCTCACCAGCGTCGCGCCGTCCGCCCGCCGCCGCACGGGCAGGAACGGCTCCGCCACGGTCAAGGCTGGTCGTCGCCGGTCGGCCACGCGGGCGCGCCCGGCCGGCCGGTGCGCGGACCGGGCGCCGCGATCTTCACCGTCTGCTCGCTGGCCGTCGGCTGCGGGCGGCGGACCGGCGGACCGGGCGGACGGCGTGGCGCGCCGTTGGCGGGCGGCGGCGGTGGGGGACCGGTCGGAGCCGGAGCCGGGGCTGAAACCGGAGCCGGAGCCGGAGCGGCGGCCTCGGGCGCTTCGGTCGGAGCCGGCTTGCCCTCCCGGGCCTCACGCCGACGGCGCAGGTGGTTGAGCACGCTGTCCCCGCCGAACGTCGCCGCCGTCGTCAACAGCATCAACAGCACGAACGCCGCGCCCGCGTACCGGACCTTGCCACCGATCTGCGCCTCCGCCGCGGTCGGGTTCACGATCACCTGCGAGGTGATGAACGTCGACGCGGGCGCCTTCAACGCGGTCTGCTGCTTGTCCAGCTCCTTGGTGGCGAACTCCATCACCGTGGTCACCAGCCGCTCGGCCGCCTCCGGCGTGCTGCCGTCGGCGGTCACGAACAGGAACGGCCCGCTCATGCCGCCGCCCGCCGCGGTGAAGTTCTCGGTCGACTCCTTGTCCAGGCCCAGCGACTCCTTGCGGGTCTTCGGGTCGGCCAGGATCTGCGCCAGGATCTGCGCGGTGGTGGTGAGGCTGCCGTCGAACGCCAGCAGCGGGTTGACCTGCACCGCGTCCTCCGGCGACAGCTTCTCCGAGAACGTGCCGCCGGACGCGGGCGAGGTGAGCACCATGACCCCGGAGGACTGGTAGCGCGTCGGGATGGACAGGAACACGCCGGCGGCCACCGCGACCGCCGTGACCGCCGCCGGCAGGGCGATGTACCACCGCCTGCGCAGCGTTCGCACAGCGCCCCAGAAGTCCATCCGCTCCCCGATCCACGTTTACCCCGCGTGTGTGCGCGCACGGTGTTGTTACTCTGAAATCGGCCGACTCGCGCCTAGTCGTTACAGGTGGTGATGGACTTGGGCTACCGGCGGGTCGTGTTCGCCGTCGTGGCCATCGTACTGGTCGTGGGGGGCGCGGTGGCCTACGTGACGTCGGTCGTGCGCGACACCTCACCCGCGGCGGTGAGCCCGGTCGACGGTGACCTGATGTTCGTGGCGCTGGCCGACGGCCGCGGCCGGGTCGAGCAGGTCCGGCTGGCCGAGCCGGCGGCCCGCAGCGCGACGCCGATGACGTGCCAGCGCGTGTACCGGGCGGGCGGGACGACGGTGTGCCTGAAGCTGGCCGGGCCGGGCCCGACGTACGCCGCGGAGGTGTCGCGGGACGGCGAGGTGGTGCGGACCGTGCCGCTGCCGGGCGTGCCGAGCCGGGCCAAGGTGTCCGCCTCGGGGCGGGTGGTCACGTGGACGTCGTTCGTGACCGGTGACTCGTACGCGGTGCCCGGCGGCTTCTCCACCCGGACCGGGTTCCTGGACCTGCGCGGCGGCGAGGCCGTGGAGTCCCTGGAGGGGTTCGCGGCGGTGGTCGAGGGGCAGCCGCACACCGCGCAGGACGTGAACTACTGGGGCCTGACCGTGGCGGGCGACGACCGCACGTTCTACGCGACCCTGGCGTCCGGCGGGTACACGTGGTTGGTGAAGGGCGACCTGGTGGAGCGTCGCCTGGAGTCGTTGCGCCGTGACGCGGAGTGCCCGTCGCTGTCGCCGGACGGCACGAAGGTCGCCTACAAGAAGCGCATCGGCCGGCTGGGGCCGTGGGAGTTGGCGGTGCTGGACCTGGCGACCGGCGAGGAGCGCAGGCTGCCGGGCACGGCCGGCGTGGACGACCAGGCGACCTGGCTGGACGACGAGCGGCTCGCGTTCGCCGCCGTGCCGAAGGACGCCAAGCTCGCGTCGATCCACGTGGTGCCCGCCGACGGCTCGTCCGCGGCCGTGCCGATGATCGCCGACGCCACGTCGCCGTCCCCCGTGTGACCTCCGGCTAACGCCTTCCGCAGCGCCGCGATTTCCTGTCGTCACAGGAAATCCTGCTGCATCGGAGGCGGAAGTTGTTATTCCTTCCCGAAAACGAATACCCGACCGCAAGAATAGTATTACGCCGCACCAGCAGTACGGCCCGCTCCGCCGCTCGGACCACGTGCCGATGACGAACGCGCCGGCACCCGCCCCGACGGTCCCACCGGTGCTGCCCGCCCGGTTGCCGTCCCTGACCGGGTTGCGCTTCCTCGCCGCGTTCGTCGTCTTCGGCTTCCACCTGCACGCCGGCGGGTTGTTCGCGGGCACCGGTGCGGAAGGCGTGCTGGCGGTGCTGTTCGGCCAGGGCGCGACCGGGGTCGGGTTCTTCTTCCTGCTGTCCGGTTTCGTGCTCACCTGGTCGGCGCGGGACGGGGTCCCGGCGGCCGTCGGCCGGCGCCGGAGGGCGGCCAGGGTGCTGCCCAACCACGTGGTGGTCTGGGTGGTCGTCTTCGCGGGCCTCGCCTGGCTGGGCGGGGTGTCCGTGCTGTCCGGCGTGCTGGGGCTGTTCCTGCTCCAGGCGTGGGTGCCGGTGCAGTCGGTGTACTTCGGCGTCAACACCCCGGCCTGGTCGCTGTCGTGCGAGGCGGCGTTCTACACGGCGTTCGCGTGGCTGCTGGCACTGGTGGACCGCGTGCCGCACAAGAGGCTCTGGGCGGCGGCGGTCGGCCTCATGGCCGCCGTCATCGCCGTCCCCGCCCTGGCGCTGCCCCTGCCGGACCACCTGGAGTACTGGTTCGTCTACGTCTTCCCCGTGACGCGGGCGCTGGAGTTCGTGCTGGGCATGGTGCTCGCGCGGATCGTGCGCGCGGGCCGGTGGCCCCGGCTGGCCCCGTGGCAGGCGGGTGCGCCGGCCGTCGTCGGGTACGTCGCCTCCGGCCACCTGCCCGGCACGTTCGGCTACGTCGCGGGCACGGTCGTGCCGCTCGCGCTGCTCATCCCGGCCGTCGCCACGGCCGACCTCACCGGGTCCTGGTCACCGTGGCGCCACCGCGCGGCGGTGTTCCTCGGCGAGGTGTCCTTCGCCTTCTACCTCGTGCACCAGGTGGTGCTGCGGGCCGCGGAGGCGGTCTGGCCGCACGACGTCACCCTGGCGGCCGCGACCGGGATCTCGGCCGCCGCGCTGGGCGCCTCGCTGGTGCTGGCGTGGCTGCTGCACCGGTTCGTCGAACGGCCGGCGCAGCGACGCCTGCTCAGGCCGACAGCTCGCGCCTGAGCACCTTCTCCAGCTCGTGTCCGGCCGCGTCCCACGACCGGCCGGACACGCTCGCGGACGCGGCCCGGGCCACCGCGCCGAAGTCCGGCAGCGTCACCACGTCGGACAGCGCGCGGGCCAGGTCGTGCGGTGTCGCGGGCGCGTAGCGGACGTGGTCGTTGTCCAGCACGACCCGGTTGTGCACGGCGTCGTTGACGACCGGCAGGCAGCCCGCGGCCAGCATCTCGTGCGGGACGAGCGACACGTTCGTCATCGACAGCGTGAGACCCGCGTAGCACCGGTTGTAGATGTCGTTGAGCCGGTCGGGCGTGACCAGGCCGTGGTCGACGTGCCGCGGCCCCAGCGACCCGATCTTCTCGCCGTAGGTGTGGATCGCGACGTCGGGGTGGCGTTCGGCGAAGACCTCCAGCGCCAGCAACCCGATCTCGATCGCCCGCCGGGGCGCGAGCCGACGGGCGTAGAACACCACGCCGTCGCGCGGCACGCCGTCGAGCAGGTGGTAGCGGTCCGCGTCGCACCCGAAGTCGAACGAGTCGGCCGCCATCCCGGTCTCGGCCCGCAGCTTGTCGGCCAGGAACCGGCCGGCGGTGAAGCCGTGGAACCCCATCCGGTAGGTGTTCTCGGCCAGCGCCGACAGCCCGCCGACCGGGAAGAACCAGGGCTCGTAGTCCTGCACGAGGTAGAACCGCCTGCCCGCGCACGGGTCGTTGAACGCCGGGTAGGCCGTCATCCACGCGGTGGCGAACACGGCGTGCGCGTCGGCCATCCCGTCCAGCACGTCGTGCACCGGCCCGCGGAACCCCGGGAACGCCGACCTGACCACCGGCTCGTGGTCGGCCGCACGGCTGCCGTACACGTCGTACAGGTACAGCCGGCACGTGTGCCCCAACGACTCCAGGTGCTCGATCAGCCGGAACATCGTGGTGTGCCCGCCGGAGCCCGGTGACGGCGGCGTGCTGACCCAGTTGACCGTCAGCCGCCCGTCCGCGGGCACGGGCGGCACGACCACCGGTCGCCGCGCGCCGATGTCCGCCGCGCGCACGTCCTCCCACCGCACCGGGAACACCTCGGCCTCCGCGCCGAACCGCCGCGCCGCCCGGCCGAGCGCCCGCGCGCCGACCTGCCGCACACCCTGTTCGCGCACGATGCGCGTGACCTGGTGCGCCCGACGCCGCAACTGCTGGACGACCTTCACGCGCCACTCCTCCGCAACAGGCCCAGCACCTCGTGGCGCAGGGGGAACACCACGGCCGCGTACGCCAGCGACGCCAACGCGCCACCGACCAGCAGCCGCCACAGCGCGCCGTCGACCACCCACTGCACGCCGGACGCCACCAGGACCATCACCACACCGCCGAGCACCGGCCGGGCGACCGCCGCGCCCAGCGCCCGCGCGCGCAGCCCGTAGGGCCGGAACGCGACCAGGTACGCGGGCACGACCACCACCAGCACGACCACGCTCTGCGCCAGCGCCACGCCCCGGATGCCGTCCAGGTGCGCGCCCAGCGCCAGCAGCGGCACGAGCGCCGCCAGCCACACCAGGTGGATCACCAGGATCGCCCGCGACCGCCCGGCGCTGGCCAGGTAGTCGTAGCCCAGTTCCAACGCCACCCGCAGCGCGCCGAGCAGCACAAGCAGCGCCAACGCCTGCGCGGCCGGCGCCCACCGCTCGCCGTAGACCGTGCGCACGAGCGGGTCGGCCAACGCCGCCAGCAGCACGCACGCGGGCACGGTCACCAGCGCGAGCAGCCGCAGCGCACGGGCGAACGTCCGCGAGAACAGCTCCGGATCGTCCCTGACCTGCGAGAACGCCGCGAGCGAGACGCTGCGCACCGGCTGTGAGAACGCGCCGACCGGCCAGTTCGCGAGGTTGAACGCGAGCAGGTAGAAGCCCAGCGGCACGGTGCCCAGGACGCTGCCGACGATGATGTAGTCGACGTTGAGCACCCCGAACACCAGCAGGCTCGCGCCCGCCAGCGGCAGCCCGAACGCCAGCAGCCCGCGTGCCTGCACCGCGTCGAACCCGGGCCGGTAGCGCTTCGGCGTGTAGGCGAACATCACCACGGCGGCGACCACGTTCGTGGCGATCCGCGACCACGCCAGGCTCCACGCGCCGAAGCCCATGAGCGCCAGCACCACCACCACGGCCGTGCCGACGACGAACGCCGACGTGTCGGCGACGAACTTGTGGTCCTGCCGGAACTCGCGTTGCAGCAACGCTCCCGGCACCGCCGACGCGCCCGCGACCACCAGCGACAACGACATGAGCTGGATCACGCCGGTGGCCTGCGGCGTGTCCATCGCCGCGGCGAACCACGGCGCGCCGAGCACGCAGACCAGCGCCAGCAGCGCGCCGGACGCGATCGACAGCGTCGTCACCGTCGGCGCGAGCTCCTCGACCGGCCGTTCGGTGCGGACCAGCGCGACGCTCACGCCCATCTCGCTGACGCTCAGCACGATGTTGAGCACCACCAGCGCGACCGCGAACACGCCGAACTGCTCGGGCGCGATCAGCCGGGCCAGCAGCACGCCCACGCCGACCTGGCTGAACCGCTGCACCAGGCTGTTGACCGCGCTCCACCGGATCGCCGAGGAGACCTTGCGCCGCAGCTCCGGCCGCTCGGTCCCCGGTGGCTCCACGGCGGTCACTGGCCGCGCCACTTCCAGACCTGCTTGCCCACGAGCCCCGCGCCGCGCTTGGCCAGGTGGCTCCCGACGAACAGCTGCGTGCGGCTGCACACCCGCGGCCCCAGCGCCCGCCGCCGCCGCAACGCCCGGTACTCGGGCAGCCGCTCCACGCCGGCGAACACCCGCCGGGCGAACGCCTCCAGCTCGTCCACCGGGATCTCGGCCAGCTTGTCCCGGTCGTAGGCGCGCACGGCCCGCCACAGGGCGTCCTTGGCGATCGACCGGTTGGCCAGCGACCGCAGCCGCGGCGGCAGGTCGGGGTGCTCGGCGAAGAACCGCTCGAACACGGCCTGCCGCTGCTCCAGGTCGGCGAACAGCGACGAGAACCGCGTGCGCATCATGCTCTGCTGGTGCACGCGGTAGTAGGCGGCGGGCTTGCCGCGCACGTACCCGATGTCGGACACCGCGGCGATGCGCATCCACATCTCCAGGTCGCCCGCGTGCGGCAGGTCGGGCCGGTAGCCGCCGACCTCCTGCTGCACCGACGTGCGCACCACGGCCTCGGGCGAGGACAGCACGTTCTGCCCGGTCCGGCAGCGCGCCTCGATCCAGTCCACACCGGACCAGACCGTGCGGCCGGCCGGCGGCGCGACCACGGACGGCAGGTGGTCGTGGTCGGTGTAATAGACGACACGTCCGTAGACCATGCCGACGTTCGGGTGGGCCTCGAACACCTCGGCGGCACGGGCCAGCGCGCCCGGCGCCAGCAGGTCGTCCGCGGACAGCAGCACGGTGTAGTCGGCCTTGGCCCACTCCAGCAGGCCCTCGTTGTAGGTCGCGATGTGACCGCGGTTGACCTCGTGCCGGCGGCCCTCGACCCGCGGGTCCTGCGTCAACTCGGCCATGACCTCGGGCGTCTCGTCGCTCGACGTGTCGTCGATGATCAGCACCCGCACGTCGACGCCGGGTTGGTCGAGCACGCTCTTGACGCATGCACGCAGGAACCGCGCGTAGTTGTAGCAGGGGATGACGACGTCGACCGTTGGTCGTGCCGGTGGCTCAGTCACGACCTACACATCGTGTTCGAACGCGGATCGTTAACGGCGGCGCCCCGATACCGATGTAGGGGACATACGGGAAGGGGTTCCATGGACCACGTCGTGCTGACGCGTTTCAACCTGCCGTCCGTGGGCGCGGAGAGCGTCGTGCGGGCGCGGGAGGGGTGGCTGACCGAACGCGTCGGGCTGTTCGAGCGCTACTGCCTGCCTTCGGTGGCGGCGCAGACGTCCTCGAACTTCCGGTGGCTCATCTACTTCGACCCGGAGAGCCCGCAGTGGCTCAAGGACCGCATCGAGGCGCACGGCGACGCGTACACGCCGGTGTTCCGCACGCAGGTCAGCCGAGCCGAACTGGTCGAGGACATCTCGGCGCTGTTCCCGGTCAGGGGCGACGAGCTGATCACCACCAACCTCGACAACGACGACGGCCTGGCCGCGGACTTCGTGGCCCGGCTGCAGGCCGACCGGTCCACGGGCCGCCGCACCGCCCTCTACCTGGCCAACGGGCTGGTCAAGAGCCCGACCGGGCTGTTCGCCCACCACGACCGCGACAACGCGTTCGCGTCGATGCGGGAGAGCTGGGCCGACCCGGTGACGTGCTGGGCCGACTGGCACAACCGGCTGCACCGGCACGCCGAGGTGGTGTCGCTGGGCGGGCCGCCCGGCTGGCTCCAGGTCGTGCACGGCGGCAACGTGAGCAACCGCACGCGCGGCCGGCTGGTCTCGCCCGCGCCGTACCGGGCGCTGTTCGGCGCGGCGCTGGACGACGTGCCCGAGCCCGCCGGCGGCCTGCTGGCGCGCGACCGGTTCGTCGGCCACCCGCTGCGCACGGCCCGTGACGGCGCGCGGTACCTGGCCAAGACCGCGGCGCAGCGGCTGCTCGGCCCGGGCGGCTTCGAGAAGGCGAAGCAGGTGCTGGCCGCGCGCGGGCGGGTCCGGTCGTCGCGGTGAACCGGACCGCCGCGCTCGCGGCGCTGGCCGTCGCCCTGACCGCCTGCACGGCCGAGGCGCAACGGCCGGCCGACCCGCCACCGGTCCTCGCAGGTCCGTCCGTCGACTACTACAAGAAGTGGGCCAACGGGCCCAACCCGACCGGCGACCCGACCGTGTTCCCGATCAACGTCTGGATGCAGGACCCGTCCGGGATCGAGAACGGCGAGAAGCTCGGCCGCGCCTACCCGGGGATCGGCATCGACTTCGGCATCGGGCTGTGGGAGGACGAGTGGTGGTACCTGCGCCAGGAGGGCCTGCACGAGACAGACTGGCGCGTGTACGTGGACGGCACGCGGGTCGACGCCGTCCTGGCCGACACCGCGCACGCCCGCAACTACGTCGGCTACCTGATCGCCGACGAGCCGGACATGACCAAGGTCTACGGCGACGTGTTCCACCCCGACATGCAGCCGTCGGCCATCGTGGAGGCCGCCGACGCGGTGCGCGCCAAGGACCCGTCCCGGCCGACGTACCTCAACTTCAGCCCGTGGATGGGCACGCCCACCGGCGAGGTCGGCTACGGCTACATCGAGAAGTCGTACGAAGAGGACATGCGCACCTACTGCTCGGCCGCGGACATCGCGTCGGCCGACTACTACGGCTGGACCCACCCGGACCGCAATCACACCGTCGGCGCGTACAGCTACGGGCAGGTCATCGACACCATGCGCAAGTGGTGCGGGCCGGACAAGCCGCTGTACGGGTTCGTCGAGACCGGGCACCCGCACGACCGCGGCGAGATCATCGAACCCGACCAGCTCGAAGCGGCGGTCTGGAACACGGTCCTGCACGGCGCGACCGGCATCAACTACTTCGCGCACAGCTTCTACACCGACGGCACCGGCGAGTACTCCAGCGTGCTGACCCGTCCGGGGATCAAGGCCCGGGTGGCCGCCGTCAACGCCCGGCTGAAGTCGCTCGCGCCGGTGCTCAACGCGCCGAACCTGCCGGGCGTGACGGCCGCGAGCGACAACGGCATCCCGGTGTCCGCGCTCCACAAGCAGGTCGGCGACGCGCGGTGGGTGCTGGCGCAGACCGACGGCACCAAGGAGCACCCGCGCAGCCTCGCCGCCCGCGTCACGCTGACCGTGCCGGTGTCGTCGGGCACCGCCGAGGTGGTGGACGAGAATCGGACCGTGCCGATCGTGGACGGCCGGATCGTCGACGACTTCGGTCCGTACCAGGTTCGGGTGTACCGGTTCTGACCGGCTAACGGGGCAGCGGCCCTCGCCGATTGGAGCACTGCGGGACTCGAACCCCTGGAGGCCGATAGTGCTGCTCAGACAGATCCGCAAGGCGCCGGCGGCGTGCGGCGCGTTGGCGTTGGGAGCAGCGCTGCTGCTCGTGCCGCCCGGGACGGCGGTCGCCGAGGGACCGGTGCGCGTGCTCGGGTACGTCGCCAACAACGGCGGCGGCGTGTCGGTGCTCGACACCGCGACGAACGCCGTCACCACCACCCTCATCGACTCCACCGGCGACTCGCCCTACGGCGTCGGTGTCGCGTTCGACGGCACGCGCGGGTACGTGACCAACGTGCGTGACGACACGCTGACGGTCATCGACACGCCGACCAACACGGTGGACGCGGCCGTGCCGGTCGGCGACGGGCCCGCCGGCGTCGTGGTGTCGCCCTCCGGTGGCCACGTGTACGTGTCGAACTACCTGGCGGGCACGGTGTCGGTGGTGGACGCGGCGACGTTGACGACCACCGAGACCATCCCGGTCGGCGCGAACGCGGACGGCATCGCGATCACGCCCGACGGCAAGCGGCTCTACGTGGCGCACGACGTCGTCGGACCGGGCACGGTGTCCGTGGTCGACACGGCGACCAACACCGAGATCGCCGACATCCCGACCGGCAACACCCCGACCGCGGTGGCCGTGACGCCGGACGGCGCGAAGCTGGTCGTGGTCAACAAGTTCTCCAACAACGTGGCCGTGGTCGACACCGCCTCCAACGCCGTGGTCGGGACGGTCCCGGTGAGCTTCATCCCGCACGGTGTCGCCGTCTCGCCCGACGGCGGGCGCGCGTACGTGACCAACAGCGAGGGCCACAGCCTGTCCGTGGTGGACCTGGTCGCGCTGGCCCCGGTCGCGCGGATCCCGGTGGGCAGCAGGCCGATCAGCGTGGCGCTGACCCCGGACGGCGCGCGGGCCTACGTGACGAACTTCACCAGCGGCACGGTGTCCGTCGTGGACACGGCGTCGCTGTCGGTGGTCGGCACGGCGCCGGTCGGCGTCAACCCGGTGGGCATCGCGATCCACGCCGTGCCGCCGGCCCCGACGAAGCTCACCGCGGGCTACGCGCACCTGCACCTGCGCCTGCTCGGCTTCACCGCGCGCGGGCTGGACGCCACGCTCACCGAGTCGCACACGGGCAAGCCGGTGGCGGGCAAGCAGATCACGTTCCGCACGGTCAAGGGGCACCCGCTGTGCACCGCGACCACGAACGCCTACGGCAAGGCGCAGTGCGACGCGAACGTGCCCCTGCTGGTCGGCCTGGCCACCCTGCTCCAGGGCTACACGGCGAGCCACCCGGGCGACCCGACCCACGGCCGTTCGGTGGCGCACGGCCCGATCGGCCTGCTCTGATCAAGGTGTGGCCGACCCGCCGGCTCCCCCAGGAGGAATCGACCCCCTGGGGGAGCCGGCGGGTACTACCGCCGTCGGGCGTTGAGCCACCAGGCCACCACGACCGCCACGAGCAGCGAACCGATCGCCGCGTGCACCGCCGTGCCGAACGCGGCGAACTGGAGCAGCAGGCCGAACGCCACGGACGACACCAGCCGCGCCAGCGCCTGCCCCGTCTGCACCACGGCCAGACCGGACGCGCGCAGCGACTCCGGTACGAGCGCGCTCACCCGGGCCGACAGGACGCCGTCCGTCGCGGCGTAGAACAGGCCGTGCAGCAACAAGGCCGCGCCGACGCCGAAGTACCCGGTGCCCGGAGCCAGCAGCAGCACGTACACGGCCAGCAGCAGCACGTGCCCGCCCAGGAACACCGGCCACCGGCCGACCCGGTCCGCCAGCCGCCCCACCGGCGCGGCGGCCACGAGGAACACCAGGGCGGTGCCCAGCGGCAGCAGCGGGAGCAGGTGCAGCGGCGCGTCGGTCGCCTTCTGCACCAGGATGAACACGAACGCGTCCGACACCGTCGCCAGGCCCAGCACCGCCGTCCCGACCGCGAGCCGCCGGTAGCCGGCCTCCCGCAGCAGCGTGAAGCCCGCCCGCAGTGACGGGCGCGGCCCGGCCGACGCGGGCCGCGGGTTCTCCCGCACGAACGCCACCAGCACGATCAGCCCGACCGCGGCGAAGCACGCGCTCACCACGAACACCGGGCCCGCGACCGTGCCGATGGAGTACAGCAGCAGGAACGTCACCAGCGGCCCGAGCAGCGCGCCCACCGTGTCCATGCTCCGGTGCACCCCGAACGCCGCGCCCAACCGGTCCGGCGGGGTGGCCAACGAGATCAACGCGTCCCGCGGCGCGGTGCGCAGGCCCTTGCCCGCGCGGTCGGCCGCCATGGTCGCGCCGATGCCGAACGCCGACGCGCCGACGAGCGGGAAGATGAGCTTCGTCACCGCCGACAGCCCGTAACCGACCGCCGCGACCGCCTTGTGCCGGTGCGTGCGGTCCGAGACGTGACCGCCGACGAGCCGCAGCACGGCCGTCGCACCCGTGTACAGACCGTCCAGCAGACCGAACTGGGCGTAGCCCATGTTGAGCGTGAACAGCAGGTAGACCGGCATGAACGCGGTGACCATCTCGGCCGACACGTCGGTCAGCAGGCTCACCGCGCCGAGCGCGACCACCGTGCCCGGCACCTTGCCCCTGACCCGCTCGCCAGGCCGGACGGACGCTACGTACATGCACCCGATATCGGTCACGTGCGGTAACCGTTACCGCCATCCGGGCCCGTCGTAACGGGGACCACCCCGAACCCGATGACGCGGGTATGCCGGACATCCCGCAGCCCCGCGTCCGCGTGGGCGCCGTCGACGTGTGGTCCGTCCCCGAGTCCGGTGTCGCCGACCACGTCGCCGCAGCGTGGCGACGGGCCGAGGGCGGCGCGATCGTCACGGCCAACGTGGACATCGTGCGCGCCGCGACCCGCCGCCCCGAGCTGGCCGCCCTGATCGCCGAGTCCGAGCTCGTGGTGGCCGACGGCATGCCGGTCGTGTGGGCGGGCCGGCTCGCGGGCGTCCCGGTGCCCGAGCGCGTGACCGGCGCGTCGCTGGTGTTCACCCTCGCCGAAGCCGCCGCCCGCGAAGGCCGGTCGATCTACCTGCTCGGCGGTGAGCCGGGCGTGCCGGAGAAGGCCGCCGACGTGCTGCGCGCCCGCTACCCCGGGCTGCTCGTCGCGGGCACCGCCTCGCCGCCGTTCGGGTTCGACGCCGACGCCGACGCCACCGCCGCGACCGTGGCCGAGGTGGTGGAGGCCAAGCCGGACCTGGTCCTCGTCGGCCTCGGCTTCCCCAAGCAGGAACGCCTCATCCGCCTGCTGCGCGCGGATCTGCCGCAGGCCTGGTTCCTCGGGTGCGGTGCGGGCATCCCCATGGCCGCGGGCGAGTTCCGGCGCGCCTCGGGCGTGGTGCAGAAGATGGGCGCGGAGTGGCTGCACCGCCTCGCCCTCGAACCGCGCCGCCTGGCCAAGCGCTACCTGCGCGACGACCTGCCGTTCGCGTTCCGCCTGCTCGGGGGCGCGCTGCGCACCCGGTTCCGCCGCTCGGCCGCCGGTCGGGTCGGCCACCGGATCGGGGAGTAGAAGTGCCACTTGCCGTCGTCGTCGTGACCTACCACAGCGCCGAGGTCGTCGAAGACTGCCTGAAGTCGGTCGCGATCGCGCTGGAGTCCATTCCGGACAGCCGGGTCGTGGTGGTGGACAACGCTTCCGGTGACGACACCCTGGCGATCGTCGCCCGGGTCGCGCCGCACGCGCAGATCGTCGCCCGCTCGTCCAACGACGGCTTCGCGGCGGGCGTCAACGCCGGGTTCGCCGCCGCGCCGGACTGCGACGTGCTGGTGCTCAACCCGGACATCCGCCTGCACCGCGATGCCGTCGCCCTGCTGCGCGCCGCGCTGGCGCTGCCGGGGACCGGGATCGCCGTGCCGCGGTTGACCGGTGTGGACGGCGCGCCGCAGCTCTCGCTGCGCCGCACGCCGAGCCCGTTGCGCGCGTTGGGCGAAGCGGTCCTCGGCGGCACGCGGGCGGGGCGGCGCGAGGCGCTCGGCGAGGTGGTCGTGGAGCCCCTGCGGTACGAGACGGCGGGCACGGCGGACTGGGCGACCGGCGCGGCGTGGCTGATCTCGCGCGAGGCGCGCGAGGCGACCGGCGTGCTGGAGGAGCGGTACTTCCTGTACTCGGAGGAGACCGAGTACATGCTGCGCGCGGGCGAGCGCGGGTTCTCCGTCCGCTACGAGCCGCGGGCGCGTGCCGTGCACATCGGCGGCGAGCAGTCGACGTCACCGGTGCTGTGGTCGATGGCCACGACGAACCGCGTGCGGATGGTCCGCGAGCGCAACGGCCGGTTGGCGGCGTTCGCCATGTGGTGCGCCGTGCTGCTCAACGAGCTGCTGCGCGCCCCGCGCGGCGTGAAGCACCGCAAGGCCGTCGGCGACCTGCTGCGCTGGCGGCGGTGGCCGGCGCGTCCCGGCGCGGGCCCCGAGCCGGGCTGGGTGTGCTTCTCCGCGCAGGACTGGTGGTACCACAACCGGGCGCACTCGGACTTCCAGCTGATGCGGTCGATGGCCGGGCACCGCCGGGTGCTCGTGGTCAACAGCATCGGCATGCGGATGCCCACCCGGGGCAACAGCACGCACGTGTCCCGGCGCATCCTGCGCAAGCTGCGCAGCGTGGCCAAGTTCGTGCGCCGACCGATGCCCGAGTTCTACGTCATGTCGCCGCTGCCCCTGCCGTTCTACGGCTCGCCGCTGCTGCGCCGGGTCAACGCCGTGCTGGTCCGGGCCCAGGTCGGGCTGGTGGCCCGCGCGCTGGGCCTGCGCACGCCGGTGATCATGGTCACCATCCCCACCGCGTGGGACGTGGTCGCCCCGATGCGCCGGCACCGCCTGGTGTTCAACCGGTCGGACCGGCACTCGGACTTCCCGGAGGCCGACCGGGCGTCCATCGAGGCGCTGGAGAACCAGCTCCTGGCCCACTCCGACCACGTCGTGTACGTCAGCCAGGCGCTGATGGCCGAGGAGCTGCCGCGCACGGGCGACCGGGCGCACTTCCTCGACCACGGCGTGGACGTCGACCACTTCGTGGCGCGGCCGGAGCACGAGTGGCCGGACGACGTGCGCTCGATCCCCGGCCCGCGCATCGGCTTCTTCGGGGCGCTGGACGACTTCGTGGTGGACTTCGACCTGCTGGAGCGCGTCGCGGTCGAGCTGCCGCAGGCGTCCCTGGTGCTGATCGGGGACGCGACGCACCCGATGGAGCGCTTCGCCAAGTACCCGAACGTGCACTGGCTCGGGTTCCGCCCCTACAGCCTGATCCCGGCCTACGGCTCGGCGTTCGACGTGGCGATCATGCCGTGGCAGGACAACGACTGGATCAAGCGGTCGAACCCGATCAAGCTGAAGGAGTACCTGGCCCTGGGCCTGCCGGTGGTCAGCACCGACTTCGCCGAGCTGGCCGGCTACACCGACCGCGTCCGCGCCGCCCGCACGCACACGGAGTTCGTCGACGCCCTGCGCGCCACCCTGGCCACCGGCCCGCTCCTGCCCCCGGCCGCCCTCCGCGCCTCCGTCCACCTCCACTCCTGGCACGCCCGCACCCGAACCCTCCTCTCCCTGACCACCCCGTGAGTCGAACCTCCAGGTCCCGAGCGTCGAACCCCCAGGTCCCGAGTGTCCTACGTCCGGGACCCCTGAATTCAACGCTCAGGACCCGCCGCGCGGTCCTGAGGCGCGCTCGACTCCGCGACCCCCGCCGAGGTTGCGCGGCTGTGGTCTGCGCCGCGAACCTCGCCGTCTTGCCCGAGCGGGGTGGCCGGCGCATCTAGTGTGGGTGTCGTGCAGCCACTGCCCCCGAACGCCCCGTCGCGGATCGGCGACTACACGCTGCTCGCCGCCCTCGGCCGCGGCGCGATGGGGTCGGTCTACCTGGCGCGGTCACGCGGCGGGCGGCCGATCGCGGTCAAGGTCGCGCGCGCCGAGCTGGCCGACAACCCGCCGTTCCGCGAGCGCTTCCGCCGCGAGGTCGAGATGGCACGCGCGGTCGGCGGCTTCTGGACCGCCACCGTCGTGGACGCCGACCCCGACGCCGAACGGCCGTGGATGGCCACCGAGTACATCCCCGGCCCGAGCCTCCAGCAGGTCGTCCAGGACCACGGCCCCCTGCCGGAACGGGCCGTGCGCCGCCTCGCGGGCGGCCTGGCCGAGGCGCTGGTCGCCATCCACGGCGCGGGCCTGATCCACCGCGACCTCAAGCCGTCGAACGTGCTGCTGGCCGACGACGGCCCCCGCGTGATCGACTTCGGCATCGCCCGCGCGCTGGAGCACTCCGCGCTCACCGAAGCGGGCATCGTGTTCGGCACGCCCGGTTACTTGTCACCCGAACAGGTCATCGGCCAGCAGATCACCACGCAGAGCGACGTGTTCGCGCTCGGCTCGGTGCTGGTCTACGCCGCGACCGGCGGCGGCCCGTTCGGCGAGGGCGCCACGTCCGCGCTGGTCTACCGCGTGGTCCACCAGGAGCCCGACCTGTCCCGCGTGCCGCCGGGCCTGGTGCCGCTGATCGTGCCGTGCCTGGTCCGCGAACCGGCGAACCGGCCGACGCCCGCACGGCTGCTGGAAGCCATCGGCCCGCCGTCCAACGACCCGTCGTGGCTGCCCGAACGCGTCCGCACGATGGTCGAGCAACGGCACACCGAGCTGGGCCGGCTGCCAGCCAAGCCGCCGACGCGGGTCATGGTGGACGACCCGCCGCCCAGAACGCCGACGCTGGTCGCACCCACACCCGCACCCACCCCGTCCGCACCCACCCCGCCCGCGGCCCCGGTCCGCATCACCCCCGAACCGAAGGACGTCCGCCCCACCGGCGTCCGGTTCAAGACCTCCCGCGTCGTCGGCTCGAGCTGGGCCGGGGCGAACGCGCTGGCCGCCGTCGTCACGGCCTCCATCGCCGACCCGGCCGCAGGCGCGCCCGGCGCCGTCCGGCTGGCCGCGTTCGTCGCGTTCCTGGCCTTCGCCGTGGCCGCCATCCGGCTCCTGGTCGGCGTCGCCCGCTCACCGCTCACCCTCGACGTCGGCCCCGACGGCATCACGCTGTCCAACGGCACGGAGAACCGCCGCCTGCCGTGGTACGCCATCGCCCGGGTCAAGGTCGACGCCCACCACGCCCGGCCGTGGCTCGTGGTCTGGCTGGTCCCGGCCGCCAAGACCCCGGACACGCTGGGACGCGGCAGCTTCACCCGGCACAAGGGCGGCCTGCGCGTCTACCCGATCTCGCACGAGCGCTACCGCAAGCGCCGCGACCGGGACGTGGTCGAGCTGCGCTCCGCCCTGGCCTGGTACGGCTCCGCCGCCTACGACCCCCGCTGAGCCTCGGCCCGCGGCTCAACGACCGCTGAACGTCGCCTTGCCCGGACCGTCGGCCAGGAACGACCGCACCGCGCCGCGCAGGTCCTCGGTGTCGAACAGCTCGGCCGCGATCGAGGTGACGTGCTCGTTCGCCTCGGCCACGCCGCCGCTCTCGAAGTGCGCCAGCACGCGCTTGGTCGCCGCGTGCGCCACCGTCGGCCCGGCCGCCAGCGCCTGCGTGAACGCCAGCGCCGCGTCGTCGAACCCCTCGTCCGGCAGCACCCGGTTGACCACGCCCCACCGCTCCAGCGTGGCCGCGTCGTAGCGCTCGCCGGTCATCACGAACTCCTTGGCCCGACCCACGCCCGCCCGCGCGGCCAGCCGCTGCGTGCCGCCCATGGTCGGGGTCAATCCGACGACCTTCTCCACCAACCCGAACGTCGCCCGGCGCGCGGCCAGCACGATGTCGCACGCCACCGCGACCTCGAACGCCCACGTCAGGCACAGCCCGTGCGCGGCGAACACGGTCGG
This sequence comes from Saccharothrix saharensis, assembly GCF_006716745.1. NCBI lineage: Bacteria > Bacillati > Actinomycetota > Actinomycetes > Pseudonocardiales > Pseudonocardiaceae > Saccharothrix > Saccharothrix saharensis. Next base: position 2,342,739 of record NZ_VFPP01000001.1, on the reverse strand, counting down.
GAACGGCAGCGCGGCCACCCGGTCGGTCAGCTCCAGCATCTGGTCCAGCAGTGCCTTGGCCTGCGCGGACGTCTGCTGCGCGGCGAACAGCCCGACGTCGACGCCGCCGCTGACGACCCTGCCCTCGAAGCGGATCAGCAACGCCCGCGCGGGCCGTCGCTCCAGGTCCTCGACCGCCGCGTCGAGCAGGTCCTGCAGCTCGGCGGTGTAGAGGTTCAGCGGGGGAGCGTCGACGGTGAGCAGGGCCAGTCCCACGGCGTCCCGCTCCAGCCGGACCTGTTGCGCTGCCACGGGCCCGCACTTTACACGCGTCCGGAATGCCGAAAACCACGTGTCCGAATGGCCCAGCGGGGGCGAGAATCCGCCGATGAGTTCCTGGACCGTTCAGCCGGAGCCGGTTGACAGCCCGACCGCCGTCGCGGTGATCCGCACCTACCTGGCCGACATCGTCGCCCGCTACTACGGGCGGCCCGCCACGCCGGCGGAGGTCGACCGGGCGATCGCCGACGACCCGACCGACGACCTGGTCCGGTTCTTCGTCGGCCGGCACGGCGGGCAGGTGCGAGGGTGCGTCGGGTTTCGCCTGGTAGACCGCGAAACGGCGGAGATGAAGCGGATGTTCGTCGATCCGGCCGCCCGCGGCACCGGCGGCGGCGCGGCGCTGCTCGCCGCGGTCGAGGAGGCCGCCGTCTCATTTGGCGCTTCGGCCATTCGCCTCGACACCCGTACTGACCTGGTCGAAGCGCGGGCGTTGTACGCCAAGCACGGCTACCGTGAGGTGCCCCCGTTCAACAGCGACCGCTATGCGGAGCACTGGTTCGAAAAGCGGCTATAGGGGCCATCGGGTTCCCATATCACTGTTGTGATGTGTCTCACTTGACACTAAATGAACGCCCCAGTTGAGTATGTGGCGAAAGTCGGCCGCGGAATGAAATGGGGATCAGTCCAGTGGCTTTCGCCGTTGAGTTGACATTTCGTGATGCGCGCCAGGTGCGGAGATCCATTCATCTCGCACACCGGGAATATTGGCGTCCGTTAGCCGAGCAGGGAGTGCTCGTCGGGACCGGCCCCTGGGCCGACGGTTCCGGCGTGCTGCTCATCGTGCAGGTGCCCGACGACGCCGCCGCCCGGGACCTGGTGCGCGGTGACCCGTACGTGCGATCGCAGTCGATCGCGGAGGTGCGCATACGCCAGTGGCACGTGCTGCTGGGTGTGCCGGAAGGTGAGCGCGTGCCGGGCATCGTCCGGCCGCGCGATGGGCAGAGCGCCGAAGCGCGCTCGCGCGAGCCGTTGACGCCGCACGAGCACCGGATCGCGCTGATGATGTTGGAGGGCATGACGAACCGGCAGATCGCCGAGCACTTCTCGGTGTCGACCCGGGCCGTCGAACTCCACATCACCCGCATCTACCGCAAGCTCGACATCGGCAGGCGGGCCCAGCTCGCCGCGGCGATGCCGTGGGGCCAGCGCTCGTACCTCTAGGCGCACGTACCGGTCGGACGCAGTGACGCGAGGACCGACGGGGCCAACCCCGCCGGTCCTCGCGGCGTCTCAGGCCCGCAGCTGCGCCCGTGACGCCACGCCGAGCTTGCGCAGCACCCGCGCCACGTGCTGCTCCACCGTGCGCGGCGACAGGAACAGCACGTCGGCGATCTCCCGGTTCGTCCGCCCCTGCGCCAGCAACCGCGCCACGTCCCGCTCACGCGGCGACAACGCGTTGCCGTACCCGCGCCGACCGCGCCGTGACGGCGTCGGCACACCCGCGCCGCGCACCAGGTGCCGGCACCTCGCCGCGTCACGGCTCGCACCCAGCGCGTCGAACCGCGCCGCCACCTCGCCCAGCTCGGCCGCCGCCGCGTCGTCACCGCGCTCCAACGCCGTCCGCGCGATCCGTTCGGACAGCACCGCCGAGTAGTACCGCAGCCCCAGGTCGTCGGCTGCCCGACGCGCCTCCCGGAGCAGGGGCGCGGCGTGCTGCTGCGCCAGGAACGCCCGGCACATCCGCAACGCCACGTGCGCCAACGGCGCGTCCCGGCCGACGAGACCCGCGTCGAACTCCTCCACCAGCTTGACCGCGTCCTCGACCCGCCCGGCGGCCCGGAACGCGTCCACCGCGGCGGGCGCGAGTTCGCCCGCCCACGCCCAGACGCCCTTGCGCCGCGCCAGGTCCAGCCCCCGGTCCGCCTCGGCGCACGCCCTCGTCAGGTCGCCGCGTTCCGACCACAGCCTGGTCAACGCGGCGAAACCGCCCAGCGCGACCGGCGTGATCGAGTTCTCCACCGACCGCACGCCGCTGTCGGCCAGGTGCCGCTCGGCCGCGTCCCACTCGCCCCGTGTCAAGGCCAGGCACCCCAGCACCAGGTTGATCTCACCCGCGACCGGCAGCATCTCGCGGTACTCCTCCAGCAGCCGGGCGGCCCGGTCCGCCAACGTGCCCCAGTCGCCGCGGTACCAGTCGAGGTGGATGCGGGTGGACTGGCCGGTGCCCTCGGTGAACGGCACGCCCGCCCCGACGGTGAGCCGCAGCCCCCGGTCGAGGAAGTCGCGAGCCAGGTCGAAGTGGCCGACCAGGGCGAACGCGTCGGCCAGGTTGCAGTGCGCCCGCGCCAGATGACGCCGGACCGCCACGTCCGCCGCCGTGTCCGGCAACCGGTGCAGCTCCGCCATCACGGTGTGGTCGCCGGTGGACATCCGCGACCCGAGCTGGTTGGCCAGCAGCGCGTACCGCACCCGGTCGTCCCCGCACGACGCGATGAACGCCTCGACTTCGCGCAGCCACCGCAGGTGCTCCGCCAACGGCGTCGCGCCGACGAACGGCTGGGCGAGCACGGCCCGCGCCCGCATGGCGAGGTCCGGCCGGGCGGCCAGCTCCCCGATGGCGTGCTCGACGACCACGCGCCCGTTCCGCGGGCCGTCGAACTGGCGCATCAGTAGGAAGCCGAGGTTCAGCCGCACCTCGCCGCGCGCGGCGGTGGAGAGCCGGTGGTCGTCGAGCAGCCGTTCCAGCGTGGCGCGGGGGTCGCGCTGGTCGAGCCCACCGCGGGCGACCTGGCCGAGCTTGACGGCGAGCCGGTCGACGTCGGCGGGCGTGAGCGACGCCTCGTCCAGCAACCGCTGGTAGAGGTGGGTGGCGGTGGACGGGTCGCCGACCTCCAGCGCCCGGTCCGCGGCGGCCTCGCCGTGCCGCAGCCAGTCGTGCCGCAGCCCGGCGCGGCGGCTGTGCTCGGCCAGTTGCATGAACGGTCGGGGCGTGGCGTGGTCGAGGGCCCGCAGCGCGCGCAGGTGCAGGCGTTGCCGCTCGGGACCGGTGAGGGTGTCGTAGACGGCCTGCTGGGCGAGGGCGTGGCGGAAGCCGTAGCGGACGTCGGCGGTCTCGTGCAGCACGCCGCTGTGCAGCGCGTGGGTGAGCGCGGCGGCGGCCCGTTCCGGCGTGACGGCGGCGACGTCGGCGAGGAGCTGCTCGGCGGCGGGCACGCCCAGCACGGCGGCGGCCTCGGCGACGCGGCGGGCCGTGACGGGCAGCCGCGCCAGGCGTTCGGCCATCGCGTCCCGGAGCAGCGCCGGCGCCTCGACCTCGTCCAGCAGCCGCCAGTCCGGGTCGTGCAGTGCCCGGAGCATCTCCTCGACCACGAACGGGATGCCGGCCGTGCGCTCGTGCAGCCGGGCGGCGAACCCGGCGGGCACGGCGTCCACGTCGAGGATCGCGGCGGTCAGGTCGTGCACGCCGTCGACGTCCAGCGGGGCCAGCTCCACCAGCACGGACGCCACCCCGGCCGGCGGGCGGTAGGCGCTGCCCAGCGGCATGCCGCCGGGCGCGTCCTCGCGGCGGTAGGTGACCAGCGTGGTCAGGTTCGGCGGCGGGTCGGCCATCAGGAAGCGCAGCAGGTGGCGGCACCCGTCGTCGGCCCAGTGCAGGTCCTCGACCACCAGCAGGACCGGGCCGGGCACCGACAGCAGCTCGCGCACGGCGCGGAACAGGTGGTGCCGCTCGTGGCGCGGGTCGTCGGGTCGTTCGGGCGGGTCGGGCAGGTGGTCCGCGAGTTCCGGCACCAGCGGCCTCAGCACACCCGTCACCGGGCTCAGTGTCACTCGGTCCAGGCAGTCGCCCACGGTGCGCAACGCGTCGAGCACCGCGCCGTACGGGAACGGCTCGCGCAGCGGCTGGCAGAACCCGGTGAGCACGCGCAGCGGCCGCACCTCCGGCCGGCCGAGCAGCTCGCGCACCAGCCGGCTCTTGCCGACGCCGGCCTCGCCCGCCACCAGCGCCACCGACGGCTGGGTGGCCACCGCGCCCAGCAGCGCGGCCAGCTCCCGACCCCGGCCGACCAGGACCGGAGAGCTGGTTCGCGGTGGCGTCATGCGCACTCCAGGCACTCGCGCGGGAGATCGACCGGGCCCCTGTATTAGAACCCGAATCGTCCGGTGCGAGCACCCCCTGCCGCGCAGTGACGATATGCGGCTGATCGAGTGGCAATCACGGCGAACGAGCGCTTCCGGTGCGGCGGAAAAGGTTACCGACCGTGCGGTATGTCACATGATTAGGCGATTCGGGTGACTTCTGTCAATACTCCTTACCCGTCGGTAACGTGAGCTGTGGGAGTCCCGTTGGTGCGCAACTTCGTCGTCGGATCGACCGTGCTCGCCGTGCTGCTCGCCGGGTGCGGCGCACCGGACGAGGCACCGGTCAAGACCGGCCCCGGCGTCACCGACGACACCATCTCGCTGGGCGTGCTCACCGACATGACGGGACCGTTCTCGGCCACGTCGCTCATCCGGATCAAGGGCTACGAGCTGTTCCTGAGCGAGCTGAACGAGCGCGGCGGCATCTGCGGGCGCAGGGTCGAGCTCAGGCAGGCCGACCACGGCTACGACGTGAACCGGGCGTTGACCGCGTACTTCGACCTCGAACCGCAGGTGCTCGGGTTCATGGACGTCACCGGCGCGCCGATGACCGAGGCCATCGAGCCGGACCTGATGCAGACCCGCGCCATCGCCGCGCCCGCGTCGTGGTCGGCGAGCCTGCTCGGCAACCCGCACATGATGATCGTCGGCACGACGTACGACCTCGACGTGATCAACGGGCTGGACCACGTGAAGCGGTCCGGCGCGATCCGCGAGGGTGACACCGTCGGGCACGTCTACGTCGACAGCGACTACGGGCGCAACGCGCTGGAGGGCAGCACGTTCGCCGCCGAGCAGTGGGGCATGGAGCTGGTCGCCAAGCCCGTGCCGGAGGTCGCGGACGTGGCCGCGCAGGTCGCCGAGCTGCGTGCGGCGGGTGCGAAGGCGGTGTTCCTCAGCACGTCGCCGCAGCAGACCGCGACCGCCGTGGCCACCGCCGAGCGGCTCGGCTGGGACGTGCCGTTCCTGGTCAACGCGGCGGGCTACGACCCGTTGATCCTCGAGTCGCCCGCGGCGGCGGCCGTGGTGAAGCGGGTGCTGGTGGTGTCGCCGATCGCGCCGTTCGCGACCGACCTGCCGGGGCCGCGCGCGGTCGCGGAGGCGTTCACGCGCAAGTTCCCGGACCTGGAGCCGACCGGGTCGGTGGACCACGGGTACGTGATCGGCGTGGCGTTCGCGGCGGTGCTGGAGAAGGCGTGCGGCGAGCGCGACCTGACCCGTGACGGCGTGCTGCGGGCGTTCCAGGACACCAACCAGGTGGACACCAAGAGCCTCACCGGGTCGTTGCGGTTCTCGCTCGTGGGCCGGCCGTCGGCGACGCAGTCCTACATCGCGCGGCCGGACCCGGGGACGCCCGGCGGGCTGGCCGTGATCGCCAACCTGTTCGAGTCCGACCTCGTGAAGCTGAAGGGCACCCGGGCGAAGTAGCCCCGGCGGGTAGTTTCCGCCGGTCCGGGCGGGGAATCCGAGGCGCATGATCGAGGTGCGCTGGGCGGTGCCCACGTCGGTGGAGCGGGTGTTCGCGGTGCTGGCCGACGGCTGGTCGTACGCGGGCTGGGTGGTGGGCGCGGCGCACATCCGCGAGGTCGACCCGGGCTGGCCGGGCACCGGCACGCGGATCCACCACAGCGTCGGCGCGTGGCCGGTGGCGGTCAAGGACGTCACCAAGGTCCTGAACGTCGACCCACCCCGGATGCTCGAACTGGAAGCCCGCCTGTGGCCCCTGGGAGCCGCGCGCATCCGCTTCACCCTCGCCCCGACCGCCGACGGCTGCGAGGTCACCATGGCCGAAGAGGCCACCAAGGGCCCCCTCTCCCTCCTCCCGGCCTCGGCCCAAGCCCTCTTCCTGACCCCTCGCAACCGCGAATCCCTGCGCCGCCTCGCCGACCAAGCCACCCGCCGCGGCACCCTCTAACCCCCGCGCGTGTCGAACCTCCAGGTCCCGAGTGTCGAACGCTCAGGACCCGAGTGTCGAACGCTCAGGACCCCCGAATTCAACGCTGGGGGCGCGTCCGGGGGGACCTGAACGTAGAACTCAGGGGGCCTGGAGGTTCGACACTCGGGACCTGAGCGTTCGACTCTCGGGGTAGAGGTGGTGGTGGAGGGTGTGGAGGAGGAGGCGGTAGGCGTCGCCGCCCAGGCCGTTGCGGGTCAGGGCGGCACGGGCGGCGTTCGCGCCCGAAGCACCGTGGACGCCGCCGCCGGGGTGGGCCGAGGCGGAGGTCAGGTAGAGGCGGTCGATCGGGGTGTCGGCCCGGCCCAGGCCCGGGATCGGGCGGAACACCAGCTGCTGGTGGATGGCGGCGGTGCCCGAGTTGATCGAACCGGCCACCAGGCTGCGGTTGCGGGTCTCCAGGTCCTCCGGACCCTGCACGACGCGCGCACGGATCAGGTCGCGGAACCCCGGCGCGTGCTGCTCGATCACCTGCTCCACCCGGTCGGCACGGCGGCGCAACCGATCCGCCGACCACCGCTCACCCCGCGGCACGTGCGTGTACGCCCAAGCCGTCTCCGTGCCCTCCGGCGACCGCGTCGGGTCCGTCGTCGTCATCTGCCCCATGATCACGAACGGCAACCGCGGCACCCGGCCGCACGCGATCTCCGTGCTGGACTGGGCCAACCCGTTGAAGTCCCCTCCCAAGTGGACGGTCCCCGCACCGCGCACCTCCGCCGCCGTCCACGGCACGGGCCCGTTCAACGCCCAGTCCACCTTGATCGTCGCGTCGTCCCACTCGAACGCGTCCAGGTCCGACACCAACCGCGCCGGCAGGTGCTCCGGCCCCACCAACCCGAGGTACAACGACGGCGCGGGCACGTCCGCCAGCACCGCCTTGCGCGCCCGCACGTACCCACCCGCCGCGTCACGGACCCCCAGCGCGCGCCCACCGGCCACGACCACCCGGTCCACCGCCCGACCGCACTCCACCACGCCGCCCAACCGCCGCACCATCGCCCGCGTCAGCGCACCGGCCCCGCCCTCCGGCACCGGGTACCCGACGTCCTGCCCCAGCATCGACAGCAACCACCCGAACGCCGCACCGCCCGCCTGGTCCGGCCCCAGGTCGGTGTGCATCGCGTTGCCGGCCAACAACAACGGCGCGCCCTCACCCGAGAACCGCTCGTCCCCGAAAGCCCGCACCGACTGCACGAACGACCGCGCGAACCGCAACGCCTCACCCGCGCCCAACGCGCCCACCAGCCCGGCACCGGCCCGGACCGGCGGGAACGGCCGCATCAACGCCTCGATCAGGTCCGCCCGGACCCGTTCCCACCGCGCGAACTCGGCCCGCCACACGTCACCGTCACCCGCGCCGAACGACTCGACCGACGCCGCCGTCCGGTCCACGTCCTGCGACAGCACCGCGGCCCGGTCGTCCGGGAACACGTGCGCCAGCACCTCCGGCGCCCGCCGCCACCGCAGCCCGTGCCGCTCCAACCCCAACCCCGCGATCACCGGTGACGCCGCGCCCAGCGGGTAGAACGCGCTGAACAGGTCGTGCCGGAACCCCGGCTCGGTCAACTCCGCCGTCCGCACCGCACCGCCCGGCTCGTCGGCCGCCTCCAGCACCAGCACGTCCCACCCGGCGTCGGCCAGCAGGTTCGCCGCCACCAGCCCGTTCGGGCCCGATCCGATGACCACCGCGTCCACGACATCGCTCAACGCACATCTCCCTGGCTCTGATGCGCCGGCCGGCCGAAGCCCAACCGCCGCCACCGTCCCACGTGGCGCGGCGCGAGCGGCCCCCACGTCCCGCGCCCCTCCGCGACCGCCGCCACGAACTCCGCCAACGCCTCCCGCGGCGGGTGCCGCGGTTCCCAACCCAGCGCCCTGATCCGCGTGCAGTCCATGAGGGACGCCTGATCCGCCAACCGGAGCCAGCCGGGGTGCAGGGGTTGCACGCCCAGCCGCCACGTCGGCCACGCCACCGCGCGCAGCACCGCGAGCGGCACGGGCAGCAGGAACCCGCCCAGCACCGACGCCAGCTCACGCGCGCTCAACGGCGGATCGGCCGCCACGTTGAACGCGCCCTCCGCCCGGTGCGCCAGCACGACCCGGATCGCCCGCGCCACGTCCTCGGCGTGCACGACCTGGGCCCGCAACCCCGACCACAACGGCATCGGCAGCCACCGCCGTCCCACCAGCCCGGCGGGCAGCAACGGGCTCAGCACCCACCGGGCCAGCTCGCCGCCCGCGTCCGGCTGCACGATCGCGCACGGCCGCACCACCGCCACGCCGGGACGCCCGGCGAGCATCCGCTCCAGCTCGGCCTTCTGCGTGCTGTAGGCACTGCCGGGCACCCCGCCGCACGGCCACTCCTCGTCCACCGGCGCCGGAGAGGGCGTGTACGCGGCGACCGACGACGCCACCACGACGTGCGGCACACCGGCACGCTCCGCCGCACGCAGCACGTGCGCGCTGCCGACGAGGTTCGTCCGCCGCATGGCGGGCTCACCTGTCGTGGGCTGCACGGCCCACGCCAGGTGCACCACCGCGTCCGCACCGGCGAACGCCCTGCTCAACACCACATCGGCGGCCGGCGCACCGAGGTCGCAGCTCACCCAGCCAGGTGAATCGGGCGGCACGTGCCGGGCGATGCCGACCACCGTGTCGCCCGCGTCCGCGAGCACCCGGAGCAGGGCCGTCCCCACGTTGCCGCTGGCACCCGTGACGACGACCCTCATGGCCGCCGGGTACCCCTACTTGCCGCCGCCAAGCCCGGCACGCCGCAGCGCTTCGGCCATCGCGCCGTTCGCGGGCGGGCGCTCCTGCTGACGGGGCTTGCCGCCACCACCGCCACCGCCACGCGGCCCACGCTGATTGCCACGCGGTTCGCGCTGCTCACGCGGCTGCTTGCGGCCGGGCTCGTCCTCCAGCCGCAGTGTCAACCCGATCCGCTTGCGCGGGATGTCGACCTCCAGCACCTTCACCCGCACCACGTCACCGGACTTGACCACGTCCCGCGGGTCCTTGACGTAGGTGTTGGACAGCGCCGAGATGTGCACGAGGCCGTCCTGGTGCACGCCGACGTCCACGAACGCGCCGAACGCGGCCACGTTCGTCACCACGCCCTCCAGCACCATCCCGGGCTCGAGGTCGGAGATCTTCTCCACGCCGTCGGCGAACGTGGCCGTCTTGAACGCGGGCCGGGGGTCGCGCCCCGGCTTCTCCAGCTCGCGCAGGATGTCGGTGACGGTCGGCAGGCCGAACCGCTCGTCCACGAACTCCTGCGGGCGCAGCGACTTGAGCACCGCCGTGTTGCCGATCAGCTGCTCGCCGCCTGCCCGCTCCTGCATCCGCCGCACCACCGGGTACGCCTCGGGGTGCACGGCGGAGGCGTCCAGCGGGTCGTCGCCGTTCGGGATGCGCAGGAAGCCCGCGCACTGCTCGAACGCCTTCGGGCCCAGCCGCGCCACGTCCTTCAACGCGCGCCGCGAGCGGAACGGGCCGTTGCTGTCGCGGTGCAGCACGATGTTCTCGGCCAGGCCCGCGGTGATGCCGGAGACCCGGGTCAGCAGCGGCGCGGACGCGGTGTTCAGGTCGACGCCGACGGCGTTCACGCAGTCCTCGACCACCGCGTCCAACGAGCGCGACAGCTTCGACTCGGACAGGTCGTGCTGGTACTGGCCGACGCCGATCGACTTGGGGTCGATCTTCACCAGCTCGGCCAGCGGGTCCTGCAAGCGGCGGGCGATGGACACCGCGCCGCGCAGCGACACGTCCAGCCCGGGCAGCTCCGCCGAGGCGAACGCCGACGCGGAGTACACCGACGCGCCCGCCTCGGACACCACGGCCTTGGTCAGCTTCAGCTCGGGGTGCCGCTTGAGCAGGTCGACGGCCAGCTTGTCGGTCTCCCGCGACGCGGTGCCGTTGCCGATGGCGACCAGCTCCACGGCGTGCTTCTTCGCCAGCACGGCCAGCTTGGCGATCGACTCGTCCCACCGGTTCGCGGGCACGTGCGGGTAGATGGTGTCGGTGTCGACGACCTTGCCGGTCGCGTCGACCACGGCCACCTTCACGCCGGTGCGGAAGCCGGGGTCCAGGCCCATGGTGGCCCGGGTGCCCGCCGGCGCGGCCAGCAGCAGGTCGCGCAGGTTCGACGCGAACACCTTCACGGCCTCGTCCTCGGCGAACGCCCGCAGCCGCGACCGCAGGTCGATGCCCAGGTGCACGAGGATGCGGGTGCGCCACGCCCAGCGGACCGTGTCGGACAGCCAGCGGTCGGCGGGCCGACCCCGGTCGTCCACGCCGAACCGGGACGCGATGCGCGCCTCGTAGCCGGTGGGCTCGTCGGAGTCGGCCGGGTCGAACTGGAGGTCGAGCACCTCTTCCTTCTCGCCGCGCAGCAGCGCGAGGATGCGGTGCGAGGGCAGCTTGGTGAACGGCTCGGAGAAATCGAAGTAGTCGGAGAACTTCGCCCCGTCCTCCTCCTTGCCCTCCCGGACCTTGGACGCGAGCCGGCCCTGGGCCCACATGCGCTCGCGCAGCTCGCCGATGAGGTCGCCGTCCTCGCCGAACCGCTCGACGAGGATCGCCCGCGCGCCCTGCAGCGCGGCGGCGGCGTCGGGGATCTCCTCGGTCACGAACGCCTTCGCCACCTCCTGCGGGTCCTGCGCCGGGTCGCCCAGCAGGCCGTCGGCGAGCGGTTCGAGGCCCTGCTCGCGCGCGATCTGCGCCTTGGTCCGCCGCTTCGGCTTGTACGGCAGGTAGAGGTCTTCCAGCCGGGCCTTGGAGTCGGCGGCCAGGATCGAGGCCTCCAGCGCCTCGTCCAGCTTGCCCTGCGACCGGATGGACTCGAGCACAGCCGCCCGGCGTTCCTCCAGCTCGCGCAGGTAGCCCAGCCGCTCCTCCAGGGTGCGCAGCTGGGCGTCGTCCAGCGCGCCGGTCGCTTCCTTGCGGTAGCGGGCGATGAAGGGGACGGTGGAACCACCGTCGAGCAGGTCGACGGCGGCGCTGACCTGCCCGGCCCGCACCCCGAGCTCGTCGGCGATCCTCTGGTGAATGGCTGTGGTCACAGCGAGCCATTGTGCCCTGCCCGCCGGGGCACGTTCGGGCACCCCGACCCGGCCGGCTGGGCCGACCGGATCAACGCCGGTCCGCCCGCCGGCACCGCCGTCATGGGAAGAGCTTGGTGAGGACCGCGACGTCCGACTCGTCCTCGGGCAGGTACATCGCCTTGACCACCATCCCGCGCTGCACCTGCGGGATCGACATTGGCGGCAGCTTCTTGTCCTGCGTCACGTCGAACGTGGTGCCGTCCGGTCGGGTCACGCGCAGGGTCAGCCGCAACGCCGTCCGGCCGTCGGGCGCCTGTCCGGTCGGGAGCATGTCCAGCACGACGGCGCTGGTCTCGACGCCCTCCTCGGTGATGCGGAGCTGGTGCGGCGTCAGGATGCCCTTGGCCACGTGCACGCGGTCGAGGGCGGCTTGGAGCTCGTGCGGCGGCGCGTCCGTGGCGAGCACGGCGCGGCCGTCGGACAGGTAGCGGACCGGCAGGATCGCGCCCGGCTGCACGACGGACAGCTCCGTGATGTCGACGACCTGCCGCGCGGTGGCCGGGAACGAGCGGCCGTCCGCGGTGTCGACCTGGAGCCGGATGTCGAGCTGGGGCTGGTCGTTGACGGTCAGGCCGGTCCGCGCCACGCCCACGACCGTGCCCATGCCGATCGGCGCGCCGCGGAACTCCTGGGGCACGCCGCCGGTCAGGGCCGCGAGGCCGCCGCCGAACAGCCCGCTCATCGAGAACAGGCTGGGCACGGCGAACAGGAGGATGAACGGGCCGGCCAGCCACCCGTTCAGCCAGGCGAACACGTCGTCGCCCGCGAGGCCGCCCGCGACCCACGCCGCGGTGAGGCCGAGCCCGACGGTGAGACCGAGCCAGGGGAGTGCCTTCATGGTGTGTCGTCCTTCCGGGGGTCAGCGGTGGGCACCGAAGAAGTCGGCGAGGCCGATGCCCAGGGGCACGACCCGGCCGTCACCGCGCGCGGCGGCGAGGAGTTCGCCCGCGGCGACGGCCGTGACGCCGTCGGGGCCGACGAGGGCGCGGTCCACCCGGGAGTCGACCGCCAACGTGGCGGTGACCTGCCCGGTGGCCAGGGAGACGAGGCTGAGCGCCACGCCGGGGTCGTTCACCGAGCGCTGGTGCTCGACCAGCACGTGCCCGGTGGCGGCGGCGACGGCGGTGACGCCGTCGACCACCAGCCGCGCGCCGTGGAACGCGGTCGTGCCGACCGGTACCTCGCGGCCGTCGGCCGTGACGCGGACCAGCACGCTGCCCGGCGCGCCACCGGGCGCCTGCCGCAGCGCGACCCGTTCGACGCCGGAGTCCAGCGACGCCTCGACGCCGGTCGCGCTGGTCGGCGCGCCGGGGCCGCGCTGCACCGAGAGCCGGCCGGACCAGGCGGCGGCGGTCGCCGCGTCGACCGGCGTCGCCGCCACCTCGTCCAGCCCGATCGCCACCACCCCTCCGGTGGCGGTCATGGCCATCACCCGGCGGGCGTCCGGGTCGTAGGCGTAGGCCGTGCGCACGGCGGCGAACGCGTCGCCGAGCCCCGGCACGCCCGCCCCCTCGGCCACCACCGACCCGTCGGCCAGCGCGACCACGACCAGGCCCGAGTCGGTGGCCAGGTAGGCGTGCCGCTGCCCGGCGGCCAGCACGGACGCCTCCCAGACGAGCCGGTCGGACAACTGGGTGTCCCACAGCACGTCGCCGGTGGCCGGGTCGGTGGCCGCGAGCCGCACCTGGAACAGGTCCTGCGTCATCAGCTGGAACATGCCGCGCACGCCGTGCCGCGCGTAGGGGGCGAGCACCACGTCCCGACCGTCGACCTCGGCGAACGCGAACCCGGACTGCATCTCGACCTCGGGCTCCGGTGAGACCGCGTAGGACCCGCCGAAGAACAGCAGCGCGAACAGCGCGAGCGGCAACAGCAGCAGCGGCAGGACGCGTCGGCGAGGTGGCGGCGGGGTCTGGTAGGGCATCACCGGCGGGTACTGCGGCGGTGTCCGGTACATCGGGTCCCCCGTTCTGTCGTGGTGGCGCAAGCGTCGGGCCCGCGGGCCGCCTACCGGTCCCAGGAACGCGGCGCGCGAGTGCGCCACCAGCGGTGATCGGGTTCGACTAGGCTCGGGCCGGTGAGCACCGCCCGAGCCGTGCCGACGACGCTGCCGCGGGGCGCGCTGGTCGCGCGGGCGTGGGCCGGGCTGGGTGACGCGGTCGCGCCGCTGAGCAACGCGGCGGGCCGCCCGCTGACCCGCACGGTCAAGCTGGTCCTCGACCCGCTGGTGCTGCGTCCCGTGCTGAACCCGGAGTTCGCGGCGGGCGCGGTCGCCGCCGAGCACGCCGACGCGCTGGTGTCCCGGATCCTCGACGCGGGTCCGGTGCTGGCCGCGACCGCGAGCTGGTTCGTGGTGCTGAAGAAGGAACGCCGCCGCCGGTGGATCACCGACGGCAACCCGCAGGACCTCTACTTCCAGCGCTGCTTCGAGCTGGCGACGGCGCACGGCGGACCCGGCCCGGACGCCGCCGACATCGCCGCCGACGTGCTGGAAGAGGTCCACGGGCGCGAAGGGCCGACCGTGGCGGCACTGCGCGACCACCTCACCGATCCGGCGAACGCGGGTGAGCTGACGGAGCTGCTGGCCTCCGCGTGGGCCGCGCGCGCCCCGGTGGCGGTGACCGCGATGGCGACGTCCCCGTTCCTGGCCACCTGCGCCGTCGCGCCCGACCGGGCCCTGTTCGGCGCGCTGGTCGCGGGCCGGGCCGGCACCGCGGGCGCGGTCGGGCTGCACCGGCCGGGCGTGGCGCTGGCGCACGGGCTGACCTCGCGCGACGTGCCCGTGCGGCCCGAGCTGGGACGTGGCGCGTCGAAGGCGAACCTGCCCCGGCCGTTCGACCGGTCGATCCTGGAACGCCTGTTCGCGCCGCTGACCAACGCGGCGCAGCGGGCCGGGCTGGCCGACGTGCCGACGTTGGTGCGGCGGGAGATCGCCCGGTCCGCCGGGCCGTGGCAGCTCGCCGACGAGGAGAGCCGGCTGGTCGTGGTGCTGGGTCGGGACGCGTCCGCCGACCTCGCCGGTCCGCCGGCGGGCGAGCCGGGGTCGGCCGCTGCGCGGTTGCGGTCGAGGTGGGAGCGCGAGGCGTACGTGCACCGCGTGCTGCGCATGCCGTCGGCCGCGCCGCCGGAGGTCCGCGCGGACGTGCGCGGTGTGCGGGAGGCGTACCTGCGGCGGCTGTGGGCGCGCGTGCACGGCCGCGAGCTGCGCCACGACCCCGTGGCGTTCGACCAGGTGTGGGACGTGCTCGACGGCGTGCTGCGGTCGGTGATCCTGGACCAGCGCGACCGGCTGCGCTCGGCGCTGGAGCGGGAGGCGGTGGCATGAGGGTGACCCGCGGGTCCGAGGTCGTCGTCGGCGACTGGCCCACGTCGCCCGAGGTGGTGGCGCTGCTGGAGTGCTCGGGCGCGTTGCTGGCGTGGGACGTCCTGGTCGACGCCCCCGTGCCCGCCGCGCGGGTGCACGACGTGGACCGTGCGGCGGAGTGGCTGTGGGAGGTCTACGGGGACGCGGCGGACGCGATCCTCGGCGGTGCGGCGGAGGTGGGTGAGCCCGGTCCCGGTGACCGGCGCGTCCGTGACGCGTGCCGGCGGGTGGCGCAGCTGAACTGGGCGAGCGCGTGGTGGCCCGCGTCGGTGACGGCCGGCGTGCCCGCGTTTAACACCGCCGTGCTGCACGCGGAACTGGCCGTCGAGGTGTCCGCCGTGGAGCACCTGCTGGACGATCCGGACGCGGTGGAGCGGGCGTTGGCGGCGGTCGTTCCGCTCGACGCGTCCGACCCCGCGTTGACCGCCCTGGCCGGGCGTGTGTCCGCCCTCGCCGAGGACTACGGCGTGGTCCTGCCCGCGGCGGAGGTGCCTCGCCAGTCGGGTTTCGCCCTGGCGGCCGGAGGTCTCGACGGCGGCCGCGGCGGGATCGCCGCCTTGTCCGGTTCGTCCACTGTGGACTGGTCGTTGGTGCCGCACGGTGCGGTGGACGCCGCCGCGCCCGCCACGTGGGCCGTCGTGCGGCGGCAGGGGCGCACGGTGGTGGAGGTCTCCGTCGTGCCCGGGCCGAAGCCGGGAGCCCGGTTGGCGGCACGGTTCGGTGACGTCGAGGTGGCGTTGGACGGCGTCGACGAGGTGGGTCGGCTCACCGGGTCCACGCCGGTGTCGGCGGCGGTGCTGCTCCTGCCGCCGGACCGGCGCGAGCTGGTCGTCTACGCGCCGGACTTCGCCGAACCGGCCGCGCCGGACCCCGCCGCCGGGCCGCGCCGTGCGGCGATCATCGCCTACGCCCGAGCCCGGACCACCTCGCCGACCGCGACGCTCACCGAGCGGACGGCGCGGTGAGCGACTGGTCGGCGTCGCACGACGAGGGCGTGCGGCTCGCCGCCGACGGTGACGTGGCCGGCGCGCGTGCGGCGCTCGAAGCGGCCTTGACGGCGGCACCCCCGGCAGACCGCCCGCACGTCCTGGTGAACCTGGCGCACGTGGTCGACCTGGCCGGTGAACGGCAGCTCGCCGTGGACCTGCTGACCGAGGCGATCGAGGCGGGGGAGGGGCAGGTCTGGGTCATGGCCCTCGCCTCGCGCGCCGACCTGCTGCCCTGGCTGGACCGGTGGGACGAGGCGTGGCGGGACGTCGAGGGCGCGTTGGCCGACGCCGACGCGACGGGTGAGGTGGTGCTCCGCACCTCCCGCGTGGGCCTGCTGATGGCGGCCGGCCGGCTCGCGGAGGCCGAGGCGGAAGCCACCCGCACCGTCGACCTGGCCGCGCGGCACGCGCCGGAGTACCTGGAGAACCTGTACGCCGGCCTGGCGCTCCTGGCCGACGAGGCGGGTGACGAGCGGCGCGCGGCGATGTACCGCATGCTGGCGGACAACCCGGGCCGGCAGCCGCTCGGCCCCCGGTGGCGGCGGTTCGTGGAGCTGAACGCCGAGGGCGTGGCGCTGCTGGCGGCAGGCGACCGCGCCGCCGCCAAGTCGGCCTTCGACGCCGCCTACCTCGAAACCCTGGACGTCGACGACGTCGAAGCCGTCGTGTGCCGGGCGGGTGTCGCGGGCAACCTCGCCGGCGTCGCCGACCACCCCGACGACGTCGTGCGGTGGAGCACCGAGGCGGTCGAAGCGGCACGGGAGGCGTTGAGCCAGGTCGGCGACGCGTACGGGTCCGCCACCGTGCTGGTGAACGCGCTGGTGTCACGTGCCGCGGCACGACAGCGGCAGACGCGGCTGCCCGAAGCGCTGGCCGACCTGGACGACGCCCTCGACATCGTCACGGCCGCCGACGACGGCGAGTCGCACGAAGCCACCGTCCGCGCCCTGCGCGCCCGCGTGCTCGCCACCGGCGGCTGGTTCGCCGAAGCGGCGGACGAGGCGCGCCGAGCGCTGGACCTCGCCTACTCCGCCGCGCCCGCGCTGGCCGCGTCCGTCCACCTGACGTGGGCCGAGATCACCAGCGCGACCGGCGACCTGCCCGGCGCTTCCGAGCACCTGGCCCTGGCCCGCGAGCTGAGCGCCGCCACCGGCGACGTCCCGGGCGAGGCCACCGCCCTGCTCAGCGCCGCGCGCCTGGCCTACCTGGCCTCGGACGCCGACCGGGCCGACGCCCTGTACGACGAGGCGGACGCCCTGCTCGCCGACGACCCCGGCCGGCGGGCGGTGTGCCTGCACGGTCGGGCGGCGGTCGCGGTGCTGCGCGGCCGGCCGCGCGAGGCACTGGCGCTGGCCGACCGCGCGCTCGCGCTGCTGGGTGCGGCGACCCCGTTGCAGGAAGTGGCCGTGCACCAGGTGCGGGGTTCGGCGTTCGAGGCGGCGCGGGACTTCGCCGAGGCCGAGGCCTGCTACGCGCGGGCGGCGGAACTGTGCGAGGCGGCCGGGCTGTGGCACGTCGCGCTGGGCATGGCGTGGTGGCGGGCGGACGCCCTGGTGCGCCGGGCCGCGGCGGTCACCGGGGACGAACGCCGCCGGCTCGGCCACCGGGCGCTGGACCTGGCCCTGCCCGCCGCGCTGGCGGCGGAGGCCGTGCGGCAGCGGTTCCCGCACGGGCCGCTGCGGGAGCGCTGGGTGGCGTTGGCCTCCGCACCCGCGACCCGCACGGCGTTCCTGGCGATCCGGGCGGTGCAGGACGTGACCCTGGCCGCCGAGTACGTCGACCACGTCGCCGGCTCGGTGTCCTTGCAGGCGGAAGGCGCCGGGCACGTCGAACGCGGTGAGCTGGTGGCGCTGCCCGCGCCGCCGGTGGTCGAGGCGCACCTGCCCTACGCCGCCGCCGGCCTGGCCACCGGCGCGGACCCCGCCACCGGCTTCGACCTGCCGCCGAGGGTCCGGCTCGACCCCGCCGTGCCGACCGCCCTGGACGCCTGGATCGACGTGGCCGAACGCCGCTACGGCTTCCCCGTCCGCTCCGGCCGGGCGGTGGCGTCGTGGTGACCGTCCAGCTCAAGCTCGTGGACGCGGGCGACCTGTACGTCTCGTGGCGCTGGGAGCACGAACCGGCCGAGCCGCGCGTCGTGGCCGTGCCGCGCGACCTCGTGCACGCCACGCTGACCGAGTGGGCCGAAGCGGTGCCGTCGCCGTTGCCGGGGGAGACCGCCGACCAGGCCCTGCGCCGCGCGCTCACCCGCGGCCCGCTCGTGGACCACGACCGCGAGCGGGACCTGGCGACCAGGCTGGCGCGGGCGTTGATCCCGCACCGGCTGGCGGTGGAGCTGAACGCGTTCCTCGGCCGGGGGATCCGGCCCCACCTGCGCGTCCAACCGTCCCCGTCGACCGCCCTGGTGCCCTGGGAAGCCCTGCGGATCGACGACGGGCTGCGGGCGGTCCACGACGCCACGATCTCGGTGCTGCCACCGGCCACCGTGGGCAACGCCGCCGCACGCCGCGTCAGCCCGTTCGATCCACAAGGGACGGTCGTGGCCGTGCTGGACCCCGTCGTGCCGGGGTTCGCCGACCACTCCGGCCTGGGTTCGGTCCTCGGCCCGGCGGACCTGGCGGCGCTCGGCGGCACGCGCCGCGACGACCTCGACCGCGACCACCTCGAACGAGCCCTGGCCACCGCGTCACGCCTGCTCTACGTCGGCCACGTGACCACCGGCGAGCACGGCCTGGACGCGCGCCTGCACCTGTCCTGCACCGCCGACACCGAGGGCCGGGCCGCGCCGATCGGCGCCCACCGCCCCCTGACCGCCGCCGACATCGTGCTGGGTCACCGCGCCGGCCCGGTGCGCCCGTGGCGCATCCCCGCGCGGGTGGCCCTGGTGGCGTGCGAGAGCGGCGGCGACGTCCGGTTCGCCGAACCGTCCGGCCTGGTCACCGCCATGGTGCACGGCGGCGCGGAGCACGTCACGGCGACGAGGTGGACGTTGCCGACCGACGAGGGGCTGCGCCGACTGGTCCCCGGCTTCCCCCCGACACCGGTCCTCGCGCCGACCGTGCTGGCGGTCGACGCCGCCCACCGCGCGCCCGACCCGGTGACCGCGCTCAACGAGTGGCAACGTGCCGCCGCCACCCGGTGGGAGGACACCGGCGACCTCACCTGGTCACCGCTCGTCTGGGCGGCGTGCACCACGACCTGGGCACCGTCACCCCGCCGTGCAGTTGGGACCGGTAGGGGACCGGACGGTGCGTAACGTCCCTCGCCGAGAGGGGTGAGGACGTGTTCGGAACCAGGGACGAAGCGCTGTACACCAGGGTGCGGGAGCTGGAAGGCCGCGTCGAACGGCTGACCGGCCTGCTGGGCAAGCTGACCGACGACGAGGAGCGGTACGCGCGGCTGCACGGGCTGGCCGAGCGGACCGACGGCGCGTTGCGGTCCCTGGAGGCGCGCGCGGCGTCGGTCGGGGTCGGCCAACCGCGCTTCCAAGCCGCGCTGGACACCGTCTACCACGCGAAGACGTTCGGCTACGTGGCCGTGTTCTTCGTCGGCGGGCGGACGTCCCGGCTCCGGCTGCTCGTCGGGACCGCGAACCCGCCGGAGACCAGCGTCGGCTACGCCGACTCCAGCGCCGACCTCAACTCCTACATGGGCGTCGTCGTCCGACCCGGCGAGTACTGGATGGTCAGCAGCCCGCGGCCGGGCCGGGAGTACGGGTTCGAGTGCGTCTTCACGCCCATCTTCTGAGCTTCGGCCCGCCTCGGCCTACGTTGCGCGGCGGTGGCGCTCCGGACCTGCGCCCCATGGAGGGCGTTCGAGCGCCTGAATGAGTGGAGCCGAGCGGCCCGGAGAGTCAAGGAGCGGCCGGCCACCGGTCACGAACCGGTGGGAGAACCGCGACAACTGATGAACCGTGCCGCCGGCGGGAACGGGACAGCGCGGCGGCGTGTGTGATGGGAGGGAACCGCATCGCCGTCCACGAGGGGAACGTCCGTGGTGAACGTCCGAGCGCGTGACCGGGAGTCCGCGCCGACCTGCCCCTTCCGCCATGACGAGGCACTGGAGCCCGACCCGTTCCTGACCCGGATGCGGGTCGAGGCGCCGGTCGCCAGGGTGCGCATGCCGTACGGGGAGGGCGAGGCGTGGCTGGTGACGCGCTACGACGACGTCCGGGCGGTCACCTCCGACCGGCGGTTCAGCCGGGCCGCGCTGATCGGACGCGACTTCCCGCGCATCACGCCGGCGCCCATAGCCCAGCGCGAGGCGATCAACCTGATGGACCCGCCCGCGCTCAACCGGGTCCGCAGGCTGGTCGCCAAGGCGTTCACCACACCCCAGGTCGAGGCGCTGCGACCGTGGACGCGCCGGACCGTCCACGCCCTCCTCGACGCCATGGTCGAGCACGGCCCACCGGCCGACGTGGTCGAGCACCTGGCGGACCGGCTGCCCCTGATGACGATCTGCGAGCTGCTGGACATCCCCGAGCCGGACCGGCCGCGGGTGCGGGCGTGGGCGGCGACCATGATGTCGATGAGCCCCGCCGACCGGACCGCCGCCGCCGAGGCCAAGGCCGCCATGCGCGGCTACTTCGACCAGCTCACCGCCGCCCGCCGCCGCGACCCGGGCGACGACCTGATCAGCGCCCTGGCCACGGCCCGCGTCGGTGACGACGTGCTCGCCGACGCCGAGCTGTCCGTGCTGGCCATGCTCCTCGCCGTCACCGGCCACGACACCACGACCTACGAGATCGGCGACATCACGTTCACGCTGCTCACCCACCCCCGGCACCTGGCCCGGCTGCGCGCGGAGCCGGAGGTGGTGCCGCGGGCCGTCGAGGAGCTGCTGCGGTACATCCCGTTCCGGCAGGGCGTCGGCATCCCGCGCGTCGCCCTGGAGGACGTCGAGCTGGGCGGCGTGACGATCAAGGCGGGTGACGCGGTCCACGTGTCCTACTTGACCGGCAACCGCGACGAGCTGGCCTACGACCGCCCCGACGAGCTCGACTTCGACCGCCGCGACCCCGCGCCGCACCTGACGTTCGGCCACGGCGGGCACCACTGCCCGGGCTCGCACCTGGCCCGCATGGTGCTCCAGGAGGCCGTCGGCGGGCTGCTCGCGCGGTTCCCGACCCTGCGGTCGGCGGTCCCGGCCGCGGAGGTGCGGTGGAACACCGTCTCGATCTGGCGGTACCCGCTGGCCCTGCCGGTCACGTGGTGAGGAGAGCCGTGGCCACGCTGTGCCGGCCCGCCATCGCGGTGCCCGAACACCTCATCACCCGCGAGCAGACCCTGGAACTGGCCAGGGTGCTGCACCGCGACCACCCGCAGCTCGACCTCGCGCTGCGGCTGATCGGCAACACCGGCGTCCAGACCAGGCACATCGTCCAGCCGATCGAGGACACCCTCAAGCACCCCGGTTTCACCGTGCGCAACGCCGTCTACGAGAAGGAGGCCAAGTCCCGGGTGCCGGACGTGGTGCGGCGGGCGTTGGACCACGCCGACCTGGCCGCCGCCGACATCGACCTGATCGTGTACGTCTCGTGCACCGGGTTCATGATGCCGTCGATGACGGCCTGGCTGATCAACACGATGGGGTTCCGGTCGTCCACCCGGCAACTCCCGATCGCCCAGCTCGGCTGCGCCGCCGGCGGCGCGGCGATCAACCGCGCGCACGACTTCTGCACCGCCTACCCGCGGTCGAACGTGCTGATCGTCGCGTGCGAGTTCTGCTCGCTGCTCTACCAGCCGACGGACCGCGCCGTCGGCAACCTGCTGTCCAACGGCCTGTTCGGCGACGCGCTGGCGGCGGCCGTGATGCGGGGCGAGGGCGGCGAGGGCGTGTCGGTCGAGCGGAACAGCTCGCGGCTGGTGCCCGACACGGAGGACTGGATCGCCTACGAGGTGCGCGAGACCGGGTTCCACTTCCTGCTGGACAAGCGGGTGCCCGGCACGATGTCGGTGCTCGCGCCCGCCATGCGGGACATGGCCGAACCGCACGGCTGGGACATCGCGGGCCTCGACTTCTACATCGTGCACGCGGGCGGGCCGCGGATCCTGGACGACCTGGGCAAGCACCTGCGGCTGCCGCCGGAGACGTTCCGGTACAGCAGGACCACGCTCACCGAGCGCGGCAACGTGGCCAGCGTCGTCATCTTCGACGCCCTGGCACGGCTGTTCGCCGACGGCGGCGCGCGGCCCGGTGCGCGGGGCGTCATCGCGGGGTTCGGGCCGGGCATCACGGCGGAGATCGCGCTCGGCACGTGGACCGCGTCCCGGCTCGCCGCCGTGCCGTGACGCGGTGTGGGACGCTGCCGCGCATGCGGTGCGGGATCGTGCTGCCGTTCTTCGACGCGCCGGACGTGGCGTCGTGCGCGGCGTTGGCGGAGGAGTGCGGCTGGGACGGCGTGTTCCTGGCCGAGGCGGTGTGGGGCGTCGACGCGTGGGTGGCGTTGGCGGCGGCGGCGATGCGCACGTCGTCGGTGCGGTTGGGCACGATGCTCACGCCGCTGCCCCGGTTCAAGCCGTGGGACGTGGCGTCGAAGGCGGCGACGCTGGACCGGCTGTCGGGCGGGCGGGTGCAGCTCTCGGTCGGGCTGGGCGCCCTGCACCCGGGCTGGACCGCGTTCGAGCGCGAGACCGGTCGTGCCGAGCGGGCGCTGCTGCTCGACGAAGGCCTGGCCGTGTACGACGGCCTGATGCGCGGCCAACCGTTCTCGTTCCACGGCCGGCGCTACGACGTGCGGGAAACGGACTTCTTCCCACCCCCACCGCCCGTGCAACGGCCCCGTGTGCCGGTGTGGGTGGTGGGCGCGTTCGGCCGTCCGGTGTCGATGCGGCGTGCCGTGTCGTGGGACGGGCTGCTGCCGAACGTGATCGCGGACGGCGAGGCGCGCGGTGCCGAGACCCCGGCGGAGCTGTCGGCGATCGTGGCGGAGGCGCGGTCGCTGCGCACCTCGCTCGGGTTGCCGTGGGACGGCTTCGACGTGATCGCCGAGGGCAAGGCGACCGACGTGGCCGAGTGGGCCGACGCGGGCGCCACCTGGTGGATCGAGTCGGACTGGGAAACGACGGTCGACGCGGTCCGCGAGCGGATCACCGCCGGCCCGCCGTCGTCCTAGAGCGCCGCCAGGACCTGGTCGGCCAGCTCTTCCGGTGGGTGCCGGTCACCGGACAGCACGAGCGTGCCCGCCGGCAGGGAGGCCCGAGCGGCGACGCAGCGGTCCACGTTGCGGAGGCGGAAGGCGCGCGCTTGGGCGTCCGCCTCCGGGTTGTACGGGTCCAGCACCTGGTCGGTGATGCGGCGGCGCAGTTCGTCGGCGGGCACGTCGAGGAAGACGTGCAGCAGCGGGACGCCGGCGGAGGCCAGGTGCCCGAAGATCTCCTCCTGGTAGGACCGCTCGACCAGGGTCATCGGCGTGATCACGTGCTGCCCGTACTCGCGGTGCAGGGTGGTGGCGAACTCGGCGGTCGTCTTGCGCCACGCGGGCAGGTCCTGGAAGTCACCGGTCGGCGGCGGTGGTGCGGACATGCGGAGCAGCAGGCCGACGTGTTCCGGGTCGAACGACAGCGCGTCCGGCAGCCTGCGCCGCAGCTCCTCGGCCAGGGTCGTCTTGCCCGCGCCGAACGCGCCGTTGAGCCACACGATCATGTTCACCACACTAGGTGACTTCGTTCCGTCGCCGCGGTGGGACGATCCGGGCCGTGGACCTCGACCTGCCCCGACCCGTCGGGTTCGTGCTCGGTGGTGGCGGCAGCCTGGGCGCGGGCCAGGTCGGCATGCTGCGGGCGCTGGCCGAGCGCGGCGTGGTGCCGGAGCTCGTGGTCGGCACGTCCGTGGGCTCGGTCAACGGCTCGCTGCTCGCGCTCGACCCGGCGGGCGCGTTCGAGCGGCTGGCCGCGATCTGGCGGCACATGACCCGGGCCCGCGTGTTCCCCGGCGGACTGCTCGCCCAGGCCAGGACGTTGCGGCAGCACAAGACCCACCTGTTCCCCAACACGGGGCCGGCCGAGGTGCTGGCGTTCGGCCTCGGCGGCACGCCCGACTTCGCCGACCTCGCGCTGCCGTTCGGCGCGGTGGCGGTCGACTCGGTGACCGGCACCGCCGTGGCGCTGACCTCGGGCGACCTGGTGTCCGCGGTGCTGGCCAGCAGCGCCATCCCGGGCATCTACCCACCCGTGCGGCGAGACGGGCGGGTGCTCTACGACGGCGGCGTGCTGGCGAACGTGCCGATCCGCCAGGCGCTGGCCATGGGCGCGAAGTCGCTGGTCGTGCTGGACTGCACGTTCCCGGGACACCTGCCGACCGTGCCCGCGACGCTCGCCGAGACGCTGCTGTTCTGGGCCACGTTGAGCACCCGCAACCAGGCCGTGCTGGAAGCCGAGCCGGCCTCGGCCGACGTGCCGGTCGTCTACCTGCCCGGACCGCCCGTGCAGCCCGTGACGCCGCTCGACTTCGGGCACACCGCGGAACTGGTCGCCGCGTCCTACGACGCCTCGGCGGCGTTCCTCGCCGGCGTGCGGATCGAGGGCCCCGGTCTGTACGGCCACCCCTCCGGGACATACTGACCGGTATGACCACACTCGACCACTGGGGCGGGACGAGCCGGCACGTCGACCTGGACGGCGCACCGGTGCACTACGTCGACTTCGGCGGCGAGGGCCCGCCGATGGTGCTCGTGCACGGCCTGGGCGGCTCGCACCTCAACTGGTGCCTGCTCGCGCCGCACCTGGTCGACCGGTACCGCGTGCTGGCCGTCGACCTGGCCGGGTTCGGGCTCACCCACCCCGAGGGGCGGTCCACGACGGTGCCCGCGAACGCGCGGCTGCTGGAGCGGTTCCTGGCCGAGGTGGTCGGCGAGCCGGTGGTGCTGGTGGGCAACTCGATGGGCGGGATGATCGCGATCCTGCACGCGGCCCGCCGCCCCGAGTCGGTGACGGCGCTGGGGCTGCTGGACCCGGCCGTGCCGATGCCGTTCGGCGTCCGCCCGGACCCGCAGGTCGCGGCGGCGTTCGCGATGTACGCCGTGCCGGGGCTGGGGCAGTGGTTCCTCGCGAAGTCGCGGGCCGGGGTGTCGACGCGGCGGCAGGTCAAGCGGGTGCTGAACCTGGTGTGCGCGAACGCGAGGTCGGTGCCGGAGGAGATCGTCCTGGCGTCGATGTCGCTGCTGGAGCAGCGGGCCGAGATCCCTGGGCTGGACGAGGCGTTCCTGGCGGCGGCGCGGTCGGTCGTGTGGACCGGTGCCACCGCGCGCCGGTACTACACGGCGATGAGCAGGGTGCGCGTGCCGGTGTACCTGATGTCGGGCGACAAGGACCGCCTGGTGCCGGTCGCGTCGGCGCGTGAGGCGGCGCGGCGCAACCCGTCGTGGCGCTTCGAGGTGCTGGAGGACGTCGGTCACGTGCCGCAGTTGGAGGTGCCGGAGCTGGTCGCGTCCCGGCTGAGGGACTGGCTGGCGGAGCTGGGCTGACGGCGTGGACCCGATCCGGGAGGTCGCCGAGCTGACCCGTGCCGTGCTCGACCCCCTCGGCGTCTACCTCCACGGCTCCGCCGTGCTGGACGGCCTGAAACCGGCCAGTGACCTGGATTTCCTCGTCGTCACCCGGCGGCCGATGGAGCGCGTGCGGCGGCGGGCTCTGCTGGACGGCCTGCTGGCGCTCCCCTGCCCCCGCCCGGTCGAACTGACCGTGGTGGTCCAGTCGGAGATCCGCCCGTGGCGGTTCCCCCCGACCGCCGACTTCCAGTACGGCGAGTGGCTGCGCGCGGAGTTCGAGTCCGGCACGGTCCCGGTGCCCGAGCCGATGCCGGACCTGGCCCTGCTGGTCACGATGGCGTTGGCCGGGAACCACCCGCTGTCCGGCCCGCCACCGGCCGAGGTCCTGGACCCGGTCCCGCACGCCGACGTGGTGCGGGCGAGCCTGGCGGGAGTGCCGGGCCTGCTGGCCGACCTGGACCACGACACCCGCAACGTCGTGCTGACCCTGGCCCGCGTGTGGACCACCGTCGCGACCGGCGCGATCAGGTCGAAGGCCGCAGCCGCCGACTGGGCGTTGGCACGGCTGCCACCGGCGCACCGCGCGGTGCTGGCGCACGCCAGGGAGCTGTACCTCGAGTGCCGTTACGACGAGGAGAGCTGGCCCGACGACCTGAGGGCGCGCGTGCCCGAGCACGTGCGCCACGTCGTGGCCGAGGTTGACCGCCTCAGCGGTTGAGGAACTTGGTCCACGCGGATCGGGGGAACGACAGCACCGGCCCGGTCGGGTTCTTGGAGTCGCGGACGTCGATCGCGTCGGGCACGAACCGGACCTCGACGCAGGCCGGGTTCTCGGCGCTGCGGCTCGACTTGAACCAGTCGGTGCGGTCGGTCCGGTTCACTCCAACTCCTTGCCGATCTGCTCGATCAGACCGAGTGATCCGACCCGGTCGAGCGCGAAATCCATGGCCTGGCTGTGCGCCAAACTGTACTCGCGGATCCGCATGGGCTGGTCGATCAGATCGGTGGTCGACACGGTCTCCTGCCACACCAGGTCGGGCAGCCTGCTGCTGGCGAAACCCAGGAGGTAGAAGGTCGAGCCGCCGATGGCGTTGTGGTAGTCGGCGCTGAACGGCACGATCCGCACGTCGAGCGTGTCCGGGAGCTGGTGGATCCTGGCGACCAGGTGCTTGAGCTGCGCCACCATCACCTCCCGGCCGCCGACCACCTGCCGCAGCCCGGACTCGGTGATGACCGTGGTGAGCCGGATCGGGTCCTCGCCCTCCAGGCGCTCTTGCCGCTTCATCCTCACCTCGACGCGGCGGTGCGCCTCGGCCAGCCGGATGCTCGGCGCGCCGCCGTTCATGATGGCCATGGCGTAGTCCCGGGTCTGGAGCAGGCTGGTGATCATGCCCGCGCTGTAGGCACGGATGCTCTCGGCGCCGGCCTCGAACCCGAAGTACCGCAACACCTCGCTGTTGAACATGGCTGAATAAGGGCTCCACCAGGCGCGCTTTCCCGCCGCCTCGCGCAGTGCTTGCAGCTCCTCGACCTCGGCCTTGTCGAACTCCAGCACGGCGGCGAGTTCGGCCAGCTTGGCCGCGCTGATCTTGAGCTTCCCGTTCTCGATGCCCGAGATGTAGGACTGACTGGTGCCGATGGCCTTACCGGCCGACACGGAGGTCACGTCCAGGAGTTCGCGGCGCTCCCGCAGGCGCAGGCCCAGTTCCCAGCCGGCTACAGACGGCGACGTCGCCATGATCTATCATCCGATCGGGTAGTCATACTTACTGATATTACTAATGCTGGGCATGATCGTAACAGAAGTGCAGATCGGAGGGCGTGATGGGTCGGGCTCAGGTGCACCTGTGGGCGCAGGTGCCGGGTGATGTCTGGATCAACTACGAGGTGGAGCCGGGAGGAGGTGCGGTGGTGTTCAAGATCGGTCAGGACGTGGAGCTCTACATCGAGCCGCAGGCCCTGACCAGGATCGGCGAGGTGGCGGTGGAGGCGGCCGAGTTGGCCGGCGCGGTGGCGGCCGACCACCTCAGCTCGCGGTCGAGGTGACCAGTTCGTCGAAGCCCGCGCGGATGCCGTCGGCGAGCACCTGGACGTCCGGCACGCCGTCGAAGTCCGCGTTGATGCCGAAGGTGATCCGGTCGAGATAGGAGAAGATGCCGACACTGATGCGCAGTGTGCTCGCGATCGGCGCGTACGGGTAGATCTCGGACAGCCGCCTGCCCAGCATGAACAACGGGATGCGCGGACCGGGCACGTTCGTCGTGACCGTCTGCAACAACTGCTGCGGGAAGCGCACGGCGGTGCGCGAGCCCAGTGCCAGCAAGGTGGGGAGTGCGAAGTTCGTCAGGTTCGTGAGCACGTCGGCGCCCGCCGCCTGCCGGCTGCTCTTGAGGCCGTCCATCTGTTCCCGGATCGACGCGAGCCGCGTCAGCGGGTCCGGCTCACTGACAGGGAGGTTCACCAACACCGCACTGACGCGGTTGTTCAGCACGCCGCGCTCGGCGGAGGAGCGCATCGACACCGGCACCATGCTGCGCACCACCTGACCGTCGGCCAGGTCGTCGCGCTTGGCGAGAAGGTCGCGGAACCCTCGCGTCACCGCCGCGAGGATGACGTCGTTCACCGTGCCTCCGGTGACCCGGCGAATGGCCTTGATCTCGGCCAAGTCGGCCTTGGCCCACACCCACCGCCGGTGCGGTCCGATCGGCCCGTTCAAGGTCTTCGGCGTGCCGGCCGCGAGCCGGCGGGCGGTCGTCGGCAGGCTGCGCAGCACGGCCCGGCCGAAGTCCAGCACCTCCGTGCCGCTGCGCAACCGCTTGGCCAACGCCGGGAACTTGGCCAGGTGCGTGACCGGCGTCAGCACCGCGTCACGTACGCCGTCCACGACCAGGTCCAAGGTCGACGGGCTGGTGGCGGGCTGCCAGCGCGCCGGTTCGGGCAGGGGCGAGTCCGCGCGCCAGTCCAGCAGCACCTGCATGAGGTCACTGCCCGCGACGCCGTCGATCAGGCAGTGGTGGACCTTGGAGATGATCGCCCACCGACCGTCCTCCAAGCCCTCCACCAGCCAGACCTCCCACAAGGGCTTGGCCAGGTCGAGGCGTTGCGCGAACAGACGTCCGGCGAGGTTGCGGAGCTGGTCGTCCGCACCCGGCGACGGCACGGCGGTGTGCCGGACGTGGTACAGGACCTGGAAGTGCTCGTCGTCCACCCACACCGGACGGCCGACGTGCAACGGCAACGCCTTCACCCGCTGCCGGTACCGCGGCACGGTCCCCAACTTGGCCGCGAACAAGCGCACCACGTCCCCGTACGACGGCGCCGGTCCCTCGAACACCAGGACCGAGCCGACGTGCATGGGCACGTTCTCGTCCTCGATGAAGAAGAAGCCCGCGTCCATCGCGCTCATCCGATCCATCGACCGACCGTAGGCCCGCGTCGTCCCACTGGTCCAGGGAGGTGACCCCGCAAGGATCGAGACTCACCGGTACTGGCGGAATCAACCGCCACGAAACATCATGGTCACCTGGGGTTCGCGCTCGACGCGGAGCGGGGGAGGGGCCATGTCACCACTGCCACACGTCCCACCGGACCACCCTGACCTGCGTCGGCACCCGGCCACCGAGCCGCAGGCGGAGCTGCGGTCGCACCGGCGGTCGGAGTCGCGGTCGCGGCCGGTGGCCGAGCCGGGTTCCGCTCCGGGCTCCGCGCCAGGATCCGCTCCGGGCCTGCTCTGGTACCTGACCGAGCCGACCCGCACCGCCGTGGGCATCGGCCAGTTCGCGGCCACCCGTTCACTCCTGCGGGCGGCCCCGAGCGGCGACGGCCACACCGTCCTGGTGTTGCCGGGCCTCGGCGCGACCGACGCGTCGACCGCGACGCTGCGCAAGTTCCTCACCGGCTTGGGCTACGACGTCCACGGCTGGGGTCTCGGCCTGAACATCGGCCCGTCGGTCGGGGTGGTGCGCGGCATGCGCGAGTTGCTGCGGGAACTCGCCGTGGGTGGCAAGGTGAGCGTCGTCGGCTGGTCGCTGGGTGGCATCTTCGCCCGCGAGCTGGCCCGCGAGCACCCCGGGATGGTCCGCCAGGTGATCACGCTGGGCAGCCCGTACGCCATGACCGACCTGCGCCAGACCAGGGTCAACCCGGTGTACCAACTGCTGGCGCGGCTCTACGTCCCCGGTGCCGACATGCCGCCGCCCGAGCACACCCGGCCGCCGTTCCCCGTGCCGTCGACCTCGGTCTACTCGAAGTCCGACGGCATCGTGGCCTGGCGGACGTGCATCTCGGCCCCCGGCGCGCGCCAGCAGAACGTCGCGGTCACCTCGAGCCACCTCGGCTACGGCTACAACGCCACCGTCCTCTGGCTGATCGCCGACCGCCTGTCCCAACGCCCCCGCCACTGGCGCCCCTTCACCCCACCGCGCGGCATGGCGCGGATGTTCCCCGAGCAGTAACCGCCCGACACCACTCGCTCCCGGCATCGCCACTCGGGAAACCTCTGTCGCCGTTCCGAGACGCACCCGCGCAGCGGCCCCTCGTTCGACAAGGACTACACCCTGAGGTTGGCCCGCGCGCACGAGGACCACGGCTGGGACCGGGTCCTGTTCGCCTACGGTTCCGGCTCGCCCGATCCCGCGCAGGCCGCCGCCTACGTGGCCACCGAGCTGGACAAGTTGCAGATCCTGTTGGCGCACCGGCCGAACGTGTCCTACCCCACGTTCGCCGCGAAGACGTTCGCCACGCTGGACCGGATCAGCGACGGCAGGCTGACCGTGCACTTCATCACCGGCGGCACGGATCGCGAGCAGCAGCGCGAAGGCGACTACCTGACCAAGGACGAGCGCTACTCGCGCACCGAGGAGTACATCCGGATCGTCAAGAAGGCCTGGACGGCACGGGAACCGTTCGACCACGAGGGCGAGCACTACCGGTTCGCCGACTTCGTGAGCGACGTGTTCCCGGTGCAGCAACCCCGGCCCCGTGTGTCGTTCGGCGGGTCGTCGCCCGCCGCGTACCGGGCGGGTGGCGCGGAGGCCGACATCTTCTGCCTCTGGGGCGAACCGCTGGCGGACACGGCCGCGCAGATCGAGGCCGTGCACCAGGCCGCGCGGGACGCGGGCCGCACCGACCTGCCGCGCATCCAGGTGGCGTTCCGCCCCATCCTCGGCGCGACCGAGGAGCTGGCCTGGGAGAGGGCGTACCGGACGGTGGACGCGATCAAGGCGCGCACCGGGGGAGTGAACCCGTTGACCCGGAGGCATTCGCTGACGAACCCGGAGAACACGGGCTCGCAGCGGCTGCTCGAGATCGCCGAACGCGGTGAGCGCTTCGACCGCGCCCTGTGGACGCCGACCGCCGCCGCGACCGGTGGGGCGGGCAACTCCAACGCGCTCGTCGGCACGCCCGAGACCGTGGCCCAGGCGCTGCTCGACTACTACGACCTCGGCGTGGAGATCCTGTCCGCGCGCGGTTACGACATGGTCGACGACACGATCGACTTCGGCCGGCACGTGATCCCGATCGTGCGCGAGGAAGTCGCCAAGCGCGACCGGGAACGGGCCGCCGCCGTGCCGGAGCCGCGTGAGATCGCGGTGGACGGCTGACCGCGTGACCGGCACCCTCGTCGCCCGCCGGGTCCGCTGGGAGGACCCGGCCACCGGGCCGCTGAAAGAGGAGCTGACGCACGAGTACGTGACCCGGTACGGCGATCGGGCGCGGGCCGAGCTGACCCGGTACGACCCGACCGTCTTCGCGCCGCCGCACGGCACGCTCCTGCTGCTGTTCGAGGACGGCGCGGCGGTGGCGGGTGGCGCGTTCATGCGGCACGACGAGCGCACCGCCGAGCTCAAGCGCATCTGGACCCACTCGCGGCACCGCCGGCGCGGCCTCGCCCGGCGCGTGCTCGCCGAGCTGGAACGCGACGCCGTCGACCTCGGCTACTCCCGGCTGTACCTGACCACCGGCCCGCGGCAGCCGGAGGCTCGCGCGCTGTACCTGGCCACCGGGTACACGCCGCTGTTCGACCTGACCGCCGACCCGCTCACCATCGACCACCTGCCGTTCGAGAAGGACTTGGGATAGCCCATGCGCGCACGTTGCCTGTTGCTGCTCACCGCCGTGCTCGCGCTCGTCGTCTCCGGGTGCGCCCTGCCCGCGGACGCCGTCGACCCACCCCCGTCCGGCGTGGAGCCGACCGAGGACGTGCTGTCGGGGGTGGTCGAGGACGAGGCGATCGCCTCGTTGCTGCCACCGGCCGTGCGTGACGCGGGGGTGGTGCGGTTCGGGTCGTCGGTGGGCGGGCAGCCGCCGTCGTCCTACTACGCGGAGGACAACAAGACGGTGCTCGGCCTGGACGCCGACATGTCCGAGGCGGTCGCCCGGACGTTGGGGGTGCGGGTCGAGCGGGAGGTCGCGAGCTTCGAGACGATCCTGCCGTCGCTGGCCGGCGGGAAGTACGACGTCGGGACGGGCAACTTCGGCGTGACCGAGGCGCGGAAGAAGACGATCGACTTCGTCACCTACGTCAACGACGGCCAGGGGTTCGCGGTGCGGGCCGACGACGACCGCGTGACGCGGGTGGACGGCCTGGTGTCGTTGTGCGGGTTGAGGGTCGGCACGGGCGCGGGCACGACGTTCGAGGCGACGTTGGAGCGGGAGAAGCACGTGTGCGGTGCCGCGGGCAAGCCGGACTACGAGGTGCTGAGCTTCTCCGAGAACGCGGCCGTGTTCCTGGGGTTGCAGCAGCGGCACATCGACGTCGTGATGAGCACGATCAACGGGCTGCGGCACGCGGCGGCCAACCAGCCGAACCTGAGGTTCCTGGGCGAGTTCAAGCGGTTGGACGTCGGTTTCGCGCTGCCGAAGGGTTCGCCGCTCGCGCCCGCGTTGCAGGCGGCCGTGAACGAGCTGATCCAGGACGGCGTGTACCCGCGCATCCTGGACAAGTGGGGCACCAAGGACTCGGCGATCCCGGAGTCGTTGATCAGCCCGCCGGAGCACGGCTGAGCCGGCCGCGGGGCGGACCGGGGCACTTCGACCTCCCGGTCCGCCCTGCGGTGTCCCGAAGCGTCAGCGGTGCTCCCCGCGCACCTCAGCGTGAACGATCACCTGAATCACCCCTTGTGTTGGCCACCGCTTCACCCCAGGGTTCGGCGCGGCCCGTTGGCTCCGACGGGCAACCCTGATGGAGGTGGAGCATGTTCCCTGCACGCAAGATCGCCGCGTCCCTGTTCGCGGCGGCCGCGCTCTCGGTGTTCGTCACGACTCCCGCGCACGCCGCGACGGACGCCGAGCTGGCGTTCTACTGGGCCCCGGTGCACTACCAGGACACCGACTCGTCCGACTACGACGCCGACTACCTGTCCACAGTGGACTTCGATGGTGAGTGGAACACGGTGGACAACTGGGAGGCGCAGGACGACTCGTTGGCGCGGCTCACGGGTGCGGCGTACTACTCGGTGGTGGAGACGCCGACGCACTGGTTCCTGGTCTACAGCTTCTACCACCCGCGTGACTGGGAGGACTTCGCCGACCCGTTCGAGCAGTTCACGCACGAGAACGACATGGAGGGCCTGCTGGCGACCGTGCGCAAGGACGGCACGGCGTTCGGCCGGCTGGAGGCCGTGATCACGGTGGCGCACAGCGACTTCTACTCGTACGTGCCGGCCGGGAGCACGTTCACGTCGGGTCGGGAGAGCGTCGACGGCACGCTGCGGTTGCAGGGGAACCGGCCGACCACGCGCCAGGAGGCGAAGGGGCACGGGCTGTACGCGTGGAACGGCGCGGAGTTCCCGGGTGGTGACGGCGTGGTGTACGTGCCGAGCACGACCGGTGAGGTGCCGTCGGGCGGGAACGACCGTTCGGTGGGCTACCGGCTGGTGGACACGTTCGCCGCGGGCGGGCTGTGGGCGCAGCGGAACAGCTCGGCGACGTTCGCGAGCTGGGGCACGTTCCGGGGTGACAACGGCAAGGACAACTCGGCGAACAGCGCGTGGGGCTGGGACGACGGCAACGACGGCAGTGACATCCAGCGCGGCCTGCTCGCCACCGACCCGGCCTACGTCGTCTCCGTCTACTTCGCCAACCGGGGCGCGTTCAGCCTGACCTACCTCCGCAACTCCTACCGCTAACCCGCGAGTCGAACACCCAGGTCCCGAGTGTCGAACCCTCAGGACCCCTGAATTCAACGCTCAGGACACCGGCGCCCGGTCCTGAACGTTGAATTCGGGGGACCCGGGCGTTCGACACTCGGGACCCGAGCGTTCGACACTCGGGACCTGGGCGTTCGACTCGCGCGGTGGGGGGATGTGAGCCGGGGCACAGAGGTGGGGGTCGTAGGCTCCGGTGATGACGCTGAGGCTCGACACGGCAGGGCCGGTCGCCACGTTGACCATCGACCGCCCGGCCAAGCGCAACGCCATGAGCTACGACATGTGGTCGGCCCTGCCCGGCCTCCTGGACGAAGTGCGGCGCGACGACGACGTGCGCGTCCTCGTCGTCCGGGGCGGCGAGCACTTCTCGGCCGGCGCGGACATCAGCGAGTTCTCCACCCTCCGCAAGGGCGCGGACGGCGCGGCGAAGTACGGCGAAGCGGTCCACAACGGCGAACGCGCCATCGCCACCCTCGGCAAGCCCACCATCGCCGCCATCACCGGCTTCTGCATCGGCGGCGGCTGCGAGATCGCGCTGGCCTGCGACCTGCGGGTCGCCGCGGCCGACGCCCGGTTCGGCATCACGCCCGCCAAGCTCGGCATCGTCTACAACTTCACGTCCACCAAGCAGCTGGTCGACGTGGTCGGCCCGGCGTGGGCCAAGCAGATCCTGTTCAGCGGCGAGATCGTCGACGCGGCCACCGCCCTGCGCATCGGCCTGGTCAACGAGGTGCACCCGGCCGACGCCCTGGAGGCCAGGGTCGCGCAGCTGTCGGACACCATCGCGGCACGCGCGCAGGTCAGCGTCCGCGGCGCGAAGCACATCGTCAACCGCATCACGGACGGTCAGCACGACGAGGACGACGCCGTGCGCGCGCTGTACGACGAAGCCGTGCACAGCCCGGAGTACGCGGAAGGCGTGGCGGCGTTCCTGGAGAAGCGGTCACCGAGGTTCTGAACGCCGACGGGCGGGTACTTCGAGCACATGACCGAACACCCGCTCGAAGGCGATCCGAACGACCCGGACCAGCACATCAACCCCGACCCGCCGCACTCGCCGGGCACGCCCGAGCCGCCCGACCTCGACGTGGACCCGGAGCAGTTCCTCGACGAGGGCGAGCGGCGCGGGAAGGAGGACGAACCGCCGTCCTAGACCGTCAGGACGTCAGTCGACGTACTTGTTCGTGTCACCGGGCCACTCGCCGGTGAGCTTGTCGTAGCCGGTCGCGCCACCCCGGTCGATCGCGGCCTTCACCAGGCCGAAGATCGCACCCTGGATGGACGCCGCCAGGAGCACCTCGCCCCAGCCCCGATCCTTCTGGGTCGGGGTCGGCGCCTCCTTGGTGCCGGTGATCAGCTTCCACACCTGGCCGAACAACGCGCTGGCGGCCAGACCGCCGAGCACGCCGAACAGCATGCCCAGGGGTCGGTAGAGCAGCTTGTTCACGTTCACCGCCCCCTCCTCAGGAGCTTCCACAGCACCAGCACGACCGCCGCGACACCGGCCGCGACCGCCGCCGGGTGCTTGCGGGCCTGCTCGACGCGCTGCTGCACGGGCGGCGGCAGCGCCTCGACCGCCTGCGCGGCCTTCGTGCCGACCTGCTCGGCGACGACGCCCGCCTTCAGGCTGACCTGCTCGGCGACCTCACCGGCCTTCGTGCCGACCTGGCCCGCGACCTCGGTCGCCTTCTGCCCGACCTGCGTCGCCACGGCACCGGCCTTCTCGCCGATCACGGCGGCCTTCTCGCCGACCGCGGCACCGGCCGCGCCGGCCGCCGCGCCCGCCTTGCCGACCTGCTCGCCCGCCTTGTCCGCGGCCTGGCTGACCTTGGCGGTGGTCTTGCCCGCCGCGGCCGACACCGCCGCGTTGGCCCGCGTAGCGGTCTCCTTCACCTGTTCCACTCCTTCGTGCGCCTTGTCCTTCACCCGTCCGGGCACATCGGTCTTGTGCACCAGCGCTTCCACGGTGTCCCCGAGCTCCCGCCGGGTCTGCTCGACGTCGGCGCGCAGCTCCTCCGGATCCGTGGGGATGTCCTTGCCGCTCATCGGTGTGCCCTCTCGCTCACGGTGGCGATGTCCTGCTTGACGCCCGCTATGGCCTCTTCCGGCACCGGCGGCGTGCCGCGTTGCAACTGCTTGCGGCCGATCAGCGCGAGCACGCCCGCGACGACGAACACGGCCACCGCGACGACGAACGCCGCGATCCACGCCTCCATCACGGTGGCCAGCAGCAGCACCAGCCCCGCGAGGACCGTCATCAGGCCGAACCAGGCCAGCACGCCCGCGCCGCCGAGCAGCCCGGCGCCCGTGCCGACGCGCTTGCCCTTCGTGCGCATCTCGGCCGCGGCCAGCCGGATCTCGTCCCGCGCCAGCCTGCTCACCTGCTCGGACAGCCGGTGCACCAGTTCCGCGGTCGACGGTTCCCGCTCGGGGGCGCGGACCGTGACCCGATCGGCGACGCGGTCAGCCGCACGGGTGTCGGCGACGTGACTCATGGCCGTCTCCTCTCTCCACTCGCACCCCGACTACCCGAAAACGCGAGGGTGTACGCACGGTGTTCGGGGGAAACCCGTCGCCCATGGCGCACGCACCGGAGGCCCCGACCCAACTGCCGAAGCGCTCGTGGTGGGGCGTGCTCAAGCGGACGGTCAAGGAGTTCAACGACGACAACCTGACCGACTGGGCGGCGGCCCTCACCTACTACGCGGTGCTGTCCCTGTTCCCCGGCTTGTTGCTGCTGACCGCACTGCTGGGGCTCCTCGGGCCGGACGCCACGAAGTCCATTGTGGACAGCCTGGAGGCGCTGGGGCCGGGCGAGGCCAAGGACACCATCGCGGGTGCGATCGAGAACCTCCAGAAGTCGCAGGCCAGCGGCCTG
This sequence comes from Saccharothrix saharensis, assembly GCF_006716745.1. Classification (NCBI taxonomy): domain Bacteria; kingdom Bacillati; phylum Actinomycetota; class Actinomycetes; order Pseudonocardiales; family Pseudonocardiaceae; genus Saccharothrix; species Saccharothrix saharensis. The sequence goes on along the minus strand of NZ_VFPP01000001.1, from coordinate 2,306,411 downwards.
CTCGCGATCGTCGGCCTGGTGACGGCGCTGTGGTCGGCCTCGGGGTACGTGGGCGCGTTCATGCGCGCGGCGAACTCGATCTACGACGTGGAGGAGGGCAGGCCGTTCTGGAAGGTCATCCCGCTGCGGCTGGGACTGACCGTCGGCGTGGTGGTGCTGCTGGCGCTCACCGCGCTGGGCGTCACGCTCACCGGCGGTGTGGCCGAGTGGCTGGGCGAGGTGCTCGGGCTCGGCTCGACCTTCGTCACGGTCTGGGACGTCGCGAAGTGGCCGGTGCTGTTCGTGCTCGCGAGCCTCGCGATCGGCCTGCTGTTCTGGGCCTCGCCGAACGTGCGGCAGCCCAGCTTCCTGTGGATCACGCCGGGCGGCCTGCTGACCGTGGTGGTCTGGGTCGCCGCGTCGCTGGGGTTCGCGTTCTACGTGGCGAACTTCGGGTCCTACAACAAGACCTACGGCTCACTGGCCGGTGTGATCATCTTCCTGGTGTGGCTGTGGATCTCGAACCTGGCCCTGCTGCTCGGCGCCGAGCTGGACGCGGAGCTGGAGCGGGGCAGGCGGATCGAGGCCGGGTGGCAGCCCGAGGGGCGGGACCCGGTGGCCCCGCCCCGCGACACGGCCGCGATGGACTGACGCAGCGACGGACCGCCGCCGCGCCGGACCGACCCGGCGCGGCTCAGGCCTGCTGCTCGGCGACCTGCTTGCGCACCTCGTCCATGTCGACCTTGCGCGCCTGGTCGATGAGGTCTTCCAGCGCCGCCTCGGGCAGCGCGCCCGGCTGCGCGTAGAGCACGACGCCGTCGCGCACGATCATGAGGGTCGGGATCGACCGGATCTGGAACGCGGCCGCGAGCTGCTGCTGCGCCTCGGTGTCGACCTTGCCGAAGACGATGTCGCCGTGCTTCTCGGCGGACTTCTCGTAGGTCGGCGCGAACTGGCGGCACGGTCCGCACCAGCCCGCCCAGAAGTCGACCAGGACCATCTCGGAGCCGCCGACAACCTCGTCGAAGTTCTCCGCGGTCAGCTCCACGGTGGCCATAGGTCCTCCTCGCTGTGGACATGGGGTCGCCCCCTTGTACCCGGGACCAACGACCACCACACCCGGACAATTCCCTTCAACAACTTGTGGACGCCTTCAACAGAAGGTTGTAGCTTTCGGTTCACCCGGAAGCAGGAGGTGTCCCGTGCGCAGGAAGCCCGCCAGGCTCGGCCCAGCCCTCGTCATGTCCCTGTTCGCGCTGATGGCGTGCGGTGCACCGGCCGACGGCCCGCCGGCCGGTCCCGCCGACGAGGGCCTGCCGTCCACCTCGGCGATCGTGGGTGCGGTCACCAAGGACGACGCGCTCGCCGCGACGCTGCCGACCGCCGTCGTCCAGTCGGGCAAGCTGCGGGTCGGTTCGAACATCCAGAACCCGCCGAACAACTTCTACGCCGCCGACGGCCGGACGCCCGTCGGCTCGGAGGTCGACCTGGCCAAGGCGCTCGGCGCCAAGCTCGGGTTGGCCGTCGAGCACCAGGACATGGCGTTCGGCTCGCTCATCACGAGCCTCCAGGCGGGCCGGATCGACGTGACCATGGCCGCGATGAACGACACGCCGGAGCGGCAGCAGGCCATCGACTTCGTGGACTACTTCACCTCCGGCATCACGATCATGGTGCAGAAGGGCAACCCGGCGGGCATCAAGAGCCCGGACGACCTGTGCGGCAAGTCGGTCGCGGTCAACCTCGGCTCCAGCCAGGAGACGTACGCCAAGGAGTTCCAGTGCCTGTCCGGCGACCCCATCGCGGTCACCGCCACCGACAGCGACACGCAGAACCAGAACCAGCTGCGCACCGGCCGGGTCGCCGCCATCCTCAACGACCTGCCCACCGCCGTCTACGTGGCCAGGACCGCCGGTGACGGCGAGTTCTTCGAGGTCGTCGACCTGGCCCCGATCAACGGCGGCCCGTACGGCATCGGCGTCGACAAGGACACCCCGGAGCTGACCGCGGCGTTGCAGAAGGCGCTGCAAGCGCTCATCGACGACGGCACCTACGGCGAGATCCTGCAAGCCTGGGACGTCGAGCAGGGCGCCGTCGCGAAGGCGACCGTCAATGGCCGGTAGCGGCACCGACGACCTGGTGGTCGTCCCGCTGAGGCACTGGGGCCGGTGGGTCGGCGGCGCGGTCATCCTCGCCGTCCTCGGCGCGCTGGCCTGGGCGCTGGCCGGTGCGAAGATCGACTACGCCGCCGTGCCGGGGTTCTTCACCCACGACATCATGCTGCGCGGCCTGGCCAACACCGTCGTGCTGGCGGTGGCCGCGCAGGCGGGCGCGATCGTGCTCGGCGTGCTGATCGCGCTGCTGCGCCGCTCGGCCAACCCGGTCGCCCGCTGGTTCGCCGCCGGGTACGTGTGGCTGTTCCGCGGCCTGCCCGTGCTGCTGCAGATCCTGCTGTGGTTCAACCTGGCGCTGGTCTTCGACACCATCTCGATCCCGGGCCTGTTCGAGGAGAAGACCAACGTCCTGGTGACCGCGTTCGTGGCGGCGCTGCTCGGCCTGGGCCTCAACGAGAGCGCGTACATGGCCGAGATCGTGCGCGCCGGGCTGACCAGCGTCGACCACGGCCAGGTCGAGGCGGCCAAGGCGATCGGCATGACGCCCGCGACCACGCTGCGGCGGGTGGTGCTGCCGCAGGCGATGCGGGTGATCATCCCGCCGACCGGCAACAACTTCATCAACATGCTCAAGGGCACGTCCATGGCGTCGGTCATCGGGTTCCTGGAGCTCGTCCACGCGGCCAACAACATCGCCTCGCGCAACCTCCAGATCATGGAGACGCTGCTGGCCGCCGCCGCGTGGTACATGGTCGTGGTCAGCGTGGCGAGCGTCGGGCAGCACTTCCTGGAGCGCCACTACGGCAAGGGGGTGGCCCGGTGAGCCTCGTGCGGGCGGTGGGGGTCCGGAAGTCGTTCGGTCACGCGGAGGTGCTGCGGGGCGTCGACCTGTCCGTGGACGGGGGCCGGGTCGTGTGCCTGCTGGGGCCGTCGGGCGCGGGCAAGTCGACGTTCCTGCGCTGCGTGAACCACCTGGAGACGATCGACGCGGGCCGGATCTGGGTCGACGGCCGGCCGGTCGGATTCACCCAGCGCGGCGGGAAGCTGCACGAGCTGCGCGAACGGGAGGTGGCGCGCCGGCGGCGGGACATCGGCATGGTGTTCCAGCGGTTCAACCTGTTCCCGCACCGCACGGCCGCGGAGAACGTCGCCGAAGGTCCGGTGCACGTCCTGCGCACCCCGAAGAAGGCGGCCCTGGCCGAGGCGCGGGCGCTGCTCGACCGGGTCGGGTTGGCGGACAAGGCCGGTTCCTACCCGCACCAGCTGTCCGGCGGCCAGCAGCAGCGGGTGGCCATCGCGCGGGCGCTGGCCATGCGGCCGAAGCTCATGCTGTTCGACGAGCCGACCTCGGCGCTGGACCCGGAGCTGGTCGGCGAGGTGCTGGACGTGATGGCCGACCTCGCCCGCGACGGCATGACCATGATCGTGGTCACGCACGAGATCGGGTTCGCCCGGCAGGTGGCCGACGAGGTGGTGTTCCTGGTGGACGGCGCGGTGGTCGAGGCGGGGCCGCCGGGCCAGGTGCTGGACAATCCGCGGCAGCAACGCACGCAGCAGTTCCTCGCGAAGGTGCTCTAGGTGGTCATGCGCATCCCGTCGTCCTACCTCGTCCAGTTCCACGAGCCGGAGGGGTACCTGGACTTCGCCCGCTTCGGGCCGCCGTCGTTCGCCGTGGTGGACGCCTCCACCCGGCTGGTGGAGGCGTCCGTGGTGGCCGGGCCGTCCACGGTGGACGACCTCATGCGGCAGGAGCTGCGCGCGAAGGCGGCGGTGGCCCGGCTGTGCCGCGGCGACACCGACCACGTGACGCTGCTGCCGAACACCAGCACCGGCCTGTTCCAGGCGGCGCTGGGCGTGACCGGCGAGGTGCTGGTGTCCTCGGGGGAGTTCCCGGCGAACACCTACCCGTGGGCGCGGTCGCCCTCCGCGCACGTGTCGTGGCTGCCGCCCGGCCCCGTCACGCCCGACGTCGTGCGCGCCGCGTTGACGCCGGACACGGTGGCGCTGTCGGTGAGCGCGGTGGACTTCCGGACCGGGTACCGGGCGGACCTGGCGGCGTTGCGGGAGGTGGTCGGCGACCGGTTGCTGGTCGTGGACGGCATCCAGGGCTTCGGCGTCGTGGACGAGCCGTGGGAGGTGGCCGACGTGCTGGTGGTCGGCGGCCAGAAGTGGCTGCGGGCGGGCTGGTCGACCGGGTTCATGACGTTGTCCGACCGGGCGCTGGCCCGGCTGGACCCGGTGCTGTCGGGCTGGACGGGCGCCGAGGACCCCGGCCTGTTCGACAACGGCATCCACCCCGTCGGCGAGGGCGCGGCGGGCTGGTCGATCACGAACCTGAGCCCGATCGCGTCCGGCGCGCTGGCGGCGGCGCTGGAGCTGGTCGAGGTGGCCGGCGTCGAGGCCATTCACCAGCGGATTGTTGAACGATCCGACGAACTGGCCGAGGTGATCCGGGAGGCCGGTGGCGAGGTCGTCTCCGCACCGGACCGCCGCGCGGGCATCCTCGCGTTCACCCTGCCCGACCACCCACCGTCGGTGGTCGGCGCGGCGCTGGCCGACGCGGGCGTGACGGCGACCGTGCGGCCCGAGCACGTCCGGCTCTCGCCGCACGCCTCCACCAGCCCCGACACGGTCGCCCGCTTCGCCGCCGCGCTGCGGGAGGTCCGCAAGCCGGTCGCCGTCGCCGCGCCCGCAGTGACGTCCGACGTGCTCACCGCCCTGATCCCGACGGTGAACAGCCTGGCCGCCGCGCTGGGACCTGGCACCGAGGTCGTGCTGCACGACCTCGGTGCCCTGCCCAACTCGATCATCGCCATCGCGGGCGACCTCACCGGCCGCAAGGTCGGCGGCCCGATGACCGACCTGCTGCTCGGCCTGGTTCGCCGCGGCACCACCCAGGACCTGGCGGGCTACGAGACCTACGCGCCGGACGGGCGCGTGATCCACTCGTCCACCGTGTTCCTGCGCGACGACCAAGGCGTGGCCGTCGGCTGCCTGTGCGTCAACAGCGACCCGGGCCCCGACCGCCGCCCGGAGACGGCGGTCTCGGCGGTCGAGGCGTTCCCCGGCGACGTCGACACCCTGCAACGCCTGCTGGTCGAACGCGCCGTGACCGCCGTCGGCGTGCCCGTGGAGCTGATGAAGAAGTCGCACAAGTCGCAGGTGGTGCGGGTGCTGGACGAGGCGGGCCTGTTCCTCATCCGCGACTCGGTCGACCACCTCGCGGGCGTGCTCGGCGTGACCCGGTACACGATCTACAACTACCTGAACGAGATCAGGGGCTGATCACCCTCGTGCACGGCCGCGTGGGCGGCGTCACGGGCGGCGTTGGCCTCCGCGTCGGTGAGCGTGCGGGTCGGGTGGCGCAGGACCAGGCGCAGCAGCACGTTCTTCTGCTCCGGTCGCGCGCCGAGCCGTGCCACGGCCACGGCGGGCAGGTCGGCCACCGGGGTTTCGCCGACCACCGCGACCTCCTCCACCAGGTCGCCGACGGCGGCGCGCACGACGTCGCCGATCGTGTCCCCGTCGGCGTCCGCGCCGACCGCCACCGAGATGTCCCGGGTGATCGCCGGGTGCCGGGACACCGGCCGGTACGGGGTCAGGTCCAGCATCTGGGCGGCCACGCGCGGGTCGTCGGAGGACAGCAGGCGGATGTCCGGTACGCCCTTGCGCAGCATCAGCAACCGGTCCAGGCCGACGCCCAGCGCCAGGCCGTGCACGTCGTCGGGCAGCCACGCCCGGCGCAGCACGTGGCGGGCCGCCAGGCCGCCCTCGGCGACCTCCAGCCACTCGCCGTCGACCAGCACGTCCACCTGCCGCCCCTCGGCGGTGTACGGGTGGGTCGCGGGCGTCGTCCGGTAGCGCAGGCCGGGCACGGCGGCGGTGACCACGGCGTCGATCAGCTCGTCCAGGTCGGCCCGGTGGTGGGAGATCCGCCACAGGTCGAGCTGGTGCGGCGTGCCGGAGTGCACCCGGTCCACCGCGTCACGGCGGTAGACCATCCCGACGCACGCCAGCAGCACGTCGTCCCAGCCGTCCCGCGTGCCGAGCAGCCGCAGCGCGGGCGGCACCATGGCCGTCGTGTGGCTGCGCAGCATGCGGTTCTCGCCGGTGTAGCGCGTGTAGCGGGCGTCCCGGGTGATGGCGTCGGGCGGGTAGCCCAGCGCCGTGTAGTTGTCGTCGACCGACACCTCGGGGTGGTCGCGCAGCACGCGCAGGTCACCCGGCAGGTGGGCGAGGATCTCGTCGACGAGCAGTTGCACGGCGTGCGGCCCGTAGGCGGGGTCGCTGAGGTCGCGGGGCATCGCGGTGGTCCCTTCGCGGTGGTGGACAGCGGCTGGAGGTGTCCCCCGAGCCGGCCCGCCACCGGGACCGCGTGAACTAGCGCACGCCGCAGGCCCCGGCGACCGGGTCTCCCGGCCGGGGGCGGCTGAATCGGCGCGTCACGTTTTCCACGATAGCCGGTGCGTGCCGCATGATGCACGCATGTTGTCGAGCAAGGGCGAGGACTTCCGCGCGTTCTGGACCGAGCGCCACCTGTGCACGCTGACCACGATCCGCCCGGACGGCACGCCGCACGTCGTGCCGGTCGGCGTCACGCTGGACGTGGAGACCGCCACGGCCCGGGTGATCACCTCCCGCAGGTCGCACAAGGCGCGGCAGATCCTCGCGGCCGGCGAGGCGCGCGTCGCCGTGTGCCAAGTGGACGGTCGTCGCTGGTCGACGCTGGAGGGTCGGGCCGTCGTCCGCCAGGAGCCGGAAGCGGTCCGGGACGCCGAGCGCCGCTACGCCGACCGCTACCGCACGCCCCGGCCCAACCCGGACCGCGTGGTGATCGAGATCGCCGTCACCCGCGTCCTGGGCACGGTGTGAGCGTCACGGTCATCGGCATCGGCGCCGACGGCTGGGACGGCCTGCCGCCCGCGTCCCGGCACGAGATCGAATCGTGCGAGGTGCTGATGGGCAGCGCCCGCCAGCTCGACCTGGTACCCGGCGGGTTCGACCGGGTGCCCTGGCCGTCGCCGCTGGTGCCCGCGCTGCCGGGTCTGCTGGAGCGCCACGCCGGCCGCCGGGTGGGCGTGCTGGCCAGCGGCGACCCCATGTTCCACGGCATCGGCACCACCCTGGTGCGGCTGCTGGGCGCGGAGCGGGTCCGCGTGCTGCCGCACCCGTCGTCGGTGTCGTTGGCGTGCGCCCGCCTCGGCTGGGCGCTGGACGACGTGGGCGTGGTGAGCCTGGTGGGCAAGCCCGCCGCGCTCGTCGTGCCGCACCTGCACCCGGGACGGCGCGTGCTGGTGCTCGGCGCGGACCCGCGCGAGGTCGCCGCGCTGGCACCGGACGCGCGGCTGACCGTGCTGGAGCAGCTGGGCGGGCCGGCGGAACGCGTCCACCACTCGCTCGACGACGCCGACCCGTTGCACGTGCTCGCGGTCGAGTGCGGGGCGGACGGCGCGTCGGTGACGCCGGGACGGCCGGACGACTCGTTCGAGCACGACGGGCAGCTGACCAAGCGCGAGGTGCGCGCGGTGACGTTGGCGCTGCTCGCGCCGCGTCCCGGCGAGCTGTTGTGGGACGTCGGCGCGGGCGCGGGCAGCATCGCCGTCGAGTGGTGCCGGACCCACCCGAGCTGCCGGGCCATCGCCGTGGAGCGGCACCCCGAGCGCGCCGCCCGCATCACGCGCAACGCGACCGCGCTGGGCGTGCCGGGCATCGAGGTCGTCGTCGGCTCGTCGCCGGGTGCGCTCGACCTGGAACCACCCGACGCGGTGTTCATCGGCGGCGGCCTCACCGCCGAGGGCGTCGTCGAGCGCTGCTGGGACGCGGTGCGGCCCGGCGGGCGGCTGGTGGCCAACGCCGTGACGCTGGAGTCGGAGGCCGTGCTGACCCGGTGGCACGGCAGGCTGGGCGGCGACCTCAGCCGGATCGAGGTGAGCCGGGCGACCGCGATCGGCGGGTTCACCGGCTGGCGCCCGCAGATGCCCGTGACCACCTGGCTAGTGACCAAGGAGCGTTCGTGACCGTCCACTTCATCGGCGCCGGGCCCGGCGCGCCCGACCTGCTCACCCTGCGGGCGGCGCGGCTCATCGCCGGGTCGCCGGTCTGCCTGTACGCGGGCGCGCTGGTACCGGCCGAGGTGCTGGAGCACTGCCCGCCCGACGCGCGCCTGGTCGACACCGCGAACCTGGACCTCGACGAGATCACGGCCGAGCTCGCCGCCGCGCACGCCGCCGGCCACGACGTGGCCCGCCTGCACTCCGGCGACCCGTCGGTGTTCAGCGCGATGGCCGAGCAGATGCGCCGGCTGGACGCGCTGGGCATCGCCTACGACGTGACCCCGGGCGTGCCCGCCTTCGCCGCCGCCGCCGCGTCGCTCCACCGCGAGCTGACCGTGCCGGGCGTCGGGCAGACGGTGATCCTGACCCGCACCGCGGCCCGTGCCACCCCGATGCCGCCGGGGGAGGACCTGGCGACGCTGGGCAAGGCCGGGGCCACGATCGTGCTGCACCTGGCCGTGCAGCGGATCCTGGAGGTCGTGGCCGACCTGCTGCCGAACTACGGCGCGGACTGCCCGGTCGCCGTGGTGGCCCGCGCGAGCCGCGACGACGAGCTGATCCTGCGCGGCACCCTGGCCGACATCGCCGACCAGGTGCGGGCGGCGGGCGTGCGGCGCACCGCCGTCATCGTCGTGGGCCGGGTGCTGACCGCCGAGGGCTTCCCCGACAGCCACCTGTACTCCATCACCCGCAGCCGCTCGTGACGAGGTCAGGCGCGCCCGACCACTGCTCCCGCGCGGTCGATCACGATCACGTCCACGGTGACCGGCGCGCCGCGCAGCACGTCGTCCGCCGTGGCCTTGGCCTTCGCCGCCACCAGGTCGCCCAGCGGCACGCCCGCCGCCTGGCACACCTGGAGCGCGCCGAGCGCGGTGTTCGCGTCGAGCACCGCCGCTGCCGTCGCGGGGTCGTCCACGAGGGACGCGAGGAAGCCCAGGTCGACCTGGGAACGCCCCGAGTGCAGGTCCAGGTGCCCGTCCGCCAGCTTGGACAGCTTCCCGATCCCGCCCGCGACGGTCAGCCGCGGCACGGGGTGGCGGCGCAGGTACTTCAGCACCGCGCCGGCGAAGTCGCCCATGTCCAGCAACGCGTCCTCGGGCAGCCCGTGCAGCGTCGCCGCGACCTTCTCCGACGTGCTGCCGGTGCACCCGGCCACGTGCTCGTAGCCCTGCGCCCGCGCCACGTCGATGCCGCGCCGGATGCTGTCGATCCACGCCGAGCACGAGTACGGCACCACGATCCCGGTCGTGCCCAGGATCGACAGCCCGCCCAGGATGCCCAGCCGGGGGTTCCAGGTCTTGCGCGCCAGCTCCTCGCCGTGCTCGACCGAGATCGACACGACCACGTCACCGGTGCCGCCGTGCTCGGCCGCGACCCGCGCGACGTGCTCGCGCATCATCCGCCGCGGCACCGGGTTGATGGCCGGCTCGCCCACCGGCAGCGGCAGGCCCGGCTTGGTCACCGTGCCGACCCCGGGCCCGGCCTCGAACACCACGCCGCTGCCCGGCGCGCCGTGCCGCACCTGCGCCCCGACCAGCGCGAGGTGCGTGACGTCCGGGTCGTCGCCCGCGTCCTTCACGATGGCGGCGAACGCCCGGTCCCCGCCCAGCTCCTCGCGCGCCAGGGCGAAGGTCGGCGTCTGGCCCTTCGGCAGCACGATCCCGACCGGGTCGGGGAACCCGCCGGTGAGCAACGCCGTGTACGCCGCCGTGGTCGCGGCGGTGGCGCAGGCGCCGGTGGTCCAGCCGAAGCGCAGGTTCGTGCTCACGACGACAGGATGCAACAGCCGTGAAGACCGTGCTGGTACTGGGTGGCACCGGCGAGGCCCGCGCGCTGGCCGCCGCGCTCACCGGCGTCCGCGTGATCTCGTCGCTGGCGGGCCGGGTGGCGGACCCGAAGCTGCCGGTGGGGCAGGTCCGCGTCGGCGGCTTCGGCGGTGTGGACGGCCTCGTGGCCTACCTGCGGGCCGAACGCGTGGACGCCGTCGTGGACGCCACCCACCCGTTCGCCGACCGCATCACCGCCAACGCGCTGGCCGCCACCACCGCGACCGGCACGCCGTTCCTGGTGCTGCGCCGTCCCGGCTGGCCGCCCGAGGACGGCTGGCGGTACGTGGACAGCGTCACCGAGGCCGCCGCGCTCGTCGCCGGCCGCCGGGCGTTCATCACCACCGGGCGGCAGGAGCTGGCCGCGTTCACCGCCGGCGTCGCGCGCACGGTCGACCCGCCCGACCCGCCGAACCCGCGCCTGCACCTCGTCCTGGACCGCGGACCGTACACAGTGGACGGCGAGCTGGCGCTGATGCGGGAGCACCGGGTCGAGGTGCTGGTCACCAAGGACAGCGGCGGCCCGATGACGGCGGCCAAGCTGACCGCCGCCCGTCACCTCGGCATCCCGGTCGTCGTCGTGCGCCGGCCACCGCCACCGCCCGCGCCGCTGGTGGCAACGGTGGCCGAGGCCGTCGACTGGGTCACCGCGGGTAGCGACGCGGGGTGAACACCGCGCCCCGCGCGCCGACCTTCGTCTGCGACGACCCGACCAGCAGCAGGCACCGCATGTCCACGGTGGACGAGTCCAGGTCGGCCAGCCGCACCACCCGCACGGACTCCTCCGGCCCGCCGACGTCGCGCCCGACGACCACCGGCGTGTCGGGGGAGCGGTGCCGCAGCAGCGCGTCCCGCGCCTTGTCCACCTGCCACGTGCGGCTGCGCGACGCCGGGTTGTAGATCGCCAGCACCAGGTCGGCCCGCGCCGCGGCCTCCAGCCGCTCCTCGATCACGTCCCACGGCTTGAGCCGGTCCGACAGCGACACCACGCAGTAGTCGTGCCCCAGCGGCGCGCCGACCCGGCTGGCCACCGCGTGCGCCGCGGTCATGCCCGGCAGCACGGTCACCGGCACGTCCGCGAACTGCTCCTCGTCCGCCACCTCCAGCACCGCGCTGGCCATCGCGAACACACCCGGGTCGCCCGACGACACCACCGCGACCCGCCGCCCCCGCTTGGCCAGGTCCAGCGCGAACGCGGCCCGTTCCGCCTCGACCTTGTTGTCCGACGCGTGCCGTCGCTGGCGCGGGTTCACCGGCACCCGGTCCAGGTAGGTCACGTACCCGACCAGGTCGTCCGCCTCCGCCAGCGCCCGCCGCGCCTGCGGCGTCAACCACTCCGGCCCGGCCGGGCCGAGCCCCACCACCACGACCTCGCCCAGGCCCGTCGGCCGTTGGACGGGCTTGCTCGGCAGCAACGCCAACGAGAAGTACGGCACGCCCTCGGCGTCCACTTCGGACAGCGGCGCGGTGCGCTGCGCGCCGGTCGTCGCCCGCTCCACGTACCAGGCCTCGTCGAACCGGCCCGCCCGCGCCAACGCCTCGCGCACCTGCGGGAACGTCCGACCCAGCTTCATGATCGCCACCGGGTCGCCGCCCGCCAGGTGCTCGACCAGCGCGTCCGCCGACAGCGTGCCCGGCAGCACGGTCAGCACCTCGTCCCGCTCCACCAGCGGCCGCCCGATCACCGCCGCGCCCGCGCTCACCGACGTCACGCCGGGCACGACCTCGGCCTCGTACCGGTGCGCCAGCCGCTTGTGCAGGTGCATGTAGGAGCCGTAGAAGAACGGGTCGCCGGCCGCCAGCACGACCACCGTGCGCCCCGCGTCCAGGTGCGCGGCCAACCGCGCCGCGCACTCCTCGTAGAACGCGTCGATCTCGCCCTGGTAGTCGTCGGAGTCCTCGGTCGTGACCGGGTAGACGAGCTGCTCCTCGATCTGCCCGTCCCGCAGGTAGGGGGCGGCGATCCGGCGCGCCACGCTGCGGCCGTGCCGCGCGCTGTGGAAGACGACCACGTCCGCCTCGCCGATCAGCCGCGCCGCCTTGACGGTCACCAGCTCCGGGTCGCCCGGACCCACCCCGACCCCGTACAGCCTGCCCGTCATTCTTCCTCGCTCGCGATCGCGTTGAGCGCCGCCGCGGTCATGGCGCTGCCACCCCGCCGACCGCGCACGACCAGGTACTCCAACCCCAGGGCGTTGGCCGCCAGCGCGTCCTTCGACTCCGCCGCGCCGATGAACCCGACCGGCACGCCCAGCACGGCGGCGGGTCGGGGCGCACCCGCCGCGACCAGGTCCAGCAGGTGGAACAACGCGGTCGGCGCGTTGCCGATGGCGACCACCGCGCCGTCCAGCTTGTCGCCCCACAGCTCCAGGGCCGCCGCGCTGCGGGTGTTGCCCAGCTCGGCCGCCAGTCCCGGCACGCGCGGGTCGCCCAACGCGCACACGACCTCGTTGTCCGCGGGCAGCCGACGCCGCGTCACGCCCGCCGCGACCATCTGCGCGTCGCACAGGATCGGCGCGCCGGCCAGCAGCGCGGCCCGCGCGTCGCGCACCACGTGCGGCGAGAAGTCGACGTCCGACACCAGGTCGACCATCCCGCAGGCGTGGATCATCCGCACCACCACCCGGGCCACGTCCGACGGGAACCGCGCCAGGTCTGCCTCGGCGCGGATGGTGGCGAAGGAACGGCGGTAGATCTCCGCGCCGTCCTTGACGTAGCTGGTCACCTGATCTCCTCGTAGGCGTCGCCGGTCGCGACGAACTCCACCACGTCGCCCGCCGGTCGCCCGCACCGGCGTCCGCAGCCCGACCAGTGCGCCCGGCCCGGCGCGGTCCGGGTCTCGACCCAGCGGGCCGCGTCGGCGCGCACGTCGGCCAACGACTTCGCGCACCCCGGCCGGCCGGTGCACGCGCTGACGCCGTGCCACGGCGAGTCCGGCGAGGTGAACAGGCCCGCGGTGTCGCTACCGGCGGGCAGCACGACGCTCCGCCACGGCGTCAGCCGCACAGGCACGCCGGCGAGCAGCCGGGCGTCCCAGCGCCCCAGCGGCACGCCCGCCACGACCACCGGACCGCGCACGCCGGGTGCGACGGGCGTCACACCCGGTTCGATCCGGGCGTCACCCGGAACGCCCAACGCCGCCGTGATCTTCCGCACACCGCCGTCCACTTCGGACAGCCGCCACGCCTCGCCGCGAACCTCGCCGAACACCCGCGCGGCGGTCACCACCGCCGCGACCGGGTCGGCCACGCGCAGCCCTGAATCGTGGCCTGCCAGGAACAACGCGTCACCGACGAGCCCGATGTCACCCGCCAGGCCGCTGACCGCGCCACCCACCGTGACCAGGAACCGGCCGGGCAGGGACGCCAGCTCCGGCACCCGGCACAACGCGGCGTCGATCGCGTCGACCAGCGCCTGGTTGTCCTCCAGCGGCGCGGCGATGATGTTGCGCATCCGCTCGTGCGTCATCGAGGGCAGCAGGCCGGCGTCGCGCAGCCGCGCGCCCAGCTCGTGCTCCGCCCCCGGCGCCAAGCCCCTGATCTGCAGGTTCGCCCGCGAGGTCAACTCCAGGACGCCGTCGCCCAGGTCGATCGCGGCGCCCCGGAGCACGTCGACCTGCGCCGCGCTCAACGTCCCGCCGGGCACCCGCACGCGCGCCAACCCGCCGTCGGCGGCCTGGTGCACGTCGACGGCTCCGGGGCAGGCGTCCGGGCGAACTCGCTCGCTGGGCATGGATTGGATGCTAACTGCCGTTAGGGTGACCTCCGAACGGCGAAGCAGCAGGAGGAAGCCGGTGTGAATCCGGCGCGGTCCCGCCACTGTGACCGGGGGAGCCCGGGAGTCAGGAACTCCGCTCGCCGTCCCCTACGACCGGGGCGAGGACCCCCGAGGGATGGAGCCCGCACGTGATCCTGCTGTTGTCGACCTCCGACACGGACCTGCTGTCCGCCCGCGCGAGTGGCGCCGACTACCGCCTGGCCAACCCCGCCCGCACCGCCGTGGACGACCTCCCGGCGCTGGTGGACGGCGCCGAGCTGGTCGTCGTGCGCATCCTCGGCGGTCGCCGGATGTGGGAGGAGGGGCTGGACTGGCTGCTCGCCCGCGGCCTGCCGGTCGTCGTGCTGGGCGGTGAGCAGAACCCGGACGCGCCGCTGATGGAGCTGTCGACCGTGCCCGGCGGTGTCTGCGCCGAGGCGCACGCGTACCTGGCGCACGGCGGCGCGGACAACCTCGCCCAGCTCCACCGCTTCCTGTCCGACACGGTGCTGCTCACCGGTCACGGGTTCGCGCCGCCGGAGCCGACGCCCACCTGGGGCCGGCTGGAGCGGCGGGACGAGGTCGAGGGGCCGACCATCGCGGTGCTGTACTACCGCGCCCACCACGTGGCCGGGAACACGGCGTTCGTGCACGCCCTGTGCGACGCCATCGTGGCCAAGGGCGGCCGCCCGCTGCCCATCTACTGCGCCTCGCTGCGTGCCGCGGAGGCCGAGCTGCTGGCCGAACTGGGCACAGCCGACGCCCTGGTCGTCACGGTCCTCGCGGCGGGCGGGACCAGGCCCGCCACCGCGTCCGCCGGTGGCGACGACGACGCGTGGGACGTGGGCGCCCTGGCCGCCCTCGACATCCCCGTCCTCCAGGGCCTGTGCCTGACCAGCAGCCGCGCCGCGTGGGACGAGAACGACGACGGACTGTCCCCGTTGGACACCGCCACCCAGGTCGCGATCCCCGAGTTCGACGGCCGGATCATCACGGTGCCGTTCTCGTTCAAGGAGGTCGACGAGGACGGCCTGACCGTGTATGTCGCCGACCCCGAACGCGCCGCCCGGGTCGCGGGCATCGCCGTGCGCCACGGCAGGCTGCGGCACATCCCGCCGGCCGAACGGCGCATCGCGGTGATGCTGTCGGCCTACCCGACCAAGCACTCGCGGATCGGCAACGCGGTCGGCCTGGACACGCCGGCCAGCGTCGTGCGGCTGCTGGCCGCGATGCGGGAGCGCGGCTACGACATCGGCGACGAGCTGCCGGGCGTGGCCGACCTCGACGGCGACGCGCTGATCCACGCGCTGATCGCCGCGGGCGGCCAGGACGCCGACTGGCTCACCGCCGAGCAGTTCGAGGGCAACCCCGTGCGGTTGCCGGCGGCCCGCTACCGCTCGTGGTACGCCACCCTGCCCGAGGACACCCGCCACGAGATGGAGCGGCACTGGGGCGAGGCGCCCGGCGAGCTGTTCGTGGACCGGTCGAAGGACCCCGACGGCGAGATCGTGCTCGCCGCGCTGCGCTCGGGCAACGTCGTGGTCATGGTGCAGCCGCCGCGCGGCTTCGGCGAGAACCCGATCGCGATCTACCACGACCCGGACCTGCCGCCGAGCCACCACTACCTGGCCGCCTACCGGTGGCTGGAGGACGAGTTCGGCGCCGACGCCGTGGTGCACGTGGGCAAGCACGGCAACCTGGAGTGGCTGCCCGGCAAGACCGTCGGCATGTCGGCGGGCTGCGGGCCGGACGCGGCGCTGGGCGACCTGCCGCTGGTCTACCCGTTCCTGGTCAACGACCCCGGTGAGGGCACGCAGGCGAAGCGGCGGGCGCACGCCACCCTGGTCGACCACCTCGTGCCGCCGATGGCCCGGGCCGACAGCTACGGCGACATCGCCCGGCTGGAGCAGCTGCTGGACGAGCACGGCACCATCGCCGCGATGGACCCGGCGAAGCTGCCGGCGATCCGGGCCCAGATCTGGACCCTCATCCAGGCCGCCAAGCTCGACCACGACCTGGGCATCTCCGACCGGCCGCAGGACGACGGGTTCGACGACCTGATCCTGCACGTCGACGGCTGGCTGTGCGAGGTCAAGGACGTCCAGATCCGCGACGGCCTGCACGTGCTGGGCGTCGCGCCCACCGGGGAGACCAGGGTCAACCTGGTGCTGTCGATCCTGCAGGCCAAGCAGATGTGGGCGGGCGAGGTCGCCGCGCTGCCCGGCCTGCGCGAGGCGCTGGGCCTGGCGGAGGCGGGCAACGACCGGACCGCCACCGACCGCGTCGAGGAACGGGCCCGCGCGCTCGTCCAAGCGATGGAAGACGCCAATTGGGACGTGAACGCGGCCCGGGCGCTCACCGACGACGAGGACGTGGCGCGCATCCTGGAGTTCGCCGCGCTGGAGGTCGTGCCCCGGCTCGCCCGCACCACCGACGAGCTGACCAACGTGCTGCACGCCCTCGACGGCGGCTACGTCCCGGCCGGTCCCAGCGGTTCGCCGCTGCGCGGCCTGGTGAACGTGCTGCCGACCGGCCGGAACTTCTACTCGGTCGACCCCAAGGCGGTGCCGTCCCGGCTGGCCTGGGAGACCGGTCAGGCCATGGCCGAGTCGCTGCTGGAGCGCTACCGCGCGGACACGGGGGAGTGGCCGCCGTCGGTGGGCCTGTCGGTCTGGGGAACCAGCGCGATGCGGACCGCCGGCGACGACATCGCCGAGGTGCTCGCGCTGCTGGGCGTCCGGCCCGAATGGGACGACCAGTCCCGTCGGGTGACCGGTCTGGAAGTGATCGGGCTCGACGAGTTGAACCGACCGCGAATCGACGTCACGGTCCGCGTGAGCGGCTTCTTCCGCGATGCGTTCCCGCACGTGGTGGCACTGATCGATGACGCTGTGCGACTGGTGGCGAACCTGGACGAGTCGGCGTCGGACAACTACGTCCGCGCGCACGCCCAAGCCGACCTCGCGCAGCACAACGACCCGCGTCGCGCGACAATGCGCATCTTCGGCAGCAAACCGGGCGCGTACGGCGCCGGCCTGCTCCCGTTGATCGACAGCCGGAACTGGCGGGACGACGCCGATCTCGCCGAGGTGTACGCGGTGTGGGGCGGCTACGCCTACGGCCGCGAACTCGACGGCGTCGAAGCGCGCCCGGCGATGGAGAGCGCCTACAAGCGCATCGCGGTCGCGGCGAAGAACATCGACACCCGCGAACACGACATCGCCGATTCCGACGACTACTTCCAATATCACGGCGGGATGATCGCCACCGTGCGCGCGTTGACCGGAAAAGCGCCCGCGGCATATGTCGGCGACAGCACGCGACCCGATGCCGTGCGCACCCGGACGCTGCACGAGGAAACGAACCGGATCTTCCGCGCCCGGGTGGTCAACCCGCGGTGGTTGGCCGCCATGCGCAAGCACGGGTACAAGGGCGCGTTCGAACTCGCCGCGACCGTCGACTACCTGTTCGGCTACGACGCCACCACCGGCGTGGTCGCCGACTGGATGTACGAGCAGCTCGCGGCGACCTACGTGCTGGACCCGGTGAACCGGGAGTTCCTGGAGCGGTCCAACCCGTGGGCGCTGCACGGCATCTCCGAACGGCTGCTGGAAGCGGCCAACCGGGGTATGTGGGAGCACCCGGAACCGGAGACGCTGGACGCGCTGCAAAAGGCGTACCTGGAAACCGAGGGCGACCTGGAGGACGGTCGCTGACCCGGCGCGCCCGCGCGGACGCGTCCGATAACGTCTCGGAAACGCGCCGGTAAAGAGGGGTACCCCTATATTCCGCGCGTCCGCGCGCGTGACGAAACAGCCCCGCGGACCATTGGTCCTGAATGGACGTCTCAGCACGTCCCGGAGACCGGTCGGAGGTGACTCGGCCGGCCGGTGCACACCACCCGGCCGGCCGACTCGCGCAACCCGACCGGACCACTCCGCCGCCCCCGGTTCGCGACTCGCGGTGGGGTGATGGCGGACATGTGCACACTTCCGGTGCAGACTGGTGCCGGGAGAGTGGGTTCGCGACTCGTGAATCTTTTCCGGGCCGTTCGGCTCGGAGATGAACCGAGCGTGTCCGACCGGTCTACGAACAGTGCCTGAACGGACTACGGCGCACACCGCTAGCAGAATCGGTCCAGCAGGGCAAACGTCGCAACGTCGGTAACAGCGCGGACACGGGAGCTTGACACAACTCCGTGGCGCGAACCACACTCCCCCAAAACCTGGGAGCGCTCCCAGAACGTTCACCGCCGATCAACTGAGGAGTTCTCGTGCGCTACCGTCGAGCAGGCTTGGCCAAAGTCCTGGCCTGCACCGCAGTGCTCGCTGCTGTTGCCACGGCCTGTGGCTCGGGAGGGTCCGGAGGGTCGTCCGACGGCAAGGTCGAGCTGACCATCGCGACCTTCAACGAGTTCGGGTACGAGGAGCTCCTCAAGGAGTACGAAGCCGCGAACCCGAACGTCAAGGTCACGCAGCGCAAGACCGGCCAGGCCGCGCCGCACCACCAGAACCTGTTCACCAAGCTGGGCGCGGGCTCCGGCCTCGCCGACGTCGAGGCCGTCGAAGAGGGCTTCCTGAGCCAGGTCATGGCCAAGTCGGGCCAGTTCGAGGACCTCAAGGAGATCGGCCCGAAGGACGTCCGCGAGGACCGCTGGCTGCAGTGGAAGGTCGACGCGGTCACCACCAAGGACGACAAGCTCATCGGCTACGGCACCGACATCGGCCCGCTGGCCATGTGCTACCGCAAGGACATGCTGGAGGCCGCCGGCCTGCCGTCCGACTCCGAGGGTGTCAAGGCCCTGTTCGCCACCTGGGACTCGTACTTCCAGGCCGGTGACACCTACGTGCAGAAGACCGGCAAGCCGTGGTTCGACTCGGCCGCCCAGATCTTCAACCCGATGCACAACCAGAACGAGACCGGCTACTTCGACCGCGACGACAAGCTCGTGATCGAGACCAACGACGACAAGAAGGTCTGGGACCAGGTCACCGGCGCGGTCGCGCGCGGCCAGTCGGCCAAGCTCTCCGCGTGGAGCCCGGAGTGGCAGAAGGGCTTCAAGGAGTCGGCCTTCGCCACCAAGACCTGCCCGTCCTGGATGCTGGGTGTCATCGAGGGCAACGCCGGTCCCGAGCACAAGGGCAAGTGGGCCGTCACCGCGGCGTTCCCCGGCGGCGGCGGCAACTGGGGCGGCTCGTTCCTGACCGTCCCGAAGCAGGGCAAGAACAAGGCCGAGGCCGCCAAGCTGGCCGCGTGGCTGACCGCGCCGGAGCAGCAGATCAAGGCGTTCAAGGCCAAGGGCACCTTCCCGAGCCAGACCCAGGCGCTGATCTCCCCCGAGCTGCTCAACCAGACCAGCGAGTACTTCGGCGGCGAGAAGGTCGGCCTGCTGTTCTCCGAGCAGGCGAACAAGGTCGCGGCGGCCCAGTACAAGGGCCCGAAGGACGGCGAGATCCAGGACAACGTCGTGTCCCCGGCGCTGACCTCGGTCGAGCAGGGCACCTCGCCTGAGGAGGCTTGGAACAAGGTCGTCGATGGGGCCAAGAAGGCTGCCAAGTAATGACGACCGAGCTTTCGGTTGCGCGCGGGCGGGGCTCCGAGCCCCGCCCGCCGCGGCGCGACGACAACGATGACATCGGTCCGGGCAAGCTGAGCTGGCGCTACCGGCTCACGAACCTGGACGTGAAGGTCTCGCCCTACCTCTACATCGCCCCGTTCTTCGTGCTGTTCGCCGCGGTGGGTCTGTTCCCGCTGCTCTACACGGCCTACATCTCGCTGTTCGAGTGGGAGCTGGGCGCGGACGAGCAGCCCTTCGTGGGCATCGACAACTACTCCACGCTGTTGGCCGACTCGCAGTTCTGGAACGCGATGGTCAACACGTTCAGCATCTTCGCGATCTCCACGATCCCGCAGGTCATCATCGCGGTGCTGCTGGCCGCGCTGCTCAACACCGCCCTGCGCGGGCGGACCGGCTGGCGGATGGGCGTGCTGCTGCCCTACGTGGCCAGCCTCGTCGCCCTGACCATCATCTTCGGCGACCTGTTCGGCGTGCAGTACGGCACGATCAACAACGTCGTCGAGTTCTTCGGCTTCGACCGGATCGACTGGCAGGCCGAGCGCTGGTGGAGCCACGTCGCCATCGCGACCATGGTCAACTGGCGCTGGACGGGCTACAACGCCCTGATCGTGCTGGCCGCCATGCAGGCGATCCCGCGTGACGTGTACGAGGCGGCGTGGGTCGACGGCGCGAGCAAGGCGCGCCAGTTCTTCAGCATCACGCTGCCGATGCTGCGGCCGACCCTGATCTTCGTGATCGTCACCTCGACGATCGGCGGCCTGCAGATCTTCACCGAGCCGCTGCTGTTCTCGCCCTCGGCGGGCGCCAACGGCGGTGCGACCAACCAGTACCAGACGGTCGTGCTCTACATGTACCAAGCCGGCTTCCAGAGCCAGGACCTCGGCTACGCCTCGGCGATGGCCTGGGTGCTGTTCATCGTCATCATCGCGATCGCGGGGATCAACTTCCTGCTCACCCGCCGGCTCGCGTCCAGTGGGGAGGCGTGATGGCCACCATCACCGATCGCCCGGCGCCGAGCGCCGCTCCGCCCAAGCCCGCGAAGCGCAGGCGCTCGAAGGCCGTCTCGCTGTCCGAGCGGCGTCCGGGCTTCACCGTCTACGGGATCCTGATCGCGTTCATCCTCGGGTCGGCGTTCCCGTTCTACTGGTCGTTCCTCGTGGCGAGCCACGACGACGCGACGTTCACCGCCGAGGCGCCCCTGCTGCCCGGCGGCAACTTCTTCGTCAACGCGGGTCGGGTGCTCGACACCATCCCGTTCTGGAAGGCGCTGGGCAACAGCGTCATCGTCTCCGGCACCGTCACGGTCTCCGTGGTGGTGCTCTCGACGTTGGCCGGGTTCGCGTTCGCCAAGCTGAGGTTCAAGGGCCGCGGTCCGCTGATGGTGTTCGTGGTCGCCACGCTCGCCGTGCCCACCCAGCTCGGCATCATCCCGCTCTACATGGTGATGGCGGAGTACGGCTGGTCCGGCACCCTCGGCGCGGTCATCGTCCCCAACCTGGTGACCGCGTTCGGCGTGTTCTGGATGCGCCAGTACATCGCCGACGCCGTGCCCGACGAGCTGATCGAGGCGGCCCGCATGGACGGGTGCAGCATGATCCGCACGTTCTGGCACGTGTGCCTGCCCGCGGTGCGCCCGGCCGCCGCCATGCTGGGCATCTTCACGTTCATGATGTCGTGGAACGACTTCCTCTGGCCGTTGATCGTGCTCAACGCGGACAACCCGACGATGCAGGTCGCCCTGGAGAAGTTGCAGAGCGGCTACTACGTCGACAAAACGCTCGTGCTCGCCGGGACCACGATGGCCACGGTCCCGATTCTGATCGTCTTCCTCGTACTCGGTCGGCAGATCGTCGCCGGGATCATGCAGGGTGCTGTGAAGGGGTAGCTGTGGAGTCGATTTCCTTTCCCGAGGGATTCGTGTGGGGCGCCGCGACCGCGGCGTTCCAGATCGAAGGCGCGACCACCGCGGACGGTCGCACCGCGTCCATCTGGGACACGTTCTGCAAGATCCCCGGCGCGGTCGTGGGCGGTGACACGGGTGATCCCGCGGCCGACCACTACTACCGCGTCGACGAAGACGTCCAGCTGATGGTCGACCTCGGGTTGCACGCCTACCGGTTCTCCACCGCGTGGCCCCGCATCCGGCCCGACGCCGGTCCGGTGAACCAGGCCGGCCTGGACTTCTACTCCCGGCTGGTCGACAAGCTGCTCGAGAACAACATCACCCCGTGGCTGACGCTCTACCACTGGGACCTCCCGCAGACCCTCGAGGACGAGGGCGGCTGGGCCAACCGGGACACCGCGTACCGCTTCGCGGAGTACGCCGAGTCGGTCGTCGGCGCCCTGGGTGACCGGGTGGAGAACTGGACCACGCTCAACGAGCCGTGGTGCTCGTCGCTGCTCAGCTACGCCGCCGGCGTGCACGCGCCCGGCCGCCAGGAGCCGGAGGCCGCTGTCGCGGCGGTGCACCACCTGCTGCTGGCGCACGGCCTGGCCACCGCGGCGATCCGGGACCAGGCGCCCAACGCCAAGGTCGGCATCACGCTGAACATGTACCCGATCATCCCGGCGAACCCGGACGACCCGGGCGACCTCGACGCCGCGCGCCGGCTCGACGGCCTGCAGAACCGGATCTTCCTGGACCCGCTGTTCAAGGGTGAGTACCCGGCGGACATCGTGGAGGACCTGGAGCCGTACGGCTTCTCCAAGCACATCCGCGAGAACGACCTGGAGATCATCTCCGCGCCGCTGGACCAGCTGGGCGTGAACTACTACGCCGAGCACTTCGTCAGCAACACCCCCGAGCCCGAAGCAGCGTCTTCTGATTCCGGGGTGGTGGACAACGGCCGTCGCCCGACCGGGTCACCGTGGGTCGGCGCGGAGCACGTGTCGTTCCCCAGCCGGGGCCTGCCGCGCACCGCGATGGACTGGGAGGTGCAGCCGGACGGCCTCTTCAAGGTGCTCAAGCGGGTGCACGAGGACTACCCCAGCATCCCGCTGTACGTCACCGAGAACGGCGCGGCGTACGTCGACTCGATCAACGACGACGGGTCGATCAACGACCCCGAGCGCCTCGGTTACATCGAGTCGCACCTCAGGGCGGCGCATGCGGCCATCGAGGCGGGTGTCGACCTGCGCGGTTACTTCGCGTGGTCGCTCATGGACAACTTCGAATGGGCCGAGGGTTACGCCAAGCGGTTCGGGATCGTGCATGTCGACTACGAGACCCAGGTGCGGACGCCTAAGATGAGCGCCATGTGGTACTCGCAGGTTGCCCGTGGCAACGCTCTCGCGGCGACGGTCGCTCCGTGACCGATGCCGTTGACCCACCCAAGACGCGACGACCCAACACCCGGCTGGAGGAGGTCGCTCGCGCAGCCGGGGTGTCCAAGTCGACCGTTTCCCGGGTGATCAACGGCGAGCCGTACGTCAGCTCCAGGGCGCGCGAGGCGGTGCACCAGGCCATCGGCAAGCTCGGGTACAGCCCGAACCAGGCGGCCCGCACGCTCGCGGGCAGCCGGGCCAACTGCATCGCCCTGGTCGTCTCGGAGCAGGGCAGCCGCGTGCTGGCCGACCCGTTCTTCGCCGGCGTGCTCCGCGGTGTGCACGCCGAACTCGCGGGCAAGCGGGTCCAGCTCGTCCTCATGATGAGCAAGGAGGGCGACGAGCAGGACCTGGTCAACTACCTCTGCGGCGGCCACGTGGACGGCGTGCTGGTGATCAGCCTGCACGGACAGGACCCGCTGCCCCGCACCCTGGCCGACGCGGGCCTGCCGACCGTCGTCGGCGGCAGGCCCCTCGGTGCGGGTGGCGTGCCCTATGTGGACTCGGACAACTTCAACGGCGCCATGGAGGCGGCCCGCTACCTGGTCTCGCGGGGCCGGAAGCGGATCGGCACCATCGCCGGTCCACGGGACATGGCGGTCGGTATGGACCGATTGTCCGGTTGGAAGCGCGGGTTGAGCCAGGCACGGCTCGACACCGATCTGGTCGCGTACGGCGACTTCACCCCGGAGAGCGGCGCGGTCGCCATGGCCGACCTGCTCGAACGGGCGCCGGACCTGGACGCGGTCTTCGTCGGCGCGGACATCATGGCGCTGGGCGCGTTGCAGACCCTGCACGCGCACGGCAAGAAGGTGCCCGACGACGTGGCCGTGGTCGGGTTCGACGACCTGATGATCGCCTCCACCGCGGTGCCGCCGCTGACCACGATCCGGCAGGACGTGGAGCAGCTGGGGCGCACCATGACGTGGCGGCTCATGGCGGAGCTGGCGGGCGAGGAGAACCTGCCGCCGTTCCTGCTCCTGCCGACGGCGATGGTCACTCGTTCGAGCGCCTGAGCCTCGCTCCCAGTACTGCCGCGACCCGGACCTCGGTCCGGGTCGCGGCATTTCGAAGCGATTCGACGTCCGTTTCGACCGGGTTCGACGGTCGGACGTGATCACGCAGCGCACTTCACTCGGATGGCGTAAGCCTGATCCATTGCCGCTGACCGATCCGCCTGGCTACCGTCCAATCCTGCACGTTCTGGGAGCGCTCCCAGGCCGGACGCCGCGACGGCCCCGGCGCACGGACCCCTGACTTCACCCAGCCAGGGGGGAGGCGGAAAACCACTCGCCCGCCGCCTCCTCCCACCCCGCGCAAAGGAGCGCAGCACGATGGCCCGACGCACCCCGCCCTCGCCGGCACCGGCCCCGCCGGGCCACGCCGGTGACGCGCGGGCCGCTGGTCCGGACCACGCGCGCCCCGCCACGCGCGACCACGCCGGCGTCGCCCGGGCGGTGGGGCGGAATCGTTGGGAAACCGGGCATTCCGTGCGAATCGCCGTCCCAGCGCGACTTCCGGCGCTGCCGCAGCACTCGCAGCCACAGCACCCGCTGCCGCGAACTCCGCGGGTACGGCCCGCGCAGCCGGTCTCCGCGCGGGCGGATTTCCCGAAGCCGGACTTCTCGCGCCCGGTCCGCGTCGGGCCCACGTTCCCGCCCGGCCCGGTCCGCTCGGGTCCGGTCCGCACCACCACCACGACCCGCACCGCGTCGGCCCTCACCGCCTCGGCACCCGAGCCGGTCCCGTCCCGAGCCCCGGGAGCGAAACCGTGAAGCGGCTGCTGGCCCTGACCACCGCGGCCCTGGCCGCGATCGGCGTCGTGCTGGTCACCGCCGCCGCGAGCCCCGCCGCGCCCACCTCCGCCGCCGTGCCCGCGCAGCCGCACAACTGGCGCAACGTGGAGATCGCGGGCGGCGGGTTCGTGCCCGGCATCGTGTTCAGCCCGGCCGAGAAGGACCTGATCTACGCCCGCACCGACATCGGCGGCGCGTACCGGTGGGACCAGGCGACCGGCCGGTGGATCCCGCTGCTCGACTGGGTCGGCTGGGACAGGTGGGGCTACAACGGCGTGGCGAGCATCGCCCCCGACCCCGAGAACGCCGACAAGGTCTACGCCGCCGTCGGCATGTACACCAACAGCTGGGACCCGAACAACGGCGCGATCCTGCGCTCCGCCAACCGCGGTGCCACGTGGCAGCGCACCGAGTTGCCCTTCAAGGTCGGCGGCAACATGCCGGGCCGCGGCATGGGGGAGCGGTTGTCGGTCGACCCCAACGACGGCCGGGTGCTGTACTTCGGCGCGCCCAGCGGCAAGGGCTTGTGGCGCAGCACCGACAGCGGCGTCACGTGGTCCCGGGTCGCGAGCTTCCCCAACCCCGGTGACTACATCGCCGACCCCGACGACACCAACGGCTACGCCAACGACGTCCAGGGCGTGGTCTGGGTGACCTACGACCCGCGCTCGTCGACGGCGGGCAGCCCGTCCAGGACCATCTACGTCGGCGTCGCCGACAAGGAGAACACGGTCTACCGCAGCACGGACGCGGGCGCGACCTGGTCCAGGCTCGCCGGCCAGCCGACCGGCTACATCGCGCACAAGGGCGTGCTGGACACCGAGGGCGGCTTCCTCTACCTGGCCACCAGCGACACCGGCGGCCCGTACGACGGCGGCAAGGGCGACGTCTGGAAGTACGACACCGCCACCGGCGCGTGGACGCGGATCAGCCCCGTCCCCTCCACCAGCGCGGACGACTACTTCGGCTACAGCGGCCTGACCGTCGACCGGCAGAACCCGAACACGCTGATGGTCGCCACCCAGATCTCCTGGTGGCCGGACATCATCATCTTCCGCAGCACGGACGGCGGCGCGACGTGGACGCGGGCCTGGGACTTCACCGGCTACCCGAACCGCAGCTTCCGCTACAAGATGGACATCGGCTCCTCACCGTGGCTGAGCTGGGGCGTGAACCCGCAGCCACCCGAGGTGACGCCCAAGCTGGGTTGGATGGTCGAGTCGCTGGAGATCGACCCGTTCGACCCCAACCGCATGCTGTACGGCACGGGCGCGACCGTCTACGGCACCACGGACCTGCTGAAGTGGGACGCCGGCGGCCAGATCACCATCAAGCCGACCGCCGCGGGGCTGGAGGAGACCGCGGTGCTCGACCTGATCAGCCCGCCGACCGGCGCGCCGCTGATCAGCGGCCTGGGTGACATCGGCGGCTTCCGGCACACCGACCTGGCCGAGGTGCCGGCGATGATGTTCCAGCAGCCGAACTTCACCAGCACCACGAGCCTGGACTTCGCCGAGAAGAACCCGTCGGTGATGGCCCGCGCCGGCAACGTGGACGGTTCGCCGCACGTGGCGTTCTCCACCGACGGCGGCGCGAACTGGTTCGCGGGCAGCGAGCCGGGCGGTGTCACGGGCGGTGGCACGGTCGCGGCGGCGGCGGACGGCAGCCGGTTCGTGTGGAGCCCGGCCGGCGCGGCGGTGCACCACTCGGTGGGCTTCGGCACGTCCTGGGCGCCGTCCACCGGCATCCCGGCGGGCGCGGTGGTCGAGTCGGACCGGGTGAACCCGAACAGGTTCTACGGCCTGGCGGGCGGCACGGTGTACGTCAGCACGGACGGCGGCGCGACGTTCACCGCGGGCGCGACGGCCGACGTGGGCAAGCTGCACGCCGTGCCGGGGCACGAGGGCCACCTGTGGCTGGCCGGCGACGGCGGCCTGTTCCGCTCGACCGACGGCGGTGCGACGGTGAGCGCGCTCGCCGGCGTCACGTCGGCGGTGAACATCGGCTTCGGCAAGGGCGCGCTGGAGAAGCCCTACCCGGCGCTGTACGGGGTGCTGACCATCGACGGCAAGACCGGCGTGTACCGGTCCGACGACGAGGGCGGCCACTGGGTGCGCATCAACGACGACGCGCACCAGTACGGGAACATGGGCGAGGCGATCACCGGCGACCCGCGCGTCTACGGCCGCGTCTACCTGGGCACCAACGGCCGGGGCATCCTCGTCGCGGAGCCGAGCGGCGGTACCAGCAACACCAACACGCACCCCACGGACTCGTCGCCGACCGGCACGACCACGACGACGACCACCACCACGACCACCACTGGCACGACCACGATCACGGACCAGCCGCCACCCGGCTGCTCGGTGCGCTACCAGGTCTCCAGCCAGTGGGGAGGTGGCTTCACCGGTTCGGTGAGGATCACCAACACAGGGGCCACCTCGCTCACGGGGTGGAGCCTGCGCTGGGCGTTCGCGAACGGCCAGCAGATCACCAACAGTTGGAACGGCAGGGCGTCGCAGAGCGGCGCGGCCGTGACGGTGACCAACGAGGGCTGGAACGGGACCATCGCAGCGGGTGGCTCGGTGGACTTCGGATTCCAGGCGAGCTGGCAGGGCAGCAACGTCGCGCCCACCGGCTTCCAGCTGAACGGCAGGTCCTGTTCCTCGGTCTGAGGACGACTTAGCGCAGCCCTCGTTTGGCCTGGCGGCGCAGCTGCATTATCCGGGCTGCGCCGACCAGGGCCACCAGGATCGCCCCGGCGATCGCCGCGAACAGCAGCGCCACGCCCAGCGGCAGCGTGCCCGCCGCGCCCAGGAAGTGGATCGTGGCGTCGGCGAGGTTCTGCAGGATGAACACCAGCAGCACGATCAGCACCACGATCGACGCCAGCACGGCGACCCACGTGCCGCTGATCCGCGTCGGCTTCAGCTTGGCCTGGGTGCCGGCCGTGCGCTCCGGCGCGCCCGTCACCGACGGCTCGACCGGACCCGGTCCGCGCGGGCTCACGACGGGTGGCCCGTCCGGGATCGGACTCGTCGGCAGCGCTTCGGTGCGGTCATCGTCACGCGGCGTGGTCACGCGGTGATTATCTGCCCGATCGTGCCGGCCCGCCAATCAACCGCACGGGCGGCGGTACTCCAGCGCGCCGACCGCGCCCACGTACTGCTGCCACTCCTCGCGGGTGATGTGGGTGGTCACGGCGTCGCACATCTCGCGCACGGCCGTGGCGAAGTCGAACTCCCAGGACCGCACGGTGCCGTTCGACTTCGACGTCACCACGTTGGTCGCGGTGGAGCCGAACCCCACCGCGTAGACGCCCTCGGTGAGCCCGTTGATCCGGCCCCGCTCGACCGGTCGCCGCAGGTCGGACACGTCCCACAGCGCCACCTTGTCCTGCGTGCCCACGGTCGCGAGCGCGTCACCGGACCGGTGGAAGCCCAGCGCCTGGATCGCGCCGCGGTGCGCCTTGCCGGACCACAGCTCGACCGGCTCGCCGCGGTCGGTCACGTCGTACAGCCGGACCTCGCCCTTCGCCGAGCCGAGGGCCAGCGTGCGGCGGTCGTGCGACAGGGCCGCCGCGGTGACGTCCTGGCCGGTGTCCACCTCGGTGACCGGGTCCGGCCTCTTCGGCTCGGACACGTCCCACAGCCGGACCACGCCCATGGCGTCGAAGGTCACCACGACCTCGCCGTCGGGGCTGTAGACGACACCGACGACCGGCCGCGCGTGACCGGGCAGTCGGGCGGCCTCCACCGGGTTCGCCGGGTCGGACCAGTCCCACACCGCGACCGCGGCGGTGTCGGACACGGTGACCAGCGTGCGGGCGCGCGCCGGGTCGAACGCGATCCGGTCCACCGGGAAGTCGAAGGTGCGCAGCACCTCGGCGGTCACGTCGGTGACGTCCCAGATCTTCGCCGCCCCGTCCACCAGCGTGGTGGTGAAGGCTCGGCCCTCCTCGTCGACGGCGATCGAGGTCACCGTCTCGTCGGCGGGCCCGAGCACGTGCACGGGCGTCTTCCTGTCCGGGTCGCGCTGGAGGTCGGGGTCGCTGAGCGCCTGGGCGGACGCGAAGGCCGCCCGGCCGGCCACGTTCAACTCGCTCGACGCGTGGGCGCTGAGCACCCCGTTGCGCGTCTCGTCGTTCGGGTTGAGGTCGTGCGCGGCGATGGCGAGCTGGTCGGCGAGCTGCGGGTCGCTGCTGCGCAGACCCTGGGACTGGT
The DNA here is from genome assembly GCF_006716745.1 of Saccharothrix saharensis. Lineage (NCBI taxonomy): Bacteria > Bacillati > Actinomycetota > Actinomycetes > Pseudonocardiales > Pseudonocardiaceae > Saccharothrix > Saccharothrix saharensis. The sequence goes on along the minus strand of NZ_VFPP01000001.1, from coordinate 2,277,762 downwards.
TGGCCACGTACCAGGCGGCCGACGACTTCCAGCCCGCCGCGGCCTCCTTCTGCGAGGTGATCGCCAGCACCACGGCGGTGCCCGCGAGCACCAGCAGCACGGCCAGCAGCGCCACGAGCTGGCGCAGCCTGCGGGTGTGCCGGTGCGCTTGCAGCCGTTCCCGGTCGCGCGCCTGGAGGCTCTCGGCCAGGAAGTCGCGTTCCTGGGCGCTGGTGCGCACGCCGTCGCGCTGCGTCCACTCCACGGCGGTGTCCAACCGGGAGCCCCGGTACAGCGCGTCCGGGTCGCGGCCCAGCGACTCCCAGGTGGCGGCGGCCTCGGTGAGCCGGCGCATGGTGCGCAGCCCCTCGCGGTCCTCGGCGAGCCAACCGCGCAGCCGCGGCCACGAGCGGATCAGCGCCTCGTGCGCGATCTCCACGCTGTCGCGGTCCAGGGTGAGCAGGCGGGCGTGCGCGAGCCGGTCGAGCACCACGTCCACGTCGACGTCGTGGTCGAGCTCGGCGCGCGGCAGCCGCCGCTTGGTGTCCTCGGTGCCGTCTCCCAGGGCGGTGAGCCGCAGGAACACCTGCCGCGCCAAAGCGCGCTGGTGGCGTTCCAGCGAGGTGTAGGTGCGTTCGGCGGTCTGGGCGATGGCGTGCTGGATGCCGCCCGCGGCCTCGTAGCCGGCCAGCGTCAGCGTGGTGCCGCGCCGGCGCCGCCAGGTCTCCAGCAACGCGTGCGACACCAGCGGCAGCACGCCCGGCTGGCCGGTGGCGTCGGCGATGAGCCGGGACACCAGCGCCGTCTCCACCGTGCACGACGCCTTCACGGCGGGCTGCATGATCACCTGGCGCAGCTCCTCCGGGCCCATCGGCCCGAGCAGCAACTGGCCGTCGGTCAACGCCTCCACCAGCGCCGGGTGCTGCGCGCAGTGCCCGTAGAAGTCGGCCCGCACGCCGATCACGACCTTGCAGCGGGCGGTGAGCAGGGCGTCGACGTACGCGGTGCGCCGGTCGGCGTCCGGCCAGAGCGTGAAGACCTCCTCGAACTGGTCCACGATCAGCAGGTCGACGTCCAGGTCCGGCTCGGCCGACTCGCTGGGCGAGGTGACCACGACCCGGCCGCCCACCCGCGGCACGAGGCCGGCGCGCAGCAGCGAGGACTTGCCCGCGCCCGACGCGCCGAACACCGCGACGAACCGGCGGTGCGCGATGCGCTGCTCCAGGTCGTCCAGCAGGTGGTCGCGGCCGAAGAACCACTCGGCGTCCTCGGTGCCGTAGGCCGCCAGCCCCGCGTACGGCGGGTGGCCCTCCTCGGGACCGGCCTCCGGGCTGGGCAGCACCTCGGCGGCGACCTGCCGCCACCGGTCCTCCCACTCGGTCACGTCGCCCTCGCAGGCGCGCACGTACGCGAGCGTCACCGCGAGCGTGGGCAGCTTGCGCCCACCCGCCGCGTCCGACAGCGTGGTCGCCGAGTAGTGGGCCCGCGCGCCCAACTGCCGGTAGCTGTGCCCGCCCGCCTTGTCCCGCAGCGACCGGAGGTCGGCGGCGAACCTGAGCAGCGGGCTGTCACCGACGTCCAACGGGCGCTCTCCACGCGGCAACCGGTCCACCCCCTGGCAGTCTCACGACGATTGTCCGCACCGACAAACGTGCCGTCCAGGCTGTCAGACGAGCGCCCGAAGCGCGTCCGCTTCGGGAGACTGCATTCGGGTGAACAGGTCCAGCGCGCTTCGCCGGCGTGTTCGCGCGTGCTCGGGGTCGAGGTGGCCGGGCAGGTGCGGGGGTGTGCGCCTCGCCGGCCAGGTGGCCGGTGCTCCGGTGCAGGTCAAGGACCTGCCGGGCGTGCACGGCTGCCCCTGGGGCGGGCGCGGTGCGGGCCCGCGCGGTGAGCGCCTTGGCAGCAGCCGTGCGCGGTGCCCAGCGCCTCGCGCAGCGCCGGCCGTTCCCGCAGCGGGTGCCGCTCGGTGAGGGCGGACAGCTCGCCGCACTGCTCCGCTTGCCGGCCCGGGGCCAGGCGGGCGTGGACTTCGTCCTCCTGCACGGTGAGCCCCAGCTCCTGCATGCCGCGCAGCCGTCCGGGCGGGTGTCGACCACGGCTCCGCCCTCGCTGTCCCGCAGCAGGCGGCGCAGGTCGGAGAGGGAGGTCCTGGGGTTCGCGCCGGCCGAGCGGGGCAGCAGAACGTCCGGTGCACAGCGTAGTGATGCCGGTACACGGAGGGGTGTACCCGGCGTGTACCGGTGGTCAGCAGGATGTGGTGCGGGGGGCGGTGACCAGGGGGCACCGCCCCCCGCCGCTAGGCTCGGCGGGGTGCCCTGCCTGATCGCCCTGAACGGCCCGCCGGGCTGCGGCAAGTCGACGATCGCGCGCCGTTACGCCGAAGACCACCCGCCCGCGTTGGCGCTGGACGTCGACCGGGTGCGCGACCTGATCGCCGGCGACCTGGGTGAAGCGGGCCGCTTGGCGCGTGACATCGCCATCGCCGCCGCCCGCGTGCACCTGACGTCCGGCCACGACGTGGTCGTGCCCCAGTTCCTGGGCCGCCCGGAGTTCCTGGACCGCCTCTCCGCCCTGGCCGCCGAGCTCGAGGTGCCCTACCACGAGGTGGTCCTGCTCGACTCCCGCGAGAACGCGATCCGCCGCTTCACCGAGCGCGGCACCGTCCAGGCCACCCCCGCCGAGCTGTCCGCGATGTACGACAACCTGCGAAGGATCATCGCCACCCGGCACCCCCACGTGATCCACTCCGTCGAGGGCGACCCAACTCACACCTACCGGAGCCTCCTCTCCTACCTGAACGGTGAGTTCGGGGGTCCTGAGCGTTCGACTCTCGAGGCCTGAGCGTTCGACACACGCGTGGGCCCTACGTTCAGCGCGTGTGTCGAACGCTCGGGTCTCGAGAGTCCTACGCTCGGGACCCCTGAGTTCTACGCTCGGGACAGGGCGGAGGTCACGTAGGGATCGGGGTCGGCGAGGATCGCGCGGACGGCGGTGGTGGCGGCGCCGCGCATGGCGGCCTCCGCGCCCAGCGACGACGCGACCACTCGAACGGGTGACCACTCGGCGCTGACCACGCGACGGTCCAGCTCCGCGTGCAACGGCTCCTGCAGCCACGGCTCCAGCCGCGCGTACGTCCCGCCCAGCACCACGGTCGGCAGGTCCAGCAGGTTCACCGCCCCGGACAGCGCCACGCCCAACCACCGCGCCGCCGAACGCACCGCCGTCGTGGCCGTGCGGTCACCCGCCGCCAGTCGCGCCAGCAGCTCGTCCACCCCCGTCACGCCCGCCGCGCGCACGATCTCGTCCTGCCCCGCCAGCCGCTCCAGGCACCCCCGCGACCCGCACGCGCACGCCGGCCCGCGCGGGTCGACCGACAGGTGCCCGAGCTCGCCGCCGAACCCGGACACGCCCTCGAACAGCGCCCCGCCCACGACGATGCCCGCGCCGATGCCGATCTCACCCGAGATGTGCAGGAAGTCCGTCGCCACGTCCCCGTGCCACAGCTCGGCCAACGCGGCCAGGTTCGCCTCGTTGCCCACCAGCACCGGCACGTCCAGTGCCACCCGGCGGGTCAGCTCGCCCCGGATGTCGACCTCGCGCCAGCCCAGGTTCGGCGCGAGCCGCAACGACCCGCCCGCCACCTCCACCAGGCCGGGCACGGCCACGCCCACCCCGCCGATCGGCACGTCCTGCCTGGTCGCCGTGCGCACCGCCGTGGCCACCTTGCCCAGCACCCGTGCCGGGCTGGAGGCGCGGTTGTCGCTGGGCCGCACCCACCGCGCCCGCACCCGGCCGGTGAGGTCGACCAGGCACGTGGCCAGGTAGTCGACCCCGATCTCCACGCCGAGCCCGTGCGGCCCGGTGGGGGACAGGTGCAGCGCCGTGCCGCGCCGGCCGGGGCCGGACCTGGCCTGCGCCTCGCCCTCGGCGACGAGCCCCGCGCCGATCATCCGGTCGACGAGGCTGGACACGGTCGCCTTGGTCAGGCCGGTGCGGGCGGCCACGGTGGCGCGCGACGACCCGGGCGCCCCGGCGATGGCGTCGAGCACCAGTGCGGAGTTGTGCCGTCGCACGGTGTGCTGGCTCGCGGGCTGTGGTCTGGACACCACTGGATCCTAGCGGCTTTGTGCGATAAGTTCAGGCATCAAACTTATTGGAGGTGCCCTCGTGGACAACTTCAGCTTCGGCCTGTGGACGGTCGGCTGGCCGGGACGCGACCCGTTCGGCGACGCGACCCGCCCCCCGCTGGACGTGCCGTTGGCGGTGCGCAAGCTCTCGGAGCTCGGTGCGTGGGGCATCACGTTCCACGACGACGACCTGTTCCCCTTCGGCTCGGACGCGGCCGAGGTCGGCAAGCGGGTCTCCGCCTTCCGGGCGGCGTTGGACGAGACCGGCATGGTGGTGCCCATGGTGACCACCAACCTGTTCACCCACCCGGTGTTCAAGGACGGCGGCTTCACCAGCAACGACCGCTCGGTGCGCCGGTTCGCGCTGCGGAAGGTGCTGCGCAACCTGGAGCTGGCGGCCGAACTCGGCGCGCGGACCATCGTCATGTGGGGCGGTCGTGAGGGCTCCGAGGTCGACGCGGGCAAGCCCGTGTCCGCCGCCCTCGACCGCTACCGCGAGGCCGTCGACACGGTCGCGCAGTACTCGGTCGACCAGGGCTACGGCTTCCGCTTCGCCTTGGAGCCCAAGCCGAACGAGCCCCGCGGCGACATCCTGCTGCCGACGATCGGCCACGCCCTGGCGTTCATCTCGACGCTGGAGCACCACGAGCTGTTCGGCGTGAACCCCGAGGTGGGCCACGAGCAGATGGCGGGCCTCAACTTCGTGCACGGCATCGGCCAGGCGCTGTGGCAGGGCAAGCTCTTCCACATCGACCTCAACGGCCAGAAGGGCCCGCGCTACGACCAGGACTTCGTGTTCGGCCAGGGCGACCTGCTGTCCGCGTTCTTCCTGGTCGACCTGCTGGAGAACGGCGGCTACGACGGCCCCCGGCACTTCGACTACAAGCCGCTGCGCACCGAGGACTTCGACGGCGTGTGGGAGAGCGCCGCGGCCAACATGCGCACCTACAAGCTCCTGCGCGAGCGGGCGGCGGCGTTCCGCGCCGACCCCGAGGTGCAGGAAGCGCTCAAGTACAGCGGCGTGTACGAGCTGGCCGAGCCCACCCTGAACGAGGGCGAGTCGATCGCCGACTTCCTCAAGGGCGAGGACTTCGACCCGTCCACCGCGGCCGAGCGCGGCTTCGGGTTCGTGCGCCTGGCGCAGCTGGCGACCGAGCACCTGCTGGGCGCGCGCTGATGGCGCTCGTCGCGGGCGTCGACTCGTCCACCCAGTCCTGCAAGGTTGTGGTCCGCGACGCGGACACCGGCGCCCTTGTTCGGCAAGGGCGCGCGACGCACCCGACGGGCACCGAAGTGCATCCCTCCGCGTGGTGGGACGCGCTGCAGACGGCCATCGCGGACGCGGGCGGCCTGGACGACGTGGCCGCCGTGTCGGTGGCCGCGCAGCAGCACGGCATGGTCACGCTCGACGAGGCCGGTGAGGTCGTCCGGCCGGCGCTGCTGTGGAACGACACCCGTTCCGCGGGAGCGGCGGCCGAGCTCACCACCGAGCTGGGCGGTCCGGACAAGTGGGCCGACGCGGTCGGCAGCGTGCTGGTCGCGTCCCTCACGGTGACCAAGCTGCGGTGGCTCGCGACGAACGAGCCGGAGTCCGCCGCCCGCACGGCGGCGGTCTGCCTCCCGCACGACTGGCTGACGTGGAAGCTGTCCGGCTCGACGTCGCTCGACGCGCTGACCACCGACCGCAGCGACGTCAGCGGCACGGGCTACTGGTCGCCGTCCACAGAGGACTACCGGCCGGACTTGCTGGAACTGGCGCTGGGCAAGGTCGTCGCGCTGCCGCGCGTGGTCGGCCCGGCGGACCTGGTCGGCGGGCGGTTCGGCGCGGGCGCGGGTGACAACGCGGCCGCGGCGCTGGGCGTGCAGGCCCAGCCCGGTGACGTGGTGGTGTCCATCGGCACGTCCGGAACGGCGTTCGCGCGCTGGCCGAACCCGGTCACCGACGGCACCGGCACCGTCAACGGGTTCGCCGACGCCGAGGGCGGCCACCTGCCGCTCGTGGCGACGCTGAACGCGTCGCGGATCCTCACGGCGACGGCGTCCGTGCTCGGGGTCGACCTGGCCGACCTGTCGGACCTCGCCCTGAGCGCGCCCGCGGGCGCCGACGGGCTGGTGTTCGTGCCGTACCTGGAGGGGGAGCGGACGCCGAACAAGCCCGACTCCACCGGCGCGCTGCACGGCATGCGACTGGACACCATGACCCCGGGGCACCTGGCGCGCGCCGCGGTCGAGGGCCTGCTGTGCAGCCTGGCGGACGCGATCGACGCGTTGCGCGCGCTGGGCATGCCGGTCGAGCGGGTGCTGCTGATCGGCGGCGGGGCCCGCATGCCCGCCGTGCGGCAGCTCGCGCCCGCGGTGTTCGGCTGCCCGGTCCTGGTGCCGTCGCCGAGCGAGTACGTGGCCGACGGCGCGGCCAGGCAGGCGGCGTGGGCGGTCGGCGGGGCGGACACCCCGCCGCTGTGGTCGGACCTGGCGTCGACCTCGGTCGAGGCGGAGCCGACCCCGTGGGTGCGGGAGCGGTACGCCGCGGCCCGCGACCTGACCGTCAACCGCTGAACCGAGCGAGAAGGGGCGCCTCCGGCCGCGGGGGCGCCCCTTCTCCCTCTTCACGGCGCGTCTTCGAGCACTTCCTCGACCACGTGCCGCTGCACGTCCGACCGTTCCGGGCCGGTCGCGCCGGCCAGCGTGATGAGGGCCTTCCAGAGCGCCCAGCCCCGCGCCCGCGTCCACGTGGCGTCGTCCAGCCCCACCGCCTCGCGGAACGCCTCCCGGCTCTCGCCGGAGAACATCGTGTAGGCGATCACCAGGTCGCACGCCGGGTCGCCGACCCCGGACGTGCCGAAGTCGATCACCGCGGTCAGCTTCCCGCTGTCGTCGACCAGCAGGTTGCCGTGCGCGATGTCGCCGTGGAACCAGACCGGCGGCCCGGACCACGCCGGCGCGCGCAGCGCGTCCTCCCACACCGCCGCCGCCCGTGCGACGTCGACCCGACCCTCCAGCACGGCCAGCGCGTGTCGCGTCCCGTCGTCGTAGTGGCCCGGCGGCGCGCCCCGGTAGAAGCTGTGCGCACCCGCCGCCGGCCCGCCGTCGGCGTCCACGCGCCGCAACGCGCGGATGAAGTCGGCGACCGACAGCGCGAACGCCACCAGGTCCCCGACGCGCTCGGGTGACGCCGTGCGCCCGTCCAGCCAGCGCCGGACCGACCAGGGGAACGGGTAGCCCTCGCCGGGCGCCCCCAGGGCCAGCGGCACGGGCACGGGTACCGGCATCGACGGCGCGAGCACCGGCAGCCACCGGTGCTCCTTCTCGACGGCGGGCGCGTACCCCTCGGCGGTCGGCAGCCGCACCGTCATGTCGTCACCCAGCCGGTACGTGCGGTTGTCCCACCCGTCCACCTCGACCGGCGTCACGGGCAGCCCGGCCCACCGCGGGAACTGGCGCGCGAGCAGCCGCTGGACCAGGCCGGCGTCGATGCCGGCGCGCCCGTCGGGGATGTCGACCACGAACCCGAGCCTGCACACCCGCGGGAGGCGCCGGCAACGCATTTTCCCGGCGGCGGGTACCCGGCGGCCGACCGGAAGCGGAGGTGCCCGTGATGAGGGCCGTGCCGTGGTCGAGGCGCTGGAGCGGCGGGACGTCGCGGTGCGGGCGTTCCGGGTGGCGGACCACGACGCCCCGCCCGGTGCCGTCCCCGATCCCGCGCCGCCGTCGTCGTCGAGCTGACCGCCGCTCAGAGGTGGGACAGGGCGAAAGCGCTCAGGAACCCCGCCACCGTCACGAGCCCGACCAGCAGGTGCGCGTCGTCGAACGCCTCGGGGATCATCGTGTCGGCCACCATCGACAGGATCGCGCCGCCCGCGAACGCCGTGATGGCGGCCAGCCACTGGGGCGCGGCGCCGGCCAGCAGGCCGTACCCGGCCATCGACGCCAGGCCGCTCACCACGGCGATGGCGATCCACAAGCCGAACACGTACCGCCGCGACCGGCCGGCCCGCCGCATGCCCGCGGCCGACGACAGGCCTTCCGGCACGTTGCTGATGAACACCGCCGCGACGGTCACCACGCTCACCCCGCCGCCGCCCAGCAGGCTCGCGCCGATCACCACCGACTCGGGGATGCCGTCCAGCAGCGCGCCGACCGCGATCGCCGTCCCCGACCCGCTCTGCTCCGACTCCGACGGCTGCAACCCGCCCGAACGCTTCCGGTGGCGTGCGCCCCGCTTGGCCAGCGCCACGTTCGCCGCCGTGTAGACCAGGGCCCCGAGGGCGGCACCCGACGCCGTGGGCAGCAGCCCGCCCAGCTCGTGCGCCTCGGCGATCAGGTCGAACGACACGGCCGACATCAGCACGCCGCTGCCGAACCCCATCACGCCGGCCACCACACCGCGCGGCACCCGCGCCAGGTAGCCGACCAGCGCCCCGACCAGCAGGGCCGATCCGGCCAGCAACCCCCACCCCGCCGCTTGGAGCACCCGACCTCCCCGTGTCGCACCCGGCTCGCGCGGGTACCCGTCCGCCATGAGGATCGTCGTCACCGGCGCCACCGGCAATCTGGGCACCGCCCTGCTGCGCCGTCTCGCCGACGAACCGGACGTCGCCGTGCACGGCATCTCCCGCCGAGCGCCCGAGGTGGCGCCGCCTTACGACAGCATCACCTGGACCCCGGTCGACATCAGCCGCGAGGGTGCCGAGGAACCGCTGGCCGAGGCGTTCCGCGACGCCGACGCCGTCGTCCACCTGGCCTGGCTCATCCAGCCGAGCCGAGACGAGCGGCTCCTCTACCGCACCAACGTCGCCGGCAGCGACCGCGTGTTCACCGCCGCCGCGAAAGCGGGCGTGCCGCACCTGGTGCACATGTCGTCCGTCGGCGCGTACTCGCCGGCCGCGAAAGACCACACCGTGGACGAGACCTGGCCGACCGACGGCCTGGTGAACTCCTACTACAGCCGGCACAAGGCCGCCGTCGAGCACCAGCTGGACCAGCTCGAACGAGAACACCCCCAGCTCACAGTCACCCGCGTCCGCCCCGGCCTGGTCCTGCAACCCGACGCCGCCGCCGAGATCAAGCGCTACTTCCTCGGCCCGCTCGTCCCGCACGCCCTGTTCCGGCTCAAGCTGCCCGTGCTGCCCCTCCCGCGCGCGATGGTGCTCCAGTTCGTGCACGCCGACGACGTGGCCGACGCCGTCGCCCGCATCCTCACCACCCGCGCGGGAGGCGCGTTCAACCTCGTCTCCGAGCCGGTCGTCACACCGCAGGTGCTCGCCGAGGTCATGGGCACGCGGCACGTGCCGCTCCCGCCGGCCGCCCTGCGCACCGCGGCCCGGCTGAGCTGGTGCCTGCGCCTGCAACCCACCTCGCCCGGCTGGGTCGACCTGGCGCTCACCACGCCGCTGCTGGACGCCACCAAGGCGTTCACCCGGCTCGGGTGGGCGCCCCGGCACAACGCGCGCGACACCCTGCGGCAGCTCCTCGACGGCCTGGCCCGCAAGGAGGGCCTGGCCCCGAGCCCGCCGCTGCGGCCCTGACCCCGGTCAGGACCCCTCGAACAGGTTCGTCCACCCCATCACCTGCGCCACCACGAACGCCAACGTCAGCAGCGTGATGAGCAGCACGGCCACCAGCGTGATGATCGGGCCGCGCCGCGACGGCATCGGCTGCGGGTGGGACAGGCCGGAGGTCTGACCGGAATCGGGCGGTGTCTCGCCGGGCGCGACCCCGCCACCGGGCTCCAGTCCGGGCGTGCGGGCCGGGTCGGGGTCGGGCGGTGTGGCAGTCATACCGAGGGGGCTACCCCGTGTGGCCGGCGCTACCCGCCGCCGTGTGAACACCCAGCCGTACGGGTAGTCACCTGGCATGAGCGGTGTCCAAGACGAGCTGCTGCGCACGTTGACCAAAGTCGCGAAGGCCTTGCGCGCGCAAGAGATCCCGTTCGCCCTGGCGGGCGGGTGCGCGGTGTACGCCAGAGGTGGCCCCGCGACCGAGCACGACGTCGACATCCTGGTGCGGGAACAAGACGCCAGTGAGGCGGTGAGCGCGCTCGTGGCCGCGGGCATGCGTGCCGCGACACCCCCCGAGGACTGGTTGCTGAAGGTCTACGACGGCGATTCGCTGGTGGACCTGCTGTTCCGGCCCAACGAGGTCCCGGTGACCGACGAAACCCTGTCCCGCGCCGAAGAGCTCCAGGTCGGCTCGGTGGTCCTGCCCGTGATGCCCGCCACCGAGGTGCTGATCGGCAAGCTGCTCGTCCTCGACGGGCACCGCTGCGACTTCAGCGAGCTGCTGCCGTTCGCCCGCGCGCTGCGCGAGCAGATCGACTGGGACCGCGTCCGCGAAGCCACCAAGCACTCGCCGTACGCCGAGGCGTTCCTCGTGCTGGTCGAACGCCTCGACCTGCTGCCCGCCCCGCTGACCAGGAGCGTCTCATGACCGCAGAGCAATACCTCGCAGCCCGGCTGCGCCAGGCGCTGGCCGAGGACCCGCGCACCACCGAACTGGGAGTGCGGGTCACCGTGCGCGGCGACCACGTGCTGCTGTCCGGTGACGTGGCCAGCCCGGAGCGCCGCGCCGAGCTGGAGGCCGTGATCCACGACGTGGCCCCGGAGCTGACCGTGCTCGACGACGTGAAGGTGGTGCCGTCCGAAGCCCCGGTCGGCCGAGAGGAGCTTCGATGATCCGCATCGCCGCGGTGGGTGACGTGCACCTGGGCGAAGACGCGCGCGGCCGGTTGCGGCCCGCGTTGGAGGAGCTGGGCGACTGCGCCGACGTGCTGCTGCTGGCCGGTGACCTGACCCGGCACGGCACGGTGTCCGAGGCGCGGGTCGTCGCCGACGAGTTCGGTGGGCTGCCGGTGCCCGTGGTCGCGGTGCTGGGCAACCACGACCACCACGACGACAAGCCGCACGAGGTGACCGCCGTGCTGCGCGACGCGGGCATCACCGTGCTGGAGGGCGAGGCCGCCACCATCGGCGTGAACGGCCACACGTTGGGCGTCGCCGGGGTGAAGGGCTTCGGCGGCGGGTTCGCGGGCAAGTGCGGGAGCGCGTTCGGCGAGCCGGAGATGAAGGCGTTCATCCGCCACACCACCGAGATCGCGGAGTCGTTGAACGGCGCCCTCGGCAGCCTCGACACGGACGTCAAGGTGGCGTTGACGCACTACGCGCCGGTGCCGGACACGTTGCGCGGCGAGCCGCCGGAGATCTACCCGTTCCTCGGCTCGTACCTGCTGGGTGAGGCGATCGACGCCAACCGCGCCCACCTGGCCGTGCACGGGCACGCGCACTTCGGCAACGAGCACGGCATGACGCCCGGTGGCGTTCGGGTGCGCAACGTCGCACAACCGGTCATCCGATCGGCATACACGGTGTACTGCGTGGAACCCGCCGTGGTGGAGGTGTAGCCGCATGGACGAGGAACCGAGGACCGAGGGCCCGTCGGTGGTGTGGGCGGGTCCGCCCGACGCGCCCGCCGTGGTCGTGCTCGACCCGGCCGGCGTCGGCAGGCACGGTGACCTGCCCGGTACGTGGCGGCCGTTGACCGAGCACCTGCAGGTGATGTGGTGCCGGCTGCCCGCGACGGACGAGCCGTGGCACGAGGTGGACGAGGTGCTGTCCGAGTTCGCCGACCGCTCCGTGCCGGTGCACCTGGTGGCGGGCGCGGCGGCGGGCTCCGGGGTCGGTGATCTGATCCGGCGGCACGAGGACCTCATCACCTCCGCCCAGACCTTCGCCGCACCCGTGCCGTTGGGGCACCCGGAGGTGGTGTTGGAGGTGCTGCGCGACCTGCTGGCGCAGGGCGTGGACGTGCACGTCGACCAGATGGGCGAGGTGGACGGCGGGCCCGAGGCGGGTTCCCTGCTGGGTGACGCGGCTTCGGCGCTGCGACGCTCGGTGGCGCAGTTGTTCGAGAGGCTGAAGGCCGGCTGACGACCGCAACGCGATGAAGGGCCCGCGGGCACATCCGCGGGCCCTTCGCCTGTCCGGGGTCGAGGGTGCGAGGGGATTTCGTCGGGACCGGGCGGTGTCGTGACCGGGTGGTACGGATACGGCTCGGGTGGGTGGGCACGCGAAGAGCCCCGCGGCCGGGGCCGCGGGGCTCTTCGCTCGACCGTGTCCGGTCAGCTGCCGTCGACAGGCGGTCGGGGGTCGGGGATCGGAGGGGCGAACCCGCTCCGTCGCCGTGGCTCCCGCACCGCCCGCGGGCTCATCGCAGCGGGTCTCCCGGACGGCCCGCGTCGGGCAGGTCGTGGCGGGTCTCACCGGCCTGCGGCGGGCGGCTCACGTCGCCCCGCCACGCGCCGGTCTCCGCGCCGCGGCCCTCGATGAACTCCTTGAACCGCTCCAGGTCGCCCTTCACCCGGTGGTCGACCAGGCCGACCGCCGCGCCGGCCTTCTCGGTCAGCGTCTGCGGGTCGTACTCCATCTGCACGTGCACCCGCGTGCGGCGGTCGTCGAGGCGGTGGAACGTCACCACACCACCCTGCGGCGGACCGTCGACCGTGTGCCAGGCGACCCGCTCGTCGGGGTGCTGCTCGGTGATCTCGGCGTCGAACTCCCGCGTCACCCCGCCGATCTTGGTGACCCAGTGGGTCCGGGTGGGAGTGACCTGGGTGATCCGCTCGACGCCCTCCATGAACTGCGGGAACGACTCGAACTGCGTCCACTGGTTGTACGCGGTCGTGACCGGGACCTCGACGTCCACGGACTTCTCGATCGTCGTCACTGCAAACAACCTCTCCTCGGGGAATCGAGTTCGACAGGTGAGTACCCACCAACACGGCTCCCACACACATGTCAATCCATCGGGTGGTGACGGGGAGTAGCGCTTTGCCGAGAAGTGTTTGCTTCACTTCTCACCGGCTAACTCTCCTCTGTGGACCACTACCCCGACGCGGTGCTCTTCGACCGCGATGGCACGCTCATCAGCGACGTGCCCTACAACGGTGATCCGGGCGAGGTTCGGCTGATGCCCGGTGCACGCGAGGTCGTGCGCCTGCTGCGCGCCCACGGCGTGCGCACGGGTGTGGTCACCAACCAGTCCGGCATCGGCCGCGGCCTGCTCACCCGCGCGCAAGTGGACGCGGTGAACGCCAGGGTCGAGGTCCTGCTCGGCCGGTTCGGCACCTGGCAGGTCTGCCCGCACCACCCGGACGACGGCTGCCCGTGCCGCAAGCCCTCGCCCACCATGGTCCTCAACGCCTGCGAGGAGCTCAACGCGCGCCCCGAGCGCACCTACTTCATCGGCGACATCGAAGCGGACGTCAAAGCGGCCCTGGCCGCGGGTGTCACGCCGATCCTCGTGCCGACCCCGGTGACCCTGCCCGACGAGGTCGACCGCGCGCCGCACACGGCGCCCGACCTCCGCGCCGCGGTGGCGATGGTCCTATGAGGACGTTGGTGGCCAGGCTCGACAACGACGGCGACGTCCTGCTCGCCGGTCCGGCGGTGCGCGCCGCCGCGCACGCGGGCGAAGTCGTGCTGTTGTGCGGCCACTCCGGCGCGCAGGCGGCCGAGTTGCTGCCCGGCGTGCAGCGGGTCGTCCGCTGGGACTGCCCGTGGATCGCCAACCCCGCACCGGACGTCCGCACACCGGACATCGAGGGAATCGTGGCCCTGCTCAGGGGCGTCCGCGCCGACGTCGCGCTGGTCCTCACCTCCTTCCACCAGAGCCCGCTGCCGCTCGCGCTGCTGCTGAAGCTCGCCGGCGTGCCGAAGGTCGTGGCACGCTCCACGGACTACCCCGGCTCGCTGCTGGACGTCCGGCTGCGCGACGACCCCGACATCCCGGAGGCCGAACGCGCGCTGGAAGTCGCCCGCGCCGCCGGGTTCGAGCTGCCGCCGGGCGACGACGGCAGGTTGGCGATCACCGACCCGCCGGAGCCGGCCGAGATCGGCCCGTACGTCGTCGTGCACCCGGGCGCGTCCGTGCCCGCCCGCGCCTGGTCGCCGGACCGGTGCGCGCAGGCCGTCACCGCGCTCGTCGAAGCCGGGCACCGCGTCCTGGTCACCGGCGGCCCGAACGAGACCGAGCTGACCCGCCACGTGGCCGGTGCGCACGGCGTCGACCTCGGCGGCCGGACCACGTTCGCCGAACTGGCCGGGCTGCTGGCCCGCGCGGACGCCGTCGTGGTCGGCAACACCGGGCCCGCGCACCTGGCCGCCGCGGTCGGCACGCCGGTCGTGTCCCTGTTCTCTCCCGTGGTGCCCGCCCGCCGGTGGGCTCCGTACGGGCCGCACGTGGTGCTGGGCGACCAGAACGCACCGTGCCGCGACTCGCGCGCACGCGAGTGCCCGGTGCCCGGCCACCCGTGCCTTGACCGGGTGACGCCCGACCAGGTCGTCACCGCCGTAGCCGAACTCGCGGGGGTGCGGACGTGAAGATCCTGCTGTGGCACGTGCACGGTTCGTGGACGAACGCGTTCGTCCGGGGCGGTCACGAGTACCTGGTCCCGGGGCCGCCCCGGGGCATCGGCCTGGCCGGGCGCGACTGGCCAGCCGCGCGCGAGGTCGACCTGTCCGGGCTGTCCGGCGCGGACGCCGACATCGCGGTGCTGCAACGGCCCGAGGAGGTCGGTCTGGTCCCGACCGGCATCCCGGTCGTGTACCTGGAGCACAACACGCCCCAGTACCCGAACCAGGCGCACCCGCTCAAGGACTGGCCGGGCACGATCGTCCACGTCACCCACTTCAACGACCTGATGTGGGACTGCGGCACCGCGCGCACGGTCGTCATAGAACACGGAGTGGTCGATCCCGGTCCCCGGTACACCGGCGAGCTGCCCCGTGCCGCCGTCGTGGTCAACGAGCCCGTGCGGCGCGGACGCGTGGTCGGCACCGACCTGCTGCCCCGCTTCGCCGAGGCCGCCCCGCTGGACGTCTACGGCATGAAGACCGAGAAGCTCGGTGAGATGGGGCGCGGCGACCACGACCTGGAGTCGCTGCACCGGGAACTGGCCCTGCGACGCCTCTACCTGCACCCCGTGCGGTGGACGTCGCTGGGGCTGTCGCTGATCGAGGCGATGCACCTGGGGATGCCCGTGGTGGCGTTGGCGTGCACGGAGGTCGTGCGCGCCGTGCCGCCGGAGGCCGGCGTGGTGTCCACCGACGTGGACGAGCTGGTGCGGGGCGTGGCCGAGCTGGTCGCGGACCCCGCGCTGGCCAGGCAGAAGGGGAAGCAGGCCAGGGAGTTCGCCCTGGCCCGGTACGGACTCGACGCCTTCCTGCGGAGTTGGGACCGGTTGTTGACAGGAGTGAGCGGATGAGGATCGCGATGGTGTCCGAGCACGCCAGCCCGTTGGCGGCTCTGGGCGGTGTCGACGCCGGCGGGCAGAACGTGCACGTCGCCGCCTTGTCGGCGGCGCTGTCGGCACTCGGGCACGACGTGGTGGTCTACACCCGTCGCGACGACCCGGGTCTGCCCGAGCGGGTGCGCACCGAGCAGGGCTACGACGTGGTGCACGTGCCGGCCGGACCGCCCCGCGCCGTGCCCAAGGACGACCTGCTGCCGCACATGGGCGAGTTCGCCCGGTTCCTGGAGCGGCAGTGGTTCGAGGACCGGCCCGACGTCGTGCACGCGCACTTCTGGATGTCCGGCCTCGCCTCGGTGCCGGCCGCCCGCAAGGTCGGCGTGCCGTTCGTGCAGACGTTCCACGCCCTGGGCACGGTCAAGCGCAGGCACCAGGGCGCGGACGACACCAGCCCGGCCGAGCGGATCGGCATCGAGCGGATGATCGGGCGTGAAGCCGACCGGATCGCCGCGACGTGCGACGACGAGGTGACCGAGCTGATGCGCATGGGCGTGCGGCGGTCGCGGATCACCGTCGTGCCGTGCGGGGTCGACCCGACGCGGTTCCGGCCCGAGGGCCCGGTCGACCGCCGCGGCTACCCGCACCGGATCGTCTCCGTCGGCCGGTTGGTGCCGCGCAAGGGCTTCCAGGACCTGATCACCGCGTTGCGGTCGCTGCCGGACACCGAGCTGGTCATCGCGGGCGGCCCGGTGGAGGTGGGGTCCGACCCGGAGGCGCGCCGGCTGGCCGCCCACGCGGAGCGCCTCGGCGTGCGGAACCGGCTGTGGCTGGCGGGGCAGGTGTCGCGGGATGCGATGCCCGAGCTGCTGCGCTCGGCCGACGTGGTGGCGTGCGTGCCCTGGTACGAGCCGTTCGGGATCGTGCCGCTGGAGGCCATGGCGTGCGGCGTGCCGGTGGTGGCCAGCGCGGTCGGTGGCCTGACCGACACGGTCGTGGACGGCGTCACGGGCGTGCTGGTGCCGCCGCGCGACCCGTCCGCCCTCTGCCGCGCCCTCCGCTCGCTGCTCGTGGACGAGGCACGTCGGGAGGCGTGCGGGCTCGCGGGCCTGGACCGGGTCGGCGTGCGCTACACGTGGAACCGGATCGCCGAGGACACCGAACGCGTCTACGAGCGGGTCACGGCGGGTCGGGCCGTGGCCGTGGGAGGCACCCGATGACCGTCGAGACCCACCTGAACGGACTGGCCCAGTCGCTGGCCGGGCTGCGCGCCCAGGCGCCGCGGCTGACCCGCTGGGGCGGTGTGCTGGCCCGCAGGCTCACCGACGGCGGTCGGCTGCTGGCGGCGGGCAACGGCGGGTCGGCCGCCGAGGCGCAGCACCTGACCGCCGAGCTCGTCGGCCGGTTCCGCGACGACCGGCGGCCGTTCTCGGCGATCGCGCTGTGCTCGGAGTCCTCCAGCGTCACCGCGATCGGCAACGACTACGGCTACGACCAGGTGTTCGCCCGGCAGGTCACCGCGCACGCCCGGCCGCAGGACGTGGTCGTGCTGCTGACCACCAGCGGGCGCAGCCCCAACCTGCTCGAGGCGGCGAAGGCGGCCCGGCAGGCGGGCGCGCACGTGTGGGCGATGACGGGTCCGACCCCGAACCCGCTGGCGGAGGCGGTGGACGAGGTGCTGGCGCTGCCCGGTGAGCCCGCGAACGTGCAGGAAGCCCAGTTGGTGGCCGTGCACGCCCTGTGCGCCGCGTTCGAAGCCGCGCTGCCGACCTCGGAACGGAGGGTCTCGTGAAGCTGGTCGTCGTCGGCGACTCGTTGCTGGACATCGACGTGGTGGGCACGGCCGACCGGTTGTGCCCGGACGCGCCCGCACCGGTGCTGGACGTCCAGGAGGAACGTGCCCGGCCCGGTGGTGCGGGTTTGGCCGCGGCCCTGGCCGCCGCCGACGGAGTGGACGTCACGCTGGTCAGCGCGGTGGCCGACGACGAGGACGGCCACCGCCTGCGCGGCGAGCTGGCCCGCGTCCCGTCCGTGCTCGGACCGTCGCCCACGCCCACCCCGGTCAAGACCCGGCTGCGGTGCGGCGACCAGTCGATCGCCCGCCTGGACCGGGGCGGCGGCTCCGGCGTGCCGCAGGCCACCGACGACATGCTCGACGCCGTGCTGGAGGCCGACTACGTCCTGGTCTCCGACTACGGTCGCGGCCTGGTCCGCGACGAACGGCTGCGCGGCGTGCTCGCCCGCCGCCCCGTCGTGTGGGACCCGCACCCGCGCGGCCCGGCCCCGGTGCCCGGTGCGCGCCTGGTCACGCCGAACGCGTCCGAGGCCAAGGCGTTCAGCGGTCACGCCGACCCGATGGACGCGCTCGACGCGTTGCGCGCCAAGTGGCGGGCACGCGCGGTCGTCGTGACGCTCGGCGCGGGTGGCGCGCTGCTGCACGGCGGCGGCACGCCGGTCGCCGTGCCCGCGCCGCGCGTCCCCGTGGTCGACCCGTGCGGTGCGGGGGACCGGTTCGCGGTGACGGTCGCCGCGCGGCTCATGGGCGGCGCGGCGATGGACGACGCGATCGCCGCCGGCGTCACGTCGGCCGCCGAGTTCCTGCGCGGCGGCGGGGCGTCGGGCTTCCGGCCGGTCGACCAACTGTCCAGTGTGGACGCAGTGCGTGCGCGTGGTGGCACGGTCGTCGCCACCGGCGGCTGCTTCGACCTGCTGCACGCCGGTCACGTCCGCACCCTGCGCGCCGCCCGGTCGCTCGGCGACTGCCTGGTGGTGTGCCTGAACTCCGACGCGTCCGTGCGCCGGCTCAAGGGACCGGACCGGCCGGTCACCAAGGAGCAGGACCGGGTCGAGGTGCTGCGCGCGTTGGGCTGCGTGGACGACGTCGTCGTGTTCGAGGACGACACGCCGGAGCGCGTGCTGGCGGCCCTGCGCCCGGACGTGTGGGTCAAGGGCGGCGACTACACCGTGGAGTCGTTGCCGGAAGCGGATCTGGTCAAGGGGTGGGGTGGGCGAACCGTCGTCGTGCCCTACCACCGGGGCCGTTCGACCACCGAGATGCTGTCGAGGAGGGGCTGATGCTCGGTCAGGTGCTGGTGACCGGAGGCGCGTCCGGCTTGGGCGCGGCCGTGGTGCACGCGGTGCACGAGTTGGGTGGGCAACCGCTGGTGCTGGACAAGGCCGCGCCGTCGTCGTCGGAGGTGGTCGACTTCGAGTCGGTCGACCTGTCCGACACCAGGGCGGCGGAACGCGCGGTGCGGGCGATCGCCGAGCGCAACGGCGGCCTGCGGGCCGTCGTCACGGCGGCGGGCACGGACGCGTGCGGCCGGCTGGACGAGGTGTCCGGCGCCGACTGGGACCGGGTGGTGATGGTGAACCTGCTCGGTACCGCGGCCGTGGTGCGGGCGGCGTTGCCCCTGCTGGACGGCGGACGCGTGGTGACCATCGCGTCCACGCTCGGCATCAAGGCGGTCAGCGACGCCACCGCGTACTGCGCCTCGAAGTTCGGCGTGGTCGGCTTCACCCGGGCGCTGGCGGCCGAGACCGCCGGCCGCGTCGGCGTCACGCTGGTCATCCCCGGCGGCATGCGCACGCGCTTCTTCGACGACCGGGCCGAGCAGTACCGGCCGCCGGACGACAGCAAGCTGAACCCGCCCGAGCGGGTCGCCGACGCGATCGTGTTCGCGCTGCGCCAGCCCGAGGGGTGCGAGGTGCGCGAGCTCGTGGTCGCGCACGCCGAGGAGGGATCGTGGCCGTAGCCTCCCGGCTCGACACCGGGAAGGCGTTCGCCCGGGTCATCCTGCCGACGCTGGCCAAGGGCGTGGTCCAGCGCCGCCGCCCGGTGACGGCGTTGGCCGGGAAGGTGCGGGTTGACGCCGCGGCGGTGGCCACGATGAAGCGGTTCCGGGAGCGGTACGGCCCGGAACCGCTGCGCCTGCGGGTGACCGGGCGCAGCATCGCGCTGCTGCTGGACCCGCTGGACGTGGCCCGGCTGCTGGCCGAGTCACCGGAGCCGTTCGCGCTGGCCACCACCGAGAAGAAAGCCGCGCTCGAGCACTTCCAGCCGCACGGCGTGCTGATCTCGACGGGCGCGGAGCGGGAGCGGCGGCGCGCGGTGAACGAGGACGTGCTGCGGCCGGACAAGGTGGACGTGCGGGCGATCGTGGCCGACGAGGCCGACCTGCTGCTGCGGCACGTCCGCGGCACCGGTCGGCTCACGTGGGACTCGTTCGCGCAGGCGTGGTGGCGGGCGGCCCGGCGGATCGTGCTCGGGTCGTTCGCCCGGGAGGACGTCGAGCTGACCGACATGTTGCAGACGTTGCGGGGCAACGCGAACTGGGCTTACCTGCACCCGCGCCGGGAGGCGTTGCGGCAGCGGTTCGAGTCGCGGTTGCGCGAGCACCTGGCGCGTGGCGAGCCGGGCAGCCTGGCGGGCCTCGGGTCGGTGGACGAGCTGCTGGGGCAGGTGCCGCACTGGCTGTTCGCGTTCGACGCGGCGGGCATCGCCACGATGCGCGCGCTGGCCATCGGCGGCGCGGGCGAAGCCGGGATCTGGGAGTCGGTGCGGCTGTGGCCCACGACACCGGTGATCCTGCGCGAGAGCACCGAACCCACCCGCTGGCACGGCACGTGGTTGCCCGAGCGCACCACGTTCATCGTGTTCGTGCCGTACTTCCACCGCGACCCGGACCGGTTGCCCTACGCCGACGCGTACGCGCCGGAGAACTGGCCCGCGCCCAGCGATCCGGGCCTGGTGCCGTTCAGCGGCGGTCCGGGCATCTGCCCCGGGCGTGACCTCGTGCTGGTCGCCGGCGGGGCCATGCTGGACGCGTTGCGCGACCACCTGGCCGTGCCGACGCTGCGGGCGCCGCTGCCCGCCACGCTGAACCACTTCGAGCTGACTTTCGTCACTCGTCGTGATGATTAAGAAATCCCCCTTTTGGGTAAGTGGTGGCGGTGAGTCAGGCTGAGGAGTCCCACCAACGACGGTTGGCCCGCAACCTCAACGAGCTGTTGCAGGAGCTGCGCGTGGCGCAGGCGGGCGTGCAGATCCTGTTCGGCTTCCTGTTGTCGATCGTCTTCACGGAGCGCTACGCGTCGGCCGATGCCTACATCCGCGCGACCCATCTGATCACCATCCTGTTCGCCGGTGGGGCCGTGGCGCTGCTCACCGCGCCCGCGCCCTGGCACCGGCTGCTCTTCCGCCGCGGCAGGCGCGAGGACGTGATCGAGATCGCCAACCGCTTCGCGATCGCCGGGCTGGTGTGCCTGGCCCTGGCCATGACCGGCACGATCCTCATGCTCGGCGAGGTGATCGTCGGTGGCTGGATCGCGATCGTGATGGGCGTGTTCGCTGCGCTGGTGTTCGGCACGCTGTGGTTCGCCTGGCCGTGGTACGAGCGCAGGCGGGACACCGTCACGGACGGTGACGAGGACGACGAGGACCGCATCGAGTGAGCGGGTTTCCCGCGACATTCGGCGGAGGAAGCGCACGGCGTTCTCCCGCCACCTTCAACTTATAGCGCACCCCCGGGCTTGCGGCAAGCCCCCGGTGATGCCGCAGAATGCCACGGCCAAGGCCAGGACCTGCGGAAACCGGGGGCACGTGTCCACTCAGGGTTATGACGGAGAACTGCGTTCCGAGCGCTGCTACGTGGCGGACCTCCACCGGAGGCTCGACGCCGAACGGGCGCGCGTGAAGGAGCGGTACGACGCGGCGCTGCTGGGCACCGGCGGCACCGCGCTGGAGCGGGACGACGAGGTGCGCGCGCTGGCCAAGGAGGTGAAGCGGCTGGCCGTGGCGGACAACGGGCTGTGCTTCGGCCGGTTGGACGCCGTGTCGGGGGAGCGCTCCTACATCGGGCGGATCGGCCTGTTCGACGAGGACGACGAGTACGAACCGGTGCTGCTCGACTGGCGTGCGCCCGCGTCGCGCCCGTTCTACGTCGCCACCGCGGCCAACCCGGAGGGCATGCGCCGTCGCCGCCAGTTCCACACCCGCCGCCGCGAGGTGCTCGACTTCACCGACGAGGTGCTCGGCCGCCCGGACGGCGCGGAGCGCGGGGACGCGGCGCTGCTCGCGGCGGTCAACGCGCCGCGCGGCGAGGGCATGCGCGACATCGTGGCGACGATCCAGGCCGAGCAGGACGAGATCATCCGGCTCGACCACCCCGGCGTGCTGGTGATCGAGGGCGGTCCGGGCACCGGGAAGACCGTGGTGGCGCTGCACCGGGTGGCTTACCTGCTCTACACGCGGCGCGAGCGGATGGAACGGCACGGTGTGCTGGTCGTCGGGCCCAACCCGGCGTTCCTGAACCACATCGGCCGCGTCCTGCCGTCGCTGGGCGAGTCCGACGTGGTCTTCATGACGCCCGGCGACCTCGTGCCCGGCCTGCGCGTCACCGCCGAGGACGCACCGGAGGCCGCGCGGCTCAAGGGCTCGCTGAAGATCCTGGACGTGCTCGCGGCGGCGGTGGCGGACCGGCAGCGGCTGCCGGAGGAGCCGCTGGTGGTCGAGCTGGGCGGCGTCCGCGGGCGGATCGACGCCGAGACCGCGCGGTGGGCCCGGGAGGAGGCGCGCACCAGCGGGCTGCCGCACAACGAGGCTCGCGCGGTGTTCGCCGAGATCGTCACCTACGTGCTCACGGAACGCGCGATCGCCCGGATCGGCAAGGACTGGCTGACCCGGTCCGACCGCGAGTCGTGGGAGCGCCTGCGGGCGGACCTGGTCAAGGAGCTCGCCGAGGACGAGGCCTTCACCGCCGCGCTGGACGAGCTGTGGCCGGTCCTGACGCCGGAATCGCTGCTGTCCGCGCTCTACGCGTCACCGGAGCGGTTGCGGGCGGCCGGTGCCGACCAGGCGCTGTGGCGCGCCGACGGCGACGCCTGGACCGTGTCGGACGTGCCGCTGCTGGACGAGCTGGTCGACCTGCTCGGTCGCGACAAGTCCGACGACCGGGCCGCCGAGCGCCGGCGGCAGGCGGAGACGCGGTACGCCGCCGAGGTGCTGGACAGCCTCGTCGGGAGGCAGGACTCGATGGACGACGAGGACCACCTGTTCGCCACCGACCTGCTCTACGCCGAGGACCTGGCCGACCGCGTGCTGGAGCGCGACACCCGCGAACTGGTGGAACGCGCTTCCGCGGACCGCGACTGGACCTACCGGCACGTCGTGGTGGACGAGGCGCAGGAGCTGTCCGAAATGGACTGGCGGGTCCTGGTGCGGCGCTGTCCCGGTCGGTCGTTCACCGTGGTCGGCGACCTCGCGCAACGCCGCTCGCCGGCCGGTGCGACGTCGTGGGGCGCGATGCTGGAGCCGTACGCGCCCGGCCGCTGGGCCTACCGGTCGTTGACGGTCAACTACCGCACCCCGGCGGAGATCATGGCCGTCGCCGCCGCGGTGCTCGCCGAGTTCGCGCCCGACGTGACGCCGCCGGAGTCGGTGCGCGCGTGCGGCGTCCAGCCGTGGTCCCGGCAGGTCGGCGGGGACGAGCTGGCCGCCGCCGTGGCGGAGTTCGTCCGGGCCGAGGCCGACCGGGAGGGCACCAGCGTGGTGATCGGGCCACCCGGCGTGCCCGGCGCGGTGCCCGCGTCGGAGACCAAGGGGCTGGAGTTCGACGCCGTGCTGGTCGTGGAACCGGAGCACATCCTGGCCGACGGCCCGCGCGGCTGGGCCGAGCTCTACGTCGCGCTCACCCGGGCCACGCAACGCCTCGGCGTCGTGCACCAGGGCCCGTTGCCGCCCGCGCTGCGCGGGTTGGTGGCGGTCGGCGCGCCCGCGACGGCGTGACGGGCTCGCGGCCGGTCCCGAGTCGGGACCGGCCGCGAACCGGCGGTCACCCGGACTCGTCGGTCGAGTCGTGCGGCGCGCCCACCGGCTTGGACTGCGACGAGCCGCGCTGGCGCAGGTAGACGCTCAGCACCACCATCGACCCGATGGCCAGGAACTCCGACTGCCAGTTCTGCAGCGAGCGGTTCCAGAAGTCGGGCGACAGCACGTAGTCCCACCAGGACACCGGGTCCTGGAACGCGTTCAACCGGTCGTTGTTGTACTTGCTGCGCCCGGCGATCGACTGGGTCAGCCAGGAGCCGACGAACAGCCCGAGCATGACCAGGCCGAGCGAGTTCGAGTACAGCTTGGTGCGCCAACCACCGGCCTTCGCCCACGGCGGCGACTGCTCCTCCAGGTGCGCGCCGAGCAGTTGGTCCTCGTCGGACTCCGCGCCCAACCGCTCGGCGGTCTTCGACTCGGTGGACCCCTTCTGCATCAACCACACCGTGGCGAAGATGAACAGGAAGAACTGGAGGTACTCGGACTGCCAGTTCTCCGCCACGTCCACCGCGAAGTCCGACGACGCCACGTACTGCCAGAAACCGATCGGGTCGCCGCCGTCGGCCAACCGGTGGTCGTTGAGGTCGGCGTTGCCCGCGAACGCCTGGCCGATCAGCGAGGCCAGGAACAGCAGTCCGAACGCCAGCCCCAACCCGTTGTCCCGCAGGAACCTCTTCACAGCCCCACCAACCCGATGACGCTGAAGCACACCAACAACGCCAGCACGCCCAGCAGGTACGCGTAGAACATGCCCCGCTGCGTCACGGCCCACCCACCTCGCACCGGTACGGCCGCTCGCCCCGCGACTCGCAGCCCGCGCCGGCCACCCGCCACCCCGACGTCACGTCCCGCAGGAACAGCACGTCGGCGGAGGTGCGGACGATCGCCGCGTCACCCCAGACCTCCACCGACCGGACCGTCCCACCCGGAACGTCCAGCGACGAGCACTCCACGTCCTCGCGGGCCTTCTCGGTGAGCAGGCCGCACGCCCGGTCGGAGTCGCCCGAGGACACCGCCGCGGTGAACTCCTCCGCCGCCCGCCGGACCAGGTCGTCCGAACCCGTGCCGCAGCCACCCAGCACCAGGACCGCCGGCAACGCCACGGCGGCACACCACCGGAAGCGGATCATCACAGGACGGTAACCCCTCACGGGCGCAGCAGCACCTTGACCGCGTTGTCCTGCTTGCGCTGGAAGATCTCGTAGGCGTGCGGCGCCTGGTCGAGCGGCATGTGGTGGGTGGCGAAGGAGTCGACGCCGAGCGGGTCGTCGTCGGTGAGCAGCGGCAGGATCTCCGGCACCCAGCGCCACACGTTGGCCTGGCCCATGCGCAACTGCACCTGCTTGTCGAACAGGGTCAGCATCGGCATCGGGTCGGCCATCCCGCCGTACACGCCGGAGATCGAGATGGTGCCGCCGCGCCGCACGATCTCGATCGCCAACCGCAGCGCGTGCAGCCGGTCCACCCCCGCATTCCGCATGAACGGCGCCGCGATGGCGTCCGGGAGCAGGCCGACGGCCTGGTGGGCGAGCTTCGCGACCGGCGCGCCGTGCGCCTCCATGCCCACCGCGTCGATCACGGCCTCCGGCCCGCGACCGCCGGTGAGCTCACGGATGTGGTCCACGAGGTGCTTGTCCCGCGCGTTCAGCACGGTCACGCCGTTGCCGCGCGCCCGCGCCATGCGCTCGGGCACCAGGTCGACCCCGATCACCGTCTCGACACCCCGGTGCTGCGCGATGCGCGTAGCCATGTCGCCGATCGGCCCGAGCCCGAGCACGACCAGGCTGTCCCGCGTGCCCGCGTACTCCACCGCCTGCCACGCCGTGGGCAGCACGTCGGACAGGTACACGAACCGGTCGTCCGCCGGGCCCTCCGGAACCTTGATCGGCAACGTGTTGCCGAACGGCACGCGCAGGTACTCGGCCTGCGCGCCGGGTACCTGGCCGTACAGCTTGGTGTAGCCGAACAGCGCCGCGCCCGAGCCCTGCTCGCGCACCTGGGTCGTCTCGCACTGCGACTGGAGGCCGCGATCGCACATGAAGCAGGTGCCGCACGAGATGTTGAACGGCACCACGACCCGGTCGCCGGGCTGGACCGCCGTGACCTCCGCCCCGACCTCCTCCACCACGCCCATCGGCTCGTGCCCGAGGATGTCGCCCTCGTCGATGAACGGACCCATCACCTCGTACAGGTGCAGGTCGGAACCGCACAGCCCGGTGGACGTGATGCGGACGATGATGTCGCTCGGCTCCTTGAGGACGGGGTCCGGCACGGTGTCCACCCGAACGTCCCGCTTGCCGTGCCAGGTGACGGCCTTCATCGGTGCTCCTCCCGCCGTTGTGGAACTGACCGGAGCGTTCCCGGCACGGCGTGTGGCAAACACCGGCCCGGGTACCCGCAGCCCATGAGCGCACCACTACCCCAGGACCGGGCGGGCGCGCCGACGCGCGCGATCGTGACCGGGTCGGACTCCGGCATCGGCAAGGCCATCGCGGTCGCCCTGGCGGGCGGCGGTGTGGACGTCGGCATCACCTACCACTCCGACGCCGACGGCGCCGAGGCCACCGCGCGGGAGGTCCGCGGGCAGGGCGTGCGGGCGGTCGTGCGGCAGCTCGACCTGACCGACCTGCCCACCGCCGCGTCCGCGGTCGACGACCTCGCGGCCGAGCTGGGCGGCGTCGACGTGCTGGTGAACTGCGCCGGCACCGGGTCCGCGCAGAAGGCCGTGGACATGGACTTCGACACGTGGCGCGGTGTGCTGTCGGTCGACCTCGACGGCGCGTTCCTGTGCGCGCAGCGCGCGGCGAAGCACATGATCGCGGCCGGTCGGGGCGGTCGGATCATCAACATCACGTCGGTGCACGAGCACCAACCCAGGGTCGGTGCGGCGCCCTACTGCGCGGCCAAGGCCGGGCTGGGCGCGTTGACCAAGGTGCTGGCGCTGGAACTGGCCGAGCACGCCATCACGGTGAACTCGGTCGCGCCCGGCGAGATCTCCACCCCGATGACGGGCCAGGAGGACGTCGACCCGCGCACCGAGCCGCGGCCGGGTGTGCCGCTGGGCCGTCCGGGGCACGCGAGCGAGGTGGCGTCGGTGGTGGCGTTCCTGGCGACGCCGGCGGCCGGCTACGTGACCGGCGCGTCGTTCGTGGTGGACGGCGGCATGACCTTGATGGGACCCCAGGCGAGCCAGCTCCTGACCGACCGCGAGTGGCTCGAACCCTGACCGCTCAGGGGGTGCGGTCCGACCGGGCCGCACCCCCCGGGCGTCGGGTGCTACGACCGGGCCTTGGCGGTCTTGCGGTTGTTCGCCTTGCCGATCGCCTCGACCAGCTCCTGCTTGGTCATGGTCGACCGGCCGGGCACGTCCAGGCGCTTGGCCAGGTCGTACAGGTGCTGCTTGCTGGCGTTGGCGTCCACGCCGCCGGCCGTCTTGCCCTGCTTCGGCGTGCTGCGCGCGGCCTGCTTGTCGGACGGGCCCTTCTGCTGCTTGGGCTCCCAGTGGTCGCCGACCTTCTCGAACGAGTGCTTCAACGCGGCGAACGCGGTCCGGTGCGAGCGCCGGCCCTCGCCGTAGGTCTGCACGGCCGAGTCGTGCGCCTTGATCCACGTCCGCTGCGCCTTCTTCGACGAGCGCGCGATCGTGCTCGGCAACTCCTCACGTCCGGGCATGGCTGTCCTCCTCGGGGCTCCGACTCGGGTTTCACCTCGGCCACGGGGGTACCCGGAGGCCATGACGGACATGCGTGTCGACGCACTCGACGTCCACAGCCCGGTCGACGGTCAGCTGATCGGCTGGCTGCCCATCGCCACGGACGAGGACGTGGCCGGCTCGGTGCTCACCGCGCGTGAAGCGCAGCCCGGTTGGGCGGCGACACCCGCCGCCGAACGGGGAGCCGCGCTCAAGGCCGCAGCGCAGGCGATCCGCGAGCACGCGACCGAGCTGGCGAACGCCGTGCACTCCGAGACCGGCCGCCCGGCCGCGTCCGCGCGCGACGGTGTGCTGGCCGGTGTGTCCACGTTGGAGCAGTACGCCGAGCTGGGACCGGTCCACCGCGGCCGGTCGTTGCAGGGGTCGCACGACGCCGCCGACTTCATGCTGCCCGAGCCGCGCGGCGTGGTCGTCGCGCTCACCCCGTGGAACGACCCGGTCGCGGTGGCGTGCGGCCTGCTCGGAGCGGCCCTGGTGACCGGCAACACCGTCGTGCACAAGCCGAGCGAGCGGTGCCCGCACACCGGTGTGCTGCTCGCGCAGCTCATGGTCGACCACTTCCCGCCGGGCGTGCTGCAGAGCCTCACCGGCGACGCCTCGGTGGGCGCGGCGCTGGCCGCGTCACCCCACGTGGACGTCGTCGCGCACGTCGGCGGCACGGCCACCGGACGCTCCATCGCGGCCACCTGCGCCCGGACCGGCGCGAAGGCGCTGCTGGAGAACGGCGGCAACGACCCGCTGCTGGTCGACGCCGACGTGGACCCGGTGTGGGCGGCCGGGCAGGCGGCGATCGGCGCGTTCACCAACGCGGGCCAGCTGTGCACGTCCGTGGAGCGGATCTTCGTGCACGAGGCGGTGGCCGGGGAGTTCCTGGCCGCGCTGTGCGAGGAGGCACGCCGCTGGAACGCCGACCCGCAGCCGCTGGTCGACCTGCGGATGCGCGGGCACGTGCACGCGCACGTCGCCGAAGCGGTGGCGGACGGCGCCCGGCTCCTGGTCGGCGGCGAGGTCCCGGACCGCGAGGGCGCCTACTACCCGGCGACCGTGCTCGACCACTGCACGCCGGACATGCGCGTGCTGCGGGAGGAGACGTTCGGCCCGGTGGCGCCCGTGCGCGTGGTGCCGTCGTTCGAGGTGGGCCTGGCGGAGGCGTGCGTGGACGAGCACGGCCTGGCCGCGACCGTGCTGACCGGGTCGATGGCGCACGCGCAGCAGGCGTGGCGGGCGCTGCCGGTGGGCACCGTGAAGGTCAACGCGGTGTTCGGCGGCGCGCCCGGCGGGGCGGCCCAGCCGCGCCGCGGTTCGGGCACCGGGTTCGGCTACGGCCCGGAGCTGCTGGACGAGATGACCACGGTCAAGGTCGTGCACCTCGGCCAGGCTCAGATCCAGCCCTCGTCCCAGGCGAGCCGGGCGGCCTCGTAGCGGGTGCGCACGCCCAGCTTGGTCATCGCCGACGACAGGTAGTTGCGCACGGTGCCCGCCGCCAGGTGGGCCTCGCGCGCGATCGTCGCCACCGTGCCGCCTCGCAGCGCGTACCGCAGCACGTCCAGCTCGCGCGCGGTCAGCGGGCACGCGCCCTCGGTGAGCGCGGCGGCGGCGATCTCGGAGTCCACGTACCGCCGGCCCGCGTGCACGTCCCGCAGGATCGAGGCGAGCTGCGCGGCCGGCGTCGTCTTGGGCACGAAGCCGCGCACGCCCGCGCTCAACGCCCGCCGCAGCACGCCGGGCCGCGCGTGCCGGGTGACGATGACCACCGCGACGCCGTCCAGCCCGCGCACCGCCTCGGCCGCCAGCACACCGTCGCGCCGGGGCATCTCCAGGTCGAACACCGCGATGTCGGGCCGGTGCGCCCGCACCGCCGCCACCGCCGCCTCGCCGTCGCTGGCCTGGGCGACCACCTCGATGTCGTCCTCCAGCGCGAGCAACGCCGCCAGCGCACCACGGATCAGGTCCTCGTCGTCGGCCAGCACCACGCGGATCACCGGCCGACCCCCGCCCTGCCGACCAGCTCGAACCCCTCCGACCGGGCCGGGCCGCCCTCGACCCGCCCGCCGACCGCGGCGAACCGCTCGCGCAGCCCGGCCAGCCCCGCGCCCACGTCGCCCGCGCCGGCGCCGGCCTTGCCCGCACCCGCGAAGTCGGCGGGCACGCCGTCGTTGCGCAGCCGCACGCACACCTGGCCGTCGACCACGTCGATCAGCAGGTCGCACCGCCGCGCCCGGCTGTGCCGCAGCACGTTCGTCGTGCCCTCCCGCACCAACGCGCCGAACAGCGGCTGCAACGGCGGCGGCACGTCCGCCGCGTCCCCCTCGACCGTCGTCTCGATGCCCGCCGCCCGCAGCACGCCCACCGCGTTGGTGATCTCGGTGCCCAGGCTCGCCCGCCGGTAGCCCTGCACCACCTCGCGGGTCTCCCGCAGCGCCGTGCGGGCCAGCTCGGCCACCTCACCCGCGTGCTGCCTGGCCAGCTCGTCGTCCCGGCCGATCAGCCGCTGCGCCAGCTCGCCCTTCAGCGCGATCGCCTGCAGGTGGTGGCCCTGGATGTCGTGCAGGTCGGCGGCGAACCGCAGCCGCTCCTCGGCCACGGCCAGGGCCTCGGCGGTCCGGCGGCTCTCCTCCTGCTTCACCGCCAGGTCCCAGATCCACAGCTGGGCGAGGTCGGCGAACACCAGCGCGAGCACCATCGCGCCCGCCAGGACCATCGCGGGCTGCGCGTCGGGACCGCCGAACAGCCCGCCCACGGCGACCGAGAGCACCGTCATCACCGCCACCAGCGGCCAACGGCCGCGCGCCGGCGTGACCGCGCCCACGTGCGCGACCACCAGCGCGGGCAGCATGGCCCAGGCCGGCAGGAACCCGTTCGCGCCGCTCGTCGCCGCCCACGCGCCCAGCGCCACGGCGAACGTCGCCGCGTGCTCCCACGGGGAACCGTCGCCGCGCCCCAGCCCGATCATCGCCCGCCGCATGTACCGGGTGTGCTGGCCGATCACCACCGCCACGGCGACCACCAGCGCCACCGACTCCAGCACGCCGTAGTCGTGGGTGAACAGGTCGAGCACCGTGCCGAGGCCGGCCACCACGCCGCCGGCCACCACGGTCCACCACGTGTAGCGGCGGAGCCTGTTCAGGGGAGTCACACCGACGAATCTACGAGTCGGGTCGCACCGCTGTCTGCTGACATCTGTCACACGGACCGGTGCGCCGCGGCACTGGGTGCGGCCCACGGCGGCGGCCAGCATGGTGGCCATGGGAGAGAAAGTGATCGACGTGGCGGACCTGAGGTGCCGCTACGGCGACTTCGAAGCCGTGCGAGGGGTGGACTTCGAGGTCCGGCGCGGTGAGCTGTTCGCGCTGCTGGGCACCAACGGCGCGGGCAAGACCACCACCATGGAGACGTTGGAGGGGCTGCGCGCCCCGTTCGGCGGCACCGTGCGGGTGCTCGGGCTGGACCCGTTCCGGGAACGGGCGGCGCTGCGGTCGCGCACCGGGATCATGCTGCAGGACAGCGGGTTCCCGGCCGACCTGACCGCGCGCGAGATGGTGGCGCTGTGGGGCGTCACGAGCGGTCGGCGGGCCACCGAGGACGTGCTGGCGCGGCTGGACCTGGCGCACCGGCGCGACGTGCGGATCAAGCAGCTCTCCGGCGGCGAGCGGCGGCGGCTGGACCTCGCGCTCGCCGTGCTGGGGCGGCCCGAGCTGCTGTTCCTGGACGAGCCGACGACCGGGCTCGACCCCGAATCGCGGCAGCGGACGTGGGAGGTCGTGCGGGGCCTGCTGGCCGAGGGCACGACCGTCGTGCTGACCACGCACTACCTGGAGGAGGCCGAGTCGCTCGCGCACCGGCTCGCGATCATGCACGAGGGGCGGGTGGCGGTGTCCGGGGCTCTGGTGGACGTGCTCGCCGCCCAGCCCGCCCGGATCGAGTTCGACCTGCCCGGCCCGCTCGACGTGGGCGCGCTGCCGATGCTGTCCGGCGACGTGGTGCACCGGCCGTCCGGCCGGGTCGAGGTACGCACGTCCGACCTGCAGGACGACCTGGCGCTGCTGCTGGCGTGGGCGGGGCGGGAGGGCCTGCGGTTGGGTCGGATCCGGGCGCACCACGCATCGCTGGAGGACGTGTTCCACAACGCCCGCACGGGCAGGGAGGTCGTGGCCGCATGATCGCCGCACTGGGCGTGGCCGAGCTGAAGCTCCTGCTGCGCAACCGGACCGCCGCCGCGCTGGCCGTGCTGATGCCGATGGCCGCCGGCCTGTACTTCGCGCTCGCGATGGACGGCGAGCAGACCGGCTGGACGATGGTCGTGACGCTGCAACTGCTGTTCTCGTTCGGGTTCACCGTGTACGTGACGGTGACGACCGCGTTGACCGCCCGCCGCCAGGACCTCTACCTCAAGCGGCTGCGGACGGGCGCGGCGTCCGACGTCGTGGTGCTGACCGGCGTCCTGCTGCCGGTGGTGCTGCTCGGGCTCGCGCAGGCGCTCGTGCTGCTGGGCATCAGCGTGGCGGCGGGCGCGCCCCTGCCTGCCCGGCCCGAGCTCCTGGTGCCCGCGCTGGTCGGCGGCGTGGCGCTGAGCTGCGCGGCGGGCGTGGCCACCAGCGGGGTGACGGGCACGGCCGAGCTGGCCCAGATCACCACCGCGCCGTTCTTCTTCGCGCTGGTCGTCGGCGGCCTGTTCGGCTCGAACGGCGAGGTGGACCCGTGGGTGTTCCTGGTGCCGGGCACGGGCCTGGGCACGCTGGTCGACGCCGCGTGGGGCGGCCCGACCGACCAGGTCGGCCCGGCCGTGCTGGCGGTGGCCCTGTGGACCGTCGCGGCCACCGCCCTGGCCACCCGCTTCTTCCGCTGGGACCCGCGCGGGTAGCGATCAGCCGGCGGGGGAGAAGTCGGCGCTCTGCACGTACGCCATGGCCGCGACGAACGCGGGGTCGGCCATCCGGGCGGGCAGCTCGTCCTGGGTCGGCTCCGCGACGCGCTGGTGCACCCACCACAGGTTGCCGAACGGGTCGCGCAGGCGGCTGACCCGGTCGCCCCAGAACAGCTCGGTCGGCTCGGTCACCACGACCGAGCCGCGCGCGACGGCCCGGCGCAGCACCTCGGCGTCGTCGGCGACGTAGAGCCGCAGGAACGCGGGGGTGGCGGGCCATCCCGGCCGGTCGAACATCATCACCACCGAGTCGCCGACGCGGACCTCGGCGTGGCCGACCACCCCGTCGGCCTCCACCCGGCCGAGCTCGACGCCGTCCAGCACGGCGACCGTGAAGTCGATCAGCTCGGCCGTGCGGCCGGCGGTGATGATCCAGGGCGTGACGGTGTGGTAGCCGTCGGGCACGACGTTCACTCGATCGTCTCCTCGTCGGTCGTGTTCGCTGCGGACCACGTTAGGGACGATGTAGGTCGGTTCAGGTCCTAGTGGGTCACCTCGGCGCTGTCGGCCGGCCCAGCGAGACCAGGTGGAAGCCGGCCTCGGCGACCTTTTCCACCGGCAGCAGGTTGCGGGTGTCCACGATCACCGGGGTGGTCATGGCCGCGGCCAGGTTCGGCCAGTCCAGCTCCGCGAACTCGGGCCACTCGGTCAGCACCACCAGCCCGTCCGCGCCTGCCGCCACCGCCTCCGCCGAGTCGAGCACCCGGACCGGGCCGCAGTCCGCCGACACGCACGGGTCGTAGCCGGTCAGCCGCGCGCCCTCCTCGGCCAGCAGCGAGGCCACCGCCAGCGCGGGCGAATCACGCAGGTCGTCCGTGCCCGCCTTGAACGTCAACCCGAGCAGCCCGAGCCGCGCGCCGCCCAGCGACCCGCCCACCGCGTCACGCACCATCGCCACCACGCGGTGCGCCTGGTGGCCGTTCGTGCCGATCGTCGCCCGCAGCAACGGGAAGTCGACGTGCGCCTCCTCCGCCGTGGACAGCAACGCCCTGGTGTCCTTGGGGAAGCACGAACCACCCCAACCCGGCCCCGGCTCCAGGAACGACGCCCCGATCCGGTCGTCCAGCCGCATGCCCTCGGTCACGTCGCCGATGTCCGCGCCGACCCGCTC
Source organism: Saccharothrix saharensis (assembly GCF_006716745.1). Classification (NCBI taxonomy): domain Bacteria; kingdom Bacillati; phylum Actinomycetota; class Actinomycetes; order Pseudonocardiales; family Pseudonocardiaceae; genus Saccharothrix; species Saccharothrix saharensis. Next base: position 2,244,842 of record NZ_VFPP01000001.1, on the reverse strand, counting down.
GCACAGCTCGGCCAGGCTGTTGACGTACGAGAGCTTCATCGCCAGGAAGCAGTTGCTGGCGTACTTCACCAGCTCCGCGCTCGCGCTGCCGGTGACCAGCGCCGGCGCGCCCGTCCCCGCGTACAGCGCGACCACCCGGCGCGCGGCCTCCTCGGCCTCCGACCCGACCACGACCCGTTGCGGCCGGAGGAAGTCGTCCACCGCGTGCCCCTCGCGGAGGAACTCCGGGTTGGACACCACCCGCACGTCCGACCGGCCCACCAGCTCCGCCACCCGCACGGTCGTGCCGGCGGGCACCGTCGACTTGATCACCAGCACGCAGCCGGACCGCACCGCGCCCCGCGCCTCGCGCAGCACCGCGTGCACCGCGGACAGGTCGGCCGCGCCGTCCCGACCGGTCGGCGTCGGCACGCACAGGAACACGAAGTCCACGTCGGACAACGCCTCCGCGTTGCCGAGCACGAACCGCAGCCGCCCGGCCCGCAGGCCCTCCGCGACCAGCTCGCCCAGCCCCGGCTCGTGCGCGCCGATCTCGGCCCGGCCCAGCGCGGCGACCTTCACCTCGTCCACGTCCGCGCACACCACGGTGTGCCCGAGCCGCGCGAAGCACGCCGCGGTGGTCAGCCCGACATAGCCCGCGCCGATGACGCCGATCCTGGCCACGGTCCACCTCCCAGTAGCGATCGCGCGGCGTCCAGCACCTCGTCCGCGGTGATCCCGAGCAGCCCCGGATCGGGGTGGTCGGCGAACGTGTCGCCGGTCGTCCCGTGCCAGAGCGCCCGGTGCGGCCCCGACCGAGGTCCCCACTCGGCGGGGGACACCGGTCCGAACAACACCACGGACGGCGTGCGGTAGGCGGTGGCGACGTGCGCCACGCCGGTGTCGCCGCAGATGACGAGTCGTGCGCCGGCCACGAGGTCCAGCAGGCCGGCCAGGTCGCCCACGCGCGAGCGGCCCTGCGCCACCTCGCGCACCAACGGCTCCTCGGCGGGGCTCCCGGTGACCACCACGTCAGGGCCCAGCGCGCGGGCCACCGCCGCGAACCGGTCCGCGGGCCACCGCCGCGCGCCGTGGCTCGCCCCGGGGTGCACGACGACGTGGTCGTGCCGCGGCACCGGCGGCAGGTGCAGGTCGTCGGGGTCGCACGCGATGCCGAACTGCGCCAGCAACCGGCACCACCGCAGCACCTCGTGCTGGTGCGCGGGCCACGGCACGTGCACGCCGTGCGTGATCAGCCGGGCGGGGTGGGTGGCGCGCAGCAGCTCGGTGCTCCGCGGTCCGCACCCGTGCAGGTTGACCGCGAGGTCCGGCGACTCGTAGTCGATCGGCACGAGCCCCTCGGTGGGTTGCAGCCGGTCGACCGCGTCGATCCGGTCGACCGCGTCGGCCAGCCAGCCGGGCGCGGCCAGGGTGATCTCGGCGTCCGGGCAAGCGCGGCGCAACCCGCGCAGCGCAGGCACGGCCGTGAGCAGGTCGCCGAGGCCGAGCGCGCGCAGCACCAGGACCCTCACGACCGCACCACCCCGGACCCGCCGCCGGACGACTCGGCGCGCGGCACCCGGGAACGGCCCGCCGCGGGTCCGCCGCGCGTGCGCAGCCGGTCCAGCGCGTCCGCCACCGGCACGACCCGGCGGCGCTGCCGTCCCTCGACCGGCACGGCCCGGTGGCGGAACTCGCCGCGCAACCGGTGCGCGCACGCGGCGGGCGGGATGGCGATGCTCGTGACGACCATCTTCACCACCTCGTCGCGGGTGCGCGGTCCGGGCGCGATGCGCTGCGCGGCGAACCACCCGGTCAGCCCGGCCCACGTGGCACCGGCCGCCACCGCCGCCTTCCGCCACCCGAGCAGTCCGCACAGGACGGCGAGCGCGCCGGACGCCGTGGTGGCCACGTGCCAGGGCAGCCGTCCGGGTGCGCCGCCCATCCGCTCACGCCACCGGGGGCCCAGCAGGCGCCGCACCAACGCGTCGTCGGCGTTGCCGCGCTGCTGCCTCAGGCTGGCGAAGAAGTCCGCTTCCCGCACCGGGTGCGTGGTCACGCGGTCGCCGTTCACGATCCGGTACCCGTGCGCCAGCACGCGCAGCGCCAGCTCGGCGTCCTCCCGGTACGCGCGCGGGAACCGCTCGTCGAACCCGCCCGCGTGCACGAGCGCCGCCCGGCGGTAGGCCATGTCCGCGGTGATGTACCGCGCGTCCGCCAGCCCGGCCGTGCCGCGTTCCCAGTCGGTCGGCCGGCGGTCCTCCGGCAGCGGCACCACGATCCGCGCCTGCGACGCGCCCACGTCCAGCCCCAGCTTCGCCAGGTCCGACGTCACCTGCTGCTTCCAGTCGCGCGGCGGCACCACGTCGTCGTCCAGGAAGGCGACCCACTCGCAGCACGCGGCACGCCACCCGGCGTTGCGCGCGGCGGCCGGGCCGCGGCCACCGGTGCGCAGCACGCGCGCCGAGTGGGTCGGCGGCAGCGGTCCGGGCTCGGGCCGGTCGTCCACCACGATGATCTCGCGCGGCGGCGGCCCGACGCCGTGCTCCAGCGCGTCCAGCACGACCTCCAGGCTGTCCCGGCCGACGGTGGGGATCACCACCGCGTAGTCGACGCTCATGGCCGGCGCACCACGAACCGGCCGATGGCCAGCAGGTCCACCGGGGCCGACCCGAAGCACTCCAGGGCGTCACGCGGGTCGTCCACCATCGGCCGCCCGGCCGTGTTCAGGCTCGTGTTGACCACCACGGGCACGCCCGTGCGGCGGTCGAACTCCCGGATCACCCGGGCCATCAGCGGCTCGGTGCCCGGGTCGACGGTCTGCACGCGCGCGGTGCCGTCCACGTGCACGACCGCCGGGACGCGGTCACGCCACTCGGGCCGCACGTCGTGCACGAACAGCATGTACGGGCTGGGCAGCGGCCCGCGGTCGAACAGCTCGGCCGCGCGGTCGGCCAGCACCATCGGCGCGATCGGCCGGAACTGCTCGCGCCCCTTCACGTTGTTGAGCCGTTCCAGGTTCTCGGCCTTGCCGGGGTGCGCGAGCAGCGACCGGCGGCCCAGCGCCCGAGGTCCGTACTCGCTGCGACCCTGGAACCAGGCCACCACCTTGTCCTCGGCCAATGCCTCGGCCACCGCGACGGCCACGTCGTCCGGCTCCTCGTACGCCACCTTGGCGTTGCGCAGGTAGTCCTCGATCTCGGCGTCGGTCCACGATCGGCCCAGGTCCGCGCCGGGCATCGCGGCGGCCGGCTCACCGGCGTCCGCCACCACCTGGAGCGCCGCGCCGAGCGCCGTGCCCGCGTCACCGGCCGCCGGCTGCACCCACACCTCGTCGAACGGCCCCTCGGCGAAGATCCGCGTGTTCGCCACGCAGTTCAGCGCGACGCCGCCCGCCATGGTCAGCCGCTTCTGCCCGGTGCGCTCGTGCAGCCACCGGACCAGGTCCAGCAGCACCTCCTCGACGCGCACCTGCACGCTCGCCGCCAGCTCGGCGTGCTCCCGCGTCACCTCGTCGTCCGGGCCGCGGCGCTTGGCCAGCGTCGCCCAGTCCAGCGGCGTGATGTGGAACCCGCCGTCCTCGGTCGCGCGGACGTGCTCGCGCAGCAGGTCCAGGTGCTTGGGCTCGGCGTAGGAGGCCAGCGCCATCACCTTGTACTCGTCGCTGGAGCGCAGGAAGCCCAGGTGCTCGGTCAGGTCCTCGTAGAGCAGGCCGAGCGAGTGCGGCAGGTGCTGCGCGGCCAGCGTCTCCAGCCGGTGGCCCCGGTAGCTGCCCGCCAGGTGCGAGCGGCACTCACCGCGACCGTCGTTGACCAGCACGGCGCAGTCGCCGCCGAACGGCGCGGCCAGACCGGTGGACGCGGCGTGCGCCACGTGGTGCGGCACGAACCGCACGATCGCCGGGTCCAGCCCCGGCAGCGCGGTGGCCAGGAAGTACGGCGCGCGGCGCGCGTACTCGGTGCGCAGGTCCTCCCACGGCACGTCGTTCGGCTCGACCAGGTCCGGGTCGTAGGAGTAGGCGACCGCGTCCAGGTCGGCGGGGGTCAGCCCGGCGCGCTCCAGGCACCAGCGGGCGGCCTGTTCGGGCTGTTCCCACGCGGAGAACGGCACGGGCCGCTTGCCGTGCTTGCGCCGGGAGAAGCGTTCCTCCTCCGCGGCGGCCACCACCTCGCCGTCCACCACGAGGGCGGCGGCGGGGTCGTGGAAGACCGCGTTGATACCGAGCACGCGCACGGCTTTCCCCTTTCGCTCCAACTCCTGTGTGGACTGCCACCGGCGTGGGTCGCGGACCGTCGCGGACCGGTGTCGTCCGACTACCCGACGAGTTGCCGGTCAAACGACCGCCGCAGTCCCTCGTCCAACCCGATCTCCGGCTGCCAGCCCAGCACCCGCCGGGCCAGCGAGATGTCCGGTCGGCGGCGGCGCGGGTCGTCCGTCATCGCGTCGACGTGCTCGATCGCGGACGTGCCGCCGATCAGCTCGATCACCTTCCGCGCGACCTCCAGCACGGTGACCTCCTCGGGGTTGCCGAGGTTCACCGGACCCGGGTGGTCGCTCTCCGCCATCGACAGCAGGCCGCGCACCAGGTCGTCCACGTGGCACAGCGACCGGGTCTGCAAACCGTCGCCGTGCACGGTCAGCGGCTCGCCCGCGCGGGCCTGTCGCACGAAAGTGGGAATCATCCGGCCGTCGTCGGGGCGCATCCGCGCGCCGTAGGTGTTGAAGATGCGGACGATGCCGGTGTCCACGCCGTACTCGCCGCGGAACGCGCAGGTCATGGCCTCGCCGAAGCGCTTGGCCTCGTCGTAGACGCTGCGCGGGCCGACCGGGTTGACGTTGCCCCAGTAGCTCTCCCGCTGCGGGTGCTCCAACGGGTCGCCGTACACCTCGCTGGTGGAGGCGATGACGATCCGCGCGTTCTTGCGCCGAGCCAGCTCCAGCGCGTGCAGCGTGCCGAAACCACCCACCTTGAGGGTGTCGACGGGCATCCTCAGGTAGTCGACCGGCGACGCCGGGCAGGCAAGGTGCAGCACCAGGTCGACGTCGCCGAGCAGGTCGAGCGGCTTGGCCACGTCCTGGACCACCACGCCCAGCCGCGGGTCGTCCGGCAGGTTGTCCGGCGACCCGGTGCGGAAGTCGTCCACGCAGACCACCCGCGTGCCGCGCTTGAGCAGCGCTTCGCACACGTGCGAGCCGAGGAACCCGGCCCCACCCGTCACCACCGCGCGTTCGAATCCCATGACCTGGGCCTACCCCTCGATCCGAGGAGTAACCACCACTTCCCGGGGTAGTACTCGCTGGTGTCGCAGACGACCGTGGTGATAGCCACCCGTGACCGCGCGGACGACCTCGTGCGCACGCTGACCCGCCTCGCGGAGCTGCGCGTGCCGGTCGTGGTGGTCGACAACGGCTCGTCCGACGACACCGTGGCCAGGGTGCGACGCGAGTTCGGCCAGGTCGAGGTGCTGGCCCTGGGGCGCAACGAAGGCGCGCTGGCCCGCAACCACGGCGTGCGGCACGCGACCACCCCGTACGTCGCGTTCAGCGACGACGACTCGTGGTGGGCGCCCGGCGCGGTGCCGTGCGCCGAGGAGCTGTTCGCCCGGCACCCCCGGTTGGGGCTGGTCGCGGCACGCACGGTCGTGGAGCCCGACGGCCGGCTGGACCCCGTGTGCGCGGAGATGGCCCGTTCGCCGCTGGGCCGTGACGACGACCTGCCCGGACCGTCCGTCCTGGGATTCGTGTGCTGCGGCGCGATCGTGCGCCGGTCGGCGTTCCTGGGGGTGGGCGGGTTCCACCCGGTGCTGTTCTGGCCCGGTGAGGAGCGCATCTTCTCCTGGGACCTGGCCGCGTCCGGCTGGGCGTGCTGCTACGTGGACGCCGTCGTGGCGCACCACCAGCCGTCGTCGTCCCGGCCGCCGACGGCGTGGCGGCGTCGCGTCGAGATGCGCAACGACCTGCTCACCACCTGGCTGCGCCGCCCGGCCGCGGTGGTGCTCGGTGAGACGTTCGCGCTGGCCGGGCGGGCCCTGCGGGACCGGGACGCGGGCGCGGCACTGGTCGCCGCGCTCCGCAGGCTGCCCGCGGTCGTCCGCCACCGCCGCCCGCTGCCCGCCGAGGTGGAACGACGGGTGGCGCTCGTCGGCTGACGCCGGTCACCCGGCGGGGGCGTGCCGCTCCACGACGACCTCGCCCGCGTGGTCCACCCGGTACCCGACGCCGCGCACGGTGGTGATGACGGACGCCGCCTCACCCAGCTTGTGCCGGATGCGCCGCACGTGCACGTCCACCGTCCGGGTGTCCACGGTGCTCGTCGTGCCCCACACGCTCGCCATCAGGGCGGCCCGCCGGTGCACCACGCGCGGGTTGGCGCACAGGTGGTGCAGCAGGTCGAACTCGAGCCTGGTCAGCTCCACCGGCACGCCCCGGTGCAGCACCCGCCGCGAGTCGACCAGGATCCGCAGCAGGGGGTCGGCGCGCACGACCGGCAGGTCGACCACCACGTCGGCGCCCGGCAGGTCCAGCGCCGAGCGCAGCGCCGCGGCGAGCCGCCCCGCCGTGTCCGCCACCCGCGTGCCGGGGGCGGAGACGCGGATGAGCACGGTCACCTCGACGTCCGTCCCGTCGAAGCCGGTCACCTCGGGCAATGCCGTCACGGGGTGATCGGACCAGTGCGGCGTGACGCGCGTCAACGCGTTCCAGCACGTGGGAACCGTTGACAGCGGGCATCATGGGGCCATGAGGACCATCACCCTGAACAACGGCGTCACCATGCCGCAGCTCGGTTTCGGCGTCTTCCAGGTGTCCATTGAGGACACCTACGACGCGGTGACCGAGGCGTTGCGGGTCGGCTACCGCAGCATCGACACGGCCGCCGCCTACCGCAACGAGGAACCGGTCGGCCGCGCCGTGGCCGACTCGCCCGTGCCGCGCGACGACGTCTTCGTGACCACCAAGCTGTGGAACTCCGACCAGGGCTACGACGAAGCGCTGCGGGCGTTCGACGCGAGCCTGGACCGGCTCGGCCTCGACCGGGTCGACCTGTACCTGGTGCACTGGCCCGCGCCCCGACAGGACCGCTACGTCGACACCTGGCGCGCGCTGGGCAAGCTGCACGCCGACGGCCGCGTCCGGGCGATCGGCGTGTCCAACTTCCAGCCCGCGCACCTGGAGCGGATCGTCGAGGCCACCGGCGCGGTGCCCGCGGTGAACCAGGTCGAGCTGCACCCGCGGCTCCAGCAGGCCGAGCTGCGCGCCTTCCACGCCCGGCACGGCATCGTGACCGAGGCGTGGAGCCCGCTGGCGCAGGGCGCCCTGCTGTCCGACCCGGTCATCACCGGCATCGCGGCCAAGCACGGTCGCACGCCCGCCCAGGTCGTGCTGCGCTGGCACGTGCAGCTCGACAACGTGGTCATCCCCAAGTCGGTGACGCCCAGCCGGATCGCGGAGAACTTCGCGCTGTTCGACTTCGAGCTCGACGGCGAGGACATGGCGGCCATCGAGGGGTTGGACCGGGGCGAGCGCACCGGTCCCGACCCCGACGCGTTCGGCTGACGGGACGGCCGACGATCCGACCACCGAACGACCTGATCGCCGCTAGACGCTCACCGGGCCGCCGGTACGCCAGTACACGCCGTCGTCCCGGCTGAGCAGCCCTTCGTCCACGAGGTACCGGCGCACGGTCACGTGGTCGACCTCACCGCCCTCGCACCACCGCTTCAGCACCTCCACCACGTCCCGCTCGGGGTACCGTCTACCCGGCTCGAACGCGGTGCTCACCTGTTCGAGCACCGCCCGCCTGCGTCCGCGCTGCGCGGGGAGCTTCACCAGCCGCCCGTCCCGCACGAACGGGTCCTCCGGGACCCGGTTCGCCTGTTCGACCCGGGTGGCTTCCTTGAACAGTTCCTCGCGCAGTCGCAAGCCCGACCCGTCGGTCACGACGAGTCCCGCCGACCGCAGTCGGCGCAACGAGTTCTCGACCCGGCGAACGTCCAACCCGGTCGCCTCGGTGATGTCCGCCGTCGTGCGGGCGCCCAGGACCAGCGCGGCGGCCACGCGCAACCGCTCGGGCTCGGCCAGCAGTCCGATCAGTGAATCAGGGGTCACGCTTCGAGCTAACCGAAGCCGGCGGTCTGGTGCACGCCCATTTCGGGCGGACCTTAATAGCCGTGCGCACTGATCACCTCTTCCCCCTGGCGTCGGTGGAGCCGGTCTTCGGCATGCCGATCGAGAACGCCCGCAAGTTCCAGCAGGTGGCCGCCGAGCAGGACCTCGTCATCGACGTTCGGGCGACGAACCCGCACGCGGTGGCGTGGCTGCGCGAGGGCGCGCTGCCCAAGCCGGAGGCGGTGAAGGCCAAGACCATCGACGACCTGGACGTCCGGCTCGGCGCGGCCCGCCGCCACCGCGGCCTGGTCGGCTACTTCCGGCCCGAGTTACCCCGCGTCGACCTGCACGACCGGCTGCTGCGCCGGTACGACCAGCGGCGCGTCGAGTTCGAGGCGCTGCGCGACAAGATGGCCCGGTTCGAGCGGCGCGGCGAGTTCGTGGTGCGCGACGGCGTGGTGCACGGTGTCGACCGGGACGGCGGGCTGCGGCCCCTCACCGGTGACCACGACGTGTTCGACATCCACGCCTCCGGCGGTGCCTACCTGAGCAGGCGGCGGTACGACCGGGCCGTCGCCACGATGATGTCGATGGACATGGGCGTCACCCACGGCGCCCACATGTACTGGGAGCCCACCACCAAGTCCGACCTCGCGATGTTCGAGTCGATCGCCCGCGGCGGCGACCCCAAGCTGCGCTTCCACCCGGACGGCACCACGACCGCGGGCGTCTACCGCCGCTTGATCGCCGGCACCAGTGCGATCACCACGCCCGCCAGGGCGGCCCGCCCGTACGCCAGCGTCTCCCACGTGGGCAGGCCCAGGACGGCGGTGTCCTCCGCGTCGGTGATGAACAGCTGACCGTAGAGCAGCAGGAGGAGGACGCCGTAGCACCGCGCGTGCCTGTGCCGCCACGCCAGCAGCACGCCGGCCAGACCCGTGCACACGTACAGGGTGTGCACGGCCCCCTCGCCCATGGGCAGGAACGGGACGGAGGCGAAGACGATCTGCAGCAGGCCGACGAGGAGCGCGAGGAGTTGCGCCCGGCTGAACGACGGGGTCTCCGCCTCGGGCCCCGGTCGGGCCTTCTTCCCGGTACGCCGTTCGGTCACGGCAGCCTGGTTCCGCATGACACCGGGTTACCCGCGCCCGTTCGGCTCATCCTCGCCCCCCGGTGGCCTCCCCTTTTGGGTCATATCGCCCAACACCGTGCGGCGTTACGGCTAACCGGCCGGTCGCAAGCAGGTCAGCGCACGGTTAGCGCAGCAGCGGGCCGATCTCCGCCGCGGCGTCGGCAATCGCCTGATCGGGGCGGCGCTCGCCGGTCAGCACGCGGGTCGTCATCGCGGCCAGGGCGCGGGAGATGTCCGGGTACGCCGCGCCGTACGCGGTGGGTGTGCGCGCCGAACGCAGCCGGGCGGTGAAGCCCGGCACGTTGGGGTCCCACTGCCAGGCCAGCTCGTCCACGGTGTCGGTGCGGTTGGGCAGCGCGCCCAGGCCGCCGCCGAACTCGGTCGCGTTGTCCGGGTGCTCGGCCAGCCAGGTCAGCACGTCCCACGCCCGCTCGGCTCGGGCGTTGCGCCCGACCACCCACGTCTGGCCGCCGAGCAGGCCCGCCGCGCCCGCCGCCCCGTCGGGCAGCGGGGCCGCGGCCCAGTCCAGCCCGGCCTGGTTCAGCTCCGCCGCCGCGGCCGGTCCGGTGATCACCATCGCGCAGCGGCCCTCGGCGAACCGCTGCCGCGCGTCGGCGTCGGTCCAGCCCAGAGCCTCGGTCGGGACGCTCCGGTCGGTGTTCACCAGGCCGTCGAGGTGGGCGAGGGCGTCCAGGGAGGCCTGCCCGCCGATGTCGGTGACGTCGCCGCCCGCCTGCCACAGCAGCGGCAGGAACGTGGTCGTCAGGTCGTCGTCCTTCGCGCCGAAGCACAGCCCGGAACGCTCGGCCGAGGTCAGCGCCCCGGCCGCGACGCGCAGCCCGGCCCAGGTCGTCGGCGGTTCACCCAGCCCGGCCGCGGCGAAGTGGTCGCGGTTGTAGACCAGCGCGGTGGTGGTGGTGCGCAGCGGCACGCCGTGGACGCGCCCCTCGTGGGTGACGCTCTCGCGCACCGGTGGGAGGAACCGGTCCTTCAGCTTCCACCGGTCGAAGCGGTCGGTGAGGTCGGCGACGGCACCGGCCTCGGCCAGCCGGGGCACGTCGGTGGCGTCGACCGCGGCGATGTCGGGGAACACGCCGGACGCGGTCGCCTCGGCGAGCTTGGCCTGGAACTCGGCGCGGGAAAGGGAGGTGCGCTCGATCCGCACGTCGGGGTGTTCCTGGTGGTACCGGGTGAGGAGGCTGTCCGCAGCCTGGTTCGCCATGGGGGAGTGGTTCAGGTAATCCCACCAGGTCAGTGTCACCTGTTCAGGGGTCTCGGTCTGCTCTGCGTTGCAAGCACCGACGGCGAACAGGGCCATTGCGCAGAGCAGCGCTCGTGCACGCATTCCGCTCCACCCTTCGGGGTAGGCGACCTTTACGGGCTGCGCTCGTCCTACTCCGCTGCGTGAGGTGGTGTCAAGATCGGAGGTGGTTCAGACCTCCTGTCGGTGCGCGGGTCCGGGTGTCGCGGCCGCGGGCACGACCGGCCCGCCCGGTTCGTCCGGTGCGCCGGGCCGGGCCGGCTCGGGCCGGAGGTCGGCGAGGTAGGTCGCCGCCAACTCGTCGTAGATCGGTGTTGAGCTCACGTTCCGGCATCCTGTCCGGCCGCGGGCCGCAGCGCTGCCCCTCTCACTCCTGTGGGTTACCTCGCGCCGGGACACCCCCGGTTCGCTCCCGCACGATTGCGGAGACGATTCGCCCTGGTCACGAATGCTGTCGAGTGGGTGACGACGGGCCGCGCGAGGGTGCCGACCGGGTGGCGACGAGCCGCGCACGGTGCCGCCGGCGGGCGACAACGGCCCCCCGGCGCGGCGTCGGGAACCGGACGAGGGCGGGTCCGGCGCGGCGTTACAGGCAGGGCAATGACCCGGATCACGTAATCGCGCACGAAGTCGTGGGTTGAACTCCCGTAACAGGGGCAACCCTGCCTGCGATGAGGGCTTAGGCGGCCACCGCCCCCCCACTGGCCGCCTGACAAGTCCCGGCCGGGCTCCCCTCCCCCCAAGAGTCCGGCCGGGCACCTCATCCCCGATCTTCTTGCCCCGCCGTCGTTTCCCGTTCCGGGTCACCCGGAACGCCTGTGAACGGCCGGACCGGCGGCACCCTGCGCACGGGCGCGCGGTTCGCCGGCTGGCGCAGCCGGGGCGGCTCCGGCGGGTCCGGAATGGACATCGTGACCGGGTGGCCCGGCTCCACCACGACCGGCTCGCCGTGGTGGCTGGTGCGCAGCGCGTCGCCCGCCACGATCCGGTAGGTCACCGACCGCGGCTCGACCTCCACCGCGAAGCGGGTACCGCCGAACGACATGCGGAACGCCATCCCGGTCAGCCCCGGCGGCAGGCGCGGCGCGAACGACAGCTCGCCGTCGTGGTCGCGCATCCCGCCGAACCCGGCCACCACGCCGACCCACGCGCCCGCCAACGACGCCATGTGCAGTCCGTTGTGGACGTTGCCGTGCAGGTCGTGCAGGTCGGTGAACGCCGCCTCGGCCAGGTAGTCGTAGGCCAGCTGCGACGCGCCCACCTCGGCCGCCAGCACCGCCTGCGTGCCGGCCGACAGCGACGAGTCACGCACCGTCCTCGCCTCGTAGTAGGCGAAGTTGCGCGCCTTCTGCGCCGCCGTGAACGCGTCGCCGCGCACGTGCATGGCCAGCACCAGGTCGGCCTGCTTGACCACCTGCTTGCGGTAGAGGTCGAAGTAGGGCCGGTTGAGCAGCAACGGGTACTCGTCGGGGTCGGTGCCCTCGAAGTCCCACTCGGCGTGCGAGGTGAACCCCTCGTTCTGCTGGTGCACGTCGAGCAGGTCGTCGAACGGGATCAGCATCCCGTCGGCGGCCTTGCGCCAGTCCTGCACCTCGCCGGCGGTCACGTCGAGCCGCTCGGCCACGTCCGGGTGCCGTTCGCACGCGTCCGCCGCGCCGCGCAGGTTCTTCTGCGCGATGAGGTTGGTGTAGACGTTGTTGTCCACCACGGCCGAGTACTCGTCCGGCCCGGTGACCCCGTCGATGCGGAACCCGCCGTGCTGGTCGTGGTGGCCCAGCGACGTCCACAGCCGCGCCGTCTCCACCAGGACCTCCGCGCCGCACTCGCGCTCGAACGCCCGGTCGCCGGTCGCGTTCACGTACTGGAGCACGGCGTGCGCGACGTCGCCGCTGACGTGGAACGCGGCCGTGCTCGCGGGCCAGTACGCCGAGCACTCGGCCCCGCTGATCGACCGCCACGGGAACGCCGCGCCGCGCTGGCCGAGCACCTCGGCCCGCTCCCGCGCCTTGGGCAACGTCGAGTGCCGCCACCGCAACGCGTCCCGCGCCGCCTCCGGCACGGTGTAGGCCAGCACGGGCAGCACGAACATCTCGGTGTCCCAGAACGCGTGCCCGTCGTAGCCGGGCCCGGTCAGCCCCTTGCCCGGGATCGCCCGCGTCTCGCCGCGCACCGCCGCCTGCATGATGTGGAACAGCGCGAACCGCAGCGCCTGCTGCAGCTCGTCGTCGCCGTGCAGCTCGATGTCGGCGACCTCCCAGAAGTCGTCCAGGAACCGCCGCTGCTCGGCCAGCAGGCCCTCCCAGCCGGTCTGGCGCGCACCTGCCAGCGCCGCCTCCACCTGCGCCCGCAGCGCGGGCACCGACCGCTGCGCGGACCAGCCGTACCCGAGGTACTTCACCAGCCGCAGCTTCCCGCCCGCGGGCACGTCCACGGCGGCGGTGAAGCGCGCCAGGTCGCCCTCGGCGCGGATCTCGGTGCGCACGCCGTCGTCCACCACCAGCTCGTGGTCCATCGCGGCGGCCATCCGCAGCCCCGAGTTGCGCGCGTGGTGGGCCAGCACCGCCCGGTGGTCCTCGGCGTGCGCGAAGTCCGCCACCAGCGGCTCGTTCAGCGCCGCGGCCACCCGCGGGTCGTCGCCCTCGTTCTCCACCGGCTCGTTGGCCAGCAGGTCGGACTGCACGACGAGCTGCACGTCCTCGCTCGGCTCGACCTCGTAGAGGATCGCCGCGACCGCGCGCTGGGTCAGCGACACCAGCCGCTCGGTGCGCACGGTGACCCGCCGCCCGGTCGGCGACTCCCACTCCGTGCAGCGGCGCAGCGTGCCGGTGCGGAAGTCCAGCTCGCGCTGGTGCGCGTGGGCGCGGCCGTAGCGCATGTCCAGCGGCTCGTCCTCGACCAGCAGCCGGATCACCTTGCCGTCGGTGACGTTGACGACCGTCTGCCCCGCCTCCGGGTAGCCGTAGCCGGACTCGCCGTAGGGCAGCGCGTGCTCCTCGTAGAAGCCGTTGAGGTAGGTGCCGGGCAGGCCGCGGGGCTCGCCCTCGTCCAGCGTGCCGCGCATCCCGATGTGCCCGTTGGACAGCGCGAACACCGACTCCGTGCGGCGCAGCTGGTCCACGGCGAGGCCGTCCCAGCGCACCATCCAGGGGTGGACCTCCCAGCCGCTCACAGCAGCTCCGAGAGGTCTTCGACGACGACGTCCGCGCCGTGCGCGAGCAGCGCCTCCCGCTGGCCGGCCCGGTCCACGCCCACCACGTGCCCGAACCCGCCCGCGCGCCCGGCCTGCACGCCCGACAGCGCGTCCTCGAACACCGCCGCGTGCGCCGGGTTCACGCCCAGCAGCCGCGCGCCCGCCAGGAACGAGTCCGGCGCGGGCTTGCCCTTGAGCCCGTCGCGGCTGATCACCACGCCGTCGACCAGGGCCTGCACGAACGGGCTGAGGCCGGCCGCGTCGAGGACCTTGCGCGCGTTGGCCGACGACGTCACCACGCCGATGCCCAACCCCTCGTCCTCGACCGCGCGCAGGTACGGTGCCGTGCCCGCGTAGGGTGTCACGCCTTCGTGTCGGATGATCGCCTCCAGCAGGTCGTTCTTGCGGTTGCCGACGCCGTGGACGGTGTCGGCGTCGGGCGGGTCGTCGGGCGTGCCCTCGGGCAGCGTGATGCCGCGCGAGGCGAGGAACTCCCGCACCCCGTCGTAGCGGGGCCGGCCGTCCACGAACCTGAGGTAGTCCGATTCGGCGAACGGCGGCTCACCGCGCGGGCGCAGGAAGTCGTCGAACGTGCGCCGCCACGCGCGGCGGTGCAGCACGGCGGTGCTGGTCAGCACGCCGTCCAGGTCGAAGAGACAGGCGGTGATCGCGTCGGGCAGTCCCAGGGCCATGGTCGTTGTCTACCCCTTCTCGGTCCGGGGTACCCGCTGGCGGAACGCACACCGGCGGAGGGATCGGGCCATGGGCAAGCCACGCGTGCTGGTCGTGGGAACGGGCTTCGCGGGCTACCACTGCCTGCGCACGCTGGAACGCGTGCTGCCCGCCGACGCCGCCGAGCTGGTGGCGGTCAACCCGACCGACTACATGCTCTACGTGCCGCTGCTGCCCGAGGTCGCGGGCGGTTCGCTCGACCCGCGCCGGGTCGCCGTGCCGCTGCGGCCCAAGCTGCCGCGCACCCGGCTGGTGCAGGCGCACGTCACCGGGCTCGACCTGGCCGCGCGCACGTGCACCGCCGTGGACGTCGAGGGGCGTGAGCAGGTCCTGGAGTGGGACCGGTTGGTGCTCACGGCGGGCTCGGTCACCCGGCTGCTGTCCATCCCGGGCGTGGCCGAGCACGCGTTCGGGTTCAAGTCGGTCGCCGAGGCGGTGTTCCTGCGCGACCACGTGCTGCGGCAGGTCGAGCTGGCCGAGCAGGCCACCGACCCGGCGGAACGGGCGGCGCGCGCGACGTTCGTCGTGGTCGGCGCCGGGTACACGGGCACGGAGCTGGTGGCGCAGGGGCAGCAGCTGACCCGGTCGGCGTTGCGCGGTCGGCGCGGCCTGGCGGAGTCCGACGTCAAGTGGGTGCTGGTCGACATGGCCCCGCGCGTGCTGCCGGGCCTGGACGAGCGGCTCTCGGCGCCCGCGGCCCGGGTCCTGCGGGCCCGGGGCGTGGACGTGCGGCTGAAGACCAGCGTCGAGGAGGTCACCGCGGAGTGCGCGAAGCTGACCGACGGCAGCGAGATCCCGACGCGCACGCTCGTGTGGTGCGTCGGCGTGCAGCCGGACCCGTTGGTGGAGTCGGTGTCGCTGGCCACGGTGAAGGGCCGGGTCGTGGTCGACCCGACGTTGGCCGTGCCGACGCACCCGCACGTGTTCGCGGCCGGTGACGTCGCGGCCGTGCCCGACGTGTTCAACGGTGGCGAGCCGACCCCGATGACCGCGCAGCACGCGCAGCGGCAGGGCAAGCTCGCGGGCCGCAACGTCGCCGCGTCCCTGGGCCACGGCGACGTGGGCACCTACCGGCACCGCGACCTCGGGTTCGTGGTCGACCTGGCCGGCGCGCAGGCGGTGGCCAACCCGCTGCACGTGCCGCTGACCGGGCTGCCCGCGAAGGCCGTGGCGCGCGGCTACCACCTGCTGGCGATGCCGGGCAACCGGCTGCGGGTGGCCGTGGACTGGCTCACCGACCTGCTCGCCCGCCGCCAGGTCGTGCAGTTCGGGCTGGTCCCGGAGGCGGGCGTGCGGTTGGGCGACGTGGACCGGATCGGCGCGACCGACCGGGGGTGAACGCTCAGGCGGGCTTGAGCGGGTCGTGGCCGATGGACATGAGCCGGTGCCGCCAGTGCGCCTCGCCCGCCGTGGGCTCCAGGTCGTCGCGCCGCTGCTCGTGCACCCGCTCCACGACCTTGCGCATCACCTTCACGTCCTCGGTGGTCAGGTCGGTGCGCCGCTTGCGCAGCACCCGCAGCACCTCCTGACCGGTGGGCGTCCCGGCCTGGTCGGGGAGGCTTTCGCCGTCCTCGCCCGCCGAGCGGGTGCGCAGCCAGTCCTCCAGTTCGTGCGAGGTCATGTTCACCACGCGGTGGAACTCGTCCCACAAGGTGTCGGTCATGGGGGAGAGGGTTGCCGTCGAGGTGACGGGTGAAACCGGACGTCTTTGCCGAACCCGAACACTCGCCGCACGCTCTCCACACCGGCGCGGTCGATCGTGGTGGTCATGAACCCATGGACTCGCCTCGCGGTCGTCGCGACCACCGCGCTCGGCCTCACCTCGACCGGTGTGGCCGCCGCCCAGGACTACGCACCCATCACGATCGGGCCGGAGAAGGTCAAGCAGCTGTGCGAGCAGCGCGCGCCCAAGGTCGAGGAGCGCATCACCCGGCTCACCACCCGCATCAACGGCGGGGCGGACGTGCACGGTTCGACGGCGTGGCTGCGCGCGCAGGCGCAGAAGGCGCGCGACGCGGGCAACACCGCCCGTGCCGAGCGGCTGGACCGGCGGCTGGAGCGGCGTGACGGGCAGGTGGCCAAGCTCGCCGACGCGCAGCGGCGCGTGGACGAGTTCCAGGCCGCGCACTGCGGTGTGAAGTGAGGGCCGTGATCGCGGCGGTCGTGCTGCTGTTCGCGGTGGCCGGGTGCCGCGCCGACGACGCCGCGCCCGTGGACCCCGGCTTCGACGGCATCGAGTCGACGCTGGACGGCGTCGAAGCCGAGGTCTCCGAACCGTGACCAGGGGGCGGTGGCCGCCGGTCACCTCCGGTGGTGCGCCCCTGACCGCCGAAGGTGGGGCGTGGCGCGTGCGGCCGGGGAACGGCCGCTGCGAACCGGCGTCCACCGCCTCGATCAACGCCACTTCCACCGGAACCAGGCGTGCCGCCCACCCGCCCACCGTGGAACCGCTCAGCTGACGTCCGGCGTGTACTGGCCCTTCGCCATCGCGACCGCCGCGGCCAGCTCGTCCGCCGAGGCGGTGCCCGACTCGGCGACCACCGCCGCCCACGCGTCGATGGACCCGGCGTTGAACCGCTGGGTCTCCGGCGCGTTGGCGGCGGCGACCGGGTCGAAGCCCTCGTGCACCTCGCCCCCCAGGTACAGGCCCAGGCCGAGCAGCGCGCCGTCCCAGCCGGGGCCGACGTACAGCGCGCCCGCGCCGCTGCCCGCCATCGCCTTGGGCACGGTGTGCTCCAGCTCGACGGTGGTCCGCTCCTCGTCGTCCTCGGTGAGGCGCAGTTCCACGACGCTGGTCGGCGCCCCCCACGTCAGCCGCAGCAGCTTCGGCGGCGCGCAGGTCAGGACCTCGCCGCTCGCGTTGCCCTCCACCTGGAAGCCGCCACCCTCGCGCAGGTCGCCGCTGACCGGCAGGAACCAGCGCCGGAGCCGGTCCGGATCGGTCACCGCGTCCCACACGTCCGCCGCCGCCGCGTCGTACGTGCGGCGCAGCAGCACGCCGATGGTCTCGTCCGAGCCCGCGCTCACCTCGCGGTGGATGGCCTTGAGCTGGTCGGCGATGTCGATCACGGTCGTTCCTCCTTGAGTCGCCTCTCGCGCTTGCCGCGCGCGAGTTCGGTGGCCAGCGCGTCGAGGTGCCCGCTCCAGAACCGGCGGAACCGGTCGAGCCACTCGTCCACCTCACGCAGGCCTTGGTCGTCCACCGCGTAGAGGCGTCGGGTGCCTTCCGGGCGGACGCGGGCGAAGCCGTTCTCGCGCAGCACCCGCAGGTGCTGGGAGACGGCCGGCTGCGAGATGCCGAACTCCCGGCGGACCACCTCCGTGACCGCGCCGGAGGTCTGCTCGCCGTCGGCCAGCAGCTCCAGGATGCGGCGGCGGACCGGGTCGCCGAGTACGTCGAACGCGTGCACGACCAGTATCTTTCAGGCCAGGCTTATATAAGTCAAATCTAAGGCTCAAGAATTGTCGGTGGTCGGTGGCACTATCTCGAACGGATGTTCGGTACGCGTTCGAAGGGAGCCATGCGATGCGTGTTCGACTCGATCCCCGTCAGTGGCCCGGCCGTGTCATCCCCGAGACCGACGCCGAGATCGACACGGCGGTCGAGGCGCTCTGCCTGCGCGCCACCTGGCCCGACGCCCACCGCGCCGCCGTGCGCCGGGTCGTCGAGCCGTGGTTCGGCGAGGGGTGGAGCGTCGATGCCCTGCTCGCGGCGGTCGACCGCAGGCCGGACGGCACCAGGCAGGGCAGCCCGCGCCACCGCGACCAGGTAGCGCACGACTTCCTCCGTGCGCGGCTGCGGTCGTGGTGGCAGGGGGGCGCGCGGCGTGCGCGCCCCCCGGTGGCGGGCATGACGCTGGGCGCGTGGTGGCGGATCAACCGCCGCAACGCCCGGCTGACCGAGCCGCGCCCCCGGCGGCCGTTGGGCACCGCGGGCACGTTGGCCAGGGAGCAGTCGCGGGAGCGGGTGCGGGCGCGGCTGCAGGACCCGGTGGAGCGGTCGCGCGCGTTGGCGCGGCGGCGGCAGGCGGTGCTGGACAGCTTGTTGGTGCCGGGGCAGCGGGTTCCGACGTTCGACGACGCCCGGAAACTGCTGGCCGACGTGCGGCTGCCCGCGCACCCGGTGTGCAGCCGGTGCGGATGCAGGCAGGGGGTGCTGCCCAACGCCGCTTGACGCGTCCTTAGTCTGTGGTTCCCGACACGGTGAATTCGGCCGACGGGTCGTGTGCTTTCGGGTCGAGCTCGTGGTGTGGCGTCGTGACTTCGGGTGGCAACGCCCGTGACGCCCGACCTGCCGACCGAGCCGCGCGCGCCCTGTCGTGACGCGTCCGGTCGACGTCCCTGTTCCGCAAGCTGTGGCCGTAGGAGTTGGCAGTGTCCTGGTTGTTCACCATCGTCCTGTGCGTGGCGGCGTTCCTGGCGGGCGCTGCGGTCGTCTGGCTGCGCCTCAACCCCGTCGTCCGCGACCTGCGCACCCGCCTCGAAGAACCACCGACCACCACCCCCGCCACCACCTCTGCCGCCACCGCGACCGCCGCGACCGCGACCCCTGCCTCCGCTGAAGCCGCCGCCGCACCCGCCGCACCCGCCGCCGAGGCCGCCGAGACCCGCGCCGCCGAGGTTCCGGTCTCCGCTGAAGCTCCTGCCGCCGAGACGCCTGCCGCCGTCGAGACCACCGCTGTCGAGACCACCGAGGTTCCGGTCTCCGCGGGAGCCCCCGTCGCCGAGATCCCTGCCGCCGCCGAGACTCCCACCGCCAAGGTTTCCGCCGAGACCGCCGAGACCGCCGAGGTTCCGGTCTCCGCCGAGGCTCCTGCCGCCGAGACGTCTGCCGTCGCCGAGGTCTCCGCCGCCGAGGCCACTCCCGCTGAGACCGCCCCGGTTGCCGCCGCCGCCGTGGTCCCGGCCCCCGCCGCCGCGCCGGAGCCCGAGGTCGCCGCGGAGTCCGGGGTAGCCCAGGAGGCCGAAGCCGCTCCGGACCCCGTGGTCGCCGAGGCCCCCGGAGCGGTCCAGGAGGTCGAGGTCCCGGCCGCTGTCGAGGTTCCGGTCGCCGAGGCCCCTGCGGTCGTCGAGCCCGTTGCCGTCGAGCCCGTTGCCGTCGCAGCCCCCGCCGTCGTGGCGGAGGAGGAGGCGGTCGAGGTCAAGGCGAACTCGAAGTCGATGATCTTCCACACCCCCGACTCGCCGTACTACAAGCGCATGAAGGGCGACGTCACGTTCCGCTCGGTCGCCGAGGCGGAGCGCGCGGGCTACACGCAGTGGACGCCCAAGTCGAAGGTCGCCTCGGCCGCCCGCTGACGGCGGTCACCGCCGGACCGACGGTGGTTCGCGATCAGGCGAATAGCCACGCACCGCCCGGGTATCCCCCGGTCGGGGTGACCTGATGCCATCGTTAGACGGGTCGGGCGCCGGCGGAACGACCTCGCTGGCGCTCCACCGCACCGACGTGGACGGCGCGGCGGTGGTCCGCCCGACCGGGCGGCTCGACCTGACCACCTACCGGGCACTGCGGGACGGGCTGCTCGAGTGCGCGGCGGACGAGCCGACGGCCGTGATCGTGCGACTGGGTGACGGCTTCGAGTGCGCTACACCCGCGTTCCTGTCCGTCTTCGCCACGGTGCGGCTGCGCGTCGCCGACTGGCCGGGCGTGCCGGTGCTGCTGGTCGGCGAGTCGCCCGGTCAGCGCCGGGCGCTCGCCGGCGGCCTGGGCGCGATGCCGCGGTTCGAGGCGCTGGACGAAGCCCTGGCCGCCGTCGAACGCCCGACCGAACGCACCCGCGACGAGACCGCCCTGCCGAACGCGCTGATCAGCGGCTTGCTGGCCCGTACCTTCGTCCGCGCCGCGTGCGACCGCTGGCACATCACCCACCTCGTGCACGACGCGGTCACGGTGGCCACCGAGCTCGTGGAGAACGCCGTCCGGCACGGCCGCTCCGCGCCGACCCTCCGCCTCGACCTGCGCGACCGCCGGCTGGTCGTCGCGGTGCACGACGACAGCCCGGAGCAACCCCGCGAACCGAAGTCCGACCCACGACGCCACGGCGGCTGGGGCCTCACGATCGTGTCCTCGCTGAGCCGCACCTGGGGCAGCCGCCCGTGGCCGCGGGGCGGCAAGATCGTCTGGGCCGTCCTGGAGGACCGGGCCACCGCGAACCCGCTCAGCTCGCCTCGCCGACCGCCGTCACGATCGTGAAGTGGTCGATCAGGTCGGTCACCGCCAACGGCTGCAGCACGGCCTTCGTGGTCGCCACCAACCGCAGCTCCGCACCCACCGCCGCGCACTCGGCCCGCAACGCGATCAGCAGGTTGATGCCGGTCGACCCGAGGAACGTCACGCCCGACAGGTCCAGCACCAGCGCCTGACCCACCTCGCCGAGCCGGCGCCGGAGGAACTCCTCAGCCGCGGGCACCGTCGCCATGTCCAGCTCGCCGGCCACGACGACGACCGCCACGCCCCCGGACACGTCGTGCACCGTGAGCGTGACGGCGTCGGTGAAATCGTCCATGTCCACCCCTGGGTGCGGTCGGCAGGTGCGGCTGTCTGCTCAACCGCACCGAGCCTATGCCCAGGGGAGATGTGAGCGCCCGTCAGGACGCGTGCAGCTCCTTCTCCAACTGGGCCTTGCTCATCCCCGACGCACCCGACACGCCCGCGTTGCGCGCCTGGGCCAGCAGTTCGTCGCGCGTCGCCTCACCCGGCCGGTCGCCCATGTGCCGGGCCCGGCTCTCCGCGAACGCCCGCCCCAGCTCCTCGCGGCGCCGGTCGTCCAGCCGCTCGCGCATGCCGGGCAGCACCGACGACTCCTCTTCCTCGACGTGGTGCGTCACGGACTCGACCAGCTCACGCAGCACGTCGTCGAACGCGGGGGACGTCGGGTCGGTCCCGGCCAGCTTGCCCAGCAGCTGCTCGGCCTCGGCGTGCTCCTCCTGGCTGTGCTCGACCTCCTCGGTCTCGCCCGCCTCGTCCTTCGCGACCGGGTAGACCTCCGCCTCCTCGGCCCGGCTGTGCGCGGTGAGCACCGACACCAGCACGGGCACCAGCAGCGGGCGCTTCTCCGGGTGGTCCTTCAGCTCGGCGAACAGCCGCTCCACCTCGCGGTGGTCCTGCATGATCAGATCGACTACGTCGGGCATGTCGTCCTCCGTCACGTGTGGTGCCGAAGGAGTAGTACCCGGGAATCAGCCGACCACGCGCCGGATGACGTTCACCGGTCCGATGGACTCGATGTCCTGCACCTTCACCGGCACGCCCTCGGTGGACGCGTGCACGGCGCGCAGGCCGTCGATCGCCATCGCCACGTGCGTCTGGCCCGTGTAGTAGATGATCAGGTCGCCGGCCTTGACCTCGTTGCGCGACACCGACCGGCCGATGAGGGCCTGGCTGTAGGTGGTGCGGGGGATCGCGATGCCCGCCGACCGGTACGCCGCCTGCATGAGGCTGGAGCAGTCCCAGGTGTTCGGGCCGTTCGAGCCGAACACGTAGTCCTTGCCGCGCTGCGCCAGCGCGAACGCCAACGCCTGCCCGGCTTGGCCCGACGGCACGGGGATGGCGCTCATGTCGCCCGCGTTGTTCAACGCCGCGCGCTGCGCGGGGCTCAACGACCGGTAGGCCTCGCGGGCCTCGGTGATCTGCTCGTCCAGCGCGGCCTTGCGCTGGTCGATCTCGGCGATGGCCTTGTTGGCCGCGTCGGCCGCCTCACCGGCGCGGCGGGCGGCGTCGTTGGCCAGGTCGACGGCTTTGCCGAGCCCGTCCAACGCCTCCGCGTTGTCGCCCGCCAGCACGCCCAGCGCGGACATGCGGTTGAGGAAGTCCTGCTGCGAATCGGACACCAGCAGCGCCGACAGCTGGCTGAACCGCGCGCCCTCGAACGACGCCTCGGTCAGCAGGTCGACCTGGCCGCGCAGCGCGTCCTGCGCCTGCTGGGCGGTGGTGAGGTCGCGGTTGGCCTGGTCGAGCGAACCCTGGGCGTTGGACAGCGACTCCTGCGCCCGCAGGTGCTCCTCGTTGAGCGCCTCGGCCTCGTGGGAGAGATCGAGGTACTTCCGCAACGCCTCGGACGCGTCCGGGTCCGCGACGGCCGGGGGGAGGGGCAGGGTGACGCCGAGCAGCACCGAGACAGCGGTGGCCGTCAGGGCTGCGCGGACGGTGCGCTGAGCGGTTTTCGACGCCACGGTTCGCGCAATCCTCCTTGAGCCGGGTGGGGCCCGAACGGGTCGCACCCGCCCAGGTCTCGGACAGGTTACGGAACCGGTCGGTGCGAGTCCATAAGGGGTCCGGTTCCGTGACCCGCCGACTCAGGCGACGGCGGCGGAGTGGGTGAACTCGCCCGCCCGGACACCGCGCATGAACATCTCCCACTCGCCGCGCGTGTAGCGCAACGCCGTGCCGTCGTGGCGTGCGCGCAGGATCGTGCCGCCGTTGGGCTCCGGCAGGACGGCGAGCGCGCTCTCCGCGTCGACGGACCCCACCAGCAAGCGGCGGAGGAAGTCGTCCCACCGCACGGCGTCGAGCGTGATCACCGGACCGTCGCCCCGGTCCTTGGTGTCGCGCACCAGGACCACGTCGCCGTCGAAGCGGACCTCGACGCAGTCGCCCGACGCCGTGCTGAAGCTGCTCTTGAACCAACCACGCGCCGTGGCCGGGGAGGTGAAAGACATCAGTGCCGCTCCATCTCGTGGTAGACCGCGTCGATGAACCCGCGCGAGGCGCGGTCGTCGAGCGCTCGGTCGAACGTCTCCGCGAAGCTCGCCGTCGATTCGAGTATCACTTGGCGCTTGTCGATGATGACACCGCTGATCGCTGTCTCCTGGTACATCAGGTCGCCGAGCCTGTTGGAGGGAAAGGAGAGGATCTTCAACGCCGAGCCGAGCAGCGGGTGCGCTCCCGCCGTGAACGGGATGACGCGGATCCGCACGTGCTCGCCCTTGTGCTCCAGGACTTCGAGCAGGTGGGCGAGTTGTCGGCGCAGCACGGCGGGTTCGCCGACCCACTGGCGCAACGCGGCTTCGCCGAGCACGACGTCGAGCAGCAACGGGTGGTCGCCGTCCAGCCGGAGTTGGCGCGCCAGCCGGGTTTCCAGCCTCGGGCCGACGTCGACCGGCCGGATGTACGGCGTGCCGGCCCGCATCACGGCGCGCGCGTAGTCGGCGGTCTGCAACAGACCCGGGATGATGTCCGGCGCGTACTCGTAGACCTTCTCCGCGCCCGCCTCCAACCCCAGCAACCGCAGGAAGTCGTCGGAGTACAGGCGCGCGTAGTCGTACCACCACTCGCGCCGCTCGGTCCGCGCCCGCGTCGATTCCAGGTCGGCACGTTCGTCGTCGGGCAGTTCGTAGGCGTCGGCGAGGTCGGTCAACTTGGCCGCGGTGAGGCGGCGCTTGCCGGACTCGATCGCGGACAGGTTCGTGCCGCCGATGCCCGTCGTCTTGCCGACAGCCGCCGCCGTGAACCCGAGGCGTTCCCGGTGTTCCCGCAGCCTCAGGCCGAGCTCCCACGCCTGAACCGTGCTGGAGGTCGGGGCGTCGTCGCCCATGTCCTTCGTCCCGTCGTTCTGTGGTCACGGCGGCACAGAGCGTAGCGACAGTCCACTCGTTCGATGAATCGACACTTCGATAAGTATCACGATAGCTTCGGTATGACTGACGTCCCGTCGAAGGCGATCAACCTGATGGAACTCAAGCCCGCGTTGCGCAGCCGCCTGCTCGGCCTGGAACTGCGCCGGGTCCGCGAGGCCAACGGCCTGACCGTGGCCGAGCTCGCCGCCAGGACGCGGCAGTCGCCGCAACGGATCCGGGAGCTGGAGAACGGCGTCGCCGAGTCGCCGACACCCGATCCGACCATGTGGTGCGCGTGGGGCACGGAGGCGACGAGCGTGATCAACGTGCTGTGCCGGGCCGCCGAGCGGATCGACGTGCTCGCGCCGCTCGGTCTCAACCCGGTCTTCGAGCGGCTCGACCCCGACCGCTGCACGGTCTACGTGCTGGAGGGCACCGCGATCGAGCGCACTGACGTGACCGTGCGGGTGATCCCGCGCGGCGCCGGGTACTGCCCCGGCGTCGAGCACCCGTTGACCCGGTTCACGCTCGCGGACGGCCCGGCCGTCGTCTTCTACGCCTACCTGCACCGCGCGATGTTCACCGAGGAGTCCCGGCACCTGCGGTCGGCGTACGAGCTGTTCGAGCGCCTAGCCGAGCTGACGCGCGCCTAGGGTGAGCCCGGTGAGGTCCGTCCGCCCGCCGGGGTGGCGGCCCGCGCGGCCCGCGGCGGCCGTGGCCAGCCTGCCCGCCTCCTCCGGGGTGTCGCCGCGGACCAGCGCCACGGTCAGCGCGGCCACGAACGCGTCACCACCACCGGTCGGGTCCACGACCTCCTCGTCGGTCAACGGGACCACCGCCGACCCCTCGTCCCACGTCAGCACGTTCGCCTCGCCCGGCACCTCCAGCGCCACCACCGACGGGCCGCGCGCCAGCAGCTCGCGGCCCGCCCGGACGGCCGCGTCCGCGCCGGTGATCGACCGCCCGGTCAGCGCCTCCGCCTCGCCGTGGTCGGCCCGCACCACGTCGGCCGCCGCCAGCAGTTCGGCCGCGCGCCCCTCCGGCGCGCCGTCCAGCACGACCAGCCCGCTCGCGGCCCGGACCGCCGCCAGCGCGGCGTCGGCCGGTTGCTCCAGCTGCACGACCACGGCGTCCGCCCCGGCCAGCGTCGCCGACGCGGCACGCACGTCCTCGACCGTCACCAAGGTCGCCTCGGGGATGTCCTCCAGGTACCGGTACCCGCCGTCGCACACGACGTCCACGATCAGGGCCGTCCGGACGCCCTGCCGGCACACGACGGCGGCCGTGGCTACCCCGTCCGCGTCCAGGCGCTCGACCAGCAGGCGGCCCTCCCGGTCGTCCCCGACGACGCCCACCACCGCGGCCGTTGCGCCGAGCTGCCTGGTGCCGCGAGCGATGTTCGAGCCCTTCCCGCCGAGCACTTCGCGGCGTTCCAGGACGTCCGCGTGGCCACCCGATCCGGGCACGTCGGGCACCACCAACACCAGGTCACGGGCTATCTGGCCGACCACCGCGATCCGCATGTCCAGGCGGTACCCGGTGGCCACCAGTTGAAACGGATCGTTGACGTGGCGTCACCAGTAATGCGATCGTAATTCTGGGAGCGCTCCCAGTCCCTACTGGTTCACAGATCACCGTCGATCTGAAGGAGAAGGTCCTTGCGACTCAAGCGCTTTGGGGCGTTGGCGGTAGCCGCGCTCGGTGTGGTCGGTGTGACCAGCGTGTTCGTCCAGAGTGGCGTGGCGCTGGCACACGGTTCCATGACATACCCCCCGAGCCGCACGTACGCCTGCTACGAAGACGGCAGGACGAACAGCGGCGGCGGCGACCTGAACCCGGCCAACCCGGCGTGCGTCGCCGCGGTGCAGATCGGTGGCAAGCAACCGCTGTGGGACTGGTACGGCAACCTGATCAGCCAGGCGGCCGGCAAGCACCGCGAGATCATCGCCGACGGCGACCTGTGCGGTCCGACGACCAAGTACGACGCCTACAACCTGGCCCGCAGCGACTGGCCGGTGACGAGCCTGCGGGCGAACGCGTCGATCACGTTCAAGTACAACGCCTGGGCACCCCACCCGGGCCGCTGGGACCAGTACGTCACCCGCGACGGCTTCGACGTCACGCAGCCGCTGAAGTGGTCGGACCTGGAGCCCGCGCCGTTCGACAGCGTCGTCAACCCGCCGCTGGGCAGCGGCGAGTACTCGTGGAACGGCACGCTGCCCAACAAGACCGGCCGCCACATCATCTACTCGATCTGGCAGCGCAGCGACAGCCCCGAGGCGTTCTACAGCTGCTCGGACGTGAACTTCACCGGCGGCGACAGCGGCGGTGACACCCAGGCACCGACGGCTCCCGGCACGCCCGTCGCGACCGCCACGGCCAACGCCGTGTCCTTGAGCTGGTCGGCGGCGTCGGACAACCGCGGCGTCAGCGGCTACACGGTCTACCGCGAGGCGGGCGCCACCGACGTGGCGGTCGCGACGGCCTCGGGCACGACGGCCACCGTCACCGGTCTCACGGCGGACACCGCCTACCAGTTCTACGTGGTGGCGCGGGACGCGGCGGGCAACACGTCGCCGCCGTCCGCGGTCGTGTCGGTGCGGACCGCCACGGGCGGCGGCACGACGCCGGGCGCGTGCTCGGTGACCTACAGCGTGCCCAGCCAGTGGTCCGGCGGCTTCACCGCGAACGTGTCGGTGAAGAACACGGGCACCAGCGCGGTCAGCGCGTGGCAGTTGGTCTGGGACGTCCCCTCGGGTCAGGGGATCACCCAGGCGTGGTCGGCCGAGGTCGCCGTCGCGGCGGGCAAGGCCACCGCGAAGGGCGCCAGCTGGAACCAGAACATCCAGCCGGGCCAGACGGTGAGCTTCGGGTTCAACGGGACGTCGCAGGGGGCACCCGCGAACCCGGCGTCGTTCGCCCTCAACGGCGCTTCCTGCGCCGCGGCCTGATGTTGGGGCGGTGCGCGGCCCTGGTCGCGCTCCTGGTGGGGTCGGTCGCCTGCTCCTCGGCGGCGACCGACTCCGCCGGCCTGGTCGGCGCCAACGGGCTGGGGGCCAACGCCCTCGGCCCGCCCCTGGCCACCTCGGTCGAGGTCGGCCGGTGGGTCGAGGAGAAGACCGGGCAGTGCGACGAGGTGGCGCCGCGGACGATGCAGGAGTTCGCCGACTTCGTCGGGCCGCTGCGGGCGAAGCTCTACGCGCCCTACGTGGTGGAGTGGGCGACGTGCGCGGCGGGGCCGTACGAGAGGCTCGGGCTGGTGGTGTTCCAGCGCGAGAAGCTGAAGGACTTCCAGCAGGCGTGGCAGGGCGCGATGGCGAGCGGCGAGGTGTCGGACAACCCGGACTTCGGGTTCGGCAACGGCTTCGCGCTCAGCGGCACGCTGGGCCTGGAACTGCTGGGACTGCACGAACTGCGTTGCACATCGGTGGTGACCGGTGCGGACGTGGGGCACACGCTGCCCGCGGAGGCGGACGGGTGCACCTACGTCCAGAAACCGGGCCACCACCACTAGAGGCGGCTCGTCAGCGTGGCGCGGCGGTGCTCTGACGCACCACCAGCGTGGTGGCAAGCTCGATTCGGCGGTGTTCGGGCTCTTCACCACGTGCCAACGTGATGGCGAGACGGGTGCCCGCCGCGGCCATGTCCTGCAGCGGCTGCCGGACCGTGGTCAGCGGCGGGCCCACCCACTGCGCGACCGGGAGGTCGTCGAAGCCGATGACGCTGAGGTCTTCCGGGATGCGCAGGCCGGCCGCGCGTGCGGCCTCGTAGACGCCGAGGGCTTGCAGGTCCGACCCGGCGAAGACGGCCGTGGGCGGGTCCGGCAGGTCGAGCAGCGGCGCGAACTGGGCCCGGCCGGACTCGACGTGGAAGTCGCCGTAGCGGACCAGCGCCGGGTCGTAGGCCAGTCCGGCGGTCTCCAGCGCGGCGCGGTAGCCGTCCACGCGGGCGCGGCTGCACAGGACCCGCTCCGGGCCGCCGATCATGGCGATGCGGCGGTGGCCGAGTTCGATCAGGTGGCGGGTGGCGGTGAGGCCGCCGTTCCAGTTGGTGGCTCCTATAGAGGGCGTCTCCAACTGGGGTTCGCCGATGGGGTCGACCACGACGACCGGGATGTCCCGCGCGCGCAGCTTCGCCAACTGCGAGGACGTGAGGTCGGAGAAGACGGAGATCACGGCCAGGGGCTTGCGGGCGATCACGCCCTCCAGCCAGCCGTGGCCGGGCGTGAGCCTGCCCTGGGACTCCGACAGCACCAGTGCCAGGCCCTGCTCGGCGGCGACCTGCTCCGCGCCCCGGATGATCTCCAGCGCCCAGGCGCTCTCCAGCTCGTGGAACATCAGTTCCACCAGGTTGGACCGACGCGACCGCTCGTCCGCCCGGCGCTGGTAGCCGTGCCGTCGGATGATCGCCTCGACCCGTTCGCGGGTGTGCGGTGCGACGTCCGCGCGACCGTTCATCACTTTCGAAACAGTCGGAACCGAGACCCCGGCCTCTGCCGCGATGGCGGCAATGGTGATCTTGCCCGAGGCTGTGCCATCCGAGGGTGACGGGTCGGCTTTGGTCGGCATGAGCGCAGTCTACGGCAGCCCCGCCCAGTTCCGGCCGCTGGACGCGGGGGAGCGGTGGTGGGTTGTTCGTCACTCGGAGTGCGCGTAACCGGGTCGAAACAATCGATACTCAGATCGAAACTGTCGAATGTCCGGTTGCTCCCACTTGGCCGCACTTCGAGGTTACCGCAACGTATCGCCGTCCTCACGGCCAAATGAGACTTCCCCGAACGTCGAACTCGGCCTACGCGAGCGTTCGACTCACGGGACCTGAGCGTTCGACACTCGCGAGTGTCGAACCTCCAGGTCCCGAGTGTCGAACGCTCAGGACCGGTGAGTTCAACGTCGGGGAGGCTCGGGCCCGCTGGGAGAGGAGTGGCGGGCCCGAGCCGGTCGGGTCAGTCCCGGCGACGCCGGCCGCCGGACGAGAGACCGTCGCGCAACGCCCGGTGAGCGGGCTTGGGCGCGAAGTCCTCGTCGAGGATGGTGGCCGCACCATCACCCTCGAACCACCCGGGCACCCAGGAGTACCTGTCCGTGTACCCCCAGACCGTGAACGACAGGCAGCCCGGCGTCCGCAGGCACGCGTCCAGCGCCGTGCGGTACACGTTCGCCTGGGCCTGGAGCTTCACCGGGTCGGCGGGCAGCGGCATCCGCACGTCCGCCTCCGTCACCGCCGTGCGCAGGCCGAGGGCGTCGAACCGCCCCAGGTTCTCCCGCATCGTCAGCGGCGCGTGGTCCGCGGTGAGGTGGCCCTGCACGCCGACGCCGTGGATCGGCACGTCCTGTCGCACCAACTCGCGCACGAGGTCGTACATGCCATCGCTCTTGGCGTTGACCTCTTCGACCTCGTAGTCGTTGTAGAACAGCAGCGCGTCCGGGTCGGCCTCGTGCGCCCACCGGAACGCGTCCGCGATGTAGCCGGGACCGAGCGCCCGCAGCCAGACGGTGTCGCGCAGCGTCCCGTCGTCCTCGAACACCTCGTTCACCACGTCCCACTGCCAGATCCGACCCCGGAACCGCCGCACGGTCGTCTGGACGTGGTCCTTCAGCACGGCGCCCAGCTCGTCCCGCGGCACGTCCGCCAGCCACGCCGGGTTCTGGTTGTGCCAGACGAGCGTGTGCCCGCGCACGCGCTGCCCGTGGGCCTCCGCGAACGCGACCAGCGCGTCCGCCGGGCCCCACTCGTACCGACCCCGCGCGGGCTCCAGCGCGGCCCACTTCATCTCGTTCTCGGCGGTGACGGTGTCGAACTGCGCCGCCACCCACGTGCGGTACTCCGCGTCGTCCGCCAGCGCCGCCATGGCGACCGCCGTGCCGAACGCGAGGTCGTGCCGCGCGGCGAGCTGCCGCAGGGTCGGCTCCGCTGCCGCCGCGGGTGCGGCGGCAGCGGTGTCCGCGGCCGGAACGGGTGCGACGTCCCGCATGAGCCTTCCTCCAGCCGAGGGGGTGGACTACTTGCCGAAACCGGCCGTGAGGCCGCTGAGCAGGAACCGCCGCCCGATCAGGTACACCACGAAGATCGGCAGCACGGACAGCGTCACGGCCGCGAGCAGCGCGGGCACGTTCGTGCCGAACTGCCCCTGGAAGTCCCACAACCCGAGGGTGAGCACCCGCGACGACTCCGACTGGGTGAGCACCAACGGGAAGAGGAACCCGTTCCACGCGTTCAGCGCGGTGTAGACGACGACCGTCATGATCGCCGGCCGCGCCAGCGGCAGGACCAGCGACACGAGCACCCGCATCGGCCCGGCGCCGTCGATCGCCTGCGCCTCGTACAGCTCGCGCGGCACGTCACGCAGGCTGTTGACCAGCACCAGCATCGCCACCGGCAGCGCGAACGCCGCCGTCGGCAGGATGATCGCGGTCAACGTGTCGTACAGCTGCATCCGGGTGATCATCAGGTAGACCGGGATGATCGTCGCCTGCGCGGGGATCGCGAGGCCCATCAGCAGCAGGGTGAAACCGCGCTGCACGAACGGGCTGGTGTTGCGCACCACCGCGTACGCGGCGGGCACGGTCACCAGCACCACGATCGCCACCGTCGCGACGGTCACGATCACGTTGTTCAGCAGGTACTGGCCGAAGCCGCCGGTGAGCACCGTGACGTAGTTGTCCAGCGACAACGCGTCCGGCATCTCCCACACGCTCTTGCCCAGGTACTCGGCGCGCGTGCGCAGCGACACCGTGACCAGGTAGAGCAGCGGTCCGACGACGATCGCCAGCCACACCAGGGCGAACAGCCCGGCGGGCCAGTTGGGACGAGACTTCACGACCCCTCCTGCTGGCTGCTCATCTGGCGGAACCCGCTCCAGCGCATGACCGCCAGCGACAGCGCGGTGCCGAGCACGACCAGCACGACCGCGATCGTGCTCGCGTAGCCCATCTCGAACCCGCTGAAGCCGGTGATGTACATGTGCAGCGGCAGGATGCGGGTCGCGGTGCCCGGTCCGCCGTTGGTCAGGATCAGCACGGTGTCGAACGTGGTCAGCGAGCCGACCAGCATCAGCACCGACGACGTGACCACGGTGTAGCGCAGCTGCGGCAGCGTGATGTGCCGGAACTTGCTCACCCGCGAGGCGCCGTCGATCGTCGCCGCCTCGTACAGCGAGGCGGGCACCGCCCGTGCCGCGCCCTGGTAGAGCAGGGTGTGGAACGGGATGAACTGCCACGAGATCACGAGCACCACCGTGTAGAGCGCGATGTCGGGGTCGCCGAGGAACAGCGGTCCGCCGACGAACGCGCCGAAGTTCGGCTCGAGCAGCGCCTGCCACAACAACGCGATGGCGGCCGTGGACAGCAGCAGCGGCAGGAAGAAGATCGAGCTGAGCACCGCCCGGGACCGCTGCTTGCCGGCCGCCCAGACCCCGATCAGCAACGCGATCGGGGTCTGGACGAGCCACGACACGACCATCAGCACCAGGGTCCGCCACACCGAGGCGCGAGCCTCGCTGTCTTCGAGCAGCCGGGACCAGTTCTCGCCCCCGTTGAGCGCCGGCGTGCCCAGACCGTCCCAAGCGGTGAAGCTCAGGTAGATCACGAGCAGCATGGGCAACGCGGCGAACAGGGCGAAGAACGCGAACGCCGGCACGGCATACCAGGCCGAAGGCCGCTGGGACGACATCAGCGCGCGGCCACCGCGTCGACGAACTGCTGCGGCGAGACCTTGCCCAGGAAGAACTCCTGGAGCTGCGTGAGCATGAAGGTCGCGTCATCGGCGGGCAGGTCCTGGTCCCAGGACAGCTGGAAGTTCTTCGAGTCCAGCACCAGCTCGTAGATGAACGACGCGTACTCCGGGTTCGGCGACTTCTTCAGCTTCTCCTCGGCGCCCACCACCGGCGGGACGTCACCGGCCTCGACCAGGGCCTCGATGTAGGAGTCCTTGTGCAGCTCGGTGGTGACGAACTTCTTGGCCGCGTCCAGGCTCTTCGAATCCTGGGTGGCGGAGTAGAAGTTGCTCACGTTGCCGACGAGGTTGCCCGCGTCGCCCTTGCCGCCGGGGATCGACGGGAACGCGATCCAGCCCAGGTCACCGTTCTTCACGAAGTCCGGGCTCTGGTCGAGCTGGTTGGTGTACTCCCACGAACCCATGAGGTGCATGGCGGCCTTGCCCTGCGCCAGGATGGTCGACGCGCCACCGGCGTCGTAGCCGACGGAGGCGAAGTTGCTGCCGAACGCGCCGCGGTCGATGAGGTCCTTGAGCTTGGTCATGGACTCGACCACGGCCGGGTCCTTCCAGCCCTCGGGGCCCTTGTCCCGGATGTTCTTGAACACCTCGGGACCCGCCACGCGGTCGAGCACGTACTCGGCCCACATCAGCTCGGTCCACGCCTGCGTGCCGGCCAGGGCGATCGGGGTGATGCCCTTGGCCTTGAAGGTGTCGACGACCGCGAGCAGCTCGTCCCACGTCGTCGGCGGCTGGGCGCCCGCCTCGGTGAACACCTTCTTGTTGAAGAACAGCAGCACCGGCTGCATGCCGCGCATCGGCACGCCGTAGTACTTGTCGCCGAGCTTGGCACCGTTCAGCACGCTGGGGATGAACGCGTCCTTCGCGGCCTTGTTCTCCTCGAGCACCTGGGTGAGGTCGGCGACCTTGCCGGCGTCGACGTACTCCTTGAGGTTGCCACCGCCCCAGTTGAAGAACAGGTCGGGGGCCTGCGGGGAGCCGATGGCCACCCGGAGCCGCTGCTTGTACGGGTCGTTGCCGAACGTCTCCAGCGAGGCGTTGCCGCCACCCGCCTTGAACGAGTCGATCGACTTGTTCTCGATCTTGTTGAGGACCGGGTCCTCGAGCGCCCAGATCTTCAGAGCGCCGGCGTTCGACTCGCCCGGACCGGACGTGCCACACGCGGACACCACTGCTGTCACGGCGACTAGCCCCATCGCGATGAGGGGACGCACCCATGAACGGCGGGACATGCGACCGCCACCCTTCTGCCACGCTGCGGATTTGTTCGTGGCATCGAAACATTTCGAAACATCCACGACTTGCGCAGACCTTAGGCCGGTGTCCAACCGGTGTCAAGCGTCACCATTCGGCGCGTCTAGGTAGTGTTTCTGCACGTCAGGAGGTCACTCTTGTGTTTCGATCGAGTTTCGATACTATCGGCCCATGCGTCGAGCCACGTTGGCCACGATTGCTGCAGCAGCGGGGGTGTCTCTCCCGACGGTGTCCAAAGTCCTCAACGGGAAGGACGACGTCGGCGCAGAGACCCGGGCCCGCGTGCGGCAGCTCCTGGCCGAGTATGACTACGTGCCGGTCGGGTCCCGCAGGGCCTCCGGGCACCTCCTGGTGGACCTCGTGTTCACCGCCCTGGACAGCCCCTGGGCGGTGGAGATCATCCGTGGCGTCGTCGACACCGGGCTGCACGTCGTGGTGTCGTCCACCGACAAACCCCGTCAGCACACGTCGTGGGCGGCGTCGCTGGTCGAGGCCAGGCGCGCGGGAGCGCTCCTGGTCACCTCCCAGCTGACCGCCGCCGACCGCCGCGTGCTGGCCAACTCCCGCATCCCCGTCGTGGTCATCGACCCGGTCGACCTGCCGCAGCCGAACGTGCCCAGCGTCGGCGCCACCAACTGGGCGGGCGGCCTGGCCGCCACCGAACACCTCCTGCGCCTCGGCCACCGCCGGGTCGGCGTCATCGGCGGACCGGCCGGGATGCTGTGCAGCCGCGCGCGGGTCGACGGCTACCGCGCCGCGCTGGACCGCGCGGGCATCGCGTTCAACCCCGAACTGGTCAAGCACGGCGACTTCAAGCACGAGGGCGGGTTCCGCCGCGCGGCCGAGCTGCTGGCGCTGCCGGACCGGCCGACGGCGATCTTCGCCGGCAACGACGAGCAGGCTTTAGGCGTGATCGAGGCGGCCCGCGTCGTGGGCCTGTCCGTGCCGCACGACCTGAGCGTGGTCGGGTTCGACGACCTGCCGGTCGCGGTGTGGTCCTCGCCCGCCCTCACCACCGTGCGCCAGCCACTGACCGAGATGGGCCGCCACGCGGGCCGGATGCTCGCCGACCTGATCGCGGGTCGCCCCGTGGAGACCGAACGGGTGGAACTGGCCACCGAACTCGTCGTCCGATCGTCAACGAAGGAGCCGCCGTGCTGAACCCCTGGGCCGATCCCGGAAAGCCGACCGGTGAGCGGGTCGCCGCCTTGCTGGCCGAGCTGACCCTGGAGGAGAAGCTGGCCCAGCTGGTGGGCGTGTGGGTGGGCATCTCCGAGGGTGAGGAGGTCGCGCCCGCCCAGCACGAGTTCGCCGAGCCGCTGCCGCCGTGGGACGAGCTGACCAAGCCCGGCCTCGGCCAGCTGACCCGGGTGTTCGGCACGGGACCGGTCGAGCCGCTGGTCGGCGCGAAGGTGCTGGCCGAGACGCAGCGCAAGCTGGTCGCCAACACCCGCTTCGGCATCCCCGCCATGGCGCACGAGGAGTGCCTGTCCGGCTTCACCGCGTGGCAGGCCACCGTCTTCCCGACCCCGCTCGCGTGGGGCGCCTCCTTCGACCCGGAGACGGTCGAGCGGATGGCACGCGAGGTGGGTCTCGCGATGCGCGACGTCGGCGTCCACCAGGGGTTGGCGCCGGTGCTCGACGTGACGCGCGACCCGCGCTGGGGACGCACCGAGGAGACCATCGGCGAGGATCCGTACCTCGTCGGTCTCCTCGGTGCCGCCTACACCAAGGGCCTGGAGTCCAGCGGCATCGTGGCCACGCTCAAGCACTTCGCGGGCTACTCGGCCTCGCGCGGCGGGCGCAACCACGCGCCGGTGCACATGGGCCCGCGCGAGTTCGCCGACGTCGTGCTGCCGCCGTTCGAGATGGCGCTGCGCCTGGGCGGTGCCCGCTCGGTGATGAACTCCTACGCCGAGGTCGACGGCGTGCCGCCCGCCGCGGACCCCGCCCTGCTCACCGACCTGCTGCGGGGCCAGTGGGGTTTCACCGGCGTGGTGGTCGCGGACTACTTCGCGGTGTCGTTCCTGGAGACCGCGCACGCCATCGCGGGCTCGCCGGGCGATGCCGCCGCGCTGGCGCTGGCCGCCGGCATCGACGTCGAGCTGCCCAGCGTGCGCTGCTACGGCGAGCCGCTGGCCGAGCTGGTGCGCTCCGGCCGGGTGGACGAGGCGCTGGTCGACCAGGCGGTGACGCGCGTGCTCACCCAGAAGTGCGAACTCGGCCTGCTGGACGAGGGCTGGCAGCCGGACTCGCCCGCGGTGCTGCGCGGCGAGCCGGTCGACCTCGACCCGCCCGCGCTGCGCGACCTGGCCCGCACGATGGCCGAGCGCTCCGTGGTGCTGCTGGACAACGCGGGCGACGTGCTGCCGCTGCGTGACGCGGGCAAGGTCGCCGTGGTCGGCCCGTGCGCGGACGACCTGCTGGCCCTGATGGGCTGCTACGCCTTCCCGAACCACGTGGGCGTGCAGCACCCCGAGGTCGCGCTCGGCGTCGAGATGGACACGATGCTGCAGGCCGTGCGCAAGGAGTTCCCGGACGCCGCGGTGACCACCGCCAAGGGCTGCGACGTCGACGGCGACGACCGGTCGGGCCTGGAGGACGCGGTCGCGGTGGCGCGCGAGGCCGACGTGGTGCTGGCCGTGCTGGGCGACCGGGCCGGGTTGTTCGGCCGCGGCACGTCCGGCGAGGGCTGCGACGCGGAGGACCTGAACCTGCCGGGCGTGCAGGGGGAGCTGCTGGAGCGGCTGCTCGCGCTGGACGTGCCGGTGGTGCTGGTGCTGCTGACCGGCCGCCCCTACGCGCTCGGCTCCTACCGGCCGGCGGCGATCGTCCAGGCGTTCTTCCCGGGCGAAGAGGGCGCGGGCGCGGTCGCCGGCGTGCTCAGCGGACGCGTCAACCCGTCCGGCAAGCTGCCCGTGCAGGTGCCGCGCGGCCCCGGCGGCCAGCCGACCACCTACCTGCACCCGCCGCTGGGCGGTCCGGGCGGGGTCAGCTCGGTCGACCCGTCGCCCGCCTACCCGTTCGGGCACGGCCTGTCGTACACGACGTTCGAGCTGTCGGACTTCGCCGGCGGCGCGCAGTTCCCGACCGACGGCGAGGTCGAGGTGTCGTGCCTGGTGCGCAACACCGGGGACCGGGCCGGCGCCGAGGTCGTGCAGCTCTACCTGCACGACCCGGTCGCGAGCGTCACCCGCCCGGTGCGCCAGCTCGTCGGCTTCGCGCGGGTCGAGCTGGAGGCGGGCGCGGCCACCGAGGTGACGTTCCGGCTGCACGCCGACCGCACCTCGTTCACCGGTCGGGACGGCAAGCGGGTCGTGGAGACCGGTGACGTCGTGCTGCAGGTGGGCTGCTCCAGCAAGGACATCCGCTGGGAGCACGAGGTCGCCCTCACCGGCGAGCCGCGCGTGGTCGGCCACGACCGCGTGCTGGTGACCCCGGTGACCACCACCGCCCGCTGACCCTTCCGACCACCACGTCACGATGAGGTGACCCATGAGGTTGGTGCCCTTGTCGGCGCCGCCGGCGCACCCCGTGCCCGCGGCGCCGGCGGCGGCGACGCCCACCCCGACCGGCCCGTCCCGGGTCGAGGGGTACGTCGTCGACGCCCCGGGACGGGAGCGCTTCCCGTTGGCGTCCCGGGGCGAGGTCGCCGCCTTCGTGGTCAGCGACGCCGACCACCCCGGCGTCGTGCGCGTGGTCGGTGACCTGCGTGACGACGTCGAACGCGTCACCGGCGTGCGGCAGGGGATCACGTCGGCCGACGATCCGGCCGCGGTGCCGGGCGGTGACGTGGTCATCGTCGGCACGGTCGGTCGCAGCCCGCTGATCGCCGACCTGGTCGAGCGCGGCAAGCTCGACGTGTCCGGCATCGCGGGCCGGTGGGAGACCTCGCTCCAGCAGGTCGTGCACGACCCGCTGCCGGGTGTGCGGCGGGCGTTCGTCATCGCGGGCAGCGACCAGCGGGGCACCATCTTCGGGGCGTACGACGTGTCCCGCGAGATCGGCGTGTCGCCCTGGTACTGGTGGGCCGACGTCCCCCCGGCCCACCGCGCCGAGCTGCACGTGCTGCCGGGCAGGCACGGTCAGGGCACGCCCGCGGTGAAGTACCGCGGGTTCTTCGTCAACGACGAGAACCCGGCGCTGGGCACCTGGGCGCCGGGGCACTTCGGCCCCGGCCACGCGCCGGGTTTCCCCGCGGGCTTCAACCACCACTTCTACGCCAAGGTCTTCGAGACCGCGTTGCGGCTCAAGGCCAACTACGTGTGGCCCGCGGTGTGGGGGCGGGCGTTCGCCGAGGACGACCCGCTCAACCACGCGACCGCCAAGGCGTACGGCGTCGTCATGGGCACCTCGCACGAGGCGCCGATGATGCGCGGCATCGAGGAGTGGAACCGGCACGCGAGGCCCGGCGAGGGCGACCCGTACGGCGGCAACGGGGAGTGGAGCTTCCGCCGCAACCGCGCCGCCATCGAGCGCTACTGGGCCGACGGCGTGCGGCGGATGAAGGACGAGGGCTTCGAGGGCGTGGTGACCCTCGGCATGCGCGGCAACGGCGACGCGAGCCTGTCCGACGGCGACGGCATCGAGCTGATGCGGGAGATCCTGGCCTCGCAACGGGACATCCTGGCCCGCGAGGGCATGGCGGACGTCCCGCAGGTGCAGACCCTCTACAAGGAGGTCCAGCGCTACTGGGAACAGGGGCTGCGGCCGCCGGACGACGTGACCGTCGTGTTCGCCGACGACAACTGGGGCAACATGCGCAAGCTGCCCGACCCGTCGTCGCCCGGGCGCGCCGGCGGTCACGGCCTGTACTACCACTTCGACTACGTCGGCGGCGGGCGCAACTACAAGTGGGTCGACACCAGCCCGCTGGCGAACGTCCGGGACCAGCTGCACCAGTCCTACGAGTACGGCGTCGACCGGCTGTGGGTCGTCAACGCGGGCGACGTGAAAGGCAACGAGCTGCCGTTGCAGTTCTTCCTGGACTACGCCTGGGACCCGCACCGCTGGCCCGCGGAGGCGCTGGGGGAGTGGGAGGAGCGCTACGCGGCGCAGAACTTCGGCTCCCGGGCGGTCGAGATCGCCTCGGTCCTGCGCGAGTACGGCGCGCTGCAGTCCATGCGCAAGCCGGAACTGCTCAACCGCAGGGCCACCGCCGACGGGACGGCGGTCACGTACGACGACCAGGCGTCACCGTTCAGCCTGACCGACTACCGCGAGATCGACCGCGTCACCGAGCGGTGGCAGCGGTTGGCGGACGAGGCCGAACGCATCCGCGGCACGCTCCCCCGGTCCGAACAGGACGCCTACTACCAACTGGTCCTCTACCCCGTGAAGGCGACCGCGAACCTGTACGCGTTGCGGCTGGCCGAGTTCACCAACCTGCTCTACGCCGAGCAGGGGCGTGCGTCGGCCAACGCGCTGGCCGACATCACCGATGCCCGGTTCGCCGACGACCGGGCGATGTCGGAGCACTACCACACCGTGCTCGCGGGCGGGAAGTGGAACGGCTTCCAAACGCAGCCGAAGATCGGTTACGGCGACGTCGCGCGGTACGGTCCCAGCGCGTCGTGGCAGCAGCCGGAGCGCGACGACCGGGTGCTGCCGGACGAGGTGTTCCCGGCCGTGCGGCGGGTCGAGCTGCCGCACGTGGCCGAGTTGGGCGTGGCCGTCGACGGCTCGGACCGGTGGTGGCCCGCGGCGGGCGGGTCGCCGACGCTGCCCGCGTTCAGCCCGCACCAGTCGCAGCCGGGGCAGTACGTCGACGTGTTCAACCGCGGTGCGGTCCCGTTCGACTACCGGGTCACGTCCGGCGCGGCGTGGCTGGAGGTCGACCGGCCGCACGGGACGGTCCACGAGCAGGTCCGGCTGGACGTGCGGGTCGACTGGTCGCGGGCACCGAAGGGGTGCACCGAGGTGCCCGTCACCATCACCGGTGCGGGCGCGGAGGTGACCGTGCGGGCGGTGGTGGAGAACGACCTGGTCGACCCGCGGGGTTTCGTGGAGGCCAACGGGTACGTCTCCATCGAGGCCGCCCACGCGACCCGCGTCGTGGACGGCGACGGCGTGCGGTGGCGGCGGATCCCCGGCCTCGGCCGCACCGGCGACGGCGTGCAGCCGTTCCCGGTGACCGCGCCGAGCCGCGAACCCACCGGTCCGCGCCTGGAGTACGAGCTGACCGTGCGGTCCACCGGGCCGGTGACCGTGTGGGCGTACCTGTCGCCGCGCAACCCGGTGCTGCCCGGTCGCCCCGGGCTGCGGTACGGGGTGTCGTTCGACGACCAGCCGCCGCAGGTCGTCGACATCACCGCCGCCACCGGCGCGGACGACACCGCCATGAACCGCGAGTGGGAGCGCAACACCTCCGACAACGTCAACCGAACCGCCACCGGGCACCACCTCGCCGCGGGCGTGCACACGCTCAAGGTGTGGGTGGTCGACCCCACCGTGGTGGTCCAGAAGCTGGTCGTGGACACGGGAGGCCTCAGGCCCAGTTACCTGGGACCTCCGGAGAGCCGCCGAGTCCACTGACCGGGCTGGGGCGTGAGGGGGACTATGGCGGTGGTCCCCCTCACGCCCCGCCTCCACTCACAGGTGCGCGCGCAGGTGCCGCAACTTGCGTTCGTCGTGCACGCGCGGAGTGGTGTGGCCGCTGAACGGGAACACCGCCATCTCCTTCGGCGCGGTGATCTCGTTGTAGGCCGCGTACACCGTGGACGGTGGGCACACCTCGTCCATCAGGCCGACGCTGAGCAGAGACGTCGCCGTGATCCGCTTGGCCAGCAAGGCGCCGTCCACGTACCGCAGCGTGTCGAGCGCGGCCGGGATCAGGTCGACGTGCTGCGCCAGGAACTTCGCGATCTCCGCGTACGGCTCGGCGTCGGTGAGGGTGACGGCGCGCTGGAAGTCGCACAGGAACGGGACGTCCGCGTGGCAGACCTTCACCGCTTCGCCGTTGAGCGCGGCGGCGGCCAGCGCCAGCCCGCCACCCTGGCTCCCACCGGACACCGCGATCCGCGTCTCGTCCACCCCGTCGAGGGACGCGGCCACTTCGACGGCGCGTGCGGCGTCCACCATCAGGCGCGTGACGTAGTAGGTCTCGGGACTGGCGATGCCGCGCGTCATCACGCCCGGGTGCTCGGGGCCCGCGAAACCGGAGTCCGGGGTGGCGCCGAGCGTCCACCGCCCGCCCTGCCCGCGGGTGTCCATCACGAACACCGCGTAGCCGACCGACGGCAGCAGCGCGTGCTCCGAGGGCAGGCCGCGCCCGCCGCCGTAACCGATGTAGCAGACGACCGTGGGCAGCGACTCGACGCCGGACCCGGCGGGTCGGATGTACCAGCCGCGCACCCGGTCGCCGCCGTAGCCGGAGAACTCGACGTCCCAGACCGACAGCGGGCCGTACGCGTCGGCCGCGTAGGGCGTGAGCACCGGGGGGAGCGCGGCGGCGCGGGCGTCCTCCAACCGGGTCTTCCACCACAGGTCGAGGTTGTCCGGTTCGGCGGTGTCGGTCCGGTACAGCGCCAACTCCCGCTCGGAGAGGTCGAACCAGGGCACGGCGGTCCCCTTTCACATTATCCGTTAAGCGCTTAATCAGCCTACCGGGCCGGGCCGGGGGTGCGGCGGTCTAGACTTATTGATCACCGACCGAGGAGGCGCGGGTGGTAGGGAAGCGTCCGACCATCTCGGACATCGCCAAGGCCGCGGGGGTGTCCACCGGCGCGGTGTCGTACGCGCTCAACAACCGGCCGGGTGTCTCCGAGCCGACGCGCCGCCGGATCATGGACATCGCCGACCGCCTCGGCTGGGTGCCCAGCAGCGCGGCGCGGTCGTTGAGCGACGGTCGGGCGAACGCGATCGGGCTCGTCGTGGACCGGCCGGCGCGGGTGATCGGCGTGGAGCCGTACTTCATGCAGTTGATCTCCGGCATCCAGGGGGCGTTGGCGGGCGGGCCCACGTCGTTGCTGCTCCAGGTGACGGACAACTCGGCGGCCGAGCTGGCGGCGTACCGGCGGTGGTGGGGCGAGCGGCGGGTGGACGGCGTGCTGCTGGTCGACCTGGTCCAGAACGACCCGCGGGTGGAGCTGGTGCAGGAGCTGCGGCTGCCGGCGGTCGTGCTCGGGGAGCCGGTCGTGCCGGAGCTGCCGTGCGTGTGGACCGACGACGAGCCGGCCGTGGAGGAGGTGCTGGAGTACCTGGTGGCGCTCGGGCACCGGCGCATCGTCCGGGTCGCGGGTCCGACGAAGTTCGTGCACACCCAGACCCGGTCCCGCGCGTTCACCACGGCGGCGGCGCGGTTGAACCTGCCCGACGCGCGGGTCGTGCACGCGGACTACTCCGACGAGGCGGCGGCGCGCGTGACGCGGCGGGTGCTGACCAGCGGCACCGTGCCCACCGCTCTGGTGTTCGACAACGACGTGATGGCCGTGTCCGCCCTGGGCGTGGCGCACGAGCTGGGGCTGTCGGTGCCCGAGCAGTTGTCCCTCGTCGCGTGGGACGACTCGGCCCTGTGCCGCCTGGTCCGCCCGGCCCTGTCCGCGGTCCGCCGCCCGATCGCCGAACGCGGCGCCGCCGCCGTCCGCCTGCTGCTGGACGTGATCAACGGCGCCCCGCCCGACCAGGTCAAGACCTCCGACCCGGAACTGGTCCCCCGCTCGAGCACCTCCCACCCCCCTTCGTGAGTCGAACGCTCAGGTCCCGCGTGTCGAACCTTCAGGTCTCGTGAGTCGAACGCTCAGGTCCCGCGTGTCGAACGTTCAGGTCCCGCGTGTCGAACGTTCAGGACGCGCGTGTCCTACGTTCGCGTCGCGGCACGCCGTCATGCCGCAAATCCCCAGGTCGCGTGTCCTGAGCGTTGAATTCAGAGGGCCTGAACGTAGGACACGCGGGACCTGAACGTAGGACACGCGGGACCTGGAGGTTCGACTCACGGGACCTGAGGGTTCGACTCGCGGGAAGGTGGGGGTTGGCGGGAGGGTGGTGGTGGGGGAGACTGGCGGGGAGGCGTTCTGGGAGCGGTTCCAGAACGTCGGTTCAGGTGTGCCCGGCGGTCGGTGCGCGGGTGGGGGAGAGGCCGGGATTCCGGCGGATGACACCGTTGACACTTAAGCGGTTAATTGCTTTGGTGTTGGAGCCTGCCGCAGGCAGGTGCGCTGCCCTGCGCTCGCTACGTCAACGTCGACAACTACGCGAGGTACATCCATGCGCAAGCGATTCGCCTTGGTCGGCGCGGCCGTCGCCGCCTTGGTCCTGTCACTGCTGACGGTGGTGCCGGCACACGCCGCGGCCGGGTTCACCGTCAGCAACGGGCGTCTGCTCGACGCCAACGGCAACGACTTCGTGATGCGTGGCGTGAACCACGCGCACACCTGGTACACCGACCGCACCACCCAGGCCCTCAAGGACATCAAGGCCACCGGAGCCAACACGGTCCGCGTGGTGCTCAGCTCCGGCGACCGGTGGACGCTCAACTCCGCCACCGACGTCGCAGGCGTCATCAGCCAGTGCAAGGCCAACAAGCTCATCTGCGTGCTGGAGGTGCACGACACCACCGGCTACCAGGAGCAGAGCGGCGCCGTGAGCCTGGCCCGCGCCGTGGAGTACTGGAAGAGCATCCAGAGCGCCCTGGCCGGCCAGGAGAAGTACGTCATCCTCAACATCGGCAACGAGCCGTGGGGCAACTCCGGCTACACCGGCTGGACCCAGGCCACCAAGGACGCCATCACGTCGCTGCGCGCGGCGGGTTTCCAGCACACGATCATGGTGGACGCGCCGAACTGGGGCCAGGACTGGGCCTTCACCATGCGCGACAACGCCGCCTCGGTGTTCGACACCGACCCGCAGAAGAACACGGTGTTCTCCATCCACATGTACGGCGTGTTCGACACGGCCGCGGAGATCAACGACTACCTGAACCGGTTCGTCACGGCGAAGCTGCCGATCGTGGTCGGCGAGTTCGGCCACGACCACTCCGACGGCAACCCGGACGAGGACACGATCTTCGCCACCACGCAGTCGCTCAAGCTCGGCTACCTCGCGTGGTCGTGGTCGGGCAACGGCGGCGGCGTCGAGTACCTCGACATGGTCACCGGTTTCAACGCCGCCCAGCTCACGAGCTGGGGCCAGCGCGCGATCAACGGCGCGAACGGCATCAAGGCGACCTCCCGGCAGGCCAGCGTCTACGACAGCGGCACCGGCCCGGACATCACCGCGCCGTCCACGCCCGGCACCCCGACCGCGTCCGGCGTCACGGCCACCGGCGCCACGCTGTCCTGGACCGCGTCCACCGACAACGTCGGCGTCACCGGCTACGACGTCGTGCGCGTCAGCGGCACCACGGAGACCGCGGCCGCCAGCACCGCCACGGCGTCCGCGACCCTCACCGGCCTGACGGCCAACACCACCTACACGTTCGCCGTGTACGCGCGGGACGCGGCGGGCAACCGCTCGACCCGTTCCGGCACGGTCACCGTGACCACCCAGTCCGGTGGCGGTGGCGGTTCCTGCGCGGTCACCTACAAGGTCGCGGGCCAGTGGCAGGGCGGCTTCCAGGGCGACGTGAAGATCGCCAACACCGGCACGGCCGCGGTCAACGGCTGGACGCTGCGCTGGACCTGGGCCAACGGCCAGACGGTCAGCCAGTCGTGGGGCGCCACCACGTCCCAGTCCGGCGCGACGCTGAGCGCGACCAACGTGTCCTACACCGGCACCATCCCGGTGAACGGCTCGGTCAGCTTCGGCTTCATCGGGTCGTGGAACGGCACGAACTCGGCGCCCACCGGGTTCACCCTCAACGGCGCCGCCTGCACGACGGCCTAGGGGGCGGCGATGTCGAGGAAGACGGCACTGGTCGCGCTCTTAGGCGCGTTGGCCACCCTCGTCGGCGTGCTGCCGGCCGCGCCCGGCCAGGCGGTCGAGGCCGCCGCGCCGACGCGGATCATGGCGCTGGGCGACTCGATCACCGGGTCGCCGGGGTGCTGGCGGGCGCTGCTGGACCGCGACCTGCGGGCGGCCGGGCACACGAACATCGACTTCGTGGGCACCCGCGCCGGCGACGGCTGCGGGTTCGCCTACGACGGCGAGAACGAGGGCCACGGCGGCGCGCTGGTCACGGCGGTGGCCGACCAGAACCAGCTCGTCGGGTGGTTGGCCGCCACCAACCCGAACGTGGTGCTCATGCACTTCGGCACCAACGACGTGTGGAGCAACCGGTCGACCGCCACGATCCTGGCCGCCTACGGCAAGCTGGTGGACCAGATGCGGGCCAACAACCCGAGCATGAAGGTGCTCGTCGCCAAGATCATCCCGATGGCGGCGAGCGCGTGCGCGGAGTGCCCGCAGCGGGTCGTCGACCTGAACGCGGCGATCCCCGGCTGGGCGGCGGGCAAGTCCACCGCGCAGTCGCCGATCACCGTGGTCGACCAGTGGGCCGGGTTCGCGACGTCCAGCGACACCTACGACGGCGTTCACCCGAACGCGTCCGGTGATCGCAAGATCGCGAACCGGTGGATCCCGGCCGTGGTGTCCGCGCTGAACGGCACCACGCCCACCACGACCACCACAACAACAACAACAACAACCACGACGACAACCACGACGTCCGTCCCGCCGACCGAGTGCGGCGTCGTCATCAAGATCATCAGTCAGTGGCAGGGAGGTTTCTCGGCGGAGATCGAGATCCGCAACGGCCGGGCGTCGGCGACCAGGAGCTGGCGCCTCCAGTTCGACCTGAAGCCCGGTACGGCGGTGACCCAGGGGTGGAGCGGCACGTTCGGCCAG
Organism: Saccharothrix saharensis; assembly: GCF_006716745.1. Classification (NCBI taxonomy): domain Bacteria; kingdom Bacillati; phylum Actinomycetota; class Actinomycetes; order Pseudonocardiales; family Pseudonocardiaceae; genus Saccharothrix; species Saccharothrix saharensis. The sequence continues at coordinate 2,200,118 of NZ_VFPP01000001.1, read as the reverse complement.
AGCGGCACCACCGTGACGGTCACCAACGCCTCCTGGAACGGCGTCATCCCGCCCGCCACCTCGATCAAGATCGGGTTCAACGGTTCGGGTGACATCACCGGCTGGGTGCCGCCGAAACCGGTCTGCTCGCTGACCTGACGGGACCTCGCGGTTGTGCCTGCCCTCAGGCGCAACCGCGAGACCGTCAGACGTGACTCAGGTCACAGTCAAACGTGTAGGGAGTGCCGCCACGGCTCCGTCCACAGGGTGAAAGCGCCAAGATGGGCGCACGAACACCTAGGAGTCCGACATGGCGAAGTTCCTGCTCCTGATGAACTACGGCCCAGCCGCCAACTGCGACGTCCCGATGGACCAGTGGGCGCGCGAGGACATCGCCGCGCACATCCGCTTCCAGCAGGACCTGGGCAAGGAGCTGGCCGAGAACGGCGAGCTGGTCGACGCCCAGGGCCTGGCCGGCCCGGAACTGGCCAAGACGGTGACGTTCACCGGGTCCGGCACGCCGGTCATCACCGACGGCCCGTTCCCCGAGTCCAAGGAGCTGCTGGCGGGCTACTGGCTGGTCGACGCCACGCTGGAGCGCGCGCTGGAGATCGCGGCGCAGGCCTCCGCCGCGCCCGGGCCGAACGGCGTGCCGATCGGCCAGCCGATCGAGGTGCGGGAGCTGATGTCCGCGCCCGCGTCGACCGACCTGTGAGCGAGACCGTCGAGGACCTGCTGCGCCGGTGCGCGCCGCAGGTCCTCGGCGTGGTCGCGCGCCGGTTCGGCGACTTCGCGCTGGCCGAGGACGCGGTGCAGGAGGCACTGCTGGCCGCCGCGCGCCACTGGCCCGTGGACGGTGTGCCGGACAACCCGCGCGGCTGGCTGGTGCAGGCCGCCGTGCGCCGGATGACCGACCTGGTCCGCAGCGAGGCCGCGCGCCGCCGCCGTGAGGACGAGGTGTTCCGCGAACCGGCGCCGGGTGACGCGGTGGACCGGGACGACACGCTGGTGGTGCTGTTCCTGTGCTGCCGCCCGGAGCTGACGCCCGCGTCCGCCATCGCGTTGACCTTGCGCGCGGTGGGCGGTCTGACCACGGCGGAGATCGCCAACGCGTTCCTGGTGCCCGAGGCGACCATGTCCCAGCGGATCACCCGGGCCAAGCAGAAGCTGCGCGGCGCGAGCTTCGCCCTGCCCGGCCCGGACGAGTTCGCGGCCCGGCTGCGGTCCGTGCTGCACGTGCTGTACCTGATCTTCAACGAGGGCTACACCAGCAGCGTCGGCGGCGCGCTGCACCGCACCGAGCTGTCCGGCGAGGCGATCCGGCTGACCAGGGCCGTGCACGCCCGCTTGCCGTCCGATCCGGAGGTGGCGGGCCTGCTGGCGCTGATGCTGCTCACCGACGCCCGCAGGCCGGCGCGCACCGGCCCGGACGGCGAACTGGTCCCGCTGGCCGAGCAGGACCGGTCGCGGTGGGACCGGGCGCTGATCGTCGAGGGCGTCGGGCTGATCATGGGAGCGCTGGAGCGCGGCGCGATCGGCGAGTACCAGTTGCAGGCCTCGATCGCGGCCATCCACGACGACGCGGCCCGCGCCGAGGACACCGACTGGCCGCAGATCCTCGGCATGTACGGGCTGCTGGAGCGGATGACCGGCAACCCCGTGGTCTCGCTGAACCGGGCCGTCGCGGTGGCCATGGTGCACGGCCCGGCCGAGGGCCTGGCCGTGATCGACACCCTGGACGACCGCCTGCCCGGCCACTACCGCCTCGACGCCGTCCGCGCCCACCTGCACGAGATGGCGGGGGACGTGCCGCGGGCCGTGGCCCACTACCGCGCGGCCGCCGCCCGCACGACCAGCGTCCCCGAGCAGCGCTACCTGATCGACAAGGCGGCCCGGCTGGCACCGCCGGTACCCTCGACAGGGGGTGGTGCGCCATGACGCAGCGCAAACCGGCCGGGGTGGGCTTCGAGACCTGGATCGAACGGCAGATCCGCGAGGCGCAGGACCGCGGCGAGTTCGACGACCTGCCCGGTGCGGGCAAGCCGCTGCAAGGGCTGCACGAGCCGCACGACGAGCTGTGGTGGGTCAAGGAGAAGCTGCGCCGCGAGGAGGGCACCGCCCTGCCACCGACGCTGCTGCTGCGCAAGGAGGCGGCCGACGCGCGCGAAGCCGCCGGGCGGGCCCGCACCGAGGCCGAGGTCAGGTCGATCCTGGCCGACATCAACGCCAGGATCGACGAGGCGATCCGCAAACCGATGTCCGGCCCGCCGCTGAACCTGATGCCGTTCGACGTGGACCACGTCGTCGCGCAGTGGCGCGCCGCTCGCTGAACTCACGCTCGCCGAACTCCCGTCCCGCGCGAGCGGACGCCGGTCCGGCCGGCCCCTGACGGCGGCTCCCGCCGAGATGCCGCCGATGTCACCCTGGGTACCCCGCAGCCACATGCCAGATGGATCCCCTCCACCGCTCTAGTGGAATTGCGAGGTGCGGCGATGGCAGAACCTCAGCACGTCCCGGCACACATCGGCGTCGGGGACGTGGAGCGCTTGGCAGCCGAGACCGAACGCCTGCGCGGGTTGGACTACCGGGAGGGCGGCGGAGCGTGCCGTGACGCGGTGATCGGCTGCGCGGCGCGGCACGACCGCTACCTGGACGCCGACGCCACGGGTGCGGTGCGCGGACGGCTGCTGGTCGCGCTGGCCGACCTGCACAACCTGGCCGCGTGGACGTGCTTCGACACCGGCCGCGAGCGCGCCGCCGCCAGGCACTGGGACCGTGCGCTGGGCCTGGCGTGCGAGGCGGGCCACCACGACCTGGAGGCCAACATCCACTACCGCGTCGGCCGGATGTGGCTGCACGGCGGCAGGCGGCGGGCGGCGTTGGAGGCGTTCGCGCACGGGTTGTCCGCGGCACGTCGCGCGGGGTCGCGGCGGGCCGCCGCGATGCTGCACGCGAACCAGGCGTGGGCGCACGCGGCGCTGGGCGACAAGGGCGAGGCGATTCGGCTGCTGAACCTCGCGCACGACGAGTTCGCCCGCGCGTCCGGCCCCGCGCCGGGCTGGGCGCGGTTCTTCGACGAGCCGGACCTGTGCGGGTTGACCGGCGTGGTGCTGACCGAGCTGGCCCGGACGGTCGACCCGGCGTGCACGGCGGCGGCGATCGGCTCGTTGCAGGCCGCCGTGGCGGGCTATCCGGACGGCATGGCGCGCAGCCGGGCGTTCAGCCTCGTGGCGCTGGCCGCGAACCACTTGGTGGACGGGGACTTCGACCAGGCGGCCGAGACGGGGACGCGGGCCCTGGCGGTCGCGGGCACGGTGACCTCGACCCGCGTCGCCGACCGGTTGCGGCCGCTGCGCCGGCTGGCCGACGGCTTCCCCGGCAACGCGCACGCGCGCGCGTTGTCCGCCCGCATCGCCGCGTTCACGCCACCGGTCTGACACCCCGCGGCACCGGTTCCTCCCTCCCCACCGCCCCCGCTCCGGCCTCGGACCGGGGGCGGTGGCGTCTGTTCCGAGCCGGCCGCGCCGTCGAATTCGAGTCGAATTCGACGGCGGGTCGAATCACCCCGTCGAACCGGGATCGAACGAAGTTACGTCGTTGACGTGTGGCGGACACTTTCGCAATACTCTGTTCGCACTTCTGGAACGTGTTCACATTTATGAACAAATTCGCCGGGGAAGGCCCCTCGTCATGCGGATACTCAGTACTGCGCTCGTGCTTTCCTGCGCCCTTGGCGTGATCGCGGCGGCACCCGCGCACGCAAGCCATGACCTGGGGAGACAGGTTCTCCAACCCGGTGACGGTTGGGCTTCGAGCGGCACCGGCACGACCGGTGGGTCGGCCGCGACCACCGAACACGTCGTGCGCACGGCGGCAGAGCTGCGGGCCGCCCTGGCGGCGCCCGCCCCGCGCCTGATCAAGGTGCGCGGCGTCATCGACGTCAGGGCTGACTGCGCAACATATGCCACGGACGGCTACACGCTCGCGGGCTACCTGGCCGCATACGACCCCGCCGTCTGGGGGCGCGACACCGAGCCGAGCGGTCCGCTGGAGGACGCCCGCGCGGCGTCGGCCCGCCGCCAGGCCGAGGCCATCGCGCTCAACGTCGGCTCGGACACCACGATCGTCGGCGACGGGCGGGGCGCGGGCATCACCGGCGCGAACGTCCGCGTCCACGGCGTGAGCAACGTGATCATCCGGAACCTCACCTTCCGCGACACCCGCGACTGCTTCCCGCAGTGGGACCCGACCGACGGCGCCACCGGCAACTGGAACTCCGCCTACGACGCGGTGTCCCTCCAGCGCGCCACCAACGTGTGGGTCGACCACAACACGTTCACCGACCAGCCGTTCCCGGACAGCGCGGCGCCGAGCCACTTCGGCCGCCCCTTCCAGCAGCACGACGGCTCACTCGACATGACCAGCGGTACCGACCTGGTCACCGCGTCGTACAACCTGTTCGAGGACCACGGCAAGACGATGCTCATCGGCTCGTCGAACACGTCGACCACCGACCCCGGCAAGCTGCGGGTCTCGGTGCACCACAACGTGTTCCGCAACGTCGAGGAGCGCCTGCCGCGCGTCCGGTTCGGCCAGGTGCACGTCTACAACAACCTGTACGAGCCCGGACCGACGTTCGTCTACGCCTGGGGCGTCGGCGTGCAGTCGAAGCTGTACGTCGAGAACAACTACGTCAAGCTCGGCAACGGCGGCGCGGTCGAGGACCTGATCTACAACTGGGGTGGCACGGCCATCACCGAGGTCGGCACGCTGGTCGACGGGAAGCCGGTCGACGTGCTGGACGCGTTCAACGCGGCCAACCCGACCGCGCAGCTCGCCGGTGACGCCGGCTGGACACCCCAGTTCACCCTGGGCCTGGAGCCGACCAAGCGGGTCAAGAACCTCAAGGCGGGCGCGCAGCAGCGCGAGCGCTACCACGTGGCCAAGGGCACGGACTTCGACACGGTGCAGGCCGCGATCGACGCCGCACCGCCGGGCACCACCATCACCCTCGGCAAGGGCGTGTACCGCGAGGTCGTCCGGGTGCCCGCGACCAAGCCGGACCTGACGCTCAAGGGCTCCACCGGCACCGCGCGCGACGTCGTCATCGACTACGACAACGCCGGCGGCACCAAGAAGCCCGACGGCACGACCCACGGCACCACCGGCTCGGCCACCGCGACCATCGAGGCGGACGGCTTCACCGCGCGCGACCTGACGTTCAGCAACTCGTTCGACCGGGCCGCGCACCCCGAGATCACCGCCACGCAGGCCGTCGCGGTGAAGGCCACGGGCGACCGCCAGTACTACGACCGGGTCCGCTTCCTCGGCCACCAGGACACCCTGTACGCCGACACGCGCGCGGTCGGCACGCGGGCGCGCCAGTACTACCGGGGCAGCGAGATCGTCGGCGACGTCGACTTCATCTTCGGCCGCGCGACCGCCGTGTTCGACCAGGTCACCATCCGCGCGCTGAACCGGGGCGGCGACCCTGGCGGCTACCTCACCGCCGCCAGCACGCGCCGCGACAACCCCCACGGCTTCCTGATCATGAACTCCACGGTCCTGAGCGACGCGCCGGCGGGCACCTACTACCTCGGCCGGCCGTGGCACCCCGGCGGCGACCCGGACGCCGTCGCGTCGGTCGTCGTCCGCGACACCAAGCTGCCCGCCGCGGTGAAGACCGCGCCGTGGACCGACATGTCCGGCTTCTCCTGGCGCGACGCCCGGTTCGCCGAGTTCCGCAACTCCGGCCCCGGCGCCGCGGCGGGTCCGGACCGGCCGCAGCTCACGCACGACCAAGCCTCGCAGCACACCCGGCGCGCCTACCTCGGCGACTGGAACCCCGCATGAGAACACGCACGTGGGCGCCCTACGCCCTGATCGCACCGACGCTGGTGCTGATGGCGGTCTTCCTGGTCTACCCGATCGGGAGCGTCGTCTACTACAGCCTCCAGCGGTACAACGTCACCCAGCCGTGGAAGAACGGCTGGGCGGGGTTGGACAACTTCAAGCAGATGCTGTTCGACGACCCGCTGTTCTGGCAGAGCCTCGCGTTCAGCGCCAAGTGGGTGTTCGTCGAGGTCGGGCTGCAACTGCTGCTCGGCCTGGTCCTGGCCCTGATCGTGAACGAGACGTTCATCGGCCGGGGCATGGCGCGGGCGCTGGTGTTCTCGCCGTGGGCGGTGTCCGGTGTGCTCACCACGGGCATCTGGATCCTGCTGCTCAACCCGTCCACCGGCATCTTCCAGCAGCTCTCCCAGTGGGGCATCGGCTCGCCGGGCACCTCGGTGCTCGGCAACCCCGACACGGTGTTCGACGCCCTCGTGGTGACCGAGCTGTGGCGCGGTGTGCCGTTCTTCGCCATCCTGCTGCTCGCCGACCTCCAGAGCATCCCGAAGGACCTCTACGAGGCGGCGTCCGTGGACGGCGCGAGCCGGTGGCGGCGCTTCACCAGCGTGACCCTGCCGCACCTCAAGGACGCGATCATCCTGTCGACGCTGCTGCGCGCGGTGTGGGAGTTCAACAACGTCGACCTCATCTACACCCTGACCGGTGGTGGTCCGGCCAACCAGACCACCACGCTGCCGCTGTACGTGGCCAGGCAGGCCGTCGACTCGCACAACTTCGGGTACGGCTCGGCGCTCACCGTGGCCGGGTTCCTGATCCTGTTGTTCTTCTCGATCGCCTACCTGCGGTTGTCGAAGTTCGGGAGTCGCGCATGACCGAGACGTTGACCCGACCGCCGGTGGACACCCCGCCACCGCCCCGGCCGACCAAGCGGCGTCGCCGGGCGGTGGCCGAGGAGCCGGGCAAGCCGTGGATGATCCACGTGCCGCTGGTGCTGTACTTGCTGTTCACGCTCATCCCGTTCTACTGGATGCTCGTGTTCGCGGTGCGGCCGAGCGGTTCGACGCAGCTCGTGCCGTGGCCGATCTCGTTGGAGCACTTCGACACGGTGTGGAACGACATCGGGTTCGGCATCTTCTTCTACAACAGCGTGGTCATGGGCCTGGGCGTGCTCGTGTTCGTGACCATCCTGTCGGTGATGGGCGGCTACGCGCTCGCGCGGTTCAAGTTCCGCGGCCAGCGGGTGTTCCTGCTGGCGATGCTGTGCAGCCAGTTCATCCCCGGCGCGATGATGCTCATCCCGCTGTTCGTGATCTTCAAGGGGTTGGGGCTGCTCAACAGCCTCACCGGCCTGATCATCGCGGAGGTCGCGTTCCAGCTGCCGCTGTCGCTGATCCTGATGAGCGGGTTCATCCGCAACATCTCGGTGGAGCTGGAGGAAGCCGCCATGGTGGACGGCTGCTCGCGCCTGCGGGCGTTCTTCGCGGTCGTCCTGCCGCAGCTCAAGCCCGCCCTGGTGGCGGTCGGGTCGTTCGCGTTCATCGGAGCTTGGAACCAGTTCCTGTTCGCGCTGATGTTCGCGACGAAGCAGGACAAGTTCACCTTGCCGGTCGGCCTGAGTTACACGTTGGGTGAGTTCAACACCGACTTCGGGGCACTCGCCGCCGGTGGCGTGGTCGCAGCCGTGCCGGTGGTCCTGGTTTTCGCCGTCGTGCAGCGGTTCCTGGTGCAGGGGCTCAGCGCCGGGGCTGTCAAGGGATAGGGAGCATCATGAGAAAACTGCTGGTCGCCGTGGCCGCCGCCGCGCTGGCGCTGTCCGCCTGCTCGTCGGAGGGAGGCGGCGGGAGCGACGGGAACGTCACCATCACGTTCTGGGACAACAACGGCGGCCCCGCGCGTGAGCCGATCTACAAGGAGCTGATCTCGCGCTTCGAGGCGGCGAACCCGACCATCAAGGTCGAGTACGTCGGCATCCCGAGCGCGTCCGTGCAGCAGAAGTACGACACCGCCATCGCCGGCGGTGAGACGCCCGACGTCGGTGGCGTCACCACCTCGTACCTCGCGCACCTGGTCGGCCAGGAGGCGCTGGCGCCGCTCGACGACCGCATCAACGGCGGCGCGCTGAAGGACAAGCTCCTGCCCTCGCTGGTGGAGACCGTTCGCCAGACCGCGCCGGACGGCAAGCTCTACATCGTTCCGTCGTCGGCCAACATGGACATCATCTGGTACCGCACGGACTGGTTCGAGGACGCGGGCCTGGAAGCGCCGAAGACCTGGGACGAGTTCATCACCACGGCCACGAAGCTGACCGACACGGCCGCGAACAAGTACGGCTACACCATCCGCGGTGGTGCCGGCTCGGTGTTCCAGCTGATCACCGAGGCGTACGCGTACTCCGGCGTGGACACCTTCTTCAAGGACGGCAAGAGCACGCTCAACGACCCGGCCAACGCCGAGCTCGTGGACAGGGTCGCCGACCTCTACAAGAAGGCCACCCCCGAGGCCGACGTCAACAACAGCTTCACCCAGATGATCGCCCAGTTCACCGGTGGTTCGGTCGCGATGATGCACCACAACCTGGGCTCCTACAGCGACGTCACCAAGGCGCTGGGCGACAAGGTCGCCGCGATGCCGCTGCCGGTCGGCCCGAGCGGCAAGCGGACCGTGGTGCCCAACCCGACCGACGGCTTCGCGGTGTTCAAGAACAGCGAGCACCAGGACGCGGCGTGGAAGTTCGCCGAGTTCCTCACCTCGGCCGAGTCCAACAGCTACTGGAACGAGAAGGTCGGCCAGATCCCGGCCAACACCGACGTGCGCGGCGCGGCGTGGATCGACCAGGCCGCCCACGTGAAGATGGCGCTCGGGGTGTTGGAGGACCCGACCACGGTGCTCGTGCCGGCGCCGGTGTACCTGCCGCAGTACTCGTCGATCACCAAGACCGACAGCGAGCCCCAGTACCAGAAGGTGCTCCTCGGCGAGCTCAGCGGCCAGCAGTTCCTGGACGAGATGGCGAACAAGCTCACCGAGGCCCAGAAGGAATGGGAGGACCGCAAGTGATCGAGCGCGTCGAGGTGTCGGTGTTCACGACCACCGCGTGGACCGCGGTGGACCCGCACGGGCACCGGCACCCGAGCGCCGAGCACGAGGTCCGCGAGGCGCTGCTGGAGATCACCGACTCGGACGGCGTCGTCGGCCGCGTCCAGGTGCACCCCGACCAGCTGCGGCCCGCCGTGCTCGACTCGATCGTCAAGCCCGTGCTGATCGGCGCGGACCCGTGGGACCGGGAAGGGCTCTGGCGCAAGATGGCCCGCAAGCAGCGCGGGTCGCACGGCCGGTTCACCGACCGGGCGCTGGGCTACGTCGACACCGCGTTGTGGGACCTGGTGGGCAAGAAGGTCGGGCAGCCGGTGTGGAAGCTGCTCGGCGGCGCGCGCGAGCGCGTCCCGGCCTACGCCAGCACCATGTGCGGTGACGAGATCCCCGGCGGGCTGAGCACGCCGGGCGACTACGCGGCGTTCGCGAAGCAGCTCGTCGAGCGCGGTTACCGGGCGATCAAGCTGCACACGTGGATGCCGCCGGTGCCGGGCGCGCCCAGCGTGCGCGCGGACATCGCGGCGTGCGAGGCGGTGCGCGAGGCGGTGGGGCCGGAGATCGCGTTGATGCTGGACGCGAACCACTGGTACTCGCGCACCGAGGCGCTGGAGCTCGGCCGGGCGCTGGAGGCGCTGGACTTCTACTGGTTCGAGGAGCCGATGGAGGAGGCGTCGATCAGCTCCTACCGGTGGTTGGCCGAGCAGCTGTCCATCCCGGTGATCGGACCGGAGGTGGCCTGGGGCAAGCACCTGACCCGTGCCGAGTGGATCACGTCCGGCGCGTGCGACATCCTGCGCGCCGGGCCCACCGACGTCGGCGGCATCTCGCCGACGATCAAGGCGCTGCACCTGGCCGAGGCGTTCAACATGGACTGCGAGATCCACGGCGACGGCTCGGCGAGCCTCGCCGTGCTCGGCGGGACCGACAACGGCCGCTGGTACGAGCGCGGCCTGCTGCACCCGCTGCACGACTTCGACCGCGTGCCGCCGCACCGACTCGCGATCGCCGACCCGCTCGACGCGGACGGGCACGTCACCCTGACCTCCTCTGCCGGTCTGGGCGACGAGTTCGACGTCGAGCACATTCGCGCCCACACCGCGGAGAGGTGGTGAGTCCGGTGTAAGCCCTCGGTCGCCGCCACGTGGCCATCCGCCGCCGGTTCCCTTTTCATCCACAGTCGTATGGAGGAAACCGCATGTCCCGCAAGATCTCCCGCGCGCTGCTCGCGACGACGGCCTTGGCCGCGTCCGTGATCATGGCGCCCTCGGCGCACGCCGCGTCGTACAACCTCCAGGGTTGGGCGACCCAGTGCGGTGGCACCACCGGTGGTGGCAGTGCCTCACCGGTGACCGTCACCAGCACCTCGGCGTTCGTCTCCGCGGTCGGCTCTTCCAGCGCCTCCGTGATCCGCGTGTCCGGCACCATCTCGCTGTCGAGCATGACGAAGGTGGCGTCCAACAAGACGATCATCGGCGTCGGCTCGGGTGCCACCATCACGGGGCACGGCCTGAACGTGTCGAACGCCTCGAACGTGATCATCCGGAACCTGAACTTCACCAACTGGGCGGACGACGCGATCAACGTCCAGTACTCGACCCGGGTCTGGATCGACCACAACAGCCTGCGCAACGGCTACGACGGTGCGATCGACATCAAGCGCGCGTCCGACTGCGTGACCGTGTCGTGGAACAAGGTCAGCTCCCACGACAAGACCATGCTGCTGGGTCACAGCGACGACAACGGCGGCGAGGACCGCGGCAAGCTGCGGGTGACGTACCACAACAACTGGTTCGACGGCACGAACCAGCGCCACCCGCGGGTCCGGTTCGGCAACCCCGTGCACGTCTACAACAACTACTACGGCGGCGTGACGTCGTACGGTGTCGCTTCCACGGAGGAAGCGGGCGTGCTCGTGGAGGGCAACTACTTCGAGAACACCCGCGACCCGTTCCACCGGGGCGAGGGCAGCTCCGACCCGGCCAACCTGGTGGCGCGCAACAACCACTTCGTCAACTCGGGTTCGGGTGACCAGGGTGGCAGCGTCAAGTCGATCCCGTACGGCTACTCCCTCGACAGCGCGAGCAGCGTGAAGTCGATCGTGCAGGGCGGTGCGGGTGTGGGCAAGGTCGGCTGACCTGGCCGGCCCGACTGGTCCGGCGGATCCGGCCGACATGGCGGATCCGGTCGGTTCGGCGGATCAGGCTGTGTGATCAGTGCGGTGAACCGACGGCCCCTGGCGCCCTCTCCCAGCCAGGGGCCGTCTCCGCGTGGTGGGTGGGTTGTGGTGCGTTGCGTGTGTTCAGGCGGTGAACGCGCGGCGTGCGGCGTCGACGGCCATGAGCACGGCGACGGTGAGCAGGACGGCGGCGAAGAGCCGTTGCAGGGTGGTGGCGCGGACCTTGGCGGCGAGCCGCTTGCCGTCCCAGGCGCCGAGCAGCGCGGCGGCGGCGAACGGGCCGATCAGCGTCCAGTTCAGCAGGGCGAGGTCGCCCAGGCGGGCGGTGAGGGCGACGGTCGCGTTCGCGGTGATGACGAGGAGGCTGGTGCCGACGGCGGCCGTCATGGGGACGGAGAGGATGCCGACGAGGGCGGGCACGGTGAGGAAGCCGCCGCCCACGCCGAGGAAGCCGGTCATCGCACCCAGGCCCGCGCCGAGGCCGGTGGTGCGGAGGACGCGGGTCCGGGTGGGGCGGGTGCGTGTGCCGGTGGTCCGGGTGCGGGCGGGGTCGGTGGAAGTCGGGTGGGCGTGGTGAGAGCGGTTGCGCAGCAGCGAGAAGGCGGCGAAGGCGGCGATCAGGGCGAAAGCGCCGGTCAGCACGGGTGCCGGGACGTGCGGGGTCAGCACGCCGGCGGCTGCGGCGGGGACCAGGCCGGCGAGGGCGAACGCCGCGCCCAGCCGCCAGCGCACCGCGCCGGACCGGGCGTGCGCGCTCAGCGCGGTCAGCGAGGTGGCGGCGACGACCAGCAGGCTCGCGGCGGTGGCGTGGTCCGGGGTGAAGCCCAGCAGGTAGATCAGCGCCGGCACGGCGAGCACGCTGCCGCCGCCGCCGAGCGCCCCCAGGGACAGCCCGACGACGGCCCCGGCGACGAGGGCGAGGATGAGCGGGGTCACGGTGATGTCGCCACGCCCGCGTGCGTGGCCTGGGTCCAGTCGCCGTCGAGGTGGACGACGTCACGACCGGCGCGGTGCAGGAGGCTCGCCGCGATGCCGGCCCGGTAGCCCGAGGCGCAGTGCACCCACACCTCGCCGGGCGGCACCTCGTCCAGTCTGGCGATCAGGTCGTGCAGCGGGATGTTGACCGAGCCGGTGACGTGGCGGTCGGCGTGCTCGTCGGTGCGCCGCACGTCCAGCACGACCGGCCGGTCGGCATGCGGCAGGTCGGACCAGGTGGCGCGGCGGTAGGCGACGACCGGGTGGTCGGGCGCGAGGCCGTCGGCGGGGTCTCCGATCGCGGCGGCGGGGCGGTCGACGCCGATGCGGGACAGGTCGCGGATCGCCGCGCGCACGTCCTCCTCGGAGCCGACGAGCGTGACCGGCTCACCCCACGGCAGCGTCCAGCCCAGGTAGGTGGTGAAGCTCTGGCCGTACTCGACGCTGACCGTGCCGGCCAGGTGCCCGGCCGCGAACGCGACTCGTGAACGCAGGTCGACGACCCACTGGCCGTCGGCGATGCGGACCCGGAGTTCCGCGGGTCGGAGGGGTTCGGGCAGCGAGAGGTCGGGCGCGCCCGGTCCGAGGCGGTTCAGCGGGGCCATGTGCGAGTAGTACGACGGGTAGGTGGTCAGGTTCGCGATCAGGTCCCGCACGAAGTGCTGCTCGTCGTCGTCGGTGAGGACGTGGTTGGAGCGGCGTTGCTCGGCGATGGTCGACCCGTCGGTGACGACGGCCGGCCCGGAGGAGCAGAAGCTGCCGAACCCGTGCGTCGGGTGGAGGGTGGCGTCGTCGCCGGCGTGGTCGGCCAGCGCGCGGGCCGAGCGGTACTGGGCGTGGGTCAGGTCGGTGGTCCGGTCCGGCGCGACCAGGTCGGTGCGGCCGACCGAGCCGAACAGCAGGTTGCCGCCGGAGAACACGGCCCGCCGACCGTCGTGCTCGACCAGGTAGGCCAGGTGGTGCTCGGTGTGACCGGGGGTGGCGACGGCGGTGACCGTCATCGAGCCCACGGAGAGCGTGTCGCCCGGGTGGACGGGGTGGCGGTCGAACGACACGTCCTCGGCGGCGGCCACGAGGTAGGTGGCGTGGTGGCGGTGGGCGAGCGCCAGGCCGCCGGTGACGTAGTCGTTGTGCACGTGGGTCTCGGCGACGTGCGTGATCCGGACGCCCAGGCGGGTGGCCAGGTCCTCGACGCGGTCGAAGTCGCGCTGGGGGTCGATGACGAGGGCCGTCTCGCCGTCGTGCACCAGGTAGCCGCGGTCGCCCAGGGCTGCCGTGCTGATCGTCTCGACGTGCATCGCGCGCCTCACCTCCGGTATTTGTCCGTACATTAGGTCGGACGGTCGGGGTGCGGCAAGGTGCTGTGACTAATGTCCGTGCATTTGGTGGGTCGGGTTCAAGGTCGGCGGGTGGTCGATTCGGTGGTCACGGCGTAGCGGTCGCCGCGCACCAGGGTGTGCCGCCACTCGACGGGGCGGCCGTCCGATCGGCCCAGGCGGTGGATGGACAGGCACGCGACGTCCGGTCCGCAGTGCAGGAGGGCGCGCTCGGCGGGGGTCGGCACGACGGCTTTGATCGTCTCGCGGCTGTGGTCGAGGCGGATGCCGGTGCGCTTGAGCAGCACGGAGTAGAGGCTGGTCCGGGTGAAGTCGGCGTCCAGGAGCGGCGCGGCCAGGTCGGCGGGCAGCCACACGCGGTCGATCGCCAGGGGCTCGTCGCCGGCCAGGCGCAGCCGTTCCAGGTGCAGGAGAGGGGTGGAACCCTCCAGCCCGAGCTGGTCCGAGATCACGCCGTCGGCGCGGACGTCGAGGACGCGGACGACGCTGCGCTGTTCGAGGCCGGCGGCTTCGACGGAGGCGAACAGGCTGTAGACGGTGTCCAGCGGCTGTTCGACGTCGGCGGCGGGGGTGACGCGGGGTTGGCGACCGCGTTCGGCGACGACCAGGCCGTCGGCGCGCAGTTGCTGGAGGGCTTGGCGGACGGTGTGGCGGCTCACGCCGTAGTCGTCGACGAGGGCCAGTTCGCCGGGGAAGCCGGTGGTGAACTCGCGGGAGTGGAGGCGGGCGATCAGGTCGTCCTGGAGTTGCCGCCAGAGGGGGGTGCCGCCGGATCGGTCGAGTGGGCGGGCGGCCATGAGGACTCCTGGGGGCGGGGGTTCGTTGAGGCAAATGTACGGACGTGGGCGTGAGTGGTCCGGTTCGGCTCGATGTGACGTGGGGCCCGTTCGGGCACTCCAGGCAGGCCGAAGCCGGCAGGCCCGGCGGGACGCTCTTCCCCGCCGGGCCTGCCGGCTCGACCAGCCTGAACCCGAACCCCTGTCACATCGAGCCCCGTGGGCCGGGTGCGGGTCCGTTGTGGGTGGGTCGGGTCAGGGGTTGACGGTGATGGTGAAGGTGGAGGTTCGGTTGCGGATGTTCTCGTTGTTGTTGCTGAACCTGAGGTTGTTGAAGGTGGCCGAGCCCACTGCGGGGCCTTGCCCTGCTTCCGGCATCTCGTTGGCCCACACGCCGATGCCGGACTTGTGCTCGAACCGGTCGCCGCTCAGGCGGGCGCCGGAGATCGAGATGTTCGTCAGGACGGTGTCCTGGATCGGGTTCTCCGGTGTCGTGCCGTTGTACTTGGTCTGGAACATGATCCCGGCGTAGGTCGGGTCGATGATGTCGACGTCGTTGACCCGGATGCCCCGGAACGGCTTGGAGGCGGAGAACATCCAGATGCCCGGGAACGTCTGGCCGCCCCAGAAGTGGCCACCGGTGCGGACCAGGGTGATGCCGCTGAACGTCGTCGGCTCGGGGCCGAAACCGTTCATCGGGTAGCCGAAGTCCAGCGAGCTGATCGTGACGCCGGAGTAGGTCAGCGTGTCGGCGATGTAGATGTTGCGGAAGGTGTTGAGGAAGCCGCCGTAGACGGCCAGGCCGGCCGCCCGCCACGTGGTCAGGGACGACAGGTTCTCGTACACGTTGTTCTTCTCGTCCGCGCCGCCGGCGTCGATCGCGGAGAACAGGGCGAAGCTGTCGTCACCGGTGGAGCGGGCCTCGATGTTGGCCACCCGGTTGTCCGTGCTGCCGTTGGTCATGTTGATGCCGTCGGCGAACATGTTGCGGATGCGGGAGTCCTTGATGGTCATGAAGTCGGTGTTCGCGCCCCAGTAGAGGCACACCATGTGCTCGGCCCAGATGTTGTCGATCGTGATGTTCGAGACGTTGGCGAAGTCGAACACCTTGCCGGGGCCGTCGATGCGGGACGTGTAGTTGCCGAAGAAGGCGAACCCGCTGAACGTCGAGCCGTTCACCGACTGCTCGGCCCGGAAACCGGCGTCGGTGTTCTCCTGCGTGCTCGGCACGACGAACTTCGTGAACCACGGGCCCGCGCCGATCACCCGGACGGGCTTGCCGTAGACCTGGAACTTCTGCGCGGTCGTGTAGGTGCCGGCCGGCAGGTAGACGCCGAGCAGGGTGCCGGTGGTGTCCATGCGGAACCGGTCCAGGGCGTTCTGCACGTCCTGGTGGCCGAACCCGGTCGGCGTGACGTACCGGGCCGGGTCGGGGTTGGCCTGCGCCACGGCGTGCTCGATGTTCACGAAGTCGATGGCGTAGTTGGTGGTGTTGGCCGCGTCCTTCTGCAGCTTGATCTTCGTCCCGGCGGGGAACGTGCCGTTGAGCACCACGCTCGCCTCGTCGTAGATGTGCCGCGGCCCGCCCGAGCCGGGGGAGTTGCCCGGTGCGGCTTCGTTGCCGTAGAGCCAGATGTGCCGCGAGGTCAGGTCGATCACCTTGTGGAACGACCCGTTGACGTAGACGTTCAGCGTGGCGTTGATGCCGCCACCGCCCGCCGAGTCCGGGATGGAGAAGCGGGTGACCAGGGTGTTGGTCGAACCGCTCGTGGTGAACTCGACCGACGCGCCGGTGCTGTTCAGCGTCACCGCGCGTCGCCCGGACGCCTCGCCGGCCAGGTCGCCGATGGTGCGGTTCGGGCCGATCTTCTGCGCGCCGCCCGCGGTGACGGCGTCCTCCGCTTCGACGTGCTCCCACGGCACGTTCGCGCCGCGGCCCACGAACAGCGACTGCGTGGTGACGTTGTTCGCCTGGCGCGCCGCGATCTCGTTCCCGTCCACCGCGATGTCGGTCTTGAGGGTGTACTTGCCGTTCGCCGCGGGCCAGGTGCCCAAGGTGATCGGCGGGGCGGACCGGCCCGGCTCGATCGCGCCGGTGTGGCTACCGGTGAACGTGCGGACCGCGGTGTTGGTGGCGGCGTTGACCAGGGTGAGCGTGACGCCGTGCGCGCCGGCGGTGGTGGCGATCGACCCCTCGTTGCGCAGGGTGACGGTGAAGGTGGTGTTCTGGCCGTTGGCCGGGTTGTTCGGCGACCAGCTCAACGCGCCGACCAGGTCCGAGCTGGGCACGGGCGTGACGACGAGGGCGGTCGGGTGCAGCAGGGCGTTGTTGGCCTCGTTCTGCTCGACGACCTTCTTCGTCTCGTCGACCTTCGCGGTGTAGGAGTAGGAGCCGGAACCGCGCGGGCCGATGTTCGCGGTGGCGGTCGCCGACGCGCCGGCCGCGAGCGCGCCGACCTGGGCCGTGCCGACCGCGTCGGAACCCAGGAAGAACGTCACGTCGGTGGCGGTCGACGCGGCGGTGCCCGCGTTGCGGACGGTGGCGGACAGGGTGATCGGGTTCGTCTCCACCGGGCTGGTCGGGCTGAACGAGGTGCCGGTGACGGTCAGGTCCGGGTTGGGCGCGGCGACGCCGAACACCTGGAACTCCGCGACCTGGCCGGCGGGCGCGCCGGTGTTGGACGTGATGCGCAGCTGCACGTCCGCGACCCGTGCCGACAGCGGGATGGTGACCGTGTTGCCCGAGGTGGGGTTGAACACGTAGTCGCGCGCGGACACGAGGCTGGTGAAGCCGGTGGCGCTCTGCTCGCGGCCCAGCACCTGGACGTTCTGCGTGCGGGTGCCCCAGGCCGACGCCGGGTTGAGCTTGAGCACGACCGAGCTGATGTCGGCGTTCGAGCCGAGCTGCGTGGTCAGCGTGCTGGGGTTGGTCGCACCCTCCCAGTACGTGGTCACGTCGTCGTCGTTGGCGTTGCCCGCCACGAAGGTGAACACGTGGGAGCTGGCCGTGATCGGCCTGCCCTTGGCCAGGTTCGCGCCGGAGCCCGGCGAGCCGGGGCGGGTGACGGAGTTGCTGGGCGGCGACTGGTTGCCCGCCGCGTCCTTGGCGATCACGTGGTAGGTGACCGCGAGGCCGTCGGGCTGGGAGTCGGTGTGGGCCAGGGCGGTGCCGGGGACGCTGGTGCGCAGCGCGCCGTTGGCGTAGACGTCGTAGCCGGTGACGCCGGTGTTGTCGGTGGACGCCGACCAGGTCAGCCGGACCTGCCCGGACTGCGGCGAGGTGTAGGCGAGGTTCGTCGGCGCCGTGGGTGCCTGCGTGTCGCCGGTGGTCGGGCCGTGCACCTCGAACTCGGAGATCTGACCGGCGGGCCAGGCGGTGTTGCCGGTGATCAGCAGCCGCACGTACCGCGTGGTCGCGGCGGTGAACTGGATGGTCACCGTGTTGTTCGAGGCCGGGTCGAACCGGTGCTGGCCGGCCGGGACGAGGTCGCCGAAGTTCTGGCCGTCGGCGCTGTGCTGCACGGCCAGCGTCTGCGTGCGCGCGCCCCAGTTCGCCGTGGGCAGCTTGAGCACGACCCGGTCGACCTTGACCGCCGCGCCGAGGTCGGCCCGCAACCACTGCGGGAACGCGTTGTTGGCGCTCTCCCAGTAGGTGGCCTGGTTGCCGTCACCCGCGTTGGCCGCCTGGTAGACGTCGTTGTGGCTGCTGGCGCTGTAGGTGGCGGCGAGCTTCGCGGTCACGTCGGCCGCCGCGCGGACGTCGATGTCCCGCACCGGCGCGCCGTCCACGCGCACGTAGCGCACCAGCGTGGGGTCGAAGTCGAACGTCTGGCGGTCGCCCGCGCGCGGCGCGGACGGCACCAGGGTGGCGAAGCCCCGGCCGTCGAGGCTGGTCTGGACGGAGAACGTGGACTCGTCGTCCGGCAGGGACAGCCGGACCTGGTCGATGCGGGTGGGCGCACCGAGGTCGAGCACCCCGGCGGACGGCGCGGCCTGAGCGGCAGGGGGGCTCAGGGTGAACGCGGTGAGGGAGAGGGCGAGCAGGGAGGCGGCAAGGCGCGAACGGGCGCGTGTCGTCGTTGACATCGTCGGGCAGGGCCCTTCTCTTAGGGCAATTCCGGGTTCTTGTCAGAAAGTTCCGCGTAGTTGTCGATTTCTTGCGTAACCGGCTCGCAGCGTTGCAGAGCAGCGTTCGAGAAGTCAACGGTCCGGGGCACGTCACCCGGTCGTTTCGGCCATCCGGCGCAACCCCGAAGCGCCGGGGCTGACCGGCGATGTTCGCAACGGGACTGGTCATCTGGCAGGCTGGGGCGGGTCGCAAGGCCGTCGTCAGCGACGGTGAGTCGGGTATACGAGTGAGGTGGAGGCGCCCGCGCGGGGGCCGACGAGTTCGTGGTGGAGACCAGTCCTGCCGTCCGGCGACCGGGAGGCGTGACCGACTTCGGGTGGTCGCGCGCGCCCTACCCGGCCGTGCTCGTCGACGAGACGGGCGTGGTCCGGGCCGTGAACGAGGCCGCGCGGCTGGTGTTCCCCGACGCGCGCCCCGGGTCGGTGCTGACCGACCTGGCCGACTGGCTCGTCCCGGCGCCGGGGGAACCGCACGCCGGACCGGTGAGCGGGGTGCACGGCGACCGGAGCTTCGAGGCGCACCCCGTCGGCCACGGCGACGGCACGGCGACGTGGTGGCTGGTGGAGGACACCGACGCCCGGCTCGCGCGGGAGGCGCTGCGCGTCGAGCGGGAGCGCACCGCGGTGCTCGGCGAGGTGTCGTCGGCCCTGCTGACCTCGCTCAACCCCGAGCGGTGCATGAAGATCACCGCCGAGCTCGCGGCCACCCACCTGGCCGACGCGGCCTGGGTCGTCGCACCGGGCGGTCGGCGCGACCACCCGGTCGCGTGGTGCGTGCGCGGCGGTGAGGCGGTGCACGAGCGGATACCGCTCGACCCGGTGGACGTGGCCGGCCTCGCCGAGGCGTTGCAGGGCTTCCCGCCGGTGCCGTCGCGCTGGATCGAGCCGTCCTCCGCGCCGGCCTGGCTGGTGCCCGAGGGGTTCGGCGAAGTGGGGTCGATCGTGGTGACGCCGCTGCCCGGCCACGGCGTCCCGGCCGGCGCGCTGGTGCTGCTGCGCCGCGTCGAGCAGCGGGCGTTCACCGAGGGCGAGGAGTCGTTCGCGCGGCTGTTCGCGGCCCGTGCCGGCGTGGCGATGTCGGCGGCGCGGATGTTCGCCCAGCAGTTGTCGATCACCGAGACGCTGATGCGCGAGCTGCTGCCCCCCATGCTGCGCAGCGTCGACGGCGTCGAGTTCGCGGGCCGGTACCGACCCGCGCTGGACACCGAGCGCGTCGGCGGCGACTTCTACGACGTCCACCAGGTCGGGGACGGCGAGTCGCTGGCCGTGCTCGGCGACGTGTGCGGCAAGGGGCTGGCCGCCGCGGTGATGACCGGCAAGGTCCGCACCACCCTCCAGGCACTGCTGCCGCTGGCGGGCGACCACCGGCGGATGCTCACCCTGCTCAACGGTGCGCTGCTCAGCGCGCACGACACCCGGTTCGTCACGCTCGTGCTGGCGTCGGTGACCCGCGTCGGCTCCGACGTGCGGCTGCGGGTGACCAGCGGCGGGCACCTGCCGCCCCTGGTGGTGCGGGCGAACGGCGAGGTGCACGAGGTGCCCACCCGCGGCACGCTGATCGGCGTCCTGCCCGAGGTGGACGCGGTGACCGCCGAGGTCGTCCTCGCGCCGGGCGAGACGTGCCTGCTCTACACCGACGGCATCACCGAGGCCGTCGGCGGACCGGTCGGCGGCGAGATGTTCGGCGAGGAGCGGTTGCACCGGGTGCTCGCGGCGTGCGCCGGGATGCCCGCGGACGCGGTGGTCGAGCACGTGCACATGGTCGCGTCGCAGTGGATCGGCGGAGGCGGCCACGACGACATCGCGCTGCTCGCGATCACCGCGCCGCGCGGCAGGCACCTGAGCGCGGTGGCCGACCTGGAGCCGGGGGAGCGGACCGCGTGAGCACCCCCGCGCCGGAGGCCGGCGGCTGCGCGCTGCGGCTGTGGGACGCCGTCGTGGACGGTGACGAGGACGGCGCGACCGAGGTGGTGCTGGGCGCGCTCGCCGGTGGGCTCGACGCGGAGGCCGTGCTGCTCGACGTGGTCGGCGCGGTGCAGCGGCGGGTCGGCGCCGAGTGGGCGGCCAACCGGCTGACCGTCGCCCAGGAGCACGCGGCCACGGCGATCAACGAGCGCGTGGTGTCCACGCTGGCCGTGACCGTGCGACGGCCACCGGTCCATCGGGGTCGGATCACCGTGGCCTGCGTCGACGGGGAGTGGCACGCCCTGCCCGCGCGGCTGCTGGCCGAGGTGCTGAAGCTGCGCGGCTTCCGCGTCGACTACCTGGGCGCCCAGGTGCCCGCGCCGCACCTGATCACCCACCTGCACAGCACCGGGCCGGACGCCGTCGCGCTGTCCGGCTCGCTGGCCACCCGGCTGCCGACCGCGCACGCCACCATCACCGCGTGCCAGGCCGCCGGGGTGCCCGTGGTGGTGGGCGGCGCGGCGTTCGGCCCGGACGGCCGGTACGCGCGGTTGCTCCGCGCGGACGTGTGGGCGCCCGACGCCCGCGCCGCCGCGGACCGGTTGGCGTCCGACCCGCCGTCCCGCCCGCGCGGCGGCTACCAGCCCATCGACCACCTGCCGCACCTGGGTGACCAGGAGTACACGATGGTCTCCCGCACCAGCGGGCAGCTCGTGAAGGCCGTGCACACGGGTCTGGAGCGGCAGGTCCCCGCGATGCGGTCCTACACCGACCTCCAGCGCCAGCACACCGCCGAAGACCTGGCGCACATCGTCGACTACCTCGCCACCGCGCTCTACACCGACGACGACACGCTGTTCACCGGGTTCCTGACCTGGACCGCGTCGATCCTCGGCGCGCGCGGCGTGCCGGCCCGGCACCTGCTGCCCGCGCTGGCGCTGCTCGTGACCGAGCTGCACGACTTCCCCCGCGCGAGGCGCATCCTGGGCGCCGCGCGCGACGAGCTGTCCCGCACCCTAGACCCCGGACCGGCCGCATGAACCCGCAAGCGTTGCAGTGCACCCTCGCCGTCCTCGACGCGCACACGGCGCGCATCGTCCTGTCCGGTGACATCGTCTACGACAACGGTGACCAGCTGCTGGTCATGGTGGACGAGCTGCTCACGGTGCACGGGGTGCGCGCGATCCGGCTGGACTGCGGCGGTATCGGCTTCTGCGACTCCTACGGGCTGTCGACCCTGCTCGCGGTGCGCCGGCGGGTCGCCGCCGCGGGCGCGCAGCTCGAGCTGGACAACCGGCGGCCCTCGCTCGACCGCCTGATGCGGCGGACCCACACCTTCCAGCACCTGACCGGCACCGTCGCGCGGCAGCGCGAGGAAGCCGACAGCTGACCGCGCGACGGACGAGGCCCGCCGCATGGCCGATCGGTTCACCGACCAACGCCGGGTGGCCGTCCCAACCGCCCCTTGAGGACGCGGGATTCACCCGAGTCGCTGCTGCACGTCCCGAGGTCACCCGGCAAGCCGTTGGCCGCGCCGCTGTGCGAAGAGATGGAACAACGCCCCGGCTCCGACGTCGCCGACGTGCGTCTGCACGACGACACCGCTGACCGGATGTCGACAAGCACACCCTGGGCTCATGCTGATTCAGGTTGTGCAGCAACGCCGAGGCCCCGTGGCGGGCACGTACAACGGCACCGACGTGCGGTTCAGCGACCTCGGCGAACAGGTTCGAAGGCGGCCGAGGCCGGCGCCACCCGCGCCATGGCGGCTCACCGCCCCAGCGACGGTCACCGACCAGCAAGGCCATAACCTCACCGCCACAGAAGTCGCGCCGCCGGTTACCTGACCAAGATCGACAGAAGTTGACCCGCCGGCACCGGATCGCTGTGTGGGCTGGGTCGTCGCTCACCGTCGTGCGCATGCTGAACCTGCTCCTCCGCGTCGGCGGCACGCGGGAAGAACCAGATGCGGTGGCTGGACGAGAACCTGCTGTCCGACCCCAGCCCAACAGCAGGCGACATCCACCAGGCTGCACGAGTTCACCGTCGAGATCGCCGTCCCGGCTAGCAGCCCTGCAGGCCGTCACCAACGACGCCACGAACCTCATCGCGACCATCCCGGACCAGCCCGGTTCGCGCGAGCGCACCCGGATGGGCCTCTTCGACCCTGAGGTTTCAGCACGTCGCCGGCGCGATCGACCACCTCTTCAACCGGCTCGCGACCTTCAACCACCTGAGGGACGTCCAAGCCGCGCCCGCCCTACGCGGCATCGGAACCGCCCCCGTGCACCGACGTGAGATCCCTACGGGCCAGCGGCCTCCACCCGGCCCGTGCTCAGCAGTACTCCTGGTAGGACATCTCCCCGAGGTAGGTGTTCCAGTTCGACTCGTCCACCAGGCGTGGGAACTCATCGCAGAGACGTGCGGCGGCCCGCTCGGGGTCCAACTCCCAGGTGTGCACACTCCTGTCGTGACCACCACTCGCCAGTGTGGTCCCATCCGGCGCCAGGTCGACAGTGCGAACGTATCCGTCGTGACCGCTCAGCGTCGCAACCGCCGCGGGCGCTCCCGGGTTCCGCACGTCCACCAACTCGATTCGCCCGGACTCGGTGGCCAACGCCATCAACGAGTCCTGGTTGATCATGATCGATCCGACATGGTCGTCGCCGTGGGTCGACACGGCCAAGAGACCGGGATTGGCGGGGTCGCGCACGTCCCACAGCCGCACCTTCCCGCTCGTCCCGCCCACGGCGAGTGTCGTGCCGTCCGGAGTGAAGGCCGCGGCCCAGATCACCTCGCTGAGTCTGGAAGTCCGTCCCACTTCCCGAGGCGTGTCCCGGTCCGTGACGTCCCACATCGTGATGACGTCGTCCTCGCTGCCGACCGCTAGCAGGTCGCGGTCGGCAGCTCGACCGATTGCGACCCTGGTGATCCTGCCGACCCGCTGTTCGAGTTGCCGACCGCCGGTGATCCGGCCGTCTTTGACCGACCACAGTTTGAGCGCACCATCGAACCCGCCAGTGAACAGGGCGTCCCCGTCCGCCGTGAGTACGGCGGTGACAACGCCGGTGTGGGGCCCCCGGGCACCGTGAGCGTCCGGAACGGCGTCGAGCAGACGAGGCCGAGCCCGGTCGGTGACGTCCCACAGCCGGATCGAGCCGTCCAAGCTTGCTGTGGTGAGGGTGGAATCATCCGGACTCCACAGGGTGACGTCTACGTTGTCGCCGTGCGCTTCCAGCGTGCTGAGCAGGCGCAGGTGACGGCGGTCTCGCGCGTCCCACAACTGGAACTTCCGGTCCATGCCGGAAGACGCGAGGACGTCACCTCGGTGGTTGAACTTCGTCGACAGCACAGGGCCGGCGTGGGCCGGCGCTATGGTCATGACGTCCCACATGCGGGCGGTGGCTTCGCCGCCCGCCGACACCAGCACCTTTGCGCGCGGGTCGATGGCGGCCGACGTCACCGGCGATCCAAGGCTGCTCTGCTCCGTGAGCAGGATCGGTGCTGTCGGGTCGGAGATGTCCCACCAGCGCGTGGCTCCGTCGTGGTTGGTCGTGGCGAGGTGCTTCCGATCGGGGCTGAACACGACGGCAGACACCCACGACGGCGCCCCATCGGCGACCTCGCTGACCTTTGTCAGCGGATCGAGGCGCCACAACGCCACCTTGCCCTCGGACGTGCCGGTGCCCAGGTAGCGCCCGTCGGGGCTGAACCCCACCGAGCGCACGCCCTCCGCTTGAAGCGTCGTGGCGTCGACTTCGTGGACGTTCAGCGTGTGGTCCACCCGCCACACCGTCACGGTGCGGTCGACGCTCGCGGTGGCGAAGGTCCGGCCGTCCGGGTGGAAGGCGACGCGGACCTCGTCGGTGTGCCGGTCGATGAGGCGCAACTGTCGTGCGTCGTGCGGGAGGAGCAGGTCCCAGAGCGTGGCCGTGTGGTCGGAACCGCCGACGAGGAGGAACCTGCCGTTCGCGCTCAGGGCGACCGAGCGGACCTCGCCGGTCACCTCGATCGTGTCGATGACCTTCACGTCGTCGGTCGTGGTGTCCCACAGCACCACCTTCCTGTCGGCCCCACCGGTCGCCATGAGGCGGCCGGTGCCGTCGAACGCCACCGATCGCACGGCGCCCTCGTGGCGGCTGAGCGTCAGTGGGTCGCGCGGCGCGCGGAAGTTCGTGACGTCCCAGAGGGTTACCGCACCGTCGTTGCCCGCGATCGCGAGCCTCGTGCCGTCACGTCCGAAGGCGACCGCCTCGATGTCGTCGGAGTGCCGCAACCGGGTCCAGATCGGTGACGGCGACCCCACGGCGCTCAGCAGGCCGCCCAACGCATCCGGCGTCGGGTGCATCCGGTACGCGGCGAGCTCGAGTTGCGCCGCGATCACCGGGTCGACGTCGCGCAACGGGTTTGCCGCGCCCGACGCCTTCCGCGAGTCCGCCATGTCCCTCAGGGCGTACGCGGTTTTGGCGGCGAAGTAGCCGCCGATCCCGATACCGAGCACGGCGATCAGTGACAGACCCGCGGTGGCGACCAGGCGACGGGCCCGGCGCGTGATGCGCCGGGCCTCGCGGGCACTCGCCTCGATGTACTCCCTTTCGACGTCGTCCAGCAGGTCCGCGCCGGCACGCAGGCGTTCCCGCGCGTCGGCGAGCGGGGTGCCGCGCAACAGCGCCCCGGCGTCGCGCCCCCCTTCGACCCACTGGTCGATGTTGCCGTTCAGCCGCGCCTTCCACGACAGGAACTCGCGGTGCTCCGCCAGCCACTCGGCGAGCTGGTCCCAGTGCCGCACCAAGGCCTCGTGGGCGATCGAGACGTACTCCGCGCCGTCGACGCCCCGTCGGATGACCAGGAGTCGTGCCGCGCTCAGCTCCGCGGCCAGTGCGCCCAACCCCTGATCGAGGCGGTCGAGCCGGACGGGGGACAGGATGTAGCCCCGGCCGTCGTCGTCGCGCGGACGGGCCAGGCGGACGAGCAGGTTCCGGAACCGCGCGGCGTCCGCCGGTGTCGGCATCTGCTCGTAGATCTCCTGGGCACGTTGGCGCAGCGCCCCCTTCACTCCGCCGAGCCGGTCGTACTTCTTGACCGTGAGCAGGCTCGCAGGCTCGGCCGCCCACAATTCGGTCAGCATGAACTCCACGAGCGGGAGTTGGGACGGTTGGCCGTCCGCGTGTCGGACGATCCGCTCGACCAGTCCGGGTTCGAAGTCACGCCCGACCTTCACCGCCGGTTCCCGGATCGCCTCGGCGAGCTCCCCGTCTGCCATGCGCCGGACCAGGAAACCGCCGCCCTCCACCACGTCCGCCGCACCGGGCAGGTCGTGCAGGTCGGCAGAGGACCGGACGGTGACCACCACCCGCGCCGCCGGGTCTTCCCGGACCAGGCCGAGCAGCAGTTCGAACAGGTCCCGCGCCGCCGCGGCATCGGACGCGACGAGTTGTTCAAACTGGTCGACGCACACCACGGCGTTGTCGCGGACGCCGGACAGCCAGGAACGGAGCTGGGAGTCGTGCGCGTCGAACACGACCACCGTTCTGCCCGCGGCGCGCAACGCGGGTACCAGTCCCGCGCGGACCAGCGATGACTTGCCGCTGCCCGAGTCGCCCTCCACCGCGAGGACTGCCCGCCGCGCCAGCCGGTCGACGAGCCTCACGACCTCGCGCGAACGTCCGAAGAAGTACTCGTGGTCGTCCTCGGTGAACGCGTCCAGACCTCGGTAAGGACAGGGCGGCGGCTGCAGCACGGCGAGCAACCTGACGACCAGTTTGTCGATCGTGCCGTCAATCGTGTTCTTTTCCAACCGGATGAACTGGATCCCGGCGAGTGCCGTGAGATCAGGTGGCAGGTCCTTGGTCTCGAGCGGGTCCGCCCCGTCGACCAGGACCGGGAGTACCGGGCGTTCGGCCGTCAGCATGAACCGGATCTCGCGGCGCACCCAGTCATCCGGGTTGTCGATCCCGCGTCGACCGCCATCCGACTTGGCCGTCCAGTTCGGGCCGATGACCGCGATGAGCACGTGGCTGCGGGCGAGTGCGTCACACAGGCGTTGTTGCCAGTAGTCCCCCACCCGGATGGAATCGTGCGAGTAGAAGACGTCGCGCTCGCCGAAGTGGTTGACGAGGCGCTCGACGATCCGCTTGGCTGCCCAACCCTCGTCACCATTGCGGAAGCTGACGAAGATCGCGCTCATCGTCCCCCCGGGTCGCGCAATGATTCTTGAGTCTGGCAGTGTCGTGCGACCGCACCAAGACCACTTTCGGGTGACTTGCAACGCCGAAGGCCCGCCGCCCGGGCCGGTGCCGGACGACGGGCCTCGAGTGGCCGGCGCAGGATCAGGTCTTGCGCACGATGATCCGCTGCAACGCGATGAACGCCAGCAGCAGCGCACCGATCACGATCTTCGTCCACCACGACGACAACGTGCCCTCGAACGAGATCAGCGTCTGGATCGTGCCCAGCACCAGCACGCCGACCACGGACCCGATCACGAACCCGACACCGCCGGACAGCAGGCTGCCGCCGACCACCACCGCGGCGATGGCGTCCAGCTCCATGCCCACCGCGTGCAGGCTGTACCCGGACAGCATGTAGAGGCTGAACAGCAACCCGCCCAGCGCCGAGCAGAACCCGCTGATCACGTACACGCCGATCTTCACCCGCGTGGTCGCCAGGCCCATCAGCCGAGCCGACGACTCGCTGCCGCCCACCGCGTACACCGTGCGCCCGAACCGCGTCAGGTGCAGCACGTACACCGCCGCCAGCACGGCCACCAGCGCGATCACCACGCCGTAGGTGATGGTCACGCCACCGGGCAGCTCGATCGAGCCCGTGGCCAACTCCCGGAACGCCGGGTCCTTGATCGACACCGACTCGACGCTGATCACGAAGCACAGCCCGCGGGCCAGGAACATGCCGGCCAGCGTCACGATGAACGGCTGCACGCCGAACCGGTGGATCACCCAGCCCATCGCCAGCCCCAAGCCGGACCCGGCGGCGAGCACCGTGACCACCACCAGCCACGCGGGCCACCCGGCCTGCAGCGCCGACGCCGCGATCATCGTCGACAGCGCCACCACCGACCCGACCGACAGGTCGATGCCGCCGGTCAGGATCACGAACGTCATCCCGACCGCCAACACGATCAGGAACGCGTTGTCGATGAACAGGTTCGCCATCACCTGCCCGGAGGCGAACCCCTCGTACCGGACCGAGCCGACGCCGAACGTGGCCACGAACACCACGAACGTGGCGATCACCGGCAGGAACCGCTTGGGCACGCGCACGAGCCCGCCACGCGCCCGGGACGGCACCGCGACCGACTCCGGCTCCACGACCACTGACTGCTTCACGCGGGCACCCCCTGCCTGACCCGAATCCGAACCGGCGCCTGCATCAGGCACACCGCGATCACCACGACCGCCTTGAACACCAGCGTGATCTCCGGCGCGATGCCGATCGTGTAGACCGTCGTGGTCAACGTCTGGATGATCAGCGCGCCGAGCAGCGTTCCGGTCAGCGAGTACCGGCCGCCCGCCAGCGACGTGCCGCCGATCACGACGGCCAGGATCGCGTCCATCTCGATCCACAACCCGGCGTTGTTGGCGTCCGCCGCGCTCACGTTCGAGCTGATCATCAACCCGGCCACGGCCGCGCACAGCGCCGCGAACACGTACACCGTCCAGATGATCGTCCGCGCCCGCACGCCGGCCAGCCGCGACGCCGCCGGGTTCACCCCGACCGACTCGATCAGCAGCCCCAGCGCGGTCCGCCGGGTCACCAGCGCCACCAGGCCCAGCACGGCCAGGCTGATCAGGATCGCGATGGGCAGCACCAGGAAGCCCGCGCCCACCTGGCGGTAGGTCGGCGAGTCGACCGTGACGATCTGGCCCTCGGTGATGAGCATCGCGATACCGCGGCCGGCGGTCATGAGCACCAGCGTCGCGATGATCGGCTGAATGCCCAGCACCGACACCAGGAACCCGTTCCACAGCCCCAGCAGCGCGCACAGCGCCAGCGCCAGGCCCATCGCCACCCACGGGTTGCCGCCGGCGGCGATGTGCGTGCACGTCACCGCGCCCGCGATCGCCGCCACCGCGCCGACCGACAGGTCGATGCCGCGGGTCGCGATCACCAGCGTCATGCCCAGCGCGATCAGCAGCGTGGGCGCGCCGTTGCGCAGGATGTCGATCAAGCTGCCGTACAGGTGGCCGTCCTGGAGCCTGATCGAGAAGAACGACGGCGTCACCACCACGTTCAGGATCAAGAGGGCGACCAGCGCCAGCACCGGCCAGAGCAGTCGGTTCTTCACGACACCACCGCCGTCTCCGCCACCGCGCCGACGCCATCCGTGCCGCCACCCGCGATGAGCGCCATCACGTCGTCCACGCCCGCTCCACCGTCCAACTCGGCCACCTTCTGCCGGTCACGCATCACCACGACGCGGTCGGACACGCGCACCACCTCCTCCAGCTCGGCGGAGATGAACAGCACGGCCATGCCCTCCGCGGCCAGGTCCGCGACGACCTTCTGGATCTGCGCCTTCGCGCCGACGTCGATGCCGCGCGTCGGCTCGTCCAGGATCAACAGCTTCGGCTGGGTCACCAGCCACCGGGCCAGCAGCACCTTCTGCTGGTTGCCGCCCGACAGGTTCCCGACCGCCCGGTCCGGGTCGGCGGGCCGGATGTCGAGCAGCTCGATGTACTTGGCCACCAGCTCGTCCGCGAGCTTGCGCGGCACGGGCCGGGCCCAGCCGCGCGCGGCCTGCATCGCCAGGATCAGGTTGTCGCGCACGCTCAGGTCGGCCACGATGCCCTCGGCCTTGCGGTCCTCCGACGAGAACGCGATGCCGACCTCGATCGCCGCCCTGGGCCCGGTCAGCCGCAGCGGCTTGCCGTTGACCAGGAGCCGGCCCGAGTCGGCCTTGTCCGCGCCGAACAGCAACCGCGCGACCTCCGTGCGGCCGGAGCCGAGCAGCCCGGCCAGCCCGACCACCTCGCCCGCCCTGATCTCCAGGTCGAACGGCGCGACCGAGCCCTTGCGCCCCAGCCCCTCGGCGACCAGCAGCGCCTCGCCGGGCGTGCCCGAACGGCGCTCGATCTCCTCCAGCACGCCCATCTCGCGGCCGAGCATCGCCGACACCAGGTCGATCCGGCTCAGCGCGGCGGTCATGTGCTCGCCGACCAGGCGGCCGTTGCGCAGCACCGTCATGCGGTCGGAGATCTCGTAGACCTGCTCCAGGAAGTGCGTCACGAACAGCACCGCGACACCCTCGTCGCGCAGCACCCGGATGATCCGGAACAGCTCCGCGACCTCGTCGGCGTCCAGGCTGGACGTCGGCTCGTCCAGCACGAGCACCCGCGCGTCGACCGCCACCGCCCGCGCGATGGCGACGAGCTGCTGCACGGCGATCGGGTGGCTCTCCAGCACCGAGCCCGGGTCGATGTGCAGCCCGATGCGCGCCAACAGCTCCGCGGCGCGCGCCCGCATCGCCTTGCCGTCGATGCGGCCGAGCTTGCGCGGCTCGCGCCCGAGCAGGATGTTCTCCGCGACGGTCAGGTTCCCGCACAGGTTGACCTCTTGGTACACCGTGCTGATCCCGGCGGCCTGCGCCTGCGCCGGACCGTGGAACGACACGGGCTCGCCGGCGTAGCGGACCTCGCCCGCGGCGAGCGGGTGCACGCCCGTCAGCGCCTTGATGAGCGTGGACTTGCCCGCTCCGTTCTCACCCATCAACGCGTGGACCTCGCCGGGGAACAGCCGGAAATCCACCTCTTGCAGGGCTTTCACTCCGGGGAACTCCACCGAGATGCCCCGCATGTCGACGACCGGCTCGGTCACCGGACAACTCCCCTCACGACAAGACCCTCACGACCCTCACGACCGGATCCTCACGTAAAAGACGGATGCGGCCCCCCGCCACCACACCCGGAGGGTGGCGGGGGGCCGCGGCTGGCGCATCAGTACTTGCGGTTGGGCAGCTCGGTCTTGGCCTGCTCGGAGGTGAACGTGGTCTCCTCGGTCACCACGCGCGGCGGCACTTCCTCGCCCGCCACGACCTTCTTCGCGAGCTCCATCAGCTGGTCGCCCAGCAGCGGGTTGCACTCGACGATGAAGTTGATCTCACCGGCGGCCAGCGCGGTCATGCCGTCCTTCACCGCGTCCACGGTGATGATCTTGATGTCCTTGCCGGGCACCTTGCCCGCGGCCTTGATGGCCTCGATCGCGCCCAGGCCCATGTCGTCGTTGTGAGCGTAGACCACGTCGATCTGCGGCACCGACTTCAGGAACGCCTCCATGACCTGCTTGCCGCCCGACCGCGTGAAGTCACCGGTCTGCGTGGCCACGATCTTGAGGTCCGTGCCCGCGATGGCGTCCTCGAAGCCCTTCTTGCGGTCGATCGCCGGCGCCGCGCCCGTCGTGCCCTGGAGCTCGACCACGTTCTTGGCGCCCGCCGCGTTGGCCTTCAGCCACTCGCCGGCCTTCTTGCCCTCTTCCACGAAGTCGGAGCCGAGGAACGTCTTGTAGAGCGACGTGTCGTCGGAGTCGACCGCGCGGTCGGTGAGGATCACCGGGATGTTCGCGCGCTTGGCCTCCAGCAGCACGGCGTCCCAACCCGTCTCCACCACCGGGCTGAAGGCGATGACGTCCACCTTCTGCTGGATGTAGGACCGGATGGCCTTGATCTGGTTCTCCTGCTTCTGCTGCGCGTCGGAGAACTTGAGCTCGATCCCGGCCTTCTCGGCGGACTCCTGGATCGACTTGGTGTTCGCGGTGCGCCAGCCGCTCTCGGCACCCACCTGGGCGAAGCCCATGGTGATCTTGCCGTCGCTGTTGGCGTTGGCGTTGCCCGACGACGACCCCGCGTCCCCGGATCCACCGGACCCGCACGCGGTCAACGCGGCCAACAGGACCGCGGCGGCGGCGGTCGTGATCTTCTTCAACACTGGTCTTCCTCCGTGTGAACCCGAGACACTGACGGGAACGGCGAACCGCGTGACGGTGGTCACCTGGGGCACAAGAGTGAACGCTCACAATCGGCCAGTCAACCCCTCGGAAACGTCAACTTTGCATCCTTGACATGTTCGTTAGGGCCGACCTATGTTAGCGCTCACTTTTGTGATGCGGCACACCCATACCTTCGGATGCCCCTGTTCCGCCGCGGCTCGGCGCCGCGC
This sequence comes from Saccharothrix saharensis, assembly GCF_006716745.1. Classification (NCBI taxonomy): domain Bacteria; kingdom Bacillati; phylum Actinomycetota; class Actinomycetes; order Pseudonocardiales; family Pseudonocardiaceae; genus Saccharothrix; species Saccharothrix saharensis. Next base: position 2,168,728 of record NZ_VFPP01000001.1, on the reverse strand, counting down.
GCAAGACGAGAGCGACGCCCCATGGTCACCGTTCGTCATCGCCCACGCACCCTCGTCGCGACCCTCGTCGCGGCGGTGGCCGCGGCGGTTCTGAGCGCTCCGACGGCCTCCGCCGCCGACGGTCTCGTGCTCCACTACCCCCTCACCGAAACCCAAGGCGCCGTCGCTGCCGACACCTCGGGCGGAGGTCGCAACGGAACCGTTATCGGTGACGCCGCTCCGGGCGGTGCTGAAGGGCTCCAGTTGGGCGGCGTGACCGGGCACGTGAAGCTGCCCGACAACGTCCTGCGCGGACTGACCGAGGTCAGTGTTTCGATTCAGCTCCGCCTCGCGACCGACCAGGCGACGCCGTACTTCGTGTACGGCCTGGGCAACTCCTCGGGCACCGCGGGCAACGGCTACCTGTTCACCACCGGCAACGCCTACCGGTCGTCCATCGCGACCGGGAACTGGTCCACCGAGCAGACCGTGACAGCCGGTCGCGACCTCGCCCGGGGCGTCTGGAAGACGCTCACCTACACGCTCGGCGGCGGCACCGCCGTGCTCTACGAGGACGGTGTGGAGGTCGCCCGGAAGACCGGCGTCACCACCACCCCGGCGATGATCGGCGGCGGCACGACGACCGCCAACTACATCGGCCGCTCCGTCTACAGCGGCGACCGCCACCTCAAGGGCGCGGTCCGCGACTTCCGCCTCTACGACCGCGCCCTCAGCGCGGCCGAGGCGCACGCCCTCGGCTTCATCCCCGACGACGAGAAGGGGCGACGCGACCTGGCCTCGATCGACCTCGGCGACACCTCGGCGGTCACCGCGAACCTGACCCTGCCGACCACCGGCCCGTACGGCTCGACGATCACGTGGGGGTCCGGCGACCCGGCGGTCGTGTCCGCCGCGGGCGTCGTCACCCGCCCCGCACCCGGCAGCGCCCCCGCGACCGTGACGCTCACCGCGACCGCGTTCGACCGGACCCGCGACTTCCGGGTCACCGTCCGCCCGGAGCTCACCGACGACGAGAAGGTCGCCGAGGCCGACGCCGCCCTCGTGGTGTGGGACGAGGACGACATCCGCGGCAACATCACCCTGCCGACCACCGGCCCGCACGGCACCACGATCACGTGGAAGAGCAACAAGCCCGGGGTCGTCACGCCCACCGGTGAGGTCACCCGGCCCGCGTTCGGCGACAAGCCGGTGAAGGTGCAGCTGACCGCCGAGATCCGCGCCGGCGAGGAGACCACCCGCAAGAAGTTCAAGGTCACCGTCACGCCGCTGCCCGAGCGGCGAGCCTACGAGGGCTACCTGTTCGGCTACTTCACCGGCGAGGGCTCGGCCACCGGCGAGCAGGTCCACTTCGCCGCCAGCCGCGGCAACGACGCGCTCAAGTGGGACGAGCTGAACAAGGGCAACCCCGTGCTCACGTCCTCGTTGGGGGACAAGGGCGTGCGCGACCCGTTCATCATCCGGTCGCCGGAGGGCGACAAGTTCTACCTCATCGCCACCGACCTGAAGATCCACGGCAACGGCAACTGGGACCTCGTGCAGCGCAAGGGCAGCCGCTACATCGAGGTCTGGGAGTCCACCGACCTGGTGAACTGGGGTCGGCAGCGGCACGTCCTGGTGTCGCCGGAGACCGCGGGCAACACGTGGGCGCCCGAGGCGTACTACGACGAGTCGATCGGCGCTTACGTCGTGTTCTGGGCCTCGAAGCTGTACGCCGAGGACGACCCCGACCACGCCGGCAACACCCACAACAAGATGCTGTACGCGACCACGCGGGACTTCCGCACGTTCAGCGAGCCGCGGGTGTGGGTCGACCCGGGCTACTCGGTCATCGACTCGACCGTGATCAAGCACGGCGACGAGTACTACCGGTTCACCAAGGACGAGCGGAACAACTCGTCGTCCACGCCGTGCAGCAAGTTCATCCTGGCCGAGAAGTCGACGCGGCTGCGCGACACGTCGTACGACTTCGTCGCCGACTGCATCGGCAAGGGCTCGATCAACCAGGGCGAGGGCCCGACGGTGTTCAAGTCCAACACCGAGGACCGCTGGTACCTGTTCATCGACGAGTTCGGCGGTCGCGGCTACGTGCCGTTCGAGACCACCGACCTGGCCTCGGGCAAGTGGACCCTCGCGACCGGCTACGAGCTGCCCAGCCGGCCGCGGCACGGCACGGTCCTGCCGGTCACCAAGGCCGAGCTGGACCGGGTCCGCGCCGCCTTCCCCTGACCGGTCGGGGGAGTGGTCCTCGGGTTCCGACCGGGTCGACGCGCCATCGGGCGGCCGACGTGCCGCCCGATGGTGGTCACCCGGCCGGGTGAGTGCGACTTTTCGGTGGTGACGACGCGTCCCTGCGCTGGTGGGAACGGTCCCTGGTGGACAATGGACCGTGAGCACCTTCGCGGTGAACCGGGCGTGTTATCGCTAACATCACGTTCGAAGGCTGCAGTGTCGACAGGGGAGATGGGGCGGTAGTGGAGCACAAGACCTCGCGCGATCCCGCGATGACGGATGTCGCCCGGCTCGCCGGGGTCTCGCACCAGACGGTGTCGAGGGTGTTGAACGGGCATCCCAACGTCCGGGAGCAGACCCGGCTGCGCGTGCGCGCGGCCATCGCCGAGCTGGGCTACCGGCCCAACAAGGCGGCCCGCGCGCTGGTGACCGGCCGGTCCCAGCTGATCGGGGTGGTGGCGCAGAACTCCACCCTCTACGGCCCGGCGTCGCTGCTGGCCGCGTTCGAGGCGGCGGCGGCCGAGGCCGGGTTCGCGGTGAGCGTGGGCCGGGTGAACGTGCTGGACCGCAACTCCATCTCCGACGCCGTGGAGCGCCACCGCGACCAGCGGGTCGCCGGGATAGTCGTCATCGCGCCGACGGCGTCGGCCAACGACGCGGTCGGCGACGTGTCCGCGGGCATCCCGCTGGTCACCGTGGACGGCGACCCGGAGCGCTCGACCCCGTTGGTGACGGTCGACCAGGCGGCGGGCGCGTTCGCGGCGACCACCCACCTGCTGGAGGCGGGCCACCGCACGGTGTGGCACGTCTCGGGGCCGTCGGACTGGTTCGACAGCCTCGGCCGCATAAGGGGTTGGCGGTCGGCGCTGGAGACGGCGGGCCTGGAGGTGCCGCCCGTGGTGCCGGCGGACTGGAGCGCGGCCTCGGGCTACCGGGCGGGCCAGATGCTGGCCCGCATGCCGGAGGTGACCGCGATCTTCGCGGCGAACGACCACCTGGCGCTGGGCATCCTGCGCGCGATGAGCGAGCGCGGTCGCCGCGTGCCGCACGACGTGAGCATCGTCGGGTTCGACGACGTGCCCGAGGCGGCGTACTTCATCCCGCCGCTGACGACCATCAGGCCGGACTTCCACGCCGTGGCCAAGGAGACGCTGGAGCTGCTGCTGGCCCAGGTCGGCGACGGCGACGTGGGCGCGCCGCAGCGCAACGTGGCGCCGTCCCTGGTGAAGCGGGACAGCGTCGCGCCTCCCGCGCGGTGACCCCCCGACGGCGGCACGGCACCGTGCCGCCGTCGGGCCGTCCGGGGCGGCCGTATACCGTCACGCCACCCCGGGGTGGCGCCGCTCGGGGCGCCTCGAAAACGTTTCGTTCGAATTCCGCGCATCTGCGGCCCCGCGCGTGCCCCGATCACGCCTAGGCTGGGGTGGCACCGGGAGCGGGCCCCGAAGCCGATCAACCCCGCTCTTGTGCACGCTCACCACGTCTTTAAGGCCACGTTGCGGGCAGGTCTTGACGTCGTGAATGTTAGCGATAACACTGCTCATCATGGCGAGCGATCCATTGGTGGTGGGTGTCGACTTCGGCACGTTGTCCGGCCGCGCGGTGGTCGTGCGGGTGCGCGACGGCCTCGAACTCGGCACCGCGGTGCACGACTACCGGCACGGGGTGCTGGACCGGGCCCTGCCCGACGGGCGCCCGTTGCCCCCGGACTGGGCGTTGCAGGTGCCGCAGGACTACGTGGACGTGCTCAAGCACGCGGTGCCCGCGGCCATCGCCGACGCCGGGGTCGACCCGGCCGACGTGATCGGCATCGGCACGGACTTCACCGCGTGCACGATGGTCCCCGTCAAGTCCGACGGCACGCCGCTCAACGAGCTGCCCGAGTTCGCGGACAACCCGCACGCGTACGTGAAGCTGTGGAAGCACCACGCGGCCCAGCCGCAGGCCGACCGGATCAACCACCTGGCCGCGCAGCGCGGTGAGAGTTGGCTGCCCCGCTACGGCGGCCTGATCTCCTCGGAGTGGGAGTTCGCCAAGGGTCTGCAGCTGCTGGAGGAGGCCCCCGAGGTCTACGCGGCGATGGACCACTGGGTCGAGGCCGCCGACTGGATCGTCTGGCAGCTCGCCGGCACCTACGTGCGCAACGCGTGCACCGCCGGTTACAAGGGCATCTACCAGGACGGTTACCCGTCCGAGGACTTCCTGTCCGCGCTGAACCCCGATTTCGGGACCTTCGTCTCGGCCAAGCTCGACCACCGGCTCGGCCAGCTCGGCGACCGCGCCGGCGGGCTCACCGAGCAGGCTGCCGGATGGACCGGCCTCAAGCCCGGCATCGCGGTAGCCGTCGGCAACGTCGACGCGCACGTGACCGCGCCCGCCGCCCGCGCCGTGGAGCCCGGCCAGATGGTGGCGATCATGGGCACGTCCACGTGCCACGTGATGAACGCCGACGTGCTGGCCGACGTGCCCGGCATGTGCGGCGTGGTGGACGGCGGCATCGTGCCCGGCCTGTGGGGCTACGAGTCCGGCCAGAGCGGCGTGGGCGACATCTTCGCCTGGTTCGTCGCGCACAACGTGCCGCCGGAGTACCACGAGCAGGCCGCGGCGCGCGGCATCTCGGTGCACGAGCTGCTGACCGAGCTGGCCGCGCAGCAGCGCATCGGCGAGCACGGCCTGATCGCGCTGGACTGGCACAGCGGCAACCGCTCGGTGCTGGTCGACCACGAGCTGTCGGGCGTCGTCGTCGGGCAGACGCTGGCCACCCGCGCCGAGGACACCTACCGGGCGCTGCTGGAGGCCACGGCCTACGGCACCCGGGTGGTCGTGGACTCCTACACCGACGCGGGCATCCCGGTCACCGAGCTGGTGATCGCGGGCGGCCTGCTGCGCAACCCGCTGCTGATGCAGATCTACGCCGACGTGACGAACCTGCCGCTGTCGGTCATCGGCTCCGAGCAGGGCCCGGCGCTCGGCTCGGCCATGCACGCCGCCGTGGCGGCCGGCGCCCACGCCGACATCCACGCCGCCGCCAAGGCGATGGGCTCGATCAAGCGGGGCGCGTACCTGCCGATCCCGGAGAACGTCGAGGCCTACGAGCGGATGTTCGTGGAGTACCAGGAGCTGCACGACTACTTCGGCCGCGGCGCGAACGAGGTCATGCACCGGTTGAAGGCGCGCCGTCGCGCCGCCAAGGGGGAGTGACCGGTGTCCGTGATCGAAGACCTCCGCCGCACGGTCGCCGACCTGCACCGCGAGCTGACCCGCTACGAGCTGGTGATCTGGACCGCGGGCAACGTCTCGGCCCGCGTGCCCGGCCGGGACCTGATGGTCATCAAGCCGTCCGGCGTGTCCTACGACCAGCTGACCCCCGAGGCCATGGTCGTCACCGACCTGCACGGCAACCTGGTGGAGGGCGACTACTCGCCGTCCTCCGACACGGCCGCGCACGCCTACGTGTACCGGCACATGCCCGAGGTGAACGGCGTGGTGCACACGCACTCCCCGTACGCCACGGCGTGGGCGGCGCGCGGCGAGCCGATCCCGTGCGTGCTGACCATGATCGCCGACGAGTTCGGCGGCGACATCCCGGTGGGCCCGTTCGCGCTCATCGGCGACGACTCGATCGGCCAGGGCATCGTGGAGACGTTGCGCGAGAGCCGGTCGCCGGCCGTGCTGATGCGCAACCACGGCCCGTTCACCATCGGCAAGGACGCCCGGTCGGCGGTGAAGGCCGCGGTGATGCTGGAGGACGTGGCCCGCACCGTCCACTTCGCACACCAGCTCGGCACGCCGAAGCCGATCGAGCAGCACCACGTCGACAGCCTGTACGCCCGTTACCAGAACGTCTACGGGCAATGAGCCCACGAGGGGAGACCCGCATGTCGCCTGCTGGGAAGCCGCAGGTCTGGTTCCTGACCGGAAGCCAGCACCTCTACGGCCCGGAAACGCTCGAACAGGTCGCCCAGCAGTCGCAGCAGATCCAGCGGATGCTCACCGAGTCCGGCCGCATCGCCGCCGAGGTGGTGTGGCAGCCGGTGCTGACCGACACCGCGGCCATCCGCGACGTGATGCTCGCGGCGAACGCCGACCCGTCGTGCATCGGCGTGATCGCGTGGATGCACACGTTCTCGCCCGCCAAGATGTGGATCACCGGGCTGGACGCGCTGCGCAAGCCGCTGCTGCACCTGCACACGCAGCTCAACGAGGCGCTGCCGTGGTCGACCATCGACATGGACTTCATGAACCTCAACCAGGCCGCGCACGGCGACCGCGAGTTCGGGTTCATCCAGACCAGGATCGGCGTGCCGCGCAAGACCGTGGCCGGCCACGCGAGCGACCCGCTGCTGGCCGAGCGGATCGACGGCTGGGTGCGCGCCGCGACCGGCTACAGCCACCTCAACGGGATGAAGCTGGCCCGGTTCGGCGACAACATGCGCGGCGTCGCGGTGACCGAGGGCGACAAGGTGGAGGCCGAGCTGCGCTTCGGCGTCTCGGTGAACACCTACGGCGTGAACGAGCTGGTCGAGGTGGTGGACGCGGTCGAGGACGGTGAGATCGACGTCCTGGTCACCGAGTACGCCGACACCTACCGGCTCGCGGACGCGCTGCAGAAGGGCTCCGAGCGGCACGAGTCGCTGCGCTACGCCGCCCGCATCGAGGCCGGCCTGCGCCGGTTCCTCACCGACGGCGGCTTCGGCGCGTTCACCACCAACTTCGAGGACCTGGGCGGGCTGCGGCAGCTGCCGGGCCTGGCCGTGCAGCGGCTGATGGCCGACGGCTACGGCTTCGGCGGCGAGGGCGACTGGAAGACCTCGGCCCTGCTGGCCGCGGTGAAGGCGATGGGCGCGGGCACGGGCCGCGGCACGTCGTTCATGGAGGACTACACCTACCACTTCGGGCCGGGCGAGCCGAAGATCCTGGGCGCGCACATGCTGGAGGTCTGCCCGACCATCGCGGCCGACCGGCCGTCGTGCGAGATCCACCCGCTGGGCATCGGCGGGCGGGAGGACCCGGTCCGGCTGGTGTTCGACGCGGCGGCGGGTCCCGCCGTGGTCGTCGGCCTGGCCGACCTGGGCGAGCGGTTCCGGTTGGTGGCCAACGAGGTCGAGGTCGTGCCGCCGGACGAGCCGCTGCCGAACCTGCCGGTGGCGCGCGCGGTGTGGAAGCCCGCGCCGTCGCTGTCCACCTCGGCCGAGTCCTGGCTGACCGCGGGAGGGCCGCACCACACCGTGATGACGCAGGCCGTGGGCTCGGACACGCTGCGCGACTTCGCCACCATGGTGAACACCGAACTGGTGGTCATCGACCAGGACACGACGACCGCGTCGTTCGGCGACCGCCTGCGCTGGAACCAGGCGTACTTCCGACTCGCGCAGGGCCTGCGGTAGCGGGTCCTGGGCTTGCACCACCATCTAGGGAGAGAAGAAGAAACAATGAGGTTTCCGCGGATCGCCGCCATCGCCGCGGCCGGCTTGATGCTCGCCGCCTGCGGGTCGGCCGAGAAGACCGTCGACCAGCAGTCCGGGTCGTCGGGTGACGTGCTGGTCGGCGTGACCATGCCCACCCGGTCGTCGGAGCGCTGGATCCACGACGGCGACAACATCAAGAAGGCGTTGGAGGAGAAGGGCTACAAGGTCGACCTCCAGTACGCCGAGAACGACATCCCGACGCAGGCCAACCAGCTGGAGAACCAGATCACGAAGGGCGCCAAGCTGCTCATCGTGGCCTCGATCGACGGCACCGCGATCACCTCGCAGCTGCAGCAGGCGCAGGACGCCGACATCCCGGTCATCGCCTACGACCGGCTGCTGCGCAACACCGACAGCGTCGACTACTACGCCACGTTCGACAACTTCAAGGTCGGCGTGCAGCAGGCGACCTCGCTGCTGACCGGGCTGAACGTGATCAAGGCCGACGGCACCCCCGGTGACGCCAAGGGCCCGCTGAACGTCGAGCTGTTCGCCGGTTCGCCGGACGACAACAACGCCACGTTCTTCTTCAACGGCGCGATGTCGGTGCTCCAGCCCCACATCGACAAGGGCACGCTGGTCGTCAAGAGCGGCCAGACCGACTTCAAGACCGTCGCCATCCTGCGCTGGGACCCGGCCACGGCCCAGAAGCGCATGGAGGACCTGCTCACCTCCACCTACGGCGGTGACAAGGTGCACGGCGTGCTGTCGCCCTACGACGGCCTGTCCATCGGCATCCTGTCCGCGCTCAAGAGCAGCGGCTACGGCACGAGCGGCAACCCGTACCCGATCGTCACGGGTCAGGACGCCGAGGTCGCGTCGGTGAAGTCCATCATCGCGGGCGAGCAGTACTCGACCATCTACAAGGACACCCGCGAGCTCGCGGCGACCACCGTGAAGATGGCCGACGCCGTGCTGAAGGGCGGCAAGCCCGAGGTCAACAACGAGAAGGACTACGACAACGGCAAGAAGGTCGTGCCGTCGTACCTGCTCGAGTCGGTCATCGTGGACAAGGGCAACTACCAGAAGGTCCTCGTGGACAGCGGCTACTACACCGCGGATCAGCTGAAGTAGGTTTGCACACCATGTCCGACGAAATCCTGGTGATGCGCGGCATCACCAAGCGGTTCGCCGGGGTCACCGCGCTGCACGACGTCACGCTCGCCGTGCGGCGCGGTGAGATCCACGCGATCTGCGGTGAGAACGGCGCGGGCAAGTCCACGCTGATGAAGGTGCTCTCGGGCGTGCACCCGCACGGGTCGTACGAGGGCGAGATCGTCTTCGAGGGCGAGCCCTGCTCGTTCGGCGGCGTCCGCGACAGCGAGCGGCGCGGCATCGTGATCATCCACCAGGAGCTGGCGCTGTGCGGCCAGCTGTCCATCGCGGAGAACCTGTTCCTCGGCAACGAGCGGGCCAAGCGCGGGTTCATCGACTGGAACCGCACCAACCACGCGGCGGGCGCCCTGCTCGCCCGCGTGGGCCTGCGGGAGAACCCGACCACGCCGGTCCACGACCTGGGCGTCGGCAAGCAGCAACTGGTGGAGATCGCCAAGGCGCTGGCCAAGGACGTCAAGCTGCTGATCCTGGACGAGCCGACCGCGGCGTTGAACGACGACGACTCCGCGCACCTGCTCGACCTGCTCGACGGGCTGCGCGACGAGGGCATCACCTCGGTGATCATCTCGCACAAGCTCAACGAGGTGACCCGGATCGCCGACAGCATCACGATCCTGCGCGACGGTCGCACGATCGAGACGCTGCCCGCCCGGGACGTGACCGAGGACCGGATCATCTCCGGCATGGTCGGCCGCGACCTGGAGCACCGCTTCCCGCCGCGCACGCCCAAGATCGGCGACGAGGTGCTGCGGATCGAGAACTGGACCGTGCACAGCCCGTCCCAGCCGGACCGGGTCGTGGTCGACGACGCCACCCTCGTGCTGCGGCGCGGCGAGATCGTCGGTCTCGCCGGCCTGATGGGCGCGGGCCGGACCGAGCTGGCGATGAGCGTGTTCGGGCGGTCCTACGGCGTCGGCGTCTCCGGCCGGGTGGTCAAGGACGGCCGCGAGATCGACACGCGCACCGTCCGCAAGGCCATCGAGCACGGCCTGGCCTACGTCAGCGAGGACCGCAAGCGGTACGGGCTGAACCTGATCCAGGACATCAAGCTCAACGTGTCCGCGGCGGGCCTGCACAAGCTCGCCACGCGCGGCTGGGTGAACGAGAACGAGGAGCACTCGGTCGCCGAGCGGTACCGCGGTTCGATGAACATCAAGGCGCCCAGCGTGGCCACCACCACGTCGTCGCTCTCGGGCGGCAACCAGCAGAAGGTCGTGCTGGCGAAGTGGATGTTCACCGACCCGGACGTGCTGATCCTCGACGAGCCGACCCGCGGCATCGACGTCGGCGCGAAGTACGAGATCTACTCGATCATCAACGACCTGGCCGACCAGGGCCGCGCGGTGCTGGTGATCTCCTCCGAGCTGCCGGAGCTCCTCGGCCTGTGCGACCGGGTGTACGCCCTGTCCGAGGGCCGGATCACCGGTGAGCTCGACCGCGCGGAAGCCACCCAGGAACGCCTGATGCACCACATGACCCAGGGACAGACCTCATGACCACCAAGACCGCGGCCGCGCAGGCCGGCGCGCCGCAGCGCAGGTTCACGTTCAACCTGCGGCAGTCCGGCATCTACATCGCGTTCGCGTTGATCGTGGTGCTCTTCACGGTGCTGACGGACGGCGCTCTGCTCACACCGCAGAACATCTCCAACATCATCGTGCAGAACTCGTACGTGCTGATCCTCGCCATCGGCATGATCCTGGTGATCATCGGCGGGCACATCGACCTGTCCGTCGGGTCGGTGGTCGCGCTGACCGGTGCCATCTGCGCGGTGCTGACCGTCCAGATGGGCCTGCCGTGGCCGTTGGCGGTGCTGATCACGCTGCTCGCGGGCGCGGTGATCGGCGCGGCGCAGGGCTACTGGGTGGCGTTCTTCGGCATCCCGGCGTTCATCGTGACGCTGGCGGGCATGCTCGTGTTCCGCGCGCTCACCCTGACCGTGCTCGGCAACCAGGGCATCGGCCCGTTCCCGGACCAGATCCGCACCCTGGCCAACGGCTTCACCGAGGGCTACCTCGGCAACGTCGGCCTCGGCCCGCTGGGCGGCGCGGACCTCGTCAGCCTGCTCGTCGGGGTCGCGGTGGTGGCCGGGTTCGCGTTCAACCAGTGGCGCAACCGCAAGGCGCGGCTGAACTACGGCCAGGTCGTGGACCCGTTCCCGATCTTCGTGGCGAAGATCGCGCTGGCGGCGGCCGTGGTGCTGGCCGTGGTCGTGCAGCTGGCCCGGTTCCGCAACCTGCCGTGGGTGCTCGTGCTGCTCGCGGTGCTGGCGCTGGGCTACTCGGTGATGGCGAACAAGTCGGTGTTCGGCCGGCACATCTACGCCATCGGCGGGAACCTGCAGGCGGCCACGCTGTCCGGCGTGAAGGTCAAGCAGGTCACGTTCTGGGTGTTCGTGAACATGGGCGTGCTGTCGGCCCTGGCCGGCGTGATCTTCGCCGGTCGCCTCAACCAGGCGGGCCCGACCGCGGGCAACGCGTTCGAGCTGGACGCGATCGCGGCGGCGTTCATCGGTGGTGCGGCCGTGCAGGGCGGTGTCGGCCGGGTGGTCGGCGCCATCACCGGTGGCCTGATCATGGGCGTGATCAACAACGGCATGTCGTTGATCGGCGCGCCCAGCGAACGGGTGATGCTGGTCAAGGGCCTGGTGCTGCTGGCCGCCGTCGCCTACGACGTGTGGACCAAGCGCCGCGGTCGCGCGTGACCACTCTGTCGGATGATTACAAAGTAGTTCTCTAGCGCGACAATTCCCGACATGTCGCTGCGCGTCGTGTCGGTCCTGTCGGCCGTGCTCGCCCTCGGCTCCACCGCGGCTCCGCCCGCGGTGGCCGAGGGCGCACGCGTCGACTACCAGGAGTGGCGGTCGACCCGGCTCCTCCAAGGCGCGCACGAGGGCACCGCACCCGTCCCCGGCGGCCTCGCCATCCGCCGCCCGGTCGGCGTCCTCGACGGCTACGACTACGCGCGGTGGACGTCGCCGCGCCGCGTCACCGGCTTCGCCGCCACCCAGGCCGTCGCCTCGTGGAACGCCGACACGCCGCCCGGCACGTGGCTCCAGGTCGAGCTGCGCGGCGACGGCACCCCCTGGTACGTCATGGCCCGCTGGGCGCTCGGCGACCGGGACATCGAGCGCACGACGGTCTCCGGCCAGTCCGACGAGCACGGCTCGGTCGACGTGGACACCTTCCTGGCCGCGCGGCCGCTGCGCGCCTACCAACTCCGCGTCACCCTCTACCGCCTCACCGGCACCCGCACGTCACCGCTGCTGCGCATGGCCGGCGCGATGGCCTCCGCGATCCCGGACCGCTTCACCGTGCCCACCAGCGCACCGGGCGTCGCCCGCGGCGTCGAACTGCCCGTGCCGCGCTACTCGCAGAACGTCCACGAAGGCCACTACCCGGAGTACGACGGTGGTGGCGAGGCGTGGTGCAGCCCCACGTCCACCGCGATGGTCGTCGAGTACCACGGCCGCGGCCCGAGCGCCGACGACCTGTCCTGGGTGGACCCCGACCACGCCGACCGGACCGTCGACCACGCCGCCAGGCACACGTACGACCACGACTACCGCGGCGCGGGCAACTGGCCGTTCAACACCGCGTACGCGGCCACCTTCGGCCTGCGCGGCCACGTCACGCGCCTGCGCTCACTGTCCGAACTGGAGGGCTACATCGCCCGCGGCGTGCCCGTCATCACCTCGCAGTCGTTCCGGGAGGACGAACTGACCGGCGCCGGCTACGGCACCGCCGGTCACATCATGGTCGTCGTCGGCTTCACCGGGGACGGCGACGTGATCGCCAACGACCCGGCGTCCCCCTCGAACGACGCCGTGCGTCGCGTCTACGACCGCGCCCAGTTCGAGAACATCTGGCTGCGCACCAAGCGCCACCGCGCCGACGGCTCGGTCGCCTCGGGCTCGGGCGGCATCGCCTACATCATCAGCCGTTAGCCCGGAAGGCCGTACGCGTCGGGTCTTGACGGCCAATCCGTTATCCGATTCACTACCGGATATCCCTGGGAACGCTCCCAGGCCGACAGCTCGGTGGCGGCCCGTCACGTCCCTCGGCGGGCCGCCGCTGCTCCAACCACCACCGAAGAAGCCGCACCAGATCTCCGCCGCCACCAGGAAAGCGCTTACCAATCCAGGAGATCACCACATGAAAGCACTTCTCGCCGTGTCAGCGTTGACAGCGGCGCTGCTCCAGGTCTCCGCGCCCGAGGCCATGGCAGCCTGCGGCGACGGCACGTACCACGCCGAGGTGACCGGCTCCGGCAGCAGCTTCACCGCCCGCCGGGGCGGCAGCACGGTCTACACCGGCAGCAGCCTGCGCGCCGCGATGCAGGCCGCCAACGACAGCCTCACCGCCAACCGCACCTACAAGGAGCGGATCGTCGTCCGCGCCTCCGGCTCCATCCCCGCGGGCGAGCGCTACTCGATGCGCAGCTACACCACGATCGACGTGTGCGGCACCATCAACGTGACCGGCACCGGCTCCGGCGACTACGCCCCGATCTACGCGCGCGGCGTCCGCGACATCGAGGTCCAGAACCTCACCGTCACCGGAACCCCGCTGTACGGCATCTTCATGCGCAACGTCACCAACGTGGTGATCGGCAACGTCACCATGCGCCTCTCCCGAGGCCTGGGCGTCCGCATCGACAACCGCGGCGACACCAGCCAGTGGACCCGCAACGTCCGCATCGACTACGCCTACGTGCAGGGCGCCAGCAGCCACGCCGTGGAGACCTACGGCGTCGACGGCCTGACCATCGGCACCGTCGTGGCCCGCGGCGTCGGGGAATCCGGTCTGCTGCTCAACCAGACCATCAACGCCACCGTGGGCACCGTCGACGCGGAGAACGCCGGCACCGGCACGGGCTACGCCGCCTTCCGCACCGCCAACCGCAACGGCCGCATCGGCGACAGCTACCCGATCAACGTCCGCGTGGGCCAGGTCATCGCCCGCGGCGGCGGCCGCGGCATCTTCTGCGTCTCGGAGAGCGGCGGCCTCCAGATCGACCGCATCACCATCTCCAACACGGGCAACAACTCGATCCTGATCGAGAACTGCTACAACGTGAACGTCGCCGCCCAGGGCGGCAGCGTCACCGGCGGCGGCGAGATCCGCCTGGCCGCCCGCTCGGAGTTCCCGATCACCCGGGACATCACCATCCAGAACCTGACCGTCACCAACTCGGCCATCACCGAGAACCCCTGCGGCACGAACACCACGTTCCGCAACAACACCCTGGTCAACAGCCGCCAGAGCATCTGCTAGGCCCCGAACCGGGTTTTGTGCGGAGCCGGCAGGCCCGGCGGGACGCTCCTCCCGCCGGGCCTGCCGGCTCCGGCCTTCCTGGAGCACCCGTACAGGCCCCATGTCACTTCGAGCCGGGCTCCCTCCCCTCCCGGAGCCGTCCCCTCGTTCTGTGAACATCCCCCCATATGCCACGTCAGAACGCGAAAGAGTTGCGGTCCGATCACGCCCGCTTCCCACTCCTTGACACGACGCTGTGGCCCGCGACACAGTACCGCCCGTTTTGAACGGTCAAACGTCCGTCGAAGTGTCCGACCGGGTGCTCTCCGTGACCACGCGGCACCGGGTCGGACCGGGGGAGGGGGCAGGCCATGGCACGTCCCGGCTGTCCGGTGACGACCCGCCGGCCTGCGCTCGTCCACCCCACCCGCCCGCTTCTCCCTGCCCGCGCAACCTGCCCCACCGGTGATGCGGAACCTGCTGGACCCCGAAGTCACACCGAACGTGTTGATCGCGTGAATGATCCACTTGCTGTAGGTGTGCACCGGGAAGTACGCCACCACGGCCTCCAACCGTGCACGGACCTCACGGCGACGGGCCGGAACCACTCGCCGCCGCCTCCGTCGTGGACGGTGGACCCGCCGGCCGGCGTGACCGGCGATCGGGGCGTGCCGCTGCCCGGCGTGATCACCAGTCGAGTGATCACCGACCGGCGCAGCGCCCCGATCCGCTTGACAGAGCAAGACCTGAACGAATGGGAGTCTCGGTAATGGGCGTTCGGACAACGGCGGCGCGGGCAACCGCGGCGCTGGGTGTGGCGGTCCTCCTCGCGTCGTGCAGCAGCGGGGGGGACAAAGGCAACGAGCAGCCCAGCGGTGCGCTCGAAGGTCGGGGCGAGGTCACGTTCGCCACCGGCAAGGACACGTCCGGCAACATGCAGAAGCTCGTCGACGAGTGGAACGCCTCGCACGCGAACGAGCAGGTCCGGATCATCGAACTGCCCGAGTCCGCCGACGCCCAGCGCCAGCAGATGGTGCAGAACGCGCAGGTCAAGTCCGACGCGTACACGATCCTCAACCTCGACGTCGTCTGGACCGCGGAGTTCGCGGCCAACCGCTGGGTCGTGGAACTGCCCGCCGACCAGTTCGAGCTGGACAAGTTCCTCCAGCCCGCGGTCAAGACCGCGCAGTACCGCGACAAGCTCTACGCCGCGCCCGTCTACTCCGACGGTGGCCTGCTGTACTACCGCAAGGACCTGCTCGACGCGGCCGGCGTGAAGCCGCCGAAGACGTGGGCCGAGCTCACCTCCGCCTGCCAGGCGGTCAAGGCGGCGCAGCCCGCGATCGGCTGCTACGCCGGTCAGTTCGAGAAGTACGAGGGTCTGACGGTCAACTTCGACGAGGCCGTGCACTCCGCGGGCGGTGACGTGGTCGACTCCACCGGCAAGCCGGTGGTCGACTCGCCCGAGGCGAAGGCCGGGCTGGACTCCCTGGTCACCGGGTTCCAGCAGGGCATCATCCCGGAGAAGGCCATCACCTACAAGGAGGAAGAGGGCCGCCGCGCGTTCCAGGCCGGCGAGCTGCTGTTCCACCGCCAGTGGCCCTACCAGTGGAACCTGGCCGGCAAGACCGACGGCTCGTCGCAGGTGGCGGGCAAGTTCGACGTCGCGCCGCTGCCCGGCCTGAACGGCCCCGGCAGCTCCACCCTCGGCGGGCACAACTTCGCGATCTCCGCGTTCGGCAAGAACAAGGCCACGGCGCTGGACTTCATCAAGTTCTTCACCAGCGAGTCCTCGCAGCGCTCCAACCTGCTGGCCACCTCGCAGGCGCCGACCCTGGCGAGCCTGTACGACGACGCCGAGCTGATCAAGCAGTTCCCGTACCTGCCCACGCTGAAGGAGTCGATCCTCTCCGCGAAGCCGCGCCCGCAGGCCGTCCGCTACGGCGACGTCACGCAGGCCATCCAGGAAGCCGCCTACGCCGCGCTGACCGGTGAGAAGACCAGCGACGTGGCGCTGAAGGACCTGCAGGCGAAGTTGCAGGAGCTCCTGAAGTGACGGCGGTCGCCCGCCGCGCCCGGGGTGCGACCTCGGGCGCGGGGCGACTCGCCGCGGCGCTGCTGTCACCGACGTTCGTCGTCCTCGGCCTGGTGGTCGGGTACCCGTTGGTGGCGGCGCTGCGCGAGTCGGTGTTCCGGGAGGGCACCGACCTCGACGAGAGCGGTTTCGTCGTGGAGGGCTCGCGTTTCGTCGGCATCGACAACTACACCGCGATCTTCGCCGGTGACTCGGCCGCCCGGTTCTGGAACGCGTTCGGCAACACCACGCTGTTCACCGCGATCACGGTCGCGCTCGAAGTCGTGATCGGCGTCGCCATGGCGCTGGTGATGCACCACGCGATCCGCTGGCGCGGCGTCGTGCGGGCCAGCATCCTGGTGCCGTGGGCCGTGCCGACCGCGGTGTCGGCGCTGCTGTGGCGCTGGATCTTCCAGGCCGACGGCGTGGCGAACGCCGTCATCGGCCAGCAGGTCCTGTGGACCACCGAGGGCTGGCAGGCGAAGTTCGCGGTCATCCTCGCCGACGTGTGGAAGACCGCGCCGTTCGTCGGCCTGCTCGTGCTGGCCGGGTTGCAGATCATCCCGAACGACGTCTACGAGGCGGCTCGGGTGGACGGCGCGTCGCCGTGGCGGCAGTTCTGGCGCATCACCCTGCCGCTGGTGAAGCCCGCGCTGCTGGTGGCCGTGCTGTTCCGGGTGCTCGACGCGCTGCGCATGTTCGACCTGCCGTTCGTGCTCATCGGCAGCCGCAAGGAATCGGTGGAGACGTTGTCCATGGTCGCCTTCGACGAGGCGTCGAGCCTGCGGTTCGGCCCCGCGGCCGCGTACGCGACGATCCTGTTCGTCTACGTGGCCGTCACCGCGTTGGTGTTCGTGCGGTTGCTGGGCGCGGACGTCATCGGCGCCGCTCGGGAAAGGGCGCGCAAATGACCGCCACCCAGGGCACCAACTCGTTGCCGCGCAAGGTGCTGACCTTCGCCGGACTGGGCCTGATCCTGGTCTACTGCCTGGCCCCGTTCTACTGGATGGCCGTGTCGGCGTTCCGCCGCCCGTCCGACCAGTTCGAGCTGACCGCGCTGCCCTCGCCGTTCTCGCTGGACAACCTGACCGCGGTGTTCTCGCCCGGCGTCGGGTTCGGCCGGTCGCTGCTGAACAGCCTCGTCGTCGCCGGCACCACCACGGTGCTCACGCTGATCATCGGCGTGTCGGCGGCGTACGCGCTGGCCCGGTTGCACTTCCGGTTCAAGAACGCGGTCGCGGCGCTGATCATCGCCACGTCCATGTTCCCCGGCATCTCGCTGCTCGTGCCGCTGCTGGCGTTGTTCACCGACATCGGCTGGATCAACACCTACCAGTCGATGATCGTGCCCAGCCTGTCGTTCGCGCTGCCCCTCGCGGTGTGGAACCTGACCGCGTTCTTCCGGCAGATGCCGGAGGAGCTGGAGCAGGCGGCGATGATCGACGGCTGCACGCGCGGCCAGGCGTTCCGCAAGGTGATCCTGCCGCTGGCCGCGCCCGGCATCTTCACCACCGCGATCATCACGTTCATCGCGGCGTGGAACGAGTTCATCATCGCGCTGTCGATGGTCAACGACAGCACGATGCAGACCGCCACCGTCGCGATCTCCCGGTTCACCGGGGCGTACGGCTTCGACCAGCCGTTCGGCACGCAGATGGCCGCCGGCGTGATCGTGACCGTGCCGCTGGTCGTGGTGGTGCTGCTGTTCCAGCGGCGGATCATCGCAGGCTTGACCGCAGGAGGCGTCAAGTAGCCACCTCGCGGTGTCAACGGCCGGTCGCCACGTGTTGGGAGAGCCGTGGCGACCGGCCAATTCACCCCGTTCCCCTCAGGGCAGCCGCCACTGCTGGGCACCGGTCCCGTTGCAGTCGTGGATCTGGAGCTGGACCCCGTTCACCGCGTTGCTGTTCGGCACGTCGAGGCACTTGCCGGACGGTGAGTTGACCAGCGTCGACCCCTTGGGCCACCACTGCTGCGCGCCCGTGCCGTTGCACGTCCACAGCTGCACCTTCGCCCCGTTGACCCGGGCACTGCCGCTGACGTCCAGGCACCGCCCCAACGCCCGCACCGTGCCGTCCGACGCGAGGGTCCACTGCTGGGCGGCCGAGGAGTTGCAGTCCCACAGCCGCACGGGTGCGCCGTCGGTCGGACCCGCGGGCTCGGCGTCCGCGCACTTGCCGGCCAACCCGACGACCGCGCCGGACCTGGCCGGGTTCGGCCCCACGTCGAACGACGGCGGCGCGTCACCGGCACCGCTGCCCCAGCTCGACGCGGCCGTGCCCAGCGCGAACTCCAACGACCCTCCCCGCGCGACGAACGACGAGGGCAGCCACGCCTTCCCGGACGCCACCCCGTCGACCTTCAGCGACTGCACGTACTTCACGCTGTCGGACGCGTTCGGCGCGGTGATCGTGATCGTGGCACCGTTGCCCCGCTTGACGGTCGTGCTCGGGAACTGCGGGCTGGCCAGCACCAGCTCCGCCCGGCCCGGCGCCTGCGGGTACAGCCCCAACGCCGCCCAGACCGCCCAGGACGACATCTCGCCCAGGTCGTCGTTGCCCACCAGGCCCTCGGGCGTGGGCGGGAAGAGCGACGTCAACGCCCGCCGCACCACGTCCTGGGTCTTGTGGGGTGCGCCCGCGTACACGTACGCCCAAGGCGTGTTGAGCGTCGGCTCGTTGCCCAGGTAGGCGTAGGGCTTCCTGGGCCCGGCGTTCAGCTCCGTGAAGAACGTGTCCAACCTGGACACGACGGCCGCGTTGCCGCCCATCGCGTCGAACAGCCCCCGGTGGTTGTACGGCACCATCCACGTGTACTGGGCCGCGTTGCCCTCGACGTACTCGTTCTCCTGCGTCGGGCTGAAGCCCGGCCACGTCAGGTCGGTGTTGCGCGGCTGCACGTACTTGCTGCCCGAGTTGAACAGGCTGCGCCAGTTCTGGGCGCGCCGCAGGAAGTTCTCCGCTGTGCCGGTGTCGTTCAGCCTCGCCGCGAACTGCGAGATGGCGAAGTCCGCGCTCGTGTACTCCAACGTGGTCGCGGCCGAGCCCCACACGTCGGGGAGGCCCGTCGGCACGTAGCCGTAGTCGTTGAACTGCAACCACCCCGGCCGCTGCCGGATGTCGTTGACGCCCGCGACCATGCGCCGCAACGCGTCCGCCGTGTCGAAGTCCGTGCCGCCGAACGCGTGCGCGGTGGACACGATGATCGCCATCGGGTCGCCGCTCATCACGCCCGTGCCGCCGTTGGCGACCGTCCAGCGGTCGAAGTACCCGCCCTGCGCGGCCTGGTTGACCGCGGACTGCGCGATGTCCGCCGCCTCACCCGGGCCGAGCAACGCGATCAGCGCCACCTGCGACCGGTAGACGTCCCAGCCGGAGAAGTTCGCGTACTGGGTCCTGGTGGTCGTGTGGGTCTGCCGGTCGAACCCCGTGTACTGGCCGTTGACGTCGCTGAACACGTTGGGGTGCAACAACGAGTGGTACAGCGAGGTGTAGAGCGTGCGGAGCTGGGTGGTGGTGCCACCGGTGACGTCGATGCGGCCGAGCCAGCCGTTCCACGCCGCCCGCGCCGCGGTCCGGACCTCGTCGAACGACCGCGTCCCGGTCTCGGTCGCGAGGTTGGCCTTCGCGTTGTCCAGGCTCACGAACGAAATGCCGACCCGCGCCGTGACCGTCGTCGCGTTGAACGACACGAACGCCGAGGCGGCGAACGGCTGCACGTCCCGCGCGGCCGTGGACGGCGTGGGCACGTGCTGCGTACCGGCGGTCTTCGGTGCGGGCGCGACGCTGCCCCGGCTGCTGCCCTCGACCGCGCGACCGCCCGGCGTCACCTGGCCGTCGGCGATCGTGGCGGTGGTGGCGAACGGCTGGTCGAAGGTGACGTGGAAGTGCAGCCGGTACCGGTTGCCCGCGCCGCAGAACCCGCCGCTGTCGGTGTAGCCGGACAGGCTGTCGGTCCCGACCGTGATCGAACCGCTCGCCGCGTTGAACGCGCGGGCGGCGTCGACGTTCAGCGAGGCGCGCTGGCCGGTGGGGTAGGTGAAGCGGGCGACACCCGACCGCTGGTTCGCGGTCAGCTCGGTGCGGATGCCGTTGTCGAAGCGGACCGAGTAGTAGCCGGGGGACGCCTGCTCGTTCGCGTGGGAGAACGTGGAGTGGGCCGCGGGGGTCGTGCCCAGCGAGGGCATGAACGGCACGTTGCCGAAGTCGCTGCACCCGGGGCCCGACAGGTGGGTGAGGCTGAACCCGCGGATGCGGTTGTCGTCGTAGTGGTAGCCGCCGTGCTGGTGGGTCACCGTGTCGGGGCTCCACTGGAGCATGCCGAACGGCGCGACGGCACCGGGGAAGGTGTTGCCCGCGCCGCCGCCGTGCCCGAAGTCCGGGCCGCCGGGTTTGGTGCCGACGAGCGGGTTGACGTGCTGGGCGTGATCGGTGATGGCGTGCGACGTGCCGGTCACGACCGGGACGGCGAGCGCGGCGAGGGTGAGTGCGGCGACAGCCGCGGAGCGGAGACGCACCTGGAACCTCCGGCAGGGGTAGGAGGCCTGACAACGTTGTCAGGTGCCGATTCTCCCACCGGTGGAACAGCTCGGGAACCCGCTGCGCGGCCGAACGCCGTTGGGCCGGCGGTGTCCACCGGACAGCACCCGGATGCGAAGCTCTCTATAACTTCAGTGTGGACAAATTTCCACCTTCACCTCGCGGGCACCTGACCCGGAAGCGACCTTGGTCTCACCACTGTTGGCAAGCACCTACGACAACGCCCCCGCCTGGCGCGTCAAGGACGAGCTGTTCGCCCGGGGCCGACCCCTGCGCGAAGCGGGAACGCCCGACCCGGATCTTCCGCCGCACGGCCGGCGGCAGCCTGTGGGGTGCCAGTAGCCGGCCACGAAGTTTGCCTGGGGTTGGGCGGCTGCGTGCTCGTACTCGTTGATGAGGCTGCCGAGGACTGGTCGGCGGCGCATCGAGGTCCAGCCCCGCTCTGCGGTCGGGTGGTCGGGCCGTGGTGGTGGTAGTTGCAGGGGGTTTGGTGTGGAACCACTGCCCGCGCCACAGCCGAACCGGGTCCTGCCGCGTCTTCTGTGGAGATCGCACGCAACGGCGACCCCGACGCACGTCCGGGTAAGGCGATTCGCCCCGGCGTTCGGCGCCCGAGAAGTCGGCCGCCGGGTCGGGGGCTATTCGGGACGGGGCGGGCAGCAGGTTCCGAGGCGCTCCTGGAGCTCGGCGAGCGCGGTGGCGATGCCGGTCGGGTTGGCGCGGTAGTAGACGGTCTTGCCCTCGCGGCGGGACGTGAGAAGGCCGCCCAGGCGGAGCAGGGAGAGCTGTTCGGAGGCCGTGGAGTGGGCGATGCCCGCTCGTTCGGCGACCTGGCCCACGGTGAGCTCGGCGTTGCCGGTGAACTCCAGCACGAGCTGTTGCCTGGTCTCGCTGGCCATGGCCTTGAGGAAGCGGCGGGAGGTTTCACCCAGTCGGGTCACGTCGTCAGCGTGGCAGACATATCGTCATTTCGCGAATATCCGATACCATCGAATGGTGTCGATGAATGAGTGGGTCGTGGTCGGTGGCGGGCAGTCGGGACTGGCGGCCGCCTGGGCGGTGAAGGCGGCCGGTGGGCGGCCGGTGGTGCTGGAGGCGGAGGAGCGGCCGACGGGATCGTGGGCCGGCTACTACGACAGCCTCACCTTGTTCTCGCCGGCGAGGTTCAGCTCGCTGCCGGGGCTGGCGTTCGGTGGTGATCCGGAGCGGTACCCGCACCGGGACGAGGTGGTCGACTACCTGACCCGGTATGCGGAGTGGTTGCAGGTCGACGTCCGCACGGGGTGTCGGGTCGAGAAGGTGGTGGCCGGGGACGGCGGCTTCGAGGTGGTGCCGGAAGGTGGCCGGCGCCTGGGCGCGGGACGGGTGATCGCGGCGACCGGTGGGTTCGGCACGCCTCACCGACCGGCGTTGCCGGGGCTCGACCGGTTCACGGGCCCGGTCGTGCACGCGGCCGAGTACCGCGACCCGACGCCGTACGAAGGCCAGCGGGTCGTGGTGGTGGGTGCCGGGAACTCCGCGGTGCAGATCGCGGTCGAGCTGGCCGGTCACGCGCGGGTGACGCTGGCGAGTCGCAAGCCGGTCCGGTTCGTGCCGCAGCGCCCGCTGGGCCGTGACGTGCACTGGTGGTGGACGGTGACCGGGGTGGACCGCGCGCCGGTGGGGCGGTGGCTGCCTCAGCGGTTCTCCACGCCGGTGCTGGACACCGGCGTGTACCGGGCTGCGATCCAAGCCGGTCGTCCGGACCGCAGGCCGATGTTCACCGGTCTGGACGGCATTGCGGTGACGTGGTCCGACGGCAGCCGGGAGCCGGTGGACGCGATCGTGCTGGCCACCGGCTACCGGCCGGGTCTGGGGTACCTGGAGGCGATGGGAGCGCTGGACTCCGACGGCTACCCACAACACCGCGAAGGGTTGTCCACGACCCACCGGGGGTTGGGGTACGTGGGCCTGGAGTGGCAGCGCAGCCTCGCGTCGGCGACGTTGCGGGGTGTCGGGCGTGACGCCCGGTACGTCGTGCGGCGCCTACGAGGCTGAATCGAGCAGTTCGGCGAGCAGGGTGCGCACGCGGCGGTCGATGTCGTCGCGGATGGGCCGGACCGCGTCGACGCCTCGGCCCGCCGGGTCTTCCAGGTCCCAGTCGAGGTACCGCTTGCCGGGGAAGACGGGGCAGGTGTCGCCGCAGCCCATGGTGATGACGACGTCGGAGGCCTCGACGTCCTCGGTGGTGAGCCTGGACGGCACCTCGGCGGTGATGTCCAGGCCGAGTTCGGCCAAGGCCTCGGCGGCCGCGGGGTTCACCTCGTCAGCCGGGGCGGAGCCGGCCGAGCGGACCGTGACGCGGCCCAGCGCGTAGTGCTGGAGCAGGGCGGCGGCCATCTGGGAGCGGCCGGCGTTGTGGACGCAGACGAACAGGACTTCGGGCTTGCGGCTCAACGGACTTGCCCTTCGGTGACGGGTGCGGTGCTGTCGGCGGTGGTCCGGGTGGGGTAGAGCAGGCGCAGCAGTGGCACGGCCACCGCGATGCCGACGACCTGCGCCAGCACGTAGACCGGCACGGACGAGGGCGCGATCCCGGCGAACGAGTCGCTGAACACGCGCCCGACGGTGATCGCCGGGTTGGCGAAGCTGGTGGAGCTGGTGAAGAAGTACGCGGCCCCGATGTAGGCGCCCACGGCGGCCGGTGCGAGCGCGGCCCGTCCCGACCGGGCCAGGGAGAAGATCACCAGCAGCAGGCCCGCGGTGGCCACGACCTCGGACAACCCGTGTGCGGCCGTGGCGCGTTCGGTGGTGCTGATGCTGACCGGCGCGGCGTCGAACATGGCGTTGGCCAGTACCGCGCCGGTGACGCAGCCGAGCACTTGGGCCAGCGCGTAGGCGGGCACGTCGCGCCAGGCCAGGCCCCCGAACACCGCGTCCGCCACGGACACGGCGGGGTTGAAGTGGCCGCCACTGACCGGGCCGAAGATCAGGATGAGGGCGTAGAGGCCGACGGCGGTGGCGGCGGCGTTCTCCAGCAGTTGCAGGCCGACGTCGCCGGGGGAGAGGCGTTGGGCGGCGATGCCGGAGCCGACCACCAGGGCGGCGAGCAGCGAGCTTCCGAGGTACTCGGCCACCAGTCGGTGGTGCAGCGGGCGGGGCATTCAGGATCCCTCGGGAGCGGGGCGGACGGCGGGCACGAGGCGTTCGACGCGGTCGGCGAGGTCGCGGTAGGCGGCGTCGAACGCGTCCGGCGTGCCGACCGCGGCCGGATCGGGCACGGACCAGTGCAGCCGGTCGTCCTGGGCGGCGAGTTCTTCGTGGGCGCTGTCGCACACCGCGACGACCAGGTCACCCGGCCGCAGCACGTCGCGCAGGTGGTGGGGGCGGGCACGGGTGAGCGACAGCCCGTGCGTGCGGGCCGTGGCGACGGCCAGCGGGTGCACGCGTTCGGCGGGCCGGGTGCCGGCGCTCGCGGCGGGCACCTCGCTGCGCCGCTGCCACAGCGCCGCGGCCAACTGCGAGCGCGCCGAGTTGTGGCTGCACACGAACACCACGCGGGGAGCCTCCCGCAACCCGCTGGGCACGAGATCCGTCAGCGTGGACGTGCGCAGGCGCAGGTAGGTGCGTCGGTGATCGCCCTCCGACCGCGACCGCTCCACGATGCCCGCCTGTTCCAGCAGCTTCACGTGGTGGGCGAGCAGGTTGCTGGGCAACCCCAACCGGCGGCCGACCTCGCCGGGCGAAGCGTCACCGAGCACGAGGAGGTCGACCACGGCGAGCCGGGCGGGCTCGCCGAGGGCCGCGTGCACGCGTGCCCGCGCCACCGTGCCCGGAGGCCAGTCAGTATTCATTGACTCAATGATGCTTGAGCGGACGACCGGGGTCAACCCGTGCCGGACGAGGGGTGCGCGCCCCGCTCGCCGAGCTGGACCTTGCGGCCGCCTCGACCCGCCGTGCGACGATCTCGCCGACCTGGCCGAACGGGAGGCCGCGCGACGCCGGCCCGGCAGAAGTGGGGAAGCGCTGAACGTCATCGTCATCGGCGGCGGCCAAGCGGGACTGGCCGCGGGGTACCACCTCCGCCGCGCAGGGTTGGACTTCTCCATCCTCGACGCCCAACCCGGACCGGGTGGGGCGTGGCTGCACGGCTGGGACTCGCTGCGCCTGTTCTCCCCGGCCCGGCACAGCTCCCTGCCCGGCTGGCCGATGCCCCGCTACCCCCACGCGGGCTACCCGACCGCCGACCACGTCGTCGACTACCTCGCGGCGTACGAGAAGCGCTACGAACTGCCCGTCGAACGCTCGACCCGCGTGCGCTCGGTCCGCCGGGTCGACGGGGGCTACGACATCGACGGCCGCTTCGCCGACGCCGTCATCAGCACGACCGGCACGTGGTGGCGCCCATTCATCCCCGCCGCTGCCCGCGGCCTGCCCGGCCGCCAACTGCACACCGCCCACTACCGCAACCCCCGGCAGCTCGCCGGACAGCGCGTGGTCGTGGTGGGCGGCGGCAACTCCGGCGCTCAGATCGCCGCCGACCTGGCCGGTCACGTCGACCTGACTTGGACCACCCGTCGGCCGCCGCGCTACCTGCCCGACGAGATCGACGGCGAAGCACTGTTCGACATCGCCACCCGCCGGCCCGGCGGCGTCGGCGCACTCGGTGACATCGTCGCCGTCCCGCCCGTGCGCGAGGCCCGGGACCGAGGCCTGCTCAACCCCCAACGGATGAACCGCCACACCCTCGCCGGCGCGGACACCGTCATCTGGTGCACCGGCTTCCGCCCCGCGCTCGACCACCTCGCGCCGTTGGGCCTGCGCGACCGCGACGGCCAAGTCCGCGGTGAACCCCGGTCGCACCTGCTGGGCTACGGCGACTGGACCGGCCCCGCCTCAGCCACCTTGGTCGGGGTCGGCCCGACCGCCCGTGCCGCTGTGCGAACGATTGCCGACGCGCTGGGCGTCACGGCTCGCAGGTGATCACTCGATCAGGTGGGCTTGCTGCGGCCAGGTGCAGACGGCGCTCATACCCCGCACGGTCCACCCATGAAGTGGCCGCTGGTCGGTGAGCGCGCGGAGCGGGCCGAGCGGCCTCCGGGGATCGACCGTCGTCGTGATCGACCTGAACCGTCGACACCGGCCCGACCAACACGCCGTCGTCGGCTACTGGGCGTCGCGCATCGGTCGACCCGGACCGGACGCGGCCGTCAGCTGCACCGGCTGCTGTCGGCGCCGCACTCGTCCCCGCAGGCGTCCGTCACCAGTTGCAGGGGGCCGTCGGGGCGGAGCGTCTGCACCATCACGTCCATGCTGTCGGGCCGCAGGCTGTACCAGCTCCAGGTGCCGCGCCGCTCACGGTCCAGCACGCCGGCCTGCACGAGGATCTTGAGGTGGTGGCTCAGCGAGGACTGGGGGACGTCGAAGTGGTCGCGGAGGTCGCAGAAACAGGCCTCCTGGTCGGGCGCCGACCGGACCAGAGCCACCACCTTGAGCCGGATCGGGTCAGCCATCGCTTTGAACAACACGGCCGCCGACACCAGGTCGGTCCTGTCGGCGGAGGATTCCAAGGACAGCGCCGCCATCACCTCGCACCCTCCGTCGTCGTCGGGTTTCCCGAATCCATGGTGTCATCTCCCGTGCCGTGGGCGCACGCCGCAGCGGCGAGCCCTTCGGGTGGCCGGCGCGCTTCGCGCACAGGTCCGATGTGGTTGTGCCGCTGAGTCCTGATCGCATCGAAGGATCTGGATCCAGCGTGATTGTCGGCGAGCGGGCGGCACACGACCCACCTGGACATCGCCCGGGCGGGGACGCGGCGGTCGGTGCTGCGCCGCTCGACCTGTCGGGTGCCGTCGAGTTCGTCCGGAGTTCGGCTGGTGTTAACCCCTTCCTGGTGTGATCGGAGCCGGTGGTGGCTGTGCCGCCGCTGTCGTTCGCGGTGCCTCGCGCCGCGAACCGTGAGGTCCGTACCGCCGTGGTTGCGTCACGGCGGTACGGACCGCGGACGATGACCTGGAAGTTGCGTCTCCAGGTAACCGTGGGTCAACTGAGCAGCAGGTACGCCCCGGCGGAGACGATCGCGGCGAACGGTGGTGTGGCCAGCCAGGCGATCGCGAAGTCGCGGATCGTCTTCTTCTTGAGCCTGGACACGTCCGTGCCGGACAAGCCGGTGATCGCGCCGACCGACACCTGGGTGGTGGACATGGGCAGTCCCTGGAACGCGCCGAAGCTGACCAGGGTCGCGGTCGTGAGGTTGGCGGTGAAGCCCTCCACGTGGGACATGCGGATCACGTCATTGGCCATCCGGTCGGCGATGCGCCGCCCGACGACCAAGCCGCCGATCGCCATCACAGCGGTGACGGCGAGCAGCAACCCGGTGGTCGACATGCTGCCGAGCAGCGCGAACGATCCGATGGCGACGATCTTCGGCGCGTCGTTCATCCCCCGTGCGAAACCGGTGAGGCCGCTGGTGACCCAGTGCAGCACGGTGATCGCCCTGGCCCCGGTCGCCACCGCGGTCGACGCGGCTTCAGCGGTGCTCTCCACCGCCGTGGCGACACCGGTGGGAGTCCCGGTCCGATCCCCGGTGACGGGACGGGCGCGTGCCGCCGACCGCCTGCCGACGGCACGGTTGAGCCTTCGGGCACCGGAGGTGAGCAGCGCGGAGAGCACCCATGCGGCGCCGACGCTGAGCAGGAGCGGCTGCACGACCTTGGTCAACAGCGCCGCCCACTCGACGTGGTTGCTGGAGAAGAGCACTCCGGCACCCAGCAAGCCACCGACCAACGCGTGTGTGGTGCTCACCGGCAGGCGACGCCAGGTGGCGAAGCCCACCCACGCCACCGCTCCGGTCAGCACGGCAGCGGCGAAGGGAGCGGTCGGCGTTGCGGAGACGATGCCACGGGAGAACAAGGCGGTCATCTTCGAGGCGAACTGGAGTGACACGAGGCAGCCGATCGCCGTGGTGATCGTGCCCCAGATGATGGCGGTGCGGATGCGGGCCACGCCCGCGCCGGCCAGCGTCGCCACTCCCTTGGGGACATCGTTGCCGCCGTTGACCGCGGCGAGGGCGAGGACTAATACGAGTACGGCTACTTCCATGGGGCATCCTTCGGGTTGGCTCCGTCATTCGCTCGTCCGGTGGGCGAGACGGTTCAGACGTCCAGTCGGCGCACGGGTGAGCCCCGCTGGACAGCGGTGGTCCACCGTGCCGAGAGCTCGACGCACGCGGGTGGTGGATCAGGTCGGCGCACGCGAAAGGGCCGGACCACCACCTGTCCGGCACCTTGGGCGCACCGAGGTGGGTTCCGGTCGAGTCGCCGATCGCGTGTCGCCACCGCCTGACGCCGTCGCATGCCGGGCTCATCCACCGGCGATCGGGGCGTCCCCCTTCACGACGTAGACTTCCCACGGCTCTTTGCCGGGCCCTTCCACCCAGACCTTGTCCTGGACGGCGTAGCAGCACGTGGTCTCGTTCTCCACGGCTGTGTCCAGGCCTTGGTCGGACAGCCGAGTCGTCGCCGCCTGTACCTCGTCGGTGGACACGACCTCGACTCCGAGGTGGTCCATCACCGTGGACTGTCCGGGTTCACCGGCCAAGAGGACCAGCTTGAGCGGCGGCTGTTCGAGCGCGAAGTTGGCGTAGCCGGGACGCCGCTTCGTGGGCTCGGCACCGAACAGCTTGCGGTAGAAGTCGATGGACGCCTCAAGGTCTCCCACGCGAAGGGCGAGTTGCACTCGGGACATCGGTCCTCCTCCAAGGCGGGCGGTGTTGTGGTCGGGTGTCTCAAGTGCCGGACACCGGTGGACGCGGGTGGCTTGTGGCGATCACGCCTTCCTGACCCGGCAGGCGAAGCACTTGTAGGCCTGCTGCCCGGACAGGTTGTCGTGGAAGCGGTCGTCGACCAGCTCGTTCACCGGGCTGTAGCGGGGTTGACCGAACTGGTCACCGAACTCCTGCGCCGGACCGAAGGTGTTCGGTACGAAGATCGTGTCCTCGCGGATGCCCTCCCAGTGCAGCGCGGTGCCGGTCACCGCGCCCCGCGGGCTCTCCACGACGACCTCGTCGCCGTTCGCGATCCCCAGGCGCCCGGCGGTGCGCGGGTGGATCTGCACCAGGCGCACACCGTTGAGCTGCTTGCCGGTGTGCGTCCAGTGCAGCGCCGACGCGAAGTGCACGACGCTGGGACGTCCGGTGGTGCCCATCAACGGGTACCGCTCGTGCACATCGGAGTCGTTCGGCACGCCGATGGCGGCCTCGATGGTCAACGCTCGCGGGTTGACCGGGTTCGCCACGTACCGGGTGCCGTAGGCGATGGTCGGCAGCCCGCCGGTCACCTCGGGATGGGTGTAGAACACCGGTAACGCGCCGTGCCCGGCGGGACGCAACATCTCGTCCAGTTCCGGGGTGTGGATCTCGACCTTCCCGCTGGGCGTCAAGAAGCGCTTGCCCGCGTTGGCGGGGTTGAGTGATGCAGCGGCCTGGTACCACGACGGGTGGTCGAGGTAGAGCGCGCTGACGCCGGGGTGGCGATCATCGGGACACGGCCAGCGCAAGGGCTCTGCCAGCCCTTCCAGCCTCTGTTGGGACATGCCGCCCATCCCCGGGGTGTGCGCGACGAACTCCTGCCACAGGTCGGAGTAGGTCTTCCAGCCCGCGGGGAAGGCAGCTCGCCAATCGGAGGCGGGGCGTGTGCGGTCGCGCCGTGCCATGGCCCGCGCGAGGTCCAGCCAGATCTCCCAGTCCGGTTTGGACTCGCCGACCCGCGGCACCACCTGCTGTTGCCAGCGGATGCCGCGATCGTCGCGGCGCATGTACACGCCGTCGAGTTCCAAGCCGCCGGCGGCGGGCAGGATCACGTCGGCGTACCGGGCCGCCTCTTCCCTGAACAGGCCGACGTACACGTGGAAGTCGAGCTTCGCGTACGCCTCGCGGACCTTGTGCGTGTTCGCCGAGGCGATCAACGGGTTGCCCTGGTTGATCACCGCTCTGAGGCGGTACGGCGCACCGGACAGGATCGATTCGGCGAAGGAGTCCGGACCGACCGGTAGCGCCGGCTGGGTGATCGGCGGCGCGTCCACCTCCAGCGGGGGCAGGCGCAGCTCACCCGGCCAGGTGTTGTGCATGAAGTTGCACCCACCACCCAGCACGCCGATGTTGCCCGTGATGGCGGACAGGAAGGTCAGCGCCCGGTAGGTGTGGAAGGCGTTGAGCTGGTGGGAGATCCCGGCGTTGCAGAAGATCGCGGCGGGCTTCGCGCGGGCGTACTGCTCGGCCAGCCGTTCGATGTCACGAGCCGGCACGCCGGTGACGCCCTCCGCCCACCGCGGGGTGTAGCCGTGCCGGGTGAGGTGCTCCCGCAGCTGCTCGAAACCGACGACCCACTCCTCGACGAAGCGGCGGTCGTGCAGGCCGGAGTGGATGATCTTGTGCAGCAGTGCGAGCACGAGGGCGAGGTCGGTGTGCGGCTTCGGGCTGATCCACTCGTCGGCCCGCGCCGCGGTGGCCGTCCGGCGCGGGTCCACCACGACGATCCGGGCACCGGTCCGTTGCCTGGCCCGCAGCAGGTAGTCGAAGGTGACGGGGTGCGTCTCCGCCTGGTTGGTGCCCAGGAACAGGTGGAAACGTGCCGCGCCCAGGTCTTCCCGGCCGGTCGCGCCGTCCTTGCCGTAGCCGTTGGTGAAGTTGCTCAAGCCGAACGACGTGCTCAGCGCGTCGCCACCCGCGTCGTTGCAGGTGGGGCCGACGTCCGTGGCGTTGGGGCTGCCCAGCATCGTCAACATGCGTGCGGCCAGCGATCCCGCTCCCTGCGGTAGTCGGCCCGTCGCGCGGTTGGCGATCGCGTGTCCTTCGCCGTTGTCGCGCAACGCCAGGAGCCGGTCGGCGATCAGGTCGAGCGCCTCGTCCCACGAGACCGGGGTGAAGCGCGAGTCCGGGCTTCCCTTGGCCCCCGCTACCCGTTTGAGAGGCGTCGTGACCCGGGCGTGGTTGTAGGTGACCTGCGGCATCATCGGTGCTTTGACGCACAGGGATCCCGCTTGCACGGGGTCGGCGCGCTCTCCGGTGATCGACACGATCTGACCGGCTTTGAGGCCGACCCGCATCCGGCAGTTGGAGTTGCAGAACTGGCAGGCGGTCGTGACGACGCGGTCGGGTTCGAGCGCCGGTGCACCCTCGACGAAAGGCAGCGGGGAAGCGCCGGCGGGACCGGGCGTGATCGGTGGGGCCACGTCGCCGGCCGACGCGGGTGACGCCGTGCCGGCGGCGTGGTCGACCGTGCCGATGGACAGCGCCGAGCCGCCCACCACGGCAGCTCGGACGAACCCCCGCCTCGTGATCGGTGTTTCCCGCACCCGCGCTCCTGTCTGTCCGTTCTCCCGCCCGACGGCGCGCCGGTCGGGTACGTCGCCGTGCGAACGCGTGGCGGACCGGTTGTCCGCGGTGCGACCGCAGCCGGCGGCGCCACCCGCGCTCGCCCTGAGCGCGGGCGTGCAGATGGTCCGTCGATTGTCTGGTGGATTTACTGTGAGGACGGCTCACCGCATACGCGTGACACCGACTTCGCGGCCGCACCAGTCGGTGTCCCGTACCGGCAGTGCCCGCGACGCTACCTCGCGGTTCTGGAAGTGTCCAGGCGTCAAGCAGAACTCCGGCTGGATAACGGAAACGTTGAGCAACTATCTTGTTGTGGCTGGTCGGTGATTATTCCGATTGGAATGGCATCGCTCGACGGGGCGGTGGCGTGCGCTGCCCTCGGGTGCGGTTGTGCCCCCTGCGGTGCCGCACGGCTGTGGCGACCCATGTGGCCTGTAGCTGCGGTGTTGAGCGCCAAGGGCACGTCGGGGCGGTGTGGCCGCGGACGGCGCGGTCCGCCGAGGTGCGGAGAGGGCTTACCGAGATTCGTCCGTTCGGTGGAGTGGTGCTCTCCGCTGTGCGCCTTACCCTGGAACGGTAAGTGTCGATCCAAAATTGGGGATGGATAGCCGCTTCAGGGGGGTTCGCGAGGCTTCCTCGTCGGGCCTTATTGATCTTGTCTTAGCAGTTGAAATGTGTCCACCGCTCGCGTTGGTCGATTATGGCCGGCCATGCCAATGCGACGTGCGTGCTATTTCGCCGTGCCCGCGGGTGGTGCGTCGAGGAACACGGAGCCCGCGGCGACCACTGTGTGACGGCCGGATCGCCGCTTCCACCAACCGGCCCTCGACCACCCATCGATCGACCTCCGCAGGGCGCCGGCCACCGGCCCGAGCAACAACCGACGAGGAGTAGCGAATGCGCTCAGCGCCCCACGCCAAGGTGGCACTGGTCGGTGACCAGTACAACCACGACGAACCCGCGCACCCGAGGATCGAGGCACTGCTGCCCGAGTTGGGCTTCCACTACGAGTGGGTGCCCACCCGGGGGATCACCGACGACACCGACCTGTCCGGTTGGGACGCGATCTGGGTCGTGCCGGGCGCGCCTTACCACGCCCAGCAAGGCGTGCACCGTGCCATCCGGTTCGCGCGCGAGAACGGCGTGCCCTTCCTCGGCACGTGCGGCGGCTTCTACAGCGCGGTGCTCGAGTACGCGCAGAACGTCCTGCACATGGAGGAAACCGCGGAGCTGGGCGACGAGCTCGGCCCCATCGAGCAACTGATCCTGCCGCCGACGTGCGTGCAGAGCGCGGACCACAAGGTCGGGCTGTCGGTCCGGGAAGGCTCCAACCTGTCGGCCATCTACCGGGGTGCGACGCGGGTGCGTGAGATCCTGCAGTGCAACTACGGCATGGTCCAGGAGTTCCTCGACAAAGCCACTCAAGGCGACGTGCGCTTCAGCGCCTGGGACGACGCCGCCGCGCCGCGCGCCCTCGAAATCTCAGGTCATCCGTTCTTCACGGCGTGCCTGTACCAGCCCGAGCTGTCCAGCACGCCTGACTCGGTTCACCCGATCGTGCAGGGTTTCCTGGACGCCGCGGTGGCCAACGCCGGACGCAAGACCTCGGTGAGCGCCTGATGACACCGCTGACCGAGGCGCTCGTCGACGACCGCGCCGCTCACCCGCGTCCGCGGGCGCAGGAGTCGGCCGCGCGCAGGTGCTCGCACCCCGATTCGCTCGCGGCACCGGCGTTGTCCGGGACCGCGACGGCCGAAGCCGTCCGCATCGCACCGGGTTGGCGCGCTGTCCTGCGCACCAGCGCTGATCACACCGTGGAACTGCTGTGCGTGGAGAACACCGCCCAGGCGCCGCAGGAGTTCGCCCCGATCGAGCACTGGCCGTCCGCGCGGACCAGCGGGCATCCGATCACCTTCGTGAGCGGGGAGATCACCTCCGGCCGCACGGTCGACGGCGTCGACTTCTACACCGTTCCACCGGCCGGCTACCTCTGGTTGTGCTGCACCAAGGTCATCGGTCGGCGTTGAGCGCCTTCGACCACCACCACAGGACTGGGGACGACTTGCAACCGAGCGCCGTCATCACGGGCGCCGGCAGTGGCATCGGCGCGGCGACCGCACGCGGCCTCGCCGCCGCCGGGCACCGCGTCGTGCTCGTCGCTCGCCGGCTCGACCGGCTCGAAGCGGTCGCCCGCCGGATCCGCGACGACGGAGCCGAGGCCGTCGTGGCGGAGGTCGACGTCACCGACCAGGCCGCGGTGCGCGACTTCGCGGCATCGCTGCCGCGGTGCGACGTCCTGGTCAACAACGCGGGTGGCGCCATCGGCACCGAACCGGTCGAGGAGGCGCGACCGCAGGACTGGCGCGCCATGTTCGAGACCAACGTCATGGGCTCGCTCCACCTGACGCAGGCCCTGCTCCCGCAGTTGGTCGCCGGTGGCAACGGTGTTGTCGTCGTGCTGACCTCGACCGCGTCGTTCACCGTGTACGACGGTGGCGGCGGGTACAGCGCCGCCAAGCACGCGCAGCACGCCCTCGCGGGCACGCTGCGCATGGAACTGGTCGATCGGCCGGTCCGCGTCATCGAGATCGCCCCGGGCATGGTCCGCACCGAGGAGTTCTCGCTCAACCGCTACCGAGGCGACGCGGCCAAAGCCGCGGCCGTCTACCAGGGCGTCGCCCAGCCCCTGACGGCCGAGGACGTCGCCGACGCCATCACCTGGGCGGTGACCCGCCCACCTCACGTCAACGTGGACTTGCTGGTCGTGCGCCCGCGTGCCCAGGCCGCTCAGCACAAGGTGCACCGAGAGCCCTGAGCGCACCCACCCGGCGCCACCGCCCGACCTCACCGCCAAACCCGCACAACCGGCCCCCGAGCCGCCGCACAACGAGGAGCCAACCCCATGACGTCCACCGCAGACAACGCCGTGCTGTCGCTACCGGAGTGGGAGATCGCCACCCTCGACCAGGTGGACGCCTCGGTCCAAGTCCTCGGCTCGAAGAGCTACACCAACCGGTTCCTCGCGATGGCCGGCTTGAGCAGCCGGCCGACCACCCTGCACAACGCCCTGCTGTCGCAGGACACCATCCTGCTGTCGAAGGCGTTGCGCGCATTCGGCCACGTCGAGGTCGACATCGACGAGTCGAGCAACATCGTCACCGTCACACCCACCGGCAACCCCATGACCGCGCCCGCGCGGGAGATCCACATGGGCAACGCCGGGACGCCCATCCGCCTGCTCATCACCATGGCGGGGCTCGCCCGGGGACGCACGGTGCTCACGGGGAGCGACCGCATGCAGGAGCGTCCGATGGCGCACCTGCTGGAAGCGCTCGCGCCCTTGGGGGTGACGGCCACCGCGCTGCGCGGCAACGGCTCGCCGCCCATCGCGGTCGAGGGGCCGGCCCTGGTCGGCGGCGACACCCGGGTCGACGGCACGGTGAGCAGCCAGTTCACCAGCAGCCTGCTGATCAGCGCGCCCTACGCGCAGAACGACGTGCGGGTCGAGATCGTGGGCGACCTGCTGTCCAAGCCCTACGTCGACATGACCGTCGAGGCGATGAAGCGCAACGGCGTCGTCGTGGAGCGCGACGGCTACACGTCCTTCAGCGTCGCCGCCGGCCAGCGCTACCAGGCAGGTCAGGTCACCGTGGAGCCCGACGCCTCGGGCATGTCGTACTTCCTGGCCGCCGCCGCGATCCTCCGAGGCCGCGTGCGCATCCCCGGCATCACCCGCGCGTCCGTGCAGGGCGATGTCGGGCTCGTCGACGCGCTGGTGCGGATGGGCTGCACCGCCAACGCCGACACGGACTCGATCACGCTCGAGGGTGGCGCCCTCACCGGCATCGACATCGACATGTCGAACATGCCCGACGTCGTGCCCACCCTCGCCATCGTCGCCGCCTACGCCACGGGCAACACCCACATCACCGGCATCGGCAACCTGCGGTTCAAGGAGTGCGACCGCATCGACGCCGTGAGCACCGAGCTGCGCAAGATGGGCGTCACGGTCGACACCACGATCGACACGATGACCATTCACGGCGGTTCGGCGCCGCGCGGCGCCGTGATCGACACCTACGACGACCACCGCATCGCGATGGCCTTCGCCATCATGGGGCTGCGGACCCCTGGCGTCGTGATCAAGGACCCCGGCTGCGTCGCCAAGTCCTTCCCGACGTTCTGGCAGCGCCTCGACGGCCTGCGCCGAGGTGACGCGTGAGCGACCGGCACAACGGCATCCTGCTCATCCTCGACGGGTGGGGCCACGCCCCGCCCGCGCCGGGCAACGCCATCAGCGCGGCGGTGACTCCGGCGTTGGACGACCTGCTGACCAGGTACCCCACCGCGCTGCTGCCGGCCTCGGGCACTGCGGTCGGACTGCCCGACGGCGTGGTGGGCAACTCCGAGATCGGGCACATGGTCATCGGCGCCGGTCGTCCGCTGGAGTACGACAGCCTGTTGGTGCAGCGCCAGGTCGACAGCGGGGAGTTGCGCCGTCACCCCGACCTCGTCGCCGCGTGCACACGACTGGCCGCCAACGGCGGCGCGCTGCACCTGGTGGGGCTGTGCTCGGACGGCCGCATCCATGCCGATGTCGCCCATGTCGCCGAGTTGCTGCACGCTGCGGCCGACGCGGGGCTGCGGCAGGTGTTCCTGCACGCCATCACCGACGGTCGTGACGTCGCCGACGGCAGCGCCGGGCAGCACCTCGACGTCCTGCTCGGGCACGCGGACCGGGCGGGCGCGGGCAGGTGCGTGTCCGTCGTGGGCCGCAACTTCGCGATGGACAAGAGCGGCAAGGCGGACCTCACCGCGATCGCGTGCTCCCTCATCGTCGACGCCGAGGCCGAGCGGGTCGTGCCCGAGCCGCGGGCCGCGGTGGACGGCCAGGCCGGCGACCAGTGGATCCCGGCAACCGTCGTCTCCGGCGACGGTTCCCGCCACCCGGTCCGTGACGGTGACGTCGTGCTGTTCACCAACTTCCGCAGTGACCGCATCTCGCCGCTGGTCGACATGGTGCACACCCGGTTGCGGGACACCGGCCGCTCGTCCGTGCGGCTGCTCAGCCTCGCCCAGTACGACACCACGGCCGAGGTGGTCCCGCTGGTGCGCCGTGCCGATGCCTCCGGCGGCCTCGCCGACGCGCTCGAAGCCGCCGGAGTGCGATCCGTGCGGATCGCCGAACGGGAGAAGTTCGAGCACGTCACGTTCTACGTGAACGGACGGGACCCGTCGGCCCGCCCGTTCGAGGAGCACCAGCTCGTCCCCACCGCGGTGGGGGACGACTACGTCGCCCAGCCGCGGATGAACGTGGCGGAGGTCGCCCGCCGGGTGGTCGAGGCCGCTGAGCGCGACGACGTCGGGGTGGTCGTGGCGAACCTCGCCAACATCGACGTCGTCGGCCACACCGGTGACTACGAGGCCACCGTGGTCGCCACAGGCGCCGTGGACACCGCCGTCGCCACGATCTGCGCCGCCGCGCGGGCACGGGGCAGGTGGGTGCTCCTGGTCGGAGACCACGGCAACGCGGAGCAGATGGTCAAGACCGGCAACACGGGCGAACAGCGCCCCTACGGGGGCCACACCCACAACCCGGTGCCGTGCGTCCTGGTCCCGGCACCGGAGTCGGCCTACGCCCTCGACCCCCGGGTCACCGGTGCCGCGCTGCCCTCGGTGGGCCCCACGGTGCTGCAACTGCTGGGCCTGCCCGTCCCACCCACCATGACGGCTCCCCGGCTGCTGACCGAAGCCGCCGAACCACATCGTCGGCCGGTGCGAGCCGCACCAACCACCAACTGAAGGACTCGCGTCGATGAGGATCAAACCCGGGGCCGACACCGAGCACGTCACCGTCGGCGTCGCCACCCCGCAAGCCGAACCCATCGCCGTCATCGGCATGGCCGGGCGGTTCCCCGGTGCCCATGACCTCGACACCTATTGGGCGAACCTGTGCGCCGGTGTCGACGCCATCACCGAGATCCCGCCGGACCGGTACGACATCGACGCGATCTTCGAATCACCGCCTTCGTCGCCGGGGCGGACGAGCAGCCGCTGGGGCGGGTTCCTGGATCGGATCGACCAGTTCGACACCCGGTTCTTCGGAATCTCGCCTCGCGAGGCGTCGCGGATGGACCCGCAACAGCGGCTGCTCCTCGAGGTGGGGTACGAGGCGATCGAGGACGCCGGTCAGTCCGTGGACGACATCGCGGGGAGCAACGCGGGCACCTTCATCGGCCAGCTCGGCGGCGACTACTGGCACCTGCAGTACCGCACCCCGGAGCAGCTGGAGTTCTACGGCCTGACCGGCGCCGCCGCCAGGGCGATGACGTCCGGCAGGCTGGCGTTCGCCTTCGACCTGCGCGGGCCCAGCATGACCGTGGACACCGCCTGCTCCTCGTCCCTGACCGCCGTGCACCTGGCGGTGCAGACCATCCGGGCGGGTGAGTGCGAACTCGCGCTGGCGGGCGCGAGCAACCTGGTGCTGCTGCCGGAAGAGGGCACCGTCTACTCCGGGGCCAGGATGCTGGCCGATGACGGGCGCTGCAAGTTCGGCGACGCGTCGGCCGACGGGTTCGTCCGCAGCGACGGCGTCGGCATGGTGGTGCTCAAACCGCTCCGGCTGGCCCGTCGCGACGGTGACCGGGTGCGCGCGGTCATCCTCGGCAGTGCCGTGGGCAACGACGGTCAGAGCAGCGGCTACCTGGTCACCCCAGGCGTCGACGGTCAGCGGCGCGTGATCGAGCGGGCACATCGCCAAGCCGGGGTGGCCTCGGGCGACCTGGACTACCTCGAAGCACACGGAACCGGTACCAAGGTCGGCGACGCCGTCGAGCTCGAGGTGTTCGGATCCGTGCTGGGAAGCGGGCGACCGCTGGACCAACCGTGCCTGGTCGGTTCGGTCAAGACCAACATCGGCCATGCCGAGGCGGCGGCTGGCATGGCGGGTCTGATCAAGGCGATCCTGGTCCTCCAGCACGGCGTGGTGCCGCCCAACCTGCACCAGCACTCGCCCAACCCCGCCATCCCGTGGGACGCGTTGCCGATCCGGCTGCCGCGGGAGCTGGTCCCGCTGCCGGATCGGGGTCGTCCGCCCCTCGCCGGTGTGAGCAGCTTCGGCCTCACCGGGACCAACGCGCACGTGGTGCTGACCACCGACCACCCCGGCGTCGGTGAGCCCGCCGCCCCCGACGAGCCGGCGCCGGCCCTGTCCGCGCAACTGCTGACCCTGTCCGGCAACACCCCCGAGGCACGTGACGCCCTGGCGCGCTCCTACCTCGACTTCCTCGCCTCACCAACGGCCGACGCGCAGTGGTGGCGCAACGTCGCTCACAGCGCCGCGAGCCGCCGCACCCACCACGACAGCCGCTTGGCCGTCGTCGCCGACTCCCCGGCAGAGGCGGCCGCGGCGTTGCGCGACTTCCTCGACGCAGGAGCGGCACCGGGCGTGTCCGCCGGTGACTCCATCGACGAGGCCCGTCCCCGGATCGCGTTCGTCTTCCCCGGCCAAGGTTCCCAGTGGATCGGCATGGGCCGTGAACTGCTGGACACCGAACCGGTGTTCCTCGACGCCCTGCGCGGGTGCGACCAGGTCATCGCGGCCGAGAACGGCTGGTCGGTGATCGACCTGCTCCGCGGCCAGGACACCGACCGGTTCGCCGAACTCGACGTCATCCAACCCACGCTGTGGGCGATGGAGGTGGCCCTGGCGGCGTTGTGGCGCTCGTGGGGCATCGAGCCCGATGTGGTCCTGGGGCACAGCATGGGGGAGTCCGCGGCCGCCGTCGTCGCCGGCGCGCTCAGCCTGGCCGACGCCGGTGCCGTGATCTGCCGCCGCAGCCGCGTCGCCAAGCGCCGCAGCGGCCACGGCACCATGGCGTGGGTCGAGCTGTCCGCGACCGACGCCGCCCAGGCGATCGCCGGTCACGAGCACGAGGTGTCGATCGCGGCCGCCAACAGCCCGACGTCCACCCTGCTGTCCGGCGACCGGGAGGCGTTGGCCGCCATCCTCGCCGAGCTGGACCGACGTGAGGTGTTCAACCGCTGGATCAACGTCGACTTCGCCTCGCACGGCCCCCAGATGGACGAGATCCTCGACGACCTCCGGGCCGAGCTGGCCGGCATCAGGCCCCGCCCCGGCACGATCCCCATCCACTCGACCCTGCTCAACGACGTGGTCGACGGTTCGCAGCTGGACGCGCACTACTGGGCGCGCAACATCCGCGAACCCGTCGACTTCGTCGGATCGGTCACCGCCGAACTGGCAGCCGGCCCGATCGTGTTCATCGAGGTCAGCCCCCACCCCGTACTGGTCAGCTCCATCGACACGACCATCCGCGCGGTCGGTGGAGAGGGCGCTGCCGCTCCGTCACTGCGTCGCGAGGAGCGGGAACGCGCGACCATGCTCGCCACGCTCGGCGTGCTGTACACCCGCGGCGTGCGCATCGACTGGGCCGCGGTCACCGGCGGCGGCCATTTCGTCGACCTGCCGCGCTACCCGTGGCAGCGCGACTCCTACTGGTTCGAGCCCCGTGACGCCGAGCCCGTCCCCCGCAGTGCACCGGCCGCCAAGGCACCGGCGGTACCGGCTTCCCCGACGGCCTCTCCGCCATCGGCCGTCCACGTCCGGCACCCACTGCTGGGCGCGGAAGTCTCCGCGCCGCACGGGGTGCGCGCGTGGGAGGGCAGCGTCGACCTGGCGGACCACCCGTACCTCGCCGACCACCAGGTCCAGGGCGTCGCGGTGTTCCCCGGCACCGGTTACGTCGAGCTGGCGGCCGCCGCGGCCCGCGAAGTCCTCGGCGACGTGCCGGTGGCCGTCGGTGAGGTGACCTACCGCGAGGCGATCTTCCTGGATCGCTCCCAGCCCACGTCGATCCGAACCACACTCGACACGATCGGTGCACGGCTCCAACTCCGCGTCCACAGCCGCGCCGGTGAAGACGGGCCGTGGACGCTCAACGGTGAAGCCGTCATCGACCGGACCGCGCCGACGCCCCCGGCGCGGACCGCGGACGTCGCCGCTCTCCGGGCCCGCTGTTCACGCCACCAGGACGCCGAGGAGTTCTACGCCCGGCACGCGGCACGGGGGAACCAGTGGATCGGGTCGTTCCGGGGTGTGCGCGAGGTGTGGATCGGGCGGGACGAGGCTCTCGCCGCGCTGAGCGCGCCGCACGCCTTGCTGGCCGCGTTCGAGCGGCACCGCTTCCACCCGGCGCTGCTCGACGCCGCCGCGCACATGCTGGTCGCCGCCCGTCCTGACGTGGTCGAAGGAGAGGACGGAGCGTTCGTCCTCGGCGGCATCGACCGCGTGCTGCTCCACCGCGGGCCCGGCACCGACCTGTGGAGCCACGCGGTGCTGCGGCCGGAAGCACGCGCCGATTCCTTCACCGGCGACATCCGCGTCTTCGACACCACAGGTGCCCTCGTCGCGGAGCTGCTCGGCCTGCGGCTGCAGTACCTGCTCGGCACAGCCCCCGCACCGCTGACCGCGCAGGCGACCCGACCCGCCCAACCGGCCGATCGCCGACGGTCGCCGCACGAGCCGGCGACGCACGGCGCTTGGCTCCACGACCTGACGTGGATCCCCGTCGCCCGCTCGGTGGCGACGGGGACACCGGCGTCGAGCGGGGCGTGGTTGGTTCTCACCGACAGCGGGCCGGTCGGCCGGGCGGTGGTCCAGCGACTGCGCGACCGAGGTCGGCGGGTCTTCGTCGCGACGGCGGCCGCCACGCGCGCCACGGCGGGCACCGACCGCTACCGGGTCGACCCCGGTTCGCGTGACGACCTGCTGTACCTCCTGCGCGAGGTGGGCGCCGAGGCGCGGATCGACGGGATCGTGCACCTGTGGAGCCTGGACGCCACCCCACCGCACGACGCGGTGGACGCCGAGGTGCAACGCGCACAGCTCCTTGCCTGCCACAGCGTGGCCGCCCTCGTGCAAGCCCTCGACGCCGCCGCTCCGGCGAACGACCCGAGGCTGTGGATGGTGACGGGGTCCGCCCAGGCGGTCCTGCCGACGGACCGGGTCCACACCCCCTTCCAGGCCACCACGTGGGGGTTGGGCCGCACTCTCGCCGCGGAGCACCCCGCATCGAGGCCCAGCCTCATCGACCTCGACCGCCAACCGGCCAGCCTGCGATCAGCCGTCGAGCACATGCTGCGCGACGACGAGGAAGACCAGGTGGCGTTCCGCGACGGAACCCTCTTCGCCGCTCGTCTCGTCCGACGCGCGCCTGATCGGTCACCGACACCGGTGACCGCGCCCGAAGTCGGCGAGATCGCGATCAGCGTCACCCACGTCGGTCTGGCGTCAATGGACTCACCGGCGGGCACACCACCGGTCCCGGTCGAGGCGGCGGTGCACGACGTGGTCGGTGTCGTCGAACAGGTCGGCCCGGAGGTGCGGGACTTCCGGATCGGTGACCAGGTCGTCACCCTGGCCGAAGGAGCGCTCACGGGACGCGTCGTCGTGCCCGCCGCGATCGCGGCCCACAAGCCGGACGGGCTCAGCGGTGCCGAGGCGGCCACCATCCCGCACGCGTTCCTCTCCGCGCACCATGCCCTCGTCACGCTGGCCGGGCTCGAACCCGACGAGCACGTGGTGGTCCACCACGCCGATGGCCACACCGGTACCGCGGTGGCGCAGATCGCCCGGGCTCTGGCGGCCGAGGTGCACGCGATCACGGCGAATGCGGACGCCGGCCCCGGGAACACCTACGACGCCGTGCTCACCGCTTCGGCGGGCGAGGGCGCCGACGTCGTCGTCCAACCACCGCACGGCCCGTCGCTCCGGGAGTCCCTGCCGGTGCTGGCCCCGGCCGGCCGGTACGTCGCCTTCGGACGATCCGGCTCGGCCATGGAGCCGGAGGTGTTCGAGCGCAACCTGTCCATCCACGCCGTCGACATCGACGCGCTGCTCCGACGCAGGCCCGCCCGACTGGGGCATTCCTTGCGCCAGGTGTGCCTGATGTTCGACCAGGGGTTGCTGCGTCCGCTCCCGCACCGGCTGCTGACCGACGTGACCGCTGCGCACCTCGCCGGCTCCCAGCGGGCGACCGCCAAGGTGGTCGTGGAACTCCGGGAGCAGCAGCGGCCGAGCAGCGGCACGGCACCCCACGAGCGCACCGCCCCACCGTTGCGATCCGACGGCACGTACCTGATCACCGGTGGACTGGGCGGGATCGGAGCCCGTCTGGCCGGGTGGCTGGTCGACAACGGCGCCCGGCACCTCCTGCTGACCGGCCGCACGCAGTTGCCCCCGGTGGACACGTGGGACCGCCTGGACGAGCACGACCCGCGCACCGCCGGCACAGCAGTGCTGAGCGACCTGGCCTCACGAGGAGCGGACGTCGAGTACGCCGCCGTGGACGTCGCCGACGTCGATGCCATGCGCGTGGTCCTCGACGAGCGGGCGAGGTCGGGGCTGCCCACGTTGCGTGGTGTGTTCCACGCCGCGGGCTCGGTGGACTACACCCCGGTCCGAGACCTGCGGCCCGAGGACATCACCTCGGTGACCCGGTCGAAGGTCGACGGCGGATGGGCGCTGCACCAGCTCACCCGTGAGCGGGAACTCGACCACTTCGTGCTGTTCTCCTCCGCCGCGGCGATCCTCGGCTCACCGCTGCTGGGCAGCTACGCCGCAGGCAACGCCTTCCTCGACGCCCTTGCTCACCAGCGGATGAAGGACGGACTGCCCGCGACCGCGGTCAACTGGGGCTTCTGGAGCACGGTCGGCATGATGGCCCGCAAGGAGCGGGAGGACCACCGGGTCGTCCTCCCGCGAGGGATGGCCAAGTTCAGCCCTGATGAGGCGTTCGAGATCCTCGGCGACCTGCTCGATGCCGCCGACGCCCCGGTGGGCACGGTCGTGCTGCCGGTGGAGTGGCAGGAGTGGGCACGCAGCTACCCGCGAGCCGCCTCGGCGCCACTGCTGCGCCTCGTGCTCGGCAACCAGCCGGCGAACACACCCGCGCCGCGCGTCGACGTGCCCTCCGTCCGGCTCGCCGCGATGCCGGGAGCACGCGTCGTCACCGGGACGCCGGAGCCCCCGCCCGTCACGGCCACACCACCCGCCGCCGTCGTCACGGTCGTCGAACAACCCACCTCGGACCTGCCCATCGCGTCGGAAGCCGTGCAGCAGCGCCTGGTCGCATTGGCCGCGGAGGTGTTGGGGTTGCGGGCTGATCGGGTTTCGGCGGGTACGGCGTTGAAGAAGATGGGGATGGATTCGTTGATGGCGATGGAGTTCCGGACGCGGATCGAGCGGGAGTTCGGGGTGAAGATCCCGCCGGCGAAGCTGCTCAGCGGCGGATCCATCACCAGGATCGGCCAGATACTCGGCGAGCTCGGGGTCTCGGACGCCTCGTCCGCCGAACCCACGCCGGCGGGGACTCCTGCGCACACGACCGCGCCCGATCCCGATCCGAAGCCGGTTGCCGTCACCACGGTGGTCACACCGCCCGCAGTCGTCGCCGTCATCCCGAACCCGGTCGTCGATGCCGACGTCCAGCAGCGCCTGATCGGTCTGGCCGCGGATGTCCTGGGGTTGCGGGCTGACCGGGTTTCGGCGGGTACGGCGTTGAAGAAGATGGGGATGGATTCGTTGATGGCGATGGAGTTCCGGACGCGGATCGAGCGGGAGTTCGGGGTGAAGATCCCGCCGGCGAAGCTGCTCAGCGGCGGATCCATCACCAAGATCGCCGAGATCGTCGACGAGCAGTCGTCCACGATGTCGCTTCCGGGAGGGCAGGCACGGTGAAAACACCCGGCATCTACGTCTCCGGCCTCGGCGCGGTCATACCGGGGATCATGGACGCCCGTGACGCCGTCGAGCTCGGGCTCTACGACCCCGAGGACTACGAGTGGTTCGGGTGGACCGGTGCGGCGGTCGCGGGGGACACCCCCGCACCGGACCTGGCGGTGCGGGCGGCGCGACAGGCCGTGCAGCGCTCCGGACACAGCGGCGCGGACATCGACGTGCACCTGCACGCCTACAGCTGGGCCCAGGGCCCCATCGGGTGGTCACCACACCACTACATCCTGCGCCACATCACCGACCGGGACGTGCCGTCACTGCTGTTCTGGCAGGCGTGCAGCGGTGTGGTCGGGTCGTTGGAGGTCGCCGCCTCGTACCTCATGGCGGTTCAGG
Organism: Saccharothrix saharensis; assembly: GCF_006716745.1. NCBI lineage: Bacteria > Bacillati > Actinomycetota > Actinomycetes > Pseudonocardiales > Pseudonocardiaceae > Saccharothrix > Saccharothrix saharensis. The sequence continues at coordinate 2,124,544 of NZ_VFPP01000001.1, read as the reverse complement.
AGCGCAGGGTCGCCGTGGTCACCGGGGCCGACAACGTCGGCGTGCCGAACTTCAACCGGTGGGCGTTCGGCCTGCAGAACGGCGTGATCGGTGACGGCGCGAGTGCGGTCGTGCTGTCGAAGAACGGCGGCTTCGCCAGACTGCTCTCGATCAGGTCCGGGTCCACCTCCGACCTGGAACACCTGTACCGCGGCAACGAGCCGGTCTTCCCGCCTTCGCACGACAACAGCCGGCAGGTCGACTTCCGCGAGCGCATGGCGTCCTTCGGCGACGACACGGACACCAGCGTCGAGAAGGTGATCAGTCGCCAGGGTGAGCTCCGTGCCGAACTGGCGCTGTCCGCTCTCGCGGAAGCCGGCCTCGGTCCGGGTGACGTGAGCCGGGTGACCCACGTGTTCACCGGCCAGGAGAGCTATCTCAAGGTCATCCTCGACCCCATGGGGTTGCGCCCGGAGCAAGGACTGCTGGAGTTCGGCCGCCAGTTCGGGCACATGACCGTCAACGACCAGATCGTCGGCTTGGAGCACCTCGTCGTGACCCGGCAGGTGGGACCGGGGGACAACGTGCTGATGGTCGCCCACGGGGGAGGCACGTCGATCACCTGCGCGGTGGTCCGCATCCTGCACCAGCCCGACTGGGCTGACGGCAGGGCCACGACACCACCACCGGTGGCACCGAGCACCCCGGCGCCGCACGTCAACCGCGTGCGCCTGACACCGCCGCACAGCCGAGGAGGAGCGCGGTGATCACCGCGGAGAAGTTCTGCGACGCTCTCGACGCCCGGGGGTTCACCGCCGCGAGCGGCGTGCCGTGCTCGTTCTTCGGCGGACCGATCGCCCTGCTCGGCCAGACCCCTGGGCGTTACGTCGCGGCCGCGAACGAGGGAGCCGCGCTGGCCACCGCGGCAGGTGTCGCGCTCGCCGGTGGCCGCGCGTACGTGATGATCCAGAACTCGGGGCTGGGCAACCTGGTCAACCCCCTGACCTCCCTGGTCATGGTGTACCGGATCCCGGTGTTGACGTTCGTGAGCTTGCGCGGCTTCCCCGACCCGGACGATGACGAGCCGCAACACGCCATCATGGGACCGGCCACCGCGCCGCTGCTGGACGCGCTGGGGGCACCGCACCAGACGTTGCACGCGGGCGACGGACCAGCCGAGTTCGACCGGCTGCTCGACCACGCCCTGGCCTCGATGAACCAGGGGCAGTCGCCCTTCGTGCTGGTGGAGAAGGGCTCCGTCGGCAAGGTGACCGCACGCACCCCCGTCAACCCGGACCGCATCGACAGCGCGGACGCCATCAGGGCGGTGGTCGCGCTCGCGGGCGACAGCCCGATCGTGGCGACCACCGGTTACACCGGCCGTGAGCTGTTCGGCGTCGACGACCGGCCGGCCAACTTCTACATGCAAGGTTCCATGGGGCACGCGTCCTCGATCGCGTTGGGCATCACGACGACCGATCCGGACCAGGAGGTGATCGTCCTGGACGGTGACGGGGCGGCTCTGATGCACCTCGGGACCCTCTCCGTCATCGGGCACCGGCGTCCGGCGAGGCTGATCCACGTCGTATTGGACAACGGCATCCACGAGTCGACCGGTGGACAACCCACGACCGCGTCCACCACCGAGCTGGACGGGGTGGCGCTGGCGTGCGGGTACACCTCGGCGTCGCGCTGCGATGGCGTCCAGGCGCTTGAGCAGCGCATCGCCGCCGCCCGTCAGACCCCTGGACCGCACCTCCTGGTCGTCCCCACGCGGCCGCGCACGGGTCCCATGGCCCCGCGCGCCACCTCGGCCCACACGTCGACCGGCATCCGTGACCGCTTCAGCGCAGCCCTCGCCGCACACCGGACCGCCCAGGTCTGACCGGCACCCACCCGCCGCCGGCCGGGCTCGATCGGCTCGACGACCGTCCCCGGCAATGAAGAGAGAAGAGCGACCACGATGTTCAGCCACACCACGCTGTCGCGGCGCATCGCCGCGGCCGCGGCCGCCGCAGTGACTGCGCTGGGCCTGACCGCCTGCGGCGAGAGCGCCGCGAACAACAACGCCGCCACCGACCCCGAGACCATCGTGTTCGGCGTCATCCCGTACGAGAACGCCAACTCGATGGCGCAGCTGTGGCAGCCCGTCATCGACGTGCTCGAGCGGGAGACGGGCAAGACCATCGACTTCCAGGTGGTCACCGACTACGCGGCGCTCATCGAGGGCCAGCGGGCGAAGACCGTCCACCTGGCCATGTACGGCCCCCTGTCCTACGTCCTGGCCAAGGACTCCGGGGTCGGGATCGTGCCGGTCGCCTCCGAGGCCTATGCGCAGGGCGAACCGAGCTACAAGTCCTACCTGGTCACCAAGGTCGGCAGCGGCATCGAGCGGCTGGAGGACCTGCGGGGCAAGCAGATCTGCTTCGTCGACCCGAACTCGACCTCGGGCTACCTCTACCCCCTCGGCGCGCTGGCCGGGAAGGGGCTCAAGGAGAAGGTCGACTACAGCCACAAGTACGCGGGTGGGCACGACGCCTCGATGCTCGCGGTGCGCGACGGGGACTGCGACGCGGGCGCCGTCCGCGACACCCTGTTCGACAAGGTCCTGCCGGAGCAGGGCGAGATCAACCCCGCCGACTACGAGAAGATCTGGACGTCGGAGCCGATCGTGAACTCGCCGATGGCCATGATCGACACGCTCAGCCCGGACCTCCAGGAGAAGATCGTCGACGCCATCACGACCGAGGCGAACGCCACCGCCCTCGGTGTCGACGCAGTGGCGGGGTTCTGGGGTTTCATGCCGACCACGGACGAGTTCTACAACCCGATCCGGGAGATCTGCCGCACCACCCAGGCCGAGATCTGCAAGACCGGTTGAGCCCGACGCCCCGAGCAACCACTGCCCGACCGCCGTGAGCACGCCGCTCGCCGCCGATCAGTCGAGGACGACATGACAGCCTCTCCGCCGCCGTCGGAGTCCGTCATCCGGTTCCAGCAGGTCACCAAGCGCTTCGATCCCGACGTGACCGCGCTGGACCGCATCAGCCTGGAAGTCGCGCCGGGTGAGGTCGTGGTCCTGCTCGGCCTGTCGGGCTCGGGCAAGTCCACCTTGCTCCGGCACGTCGACGGCCTGCACCGGCCGACATCGGGCGCCGTCACCGTGCTGGGCACCGACGTCGGGCGGGCCAGACCCCGTGAGCTGCGGCTGCTGCGACGCCGGGTCGGCTTCATCTTCCAGCAGTTCAACCTCGTCGGCAGGCTCACCGTGCTGGAGAACGTCTGCACCGGCGCGTTGGGGCGCCTGCGCGGGCCCAGGCTGGGACTGCGCAGCTACCCCAGGGCACTGCGCCACGAAGCGATCGACCACCTGGATCGCGTGGGACTGGCCGACCAGGTGTTCCAGCGAGCCGACACGTTGTCCGGCGGGCAACAGCAGCGCGTCGCCGTCGCCAGGGCCCTGATGCAGCGCCCCGAGATCCTCCTCGCCGACGAACCGGTCGCATCGCTCGACCCCGAATCGGCCCGCACGGTGATGCAGTTGATCCGCGACATCGCCGAGGAACAGCGCCTGACCGTCATGTGCAGCCTGCACCAGGTCGAGATGGCGCTGTCCTGGGCCGACCGGATCGTCGGCCTTCGCCTGGGTGAGGTGGTCATGGAGGCGTCCACGGGGGCGTTGGACGCCTCGTCGGTGATGAGCGTCTACGAGAAGGTCAGCGCTCCGATGGCACCCGTGACCGCGGGCGAGCGCTTATGAGCACCGGAACCCCCACCCGCCCTCCCGCGACGCGATCGGGGGGAGGCCCGCCGCCGCGGCCCGCCGCACCACCCCTGCCACGGCCGCGCGGCGTGCTGACCGCGGTCCTCCTGGTCGGCTTGCCGGCGGCCGGGATCTGGTCGCTGGTGGACCTGCGCGTCAACGTCGCCACTCTGATCGACGGCTACGCCAACGGCGTGCGCTTCGTGCAGCGGATCTGGCCGCTGGAACCGCCACCGCTGGACGAGGTGCTGCGCCACGTCGGCCTGACCTTGTCGGCGGTGGTGCTGGCCACCGTCCTCTCGGTGTGCCTGAGCATCCCCTTGGCCTTCTGGGCCGCGTCGAACACCAAGAGGGGCGAGGGCAGCCGGCTGGCGGCTCGCAGCGTGATCGTCGCGGCCCGGGCGGTGCCCGACCTCGTCATGGCGATCGTGTTCGTGCGGCTGTTCGGCCTCGGCGTGCTGCCGGGGGTGCTCGCCATGGGCCTGCACTCCATCGGCATGGTGGGCAAGCTCTACGCCGACGCCGTCGAGCAGATCGACGAAGGTCCCCGCGAGGCGCTTCGAGCCGCCGGGGCAGGTCGCGCTCAGCAGTTGCTGGCCGGCGTCCTCCCGCAGGTGCTCCCGGCTTTCGTGGCCGTGGCGCTGCACCGCTTGGACATCAACATCCGGGTCTCGGCGATCCTCGGGTACGTCGGAGTGCTCGGGGTCGGCATGGAGATGTCCCACGCGTTCGCCCGGCTGGACTTCGGCCTGGGCATCTCCTGGGCACTGATCCTCGTGGTGCTGTGCGTCGTGGTCGAGTTGTTGTCCACGGCCCTTCGCCGAGCGCTGCTCGGCGACTCCGCCGAGTTCGACCGCCACAACCGGCACACGCTCGTGTCGGTGGTGCGTCGGCGGGTAGCACGTGCAGAACCCGACCGGCCGCGCGCGACAGCCGCGCGGGGGAGCGCGGCACCCGTGCGTGTCACCCCCGGGTGGACTGCGCGCCGGTTGTTGCGCACGGCCTACTGGGCGGTGTTCGCCGCTGGGCTGGTGTGGGCGGTGCAGGCCAGCGGGGTGCTCGCGAGCGGTCTGAGCGGGGGCGTCGGGGGAGCGGTTCGCACCGTCGGGTTGTTCTGGCCGCCCGGTGCCGCGGGTGTGCTGCCGCAGTTGGTGGAGGCCATGGTCGTGACCGTCCAGATCGCACTCGGGGCCACGCTCATCGGCGCCGTGCTCGCCCTGCCGGTCGGGTCGATGGCGGCGCGCAACGTCGCACCCAATCGGTGGGTCTACCTGATCTGCCGCGGCTTCGTGCTGGCTGTGCGCGGCTTGCCCGAGCTGGTCCTGGCCATCGTGCTGGTCGTCATCGTCGGTCTCGGGCCCGTGGCGGGAACGCTCGCCTTGGGCGTCGGCGCGATCGGCCTGCTGGGCAAGTTGGTCGCGGACTCCCTGGAGGAAGTCGACCCCGGACCACGGGACGCACTGCGCGCGTCCGGAGCTTCCCGTCTGCAGACCTACTTCACCGCCATCCTGCCGCTGAGCGCGCCGGCGATCGTCGGGCACGTCCTGTACCAGCTCGACGTCAACGTCCGTGCCGCCACGTTGCTGGGCATCGTGGGAGGCGGCGGGATCGGCTACATGCTGCTCCAAGCCACCCGAACGCGTGAGTACGAGGTCGTGACGCTGATCATGCTCATCACGTTCGGCGTCGTCCTGGTCGTGGAAGGCCTGGCGATGCTCCTGCGCAGACTGCTCCGCTGACCACAGCCGGCGCTGCTGATCAGCGTCGATGCAATTGACAACAGTCTTCGCTGTTGATAGGAATGGATGTATGGAAGAAGGCTTGGAGGTGCTGCTGCCCTCGAGACAGCTGACCAACCAGGAGAAGGCGCGGCTGCTGGTGCCGATGTTCAAGGCGCTGGCCGACGAGAACCGGATGACCCTCGCCCTGCTCCTGGCCGAGCGCCCGCACACCGTCAAGGAGCTGCAGGAAGCCACCGGCATGAGCCAGACGCTGGTCAGCCACCACCTCGCACCGCTGCGCGAGCAGCGGCTGGTCAACGTCGAGGCGCGCGGCCGGTCCAACGTCTACTCGCTGTGCTGTGAGCAGCTGGGTGCGCCGGTGCAGTGGTTGGCCACGCTGGCGGGGATGACCGAGCTCAACCCCGGCTGCTGCGGAACGGGGGTCGATCCGTGAGCGAGGCGTTACGGGTCACGCTGACCTTCGCCGCGTTGGCCGCCGAGCTCATCGCCCTGTTCCTCCTGGTTTCCATGGCGGTGGTGCTGCTCAACCGCAAGCTCGGCGAGAAGCGCCTGCAGTCCTGGCTCGCCGGTGGCACGTTCATGGCACCGCTCAAGGGCATCGCGCTCGGCGCGCTCACGCCGTTCTGCTCGTGCTCGACACTGCCCATGCTGCTCGGCATGCTGAAGGCGGGTGCGCCCTTCTCCGCGGCCGCCGCCTTCTTGATCTCGTCGCCGCTGCTCGACCCGATCATCCTCGGGGTCGTCGCGCTGCTGTTCGGCTGGAAGATCATGGTCGGTTACGCGGCCGTCACGTTCGTCACCACACTGCTCCTCGCCCTGCTGTGGGACAGGCTCGGGCTGGCCCAGGACGTCAAGCGCGTCCGCGTCGCCGGATCGGGTGAGCACGAGGAGCCCTGGCGCGGTTTCAAGCCGGAACTCCGCCCGGCGTGGGAGCAGACCAAGTCCGGCATGAAGCCCCTGCTCCTGCCGTTGTTCATCGGACTCTCGGTCGGTGCCCTGGTCTACGGGTTCGTGCCCGAGTCGTTCCTCCTCGACGTCGCCGGTCCGGGCAGCTTCTGGGCCGTGCCCATCGCGGCGGTCGTGGGCATCCCGCTCTACGTCCGCACGGAGTCGGCCCTTCCCGTCGGGTTGGCGCTCACCTCGGCGGGCATGGGGATCGGACCGGTCTTCGCCCTCATCATCGGCGGGGCCGGCGCGAGCATCCCGGAAGTCAGCATGCTCACGGCCGTCTTCAAGCCCCGACTGGTCGCGACTTTCGTCGGATCGATTCTGGCGGTCGCGATCACGGGTGGATTCCTGATTCCTTTGTTCGCCTGATCAAATCTAGGACGGAGAAAACGATGGCTACCAGCGGAGGCTTCTTGAAGCGCCTCTTCGGCGGAGGGAAGCAGGACGGCGCGGTCGGCAGTTGCTGTGGTGTCGTCAACATCGTTCCCGACGAGGACCTGCTCGAGGACGACGCCCGGGAAAAGGTCGAGTCGAAGGCGCCCGCACCCGCCGCGCAGGATCCGGCCTCGGCCGCGGGTGGTCCCGAAGTCCTCGTCATCACCGGAAGCTGCTGCAGCCCGATGGCCAAGCCGTTCGACGAGCGGGCGCTGCGCGCGGCGCAGGACGTGATCGCCGAGACCGGCGCGCCCGCCACCTTCCGCACCATCTCGGCCACGGCGGGCATGAACGGCGCGCTGTCGAAGGAGGTGCTCGACGACCTGACCGAGCGTCAGCGCAACGACGGCCTGCAGCTGCCGGTGCTCATGGTCGGCGGCGAGGTGATCGCCGGTGGCCTGATCAAGCCCGAACACGTCCGGGAGGGCCTGGTGAAGGCCGGTGCCCTTGCCCAGGACCAGCCAGTGGGCAACTGAGCGGATTCGCGGCTCCGCTGCCGCCGGACCGGTGCGGGTGTCGCCGGTCCGGCGCCCCCTGCGGATGTCCGGCCGAGTGCCGTCCGGAACTCGGCGGAAGCAGTCGATTCATCGAAGACGACGTTCTCATTCTTCACAGAAGGCGCACGGGTTATCCCGCGTGCCTGTTCGACGTATCCACGATCGGACTTTTCCCGATCGTCTGGAAATTTCTGGTACGGCTTGACAGGTAAAGTCACAGCTGTCACGGTTCGCAATGTGGCTTCAGCAAACGAACCGACTCCGGTAACCGAATCCGTGAATGCCGGCGTCGCCGGCGATCAGCGTTGGTCCGCGAAGATGTGGGCGCTGCTCGCTGTTCTTTGTCTCGCGCTCTTCCTCGACGGGCTCGACTACACGATGGCCGCCGTGAGCCTGCCGTCGATCGGCAGCGAACTCGGGATGTCCACCGCGGAACTGCAGTGGATCATGAACGGGTACATCCTCGGGTTCGGCGGGTTCCTGCTCCTCGGCGGTCGCACCGCCGACCTGCTGGGCAGGCGCAACGTCTTCCTGGTCGCCCTCGCCGTGTTCGCCGTCGCCTCCCTGCTGGGTGGTCTGGTCGACGACAGCCTCCTGCTGATCGTGACCCGGTTCATCAAGGGCGTCGCCGCCGCGTTCACCGCGCCGACCGGCTTGTCGATCATCACGACGACCTTCGCCGAAGGGCGTCAACGCAACCGCGCCCTGTCGATCTACACCGTCTTCGGTGCCAGCGGCTTCTCGTCCGGTCTGATCTTCGGCGGGCTGATGACCGGGATCGACTGGCGTTGGACCTTCCTGTTCCCCGTCCCGATCGCGCTGGTGGCGCTGATCGTGGGCATCGCCCTCGTGCCCAAGGACAGGCCCGCCGCATCCGGGGGTTACGACTTCCTGGGCGCCGTGACGCTGACCGGTGCGATGCTGATGCTCGTCTACACCGTGGTCACCGCTCCCGAGATCGGCTGGCTGCACGTCAAGACGCTGGTCGGGTTCGCCGTCGCCGTCGTGCTGCTCGCGGTCTTCGTCGTCGTCGAGCGGAAGATCCAGTACCCGCTGGTGCGGTTGGGCATCCTCGCCAACGGCGCACTGGTCCGGGCCAACCTCAGCTTCATCGCCCTGCTCGGTTCGTACGCGGCGTTCCAGTTCGTCGTGACGCTGTACTTCCAGCGGTCGTTGGCCTGGTCCCCGTTGGAAATGGCGCTCGCGGTGCTACCCGTGGGCATGCTCGTCGTCCTCGCCGCCCCGTACGCCGGGAAGCTGATCGGTCGCTACGGCACGCCTCCGGTCATCATCGGCGGCCTGCTGTCGCTGTCGCTGGGCCAACTCCTCTTCCTGCGCCTGGACAGCACCCCGAACTACATCCTCGACATCCTGCCCACCACGATCCTCGTGGGCATCGGCTTCGCGCTGACGTTCCCCTCGGCCAGCGTGCAGGCCACCGCGGGCGTGGCCGACCACGAGCAAGGCCTGGCCGCCGGGTTGCTCCAGACCTCCGGCCAGGTGGGCTCCGCGATCGTGCTGGCCGTGACCACCGCCATCATCGCCAGCTCCGGTTCCTCGGACCCGGCGTCCGTCGAGGCGTCGGCAGACGTCGTGCTGGCGCAGTTCCGGCCAGGACTGATCTTCGGCACCGTGATCGCCCTGGTCGGTTTGGCGGTCACCCTGGTGGCTCTGCTGCGAGCGCGATCCCGAGCGACCCGGTGATCGGCCACGGCGGCGACACGAACCGGTAGCACCGATTCCGACCAGGCGGGGTGTGCCTCCCCCAAGCGCACCCCGCCATCCCCACCAGTCGAGAACAGGAGCACGACGTGAGCTGGAACTTCCTGGAGCCCGCGAGCCGCGGCAACCTCGACATGGTGTGGCGACGCGAAGCCGACGGCCTGCTGGAGCTGGTGTCGGACCCCGCGTTGTGGGACGACCCGACCGCGGCGGGCCACTGGCGGGTCCGGGAGGTGGTCGCGCACCTCATCCACAACACCGAGGCCTACCTGCACAGCTTCCACCTGACCACGGTCGACGAGGAACCCGAGCCCCTGCTGTCCGTGCGGGACATGGCGAAGAACATGGACGCCGGAGCGCAGGCCCTGAGCGGGTTACCGCGCCAGGAGCTGATCGACCGGCTCCAAGGGGTCCTGAACTCCATGCTCGCCGTGACGGCGGAGCTCAGCGACAAGGACTGGACCGACCTGCTGGTACCGCACTGGTACATGGGACCGGTACCGGCTTCGTTCTTCCCGATCTGCCAGGCGCTCGAGTACATCGTGCACGGTTGGGACGTGCGCAAGGCCGTGCCGGGCATCCGACCGCTCGACGGTGAGGCGGCCGACCTGCTCGTGCCCCTGTGCTTCCTGATGTGGCCCAACACGAGCGACTTGGACGGGGTGAAGGAGCCCTTCGAGATCGGCGTCCGGGTGCTCGGCGGAGCCAACGCCGGTGACACCGTCGGCAAGGTGCGCCCGGAGGGCATCGAGTTCGTCCCGGGCGACCTGTCCGGCCTCACGGTCATCGAGTTCGACCCGGCAGGTCTGGTGCTCACCGCGTTCGGCAGGGCGGACGCGGGCACCGTGCGCGGCAGTCGAGACCTCGCCGAGAAGTTCCTCAACCTCTTCTTCCGCTTCTGACCCGGCAGGAGAGTCCCATGCCGAGCGACGTCCTGGACCGGATCCGCGACTACGTGCGGGATGAGCTGCTGGACCACCAGGACCAGCTCGACTCGATCGCGGAGATGCCCCTTGCCCGGCAGGTGAGGTTGCACCAGCTCGGACTGGCGAACTGGTGGCTGCCCAAGGACGCCGGCGGCTCGGGCTTGACCCTGGAAGACAGCGTGGACGTCGTTTCGGAGCTGTCCTACGGCGATGCGGGCACGGCCTTCACCCAGTTCATCTCCATCCTCGGCACCACCATGGTGTCGCTGTACGGCAGCCAGGCGTTGCAGGACCGGTACCTGTCGGCGATGGCCGCCACCGGTGGGTTCTGCGCGACGCTCGGCAGTGAGAAGGAGGCGGGCAGCAACCTGGCCGAGATCACCACGACGGTTCGTCGTGCGGGCGGCCACCTGGTGCTGGACGGTCTGAAGTACTTCTCGACGAACACGGCGTTCGCCCAGTTCCTCGTCGTGATCGCCCGCTCCGCCGACGTTCCCGACGAACACCTGGCCGTCGTGGTCCCCGCGGACACGCCGGGCATCCGCATCCTCAAGCGCTGGGAGATGCAGGGCCTGCGTTCCTCGGGCACCTATGAGGTAGCGCTCGACAACTGCCGGGTACCAGCGGACCACGCGCTCGTCGGACCGGGGTTGCGCCTGTTGGAAGTCGCGCTCAACGCCAGCCGGATCCTCATCGCGACCACCGCGGTCGGCGTGTCGCGGCGCATCCGCGACCTGTGCATGGACTACGCCGAGGAGAAGTCCTTGTACGGCGGCGTCCTCGCCGATCACCCGGTGTTCGCCGGGAAGCTCGGCCAGATCGAGATGCGGATCGAGGTGATGCTCAACCAGTGCAAAGCCGCCGCCCGGGAGTTCGACGCGTTGGTCGAAGGTCCGGCGGCCGCCGAGACGCTGGTGAGGAGGGGAACGCTGCGCTCGGCCCTGGCGGCCAAGATGTACTGCGGGCAAGCCGGTTGGGAGAACGCCACGGTCGGCTCCGAGGTGTTCGGCGGCTTCGGCTACACCCGGGAGTCGTTGATCGGCAAGCTGGTGCGGGACATCCGGTACGTGTCCATCGTCGAAGGAGGCGACGACGTCCTGCGGGAGCTGCTGTACAACCGCTACGTCGTCCCGGTGCCCAAACGCCTTTGACGGACGGCTGTGGTTCCGCGGCTTGTATCGACATCGATCAATCCAGCTCGTATGGTGAGGGCATGGGGACCTCTCGGGGTGTGGAGATGGACCGAATCGCCGTCGACGTGACCCGGCCGGTGGACGGAGCCGCCCCGGACCTCGTGAACCGCGCTGACGCCGCCGAACTGGCGGGCCTCTGCCACGCCCTGTCCGACCCCGACCGGCTGCGACTGGTCAGCGTCATCGCGGCCGCCGAGGACGGCTGGATCTGCGAGTGCCGCCTGCGCGACCAGGCGGGTGTCTCCGAAGACGCCCTCGTCCGGCACTTGGCCGTTCTGCGGGATGCCGGACTGGTGAAGGCGGAGACCCGTGCACCGTGGGAGTGGTTCGCGCTGCGGGAGGACCGCTTGGACGCGATCAAGTCGATGCTCGTGCTGTCGGGGACCCGCGATGCCGAGTTAGGCTGACGTCGCGCCGGACCGCATGGCGTGGGCCGTCCGGCAGGCGGGGCGCGTCCTTCCTCGTCGGATGGCATCATGGCAGCCTCCGCACGTGTCAGGCCCGGACGAGTGAGGTGGTAAAGCTGGCCTCCGTGTACTCCGGGCCTGCCTTCCTTGACCCGGCCGATGCCCAGGCCGCGGCGACGTTGTTCAAAGCGCTCGCCGATCCCGTCCGCATCCAGGTCGTGGCCATGGTGCGCAGGGCGGAAGGTGGCGAGATCACCTTCAACGACTTGGCGGACGAGTTCGACATGCCGCAGTCGTCACTCAGCCATCACCTGAACATCCTCGTCAAAGCCGGTGTCCTCAAGCGCGAGCGACGCGGCACGTGGAGCCACTACAAGGTCGAAACCGGGCCTTGGGCGTTCATCGAGCACCTGTTGCGCACCGGGGGACCGCTGGCCGTCGCGCCCAGCCGACGCCGCCGCAGCCACCCGCCCGACTGCCCTTGAACCCGCCGTCGAACCGTAGCGAGGCCCTTTCCCCGACGAACGTGGTGCACACGAACGAGTGGTCGACGAAGGTCGTCCAGCGGTGACCGGTCGTGCGGCCGGCTCGGCCGGAGGTGATTCCGCCGGCTTGGGACGAGTCCTCGTGTCGCTGTGCGTCACCCAGGTCACCAGTTGGGGAGTGCTCGTCTACGCCTTCCCGATCATGGCTCCACGGATCAGCTCGTCCACCGGGTGGCACCCGACGGCGGTGATCGCGGGATTCTCCCTGTCGCAGCTCACGTCCGCGCTCGCGGGGGTAGTGGTGGGACGGGTCCTGGACAGGCGCGGGCCGCGCCTGGTGATGACCTCCGGCTCGCTGCTCGGGGTGTTCGCCACGATCGGGATGGCGCTCGCGCCGTCGTTGCCGGTGTACCTGGTGATGTGGTTCCTGATCGGCGTGTCGACGAGCGCGGTGCTCTACCAGCCGGCGTTCGCCGCGATCACGCGGTGGTACGGATCCGCCCGCGTGCGGGCCCTGACGACCGTGACGTTGATCGGTGGCCTGGCCGGCACGGTGTTCGCCCCGCTCACGGCGGCGTTGCTCGCGAACCTCGACTGGCGGCGGAGCTACATCGTGCTCGCCTGCGTGCTCGCCGCGGTCACCGTGCCGCTGCACGTCTGGGGCTTGCGGCGGCCCTGGTCACCGGCGCCGGTCGTGGACGACGTCGTCGGGGGAGAGCCGGACGATCCGCGGCGCATCGCCCGGAGCGGGGCGTTCGTCATGCTCGTCGTCGCCATGAGCCTCGGTGGTTTCGCCGTCCATGCGGTGGTGGTCGCTTCGGTGCCGCTCTTCGCCGAACGCGGTATGTCGACGACGGTGGCCGCGTGGGCGCTGGGATTGGGAGGTGTCGGACAAGTCCTCAGCCGGCTCGGCTACGCGCGCCTCGCCAACCGCACCACGCCCCGCACCCGTACCGCGGGGATCCTGCTCGCGGCGGCGATCACCACCGCGCTGTTCGCGTTCGTGCCGGGACCCGTAGCCCTGCTGATGGGGATCGCGATGCTCGCCGGTGCGGCGCGTGGCGTGTTCACCCTCCTGCACGCCACCGCGATCACCGACCGTTGGGGCGCTGCCCACTACGGACGCCTCAGCGGCCTCCTGTCCGCGCCGTTGATCTTCACCGGGGCGTTGGCCCCCTGGGTGGCCACCGCGCTCGCCGGGGTTCTGGGGGGCTACCCGATCGTGTTCGGCTTCCTGGCCCTCCTGGCGGGCGGGGCAGCGGTGCTGTCACTCGCCGCCACGCCGTCGCGCCGGGTTCGTTGACGTGGACGCGCGGAATCAAGAAGCTTGACTGGATGACCGCCGATCTGCCGCCCGACCTCGTCGCCCGAGCGCAACTGCACCACGCGCTCGGTGAGCCGATCCGATTAGCCATCGCCGAACACCTGCTCCTGGGTGACGCCTCACCGAGCGAGATCGGCGCGAGGTTGGACCTGCCCAGCAACCTGCTGGCGCACCACGTGAAGATCCTGGAGCAAGCCGGCGTCGTCGAACGACTGCGCTCGGAAGGCGACCGCCGCCGGACCTACCTCAAGCTCAGCGACGCGGGAACCGCGGCAGGACTGCGCGCGGGCACCGTGCGTGCCGACCGGGTGGTGTTCGTCTGCGCCCGCAACTCGGCCCGGTCCCAACTGGCCGCGCGGCTCTGGCAACGCTACAACCGGGTGCCCGCGACCTCGGCGGGCGCTCATCCCTCCCGTCGCATTCACCCTCTTGCGGTCGCGGCGGCACGCAGCCGTGACCTGTCCCTGGAGAACGCGTCGGTGCACAGCCTGGACGAGGTCATCCGACCGGAGGACTTCGTGGTCGTGGTCTGCGACAACTCCCATGAGGAACTCGCCGACGCGCTGCCCGAGAGGTTGCACTGGTCGGTGCGGGATCCGGTCCGCGTCGGCACCGAGGAGGCGTTCGACTCGGCGGTCCGCGACCTGCAAGACCGCGTCCAGCGGTTGGCCCGAGTCGTCGAACCCCGCAAACCGACCTGATCGCCGCGACAGGCGCTCACCGCTACCGCGACGGCCAGGTGCGGAGCGCCGTCGTCCGACGCTCCGCCGGCCGTGCGTCGGGCGGTCGTCAAGCCCGCTTGCCCGGTGCCACCAGGTCCAGCACAGCCGGGGCAGGAGCGCAGCAGCCACCGGTCGACGCTGCGGGCCGAGCGTCGAACAGGTCGGAGCCACCGCACACGCCCGTCTCGGGCAGGGTCAGCTCGACCTTGCCCGCGGCCTCGCGGTCGCCGGCGATGTCCGCGGCCACGCTGCGGACCTGCTCGTACCCGGTCAGCGCGAGGAACGTCGGTGCGCGGCCGTAGCTCTTCATGCCGACGAGGTAGACGTTCGGCTCGGGCTGGCGCAGCTCATCGGCGCCGTGCGGGTACACGGTGCCGCAGGAGTGGACGTTCGGGTCGATCAGCGGAGCGAGCGCGGTCGGCGCCTGCAACACCGGGTCCAGCTCCAGACGGACCTCCGAGAGCCAGCTCAGGTCCGGGCGGAACCCGGTCAGGACGACGACCTCGTCAACCGGTCCCAGGCGGTGGCCGTCCTGCGACTCCAGCACCAGACGACCGCCTGGGTCGCGTTCCACGAGGCTGGTGCGGAAACCGGTGACGACTTCCACGTGGCCGGCCTCGACCGCCGCCTTGGCCTTGAGGCCGAGCGCGCCGCGGGCGGGGAGCTGGTCGGACTGACCGCCGCCGAAGACGTTGCCGACCGCGCCGCGGCGCAGCAGCCACGTGATGTGCGTGCCGGGGTGCCGTTCGGCCAGGCCCGCCAGTGCCACCAACGCGGTGAGCGCGGAGTGGCCACTGCCGGCGACGGCGATCCTCCGACCCGCGTACCGCGCGGTTTCGACGGACAGGTCGGGGACCCGGTAGCTGATCCGATCGGCGGCCGATCGCTCACCGATGGCCGGAAGGCCGTCACCTCCCAGCGGGTTGGGGGTGCTCCAGGTGCGGGAAGCGTCGATCAGCGCGCGAGCCGTGATGCGCTCTTCGCTGCCCGAGGTCTCGACGTGCACGGTCAGCGGCTCACTGTCGCGGCCCGCGTCGACGATGCGGTCACGGCCTCGGCGTGCCACACCCACGACCCGCGTGCCGAACCGGACGTGCTCGCCCAACGCGTCGGCCAGGGGCGCCAGGTACTGCGAGGCCCACTCGGCGCCGGTGGGGTAGGCCTCGGCCTCGGGCGCCGTCCAGCCGGACCGCTCCAGCAGGCGGCGTGCGGCCGGGTCGACCAGCTCCGACCACCGCGAGAACAACCGGACGTGATGCCACCGCGCCACAGCCGCCCCCGCTTGGGGACCGGCTTCCGGCACCAGCGGCCGCAGCCCGCGTTCCAGCAGCTGCGCCGCTGCTGCCAAGCCCACTGGACCCGCGCCCACCACGACTACCGGGAGCTCCTCCACGACCAGGTCTTTTCATCGATATTTCTCGATCAATTACTCGAATGTAGCAAGGGGCGTCGATTGACGCAACCATCGAGAACCATCGATAATCGCATCATGACGACGATGCTGCCCGCGGTGGGCCTCGCGCCCGAGGACGCCTCGACCTACGCCGAGTGGTTCGCCTGCCTGGCCGACCCGACCCGCGTGCGCCTGCTGCACACCGTCGCCACCCACCCCGGCGAGCTCACCGTGGGCGCGCTGACCGAGGCCGTCGGCATCAGCCAGTCGACCTGCTCGCACCACCTGCGCAAACTCGCCGACGTGGGGTTCGTCCGGCTGCGCAAGGAGGGCACCGCGACCCTGGTCTCGGTCAACCGGGCGTGCTGCACGGGCCTGCCGCACGCCGCCGACGCCATCATGGGCACCATCGTCACCAAGCCGTGCTGCCCGACCGACCTGCCCGCCGACGTCACCGTCCGCGCCCTGACCGAGGACGACTGGCCCGACGTGCGCCGGATCTACGCCGAGGGCATCGCCACCGGCGACGCCACCTTCGAGACGGAGACCCCCAGTCGCCGCACGCTGGAGTCGAAGTGGCTGCCCGGGCACCGCTGGGTCGCCGTGGTCGACGGCCGGGTCGCGGGCTGGACCGCCGCCACGCCCGTGTCGACCCGGGAGTGCTACTCCGGCGTGGCCGAGACCTCGGTCTACGTCGGCGACGGCTTCCGCGGCCGGGGCGTGGGCAAGTCCCTGCTCCACCGCCAGGTCACCGCCGCCGACCAGAGCGGGCTGTGGACGTTGCAGACCGCGATCTTCCCGGAGAACCGCGCCGGTATCTCTCTGCACCACTCGGCCGGCTACCGCACCGTCGGCGTTCGCGAGCGCATCGCTCAGCACCACGGCGTGTGGCGCGACACGGTCATGCTGGAACGCCGCGCCGGCTCCCCGTCCGTCCTCACAACGCCCGACCGCGCCACCTGCTGAACGCGGAACGAGCGGGCGGTCTCCCGGGAAGACAGTGGGCGAAGCTCACCTGTGTGCGTCCAAATGACCACTTGAACAGTTCCGCACTACCGTAGGAATGCGGATGAACCGTGGCCGCTTCTCAAGCGGCATCGCACTCCCATGCCACGACCGGTGCCGGCAGGATGTGCTCTGCCCGCCCACGTCAGCGCGTCGGGCGATGCCACCGGCATGAGGGCCGGCGGCCCGGCCCGGGAACAGTGGTCGCGGATCAGCATCTCGAGCAGGCGATCAGCCATCCGCACACCTCGTGGAGGATCTCTCCCATGGCGAGTGACCGCGCCGGCTATGACGCGTTCCTGTCCTACAGCCACGTGGCGGACATGCGCCTGGCCTCTGAGGTGCAACGTGGTCTGCATCGGTTCGCCAAGCGCTGGTACCGCCCCAGGGCGCTGCGGGTGTTCCGGGACCAGACCAGCCTGGGTGCCAACCCGGACCTGTGGCGAACCATCGAGAACGCGCTGGAGTCCTCCCGGTTCTTCATCCTGATGGCGTCCCCGCAGTCCGCCCGGTCGGTCTGGGTGGGGCGGGAGGTCGAGTACTGGCGAGCCAACCGGGAGCGCGAGACGTTCCTCATCGTGCTCAGCGAGGGGGAGATCCGGTGGGATGCGGCCGCTGGGGACTTCGACTGGGAGCGCACCACCGCGTTACCTCGCGCGTTGACCGGCTGGTTCGCGGCCGAACCGCTGTGGGTCGACCTCACCTGGGCTCGCGACCGGCCGCGCCTGTCGATCCGCAACAGCAGCTTCCGGTCCGAGCTCGCCACGCTGGCCGCTCCGCTCCACGGCGAGTCCAAGGACCGGCTGGACAGCGAGGACGACCGGCAGCACCGGATCGCCACCTGGCTGCGGTGGACAGCGGTGGGGCTGGTGGCGCTGCTCGGGCTGATCGCGTTCGTGCAGGGCCAGGCGGCGATCACCCAACGGGACCAGGCGCTGTCCCGGGCGCTCGCGGCGCGCAGCGAGGCGATCGGCGACACCGATCCGGACCTGTCCCGGCTGCTCAGCCTGGCGGCCGCCAAGATCAGCCCGACCGCCGAGGCGGCGACCAGCATGCTGGTCGCCGGCGGCCGGTCCGGGATCGCCCGACTGGACGCGGGCGGCCAAGCAGTCGGCGCGGTGGCGTTCAGCCCGGACGGCACCTCCTTCGCCACGGCGGCGGACACCGTGGTCCGACTGTGGGACAGCCGGACCCGTGCCCCGATCGGCGATCTGCCGGTGTTCTCCGGCACGGTCCGGTCGGTCGAGTTCAGCCCGGACGGCCGGACCCTGGCGGTCGCCGCACACGACAGCGGCGGCACCTTGTGGGACGTGGCCACGCGCCGGGTGGTGGCCACGGAGCTGGACGGCCGCCCCGCCACCGCCACGACCAACGACCACCCCGCTCCCGCCGAGGCGTACGCACCGGACGGGCGATTCCTGGTGGTGAGCATCGACAAGCAGCGGGTACGGCTGCTGGACCCGGTGACGCGGGAGCAGGACGGTGCCGTCATGACGGTCGCCGACTACGGCACTGCCGCCGAAGTGAGTCCCTCGGCCGTGTTCAGCCCGGACAGCCGCACGCTGGTCACCTCGGGGGTGGACGGCACCCTGCGCTTCTGGGACACCGCCACCCAACACCGGATCGGTGCGCCGGTGAAGGCGTACAGAGCCGATGGAGCCTCCCGGGTCGTGCCCGCCCTCGCCATGTCCCCGACCGGGGAGACGCTCGTCAGCGCGGGCGCGGACGGTTCCATCCGGTTCTGGGACGTCGGAACGCGACAGGAGAGCGGACCGGCCATTCCCGCACGCACCGAGGTCGACCGGTTCGGCAACGCACCGCCGGTCGCGTTCTCCCGGGACGGCGGGACCTTGGCCACCGGCGGCCAGGACGGCACCGTCCGGCTGTGGGACACCAGAACCCGGCAAGCCGTCGGTGATCCGCTGGCCGGGCACAGCAGGCAGGTCGCCTCGTTGACCTTCGGCCCGGACGGCCGCACGCTGATCAGTGGGGCCGTGGACGGCACCGCCCGGCTCTGGGACGTCAGCGGTCAACTGCGGGCGAACCGGCCGATGACCGGGCACGTCGGCCCGGTCTACGCTGCCGCGTTCAGCCCGGACGGCCGGACCCTCGCCACGGGCGGCGACTACGGGTGGAGCCCCGAGCAGGCCAGGAACCTGTTCTCCTGCGGACAGGACGGTTGGCGCCTGTGTCTGGCCGGCGCGAACTGGCTGACCACCTTCAGCGGAGTTCGCGGCGTACCGGCCGGCGGTGTGCTGAACGATGTC
Source organism: Saccharothrix saharensis (assembly GCF_006716745.1). Taxonomy (NCBI): domain Bacteria; kingdom Bacillati; phylum Actinomycetota; class Actinomycetes; order Pseudonocardiales; family Pseudonocardiaceae; genus Saccharothrix; species Saccharothrix saharensis. The sequence goes on along the minus strand of NZ_VFPP01000001.1, from coordinate 2,105,736 downwards.
TTCAGCGGTGAAGTGCGTGGCGGCCTGGCGCTCTCGCCAGGCACGAACCCCGGGACCGACTGGGGAAGCGAAGGGCCGAGCGTGCGGCTCTGGGACGATGCCGACAAGCCAGTGGGCAGCCTGTCGACCGGGATCACCCGAACCGTTCGGTCGATCGCGTTCAGCCCCGACGGCACCGCGGTGGCCCTGGCCGGTGTCGACGTCTGGCGGGACGGCGACAAGCCGATCGAGCAGAGCGGCAGTGTGACGCTGTGGGACCTGCGCACCGGAAGGCAGCTCGATCGCCTGCTCGCGGGTGCGGTGGCCTGGTCGGTCGCGTACAGCCCGGACGGACGGTCCCTCGCGGTGGCCGCGGGGGACTCCGAGGAGGTCAAGCCCGCGGTGTTCCTGTGGGACATCGCGACGAAGACCCGGACGAGGACCCTGCTCGACGGGCCGCCCGCGGTCCGGGTCGTGTTCAGCCCGGACGGGCGGACCGTGGCCGCCGGCCGGGACGACGGCAAGGTCCAGCTGTGGGACCTCACAGACCCGGCACGCGACACGACGCTGACCGTGGCGGGCAACGGTCCGGTCGGTGGCATGGCGTTCAACGCGACCGGCGACCTGCTGGCCACCGGATCCGACGACGGAGTCATCCGACTGTGGGACACCACGACCCGCCGGCAGGTCGGGGAGGCCATCACCGGCCACACCGGGCCGGTGTACTCGGTGGCGTTCAGCCCGGATGGGCGACTGCTGGCCACCGGCAGCGGAGACACCTCGGTGCGGTTGTGGCACATCGGCAGCCGACGTCAGATCAGCCGGCCCTACTTCGGCCATACCCGCCCGGTGCGCGCGATCGCCTTCAGCCCCAACGGTGCGGCACTGGCCAGCGTCGGCGAGGACCACTCGGTGCGGCGGTGGGATCTCGGCTACACCAGCGACATCACCAGGACCCTGTGCGACACGACTCGACGCTCGCTCACCCGCGAGGAGTGGCAGCGTCATGTACCGGAGGTGTCCTACCAGGAGGTCTGCGGCTGAACCCCGTGCCGTGGGCGGGTCGGAGGCGGTCTGGCAGGGTGGCCGGGTCCTCTGAGGCGGTGGATCCGGGCCTCCGCGTTCGAACGCACTGGCTCAGTCGTATCCCGCGCGGGGGTCCAGCCTTCCGGAGGCGGCCCCCCGCGCTGAGCGCGCGTGGTCCCGCCGGGCCGAGGACCCGGCGGGACCACGCGACGACCGCCCTTGCCTACCGCCGGCCCGCGGCCGCCTCGTTCAGCGCGTCGAGCACCGAGAAGTACGCCGGCTTGCGGCTGTAGTCGGCGTCGATCAGCAGGGGCGTCTTGGCGGCGTTCCAGTAGTACTTGTCCGTCACGCCGCCCACGGTGATCACGGTGCAGCGCGGCACCGCCAGGCACGCGCTGACGGCCACGGCGTACCCCTTGGCCTGCGTCTCGCCGGAACCGGTCACGTTCAGCTCGGTCAGGTGCACGTCCACCCCGAGGTCGGCGAAGCGCCGGAGGTTCTCGGCCATGTCCTCGGGCACCCGGTGATCGCTGTTGAAGTACCCTTGGAAGCCGACGCAGTCGATCGGCACGCCGCGCGCGATGAAGTCCCGCACCAGCTCGTACACGGCGTCGGACTTCGGGCCGAACCCGTCGGTGTAGTAGTCGTTGTAGCAGAGCTTCGCGATGGGGTCGGCGGCCTCGGCCGCGCGGAACGCCTCCTCGACCCAGCCGTCGCCGATGCGCTCCTGGAACACCGAGTTGCGCCGGACCCCGCTGTCGCCGAACGCCTCGTTGACCACGTCCCAGTAGTCGACCCGACCGCGGAAGTGGCCCGCGACGCCGGCGACGTGCTCGCGCAGCGCGGCCAGCAGCTCGGTGCCCGAGCTGATGTTGACCACCCAGCCGGGCAGCTGGCTGTGCCACGCCAGCACGCTGCCGCGCACCGCCATGCCGCGGCTCTCGGCGTAGCCGACCAGGCGGTCGGCGGCGGCGAAGTCGAACTTGCCCCGGACCCGCTCGACGATGTTCCACTTCATCTCGTTCTCGGGTGTGACCTGACCGAACTCCTGGTCCAGCGTCTTGGTGTAGTCGGCGACGCCGAGCAGGCCGGCCGGGACCACCGCGCCGAAGACCCGGCCGGTGGCCGCCGCCGCGTCCTTGAGCGTGTGCGCGGCGGCGTGAGCTTGTGGTGCCGCGAGCAAGGCGGTCACCAGCAGGGCGGTTGCCAGGGGCGCCACGGCCCCGAACGGCTTCTTCACGCGTTCCTCCTCGATCCTCGTCGACCAGGCGGCGGGATGGCACTGCGGGACAGCACTGCGGGGCGGAAACTTTCGACAGTTTTGCAGATCTGTTTCGGAGGAGGGAGGTGCTGTTCGGGCAAAGACGGGGTAGGGACGTTCGGGCAACGCGGTCGGTGGCGCCTCGGCGCGACCGGCCTCGGCGTCCGGGCGTGGCGGGTCGCGGTGGGGCGAGCGGGCCGGGTTGCGCCGGGGCCGCGTGGACCTGGCGCGCGGGGTCATCGCGATCGATCCCCCGGGCACCGGGCCGACCAGCCGGAGGGCCACGTCTTCACCGGTCCGGACGGTGGGTCGCCGCGCCGGTCGAGGGCGGCCGTAGGTCCTGCCTGCGATCAGGCGGTTGCGTGTTCGTGCTCGTCGATCAGGCCGCCGAGGACTGGTCGACGGCGCACCGAGGTGCTGCCCGGCTCTGCGATCGGGTAGTCGGGTCGTGGTGGTGCGAGGTGCAGCGCTCGGTGTGGTCGGCGGCGGGGGTAGTCGGCCGCGTAGCGGTTCTGCACCGTTCGCAGGTGGTGTCCGCTGATGATGAGCAGCCGGTCGATGACTTCTCGCCGAACGGTTGCCACGAAGCGTTCGGCGTGGGCGTCGGCTCGTGGACACCGTGGTGGGGGAGACGGCCTCCGTCGACCCGCTGCCGTCCACGAAGCCCCCGGCTCCGCCCCGCTGCCCCTCCGCGCCGGTCCCGCCGGCGCCGGGAACCGGTACCGAGTACCGATCCCGGCACTGGCTGCCTACTCCGGGCGGGTTCGCGCCACCTCCAGGCCGTGGTGGGCGAGGTGGGTCGTCAGGAGCCGGGTCAGGACGGCCGCGACGTCGTCGGTGTCCAGTAGGCGATCGACCTCCGGGTTCCCCCCGGGGAACGGGAAGTGGCCGGGCAGGACCACGGCCCGGGTGAAGAAGTCGGACAGGACGTCGGAGAACTCGTGATCAGGGTGGGCGGAAGCGTTCTCGCCCAGCGCCGTCAGGCCGGCTTCCACGATCGTGTTGAGGTGACGTCGTCGCGCGTTCCGCCGGTGCCGAGCCTCGCCGGAGGGGTCCTCCTCGGTCGCCTCCACCACTCGGAACCCGCCGGGCCCGCCACTCGACCACCAGTCCGCTTCGCGGACCTTCGCCAGAGCCTGCTCCATCGAACCAGCGCGAACGTGGTCCACGCGTCTGACCCCGCCGTCGTGGCCTTCGACCTCGACCCGGTAGCGCGGCAGCTCGTTCTCCCGTGCTTCGCGCACGTCCTCCGACCCGTGGTGCAGGCGGTCGGGTCCGGCGCCTCCCGTGACCGGCAGCCCGTTCGCACTCCGATTCGGCGGTGACCCGTTCATGCGCCCTCCTCGGTCGACCTCGTGGGACTCGCTCGTCCTCGAATTGCGCCGGCGCATCAATGCCTGGCTTCGGCCGCAGGGCATAGCGTAGTGCGGCGGGCGGAACCCGACTGGCAACAGGAGTGGCAGTGGTGGGAAAAGCAGCGGTCTTCATCATGGTGTCGCTGGTCCTGGTCGTCGGCACAGCCGTGGCACAAGGGCTGCGCCCAGCGGTGTTCGCCCTGTTGGGATGCGTTTCGGCGGGGGCGTTGTTGCTCCTCGCCATGCGTTCCCGCTCCGGCAGGCGGTGACCCGGACCGGGCGTCCGGGGGACGGGCGCGCGGGGCGGGATCGCGCCACGGTCCGCACCGGGCGTCCACGTCATCGACCATGCGCCGCACCAGTGGTTGTTCCCGTGGATGAGCGCGGTCGTGCACCACGGGGGAGCGGGCACCACCGCCGCCGCGCTGGCCGCCGGCGTGCCGCAGGTCGTGTGCCCGTTCGTCGCCGACCAACCGCACTGGGCGCGCTGCGCACACGCCGTCGGCGTAGCACCACCACCGATCCGCCGACAACACCTCACCGCCACCGGGCACGGAAGACGGTGTCGTCCAAGCGGTCACCGCACTGGCCCAGCTCGACCGCCGGAACCTCGTCGAACGCGCGGCGTGTTCCGGGTCAGGTGCCGGGGAGGACGCCGCGCACGAAGGCGGCTTGGCCGACGTGCTGGAGGTCGTCCTCGATGACGCTGAGCAGCCGCACGGCCAGCGTCACGGGTGGGTCCCAGGACTCGTCCACGACCCGGGTCAGGTCTTCGGCGCTCAGGGCGCGCACGTACGCCCCGGTGCGCTCGTGCACCGCCCGGTGGTAGCCCAGCAGCAGGTCGGCGGGCGCGGTGACGGCGGCGACCTGGTCGCCGTCGTGCCCGTAGCCGGTGTCGTCGGCGGGCAGTGGCAGGGTGAAGCGCTTGGCCCAGTCGTCGGCCGTCCACACCTGCTCGGTGCCGGCGACCTCGGCCACGTGGTCGTCCTGGACGCGGGTGAGGTGCCAGACGAGCCAGGCGATCGGGTTCGCCGTGCCGCCGACCCGGTGGGCGAGCTGCTCGGGGGACAGGCCGTCCAGCACGCGTTCGACGGACTCGCGGACCCGTCCGAACCCGTCCAGCAGCACGTCCACCGCGGTGACCTCGCCCATGAGCGCCTTTCCTCCAACCGTCCGGTCCGCCACGCCACCGGCTGCTCCCGCCCGGTTCGCGCGGATTCAGGGGGTCGGAGTGGGGTTCGCCTCGTCCCGGCCCCGCCCCGTCGCGTTCCTAGTTCTGCTGACCGATGGCTTCGCTGATGTCGTTGGGGGAGTTGAAGTCGTCGCGCGGCAGGTTGCGCAGGGCTTCGAGGGTGTCGTCGTCGGCGCCCTGGGAGCGCGCGGTCTCGACGATGTCGTCCTTGGTGGCGGGGTAGTCGACACCGGAGAGGAACTTCTGGACCTGGATCGGATTGAGCGTCATGGCCACCGAGTACCCCGGCGTCGGTCGTCTGCACTTCCGCTTCGTCGTGGATCACGCCTGGCGTGGGCTGTGCGAGGACGGGGAATCACGGACCACTCGACCGGGTGCGCGTTGTGCGCCCGCGCCGGATCCGCGGCGAGTCCGACGAAGCCGTGAGCATGGCGTGGCGAACGGGAGCCCGCACCGGTCGGTCACCGCGCGTTCGCGCTGTCCCCTGGTGTGGCGGCGGTGTGGCTGTTGGCGCGCTGGTCGCGGGACGGATCCACCGATGGGTGATCCGCTATCGGGTGCGGGAGGAACCTCCGACGTCGCGCCGATTGGGGCCGGGCTGAGTGGGTAGGCCCTGTGCATGGCTCCCACGACGTTGACCGCGCTCGCGCTGACCTGTTCCCTCAAGCCGTCGCCCGCACCGTCGAGCACCGACAAGCTCGCCCGGCAGGTGCTCGACGAGCTGGCCGCGCACGGTGTGGCGGGCGACCTGATCCGGGTCGTGGACCACGACGTGCGCCCCGGTGTGGAGAAGGACATGGGCGAGGGCGACGAGTGGCCGGTGATCCGGGATCGGGTCCTGGCCGCCGACATCCTCGTCTTCGCCACGCCCACCTGGGTGGGCCACCCGTCCAGCGTGGCCCAGCGGGTGATGGAGCGGCTGGACGCCGAGCTGTCGGAGACCGACGACGAGGGCCGGCTGCTGACCTACGGCAAGGTCGCGGTGGTGGCGGTGGTCGGCAACGAGGACGGCGCGCACAAGATCATCGCCGACTGCTTCCAGGCGCTCAACGACGTGGGCTTCACCATCCCGGCCAGCGGCGGCACGTACTGGAACAACGAGGCGATGACGCCCAAGGACTACATCGAGCTGGAGCGGACCCCCGATCCGGTGGCCTCGACGAACAAGAAGCTGGCGAACAACGCCGCGCACCTGGCGCGGCTGCTGAAGCAGACCCAGTACCCGCCGGTCCAGTGAGGGGTGCCCGCGTGAGCGAGCTGGAAGTGGTCCACGAGTTCACCGGCCCGATGCCCACCGGGGTGAGCGTGTCGCACACCGGACGGGTGTTCGTGAACTTCCCCCGGTGGGGTGACGACGTGTCCGCGACCGTGGTGGAGCTGCGGGACGGTGTCGAGGTGCCGTTCCCCGACCGGGCGTGGAACTCGCCATCGGGTGATGACGACGACGGCGCGTTCGTGTCCGTGCAGAGCATCGTGGTGGACCCGGCCGACCGGCTGTGGGTGCTCGACACCGGCAGCCCGCTGTTCCGCCCGACCAAGCCGGGCGGTCCGAAGCTGGTGTGCGTCGACCTGGCCACCGACACCGCGGTCAAGGTGATCACGTTCCCGACCGACGTGGTCCCGGAGACGACCTACCTCAACGACGTGCGGTTCGACCTGCGTCGCGGTGAGGCCGGGGTCGCCTACATCACCGACTCGGCCGACTCCGGCCCCAACGGCGTCATCGTGGTCGACCTGGACAGCGGCGAGTCGTGGCGCAGGCTGCACGACCACCCCTCCACCAAGGCGGAGCCGCTGGAGGCGTTCCGCCCGGTCGTGGAGGGTGCCCCGTTCCTGGAGCGCCCCGCGGACGGCGGGCCGAAGCCGGTGTCGATGGGTGCGGACGGGATCGCGATCAGCGCCGACGGCACCCGCCTGTACTACTGCCCGCTGGCGTCGCGCCGCTGGTACAGCGTGCCCACCCAGGCCTTGGTGGACCGGACGCTGCCCGACGACGAAGTGGGGGAGCAGGTGGTCGACGAGGGCGACAAGGGCGGTGGCGCGGACGGCTTGGAAACCGACGACGCGGGCCGGCTGTACCTCACGAACTACGAGCACGACGCGGTGCTGCGCCGGCTGCCGGACGGCGCGGTCGAGACCGTGGCGCACGACCCGCGGCTCCTGTGGCCGGACACGATGTCGGTCGCCGACGGCCACCTCTACGTCACCGCCAACCAGCTGCACCGCCAGGCCCGGTACCAGGGCGGGCAGGACCGCAGGCGCAAGCCCTACCACCTGTTCCGCGTGCCGATCGACGCCGGACCCGTCCGACTCCGGTGACACCACGAGCCGAGGAGTGATCCGCTTGACCACCACCACGACGGCGATGCTGGAGGCCCACCCGGCCGGGATCAACCTGGACCGGGGCAAGCTGGCCGCGGCGATCGACGCGCTGATCGCCTGCGCCCAGGCGTGCACGGCGTGCGCGGACTCCTGCCTGAGCGAGAGCTCGGTGGCGGAGCTGACCAAGTGCGTGCGCACGGACCTGGACTGCGCCGACATCTGCGCCACCACCGCACGGGTGCTGTCGCGGCACACCGGGTACGACGCCGACATCAGCCGGTCGTTGCTGGAGGCGTGCGCGACGGCGTGCAAGTCCTGCGCGGACGAGTGCGAGGGTCACGCGGACATGCACGAGCACTGCCGCATCTGCGCCGAGGCGTGCCGCGACTGCGAGCGGGCGTGCCGCGACCTGCTGGCCACCATCAGCTGACGGAGGTCCGCGAGATGTCCGCTCACGCCGGGGAGAGGGCGCAGAAGACCGGGACGTTCCACTGCGCCGAGTGCGACGAGAAGGTGCACGTCACCCAAGGCGAGGAAATCCCGAAGTGCCCCAACGGGCACAGCGAGTTCGGACGTCGGACCCAGGAGCCCGGCAACGAGTGATGCGCGACGTGCCGACCGGGGTGGTGGCGTTTCGGCACCGGTCGCACGGGAAGCCGTCCGTGGACGACGACGGAGGAGACGGCATGAAGGCTGTGGTGTGGCACGGGACGGGGGACATCCGGTTGGACGAGGTGCCCGATCCGAAGATCCTGGAACCGAGCGACGCGATCGTGCGCATCACGCGCAGCGCGATCTGCGGCACCGACCTGCACCTGGTGCGCGGCACGATGCCCGGCATGGTGGAGGGCACGGTCCTCGGGCACGAGGCGGTCGGCGTCATCGAGGAGGTCGGCCCCGCCGTACGTGGGTTCACCCCCGGTGACCGGGTCGTGGTGACTTCCACCATCGGGTGTGGCACGTGTTCCTACTGCCGGGCCGGCTACTACGCGCAGTGCGACACCGCCAACCCGAACGGGCCGTCCGCGGGCACGTCGTTCTTCGGTGGGCCGGAGACGACCGGCCCCGTGGACGGGTTGCAGGCCGAGTACGCGCGCGTGCCCTTCGCCATGACGACCCTGGTGCGCATCCCCGACGCGGTCAGCGACGACCAGGCGATCCTGCTGTCCGACATCTTCCCCACCGCCTGGTTCGGCGCGCGGCTGGCCGAGGTCCGCAAGGGCGACAGCGTGCTGGTGCTCGGTGCGGGCGTGGTGGGGCAGTTCGCGATCGCCTCGGCCAAGCGGCAGGGTGCCGGGCGGGTGTTCGTGGTCGACGGCATCGCCTCGCGGCTGGACAAGGCGCGCGAGCAGAACGCCGAGACCGTCGACTTCACCCGCGAGGACCCCGTCGCGCTGGTCAAGGAGCTGACCGGCGGCATCGGCGTGGACCGCGTCATCGAAGCCGTCGGCGTGGACGCCCAGCGCCCCGGGACCGGCCCGGCCGCCGAGCAGGCCGAACAGCAGGCCGACCGGTTCGACCAGGAACGTCGACAGGCCGCACCGGACGCCAACCCCAGCGGGGACCGGTGGGTGCCCGGCGACGCGCCCAGCCAGGCCCTCCGGTGGGCGGTGCGGGCAGTGGCCAAAGCCGGCAGCATCGGGATCATCGGCGTCTACCCACCCGGCTTCGGCAGCTTCCCGATCGGCGAGGCGATGAACAAGAACCTCACCGTGAAGATGGGCAACTGCAACCACCGCCGCTACCTGCCCGAACTGCTCGACACCGTGGTCAGCGACACCGTCGACCCCACCGCGTTCATCACCCGGCACGAGGACCCGGTCGACGCGGTCGAGGCGTACGAGAGCTTCGACCGGCGTGAAGAGGGCTGGCTCAAGACCGTCCTGGACGTCGCATGAGCGGCACCGTCGCGGACGCGCTCGTCCGGCGCTTGCGGACCTGGGGCGTGCCCAGGGTGTTCGGCTACGCGGGTGACGGGATCGACCCGATCCTGGCCGCCCTGCACCGGGCCGGTGGCGACCCGGAGTTCGTGCCGGTGCGGCACGAGGAGATGGCCGCGTTCATGGCCACCGGGCACGCCAAGTACACCGGTCGGGTCGGTGTGTGCCTGGCCACCCAGGGGCCCGGTGCGATCCACCTCCTCAACGGGCTGTACGACGCCAAGCTGGACCGCCGGCCGGTGGTGGCGGTCGTCGGGCAGGTGGTGTCGACCGCGCTGGGGACGGGCTACCTGCAAGAGGTGGACCTGCACTCGCTGTTCAAGGACGTCTGCGGGCAGTACCTGCAGACGGTGTCCTCGCCCGAGCAACTGCCAGTGCTGCTGGACAACGCGATGCGCACCTCGATCTCCGAGCGGGTGCCGACCTGCCTGATCGTGCCGCACGACGTCCAGCGGGCCGACGCGGTGGAGGAGCTGCCGCACACCCACGGCGTGGTCGCGTCCTCGGCGGTCGTGGCCCGACCGCGCGTGCTGCCGCGCGAGGAGGACCTGCACCGTGCCGCCGAGGTGCTCAACGCGGGCCGGAAGGTCGCCCTGCTGGTCGGGCGCGGCGCGGCGGGAGCGGAGCGCGAGGTCGCCCGGGTGGTCGAGGCGCTGGGCGCGGGGGTGACGGCGTCGCTGGTCGGCAAGCCCGTGATCCCGGAGGACGCGCCCTGGCACACCGGGGTCATGGGCCACCTGGGCACCACCGCCTCGGCCGAGCTGATGGCCGGCTGCGACACGCTGCTCGTCGTCGGCAGCAACGACCCCTGGACCGAGTTCTACCCCGAACCCGGCCAGGCGCGTGCCGTGCAGATCGACATCGAGGCCCGGGTGGTCGGCAGCAAGTACCCCGTCGAGGTCGCGCTGGTGGGGGACGCCACCGAGACGTTGCGGGCGTTGCTGCCGCTGCTGGCGCACAACCCCGACCGCTCGTGGGAGCAGGAGGTGTTCACCTCCGTGGCCCGGTGGCGGCGGATCGCCGATGAACGCGCCCACGCCCCGGCCGACCCGCTCAACCCCGAACGCGTGGTGCACGAGCTGTCCCGCCACCTGCCGCTCGACGTGCGGGTGGCGGTGGACGTCGGCTCGGCGACCTACTGGTTCGCCCGCCACCTGGCGCTGCCCGCGGGCGCGCCCGCGCACACCTCCAGCTACCTGGCGTCGATGGGCTGCGCCCTGCCCTACGGCCTCGCCGCGAAGCTGGACGCGCCGGACCGGCCGGTCGTCGCCCTGGTGGGTGACGGCGCCATGCAGATGAACGGGTTGCTGGAGCTGATCACCGTCGCCGACCGGTGGCGGGGGTGGGCCGACCCGAGGTTCGTGGTGCTGGTGCTGCACAACCGCGACCTCAACGAGGTCACCTGGGAGCAGCGCGAGATGGAGGGCGACCCGCGCTTCCCGACCTCGCAGCGCGTGCCGGACTTCCCCTACGCCGCGTACGCCGAGCTGCTCGGGCTGCGCGGCATCCGGGTCGACTCGCCGGACGAGGTCGGCAAGGCGTGGCACGAGGCGTTCCACGCCGACCGACCGGTGGTCGTGGAGGCGATCGTGGACCCGGCCGTGCCGCTGCTCGCACCGCACCTGCCCGAGGAGAAGGTGGACAAGATCCACCAAGGGCTGGACCAGGAGCCCGAGGGTGACGCGGAACGGGAGCACCTGCGGCGGCAACGCGCCGACGAAGGACACGGACGGTGAGTGGTGGTGGGTCGGGCGGCGCCCCGGCCCACCACCGGCGCACACCTCCCGCCGAACCGGGCGCCGGGAGGGCTTCGCCGCCGCGCTGGTCGAGGCCGCGCCCGCGTTTCGCGGCCAAGCGGGCGGGTACCGGACCGGCATGGACAACACCACCCGAGCCGGTCCCGGAGAAGAAGCCGTGCGCGCCGGCCAGGCGAAGCCCGCCACCGAGCAGGAGGAAGGTCTCGGCGAACCGGACTCGTCACTGCCCGACGACGAGAGGGACGACGACCCGGGGGCACCTGAGGACGACCGCGGCGACGCCTGACCGCGACGGGCGTTGGCGGCCGTGGCGGGTAGCCGACACGGTGATCACACCGGATCGATGGAGGGCGCATGGCCGACCGGATCGCGGACATCTGGGGTGCCCGGACGCCGCACGCGAAGGACACCCCGTGGCCGGTGCGGGTGGACCTGCACCTCGACACGGGCCTGATCGAGTCGGATGTGGACCGGTGGGTGCCGTCGGCGTGCGTGTTGTGCAGCAACGGCTGCGGCTGCGACATCGCGGTCAAGGACGGGCGCGTGGTCGGCGTGCGGGGTCGCGCGGGTGACGTGGTCAACCACGGTCGCCTGGGGCCCAAGGGCCTCTACGGGTCGTGGCAGTGGAACGGCCGTGACCGGTTGACCCGCCCGCTGGTGCGGCGCGGCGGCGAGCTGGTCGAGTCCGACTGGGACACCGCGATGGACCTGGTCGTGCGACGCTCCAAGGAGTTGCTGGCGGAGACGGGCCCGCTGTCGCACGGCTTCTACACCAGCGGCCAGTTGTTCCTGGAGGAGTACTACACGCTCGGCGTGATCGGCAAAGCCGGTATGGGCACACCGCACATGGACGGCAACACCCGGCTGTGCACGGCCACGGCCGCGGCGGCGTTGAAGGAGAGCTTCGGCTCCGACGGCCAGCCCGGCAGCTACACCGACATCGACTCCTGTGACGCGATGTTCCTGTTCGGGCACAACATGGCCGAGACGCAGACGGTGCTGTGGGCGCGCGTGCTGGACCGGCTGCACGGCCCGGACCGGCCCGTGGTGGTCGCGGTGGACCCGCGCCGCACCAAGGTGGCCGAGGCGGCGGTGGAGTCCGGGGGCGTGCACCTGGCCCCGCTGCCCGGCACCAACCAGGCGCTGATGAACGGCTTGATCCGCGAGCTGATCGCCAACGGGTGGGTGGACCACGACTGGGTGGCCACCCATGCGCTGGGCTACGACGAACTGGCCGCCACCGTGCAGCCGTACACGCCCGAGCACGTCGCCGGGATCTGCCGGGTCGACCCGGACGACCTGCGGCGCGCGGCACGGATCTTCGGGACCTCCGAACGCGTGCTGTCGACCGTGCTGCAGGGCTTCTACCAGTCCCACCAGGCCACGGCGGCGTCGTGCCAGGTGAACAACCTGCACCTGCTGCGCGGGCTGATCGGCCGGCCGGGGTGCGGCATCCTGCAGATGAACGGGCAGCCGACCGCGCAGAACACCCGCGAGTGCGGCGCGGACGGCGACCTGCCCGGCTTCCGCAACTGGGACAATCCCGAGCACATCCGTGAACTGGCCGAGCTGTGGAACGTCGACCCGCTGACCATCCCGCACTGGGCGCCGCCCACCCACGCCATGCAGATCTGGCGCTACGCCGAGCAGGGTTCGGTCAAGTTCCTGTGGATCTCCGCGACCAACCCGGCCGTGTCGCTGCCGGAGTTGCCGCGCATCCGCGAGATCCTCGCGCGGGACGACCTGTTCGTGGTGGTGCAGGACGGGTTCCGCACCGAGACCGCCGAGTACGCCGACGTGGTGCTGCCGGCGGCGCTGTGGGGTGAGAAGCAGGGCACGTTCACCAACGTCAACCGCACCGTGCACCTCTCGGACAAGGCCGTCGACCCGCCGGGTGAGGCACGCTCGGACCTGGACATCTTCCTCGACTACGCCCGCCGCATGGACTTCCGCGACCTCGACGGCGCACCGCTGATCAAGTGGTCCGACCCCGAGGGCGCGTTCGTCGCGTGGCAGGAGTGCAGCCGCGGCCGGCTGTGCGACTACACCGGCCTGTCCTACGCCAAGCTGCGCGGCGGCAGCGGCATCCCGTGGCCCTGCAACGAGGACCACCCCGACGGCTGCGACCGGCTCTACGCCGACGGCGTCTTCCCCACCCACCCCGACGTGTGCGAGGACTACGGCCACGACCTGCTCACCGGCGGCACCACCTCGCCCGAGCAGTACAAGGCCCAACGCCCCGACGGCCGGGCCTTCCTCAAGGCCGCCGAGTACGCCCCACCGCCGGAGCAGCCGAGCGAGGATCACCCGTTCGTGGTCACCACCGGCCGCACGGCCTACCACTTCCACACCCGCACCAAGACGGGCCGTTCCCGGCAGCTGCGCCGCGCCGCACCCGAGCCCTGGGTGGAGCTGTCCGCGGCCGACGCCGCCGCCCTGGGCGTGACCGAGGGCGACCTGGTCCGCGTCGAATCACCCCGCGGCCACGTCGAGGCGCCCGCCCGCGTGGGGCGCGGACGCGACGGCGTCGTCTTCATCCCCTTCCACTACGGCTACTGGGACACCGACGGCGACGAGCACGCGCGTGCGGCCAACGAGCTGACCTTGACCGAGTGGGACCCGGTGTCCAAGCAGCCGCTGTTCAAGCTCGCCGCCGCGCGGGTGACCAAGCTGGCGGACGCCACGGGCCCCGCGCCCGCGCCCACCACCACGGCGTCAGCGCCGCACGACCGGGCGAGCGTCCCGGCGACCACCGGTGAGGACGACGTGCGCGAGGACGCGACCCCCGTCGACCCGCCCTCGCCGCCGCCGACCCCCGACCGCACCCCGAACGTGCTGCCGCACGCCGCGTCGAAGGGCTGACCCATGCACCTGGCCACCTACCTGGGACTGCTGCACACCTCGCTGACGACGCTGGCCGACGCGTTCCGCGAGGTCGGCCGCGGTCACGGCGAGGAGCCGGACGTGTGGCACACCTGCCAGGTCCTCGCCGGCCGCGTCGACCGGCAGGCCGAGGCGTTGGCACCGGTCGTGGAGCGCTACGGCGAGCACCGCGAGGAAGAGCCCGAGCGCCTGCACGCCGCCGAACTGGAGTCCACCCGCAGCGGGCCCGTCGGCCTGCTGCGCGACCTCCAGGACCTCTACACCCTGGCGAGCCTGGCCGACATCACCTGGACCGTCGTCGGCCAGGCCGCCCAAGGGCTGCGCGACCGTGAACTGCTCGACGTCGTCAACGCCTGCGAGCAGGACACCGCCCGGCAGTTGACCTGGCTGCGCACCCGCATGAAGCAGGCCGCGCCCCAAGCACTCATCGCCGCCCGGTGAGCGTCGTGGGCGAGGAGCCGGGCGGCGTGCTCGGAGCCGCCGAACGACGTGCGGGCCGCCTGGGAGCCGGGGGCTACGCCTTCGCGTTGTGCCTGGCGGTGCTCGCCGCGGTGGGCGGGGTCGCCCTGCTCGTCGAGCAGCCCTACCTGTTCCCCAGCCTCGGCCCGACCGTGATGCTGTTCTTCGAATCGCCCCGGCAGAAGTCGGCCGCGCCCCGCAGCACCCTGATCGGGCACGGCGTGGCGATCCTGGCCGGGGCGGGCTGCCTGGCCCTGTTCGGCCTGACCGAGCACCCACCGGTCATCCAGGAGGGCGTCACGGGTGCGCGCGTCGGCGCCGCGGCCCTCTCCGTGGCCCTGACCGCGCTGGTCCTGCGACTGCTGGACTGCCCGCACCCACCCGCCGGGGCGACCAACCTCATCGTCAGCCTGGGCCTGCTCACCTCGACCCGCGAACTGCTCGCCATCGCGGCGGGCGTGCTGCTGGTGACCGTGCTGGGCGTGGCCCTCAACCGACTCCTCGGTGTGGGGCAGCCGCTCTGGCGCTGACCACGTCCCCGGTGATCCGCGTGACCGCGGTCCGCTCGTCGCGGCGGCCATCCCACCGGGTGAAAGTGGCACGGCCGGCACCCCACCGCCGTGCGGGGGCCGGTCGGACGACACAGACTGCGCTCATGGGTGAGGAGAAGTTCGACAAGGGCGACGAGGTCACCTGGTCCAGCCACGGGCAGACGGTGCACGGCGAGGTGGTCGAGGAGATCACCGAGGACACCGAGGCGGCGGGCCGGACGGTGCGCGCCTCGGAGGACGACCCGCAGTACCGGGTGCGCAGCGACAAGAGCGGCAAGGACGCGGTGCACAAGCCGTCCGCGTTGAAGGACGACTCGTGAGCGGCGAGTTCGACGACGCCGTGAACATGACCGCGACCGAGCTGGAGCGGTGGCTGGCCACCGACGAGTCGAAGTCGGTCGGCCAGTCCGACGGCGGGGAGTCGGTCGGGCACGAGTCCGGCAGGCGCATCGTGGAGCTGCTGCGCAAGAAGAAGGCCGAGCTGAGCGACGACGACCAGGCGCACATGCGCAAGGTCGTCGGCTACGTCCACCGCCACCTCGCGCAGCGCCCCGGCGGGGACGTCGAGCACACGAAGTGGCGCTACTCCCTGATGAACTGGGGCCACGACCCCCTCAAGGACTGATTGCCCCGGTGTGCGTTTCGCGGCCACGGGTAATCCGGTTGCATGACGACCACGGCGCACGCCTCTGCCGAGACCACGCGCCGCTACCGGCGTGCCTGCGACTACGCCGCGGCGGCGATGATCTACCTGAAGGACAACGTGCTGCTGCGGGAGCCGTTGCGGCGGGAGCACCTCAAGCCGCGGCTGCTCGGGCACTGGGGCACCTGCCCCGGCATCACGTTCCTCTACAGCGGCTTGAACGGCCTGGTGCGGCGGACCGGGCAGCGGGCGCTGCTGGTCACCGGTCCGGGGCACGGCGCACCGGCGGTGCACGCGAACCTGTGGCTGGAGGGCACGCACGCGCAGTTCGACCCGGTCCTGTCGGTGGACGGCGCGGGGTTGGCGGAGCTGGTGCGCCGGTTCTCCTGGCCCGGTGGTTTTCCCAGCCACCTGTCCCCCGAGGTGCCGGGGGTGATCCACGAGGGCGGTGAGCTGGGTTACGCGCTGGCGACGGCGTTCGGCGCGGCCCTGGACAAGCCGGACCTGTTGGTGGCCTGCCTGGTCGGTGACGGCGAGGCCGAGACCGGGCCCACGGCCGGGGCGTGGCACGCCACCAAGTACCTGTCCCCGCGCACCGACGGCGCGGTGCTGCCGGTCCTGCACGTGAACGGCTACAAGATCTCCTCACCCACGATCTACGGCTGCATGGACGACGAGGAGCTGGTGGCCTACTTCAGCGGTGCCGGCTGGTCCCCGTACGTGGTGGACGTGACGCGCACCGACGACCCGGACGCGCTGCTGGCCGAGACGCTGGACCTGGCGCACGGCGAGATCGCCGCGGTGCGGGAGCGGTGGCAGCCGGGTGAGCGGGCGGTGTGGCCGATGCTGGTGCTGCGCTCCCCGAAGGGCTGGGGCGTGCCCGAGCACGACGCCGAGGGCAAGCCGCTGGAGGGGACCTTCCGCGCCCACCAGGTGCCGCTGGGCGGCGTGCACGAGGACGACGCGGAGTTCGCGCTGCTGGAGCGGTGGCTGCGGTCCTACCGGCCCGAGGAGCTGTTCGACTCCGAGGGCCGCCCGCACCGCGACCTGTCGGCCGAATTGCCGCCGGAGGAGCTGAGGCTGGGGCGGGTGCCCGAGGCCAACGGCGGTCGGCTGCGCCGCGACCTGCCGCTGCCCGACGTGGCGCGGTTCGCGGTGGAGGTGCCCGAGCCGGGCAGCGGATCGATCAGCGCGACGGGGACGGCGGGGGAGTGGCTGGCGGAGCTGGTCCGGC
Source organism: Saccharothrix saharensis (assembly GCF_006716745.1). Taxonomy (NCBI): domain Bacteria; kingdom Bacillati; phylum Actinomycetota; class Actinomycetes; order Pseudonocardiales; family Pseudonocardiaceae; genus Saccharothrix; species Saccharothrix saharensis. The sequence continues at coordinate 2,089,134 of NZ_VFPP01000001.1, read as the reverse complement.
TCACCGAGGACCGCCGTGACTTCCGCGTGGTCTGCCCGGACGAGCTGGAGTCCAACAAGCTGGGCGCGTTGCTGGAGGCGACCGACCGGGCGTTCACCTGGCCGCTGCCCGACACCGCCGAGCACGTCGCGCCCGGCGGGCGGGTGCTGGAGGTGCTGTCGGAGCACCTGTGCCAAGGCTGGTTGCAGGGCTACCTGCTGACCGGGCGGCACGGACTGTTCCCGTGCTACGAGGCGTTCGCGTCGATCGTGGACAGCATGGTCAACCAGTACGCCAAGTTCCTGAAGGTGGCGGGCGAGGTGCCGTGGCGCGAGTCGGTGGCGAGCCTCAACTACCTGCTCACCAGCGAGGGCTGGCGGCAGGAGCACAACGGCTACAGCCACCAGGGGCCCGGCTTCATCAACAACCTGCTGACCAAGAAGGCGTCCACGACCCGGGTCCACCTGCCGCCGGACGCCAACACGCTGCTGGTCACCCTGCGGGACTGCCTGGCCTCCACCGACCGGATCAACCTGGTGGTGGCGGGCAAGAACGCGGGCGCGCAGTGGCTCGACCTCCGGGCCGCCGAGCGGCACTGCGCGGCGGGCGCGGGCGTGTGGGAGTGGGCGTCGACCGGCGGTGACCCGGACGTGGTGCTGGCGTGCGCGGGCGGCATCCCCACCGTCGAGGTGCTGGCGGCGGCGTCGATCCTGCGCGACCGCGCGCCCGAGCTGGGTGTCCGGGTGGTCAACGTGGTCGACCTGCTGTCGCTGGCCCCCGCCGACCGCCACCCGCACGGCTTGTCCGACGAGGACTTCGCCGCGTGCTTCCCCGAGGGCGTGCCGGTGGTGTTCGGGTTCCACGGCTATCCCTCCGCCGTGCACGAGACCCTGCACGGCAGGGCCGACAGCCGGCGCTTCCACGTGCACGGCTATCGGGAGGAGGGCACCACGACCACGCCGTACGACCTGCTGGTCGGCAACGGCATGAGCCGCCACGACCTCGCCGCCGACGCGCTGCGCCGCGCCCGTCGCGGCGACGACCTGGCGCAGCGGCTGCTCGCCGAACGGGACGACCTGCGTGCGGCGGCGCACCGCGACGGCGTGGACCCCGAGGAGATCACCGGCTGGCGGTGGGGCGCGTGAGCACCGTCCTGACCGTGAACGCCGGCTCGAACAGCCTCAAGGCGCACCTGGTCGACACCGGCAGCGAGGAAGTCCTGGACTCCGTCGACGTGGACGGCGCACCCGACTCCGACGAAGCCCGTCGTGCCTTGGACGACCTGCTGGACGGCGCCGACGACGTCGCCGCAGTCGGGCACAGGCTCGTGCACGGCGGCCCCGACCTGCGCGCGCCGACCCGGGTGGACGACGACGCCGTCGCCGCGGCCCGCCGTGCCGAGGCGTTGGCGCCGCTGCACGTGCCGCCCGCGTTGCGGCTGCTGGAGGTGCTGCGCGAGCGGCTGCCCGAGGCGCCGCACGTGCTGTGCCCGGACACCGCGTTCCACGCCGACCTGCCCGAGGTCGCCGCCACCTACCCGCTGCCCGCGCGATGGCGGGAGCGGCACGGCTTGCGCCGCTACGGCTTCCACGGTCTGTCGTACCGATGGGCGCTGGACCGGACGGCCGCGATCCTCGACCGACCCACCGAAGGGCTCAGCGTGCTGATGACCCACCTGGGCGGCGGCTGCTCGGTGTGCGCGGTGCGCGACGGCCGCAGCGTCGACACCTCCATGGGCTTCACACCGCTGGAGGGCGTGCCCATGTCGAAGCGCTCGGGCAGCGTCGACCCCGGCATGCTGCTGTGGCTGTTGCGCAACGGCCTCGACCTCGACACCCTCGAACACGGCCTCAACCACGAATCCGGCCTGCTCGGGCTGTCCGGCGGCAGGTCGGGCGACACCCGCGACCTGGTCGCCGCCGCGGCGGACGACCCGGCCGCGGCGCTGGCGCTGCGCGTGTTCGCCCACCGCGTGCGGCGCGAACTCGCCGCCGCGGCCACCTCGCTCGACCGGCTCGACGCGCTGGTGTTCACCGGCGAGATCGGCTGGGACCAACCCGAGGTGCGCGCCGACGTCGTGGCCGGCCTGTCCCTGCTCGGCATCCCTCGCGACCTGACCGCCGAACCGGACGGCGACGGACCGGTCAGCCCGCCCGACGCCGCGGTGCCCGTGCTCGTGGTGCGCCCGAGAGAGGATCTGCAACTCTGCCGCGACACCCTCGCCGCGCTGTGACCGGCCATCGGCCTCCGCCCCCGCACGACGGCCGACGGAGGTGCCGGCTGGTCCGGGACGGGTACCACGCCGACGGGGAACCCCGCGGTTGGCAACCCACATCGCGGACGCGGAGCGCGCGGGAGACAGCGAGCCGGTGGATCTTCCCGCCGCGCCGAGGAAGCGAGCCGCAAGGGGCACCGCCCGGAGCAGTCACAACATCGGCGGGACCAACCGGTAGCTCTCGCTGTAGTAGTCGCCGGTGCGTTGGCGGTAGCCGTCCCGGTCGGTGTCGTCCGGGTCGTACTCGGGTGCGTCCTTGATCTGCTCCTTGGTGCGGTCGACGTAGACCCTGCGCTCCTGGTGGTCGACCCGCTGCACGGTGCCGACGGGCAGGACGACCTTGCGGCCGAAGATCCACGGGCCGGTGTCGACCATCAGGCAGTCGGCGGGGACCTCGGCGTTGTCCTCGTCGACCTTGCCGATGGCCCCGTCGGTTGCCTCCACCGCGTAGCCGATCAGACCGGTGTCGGGACGGTCCCCGGTACCGGCGGTGTCGCGCCCGCGCTCGGCGCCGGTGTCGACGCCGGGCAGCCACGTCGGGTCGCGCCACGTCCAGGGGGCGAACGGGAACGGTTGCATCTCGGCCTCCGCGGTCGGGGGTCAACGTCGAGTACGGACTACCCCGGACCGCGACGCGGAACACGGGTACGCGCGGCGGCACCGGCGCTGAGGCCTTCCCGCCGTTCGACCACCCCGACCTGGCCGGTCGGCCGTGGTCGAGGTCGGTGCGGGCTGGTGGTGGAACGCCTCGACGGCGTGGCGGTGCCGAGGCCCGTCGTGGACGCGCCCTTCGCGGGCGACCTGCCCAGTGATCCGCCGGGTGGTACCTCTCGGCTTTCCCTGAGGGCCGGGGCCAACGACTCCCGCGGGCGTCCCGGGCAGCACTGCCGGGACGGCCCACTGGATCGCTCGGCGGCTGTGCCCTCGCGCGGTGGGCGCTCGAGCGTCGTGCCGTGAGCGCGGCGTCAGCCCTCGAAGTCCAGCTTGGCGTAGACGGCCGTGGTCCCTTCTCGAGCGAGCACTCCCCATCGGCTCGACAGGGCGTCGACCAGCAGGAGTCCCGCCGAGGGCCGCCACGGCCAGGACCGCCCGCGCGCCCGGTCGCGCACGGTGACCATCATCGCCTCGCCGAACTCGTCGAGGTCGAGTTCCAGGACGTAGGGCGCCGAGCCGTGAGCCACCGCGTTGTCGAACAGCTCGCCGGCGACGACGCCGACGAGCATGACGTCTTCCGGTGGCCAGCCGTCCAGGCGTTGCTCGACCCACCGCGCCACTTCCACCGACGAGACCGAGTCGTCCTCCCGGATCACCAGGACAATCGCGCCGTCACCGACCGCCACCGGGTGATCTTCCCACTCCGATCGGGCACGCACCTGACGGTAACCTTGCGATCCCGGCGGTCGCGGCTCGTCGATCACCGAGCACAGGGACCGCCGGGTGCGTGCCTGCCGGGGCGCGTCGAACAGCTCGTCCGGTGGTGCGGATTCGATGATCCGGCCTTCGTCGAACAGCAGCACGCGGTCGGAGACGTCACGGGCGAACTCCATGGCGTGGGTGACGCACAGCGTGGTGACGTCGAATGTCCGTGCGACGTCACGCGGCACTCTCATGTTCGGGAACAGGTCGTACTGCTGGAACACCATCGTGGTGTGCTTGCGCGTCTTGCGCAGGTGCTGCTCGCCGGCGGGAACGAGGCTGTCGCCGCGCCGCTCGTGGAGCAGCGGCTCACCGGCGAGGGTGATCGCGCCGCTGTCCGGTCGGGTGAGGGTCACCAGCATCCGCAGGATCGTGTCTCCCAGGGCGGGCACGGCCGATCGCGCCGGTCGCCATCGCGGACAGCTCGATGTCGACCGCGGGGAACAGATCGAGCCCTGACGAGGTTGCCGTGTTCCGCGACGTCGCCGGTCGGCTGCGCACCGACCCCGTCGTGCGGGCCGACGAGCGCACCGTCGTCGAGGAGCAGTCCGACGACGTCCGCTCGATCTTCGAGGTGCACCGGATCAGCGAGCTCGTGGCACGGCTCGCCGCTCATGCGCGCGGTGAGAGCGTCCATCGCATCGACCGACAACCACCCGTTCAACGGCGGCCTGATGCTGATGCCCGGCGCGCACCGCACCTTCGTGCCCTGCGCCGGCGGGACACCCGACGACCACTGCAGGTCGTCGTTGAAGGAACAGGAGATCGGCGTGCCGAGCCGGGCGAACCTCACCGCGTCGGCCGACGCGCACGGCATCGAGCAGTTCACCGGCCCGGCTGGCTCGGCGTTGCCGTTCGACTCGAACAGCACGCACGGCTCGGGCAACGACATCACCCCGTTCCCGCGCTCCACCGTCTTCGTGGTCAACAGCGTCGAGAACGCGCTGGTGGAGCCGTTCGCCGCGATCCGGCCGCGGCCGGACTTCGTCGCCTCGCGAGACTTCACGCCGATCGGGTGACGCCGAATGTCAGGTGTTCGTCAGGAACGGTCGCACTGGTCTGCGGCATGATGGTGTGGCGACTCGCGGAGGGCGGTAACCGCCGCGAGTCGACCACCTTCATCGCACCTCCGGACGGGTGAACAGCTCCCGGTGTCATCCGTCCGGGGGCATGCCATCGCTCGAGCACCTCATCGCAAGGTGATCGCAAGGTCGATGAACGGCCTTGTCGGTCACAGTGGTGGGAGGGCCGCGGGACGATGGGGGCTCGGAACGCGTGTCGGCCACACCGAGGTGGCCGACACCCGGCTTCCGGCGCCACCCTGATCAGAAAGTCGACCGACAGTACCGTGACCGCTATTCCTGTCGAGGGTGATCCCGCTGCCCTCCTGCTCATCTGCGACGATTGCGGTCGTCGGTTCGACCACGACATCGGCGAGATCTGGATCATGCTGTGGTCGCGAGCGCTCGCCGCGGGCTGGAAAGGCCGGGACCGGGCGATCGGTCCGCACCGTTGTGTCTCGTGTGCCGCCTGACACCGACCACCTTGCCGCGCGGGTGCGGAATCGTGAAGCGGCGGCCTCGGCGGTCGTTCGCCCACTTCAACCATCGCCTGGCCGACGACGCACCAGGGCGTGCACGCTGCTTCAGGTCCCCCGAGCCGCCTGCTGCACCGGTTCGGCGTCGCGGCGGGGGTCATCACCCGCTCGCGTGCGACGACCTCGCCGGCAAGCCGCCGCCAACCCGGGGCAGGACGTGGTCCACCCCGGCGCGTTCCGTCTCCGCGGTACCGGGTGGCCGACGGATGCCGCGCCGCTGCGGGGCAGCAGTCGCTCGGTACGCAGAAGCCGGCGTTCCGAGGGGCTGAGACCGCCGGCTCCGGTCGAAGCGACGTGTGGCGGGTGCCGGCGTCGCCGAGGCGCTGTCACCCACCACGCTTCCGGGCACGTCCCGAGCGGATCGGTCAGCTTCCCGGCGCCGGGGCGAGCATCAGTGCGACGTCGAACCTCGTCTCCAGCAAGCCGTAGGTCTTCATCAGGTCGGCCACGCGCTGGAGGCGGGTCGCGTCGAGCGTGGTGGGGAACTCGCCGAAGTGGACCAAGGCCGCGGTCTCCGAGTCGACCTTGGCGTACTCGGTCAGCAGTTGGCGCACCAGCGGTTGGTCGCCGGCGTCCCGCTGTCCCTTGACGAGGGCGCGCTGGAACGCGGCGACGGTGTTCGGGTTGGCCTGCAGGAACTTCCCGGTCGTGCCGTAGCCGGCGATCGGGATGCCGTCCGTCGGGCCCGACGCCGCGTCGAGCACCGCGATCTGACCCGAGTTGCGCTGGGCCCTGGTGATGAACGGCTCGCTGGAGAAGGCGGCGTCGACGACGCCGTTCTCGACCGCCGCCTCCATGTCGGGCAGCGGGACCTCCTTGAAGGTCACCTTCCCGGGGTCGACGTTGTTGGCTTCCAGAGTGGCCCTGAAGGTCAGTTCGGCGATGTTCCTGGTGGTGTTGATGCCGAGCGTCTTGCCTTCGAGGTCCTTCGGGGACTCGATGTCGGAGTCGGCCTTGGCCAGCACCAGGAACATCTCCGGCTTGGCCTGGTAACCGTCCATGATCAACCGCAGGCCGCCGACAGCCTTCGCGGACTCCTTGGCCTGGGCGGCGAAGAAGGACACGAAGTTGCCGAACGTCATGTCGAGGTCACCGTTGACCAGGCCGGGGATGGCCGCCGCCCCGCCCTGGATGGTGATCGGCTCGACCTCCAAGCCCTCCTGCTCGAAGTAACCCCTTCTGATCGCGATGTGGACCGGTGCGACGTCGATGATGGGGAGCAGGCCGAGCCTGATCCTGCTCTTCTCGACCTCGCCCGGTGCGGCAGCACCGGCGGTCTCCTCTGCGGCGCCACCCAGCACGCCGCAGCCGGCGACGGCGGCGAGCACCGCGGCCACGGACAGCGCGCCCGCGAGCCTCCGTGCCGGTGAACCGACACTTCGAACCATCTGAACATCTCCTGGTGAATGACCGGCTTTGCGGAAAGCCGAAGCACGGGAACAGCATGATGACCGCGTTTCGTTTTGCTCACGTGCCGCTTTCGCGGCAACGAAGAGGGGCGGTCGCCGATTCAATATACCGGTGCTGGTCGGATCGCCGGATCACGCACAGTGCGAAGTGAGTCGCCTTCGCCTTCGCCTTGGTATGTGAGCTTTTCTCCACTGTGGTCGGTAGCGCTCTTCCGGGTCATGTCGCTACCGCTGCCTCAGGCGCTCCTATGTGGCGCGCAATGGCAGTTTGCCGCTACCTCAGCCGGATGTCCGCATGGTCGCGGTCGACCGATCAGGCGAACTTGTCCGACGGATAAGCGACGCTTAATCGAGGATTGCTCGCTGATTCGATCTCCGGCTGGTCCGCTCCCGTTGCGCGGAAACGGAGGCCGAAGTCCTGCACATGACACGGGAGCACCACTCCACCCGCATCGCCCGAACTCCGGCACCGGATACCACGCCACCACATGCGCGTAGGTGTGCCGCGTCGTCGCCTCGACCAGGTGCGACGGCAACCGCACCACCATCGCATACCACTCGAACGACTGACGGGCGATCGGCATCGCGTGCGCGGTCGAACGTCTCAGTCGACCGCTCGCGACCCCGCACATCCCATTAGCACGCCGTGTAGCGCGCGAACCGACGCATCCGCACGCCGCCTCGAATGCCCCCACCCACACCAGTGTTCTGCCCGGATCCGGTGACGAGATTCCGCATCGTGAGGGTGGTGGGTCAGGTGAGAACCATGGGGGTCCGGTCCTGCCCTGCGCTTTCCCGACTCGCGTAGGTCAGAGCCGGTCGTTCGTCACGGTCGGACCGCGTTCCGCCGCGTTCCCGTCGCCACCAGGTCGCCGTTCGATCCGAGGTGCCCGAGTCGGTGCGAGGCGGCAGGTCGGATGTGAGTCGAGTCCGGTCCGCCGTCACCAAGTCGCTGTTCTGCCGAGTGTCCCTGGTGAAGTGGACTTGTCGCGTCCGGAGCCTGGTCTCGCGGTGCGAGCGGCTCGCTCACGTGCCACACCGACCTCCCATCGGACAACAGCACATCCGACAAGATCGCAGCATGGCCGGGATCACTCTGCCAGGAATTCCAAGCGGCTGTCGGCAGCGCAGCCTTCGACGCTCGGGGTGATCCGGCCGAGAAGTCGAAGGCTTGCGCTTCGCCTACCTCCGGAACCTCGCGCGACCCGTCCGTGCGGCAGCCGGTCGACGCCGCTCGGAGTGGCGGCGCGGTGTTCGTCGCGCGGGGGACCGGGATCTAGGCGGGGGCGGTTGCCTGGCTCTTCTTGAGCTCGTTGAGCGCTCGCCAGAAGGCGTCGAACAGGTCGCGCAGCTGGACCAGCCAGGTCAGCGCGCTGGACAGCGCCTTGCCGAGCGCCCTGAGCAGGCCGGCCACGATGCGCACCACCTGGGCGATCTTGGCCGTGGCCTGGGCGACGACCAGCGGCGCGGCGGCACCGAGGGTGCAGGCCAGTTCGATCGCCCAGCTGACCAGCGCGCCCGCCAGCGTGGCGAGCAGGTCGCGGATGGCGACCCGGATGCCTCCCACCACCTCGGCCATGGCCATGGTGATGCCCGCGATGCCGTGAGCGCCGCCCGCGGCGCCCTTGGCGATGCCGGCGATCGCATCGGCCTTGCGCAGGTAGCCGTCGGCGGCGTCGCCGGTCCAGGAGGGAACCCCGGTCCGGGCGGTCTGCTGGAACTCCTCGCCGAGCTTGAGCATCTCCTGTTCGATGTTGGTCCAGGTCTGGGCGTAGCCCTTGACCATGTCGGGGTTGCCGGTCACCGCGTGCAGCGCGGCCCGAGCCGGTTCGACGTGTTCGAGCATCCAGGAGAACAGCTGTCCGGCGACGTAGGCGATCGGGTCGACGGCCGCGCTGACCACGTCCAAGGCACCCGCGGCCACACCTGAGATGATCAGGCCCAAGTCGTTCTGGTCGATGCCCTGGGCGATGGTCCAGCCCGCTTCGAACGCGGTGATGCCGGTCATGAAGCCCGTGCCCCGCTCGGCGTCGGGCGCGCCCGTGTTCTCGAGCGGGTTGGCGTCCTGCAGGTAGTTGTTCCGCAGGTCGGACCGTTCGTCGACCAGGGGGTTGGTGCTGGCGTTGTCCACGTCGACCATCAGTTGCCTCCTCCGACCCGGGGCGCCGCCGACATGGCCTCCAGTGACCTGACCAGTGCCCGCATCACCGCGGTGATCTTCTCTTCGGCCTCGCGGTACACCTTCGCGGTGTCACCGAGGTCGGCCACCAGGCGGTGCAGGTTCTCCGCGGTGGCTTGGAGGGTGTCCACGCCGCGTTGCTGCGGTTCCCGGAGCAGGTCCGCGAACGGTCTGCACAGCAGTCCGTAGGCGTCGTCGAGGCTGGTGACGTGCCGGCCGGCGTCGGCGGCGGTGTCCGCGCGCGAAGCCAAGCCGTCCAACGCGGCCGCCTGACCGGCCAGTTCGGCGGAGTCGACGGTGAACCCGTCTGCCATGGTTTCCAGCCCTCTCTCAGCGCAGGAACGACCGGTCTTCCCAGCCGTCGTCGGGACCGTTGTCGCCCGGTGCCCGCCGGGGTGGACGCGGCGACGGGGGTGGCGGTACGTCGTCCTCGACCCGGCCGATGCGCATCTCGCGGTGCACCTCGCGCCCCGTGTCCGGCTCGACGACTTCGTGGGGGAATCGCTGCTGGTACTGGGCGACGAGGTTGCGGGCGGGCTCGTCGTCCGCCGGCACGGTCGCCGCGACGAGTGCCTGGACCTGCTGCCGCAACTTGGCCTGGGCGTTGTGCAGGGCGGCCATGATCTGGCCGGACAACGCGGTCGGTTCGGCACCGCGGGTGCGGTCGGACAGCGCGATGTCGGTGGGCACGCCGTTGCTGTCCACGGTGACCCGCACGGAACCGTCGGGGGAAGCGGCACTGGCGTTGGTGGCGTCCATCTGCTGCTGCAGGTCCCGGTACCGCTGGGCCCGCTGTTCGAGACCGGCGGCCCACTTGTCCAGCTCTTCGGCCGCTTTGGTGGGGTGGGGATCGATCACGGGTGACCTCTCTGGTCGAGCGCGGGCGCGGCAGGCTCGGACGTTAGCCGCCCGACGGCGTTCCTGTGAGTGTTTTGCCGTGTTCGTCCCGTTACCGGGTGGTCGCACCCCGTGCCCAGCGGTCTCTTCGGGTCAGCACCAGGTTTCGTACCAGCAGGGCGTCGTGGACGGGGATCATCCAGTCGCCGGAGGTGGTCCGCACCAGCACCGCAGGGCCGGGCGGCGCGTGGAGCGCGGTGCCGTCCGGCAGGTGCAGCCAGGTCAGCGGGGTGGGTCGCGGTGGCAGCGTGGTCAAGACGACGTCACGCAGGTCGGCGAAGCGGACGACGTGCTCGGCGCGCGGGCCGGCGCCCCTGCCCCGGTGCAGGCGGGCGGACCACGTGAGGCGGTCCGCCTCGACGTCGAGCCGCGCCGACGCCAGGTCGGGGGTGGCGAGCGCGAACCGGACGGCGAGCGCGAGCGTGACACCGGTGGCGCCCAGCTCCGGCACGACGGGCGTGGTCAGGGACCGGTTCGCCCGGTGGGCGAGCACGCAGGACGCGACCGCGCAGGCGAGCGCCGCGACGAACAGCGACCCGGCGAGCGCCTGAGCGATGCCACCGGAGGTCGAGGAGAGCGCGAGTCCGAGGCCGGGGATGACGCCCAGCAGCGTCTGGCCGCCTGCGACCAGGAACGCCGAGGGAAGCCAAGACGGTGGCTGTGCCAGTGCGCGCCGGCGCAACCGCCACGCGCCGCCCGCGGCGACCGTGGTCGCCGCGATCGCCGGCAGCGCCGCCCACCACGACCCGGCGAGCACGGCGAACGCCGCGCAGACGACCGCCACGGTCGCCGGCAGCACCACCGCCGACCACCACAACAGCGTTCTCGTCCGCATCCACCTCGGCTGCAGCGTCGATGCGGCGCCGAAGTCGGTCACACCGGGAATCGCGCTGGGGAACGCCATCAGGCCGCCGTCCACGGCGACGGGATGCGCGAGGAGGTCCGCTCCGGTCCGGAACGGCGCTTCGCCGGGTGACGCATGAGGCCCTCCGCCCACGTCGAACGGCCCACCGCGGTCGCGAGTGGGTGTGCCGACCAGACTTCCCGGCGCTCCGGAGGGGAAGATGCCCTACCCGGCGCCCGCCCCGCAAGCGAATGGCGGAAGTCGTGCCGGTTCGACGGGTGTGGACCGCTGTCCTGCGGTGACGGACGGGTGTGGTCCTCCGTATCGCCGCGGCTCAGAGGTTCCCACTCGCGCGCGCGAAGCGCTCGTCGAGCAGTCGTTCGAGGATCGGCGACATCGTGCTCATGTAGGTGGCGGTGACGTGGCTGTCGTCGAGGTAGACGTAGACGTTCCCGATGACCGGTGGGCAGCGGTCGCCGGGGCAGAAGTAGTCGCTGAAGTCGAGGAACTCCACGTTGGACGGCAGGTCGGGGAGGCGGGCGTACGGTGGTTCGGGACTGAGCACGTCGGCTCGGGGTGTGCCGCAGCGGGGCGCCTCCGCGCCGTGGGTGTTCGCGCACTCCGAGGGTTTGAAGAGGTGGCGCGGGTTGTCGCGCACGGCCGCGACGACGATCCCGGCTTCCTCCAGTTTCCGCCACTGGGCGACGAAGCCCGGTGGCGTCTCCTCGGTGAGCCCGGACCGGACGTCGCGGGTGCCGTTGGCCAGCACGAGGTCGGGGCGCAGGGACGTGATCTTGTCGACCGCGTCGGCGTTCCACTCGAGGCACTTGGCGTCACCGGGCATCGCGTTGGACTCGGTGGAGAACGGGCAGGCGCCCTTGTTCATGGCGATGACCTCCCAGTTGCGGCGTTTGGCGACCTGGTCGAGAGCGGCGAGGTACTGCTGCATGTGGGAGTCGCCGACGACGACGATCCGCTTGTCGGGTACGCCGGTGACCGGGCTGTGGCAGTACGTCAGCTCCTTGTTGTAGGAGGCAGTGGTGCAGGTGGCGCCTTCGATGCCGGCGAAGTCCTTGGGCAGGGCGACCAGCGGCGGAGCGACGGACGGGTGTTCCGCACCCCAGTACTCGAAGCCCGGTTCGAGCACCATGGCGCCGGGGTGGTCGGGGTCGTCGACGACAGCGGCGTGCAGGGCGGCCTTGCGTTCGGCGACCAGCTGCCAGCCACCGGCCGCCACGAGCACCGCGACCAGCGCGAGTGCGGCGAAGCGGTAGGCGCCCCACCCGGTGGCCGCGCGCAGCGGTGATCGGAGCACCGGTTCCTCCACGAGGTGGTGCGTGATCGCGGCCAGGGCCAGCGACAACCCGATGACGACCGCACCGCCGCGAAGCCCTGGTTCGTCCTGGTCGCGGACGACGAGGTAGAAGACCAGCACCGGCCAGTGCCACAGGTACAGCGTGTAGCTGAGGTCGCCCAGGTAGCGCGCGGGCCGGGTGGCGAGCAGCCGGTCGGCACCGAACGCGCTCCCGCTGCCGCCCGCGGCGATGACCGCGGCGCCGCACAACGTCGGCCACAGCGCGGCCCAACCGGGGAAGACGCTGCCGACGCGCAGCACGAGACCGCAGGCGACGAGCCCCACCAGGCCGACCCAGCCCAGGACGGGCCGCAGCCAGGTGGCCGGGGTGAGCACGACGAGGCCCAGCGCGAGCAGACCGCCGAGCGCGAACTCCCACGCCCTGGTGAGCGAGTGGAAGTAGGCCAGCGGCTGGTCGGTGGCGGTGAGCACCACCGAGAAGGCGAGCGAGGTGGCGAACACCGTCGACAGGCAGGCGGCCAGGGCCCGGTGCGGTGGGTGGCCGCGGCGGCGCGCGACGAGGACGACCAGCGCGACCAGGAGTGGCCAGACCAGGTAGAACTGGCCCTGGATGGACAGCGACCAGTAGTGCTGGACGACGCTGGCCTCGTTGTGCCGGCTGAAGTAGTCGGCCGAGTCGGCGACCAGTTGCCAGTTCTCCAGGTAGAGCGCCGCGGCGACGACCTCGCGGATGGTCTGGAACCACTGGTTCTCCGGCAGCAGCACGAAGCCCGCGACGAGGACCGCGACGAGGACGGTCAACGCCGCGGGGAACAGCCTCGTGATCATCCGTCCCCACAGCGGCCGGAACGCGATCCCGTCGCCCGCGGCCGCGCGCACCAGTTGGCCGGTCAGCAGGAAGCCGGAGATCAGGAAGAACACGTCCACGCCACCCGAGACCCGGCCGAGCCAGACGTGGTAGACCACGACCAGGAGCGCCGCGACGCCGCGCAGGCCCTGCAGCTCCGGGCGGAACCGGCCGGACGTGGCGGCGGACGCGTGGTGGCGGGCGCGAGCCGCAGTGGGGACGGGCACGGACGACTCCAGGGAACGGTCGGTCACGGACGCCGACCAGACTTCCCGGCACACCAGCCGCCCACCTGGCACGAGGGGTGCGGCGGGCCCACGCTACCGAGTCGGACGTGCGGCGGCCAAACCGGCAGGAGGGGGACCGGTCGCGTGGCGGACCGAGCGGTACGGGACACCGCGGACGGACCGGGGAGCCGGCGGGTGCTTCGGCGGGTACGATCGTGCCCGGTGTGCCGGGAAGCCTGGTCGGCGTGGGTTCGTCGCCGTCCTGGACCAGGAGCCGCTCATGACCGGGCACATCGCCGTCTTCCGCCACGACGTCCGCGGACGCGAAGCCCCCCGCCCCGTGCCCGACGATGATCGTCGATGCGGGCCGGTCGGCCGCCGACAACGCCGCCGACATCGCCGCCGAACGCCCTGTGCCGCCCGCCGAAGCGGGTCGTGCGCCGGCGGCCCGCGGTGCTGCGCGACGGCGCACGTCACCGGCGCGAGCACCCCACGACGGCCGAGTCGCACGCAGCGGGACCGGCTGGTGGTGCTCGGCACCGTCCCGGCCGCCGCCGGAGGGGTCGGCCGCGGGGGAAGGAGCCGGTCGTGGTGACCGGGGTGGCGGGCACGGCGGTCGGACCCATGGTGATCGCGGCCGTGGAGCAACACCGCTCGCCGGGGCAACGCCTGCTCCACGACCCGTTGGCGATCCCGGTGTTGCCGCCCCTGTCCAGGTGGGTGGCGCGCCTGGCCGGGCGACCCGCCGTCCGCGCGGCGCTGATCAGGGCGTCGGAGCGGGCCGCGCCCGGGGTGTGGGGCGGCGTCGCCTGCCGCAAGCGCTACATCGACGACCGGTTCACCCGGGCGCTGGATGACGGCATCGGATCCGCGGTGGTCCCGGGTGCCGGACCGGGCACCCGCGCCCACCGGTCGGCCGTGCCCGCGGACGCGGTGGTGTTCGAAGTGGACCTGCCGGTCAACGTCGCGCACAAGCGCGAGCGGCTCCCCGCCCACCGCCGGGTGGTCCTGGTGCCGGTCGACCTCGACAGCGAGGACCTGTCCGGCGTGCCGACGGCGCACGGTCGCGACTCCGGCGAGCGGTGCCTGGTCGTGTGCGAAGGGGTGACCCGGTACCTGACCCGGGAGGGCGTGCGGTGGACCTTCGACTTCCTCCCGGACCAGGCGCCCGGCAGCCGCCTGGTGTCCACCTACGTGCGGAAGGACGTCCTGGACGGGGACGAGATGTACGGCTCCGAGGCGCTGCACCGCCGGTTCGTGGCCGGACGGCCCGTCTGGCGGTTCGGGTTGCACCCGCACGAGGTGGGCGCGTTCCTGGCCGAGCGCGGTTGGCGTGAGGTCGAGCAGCTCGGGCCGGCGGAGTTCGACGCGCGTTACGTGCGCGGCACGGGGCGGACCGTGCCGATCTCGGCGCTGGAGCGCACCGTGCCGGCCGAGAAGCGCTGAGCGGGACCGCGCCGTGGTGTCCGGACGACCCGACCCGACGGAGGATCCGGCCGAAGCCGCCCCGGGGGCGGAAGTCGATCGCGCGGCCCGAACCGGACGGAGGGCGGCCGTGCCCGGGACGAGCGCGTTGTCGGAGGTCGCCGAACGCGCCGGTCGCGCCGCGCGCGGAGTGCCGGCCGACCTCCTCGACGGGTACCTGGAGGGCTTGGACGAGGTCAGCTCGACGCGGCGGCGGTTGGGCGCGGACCAACTCCGGGTGCGGCGGGAGGCGGGTGCCCGCGCGGCCGAGCGGGGCGTGCCCCTGCACGACGTGATCGACCTGCACCTGAGCGCCACGTGGTTGGCGTGGCCGTTGTTGTCCGGGGTGCGCGACGTGACCGACGTCGAGGTCGTCCGCGCCGCGGGCGAGGCGGTGTTCAAGGCCGCCGACAAGGCGGTCATGGCCGTGGCGGAGGGCTATGGAACCGCACAGCGCTGGTCGGTGCGCCAGGAGGAGTCGTTCCGCCGGGAGTTCGTCGACGACCTGCTCGACGGGCGCAACCCGGGCCGGCTCGCCGAGCGGGCGGAGCGGTTCGGCCTGCGCCTGGCGGGCAGCAACGTCGTCGCCGCCGTGGCCGCCTCGGAGCCGTTGGTGGACGGCGGTGAGGTCGCCAGGGCGGTGGAGAACTCGCTGCACGGTCGGCTCGGCTCTCGCGACGTCCTCATCACCACCAAGAACGACCTGCTCGTCTGCGTCACCCCCAAGGCGATGAGCGGGGCCCTCGACGAGTTCGTGCGCCAGGTTGCCGCGGCCCTGGGACCCGACCAGCCGTGGTCGGTCGGTGTCGGGCGCGCCCAGTCGGGACCGGGTGGCGTGGTGCGCTCCTTCGAGCAGGCCAAGTACGCGCTGGGGATCGCGGAGCGACTCGCGCTGCCCGGACGCGTGCACCGCGCCGGCGACCTGCTGGTCTACCAGGTGCTGCTGCGTGACAGCGCCGCGCTGGCCGACCTGGTGTCGGTCGTGCTGGAACCCCTGAGCGCTGCGCGCGGCGGCGCCGAGCCGCTGCTGGACACGCTGTCCGCCTACTTCGCGCACGGGCAGGTGGCCGCCGCGTGCGCCCGCCAACTGCACGTGGGCGTCCGGACGGTGACCTACCGCCTCCAGCGCGTCAAGGAGTTGACGGGGTACTCGGTGGAGGACCCGTCGCAGGCGCTCTCGCTGCACGTCGCCGTCCTCGGCGCCAAGCTGCTGGGCCTGCCGGCCTCCGCCGACCAGACCTCGTAGCCGCGTTCGTTGCCGGTGTCCGGCAATGAGCAGCACCTCCTGACCGCCGGGTTCCCCCGTTGTCCCGGCTCGTCGGGTGGTGGACCATTGAGCCAGGTCAAGGGCTTGAGGACGAGGGCGTTGGCCGGCGGGACGGAGCACTCCATGGACGCTTGGCTGGTCTGGCTGTTGCTCGGCTTGTTGCTGGGAACGGTCGAGGTTTTCACCTTCACCGCCGCGCTCGGCATCCTCGGCGGGGCCGCGTTGCTCACCGCAGGGGCCGCCGGTGTCGGGCTGCCGCCGCCGGCGCAGTTCGCGGTGTTCGCCGTCCTCTCGGTCCTGGGTCTGCTGCTGGTCCGCCCGTTGGCCCGCGAGCACCTGCGGGCGCCGCAGACCGCGCGGTTCGGGGTGGATGCGCTGGTGGGGGCGTCCGGTCACGTGGTGCGCGAAGTGACGCGGCACGACGGCCGGGTGCGGATCGCGGGGGAGGAGTGGACGGCGCGTCCGTTCGACGAAGGCCTCGTGATCCCGGAGGGCACCACCGTGGAGGTCCTGCGCATCAGCGGCAGCACCGCGTTCGTCTACCCGGGGAGTGGCTCGTGGAAGCTTCAGTGATCGTCGCCGTGGTCATCGCGCTGCTGGTGGTGCTGGTGGTGTTGAGCGCGGTGAGGATCGTGCCCCAGGCGCGGGCCCGCAACGTGGAGCGGCTGGGCCGGTTCCAGCGCACGCTGCAACCGGGGCTGAACGTGGTGATCCCGTTCATCGACCGGGTGCACCCGGCGATCGACCTGCGCGAGCAGGTGGTGTCGTTCCAGCCGCAGCCGGTGATCACCGAGGACAACCTGGTGGTGGAGATCGACACGGTGCTGTACTTCCAGGTGACCGACCCGCGTGCGGCGTTCTACGAGATCGCCAGCTACCTGCAGGCCGTGGAGCAGTTGACGGTCACCACGCTGCGCAACGTGGTCGGCTCGATGGACCTGGAGAGCACGCTGACCTCCCGCGACACGATCAACAGCCAACTGCGGGGCGTGCTCGACGACGCGACCGGCAAGTGGGGGTTGCGGGTGAACCGGGTGGAGATCAAGGCCATCGACCCGCCGCGGACCATCAAGGACGCGATGGAGAAGCAGATGCGCGCCGAGCGGGACAAGCGCGCCGCCATCCTGACCGCCGAGGGGCAGCGGCAGTCGCAGATCCTGACCGCCGAGGGTGACAAGCAGGCCGCGGTGCTGCGCGCCGAGGGTGAACGGGCGGCGGAGATCCTCAAGGCCGAGGGGCAGTCGCGGGCGATCGACCAGGTGTTCCAGGCCGTGCACCGCAACGATCCCGACCCGAAGCTGCTGGCCTACCAGTACCTGCAGATGCTGCCGCAGTTGGCGCAGGGGCCCGGCAACACGTTCTGGGTGATCCCCAGCGAGGTGACCTCGGCGCTGCAGGGCGTCTCCCGCGCCTTCACCGAGGTGCTGCCGAAGATCCCGGCTGACGAGCCCGCCGTCGCCACCGACGGTGCCGCCGCCCGAGCCGCCGACGACGCGAACCGGGCCGCGGAGGCCGCGGCGGAGGCGGCCGCGGACGCCGAGACCGCCGGCCGGGTGACCGCGCCCGCTTGACCTGTCCCCGACCACGGGGCGGTCCCCTGGAGGGACCGATCGCCGCACCGGAGCACTGCCGACCGAGGCGTGCTCCGGTGTGCTCGTCCGGGCCGGGAACGGCGCGGTGCCGGGCGGAGGAGGGGGACTTGGTCCATGGGTGGCCCGTCGTCGCCCGAGCGCAAATCAAGGCTCCTGCGCCAGGGCCGCGAACGCCTGGTCGACCAGTGAACGCAGGTCGTCGACGCCGTCTCGTTCGACCCATGCGGTCAGGGCGGTGGTGAGGGCGGCGGTGGCCGCCGCGGCGATCACGCGCAGGCGCAGGTCGACCGGTCGCCGTTCGCGGTCGGCGAGCGCGGCGGCGAGGAGGTCGCCGGTGGCGGCGGTGTTGTGCCACTGCCGCGCCCGCAGGGCCGGGGTGGTGACGACGAGCCGGGTGCGGGCGTAGACGGCATCGCGGTCGGTGTCGAGCACGGCGTCCAAACCGGTGCCCAGTGCGGCACGCAGCGCTTCGAGCGGGCTTTCTTCGGCGGGGCGGGCGCGGACCAGTTCGGCGATGAGAGGGTCGTAGTCGTCGTCCTCGACCACGGCTTCCTTGGTGGAGAAGTAGCGGAAGAACGTCATGTGGGACACACCCGCCGCAGCCGCGATCTCCTCCACGGTGGTCCGCTCGTAGCCCTGGTCGAGGAACAGCCGCAGCGCCTGCTCCTGGATCGCGCGGCGGGTGCGCGCCTTGCGCTGCTCGCGCAAGCCTCCCCGCCCTGCCTCGGTCGTCACCGGTCAAGCATGACCGCCAGCGCCCGGCGCAGTGCGTCCGGCTCCGGCTCGCCGCGCCAGGCCAGGTGGCCGTCCGGGCGCACCAGCAGCGCGTCGCCGTCCCGGTGCACGTGCCGGACGTCCCCGAGTGCGCCGCGAGCGAGGCCGGCGAAGGTGTCGCTTCGCGGTGCGGCCAGGGTCCAGCCGAACCGGTCGGTCGCCGCGAACCGCGGCACCCGGTCACCGACCCTGGGCCGCCGACCGAGCGGTGAGCGGGCGTAGCCGGTCCTCAGCTGGGACGCCCGTTCCCAGATCACCTTCTCCGCCACGGGCAGGGTCATCAGGGGGAACAGCACGCGGTCGCGCACGAGTCGGGCCACCGGGGACTCGCCCAGCACGAGCCCGGTGAGGCCGCTCGTGGCACCGAGCACCTCCTCGGCGACGGGCCGGCGCTCGGCCTGGTAGCCGTCCAGCAGCCGGTCACCGGCGCGCCCGGAGGCCACGAGCGCCAGCCGCCACGCCAGGTTCTCGGCGTCACCCAGCCCGGTGTTCATGCCCTGGCCGCCGAACGGGCTGTGGATGTGCGCAGCGTCCCCGGCCAGCAGCACGCGGCCCCGCCGGTAGGTCTCGGCCAGCCGGCGGTGGATCCGGAAGGTCGACACCCACACCCAGTCGTGGCGGGTCCGCACCCGCACTCCGGCGTGGCGCAGCGCGGCCCGGGTCAGGAACTCCGGCACGTCCTCGACGGCGGTGCCCGGAGCGGGAGCCATGAACCGCCACACCCCTCCGGGCAGCGGGAACGCGGAGAACATCTCCGCACCGCGCACCCACACCCCTACCGCGTCGCGGGGCAGCGGCAACTCCGCGCGGACGTCACCCAGCACGAAGTTCTCGACCAGCGGCACGCCGGGGAACCCGATGCCGGCCGCCTTGCGGACGGCGCTGTGCGCACCGTCGCAGCCCACCACCCAGTCGGCGTCGACCGGACCGGCCACCGTGGACAGCACGACACCGTGATCGCCCTGCGTGACGCCGGTGACCGCCGTGCCCCATTCGACGTACACGCCCAGCGCGGCCAGGCGCGTGCGCAGCCCGGCTTCCACCTCCGCCTGCGACACCAGCAAGCCGGGACGTCGCACCAGGGCCGTGGGCCGCCCCACCCGCACCTCGCCCGAACGCCGACCGCCGACGTGGACGACCACCCGTCGGATGCCCACCGACCTGGCCGGCAGGTCGCCCAGCGCGCCGAGCCGCTCCAACACCTCGCTGCCACGTGGTTGCAGCCCCAGCGCGCGTGACGTCGTCGCCGGGCCCTGCGCCGCGTCCACCACCCGCACCGCCGTGCCGAGTGCGCGCAGCGCGCACGCCGTCGCCAAACCCGTGGGACCGGCACCGACCACCGCTACGACCATGCGGCCTAGTGTTATCCACTAACAACTGTTAGTCAATAACAGGTCGTTGGTGCACGTCCGGGATGCCGTCGTGGTCCTCGTCCCGCGTTTCCTCCTCGTGGATGCGGCGGTAGACGCGGTTGCGGGCGCGCAGGATCACCGTGGCGACCAGCGCGGACAGCAGCGAACCGAGCAGGATGCCGATCTTGGCGTCGTCGTAGGGCCGGGTGCCCTCGCCGAACGCCAGCTCCCCCACCAGCAGCGACACGGTGAACCCGATGCCGCCCAGCACCGCCAGGCCCACCACGTCGACCCAGGCCAGGTCGTCGTCCAGTTCGGCCCTGGTGAACCGGGACACCAACCACGTGGCCGCGGTGATGCCGATCAGCTTGCCCAGCAGCAGTCCGACCACCACGCCGATGGTGACCGTGTCCGACAGCGACGACACGAACCCGTCGAACCCGCCGAGGGCCACCCCGGAGGCGAAGAAGGCGAACACCGGCACCGCCACGCCGGTCGACAGCGGCCGCCAGCGGTGTTCGAAGTGCTCGGCCAGTCCGGGACCCTCGCCGGGCGCTCGGCGGATGACCGGCACGGCGAAGCCCAGCAGCACGCCCGCCACCGTCGCGTGGACACCGGAGGCGTGCATGAACCCCCAGGTCAGCGCGGCCAGCGGCAGCAACAGCCACCAGGAGCGCACCCGTCGCTGCACCAGCACGGTGAACAGCGCCAGCGGCACGGCGGTCAGCAGCAGCGGCGTCACGGCCAGGTCGTCGGTGTAGAACACGGCGATGATCACGATCGCGATCAGGTCGTCCACCACGGCCAGGGTGAGCAGGAACGTCCTCAGCGCACTCGGCAGGCACCGCCCGATCACCGCCAGCACCGCCAGGGCGAAGGCGATGTCGGTGGCGGTCGGGATCGCCCACCCGGACGCGGCGCCCGGGGTGCCGAGGTTGACCAGGACGTAGCACACGGCCGGCACCGCGACCCCGCCGAACGCGGCGGCCACCGGCACCGCCGCCCGTCGCGGGTCGCGCAGGTCACCGGCCACGAACTCGCGCTTGAGCTCCAGACCCGCGACGAAGAAGAAGATCGCCAAGAGCCCGTCGGAAGCCCAGTGGCCGACGCTGAGTTCCAGGTGCAGCGGGGCGATGCCGAACTCGAAGCCGCGCAGCGCCTCGTACGCCGGCGCCCACGGCGAGTTCGCCCACACCAAGCCCAGCAGCGCGGCGACCAGCATGATCACCCCACCGACGGTCTCCAGTCGGAGGATGTCGGCGATGCGCTTGGCCTCGGGCCAGGTGCCCCGGTCGAACAACTTGGCGGCGGCGCGAGGCACGGGCGGCTCCCGGGGGTAGGCGGAACACGTCGCCGACCAGGCTTCCCGGCACACCATGCCCGCGCGGGCAACACCCCGACCGTACCCGCTGACGTGGGCCGACGCCCGAACCCGTCGATCACATCGTCATGAACACCAGGTGCCTTCCGTCACCGGGAGTGGCCACCCCCGGATCCGGGGTCGCTCGATCGGTGGGGCAGCAGGAACAACAGGGCGCAGTACCAACCCGAAGGCGAGCACGAGAGCCATGGCGGGATCCCGTCGTCGACGAACCACCCCACCACGGCGCGGCGGAGCGTGCCGACCAGACGTCCCGGCGCTCCGCGCGACAAGATGCCGCAGATCGGAGGGCAGCGCGAACCGGACGGTCGGCGTAACGGAAGCGCTGCCCGCATCGATACGGTGTGCGGCGCGGTCACCGGTCGGTGGCGGCGTGGTGTGCCGGGAAGCCTGGTCGGCGTTCGCGACCCGACGCACCCGGAGTTGATCTTGAAGTTCTCGCTCGTCCCGCCGAGCGCGCCCGTGTCACCCGCCGGTGCGCCGACCACCGGGCGTGCACGCGGCTACCGCCCGGAGTTGCAGGGCCTGCGCGCGCTCGCGGTAGTGCTGGTGGTCGTCTACCACGTGTGGCTGGGCCGGGTGTCCGGCGGCGTGGACGTGTTCTTCCTGATCTCCGGGTTCCTGGTGACCGGGCAGTTGGTGCGGGCGGCCGAGCGCGGCCGGGTCGAATTGGTCCCGCTGTGGGGGCGGATGGTCAAGCGCCTGTTCCCCGCCGCGTTGACGGTGCTGCTCGTCCTGGTCGCGGTGTGCGTGGTGGCGCTGCCGGAGAACCGCTGGTTCCAGACCATCCGCGAGGTCGTCGCCGCGGCGCTGTACCTGGAGAACTGGCAACTGGTCGCCGACTCGGCCGACTACTTCAACCGGCACAACGAGGCCAGCGTCGTCCAGCACTACTGGTCGCTGTCCATCCAGGGCCAGTTCTACCTGGTCTGGCCACTCCTGGTGCTCGCCGCCGCGTGGGTGGCCCGTCGCGCCGCCACCGGGGTGCGCCGGGTGGTGGCCGTGTTGCTGGTCGTCGCGTTCGGCGGCTCGCTGGCGTTCTCGGTGGTGCTGACGGCGGCGGACCAGCCGCTGGCCTACTTCCACTCGCTGACCAGGGTGTGGGAGTTCGCGCTGGGCGGCCTGCTGGCCCTGGCCGCGGACTCGGTGGCGCTGCGCAGGGGGGCGCGGGTGGCGCTCGGGTGGCTCGGCGTCGTGGGCCTGGTCGTCTGCGGGCTGGTGCTCAAGGTCGGCAGCGTGTTCCCCGGGTGGGCGGCGTTGTGGCCGACGCTGTGCGGCGCGGCCGTCATCGCCGCCGGTGCCACGGGCAGCCGGCTGGGGGCCGATCGGCTGCTGTCGGCCCGCCCGGTCCGCTACGTCGGCGACCTGAGCTACGCGCTGTACCTGTGGCACTGGCCGGTGCTGGTGCTCTACCTCGTGGTGCGGGGGCGCCAGGAGGTGGGGTGGCTCGGGGGCGCGGTGGTGATCGGGCTGTCGGTCGCGCTGGCCGTGGCGACCCACCACCTGGTCGAGGTGCCGGTGCGCCGTTCGCGAGTCGGCGAGGTCCGCGCCTGGCGTGCCCACGTGCTCGGCGCGGCGGCGATGGTGCCGGTCCTGCTGGCCGCGTTCGCGTGGCAGGAGGTCAGTGACCGCAAGGCCGCCTCCTACGAGCTGCTGGTCGACGACAACGACCACCCCGGCGCCCTGGCCCGCATGCCCGACTTCGAGTACTGGGGCTCCGAGGACGCGACCGTGATCCCGCCGCTGGTGTCGCTGCGCGACGATTTCGCCTACGTCGAGGGCGCCACGTGCCGGTTCTCCCCGCGCAACCCCCAAGACCTCGAGGTGTGCACTTCGCCCGCTTCCGCCGAGCCGGCCAGGCGGATCGCGGTCGTCGGGGACTCGCACATGCAGCAGTACCTGGCGGCGCTGGAGCCGATCGCGAAGGCCAGGGACTGGCAGATCACCTTCATGCTCAAGGGCGGCTGCCCGTTCTCGGCCGACGCCGACGCGATGCCCGGCGACGCCCGGTGCACCCGGTGGAACGCCGACCTCGTCGACGAGCTCGACGAGCTGCGGCCGGACCTGGTCATCGCCAACGGCACGCGCAACGTCCGCCTCGGGCTGACCGAGTCCACGCCGGAGGGGTTCGTCGCCCAGTGGCGCAAGCTGGCGTTGATCGGGCTGCCCTTGCTGGCCGTCCGGGACAACCCGCGGTTCTCCTCCTCGCCGGCGGAGTGCGTCGCGGGCCACGGCCCGGACCCCGCGGCGTGCGCGCCGCCCAGGGCCGACCTGCTGGCGCCGGAGCCGCCCTGGGCGCCGGAGCCGCCCTGGGCGGCTCTCCCGGACTTGCCGCCCAACGTGTCGTTCGCGGACTTCAGCGACTACATCTGCGAGGACGAGACCTGCCCGGCGATCATCGGCAACGTCTTCGTCTACCTCGACGACAACCACCTCAGCGCGACCTACTCGGCCACCATGGCACCGCTCGTGGAAGCCGTCCTGCTGCCCCTGCTGGGACTGGAAGAGGACGAGCCCTGACGTCGGACGACCGCGGAACACCGGCACCTGAGAGGTGGGCCGCGGCGTCGTCCCGCCTGCGACGCCGCCGCGTCACGTCCTCACCTCCGTACGGGGTGTGACATCCCTGCGGGGAATCCGACCTCAGGCCCGCAAAGGCGACATGAAGATCGGCGCCGTGCCGTGGCGCGGACTGAACATTCGTTCAATGATCTGTACATGTGTTCAGCGGAGTTGGACTTGACCGCGCGGGCCCGCATCCGTGACGCCGCCCTCGCGCGTTTCGGCCTCGACGGGGTCGCCGGCTCTTCGATGCGGACGATCGCCGCGGATGCCGGAGTGTCACCGGCCCTGGTGGTGCACCACTTCGGCTCGAAGGAGGGTTTGCGGCAGGCGTGCGACGAGTACGTGTTGTCCGCCATGGACCGCGGCGACGACTTGGACGGGGAGGCGCTGGCAGAGGTGCTGGCCGCGGCTACCCCGGTGCGGCGCTATCTGGGCCGCGCTCTGCTCGACGGCACCGACACCGCCAACGCCCTGTTCGCCCGGATCGTCGAGCGCACCGAACGGTGGCTGGCCGAGGGCGAGGCCGCCGGACGGGTCCGCCCCACGACAGACGCGCGTGCTCGAGCCGTGGTCTACGTGTCCTGGCAGCTCGCGCCACTGGTGCTGAACGAACAGGTCGGGCGGGTGCTGGCCGGGGACCCGGCCGAAATGGCCGTGGCGACCCGGGGTGCGCGGGCCGGGCTGGAGATGCTGACCGGCGGGCTGTTCACCGACGACCACTGGCTGCGCACCTTCGCTGAGCTCGATCGGGGTGAGCGCAAGTGAGGGCGCTGTTGGTCACCCACGGCACGCGCGGTGATGTCCAGCCGATGCTCGCATTGGCCGTGGCGCTGCGCCGCGCCGGTCACGGGGCCCTGCTGGCCGCACCCCACTCCGCGGCGGCGTTGGCGGCGGGACAGGACGTGGAGTTCGCCGGGCTGGACGAAGGTCCGAACCGGCTGCTCGACGACCCCCTGCTCCGGCAGGCCGTCGACGGCGGCTACCGCGGGCTGCGCGGCAAGGTCACCGCCGTGCGCACCGCGCGCCGCATCAAGCCGTTGATGGCCGACGTGCTGCGCGACCTGGGCGGCATCGCCCGCGGGTCGGCCGCCGACGTGGTCGTGCACACCCCGACCGTGCCCGCGCAGCACGTCGCCGAACTGCTGGACGTCCCCGCGGTGCTCGCCGCGCTGCAACCGGGTTGGGTGCCCACCGCGGCGTTCCCCTGTCCGATGCTGCCGCTGCCCAGGCTGCCGAAGATCCTCAACCGCGCCTCCTACGCCGCGGTGGGCGCGATGCTGCGCGCCTACGCCGGCACCACCGACCGGTGGCGGGTCGACCAGCTGGGACTGGCGCGCCGCCGCGGCGGGCACGACCTGCTGCACGACCGGCACGGACGCGACCGGCTGGTGTTGCAGGCGTTCAGCCCGCTGATCACACCCGTCGCCCCGGACTGGCCGAGCACCGTGCGCACCACCGGCTTCTGGTACCTGCCCGACACGCCGTGGACACCCCCGGCGGGCCTGGAGGACTTCCTGTCCGACGGACCTCCGCCGGTGTACGTGGGATTCGGCAGCATGGCCGGTCGCGATGCCGCGCGCACCGGCCGGCTCGTCGTCGACGCGGTCCGGGAGGCGGGTGTCCGGGCCGTGCTGGCCACCGGCTGGGGTGGGATCGCGCCACCGTCCGCACCGGGCGTCCACGTCATCGACCATGCGCCGCACCAGTGGCTGTTCCCGTGGATGAGCGCGGTCGTGCACCACGGGGGAGCGGGCACCACCGCCGCCGCGCTGGCCGCCGGCGTGCCGCAGGTCGTGTGCCCGTTCGTCGCCGACCAACCGCACTGGGCGCGCTGCGCACACGCCGTCGGCGTAGCACCACCACCGATCCGCCGACAACACCTCACCGCCACCACGCTCGGCGAAGCGATCGGCATCGCCGTGCACGACACGGCGATGCGCCTGCGCGCACGGGAACTCGGTGACGAGATCCGCACGGAAGACGGCGTCACCCGAGCGGTCACCGCACTGGCCGACCTCGGCCGCCGGAACTCCGTCGACTAGAACCAGTTCACCCGGTGCCGTACCCATCCTGGTCGGCCAAGCCACGGGTTGGAGGCTCATCTCCACCGCCCCGGGCCGGAAGTGCGGCTTCGCCGGCGCGACGTTCGGCGAACGACCCAGCACCTGGCGACTCGCCGGTTGCCTGATCGTGCTCGGCCCTGCGGCGTTCGTCGTCGAGGCCCGGTCCCGACACCGCGTCACAGCCGATTTCCTCGAGGATCGCGGTCAGGGCGTGAGGTGCGACTCGGAGGAGTTCGGGGATCGACTCGTGCCAGGGGCCGCATTGCAAGGCGTGGGCGACGAACCGCGCCGCACGAGGTCCGGGTGTAGCCGCGGCGAGGGTGCGCCAGAACAATGACCGGTCCGGGAGGTGGGTCAGTTCGGTGACCAGCGCCTCGGCCGGCCGGCTCGGTCCGGTGGCGAGGAGGGCGGCGGCCACGGTGGCCAGCCTCGCGGCGCGGCTGAAGTCGTACGGGGCGGTGCGGGCCAGGGCGGTTGCCCGTTCGACGTCGCCGCGGACCAACAAGGCGTTGACCACCCGTTCGAGGGCGAGGTCGCGGTCGGTCGGGTCTTCGATCGAGTGGGCGAGGGAAGCGGCGCGGTCGAGGTCCCCGACGCGCACTGCGGCTTCGACCAGGTACACCATGCCGTCGCCGACGGTCACGAGGGATTCCCAGCTCGACTCGCCGAGTTGGCCGGCGAGTTCGACGGCTTTGCGGGACAGGTGAGCGGACTCGTCCGGGTGTCCGGCCGCGTTCGCCACGGTCTGCACGATCCGCAGGCGCGTCCACGTGCGCCACTCGCGGTGAGCGCTCTGGTCGGCGCATTCCTGGGCCTTGACGAGCGCCAGGTTGGCCGCGTCCACGTGCCCGTCCTCCACCAGCCTCTCGACGAGTCGCAGCCAGCCCTCGGCCTGGAAGTCCGAGTTCTCGATGGCGGCGACCAACGCGACCGCGTCGGCGTGATCCCCGCTCTTGGTGCGGGCGAGTGCGATCGCCGTGGTCGCGCGTGCCCGCCACCAGGGATCGGTGATCACCCGCAGCAGGCGGTGGCACCGGTCCAGGTCACCGCCGGCAGCGGCGGCGTCGACGATCACCGCGCACGCCTGCGACCGGGAGGCCGACCTGCGGATCGAGGTGGCGATGCGTTCAGCCAGATCCAGGTCACCGGTGGCGACGACGGTACGGGTGATCCTCGTCAGGGTCTCGGCCCGCAACCGGGAGTCGTTGATCGAGCGCGCGATGTCCCACGCCCGCTCGGGTTCACGGGTCGCGAGTGCCACCTTGGCGTAGGCCTCCGCGCGGTCGCGGTTCTTGGTGGAGTCGCGGACCAGTCTGTCGGCCGTGGTGTGGTTTCCCATCCGAGCGAAGCCCTCGGCCATCGCCGTGGCTTGCGGGACGGTCAACCGGTGGCGGGCGGAACGGTGGGAGAGCAGGACCTCACTCGCCAGGGCGACGGCCGAGTCTCGGTTCCCGACCGCCGAGTGGGCACGGGCGACCGCGAGCAACGCCCCGGTGTACCCGCCGGCGCGGGCGGCCGACTCCGCGTCACGGACCAAGGTACGGGCCCTCCCGTGTGCCGCGGCCGCGGTGACGCCGGCTACGCGTGCCAGTGCGATGGCCCGCCCGAACGGCCACGTGATCCGTCGAGCGACTTCTTCGGCGAACTCCACTTCGGCGACCTCGGCCAATGCCTCTGCCAGGTGTCTCAGCACCTCGTCCTGCTCGTTGGCGGAGCGATCGGTGTGGGTCGGCAGGGCCGCGGCGGCGCGGAGCACCACGACCGCCGCGGGTCGGTCGCCGATCAGCGCCAGTGCCCTGGCCACGGCCACGACGGCGGCACAGCGGATGCCGTGCGAGAGCTCGCCCGGTGCCGTCAACTCCTGCGCGACCGACAGTGCGATGTGGTGGAGCCAAGGGTGACGCGCGGGGTCCGGAACAGCCCGGGCCAAGTGCCACAGGCACGCGGCTTGATCCCAGACCAGGCCTTGGGCGGGCCACACCCGTTCGGCCGGTTCGACCTCACCGAGTGCGGCGAACAACGCGAGCAAGGCAGGGTGGAGCGCCCTGCCGGCGGTGCGCTCGAGCCGGGCGGCCTCGGCCAGGACCGCGGCCCGGTCCGACCCCTCGGGCGAGCACTCCGCGAGCGTGGTCAAAGCCTGGATCCAGCGCCGCAGATCGGTGATCGCGGACATGGCGGTCATCGCCCGGTCGAACCGGCCGGCCGCGGCCCAGGCATGAACCAGGGCCGAGGACCACTCGGCGGCCTCGGCGGCGGCTTCGGGTGCGGCTCGGGGTGCGGCGTGCAGGTCGTCCAGCCGGGCGGCGAGCAGCTCGGCGCGGTCGCGGTGCCCACCGGCCGCGTGCCGGACGATCAGGTCCAGGAGCGCGTCGCGTTGGCGGTGGGCGGGGGTGATGCCCAGGGCCAGGGTCTCCGCGTGCTCCACCTCGCCGAGGTCGAACCACAGGCCGGGCAGGTCGGTGGGGATGGTGGCGTTGCGGCCGGTCAGGGCGTCGCGGTGGACGGCGAGGCGGGCGATCGCGGTCAGGTCGGTCTTGGTGGCGCCGCACGCGGTGTCGAGGGCGGCGGTGATCTCGGTCAGCGCGAGCACGTCCGAGCCGGTGACGTCCACCATGCGGTTGTGCCGGGTGCGATCGATGGCCAGGGCGAGCACCTGGGCCCGGTCGTCAGTGGGGTGGAAGGTCTTGGGGTAGTCCGCGAGCAGGTATTCCGGGGTGTCGACGGGCCAGCCGCGATCGCGATAACCGCCCGCCCACGCGCGCAGGCGGGTCCGGCGATCACCGAGCTCCGCCCCGGACAACTCGTGCGAGGCGGTCTTCAGCAAGGTGTCGTGGGCGAAGCGGTAGTTCTCGGCCCCCGTTCGCCAGCGAGGCGGGAAGGCGACGAACGTGCGGCCGGTCGCGGTGCGCAGGTGCTCGCCGATCAGGCGGGGTCGCCCGCCGGTGAGCTCGGCCAGGTCGCGGACCGTCAGCCCGCCCCCGGCGGCGACCAGCAACCCGAGCAGGTCGAGTTCCAGCTCGGTGCCGTGGAGCCACCGGGCCAGTTCGCGCTGAGCGTCGACGCGGACCACGTCGGCGTGCGCGGAGGGCGACAACTCGTGCACGATCGCCGGATCGCGGAGCGGGTGGCCGTCCGGGACGTCGTCCGGTACCGGTGGGCGAGGGCGAGCCGAGACGACGACCCGCAGTCCCGCGACGAGGGATTCGGGAAGCATGGCGGCGATGCTGTGCGCTGTGGGGCCGACGGTGACGCCGAGGTCCTCGTCCAAGCCGTCCACCACCAGGACCAGCCGCTCACCGCGGGCCTGGCAGTGCTCGGCGGCCTCGTCGAGCATGGCCAGCAGATGCGCGCCGCTGGTGGCATCGGTCAAGGGCCCGGGGACTGGCCGGTGCAGCAGGTCGCACAACTGCTCCAGGACTACCGCGATGAAACCGGACAGATCGCCGTGCTGGGGTAGCCGGGAGGTGACGAAGAACGACACCACGCGCACACCGGCCGGCGGGTTCACCACGAACCACGCCAACAACGCGGACTTCCCCGCCCACGCGGGCGCTCGGTACCACCAGTACCCGCCCGCCCCTGTTGCCGAGCAGAACCGCGCCAACTCGGCCAACTCCGCGGCACGGTCCCGAAGCTCATCCGGGGCGATCCCGCGCACCTGGCGCAGATAGGCGGACCGTGCCGACTGTCCCGACCTCACCTGCCCGACCTGCACCACCACGGCATCACGCCCGGCCTGCACCACTGTGGAGCCGTCCGCGGCGACACCGACCTGAACCGACTCGCCCACGCCACCCTCACCGAACCCCATGACCAACCGCCTCGTCGACACCGAGCACCACTCGACCGAGCCGGCCGCCACCGCACACCAGAACCGATCACAACGGCCACGGCAACGCAGAATTGCGGACACCCTTCGACGCCCGCCTGTGCCGCTGGAGAAGTCATCACTGCCGGTCAAGCGGACATCTGCACTCGTTGAGGATGCCGCCCAGCTGTTGTTGCGCGTGTATGTCGAGCCGGACGAACCGAGCATCCCGTGATCGCGCCGGACGGGATGTTCCGGTGTGGCGTATGCCCACCACCGGACGTGGCCGACGACCTGCCGGCGGGACGGCTGTCGCTGGGTGCCACCAGGCAGCTGCTTGCGCCGAGGAGCGGAAGCACGACGGGTTGATCTCGTGGCAGGATCCGAGCGCGGTCGAGAACGGACGGGAGCTACGGCGTGGGCATCCCGGACAACCGACCCGAACTGTGCGCTGGGTAGTCGAGTCCGACAGGGGATTCGAGGGCTGGACCAACAAGGACGAACACATGCCGGAAGCGACATCACCGTGCCTGCGGCTCACCGCTGCTCGAACGGCACCACTGGGCACCACAACACCGGCTTGCCGAAAGGTTCGGGATGGTGGAGACGACTGGGCACGCGGTTCACCGCACGATGATCTTGGTTGATGTCGAGGGCTTCGGGTCACCCGATCGGACGCTGCCGCACCAGTTGCGCACGCGGGCGGGGTTGTACGAGGTGGTTCGCGAGGCGTTGGCGGCGGCCGGGGTGCCGTGGGACGGGTGCTACCACGAGGACCGCGGCGACGGCGTGGTCGTGCTGGTCCCGCCCGAGTACCCGAAGGCTCCGCTGGTGGAGGTGCTGCCCGGGGCGTTGGCACGGGCGGCGAGCCGGCACAACGACCGAAGTCACGGTGCCGCGCGGGCGAGGTTGCGGCTGGCGGTGCACGCCGGGGAAGTCGCTTTCGACGAGCACGGCGCCACCTCGACCTCGCTCACCACCGCGTTCCGCCTCCTCGACGCCGCGCCGCTGAAGCGAGCCCTCGCCGAGTCGCCCGGTGTGGTGGCCGTGATCGTGTCCGAGTCGATCTTCCAAGAGGTCGTGCGGCAGTCGGCGATCGTGGATCCGGCGACCTTCCGGCCGGTCGAGGTGGCGGTGAAGGAGGTTCGCGAACGTGCGTGGATCTCCCTGCCGGACCGGCCGTACCCACCCGACGCCGCGGGTGCTGTCGTGGATGAGGAGTTGCGCGCCTACCTCAGCGCCGCGCGCAAGGTCGCCGACCGGCACACCTACTCCAGCGTCGACCTGGAGGACGGGCCCGCGCTGCCCGAGGTCCACGTGCCGCAACGCAGCCGCCGGTCCTCGGCCGCGGAAGCCGCGGTCGTCGAACCGGTCGAGGCGGTGATCGGCCGTGCCGAACGGCTGTGCCTGCTCGTCGCCGGCCCGGGTGGCGGGAAGTCGACCGCTCTGCGCATGCGACTGCGGGACGTGGCCGCCGGGCTGCTGGACGGCACGGGCGACCCCGGTCCGATGGTGCCGGTGTGGGTGAGCGCGCGCACGCTGGTGGACGAGGGGACTCCGATCGCCGAGGCACTGGCGGCGGCCACGAGCAGGCTCAGCAGGAACGCGCCCAGTCCCGGGCTGCCCGCCGAGCGGTTCCGGCGGAGCCCGTGGCCGGGAGCGCACTGGCAGGTCCTCGTGGACGACCTGGACGAGGTGCCCGACGCCGGGCAACGCCTTGCCGTGCTGGAGAAGCTGGCCAACGCCGCGGCCGAGGCGCCTCACCTCTACGGGTTCGTGGTGGCGACCCGTCCGTTGCACGGGCAGGAACTGGCGGTCCTCGGCAAGCGGGCACCGCACCACGAGTTGCTGCCCTTCACCCTGGAGGACCTGCGGACCTACGCCGAGAAGTACTTCGCCGTCCGGTGGGAGACCGCGGAAGCCGCCCGGCACGCCGGGCTTTTCGTCCGCGCGCTGAAGGCCGCGTCGCTGGAGGATCCCGCCGGCACACCCCTGATGGTGTTCATGCTGTGCCGGCTCTACCTCGCCGCACCGGAACGGTCCCTGCCCGTGGGGCGCACCGCGGTGTACGAGGCGTTCACCGACCTGGTGTACGAGAACAACCAGCACAAGCGGATCGCCGACAGCCACGAGGAGTTGATCGCACGACTCGTGGACCGCGTCCAGAGCCCGAAGGAGCGCGCCGCCACCGTCACCGCCGCACGGCAGGCCCACGCTGCTGTGCCCGAGCTGGTCAACCACCTCGCTCACCACTGGCGCAGCAGCCCCACCAGTCCGCTGGTCGAGGTGCTGGGCAAGCACGGGTCGGTCCGAAGGCCGCGCAAGATCCGTCCGGGGTGGTGGGAGGCGTTCCTGGAAGACCTCCTCCGGCTCACCGGGTTGCTGGTGCGCGGCGCGAACGGCCTCCGCTTCGCCCACCAAACCTTCCTCGAATACCACGCCGCGCTCCACGCCACCCGTGACCCGGCTCGGCGTGCGCGCACACTGGGAACGTTGGTTCCACCCGGTCGGGCGGACATGGAATCGGCGCGGTACCCCTCCCCCGAGGCGTCCTACCTGGGGTTCGTCCTCGACCAACTGCTCCTGAGCGAGGACACCGCCGAGGAGGCCGAACGGCGCCTGACGGCAGTGGCGGCACACGGGAGCATACGGACGATCCACTTCCTGGTCATCCAGGCGACGCACTTGCGGACCGCGATACCGGTGGACCCGCTCGTCGAACGGCTGCGTCACCTGATCGAGCACCGCTCGGTGTACGACCCGATCGACACCGTGGTGTACGCGGCAGCCTGGCTCTCGCTGTTCGACGGCCACCGCGAGGACGGCGCGGCCGTGCTGGCCCGGTTCGTGGAAGACGATGGCGAGCGGATCTGGGATCGCATCGAGGCCGCGAGCTACCTGGCCGCAGTGGAGGAGCACGAGGAGGAAGCCGCGCAGTGGCTTCACCTGTTCGTCGCCGCCGCACTGCTGGAGCCCGACGAGCGGACCAAGGCCGCTCAAGCGCTGGCTCGGATCGAGAGCCATCAGCAGTGCGCTGTCACGTGGCTCAACCGGTTCGCGGAAGCCGAGCACTGGAAGCCGGGAGACCGGGTAGCCGCCGCACGCGCGCTGGCGACCATACCGAGCGAGGTGCCGGCCGCGGCGGCGTTGCTCACCGCCTTCGCCGATGACCTCCCGACTGACGACGACCGCGTCGCGGCAGCGTGGTACCTCGCGACGATAGAACCCCGCGAAGCCGAGGGGGCGGTGCTTCTGCTCCGATTCGTGGAGGATCCCGCCACCGGCAGCACGGCGCGGACGTGGGCGGCCTGGGGATTGGCTCAAGTGGACGGCTTCGAGGAGATCGCGGTCGAGTGGTTGGTGACGTTCGCCCGACAACGGGAGGTACGCGGCGAGGCCCTGCAGCGGATGGCTGAAGTCGTGCCCGACGCTTGCGTGGCGGTGCTCGAACGCATCGCGGAGGATCCGGCGGAGCCGATGCCCACCCGGCGACTGGCGGCGGAGATCGCGACCAAGCGTGATCAATCTTTGAGGGACGGGGTTCGCATCTTCAGCACCTCGTAGGAGACGGGTGACGGTGCGCGGAGTGGTCGGCACGGCGCGGCGCGACAGAGCGGCATGACACGAGACCGCCACGTTGATATCGCCGGTCAAATTAATATCTTCAGTAGAGACTGAGTTCAACCGATCATCCAGATCGGTCCTCGCAAGAGAGAACCCGGCGTGAGTCGGGGACTGCGCCTCACACGCTATCCGGCCCCAACCTGTGAACAGGCGCGACCTCTTCGCCACCCCGGAGAGGCGTCGCTGCGAGGTTCCACCGTCGAAGTCCTGCCTCGGGGGAGCACACCTGATTCGCTGCCCGCTGGTCACCGGACACGTGCAGGCCAGGAGACCTGCTCGGGTGACGCGCCCTACCGACGGGGTGAAGCCGCTGGCCAAGGGCGGGGCGACGCTGCCACGGTCGGGTGTCGGGGGTACGACTCCCTGACCGAGGAGCGGACGATGGGCAACTCCCAACGGGACCACGTCGTGCCGGAAGGTGAGCCATGGCGCGCGGCGCCGCGTTGACCGGTCCGCACGGGTGACCAGACCACCGGCAGCTCGCGCTCGGCGTGGGTTCGACCGAGCAGAGGAGCGGGGACGTGTCAGACGCGAAGGATCGGAAGTTCACCATCCTGTTCGACTGGTTCGACCGGACGGGGGACGGCTACCTCACCTCCGAGGACCTCCGGGGCATGGCGGACCTGTTCACCAGCCTGCCGGGCGGTGCCGACCCCGGGAACGCGGAGCCGGTCCGGGCGGCGTTCGGGGACTGGTGGCGGCTGCTGGAGGCGGGTGACACCGACTCCGACGGGCGGATCACGCGGGAGGAGTTCATCGACCTGATGAAGTCCAGCGTGACCGCTCCCGGGAACTTCGAGGCGGCGGTCATCAGGATCGCCGACGCCTTCATGCGCGTGGTCGACACCAGCGGCGACGGCTCGCTCGCGTTCGACGAGTACGTGCGGATGTACGAGGGCCTCGGGATCGACCCGACGCACTCCGGCGACGCGTTCCGGCGGCTTGACCGCGACGGTGACGGCAAGATCGGCAAGGAGGAGTTCCGCGCCGCGATCACCGAGTTCTACCTCAGCGACGACGAGAACGCGCCGGGCAACTGGCTGCTGGGACCGCTCACCCAACCCGCCTGACGCGACGTGAGCCCGGGCCCGGCCCGTCGAACGGCACCCCACCTCGCGGACTGCGTCGTTGAAGTGGCTGCGAGGTGCGCCGCCGAGGTGCCTGTTCACCGAAGGTCGGGCGGCTTCTTCCCGATTTTTCCTCTTCAACCCTCAAAATGCATACCGAACCCTCAAATAAGGCGCACTCCGCTCGACCACCCCGAGCAACTCATCCAGCAACCCCCGCTTGAGCCCTCGTCGGTACCGAACGTTCACCCCACCCCCTTCACTCCGCTTCACCTCCTGCAACTCGGGCCGCCACAACACCTCCTCCGCTCGTGGGTGCCACCGCAGGTTCACCTCGTGCAACGCCTGGTTGTGGGTGAGCATGATGATCTCCGCCGCCAACTGCTCCCGCGTGGGCGCCGACACCGCGTCGCCCAACGCCTCCAACAACTCCCGCCAGTCCTCCAACCAACCGTCGTGCACCACCACCGGGCTGAGGTTGACGTGCACCTCGTACCCCGCTGCCCGGAAGTCGTCCAACGCGGCGAGCCGCTCTCCGACGGGACTGGTCCGAATGTCCAGGAGCTTCGCCGTCCGCTCGGGCATCAGCGAAAAACGCACCCGCGTGCGCCCCCGCGGATCCCACTCCAGCATTTCCCGGTTCACGTACTTCGTCGCGAACGACGCCTTCGCGGTGGGCAGCCCCCGGAACAGCTCCACCAGGTCCCGCACGTTGTCGCTGACCAGAGCGTCCACCGAACAGTCCGAGTTCTCGCCGATGTCGTACACCCACGCCGCGTCGTCCACCTGGCCGGGCTCGTCCATCGGCCCCTGCCGGGCGACGTGCCGCCTCAAGTACCCGGTGATCTGCTCGATGTTCGCGAACACCGTGATCGGGTTCGAGTACCCCTTGCGCCGCGGGACGTAGCAGTACGCGCACGCCATCGCGCACCCGTTCGCCGTGGACGGCGCGATGAAGTGCGCCGACCGGCCGTTGGGTCGGGCGCTGAGGGACTTCTTGACCCCCAGCACCAGCGCTTCCCGCTTGATCCGCACCCAGCGTTGGGCGTTGGCCTCGTCACCGTGCAGCTCGGGGATGCGCCAGTGGCTGTCCACCTCGACGCGTTCCGCCTCCGGGAACCGGTCGAGCACTTCTCTGCCGCGCGGGAGGTCGGCGGCGGCGGGCTCGAAGTAGATGCGGGTGGGGGAGACGAGGAGCTGCGGGGTCACACGTCCAGTGTCCGAACGGGACCGACAAGATCGCACGTCGGAGGGGGTCTTGTGGGGCGACTCACGTCGGAGTACGGCCGACCTTCGGCGCGGCGCGGGTGGTGCGGATCCGGCTCGGTGGTCGGGTCCGGCTCGATGTGACATGGGCCCGTGCGGGTACTCCAGGCAGGCCGAAGCCGGCAGCACCGGAGCCCATGTCACATCGAGCCTCCGCGGTTCGCGGTTTCGGCCCGATGCGCGATGGCACGGCAAGTCGGGAATCGCCGGGTCGGGTCACCAGGTGCTGTTGACGAGGCCGGTTCCCAGGTAGACCTGGTCGAATCCGTTGCCGTCGTTGTCGTCGGTGTAGACGACGGTGATCCGGCCCCAGGCGTCGACGCCGAGTGCGGGCTCGTCCTGGCGGCCCGTCGCCGTCGACACCGTGACCTGGCGCGGTAGGCGGCCCTCGACGGTGCCGTCGGCGTTGAGGCCTTGCGTCACCACGTCCTCGGCCTCCACCGACGACACGACGGCGTTGAGCTGGTCGTCGATGCCGATCTGCGGGTCCGTTCCCGGCACCAGCGCGTCCGCCTCCGTCCGCGCCGCCCCACCGGCCGCGAACGAGCGCACGCCCACCTGGGCCGTGCCGGTGTGGTCGGTTTCCCACGCCACCACGTGGTCGCCATTGAAGTTCGCTGCCACGACGGGTCGGCGTTGTTGGCCGCCGCCGTCGGAGTTGGCGGTGCCCTGTGCCACCTTCACGCCGCCCGAAGGGGTCAGGACCTTCCGGCCGATGTTGTAGTAGCCGTTGCCGTCGCCGTCCTCGTCCCACACCACGATGGCGTTGCCCGCCGCACCCATGGCCACGTCCGGCCGCTGGTGGGTGCCGCCCGTGGTGTGCACCTGGGTCTCGTAGGTCTTCGACGTCACGGACGCGAAGCCGGCCACCCGGACCGTCGCGTTCGTGGACGCCTGCTTGTCCTCCCACGCCACCGCGAAGCCGGTGCCGTCGGGATCGGCGGCGACGGCCGGGTTCAGCTGCTGCCCGTCGGCGGCGGCGTTGGCCCGCGCCGATCCGGTGACGGTGCCGCTGGTGTCCAGCGCCCGCACCTGGATGTTGTAGTAGCCGTTGCCCTCGCCATCGTCCGCCCACACGACGACCGCGGTGCCGTTGTCGTGCACCGCCACGTCCGGCTGGACGTGCCGCCAGTTGCCCGTGCCGCCGGTGGACAGCTTCTTCTCGTAACGGGACACGCCGTCCTTGAACAGCCGGACCCACACGTCGCTGTGCACGGGGTCGGTGGGCGTGGCGTCGTCGCGGTCGTCCTCCCAGACCACGGCGGTCCAGCCGTTGCGGACGGCGGACACGGCCGCGTTGTCCTGGTCGCCGGTGGCGGTGCTGTTGGCGGCGGACCACGTGGCGGCGGCCGACGCGGTGCCGGTGCCCAGCAGCATCAGCGCCGCTGCGGCCGGCACGGCGAGCAGCTCCTTCATCGGGCTCGGGTTCGCGTTCCTCATGGCGCCTGCAATCCGGGGTTGCCTGCCTGGACGACGTAGCTCTGCAAGGTCCGGACCGGGTAGTCGCGCGTGGTGACCCGGTCCAGGAATCGGAAGTCGACGTTCAGCTGGGTCGGGGTGGTGACGGTGCGGACGTAGCCGCGCAGGTTCTTGTAGAACTTCACGTGCGGGTTGAGGCTGGACACGCCGGTGTCGGTGGCGCTGCCGTCCCCGCCGGACGTGACGGACGTGGTCACCAGCTCGGTGCCGACGACCCGGTCCTGCGCGGTGTAGTCGTTCATCAGGTCGGCCGCCCACGACCGGTGCACGTCACCGGTCAGCACGACGGTGTTGCGCAGCCCCGCCGCGTCCCAGCCGCGCTGCAGCCGGCCCCGGTTGGCGCTGTAGCCGTCCCACGAGTCCATCGACCTCGCGCCGTCGGCGGAGGCCAACTTCTGCGCGAAGAACACCTGCTGCCCCAGGAAGTCCCACGTGGCGAGCTTCTGCCGCATGCCGTCGAGCAGCCATGCCTCCTGGGTGGCGCCGATCAGCGTGCGGGCCGGGTCGTCCGCCTCCGCGCACACCTTCGTGCCGTCACCGCACGCCTGGTCGTCGCGGTGCTGGCGGGTGTCGAGCATGTGGAACGTGGCCAGGCTGCCCCAGCGGATCCGGCGGTACAGCTGCATGTTCTCCGCCACCGGCGCCTGCGCGGCGCGCAACGGCATGTGCTCGTAGTACGCCTTGTACGCCGCCGCACGACGTGCCTTGAAGTCCCCGGCCGGGGAAGTGTTGGCGCGCACCAGGTTCGCGTAGTTGTTCTCGACCTCGTGGTCGTCCCACACGACCAGCCACGGCGCGGCGGCGTGCGCGGCCTGGAGGTCGACGTCGGTCTTGTACTGCGCGTGCCGCACCCGGTAGTCGGCCAGGTTCGCGATCTCCTCCGCCGACGGCGCGAACCGGCGCACCTTGGTGGTGGTAGCGCCACCTTCGTAGATGTAGTCGCCCAGGTGCAGGATGAGGTCCGGGTTCTCCTCGGCCATCCGCCGGTACGCGGTGAAGTAGCCCTCCTCGTAGTGCGAGCAGGACGCGAACAGCATGGTCAGCGACGGGCTGGTGCCGACCGCGGGCGCGGTGACGCCGCGGCCGACGGGGGAGATGTGCCCGGCGGCGCGGAACCGGTAGAAGTACTCGCGGCCGGGCTGCAGCCCCGTCACGTCGACGTGCACGCTGTGCGCCCACGACTGCGCCGCGGTGGCCGTGCCGCTGCGCGCGACCCGGGTGAACCGCTGGTCCGTCGCGACCTGCCACTCCACCGCGACCGAGGCGCTGCCCATGCCGCCGAGGCCGTCGGCGTTGAGCGGGCTGGGCGCGAGGCGCGTCCAGATGACGAAGCCGTCCGCGGTGGGCTCACCGGAGGCGACGCCGAGCGTGAACGGGTAGGAGATGGCGTTCGCGGTGGTGGGCGCGAGGACCGTCACGCCGGCGCTCGCGATGCCGCCGGCGATGAGCGTTCGTCGGGTCAGTGGGGACATCGGCGCTCCTTCGTGCAGGGCCGGGAAGAACGCGTTCCGGTACTGCGTACACGCCGAAGGTGATCAGTGGCCATCCCCGGCGTGTACGCCCGGTGGAGGGGCCGAAGTGCCGTCGCGCCCACCCGAAGTCGTCCGACGACGACACCGCAGGTGAAGAGCTGTCCAATTAGCCGATGTATTGGTTACAGAAGAACCTGCCGAATCGACCCGAGTTCATCCGATCGGGAATTCCCATGGCGGTCACGCCGCCGTGCCGCCGCCCGTGCTCTCCCGAACCTCGAGGGAGAACGGCGTGCGCACGTGCTCCGGCGGCCGTTCCGGGTCGTCCACGCGCCGCCGCAGCAGGTCCACCGCCGCCCGCGCGATCGCGGCCTTGTCCGGCGCGACCGTCGTCAACGACGGCAGGCTGTACGCGCCTTCCTCGGTGTTGTCGAACCCGACCACGGCCACGTCCGCGGGCACCCGCACGCCGCGTTCCGCGGCCGCCCGGACCGCGCCGACGGCCAGCAGGTCGTTGAAGCAGAACACCGCGTCCGGCGGCTCGTCCGCGGCGAGCAGGCGCGCCATCGCCTCCGCGCCGTCCCGGCGGTGGTAGTTGACCGCGGTCGCGACCAGCTCGTCGCGCACCGGCAGGCCGGCCTCGACCAACGCCTTGCGGTAGCCCTCCACGCGCTGCGCCGCCGTGCCGCGGTGCGGGTGCGCGCCGATCGCCGCGATCCGGGTGCAGCCCAGGCCGACCAGGTGCGCCACCGCCGCCCGTGCCGCTTCCACGTTGTCGATGCCGACGTGGTCGATCGGCAGGTCCACCGAGTGCTCGCCGAGCATCACCACCGGGATGCCGGGCGCCAGCTCGTCGAAGTCGCGCACCTGCAACGCCTCGGGGCTCACGATCGCGCCGTCGATCATGTGCGGGCCGAGCGCCGCCAGCGTGTCCCGCTCACCCTCGCGCGTGCCGAGGGTCTGCTCGATCAGGACGTTCCACTCCTGCTCCTGGGCCGCGCCGAGCACCAGCCCGGCCAGCTCCGCGAAGTACGGCACGACGAGTTCCGGCAGCACGAGCGCCACGAAACCGGTCCGGCCGCGGCGGAGGTTGCGGGCGCCCAGGTTGGGCCGGTAGCCCGTGGCGGTCAGCGCCTCCTCGACCCGGCGGCGGTTCTCCGGCTTCACGAACGCGTAGCCGTTGACCACGTTCGACACCGTCTTCACCGACACGCCGGCCAGCGCGGCGACGTCCTTGAGCGTGGCCAAGGGGCGCCTCCGGTGCTCCGGGTCGATGTCGGCAGGGCCGTTCTCGGGAACGACCGGGATCGTAGCCGGCCGGGGCACCGCTTTACAACGTTGTACCAACGATGTAAGAACGGCAAGTGACCCAGGTCACGAGCACCGGCACTCCTGAGCAACCAGAGCACCCACGTCACCAGCACACCCCTGCCGATCGTGGAGCCACCATGCGCAAGCTGTTGTCCGGCCTGACCGGACTGCTGGTCCTGAGCACCCTCGTCCTCGCCCTGCCCGGCACCGCCGCGGCGGCCGTCTGGCAACCGAAACCGGCGCCCCTGACGACACCGTGGACCGGCCAGGTGTCACCGACCAACGCGCTGCCCGAGTACCCGCGCCCGCAGCTGGTCCGGTCGGACTGGCTCACCCTCAACGGCGTCTGGGAGTTCGCCGGCGCGCCCGACCTGTCCTCGCCGCCGTTCGGCCGCCCGCTCGCCGAGGGCGTGCTGGTGCCTTACCCGATCGAGTCCGCGCTGTCGGGGATCAAGCGGCACGAGGACCACATGTTCTACCGCCGCACGTTCACCACGCCGTCCGGCTGGAGCGGCCGGCGGGTGAAGCTGAACTTCGGCGCGGTCACCTGGGAGACCCGGGTCTGGGTCAACGGCGTCAGCGTCGGCACGCACACCGGCGGCTTCGACGCGTTCTCGTTCGACATCACCAGTGCGTTGCGCGCCGGTGCGAACGAGGTGATCGTCGGCGTGCGGTCGACCGTGGACGGGAGCTCCTACCCGATCGGCAAACAGCGCCGGAACCCCGGCGGGATCTTCTACACGGCCGCGTCCGGCATCTGGCAGACCGTGTGGCTCGAACCGGTGGCGGCCAACCACATCACGCGCCTGGACACCACCCCGGACGTGCCCGCCGGCGTGCTCGACCTGGTCGTGCAGGGCACGGCCGGCCAGCAGGTGCGCGCCGAGGTGCTGACCGGCGGGCGTGTCGTCGGCACCGCCACCGGCACCACGGGCGCGCACCTGCGCGTGCCGGTGCCCAACGCGCGGCTGTGGTCGCCGGACGACCCGTTCCTCTACGACCTGCGCGTCACCCTGGGCAGCGACGTCGTGACCGGCTACTTCGGCATGCGGTCCCTCGGCAAGGCCGTGGTCGGCGGCGTGATGCGCCCCCTGCTCAACGGCAGGTTCGTGTTCCAGCTCGGCACACTCGACCAGGGCTACTGGCCGGACGGCATCTACACCGCGCCCACCGACGCCGCCCTGAGGTTCGACCTGGAACGGCAGAAGGCGCTCGGCTTCAACATGGTGCGCAAGCACATCAAGGTGGAACCCGCCCGCTGGTACTACCACGCCGACCGGCTCGGCCTGATGGTGTGGCAGGACATGCCCTCGCTCGACGCCGTGGACGACGTGCCCAACGGCCGCGCCCACTTCGAGTCCGAGCTGCGCCGGGTGGTCGACCAGCTCAAGGGCATCACGTCGATCGTGCAGTGGGTGCCGTTCAACGAGGGCTGGGGCGAGTACGACGCGGGCCGGATCGTCAACCTGGTCCGGTCGATCGACACCACCCGCCTGATCAACCACAACTCGGGCTCCAACTGCTGCGTCTCCGACCCCGACCCCGGCAACGGCGACGTCATCGACGACCACGCCTACCAGATGTCCGGCGCCACCCGGCCGCCCGACGCCAACCGGGTCGCCGTGCTCGGCGAGTTCGGCGGCCTGGGCCGGCGGGTCGTCGGCCACGAGTGGCAGCCGGGCGCCGGGTTCGCGTACGGCGACCTGTTCCCCGACGAGGCGTCGCTGACCGGGCGGTACGTGGAGATCACCAAGGAGGTCGGCCGGTTCGTGCACACCCGCGGCTTGTCCGCGTCCGTCTACACCGAACCGTACGACGTGGAGAACGAGGTCAACGGCTTCTACACCTACGACCGGCAGGTGCTGAAGGTCTCCGAGGCGCGGGTCCGCGAGGTCAACCAGCGGGTGCTGGCCATCGCGGCGGGCACCGAGGTGGGGCGTGGCGAGGCGATCTCGCTGCGCGTCACCACGGCCGGCCACACCGACCGGCACCTGCGGCACCGGGACGGGGTGGCGCGCACCGACGTGATCACCGACGACCTGGGCCGGCTGGACGCCACGTTCTGGGCCCGGCCGGGGTTGGCCGACCCGGCGTGCCTGTCGTTCGAGTCGCGCAACTTCCCCGGCAGGTTCCTGCGGCACTCGGCGTTGCGGGTGCGGTCGGACGCGGGTGACGGGTCGGCCGCGTTCGCGTCGGACGCCACGTTCTGCCCGCGCGCCGGTGCGGGCGGCACGGTGCTGGAGTCGCGCAACATGCCCGGTCACTACATCCGGCACTACCAGGAGAACGCGTACCTGGCGCGGTCCGGCGGACCGAACCCGTGGGACACCGCGACGAGCTTCGCGGCCGACACGACGTGGGCGGCCGTCGTGCCGCTGTGGCGCAGTGGCGCGGACCTGCCGCTGGACCAGGCGCGGTCGTTCCGGGTGACCACGGCCGGCTTCACCGACCGCTACCTGCGGCACCAGGACGGCCTGGCCCGGACCGACGTGGTGGCCCCGGGCAGCTCGGCGTTGCTGAAGGCCGACGCGACGTTCGTCGTGCGGCGGGGACTGGCCGAGCCGTCGTGCTACTCGTTCGAGTCGCGCAACCACCCGGGCCAGTACCTGCGGCACGCGGCGTTCCGCGTGCGGTTGGGGGCGTCGGACGGCACCGACCTGTTCCGGCGGGACGCGACGTTCTGCGCCCAGCCGGGGGTCGGCGGGGTGCGGTTGGCGTCGGTGAACGAGCTGGGCGCCTCCGTCCGGCACTACGCGGAGGAGGTGTGGGTGGCGGTCAACGGTGGTGCTCACGCCTACGACAACCCGACGTCGTACGACGCGGACGTGAGCTGGGCGGTGAGCGCGCCCTGGACGCCGTGACGCAGGTGTGAGTCCTTTGTGGACCCGCACGGCGGTGCTGCTACCGTGCGGGTCCATGAGGGGTTGGGCCGTGCTCGGCACGGTGCTGCTGTGCGTTCTCGCGCCGGTCGCGATCGTGTACGGGTTGATGGCGTTCACCCCGACGGGCAGCTGCGACTACTCCGTGTCGGGCGTGTGCTCGTACGGGCGGCTGCCGATGATCGTGGCGTCCGGCGGAACCGCGCTGGTGTGGGCCGCGTCGGCGGTGCTGACGTGGGTGGGCACCCGCGGCCGGCGACCCCGGGTGTACGTGCCCTACGCGGCGCTCGTCGTGATCGTGCTGCTGGTGGTGGTGGCCGGGCGGGTGGCCGGGTAGACCGATCGGGCGAGCCAGACCAGCGCCGCGCCGACGACGACGTGCAGGGCGCTGGTGAGCGGGGTGTCCGGCAGGCGTGCGGCGAAGGTGAGGACCGGCAGGGCGGTGGCGTACGCCCACACGGGCACCGGCGGGTGGACGTGCGCCCTGATCATGCTGATCCCGAACAGGACCGTGCCGACCGCGAACACCACCGCGCTGCCGCTCAGGACCGCCACGCTCGGTGCCGCGAGCGTCGGTTCGCCGAGGTGGAACAGCACGATGTTGAGCGCGTAGGCCGCCCCGCCGAACAACCCGAGCCCCACGAAGCTCACCGCGTACCCCACCGTGCCGAGCGTGGTGCGCGGCTGGCCGAGGAAGAGGGCGGTGACCAGCGGCGCGGCGAGCGCCGGCGACAGACCGATCACGAGGCTGGTGGCCGCCGTCTCCCCGACGAACCCCTCCACCGCCCCGGGCAGGCCGATGAACAGCCCCGACAACACACCGCAAACCGCACCGAACCGCATCAGGAACGTCATGCCGGGGACGCTATTGCCGCTGGTAGCGGCCTCGGGAGTGCCGGTCGGCCACTGTCGGGGGTGCCATCCGGCACGTGCCGCCGCAGCTCGCGAACGTCGGAACAGTCGCAGTCGACCAATGTGCATCCAGGGGAGATAAAGCTCTGCGAAGCTGATTGCGCCGCCCCGCTTTTGACCCGCGTAACACGCCGTCAGGTCGAGGCGATATAGGCCCGAGGGTCTGTGTCGAAGTGCTGTCCAGCCCGGGATCCTCGAAGCGGAGGGGAAGGCAGAATGGGCGTCAACGCTTTCATCAGTCATCGAGGATCCGACGCGTCGCTCGCCGAAAGACTGGCCACCGAGTTGAAGAATGCCGGTGTCGACGTGTGGCTGGACAACTGGGAGATCAACCTGGGTGACTCGATCGTCGAACGGATGCAGCAGGGTCTGTCGGGCAGTTCCTACCTGATCCTCTGCTATTCAGTCGATGGCGTTGCGGCGCCGTGGATCGGTCGGGAGTGGATGTCGGCGCTCGCTCGGCAGCTGGACGGTCATGCCGTCAAGATCCTC
The DNA here is from genome assembly GCF_006716745.1 of Saccharothrix saharensis. NCBI lineage: Bacteria > Bacillati > Actinomycetota > Actinomycetes > Pseudonocardiales > Pseudonocardiaceae > Saccharothrix > Saccharothrix saharensis. The sequence goes on along the minus strand of NZ_VFPP01000001.1, from coordinate 2,045,381 downwards.
CCGGTCCGGCTCAGCGGTGGGCAGCCACCGGAGATATTAGCGGACATCAAGTACGCCGACCTCGTCCGTGATTGGGACGCGGGTGTCGCACAGCTTCGCCGGGCGCTCGTATGAGTACGCCTCGGGTGCTCGTGGTCGCTGCAGAGGGTGAAGAAGGGCTGGCCGATCTCCTCGCGGAGCCGATCGAGGCCGCGGGTTACCAAGTCATCCACCGCGGGACGCTGGTCGTCGGCGAATCCGTGCTCGCCGAAACCGAGAAGGCTCTGGCTTTCGACGGCCCGGTCGTGTTGTGCGGCACGATCCGCGCTGCGGGGATGCTCTGGACGTCCCGGGTCATCAACGCCGCGCGCAGCAGGGGCAACCATCGGGTCTACATCGTCCAGATGGAGCGCGACGCGGATGTGGACCGCTTCACCGTGGACGAAGTGATCGCGCGCTACGCCTCCGACCCGCAGCAGGCTATCGCGGGGTTGCTGCAAGCCCTCGGCAAGTACTACCCGTTGACGGAGTCGGACTCGCGGAGCAGCCACTCGGGTGCGGGTGATGTCGAAGAGAGCTACCGTCGGATAGCTCTGCGGTCACACGACATCATCGATCTGGCCAACCTACCGGAAGACGACCGGAACCTGGCGGCGAAGCAGTTCGAGCTCCGCCGCCTCTACGTGGCCCTTCGGGCTCAGCGGCAGACGTCCGGTGATTCCACGCAGGAGTGGGTGAAGAAGGCCGAGAAGGCGCGGAAGTGGACCAACGCCTCCGACGCCACGGATCGGCTGGCGATCGGGCAGTGCCTCGGCGAGTCGAAGCGGGTCGTCGTCCTCGGCGATCCCGGTGCCGGCAAGAGCACCCTCGTCAACTGGTTCGCGACGGCGTACCTGCTCAGGACGAGCAACTACGAAGCATGGAAGAACCTGCCGGACGTCGACACGCTACCCGACGCGGACTGGCTCCCGTTGGTCGTGCGGTGCCGCGATCTCGGCGCCGATCACCTGCTGGGTTCCATGAGCGACGCCATCCGTCAGGCGTTGCGGAAGCACGAGCTGTCGGACGACGACCTTGATGCCATGACCCGAATGCTCATGGATCGCTTGAAGGACGGCACGTGCCTGCTGCTGATCGACGGGCTTGACGAGATCGCCGACCCCGTTGCCCGGCGGAAGTTCTCCAAACAGTTGGAGAGGGTCCACGTGGCCTACCCCGACGCGCCGATCATCGTGACTTCGAGGATCGTGGGCTACCGCGAGATGGGGCATCGGCTGGGTCGCGGCTTCGAACACCTGGTGGTCACCGGGCTCAACCACGCCGACAAGACGGACTTCATTCGCCGCTGGGTCACCATCACCGAGGTGCCACACCGCCGGAAGAGGGTGACCGAAGAGCTCGTGGAGGCGATCCAGAGCAGCGATCGCATCTCCCGGCTCGCCGCGAACCCCATGCTCCTCACCACCATGGCCCTGGTGAAACGCAAGGTGGGCAAGTTGCCGACCCGTCGCGGCGACCTCTACTGGCACGCCGTCGAGGTCCTCTTGAACTGGCGCAGCGAGGTGGACCAACCCATCGAGAAGCAGGAGGCCCTGCCGCAACTGGAGTATATCTCCTACGCCATGTGCGATCGAGGGGTCCAGCAGTTGCGGGAAGATGAAATAATCGGCCTCCTGAACGCGGTTCGCGAGGAATTTCCGAATCTGCATGCGGTGCACAAGAGGGGATCGCATGAGTTCCTGCGCGAACTGGAGCGACGAACTGCGATCCTAGTCGAAGCGGGACGTGTGCGTCACGTCGGGGAATGGGTGCCGATCTTCGAGTTTCGCCACCTCACCTTCCAAGAATACCTGGCCGGTCGAGCGCTGGTGGAGAACCGTCTGCCCGACCGCGATAAATCATCGTCGCTGAGCGCGCGAGTCGCTCCGTTGGCAGGGCACACCAGTCGAAAGCGGAGGCCGCAGGGGACTGGCGAGGTCGTTGCGAGTGAGGCCTGGCGAGAACCTCTGCGCCTGTGCCTCACGTCGTGCCACGACGACGATGTCGATAACGCGCTTCTCGCCGTCCTGCGCGGATCCGGTGGACCGGAGAAGCCCGCCGTGCGCAGATCGCGAATCGTTCTCGCGGCACAATGCCTGGTGGACGAACCGAACGTGAGTTCCCGTGTCGCACTCGAGGTTCTCGAACAGTTCTCATCGTTATTCTTCAAGGTGAAGGTGGGGATCTTCGACAGTGTCTACCAGACGGCTATCGAGGTGCAGGGAAGCAGGTGGGGACGATCATTTAGATCGCTTCTGCTCGAAATCTTCAGGACTAAGTCCGACGCGCGCTGGATAATTTCCATGTTCTGGTTCCAGTCAGTAATTTTCTCGAGGCAGTTGCGGTCGCAGCCGTCGCGCACCCTTGCCTCGTTCAAAGCCGGGAACCGGATGGCCGGGATTGAATTCGCTCTTACCTGTGCCGGCCTGTTCCTGCGCAAACGCTTGTCGGGCGACATCATCTCCGGCCTCGTCGACATGTTAAACGAAGACACCTACCTGGCATCGGCTGCCTTGTTCGCGCTTGACTACGGTCGTTCGTTCGGTCGAACCGGGGAGACAAGTCTTTCGACCGACTTGCTACTGGCCCTCTATTGCAGGCACGACTTGGATGAGAATACTGAACGAAGTCTGACGGAAAGGCTTCGGGAGCGGAATGATCCGCGCATTCGAGTAGCATTCATCGATCGCTTGAGCGGGGCGCCTGACGTGCGAAAGGTGCTTGCCCTGTCCGGTATCGGTCGCGTCGGCAAACCAGAAGATCTCGATATCGTACTCGAATACCTGTCCGGCAGGGGGATTGATGTCAGGATAGCGGCTATCAATGCGCTGCGGGATCTGAACGAGAGAGCCGCGCTTCCTTACCTGGTCGAAGCCCTGGTGGACGAGAACAGTAGCATCCAACATGCCGCCGTGCGAGCTCTGGGAGGGCTGGCTGACCCGGCTTCCGAACCGCATCTGAGAGGGTTGATCCGGGCGGTCGATGTATCGGATGAACTTTTGTGCGACGTGCTCGTGGTTTTGGAGGCACTGCAGAGGCCTGAAAGCTTGCCGACGATCATAGAGGTCGCAGCACGCGGTGGAAGCGTTGCTGCAGCTGCTATAGGCGCTGCATCGAAGATCGGCGGACCCGATGCCGAGGAGTTGATCCTGGATGCTATCTCTAGCAGTGATATCCGGGCTCGTGATGCTGCACTGGAAGAACTCTACAGCGTCGGCTCCAAGTCGAACCAAGCACGAAAAATCTTCAATGCGATGCTTACGGCCGAGGATGTCGACGTTCGTGTCGCGACCTTCACTGGTTATGCGCGAGGCCTCGACAAGGTGGAACGCACGATATTGTCCCTAGACAAGGATGGCGTGAAGCCGTTCATCGATCCCGCTAATGCGTTGAGTGTGAGACGCATTCGGGAACTCGCTTCGGTCACGGGTATCACTCCGGAGGAAGTGCGGGAGAAATTGCTCGCGGTGTCGGATGCGTTGGGCTTGCGGTTGGTCGCAAGTACACGTGGTCGTCGGACGGCGGCGCCGCTCGGAGGTCCGGGCTCGACATGAGTGGCGCGCGACGATGGCCGCTCCGGCGTCGAAGGGGGCACCCGGCGGCTCGGGCGCGTCGTAGCCTACGGACGTGCGTCCTCTGCCGTGGTTGTCGCCCCTGCTGTGCGGGGTGGTGCTGGCCGTCGGGGGTTACGCCGGGTTGAGCGGGCTCGGGGAGGCGCGGTGGGTGCCGTTCGTCGGCGGGCTCGTCGCGCTCGTGGCGCTCGATGCGGTCGGGTCGCGGTGGGCGGGGTCGTGGGAGCGCGGGTCGGCCGGGGTCGGGCCGCGGTGGCGGCTGGTTGGGTTGACGGCGGTGCAGGCGGGGCTCGTGGTGGTGGTCGCGTTCGCCGACGGGTCAGGCATGGCGCGGGTGTTGTTCCTGCTGGTGCCGTTCGGGGTGTACTTCGCGTTCGGGCGGGTGGTGGCGGTCGGGGTCGGGGTGGCGGTGATGGCCTTCCTGGTGGTGGCGTTCCAGGTGACGGTGCCCGGGTGGACCCGGTCGGTGGGGCACGTGTCCGACCTGGTGATGTTCGGCATCGGGGTGGTCCTCGCGGTGGTGATGGCGGAGATGGCGGCGGCGGGGGAGCGGAACCGGGTGGCGCGGGACGTGCACGACGGGATCGGGCACCACCTCACGGCGGTGTCGGTGCTGCTGGAGAAGGCCGTGGCGTTCCGGCAGCAGGACGCCGAGGTGGCGGATCGGGCGATCGAGGACGCACGGCAGTCGGCGCGGCAGGCGTTGGAGGACGTGCGCACGTCCGTCCGGGCACTCCGCGAGCCCTTCCGGTTGGGCGACGCGCTGGTGCGGCTCACCGGACCCCTCGGGGCCGATGTCACGTGCACGGGTGACGAGTCCCGGTACGCGACCAACGTCCTGCTGGCGCTCTACCGGGCCGCGCAGGAAGGCATCACGAACGCCGTGCGGCACGGCGGCCCGGACGTCACCGTGACGGTGCACTGCGGCCCCCGCGAGGCACGGCTGGCCGTCATCGACAACGGGAGCGGGTTCGCACCCGAACGGGAGGGATTCGGCCTGCGCGGGCTCCGGGAGCGGATCGCGCAGGTCGGCGGGACGGTCGACGTGACGTGCGGAGCGGGCACCCGGCTCACCGTGGTGGTGCCGAGAAGGGCGGCGGCGTGAACGACGTGCGCGTGGTCGTCGTGGACGACCAGCAGCTCATCCGCGAGAGCATCGCCGCCCTGCTCGACCTCCAACCCGGCATCACGGTCGTCGGCACGGCCGGTGACGGGCGGGTGGCGGTCGAGGTGGTCGCGGCGCAGGACCCGGACGTCGTGCTGATGGACGTCCGGATGCCCGTGCTGGACGGCATCGACGCGCTCGGCCTCCTGCGCCACGAGCGGGCCAAGGTGGTCATGCTGACCACGTTCGACGACGAGGAGTACGTGGTCCGGGCGTTGCGGGGCGGCGCGAGCGGCTACCTGCTCAAGGACCGCCCGGCGGCCGAGCTCGCCGCCGCCGTGCGGCTCGCGCACGCCGGCGTCGTCCAGTTCGACCCGGCCGCGGCGGCCCGCCTGGCGGCCGCGGTGACGAGCGACCGCCCCGACGGGCTCACCGAACGCGAAGTGGACGTGCTGCGGCTGGTCGCCGCCGGCCGCACGAACCGCGAGATCGCGGGACGCCTGCACGTGAGCGAGGGCACGGTGAAGAACCACGTCTCCCGCATCCTCGGCCGGCTCGGCCTGCGCGACCGCACGCAGGCCGCCGTCTACGCCCGCGACCGCGGCCTGCGGTAGTCCTACACCGGGATCATCCCCATGAACAGCAACAGGTTCGGCGACCCCGTGCCCGGGTTGGTGATCACGCCGGGCGTCGAGTTGGCCCGCAGCGCCTCCGCCACCGCCACCGCCGAATCACCCGGGAACCGGTGCCGCCACAACGCCGCGACGCCCGCCGCGTGCGCCGACGCCGTCGAACCGCTGATGGTCGAGTACGCGGTGTCCGACGTACCCCACGCCGACGTGATGTTCACGCCCGGCGCCCACACGTCGATGCACGACCCGTAGTTGGAGAAGCTCGCCTTCGCGTCGTTGGCGTCCGTCGCCCCCACCGTCGTCGCCAACGGCGTGCTGCCGGGGGAGTACGCGCACGCGTCCGCGTTCGAGCCGCCGGACACCACCGAGTAGTGCACGTTCGCGGTGATCGACCGGGTGATGGCGTCGTTGAACGCCTGGTTCGCCGCACCGCCGAGCGTCATCAGCGCCACCGCGGGCCGGCCACTGGCCGCCGCGTCCCGGGTCGCCCAGTCGATCCCGGCGATGATCTGCGAGTACGTGCCCGAGCCCTGGCAGTTCAGCACCCGCACGGACACCAGCGTCACGTCCTTGGCCACGCCGGTGGTCCGGCCGCCGACCGTGCCGGCCATGTGGGTGCCGTGGCCGTTGCAGTCGTTGCCGGGCGGGGTGACGCCGCCGACCGCGTCGTAACCGGGCACGGCCGCGCCGTCGAACTCCTGGTGCGTGTACCGGATGCCGGTGCCGAAGACGTACGCCCGCACGGACGACGCGGTGTTCGGGTGGAAGTACTTCTTGTCCAGCGGCAGGGAGCGCTGGTCGATCCGGTCCAAGCCCCAGGACGGCGGGTTCGGCTGCACCACCAGGTCCTGCGCCACCAGGTCGTTGCCCGGCAGCCCGACCCGCAGGTCCTGCGCCACGTAGGCGACGCGCGGGTCGGCGGCCAGCCGTCGGGCCTCCGCCGCGCCGGCCCGCATCGCGAACCCGGGCAGCGCCGTCCCGTACGTGAACGTGACCTGCGGCGCGGCGGACCGGGCGGCGGCCAGGTCCGAGTGCCGCTTCAGCACCACGATGTAGCTGCCGGCCACGGCCTGCGGGTGCTGCGCGTACAGCACGTCGGCTTGCGGCACGGGTGCGGCATGGGCGGCCGGCGCGGCGAGGCCGGCCAGCAGCGCGCTCGCCACCACTACGTATCCGATCTTCACGGCTCCTCCAACAGGGCAGGGTGTCGTCGGGGAACGTGCTCGTCCTTGAACCACAGCACGCGCACACGTGCGGCGACAGGTCCGATCAGAGTTCAACGATCAGTCGTCCGATGGTCAACTTTCAGCCTTCTCGGTAGTGGAGACTGCATTCGGTGGCTACCTACTACGTCGAACGGGTGAATGCGGTGGGTCCGAGCTAACACCGGATCGGGGGACGTCGACAGCAAGGCCACCGACGCGCGCACACAGGGGGTTTGCGCTCATGGTCAAGAAGAAGAACGGTGTGACCGCCTCGCTGCGGCGGTTCGTGCGCACCAAGGGCGCGGACTACCTGCGGGACCCGAACGTCTCCTCGATCGGGATCGGCTACAAGGTCGCCGACGGCAAGCCGACGGACGAGATCGCCATCCAGTTCACCGTCCGGCAGAAGGCGGAGCCCGAGGCGTTGCGGGCGCTCGGCACCGCGCTGCTGCCGGGGACGATCGAGGTGGACGGCGTCCCCGTGCCCACCGACGTGCTGCAACGCGACTACCGCGTCGACTTCCACGTGGTGGAGGAGACGGTCAGCGACGTCCGCAAGACGCGCGTCGACCCGGTGGTGCCGGGCGTGAGCGTGGGTCACGTGCGGATCTCCGCGGGCACGGTCGGCTGCGTCGTGCACGACCGGGTCGACGGCACGCCGTACGTGCTGAGCAACTGGCACGTCCTGCACGGCCCGAGCGGCGCCATCGGCGAGGACGTGGTGCAGCCCGGCGTGCACGACGACAACCGCACCGACCGCAACCGCCTCGGCCGGCTCGTCCGGTCGCACCTGGGCGCGGCGGGGGACTGCGCCATCGCCACCATCGAGGACCGGCGGTTCGAGTCGGAGATCCTCGACCTGGGCGTGCGGATCGACGAGCTGGGCGAGCCGGAACTGGGCGACAAGGTCGTCAAGAGCGGTCGGACGACCGGCGTCACGCACGGCGTCGTCCGGCGCGTGGACACCCTGGTGAAGATCGACTACGGCCCGGGCGTGGGCCCGCGGCAGATCGGCTGCTTCGAGATCGGGCCGGACCCGGCGCGCCCGGCGGCCGGCGGCGAGATCAGCATGGGTGGCGACTCCGGTTCCGCGTGGGTGTTCAAGGCGGCCAACGGTCGGACCGGTCGGACCATGGCCGGCCTGCACTTCGCGGGCGAGGCAGGTGACAGCCCGGACGAGCACGCGCTGGCGTGCCTGCCCGGCTCGGTGTTCGAGAAGCTCGGCATCACGCTCAGGCCGCCGCGCGAACCGCAGACCCGCGCCGCGCTGGTCGGGTTCGACGAGAACTTCCTCGGCACGCCGGTGGGCGTGCCGGAGCTGGGTGAGGCGACCCGGGCGGACGCGGTCGAGCTGAACGGGTCCGTCGTGATCGACTACACGCACTTCTCGCTGGCGCAGAGCAAGTCGCGGCGGTTCGCGTTCTGGGTGGCGTGGAACATCGACGGCGGCGACCTGAAGTCCGTCAACCGCACCGGCATCCCGTTCGTGCTCGACCGGCGGGTGCCGGCCGAGTTCCAGGTCGGCGACGAGCTGTACCGGGGCAACCGCCTCGACCGCGGTCACCTGGCGCGGCGCGCGGACCTGCTGTGGGGGCCGAAGGCGGTGGCCGAGCGGGCGAACGTCGACTCGTTCTTCTTCACCAACATCACGCCCCAGATGGACGACTTCAACCAGAGCATGCGACAGGGCCTGTGGGGTCGGCTGGAGGACGCGGTGCTGTCCGATGCGGACGTCGACGACCTCAGGGTGAGCGTCTACGGCGGCCCGGTGTTCCAGTCGGACGACCGGGTGTTCCGCGGCGTGGCGCTGCCGCGCGAGTACTGGAAGGTGATCGCGTTCGTGTCGGCGGGCACGCTGACGGCGCGGGCGTTCGTGCTCACGCAGAACCTGAACCAGTTGGAATCGCTGGACCTGGACGAGTTCCGCGTGTTCCAGGTGCGGCTGGACGAGGTGGAGCGGCGGTGCGGCTTCACGTTCCCGGCGGCGCTGCGAGCCGCGGACACGCTGGTCGTGCCGGAATCGCTGGACGAGCGCGCACCGCTGGAGGCGTTGACCGACATCCAGTGGTGAGCGCCGCGACCTGCGCGCGTCCCGGCGGCAACGGCAGGTGGCCGAACAGCCGGGTCGCCTGCCGCGTCGCCCACACCGGCCGCCGACTGCCGAAGGTCGGCCGCTTCGCCGCGTCCACCGCGAGCGCCCGGCTGCGCCGCACGTAGTCGCAGATCTCCCGACCGGAATCCTCCCATCGGGCGACGGCGGACGCCTTCCGTCGTCGGTCAGCCGGCCTTCTGCGTGCGACGGGCGTAGGCGCGCGCGGCGCGGGCGCGGTCGCCGCAGCGCGTGGAGCACCAGTGCCGGCGGCCGTGGCGCAGCAGGTAGCGGTTGCACGGCGGCGAGCCGCACCGGGTGAGGCGTTCGGCGTCGGGGCCGGTGAGGAGGTCGGCCGCGTTGGCCGCGAGCGTCGCGAGGGCCCGGTCGAGGATCTCGTTGGTGGGGCACGGCGTCGCGCGGTAGGGGCCGGTCGTCTCGTCCCACTGCAACAGGGCGGCGGTGGGCGCCTTGCTCAACGCGTCGTTGACGGCGGACAGCGCCGAGGGCAGGGCGGGCACCTCGGCGACGCGTGCGGCGAACAACGACCTCAGGTTCTCCCGCAGCGAGCGCAGTTGGCTCGCGCACATCTCCCGCACCCCGGCGTCGGCCGGGGCGAGGCCGCGCTCGAACAGCCACTGGTTCGTCGCCGCGGGCGTGCCGAGCAGGTCGATGAACTGCCCGCCGGGCAGCGCCAGGGCGCTGTTGACGAAGTCGAGGGCGAGGTGGTCCTCCGCGCCCGGTGCGGGCGGCGGCACAGGCTCGTCGGTCACCCTCTCATGGTACGAGTTGTGTTTTTCCGTGAGAAGGGGCTACCGTCACTCACGGATAACCACTAGATCATCCGTGAGGTTCTGATGACCGACACCCTCGGCCGGCGGCTCGCCGTCCGCGTGCTCGGCGGTCCGACCGCCCTGTTCACCTACGGTGGGCTGACGTTCCTGACCGACCCGACGTTCGACGAGCCGGGCGAGTACCCGGTGCCGCGCGGCCTGCTGACCAAGACCGCACCGCCCGCCGCCGCGCCGGCCGACCTCGGCCGCGTCGACGTGGTCCTGCTCTCGCACGACGAGCACCCCGACAACCTCGACCGCGCGGGCCGCGCGCTGCTCGCCGACGTCCCGCTCACCCTCACCACGCCCGGCGGCGGGCAGCGGCTGGGCGGGGGCGCCCGGGGCCTGGCCGACTGGGAGCCCGTCCGGCTCGACCGCCCCGACGGCGGCTCGCTCACGGTGACCGGTGTGCCCGCCATCCACGGACCGCTGGACCGCGCGGAGGTCGAGCCGATCACCGGCCAGGTCGTCGGCTTCGTGCTGACCGGTGACGGCCTGCCCACGGTCTACGTCAGCGGCGACAACGCCTCGTTGGATGCGGTCGAGCAGATCGCCGCGCGCTTCGGCCCGGTGGACACGGCCGTCCTCTTCGCCGGCGCTCCCCGCTTCCCGATCCTGTTCGACGGCCGGACCATCGTGCTGGACAGCGCGCAAGCCGCGAAGGCCGCCGAGGTCCTGGGCGCGCGCCAGGTCGTGCCGGTCCACTACGACAGCTGGTCGCACTTCACCGAGGGCCGGGACGCCTTGATCGCCGCGTTCACCGCCGCCGGCCTGCGCGACCGGCTGACCCTGGGCGAACGCGGCTGACCTCGGACCGCCTGGCCGCCGAATGGGCAGGCGGCGGCGACCCGGCACAGGGGGGTGGGTGCCGTCGGTCGCCGCCGCCAAGAGGGGTGGGCCGTGATCAGTCCGGTGGGGCGGTCGGTTGCTCGACGCGGCGGCTGGAGCGCAGGCTCGTCACGGTGACGGTGGCGAGCACCAGGATGATCACCGCGAGGGAGAGCGGCGTGGGGATCTCGGGCACGGCCGGCCAGATCCCGTGCGCCCAGTGCAACACCAGCTTCGCGCCGATGAACGCGAGGATGATCGCCAGGCCGTGGTTGAGGTGGACGAGCTTCGCCAGCGCGGTGTGCAGCACGAAGTACAGGGCGCGCAGGCCGAGCAGGGCGAACGCGTTGGTGGCGAACACCAGGTAGGGGTCGTCGGTGATGCCGTAGACGGCGGGCACGGAGTCGACGGCGAAGACCACGTCGGTGGCGAACACCGCCACCACCACGACGGCCAGCGGCGTGAGCGCGCGTCGGCCGTTCTCGCGGACGGTCAGGCGGGCGCCCCGGTAGTCGTCGGTGACCGGCATCAGCCGGCGCAGCAGCCGGACCGACCGCATCCCGTTGATGTCACGCTCCCCGGCGTGCCCGGCCATCGCCTCGCGCAGGATCTTCACCGCCGACGCGAACAGCACCAGCCCGAACACCAGGAACGCCCACGTGCCGGCCGACAGCATCGCCGCGCCGGCCGCGATGAAGACGCCGCGCAGCACCAGCGCGCCGACGATGCCGTAGAGCAGCACCCGCTGCTGCACCTCGTTGGGCACGGCGAAGGCGGCGAGCAGCAGCATGAAGACGAACAGGTTGTCCACCGACAGCGACTTCTCGACCACGAAGCCGGTCATGAACTCCAGCGCCCGGTCCGCGTCGAACGCCTGCCACAGCCAGAACCCGAACGCCACCGGCAACGCGAGGTAGAACACCGACCACCCGGCGGCTTCGCGCAGCGACACCTCGTGCGGGCGGCGGGTGACCACGAAGTCGGCCACCAGCAGCGCCACCAGGACGGCGATGCTGGTCAACCACAGACCCGTCGACCCGATGGGCTCGGCCGGGCTCGCCGAAGCGGCGACGTGCACAGGCATCAAGGGCTCCTCGAACACCGAAGTCCGAGGTCTCCTTCACCCTTGTCGGGCGGCCTGCCGGGGACATCGACGAGATGTCCGTACTGACCGGCCAGACACTTGGGAAGTACTCCCCTCGGCGCCCATTATTGAGGACGGACGCCGATTAGTAAAGCAGTAGTAAAGGTCGACCGTGCCTGCACGGTCCGTGAGCACCGCTCACTCACATGTATGAGCGGCCACTAGACTGGGTGACGTGTCCCCGGGTCGACGGCTTCTCGCGCTGCTTGCTGCCTCCGCACTCGTCGGCACGGTCACCGCGTGCAGCGACCCGGTCGCCAGCGGTGCGATGCCCACCTCGTCCGCGCCGAAGAGCACGTCGTCCACGCCGGCCCCGCGGCCAACGCCGAAGAAGCTCACACTCGCCGTCGACAAGCCGCGCGAGAGCGCCGGCGTCGTGATCCAGGGCGCGGGGGACGCGCCGTACAACTACGCGCCCGCCGTGCTGCAAGAGGGTGGCCGGGTGCGGGCGTGGTGGTGCAGCCAGATGAGCATCGCGCAGCCCGGCGGCGACGACATCCTCCACAGCGAGGGACCGTCGGTGGACGGCCCCTTCAGCACGGCCGCGCCCGTCTTCTCCGGCAGCTCCACCGGGTTCGACGCGATGCACGTGTGCGACCCGTCGGTGGTCCGCGTCGGCGGCCGCTACTACATGTATTACACCGGCGCGTCCCGCGACAACCACGCCAACGGCAGCTCCATCGGCGTCGCCAGCAGCTCCGACGGCATCACCTGGACCCGCGGGAACAACGGCCAACCGATCGTCGTGCCCGCCAACGACGTCCTCCGCGAGAACACCTACGGCGCGGGCCAGCAGTCCGTCGTGCACGTCGACGGCTGGTTCTACCTGATGTTCACCGACACCACGGGCCGCGCGTCGCACCCGAACGGCGCCGGCCAGTACGTGCTGCGCTCCCGCGACCCCATGTTCGGCAAGGGCGTCGAGGCGTTGGGGGAGAAGGGCATGGCGCCGGTGTCCGCGACGAACCAACCGCGCACCCGGTCGGTGGTGGAGGCGTTCAGCTCGGACTGGATGTGGATCGACGCCGCGTCGGCTTTCGCGATCGCCCACTCGACCGACCACGGGACCACGATCACGTTCTGGAACGCCGACTTCACCCGCCAGCCGTTCGACCCGGTGCTGATCCCGGGCGTGTGGCGCGAGGGCCCCGGTCTGCTGCGCACCGCCGAGGGGCACGCGCCGATCGACCCGACCGACCCGTGCGGCCGGGTGTCGCTGGACGTGCTGCGCTCCACGGTGATCGGCGGGGCGAACGCGCCGACGGACATCCGGCACTTCGGCCTCGACGCGGTCGGCCTGGCCGGCTGCGCCACGAAGGCAGAGGCGAGCGCGCTCGACCGCTTCGCCGTGCCGTCACCGGAGAACACCGTCGACCTGGTGGTGGGCGACGAGGTGCTGCGCTTCGAACGCCGGTCGGTGGCCAAGGAACTCGCCCGCGGCGTGCTGGCGCGACGGCCCGCCGTGGTCGACTCGCTGCCGGTCGCGGCGCGCGTGCCCGCGGGCGCGGAGGCGGTGCGGTCACCGGACGGCGTGCTCGGGCTGCTGCTGGACGGGAAGCTGTGGGTCGTCGGTTCGGTCGACGTGGCGGCGCTGAACTCGTCCCCGATCACGACCGTGTCCGCCGAGCAGTGGTCGCGCTACGAGCGCGGCCGGGAACTCGTCGCACCCTGACCGGAGGACGCCCGCGGGGGTGCGGGTACTTTCCCGCTACCAAGTCGACTGGCGCAGGGGAGGGCCGCCGATGACGGTGACGACCGAGGACCCGCCGGTGAGCGGGGCACGGCGGCTGGCCGCGTTCGCCGGCAGCCTGCTGCCCCTGCCGGCCGGACCTCCCGCGCCACGCGGCCGGACCGCGACCGGGTACGCGCTCGCGTTCGTCGGCGCGCTCGGGTTCCTGCTGCTGTACCCGGCGGGTCGGGCCCGGCTCGACCACCTGTGGGCCGAGGACGGCGCGCGGTTCCTGCTGGACGCGGTGACGCGGCCCGCGTGGTCCAACCTGGTGGCGCCCTACGGCGGGTACCTGCACGCGCTGCCCCGGCTGGTGGCCGAGCCGGTCGCGCTGCTCCCGCTGGAGTGGGCCGCCGCGGGTTTCGCGGTCTCGGCGGCGGTGCTGCGCGTCGCGGTCGCCCTGATCACGTTCGCGGCGTCGGGCGCCTACCTGCGGTGGGTGCCGCTGCGGTTCGCGCTCGCGGCGCTCGTGGTCGTGCTGCCGGCCGGCAACTCCGAGCCGGTGAACAACATGACGAACCTGCACTGGTTCCTGCTCTACGGGATGTTCTGGGCGTTGCTGTGGCGCAACGCACCGCGGGTGCCGCTCGCGCTGTTCGCGTTCCTGGCCGCCCTGTCCAGCCCGCTGGGCCTGCTGCTCGTGCCGGTCGCGCTGCTGCGGCTGGCCCTGCCGCGCAAGGAGGTGCCCATCGCCTTCCTGGTGGGCGCGCTGGTGCAGGGCGTGGTGATGCTGTTCGCCGAGCGGACCCCTTACTCGCACGACGCGGTCGACCCGGTGCAGGTGGCGCTGGCGAGCGTGCTGCGGGTGCCGGTGGTGGCGTTCACCGGGTCGGAGCAGGTCGCCCGGATCTACCCGGGCCAGGGCAACCTGCCGGTCCTGGCCGCGCTCGTGGCGGCGGCCGTGCCGATCGCGGCGGGCCTGTGGTGGGGCGACCGGGCGGGCAGGCTGGTGGCGGTGCTGGGCGCGGCGCTCAGCGCGATCGTGATCGTCGTGTCGCTGACCGCCAACTGGGCCGCGGTGCTGCAGGTGCAGCAGCCGGACGTGGTGCTGGCCGGGCAGCGCTACAGCATCGCCCCGTGCCTGTTCCTGTTCACCGCGATGGCTGTCGGTTTGGCCTCCGTGCCCGCCCGGCGGTGGCAGCACCTGGGGGTGGTCGCCGCCCGGTCGGTGATCGCGTTCGTCGTGCTGGTGAGCGTGAGCCAGCACCTGCGTGACCCCGCGGTCGTGCTGACCGGGGTCCCGTGGGGTGACAGCGTCGCCCGGGCACGGGCGCAGTGCGCCGCGGGCGGGCCGGTGGGCCGGCTGGACCACGAGCCGGTGACCTGGTTCTTCGAACTGCCCTGCCGCCACCTCTGACCCCGCCGGGCGCGGCGGCGCCGGAACCCCACCCGGACGCCGCCGGTCAGCGGGAGGCGCGGGAGGAGGAACACGTGCTCGTGCGCGTCGACGTCGTCCCACGGGTAGCAGGGGGTCGGGGAACCGCCGCGTGCAGCAGGTGCAGCCGATGGTCAGCTCGACCAGGCGCTCGCCGCCGCGGCCGGCGACGAGCGAGGCGCCGGCGGCCTTCGCGGTTGGCGAGCACGTGGTTGAGCGGCGTGGTCTTGCCCGCGCCGAGGAAGCCGGACAACACGGTGACCGGGACGCCCGTATCGGGTGTCAACCTGTCGGGGGAGTGCGGTGCGCCCCGCCGTGGCGGCGGGGCGCACCCGGGGATCGGTCAGCGACCCTTGGTGGGGTAGGGGAGCAACGCCATCTCGCGGGCGTTCTTGATCGCGGTGGCGACCTGGTGCTGCTGCTGCGGCGTCAGACCGGTGACCCGGCGGGACCGGATCTTGCCGCGGTCGGAGATGAACTTGCGCAGCAGCGCCACGTCCTTCCAGTCCACTGTGGTCACGCCCTCCTTGTGCAGGACGTTCACGCGGCGCTTGGCCGGGCGCTCGGGGCGGGGCACGGTTCCCTCCTACCAGCTCGACTTGGTCACGCCGGGCAGCTCGCCCCGGTGGGCCATCTCGCGCAGCCTGATCCGGGACAGCCCGAACGCGCGGAACACCGCACGGGGGCGGCCGTCCACGGTGTCGCGGTTGCGCAGGCGGGTGGGCGACGCGTCGCGCGGCAGCCTCCCCAGCGCGCGCTGGGCCTCGGCACGCCGCTCGGGGTCGGTGCGGATGATCTCCTTCAGCTCCGCGCGCCGCTCGGCGTGCCGGGCGACGGTCTCGCGCCGCTGCCGGTCCTTGGCGATCTTGGACTTCTTCGCCATCAGCGCTCCTCCTTGAAGTCGACGTGCCGGCGCACCACCGGGTCGAACTTCCGCAGCACCAGCCGGTCGGGGTCGTTGCGGCGGTTCTTGCGCGTCACGTAGGTGTAGCCGGTGCCCGCCGTGGAGCGGAGCTTGATGATCGGCCGCACGTCGGTGCTCTTGGCCATCAGACCTTCACCCCCTGGCGGCGCAGCTCGGCCACCACGGCCTCGATGCCGCGCTTGTCCACGGTCTTGATGCCCTTGGTCGACAGCGTCAGCACGACGTGCCGGTTCTCGGAGGGCAGCCAGAACCGCCGCCGCTGCGTGTTGGGCAGCCACCGGCGCGAGGTGCGCCGGTGGGAGTGCGAGACCTGTTTGCCGTAGCCGGGCTTGCGCCCGGTGACTTGGCAGTGCCGTGACGACACGCTACCTCCAGTTTGAAACGACAATCGTTTCCGTTAGGCTAGCCCACATGGGAACCGAGGTCCTACTGGTGTCCGGCCTGGCGCGGCACGACGTGGCCGAAGAGGTCTGGCGCGCGACGCCGGGATCGGTGCTCGTCCGGCACGACCTGCGCGACCTGGCGCAGGGCGTGGTGCGCCGCTGGGTGGACGGCGAACTGACCGTCCTCGAACTGGCGCACGGCTGCGTCTCGTGCACCCTGCGCCTGGACCTGCTGCCGCTGCTGGAGCGCCTCGGCGGCCGGGTGGTCGTGCACCTGGACCCGGCGCTGGAGCCCGAAGCGGTCTGCTTCGCCCTGCGCGAGGTCGACGTGCGGGTGCACGCCGTGATCGCCGTGGTCGACCGCGCCACCTGGCTCGCCGACGCGACGGGCGACGACACGCTGGCCGAGCGCGGCCTCGGCGCGGTCGACGGCGACGAGCGGACCGTGGCCCAGGTGGTCGTGGGGCAGGCGGAGTTCGCCGACGCGATCGTGCTGACCGGTGGCGGCGGCGACCCGGTCCTGGGCGCCGTGCTGGACCGGCTGTCACCCCTCGCGCCGCGCCGGGACCGCGACCGGCTGGACGTGCCGGAACTGCTGGCCGCCATCCCCGAGGGCGCGCGGCGCGGTCGGTTCGACGACGGGTTCGGCCCCCTGCTGCACGGGCAACCGCCGCTGCGGCCGGCCCACGGCGTGGCCGTCGTCCACTTCACCGGGCGCCGCCCGTTCCACCCCGTGCGGCTGCACAAGGCCGTCGACGTCCTGCTCGACGGCGTCGTGCGCACCCGCGGGCGCGTGTGGCTGGCCGGTCAGCCGGACGTCGCGCTGTGGCTGGAGTCCGCGGGCGGCGGGCTGAACGTCGGCAACCTCGGGCCGTGGCTCGCGGCCGTGGACGACTGGTCGGAGTACCCCGCCGAGCGCCGGGCGATCGCGTCGGCGGTGTGGGACCCCCACTACGGTGACCGGTCGCAGGAACTGGTGGTCATCACCGCCTCCGCCGTGCCGGACGAGATCACGTCGGCGCTGCGCGAGGCGCTGGTGACCGACGAGGAGCTGGCGCTGGCCGACGAGCTGGAGTTCGTCGACCCGTTCACCGGGTGGCACGACGAGGTGGAAGACCGCTGAGGCGGGTCGGTCCGCGTCGGGGCGGTCACCGGGCTCACCGGCGCCGCGCCCGTCCTGCTCACCGGCGACCACCGCGCCACCGCCGACCGGCTCGCCGGCCGGGTCGGCATCACCGACGTGCGCGCCGGGTTGCTGCCGGACGAGAAGGTCGCCGCCGTGCGCGAACTCGAAGCCGACGGGCACCGGGTGACCGTGGTCGGTGACGGCATCAACGACGCACCCGCGCCGGCCGCCGCGCACACCGGCATCGCGATGGGTGGTGCCGGCGCGGACCTCACCCGGCCCGTCGCGTCGTGGTCGCCGACCTGGTCATCGCCGGCGCGTGTCATCGTCGGGCTCAACGGCCCGCGCCTGCTGCGCGCCGCCGCCTGGCGTCGGGCCGTCCGCGAGTCCGGGGGCGGGCACACCGCCCGGCCTGCCGCCCCGACGTGGTGCGGCCGGCCGGGCGTCGGGCGGTCAGGACGCGGTGCAGGTGAGGGACGGGGTGCCGAGCGCGCCGGAGGCGACGAAGCCGAACGTGGTGCTCGCCCCGGCGCCGAGCGCGCCGTTGTAGTTGACGTTGCGCGCGGTCACGGAGGTGCCGGTCGTCGTCGCGGCGGCGCTCCAGATCGAGTTGATCCGCTCGCCGTTGGCGAACGTCCAGGTCACCGCCCAGCCGGTGATGGGCGCGGAACCGGCGGTCACGCGCACCTCGGCCTGGAAGCCGCCGTTCCACTGGGACGTCGTGCGCAGGGTCGCGGAGCAACCCCGTGCCGGGACGTCCGTGGTCGTGGTGGTGGTGCTGGTCGTGGTGGTGGTGGTCGTCGTCGTGGTCGTGGTCTGACCGCCACCGGTGAAGTTGACGTCGCTGCAGAAGTAGTAGGACTGGTCGAGGTGGCTGGCCTGCCACACCGTGTAGAGGACGTGGTGGCCGGTGCGGCCGGGCGCGTTGACCTCGACCGGCGTGGTGCTGCCGGTGGCGATCCGCCCGGTCTGACCGACCAGCTCCAGGTCGCTCCAGCGCAGCTTCTGGGTCTTCGGGTCGAAGCCCTGCCGCGTGGCGTAGACGCGCATGTAGTCGGCGCCGTGCGACGACTGGTCGTGCAGGTTCAGGGTGAACCGGCTCGGGCGGTCGACGGTCTTCCAGTTGCCGGGCTCGTCGAACGCGGCGTAACGCCCGTTGTGCGCCAGACCGGCGCTGCACAGCTGACCGTCGGGGATGGCCGCTTCGTGGTTGCCGGCGACGCCCTCGCGGAACAGGCCGTTCCAGTTGTACATCGCCGACGAGTCGGACTGCCACGCCTTGTAGCACATGGGGTCTTCGGTGGCCATCTGCTGCGTCGGGCCGTTGGGCCACCGGTGGTAGCAGGCGTACTGGCGCGCGGGCGGGTCGCTGACGGCGCCGTGCGCGGACGCCGTGCCCGCGCCGAAGGTCGCCAGCAGGGTCGTCAGCAGCGCCAGGCAGGCGCCGAGCACCGCCGACACCCGCCACAGGGAACCGGGGCGGGACGGGACCCGCACGGTCAGCGCCCCTGGAGTGGGAGCGCTCCCAGAAGGGTGAAGCATGTCTACCGCCAAATCTTCGTTGATCGACGACGTGGACTTCAGCGGTTCCAGGTGTGATGCGCGGGAACCGGATGGCTGCCGGGCGTTGCCTCGCGCTCTTTCTGGGAGCGCTCCCAGCCTCGGTCAGTGTTGGCACGCCACCCCCGGTTGGCATCGGCCATTCGGGTGATGTTGCGCAAAGCCGCCGACTGGCCGGGGTCGCCCTGGTGAGAACGGTCGGCGAGGCGGCCACCGTTCGGACCCTTGCGCTCGCCGGTCGAGGTCTATTGCCATATAGTTGCAACAATGACGACCGGCTCCGCACCGACCGACACGACCCTCACCGACCTGGTCCGCCGCTGGGAGCGCGGCTGGAGCGCGTGCCGGGGCTGGGCCACGCCGCAGGAGGCGGGCGGCGGTCTGCACCTGCTGCAGCACCGCCCGGGGCGTTACCGTGAAATCCTCGCCCTGCACGACGATCCCGCGGTCGTGCGCGCCCTGGCAGACGAGGCCGCCGCCGACGGGAAGGCCACGTGGTTGACCGTTCCCACGACCGATCCCGACAACGTCGAGCGCGTCCTGCGGGACGCCGGCCTCCACGTCAAGCGCACCCGTGAGTGGCTGATGACCCGCGCCCTGGCCGACCACCCCCGACGTGCGGTTCCGGACCAGTACCGGACCACCGCCGGCGGGACCGGGGTGGTGCGCGTCGAGGTGCTGCACTCGTCCGGCGAACCGGCCGCGAGCGGTCAGGCCGCGATCACCGGCGAGGACGCCGTCCTCGACCGGATCGAGACCGTCCCGACGCACCGTCGCCGGGGCCTGGGCAGCGTGGTGGTGGCGACCCTCGCGGCGGCGGCCGTGACCCGCGGCGCGCGCCACGGCATCCTCGTCGCCAGCCCGGACGGGCAGGCGCTCTACGCCACCCTGGGCTGGACCGCCGCGTCGGCCGTCGTGATCGCCACCAACCAGCCGGACGGGTGACGCGTCACGGCGGGCCCGACGTGGGTCGTCCGCCGACACCGCGCCGAACGGCGGGTCGGACCTGCGCTCAACGCCATTCGGTGACGGTGACCTCGTCGCCCACCGCGATGTGGCCGGGTGTCAGTACGGAGGCCTTCAGGCCGAAGCTGACGCCGTCGGGTGCGCGGCGGTAGTCGGCCAGCGTGCGCAGCGGCTCGGGGCCGACGCGCACCCCGGTCGGCTGGTCGACCAGCGTGACGGCGCAGCGGATGGCCAACTCGCCGAAGCCGATCCCGACGCCGCCTACCGTCATCCGGCCCACCCGGTCCTCGGTGTGCGGCTCGGGCCAGCCGGTGATCACCACGTTCGGCCGGAACCGGTCCATCGGCACCGGTTCCGCGCCGCGCCGGGCGATCCGCTCGTTCAGGTGGTCCAAGGTGGACAGCGACAGGACGTGCAGCGCGGTGAGGTCGAGCCCGGCGCGGGCCCGGCTCTCCCGGGACGGCTCGCGCACCAGGCGGACCGGCGTGCCGATCGCCTCGGACAGCCACTCGGCCGCCTCGTCGCCCTGGTCGATCCCCGACCCCGGCCACTTCTCCACGTCGACCGGCCGGCCCGGCCCGTCCGCGATCACGTCCAGCACCAGCTCGCCCGCGCCCGGTGCGCTCAACGCGAGCTTCGCGCCGTCGTGCAGCACCCGGACCCGGACGGCCGCCAGCCGGGGCGCCTCGCCCTGCCAGACGGTCGACCCGCTCGGCCCGACCGGTGCGAAGAGCCGGTCGTGGACCAACCCGGTCGGCCCGACCTCGGCCCGGTCCACGACGACCCCGGCGCAGCCCTTGATCGGGTAGGACGTCAGCGCGTGGACGGTGGGCATGCGGTCAAGGTACTCGGCGGAAACGCTGCGGGAGCACGATTTCCCCGACCGGTCCCGCGGTCCACGCCACGGGTGCGCCGACGGTGGACCAGCCGGCGGACGACCGGGTGGAGGTCGGCGGAAGAGGGGCGCATCCGGGGGAGCCCGGTCGGTGGAGCCCGGGAGGATCAGGGACGACGCGGACCCCGCGGAGGTGCTGAAGCTGGTGGGCGCGATCGCCCGGGCGACCCGGGACGGCCCGGACCGCGCCGCACGGGCCGACCGCCCGCTCGCGCTCCTGCTCGCCGGCCTGCGCCGGCGCTGGGTCGCGGCGTCAGGGCCGTGTCAGCGCGGTGGCGGCCCGGTGTCAGGACGGCACGTGATCGTGGCTCCGGCGCGGGACGGCCGGTCCCGCGACGACGAGGAGGAGCGCGACATGGCGATCACGGCGGGTTCGGGTGTCGAGGACGGCTGGGGGAAGGTCGCGGACGTGTTCCGGGCGAACTTCGACGACCCCGGCGAGGTGGGGGCGGCGTGCTGCGTCTACGTGGACGGCCGTCCCGTGGTGGACCTGTGGGACGGCCTGGCCGACCGCGCCGCGAACCGGCCGTGGACCTCGGACACGGTCGTCCAGGTCGCGTCCACGACGAAGGGCGCCGCCGCGATCTGCGCGCACCTGCTGGTCCACCGCGGTCTGCTGGACCTGGACGACCCGGTCACCCGGTACTGGCCGGAGTTCGGGGCCAACGGCAAGGACGGGATCCCGGTGCGCTGGCTGCTGTCGCACCAGGCGGGCCTGCCGGTCGTGGACGGGCCGCTGACGTTCGAGCAGGCGTGCGACTGGGACCCGGTCATCCGCGCGCTCGAAGCGCAGCCCCCGCTGTGGGAGCCGGGCACCCGGCACGTCTACCACGCCGTCACCTACGGGTACCTGGTCGGCGAGGTCGTGCGCCGGATCACCGGCAAGTCCCTGGGCGCGTTCTTCGCCGAGGAGGTGGCCGGTCCGCTCGGGCTCAGCGCCTGGATCGGCCTGCCGGAGGAGCAGGAGCCGCGGGTGGCCGGGTTCGAGGACGCCGCGCCGTTCACGGTGGAGGAGCTGCTGGCCGGGATGATCGCCACGACCGGTCTCGACGCGGACACCGTGACCGCGTGGGTCCAGTCGATGTGGACCCCGGACGCGGTCCAGATGCACGCGGGTTCGCTCGGCGGGGCCCTGGACCCCACGACCGGCTACTTCCGCACGCGGGAGTGGCGGGCGGCGGAGTTCCCGGCCGCGAACATGGTCTCGGACGCGCGGTCGCTGGCCCGGATGTACGCGGCCACGGTGAGCGAGGTCGACGGCGTGCGGCTGCTCGACCCGGCGACGGTCGAGGCGATGACCGCCGTGCAGACCGACCGGACGCGGATGTACGGGGTGCCGGACGGGCTCGACCTCCCGGCAGACCGCTCCTTCAACATGTCCCTGGGCTTCTGGCGGTCCTGCGCGCCGCTGCCGATGGTCGGCCCGTCGTCGTTCGGCCACCCGGGCTCGGGCGGGTCGATCGCGTTCGGCGACCCCGACGCCCGCGTCGGCTTCGGCTACGTCACCAACCTGTGGAACTACCGCGCGGACGACCCGCGGGCCGCCGGCCTGGCCGCGGCCGTCCGGTCGTGCCTGGGCTGACCGTCCGGACCGCCTTCCGCCCGGGACCTGCTGAGACGCCGGCCGTTCCAAGGCTTGCCGACCCGAATCGTTTCGCTTGATACTTCGTAACGTTTCGGGTCACCGTCGACGCGGAGGAAGCGATGAAGCTGAAGGACGCGTTGGTCGGGGTGGTCGCGGCGGTCACCGGTCTGGTGGGCGCGACCCTGGTGGCGATGTCGTCACCGCCGGCCGCCTCGGCGGCGAGCCTCACCCAGGTGACGAACTTCGGCGCCAACCCGACCAACCTCCAGATGCACCTGTACGTGCCGGACCGGGTGGCGGCGAAGCCTGCGATCCTGCTGGCGATCCACTACTGCGGCGGATCGGGGCCGGGGTTCCACGCGCAGACGCAGTACGCGTCGCTGGCCGACCGGTACGGCTTCGTCGTGATCTACCCGACCGTGACGCGCAGCAGCAAGTGCTGGGACGTGTCCTCGCCCGCGGCGTTGCGGCGGGGTGGCGGCAGCGACCCGGTGGGGCTGGTGGCGATGGTCGACTACGTGAAGCAGCGCCACAACGGCGACCCGTCCCGCGTCTTCGCCACCGGCACCTCGTCCGGCGCGATGATGACCAACGTCCTGCTCGGCGACTACCCCGACGTGTTCGCCGCGGGTGCGTCGTTCGCCGGCGTCCCGTTCGCCTGCTTCGCCACCACCAACGGCTCCGAGTGGAACAGCCAGTGCTCGGGCGGCCAGCTCATCAAGACCGCCCAGCAGTGGGGCGACCTCGTGCGCGGCGCCTACCCCGGCTACACCGGTCCCCGGCCCCGGGTGCAGATCTGGCACGGCACCAACGACGACACCCTGCGCTACCCCAACTTCGGCGAGCAGGTGAAGCAGTGGACCAACGTCCACGGCCTGAGCCAGACGCCCACGTTCACCGACACCCCGCAGTCCGGCTACACCCGCACCCGCTACGGCAGCGGCGGCGGCCAAGCCCCGGTCGAGGCCATCAGCATGCAGGGCGTCACGCACAACATCCCCGTCGACGCCGCCCAGGTGATCCGCTTCTTCGGTCTCGACGGCACCACGCCGACGACGACCACCACCACGACGACCACCACCACCACCACCACGACCAGCACGACCACGACCACGACGACGCCGCCCGGCGGAACCGGCTGCCGCGTCGCGTACTCGGTGAGTGCCTGGAACACCGGCCTCACCGCCGCGATCACCATCACCAACACCTCCGCCACGCCGGTCAACGGCTGGAGCCTCGCCTTCACGCTCCCCGGCGGGCAGCGGATCACCGGCGGCTGGAACGCCACCTACAGCCCGACCAGCGGTGCGGTGACCGCCCGCAACGTGTCGTACAACGCGGCCATCGCCCCCGACGCCTCGGTGGGCATCGGCTTCCAAGCCGACCACACCGGCGGCACCGGCGAGCCCACCGCCTTCACCCTCAACGGCACGGCCTGCACCATCGCCTGACCCGGGGGCGGACATCCCGCCACTCGGATCGAGCCGGTGACGGCGGCCCTGATCGACAGGGCCGCCGTCGGATCACGTGCGTCATCAGGTAGCTCGCCGCGCAGCCGTCGAGCCGGGCCGCGACCGCGACGACCCGCGCCACCACGTCGTGCGGCCAGCGCCGGCCGGTCCCGTCGCGGGCGATCGGGCGATCTCGGCTCCCCGTCGTGCCTCGCGGCGTGGACTCGATCTCCACGATCGGGAATTGTTTCGAATTCCCAATACCGCTGCCACGGTTCGGAGTTCTCGTCAACCGCCATTCGTCGAACGCATTGTAGTGGTTCGGCGCATTGCCTTCCGGGTCGCGCGGAATAATTTGGCAGCCAGACGTAGGACGTGTATATCTCGATGGTGTGGTGGAGGTGGTCGACCGCGTCGGCGCGGCGAGCTGGAATGGGGTGCGAGTTGGATACCGCAGGAGTCGCGGAAGCGATCGAGGTCTTCATCTCCGGGTGGAACGACCACGATCTCGTCCGGCATTTCTCCGTGTTCGCCGAGGACGCGGACTTCGTCGATGTCGTGGGCCGGCGGATGCGCGGTCGGGCGGAGATCTTCGCCGACCAGTCGGCGCGGCACGCGCAGCGGTTCGCGGAAAGCTCGGTCCGCACGCTGGACCTGGACATCCGGATGCTGCGCGAGGACGTCGCACTGGCGCACTACCGGTGGGAGATGGTCGGTGACCGCGGGCCCGACGGAAGCGGTACCGGTGTGCGTCGCGGAATCTTCACGTTCACCCTCTGCCGCGAATCCGGCGCCTGGCTCGTGGTGGCCGCGCACAACACCGAATCGATCGTGTGAAGACAACTTCCCGAGCTGGAGGATAAGTGCGAGAAATGCACGTCATAGAGCATTCCATGTCCGCCGAACGGGCCGTGGTGCCGTTGTCCCGATTATCGCTCGAAGTGCCTCAGGCGGAGAGACGGATCCTGGGCGCACGCCCGCTGGAGGTGCCGTTGCTCGTGCTCGAAGGCGAGCGGCGAACGGAGTCGGTGCTCGCGCTGGCACCGCCGGCCGGCGTCCTGCTCGACTTCGCCGAACTGGGCCCGTTGGCCTCGGTCACGGCGCTGGCGTCCACCGAGACGGGCTTCCTGCAGACCCGCGTGCCCGTGTTCGACTTCCCCGGACCGCTGGGCCGGGTCGCGGAGCTGTGCCGCGCGGCGGGCGCGGAGATCGTCCGGCACGACGAGGTCGGGTTCCGGTCCTGGTTCGAGACCAACGCCGGGGAGTTCCCCCCGGTCGCCGAGCTCTGGCGGCACGCCCTCGACTTGCCGCCCGAGCGGCTGGAGGCGCTGCTGGTCCCGTTGATCTACCTCAACCACCTGTGGCGGCAGGGCAACCCCGAGCAGGACCCCGCGCTGGGCCCCAGCGCGATGCCCGACCCGCTGCACGAGCTGCTCACGCTCGTCGCCGCCGAGGTCGGCACGATCCCGCGGTTCAGCCAGATCGTCATGACCATGATGGCCTGGCAGCTCGACGGCTCGACCGACGGCGAGCCGATCACCCACGCCGACCTGGTGTCGCTGGACCGGATGCGCCACCCGTTCCGGCTGGACGAGGGCAACCAGAGCGAGCTGGACCTGTACCGGTCGTTCTTCGCCGTGGAGGCGTTCGGCGTGCCGCTGTACGGGTGGGGCGCGTACGCGCTGGAATGCGCGGCGGTGGACGACCGGGCCGGCGGGACGCTCGCGCTGACGATGGTCCGCGCGGCCCTGCGCAACGTCTACACGTACACGAAGATGCTGATACCGCGGATCGACGCGCACCAGTTCCGCCGGTTGCAGGTCACCTACGGCTGGGTCGGCGACGAGGTGAACGGCGTCGCGTCGGGCTACCAGCTGCCGTTCATGCTGATGCTCGACGCGCTGTTCCACGTCAACTACCGGCACGACGGCGTGGTGGCCGCGCGGGCGAACAACCTGCGGTTCGTCCCGGAGCACTGGAAGCGCTTCTTCCGCCTGGTCTACGACCGGCAGCCGGCCCTGAAGACCTGGGTCGCCGAGGCCGGTGACGCCGGCCTGGAGGCCGCCTACCTCGGCTGCGTCCAGCTCTTCGGCCTCTTCCGGCAGATGCACCGCCACCTCGGCGGCCAGGTCATCAAAGGCGGCACGACCACCGGCCGCATCTTCGCCGACGCGCACGACAACTACGCCAACTTCATGGACGAGATGGCCGCGCTGGTCGCGGACACCACCGCGACGGGTGATCTCGCGGCACCGGTGACGCCGGACAGCCCGACCGCCGCCGCCAGCCGCGGCGAGGCGCGATGATCACGGTGACCATCGCCGGCGAGCGGTTCGCCGTGCCGGCGGGCACCACCCTCCAGCAAGTGGACGACCTGCACCGCACCGCGCTGGTGTTCGGCTGCCGGGCCGCGCAGTGCGGCGCTTGCGTCATCCGGGTGACGTCCGGCGCGACGCACCTGAGCCCGCCCGACGAGGACGAACTGGTCGTGCTCGACGTGCTCGGCGTCGACGGCGACCACCGCCTCGCCTGCCAGTGCACCGCCTTCGGCGACATCACCCTGGAAATCGCCGAGTAACGCGGGACCTCGACGCCCGGTCGAGCCGCTGTCAGCCACTCGACGCGCCCCCTGCGGGCGGCCGGAGACCTGCGGCGAGCGCGTGGTCCCCGGCCGCCCCGCACCGACCTCAGCCGAACGCGCGCAGCTCGTAGACGCGGGTGGCCGGGTCGGCGTTCCCGGTCGGCGTGGTGACGTCGAGCCGGACGTAACGGCCCGCGACGCCGGTGACCGGGTGGACCGTGGTGGCCGCGCCGTTGCCCGTCACCCCGACCGCCCGCCGCCAGGTCGTGCCGTCGTTCGACACCGAGAGGCTGAACGCCCGGGTGTTGAAGCCCGCGTCCTCACCGCCCGCCTGCGCGTGGGCGACCTCGAACCGCGAGATCGACCGGGAGGCGCCGAGGTCCACCGTCAGCCACGCGCCCGGCACGGCCGAGCAGAACTTGTCGGAGTTGCCGCCGGTCACGGTGCCGTTGACCGCCTTCTCCGGTCCTTCGCCCGCCGCGCACGGCGTCGAGCCGGTGGCCGGTCGGCCCCGGGCGAGGTTGACCTCGCCGCCCACGGCCGGGCCCACCGCGACGTCGTCGAACGCCGCCGCCGCGTTGAACACCCGCACCCCGTTGCCGCCGGAGGCGAACGTCGCGTCGGTGACGCCGATCTTCGGCGTGGTCAGGTCGCCGACGTACACCCTGATCGACGTGCCGACCGCGGTGACCCGCAGCCGGTAGGTCGTGCCGACGTCCACCGCCAGCGGCGCGGACGCCAGCGGGGTCCAGGAGTTGTCGGCCCGGCCCAGCACGACGCGCCCGGCCGGCGTGATGCCCGCGTAGTAGCCGGCGTAGCCGTCGACGCCCACCGCCGCCCTGGTCGCCCGGAACACCAGCCCCGCGTCACCACCGCCGGACGTGATCGTCACGTCGGTGTCCTGGGTGAAGTCGCCGAAGTTGGTGTCCAGCAGAGCTTTGCCGCCGGCGGACGCGGCCGCCTGCAACCGTCCACCCGGGACGGTCCACGCGCCGCCGTAGGTCTTCCAACCGTGCGCGTTGTCGTCGGCGAAGTCGTCCTGGACCTTCATCGTGACGCGGCGGATCGTGCCGTCGGCGTTGAAGTGCAGCCGGTCGTAGGCGAGTTGGCGGTGGTTGCCGTCGGTCTCGCCCAACGGCCGGCGGTGGTAGACGATGTACCAGATGTCGGTGCCGGGCACGTTCACCACCGAGTTGTGGCCCGAGCCGCGCGCGACCGCCGGGTCCTGCGCGAGGACCTTGTCCAGCCGGGTGAACGGCCCGGTCGGCGAGTCCGCCATCGCGTAGGACACGGAGTAGTCCGGACCGGTCCACCCGCCCTCGGACCACATCAGGTAGTACTTGCCGCCCCGCTTGAACATCTGCGGCCCTTCGACGTACCCCGCCGGGGTGATCTCCCGGAACGTGCTGCCGTCGGGGAACGTGCCGAGGCTGACCATGTCCGGGTTGAGCTTCGCGACGTTCGCGCGACCCCAGCCGCCGTAGTACACGTACGCCTGGCCGTCGTCGTCGATGAACACGTCCTGGTCGATGGGCTGCGCCCCGTTGTGGAACTGCCCGATCAACGGCCGGCCGATCGCGTCGCGGTAGGGTCCGGCGGGGTGGTCGGCGACGGCCACGCCGATGCCGCCGAGCGCCGAGTCGCTCTGGATGTCGTTGGCGGCGAAGTACAGGTAGTACCGGCCGTTGCGGGCGATCGGGGCGGGAGCCCACAGCGCGTACCTCGCCCACGGGACGGCGGCGGTCGTCAGCACGTTGCTGTGCTTCGTCCAGTGCACGAGGTCCCGCGAGGAGAACGCGTCCAGGTAGGTCTGCTCGGCGTAGGTCTTGGACGTGGTCGGGTACACCCAGTAGGTGTCGCCGTGGACGATGGTGTCCGGGTCGGCGTACCAACCGTCCACGAACGGGTTGCCCGCCACGGCGGTCGGCAGGTCCGGCGCGGCGACGGCCTCCGCCCGGGGCGCGGCGGTGGCGACGCCGGCCGCGAGCAGCACGGTCAAGGCGGTGGTGGCGAGCTTCATCGGCAGGGTGGCCATCTCGGCGGCTCCGCTTCGCGGGGATCGACAGGGGACCGGCAGGGGTCGGCGGAAGATCGGGCGACGGTCAGAGACGGGCCGCGCCCTCGACCGCCGCGGACGCGCCGGCCCGCGCACGGCGCTCGCGCGCCCGTTCCCCGGCGGTGCCGCGCACCCCGTCGGCGGCGGCGGCGAAGGACGGCGCCGAGTGGTCGCCGACGACCCCGCCGCGGATGCTGTTGTTCGCCGCCACCTCGGCCACCGGGTTGTTCGCGGTCAGCCTCAGCACGCCGTTGACGATGTTGTCGTCCAGCGTCGTGCGGCCGCCGGTGGTGTTCGAGATGCCGACGTCCCGGGCGAAGTAACCGCCCGAGGCGCAGCTGTCGAGGCCGCCGTTCGGGCCGAGCTGCACGCCGCCGAGGTTGCCGGCGAACGTGGCCCGCCCGCCGACCGCGGTGCCGCACACGACGCTGCCGGTCGGGTTGTTCAGCACCGACAGCGCGCCGTCCACGAAGCTGTCGTGCAGGTCGGTGAAGTAGGCGGCGGTGGTGCTGACGTCACCGGTCACCTCGCTGCCGGTCACGCTGACCTCGCCGACGCCCGCGGTGAGGTCGCCGTCGACCGTCGAGCCCCGCTCGACGAACAGGAAACCCTCGATGGTGGCCGTGCCCTTCGGCTCGACGACCACGCCGCCGACGTCGGTGTTGCTCAGGTAGAGCCCGAAGCCGCCGGACGCCAGCGTGATGCCGCCGTCCACCCCGGTGTCGGTCGAGTCGAAGTAGCCGTCGGCGGCCACCCGGACCGCGCCGTTGACCGTGCCGCCGGTGATCACGAGGTTCGCGCCGGCGGCGACGCGCACGTTGCCGGTGACGGTGGTGCCGGTCAACGCGCACGACTCGCCCGGGGGCACGTACAGGTCGCTGGGCACCGTGACGGCACCGCCGCTGCCGACGCAGTACATCACCAGGTCGGCGTGCGCGTTCTGGGCGGTGCACAGCACCGACGCGGTGACGATGGCGCTCAAGGTCGCGAGCGCGGGTGCGGTCCGTCTGGCCATTGCGGTTCTCCCTGCTGCTGTGAAGGAACTACTCGCCGATGTCGGATCGCGAGGCCGCGCGCACGAGCACGGCCTGCTCCCGCGCGGTCAGCACGCCCCTGGCCACCAGGTCGGTGGTGACGAGGTCGACGTGCCGGACGAACGCGCCGTGGTCGGGGTGCTCGCCGTGCTGGTCGATGAGGTCGCTGACGGTGCAGCCGTCGCCGGTGTCGGCATTGGCGACCCCGGTGTCCTCGGCCCCGATGACCACCGTCGGGCGGGTGTCGGAGTCGGGGCAGGCGTCCGTCCCCGACGTGACCACGCTGAAGGACACCGACTTCGCCTCGGCGGTGTTGCCGGCCTTGTCGGTGGCCCGGTAGCGCACGGTGTGGCTGCCCGCCGTGCCGACCACGATGGCCGACGAGTACGCGGTCCACTCGCCGCCGTCGAGCGCGTACTCGACCCGGTCGACGCCCGACCGCGCGTCCGTCGCGGTGATCGTGACGGTCGCCTCGTCGAGGTAGGCGCCGTCGGGGTTCCTGGCCCCGGACACCGCGGCGGACGTCGTGGGCGGCTCGGTGTCGACCGGCGTGCCGACGACGGTGAACGCGACCACGCCCTCCGGCGAGGCGTTGCCCGCGTTGTCCGTCGCGCGGAAGTGGACCATGTGCGATCCGGGTGCGGTGACCTCGACCGGTGCGGTGTAGGCGGTCCACGGCCCGGAGTGCACCCGGTACTCCCGGCTCCGGACGCCGGAGCCCGCGTCGGTCGCGGTGATCGTGACGGTCGCCTTGTCCACGTAGTTGCCCTGCGCGTCCTCGGTGCCGGTCACGTCGGCGGCGACCTCGGGCGGTGTCGTGTCGGACGGCGGCTCGACCACGCGGAACGAGACGGAGCCCACCTCGGAGGTGTTGCCCGCCCGGTCGGTCGCCCGGAACCGGACGGTGTGGTCGCCGGGAGCCGTGACGCGGACCGGTTCGGTGTGGGGGGCGAAGGCGGCGTCGTCCACCTGGTGCTCGACCGACGCCACCCCCGAGCCCGCGTCCGAGGCGGTCACCGTCACCGTGGCGCTGCCGAGGTAGTCGCCGGCGGTGTTCTTCGGGCCGGTGACCTCGCCCGCCGCGGTGGGCGGGGTGGTGTCCTCGCCGCCCTCGGTCACGGTGAACTCGCCGGCCATCGTGCCGTGGCCGGGGATCGCGCAGAAGTAGCGGTACTTGCCCGGGGTGAGCGTCACCGCGGCCTCGTGCCTGCCGTTCCGCGCGTCGAACGGGTTGGCCAGCACGTTCAGCTCCACGTCGTGGTTGTAGCCGGGCGTGGAGGTGTCGAAGGTGAGCGTGTGCGGCATGCCGGTCGTGTTGCCGGTGGCCTCGCTGTTCTCGAAGACGATCTTCGTCGGGCCGGGCGCCGCCGTGGTCGGCGCGGACTTGTAGCGGGTGATGTCGCCGTCCGCGGTCCAGGTCAGCACCTGCTCCTGGGCCTGGACGGGACCGGCCGGCACCGCGGTGGCCGGGACGGCGGCGGTCGCGGCCGCCCACACCAGGGCGGCGGCCACCGCGGCGGTCGAACGTCGGAACATGGTGCACCTTCCCTGGGCGCGGACCGGCCGGACGCGGCTAGAGCGACCGCACCCGGATGTCGCGGAAATCGATCACGTCGGACGCGCCGTGGTTCTGCAGGCCGAGGAAGCCCTGGCTGAACTGGCGCAGGTCGGTCGGCGGGTCGCCCGGGCGCGACGACTGCCTGCCCGGCGCGTTGTCGAACTCGTTGACCACCACGCCGTCGCGGGTGATCGTGTAGTGCTGCCCGACGACCCGGATCTCGTAGTCGTGCCAACCGCCCTTGGCGGGCGCGCCGGAGGGCGGCAGGCCGACCGGGTCGAAGTTGTAGACCGACCCGGTCTTCTGCGGCTCGCCGGTCCCGCCGTCGTAGATCTGGATCTCATGCCCGCAGTAGATGGCCACCCACGCCGCCGACGTCCGCGCCGACCCGACGGTCCCGCAGCTGCCCGGCGGGCGTTGGTCCACGGGGGTGCGCGGGTCGGGGAACCTGGTGAACACGCCGCTGTTGGCGCGCACGCCGTCCGGTGACGCGTCGCGGAACCGGAGCTTCACCGAGAAGTCGCCGAACTGCTTGCCCGCGTACCACAGCATGCCCAGCCCGCCCGACGAGCGCAGCGCGCCGTCCGGCTGGATCGAGAACGACCCCGAGGGTGCCTGGACCCAACCCCGCAGCGACGCCGCGGTGCCGTCGAAGATCGGTTCGTACCCGGTGTTGCCCGCCGTGCCGATGTCGGAGCCCGCGGCCGCCCGTGCCAGCGCGGTGTTCTCGCGGGCGGTCAGCACGCCGTCGCGCCGCAACTCGTCGGCGACCTCGGTGACGTGCCGGACGAACGTGCCGTGGTCGACCCACGGGCTCTCGTCGTCGACGAGGTCGTTGACCGTGCAGCCGCCGCCGACCGGCTTGTTGGTCACGCCCGTGTCGGCCTCGCCGAGCCACACCGTTCCCCGGCCGTCCGGGACCGCGCAGCCGACGTCCACGGTGAGCGGCACGACCCGCGTCTCGCCGTCGGCGTAGGTGACGGTGAGCTCGGCCTGGTACCGGCCGACGCGGTCGTAGGTGTGCCGCGGGTCGGCCTCGGTGGACGACGTGCCGTCGCCGAAGTCCCAGCGGTGCGCCGCACCACCGGACTTCGAGCCGGTGAAGGCGACGGTCAGCGGCTTGCCCTGCACCGCGACCGACGTGGCGGCGGGCTCCGGCGTCTTCGCGCCGCCCCGGTAGGTGATCCGGATGAGCTTCTGGTTGGCGTGCAGGCTGAAGAACCCACCACCGTAGTCGAGCAGGTACAGCGCGCCGTCCCGGCCGAACTTCGCGTCCATCCAGCTCTGCAACCGGTCGTCGCCCAGGCCGCCGGGGATGATCGCGCGCAGGCTCTCGGCGAACGCCGGGGGAGCGGCCGTCGGCACGCCGGCCGGGTCGACGGTCACCGCGACCCGGTTGGCCGAGTTGGACTGGTCGCCGATGAACCACTTGCCGTCCCAGTACTCCGGCCACGCGACGCCACTGGCGGTGTCGACCAGCTCCCGGCGGTAGGTCGGGCCCGTCATGACCGCCTGGCCGCCGCCGCGCAGGTACGGCTGCGTGTAGGTGGCGTCGGCCGCCTTGTAGGTGGGGATGCCGCTGCCGTCCGGGCGGGCGGGGAAGACCGGGCCGCCACCGCCCGGCGCGTACCAGATCATGTTGTCCTTCACCGGCGGCAGGTCGACCAGTCCGGTGTTGCGCGGGGAGTGGTTCTTCGGCGCGTCGCAGTCGTACCAGCCGGTCAGCACGGTGGCGTCGGTGCCGCTGCGGTCGCGGTAGGGCTGCTTGTCGCCCATGCAGTAGGGCCAGCCGTGGTTGCCGGCCTCGGTGATGATCGTCGCCGTCTCGTACTTGGCCGGGCCGAGCTCGGGGCTCGGCTGCGTCGCGTCGGGGCCGACCCAGGCGGCGGTCAGCCACTGCGTCACCGGGTCGATCTGGAGGCGCGAGATGTTGCGCACGCCCATCACGTAGATCTCCGGCCGGGTCTTCTCGGTGCCCGGCGGGAACAGGTTGCCCGGCGGGATGGTGTAGGTGCCGTCCGGCTCGGGGTGGATGCGGATGATCTTGCCGTTCAGGTCGTTGGTGTTGCCCGCGGTGCGGCGGGCGTCCTGGAAGGACAGTCCCTGCCAGTCCGCGGTCCAGTTGTTGCCGGAGTAGCCCTGCGAGCCCAGGGACGAGTTGCTGTCACCGGAGCCGATGTAGAGGTTCCCCTTGGCGTCGAACGCCATGCCGCCGCCGGCGTGGCAGCAGCTGTGCTGTTGCACCTCCCACTGGAGCAGGTCCTTGCGGGTCGCCAGGTCGATGGTCCGGGTGGCGTGGTCGTAGGTCAGCCGCGACACGGTTCGCTTGCCGGTCCGCTTCTCCCGGTCGACGGTGTCGTGCGGCATCCAGTAGACGTAGAGCCGACCGTTCTCGGTGAACTCCGGGTCGGGCACGATGCCGAGCAGGCCCTCCTCGTTCTTGACCAGCTCGGTGCCGCTGCCGCGGTTGCCCATCACCGGCAGCGTGGCCAGCAGCTCCACCTGCTTGGTGGCCGGGTCGAACCGGTGGATGGTGCCGCAGCCCAGGCCGACGTCCGGGTTGGTCCACTCGACCACCGGGCCGGTCGGGCAGGCCGCCTTGCCGACGTAGAACACCGTGCCGTCCGGGGCGACGGTCAGGCCGTGCGGCTCGCCGATCTGGTCGAGCCGACCGGTCCGGTTGGCCGCGGTGAGCCGTTCGACCTCGTAATTCGCCGCGATGGTGGCCTGGCAGTCGGCGCGCACCAGGCCGGTCGTCCATTGGAGAGCGCCGGTCAGGTGGCTGCGGAAGGCCTGCTCGCCGTAGCCGTCCTCGGTGTGGCCCATGCCGGTGTAGAAGGACCGGCCGCCGTCGTAGTCGCGGCACCAGGACACCGGGTGGAACGGGCCGTTGGCGCCCGGACCGGGGTCGTAGTGCCGCTCCTCCACCTGGGCGACGGTGTGCACGGTGCCGACGGGATTGGGTTCCCAGTTGTACCAGCGGTCGGTGCGGGTGAGATTGAGCGGCAGGCCGTCGTTCGCCGGGTGCTGCCGGTCCAGCAGGTTCACCACCGACCGGTGCGGTTGCGGGTCCGGTATCGGCGTGGGGTCGCTCGCGTACAGGCGCAGGTCGGCGAGCTGGGTCAGCGGTTCGCCGGAGTTGGCCGTGACGGACAGGCGGTAGTGCTGGAACGACCGGGGCTCGGCGATGGTGAACGTGCGGCTCTGGAAGCGCTCCGCGAACGCCTGGCCGGTCCGGCGGTCCAGGTCGGTCCACGTCGTGCCGTCCGCGGAACCCTGCACCGTCCAGTCCTTGGGGTCGCGGCCGGGCGCGTCGTTGGCCGAGGTGAGCGCGTAGCGGTTCACCGCGGCGGCCGCGGGCAGCTTGACGGCCGCCCACGCCGTCGTGCTGCGGACCAGCCACTTGGTCTCGGGCTTGCCGTCGACCAGCATCTCCTTGGTCTCGTTCGGTGGGTTCTCCGCGCTCGCCGTCACCGCGCTCACCGTCTCGGGGGTGGCCGTGGTGCCGACCGGGCGGGTGCCGATGAGGCCGGTGAACCAGGAGGACTCGGGTTGCGCCTTCGCCGCGTCGGCCACGCCGAGGAACCCGCCGCCGGCCTTGACGTAGTCGCGCAGCACCGCTTCCTGGTCCCGGCCGAGCGGTGCGCCCGCCGCGGACAGGAACACCACTCCCCGGTACTTCGCGAGGTTGTCCGCGGTGAACGCGGCCGGGTCCGAGGAGGAGTCGACGCCGATGCCGTTGGCCGCGCCGATCTCGCGGAACGCCTGCGTGGCGCGGGTGACCGGGTCCTGCTGCTCGGCGGCCGGACCGTGGAAGACCAGTACGGACACCGGTGCGGCGGCGGTCGCCGGAACCGGCGTCGCCGGGTCGGCGGTCGCGGCGGTCAGCGAGCCGCCGAGCACGACCAGTGCGGAGGTCAGCGCGGTCGTCGCCCTCCGCGCCGTCCTGGAGCGGTTCCCGCCGGGAGACGTACTCGGCCCCATCCCTGACTCCTTCGTCGTCGCCCGTCGCGAGGTCATCGCGTCGGCGGGTGCTGGTGCGGCGCGTGCGCCCCGACCGGGGACGTCGCGCCGTGGTCGTGGCCGCGGAACCGGTCGATCGCCTCCTGCGCGCCGGGCGGCATGCTCCCGTCGGCGTTGCGCACCAGGAAGATCCCGGACATCCCGGTCTCCGAGTGGCTCTGCACGTGGCAGTGGTACATCCACGCGCCCGGACCGACGCCGTCGCCCGCGAGCACCTGGAAGCCGAACGAACCGCCGGGGTTGAGGTCCTTGGTGTCGACCACCCGGCTCGGGTCGGTCAGGCCTTCGAGCATCCCGGTGCGGTTGTCGGCCCACCGGTGCGCGTGCAGGTGGAAGGTGTGGAACTGGTTGCCGTGCCCGATCGCGATCCACTCGACCCGTTGGCCGAGGTTCGCCTCGAACAGCGGCGTGTGCGGCGCGACCCGGTTGTTCACCGTCATCTCGTTGAACACCACGGTGAACTGCTCGTCCGGCAGGATGTCGCCGCGCCGGCGCACGACCAGCGCGCCGTACAGCCCCCGCGCGATGCCCAGCGAGCCGTGGTCGGTGCCCATGGCGTGGTCGTGGTAGTGCCAGTAGCCCGCCGTGCCGGGCATCAGCCGCCTGCCCTCGGTGGCGGCCACCTCCCGTGAGCGCCAGGTGTACGTGCGCGTCTCGCCCGGGTTGTTGAAGGAGGCGTTGAGGGGGCTGCCGTCGGAGTCGACGCTGTAGTCCACGCCGTGCGGGTGGATCGACATCCGCCGGTCGGTGTTGTTGACGAGCGTGATCTCCAGTGTGTCGCCCTCGTACATCTCCAGCGTCGGGCCGGGGATCGTGGCCCGGCCGGGTGCGAGGCCGTAGCCGTACTCGTTGCCGGGCAGGGCCTCCGCGTACAGGGTGATCTTCCTGACCACGCCCGACTGCGCGGCGGCGCTGTGCCGGGGCGCCACCGGGCCCAGCGCCAGGGCGGCCGGCACGGCCAGGCCCGCCGTGCCGGTGGCCAGCACGGTGCGGCGGGACACGAGCCGGGTGAACCAGCCGGGTCGGGCGTGCTCGTCCATCGTTCTCCATCCGGGGTCGACGGCAGCGGTCCGGAAGCGGCGCGCCGGCTGAACAGGGCGCGTGCGTATTCAGGAATGGGCGGAACGCCGATTCCCCGCGTTTAATGGGCCGTCGCTCGCGCAAGTGCGCGGACGGCTGTCGGAGGTCGTTGTCGGCAGGTCGGTGGATCAGCGAAGTTCGGCAGTCTTTCGCAACATCCATCTGCAACTTATGCATGGTCCAGACAAAAGTGAAGGGCCGATCGGCCTAACGCACCGGACAGTCCTTGTCAGGTTCCGACGCCGATCCCGGCGGTCCCGGAACGGTTCCGTCGCGGGCGTGCGCGCGTACCGGACTTCTGCGCCCCGGGCAACCTCGCCGGCTCGCGTCGGGTGGCGTCACTGCTCGGGTGCCAGCCGATGCGCTGGTTCTACCTGCGGAGATGTTCCGGTGCGGGTGGAGGGTGGGGTTTCGGGGCGGGCGGCATCGGGTCACGCATCGCCGCGGGGTGGGGGATCGGGTGGCACCCGGATCGGGAGGCCGTGCGCCGGCGGGCTCCTCCGACCGCGGTGAATGCGGGTTCCCCCGATGGTCGCCGCCCGCATTCGGCTATCCGCACGGCCGCACGGCCGCGGCACACCTCGTGCCGGTCGACAAGAAGTCGGACCGTGAATTGATCGAGGAGAAAGAATGGGACAGGCGAATGCCCCTGCCGGCCGCCGCGTTGTCGGTGACCGGGGTGGATCGTCGCGCCGACCGCTGTACCCGCTCGCGCGCCGGTCCACGCCCTCACCGCCGTCGCGGAACTGCTCGACACCGTGCCGGGGGCGCACGACCACGACGTGGGGCCGGTCAGCGTGCGGCACGAGGTCGTCATCGACGGGGTCGGCCGCACGGCGTCGAAGCGGGCCCACGCGACGGGGTGGACCGGTACGTCGCCCCGGTTCTGCGCCACCCGTCGTGCGTGCCGGCGGCGGCGCGCCCTCGGCCGGTCAGTGGTCGCGGCGGACGATCGCGTGGGCCAGGGCGGTCAGCTCGGCGGCGGCCCGCGGCACGGGATCGACCGAGCCCAGGTGGCGCAGGGACGCGGCCAGGAGCGACTCGGCCTGCCGCTCGCTCCACGCCCGGCCACCGGCCCGCTCCACCAGGTCGGCGGCGCGGGCCGCGTCGGCGGCCGGGTCGAGCCGGTCCGGCTCCGCGGGGTCGGCTGCCCGGCGCGCGTCGGACGGGATCGGGTGCTTCCGGTACAACGCCGCCAGCTCGCGTCCGGCGGGCGTGTCGGAGGTCAGCGCGGCCACCACCGGCAACGACTTCTTGCGGGCCCGCAGGTCCGCGTGCACCGGCTTGCCGGTCCGGCCCGGCTCGCCCCAGATCCCCAACAGGTCGTCGACGTGCTGGTACGCCACACCCAACCGGAGGCCGAAGTCCCGCAGCCCCGCCACCACGACGGCTTCCGCGCCGCCGAACGAGGCGCCCAACGCGCACGCGCCCGCCAGCAGGCCGCCCGTCTTGCGCTCCACCATCGCCACGCACTCGGCCACCCCGACGTCCGGCTGGCGCTCGAACGCGAGATCGGCGTGCTCGCCCTCCACGAGATCCCGCACCGCCGCGTTCAGCACCCGCACACCGGTGAGCGCGGCCGGGTGCCCGCTCGCGGCCAGCACGTCGAACGCCGCCGCCAGCAGGGCGTCACCCGTCAGGACCGCCGCGTCCAGGCCGAAGACGTGCCACGCCGCCGCACGGTGCCGCCGGGTCCGGTCGCCGTCCAGGACGTCGTCGTGCAGCAACGTGAAGTCGTGCACCAGTTCCACCGCCGCCGCGGCGGGCACGGCGGCGCCGGCCGTGCCGCCGACCGCCTCGGCGGCCAGGAGGGCGAGGGCCGGCCGGATCGCCTTGCCGCCGGCCGCGTCGGTCCGGTGGCCGCGCTCGTCCCACCACCCCCGGTGGTAGCCGGCGACGAGCCGCAGCGGAGCGGGCAGCGCGTCGACCGCCTCCCGGAGCGCCGGCTCCACGAGACCGCGACTCCACGCCACCACGTCGCGCACCGGTCGGGCGCGGTCGACCGCGTCGGGTGACACCACGGCACCTCCAGCTCGGTGGGTCGGGCGCGGTCGGGAACCGGCCCGGATCAGGCCAGGTCGCGGTCCACCACGGCCGGTGACAGGACGTGCTCGACCACCATCGCCGCCGCGCCGAGGACACCGGCGTCGTCGCCCGCCTGGGACGGCACGATGCGCAGCTTCCCGGTCGCCAGCGGCAGGGAACGCCGGTAGATCGCCTCCCGCACGCCGGCGAGCAGCATCTCGCCGGCGAGCGCGACCGTGCCGCCCACGACGATCAGCGAGGGGTTGAACATGCTCACGCACGTGGCGAGCACCTCGCCGATCGTGCGGCCCGCCTCCCGCACGGCCTTGCCCGCCTCGGGGTTGCCCGCCCGGACCAGCGCGACGACGTCCGCGCTCGTGTGCGCCTCGATGCCGCCGGCGCGCAGGGACGCCGCGATGGCCGGCCCGCCGGCGACGGCCTCCAGGCAGCCGGTGTTCCCGCACCGGCACGGCACGTCGCCCGCGTTCGGGGCCAGGATGTGGCCGAGGTCGCCGGCCGCGCCCACCGCGCCGCGGTGCAGCATCCCGTTGCTGATGAAACCCGAACCGATGCCGGTGGCGACCTTGACCACGATGAGGTGCTCGGCGTCGGGGAAGCACGTCCGGTGCTCGCCGAGCGCCATCAGGTTGACCTCGTTGTCGACCAGGACCGGCACGCCGAACTCCGCGCCGACGCGCGCGGGCACGTCGTAGCCGTCCCAGCCGGGCATGATCGGCGGGTTGTTGGGCCGTCCGGTCGAGTGCTCGACCGGTCCCGGCAGCCCGATGCCGACGCCCGCGGGCCGCACCGAGTCGAGTTCGGCCTCGGTGAGCAGCGACCGCCAGGTGGCGACCAGCCCGGCCAGCACGGCGTCCGGGCCGTCGGCGATGTCCTGCTCCAGGCGGCGCACCGCCAGCGGCGCGCCGGTCAGGTCGGTGATCGCGACCGTGGCGTGGGTCGCGCCCACCTCGGCGGCCAGCACGACCCGGGCGCGGGCGTTGAACACGAACCGCCCGGCCGGTCGACCGCCGGTCGACGCCTCGTTGCCGCCGTCGCTGACCAGGCCCGCGTCCAGCAGCGTGTCCAGCCTGGCCCGCACCGTCGACCGGGCCAGACCCGTCACCGCGGTGAGTTCGTTGCGCGTCCGGGGTACGCCGTCGCGCAGCAGCCGCAGCAGGTCCCCGGCCGAAGCCGAGCCCAGGAGCGGGACGTCAGCGTTCACCGGACAATTGAACCAGAGGAAGCCGGACATCTGGCTGCTGGCCGCCGAAACCCTGCGGACTTTTGATTGACACCCGCCATTAGCCCCCTTAGCGTTCGCCACATGGCTGTGATGCGCCTAACACCTTGCGTGACGGGGCGTGCCGCGGCCACCCGAGGTGATCAAGCCGGCCACGGCCGTTCCGCGCCCGCGGCCACCACCGACCGAGCGGGTTGAGGAGGGCGGCCAATGGCGGACGTACCCACCGGGCTGTGGCTGATCGGCGCACGCGGATCGGTCGCGACGACGGCCATCACCGGGTTGCTCGCGTTGCGACGGGGCTTGGCGCCACCGACCGGGTGCGTCACCGAACTGCCGGAGCTGGCCGGCGTGCCGCTGCCGGGCTGGGACGACCTGGTCGTCGGCGGGCACGACGTGGTCGGCACGGCGCTGCCCGAGCGCGCCGAGCGGTTGGCCGACGGCGGAGTGCTGCCGCACCGGCTGGTCGAGGCCGTCGCGGGCGGGCTGCGCGCGGTCGACGGCGAGATCCGCGCCGGCTACCACCCCGTCACCCACCGGGGCAGCCAGGCGGACGCGGCCCGGCGGCTGGCCGCCGACATCACCGGGTTCCGCGAGCGGCACGGCCTGGCGCGGGTCGTCGTGGTCAACGTGTCCTCGACCGAACCGCCGGCCCCGGACGTGGCCGAGCACGACGACCTCGCGGCGCTGGAACGGGCGCTGGCCGACCCGGAGCGCGCGGTGCTGCCGCCCAGCTCGGTGGCCGCGTACGCGGCGCTGCGCGCGGGCTGCCCGTTCGTCGACTTCACCCCGTCCACCGGCATCGCGCTGCCCGCGCTGGACGAGCTCGCGCGCCGGGAACGGCTGCCGTACGCGGGTCGGGACGGCAAGACGGGGGAGACACTGCTGCGGACCGTGCTCGCGCCGATGTTCGGCGCGCGGGCGCTGCGGGTGCGGTCCTGGTCGGGGACCAACCTGCTCGGCGGTGGCGACGGCGCGACGCTGGAGGACCCGGCGCACGCGCAGAGCAAGATCGCGTCGAAGGCGCGCGGCCTGGACGCGTTGCTGGGCAAGGACGTCACCGCCCCGCTGCACATCGACAACGTGCCGGACCTGGGCGAGCGCAAGACCGCCTGGGACCACGTGTCGTTCGAGGGATTCCTGGGCGTGCCCATGTCGTTGCAGCTGACCTGGACGGGCATCGACTCCGCGCTCGCCGCGCCGCTGGTGCTCGACCTGACCCGACTGGTCGCCGCCGCCCACGCGGCCGGCCGGACGGGACCGCTGGGCGCGCTGGCGTTCTTCTTCAAGGACCCGCTGGGCAGCGACGAGCACCGGTTCGCCGAGCAGACCCGGGAGCTGTACCGCTGGGCGCAGGAGCTGGCGTGAGGGCGTACGCGGAGCTGGTCCGCGCGCCGGCGGCGCTGACCGTGCTCGGTGACACCCTCGTCGGCGCCGCCGCCGCCGGCGCACCGCTGCGCGGCAAGCGCTTGCTCCTGCCGTTGGCGTCGGTCGCGCTGTACTGGTCGGGCATGGCGCTCAACGACTGGGCCGACCGCGAGCTGGACGCGGTGGAACGCCCCGAGCGCCCGATACCGTCCGGCCGGGTCCGCCCCCGTGCCGCGCTCACCGCCGCCGCCGCCCTCAGCGCGACCGGTCTGGGTCTCGCCGCAGCCGCCGGCGGCCGGGACGCGCTCGCCGTCGCCGCGCCGCTCGCCGTCGCGGTGTGGTCCTACGACACCGTCCTGAAGGACACGCC
The DNA here is from genome assembly GCF_006716745.1 of Saccharothrix saharensis. Taxonomy (NCBI): domain Bacteria; kingdom Bacillati; phylum Actinomycetota; class Actinomycetes; order Pseudonocardiales; family Pseudonocardiaceae; genus Saccharothrix; species Saccharothrix saharensis. The sequence goes on along the minus strand of NZ_VFPP01000001.1, from coordinate 2,004,625 downwards.
GGCCGGACCGCTCGCGATGGCGGCGTGCCGTGCGCTCGACGTGCTGATGGGCGCGGGACGGGACCGGGTCCGCACCGCCCTGCCCGCCGCCGCCGCGATGGCCGCGCACACCGCCGGCGTCACGGTGCTGTCGCGCGGCGAGGTCCGCGGCGCGTCGCCCGGCACCGCCAAGGCCGTGCTCGGCGGCACGGCCGCGACCGCGGTGTCCGCGATCACCCGCCCGGTCCCGACCTGGCGGCACCGGCTGGGCGCGCTCGCGGGGGCCGCCGCGTACGCCGGCACGGTGGGACGCGCGCAGCTCGCCGCCGTGCGCGATCCCGGTGCGGGCGCGGTGCGCTCGGCGACCAGGGCCGGCATCCACGGCATGGTGCCGTTGCAGTCCGCGCTGCTGGCCCGCAGCGGTGCGCTGCCCGCCGCGGCCGCCGTCGCGCTCGTCCTGCCCCTCGCCCGCGCGTTGAGCCGGAAAGTGGGTCCGACATGACGTTCCGCCTCGGGTACGGCACCAACGGCTTCGCCAACCACCGGCTGGACGACGCGCTCGCCGTGATCGCCGACCTCGGCTACACCGGGGTGGCGCTGACGCTCGACCACCACCACCTGGACCCGTTCGCCCCCGACGTCGGGCGGCAGGTCGACCGCGTCGCCGCGCGGCTCGCCGAACTCGGGCTGAGCACCGTGGTGGAGACCGGCGCGCGGTACCTGCTCGACCCGCGCCACAAGCACCACCCGACGCTGGTGAGCGACGACCAGCCGGTCCGGGTCGACTTCCTGGTGCGGGCGCTGGAGATCGCGGCCGGGCTCGGGGCCGACTGCGTCTCGTTCTGGTCGGGCATCGTGCCGCCCGGGGTCGGCGAGGACGAGGCGTGGCAGCGGATGCGGTCCGGTGTCACGGCGGTCCTGGACGGCGCGGACCGGCACGGCGTGCCGCTCGCGCTGGAGCCCGAGCCCGGCATGCTGGTCGAGCGCTTGGACCAGGCGCTGCGGTTGCGCGACGAGCTGGGGTCGCCCGCCCTCTTGGGCGTCACGTTGGACGTGGGCCACTGCGTGGCGGTCGAGCCGGTGGACGCGGCGTCGTGCATTCGTCGCGCGGGTGATCTGCTGCTCAACGTGCAGCTGGACGACATGCTGCCTGGCGTGCACGAGCACCTGGAGTTCGGTGAGGGCCGGCTCGACCTGCCCGCCACGCTCGCCGCGCTGGACGAGATCGGCTACACCGGCCTCGCCGCCGTCGAACTGCCCCGGCACAGCCACGCCGCACCGGACGTGGCACGCCGGGCGATGAGCGCTTTGCGTGCGGCGTTACCCCACCCGTGGCTGGCACAGGCCGTGCGGTCCGTGCGGTCCGACCCGACGGCCATCCGCACCCTGTTCCCCGCCGTGGGCCGTTCGGTCGGGCGCACGCCGGTGCGAGCCGAGGCCGACCCGCTCGGGGTGGTGCACGGCACCGTGGACGACCGGGCCCGCGCGCGGCTGCTGGCCGCGTTCGCCGCGGTCGTCGAGCCGGACGCGGTGGCCGAGGAGCTGTCCGCGCTCTACCACCACGGTGACGACGCCGAGCGGCGCGGCGTCCTGCGCGCCCTCGCCGACATCGGGGCCGCCGTGCCCCGGACCGGTGTGGACCTGGTGAAGGACGCGTTGCGCAGCAACGACACCAGGCTCGTCGCGGCGGCGCTGGGGCCGTTCGCCGCCGAGCACCTCGACGCGCACACCTGGCGGCACGGCGTGCTCAAGTGCCTGTTCCTGGGCATCCCCGTCGACGCCGTGGCCGACCTCGACCGACGGGCGGACGCGGAGCTGCTGCGCATGGTCGCCGCGTACGCCGACGAACGGCGGGCCGCCGGACGCGCGGTGCCCGACGACGCGCTCGAACTGCTGAGGAGCGAGAGCTGATGCGCATCTTCGACCCGCACATCCACATGACCTCCCGCACCACGGACGACTACGAGGCGATGCGCGCGGCCGGCGTGCGGGCGGTGGTCGAGCCCGCGTTCTGGCTGGGCCAGCCGCGCACGAACGTGGGGTCGTTCACCGACTACTTCGACGCGCTGATCGGCTGGGAGAGGTTCCGGGCGGCGCAGTTCGGCATCCGGCACCACTGCACCATCGCGCTCAACCCCAAGGAGGCCAACGACCCCCGCTGCACGCCCGTGCTGGACGTGCTGCCGCGTTACCTGGCCAAGGACGGCGTGGTGGCGGTGGGCGAGATCGGCTTCGACTCGATGACGCCGGAGGAGGACGAGGCGTTCGCCCGGCAGTTGGAGCTGGCCGTGCGGCACGAGCTGCCCGCCCTGGTGCACACACCGCACCGGGACAAGGCCGCCGGCACCGCCCGCACGCTCGACCTCGTCCGCGAGTCCGGGCTGGCACCCGAACGCGTGCTCGTGGACCACCTGAACGAGACCACCGTGCGCGCCGTGGCCGATTCCGGGTGCTGGATGGGCTTCTCCATCTACCCGGACACGAAGATGGACGAGACCCGCATGGTGGCACTGCTGCGCGAGTACGGCCCGGACCGGGTGCTGGTCAACTCCGCCGCCGACTGGGGCCGCTCGGACCCGCTCAAGACGCACAAGACCGGGCTGGCCATGCTGGCGGCCGGGTTCGACGACGACGACGTGGACCGCGTGCTGTGGCGCAACCCGGTCGAGTTCTACGGGCAGAGCGGCCGGCTGATGCTGGACGACACCGCGCCCGAGAGCACGTTCGCCGGCAACTCGATCCTGCGCGGTGGCTCGTGATCCCGGCCTACTGCACCAACGTGCACCCGGCCGAGGACCTCGCCGGCGTCGTCGCCCAGCTCGACCGCTACGCCGTGCCGGTCCGCGAACGGCTGGGGGTGGACGAGCTCGCCCTCGGGTTGTGGCTGGCCGAACCGGTCGCGCGGGGACTCGCCGACGACCCGGCGGCCCGGCGCGGCCTGGCGGGGGAGCTGCGGGCCCGGGGCCTGACCGTGAGCACGCTCAACGCCTTCCCGTACGGCGGGTTCCACGACGAGGTGGTCAAGCACGCGGTCTACCTGCCGACGTGGACCGACCCCCGGCGCCTGGCCTACACGATGGAGTGCGCCACCGTGCTGGCCGACCTGCTGCCGGACTCCGCGGACCACGGCAGCATCTCGACGTTGCCGCTGGCCTGGCGCGAGCCGTGGACCGGCGAGGACGACGCGCGGGCCCAAGCCGCGCTCGGCGAGCTGACCGGCTTCCTGCGCGCCGAGGCGTCCCGGCACGGCCGACCGATCAAGCTCGCGATGGAGCCGGAGCCGGGGTGCGTGCTGGACACCGTGGCGGACGCGGTCGGGTGGCTGGCGGACCGGGTCGACCACGACCACGTCGGGCTGTGCCTGGACACCTGCCACCTCGCGGTGTCCTTCGCCGACCCGGTCGAGGCGGTGAAGTCGATCCACGCGACCGGGCTGTCGGTGGTCAAGGTGCAGGCCTCGGCGGCGCTGGAGGTCGCCGAACCCGGCTCGGCGGAGGGCCGGGACGCCATCGCCGCGTTCGCCGAACCCCGCTACCTGCACCAGGTCCGGGAGAACACCCCGGACGGCGTGCTCGCGGCCGACGACCTGCCCGAAGCGTTGACGTCCCTGCCGGCCGGACACCCGTGGCGGGTGCACTTCCACGTGCCGCTGCACGCCCAGCCGTCCGCGCCGCTCACCTCCACCACCGACGTGCTCCTGGCCGCGATGGGCGCGGTCCGCGCCACCGCCGACGCCACGCCGCACGTCGAGGTCGAGACCTACACGTGGACCGTCCTGCCCGGCTCGGACGCCGTCGACCTCGCGGAGGGCATCGCCGCCGAACTGCGGTGGGCGGCGGACCACCTCGGCGAAGGGAACCCCGGATGAACCCGCTGGTGGTCGTCGACGTCGTCGGCATGACACCCGCGCTGCTGCCGCACATGCCCAACCTGCGCGCGCTCGGGCAGCGGGGGTGGCAGGCCGACCTGGGCACCGTGCTGCCCGCCGTCACGTGCAGCGCCCAGTCCACGCTGCTGACCGGCCTCACCCCCGCCCGGCACGGCATCGTCGGCAACGGCTGGTACTTCCGCGACCTCGGCGAGGTGCACCTGTGGCGCCAGCACAACCGCCTGGTGCGGGGCGAGAAGCTGTGGGAGACCGCGCGCCGCCACCACCCCGGGTACCGCGCCGCCAACATCTGCTGGTGGTACGCCATGGGCGCGTCCACCGACATCACCGTCACCCCGCGGCCGATCTACCACGCCGACGGCCGCAAGTCGCCCGACGCCTACGTGCGCCCGCCCGCGCTGCACGACGAGCTGGTCGCCGAACTGGGCGAGTTCCCCCTCTTCCAGTACTGGGGACCGACCGCGGCGCTCAAGTCCAGCGAGTGGATCGTGGGCGCGGCCCGACGCGTGCTGCGGGCGCAGCGACCCGACCTGCTGCTGGTCTACGTCCCACACCTGGACTACGACCTGCAGCGGTACGGGCCCGACGCCCCGCAGTCGGTGCGCGCGGCGGTCGACGTCGACGCGGCACTCGCGCCCCTGCTGGCCGACGCCGACGCGGCCGGCGCGACCGTCGTGGCCTTGTCGGAGTACGGCATCACCGCCGCCCGCCGACCGGTCGACATCAACCGCGCGCTGCGCGCCGCCGGACTGCTGGAGGTCTACACCCAGGCCGGCATGGAACTGCTGGACCCCTGGACGTCCCGCGCCTTCGCGGTGGCCGACCACCAGGTCGCGCACGTCTACGTCGCCGACCCGGCCGACGTGCCGCGCACCAGGGCCGTGCTGGCGGAACTGCCGGGAGTGGACGTGGTGCTCGACCGGGAGGCGCAGGCGACCGTCCACCTCGACCACGAACGCTCCGGCGAACTCGTCGCCGTGGCCGAACCCGACGCCTGGTTCACCTACTACTACTGGACCGACGACGACCACGCCCCCGACTTCGCCCGCGGCGTCGACATCCACCGCAAACCCGGCTACGACCCCGCCGAACTGTTCTTCGACCCCGCCGACCGCCTCGCCAAGGCCAAAGCCGGTCTCAACCTGGCGCGCAAGAAGCTCGGGCTCCGCTACGCGATGAACGTCGTGCCGCTCGACCCGACGTGCGTGCGCGGCACGCACGGCAGGTTGCCCGACCGCGCGGCCGACGGCCCGGTGCTGCTGTGCTCCGACCCGCGCGTGCCGGACGCGATCGAGCGCACCGGCCGGATCGACGCCACCGACGTGCGCGACCTCCTGTTGGCGCTGCAAGGGATCCCGGAGTCGGAGAAGGAGGTCGCCCGGTGAGGTAGCGGCCACACCGGGTGGCCCGGAGGGCCGGCACCGCACGGGTGTCGGCCCTTCGGCGTGCGCGCGCAGTCCAGTCCACTGTGGACTGTGAATGCCGCCGTTCGTCGTACTTTTGTCTTTCTTGAACAGTCTTTCGTTGACTCCGTACAAAAGTGGTCTTACGGTCGGCTCGCCGGTGTGACCTGCGCTACAGACACCGGTCCCCGGAGCGTCCTGTGCTCCACCGAACCCCTTGCCGAGTCGAGTCCCCTGCTCACCGGCTTAGCTCAAGGGAGAAGCCCGCCATGCCGTCCCCTGCCCGGCGATCGCGGTGGCCTCGGGCCACCGTGCCGCTCGCCTCGGTCGCGCTGCTCGCGACCGCGTTGCTGTCCGCCACACCTGCCGCGCACGCGGCCCCACCGCCCCAAGAGCCCGGTGTCACGCTCCGGGTCTACGACATGCAGACCAGCCTGACCCAGCTGTGCACGCTCAAAACCGGCCAGACGCCCAACGTCGACAAGCTGATGCCGACCGTCAACTGGACCGCCAACGGCGACTTCGGCCTCACCGACCACTTCGTCTCCGAGGTCACCGGCAACGTCAACATCACCACCGCGGGCACCTACGCGTTCCGCCTCACCAGCGATGACGGCTCACGCCTGCGGATCGACAACACCGTGGTGGTCGCCAACGACGGCCTGCACGGCCCGGTGGCCAAGGACGGCTCGATCGCGCTCACCGCCGGCTACCACGCGCTGCGGATCGAGCACTTCGACGACGGCGGCGGCCAGCAGCTCACCCTGGAGTGGCGGCCGCCCGGCGCGTCCGGGTTCACCGTCGTGCCCAACTCCGCGCTGAGCACCGACGCGGGCGTGGTGCGGGTGACCGCTCCCGGCCGCAAGGAGTGCGAGACCGGCGCCGACTCCCCGGGCGACGGCCTGCCGCTGACCGGCGTGCACCCGAACTACACGCTGACCAACCTGCGCCCGACCGGCTTCCAGCCGCAGGTGTCGGGCATGGACTGGCTGCCCGACGGCCGGCTCGCCATCACCACGTGGGGCGGCAGCGACACCACGGTCGGCGAGGTCCACCTGCTCAGCGGCGTCACCGGCACCACCGACCCGTCGAAGGTCCGCACCCAGCGGATCGCCACCGGGTTGCGGGAGCCGATGGGCATCAAGTACGTCGACGGCAAGCTCTACGTGTCGGAGAAGCACCGGCTCACCGAGCTCAACGACACCAACGGCGACGGCGTGACCGACAACTACCGCGCGGTGGCGACCTGGCCGTTCGGCGGGAACTTCCACGAGTTCGCGTTCGGCATGCTCTACCGCGACGGCGCGTTCTACCTGAACCTGTCCGTGGCGATCAACCTCGGCGGCGCGACCACCGACCCGCAGCCCGCGCCCAACCGCGGCACCACGATCAAGGTGGACAAGGCCACCGGCGCGGTGTCCTACGTCGCCGGCGGGCTGCGCACGCCCCACGGCATCGGCTGGGGCCCCGAGGGCGGCATCTTCGTCACCGACAACCAGGGCGGCTGGCTGCCCTCGTCCAAGCTCCTGCACATCAAGCAGGACCGGTTCTTCAACCACTACACCAACCCGGCCGGCCCGTTCGACAACCGCGCCGTCACCGCGCCGGTGCTGTGGCTGCCGCAGAACGAGATCGCCAACTCGCCCAGCAACCCGGTCCAGCTCACCGCCGGGCCGTTCGCCGGGCAACTGCTCTTCGGCGACGTCACCTACGGCGGTCTGCAACGCGCGTACCTGGAGAAGGTCAACGGCGAGTACCAGGGCGCGGTGTTCCGCCACACCCAGGGCCTCGAAGCGGGCGTGAGCCGGATCAGCATCGGCCCGGACGGCGCGATCTACACCGGCGGCATCGGCGCGGGCGGCAACTGGGGCCAGGCGGGCAAGCTCTCGCACGGCCTGCAGAAGCTGACCCCCAACGGCGCCAACGCGTTCGACATCCTGGCCATGCGCACGGTGGAGGGCGGCTTCGAGCTGGAGTACACCCAGCCGCTGTCCGCCACGACCGCGCAGAACCTCGCCGCGAAGTACCAGGCGACGCAGTGGCGCTACCACGCGACCTCGGCCTACGGCGGCCCGAAGATCGACCAGAAGACGCTGCCGGTGACGTCCGCGACGCTGTCCGCCGACCGGAAGAAGGTCGTGGTCAAGCTGTCCGGGTTGCAGGCCGGGCGCGTGGTGCACCTGCGCTCGCCCAAGCCGTTCACCGCCGAGTCCGGGCAGTCGCTGTGGAGCACCGAGGCCTGGTACACCCTCAACGCCGGGATCGGCCTGCCGCGCACCGGTGAGATCCGCGGCATCGCCAACAAGTGCGCCGACGTGGACAACGCGGGCACCGCCGACGGCACGAAGATCCAGCTGTGGACCTGCAACGGCACCAACGCCCAGCAGTGGACCGTGCCGGGTGACGGCACGCTCCGCGTCCTGGGCAAGTGCCTGGACGTGCAGGGCGGCAACACGCCGAACGGCACCGTGACGCAGCTGTGGACGTGCAACGGCACCGCCGCCCAGCAGTGGACCGCCCAGGCCGACGGCACGCTGCGCAACCCGCTGTCCGGTCGCTGCCTGGACGCGGCGGGCGTGAGCAGCGCGGACGGCACGGTGCTGCACATCTGGGACTGCCTCGCCGCCGTCAACCAGAAGTGGACCCTGCCCTGAGATGACGGCACCGAGCGGGCTCGCCGGTCACCCCGCCGACCGGCGAGCCCCGTTCGGCGACCCCTCGTTCCCCGTTCGGACAGCGACGTCTGGAAGGACCCGTCATGATCAGTACCCTGCGCGCGCCCACCCGCATAGGCGCTGCCGCCTTGCTCCTGGTCGCCGCCGCCACGGCCACCACGCCGACCGCCGCGGCCCGGAGCACCGCGCCCCGGGCCGAGACCACCGCGCCCCGGGCCGCGGCCCCGGCGTTCCAGCAGGTGACCCTCGCCAAGGGCGCGGCGGAGATGGGCGAGCCGATGTCCATGACCGTGCTGCCCGACCGCGCGGTCCTGCACACCTCCCGCGACGGCACGGTCCGCCACACCGACGCCGCGGGCAACACCAAGGTCGCCGGCAAGCTCACCGTCTACGCGCACGACGAAGAGGGTTTGCAGGGCATCGCCGCCGACCCGAACTTCGCCACCAACCGCCACGTCTTCCTGTACTACGCACCACCACTGTCCACACCGGCCGGTGACGCGCCCTCCGACGGCACCGACTTCACCGCGTGGAACGGGGTCAACCGGCTGTCCCGGTTCACCCTCAACGCCGACGGCACCCTGAACCAGGCCAGCGAGAAGGCGGTGCTGGACGTGCCGACCAGCCGGGGCATGTGCTGCCACGTCGGCGGCGACATCGACTTCGACGCCGCCGGGAACCTCTACCTGAGCACCGGTGACGACAGCAACCCGTTCGCCTCCGACGGTTACAGCCCGCTGGACGAGCGCGCCAACCGCAACCCGGCCTTCGACGCCCAGCGCACCAGCGCCAACAGCAACGACCTGCGCGGCAAGCTGCTGCGGATCAAGGTCAACGCCGACGGCGGCTACACCGTCCCGGCGGGCAACATGTTCGCGCCCGGCACCGCGGGCACCCGGCCCGAGATCTACGCCATGGGCTTCCGCAACCCGTTCCGGTTCACCGTGGACAAGGCGACCGGCGCGGTCTACCTCGGCGACTACGGCCCGGACGCGGGCACCACGAGCGCCACCCGGGGCCCGGCCGGCCAGGTGGAGTTCAACCGCGTCACCGGGCCCGGCTTCTACGGCTGGCCCTACTGCACCGGGTCGAACACCACCGCCGAGACCTACAACGACCACAACTTCGCCACCGGCGTGTCCGGGGCCAAGTACAACTGCGCGGGCGGTGCGGTGAACGACTCGCCGCGCAACACCGGCCAGCGGACGCTCCCGGCGGCCAAACCGGCGTGGCTCAAGTACGACAACTGCTCGCCGGCCGCGTTCGGCTGCGGCAGCGAGTCGCCCATGGGCGGACCGGTCTACCGCTACAACCCGAACCTGAACTCGGCGGTGAAGTTCCCGCAGTCCTACGACGGGCACTTCTTCGCCACGGAGTTCGGCCGGCGGTGGATCAAGGACGTGGTGGTCAACGCCGACGGCAGCGCCGGTGCGATCACCGACTTCCCGTGGACCGGCACGCAGGTCATGGACTCGGCGTTCGGCCCGGACGGCGCGCTGTACGTGCTGGACTACGGCACGGGCTGGTTCGCGGGCGACGCCAACTCGGCGCTGTACCGGATCGAGCACGTGTCGGGCGGCTTCGCGCCCATCGCCAAGGCCGCGGCCGACCGCTCCACCGGGCAGGCACCGCTGACCGTGGCGTTCTCCTCGGCCGGGTCGTCCGACCCGGACGGCGACGCGATCACGTTCGCCTGGCGGTTCGGCGACGGCGGCACGTCCGCGGCGGCCAACCCGCAGCACACCTACACCGCCAACGGCAGCTACACGGCCACGCTCACCGTCACCGACAGCACCGGGCGCACGGCCACCGCGAGCGTGCCGATCACCGTCGGCAACACCGCGCCGACCGTCACGCTCCACCTGCCGCAGCACGGACAGCTGTTCTCGTTCGGCGACGCGGTGCCGTTCCGGATCACCGTCACCGACCCCGAGGACGGCGCGGTCGACTGCTCGCGGGTCAAGATCAGCTACATCCTCGGGCACGACTCGCACGGCCACAAGCTGACCGAGGCGACCGGGTGCTCGGGCACCGTGCAGACACCGCAGGACGGCGAGCACGACCCGAACGCCAACATCTTCGGCGTCTGGGACGCCGAGTACACCGACAACGGCGGCGCGACCACGCACACCCAGCACGTGACGCAGCCGAAGACCCGGCAGGCCGAGCACCACGGCACCTCCAGCGGCACGCAGGTCGTCGACCACGGCCCGGCGCACGGCGGCAAGACCGTCGGCCACATCGACAACGGCGACTGGATCGCGTTCCAGCCCTACGCGCTGTCCGACGCCACGTCGTTCAGCGCGCGGGTGTCGTCGGCGGGCGCGGGCGGCACGATCGAGGTGCGGGCGGGGTCGGCGACCGGCACGCTGCTCGGCACCGCGACCGTGCCGGTGACCGGCGGCTGGGAGACGTTCACCGACGTCACCACCGCGCTGACCAACCGGCCCGCCGGGACCACCACGCTGTACCTGGTGTTCAAGGGCGGCGCGGGTTCCCTGTTCGACGTCGACGAGTTCACGTTCACCACCGGCGCGCGCACCGGTCAGATCACCGGCATCGGCGGCAAGTGCGTGGACGTCAGCGGGGGCAGCACGGCCGACGGGGCCAAGGTCCAGCTGTGGACGTGCAACGGCACCGCGGCGCAGCGGTGGACCGCGTCGGCCGACTCGACGCTGCGCGCCCTGGGCAAGTGCCTGGACGCGAAGTCCGGCGGCACGGCCAACGGCACCGTCACGCAGCTGTGGACGTGCAACGGCAGCGGCGCCCAGCAGTGGGTGGCGCACCCGGACGGCACGCTGCGCAACCCCCAGTCCGGCCGCTGCCTCGACGCCGCGGGGGTGAGCAGCGCCGACGGCACGGTGCTGCACCTCTGGGACTGCACCGCCGCCGCCAACCAGCGGTGGTCCGCGCTCTGACCGCCACCCACCCGACAAGGAGCAACCGATGACCCGACTGCGAACCGCGTTGGGGGCGATCACCGCAGCGGCGGTGATGGTCCTGGCCGCGGCGCCCGTCCCGGCGCCCGCGGCCGATCCCTCCTACAAGGTGCTGGTCTTCTCCAAGACCGCGGGGTTCCGGCACTCGTCCATCCCGAACGGCGTCCAGGCCATCCGCGACCTCGGCGCGGCCAACAACTTCACCGTCACCGCGACCGAGGACGCCGCGGCGTTCACCGGCGCGAACCTGGCCCAGTTCCGGGCGGTGGTGTTCCTGTCGACCACCGGTGACGTGCTCAACGACACCCAGCAAGCCGCCTTCGAGTCCTACGTGCGCGCCGGCGGGGGCTTCGTCGGCGTGCACGCGGCGTCCGACACCGAGTACGCGTGGCCGTTCTACGGCGCCCTCGTCGGCGGCTACTTCCACTCCCACCCGGCGATCCAGCAGGCCACCATCCGGGTGGAGGACCGGGCGCACGCCTCGACCGCCCACCTCGGAGCGGACTGGGCGCGCACCGACGAGTGGTACAACTTCCAGGCCAACCCGCGGCCGAACGTCCACGTGCTGGCCCGCCTGGACGAGGGCACCTACTCGGGCGGCAACATGGGTGACCACCCGATCGCGTGGTGCCAGACCTACCAGGGTGGCCGGTCCTGGTACACGGCCGGCGGGCACACCGAGCAGACGTTCGCCGAACCGGGTTTCCGCGCCCACCTGCTGGGCGGCATCCGCTACGCGGCCGGCATGACCGACGCCGACTGCCGGGCGGAGACCGGCTACTCACCGCTGTTCAACGGCAGCAACACCACCGGGTGGAGCCAGGCCGGTCCGGGGGGCTTCACCGTCGCCGACGGCACGCTCACCTCGCAGGGCGGCATGGGCCTGCTGTGGTACTCGGCCAAGGAGTTCCGGTCGTACTCGCTGAAGCTGGACTGGAAGCTCGCCGGCGACGACAACTCCGGCGTGTTCATCGGGTTCCCGCCCAGCAGCGACCCGTGGACGGCGGTGAACAACGGCTACGAGATCCAGATCGACGCCACCGACACGCCGGACCGGACCACCGGCTCGGTCTACGGCTACCGGTCGGCCGACATCGCCGCCCGGGACGCGGCGCTCAACCCGCCCGGCGAGTGGAACACGTTCGAACTGCTCGTGCAGGGCGAGCGGCTCCAGGTCTTCCTCAACGGGACCAAGGTGAACGACTTCACCAACACCGATCCGAACCGCAGCCTGGTGCAGGGCCACATCGGGCTGCAGAACCACGGCACGGGCGACGACGCGTCGTTCCGCAACATCCGGGTCAAGGAGCTGACCACCGGCACCCGGACCGGCCGGATCACCGGGATCGGCGGCAAGTGCGTGGACGTGTCGAACTCGGGCACGGCGGACGGCACGAGGATCCAGCTCTGGACGTGCAACAGCACGGCCGCCCAGCAGTGGACCGTGCCGGGTGACGGCACGCTCCGCGCCCTGGGCAAGTGCCTGGACGTGCAGGGCGGTGGCACGGCCAACGGCACGGTGACGCAGCTGTGGACGTGCAACGGCACGGGCGCGCAGCAGTGGGTGGCCCAGGCGGACGGCACGCTGCGCAACCCGCAGTCGGGTCGCTGCCTGGACGCGGCGGGGGTCAGCAGCGCGGACGGCACGGTGCTGCACATCTGGGACTGCCTCGCCGCCGTCAACCAGAAGTGGGTCCTGCCCTGAGCGGTGCCCGATTGGTGGGGTGACCGGCAGCGCGCCGGTCACCCCACCGGGTTGGCACGCCGTCTCGACTGCGGGGCACCACCGGTGCGTGTGAGGATGCCGCGACGCGTGACGTCGATCCCGGCCACCTCGGCCGGTGGTGTCGTGCACACCGCCGTCGTCGCCGTGGCGTGACCGGCCGTCAGGCGCCGATCCGCAACCGGTCGAGCCGGTGGTGCGCGAGGTGGTACAGCATCTCGGTGAGCGAGTCCCGGGCGACTTGGCCGTCCAGGTCGCGGCGGGCGGCGAGCACCGTGCCGGACACCACCTCCCGCGGCAGCACGCCGTCGAACTCGGCGGTCAGCGCGGAGAGCGCGTCCCGGCAGTGCCGGTCGGGCCGGTCGGGTCGAGTGGTCAAAGCAGGCTCCCACGTCCGCGGTTCCCCTCCAGGATGCGACGGCCGTGCACCTCTCCACCTGACGACTGGCTGACGATGTGACGCATCCGACGGCCGACCGCGGCATCGGGTGGGTGCCGCGGAAACCGGTCGCCCGACCCGCGCGGCGGGTCCTACAGTCGACCGAATGGATTCGAGCACCTTCGCCGTGCCCCACACCCTCGCGAACCTGAAGTCGTTGCTGCCGCCGCCTCCCGCGCGCGTCCTCGAGGCCGGTTGCGGCCGCGGCGCGCTCGCCGCCGCCCTGGCCGAGGCGGGCTACGACGTCACCGGGGTGGACCGTGACGCCGACCAAGCCGCCGCGGCCCGGAAACGCGGTGTGACCGTCATCGAGGCCGACGTGCGTGACGTGTCCGGCGAGTACGACGTGGTGCTGTTCACCCGTTCCCTGCACCACGCGGACGACCTCGACGGCATCCTGGCCCACGCCCGCGCGCTGCTCGCCCCGGGCGGGCAGCTCGTCGTCGAGGAGTTCGCCTGGGACCGCGTGGACCGGGCCGCGGCCGACTTCCTCTACGACAACGCCGCGCTGCTGGTCGCCGCCGGCCTGCTCGACGCCGAGACCCCGTCCGGCGACCTGCTCGACTCCTGGGTCACCGGCCACGACTTCCTGCACCGGGGCTCCGCCATGCTCGCCGCCCTCGACCGCGTGGGCTCGGGCCTGGCCGTGGTCGAGACCTCCGTGCTGTGGCGGCTGGTCAACGGTCGCAGCGGGGTCTGGACCGAGCCGGCCACCCGCGTCGCCGACGTCCTCGACGCGGTCCGGCGCGCCGAGGAACGCCGCGTCGCCGCCGCCACGCTCCCGGCCGTCGGTTTCCTCGCCTCCGTCCGCCGGTGACGCCGAGCAGGGCCGGCGGGCGGTGACCGGACGCGGTCCTCGGCGGCCCGGGAACCGTTGCGGGCGTGGATAGGCTTGTTGGCACGGGCGGCCGGCGAAGCATCCGGTGGTGAGGGGAGGACCCGATGACACCTCAACCGTGCACGGACGGCACGTTGCGGCACCTGTCCGTGGATCTCGACCACGACGACAAGTCGGAGGGCGGGCAGACGGGTCTCACGCTGTGTTCGGCCCCGGAGCGTCCGGTCTGGGGCGATGATCAACGGGCGATCGACGCCGCGTACGAGGTGTACCGCAGCGACACGGTTGTCGACATCGCCGCGTTGCCGCCGTGTGCGGAGTGCCTGCGGGTGGCGGAATCGCTGCTCGATCCCGACACGGCGCCGCCGCTGCACCGGAGGCCTCCCCGGCCGGAGTTCGCCTCCGGGTTCACCGGTGACGAGATCCGGGGCTGCCTGCGCATCGACGTCGCCACCGGCGCCACGCTCGGCAGGCGGGCCGCCGTGCACTTGCTGAGCTCCACCGCGGTGCCGGACCAGCCGGGGTTCGGTGACCTCGTGGCCATCACCGACCTGCCCTGGGACGACGGTGAGATCGTGCGGATGGGGCAGGTCACCGAGTGGGCGGCGGTGGTCGGTTTCGCGGCGGCCGCCGACGTGCCGGACCGTGACCGGACGATGGTCGAGGTCGCCGCGAGCCTCGCCGGTGGGCCGCCGGTCGACCTCGCGAGCACCGTCGGCCTGGTGGACGACCCGGCGGCGGCCCGGCGGGTGATCGAGGCGATCGCGATCGGCATGGGTCACGGCGACCGGTGGGAGCTCGTCGAGAGGCCGGGCCCGAGCGCCCACACGTGATCGCGGTCGGGGAGCCCCGGGCTCGACCCCGGAGGCGTCGAGTGGCCGCTGCGGCGGCAGGGCCGCTCCACCTCGACGAAAATGCCGTGATGCCCGCAAGGATGCGGAATTCGGCTCGTCGTTCATTCGTCATCACAAAGTCTTCGCGCCCTTGAGTCGTGAATAATCGGCACGTGGGAGCGAGCGGGAATCCGGGTGGGGGAGCGGCTGACGGGTCGGTGACCCAGTCGGCCGACGCCGGACCCGCCGGGTTCGTGGTCCAGGCGGGACGCGACGTGAACCTGCGGACCGGTGCGCCGGTGACCACCCGCTACCGCCACCAGGTCAAGCGGATCGTCCCGGCGCGGTTGCTCGACCGGGACGCGGAGCTCGCCGAGCTGGCGGCGTTCTGCTCGGGCGCGTCTCCGGGCGGCTACCAGTGGTGGCGGGCGGAGGCCTGGGCGGGCAAGACGGCGTTGTTGTCGTGGTTCGTGCTGAACCCGCCGCCGGGGGTGCGGGTGGTGTCGTTCTTCGTCACGGCGCGGTTGGCGGGTCAGGCGAACCGGACGGCGTTCGTGAGCAACGTGCTGGAGCAGCTGCTCACCCTGGTCGGCGAGGAGAAGCCGCAGTTCCTCGACCCCGCGACGAGCGAGGCGCACCTGTTGGGGCTGCTGGAGGAGGCCGCGGCGCTGTGCCGTGAGCGGGGTGAGCGCCTGGTGCTGGTCGTGGACGGGCTGGACGAGGACCAGAGCGTCACGGCGGGGCCCGACTCGCACAGCATCGCCGGCCTGCTGCCCGCGCACCCCGCCGAGGGGTTGCGGATCGTGGTGGCGGGACGCCCGGACCCGCCCGTCCCCGGTGACGTGCCGGACGACCACCCCCTGCGCGACGGCGACGTCGTGCGGCGGTTGGGGTTGTCCGAGCACGCGCGGGCGTTGCGCACCGAGATGGAACGCGACCTGAAGTCGCTGCTGGCCGGTCCCGACCTCGGCCGGACGCTCCTGGGGCTGGTGGTGGCGGCCGGCGGCGGCCTGACCGCCGACGACCTGGCCGAGCTGGCGCACACCGGTGCGTGGCAGGTCCGCGACCACCTCAAGACGGTGTCGGGACGCAGCTTCACCCGCCGTGACAGCGACCTGAACCCGGGTGCCGACCCGGAGGTCTACCTGCTGGCGCACGAGGAGTTGCAGGTCACCGCGACCGAGATGCTCGGCCCGGCCGGACTCGCCGCCCACCGCGCGGTGCTGCACGACTGGGCGGCGGGCTACCGGCAGCGCGGCTGGCCGGCGGGGACGCCGGAGTACCTGCTGCGCGGTTATCACACGATGCTGCTCGCCGTCGAGCCGGACCGGGCCGCCGCGCTGTGCGCCGACGGTGCGCGGAACGAGCGGCTGTTCGAGCGGACCGGCGGCGACAGCGGCGCACTGACCCAGATCACCGCCACCCTGGACGCCCTGGTCGGCGCCGAGGTGCCCGACCTCGTCGCGATCGGCCGCTTGGCCGTGCACCGCGACTTCCTCAGCGACCGCAACACCCACGTCCCCCCGGCCGTCGCGGGCGTCCGGGTCCGCATGGGCCAACCCCGCCGGGGCAGCGCACTCGCCCGCTCGATCCCCGACCCCCACCGGCGGGCCCTGGCGCTGGTCTCGGCCGCCGAAGCCCTCGTGGCCGAGGGGCATCGCGACCAGGCCGCGGACCTGCTGGACGAAGCGGTGGAAACGACCGGTTCGATCCCCGACCCGGAGCGGCGGAGCTCGGTGTCGGCGGCCGTGGGCGTGGCCTGCGCCAAGGCCGGTGACCACGACCGCGCCGCCCGGATCGCCGACTCGACGCCGCACCACGACCACCGCAACGACGTGTGGACCGCGGTAGCGGTCGCGGCGGCCAAAGCAGGGCACCACGACCGCGCCCTGGAGGTCGCCCGGTCGATCCGCGACTCCTTCCGCCGAGGTCCGGCGTTGGGGCTGATCGCCGTCGAGCTGGCTGAGCGCGGGCACGACGACCAAGCCACGCACCTGCTCGCGGAGGCGGAACGGACCGCCCTCGGGATCATCGACCACTACCTGCGCGTCGTGGCGTCCACGCAGGTCGCCGTGTCGTGGTCGGATGCGGACCGACCGGACCGGGCCGGGGAACTGGTGGACGGCGCCGTGCGGACCGCGCGGTCGATCCCCGACACCCATCGGCGGACGTTGACGTGCGCGCCGATCGCCAAGGCCCTGGCCAAGCTGGGACGCTCGGACGAAGCCGTCGACGCGGTCCGGAGGATCCCCGACGTCGACCGGTGGAACCCGGTCCTCGTGTCCGTAGCGCGGATGTTGGCCGCGGCGGGGCGCGAAGCCGAGGCGGGCCGGCTGCTGGACGACGTCGAGTGGACCTCCCGCTCGATCACCGATCCCGAGGAGCGGAGCGCCTCGCTGGTGTCGGTGGCGGGGGCGCTGGCCGAGGCGGGGCACCACGACCGCGCGCACGACCTGCTGCACGAGGCGTTGCTGACCGCCCGCTCGATCGCCGGGCACCGGCCGGACGGCCCGGTGGTGGCGTCGGCGGCCGTGCGGCTGGCCGAGGCGGGTCACCACGAGCAGGCCGGGCGGATGGTCGACCGGGCGCTGGAGTTCGCCCACTCCGACAACCGACTGAACCCGCTGGTGTCGACGCTGGTCTCGGCCGCCATCGCCGCGGAGCGGCTGGGGCTCGGCGATCACGCCGCGGACCTGCTCCGGGAAGCGGAGGAGGAAGTCCGGCGGCCGGGCGCCGACTCCGAACTCGTGGTGGCGTCACTAGCGGCGATCCCGATCGGTTGGGCGCGGATCGGGCACTACGACACGGCCGTGCGGCGAGCGGGCGCGATGCCGTCCGCGGGGCGGGAACAGGCGCTGTCCGGGATCGCCTGCGCGCTCGTGGCGCGGGGCGACCACGATCGGGCCGTGGCACTCGTGCTCCACGAGCGCCGGTCCGACTTCTACCCCGAAGCCCTGGCGGAAGTCGCCCAGGCCATGGCCGCTCCGGGCAACCGCGCCGGCGTCGAGAAGCTGCTCGACCACCTCACAGGGCTCGCCCGCGCCGAAAAACCCGTGCACGGGAGCCGCATCCTCTTGTGGGTGGCGAGAGTCCTCATCCTGATCGGGAACCGCGGGGACGCCGAGGACCTGGTCCGCGAGATGTTCGACCAGCTGGGCTCCGAGGACCTGCGGTTCATCGAGCACGACATGGCGCTGCTGCTCAGCCAGGTGCTGGCGGACCTCGGGGACCACGAGCGGGCGCTGCGGATCGCCCGAGGGATCGCGTTCGGCGAAGATCGGGCGAAGGCACTGGCGACGCTGGCGGAGGCGCTCGCCGTCGCCGGGCGACACGACCAGGCGATGCGGCTGGTCGACGAAGTACCCGAGGCCGACGTGCTGTCCAACTGGCGGGCGCGCAACCGCATCGCGGAACAGATCGCGGCCGTGAGCTTCCTGGCCGGTCGCTGTGACCAGGCAGCGGCCGCGGTCCGATCGGTGGGTGGAGCCGAGAACCGGTGCCGAGCGCTGATGAGGCTCGCGCACGCACCCGTCGCGCCGGAGCACGCGACGCAGGCGCTGCGCTTCGCGGCACAGGCGTTGCGGAGCGAGCACTGGAGCACGGCGCTGGACGACCTCGCCGCCGTCTCGCTCCCGACCCTGCTGGCGATGGCCGAGGAGTTCACCGCGCTGGCGGACTGAGGTGACGGGCCGCGCTCAGCACCTGCCGGTCGTCACCGCCGCGACCGGTGGTGGGGTGAGGCGTTGGCGGACGACCTCGAACGGCTCCACGGCGGGGTGGCCGCTCAACCAGCCGAACCACGCGTCCTTGAGGGCCAGGTGGTCCTGTTGCAGGTAGGGGCGATCGGCCTGGCTGCGGTGCAGCTCGATGGCGCGCTGCCGCACCCGGGCCAGGTGCTCGGTGACCGGGTGGAAGGCCGTCGGCGTGAACGACTGGCCGCTGCTCGGCGTGCGGTACCAGCACAGGCTCACCCCGGACCGGCGCAGCGCGGCGCGGACGATGGCGCTCGTGGCGCGGTGGTCCTGGTGGGTGTCGTCCGGGTGCGGTGCGAGGACGACGTCCGCCGCGTCGACGTGCTCCTCCAGCCAGCGCACGCGGGCCCGCGTGACGTCCAGGCTGCCGTCGTGGCCGGACGGGTCGGCGACGAGGTCGGCGCCCAGCGCCACCGCCGCCGCCTTGGCCTCGGCGGTCCGGACCTCGTCCACTCCGGTCATCAGGGCGATGGTCACCCGGTGCCCGGCGGCGGCGTAGGCCGCGAGCAGGCAGCCGGCGCCGTACTCGGCGTCGTCCGCGTGCGGCGACACCCCGACGACGTTCAGCGGTCCGAACAGGTGCGGCTCGGGCAGCGCGGCCGCTCTCGCGTGAGAACGTTCTGACATTCGGAATTCCGCTCGCTTTCCGGTCGGGGTGGCCACCGAGATCGGGAGGTACCGTACTCCTCGTCACCGGTGTCATCGACTCACCGAATCGGGCGATATGTCCGGCGGAAAAGCGCACGCGAATGATGAACGTGGTCGTTCCCATTTCCTTGTGTCATTCGTTCGGGTGATCTTGAGCAGCGGGCCACCGGGCCCGCACCGCCACCGCCGGTCGCCGTGGTGGTCCGAACCTTTGTGCGAGGTTGATCGGTCGGCACATGAGAGCGCTCCCAAAGGTGCAGCTTGTTGTTGTGTTCTGCGGAACTCTGTGGATAGATGAACGACGTTGTGATGGGCCTCAGAGTCGAGCCCGAGGAGAGTTCCATGACCCCTGCCGCCAGACGGCTCCCCGCCCTGCTCCTGGCACTCCTGCTCACCCCCGTCCTCGCCCTGCCCGCCACCGCCGCCGCGCCACCCGCGCACGGCCTCAAGGGCGAGTACTTCCGGATGTCCTCACCCGGCGCCCGCGACTTCGCCCAACTCGGCGGCACCACCCTCGACCCGAACGTCGACTTCGCCGACCTGACCGGCACGTTCGGGCGGCTCACCGGCCGCACCGAGCACACCACGGCCCGCTGGACCGGCAGCCTCACCGCACCCGCCACCGGCGACTACACGTTCCACGCCATCGGCGACAACGGCTTCCGCCTGTTCCTCGACGGCGCGCCGGTCATCGACCACTGGGTCGGCGACTGGGACGTCGAGCAGCACAGCGCCCCGGTCCACCTGGTCGCGGGCGAGCGGCACGACTTCCGGATGGAGCTGTTCCAGGACGTGGGCGGTGCGAACCTGCGCCTGCGCTGGTCCACCCCGGCGCTGGCCAAGCAGCCCGTGCCGGAGACCGCGTTCCTGCCGCCCGCCGACTTCCCGGTCTACCCGGTCGGCCTGACCGTGTCACCGGACGGCCGCGCCCTGGAAGCCGCCTTCGACCAGCCGGTGACCGCCCTCGGTGACCTGGAGTCGCACCTCGAGGTCGAGGTCGACACCGTGCCCTTCCCGATCGAGTCGGTCGCCGTCGACCGCCGCGACCGCACCAGGGTGATCGTGGAGCTCGGCGCGACCGTCCAGCGGCCGCAACGCGTCCGCGTCACCTACGACGGCAACGGCGGCCTGGTCGTCGGCGCGGAGACCGTGCCGCAGGTCATCCGCACCGCGGCCAACACCTCCACCCGGCGGCTCAGGACGGAGTGGGGCGAGGAACTGGACCGGAACAACCCGCTGCCCGAGTACCCGCGCCCGCAGCAGCAGCGCGACCGGTGGCTGAACCTCAACGGCCGGTGGGAGTTCTCCGCCGCCACCGAGGGGCAGCAGCCCGCGTTCGGCCGCGCCCTGCCCGAGCGGATCACCGTGCCGTTCCCGGTGGAGTCCCAGCTCTCCGGCCTGGAACGCCACGAGGACCACATGTTCTACCGCCGCCACTTCGAGGTGCCGCGCGACTGGCGCGTCGGCCGGGGCCAGCGGCTCAGGCTCAACTTCGGCGCGGTCGACCACCACGCCCGGGTGTGGGTGGACGGCACGCTCGTCGCCGAGCACACCGGTGGCTACACCGCGTTCACCGCGGACATCACCGACGCGCTGCGCGGCGGTGGCCGGCACGAGCTGATCGTGGCGGTCACCGACACCACCGGCGACAACCAGCCGATCGGCAAGCAGTCCCGCAACCCCGGCGGCATCGTGTACACGTCGTCCTCGGGCATCTGGCAGACCGTGTGGCTCGAACCGGTGCCCGACAGGGCAATCGACGACGTGAAGACCACGCCGGACGTCACCGGCGGCACGCTCGCCGTCCGCGTGTCGTCCTCGACGGCGTCCCCGGACGCCGAGGTCACCGCCACCGCCCGGGACCACCGGGGCCGCGAGGTCGGGAGGGTCACCGGCAGGCCCAACGCCGACCTGACCCTGCCGGTGCCGAACCCGCACCTGTGGAGCCCGGACGACCCGTACCTGTACGACCTGGACGTGTCCCTTGTGGACGGGCGCAGCCGGGACGAGGTGGAGAGCTACTTCGGCATGCGCTCGATCGGCGTGCGCACCGTCGCGGGCTTCCCGAAGCTCGTCCTCAACGGCGAGCCGGTGTTCTCGCTGGCCATGCTGGACCAGGGCTTCTGGCCCGACGGCCTGAACACCGCGCCCAGCGACGAGGCGCTGGCGTGGGACATCAAGGCGCAGAAGGACCTCGGGTTCAACGCGCTGCGCAAGCACATCAAGGTCGAACCCGCCCGCTGGTACTACCACGCCGACAAGCTGGGCATGCTGGTGTGGCAGGACTTCGTGAACGTCAACGTCACGAACGAGACCGGGCAGCAGGCGTTCCTGACCGAGGGCAGGCGCGTCATGGAGCAGTTGCACGACTCGGCCGCCGTCATCGGCTGGATCGTGTTCAACGAGGGCTGGGGCGAGTGGAACCGGGAGGAGACCGGCCGGATCACCGAGTCGGTCCGGGCCGCGGACCCGTCCCGGGTCGTCAACGCGCACAGCGGCGTCAACTGCTGCGCGTCGAAGGGCGACTCGGGCAAGGGCGACGTGATCGACCACCACGACTACAACAACACCGACCCGGCGTGGCCGGACGCCACCCGCGTCGCGATGGACGGTGAGCACGGCGGGTTCACCCTGCGCACGCCCGGCCACCAGTGGCCCGGCGCGCCGGCGGTCATCTACAGCGGCGTCGCCGACAAGGCGGCGCTGACCGCGAAGTACGTGTCGAACACGGAGACCTTCTACCTCGACGCGGCCGGCGCGGAGCTGTCCGGCTCGGTCTACACGCAGATCACCGACGTGGAGACCGAGTTGAACGGCCTGTGGACCTACGACCGGCGCGAGATCAAGGTCAACCCCGGCCCGGTGCGGGACGTCAACCGCAGGGTCATCGCGGCCGGCGCGGCGGCGGCCGAGCGCACGTACGACGGCCGGGGGTCGTGGTCGCTGGACGGCAACGGCGACGACAGCGGCGGCGCGGCGAACCCGGTGGCGCTCAGGGGTGACGCGGCGTGGACGACCGGTGTGCGCGGGCAGGCGTTGGCGTTCGACGGCGACGGCGACTACGCCGAGACCGCCGGACCGGTGCTCGACACCACCGGCTCGTACTCGGTGTCGGCGTGGGTGACCCTGGACTCGCTGCCCGGCAACTACGCCACCGCCGTCAGCCAGGACGGCCGGCGCGTGGAGAACCCGTTCTACCTGCAGTACGGGCAGGGCGGGTGGGCGTTCAGCGTGCCGGGCGGCCGCCGGGCGACACTGGCCGCCACCCCCGAACCGGGCCGCTGGTACCACCTGGTCGGCGTGCGCGACGAGGCGGCGGGCGAGACGCGCCTGTACGTCGACGGCGTGCGGGTGGCCGCGATCCCGATCGGCCCGGACGAGGTGAGCACCGGCCCGCTGGCCATCGGTCGCGCCAAGTACGCCGGTGCGCGCGGCGACTACTGGCACGGCTCGGTCGACGAGGTCCACGCCGTCGACCGAGCCCTGTCCGACGCGGAGGTGGCCCAGCAGTACACCGCCCGCTAGACCCGGCACACGGGGCCGCGGGACAACCGTCCCGCGGCCCCACGCACGCCGTGGGTCCGCAGCGTGCCGGTGTCGACCGGGACAAGGCCGCCGGAGGCGCGTGAGCAGGAGCCGCGATCCCCGATCCGAACGAGTGATCCCCGGCCGAAGCCCCGAGCGATGCGGTGGGGGTTCGGCATGCTCCGGGGGTGGTCGCAATCCGGCGGGGTGCCGCCGGGCGCACGTTCGCCGTGGCGAGCGGTGGACGGGTGGTGGCGCGGTGACGTCGACACCCTGCGGGAGGTCGCGCTCGGACGAGTGGTGCACGCGGTGACGCGGAACTCCTGGTGGAGCGGTGGTCGGGGTCGCGCTCCACCAGGAGTTCCCTTCCTCCGGCCCGGAATCGACGTCCGATCGACGGGACGGCTCTCGAGCGGAGGGAATCGCGGCGTCGGTCAGTGGCGGACGGGTGGTCGGGGTTCGATCGGGCACCCACAGCATCGCCCGCGCGACCGGCCGTCGGAAAGGCCTGCGGGCTTCTACCGCACTATCGGGAGCCGTCGTTCACCCGCCCGCTCTCACCGTTGTGGGTTTCCTGGGTTGTCGGTGACAGATCGAGCCGGTTGTCCCGCCCGGCGCGGGCGCGCCACAATCGCGGGATGGATACCGGATTACTGGTGACCGTCATCGCCACCGCCCTGGTCCTGCTGACGCTCGTCGTCCTGGTCGTCCAGGAGCACTACTCGCCACCCCGTCGCTCCGACGACGAGCCCGGGCCGGAGACCTCGGGCGGCGGTGGCGGCGGCTGATCCGCCGCGACCCCGTCGGCGTCACCGTCCACTGTGCACTCGGCGGATCGTCCGGAAAGGGTGATACGTCACCATCATCGAACGTGTTCGACGCACCGGCCCATACGAGATGCGGCCGTTGACCACGACGGGGAGCCGACGCAAGCCTTTCGCCGAAGACGTCCTCTCGTCCGGCGGCCCGGCCGCCGAGCCGACTCAGGCGAAAGGCACGAACATGACACTGTCGTCATGCGGTGCGGTCATGCGATCGGCGCTCGTGGTGGTCGTGGGCGCGGTCGTCGCGCTCGCACCGGTCGCACCGCGGGCCCAGGCGGCCACCGTCGACACCACGGCGCACTACGCGGTCGTGGCCCGGCACAGCGGCAAGGCCATGCAGGTCCAGTCCACGGCCGACGGCGCCGCCGTCGTGCAGGCGACCAGGACGGACTCGGCCGCGCAGCAGTTCCGGTTCGTCGACTCCGGCGGTGGGTACTACCGGCTGAAGTCCCGCTACAGCGGCAAGGTCGTGGACATCTCCGGCTCGTCCACGGCCAACGGCGCGAACGTGGTGCAGTGGACCGACACCAACGCCGCCAATCAGCAGTTCAGCCTGGTCGACACGGACGCCGGGCACGTGCGGATCGTCAACCGCATCAGCGGCAAGGCGCTGGACGTGTGGGAGCGCTCGACCGCCGACGGCGCGCGGGTGTCCCAGTACGACGTCAACGGCGGCACGAACCAGCAGTGGCTGCTGGTCCGGCTCGGTGGCGGCACCCCCGGCGGCAACGGCTCGCCGACCGACCCGAACGTGAAGTACTTCGGCCGCTGGAACACCGCCGACCCGACCGCGCACGTCTCGGAGTGGGCGGGCGCCTACGTGCTCGTCGGGTTCACCGGCCGCACGGTGAAGCTGAGGCAGCGCAACGCGATCGACTTCTACGTCAGCATCGACGGCGGGCCCGACGTCTCCTACGTCAACCGCAGCGGCACGGTGAACCTGACGCCCACGCCGCTGGCGAGCGGCAACCACACCCTGCGGGTGTCCTACCGGCCGATCGCCGGGTCCTACCGGGGTGACGCGGTGTTCCGCGGTGTCGAGCTGGACGCGGGTGCGACCACGTTCGCGCCGAGCGTGCCGTCGAAGATCATCGAGTTCGTCGGCGACTCGATCACGGTGGGCCAGCAGTCGTCCAAGCAGGCGCTGACCGCCTACGGCTGGCTGGTCGGCGAGCGCCTGGGCGCGGGCCACACGCAGATCGCGGTCGGCGGCGCGTGCCTGGTGTCGGCGGCGGACGGCTGCATCGGCATGAGCGACCGGTTCCTGCGCACCGGCCTGCAGGCCGACGCGGCGAACTGGGACTTCTCCCGCTACCGCGCCGACGCCGTGGTGATCAACCTCGGCACCAACGACGTCGGCCACAGCGTCACCGGGCCGCAGTTCCAGGCCGCCTACGTCACCCTCCTGCAGCGGGCGCGGCAGAAGTACCCGAACGCCACGATCCTGGCGATGCAGACCTTCCGCAAGCGCTACATCCCGGAGACGCAGGCGGCCGTGCAGGCGGTCAACGACCCTAAGGTGCGGTTCGTCGACACCACGGGCTGGATCGTCGAGTCCACCGACACCACCGACAACGTGCACCCGAACGACCAGGGGCACCGCAAGATCGCCGATCGGCTCGCGCCGATCCTCTCGGCGGCGCTCACCACCGGCTGAGCCGTCGCACCCCGCTCCACGTCCGGGCTCGCCTCCTGACCCGGGCGGGAGCGGCCTGCGCGCACCCCTCCCCACCACGCGGGTGAACCGCAGCAAGAAGTACACCCATGCCCTCTCGGACCGCCGTCCTGCGCTCGATGACGGCCGTGGCGCTCACGGCCGGCGCGCTCACCACCCTCGGCACCGCTCCGTCGCACGCCGCACCGGCCGGCTGCACCGGCACCGGGCCGATCACCTGCCGCTACGACGTGGCACCCGGCAAGTACGACGTGACCGTGCGGCTGGGCAGCCCGTCGCGCACCGCCACCACCGGCATCACGGCCGAGGCCCGCCGCCGCGTGCTCACCGCGGTCGACACCGGCGCGGGCCAACTGCTCGACCGGGTCGTCACGGTCAACGTGCGGCAGCCCGAAGGGCAACCGACGGGCCAGGGCGGCACCGGTACACCCGGCTTGACCCTGGTGTTCGACGGGCGTTCCCCGGCGGTCGAGGCGATCACCGTCCGGCCGGTCCGGCCGCCGGCGTTGTTCCTGGTCGGTGACTCGACCGTGTGCGACCAGCCCACCGCCCCCTACACCGGCTGGGGTCAGGTGCTGCCCGCGCGCCTGCGCGAAGGGCTGTCGGTGGCCAACTACGCCGACTCCGGCGAGAGCTCCGGCTCGGTGCTGGCCAACGCGGCGCTGTTCCCGGCCGTGCGGTCGCAGACCCGCGCGGGTGACACCGTCGTGATCCAGGTCGGCCACAACGACAAGCGCACCACCGCCACCGCGTTCCGCGACAACCTCACCCGCATGGTCCGCGAGGTGCGCGCGGCGGGCGGCGCGCCCGTGCTCGTGACGCCGCCGGTCCGCCGATTGTTCGACTCGGCCGGTCGGCTCACCGGCACCGCCCGGCACGTCAACGAGCTGGGCGTGAACCTGCCCGACGAGGTGAAGGCCGTCGCCCGCGCGCAGGGCACGCCGCTGGTCGACCTGACCACGTCGTCCGCGAACCTCGTCCAGCAGCTCGGGGTGACCGGGTCGGAGAAGTTGTTCCTGACGCGGGAGAAGGGGGACAACACCCACTTCTCCGAGTACGGCGCGGCCGCGATGTCGGCCCTGGTGCTCGACGAGGCAGTGCGGCTCGGCGTCATCAGGTCGACCCAGGTCCGCTGAACCAGCCGGTACGACATGGAGGATCGATGAGGATTTCTTCGCTCACCAGGAACCTGGCGGTCGCGGTGGCGGTGTGCGCCGCCGCGGCGGTCGTGACCACGCCGGCGCAAGCCGCGTCCGCGCCCGCACCCTGCGCCGCCACCGACCGGACAGGTCCGGGGGCCGCCGCCGCGCCGTTCAAGGTGTGGCTGGCCGGTGACTCCACCGTGGCCAACCCGAACTCGGGCGTCAGCTGCCCGGCGGGCTGGGGCAGCCAGTTCGACCGGCTGTTCAACGACGACGTCACCGTGGTGAACAACGCGGTGGGCGGGCGCAGCATCCAGACCTGGCTGTACGAGTCGAACGTCAAGAGCACCATGGACTCCACCGGCGAGTGCGTGGTCAGCCCGCGGACCTACGCCTCCCGCTGGGCCACCATGCTGTCCGCCAACGGCATGGCGGCGGGGGACTGGCTGATCATCCAGTTCGGCATCAACGACGGCGACCGCAACTGCCCCCGGCACGTGGGCACCACCCGTTACCGCCAACTGCTGTCCACGATGGCGCGCGAGGCCAAGGCCCGCGGTGTGAAGCCGGTGTTCGTGACGCCGGTCGCCGCGATCCGCTGCTCCGGGTCCACCGCCGTGGGCAACCGCGGGTTCGTGTCCGAGACGATCGCCCAGGCGCAGGCCGACCAGGTGCCGGTCATCGACCTGCACCAGCGCAGCGTCGCCCTCTACAACTCGCTGCGCCTGTGCCCGAACAACGGCGACTACGCGCAGGGCGCGGTCGGCGCGTTCTTCTGCAACGACCACACCCACTTCGAGGCCGCCGGCGCGGCACGCATCGCCGAGGTGGTCGCGCGGGCGCTGCGCGAGCAGGGCATCGGCCTCGCCTCGTCCCTGCGCTAGCACCCGTTCCCCGTCGACCGGCCCGGCGAGCACGAGCCGGGCCGGTCACGGGTGGCGGGTCCGCCCGGTGAGGCGGCGGACGAACCAGATCACCGCTCCGAGCCCGACCACCACCACGCCCGTCACCACGGAGGCGGTGGGCAGGGTGGCGGCCAGCACCACGCAGCCGACCAGGCCGACGACCGGCACCGCGCGCGGCGGGCGGCCCTCGTCCGGGCGCAGGGTCCAGGCGGAGGCGTTGGCGACGGCGTAGTAGACGAGCACCGCGAACGAGGAGAAGCCGATCGCGCCACGCAGGTCGACCACGCCCACCAGCACGGCCACGGCGAGGCCCACGGCGACCTCGGCGTGGTGGGGCACCCGGTGGCGGGGGTGGACCGCGGCCAGCGTCCGGGGCAGGTGGCCGTCGCGGGCCATGGCCAGCGCGGTGCGGGAGACGCCGAGCACCAGCGCGAGCAGCGAGCCCAGCGCCGCGACGGCCGCGCCGACCCGGACGACCGGCGTCAGCCACGACCAGGAGCCCGCGGCGACCGCGGCCGCCAGCGGGTCGCTCGCCGCGGCCAGCCGATCGGGCCCCAGCGCGGCGAGCACGGCGACGGCGACCAGCGCGTAGACGACCAGGGCGATGCCGAGCGCGATCGGAACGGC
This sequence comes from Saccharothrix saharensis, assembly GCF_006716745.1. NCBI lineage: Bacteria > Bacillati > Actinomycetota > Actinomycetes > Pseudonocardiales > Pseudonocardiaceae > Saccharothrix > Saccharothrix saharensis. Next base: position 1,976,809 of record NZ_VFPP01000001.1, on the reverse strand, counting down.
CCGAGGGATCGTGCGCCGCGGGTCGCGGACCTCCTCGCCGAGCGTGGCGATGCGGGCGTACCCGGCGAAGGCGAAGAACAGCAGCCCGGCCGACTGGAGGATGTCGCCGACGCCCGCGCCGGGGAAGGGCCGGAAGTTCCCGCCGGCGGCCGTTCCGCCGGTGAAAGCCGCAACCACTGCTGCTCCCAGCACGAACAGCACGACCACGACGATGACCCGGGTGACCCACGCCGACTTCTGCACACCCCGGTAGTTCAAGGCGGTCAACGCGAGCACCGCCACGACCGCGAGCGCGGTCCGGGCCGGCCGGTCGGCCTCCGGCAGGGCGTAGGCGGCGACCGTGAGGGCCATCGCCGCGCAGGAGGCCGTCTTGCCGACGACGAACCCCCACCCGGCCAGGTAACCCCAGAACGGCCCCAACCTCTCCCGCCCGTACACGTAGGTCCCGCCCGACGCCGGGTACCGGGCGGCCAGCCGCGCGGAGGACGTCGCGTTGCAGTAGGCCACCACGGCCGCGATCGCCAACCCGAGCAACAACCCCGCCCCGGCGGCCCGCGCGGCGGGGCCGAAAGCGGCGAAGACCCCCGCGCCGATCATCGAGCCGAGCCCGATCACCACCGCGCCGCCGGTGCCCAACCGCCGGGCGAGCCGCGGTGCGGTGGGGCGGTCGGGTTCAGGGGACACCGGGGTCGTCCTTTCGCCGGGGCCGGGCCGACGCGAAGCTTACGGCGAGGTCAGCGACCACCGCCGTGGCGGAGGGCTCGGTGTGCTCGCCCGACGCGCACCACGCGGCCAGGTCGCGGGTGTCGCGGATCGCGCGCGAGGCGCGTCACGGCACCATCTTGGCCCGCATGCTGTCCCGGAGCCGGTCCGCGAGGCGTTCCAGCTTGGCCGGGTCGACGTCGAGCAGCACCCCCGCCCGCTTGACCGGACGGCCCCGCACCCACACCGAGTCGACGTTGGACGTGTCCACCTGGGTGACGACCGTGGCGACGGGGTCGTGGTCGGGCATGGCGTTCACGCGGTCGGTTCGGATCAGCACGATGTCGGCGTCCATCCCGGGTCGCAGTACCCCTACCCGGTCCGCGCGACCGAGGGCTTCCGCGCCGTTGGTGGTGGCGCAGCGCAGGACGTCGTAGGCGGTGACGGTCGGGTCGAACGGGGCCGCGGGGTCGTCGGGGTAGGCGCTGATCCTGGCTTGGGCCAGGGTGACCCGCATCTGGGAGAACATGTCGCCCGGTGAACTGGCGACGATGTCCGCGCTGAGGGAGGGCGCGAGCCCGGCGGCGAGGAGCCGGGCCGTCGGCGGGTGGCCGTGCCCCATCACCATCTCCGAGTGGGCCGCGACCGAGACGTGCCCGCCGGTGTCCGCGATCCGCCCGAACTCCGCGTCGGTGCTGTTCGTGCAGTGCACGTAGGTGGTGTCGGGCCCCATCAGGCCCGTCCGGTCCAGGATCGTGATGTCCTGCGACGGAATGCCGGGGACGCGCATCCCGGTGTGCACGTTGAGGCGCGCGCCGATGTCGCGGCCCAGGCGCCAGTCCGAGATCAGCACCTCAGGCGGGTTCGACACCGGCCCCCTCAGCCCGAGCCCGAGCGTGACGAGCCCGTCGGTGCCGCCGAAGTACCGGGCAGCCACCCGCCGCGCGTCCTCGGGGTGCGGGGTGGTGCTGTGGAAGAGGTGTTCCACGCCCGCGGGCCAGCCGTACGCGTAGACGCCGCGGATGCCGCTCTCCAGCAGCGCGGTGATGCCCGCGTCGGCGTGCTCCGGGGTGTTGATGATGTTGGCCCAGTCGACCACGCCGGTGATGCCGGCGTCGAGGAGCTGGTAGCAGCCGAGCAACGTGGCCGCGTGGACCTCCTCGGCCGTGACCGACGAAGCCATGCCCACCAGGATCCGCCGGAAGTAGTCGCCGAGGGTGCAGTCGGCCAGTTGCCCCCGCATCGCGGTCTGCCACAGGTGCCGGTGGCTGTCGACGAACCCGGGCAGGACGACGCACCGGGAGGCGTCCACGACCTCGACGTCGGGTCCGGCCTCGACCCGCTCGGCCACGTCGCGGACCCGGCCGTCCACCACCAGGACATCGGCTTCCGGGAGCACGCCCACGCCGGCGTCCATGGTGATGACGCGTCCGCCGCGGATGACGAAGTTCGACATTCCGGCCCTCTTTTCATTCCCGATGAAACCGTCGGGGATTCGTTCCGAGGAAATTCGACCATGGGTGATGGCCGTAATCAACAAAACGAATATTCGTTTTCTGTGCCCTGTCTCCGCAGGTCGATGCGCGATCTTCGCGGTCGGCGGGGGGTGTGGCGAGGTAATCGATCGACCTCTCCTCGGATGTGATCGAAATGGTCGAAGCCTCTCGGGTTCGCCCCACGACATGCGGTCGTCGGCTCGCCGGGCCGTGCCGAGTGGGGTCGGCCACCGCGGCGCGAGGCTCCTCCCGTCGCCGTGCTGGTGGGTGATGTGGAGATCACATTCGGTTGTGACCCCCGTCATCGTGTGCACTAATGCCTGCTGGTGGTTGTTACCTATCTTTGGCAACAACGGTGGAGGGGGAGGGCTGTGCCCGGTTCTGCTTGGTTGCGCGCGGCGGCTGTGGTGGTGGTCGGGGTCGTCCTGGCGGCGTGTTCGGGCGAAGGGCGTCGAGGGGCCGGCGGCACGCCCACCGAGTTGCGGTTGGCGATCGGTGGCGAGTCCGAGGAGGGCTACGACCCGACGCTGGGCTGGGGTCGGTACGGCTCACCGTTGTTCCAGTCGACGCTGCTGGCCCGGGACGCGGACCTCGACCTGGTGAACGACTTGGCCACGCGCCACGAGGTGAGCCCGGACGGTCTGGTGTGGACGGTCGACATCAGGACCGACGCGAAGTTCAGCGACGGCGAGCCGGTGTCCGCGCGGGACGTGGCGTACACGTTCACGGCGGCCGCCAAGAGCGGCGGGGCGACCGACGTGACCGTGCTGCGGGAGGCGGTCGCGGTGGACGAGGACACCGTGGAACTGCGCCTGACGAAGCCGCAGAGCACATTCGTGAACCGGTTGGTGTCGCTGGGGATCGTGCCCGAGCACGCGCACGGGCCGGACTACGCGCGGGAGCCGGTGGGCTCCGGGCCGTTCGTCCTGGAGCAGTGGGACGAGGGCCAGCAGCTGATCGTGCGGCGCAACGACGCCTACTACGGCGCGAAGCCCGCGTTCGAGCGGGTGGTGTTCGTCTTCACGGGTGAGGACGCGAGCCTCGCCGCGGCACGCTCGGGCCAGGTCGACGTGGCCGCGCTGCCGCCCTCGCTGGCCACCGGCGAGATCCCCGGCATGACCCTGACCAGGGTGAAGTCCGTGGACAACCGGGGCATCGCGTTCCCGTTCCGGCCCGACGAGGGGAGCACGACCGCCGAGGGGCGGCCGATCGGTGACGACGTGACGTCGGACCAGGCGGTGCGGCGGGCGGTCAACGTCGCGCTGGACCGCCGGGCGCTGGTCGACGGCGTGCTCAACGGCTACGGGCGCCCGGCCACCGGTCCGGTCGACGAGCTGCCCTGGCACGAACCGGCCGCGGCGGTCGGCGACAACGACCCCGAAGGCGCGAAGCGGACCCTGGAAGCGGCCGGGTGGATCGACGCCGACGGTGACGGCGTCCGCGAGCGCGGCGGCACCAGGGCGGAGTTCCCGCTGCTCTACCCCGCCGGCGACTCGCTGCGGCAGGGCCTGGCCCTGGCCGTGGCGGACATGCTGAAGCCGGTGGGGATCGCGGTGACCCCGCAGGGCGAGAGCTGGGACGTCATCCGCACCCGCATGCACGCCGACCCGGTGCTGTTCGGCTGGGGCAGCCACGACGCGACGGAGATGGTCAACCTCTACTCGTCGGCGCAGGCGGGCGTGGAGCTGTGGAACGCCGGGATGTACCGCAACCCCGCGGTGGACGCGGAGCTGGACGCGGGAATGGCGGCGACGGACCCGCAACAGGCCACCGCGCACTGGAAGGCGGCGCAGCGGCTGTTCGGGCCGGGCGCCGACGCGGCGTGGGCGTGGCTGGTCAACCTCGACCACACCTACTACGCCGACGCGTGCCTGGACCTCGGCGAGCCGCAGGTCGAGCCGCACGGGCACGGCTGGCCGATCACGCAGGGCATCGCCGGGTGGCGCTGGACGTGCTGACCACCGCACCGCGGGCACGTCTGGTGGCTGCCCGCGCCTCCCGCCTGGTGCTGCTGCTGACGGCCGTCGCGGTCGCGTCGTTCACCCTGATGGTGAACTCGCCGGTCGACCCGGTGGCGGCCTACGTCGGCGCGGACGTCGCCTCGCTCGGCCCGGAGCAGCGGGCGCTGATCTCCGCCCGCTGGGGGCTGGACGACCCGGCGCACGAGCGGTTCCTGCGCTGGTTCGGCAACCTGCTGGGCGGGGACTTCGGCTTCTCGCTGACGTTCAACCGGCCGGTGCTGGAGGTGATCGGCGACAAGTTCCTGGCGAGCCTCGCGCTGATGGCGCTGGCGTGGCTGCTGTCCGGCCTGCTCGGCTTCGCGCTGGGCCTCGTCGCCGGTGTGCGTCGGGGCCGGTTCGCCGACCGGGCGATCACCTGGTTCTCGTACGCGCTGGCGTCCGCGCCGACGTTCTGGGTCGGCCTGCTGCTGCTCTACGTGTTCGCCGTGTCGTTGAACTGGGCACCGGTGTGCTGCGCGGTGCCGATCGGCGTGCCGGCGGACGAGGTGGGACTGGGTGACCGGCTGGCGCACCTCGCGCTGCCCGCGATCACGTTGAGCGTCGTGGGGATCGCGCCGGTCGTGCTGCACACCCGCCAGGCGGTGGTGGACGCGCTGGCCTCGGACCACGTGGCGTTCGCGCGGGCGCAGGGCGAACGGGGCTTCGGCCTCGTGCTGCACCGGGTGGTGCGCAACGCCGCCGCGCCCGCCCTGCTGCTCCAGTTCGGCTCGCTCGGCGAGCTGTTCGGCGGCTCGGTGCTGGCCGAGCAGGTGTTCTCCTACCCCGGCCTGGGCGCGGCGACCACGACCGCGGCCTTGGGGCAGGACGTGCCGCTGCTGCTGGGCATCGCGCTGTTCACCACGGTGCTGGTGTTCACCGGCAACCTCGTCGGTGACCGCGTGCACGCCGTCCTCGACCCGCGGTCGAGGCTGACCGACGTGCGGGGGCGACGATGACGACGGCCGTGCCGACCGCGGTGGGACGGATCGACCGCCGCACCCGCACCCTGCTCCTGTTGGGCGTGTCCGCACTGGTGGTGCTCGGCGTGCTCGTGGCCGGTTCGGTGGCCGAGGAGGCCGCGCGGACGACCTCGTTGGGGGAGCGCAACAGCGCGCCGTCGGCCGGGCACTGGTTCGGCACCGACTGGCTGGGCCGCGACGTGCTGGCCCGCGTGCTGTCCGGCCTGCGCATGAGCCTGGTCGTCGGCACGACCGCCGCCGCGATCTCCGCCGTGGTCGCGCTCGTGCTGGCCTGCGCCGCCACGGTCGGCGGGCCGAAGGTCGACGCGGTCGTGGGCTGGCTGGTGGACCTGTTCATGGCGTTGCCGCACCTGGTGCTGCTGCTCCTGCTGGCGTTCGCGCTGGGCGGCGGCACGGACGCGGTGATCATCGCGGTGGCGGTCACGCACTGGCCGCACCTGACCCGGGTGCTGCGCGGACAGGCCAAGCAGGTGGTCAACTCCGACTACGTCACCGTGGCGGTCCAGTTGGGGCGCGGCCGGTGGTGGGTCGCCCGCAAGCACGTCGCCGGGCACCTGGCCGGGCACTTCCTGGTCGGCCTGGTCCTGCTGTTCCCGCACGCCATCCTGCACGAGGCCGCGCTGTCGTTCCTCGGCCTGGGCGTGGACCCGGCCGAGCCGTCGACCGGCATCCTGCTGGCCGAGTCCATGCGATTCCTGTCGGCGGGCGCGTGGTGGTTGGCCGTGCTGCCCGGCCTGTGCCTGCTGCTCCTGGTCAAGGTCGTGGACGGCATCGGCGAGAACCTGCGGTCGCTGCTCAACCCCAGGAGCCACCACCTGTGACCACCGCACCGGAGAGCCCGCTGCTGGACATCCGCGCCCTGACCGTCTCGTTCACCCAGTACGACCGGGGCCTGCGCCGCCGCACCGTCACCGCGCTGACGGGCATGGACCTCACGGCCGACCGGGGCGAGCTCGTCGCCCTGGTCGGCGCCAGCGGTGCGGGCAAGAGCCTGCTCGCCCACGCCGTGCTCGGCATGCTGCCGCCCAACGCGACCGAGAGCGGCACGGTGCGGTTCGACGGCGTCGTGCTCGACCCGGCGGCACGCCGCGACCGGGCGGGGCGCGACCTCGCCCTGCTGCCGCAGTCGGTGACGTTCCTCGACCCGGTCACCCCCGTGCTCCGCCAGGTCCGCCGGTCCGCGGAGCTGGCCGGGCGACCGTCGCCGGACGTCGTCGCCCGCACGGCGCTCGACGACCGCGGGCTGGGACCGGAGATCCACCGGCGGTACCCGCACCAGTTGTCCGGCGGCCAGGTCAGGCGCGTGCTGACGGCCATGGCGCTGATGGGCGACCCCGCGCTGGTCGTCGCCGACGAACCGACACCCGGCCTACCCGCCGAGGCGGTCCGCGCCGCTCTCGCGGACCTGCGGCGCATCGCCGACCAGCACCGCGCCGTCGTCCTCATCACCCACGACCTGGCCGCCGCCCTGGAGGTCGCCGACCGGGTCGTGATCTGCCGCCACGGCCGCACCGTCGACGAGGCGCGCCCCGCCGACTTCCACGCCGACGACCTGACCCACCCGTACACCCGGGCCCTGTGGCACGCCCTGCCCGCCAACGGGTTCCGCAGCCAGGAGGACGCATGACCCTGCGTGCCGACGACGTGTGGTTCCGCTACTCGCGGAAGTCGCCCTGGGTGGTGGCGGGGGTGTCGCTCTCGGTCGAGCCGGGCGAGGTCGTCGGCCTGCACGGTCCCAGCGGCGCGGGCAAGAGCACCCTCGGCCGGCTGCTGTCCGGTTCGCTGACCCCGCGACGCGGCGAGGTGTCCGCCGACGGGCGGCCGCCGCGTCCCGGCCGGGGCACACCCAATCCCGTGCAACTGGTCGCGCAGCACGCCCTCCTGGCGTTCGACCCGCTCTGGAAGATCCGGAGCAGCCTGGCCGAGACGGGCGTCGCGGACGACGTCCTCGACGGGATGGACCCGGCACTGGCCCCTCCCGAGCTCCTGGACCGCTTCCCCCACGAGATCAGCGGCGGCGAGGCGCAGCGCGTCAACCTCGGGCGGGCACTCCTGGCGGACCCGCGCTTCCTGGTGGCCGACGAGATCACCGCCAGCCTCGACCCGATCAGCCAGGCCGAGGTCTGGCGGCTGCTGCTCGCCGCCGCGGACGCCCGGGGCATCGGTGTGCTGGCCATCTCCCACGACCGCCCGCTCCTCGACGTGGTGGCGCACCGCGTCCTCGACTTCGGCGACCTCGTGCCGACGGGACCGTGGCAAGCCGCGCACACGTCCGGCTGACGCATTCGTGCCCGATGGAACGCGGGAGGTGCCCTCGTCGTCGAAGCCGCCGAAAGCCGTGAGCGGCCGTCTGACCGAGGAGGCGATCCAGTGTCGCGCATGCCATCGCCACCGCCGTACCCGCGTGGTCCGGGCCTGCCCGGACCGGCCGGCGGGCCGCAGCCCTGGCCCGCCTACCCGACCGGACCGGCGTGGCCCTCCCCACCGCCACCGCCGCCGCGGCGCAAGAACAGGGCGGTGTGGGTGGTGCCGGCGCTGGTCGTGGTGCTGGCGGCCGCCGGCGTCACGGCCTGGGCGACCCTGAAGGGCGATGACGACCGGGCGGCGGGCGGAGGTGGTGACGCGTCCGGCGACGTGTCGTGCTCGGGCGAGTACTGCCTCGGCGAGTACCGGTACGTGAACGCGTGCGGCCTCCTCGACCCGTCCAGCGTCGCCACCCGGATCGGACCGATCGGTGACGACGGCCTCCAGGTGAGCGAGTCCTACTCGGACCCCCTGCCGACCGCCGACCCGGCGTCGCCGCCGAAGTGGCCCTTCTCGGCGAGGTCCCGCTGCGACATCAGGCCCGTCGACCACGAGCGGGCGGCGTTCCGCTCCGTGTCGTTGGACCTGGAGCAGTACGCGAAGGAGGGGGTGGTCGAGCGGGGGTCCACCGAGCAGGGCCGGTCACTGCCCGGCGTCGAGGGCGTCGCCGTGCGGGACGAGGACGGCGCGGTCGAGGTGTTCGGCTCGGTCCGCAACCTGCGCTTCCGGCTGAACCTCGTCTGGACCACCAGGAAGCCGCCGATCCCGGAGTCCACGCTGACCGCCCTGGTCGACGCCGTGGTCAAGGGGGTGGCCGACGGGCCGAGCGCGCCCGCGGAGCTCGGCGTCCTGCGCGACGGTGGCCGACAGGTCGTGACCGACGCCTGCACCGTGTTCACCGGAGCGGACTTCCAGGACGCCGTGCACTACGCCGTCGACCCGACCAACGTCGACCGCTCCTACCGCACGGCGTCGTCGGGTCCGATCACCAGCACGTGCCGGCGGACCACCGCCCCGACCGACCGCGAGCGGCCCGCGCCCGAGGGCACCACGTACATGGACGGGGCGATGTCGCCGAAGGTCACCGTGACCCGGCACCCCGACGCCGCGGCGGCGCGGGCGGCGATGGGCGTGGACCGCCGAAACATCGACGGCGCGGTCGACCTCCCCGGCATCGGCGACGGCGCCGTGTTCGGGGTCGCGGCCTCCGCGTTCACCCTGGAGTTCACGCGCGGCTCCCACCAGGTCCGCATCGACTGCGGCCTCACCAACGGCAACGCCGACTGGACGCCCGCCGACATGCGCGCCCGCCTCGAACCCCTCGCCGCCGCCATCGCGGCCCGCATGCCGTGACGCGGGCGGACGCCCGAGCCGCGCCGCCCGGCTGGACATCCCGCGCGACCGTGCTAACCTCTGGTTAATTACCCCCTGGGGGTATGTAGCACGACGGGAGTCGACCATGAAGCACGAGCACCGCGGCCATGGGGGGCACGACCACCACGCGGGTCGGACGAGCGTGAGCTGGGGCATGGCGGCGTCCGCGACCCTGCACTGCCTGACCGGCTGCGCCATCGGCGAGGTGCTGGGCATGGTGATCGGCACGGCACTCGGCTGGGGGACCGTGGCGACGATCGCGCTGGCCGTGGCGCTGGCGTTCGTCTTCGGCTACGCGTTGACGATGCGCGGTGTCCTCAAGGCGGGTGTCGGCTTCCGGCAGGCGGTGAAGGTGGCGCTGGCGGCGGACACCGTGTCGATCATCGTCATGGAGGTCGTGGACAACGGCGTGATGCTGGTCGTGCCGGGCGCCATGGAGGCAGGGCTGTCGAGCGGGCTGTTCTGGGGCGCGCTGGCGTTCGCCTTCGCGGTCGCGTTCGTGGTCACCGTGCCGGTGAACAGGTGGCTCATCGGCCGCGGTCGCGGGCACGCCGTGGTGCACGCCTACCACCACTGAGCCGCGGATCGCCGAACGACGGGACCAGTGCTGTCCACAGTGGATTAACAGGGTGAGTGGCCCGGTTCCCCTCCGGCCGTTCCCTTAAACGTCGACTGCGTCACACAGCGCCCCGGGCGGTGTCCCGGTCGTGGCGGCGCTGGTCATCCGGGTCCGACCGGTGCTGTGTACCGTGTCACGAGGCTGCCGGCTGCCGTTACGCGCCAGACGCGTCAGCTGGTCTTCTGCCAGGTCGTCGGGCACGGAACAGGGGCGGGGCGGACATGGGTGACACGGCGGCCGAGGCTTCGCACGCCACGGACACCACGTCGTCGGCGGTGGCGACGGCGGACAGACCGGAGCTGCGGCAGTTGTTGGCGGGGCTCACGGCGGTGCGCGACGGCGACTTCGGCACGCGGCTGCCGGACGACGCCGACGGCCTGCTGGGCGAGATCGCGACCGTCTTCAACGGCATGGTCGACCAGTTGTCCCTGTTCACCTCCGAGGTGACGCGCGTGGCCCGCGAGGTCGGCACCGACGGCCGGCTGGGCGGCCAGGCCCAGGTGCCCGGCGTGTCGGGGACGTGGGCCGACCTCACCGACTCGGTGAACGCCATGGCCGGCAACCTGACCAGCCAGGTCCGCGACATCGCCCAGGTGGCGACCGCGGTGGCGCGCGGCGACCTGTCGCAGAAGATCGACGTGGACGCGCGCGGCGAGATCCTGGAGCTGAAGGAGACCGTCAACACGATGGTCGACCAGCTCTCCTCGTTCGCCGACGAGGTCACCCGCGTGGCCCGCGAGGTGGGCAGCGAGGGCCGGCTGGGCGGTCAGGCCGAGGTGCCCGGGGTCGGCGGCGTGTGGCGCGACCTCACCGACTCGGTGAACTTCATGGCGGGCAACCTCACCGACCAGGTGCGCAACATCGCGCAGGTGACGACGGCGGTGGCCCAGGGCGACCTGTCCCAGAAGATCACCGTCACCGCGCGCGGTGAGATCCTGGAGCTGAAGAACACCATCAACACGATGGTCGACCAGTTGTCCTCGTTCGCCGACGAGGTGACCCGGGTCTCCCGTGAGGTGGGCACCGAGGGCGCGCTGGGCGGTCAGGCCGACGTCAAGGGCGTCTCCGGAACCTGGCGCGACCTCACCGACTCGGTGAACTTCATGGCGGGCAACCTGACCGCGCAGGTGCGCTCGATCGCCCAGGTCGCCACGGCGGTGGCGCGCGGCGACCTGTCCCAGAAGATCACCGTCACGGCACGTGGTGAGATCCTGGAGCTGAAGAACACCATCAACACGATGGTCGACCAGTTGTCCTCGTTCGCCGACGAGGTGACCCGGGTGTCCCGTGAGGTGGGCACCGAGGGCCGGCTGGGCGGCCAGGCCGACGTCAAGGGCGTGTCCGGCACCTGGAAGGCGCTGACCGAGTCGGTCAACGTCATGGCGGACAACCTCACCGCGCAGGTGCGCTCGATCGCCCAGGTGACCACGGCGGTGGCGCGCGGCGACCTGTCCCAGAAGATCCGGGTCGACGCCCGCGGCGAGATCCTGGAGCTCAAGGAGACCATCAACACGATGGTCGACCAGCTCTCGGCGTTCGCCGACGAGGTCACCCGCGTGTCCCGCGAGGTCGGCACGGAGGGCAACCTCGGCGGGCAGGCCACGGTGCGCGGCGTGTCGGGCACGTGGAAGGACCTCACCGACAACGTCAACGTGATGGCGTCGAACCTGACGGGCCAGGTGCGCTCGATCGCCCAGGTGGCGACCGCGGTGGCGCGCGGCGACCTGTCGCAGAAGATCACCGTCGAGGCCAAGGGCGAGGTCGCGGCCCTCGCCGGGGTGATCAACACGATGGTCGACACGCTGTCCGCGTTCGCCGACGAGGTCACGCGCGTGGCCCGCGAGGTGGGCACCGAGGGCATCCTCGGCGGCCAGGCCCGCGTGCCGAACGTGGCCGGCACCTGGAAGGACCTGACCGACAACGTCAACTTCATGGCGAACAACCTGACCAACCAGGTGCGCAACATCGCCCAGGTCACCACGGCGGTGGCCCAGGGCGACCTGACCCGCAAGATCGACGTGGACGCGCGCGGCGAGATCCTGGAGCTGAAGACGACCATCAACACGATGGTCGACCAGCTGTCCGCGTTCGCCGCCGAGGTCACCCGCGTGGCGCGCGAGGTGGGCAGCGAGGGGCGGTTGGGCGGTCAGGCCGAGGTCGAGGGCGTGTCGGGCACCTGGAAGCGCCTGACCGAGAACGTCAACGAGCTGGCCGGCAACCTGACCCGGCAGGTGCGCGCGATCGCCGAGGTGACCAGCGCGGTGGCCGAGGGCGACCTGACCCGGTCCATCACCGTGGAGGCGTCCGGCGAGGTCGCGGAGCTGAAGGACAACATCAACTCGATGGTGGGGTCGCTGCGCGAGACCACCAAGGCCAACCACGACCAGGACTGGCTCAAGTCCAACCTCGCCCGGATCTCCAGCCTCATGCAGGGCCGGCGGGACCTCGAAGTGGTCGCCGAGCTGATCATGGACGAGCTGACGCCGCTCGTCGGGGCGCAGTACGGCGCCTTCTACCTCGCCGACGACACCGCCGACCGCCCGGAGCTGCGCCTGATCGGCTCCTACGGCGCGCCCGACGAGGGCCGCCCGGAGCGGTTCCGGTTCGGCCAGTCGCTGGTCGGCCAGGCCGCCCGCAGCCGGCGCACCATCGCCGTGGACGACATGCCCGCGGACTACGTGACGATCTCGTCCGGCCTCGGCGCGACCGCCCCGACGAACCTGGTGGTGCTCCCGATCGTGGTCGAGGAGCAGGTGCTGGGCGTCATCGAGCTGGCGTCGGTGCACCACTTCACCGCGGTGCACCGCGACTTCCTCGACCAGCTCATGGAAACCGTCGGCGTCAACGTCAACACCATCGTGGCCAACGCGCGCACCGACGAGCTGCTGGAGGAGTCCCAGCGGCTGGCCGCCGAGCTCCAGGCGCGCTCCGGCGAGCTCCAGGTGCGGCAGGAGGAGCTCCAGCGCTCCAACGCCGAGCTGGAGGAGAAGGCCGAGCTGCTGGCCGTGCAGAACCGGGACATCGAGGCCAAGAACCTGCAGATCGAGCAGGCGCGGCAGGAGCTGGAGACCCGCGCGCAGCAGTTGGCGCTGGCCTCGAAGTACAAGTCGGAGTTCCTGGCCAACATGAGCCACGAGCTGCGCACCCCGTTGAACAGCCTGCTCATCCTCGCCCAGCTGCTCGCCCAGAACCCGACCCGCAACCTCACGCCCAAGCAGGTCGAGTACGCGGGGATCATCCACTCCGCCGGCTCCGACCTGCTCCAGCTCATCAACGACATCCTCGACCTGTCCAAGGTCGAGGCGGGCAAGATGGACATCACCCCGGAACGGGTGCCGCTGCGCCGGCTGCTGGACTACGTCGAGGCCACGTTCCAGCCCATGACCAGCCAGAAGAGCCTCGCGTTCCGGGTCAGCACCGCGGCCGGCGTGCCCGCGGACCTGCTCACCGACGACTCGCGGCTGCGGCAGGTGCTGCGCAACCTGCTGTCCAACGCGGTGAAGTTCACCGAGGCGGGCAGCGTCGAGCTGCGCATCGAACCGGCCGACCCGGGTGAGCTGCCCGCGTCGGTGCGCCACCACGGCTCGGCGATCGCGTTCCGCGTCGTGGACACCGGCATCGGCATCGCCGAGCAGCAGCTCGAGTCGATCTTCGGCGCGTTCCAGCAGGCCGACGGCACCACCAGCCGCAAGTACGGCGGCACCGGCCTGGGCCTGTCGATCAGCCGGGAGATCGCCTACCTGCTCGGTGGCGCCATCACGGCGGAGAGCGTGCTCGGCGACGGCAGCACGTTCACCCTCTACCTGCCCGTGGCGCGGCCCGACTTCGAGAACGTCGCGGACCGGCCCCACACCACGGCGGTGGACGACGCGTCGGCGACCGACCCGGCCGAACAGCCGCCGGCCCCGTTGGTGGTCGACCCGCCCCAGCAGCGCCGCCTGCTCGTGGTCGAGGACCGGCCCCAGGGCCTGCTGTCGCTGGTGGTGCAGAGCGCCGTGGCCGACCTGGCCGACAACCACGACCCGCGCGGCCCGGTGCAGGTCGTCACGGTGGTCGGCGCGCAGGAGGCGGCGGCGGCGCTCGCGGCGGACCCCTGCCACTGCGTCGTGCTCCAGTTGGACATGCCCGACGGCGAGGCGGTGCGGTTCCTCGGCGCCATGGACGGCGATCCGGCGCTGCGCGACGTGCCGGTGCTCGCGCACAACAACCGGCGGCTGGACCCCGAATATGAGCGGGACCTCCAGGCGCGCATCGGCCGCCGCCCGCTCGAACTGCTCTCCAGCCTGGACGAGCTGCGGGAGCGGGTCGCGCTGCACCTCAACGCCGAGGTGCCGGGCGACGTGCTGCCGCTGGTCCGGCCGCAGGACTCGGTCGAACCCGCACCGCAGCGCCGCGACGGGCAGCTCGCCGGCCGCACCGTGCTGATCGTCGACGACGACGCCCGCAACCTGTTCGCCCTCAGCAGCATCCTGGAGCTGAACGGCCTGAACGTGGTGCACGCCGAGAACGGCCGCGAGGCGATCGACGAGCTCGGCAGGCACCCGGCGATCGACCTGATCCTGATGGACGTGATGATGCCGGAGATGGACGGCTACGCGGCCACCGCGGCGATCCGCGCCATGCCGGAGCACGCGCACCTGCCGATCATCGCGGTGACCGCCAAGGCCATGCCCGGTGACCGGGACAAGAGCCTCACCTCGGGCGCGAACGACTACATCACCAAGCCCGTCGACGCCGACGACCTGCTGGCCAGCATGCGACGCTGGTTGCAAGCGTGACGGGCCCGGTGCCGGAGACCGACCGGACGCCCGCGGGGGACGAGTCCACCCTCGGCCGGTTGGCGGCGACCGTCGACCGGCTGCGCCAGGAGGTGGACGCCGCCCACGTCGCCGCCGACGGCCGGGCGCTGGTGGAACTGGCGAAGGGCATCCTGGTCGAACGACTGGGGTGCGGCCCGATGCAGGCCGCCCGGCAGTTGGCCGTGATGGCCGACCAGGCGGGCGTGAGCCACCTGGAACTGGCCGCCGACATCGTCAACCAGGCGGCCGAGGACCACCTGACCGAGGTGGCGGGCCAGCTCGTCCACGCCGCCGACCAGGCGGACCACCCACCCGCCCCGTCGACGGCGGTGCGCCTGCGCACGGCCGAGAGCGGGGTCTCCGCGGCCGACGACACCCAGCGGGTCGCCGAGTCGCTCCTGGAGCACGCCCTGGCGCCGTTGGGCGCCACCGCGGTCGCCATCTGGTCCGCGGCCACCGACTCGTCGCTGTCCCTGGTGGGAGCAGTCGGGTTCACGGCCGAGGAAGCGCGGCGCTGGCACTACGTCCCACCCGGTGTGGCGACGGCCGCCCGGCGCGCGCTGGACCGGCGCGGCACGGTGATGGTCGACCTCGGTCCGACCGGCCCGTCCACCATCGGGGACGCCACGGTGCGCGACGGCAGCCGGATCGTCACGCCCGCGGGAGCCGGTGGGCGCATCCTGGGCGTGCTGGAGGTGTGCTGGCCGTCGCGGTTGGCACCGCAGCCGGCGCGGATCCTGCGGCAGATCGAGGCGCTGGCCGAGTTGTGCGCGCACACGCTGGAGACGGGCGTCCCGGCGGTGCAGCGGGTCGTCGAGCACCCCGCCGTGCCCACGGCCGACCTGGTGGAGCTGGTGGACCTGGCCGACGGGCTGTTCGACCCGGCGCTGGTGCTGCGACCCCACCGCGACGGCGAAGGCCGGCTCACCGACTTCCGCGTCCACCACGTCAACGGGCACTTCGTCGACCTCGCGGGCCGGCCGCGCAGCTCGGTCAGCGGCGGCCTGCTGCTGGAGGTGTACCCGATGACGGCGGGGCCCGGCCAGCTGTTCGACAAGGTCGAGCACGTCTACGCGACCGGCGAGCCGTTCCGCGCCAAGCAGATGACGCTGCCGGCGCTGGTCGACCAGGTACCGCTGACCGTGGTGGCCGACGTCGCCATCAGCCGCTACGGGGACTCGGTGCTGCTCCTGTGGCGCGTCCGGGACGAGGCTGCCCGGTTGGCCAGCCTGCTGCAGCACGCCCAGCGGCTGGGGCGCATCGGCGGGTTCGAGGAGAACGCGGCCACCGGTGAGATCACCTGGAACAGCCAGCTCTTCGCGTTGCACGGGCTGCCGCCGACCGCCGACCCGGTCCCGCTGGCACAACTGGCCGCGCACGCCCACGAGGATGACGCCGCCGCCATCGGGCGCTTCCTGCGCACGGTGCTGAACCACCGCCGACCCGCGTCCGTGGCGTTCCGGTTGCTGCGCGGCGACGGGGTAACCCGGCACATCCGGGTGATCGCGGAGCCGATGCTGGACGCCGCCGGCCGGCTGGCCGCGATCCGCGGCGCGTACCAGGACGTCTCGTCCCAGCACTGGACCGAGGTGGCGCTGTCGGCGACCCGCGACCAGCTCGCCCACACCGAGCAGCAGGCCGCCGAGCAGAACCGGCTGGCGCTGCAGCTCCAGCAGGCGATCATGCCGCCCGCCCAGCCGTCGATCGACGCGTTCGGCCTGCGCATCGCCGTGCGCTACCGGCCCGCCGAGCAGGAGCACCTGGTCGGCGGCGACTGGTACGACGCCGTCGTGCTGCCGTCCAAGCAGGTCCTGGTGTCGGTGGGCGACATCACCGGCCACGGCATCAAGGGCGCGACCGGCATGGTGGTGCTGCGCAACGCGCTGCGCGGCCTGGCCGCGACCGGGGCCGGACCGGCGCAGCTGCTGGGCTGGCTGAACATCGTGGCCCACCACCTGACCGACCACATCCTGGCCACCGCGGTCCTCGGCCTGTATGACCCGGAGACCAAGGTGCTGCGCTGGGCCCGTGCCGGGCACCTGCCCCCGGTGCTGATCCGCGACGGGCGGGCCTCCACCCTGCCCATGCTGCGGGGAGTGCTGCTCGGCGCGCTGGCGGAGACGCAGTACGAGGAGGGCCAGGTGCAACTGCGACCCGACGACACCCTCCTGCTCTACACCGACGGCCTGGTCGAACGCCGGGACAGCAACCTCGACGACTGCATCGACTGGCTGCTCACCACGTCCGAACGCCCGGTCACCTCACTCGAAGGACGACTCGACCACCTGCTCGAGCACAGCCGGGCCGACACCGACGACGACACCTGCATCGTCGGTATCGGCGTCGACTGACCACCGGGCCGGTCAGTTGCCCGCGAGGCTGTGGGCGGTGATGTCGCCGTACGAGGTGGTCGCCCGGATGTCGAGCCGGGTGGCCGTGTCGCCCGCGTTCACCAGGGTGTTGTGGACGCGACCGCGGGACGTGCCGGCGTCCAGGGTGGCCGGCGTCCCGTGAGCGGCGGCGATGGAGATCGAACCGGCCTCGGTGCGCAGCACGACCGCGCCGCCCACTGCCTCGGCGATGCGGATGTCCCCCTTCCGGTTGTCGATCTCCGCGGGCCCGCCGAGGCGGTTGACCAGGACGTCACCGGCGTGCGCGGTGAGGCGGAGGCTGTCG
This sequence comes from Saccharothrix saharensis, assembly GCF_006716745.1. Lineage (NCBI taxonomy): Bacteria > Bacillati > Actinomycetota > Actinomycetes > Pseudonocardiales > Pseudonocardiaceae > Saccharothrix > Saccharothrix saharensis. Next base: position 1,959,859 of record NZ_VFPP01000001.1, on the reverse strand, counting down.
ACGTCGTCGAGGGCGATCGCGCCGTGCGCGCCCTCGAAGGTGACGTCGCCGAGCCGTCCGGCGGTGTGCACCCCGGCCGCGCCCGCCCGGCCCTCGACGCGGGAGCCGGCGGGCAGGTGGACGATCACCTCGACCGACCCGGAGGGGCCGAGGACCTGGTTCTTCGTCGGGCCCTCGACCCGCAGGACGCCGTCGCGGTACTCGACCGCGGTCTGCTCGGCGGCCTTGACGTCACGGCCCTTCGAGGCGTCCACGGGGCGAACCTCCACCGTGGTGTCGAACCGGTCGCCGGCGACGAGCCGCACGAGCCCGGCGGGGATGTGGACGACGGCCGAGATCGGGGCGGGGGTGGCGAAGGTCTGCATCGTGTTCTCCTGTGTTCCGTTGCTCGTCCTGCTGACAGGAACCACCGTCGCCCGCCGTCCTGACACCGGACCGCCACCGCGCTGACACGGCCCCTGACACGCCGGACCCGTCACCTCCCGCTCGTGTGACGGCGAGACCCGGTGCGCACGGCCAGTAGGATCGGCGCGGTGATCGGTCTTCGGCGGGTCCCGGAGCTCTGGCGCCGGTACGCGCTCTGGTACCCGTTGATCGGGTTGGGCCTCTTCGTCGGGTCGCTCGTGCCCGCGCTCCATGGTCAGGGCACCCAGTTCGGCGGCATGCCCGCCCGCCCGTACGACCAGCTCACCGTCGTCGCCGTGGCGCTGCAATGCCTCCCGTTCGTCCTGTGCCGACGGTGGCCGGTCGCGTGCCTCGCCGTGGTGTCGCTGGGTTTCGCGGTCGACCAGTTGCGCGGCTACCACACGTTCGCGGGCACGGCGCTGGTGATCGCGCTGCTCGTCGCCGCGGCACGGCTGGAGCGCGGGCGGTGGGTCGCCGCGCTGGTGTTCTCCGCGGCGTACGTGGTCCTCGCGCTGCTGTTCCCGTTGCTGGGCGGGGGCGAGCCGGTGGCCGAGGTGGTGACGTTCTACCTCGCGCTGGTGCTGGTGGCGAGCGCCGGGTCGTGGTTGCGCGCCACGAGGATCGCGGAGGCCGAGCGGCGTCGCCGGGTCGCCGAGGACACCCGCGCCGCCGAGCGCGCCCGCATCGCCCGCGAACTGCACGACGTCGTGACGCACCACGTGACGGCGATGGTCGTGCAGGCCGAGTCGGCCCGTTACCTGACCGCGGAACCGGAGCGGCTGGACGAGTCGCTCACCGCCGTCGCCGGGACCGGACGGCAGGCGCTCACCGACCTGCGGCACCTGCTCGACGTGCTCAACCCCGACCACACCGCACCGCCCGTCGGCGGGTTGCGCACGTTGGTGGAGCAGACCCGTCGCGCGGGCCAACCGGTCGAGTTCACCGAGGACGGCACGGCCAGGGCCGGTGGCAGCGCGGGTCCGGTGGTGTACCGGGTGGTGCAGGAGTCGCTGACCAACGCCCTCAAGCACGCTCGCGGCAGTCGCACGTCGGTGCGCGTGCGGCACGGCGAGCGCGAGGTCACCGTGGAGGTCAGCACGGACGCCGTCGCCGCCCCGGCCGTCCCCCTCGGCGGCGGCGGACGCGGTCTGGCCGGTCTGCGCGAGCGGATCGACCTGCTGGGCGGCGAGTTCAGCGCGGGCCACGACCCGAGCGGTTTCCACGTGCACGCCCGCGTCCCGGAGAACTCGCGGTGATCCGCGTGCTGGTCTGCGACGACCAGGTGCTCGTCCGCACCGGCCTGGTGACGATCATCGACGCCCAGCCCGACCTCGAAGTGGCGGGCGAGTGCGGTGACGGGCGGACCGCGGTCGACCTCGCGCGCCGGCTGGACCCGGACGTCGTGGTGATGGACGTCCGCATGCCGGTGCTCGACGGCATCGCGGCCACCCGCCTGCTCGCGGGCGCGGACGTGCCGCGGCCGGTGAAGGTGTTGGTGGTGACGACGTTCAACCTCGACCAGTACGTCTACGAGGCGCTGCGGGCCGGGGCGAGCGGGTTCCTGCTCAAGGACGCGCCACCGGACCGGCTGCTGCACGGCATCCGCACGGTGGCGTCGGGCGCGGCGCTGCTCGACCCGGAGGTGACGCGGGAACTGGTCGGCAGGTTCGCCACCCGCATCCGACCGGTCGCGCCGAGCGCGCCCGGCACCCGGTTGACACCCCGGGAGCTGGAGGTCCTGCACCTCATCGCGGACGGCCTGTCCAACAGCGAGATCGCCGCGGAGCTGGTGCTCAGCCCGGAGACCGTGAAGACCTTCGTCTCACGCATCCTGACCAAGTTGGGCCTCCGCGACCGCGTCCAGGCCGTCGTCTACGCCTACCGGCACGGCCTGGTCGGCTGACCGCTCCGGCGCACGGGAACAAGCGTCGGGCCCGCCGGTGTTCGACCGGCGGGCCCGAGCGTTCCGGTGTGGCGTCAGCCGTGGGCTCGGTGGCCCCGGCTCGTGACCAGGTGGTAGACGGCCAGGACCACGACCGAGCCGAGGATGGCCAGCAGCCACGTGCTCAGGTCGAAGAAGCTGCCGATGTCGGAGCCGAAGATCGCCCGACCGATGAAGCCGCCGATGATGGCGCCGACGATGCCCAGCAGCATGGTGATGACGATGCCGCCCGGGTCCTTGCCGGGCATGACGGCCTTGGCGATGGCGCCGGCGATGAGACCCAGAACGATCCAACCCAGGATGCCCACGGTGCTTCCTTGTCCTCGTGCCACGCCGACTCCTGCGACGCGGCGTGATCGTTACCGGCACCGGGTTGCCCAACTCCGCCGGGTTTCACACCTTCGGTGCGCGACCGGCGGGAGAACGGTCGTCCGCGGTGGCGGTTCGCGCAGGCGTCCAGGCGGTGAACACTCGTCGCGAGGTCTGCGGATCCGTTGCTCCGATCAGCACAATCAGGCCGTGATCCGACGTCTTCCGCTCGCCGCGCTCTTCGGTTGCCTGCTCGTCGCCGGCCTGCTGTCCCCGGGAACCGCCGCGGCCGGGCCCGCGGCGGCGCGCCCGCCCTATTCGTTGCTGCACATGAACGTCTGCGCCAGCGGTTACGCCGGCTGCTACGCCAAGACCGAGTACCCGAGGATCGTGGACGAGGTGGTGGCCCGGATCGAGGCCAACGACGTCAACGCGGTCACGCTGAACGAGGCGTGCAGCGGTGACGTCGCCGAGATCGCCGCCCGCACCGGTTACCACCACCGCTTCGCCGCGGTCGTCTACCGGGGTGCGCCGCTGGCGTGCAAGGCACCGGAAGGACGGGGCGTGTTCGGCAACGCCGTGCTGACCGAGGAAGCGATCCGCGCCTCCGAGGACGCGCCGTTCTCCGTGTTCACCGGTGTCGAGCAACGGCGTTGGCTCTGCGTGACGACCGCCCGCCGCGTCGACGTGTGCACGACCCACCTGTCCACCGGCGGCGAGGCGCCCGGCACGGCCAACGCGGCGCAGTGCGCGGAACTGACCGCCGTGCTGGCCGCGCGCACCCGTCCGACCCTCTTCGCGGGCGACGTCAACCGCCGCGCCTCGTGCGCCCCGCCGACCCACTGGACGCTGACCGACGCGGCCGCCGTCCAGGCTCCCGGCATCCAGCACGCCTACGGCACCCTGGCCGGGCCGACCCTGGAACTGGAACCGACCACCTACACCGATCACGACGCGCTCGTGGTGCGCGCCGGCCTGCGCCGCTGAGCGGATCGACCCCCGGACGGGGTCAGGGGTTCACGGTGCCCCGGACCTCGACGGGGCGGTTCCCGGCCGTGCCGCGGTAGGTGTAGACGCCCCGCGCGTCGCGGTCGGAGGCGGCGAGGGCGAGGTCGAGGACGGCGGCCCAGTGCACCAGGCGTTCCAGCACCTCGGGCGTCGGGCAGGACGCGGGCACCACCCCGCGCAGGACACCTCGTAAGTCGATCTCCCAGTGCAGCCCCCGGCCGTCGAGCACGGGGGACACGGCGGTCCCGTACCGGTTGACCGCGTCGGTCAGGGCGGTGTTCACGATCTGGGTCAGCGGTGTCAAGGCGGCACCATCTTCCGGCTGGCGGGGCGGGGACCGCCGTCATCATCTCCGCACCGGGGCTGACACGATCGAGCGATCCTCAGCCCCTCGTGTCCCGGGCTGACACGGTCGTGACCTGCGGATCGGCTCCGTCCCGCATGGACGACGCCCGGAGTGGGTACCTCGAGGCGTACGCGGTCGAATCGGTGTTCGAGCGCGGTGCGACGGAGAGGAGCGGCCTGGTGGGTCCGGCTGCCGTGTACGCCGGCGCCGGTGTGGCGACCCTCCTGGCGGCGTTGCTGCCCCGGGTGCTGGGCCGTGCCCCGATCTCGATGCCGATGGTCTTCCTGGCGGTCGGCGCCGTGGCGTTCGCGGTGGTCGAGCCGCTGCCCGACCCCGATCCCACCCGGCACGGCTCGGTGACCGTCCACCTGACCGAGCTGTGCGTGATCATCTCGCTGATGGGCGCGGGGCTCGCGCTCAACCGGCCGTTCGGCCTGCGCCGCTGGGCCACGACCTGGCGGCTGCTGGGCATCACGATGCCGCTGTCCATGCTCGCGGTCGGGCTGCTCGGCTGGGGCGCCCTCGGCTTCGGCCTGGCCTCGTCGTTGCTGCTCGCGGCGGTGCTCGCGCCCACCGACCCGGTGCTGGCGGGCGAGGTGCAGGTGGCCGAACCCGCGGAGCACCCGGACGACCACGGCGAGGACGAGGCGAGGTTCGCGCTCACCTCGGAGGCGGGGCTCAACGACGGCTTGGCCTTCCCGTTCACCTACGCCGCCGTGGCGGTCAGCGTCGTCGGCGCGGCGCCGTCCGCCTGGCTGCCGCAGTGGCTCGCCGTGGACGTGGCGTGGCGGTTGGCGTGCGGCGTGCTCGTCGGGCTGCTCACCGGGTGGGCGCTGCGCAAGCTGTTCTTCGCCGCGCCGTCGGAGAAGCTGCGGCTGGCCGAGCACGCGGAGGGCTTCGTGGCGCTCGCCGCCACGTTCCTGGCCTACGGCCTCACCGAGCTGGCCGAGGGCTACGGTTTCGTCGCCGTCTTCGTCTGTGCGTGCACGATCCGGGCGGGGGAGCGGTCCCACGGCTACCACCGCGTGCTGCACCAGTACGTGGAGCAGGTCGAGCGCATGCTCACCGTGTTGATCATCTTCCTGCTCGGCGGCGCGGCGGTCACCGGGCTGCTGGCGGGCACCGGCTGGCGCGACGTGCTGGTGGCGCTGGTCGTGCTGCTCGTCGTGCGGCCGGTGGCCGGTCTGATCGCCCTGGCGCGGGGGCGGACCGGGCCCCGGGAACGGGCCGTCATCTCGTTCTTCGGCGTGCGGGGCGTCGGGTCGCTGTTCTACGTCGCCTACGCGGTGCAGGCCGGGCACTTCGCCGACCAGGACCGGATCTGGCGGGTGGTCGCGCTGGTCGTGATCGGGTCGATCATCCTGCACGGCATCACGGCGACCCCGGCCATAGGGTTCCTGGACCGCCTGCGCGTGCGCGCGGCACGCGACCGGCACGGCGACCCGGACGAGGCACCCCGCACCCCCGTCTGAGGGCGGGGTCGTCCGACCGCGGGTCCGGACGGGAGACGCCGATCGGGTGACACTGCCGTTCCAACCGTGCGGCTGCGGGGTAGCCGCACGGCATGGACGGTTCGCGGACGGCCGCCCTCCTCGGCGTGGTCCTGCTCGTGACGGCGTGCGGGCAGCCCGCGCGGGAGCCCGGCCCGACCGGGTGCGCGGGCGGGGTGCCGTCGTGCGCCCCGTCCACCGCACCCCCGTCCACCGCGCCCACGACCCCGGCACCGTCACGTCCGGTGACGGTGCTGCGCGGCACGGTGCAGGCCGGCGTGGAGGCGGGGTGCCTGGTCCTGGCGACCGACCGGGGCCGGTTCCTGCTCCTGGGCGGCGACCCGACCGTGCTCCGCGAGGGCGCCGAGGTCGTCGTGGAGGGGGCGACCCGCCCGGGTCAGGCCACGACGTGCCAGGAGGGCACGCCGTTCTCGGTCAGCGCAGCGCGGGCCGAGCCCGCCACCACCCGATGAGGCGAGGTCGCACGATGAGCACGACGGCGGAGCAGGACCAGAGCAGGGGCTTCTTCGGTCACCCACGCGCGCTGGCGCACCTGTTCGGCGTCGAGATGTGGGAGCGCTTCTCGTTCTACGGGATGCAAGGCATCCTCACGATCTACCTGTACTACCGGGCGGCGGACGGCGGTCTCGGGCTGTCCGAGGGCACCGCGACCAGCATCGTCGGCGCCTACGGCGGGCTGGTGTACCTGTCCACCATCGTCGGCGCGTGGGTGGCGGACCGGCTGGTCGGGTCGGAGCGCGTGCTGTTCGCCAGCGCGGTGCTGATCATGTTCGGGCACGTGGCGCTGGCGTTGCTGCCGGGGTTCGCCGGGGTGGGCGTCGGGCTGGCGGCGGTCGCGCTGGGCAGCGGCGGGCTCAAGGCCAACGCCACGGCCCTGGTCGGCTCGCTGTACGCGGAGGGCGACGAGCGTCGGGACGCCGGGTTCTCGCTGTTCTACCTGGGCGTCAACCTCGGCGCGTTCGTGGGCCCGCTGCTGACCGGGTTGGCCCAGGAGGAGCTGGGGTTCCACTACGGCTTCGGCCTGGCCGCCGTCGGCATGGCCGCGGGCCTGACCCAGTACTGGTTCGGCCGGCGCAAGTTCGGCCCCGAGGTGAACGTCGTGCCCAACCCGCTGCCGCCCGCCCGCCGCCTGTCCGTCGTGGGCGTCGCGGCGGCCGTCGTCGTGGCGGTCGTGGTGCTGGTGCTGACCGGGGTGGTCCGGCCCGCCAACCTCGCCGACGTGGTGATCGTGGTCATCGTCGTGGCGTCGGTCGGCTACTTCGCGGTGATCCTGTCCAGCCGCCGCATCAGCCGGGTCGAACGCCGCCGCGTGGTCGCGTTCATCCCGATGTTCCTGGCGAGCTTCGTGTTCTTCGCGTTGTTCCAGCAGCAGTTCACCGTGGTGGCGATCTACGTCGACCAACGGGTCGACCGCACGTTCTTCGGCTGGGAGATGCCGGTGTCCTGGGCGAACTCGATCAACCCGGTGTTCGTGATCCTGCTGGCCGGGGTGTTCGCGGCGGTGTGGACCAGGCTCGGGCCGCGGCAGCCGTCCTCGCCGGTGAAGTTCGCCCTCGGCACCGTGCTGATGGGGTTGGCGTTCCTGCTGTTCCTGCCCACGGCCGGCGGTGCGGCGAACAGCACGCCGCTGCTCGTGCTGGTCGTGATCCTGCTCGTGTTCAGCGTCGCCGAGCTGCTGCTGTCGCCGGTCGGGCTGTCGCTGTCGACGAAGCTCGCACCCGAGGCGTTCCACACCCAGATGGTGGCGCTCAACTTCCTGTCGATCGCGCTCGGCACCGCCACCGCGGGCTCGCTGGCCAAGTACTACAGCGCCGACCACGAAACGACCTACTTCACCGCGGTCGGCGGCGCGGCCGTCCTCTTCGGCGTCCTGCTCGCCCTCGCGTCACGGCCGATCCGGCGGTTGATGAGCGGTGTGCACTGACCGGGCTTGACGTTGACACTGTGACAACGTCTTCACTGGGTCGAGGAGGTGGTCCCCATCAACACGACCCTTGACGACACCCGGGACGTCCTGCTCGACGCCGTGCGCGCGGGGGAGTCCTCGACGCGGCTCCAGGCGGCGCTCGCGATCGGCACCCGGCGCGACCCCGGTCACGTCGAGGCGCTCGTGGCGAGGTGCGCGGTCGAGCCGGACTTCTTCGTGCGCGACATGCTCACCTGGGCGTTGACCCGGTTCCCGGCGGAGGTCACGGTGCCGAGGCTGCTCGCGGAGCTCGATTCCGGGCGCTCCCAGGCCCGCAGCCAGGCGTTGCACACGCTGTCCAAGATCGCGGACGCGAGCGCGTGGCCCGCGATCACGCCGGCGGTGCTGCACGACGCCGACGACGAGGTGGCGCGCAGCGCGTGGCGCGCGGCCGTCGTCCTCGTGCCGGACGGGGAACGGGCGCGGCTGGCCGCCGACCTGGCCGAGGAGCTCGGGCGCGGTGACCGGGCCGTGCGGCTGAGCCTCAGCCGGGCGCTCGTCGCGCTGGACGACGTGGTCGAACCGGTCCTGCGGGCGGCACTGGCGAGCGCGGACCCGGTGGTGCGCGCGCACGCGCGTGCCACGGAACGGCTCGTGCTCGACCCGGATGCCGCGTTCGACCCGGACGTGGACGAGGCGATCCGGGTCGTCGCGCTCGGCCCGGCCCCGGCGGACGGACCGGCGTGCTGATCGGCGAGGTGTCCCGGCGGTCGGGGGTCAGCACGCGGATGCTCCGGCACTACGACTCGCTGGGGCTGGTGCGCCCGACGGGGCGCACGGTGGGCGGCTACCGCGAGTACTCCGCCGAGGACATCCGCCGGATCTTCCACGTGGAGAGCCTGCGGTCCCTCGGGTTGTCGTTGCGGGAGATCGGGCGCGCGCTGGAAGACCCGGCGTTCGCGCCGTCCACCCTGGTCGCCGACCTCATCCGCCGGACCGAGGACCGCCTGCGGCGGGAGCGGGAGCTGCTCGAACGGCTGCGCGCCGTCGACGCCTCGTCGCCCTCCGGCTGGCCGGACGTCCTGCGGATCGTGCGGCTGCTGCACGGGCTGGACTCGCCCAGCGCGGCACGCCGGCAGCAGGCCGTGCTGTCGCCGGCCGACGACGTGCCCGTGCCCGCCGAGCTGCTGGCCGAGGCCGTCCTCGCCGAGACCGATCCGAACGTCGCCGGCGCGCTGCGGTGGGCCCTCGCGCGGACGGGGGACGACGGTGTGGCGCACGTGGCGGCCGGCGTGCGCTCGGGGGACGTGGACGTGCGGCGGCGCGCGGTCCTGGCCGTCGCCGAGCTGCCGGGTGACGAGGCGACGGCGGTGCTCGTGGAGGCGCTGGGGGACGCCGCGGCGACGGTGCGCGGACACGCCGCGCTGGCCCTGGGCGCGCGTGGGATGACCGCGGCCGTGCCGGTCCTGGTCGGCATGGTGGTCGAGGGCCTGAACGACGTCGAGGCGGCCGAGGTGCTGGGGTCGCTGTCACGGGACCCCGAGTGCGCGGACCGGGTGGTGGGCGCGCTGGTGGACGAGCTGGCCGCGCACACCGCCGATCCGGGGGTCCGGATCCGCCTGATCCAGGCGCTCGCCGAGCTGCCGGGGACGGCCGCGCACGGCGTCCTGCGCGACCTGGCCGGTGACGGCGACCGGGCCGTCGCGCTCGTCGCCGCAGCGCTCCTCGGCCTGGTCGAAGGCTGTTGAGCTGCGAAGACAACTCACGGGAAAAATCTTGGCGCGAGGTGTCGATCCACGGCCCGTCCCGTTCGACCTAGGGGTGAACAGGGTCCGAGGGGGACCCGGACAGCGGCCAGGGAGATGTCGACCATGAAGTACATGCTGATCATGCGCGCCACGGACGAGGCCTTCGCCAACATGGGCGAGATCGACTTCAACGAGATGCTGGACACGATGGGCAGGTTCAACGACGAGCTGATCCGGGCGGGCGTGCTCGTCGCGGCCGAAGGGCTCGCCGACGCCTCCGAGGGCGTGGTGGTCGACTACTCGTCCGAGCCGCCGGTGGTGACCGACGGGCCGTACGGCGAGACGAAGGAGCTGTTCAACGGCTTCTACATCCTCAACGTGGCGTCGAAGGAGGAGGCCGTCGAGTGGGCCAAGCGCCAGCCGATCACCGGTCCGGGCTTCAAGACCGAGGTCCGGCGGGTGCCGAGCATCGACGAGTTCCCGCAGGACAACGAGTGGATCAAGAAGGAGCGGGCGTGGCGGGAGGCCACCGGCCAGCTCTGACACCGGACGGACGGGGGACCACCCGGGTGTGGTCCCCCGTTCCCTTCCGGACGCCGCCACCCTCGTGGGCGCATACCCCCAAGGGGTGTGTCGACTTTCGGTCACGTGAATCCCGGCCCGAGGCGTTGGTGCTCGCCGCGGCGCGTCGTGTGGCGGAGGACGAGCGGATGGCTGTCGCGAGCCGACGCGCCGGCTCTCCTGCCCGATGCGTACCCCCGGTGGGTATGTGCCGGGCTCGTGTCCGATCGGGGTGCGGGACGGCCGTACGATGGTCGGTAGTCGACTTCCAGCGGTGAGGGGTGGGTGTGCCGGACCGCGTTCGGGTGGGCGTGGTCCGCCTCGGCTTGTTGGTGCTCGTGCTGTTGGTGCTCGTCGTGGGCGTGCTGACCGGCGTCACGCCGGACGTCGCCGAGGTCCAGGGCTGGGTCGGGCACGCCGGCGCGGCGGCGCCGCTCGTGTTCGTGGCGGTGTGCGCGGCCGGGTCGGTGGTGCTGGTGCCCAAGCCGTTGTTGAGCATCGCGGGCGGGGTGGTGTTCGGGCCGGTGGTCGGCGCCTGCGCGGTCGTGGCCGGTGTGACCGTCGGGGCTCTGGCCAGCTTCGCGGTGGCCCGCGGGTTGGGGCGTGACGCGGTTCGGCCCCGGTTCGAGCGGGGCCGGTTCGCACGGGTCGACCGGTTGCTCGAACGCCGGGGCGTGTGGGCCGTGATCGCGCTGCGGTTCCTGCCCGTGGTGCCGTTCGGGCTGGTCAACTACGCCGCCGGGCTCAGCGGTCTGCGGGTCGGCGCGTTCGTCGTCGGCACCGCCGTGGGCGTGGTCCCGGCGACGGTGGTCTACACGACGACCGGTGCTTCGCTGGGGACGATGACGGTGGCCCAGTGGCTCCTGGCCGGTGCCGCGGTCGGCGTGCCCGCGGTGGCCGGTCTCGTGCTGACCCGCCGCGACCGGCGCACCGCGGGGTGAACGCCGGTCACGTCCGGGCCGCGCCGACCTTCCAGTACCCGCTGAACATCACCGACCGCCGGTCCACCCCCCGCTCCTTGACCAGGTGCCTGCGCACCGAGGTGGCCAGGGTCGACTCGCCGCAGACCCAGGCGTAGTCCGGTGCCGGGGAGGGCAGGTCGGTCACCGCGCGGAGCACGTGCGAGCCCGGCGCGTCGTCACCCCGGTGCAGCCACGTGACCGGCGCGTCGACGGCCACCCGGAAGTCCTCGCCGGGCACCTCGGCGAAGATCCGGGTGCCCTCGGGGACACCCGTCTCCAGGATCGCGCACAGCGCGGGCAGCGCGGTCTCGTCGGCGACCAGCAGGACCGTGCCGGTCGACGGCGGGCGGTAACCCGAGTTGCCCGCGCGGAAGCCGACGGACTGGCCCACCGCGGCCCGGGTCGCCCACCGCGTGCCCGGACCCGCGTCACCGTGCAGGACGAAGTCCACGTCGATCTCGCCGGGCTCGGGGCGGTGGGCCCGGACGGTGTACCAGCGCAGGTCCGGCTGGTCCTCGGCGGGCAGGGCGCGGATCGCGGTGCGGACGTTGACGCGGTCCGCGCTGGGCATGGTCAACGGGCGGCCGGGCGGCGCCATCAGCAAGCCGAAGCACTCGTCCGGCCCGGTGACCCGGAACTCGGCGAACTCGGGCGCGCGGAACGTCACCCGGCGCAGGTGCGGCGCGAGGTCGGCGACCGCCGTGACCGTCATGGCGAACTGGTCGAACACGTCGCGCTGGTTGGGCGTGGCCGTGATCAGGCCCGCGGCCTTCGTGAGCACCTTGAGCTGCAACTGGTCCAACGTCGAGTACCGGGGCATGCAGGTAAGGCTAACCTCAGATCGCCTCGGAAGGGCGGGGACGACCGCTCATTCCACGGTCACGCTCTTGGCCAGGTTCCGCGGCCGGTCCACGTCACGGCCCAGCGCGTGCGCGAGGTGGTAGGCGAACAGCTGCAACGGCACCGAGAGCGTGATCGGGGCCAACGCGTCGTGCGCCTTCGGCACCCGGATGACGTCCGTGGCCAGGCCCGGCGGCAGCTCGGCGTCGGTCACCGCGATGACCGGCCCGCCGCGCGCCTTGATCTCCTCGATCGTGGCGGTGTTCTTCGCCAGCAGCTCGTCGTCCGGCACCAGCACCACCGTCGGCATCTCCGGGTTGATCAGCGCCAACGGCCCGTGCTTCAGCTCGGACGCCTGGTAGGCCTCCGCGTGCACGTAGGAGATCTCCTTCAGCTTCTGCGCGCCTTCGCGCGCGGCGGGCCACCCGCGCACCCGGCCGACGAAGAACATGTGCTCCGCCCCGGCGTACTTGCGGGCGACCGCCGCGATGTCGTCCTCCGCCGCGAGGATCCGCGCGATGTGGTGCGGCAGTTCCGACAGGCCGGTGACCAGGCGTCGCCCCTCGGTGATGGACAGGTCGCGCACCCGGCCCAGGTCCAGGGCCAGCATCGCCAGCGCCACCGCCATGGTGGTGAACGACTTCGTCGCCGCCACCGACACCTCCGGGCCGGCGTGCAGGAAGATGCCGTGGCCGCACTCGCGGGCGATCGTGCTGCCGACCGCGTTGACCACGCCGATGACGTGCCCGCCCTTGCGCTTGAGCTCCTGCACGGCCGCGAGCGTGTCCAGCGTTTCACCCGACTGGCTGATCGCGACGTAGAGCGTGTCCGGGTCGACCACGGGGTTGCGGTAGCGGAACTCGGACGCGGGCTCCGCGTCGGCCGGGATCCGGGCCAGCTCCTCGATCAGCTGCGCGCCGAGCTGGCCCGCGTAGTACGCCGAACCGCAGCCGAGCAGCTTGACCCGGCGGATGCGCTGGTAGTCCTGCGGGGACAGGCCGACGCCGTCCAGCCGGGCCGAGGAGAACCGGTGGTCCAGCCGCCCGCGCAGGCAGCGGTCCACCGCGTCGGGCTGCTCGCGCATCTCCTTGTACATGAAGTCCGGGTGCTCACCCAGCTCGTACTCGGCGCTCGCCACGTCGATCGCCGTGGGGGAGCGGGTGGTGCTGGTGGCGCGGGCGTCCATGGTGGACGTGCGGTAGCCGTCGGCGGTCACCGTGGCGATCTCGTCGTCGTCCAGGTAGATCACCTGCTGGGTGAAGCGGACCAGCGCCGTGACGTCGGAGGCGACCAGCATCTCCTGCTCGCCGACGCCCAGCACGACCGGGCTGCCCCGTCGGGCGGCGACCAGCTCACCGGGTCGGTCGGCGTCCATCACGATCACCCCGTACGTGCCCTCCACCTGCGCCAACGCCTCGCGCACGGCGTCTTCGAGGGTGGCCGCGGCACTGCGGGCGACGAGGTGGGCGAGGACTTCGCTGTCGGTGTCCGAGGCGAGCGCGACCCCGTCGGCCCGCAACCGGGCACGCAGCCGGTCGGAGTTCTCGAACACGCCGTTGTGGACGATCGCGACCCGTGCCGCCGCGTCCACGTGCGGGTGCGCGTTGCGGTCGGTCGGCTCACCGTGCGTGGCCCACCGGGTGTGCGCGATGCCCGTGCGGCCCTCGACGTCGTCCGGCACGGCCCTGCGCAGGTCACCGACCCGCCCGGCGGTCTTCACCACCCTGAGCCCGCCACCGTCCGCGACCGCGACCCCCGCCGAGTCGTACCCCCGGTACTCCAGCCGGTGCAGGCCCTCCAGCAGCACCGGGACCGCGTCCCTCGGTCCGACGTACCCGACGATCCCGCACATGCGCGGTGCCTCCTTCAGCCGTAGACGATCCGGCGCAACTGGCGTTCGGACAGCGGCGGCGCGGCCACCGGCCGCACGTCCAACTCCTCCCGCAACAGGGCCCAGATCCTCGCGTTCCCCCACCCGTCCCGCCGCAGCTCGGCGTGCCGCCGCACCACGTACTCCTCCGCCGTCTCGACGAAGTAACCCATCACGTCCGACACGACGCGCCGCGCGAGCGCGGGGGGCAGGCCCGTCGTCCGGACCACGTGCCGGAGCAACTCGTCCGGCACCTCGTCTCCCACGGGCTCCAGCATGGCCACAGCCAACCACCGGTCCAAACGCCGTGCCCGATTCCGGGCACGCTCCGACCAGGGCGCCGGAGGAGCAGCAGTTCGATGTCCTTGGCCGCGGAGGACCGGCAGAGCAGGGCCAGCCATTGCCGAGTCGGGCGAAGATCAGGTACAGCAGTCGTGACGCCACATCTCACGATCGTGCCCTGGTGGTCCAGTGTGCGTGATCGTCGCAGCTCGGCATGCCGGTGCAGCGTTCTGACACCCACAGAGCGGTTCAAAGCTTGGTCTGCTCAATCATCTGCCTGCGAAGCTGTTCTGAACAAATCACTGAAGAGAAGCTGAACTGGGCCGCCGGCGCGAAGTCCCGGGCCGTTCGCGACTCAAGGCATCGACATGTGCCACAGATACACGCGGCGCCCGCCATGCGCCGTGGCCAGCATTCGGCCGTCCGGGCTGAAGGCCAGGTCGTCGATCGGTGTGCGGTGTGTGTCCAGGACGCCTGTGCGTTCGCGGTTTGCGGTGTCCCATAAGGTGATCTCGCCGTCTTCTCCTGCGACGGCGAGGATCCGGCTGTCGGGACTGAACGCCGTCGAGGCGTAGCGCGAGGTGGTGACGGAATGCTTGCCGTCCCTGGTCCACAGGTGGATTCGGCCGTCTTCGTCGGTCGTGGAGACGTGTTCGCCGTCATTACTGACCGCCATGTCGACGACAATCCCGGGGTTCGACTGCGACCAGGCTCGCGGCACGTCAATACCGATCACGCTGATGGAATCGACGTTTGCCACGGCCAACACACGACTGTTGGCGCTGAACGTCATAGCGTACTGTAGCGACGGGCCGACGGTTCTCGCGACCGTGGTCATGGTGGGCGCCGTGAAGTCAAGCTCCACCAGAGAAAGGCTGCCGTGCAATCCAGCCACGGCCAACTTGGCGCCGTCGGGGCTGATGACGACGAAGTCCTCATCTGAGAAGTCTTCGATGAGGGCTTCGAGGCGTCGGCTCTCAGAGGGACCGAGTGCGGGTTCGAGGCACCGCACCCGTTTCACCACACCTTCCCTGTACAGGGTGCACCACTCGCCCTTTTCATCGATCCCCATCCGTCGAGTGCTGTAGTCGGTAACCGGGACTCCGGTTACCGAGCTGCCGGACTCGACTTCCCACGCCCCCCACCCTCCGCTCTCCGCGGAGGCGGACATTCGTTGGCCGTCGGCGCTGAAGAGGAGCGTAGGAGCGTGCCAATACGAGTCGTAGTTGTCCAGGTAGTAGACCCGGTGCAGAGGGGTCTGCGCCTCTACCAAGGTCGTGGCGGCCGTCAGCAGGGCGGCTGCCGCGATGAGCGCGAGCGCGGGGTGCGCGCGGGGGATCCGCAGTGGCGCCGGGCCGGCGATTCGGGTGTCCTGCCAGTGGTCGGCCAGGTAGTCGCGGAGCAGGTTGTGGCGCAGTTGGTAGGCGGGTCCCGTGCTGCGCAGGATTCCCTTGGCGTGAGCGTCGCGCAGGAAGGAAGTCAGGCGCCACGGCAAGTGACCGCGTAGTGCCAGCCACATTCGGGCCGGGACGTAGACAGACCAGGCCGTTCCGGTCCCGAAGACCGCGATTACAGCGGTCAACGAGCCCACCAGCACGGCCCAGAGGAGCATCCCCTCGGGGCTTTCGGCTATGAGCGTCACAACGGCGGTAATCACCAGGCCGCTGCACACGCCTCCGACCGCTCCGGTCAGCAACGTCGCCGTGCGGTCGGCGCGCAGCACGGACAGCGGCGAGGGGGCGATGCGCCAAGGGGCCGGGGCCGCGAGCCACCGCCCGATTGCCAGCGGCACGCCGACGAGCATCGCAGTCGACAGCCAGAACCGCGCGCCGGCATCCATCTCCTGGACGATCCCGCCGAAGATCAGCCATGGTGTGCCGACCAGCAAGCCCGCCATCGACCCCGTCAGCAGCGACTGCAGCAGCCGACGCGCGGTGGGTGCGCCGCGGTGCGGCATACCGGCGCGGCCCGCACCCACGCCGTTGGTCAGAACGGCGATGCCGATCACGATCAGCGCGAGTAGGAGCACGGTGAGCACATTCTTCTCCGACCGCCATGCCGGGATGTCGAAGACGAAATCGCGGATGCCGGCGCTGATCTCGAACGCCACGGGCCGCGCGAACACGAACGCGCCCAGGAGGAGGACCGCGGCCGTCCCGCACAGCATCGCGGTGATGGTCACGATGTCGCGGCCCACTCCACGCGCCGCGACCACGCCGGGGCGGTGCCGGGACGGGAGGTCTGGGGCGTGGGCGGCGCGGGCTGTGTTCAGGCCGGCTAGAAACCCGACCGCCAGGCCGACAACACCACCCCACGCCGCACCGTAGACCGATTCCATGGATTCGGCATTCGGCATCGTCAAGACAGCGCCCACCAGTACGCCCAATAGGGTGACCGCACCGGTGACCATGGCGGTCATCACGGTTCCCGGGACCGCTCTGGCGAGCCGCCACCACTCCAGTTCGGTGCCCCCGATCCGGTCGCGCAGGTGGTGGGCGAGGAAGCTCAACCAGCGTCGAGCCCGAGCACGGTCGCTATCGCGGGGGTAGACGGTGACCAGGAACTGGTCGAGCAGGTGATGCTCGACCTGGCGCCTGGTCCTGAGTCGGGTCAGTTTGCCGGGGTCGTCACCCGGTCGCTGATAGACTCGTCGGGCCAGGCTGATCATCAACGGCGTGGACAACGCCCCGGCCACCGGGCCGCCCGGATCACCGGTCAGGGCCTCGGTCACGCCGCGCCAGCGGTCCGGTCCAAGACCTTCCACCTCGGCCTGGGTGAGATAGGTCCGCACGTCCTCAGGACGCACGGGCTCGATGTCGACCACCGCGGCGCGCGTCAGGGCGCCGACCTCGACGACCGCGGCCTCGAACTCGGCACCGCGGCAGGTGAGCACCATCCGCAGACCTGCTTCCGCCGCGCGTTCCAGCTCCTTCAGCGCCGCGCCGAGGGACTCCGGCGGCATCTCGTCGAGCCCGTCCAGCACCGGCAGCAGCCGCGCCACCGGCACGCCCTCGGCCACCGGCCCGTAGTCCGCGCCCACGCGGCGGGCGATCCAACGCTCGACGCGCTCGCCTGTGCCGGTGGCCGGGTCGTGCGGGTGCCACCCGGACACCGGCAGCAGCACCGGGACCAGGTCGTGGGAGGCGGCGGCCAGGGTGAACAGCAGGGCCAGCGTCGTCTTGCCCGAGCCCGGCTCCCCCAGCACGACCAACTGGTGGTGGGGACCGTCCAGGAACGCGGTCGCCAGGTCGTGCGCCACCGGCCGCAGATCCTCGGGATCCATGGCCAGGCTGCCGACCGGCGGGGCCGGCGCGGAACCGACGCGGGCCCGGCGGCTGGTCGGCCGCCACCGCAACCGCAGGGGTCTCGGCCGCTGCAACCCGCGTGCCGCCGCCTCCGCCCGCCACTGCCCGACCACCTCGGCCCGCAACGCGGTCACGCGCTCCTCCAGCGGCGTGGCGGTGCGACCCGCGCGGAACGACCACCACACCAGCGAGACCGACAGCAGCACGAGCACCACTGCAACCAGTCGGCCGGCGGCTTCGAGGGACAGCACGGCCCACACCGCCAAAGAAACCGACACCAGGCTCAGGGACACGAGCGCGACGATCACCTGCCACGGCGCCTCCGCGCGCGCCGTCCGCGTCGTGACGACGACGTCCCCCTCGATCACACCCGCCATCACTGCCGTGCCGGTCACCGGCCCCTCGATGCGGTTGTGCACCCTCTCAGACATCTGCCGCCATGTCCGACACGTGTTCGCGTCCCACATCCTCGATGTGACCAGCCCAAACACCTATCGTCACGTAGACCGCCCACGTTCACACCGCACAAGGGCGGTCCTGCACAGCGCCACGCACGGAATCCGCCCAGCTCCGCCCGACGGTGTGAATCTGCGGACCGCGTGCAGCCCGAAGGCTGGGATGTGGCCTCGCGTCGTGCGCAGGTGCCCGACTACTTGGCGTCGGCGCGCATCCCGGCTGACCGAGTGCGGGCGTACGTTGAAGCCAACGGGTACTGTTCCCGGGCCCTGAGCGGGTGGTCGCCAAGGCATTCAGGACCGTGCGGGGTGTCAGAAGTCGGCCACATGGTCCGAACTGCGGTTAGGCGGCAGTGGGCTCGTACTCGTTGACCAGGCCGCCGAGTTCGATCAGCGCCACGATGGAGTCGTCGACCGGCGGTCGGCCTGTGCGGTTGGGGTAGGTGTTGTGCAAGGCGAGGGAGCTGACGTCGACGCCAGGACCATTCGGAATCGAGAACTTCCGTTCGTCCTTGCCGTCGAGGTCCGTCGTGTCGTGCCCATCGCCCTCGTAGAGGCGTCCGAAGGCGTGTACGTGCACTACTCCGGCGTTGTAGACCGTGTAGAAGTGGTCGACTTCGACCCGCACCTCGCCGCCGCAGTAGGCGACTGCGGCTCGCTTCTTTGTGCCGTTGTTGCTGGTCCAGGAGAGGTCACTGTGTCGGTGGCGTGGCACACCTTGTCGGGCCGGAAGTCCTCCTGGTCGGTGATTCGAAGCTTGACGACACCGGTGATGTGCGCGATGGCCACTGCGGCCTGCGCGGTGGCGGCCGGTGCTAGGCCGCTCGCAAGGACGATCAGCCCTGCACCGACCAGGAACCGGCGCAATCCGCTGGCGCGCACGTGTTCTCCCCTCAACCCGTGGATAGGCGTCGGTGGGACCAGAGCGTGATCCGACGACGTCACGAAGGCCCCGGACCGGCCGGCCCGGTGGGTACCGGAGGGCCGCGGCGGAACGTCCTTGAAACGACAGTCAGCCGGTTGGATCGGCCCGGCGCACTTCACGACATGACGGACTCGCTCGAACGGGTGGCTTGCTGGACGTGGCACGACTGGCAGAGGTGCCGACCGGGTGCGCGTGCGCTGCAATGCATCTTCACCGGGCCGTGCGGTGATGTGGAGCTGTTGTCCCAGATCGGACACGAAGGAGTTCTTCGGACGTCCGATCGCCGTGCAGCGTCGCCGCTGTTCTGCTCGCCCGCGCGTCGCCGGCTACTTCTTGCCCTTGCCGGGCGGCTGTGGCTTGTCCTTCTGCTTCTTCGCACCCGGTTGCACAGCCGGAACCCGGTCGGCGGCCGGTTGCCGTGCGACCTCCGGGACGGCCGGAGCGCGGGTGGTGTCGTCGACCTGGGCAGCGGGCTGCTCGGCTGGTGTCGTGCTCTGCGCTGGTGAGAGGGAGACCGGGGTCGTGGCGCTGGGGGGCGTGGTGGTCGCGGCACTGCTGGACGTCGGTGCCGAGTTCACCGGTTGAGCGCCAGGGGCCATCGCCCACGCGACGCTGATCGCGCCCAGCAACGCCGCGGCCGAGGCCAGGAGCGCCTTGCGCGGGACTCGCGCCGAGCTCGGCACGGCCACCGCAGCGGTCTTCGCGACGTGAGCCGGAACCCGGACGGTCTCCTCGACCGGGTCGAGCCGCAGAGCGCGGGCGCAGTCGACGGCGGTCGGCCGTTGGTCGGGGGCGGTGGCGGTCATCGAGGACACCAGGCTCGCCAGGTCGGCCGGCAGGTGCCCGGGGATGGCGGGGGAGCGGTGCAGGCGGGCGACGGCCGCCTCGACCTCGCCTCCGGGGTACTCGCGGTGGCCGGTGAGGCATTCCAGCAGGACCAGACCGAGGGCGTAGATGTCGGCGGGGTGGTCGACGTCGGCGCCGCGGACCTGTTCGGGGGCGAGGTAGGCCGCGGTGCCCACCATCTGGTCGGTGCGCGTCAGTCGGGTCGCGCCGGGCAGGTGGGCCAAGCCGAAGTCGGCCAGGTAGGGCTTGTCCCGGTCGTCCAGCAGGATGTTGGACGGCTTGACGTCGCGGTGCACCACCCCCCGGTCGTGCACGTAGGCCAAGGCCTCCGCCAGCTCCGCGCCCAACCGCCGCACCCGCGGCGCGGGCAACGGCCCGTCGGCGATCTCGTCCCGCAGCGTGCGCCCCTCCACCAGCCGCATCACCAGGAACGGCGTGTCACACCCGGTACCGGCGTCGTGGACCGGGACGAGACCGGGGTGCGACAACCCGGCCAGCGTGCGGACCTCCGCCTCGAACCGAGGGCGGGCCGTGGCGTCCCAACCGGGCCGGAACACCTTGACCGCCACCTCACGGCCCAGCACCACGTCCTCCGCGCGGTAGACCTCGGCCATCCCACCGAGACCCACCGACTCCAGCAACCGGTAGCGGCCCGCCAGCAGGCTGCCGTTCACCGTCAGTGACACCGCGACACCTTCCATCACCCGACCGATGCGTCCGGGATGCCCTGCCGCGGAGACGCGAAACAGCCCAGGAGGACCCGCGCTGCGTCGCAACGGACCGAGAGCCGCCCGGACGGAAGGTGTTCCACGGCGAATCGCCAGGTCGGACGGATGAGTGAGTAAGCGGGGCTATTGGACCGCCTGCGGCGACCTCGAGTACAAGTCGGCTCGCCGTGACCGATCCGCTCCTCGGTCCACCACGCCGGCGTCCCGTGCCGGTGAGCACGAGTCACGCCGTGTATCCGGCGCACCGCGCCGGGTGAGGCCTCTTCCGAGTACGGGGGTGCCGTGCCGTGGGAGGTGCGGCGACCGGCGGACGGGGAACCGGTCGTGCGGCAGCGGTGGGGCGTGCGGGCAGGCGGTGTGCTCGTGGTGCTCGGGTCGACAGGCCTGGTTGCGGGGCGTCCCGGCCTGGCGGTGGCGGGTGGGGCGGTGGCGGTCGCCGGGGTGCTGACCGGCGTGTTCGCTTGGGCCGGTGGCCTCGGAGAAGCCGGGGCGACCGGTCACGGGAACGGCCTGCCCGGCGTGCTGCCCGAGCACGCGGTCGTTCCGGACCCGCCGCACCCGTGACCCGGTGCGCCCCTGCCGGGCCGGGGCGTGGGGGTCGGGACGCAGTCGCACTCGCGATCCGGGGTCGCGGAGGACCCGGAACTCCGGTTCGCCGGTGCAGTACCGGCCTTCCGGGCCCGAGGGCCGGCGGCGGCACCGCTGAGAGCAAGTCCTGAGGTCGTTCCATCGACCTCCATTCGGGAGTTCCGATACCACCGTGCTCGTCGCCGAGGACGGAGCCACAGCTCTGGCCTCGGCCCGCGACGGATGCCGGACATCCTTGTCCCGGACGTGATGATGCCCCGGATGACCGGGCTGGACGTCTGCCGGGAGTTGCGGGCGGCCGAGGCGACCGCCGCCACACCGGTGATCCCGTTGACCGCCCGCGCCCGGGAGAGCGACGTCGAGGGTGGTTTCGCCTGGGGTTCGGGAATTCGCGACACGATCAAGCTCGGGCACACTGCCGGTTCACAACTGCACGGCGCGGATCGCGCTTGCCCACGGTTCGGCTTCCAGGTGCGTGAGGTCGGGGTTCGCGTCGAGGCGCACGGCTGCCGCCGACACCAGCCGCTGGAACGGCAGCACGGTCACCAGTGGACGGGCCAAGGGGTGGGTTGCCGCGAACCGCACGTCGCCGTCCTCGGCGACGACCAGCGTCGTGGCGTCCAGTTCATCGAGCAGGCCCTGCAGGTCGGCGGTCCGGTCACCGTCATCCGCGGCGCGGAGGAGGAACGCGGCCGTCGAGGAGGAGAACACCGCGGGGGTGCCGTGCAGCGCGAACTCCGTGTGCAGGCCCTCCGCCCAGCGGTAGGTGCCTTCCTTGAGCTTCAGCGCCACCTCGTCCGCCGTGATCGCGTCGAGTCCGGTGCCGGTGACGATGATCGGGGACGCGGACACGACCGCGTCCACGGCTTCGGTGGGAAGCGGCAGCGCGAGCGTGTCCCTCATCGCCCCAGGCGCCTCGGCGAGCGCCTCGGCCAGTCCGGTGGCGTCGAACGCCCGCGCCACGAGGCGTCCCAGCACGACGAGCGCCGCCGTGTACGACACCGTGTGCGTGCTCGCCCGCTCCTGGGGGCAGGTGCGCACGACCACGTCGGCGACGGGGGTGTGGGCCCCCTCGCCGGTGATCGCGATCGTCGACGCCCCCGCCTCCCGGGCCGCGGCCAGCACCCGGTTCGGGTAGCGCTTGGTGCCCCTGTGGCTGACCACGACGACCTGGTCGTCCGGCTGCACGGATTCGCTCAGCGCGAGGTCGTGCGCGTCGATGGCGGCCGGGCGGACGCGGCCGTCCGTGACGATCCGGGTCCACGCCGCGGCCATTCGGCAGGCGTGCAGCGACGTGCCGATCCCCGTGAACACGACGGGGCGGTCGGGGTCCAGGGCGGGCAGTTCGGCGTCCAGCAGCGCCGCGACCACGTCCGGCTGCTGCAGGACGTGCTGGTCGAAGGCGAAGCCCGTCATGGCGTGGTGTCCTGTTCGTCCTGGTAGCGGGGCAGGTTCTCGGGGAAGACCAGCTGGAAGACCGCGAGGTTCACCAGCCTGCCCAGCTTCACCCCGATGTGCCGGATCAAGCCGGTGCGCACGAACCCGTGCCGCTCGATCATCCGGATCGACGCGATGTTCGTGTCCGTGTTGAAGCTGATGATGGTGCTGTAGCCCTCCTCGCGCGCGAAGTCCACCAGCCACCCGGTCAACGTCCCACCGACGCCCATGCCCTGGGCGTCGGGCGCCACGTAGACCGAGATCTCCGTGCTGGGGAAGTATCCACCTCGCGCCGCGAACGGGCTCAGGGTGCCGTAACCGAGGACGTGGCCGTCCCGCTCGGCGACCACGGCGGCGTTGCGGCCACCGTGCCCGGCCAGCCACGCGGCCATCTGCTCGGCTGTCTTCTCCTCGGTGTCGAGGGTGGCATCGGTGTGCCGCACCGCGTGGTTGTAGATCGCCCTCAGGTCCTCCAGGTCGGCGGTGGTGGCCGCCCGGACGGTGGTGAGGGGTGTGGAGGTGGTCATTCCGGTGGGGCTCCTTCGAGCAGTCCGAGTTCTTCGAAGCGGTCACGCGCCGCAGGGTCGTCGAGCACGCCGACGGACGTGAGGTAGCGCAAGGTGAGCCGCGCGGTGCCCCGGGCGTGCTCACGCACCTTCCGCTCGTCGTACACCTCGGCGAGCACCTGCTCGGAGTCGTCCGCGGACAGGCCGTAGGCGAGCAGTTCCTCCCGCACCGAGGGCAGGTCGGGGTGGAGGAACGCGAGCACCAGATCGGGCAGCAGCGGCGCGAGGTGGCGGCGCACAGGAGGGCTGAGCTGGTGCCACAGGTACTTCAGGAACGACGCGAAGTACGCGTGATGGCGTCCCTCGTCTTGCGCGTGGTCGCGGATCGTGTCGCGCACGGCCGCGTGCACACGAGCGTCGTCCGGGACCTCCGCGAGCGTCGCCGAGATCAACGTCTCCGAGCACACCACGAACAGCAGTTCCGCCAACGGCCTCAGCTCCGGCGCCAGCGACTCCTGCAACCGCCGCAGCCGGGTCATGAAGTACGGCTCGGGCGCGAGCCTGGGCGCGATGCCCGTGCGGGCCCGAACCTGCCGGAGCAGGTCCATCGAGAACACCGCGTGGTACGCCTCGTCGCAGTAGATCTTGTAAGCGTCGAAGACCATCTCCTCGGGCAGGTCCACGCCGAGGGTCCGGTGGGCGATGCCCAGCACCGTGCGGTTCACGACCAGGTGCTCGAGCTTGGTCGTGAAGTCCAGGTACCGGTACAGGTGCTGGGTGAGCACCTGCTCGAACACGTCCCCGGGCAGCGCGCGGACGAGTGCGTGCCCGGCCACCGGGACGAGGTCGGGTGAGAACGAGTGCTTCTCCTCGCCCTCGTCCAGCACGCGCCGGGGCGCCTGCCGCACGCTCGCCCGCTCGAACCAGGTCGCGAACGGGGTGCGGTACTCCGGGGGTACGGCGGGTGGTTCGGCCGCGTGCCCGGTACCGGCTGTGGCGAGCGCGGCCAGCGCCGCCTTCGGGCACGCGGTGAGAGCCGGACACCCGATGAACAGTCCGGTCACCCCGCACACGGTAACCCGTTCCTCCGGTACACGCCGACGCCTTCGGACGTCGCGAACACGCGGTGCACGTCGTAGAACTCCTCCAGGTGCGCCGACCACTTGGCGAACTGGGCCTTGTTGTTGGCGATGCGGCCCGCGAAGTAGGCGTTCCCGGTCAGGTTCTCCAGCAGCACGTTGTGCGCCACGAGCAACCCGCCCGGTGGCAGTGCGTGGCCGACCGCCCGCGTGTGCGGGTAGTAGATGGCCTTGTCCCTCTGATCGGGGTCCGGCGCGTCGAGGGGCCCCTCGGCGTCGAGCACGCACAGGTCCACGTCGCTCAGCGTGCGCGCGTACTCGGAGGCGTCGGCGACCACGAAGTCGACCACGTCGGAGTAGCCGAGCGCGGCGATGTTGCGCTCCGCCAGCGACATCACGCCCTCGTCGATGTCGACGAGCGTCGCCCGCCCGCCCGCGGCCGCGACGGCCGGCAGCGCCCACACCGCCCAGTACCCGTAGTAAGAGCCGAGGAACACCGCGTTGCGCGGTCGCACCTGCTGCGTGAGCGCGAACATCAACCGGGCTTCCTCGGGGAAGATGAAGGTCGTTCGCCCGCCGTGGTCCCATTCTTCCGCCACGCGTCCGGCGAACTCGTGGAACGCGTCGACCGGGTAGTCGGCGCCCGGTACGAGGCCATCTTCCGCGAGTGTGCCGAGCGCGTTCGTCACACACGCGTGGTCGTCCAGCGGAAAACGCGTGGACAGGTTCTGCTTGTCGCGATCCAGTCCAAGTCCGCTCAGCTCGTCGAACCGCGACTCGACCCAGCGTGAGTAATCCGATCGGGTCATCGACCCTTTCTGGAAGTCCCGGTATTCCGCGTGGCCGCGCAATGTCGTGTCGATGACGGCGTACGCCGTCGTCGACCGCACGCTGACAGTCATTCAATCTCCCTATGGAACTCGCGGCGGATTGTCTCAACAGTGCGCCGGGAACTGGACAGGCGAGACGGTGATCGTTCCACTGTCCTGGTGGGGACCGGCGCGCGCCAGTACCCGCCGGGCTTTCCGCACCAGTGCGGCCGATCAGCGCCACACCGGGGCGGTCTGCCGCCATTCGGAGCATCGCCGCAGGTAGGGGGTCAAGTCGAAGGCATCCCTGACCCAGTCGTGGGCGAGCACTCCCCAGTCGGCGTCCGCCTGTGCGCCCGCGACGTAAGCCCAACCGCGGCCGATGTCGAGATCGAGTCGGCGCAGTTCGTAGGAGCGTGCCTCGAACGCGTCGACGATCCGCCATTCGGCTGACGTGAGGTCGGTGAGGAGCACGCCGGCGGCTACTCCCGCACCGGGCACGAGAACGGGGAACGGCCGATTCCGCAATGCCGCAATACGCCAACCGGGTGCTGCGGCCGGTGTGTACGCCGGTACGCGGTCGAGGAGGACTTCGAGCACTTCCGGGAAGGTGAGGCTGCCATATGCGAACAGTGCATCCGGTCGGCTCGCGAGTCGGCCGCGCCCAGTGGGGTCGATCACGTCTGCCACTGTTCCGGAACCCGCTCCGAAGCGGGAAGCAGATCACGGAATCGCGCAAGTGACGTTCCTCACACCGCGTTGTGCGTAAATTGGCCCCGTGTGAATGTGCGTGGGTGGAAAGCGCACGGGGGAGCGGTTTCGGGCTGCTGTGGGCCGGTCAGACGGCCAGCGTGGTCGGGGGCCAGATCGGCGACGTGTCCGTGCGGCTGCTGGCCGCGACCGCGCTCGCCGCGACACCGCTCCAGCTGGGCTTGCTGTCCGCGGCCCAGACCATCGGCTTCCTGCTCATCGCGTTGCCCGCCGGGGTGCTGGCCGACCGGGTGCGCCGGCGTCCCGTGCTGATCACCTCCAACCTGCTGCGCGCGGGTCTGCTCGCACTCGTGCCCCTGCTGTGGTGGCTCGACGTGCTGACGCTCCCGCAACTGCTCGCCGTCGTGGTCCTGGCGGGTCTCGCGCAGGTCGTGTTCGACGTGACCTACCAGTCGTACGTGCCCGCGCTGGTCGGGCGCGCGGGACTGGTGACCGCCAACGGGCGTCTGGAGTCCACCCGCTCGACGGCGGTGGCCGCGGGTCCGGCGCTCGGCGGCGTGCTGTCCCAGGCGCTCGGAGCGGTGAACGCGATCTTCCTGACCTCCGTCGGCTACCTCGCGTCGGCGTTCCTGCTGTCCCGCATACGCGCGGTCGAGGAACGGCCCGCGCGTCCCGAGGCGCGCTCGCTGCGCGGCGAGATCGCCGAAGGCCTGAAGTTCGTGCTGGGCAACAAGCTGCTGCGCGCGACCACGGTGGCGGCCACGGTCTTCAACTTCAGCTACGGCATCACCCAGCCGCTGGTCATCGTGCTGCTGGTGCGCGAGCTGGTGCTCACGGAGGCCGCGGTCGGTGCGATGCTCGCGCTGGCGGGGGCCGGCGGTCTCGTCGGCGCACTGGTGGCGGGCAAGGTCGCCGACAAGATCGGCCGCTCACGCGCCATCTGGGTGTCGGAACTCGCGTGCGTGCCCGCGTTCTTGTTGCTGCCGCTGACGTTTCCGGGTCGAGGCCTGGCCTTCTTCGCCGTCGGCTACTTCCTCATGCACCTGATCCTGTCGGTGTTCAACGTGTCGAACCTCAGTTTCCGCCAGGCGATCTGCCCCGACCGGCTGCTCGGCCGCATGAACGCGAGCGTGCGCTTCCTGATGTGGGGCGCGCTGCCGCTGGGTGGCGTGACGGGGGGCTTCCTGGGCACGGCGCTCGGCACGCGGTGGGCCCTCGTGGCGGCCGGCGCCGGTTTTCTCCTCGCCGCCCTGGTGCTGCTGGTCTCCCCGCTGCGGCGGCTGCGGGACCTCCCCGAGACGGTGGCGGCATGAACCCGGTGACCGCGCGGTACCTCTCGGACCCGGCACTGGTCGACGCGGTCGGTGAGGCGGAGGTGCCTCCCGCCTACCGGCGCTACCGGCAGGGCAACCTGCTGTCCCGCCCGCTCTTCGTGCCGGAGGACGACCTGCTGTCGTGCGCCCGCGACACGATCGCCGTGCTGGACCTGCTGGCATCGTTGCCCTCGCGCGTGTTCGACGGCGACGTCACGCGCTACTGCTCGGCGCTGGGCATCGACCCGGTGACCTCGGGCCTGCTCGCGTCCTACCACGACGGGCCGCCCGTCCAGTACGGCCGCGCGGACTTCTACCGCAACGGCTCCTCGTTCACGATGCTGGAGTTCAACGTCGCCAGCGACCTCGGCGGTCTGGACAACGCCTCGCTGCACCAGGCACTGCTGGGCGTGCCCGCGTTCGCCTCGTTCGCCGCGGAGCACCGGCTGGGGTACGTCGACACGGCCGCCGCGGTCGTCAGGTCGCTGCGCGTGGCGTCGGGGGCACCCGATCCGGTGGTGGCCCTGGTGTGCGCCGACGTCGACCTGCCCGCGTACCGCGACCTGCTCGGTTCGGTGCTGGAGGCGTTGTCCCGGCTCGGTCTGGACGTGGTGCTGGCCGGACTCGGCGAGGTGCGCACCCGTTCCGGACGGCTGTTCGTCGGCCGCGGGCGGGTCGACGTGGTGCTGCGGTACTTCACCGTCGACCACGTCCCGGCGAACGCTCCGGCGGTCGCCCGCATCCTGAGGGCCCACACCGATGGCACGTGCGTGCTCTTCACGCCGATGAACAGCTCGCTGTACTCCAACAAAGGGGCACTCGCGCTGCTGTCCGACGCGCGCTGGACATCCGCCGAGGAACGGGCACTGGTCGATCGCGTGCTGCCGTGGACCAGGCGGATCACCCCCGACCTCGTGGACCAGTGCTTCCAGGAACGCGAACAGCTCATCCTGAAACCGGCGCGGGACTTCGGTGGCCGCGGTGTGGTCGCGGGCTGGGAGACGCCCGAAGAAGCATGGAAGGCGTTGTTGGACGAGGCCGTGCGACGGAGTCACGTGGTGCAACGCCGCGTGGTGCCGGAACCCGAGCCGGTGGTCGACGTGACGACGGGCGAGGTAGGCGGCTGGACGCCGGCCTGGGGCCTGTTCGTGACGCCGGAAGGCTTCGCCGGGACGATGATCCGGGCGGTGCCGCGGGGTGGCGGCGCGGTGGTGAACCTGGGCGCGAACTCGAGGGCTCGGGCGACCGCCGCCTTCACCTACCGCGAGTGATCTCCTTCCTCGCCGGCCGTGCTGCTCGGGCCGGCCTCGCGCTCGCCGCGGCTGTCGTCCGCGCGGTTCGGGCCGCGTGGTGGTACCCGCGGAGCATGCCGCCCGGTCGTCGCCGGCCGGTGGCGCCGGAAGCCGGCCTCGCTGCTTGACCCGAGCCCGTGGATCCGCTTGAGGGTACGAGCCGATCGCCTTCACGGTGCTGTTCCGGCACCGCGCACTACCCACTGCTGTCGCTGGTCAAACGTGGCACGCGGCACGGCCACGAGCCCGCTCGCGGTCCGGACCTGCGGTGATCTTCGGTTATCGTTGCTCGCGTGCCCACCCACACCGACCCCGAGCGTCTGGCGGCGGTCCGTCGCTACCACATCCTGGACGCGCCCGCCGACGGTAATTTCGACAGCGTCGCCCGTGTGGCCGCGCTGGTCTTCGGCACACCGATCGCGACCGTGACGATCGTGGACGTCGACCGCGTGTGGTTCGCGGCCTGCCACGGCCTGTCGGGCGTGACCCAGATCGGCACCGAGCCCGGCCTGTGCGCCTCGGCCGTGTTGCAGGACGAGGCGTACGTGGTGAACGACGGTGCGGTCGACCCCCGCACCCTGGACCACCCGCTGGTGCGCGGCGAGCTGGGCCTGCGCTTCTACGCCGCCGCGCCGATCATCACCGGCGACGGGTACCGGCTGGGCACGGTGAACGTGATCGACCGCGAACCCCGCGAGGTCACCGACGCCCAGGTCGCGACGCTCACCGCGCTGGCCGGGATCGTCGCCGACCAGTTGGAGCTGCGCCTGGCCGCGATCCAGGCGGTGCGTGCCGAACGCGGTCTGGACGAGGCTCCCGGAGCGCACGCCACCGCGTCGGCGAAGTTGGCGGGCCAACTGCGCCACCTCGCGGCCGGCCACCTCGACGGCGAGCACCCCCGGACGTGCCAGCTCGGCTTGTCGAACCCCTGCGACAACCCCGTCGAGGTCAAGGTCGCCGACCCGTGGGGCGACTCGGCCTGGGCCTGCATCCGACACGCCGAACAGGTCATCATCAACGAGCGGTCGACGTTCATCGCCGACCAGAAGCTCAACGGACTGGAGCGCTACCTGCGAGCCGCGAAGCGCCGCGTCGCCGGACCGGTGCGCACCCCTTGACGCACTGACTGCCGCACCAGCAGCCCGTAAGCGGCGCAGGGCGGCGAAGTCGGTCTCGATCCAGTTCAGCCGGCTGGAGCAGGTCGGCAGGAACACCGACTCGGCGTCGTTGTCAGCGACCCACTGGCGGACGTCGGGGTGCCGGTCGGGGAGAAGTTGTCCACGACCGGGTAGAGCCGCTGGTCGAGCCACGGGCGCGCGGGATCTTGAGCAGGTCGAGGAACTCGGCGCGGCGTTTGCGGCACCGGATCCGGTGGTGGATCTTCCCGGTGAGTCGGCTGAAGGCGTGGGGTTGTCGTGCGCCTGTCCGGCACCTCGTCTCTTACGGCCTCCGGCATGACCACAGCCAACCACCGGTCCAAACGCCTTGCCCGATTTCGGGCACGGCGCCGTGCGCCACACGCCGGCAACGCCTCGCCGAGGATCGCGCGCACGTACGGCCGATCGGTCGTCGCTGCTTGTGATCGCGATCGTCGTCGTGCCACGCTGGGCCGGGGATCGCCCACGCCGCCACTTGGTCACGATGCCCACAGCAGGACGCACCGACCGTCCTCCGTCGTGTGTGGACAGTCGCTGCACCGCCTCGACCCGCCGCGACGCCCGCTGCGCCGGTGGAGAAGGGAACGACCATGGCGCGAGCACTGATCCTCACCGGCGACGCCGCCGAGGAGCTCGATTCGATGTACCCGGTCTTCCGCCTGAGGGAAGGCGGCCACGAGGCGGTCGTCACGGCGCCGACGACCCGCGCGGTCAAGCTCGTGGTGCACGACTTCGAACCCGGCTGGGACGCCTACACCGAGAAACCGGGCCACGTGCTGCCCGTCGACCTGGCCTTCGCCGAGGTCGACCCGGAGGACTACGACGCCCTGATCATCCCGGGCGGCCGTGCGCCGGAGTACATCCGCACGGACCCGGACGTGGCTCGCATCGTCACCCACTTCTTCGACCGCGGCCTGCCCGTCGGCACGATCTGCCACGGTCCCCAGGTACCCGCCGCCCTGGGCCTCCTGCGCGGCCGCACCACGGCGGCGTTCCCGCCCCTCAAACGGGACATGGAACTGGCCGGCGCCACCTTCGTCGACGAACCCGACGTCGTGGACGGCCCCATGGTGTCCTGCCGCGGCTGGCCGGACCTCCCCCCGTGGTCCCGCGCGTTCATGCAGGTCCTCGAGAAGTCGACCACTCACCCCTGACCGTTCGCGCCGCCACGCAGCGGAAGCGGTGAGCGCGTTGTCCCGGACGTGTGCCCGGTCGGGGCAGGGCTCGTCGCCGGTCGGGTGATCGTGCGTGATCACGGCCGTGCAGGACTGAGTCCGCTCGGCCCAGCCACGCACCGCCTCCGCCGATGAGTGGGATCGAGCTCCTGCGCCCGGTCGCGTGATGTGCCTCGTTCGCCGGCCAGGTGGCGGCGCGACTGCTCGTGGCGCAGCCGGCAGCCGTCGCCGGACCTCCGCAGCACGCCGCGAGCGTGGGCATCGCGGAGGAAGGTGCCGAGCCGCAGGGGCAGCCGTCCTCGTGCTGCGGTGATGACGCGTCCGATCCAGGCACCGAAGTCGCGACCAGGCAGAGCGCCGCGATCGCCAGGACGACACCGAGGAGAACCCGCCACGCCCCGTCCAGCCCTGCCGCGGCCATCACAGCCCACCAGGTCGCGGGCGGCACCACGATGATCAGGACCACCACGAGCCGGGGGAACCGGGTCGCCATGACGGCTGCCAGCGTTATAACTGTCCACCCCGCCAGGATCTCGACGGACAACAGGACCGCTCCGGCCGCCAGGAAACCCAGGTGCACACAGATCGCCGCTCTCCACGTGACCTTGCCCATGAGTGCTCCCAAGACCACGAAGGCGACGACGGTGATCGCCGAGGAGCCGATCGCGCCGGCGACGGTGGTACCGGCGAGGGTCTTGGCGGCCCAGGCCGCCGACGTCAACGCGATGACGATCGCTGCTCTGACGGCTCCGGTCGACCGCAAGGTCCGAGCCGGTTCGAACCCGAGGTGCTGCGACTCCTCGGCGATCGTGGTCAGCCAGCGACGGGCCTGGCCGACGGTGTAGCGCTGGTGGGAGACCGCCCACGGACGCGGGCCGTACACCGCGGGGAGTTAGGCGCGGAACAGGTGCTCCTCGATCTCGGCGGTCGACTCGAAGGCGGTCAGCCGCACCGGATCGGTCGACGGTTCCCGGTAGGCGGTGCGGGTCAGGTAGGCCATCAGCGGTGTGGTCAGGGATTTCGCCAGCGGACCGTCCGGTTCGCGCTCGACGAGGTCGATCACCGGCCGCCAGCGGTCCCGGGAGGCGCTGTTGGAGTAGAGGTACTCGGCGGCGTCATCCGGGGAGATCGGCCGCATCTCGACCACGGCGGCGAAGCTTAGTCGCTCGCCGAGTTCGCCGAGGACCTCGCCGAACTCGACCGTGCGGCAGGTGACCACACACGCCCGCACCTCACCCATCCACGAGGAGATCACTTCGAGCTTCCTGCGCCGGTGCTCTTCGGGCACCTCGTCCAAGCCGCCCAGCACCGGCAACAGCCACCACGGTCGAACAGGTCGCGCACGACGTGCTCCCGCAGGCGGTGCTGTCGGGCGGCCTCGGCCACCATCCAGTCCTGGAGCGCGTCGGTCTGCCACGCGGCCAGGTTCAACAGCACCGGAACCGGTTCCACGCAGGTGTGGTTGCGCGTCAGCGCCTCGACCAACGTGATCAACCAGCAGAACCACGGCATAGCCCACCGCGATCACACCAACGGCGCCGAGGAGCCAGGTAAGCGCGCTTCGACGCACCAGCACATCACTCACGCCGCGGTCCCACTCCTTGATCGGTGCCGCCTATGGCATGGTTGCGAGCACGATGATCGTTACACCGGACTACACCCGCCATCCCAAGGCCTACGAGATCCTCTCGTCGGCGGCCTTCGTCGGCAGGCGACGGCGGTTGTTCACCGAAGTGCTCAGGATCGCCGACATCCGGCCCGATGACCGGGTGCTCGACCTCGGCTGCGGAACCGGCTACCTCACCGCCCTCGCCGCGAGCGCGGGTGCCCGCGCACTCGGCATCGACGCGTCGGAACCGATGATCGCCGAGGCCCGCCGACTGCACCCCGCGGCCCGGTTCCGGGTCGAGCGGGCGGAGTCCTTCGTCGCGCCTGCCGGGTCGTTCGACGTGGTTGTGTCCAGCCTGCTGTTCCAGACGCTGACCGCCGACTTGAGTGATGCGGTCGCGGCCAACGCCCTCCAGCTGCTCGGACCGGGAGGCCGCATCGTGATCGTCGCCCTCCACCCACCACTGCCCGGTCACCTCGCCGCATCCCCGGACCAGGCCGCGTACGCACTGGCGCTGGCGGAGTTCACCCGTATCCACACCCGGCGGATCGACCCGCTCGTCATCTGCACATCGGCCCGGACGGGCCGTGACGAAGCAGCGTGAGCCTCCGGAGCCTCCAGCCGGGAGCACACCGCACCGAGCCGCACCTTGTAACGTGGTCGTGCTCGACTTCGACCAGGACGAGTATCCGGACCTCCCACCGCGTCATCCGGTGCCTTGAAGGAGCGATGAGCGCAAACCCGCCTGACGGCCGCCCCGAGCCCGCATGAGCGCATTACGCGTCTACGTGTCCTCGACCTACCAGGATCTCAAGCACTGCCGCAGTGCGATCCGGCTCGCCCTCCAGCGGTTGGGTGTCGACGACATCGCCATGGAGACCTACACCGCGGGTGAGGAGCGACCCCTCGACCGCTGCCTGGAGGACGTCCGGACGGCTGACATCTACGTGGGTGTCCTGGCTTGGCGGTACGGCTTCGTGCCGGCGCGGGAGACCGCCTCGATCACCGAACTCGAGTACCGCACCGCCGGTGAGGCGGGGGTGCCGCGGCTGATGTTCGTGCTGGACCCCGACGCCCCGTGGCCCCGCTCGGCCATGGACCGGGACTCCGCGCTGATCGACGCCTTCCGCGATCACGTCCTCGACACCCACGTGTGCGACACCTTCGTCGCCGTGGACGACCTCCGGGCCAAGGTCGCCGAGGCGGTCGGCCGGCACGTGCAGGAGCGGCACCAGGTCGCGGTGGGGTCGGACGTCGCGTGGGATGCCTACTGCACGCGCCTGGTCCAGGAGTACCGGCGCCTCGACCTCGAAGCGCTCACCCCGCCCGACCGCGATGAGCACCTGCAGATCGCGTTGAGGGACGTCTTCGTCGAACCGGATGTCCGGGAGGACATGCCGGACACCGAGCTGCCCAAGGAACTGCTGCGGAAGCTGGCCGAGGAGGCTGCCCCGGCCAGTTCGGAACTGCCTCGCGGCCTGGACCGGGACCTCGTGGAGCAGACCCGCGACTCGTACCGGCGCCAGCCCGCTCGTAGCGCGTTCGACGGGCTCACCTCACCCCTGGCCCGCACGTGCGTGCTGCTCGGGGATCCCGGCGCGGGCAAGTCGACCCTCGCCCGGTACCTGGTCCTGGCGCTGGCCGAACAGCGCACCGAGCCTGCTCTCGCCGCCTTCGAGGGCTGGCGGCCGATCCTCATCGAACTGCGCGACTACGCGCTCAAGTGCGACGACTACGAGACCTTCGGCAGCTACCTCGACTACCGCAAGCGCACCGACGGGCTGGGGATCGAGGAGTCGACGGTCGAGACCTACCTCCGTGAAGACGGGCGCGCCCTGGTCGTCTTCGACGGCTTGGACGAGATCTTCGAGCCGCGGTTGCGCGAGACGGTCTCCCGCCGCATCGCCGGGTTTGCGACGCAGTTCCCCGCCGCCCGGGTGATCGTGACCTCGCGGGTCGTCGGTTACCGGCCGCGGGTCTTCCGGGGCGCCGACTTCGTGCAGTACACCGTGCAGGACCTGGATGCGCAGAAGATCGACGTCTTCCTGCGTCGGTGGTACAAGCTCGCGCTGCATGACCGGTTGGCCGCCATCGAGGTGCGCCGGGAGCGGCTCACCCGGGCGATCAACGACTCCGCGCCCATTCGCGAACTGGCCGGCAACCCCCTGCTGCTCACCATCCTCGCCATCATCGGCAAGCACCAGGAACTGCCCCGGGAGCGCTGGAAGGTCTACGACCACGCGGCCTCGGTGCTCGTCCAGCACTGGGACGTCAACAAGCACCTGGTCGACGAAGACATCGACGCGGACGTCATCCGCGAGGACGACAAGAAGGAGCTGCTGCGCAAGCTGGCCATCCGGATGCAGGTGGGCAGCCACGGGTTCGCCGGCAACAGCCTGCTGGAGAGCGACCTCCTCCAGGACATCGAGGGCTACCTGGTCGAGCGCTTCCGCTACGAACCGGCGAAGGCGGCCGCGATCAGCACGGCGATGGTCAAGCAGCTGCGGGAGCGCAACTTCATCTTCGCCCGGTACGGCTCGGGGGTCTACGGGTTCGTCCACCGCGCCCTGCTGGAGTTCTTCAGCGCCGGTGACGTCGTCAACCGGTTCGAGAAGGCCCAGACCCTGTCCGAGGACGACCTGGTCGACCAGGTCATCCTGCCGCGCAGCGAGGACCCGGCGTGGGCCGAGGTGCTCCGGCTGATCGTCGGCATGGTCGACGCGACGGTGGCCACCCGGCTCGTCGACCGCCTCCTCCGCAGCACGGGCACCCACCGCTCGTCGGCGCTGGACCGGCGGCCGCTCGCCGTGGTCGCGCTGGCCGCGCAGTGCATCGCCGAGATCCGCAACGTCAACGCCGCGGCCAGCGCGGCCGAGGAAACCCTGCGGGCGATCGTGGAGCTGCTCGAGTCACCGACGCGGTCGTTCGGCGACGACGTCCGCGAGTCACACCTCGAGAAGACGGTTCTCCCGGCGCTCAACGCCGTTTCGGCCTGGCCGGGGCGCGCCGCGTTCCGCGACTGGTTCGTGCGGCGTGGCCGGTACGCTAGCACCACCCCGGCCGCGAAGCTCGGCGCGCGGTTCCTGGCCGCGTTGTTCCAGAACGACGACCACGTCCGCGATCTTCTGCACGAAATCGCCCACAGCGGCATCCCGCAGCAGCGTGAAGCCGCGTTCCTGGGCATCGCCCAGTCCTGGAAGACAGCACCGGAGACCATCGCGCTCGTCGCGAAGGGCCTGTCGGACGAGGAGGCGTTCGTCCGCCGCACCTGCCTCGACGTCCTGGTCACCAACTGGCCGGACGACCGGCGGACGCACGACCTGATGCTGCACGCCGCGAAGGACGCGGACGCGGATGTGCGCAGCCGGGCGATCGAAGCACTGGCACAGCACGCGGACGAAGTGCCGGCGGCGTGGCCCACCGTGACCGGCGCGCTGCTGGGCGACGCCAGTCGGACTGTCCGCGACGCGGCCGTCACCGCCTTGGCCGTGGGCGCCGCCGACCCGCGGAACACGATGGCGCTGCTGCTGCGCGCCTGCGGCGACCCGGCGTGGCAGGTGCGGCGGTCGGCGCTGCGCTCGGTAGTGGCGCGCTTCGCCACGGACCCCGCGGTGTTCGCCCGCGTGTGCGCCGCGGCGCGGGACAGCGACCAGGACGTCCGGCAGGCGGCTGTCGAGCTCTTGGCTGGCCGGTGGCCGGACGACGTCGCGTCCGTCGACACCGCCAAGCGGGCGATCCGGGACGCCGACCCGAGCGTGCGGCTCGCCGCGGTCCGAGTCATGGCCCAGCGGTGGCACGACGACCCGGAAGTGGTCGACGTCCTGAAGCACGCCCAGAACGACTACGACGGCGACGTTCGCGTCGCCGCCTTGACCGTGTGGTCCGACCCGATCGGCCACCCAGGGGAGTACGTCGCAATCCTGGAGTCGGTGGTCGCCGAAGACCCGGTCGCCGATGCTCGGCGAGCTGCGCTCGAGACCCTCCTGTCGAACTTCGCCGAGTACGGCGGGCCGGCCCTCGACCTCGGGATCACCGATCCGAGCCCAGAGGTCCGGTCGGCGGCCCTGCGAAGCCTGTCGGGCGTCACACCGGGGCTGTCCGACTTCCTGCCGGCCGTGCTGCGGCTGTGCGAGGACGCCGCTGAGAGCGTTCGCCGGGCAGCCGTCGAAGTCGCGGCGCGGTTCTGGGGCGACCGGCCCGAAACGGTGCGGATCCTGCACCGGGCGGCCCGGAGCCGCTTCTGGAAGCTGCGCCGCTCGGCCCTGGAATCACTGGCTTCACGCTGGCCCGACGAGCCCGAGACGGTCCGCGCCCTGCACGGGGGCCGGCGTGACCCCATCGACCTGGTGCGCTACGCCGCGACGACGATGTCGGCGAGCCTGGCGTCGGGCACCGAAGAGCTCACCGCCGTCATCGACGCCGCCATCTACGATCCCGACACCCGATTGCGGAGCTGGGCGGGAACGCTTGCCCGTGCTGTCGACCCGGAGGCGCTTGACGCGTCCACCCCGGCCGGCCGGACCTCGGCGATCCGCCGGGCCGATCTGTACGCCGCGGCCCGATCCGAGTTCGGCGAAGGCGCCGCAGCCGCGGTCCGGGCCGCGGCGGACGATCCCGATCCGGACGTCCGCCTCGCGGCCGCCGAAGTAGTCGGCGCCCGCCGCGATGCGGTCCCGGATGCGTTGAGCCTGGTCGTCCGGTTCTCCCGGGATGAGGACCCGGACGTTCGCTGGTGCGGCCTGGCCGTGCTCCTCGCGGCTTGGCCCGACCACGACGAGACGAGCAACGCGCGCGGGCGCGGACTCACCGATCCGTTGGGTGAGATTCGCCGGCTGGCGCTCGAGTCGCTGATCCTGACCGAGCCGGATGCACCGGCGGTCCGCCGCGCGGTCACCGCGGCCATGACCGACACCGAGTGGACGGTGCGGAGGCTGGCTACCGACACGCTCTGCCTGCGGTGGCACGACGAGCCGGAGACCCGTTCGAGACTCCAAGCGGCCCTGCGCCACCCGGAGCAGAATGTTCGCCAGGCCGCCGGCGCCGCACTGCGAGGTGCCTATCCGGACGAGGAGTCGACGTTCACCTCGTTGATGGACTGCGCGCGGGATCCCGCGCCCAGTCGGCGTGTGCGGGTCCTGCGCGACCTCGCCACCAGCCGACCGCATGACAGCCGAGTCCGGGACCTGCTGGCGATCGGCCGCCATGACCACGAACCGGCGGTCGCCGTGGCAGCGTGGGAACTGCAGCGCGGGGCGGCGGACGGCAACGCCTTCGAGGAGACCTGCCGGGCCGCGGACCTCCGCCATCCCGACGTTGTCGCCCGTCAGTTGGGCGCGGACCGGCTGGCCCGGCTCCGGTCGATCACCGATGACGACGAGGACCTGTTCCGCATCGGCATCCGCGACACCAGCGACAGCGTCCGGTCGACGGTCCAGTTCGCCTTGACCTCGATCGCGGACGAACATCGGGTGAAGTCCGTCCTGCGGAACGCCGGGCACCACCCGAACTTCCGTGCCCGCGCAGTCGGACTCGAAGTACGTGCGGCGCGGTGTCCTGGTTCGGCTGAATCGGACGAGGCGATCCGGATCGCCTTGGCAGACTTCCACTACTCTGTTCGGTACACTGCCCTCAACCTTCTCGTCGAATCGCGGCCGGTGGCCGCGTCATCGTTCGACACCGTGACGCGTATGCTCGGTGATGGCTTTCAGGCGGTACGGTCATCGGCGATCCGGATCGTTTCCGCATACCATCCTGACGACCCGAAGACGGTGCGAACCCTCAGCTCCGCGTGTCACGACCTCAGTTGGAAGAACCGGCAAGCCGCGTTGGACGCCTTGCTGGTCGGGTGGCCGCGGCATGCATCGACGATCAAAGCCGTCGAGGAGGCGGAGACCGACGTCGTCTGGTCTGTGCGAGAATTCGCCCGCCACGCCCGGATGCGCCTGCGGCCGGAGGTGCTCTCGGCCGCAGCGACGACTGCGAATCCGCGGTCCACCGCCATGGCACGAGTACGCGACTGCGACCTGCGTTTTCCCGACGTGTCGACCTCCAGGCAGGTGGTACTGGATTCGACGGCATCCGCCGATTGGCAGGTGCGCTATGAGGCTCTCCGAGTCCTGGCACGACGATGGCCGGAGTGGCCGGCGACCGAACTGGCGTTCTCCCGGTCGGCAATGGACGAGAACGAGCACGTGCGCGAGGTGGTGACGCGGCGACTGGTGGAAGTGGCCACTGACTCGCGCGCCAGGGTTGCGGTGCTCCGCAGGGCAGTGCTCGGGCCGGGTCTGTGGGAGCGGCACGGCGCACTCGCCCTGCTCGCGCTGTGGCGCACACCAGAGACGCAGGAGCTTCTGCTCGAAGCCGCGCGCGACCGGGAACTCCACGTGCACAACGAGGCCATCCAGCTGCTCCTCGCCTGCTGGCCCGTCGACGACCGGACACGAGACGTTCTCGGCTGGGCCGTGTGTTCGTCGTTCGAGTGGTTGCACCACATGGCTCGCGAACGCTTGAGCAGCAACGAACCCGTCCGGGCGGTATCACTGACCACCGTCCTCGGCAACACGGGTGCCACACCGGAGACCAGGTCTCTGCTGCTCTCGGCCGTGCACGACGTGTGCCCCGCCGTTCGACGGCTCGCGTTCCAGGGCTTGGCCCAGAGGAACGACCCGGCCTGGATCGACAGCGCCATCACCGATCCCGACCCGTACCTCCGCTTCCTCTTGTGCTGCTTGCGCAGCGTCACCGACCCTTCCCCTCGGTTCTCGGCCGAGCTCGTCCAAGCGCTCCACGACGAGCCGGACGACTCCTTCTCCCGCTTGATGTTCCGGATCGCCGCGATCCGCGCTGGCGCCGGTCTGCTCGAACCCGCAGCGCTCGCCGACGCGACGCGAGCAGCGTCCTACCTACCACCCGGTGACCGGGAGTGGCTCGAGTGGCTGGTGCGGGTGACGAGCGGCACCGGGGGTGCGTCAGGCGAGGCCGATGAGGTCTCCTGAGACCGGCTCGAACAGGGGTCAGGCGACCCACAGGTACGGCGACGCGATGCTGCCGCCCACCCAGCCCTGGCCGGTGTTGTACTCGGCGGTGGCCACGGAACGGTAGTAGCCCGCGCCGCACGAGGCCGAACCGCCGTAGTCCAGGATCCGGCCCGGGCCGTACGGTCCGCCGAACTCGCCACTGGACCAGCCGAACGGCCCGTAGGCCCAGTCCGAGCCTCGGCAGAACTGCCAAGCGGAACCGTTCCACACCTGCACGTCCACCCTGGCGCGCCCGTCGCCGGTCGCGCTCCAGTTGCACCCGCCGTTGAGGTCGCGGGCGAGCAGGTAGGCGTTGGCGTAGCCCAGGTTGCCGGAGAAACCACCGGTGAAGGTGTCGATCGCGGCGGACGCCTGCACGCAGTAGGTCAAGCCCCGGTACACGGTCGTGCGTGCTGTACCGGTGCCCGCGGACGCCGTGCCGCTGGCGACCGTCAGCAGAGGCAGCGCCAGCAAGGCGCCCAACGCCAACAGGAACAACGTCCGCAACGACCGCATAGCTCCCCCTCGTGGTCGGCACTCCGGTTCCAGTGTCGTGGGCGTGGCCGAACAGTCAATCGACCGACAAGCCGCGTCACCGGGGCCATCCACCGACGCACGGCCCCGCAACACACCCTCGTTCCGCTACCGCTTCCACGGGGTGCTCGAAAGCGGGCTCACTGGGCGAGCAGTGCGCGGACCCGTTGCGCGGTCGGCCAGTCGTGCAGGTCCTCGGAGATGGCGAGGGCCTCGCGCCAACAGCTCCGGGCGTCCGCGATGGCGCCGGTGGCGTGCAGGGCCGTGCCGAGGCCGGTCAAGCTGCGGGACGCGCTCCAGTGGTCTCCGACTTCGTCGTGGACGGCCATGGCCCGCCGGAACTGGTCGATGGCCGAGGCGAACCGCTCGGTGCCGAGGAGGAGGTAGCCGAGGTTGCTCAGGGCGAAGCCCTCGGCCTGCCTGTGCCCGATGCGGGTGAACAGGTCGAGGGCCTCACCCAGGGCTCGTGCCGCGTCGTCCCACCGGTGCAGGTCGAGGTAGGTCTCGCCGAGGCTGTGGAGCGTCCACGCCCGGCCCCACAGGTCTTCGGTCTGCCGCCACAGGGACAGGGCTTCGTCCAGGTGGACCAGCGCCTGGTCGAGTTCTCCCCGCAGGCGGTGCGCGTACCCCAGGTTGCTCAGCGCTTCCCGGATGCCCCAGTGGTCGCCGATGTCGAGGAAGATGGCGAGCGCCTCCCGCGGGTACTCGGAGACGTCCGACGTCTGGTGCATGCTGAACCGGGTCTCTCTGAGCGAGTGCAGGCTCCATGCCTCTCCGCGGCGGTCGCCGGTCCTCCTGGCCGACGCCAGTCCGATGGTCAGGGCACTGGTCCAGTCCTCCATGTGCTTGTTCAGGAAGAAGAAGCCCCACAACGCGATCGGCAGCCGCCACGCGATCGAGTGCTCACCGCTGTCGGCGGCCTGCCGGATGGCGGCCATCAGGTTGGCGCGTTCGAACTCGCACCACCGCACCGCCTGCCGCTGGTCGGAGAAAAAGTCGTCGGCATCGGCGTGGTCCAGCGCCACGCAGTAGGAGCGGCGGGTCAGCCGGTGGTCAGCGGCGTCGGCCATCCGCAAGTACCACTCCAGCAGGCGCCGCACCGCGGCGATCCGGTCGGACGCCGCCTCCTCCGACTCGGCGCGTTCCACCGCGTACAGGCGCACCAGGTCGTGGAACCGGTAGCGTTCGCGCCCGACTTCCGTGAGCAGGTTGGCACCCACCAGTGTGCCCAGCACCCGTCGGGCCTCCGGTTCGGGCAGATCGGCCAGCGCGGCGGCGGCCGCGACCCCGAACTCCGGACCGGCGTGCCAGCCCACCCTGCGGAACACGCCCGCCGCGAGCGCGGGCAGCTTCCGGTAGGACCAGGAGAAGGCCGCCCGGACGACGTCGACCTGGTCGTCGACACCCGCGAGCAGGTCCAGCCGGTCCTGCTCGGCGGCGAGCTGGTCGACCAGGTCGGTGAGGGTGTGGTGCCGGCTGCCCGCCACCCGTTCCCCGGCGATCCTCAGCGCCAGCGGCAAACCCGCGCACAGCCGTGCCAACTCGCCGGCCGCCTCCGGCTCGGCGTCCAGCCGGTCGACGCCCACGGCGGCCGTCAGCAGCGCCACCGAGTCGACCGGGGACAACCCCTCCAGGACCACCCGCCGCGCACCCGTGCCCGCGACCAGCCCGGCCAGGCGGTTGCGGCTCGTGATGACGACCGCGCAGGTGGCGGAGCCGGGCAGCAGGGGGCCGACCTGGTCGACGTCGACCGCGTTGTCGAGCACGACCAACACCCGGCGGGTCGCCAGCAGGGACCGGTACAGCGCGGCCAGCTCGTCCACCCGCGTGGGGATCCGTTCGGGCGCGACGTCGAAGGCCCGGACGAACGCGTCGAGCGCCTCGTGCGCGGTCATCGGATCGGTCGTGCCGAAGCCGCGCAGGTTCACGTACAGCTGGCCGTCGGGGAACCGGTCGCTCACCCGGTAGGCCCAGCGGACGGCCACCGCCGTCTTCCCGACCCCGGGCGCGCCCGAGACCAGCGTGATCGCCACCGTCCCGTCCCCGGTGACGGACCCGTCCAGCCGCCGCAGCTCCTCGACGCGACCGGTGAAATCGGGGACGTCGAACGGGAGCTGCCGGGGTACCGGCAGGCCCGACCCCCGCGACGGGCGGACGTGCACACCACCGTGCACGACACCGGCCTGGACCACCACACCGGCATCGCCCGAAAACGAGTTCCCCACATCCGCCCCCTGCACCCAACCCATCTTCGAGGCCGTGAGCACCGCCCGGGAAGGGGGTGGACATTCGCTCCCGCCACCGACCGCGTGTTCTGCCTGAGATCCGAGGCGTCATTCGCACAAGTGATCGAAGGGGTGCCGGCGTGGCGGCGGGAAGGCGGGCTCGGGTTCCGGCAGTCTGTGGCGCCATGGGAACGCTGACCTACGGCATGAACATCTCGCTGGACGGCTACACCGCCGACACCAACGGTGACCTCGACTGGAGCACGCCGGACGAGGAGCTGCACCAGTACTGGAACGACCGCACCGGGCAGGTCGCGCTGTCGCTGTACGGGCGCAAGCTGTACGAGCTGATGTCGGCGCACTGGCCGACCGCCGGTCAGGCGCCCGACGTGTCGCCGGTGGAGGCCGAGTACGCCCGGTTGTGG
This sequence comes from Saccharothrix saharensis, assembly GCF_006716745.1. Lineage (NCBI taxonomy): Bacteria > Bacillati > Actinomycetota > Actinomycetes > Pseudonocardiales > Pseudonocardiaceae > Saccharothrix > Saccharothrix saharensis. Next base: position 1,918,034 of record NZ_VFPP01000001.1, on the reverse strand, counting down.
CTCGCGATGCCGAAGGTGGTCTTCTCCCGGACGCTGGAGTCGGTGGCGTGGAACTCCAGGCTGGAACGGGGTGACGTGGTCGAGGCCGCCAAGAGGCTCAAGGCCGAGACCGACGGCATGATGGAGGTCGGCGGTGCCGCGCTCGCCGCGCCCCTGATCCGGGCCGGGCTCGTGGACGAGTTCCACGTGCTCGTCACGCCGGTCCTGATCGGTGGCGGCACGCCGTTCTTCCCGTCGCTGGACTCGTGGTCGAAGCTGGAGCTGGTGGAGAACCGCACGTTCCGCTCGGGTGCGGTTCTCCTGCGCTACAAGACCGTTCGCGACTAGCGGACGCCTTCGACGGGAGTCCGGATCGAGCCCCGGGTGCGAGGCGGTCGGGTCAGCCCGGTTGGGCGACGGTGATGACGACCTTGGCGCGGGCGTGCTCCAGCTCCAGGTAGCCGATGGCTTCGGGCGCTTCCGAGAGCGGGTAGGTGCGGTCGACCACGGGAACGACCGCGCCGGACTCGGCGAGCCCGCGCAGGGTGGCCAGGTGCTCGCGGCTGGTCTTCGCGTTCAGCTGCACGAACCGCTGGCGGACCAGCGGGGCCGGCAGTCGCGCCCGGACGCCCAGCCCCATCGGACCGATCAGGCTGCCGCCGTCGGACACGCCGCCGCCGCTGAGCACCAGCGTCCCGTCCGGTGCCAGCACGCGCCGCAGGTCGGCCGGCGAACGGTTGCCCACGAGGTCGAACACGACGTGGTGGCGCGACCCGGACGCGGTGAAGTCCTGGGCCTCGTGGTCGACCACGCGGTCCGCGCCGAGTGACCGCACCAGCTCCACGTCCCTGGTGCCGCACACCGCCGTCACCTCCGCGCCGAACGCCTTCGCGATCTGCACCGCGAACGTCCCCACCCCGCCCGACGCACCGTTGACCAGCACCTTCTGCCCCTCGGCGACCCGGCCCGCGTCCCGCACCCCCAGCAACGCCGTGACACCGGCCAACGGCATGGCCGCCGCCTGCTCGAACGTCAGCCCCGCGGGCTTGTGCTCGACCACGTCTCGGCCGCGCAGGCGTACTCGGCGAACGCCCGTCGGCGAAGCCGAGGTCGCCGAACACCTCGTCACCGACCCGGAACCGGGTCACCCGCGCCCCGACCGCCTTGACCCGCCCGGCGACGTCCCGGCCGCGGATCCGCCGGCGCGGGCCCGACCAGCCGAACGCCGACGGCATCGCCGGCCGCGCCACGCGCGGGTCGCCGCGCATGATGTGCCAGTCGGCGGCGTTGACCGAGGCCGCGTGCACCCGCACCAGCACCTCGTCCTCGGCGGGCGCGGGGCGGTCCACCTCCGCCAGCCGCAACAGGTCGGACGAGCCGTAGCGGTCCTGGACGATCGCCTTCATCGGTGCCTCCGCGCAACGTGGGTGCGGGACCGGCCGGCCTACCGGGAGCGTCGGCGTCAGCCGTGACGGTAGGCCCGTGACCTGCACTCGGACATCAGGGACCAGCCCTGGGGGCGCCACGGGTTCTCCGCGTGATCACCCGGCCGTGGTCGTGGGCGGGCGGTGCGTCGGCCCCCGTCCTAGGGTCGGGCCGGGAGGTCGACGTGGTCGAACGGGTCGAGGTCGGGCGCGGCGCGCGCAACGCCGTCGTCTCGGTGATCATGCTCGGGATGCTGCTGGCCGCGCTCGACCAGACGATCGTGGCGACCGCGCTGCCGACCATCGTCAGCGACCTCGGCGGCGGCGGGCACCTGTCCTGGGTGGTCACGTCCTACCTGCTCGCCGAGACCATCATGACCGCGCTGATCGGCAAGTTCGGTGACCTGTTCGGCCGCAAGCGCGCGTTCCTGACCAGCGTCGCGCTGTTCCTCGTCGGCTCGTTCCTGTGCGGCTGGGCAGACTCGATGACGTGGCTCATCCTGGCCCGCGCGGTGCAGGGGCTCGGCGCGGGCGGGCTCATGGTCACCTCGGCCGCCGTCATCGCCGACGTCGTGCCGCTGTCCGAGCGCGGCAAGTACCAGGGCCTCATCGGCGCGGTGTTCGGCGTGGCCACGGTCGTCGGACCGCTGCTCGGCGGGCTGTTCGTGGACCACCTGAGCTGGCGCTGGGCGTTCTACGTGAACCTGCCGCTCGGCGTGGTGGTGCTGGCCGTCGGCGCGTTCGCGCTGCCCGGTGCGCGTGGCACTGCCCGGCCGAAGATCGACTACCTGGGCATCCTGCTCATCGGCCTGGCCGCGACCGGCCTGACGCTGGTCACGAGCTGGGGCGGTGTCGAGTACCCGTGGGGGTCGCCGACGATCATCTGGATGGCCGTCGGGTCGGTGGTCACGCTCGCCCTGTTCGTGTTCGTCGAGACGCGTGCCGCCGAGCCGATGCTGCCCATGCGCCTGTTCCGCAGGCGCGTGTTCACCGTGTGCACGGTGCTCAGCTTCGTGGTCGGGTTCGCCATGCTCGGCGGCGTCACGTTCCTGCCGACCTACCTGCAGTACGTGCACGGCGCGTCCGCGACCCAGTCGGGTCTGGAGATGCTGCCGCTGGTCGTCGGCCTGCTCATCGCCTCGGTCACGACCGGCAACGTGATCAGCAAGACCGGCCGCTACCGGGTGTTCCCGCTGGTCGGCAGCCTGCTCATGGTCGGCGGGCTGTTCCTGCTGTCCCGGTTGCACCCGGAGACGTCGTTCTGGCAGGCATCGACGTACATGCTGGTGCTCGGCCTGGGCGTCGGCATGTGCATGCCGGTGGCGATGGTGGTCGTGCAGAGCACCAGCAGCTACGAGGACCTGGGCGTGGCCACGTCCGGGGTGAGCTTCCTGCGCACGCTGGGCAGCTCGTTCGGCGTGGCCGTGTTCGGCACGGTGTACGCGAGCACCCTGCCCGGCAACCTCGCCGCCGCCATCCCGCCGGGCGTCGACCCGGCCGCCGCGGTCAACGTGCAGGCGCTGCACGCGCTGCCCGACCCGGTCAAGGCCCCGATCATCGCCGCCTACGCGGACACCCTGCACACCGTGTTCCTGTCCGCCGCGCCGGTCGCCGCGGTCGCGTTCCTGGTGGCGCTGTTCCTCAAGGAGGTGCCGCTGCGCGACACCGCGCGTGCGGCGGCGACCGAGGTGGGCGACAACTTCGCCGCGCCGCACACGGCGGACTCCGAGCACGAGCTGGAGAAGCTGGTCGCCCTGATCGTCAACCGCGAGCGCCGCGACCCCACGCCGGACGTGCTGCGCGAGTCGGGCGTCCCGCTCACGCACGCGCAGGCCTGGCTGGTGGTGCAGGTGTTCCGGCAGAGTGTCGACCGCGGTGACGCCACCCTGGAACGCCTGGCCGAGGCCACGAAGGTGCCGGCGGGCGTGTTCGAGCCCGTGGCGCGCCAGCTCCAGACCCGCGGCTACCTGACCGAATCCGACGGCCGCTACCGCTTCACGCCGCAGGGCACCGAGGTGTTCACCGACCTGGTCGCCGCCTGGCGGCGCTGGCTGCTGGTCAAGCTCACCGACTGGAACTGCGTCGACGTCGAGTTCACCGACGCGGTGGAGCGCGTGGCCACCGAGCTGACCACCAGCGGCCGAGCCCTCACCACCGGTCGCCACGCCGCCGTGATGTGACCGCATTTTGCGGAAAATGCCCACACCGGCTGTGTAACAGTGGCGCTGGGAGTCACGGTTCTCTCAGGTCGGCGCTTGTCCGCTGTGGCGCGCTGACAGCGGAGGGGGATGATCACATGGTCGCCGATGAAGGGGTGAACACCGCCCAACTGCGGTTACAGGGCGAGATCGTCAGCTTGTTGGAGCGTTGCGAGGGCTTGCGCTCCGAGCGGGGGCGCACCATGTTGGTGAGCCTGCTGTCCGACGTCCTCGGGGAGCAGGTGTCGTTGGACGGTTCCGAGGCACACCTCCAGTTGCTCGGGCTCGTCCGCTGGTGCTGTCGCCACGCTGGTGGCTTGCGCGCCCTGGTCGACTGCCTCAGGTTGCTCGACCCGCACACGCCGGAGATCGACGAGCTGGTGGAACTGGGTGACGAGTGGGTCGCGTTCCGCGCCTTGCCGACGGGGGACTGGGACCGGTTGGCGAAGGCACTGCGGTCGGTGCGGTTGTCCGACGACCCGTTCGACGAGCGACGTGAGTTGCGCCGCCTGGCCGACGTGGCCACCGAGGGGCGTTGCGACGACCTGCCCGCGCGGTGCCGCTCGGTGTGGTTGCTGTTCCTGCACCTCGCCGACCACAACGCCGGTCCGGGTGCCCTGCTGCCCGCCATGGTTCTGGTGGACTGCCTCGCCGGACGCCTCGGGGACGGCGCCCTGGCGGCGGAGCTGCGCCGCTGCAACTGGAGGTTGGCGGAGAAGTTCGAGGTGACCGATCTGGTCGAGGAAGCCCGCTGGCGCAACGAAATCAAGGCCGACGGCGATGACCCCGATGTGGTGCACCTCGTTTTCGAGGTCGATCCGGACCCTGTCGACCAGGCGAAGGTGGTGCTCTCGCACTGGTTGAACTGGGAGGGTTCCGGTTGGCACGGCCGTCGTCGCGGTGACGCGGCGATCCGGCGGGACGACTTGGAGGCGGAGGTCGACCGGGTGATCGCGGAGTTGGAGGCCGAGTTGGGCGTGACGCCGGCGGCCGAGCACGTGAGTGCCATCGTGGTGGAGTTCGCGCTGCCCTGGGAGATGATCAACACCGCGGTCGAGTTCTGGCCGAAGGCTTCCCCGGCCGACGTCAGCGTGCCGTTGGCGGTGGACCACCCGGTGGTGGTGCGGAGCCTGGAGCGGACGCGGGCGCAGCGGTACTGGCTGGTGTGGAAGCAGCGGTGGAACGCCATTTCGGCCGAGGCGGCGCGCCCGTACTGGAGTCGGACCAACGGGGGGTGGGACCTCACCGGCATGGCGGTGGACCTGAACGACACCTCGATCGTGTCGCTGGTGCTCAGCGAGCCGCCAGGTGATCGTCGGGGTAGGGCGTGGCACGAGGCGGCGATGGCGTTCCGGGCCGGTATCCCGATCATCATCTGGGATCGTGAGGACTGTTCGACCAGTCACTTCCATGAGGCTGTGACGCGGTTGTTCGCCGAGGGGGAGGTGCGCCGGTTGCCGGACCGGTTGGCCCGGTTGCGCCGGGAAGCGCTGCGCACGAATGAGTCGGATGGGCCGCACGCGGGCCGGAGTCTTGCCGTATTGTGGGACGACGCGGAGCGTCTACCGGAACCTCTGGCCTCTGGGTGGGGTTCGCAGGGAGGTATCTGATGCCCAGTCGGCGTACCCCCGATACCAGACGCACAGCGGTTACCAATTCACCTGTTAGGCGTAGTAGTTGGTTCACTCGAAATGGTGAGAGAGTAGTCGACTCTCCGACATCCGAACGATTATGGGCTCTGTTCGGAATCGATCCACTTCGTCAACGCGCACTGGTGCCGCGCCGGGACGCTAAGGTGGTGCCCGGGTCATGGTTCCCTGATTCCGGGCGCACTGGCATGAATCGGCTTCTCGATCCGAATCCGGGTGTCGTGCCCGCACCGGAAGGATGTGACGGTGCGCGTCGACTCTGAGGACGTTGCCGCGGGTGTGACCGCAGGTCCGGACGCCCACGAGTGGGCGGCGGACGCGCTGCGGGAGGTGCTCGCGCCGCTCGTCGGCCAGCACCGCGACCTCGTGGTCGCCGTCGACGACGGTCCGGCGATGTCGATCTGGGCATCGACGGTCGAATCGTTCACCCGTGCGCTCGTCGAATCCGGGGTCTTCGGTGAGGTCACCGTGTGTGCCCTCGGCATCGACGACGGCGGTCGGGCCGTGCTGCGCGGTTCCGGCGGGGGGAGCCCGCCGGACCTGGTCGGTTCCGAACGGCGTCTCCTGCTCGCGCTGACCGACGCCGTCGACCCGGCCTGGCGGTCGGGCGGGGCCTGGACGGCGCTGCGCGAGCTGGGCGCCGCGCACTCGGTGGCCGTGGTCAGCCCACTGCCGTGGTGGACGGCCTGCCGCACCGGCCTCGACCTGCACCGACTGCGTTTGCGGGCGTCCGAGCCGGGTGCGCCGAACCACTTCTACGAGTGGGAGCCGCAGGTCGACGTGCCCGGCCTGTACGACGACCTCGGCGACGTGGTCCCGGTGTCGTTCGTCGAACTGGCCCCGGCGGGTCTGCGCGAGTGGGCCACCCTCGTCGCGGCGGCCGGGTGGGCGAACCTGGGCGCGGCCCTCGTGCCCGTCGGGTCGGACCCGGCGGCCGAGGCGGCGCTGCGCCGATCGGGTGATGTGACCTTCAGCGCCGCGGGACTCGTCGCCGCGTACCGCTCGACCGCCTCGAAGGTCGTGTTCGACCTCGCCGTCCACTGGGCCGTCGCGCCCTTGGAACTGCCCCTGCTCGTTCGCATCCTCGAACTGCTTCACCCGGAAGCGGGCCGGGCGGCCCTGTCGGAATTCCTCGGGGGCCCGCTGGTGGCGATCGAGCCGAACGGGTCCGACGACGGCGGAAATCGAGTGGTCTTCAGGTTCGTGCGAGAGGGTATTCGGGAGGAACTGCTCGCGCACGGCCGTCGTATCGACACCGAGCGGGTTCGCAAGGTGGTTCGCCATTACCTGGATGAACACCGGCCGGTGGTGGCGGGGTTCGAATGGTCGCTGGACGACGAGCCGGTAACGGCCGCTTCGCCCATTGTCGCGTCGCCGCATGTGGCCGAAGCCGAGCGAGCGGTGCTGCGAGCCTGGTCAGGGGTTCACCTCCGCCGCTATTCCACGCCGCAAGAGCACCCCGGAGTGGAGGCTTCGTCGACCGTCCGGAATGATGAGGCGGGCGCGTATATACACGCTGACGGGCATGACCGAACACGTGTTCGTGAGGACACGGTCGACGTCGATCGAAATGCGGGAGGATTAGAGGTGACTGCCGTCGAGCAGGAAGAAAGGAGAAGGACTCTCGCATCGCCCGTCTTCGGCGGAGTGCCACCGAGGAACGTCAACTTCACCGGGCGGGCGGACCTCCTCCAAGAGCTCGAACGGCGTCTGGTCCGGGGCGGGACCGCGGCCGTGCTGCCCGAAACGCTGCACGGCATGGGCGGTGTGGGCAAGTCGCACCTGGCCATCGAGTACGCCTACCGCAACCGCGCGAACTTCGACCTGATCTGGTGGGTGCCCGCCGAGCGGTCGGTCAAGATCGTCAACTCGCTGGTGGAGCTGGGACAGCGCCTGGGCCTCGAAGGCGGCGCCGAATCCAACGTGGCGGTCCAGCAGGTGCTCGACGCCCTGCGCAGCGGCAACCACGCCAAGGTCCCGACCAACTGGCTGCTCATCTTCGACAACGCCGACAGCCCCGACGCCGTGCAGGAGTACCTGCCCACCGGCGGCACGGGCCGCATCCTGGTCACGTCGCGCAACTCCCAGTGGTTGAGCGTCGCCCGCCCGCTCGAGGTCAACGTCTTCCAGCGCGCCGAGAGCGTTCAGCTGTTGCGCCGCCGTGACCCCGATCTCAGCGAGGAGGACGCCGGTCGCCTGGCCGAGGCGTTGGGCGACCTGCCGCTCGCCATCGCGCAGGCGGCGGCGTGGCGCGTGGAGACGGGCATGCCCGCCGACGAGTACCTGGAACTGCTGGCCGAGAAGCAGTTGGAACTGCTCAACGTCACCACGACCCTCGACTACCCCGAGTCGGTGGCGGCCATGTGGGACCTGTCGCTCAGCGAGCTCAAGCGCAAGAACCCGTCGGCGCTGCGGTTGCTCCAGGTGTGCGCTTTCCTGTCGCCGGAGCCCATCAACCGCACGATGTTCAGCTACAGCCGCAACATCACCGGTGTGCCGCCCGAGCTGTCCCGGGTCCTGCGCGACCGCTTGCGGCTCAACGAGGCCATTCGCGACATCAACCGCTTCGCGTTGGTGCGCGTCGACCACCGCACGAACTCCATCGAGCTGCACCGCCTCGTCCAAGCCGTGCTCATCAGCCAGATGAACGAGGGCGACCGCGCGGTCATGCGCAACGCGGCGCACCTGATCCTGGGCGAGAACGACCCGGAGGCGCCGGAAGAGCCCGACAACTGGCCGACCTACGTCGACCTGAGCGCGCACCTGGCCGCCTCGAACGCCTACGAGAGCGATGCCGAGTCGGTCCGGTCGCTGCTCCACAACCAGGTCCAGTTCCTCTACCGGTGGGGCGAGCACAAGCGCAGCGCCGAGCTGTCCGAGCGGATGTACAAGAACTGGGTGGACCGGTTGGGGGAGGACCACCCGGAGACCCTGAGGATGGGCCGTTGGTACGGCTTCATGCTCTGGGTGGAAGGCCGGTATGCCGAGGCGACCCCGCTCAACCTGGAGCTGCTGGACCGGCACCGCCGCACCTACGGCGAGGAGCACGAGGCGACCATCGTGGCGATGGGCCAGGTCGCGGCGGACAAGCGGGCGGAGGGCGACTTCGTCGGCGCGCTGGAGCTGTCGAAGCGCAGCTACGACATCTGCGTGCGCTATCTCGGCGACGAGGATCCGGTGACCCATGACGCGGCGCACAACCTCGGCGTGAACCTCCGCCTCGTCGGTGACTTCGCCTCCGCCGTCACGCTCGACGCCGACACCTGGGACCGCAGGGTGCAGATCTACGGCCAGGAGCACGAGGTTCCGCTCTACACCCAGGTCGGCCTCACCATCGACAAGAGGGAACTCGGCCACTACCGGGACGCCTGCGCCGAGCAGGAAGAGGTCGTGCGCATCTACGAACGGCTCAGTGAGGGGCGACCGCTCAACCCGACATGGCTGCGCGCCGTGCGGCACTTGGCCGTGATGCGCAGCAAGGCGGGTGACCACGAGGGCGCGATGCGGGCGGCGGAGACGGCGTTCGAGGGCTTGCGGCGGCGGTACAACCTCGACCACCCCGACGTGCTCGCCGCCGCGCTGGCCCGTTCCGTTGAGCTGAGGCACCTGGGTCGCCACGAAACGGCCGCCCACCTCGCGCAGGACACGCTGACCCGCTATGCCAAGACGTTGGGGGCCGATCACCCCCACACCCTGTCCGCAGCGGTGAACGTGGCGATCCTCCGCCGCTTGAAGGGCGACTTCGAAGGTGCCCGGGACCTCAACCAGGCGACTTTGGCTGGCTTCCACACCCGACTGGGTGACGACCACCCCTCCACTCTGATCACCGGGATCAACCTGGCCAGCGACCTGCACGCGTTGGGCGATGTGCAAGGCGCCCACAACGCCGATGTCGAGATCCTGCGTCGGGTGACAGCGGTCTTCGACGCCGACCATCCCACCACGTTGGCTTGCCAGGTGAACCTCGCGCAGGACTTGCGCTCGCTCGGGCGCACCGACGAGGCGGACCAACTCCACCTCCGAGCGGTGGCGGCCCTGCGTGAACGGCTCGGTCAGCGCCATCCCGCGGTGGCCGAGTTGAGCGACCCTCAGGTGCGGGCCAACTGCGACATCGATCCGATGCCCCTCTAGGACCGGTGTCGAGCTCGGCTGCCGTGGCTCGACCTGCCGAGGGCGTGCTGTCGGGCAGGTCGGTGGCCGGAAGTGGGCGAGGTCTCCAGTAGGACGGTTCGTCGACCAAGGGGAACCGGACTCGCCGGGGACCCCGCGCACGACCGACCTCACGGGGGCCGGGCGGTCAGACCTGACCGACGTGCAGTGGGCGACGCTCCGGCTGTTGCTGCGGTACGGGGTGAGACGGGCATGCCCGCCGTCAGGCTTGTCGGCAACACGTGAGCTGACAGGCAGCTCGCCTCGTGACGAGGTGATCGACGGAGGTGTGGGATTGGCCCAAAAACGTCACGACGAGGATGACGAACCGGGGAGGGAACGCAAGCCTGGTCGGAGTTGGAGCTCCGACCAGACCAGCGTCCTTCTGGGTGTTCTTGTGCAGGTCGCGGTGTTGATCGGGCAGATCATCGACCTGTTCAAGTGACACGCCCGGGTGGCGTACCGCGAGGTGCGCCACCCGGCACCCCGGAGGATGCTCGACGGTTGAGCAGCCACAACCTTACCAACGTGGTCGCCGAGTGGCCTGAACCTCACCACCGCCCTCTGGGACGACGACCAGACCGGCCGACCCGTCATGCGGCCACTGACCGCTGCGATCACCAGCCGCACGTCGGGCTAGCGCCGGTCAGGGCACGATCCGTCCGCTCCCAGCCACGCGGCGAGGCGTTCCACGTCGGGTGCCTCGCCGGCGAGTGCCACCTCGTCCCGCACGGCGCGGACGAGGTGCGGGCGTTCCAACAACGCCCGCGATGCCGGACCCGGCGACAGCTCGCGCACCGCGATCCCGAAGCCGGACCACGCGCCGGGCCGGTTCGAGCCCTCGCTGAGTTCCGTCGAGTACAGGGCGTGCGCCCGTTCGTGGTTTCCCGCGACGAGGGCGAAATCCGCCTCGGTCAGGTCTTCGCTGATCTTGTGGACGTGGTCGGGAGGTCCTGACCGCACCACGTCGAACTCCGCTCGGCCCGCCAGGAGTACGCGGGTGAGGATGGCCTTGGCATCCAGCTTCGGAGGCGTGGCGGCGGCCGCCACGGGGGAGCGGGTTCCAGGGGGAGGCGCGGGCTCTCCCGCGTGCCATCGCTCGGCGCACTCAAGCACCTGTGCGCGCGCCGGGTGGAGGTGCGTGGCACGCCACGCCGTGCGGTGGTCCAGCGCTGCTGCCTCTGCAGCTGAGAGCAGTTCAGCGGGCACCGCGGCCTCGGCCAGGGTCTCCAGCCGCTCCGCCAGGCGAGCGGCGAACCTCCGTCCGAGATCGGTCAACGATGGGTGCCGGCGTAGCGCGTGGAGCGCTTCGGTCACCTGCACGCGGACGAGGGCGAACTCGAAGTGCGCCAGAGCGGCGGATGAACCGCTCAGGTGCTCGCGTTGCCTCCCCCAGAACTCCGCGACGGCGAGGAAGGCGTTCACCCCTTGGTACAGACCGGACACCGGACGTGGGTCGTCGCGCCACGGCGCGTAGCAGGTGGCGGACGGGTCCTCGTGGACCAGCGGTGCGAGGTGGCTGATCGCGTTCAGCTTGCTGTGCTGGTACTCGTGCACCATCGTCACGGCCAGCTGTGCCGCGTCGTGCGGTTCGGAGATGATCGCGGCGCCGTAGCCTTCGCCGACCGACCCGCTGTACGGTCGGAAGCGGTAGGCCGCGGGCCGCGGTGTGATCACCGACAGGCCGCTGGAGAGTTCCCGTGCGCGGTGCGGGTGGTTCCGCTCCAAAATCGTCCACGCGTCGGCGAAGACCTTGTTCCACCGCGTCGCCGACGATTTCGACAACGGGTCGGGGCGCTCCGGGACCTCTAATCCCCGGTACGGTCCGGTGTCGTCCAGGTGGATGCGCGGCGCGACGGAACCCGCCTCGTCCCCAAGAAGGTGAATCGGCTCATATTCGACCGGATGGGCCGTGCCGTCGCTGGTTTCCAGCGTCAACCCCGACGCATCCGCGAGCAACGTGGCATGGCCCCATTCGGTCGCATCGAGCACTCGCACGGCACCTAGTCCGGGAAGCACGCCGATTCCATCCCATAGCGGAATCGGCATCGTGAATCGCAATTTTGCGGACAAGCCCGCCGCAGCGGCCAACAGGTGTAGTTGGCCGATGTGGAACCACACCGGCGCGGTGTCGGTGAGCTTGTTCCGGAGGCGACGCAGGACGTGCGCCGACCACATGCCGACCTGGGGGCGTGACAGCAGGGCGGCCACCGCTTTCGGGTCGGCGCGCTCGGCGGCGATCAGGAGTTCCCACGCCTCGTCCACCGGCGGCAACGGACTTCCCGCGGTGTCGTGGTAGCGGGCGTGGCGCAACACCAGGCGCAAGGCGAGCAGCCGTCGCGTCTGCTCGACGTGGTGCAGCAACGCGGAGGCGTCGTCATCGGTTCGCTCGGACGCCAAGGCGTCCAACTGGTTCAGGGACATCCCGTGGTTGGGCAGTGACATCCCGTGCGCGGAGTTCCAGCCTGCCACCTCGTGGTCGCCCCTCGTCATCGGTGCCGGGTCCGTCGGTCAAGAGTGGCCGCCTACGCTGCCGCTGGCGTGGTCCACCTGTCTGAGCAAACGGTCCGTCGACGCCGCGAGGATCTCGTCGTCGAATGTGTCCAACGCTTCGAGGGAAACGTTCGTCAAGTCGACCAGGCCGGAGTCGATCCGCATTGCCGATTCATCCACTAGCGGGCCTCCCGAGTTGGCCACCGGGCAGCGGCGCCCTCCGCGCGGTGAGGATTCACCTTCGATGGCATGACCCAGTGTAATGTCCTGGAAACAGAGCGGAAGTGGTGCGTATGGCGGTATTCGGCGCCGCACGGCGCAACTAAACGCCACTGACCCGTTCGGCCAACAGGGTGTCGAGTTCGGCCATTTCGGTGGAACCGGCGGCGTAGAAGCGGATCGCGGCGAGCAGTGCTTCGAGGCCACCCGGGTAGTGGGCGCACGCCCGGACGATGCTGACGGTGTCCTGGCGGTCGGCGTTGTGACGGGTGATGGAGGCCGCGAAGGGCACCTCGCGCAGCACCAGGTCGCGCCCCTCACGGGTGTCGAAGCCGGGGGTGCGCAGCATGACCTCGACGATGGGCTTCAACTCCGCCAGCGACAGGGCTCGTCGAGGTGCGGGGCCGCCGAGCGAGTGGCCGTCCACGAGGCGGACCCAGACCTGGGCGTGCACCTCCTTGACGTCCGCGGTGACCGGGCGGTACGCGTCCGGGCGCGTGGCGGGCTGGTGCCGCACCACCGCCTGGTAGAAGGGGTCCGAGGCGATCAGCACCAGCGTGGCCGTCGACTCGCGCAGCGCGCGCTTGGCCTCGGCGGTGTCCAGGATGCGGTAGGTGAAGATCATCTCGGCGCTGGTCTTGCCGTGCTCGTCGTAGTGCACCTCGCCCGAGTGCACGGCCATCCGCAGGCGCAGGCGTGCTCCGGCCGAGTGGACGTGGTTGTGCTCGCGCAGCGCGGCGACCAGCCGCTCGGGCAGTCGGTCGACCAGGACGCCCTTCGGGGTGTCGGCGGGCAGCAGCACCATCACGCTGTCGCCCACGTCGTCCACCGCCTTGTCGTCCCACGGCAGGTCGCAGGCGGCGAACGCGGCCATCAGCACCTGGTACAGGCCGTCGCGCACCGCCGTCCGGTGCCGCGACGTGCGTGCCTGGTCGCCGTAGCCCTCCACGTCCACGACGACGAACGACCGGTGCACCGCAGCCGACCCCATGTGACCTCCCCACGCCTGTTGTAGCCCAGACGGGGCCCACAAGGGCAGCCGCTCCACTCGAAATGACCAACCCCGCGGTTGCGGATCGGGCCGGTTCGGGTATGGAGTCGGGTGTGGACGGATACGGGTGGACGCTCGCGCTGGTCGCCGTGCTCGTGGCGCTGAACGCGCTGTTCGCGGGCAGCGAGATGGCGTTGATCAGCTTGCGCGAGGGCCAGTTGCGGGCGTTGGAGCGCGACGGCAAGGCGTCCGCGAAGACGCTGGTGCGGCTGGCGCGCGACCCGAACCGGTTCCTCGCCACCATCCAGATCGGCATCACCCTGGCCGGGTTCCTGGCCTCGGCGACGGCGGCCGTGTCGTTGGCCGCACCGCTGGTGCCCGTGCTGTCGTTCCTCGGCGACGCGGCGAGCGCGGTGGCGATCGCGCTGGTCACGATCGTGCTGACGTTCGTGACCCTGGTGTTCGGCGAGCTGGCGCCCAAGCGGCTGGCGATGCAGTACGCGATGCGGTGGGCGTTGCTGGTGGCGCGCCCGCTGCACGTGCTGTCGACCGCCTCGCGGCCCGCGGTCTGGGCGTTGAGCGCGTCCACGAACGTGGTCGTGCGCCTGCTGGGCGGCAAACCGGACGCCGAGTCCGAGCAGATGTCGGCCGAGGAGCTGCGCGAGCTGGTGTCCGCCCAACGCGGTCTCAACGCCGAGCAGCGCATGATCATCACCGGTGCGCTGGAGATCACCGAGCGGCGGCTGCGCGAGGTCCTGGTGCCGCGCCGGTCGGTGGTCACGCTGGACGCCGGCACCGACGTGGCGTCCGCGCGCGCCGAGCTCGCCGCCTCCGGCCACTCCCGGGCCCCGGTCGCGCGCGGTGGGCACCTGGACGACGTCGTGGGCGTCGTGCACCTGCGCGACCTGCTGCGGGACGGCACGAAGCTGGTCGACGTGGCCCGCGAGCCGCTGGTCTTCCCCGACTCGGTGCGGGTGTCCGACGCGCTGCGCCGGTTCAAGGCCGAACGCGAGCAGCTCGGCCTGGTGGTGGACGAGCACGGCGCGGTCGCGGGCATCGTCACGCTCGAGGACCTGCTGGAGGAGGTCGTCGGCGAGATCCTGGACGAGACCGACCGGGACGTGATGGCCGTTCGCAACGGCCCGGACGGCTCGCTCGTGCTGCCCGGCACGTTCCCCGTCCACGACCTGGACGACCTGGGCGTGGAGCTGCCCGACGCGCCCGAGGGCGACTACGCCACCATCGCGGGTCTCGTGCTGGCGGTGCTCGGCCGCATCCCCGAGGCGCCCGGCGACCGCGTCACGGTCTCCGGCTGGACCGCCGAGGTGCTGAAGGTCGAGCACCACGCCATCACGTCCGTGCGGCTGCGCAAGCGCTGATCCGGTGCCGCGCACCGGCCCACCCACCCGGTGATCGACCCGGCGGGTGGGCCGGGTGTACTGCCGCCATGGTCGAACACCGCCGACGCCACACCGACGAGTGGCTCGCACACTTCGCCCGGCGTGGCCACCGCGACCCGCGTCCCCTCGCGGCCGGTGTCGAGGGGGCCGTCTACCGCCTGGGCGAAGGCCTCGTCGCCAAGGTCTGGAGCGGGCGGCCGCGGGCCGATCTCGGCCTCCTGCACCGGGTCTGCGCCGACATCGCCCGCCACCCGCTGCCCTTCGCGACGCCGGAGGTCCTCGACACCGAGGTCCACGACGGCGTCACGGTCACCTACGAGCGCGAGCTGACCGGCTCGCCCTTCCGCGCCGCACCCGCGACCACCGCCGCCGAACGCGACCTGTCCGCCGCCGAGACCGCCGCGCTGCTGACGGTCCTGCGCGCCCTCGCCACCGTCCCGGGTACCGAGGCCATGCGCGCCCTCACCGTCCAGGGCGACGACCGCCCCCTCTGGCGGGGCCACACGCGCTTCCCCGACGCGCTCGCCGCCCTGGTGCGCCGTGCCGCCCGCCGGCACGGCGACGTCCTCGCCGCCCACGTCCCGGACCTCGCCGCCGCGGTGGAACGGGTCGTCGCCGCCCTCACGGCCCTGCCCGACCGACCGGTCACCGCCGTGCACGGAGACCTCGTCCCGCCCAACGTCCACGTGGACGACACCGGCCGCCCCACCGCCGTCCTCGACTTCGGCTTCTTCACCACCGCGGGCGACCCCGCGTTCGAGGCCGCCGTCACCGCCGCCGTGTGGGACATGTACGGACCGCACGCCGAACACCACGCCGCCGCCCTCACCGACCTGTTCGCCGGGGAACTCGGCCACCCGGCCGAGACCCTCGCGCTCTACCAGGCCGTCTACGCCCTCACCACCTACGACCTGTTCACCCCGGACGGCAGCGACGGCCATTTCCACTGGTGCGCCGCCCTGCTGCGGCGGAACCGGGCGGCGCGCGCCTAGCGACCGGCCGCCGCGACCCACGCCTCCAGGCCCGCCACGTCGTGCGGCAGCGCCGACGACAGCACGCGGTTGCCGCCCTCGGTCACCACGACGTCCTCCTCGAGCCGCACGCCGATGCCCCGCAGCTCCGGCGGCACGGTCTCGTCGTTCGGGTGGAAGTACAGGCCCGGCTCCACGGCCAGCGTCATGCCGACCTCCAGCGTGCCGTCGTGGTAGGCCTCGGCGCGCGAGTTGGCGCAGTCGTGGACGTCCAGCCCGAGGAAGTGCCCGACGCCGCACGTGATGTAGCGGCGGTGGTGCTGGCCGTCCGGGTCCAGCGACTCCTGGACCGACACGGGCAGCAGGCCCCAGTCGTGCAGGCCCTCGGCGAGCACCCGCATGGCCTCCCGGTGGAAGTCCCGGTACGCCGCCCCCGGCCGCACCACCGCGAGCGCCGCCACCGAGGCGCGCTCGACCAGCTCGTGCACCTGCCGCTGCGCCGGGCTGAACGCGCCGGACACGGGCAACGTGCGGGTGATGTCGGCGGTGTAGAGCGTGTCCAGCTCCACGCCCGCGTCCAGCAGCAGCACGGCGTCCTCGGGCACGGGGCCGTCGTTGCGGACCCAGTGCAGCACCGGCGCGTGCGGCCCGGCGGCCACGATCGACGCGTACCCCGGCCCGTTGCCGGCCGTGCGGGCCCGCCGGTCGAACGTGCCCTGCAACCACCGCTCCCCACCGCCCTTGACGGCGGCCTGCAGCTCGGCGGCGACGTCGGCGAAACCGAGGATCGTGGCGTCCACGGCGGCCTGGAGCTGGCCGACCTCCCAGTCGTCCTTGACGCGGCGCAGCTCGGCCAGCGCGGTGCGCAGCTCGGCGGTGTGGTCCGCGCCGGTCAGCGCGTCCAGCAGCGGGTCGACGCCGTGGGTGGAGTGCACGGCGGGCAGCCTGCCGCGCAACGCCGACGGCAGCTCGTGCAGCGGGCGGCAGTGCACGCCCAGCGCCTCGGACCACTCGGCCAGCCCGGGCACCGGCCCGATCCACAGCTCGCCGTCGCGGGCGTTGGCGAAGAAGTCCGGCTCGTCCGACCCGGCGGGCGGCCGCAGGAACAGCTCGGCGTCGTGCCCACCGGCCACGGGCCGCATGACCAGCACCGCGCCTTCCGCGGCGCACCCCGTCAGCCAGGAGAAGTCGCTGTCGGGTCGGAAGCCGTAGTCGGTGTCGTTGGACCGGACCGGCGCCCAGCCCGCCGCCACCGCGATGCGCGCCCCGGGCAACGCCGCGCTGAGCCGGTCGCGGTGCGCCGCGGCCGCCCGCGCCGCGCCGGGCGCGACGCGGGCGGCCCGGTCCGCCGGCCCCCAGCCGTGCTGGACGAAGTCGCGGAAGCCGGAGGCGTCGACGAGCCGGCTCGGGTCGCGGCGTGCGGGTTTGGTCACCGTGGGCAGCCTTTCGGTAGTGGCCGTGAGCACGCCCGCTCGCGATCGGCGACCGGGCGTCCCACGATGTTCTCACCCGGCCCGCCACCACCCACCACCGCACTCGGCACCCCCGAGGGCGGCGGTCGGCCGTGAGGTGGGATCAGCCGTGGTTCTCCGGGAAGTACTGGAAGAAGGTGAACCACCACATCCCGTTGTTGTCGCCGACGTTGGTGTCGTTGACACCGAACAGCAGGCGCACGGGCGGGCCGTGCCACACCGTGCACCGGCCGAAGGGGTGCACGGCGGTGGGGTGGCCGACCCAGCCGGTCGGGTCGTTGTTGAACCGCAGGACCGCCGAGTACTGGTTCAGACCGGGGAAGGGCCACCCGACCGGGGCGGCGAGGCCGTTCCCGGTCGGTCCGTAGCTGCCGTCCCACGGCAGGGGCCCTACCTGGACGCGCGGGTAGGCGCTCTCGCCGCCCAGGATCAGGAAGACGTCACCGTCGAGGAGGATGTTCGACGGGTTCGAGCCGGCGGGGACGCTGCCACCCGAGTTCCCGTGCACCTCCACGTGCTGGACGAAGTCCGCGCTGCCGCTGTTCTCGCACGCCGCCAACGCCTCGGCGGTGCCGGCGGCCGCGACAGGCGGCGTGACGACCGCGCCGGCCGTCGCGAGGACGAGCAGCACCAGGCACCGCACGGCCGTGCGTGCGTGCCGGGCTCCGGCGGGGGTTCTCGGCATGGTCGCCTCCGTGGGCTGGTCCGCGGTCGGGACGGCGCCCTGTCACGAAACGCGTGCCGGCAGGCCGCACGTCGGCACCGGCCCTGATTCTCGCGGCCGGCCCGACGGCGGAGAACGCAGTCGTGCGGTCGCCCTCCCGGTGCGGCGGTGAAGCCGTGCCCGCTCTCAGCCCACCGCGGGCTCGATGATGTGCACCCGGCCGTCACCGACACCGGGGACGTTGGGCTTGAGGCCGTCGTAGTCGAACTCCGGGTCCCGCAGGCAGGCCAGGACCTGGGAGACGTCCCAGACCGGTACCTGGGTGGTGTCGTGGTGGGCGTCGGCGATCGCCTGGGCTGCCATGCCGAAGGAGTTGGCGCCGGCGACCCACTCGCTCCGCTCGGCCGTGCCGGCCAGGCCCGTCACCCAGACCTTCGCCCAGGGGTAGTCGGCCAGGACGCCCGATCCCGCCACCACGATGCCACCCGGACCCGAGATGATCCGGATCGGCCGGTCCGCGCGGTCCTTGCACGCCTTCACGTCCGCACCGATGGACAGCAGCTTCAGCAGCTGGTCACCCCGGCTGGCGATGACCGGCACGACGGTGTCGGCCTCGGCGCACAGCCGTTCGACGTCCTGCCTCTTCAACGTGGGCTCGGCGATGCCGTTGCCGGAGGGCACCTCCCGGGCGACGACGTCCTTGTCGTCCGAGCCGATGTCGCGGCTGCGCAGGTCGGCTTGCAGTTCCTTGCTGAAGTAGGTGTCGTCGGGGTCGTGGACGACCGAGGCGCCCCG
The DNA here is from genome assembly GCF_006716745.1 of Saccharothrix saharensis. Lineage (NCBI taxonomy): Bacteria > Bacillati > Actinomycetota > Actinomycetes > Pseudonocardiales > Pseudonocardiaceae > Saccharothrix > Saccharothrix saharensis. The sequence continues at coordinate 1,899,630 of NZ_VFPP01000001.1, read as the reverse complement.
GACGCCGGGCTGTGCCCGCACCCACTTGGCGATCTCCTCGGCGAACGCCGCGTTGAACGGCGACGAGAGGAACATGTTCGGGTTGGCCGTCATGCCGCTGCCGTACATCGCGGCCCCGATCACCGGGATGCCGCTGAGTGAGCCGACCGCCTCCAGCGCCTGCGGCCTGCTCTGGGAGATGCCGATGACGGCCGCCAGCTCGCCGCGCCCGGCCCGCTCGCGCTCCGCGATCCGCTGGGCGACCCACTTCCCGTCGGCGAACCGGTCCCCGCTGTTGGCCAGGACCAGCTTCACCGGCACCTTGCCGTCATCGCTGTCCGCGAGCTGGTTGTGCTCCTCCTGCTTGTTCACCACGCCCTGCAACTGCCAGATCGCGTTCGGTGGTGCCGTGCTCTCGGCTTGGTCGGCCCGGGTCAGCGGGCCGAAGAAGATGACCGTGCGGTAGTAGCGCGGGTTGCCCTGCCGGTCCTTGAGCCTGTCCACGGCCTTGTTGTTCTCGGCGGCCTGCCGTTCGAGGGTCGCGAGGGCGGGCACGCGCGGGTTGTCGACGGCCTTGCCGCTGACGAAGCTGCACCCGCTCTCGATCACGCCGACGCGCTCACCGGAGAGGTTGATCTTCGTGTCGGAGCAGCCGCCCAGCAGGTACTGGTGGGCGGCGAACCCGCTCGCGCCGGCCAGCAGGGCGACCACGACGGCGAGTGGTGCCACCGCCGACAGGCCGGGCACCCGCGGTGCGACGTGGCGGTGCGAGTCGATCCACGTCCGGACGGCCGGGTTGTGCTCCGCGGCCCGTTCGCCGTCCACGGGCAACCGGACCGCCAGGTACGGCGGCTCGGGCAGCACCGACCGGTCGCCGTCGACGAACCGGTTCACCGCGTCGGCGGCATCGGGCACGGTGCGCGCGCCCGCGGCCACGTGCTCCGCGTGCTGGGGGTCCAGCGCACCGACGACCAGCACAGGGGCCGGGTCGAGGAGCTTCACCTGCGCGCCGAACTCGTCGAGCAGGTCGGCGACGCGGGGCTGCGCACCGTCCAGCAGCAGGACCGGCGTCCAGCGGCGACGGCGGCGGCGCGGTGAGAGCCGGCCCGGCCGCACCAGGTCGGACAGGTCCATCAGGAGCGCCTTGACCAGGACCTGGCGGTGCAGCTTGTCGCGGCGTTCGGCGTCCAGGCCCCCGCTGGCGAGCAGCCACAGCGCCTGGGACGCGAAGTCGCCCGGTTCGCCGACCCTGCTCCGCACCGCGTCGCTGAACCACCGCGTCGCGCGGCTGGTGAGCCTCCGGGTGTGCGACCACTTGAGCGGGCCGCTCAGGACCGCGGTGAGCAACGCGCCGATCAGGGGCACCGGGAACTCGTTCCGGTTCATCCTCCGCAGCCAGGCGACCAGCGGGTTGCGAGTCGCCCACCGCTCGTACAGCTGCGTGAGGAGCATGGCCCTGCGCGTGTCCTGGCGTGCCGCGCCGATCTTCCCGTCGACGTCGAGGACGTCCAGGACCAGCCGGCACCGACGGGCTTTCCAGTTCCGCCCGGCACCGTGCGGGATGCGGAGCTGCAGCCGCTGCACGATCTCGTCGAGCAGCGCCGCGCAGGGCAGCAGCTCCCTCTCGGCCGCCGAGTCGACCAGCGCCTTGTCGGCGTGGGCGTGCGGCACCAGGACGCTGTCGCCCGAGCCGGACAACCGGGCGGTGAGGGCGGCGAGGAACTCGGTGCTCCGCGCCGGGTCGGGCGACGTCGCCACGACCACCAAGGGTGGCAACCTCGGCTTGTCGCCCGTCACGTCGTCGAGGAGGGAGACCAGCCGGTCCATGCCGTCGACCGGTTGGAGCACGGGAACCTCCGCCGGGCGCGCGGGTTGTGCTGTATCGATCATGAATACGCCTGTGTCCTTGCACTCCGCTGTAGCAGAAAATGCGACTCCGCATTTGTGCGGCCAGTTCGCCGCCAGGGTTGTCGCTCGGGGGGTGCCTTATTCTCACCGGCGGCCCGTCGTCCGATAGCTGTTGTTCTCATTCCGTTACGCGTTGCGCAGGTGAAGGTCTATCGCCTTCTTCGAGTGGTGAGTGCACATCGATTGACGATGTATTCGAGTGACTCGCGTTGCCATTCCGGTGCGTTTCGCCGACGTTCGGGCGGGTGGCGGAGCGCCCGGGGTGGCGTGCGGGCCGATCAGGGCGAGTTCCGCTGAAACGGGTCACCGCGCGTGGGCGATCCGGTAGGTAACACCTCACGGCGACCTACGGCAGGTGAGTGCATGCGTCCCGAGGACGTGGTCGAACTGCGGGTGCACGGAGTCTCGGGCACGCCGCCGGAGGACATGCTCGGTGATCCGTTCCCCACGGCGGTGGCCGGGGACGACGTCGCCCGGTTCCTGCGCGCCGGCAAGCCGGTGCGCGCGGTGGGCACCGGGCGGGAGCGGATGGTGGAGGCGTTCCACTGGGGGCGGTTCACGTCGGGTGGGGCCAGTCGCGCGTTGTGGTTGGTGCTGATCCCCTTCGCGATCTTGAACCTGGCCCGTTACACGTTGCTGGGCGCGGGGCGGTTCGCGGAGGCGGTGCTGCGGCTGTTGGCGCTGGTGTTGACGTGCATGTTGGTGACGGCGACGGCGTACGTGTCGTTGGAGTTGTTGGTGCGCCAGTGCGCGGGCACGGCGGCGTGCCGGGTGGAGCACCTGGGTTTCTTCGACGGGTGGCCGTTCGGGGCCATGTTGCTGGTGGGCATGGTTCCACCGGGACTGGTCATCACCGTGTTGTGGTGGTTCGGGCGGCAGACGTTCTTGTACGAGCCCAAGGGCACCCACCACGTGTGGGAGACGCGTACGGGCAGCTTGGGGGACTACGCGTTCTGGCACACGTCGCCGCGTACGCCGGTGTTGCGGGACGCGCACGTGGCTGCGGCCTGTGCGGTGGTGGGGGTGTTGTACGCGGGGGCGTTGCGGACGGCGCAGCCGGATCGGCCGTCGGACGTGTTGTCGTGGACGGTGGTCGGGCTGGGCGCGCTGGTGCTGGCGTGGGCGGTCGGGTGCGTGGTGATGTCGCCGGATCGGCGGGAGGTGGACTCGAGGGCCCTCAAGTGGGCATCGGTGCTGTACCTGCTGCTGGCGGCGGGGCTGGCGACGGCGTTCCTGTGGCGGGTGCCGACCGGGTCGTCGGGGGCGGTGACGCCGCTGGCCGGGTTCGAGGCGGTGACGAACGTGCTGTCGGCGTTGGCGATGCTGTTGTTGTTGGTGCTGCTCGGGGCGTGCGTGCGGATGCGGCACTCCGCGCGCGGGGTCGAGCTGGTGGTGGCGGACAAGCGGTTCCGGCCTCTGTGGCACGGGTACGCGGCGGTGGTGATCGCGGCGCTGGCGACGACGTTGGCGGTCGGGTTCAGCGGTGGGTTGGCGTACCGGGTGGTGGACTGGGTCGGCGAGCCGGTGCCCGAGGCCGGTCGCGCCGGGTTGGTGCTGAGCACGAGTTACCTGGTGGGCGCGGGGTTGTGGGGTGTGCTGGCGATCGCGTTCCCGTTGCTGCTGGCGCCGGTCGTGGCGGCGATGGTGCGGCAGGTGTCCAGCGCGGTGCTGTTCGCGGCCGGGTCGGTGGCGGCGGCGGTGGCGGTGGGGTTGCGGTGGGCGCACGAGGGGTGGGGGTTCTGGGCTGCCGTGGTGGTGGCGGGGGCCCTGTACGCGGTGGGCGCGGTGTCCTGCATGCGACACGCGATCGGCGTGGCGGTTCGGGAAGGGGTCGTCGCCGATTACCCGGGACGCCCGGATCGGCCGGGGATCGGGAAGGTGGCGCTCACGCAGCGGGTGGCCGCGGCGAAGTACCGGTACCACTGGTTGCTGGGGGCGCTGGCGTTGCTGGGGGGCGTGCTGGTGCTGGCGGGTGGCGGGCTCGCGCTGGCGAGGCTCGCGCACCCGCAGTGGCGGGCCGCGCCGCCGGCGGGGTTGGCCGACTGGCTGTCGACGGTCCCCGCGCGGGAGCTCGGCGCGTTGGGCAGCCTCGTGGTGTCCGGTGTAGTGCTGGTCTTGTTGTTGTTGGGCGTGCGGACCTGGCAGAGCCCGAAGATGCGCACGGTGGTCGGGATCGTGTGGGACCTGGTGGCGTTCTGGCCGCGCCTGGCGCACCCGATCTGCCCGCCGCCCTACGGCGGGCGCGCCACCATCGAGCTGACCTCCCGCGCGGTCCGGTTGGCCGGGCACCACGACGTGGGCGCGGTCGTGCTGTCCGGGCACAGCCAGGGCAGCGTGGTGTGCTTCGCCGCGTTGTCGTTGCTGCGCCGCGAGGCCGAGCGGCCCGACCCGGCCGACGGCGAGCGGTACATCAGGCAGGCGGACGCGGTCGCCGCGTTGCGCCGGGTCGGCCTGGTCACCTACGGGTCGCAGTTGCAGTGGGCGTACTCGCGCCTGTTCCCGCACTACCTCGGCCACGCCGAGCTGGCCCGACTGCACGACGAGCTCGGCGACCGGTGGTGGAACGTGCACCGCGCGACCGACCCGTTGGGCGGCCCGGTGCAGGTGTGGCCGGAGACGGCCGAGGAGCGGGTGCACGCCGGCGCGAAGCTGTGGGGCGTGCGGTGCGGCAACGACGTGCGGCTGCGCGACCCGGAGTTCCTCGACCCCGACCCGGACATGGTCGCCTCGCCGTTGCGCGGGCACAGCTACTACTACGACGACCCGGTGTTCGACGAGGTGGTGGCACGGGTCGCGGACGCGGTGGCGGCACCGCGCACGACCGTGGTGCTCGGCGACCTGACCCTGTCGGGCGGTGCGTGAGGCTCAGGGCTGGAGCACGGTCCGCGTCACGCGTTCGGCGATCGCGGCCACCATCCGGCGCGGGCGGCGCGGGACGAGGTGGGCGCTGAGGGCGTTGCGCAGGCCGGGCGTGACGTAGGCGCGGTCGCGGTCCAGCCCGTCGAGGGCCGCGCGCACGACGGCCTCGGCGCTCATCATCCGGCCGCCGATCGCGGCACGCGGGGTGACCCGGTCGAAGAAGCTGGTCTCGGTCGGGCCGGGGCACAGCGCGAGCACCTTGATGCCCCGGCCCCGGTACTCCCGGCGCAGCGCGAGGCTGAAGTTCAGCACGAACGTCTTGCCCGCGCTGTAGGTGGCGAAGTACGGCGAGGGCTGGAACCCGGCGGTCGAGCCGACGTTGACCACGGCCCCGGAGCCGGCGTCGAGCATGCCGGGCACGAGCGCGCGGGTGAGGCCGACCAGCGACACCACGTTGACCATCAGCTGTTCCCGGTCGTGGCCGGCGGGGATGTCCTCGAACCGGCCGGCGGTGCCGAAGCCCGCGTTGTTCACCAAGGTGTGGACGGGGCCGCGCAACCGTGACACGACCGAGTCGACCGCGTCCGGCGCGGACAGGTCCTGCGGCACGACGTCGACCTCCACCCCGTGGTCGTGGCGCAGCCGGTCGGCCAGGGCGTGCAGGCGGTCGGCGGAGCGGGCGACCAGGACGAGGTCGTGACCGCGGGCGGCGAGCCGGCCGGCGAACTCGACGCCGAGGCCGGCGGACGCGCCGGTGACGAGGGCGGTGGGGCGGTGGGTCATGGCATCTCCAACGACTGAGCAGGACGTTATGTGAGACATCTTAGGCACAGCTAGCCCATTAACTGCAACAAACATGTTCCAGTTAATGGGCTAGCTGTACCATTGATGTGGCGAAAGGAGCCACCTTGGGAGCCACGCGGCCATTGCGCGCCGATGCCGAGCGCAGCGTGCGGACGATCCTCGAAGCCGCCGAGCGCGTGCTGTCGGTCAACCCGGGCGCGTCTATGGAGCAGATCGCCGAGGCCGCGGGCGTCGCGCGCACCACCGTGCACCGGCGGTTCGCCAACCGGCAGGCGCTGGTGGAGGCGATGGCGGCGGACGTCGTGCGGCAGTTGGACGAGGTGCTGGACGCGGGCCGGCCCGAGACCGCGCCGCCGCTGGTCGCGCTGCACGAGATCACCGCGAACGTGCTGCGGGTCAAGATCGGGTGGCCGTTCGCGATGGGCGTCGTCTTCACCGACGCCGACTCACCCGCCGCCGAGGGCAAGCGCCGGGTCGACGACCGCTGCCTGGCGCTGCTGCGCCGGGCGCGGGAGGACGGCCTGCTCGACGCCGCGACCGACCTCGACTGGGCCCGCCGCGTGTTCTACGCGTTGATCGGCGAGGCGGTGCACGGTCCGGACGACGGCCTCGGACCGGACGCGCTGGCGCAGCGGGTGGTCGGCACCCTGCTGCACGGCGTGGGCCGCGTTGACTGACGCGGGTCGGCTCGTCCGAGTCGGTGATCGAGTCCACGCCGCCGACCCGTGCGCGTCCGTCGTGCGCAGAACCTGGCGGCGACGGCCCGGTCACCGCGGACCCGCGCAGCCGGCGGCAGGTCATCGGGTGGTTCCGGCCGCCGCCACCAGGCTGCCGACCGTCTATGGGGGACTGTCCGGCCGGGGCTGCGTCGCGCCTGGCTCGCGCGCGGACTCGCTGCTGGTGGACGGCGATCCGACCACCGACATCACGGCGATCGGCGCGGCGGTCGACGTCTGGCGGCACGGCGCGAGGCTCGCTCGACCGTGATGCCCGGACCGACGCCCGAAACGCGGTGGTCGTCGCCGTAGACGCGCACGATCAACCGTCGGTCCCCCAACGGGGACAGGTCGATCCGCTCGGCCCTTTCGCTCGGCAGGAGGTCGAGCACCGACAGCCGGGTCAGCGCCTTGACCTGGTCGAGGTGGCCGGCCGGGACGGGCACGGAGAGCCGCAGGGTGTCCAGGGTCGGGATCGCGGCGAGCGGCGAGAGGTCGTCGACGGCGCAGTGGCGCAGCGACGTCCGCCGGAGGTTCGGGAAGGCGGCCAGCTCGCCGAGGTCGCCCACGTCGGTGACGTTGACGAACCCGACCTCCTCCAGCCACGGTAGGGCTCGGGCGATGTGCCGCAGTCCGCCGTCGATCCCGAGCGGTCCCGGGTGGGCGATGTGACCGAGGTCGAGCTCCCACAGGCGGTCGAGCGTGTGGAGGGCGGCGAAGTCGGCGCCGTCGGGGTGGTCGTAGACGGCCAGTCGCGTCAGCGAGCGGAGACCGGCGAGCAGGTCCAGGTCGGCGGCGGAGGCGGGCTGCCGCACGCCCAGGCTCGACAGCCGGCGCAGCCGCGGGAGGTCGGCCAGCTCGGCGGGGTGGCCGCGCGGGTAGAAGTACAGGCTCTCCAGGTCCAGGTCGACGAGCTGTGACAACCGGACCGGCAGGCTCGAGCTGAGCAGGAGCGAGCGGAGCCGCCGGTGGCCTGACAGCGGCGTGACGTCGTCGAACCGCCCGCCGAGCGACGCGGAGGTGAGGTGCGGCAGATCGGCGAGGAGGTCCAGGTCGATCAGGTTCTCCAGGTTCGCCGTCAGGTCGGTGAGGTGGCGCAGCGTGCCGACGTGGGGGAGGAGGTCCTGGTCGTGGACGGTGGCCTGGCCGTCGATCAGCGGTGCGTCGGACAGGACGCGGTCGGCGTACTCGGCCGGGTCGAAGTAGTGCCAGGCCTTGACCAGCTCGCGCTGGACCTCGTGGCGGGGGTCCCGGGCGAACCGTTCGAGCACGGGCCAGGCGTCCGGGCCGTTGATCAACGCGGCGGTGCGGACCGTCGCCGCGGCGGCTGCTTCGGACAGGTCCCTCGGATCGGCGAGCAGCCGGGGGAGCAGGACTTCGCCGCCTGCCGCGAGGGACCGGGCCTCCAGGGTGCGGCGGGGCGGCAGGAGTTCGGCCAGGCAGCGTTCCAGGCGGTCGGCGAGCCCGGGTGTCAGGGCCGGGTCGGACTCCATCGCCGCCGCGGCCAGCAGGTGGAGACGTCGACGGTGCCGCGGCTCGGCGTCGGCGCGGTCGAGGAGGCCGGTGAGGAGTTCGACGCGCAGCGGGGCGATCGCCAGGCCGGCGGCCATCACCACGACGTCGCGCCACTGGTCCAGGTGCGCGTGATCGACCAGCAGGCCGATGTCGCCCTGATCGGCGGCCTCCTCGGCGGTCAGGAACTCCTGGAAGCTGCGGTGCACGAAGTCGATCCGGCCGGTCGCCGGTTCGCGCACGACGCCGCTGCGGTGCACCAGGTGGTCGAGCACGGTCTCCGCGTCGTGCGCCACGCGCGGCATCGCGGTGAGGCGGTCCGCCAGGCGGCGCACGGCTTCCTCGCGGCCGAGTTCGGACCGGCCGTTGACCGACAGCCGCCAGGCCAGGTGGCGCAGCAGGTGGCGGCGGTCCTGGCTGGTGAGCTCCGCCGCGCCGGGGATGTGCCGCTCGGCGTCGCGGCGGTCCAGCAACAGGGTCAACGCGGTGCGGTACAGCTCCAGGCGGTCGCGCGGCAGGAAGGTGCGGCGGTCGAGGTTCAGCGCGCAGAGCATCGCGCACAGCAGGGGAGTGGTGGCCAGGGCCCGCAGGTGCGGGTTGGCCTCCAACCGGCTCAGCAACGCGCCCTCGTGCCGGGGCAGGTCCGCCTCGTCGCACGGCAGACCGCCCGCGTCCCGCGCGGCCCGGTGCCAGTGGCGGATCAACGCGCGGACGTCGGCGGCGTTCATCCGCTCGAGGAACGCCGACCCGAAGCCCTCCGCCCGCAACCACTCCGCGGCCGCCGCACCGGGACGTGACGTCAGCACCCAGCGGGCGTCCGGGAACGCCCGGGTCAGCCGGCCCAGCCAAACCCGCACGGCGGCGCGCTCGGCCGCGGGCAGCTCGTCCACGCCGTCCACGAGCACCAGGGCCCGGCCGGACTCCAGTTGCCGGTGGGCGAAACCGGGCGGCATCATCGCGGCCAGCGGCTGCGCCGCGTCCGCCACGAATCCCTCGGGACCGGGCAGGCCTCGGCCGGCGTGACCCCGCAGCTTGATCAGGAACGGCACGCGGCCGTTGAGGTCCGCCAGATCTCCGCGGAACGCCCCGCGCGCCGCCGTGATCGCCAACCAGCGCAGCAACGTCGACTTGCCCGAACCCGCCTCACCGCGGATCAGGATGCGGTCGTTCGCGGCGAGCGCGCGCTCCACCCGCACCGCGCCGTCCTGCCGGTCGCGCGACCCCTCACGCCACCACGTCACCTCGTCGGCCACGTCCCCGCGTCGTTGCGCCCCGCTGACCGACAGGCTGATGTACGCCACGCTCAAGGTGGTCCGCGGCCGGAACCGGCGCACGTCCACGCCGAACAGCTCGATGTCGTCCAGGGACTCGCTCACCAGTCGCAGGTACCGGGTGCGGAACCCGGCGTCGTTCGCGGTGCCGTGCGGAGCCAGGACCGTCGGCGCGGGCAGGCGGGCGAGCACGTGACCGACCTGTTCGGACAGACCGGACACCCGGCCCAGCAGTTCGGCGCTCGCCCGCGCCGCGAACGGCGTCAGGTGCACGACGAGCTGCACGAAGCACGCGCAGCACTCGTCCAGCAGCACGGTGTAGAACCACGAGGCCGCCTCGCCGAGCCCGGCCCCGGCGGGCAGCTCGGCGCGCAAGCGGCGGGCCAGCTTGGCCGGGTCGACGTCCACCTCGAACAACCCGGCGTCGGACAGGTCGGCCGTGTCGAACGCGGACGCCACCTCGGCCATCGCGGCGAGCCGGTCCTGCTCGGTCAGGCCCGGCGCCTCCTGCCGGCACAGTGGCAGGAGCCGTTCGGCGACGACGTCCACGAGCGCCTCGACCTCGCGGTGGAACCGTCGCCGCTGGAAGTCGTCGGTCAGCCTCGCCCCGATCAGGTCGACCAGCGGTGCGGTGCGCTCGGCCCGGCCCTGGCGCCTGGTCAGCCACAACCTCATCGCCGACCCGACCAGCGTGCCACCCACCCGCAGGACCACCGGCTCCACGGACCCCTCCTCCACCGTCGACGCCCTGTGTATCGCGTCCGACACCTGATCCGCACCGCAGCACGCGTGTGACGGGGTGGAACCAGCAGCCACCAGGCAGGACGGTGCCCGCGATCGTCGCCCTGCTCGCCGACGACGAGCCGGGCGCCGGCCGAACGGGACGGTGAGGTGGTCGGGCGGTTCACGTCGGGCAGAAGCGCGTGGACGCGCACCGCTCCCACCGCCGTCTCGGCCTCGCCCGGTCGCACGAGGGCTTCGAGCAGGCGTGTCGTGACGCCGGGTAGGTTGCGGCGGTGAGTCCGTTCCGACCGGGAAGCTGGAGATGATTCAAGTCCTCGCGACCGCGTTGACGGTCGTGGCGCTCGTCGCGGCCCTGTGGTCGTTGGTGCTCGTCGTCACCGACCGGCCCATCACGCTCGCCACCAAGCCCACCCTCGGCCTGGCCGCGGTGGTCGTGCTGCTGGAAGCCGGGTTGCTCGTGCAGTCGGTGGTGGCCACGGTCCGCGTGCTCGGCGCCGACCGGGGCGGGGTCGACCTGCCCACGTTCTTCGGCTACCTGCTGGCGTCGATCGCGGTGCTGCCGGTCGGCGCGTTCTGGGCGCTGGGCGACCGTTCGCGGTGGGGTGCCGGTGTGCTGGCCGTGGCGTGCCTGAGCGTGCCGGTGATGGTCCTGCGGCTCGACCAGCTCTGGTCCGCGCATGGCTGAGCGGCGCGACGGGCTCAAGGAGACGACCCGGTCCGGTCCCGGCCGGATGCTCATCGCGGTGTACGGGATCTTCGCCGTCGCCGCCACGGCCCGGTCGGCCGTGCAGATCGGCACCCGGTTCGAGCAGGCGCCGCACGCCTACCTGCTGTCGGCGTTCGCGGCGGTCGTGTACGTCGTGGCTACGGCCGCGTTGGCCGGTGTGGTGTCGCGGCGGGTCGCCTACCTGGCGTGCGGCGTGGAGCTGGCCGGGGTGCTCGTCGTGGGCGCGGTGAGCCTGGTGTTCGCCGACGCGTTCCCGGACGCCACGGTGTGGTCGGACTTCGGCGGCGGCTACGGCTTCGTCCCGCTCGTGCTGCCCGTGCTCGGCCTGCTCTGGTTGCGCCACACCGGCCGCCGGCACGCCGACGAGGCCCGCTGAACCGGCGCCGCCGCACCGTGGGTGATGAAGATCACCGGGGTCGCCCGCCCGTGTCGGTGATGACGTCCGCCCAGGTCAGGGCGGTTCTCGGTGATGTGGAATCACCCCATGTCTGAGCCTGTTCTCAGGTGCGGTGTGCCACCGTTCGCACATCCGCCCGCGGCACCTCGCGCAGCGACGCGCAGGCAGGTCCGCCCACCAAGGAGATTCCCACGATGTCCGTGCTGGCACGGCTGAGCCTGGCCAACCGAAGTCTGGTCGGGCTGCTCAGCCTGCTCGTGATCGGTTTCGGCGTGTTCTCGCTGCCCTCGATCAAGCAGCAGCTCTTCCCGTCCATCGAGTTGCCCGCCGCGGTGGTCATCGCGCCGTTCCCCGGCGCGTCGCCGGACCTGGTGGACAGCCAGGTCGCCGAGCCCGTCCAGTCGGCCGTGCGCGGCGTCGACGGCGTCGAGCAGGTGTTCACCCGCTCCGCCGAGAGCTCCGCGACGGTGCAGGTGATGTTCACCTACGGCACCGACATCGACGCCGCGGTGGCGCAGATGCAGCAGGCGGTGAACCGGCTCCAGCCGCGCCTGCCGCAGGGCGTCGAGCCGACCGTGGCGCAGGGCAGCACCGACGACATCCCGGTGATCGCGCTCGCCGCCACGTCCGGTGACGACGACATCGCGGCCGCGGCCCGGCTGCGCGCCGAGGTCGTGCCCGACCTGGAGGCGATCCCCGGTGTGCGGGAGGCCTCGGTGAGCGGCGAGCGGGACCGGCAGGTCACCGTCACCGTCGACTACGCCCGCCTGGGCGCGGCCCGGGTCGACCCGCAGGCCCTCACCGGGGCGCTGACCTCGGCGGGCGCGGTGATGCCCGCGGGGACGGTGCCGGACGCGGACAAGTCGCTGACCGTGCAGGTCGGCAGCCCCGTCGCGACCGTGGACGACGTGCGCGACCTGGTGCTGGCCTCGCCCGCCGGCCCGGTGAAGCTCGGCGACGTGGCGAAGGTCGAGTCCGCGCCCGCGGCGGCGACCGTGCTGACCCGCACCAACGGCGAGCCCACGTTGGGCGTCAGCGTCACCATGACCTCCGACGGCAACGCGGTGGAGATCTCGCAGCAGGTCCGCGAGAAGCTCGGCGAGTGGGGCGAGGCGGCGGACTCCACGCTCACCGTCGCGTTCGACCAGGGCCCGCAGGTGGAGAAGGCGATCAGCGGCCTGACCACCGAGGGCCTGCTCGGCCTGCTGTTCGCCGTGGTCGTGATCCTGCTGTTCCTGCTGTCGGTGCGGTCCACGCTGGTGACGGCGGTGTCGATCCCGCTGTCGGTGGTGGTCGCGCTGATCGCGCTCTACACCGGCGACCTGTCGTTGAACCTGCTCACCCTCGGCGCGCTGACGATCGCGGTCGGCCGGGTGGTGGACGACTCGATCGTGGTGCTGGAGAACATCAAGCGCCACCTCGGCTACGGCGAGGAGAAGCAGCGCGCGATCCTCGACGGCACCCGCGAGGTGGCGGGCGCGGTGACCGCGTCCACGCTGACCACGGTCGCGGTGTTCCTGCCGATCGCGTTCGTCGGCGGCATCGCGGGCGAGCTGTTCGGGCCGTTCTCCATCACGGTCACCGTGGCGCTGCTGGCGTCGCTGCTGGTGTCGCTGACGATCGTGCCGGTGCTCGCGTTCTGGTTCCTCAAGCGGCCGGCCGTGCCGACCGACCCGGCGGAGGCGGCGAAGGCGCGGGAAGCGGCGCTGGAGAAGGAGAAGCGCAGCCCGTTGCAGCGCGCTTACGTGCCCGTGCTCAAGTTCGCCACCACGCGTCGCTGGGTGACGTTGCTGATCGCGGTGCTGATCTTCGGCGGCACGCTCGGCCTGGCCGGCGCGCTGCAGACCAACTTCATCGACAACGCGGGCGGCACCGCGTTGCAGGGCACGCAGGAGCTGCCGCCCGGCACCAGCCTCACCGCCCGGGACGAGGCGGCGCGCAAGCTCGAAGGGGTGCTGGCCGAGACCGACGAGGTGGAGACCTACCAGGTCACCGTCGGCACGGACAACAGCCTGGCCGCGTTCGGCTTCGGCGGTGACGGCGACACCAGCGTGCGCGCCACCGTGCGGGAGGGCACGGACCTGGAGGCGTTGCAGGAGCGGCTGACCGAGCAGCTCGGGAACACGCCCGGCGCGGGCGACGTGAAGTTCGGCGCGGCGGCGTCCGGTTTCGGCTCGGACACCATCGACGTGCTCGTCACCGCGCCCGACGAGAAGGCGCTGCGGGACGCCGCCGACCGCGTGCAGCAGGCCGTCTCGGGGACGCCGGGCGTCGGCGAGGTCAGCAACGACCTGTCGGTCAGCGCGCCGCGCGTGCAGGTCACGGTGAACCAGGCCGCGGCGGCGGCCCGCGGGCTCAGCGTGCAGGCCATCGGTCAGTTCGCGGCCCAGGCGCTGCGCGGCGTGCCGGTGACCCAGCTGCCGATCGACGGCGCCTCGCAGCAGGTCCTGCTGCGCACGGGCACCGCCCCCGCCGACGTGGCCGCGCTGCGCGCGTTGCCGCTGCCGGGTGGCGTCACGCTCGGCCAGGTCGCCGAGGTAGCCGTGGTGGACGGTCCGGTGCAGGTGCGGCGCACCGACGGCGCGCGCAGCGCCACCGTGTCGGCCAAGGCCACCGGGTCCGACCTGGGCGCGGTCACGGCCGACCTGACGGCGCGGCTGGACGCGGTGGACCTGCCCGCCGGCGCGACGCACAGCATCGGCGGCGTCAGCGCCGACCAGGCCGAGACGTTCGCCGACCTGGGCCTGGCCATGCTTGCGGCCATCGCGATCGTGTTCCTGATCATGGTGGCGACGTTCCGCAGCCTGGTGCAGCCGCTGATCCTGCTGGTGTCGATCCCGTTCGCGGCGACCGGCGCGATCGGCCTGCTGCTGCTCACCGGCACCCCGCTCGGCCTGCCGGCGCTGATCGGCATGCTGATGCTCGTCGGGATCGTGGTGACCAACGCGATCGTGCTGATCGACCTGGTCAACCAGTACCGGCGGGACGGGATGCCGGTGCGCGAGGCCGTGATCGAGGGCGGCCGGCGGCGACTGCGGCCGATCCTGATGACCGCCGCGGCCACGATCTTCGCGCTGCTGCCGATGGCACTGGGCCTCACCGGCGAGGGCGCGTTCATCGGCAAGCCGCTGGCGATCGTGGTGATCGGCGGCCTGATCAGCTCCACGCTGCTCACCCTGGTGCTGGTGCCGACGCTGTACTCGATGGTGGAGGGCCGCAAGGAGCGCCGTGCGGCGAAGCGCGCCGCGCGGCGCCCGACGGAGGAGCGCGAACCGGTCACCGTCTGAGTTGCCGTTCCGGTCAGGCCCCGTCGCCCGTCGTGGCGGCGGGGCCTTCCGCGCGGGCGCGGTCGGGCAACGCTTGGCCGGTGGAAAACCTGGCGCTTCCCCGTCCCCGCTCGGGGGATGATGTCGCACGTGACCACGATGGTGCCGGTGCTGGAGCTGCCGGTCGCGCACTGCCCGTTCTGGCCTGCCGAGCTCGGCGTGCGCTACCTGGTCGTCCCGCGCGCGCCCTCAGCGGGCCAGGTCGGCGCGGCGGCGTGGGCGCTGGTCGCCTGGGCCGCCACCGACGACCGCGGGACGGTCGTGGCCACGAACGCGGCCGAGGCCGTGGAACTGTGCCTGGCGTCGGGCGAGCAGGGCGAGTTCGCGGCGGGTGGCCTGCGGGTCGGGACCGGCGACCTGGTGCTGGACCCGGGCTGCTGCTTCGGACTGGACGAGTGGCGCGCCTGGGTGGACATCGCGGCCGGCGGCACGGCCGACCTCGGCCACGACCCGGGTCTGCTGGTCGAGCACCTCGGCGAGGTCGTCCGCCTCACCGAAGTCGACGACGACGACGAACCCGCCGGCCGCGTGGTGGAGCTACCGCGGGCCGAGCTGCGGGAACTCCTCCACGAGGTGAGGTCGGACCTGCTGGGCTTCCTCGACGCCCTGGGGGAGTGGGCCCGCCGCACCGTGCCCGCGCAGGCGGACCGGTTCGTCGCCGCGGTGGACCGGCGGCTGGCGATCAGTCCGGCCTTCTGATCACTTGCGGGCGCCGTACCGGAGGCCGTCGATGAGCAGGCCGACCACGCGCCGCGTGTAGCCGTCGTCGTCCTGCGTCGGCCGGGTCAGGTTGGCGGTGGCGCGCAGCAGGTCGTACGGGTCGACGTCGGCGCGGATCTCGCCGGCGGCGGCCGCGCGGTCGAGCAGGTCGCGGAGCACGGGCACGAAGCGCTGCTGGAAGTAGGCGGGCAGACCCGCGTAGGCCGGGTCGCCGGAGTGCAGCGCGTCGCTGAGCCCGTGCTTCGTGCCGATGAAGCCCGTGAAGCGCCACAGCCACCGGGTCAGCGCTTCGAGCGGGTCGTGCTCGGCGGCGAGGGCCGGCGCGGCGTCGGCGCAGGCGTCGACCTCGTGCCGGTAGACCGCGGCGATCAGGTCGGAGCGCTGCGGGAAGTGGCGGTAGAGCGTGCCCGCGCCCAGGCCCGCCCTGGCTGTGATCTGCCGGACGGGCGCGTCCACGCCGGAGGTCGCGAAGACCTCGGCGGCGGCCGTGAGCAGGGCGTCGACGTTGCGCTGCGCGTCCGCGCGCACGCGCTTGCCGGGCACGTCCACGACACCTCCTTGCTAAGCGGAACGTTGTTCCGTATCGTCGAAGTCGAACGTTGTTCCGGTTGTGAGTCTAACGCGACCGCACCGGCCGTCCCGAGGAGATCCATGAAGTACCGCACGCTGGGCCGCACCGGCATCAAGGTCAGCCCGTACTGCCTGGGCGCCATGATGTTCGGCGCTGCGGGCAACCCCGACCACGACGACTCCGTCCGCATCATCCACAAGGCGCTGGACGCGGGCGTCAACTTCGTGGACACGGCGGACATCTACTCCCACGGCGAGTCCGAGGAGGTCGTCGGCAAGGCGCTCAAGGGCCGCCGCGACGACGTCGTGCTGGCCACCAAGGCGCACCTGCCCATGGGCGAGGACCCCAACCGGCAGGGCAACTCGCGGCGCTGGCTGGTCCGCGCCCTGGACGACTCGCTGCGCCGCCTCGGCACCGACCACGTCGACCTCTACCAGGTCCACCGGCCCGCGCCGGACACCGACGTGGAGGAGACGCTGTCGGCCCTCACCGACCTCGTCCGCGCCGGCAAGGTCCGGGCGATCGGCACGTCCACGTTCCCCGCCTCCGACATCGTGGAGGCGCAGTGGGTCGCCGAACGGCGCGGCCTGGTCCGGTTCCGCACCGAGCAACCACCCTACTCGATCCTCGACCGGCGGATCGAGAACGAGGTGCTGCCCGTCTGCGAGCGCTACGGCATGGGCACGCTGGTCTGGAGCCCGCTCGCCCAGGGCCTGCTCACCGGCCGCTTCCGCAAGGGCATGGGCGTCGAGAGCCGCCGGGCCCGCTTCAAGCACATGACCGACGAACGCCGCCTCGACGTGGTCGAGCGGCTCGTCCCCGTCGCCGAGGACGCCGGTCTGTCCCTGACCCACCTGGCGATGGCCTTCGCGATCGCCCACCCCGGCGTCACGTCCGCGATCATCGGCCCGCGCACCATGGAACACCTGGACGACCTGCTCGCGGGCGTGGACACGGTGCTGGGCGACGACGTCCTCGACCGGATCGACACCATCGTGCCGCCCGGCTCGAACGTCGGCGCCCTCGACATGGACTACCGCACCCCACCGATCCACGACCCACGCCTGCGCCGCCGCCTGCCGGACGACCGTTCCGCCGCCTGACCACGAGACCTGGCCCGCTGTGCCCCGTCGCCCGTTGTGGGCGGTGGGGCACACGTGCGCCGACCGTCCGGCAGACCTACGTCCGCTGCAACTCCGACCACGCCTGGTTGATCGGATCGGTGATCGCCCGTGACGCCGGGTCGTTCGGGAACAGCCGCCGCAGTTCCCGCTTCACCTCCTCGGCCACCATCAGCAGCGCGTCGACCGACTTGCGCGGCGCGTCGAGCGCCTCGCGGGTCCACTCGGCCGCCGCGTCCGGATCGCCCTGCCGCAGCGCCACCACCGCGAGGGTCAGCCGTGCTTCGGTCGCCCGCATCGGACTGCTGTCGGTGCCATCCGGGCGGCGTGAGATGCGAAGCACTTCACGGGCGTGGTCGGCGGCCTGCCTGTCTTCACCGACCAGGCGGTAGCAGTCCATGGCGTAGAAGTCCCACTTCTGCGGGTCGATGACGAAGTGGTTCTCCGGCCGGGCCGGGTGTTCGTGTCGACCCAGGACGCGATAACCCTCATCGAGGATGCGGTGGACGTCGTCGCGCTGCCCCATGCGCGCTGCCGCCTTCGCCGCCTGAGCCGACAGTTGCACCACGATCGACGTCTGCGGCGCTGCTTTGGTCCCCGCCTCGGAGAAGTCGCGCACCGATCGCAACCGGTTCTGCGTGAGGGCGAACCTCATGCACGAAGTGGCACGGGAGGACGCACCACGGCTGTTCGCCATCGTGGAGGAGTACGGCGAGGCGGAGGACGCGCGGGTCGCCGGATACGGGCTCGCCTACGCCGACCGTGCCGAAGCCGACTCGGTCGAAGGTGGTTTCCGGCTCAGCGCCGACAGCGCTGAACGTGCGCGAGCGCTGTTCGAGATCAGCACCGGCGACGTGGCCGTGCGGCGGGTGCACCTGGTGTGGCTCGACCAGGTGCACCGCGGCTCAGGCCACCCCGGCGGAGCCGGTCAGGCCTCGGGCTCGTAGGCCAGGTTCGGGCGCAGCCAGCGCTCCACCTCGGCGATCGGCATGCCCCGCCGTGCCGCGTAGTCCTCCACCTGGTCACGGCCGATGCGGCCCACGGTGAAGTAGCGCGACTGCGGGTGGGCGAAGATCACGCCGCTCACGGCGGCCGCCGGGGTCATCGCGAACGAGTCGGTCAGCGCCAGCCCCACCTGCTCGGCCTCCAACATCGAGAACAGGTCCCGCTTCTCGCTGTGGTCGGGGCTCGCCGGGTAGCCGAACGCGGGCCGGATGCCGCGGAACCGCTCGGCGTGCAGGTCCTCCAGCGCCGGGTCGGCGTCCGGCTCGAACCAGTCCCGCCGCGCCCGCAGGTGGATGTGCTCCGCGAACGCCTCGGCCAACCGGTCCGCCAACGCCTTCACCATGATCGACTTGTAGTCGTCCTGCTCCCGCTCGTACCGCGCGGCCAGCTCCTCGGCACCGTGGATCGCCACCGCGAACCCGCCCAGGTGGTCGCCCTCGGGTGCGACGTAGTCGGCCAGGCACCGGTTCGGCCTGCTCTGCGGCTTGGCCGTCTGCTGCCGCAGCATCGGCAGCCGCCGCCCGTCGACCACGATGTCGTCACCCTCGGAGTGCGCGGGCCAGAACCCGTACACGCCCTTGGCGTGCAGCGAGCCGTCCGCGATGATCCGGTCCAGCATGGCGTTCGCGTCGTCGAACAGCTCCTGCGCGGCCGGGTTCGTCCGCAGGATCTTGGGGTACTTGCCCTTGAGCTCCCAGGCCAGGAAGAAGAACGTCCAGTCGATCATCCCGCGCAGCTCCGCCAGCGACGGCTCCACCACGCGCAGCCCGGTGAACGCGGGCGTCGGCAGCTCGTCGAACGACACCGCCTCCGCGTTCGCCCGCGCCTGCTCGACCGTCAGCAACGGCGTGCTCTGCCGGTTCTCGTGCTCCTCGCGCAACCGCTGCTGCTCGACCCGCGTGTCCTGCGCCAGCTCCTCGGCCCGGTCCGGGTCCAGCAGCGCCGACACCACGCCCGCCACCCGTGACGCGTCCAGCACGTGCACCGTGGTCTGGTCGTAGACGGGCGCGATCCGCACCGCGGTGTGCTGCCGGGACGTCGTCGCACCGCCGATCAGTAGCGGCAGCTTCATCCCGCGCCGCTGCATCTCCGCCGCCACCGACACCATCTCGTCCAGCGACGGCGTGATCAGCCCGGACAGGCCGACCGCGTCCGCGCCCTCGGCGATCGCGGTGTCCAGGATCTTCGCCGCGGGCACCATCACGCCCAGGTCGACCACGTCGTAGTTGTTGCAGCCCAGCACCACGCCGACGATGTTCTTGCCGATGTCGTGGACGTCACCCTTCACCGTGGCCAGCACGACCTTGCCGTTGCCGCGGGTGGAGCCGGAGGCTTCCTTCTCCGCGTCCATGTACGGCTCCAGGTGCGCCACCGCGCGCTTCATCACCCGCGCGCTCTTCACCACCTGCGGCAGGAACATCTTGCCCGCGCCGAACAGGTCGCCGACGACCTTCATCCCGTCCATCAGCGGACCCTCGATGACGTCCAGCGGACGTGCCGCCTCCAGCCGCGCCTCTTCGGTGTCCTCGATGATGAAGTCGACGATGCCGTGCACCAGCGCGTGCTCCAGCCGCTTGGCCACCGGGCCCTCGCGCCACGCCAGGTCGACCACCCGCTTGGTGCCCGAGCTCGCCACCGTCTCGGCGAACGACACCAGCCGGTCCGTGGCGTCCGGGTGCCGGTCGAACAGCACGTCCTCGACCAGCTCCAGCAGGTCCTTCGGGATGTCCTCGTAGACCGCGAGCTGCCCGGCGTTGACGATGCCCATGTCCAGGCCCAGCTGCACCGCGTGGTACAGGAACGCCGAGTGCATCGCCTCGCGCACGGTGTCGTTGCCGCGGAACGAGAACGACAGGTTCGAGATGCCGCCGCTGATCCGCACGCCCGGGCAGCGCTGCTTGATCAGCGGGATCGCGTCCAGGAACGCCTTGGCGTACCCGTTGTGCTCGGCGATGCCGGTCGCGACCGCCAGCACGTTCGGGTCGAAGATGATGTCCTCGGCCGGGAAGTCGGCCTTCTGCGTCAGCAGGTCGTACGCGCGGCCGCAGATCTCGACCTTGCGCTCGGTCGTGTCGGCCTGGCCCAGCTCGTCGAACGCCATCACGACCACGCCCGCGCCGAAGTCGCGGATGCGCCTGGCCTGGGTCAGGAACGACTCCTCACCCTCCTTGAGGCTGATGGAGTTGACCACGCCCTTGCCCTGCACGCACTTGAGCCCGGCCTCCAGCACGCTCCACCGCGAGCTGTCGATCATGATCGGGACGCGGGCGATCTCCGGCTCGGTCGCGATCAGGTTGAGGAACGTGGTCATCGCCCGCTCGCTGTCGAGCAGGTCGGCGTCCATGTTCACGTCGAGCAGGTTCGCGCCGCCGCGCACCTGCTCCAGCGCGACGTCCACCGCCGCCTGGTAGTTGTCGCCCTCGATCAGCCGGCGGAACTTCGCCGACCCGGTCACGTTGGTCCGCTCGCCGATCATCACGAACCCGGTGTCCGCGCCGATCTCGAACGGCTCCAGGCCGCTGAACCGGCTGCGGTCGGGCACTGGCGCGACCGACCGCGGCGCCATGTCCCCGACCGCCGCCGCGATCCGCGCGATGTGGTCGGGCGTCGTGCCGCAGCAGCCGCCGACGATGTTGACCACGCCCTCCTCGGCGAACTCGCGCAGCAGCGCCGCGGTCTCGTCGGGGGTCTGGTCGTAGCCGCCGAACGCGTTGGGCAGGCCGGCGTTGGGGTGGCTCGCGGTGTAGGCGCCCGCGATCCGGGACAGCTCGGTGACGTGCGGTCGCATCTCGGCCGCGCCCAGCGAGCAGTTGACGCCCACGACCAGCGGGTCGGCGTGCGCGACGGAGTTCCAGAACGCCTCGACCGTCTGCCCGGACAGCGTGCGGCCGCTGAGGTCCACGATGGTGACCGAGATCCACAGCGGCAGGTGCGGCGCGACCTCGCGGGCCGCGGCGACGGCGGCCTTGGCGTTGAGCGTGTCGAAGATCGTCTCGATGAGCAGCAGGTCGACGCCGCCCTCGGCGAGCGCGCCGATCTGCTCCGCGTAGGCGTCCTTGACCTGGTCGAACGTCACCGTCCGGTACGCCGGGTCCTCGACCCGCGGCGACAGCGACAGGGTGACGTTGAGCGGGCCGACGGAGCCCGCGACGAACCGGCCGCCCGCCTCGTCGGCGGCCTGGCGGGCGAGCTGCGCGCCGCGCACGTTCATCTCGCGGACCAGCTTCTCCAGGCCGTAGTCGGCCTGCGCGATGGACGTGGCGGTGAACGTGTTCGTGGTGGTGATGTCCGCGCCCGCGGCCAGGTACTTGCGGTGGACGTCGAGGATCAGGTCCGGCCTGGTGAGGTTGAGCAGGTCCGGGTCGCCGGTGACGTCGTGCGTGTGGTCGCCGAGCAGGTCGCCGCGGTAGTCGGCCGGGGTGAGACCGGCGGCTTGGAGCATCGTGCCCCAGGCGCCGTCGAGCACCGCGACGCGCTGGTCCAGCAGCTCTCGCAGGGCGTTTTCCGACACGCAGCCTCCCTTGGTGGGAGGCGCCCTTGGGGATCTTCGCCCGGCCGAGCGTGGCGGGCTGGGTCGCCCGTTGCAGCGCCTCTCGATCGGGAGTCCGATCCTAGCGAACCAGGCGATCGTGGGCGGATCCGCCCAAAGGGTGAGAAGTCGATCACACGATTTCCGTCAGGTCCGGCGTCACGATGACGACCTCCAGCGTGCGCGGTCCGTGCACGCCTTCGACGCGTTCCAGCTCGATGTCGCTGGTCGCGGACGGTCCGCTGATCCACGTCTGGGTGCGCGCACCGGCCAGCGCGGCCACCGCGTCGGGCACGCCCGCCACCACCTGCTCGGCCCGCACGACGACCAGGTGGTAGTCCGGCACGAGGGTGAGCGCCCGGGGACCCTGGTCGGCGGCGTCGTGGTCGAGCACGATCGTCCCGGTTTCCGCGACCGCCACGTGACACGCCGTGACCACCGCGTCGGCCGCCTCGACGATGTCGCGAAGCGCTTCGCGAGCGTCCCCGCCAAGGGGAACCCTTGACTCGATTCTACCGGCGGGGTCCGACGGATCCGGGCCCCGAGCGGCTTCCGGGGCGGCCTCGGCGCCAGGCCCGGCGGTGGATGCAGCCCCGCGTCCAGCGCCAGGTCCAGTCCCAACCCCGGCGTCGGAGGAAGCGGCACTCCCGGAGGCGGCCCACGTGGCGGTCCACTCGGGTGGGACGCCGGGCGCGGTCACGACGTGTCGCGCGCCGCGGTCGGCCAGGGCGGCGGCGACGGCGTCGGCCACTCCGTCGGCGGCCACGAGCCGGACGCGGGCGCGGTAGTCGCGCAGGCGTTCGGCGAACAGGTCCAGGTCACCGGGCCCCCGCGTGCCCGCCGCCCGGTACTCGCGGGGCACCGGAGCCACCTCGCGCGGCCCCTTCGCCCGCCGCACCCTCGCCAGGACCTCGTCACGAGCGCTCATCGCGGGACTCCCACCAGTCGCGGAACGACTCCTGCGGCGGCTGCGGCAGGTCCCGCGCCGTCGACCAGCCCGGCAGCGGCACGTGCCGGCTCGCCACCCGGCCGAACTTCCCCAACCGCAGCAGCCGGCGCCACCGCCGCGCGTCCGACATCGCCCACGCCAGCGCCCGCATCGCGGTCGACTCCGGCGTGGTCCGCTTCGCCGACACCACCCGTTCCCGCAGGTGCACCAGCATCGACGGGATGTCGATCGCCACCGGGCACACGTCGTAGCAGACACCGCACAGCGACGACGCGAACGGCAGCGTCGGGTTGCGGTCCACCCCGGTGAGCTGCGGTGACAGCACCGCGCCGATCGGGCCCGGGTACGTCGAGCCGTACGCGTGCCCGCCGGTGCGCTCGTACACCGGGCACGAGTTCAGGCACGCCGAGCAGCGGATGCAGCGCAACGCCGCCCGCCCGTCCGGGTCGGCCAGCGTCGCGGTGCGGCCGTTGTCCACCAGCACCACGTGGCTGGTCTGCCCCTCGGTCGGCCCCGTCCACACCGACGTGTACGGGTTCATCCGCTCACCGGTCGACGACCGCGGCAGCAGCTGCAGGAACACCTCCAGGTCCTGCCACCGCGGCACCAGCTTCTCGATGCCGACCACGCTGATCAGCGTGCGCGGCAGCGTCAGGCACATCCGGCCGTTGCCCTCGGACTCGACCACCACCAGCGACCCCGTCTCGGCCACGCCGAAGTTCGCGCCCGAGATCGCCACGTCCACCGTCATGAACTTGTGCCGCAGGTGCTCGCGCGCCGCCTCCGCCAACGCCCGCGGGTCGTCGGTCAGGTCCGGGTCCACGCCCGGCATCCCGCGCCGGAAGATCTCCCGGATCTCCGTGCGGTTGCGGTGGATCGCGGGCACCAGGATGTGGCTGGACCGGTCGTGGCCCAGCTGCACGATCAGCTCGGCAAGGTCCGTCTCCACCGCGTGCACGCCGATGGCGGCCAGCGCCTCGTTCAACCCGATCTCGACCGTGGCCATCGACTTGACCTTGATGACCTCGCGCGTGCCGGTCGCCCGCACCAGGCCGGTGACGATCCGGTTCGCCTCCTCGGCGTCACGCGCCCAGTGCACCGTCGTGCCGCGGCCGGTCAACGCCTCCTCGAACCGGACCAGGTACTCGTCCAGGTTGGCCAGCACGTCGTCCTTGATCGCCGCGCCCGCCGCGCGCAGCTGCGCCCAGTCCGGCAGCTCGCCCACGACGTTCGCGCGCTTGGCCCGGATCGTGGTGGTGGCCTTGGCGAGGTTGCGGCGCAACTGCGCGTTCCCCAGGGCCTCGCGCGCCGCCTTGGGGAACGGCTCGCCGGTCAGGTTCCCGCCGCCCGCGGGCATGCCCAGGAACGTCGTCATCGCGTGTGCTCCAGGATCTGCGCCAGGTGCAGCGGCCGGACGCCGCTGCGCAGCCTGCTCAGGCCGCCGCCGATGTGCATCAGGCACGACGAGTCGCCCGCCGTGACCACGCCCGCCTTCGTGCTCAGCACCGCGCTCATCTTGTCCGCGAGCATGGCGGTGGAGGTGTCGGAGTTCTTCAGCGCGAACGTGCCGCCGAACCCGCAGCACGTCTCGGCCGACGGCAGCTCCACCAGGTCGATGCCCTCGACCGCGCGCAGCAGCCGCAACGGCCGGTCGGCCACCTCCAGCACGCGCAACGAGTGGCACGTGGGGTGGTAGGTGACGCGGTGCGGGAAGTACGCGCCCACGTCGGTGACCCGGAGGACGTCCACCAGGAACTCCGACAGCTCGTACGTGCGCTTCGCCGTGTCGGCCGCGGCCTCGGCGAGCTTCGCGTCACCGTGCTCGCGGGCGACGTGGGCGTGCTGGTGCCGCACCGACCCCGCGCACGACCCGGAGGGCGCCACGATCACGTCGGCGTGCTCGAACGCCTCGACGTGGTTGCGGATCACCGGCAGCGCCTGGCCGGGGTAGCCGGTGTTGACGTGCATCTGGCCGCAGCAGGTCTGGGCGGGCGGCACGACCACCTCGTGGCCGAGCCGCTCCAGCAGCCGGACGGTCGCCTTGCCGACGTCCGGGAACAGGCCGTCGACCAGGCACGTGACGAACAGCGCGACTCTCACCGCGGTGACTCTAGGGTGTGTGGTCTGACCACACCAGGGTGTGGCCGGACCACAGGAGGTGGCGGTTCGGGTGTCCGGGTACGGCGCGGTGCTGCGGCACGTCGAGGCGGAGCTGAGCGCGGGCAGGCTCGGCGTGGGCCGGCAGCTGCCCGCCGAGCGCAAACTGGCCGAGGACCTGGGCGTCAGCCGCGCCACCGTGCGCGAGGCGATCCGCGTGCTGCAGGCGATGGGCGTGGTGCGCAGCGGCGTCGGCTCGGGACCGGACGCGGGCACCACCGTCATCGCCGACCCGGCGGGCGGGCTCGGTGCGGCCCTGCGCCTGCACCTGGCCACCCGCCGCCTGCCGATGGCCGACCTCGTCGGCACCCGCGTGATGATCGAGAGCCACTCCGTCCGCGCCGCCGCGGCCCACCCCGACCACCCCGACCTGGCCCGCGCCGCCGACCTGCTGACCCGCATGGACGCGCCGGACCTGGACTCGGACGCGTTCCACCAGCTCGACGCCGACTTCCACGTCGCCCTCACCGCCGCGGCGGGCAACGCCGTGAACACCGCGATCATGACCGGGCTGCGTGACGCGATCCACCGCACCGTGCTGGACGCCGTGCAGGCGTTGCCCGACTGGTCCCGCACCGCCGTGCGACTGCGCCGCGAACACCGGTCGATCCTGCGCGCCGTGCGGACCGGTGACGGCGACCTGGCCGCCGCCAGGGTCACCCGCCACGTCGAAGGCTTCCACCGGGAGTGGGTGCGCCACGCCTGAGCGTTGCACTCGGGGTGCGCGAACGTTAGGACTCCCGCGCTCCGGACGTAAGGACTCACGAGGGTGGGGTACGGAGGGTGAAGGGTCACCTGATGAGGTGACGTATTGGTGCTCGAAAGTGGGCTGTGGGGTCGATCCCGGTTTCGCGGTGCGGGGACCGTGCTTCCATCCTGGACGTGGATGACAGATCTGCCACGGTCACCGTCGGGGGGAATCTCAGCGGAGTCGTCGTCATCGGGGACAACAACGTGGTGTGCGACTACGCCGGCACCACGATCGGTCCGGCGACACCACCCGCGGTCCGGCGTGTCGAGCCGCGCTCGCCGCGGTGGGGGCCGCGGGACGCGCCCCTCGGACGGGACGCGGAGCTGCGCGCCGTGCACGCCGGGCTCGACGCCCACCGGCACGTCCAGCTGCACGGGCCCGCGGGTTACGGGAAGTCGTTGCTGCTCCGGCAGGTCAGCCAGGACCGCGCGGCGCGCGAGCACCTGATCTGCCTGTCCGCGAGCGGCAAGCACATCGACGACGTCCTGCAGGAGGTGTTCGAGGCCTGCTACGAGGCGGCTGAGCACTACCGGCCGACTACCGCGCGCCTGCGCCGGTTCCTCGAGCCGATCCGCGCGGTGCTGGTGCTGGACCAGTTGTCCACCGACCCCCGCGACATCGAGCACGTGCTCGACACGGTCCCCGGCTGCACCGTGCTGTCCGCGGCCAGGGAACGGACGCTGTGGTCGGCGGGACAGGCCATGGCCCTCGGCGAGCTGTCCGCCGAGGCGAGCGTCGCCCTCGTGCGGCGCGTCCTGGGCCGCCCGCCGACCGACGCCGAGCTCCGGCAGGTCCGGGCCGCGCGCGGCAGCCCGCCCGCGCTGCTGCGGATCGCCGCCGGCACGACCGACCACCGGCACCGCCGCGTCGTCCGGGTGCTCGCGCTGCTCGGCGGCGTCGCCTGCTCGGCCGCGTTGCTCGCGCTGCTGGCCGGGATCGCCTCGGCCGAGGTGGCGCCGGTCCTGGCCGACCTGGAACGAGCGGGCCTCGTCACGGCCGACGGCGCCGGTTTCCACCTCACGACCCGGTCCGGGGATGTCGCATCCGCGTCCGCGGCGGCCACCACCCTGGCGGACTGGCTCTGGCGCGGCCCGACGCGGCACGAGGTCGTCGAGGCCGTACCCGCCGTCGTCGCCGTGCTCGCCGCCGCCGGCCCCACCGCCGACGCGCTGGCGCTGGCCCGGGTCGCCGCCCCGGCAGTGCTGCGGTCCCTGCGGCTCGGCGCGTGGGGAGAGGTGCTGCGCTCCGGCCTGGAGGCGGCGCGACGGGTGGGCGCGTCCGACGAAGTCGCCTACTTCGAACGGGAACTGGCCGTGCGGGACCGGCTGCTGGCGGAACGCCCACGCCCGCGTCCGCTCTGGCGGGCACTCCTCCCGCTGCTGCTCCTCGCGCCCGTGATCGGTCTCGGCTGGGCGGCCCTGAGCGAACCGGGCGACCCGACCGCGCGGCCACCCGCCCCCACCACGCCGGGCGAACCGGTTCCGATCACGACCATCGCGGACGGGCCCCCCGCCTCAGACCCGGCCGACCCGACCGACCCGCCGACGGCACCGCGGTGCGCTCCGCTCCTGCCCGCGTCCGGGCAGCTCGA
The DNA here is from genome assembly GCF_006716745.1 of Saccharothrix saharensis. Taxonomy (NCBI): domain Bacteria; kingdom Bacillati; phylum Actinomycetota; class Actinomycetes; order Pseudonocardiales; family Pseudonocardiaceae; genus Saccharothrix; species Saccharothrix saharensis. Next base: position 1,872,993 of record NZ_VFPP01000001.1, on the reverse strand, counting down.
CCCCGCGCGGGAAAGCCTCTCCGTCCCGATCAGCCCTCAGCCCTGCCACGCCCGCGGCGTCCCGACCGGGCGGACGGCGCTCGGTGGTCCCGACCCCGAGGCATTCATCCTCAAGTCCGACTGCCCGGACGTGCTGTGGCCGGGTGAGAGCTGCACGGTGACGATCTACTTGAACGCCGTCGCACCGGGCCGGTACACGACGCAGTTCGGGTTCCCCGACGAACGACCCATGGTGGTGAGAGGTGTGATCGGGGCGATGGACCCGCCCGAAGCGCCGCCGGCCACGACGACGACGACCACCACCACCACCACCACGGCGGCGACCACCAGCACCACCACGACCATCCCCACTCCGGGGTGACGGGAGAGATCATGTCCGACAACCGGTTCCGCGTCCATGTCGGAGGAGACCTCAGCGGCAACGTCGTCGTCGGTGCGAACAACACGGTCACCAACGCCCCCGTGCGGCTCACCGCCGGCGAGGCGGACGACCTGGCCGCGCTGTTCGCCCGACTCCGCGCGCAACTCGGTGCGGAGGACGACGCGGCCCGCGCGAAGGTCGACGACCTCGAAGAGGCGATCACCGACGGCGAACCGGACCTCGCCACGATGGAGAGCGTCCGCAACTGGTTCGGCCGCCGGATGCCGCGCCTCGCGGCGTCCGTGTCGGAGCTGATCCTCAACCCGGTCGTCACCAAGCTCGTCGGGGCGGCCGGGGCCGGGCTGGCGGCCGAGTTCACCCGGCGGTTCGGCGGCTGAGCCGGACGCCCCGACCCGCGTCAGCGCGGCACGTGGTGGCGGACGTCCTCGGTGGCCGCCAGGTCGGCCCGGATGGCCTCCAGGGTGGCCGGGGCCGCGCCGTGCGCCCTGGCCTGCACCAGGACGTTGCCCAGCGCCGTCGCCTCCACCGGGCCCGCGGTCACCCGGCGGCCGGAGAGGGCCGCGGTCAGGCGGCACAGCAGGTCGTTGCGGGAACCGCCGCCCACGACGTGGATCACGTCCACGTCCCGGCCCGTCAGCTCCACCGCCTGGTCGACGGTCCGCGCGTACGCGACGGCCAACGAGTCGAGGACGCACCGCACCGTCTCCGCCGGGGTGCGCAGCGGGCCGGTCGCCGCCGCCGCGATCCGCCGCGGCATGTCGCCCGGCGCGATGAACGCCGGGTCGTCCACGTCGACGGTCGGGCCGCCCGCCGGCAGGGTCTCCGCCTCGGCCAGCAGGGTCGGCAGGTCCGGATCCGCCCACTCGCGCAGCGACTCCTGGAGCAGCCACAGGCCGCCCACGTTGCGCAGGAACCGGGTCCGGCCGTCCACACCGCCCTCGTTGGTGAAGTTCAGCTCCCGCGCCCGCGCGCCCACCACCGGCTCGGGCAGCTCCACGCCCACCAACGACCACGTCCCGCTGGACACGTAGGCGAACCGCGACCCGTCGGCCGGCAGCGCCACGACCGCCGACGCCGTGTCGTGCGACCCGACCGTCGTCACCGGCGTCGTGCTCGGCAACCCCGTCGCCGCGACCACCTCCGGCCGCAGCGATCCGCGCACCTCACCCGGCTCCTGCAACGGCGGGAACGGCACGTCGGCGGCCAGCTCCGGCGACCACGTCCGCGTCCGCACGTCCAGCAGGCCCGTGGTCGACGCGTTGGTGACCTCCGTCCGCAGCTCACCGGTCAACCAGTACGCCAGCAGGTCCGGCAGCAGCACGACGTGCGCGGCCTTCTCCCACAGCGGCGACGCGCGCTCGGCCTCCAACTGGTACAGCGTGGTGAACGGCAGGAACTGCAGGCCGTTGACCGCGTACAGCTCCTCGGGCGACACCCGCGCGTGCACCCGCTCCACCGCCTCGGCGGTCCGCCCGTCCCGGTACGCCACGGGCTCGGCGAGCAGCGAGCCGTCCTCGCCGAGCAGCCCGTAGTCCACGGCCCAGGTGTCGATGCCGATCGACGCGACGTCACCGAACCCGGCGGCGAGCGCCCGCAGGCCCGTCAGCACCTCCCGGTACAACCCGGTGAAGTCCCATCGCAGGTGGCCGTCGCGCTCGACCACGCCGTTGGGGAACCGGTGCACCACGTGCAACGTCGTCCGACCACCGGCCACCACCCCGGCCACGACCCGGCCGCCCGATGCGCCGATGTCGACGGCTCCGAAAACCCTGGCGACGGACGACATGGGCGGCTCCTGCGCGCTTGAATCGTTTCAAACCCTCGCAGTCAAGCGCCTCGCGCCCGGCCGTGTCAAGGAGGTGGTGCGAGCCCGGCGGACCGGGCTCGCACCACCGGGTCAGTCTCCCAGCGGGTTGAGCAGGTCGGCCTTGCCGTCGAACGCGAACAGCAGCAGGTCCGTCATCCGGAACGTCTGCGCGTCCGGCCCGAACGCGGGCCGCCACGACGGTTCGCGCACGATCGACGTGCGGCTGCCCTCCATGGCGCGGTGGAACACCTCGGCCACGATCCGCCCGCCGACCGGCCCGAGCCTGCCGTCGTGGAACTCCGCCTCCCGCAGCACGTACAGCCACAGCGGCGTCGCGGCGGTCACCGCGGCCTTCTGCGCGTCGGTCAACGACTCCAGCGACGCGCCCTGGTTGCCGACCAGGACCTGCTCCGCGGTCAACGCGGGCACACCCAGGAACTCCGCCATCTGCTGCCCGGAGGCCAACCGGACCATGGCCGCCCGGGTCAGGTTGCGGAACGCCAGGTTCCGCTGGATCTCCGGCACCGTGCCGCCGCGCCCGCCGAACGTGCCCGCCGGCAGTTCCGTCAACGGGTTCACCAGCAGGCTGTCCACCCGCTTGGTCACGTCGCCGCCGTCGGCGGTGGGCGGCGCCAGGTCCGGCCGGTCGGCCTCGGTGAAGTCGTACAGCCGGCGGAAGTCGGCGATCCAGTTCGTCGGCAGCGCGTCGACCGTGCCCGAGTTCGGGTTGTCCAGGTCCGGCAGCGTCGCACCCGGGTCGAAGTTGCCGGACGTGCCGGTGAAGACGAACAACAGGAACAACGTGGCGGCACCGCCCGGACCGGCCGTGTGGAACACCCGGTTCCACTGGTACGCGCCCCGGATCATGCTGTGCCCCAACCGGTACGCCGCCACCGAGAACTCCAGCGGCATCGTCGGGTGCAGGCCGTGCGGCGTCCGGCCGCGACCGGGTGCCTCGAAGAACCGGCGACCGTTGGCGAACACGTCGTCCACGATCGCCGGGTCCACGATCCGCGGCAGGAAGTCGGTGCGCAGCACCCACTGGTAGTGGCGCACCACCTGCTCGCGTGCCGCGGTGAACAGCCGCCGCCCGGTCAGCCCCCGTAACGCCAGCTCGTCCACGACCCGGTTGTGGAACCTGATGAACGCCAGGTGGTGCTGGGCGACGACCAGGTTCTCGTCGTTGCGGACGTCCGGTATCAGCGGCCGGCGCCGGTCGGCCCCGGTGGTGCCCGCCGCACCGAACCTCGGCAGGTCGAACCCCTCCAACGCGACGTTGACCCGCTCGTCCGGGAACGGCGTCGGCGACGTCGTGCCGACCTTCAGCTTCACGCCGTCCGCGGCGTAGAAGATCCGGTCGTTGCGGTCGCCGGGACCGCGCCCGTACACCGAGTCCAGGTCCAGGGCGGGCGAGCGGCCCTGCATCAGGTCGTCGAGGGTGACCTCCTCGCCGAGCTGCGCCTCGGTGCGGTCCATGGTCAGGTCGTGGTCGACGAACTGACCGAGGTAGGTGAAGCCCGCCGGGATCGGCGGCGCGGAGTCCGACTGCGGGACGTTCGCGGTCATGGCGGTGGCCAGGGCGACCCGGGTCTCCTCGTCCAACTGGGGACCCTCCGGTCCCAGCCGGGAGAAGCGGAACCGCCGCAACTCCTCCACCGTGAGCGGTTGGCGGGTCATCGCCCGACCGTCGCGGTCGAACTCGAGCACTCCTTCGCCCACGACGAAGAAGCTGTTGGTGCCGTGCTGTTTCATCGACCCCCCCAGGTCTTTGAGTACCCGGAACGTCCGGGTGGGACGAACGCACCCCCTGTGGTCGCCCTCAACTACACATGTACCAGGACTTGTCGATCAGATACGCGGACCAATCGGCTGGTCCGGTTGCGCTAGTCCAAGTGGGCGGGCAACCCGCTGGTCCGGTCCTTCCTGAGAGAACCTGTGAATTCGCGCCACAACGGATTCGTCGTGATCGTCACACCGCCGCCCACGCCCGCAACGCCCGCAACCGAGCCAGGGCGGGTTCCGCCCGTTGCTCTTCCAGCGCGCGGTCGAGCACGGCGAGCACATCGTCCCGACGACCACAGCGGATCAGGCGCGAGGCCGCCAGCACACCCTGATCGACCGCCTCGCCGTGGTAGCGGACCACGTGCGACCACACCGTCACCGCGGGGTGCAGCAACCCCGCCGAGGCCAGCACATCGGCCACCGCCACCCGACGACTCGCGGGGAGGTCCAGCGCGAACGCCTCGGCCACGATCTCGTCGGCACAGCGGATGCCGGAGGCTCTCATCCAGCACCGGATGATGTAGTCGAGCCAGAAACCGTCGCGCATGGTAACCACGGCCGCCCGCCGGGCCGCAGCAGCGGCCTCCTCCTTGCGGCCGCTCTCGATGAGCGCCTCGATGATCTTGTACTGCTGGTAGCCGTCGCAGTCGAGGAGCCTTTCCGCCGCGGCGGTCACCAGTTCGTCGACGAGCTCGAGCCTCCGGTTCCCGGCCAGGTCTGCCGCGACATCGGCCAGCACATCGGGTTCGGTCATGTCGTCGAGCAGACCTCTGATCAGCTCGCTGACCAGGTCACCGTGTTCGCCACCGCTCAACACCGCGATCGCCGCGGCCCGGTGCTCAGGGCCGTGCGAACGAGCCGCGGCGAAGATGTCTGCCGCTGTGGAGGGATCGTCCGGGTCGAACAACGCGCGAACGGCTCGCTCGAAGTCCCACCTGTCCGCGGTGAGGTCGGTCAACCCGGAGCGGGCGAACCGGTGCTTGGCCTCCAGGTCCTTCGTCTCCGAGAGCGCGGAAGCGATGTGCGTCCTGTGGTGGGCGCTCAAACGTGGCTGTTCCTCCACGATCCGCAGGAGTTCCGGGGCGGCATTGCAGTTCACGTAGACCTTGATGGCCTTGTAGAACTCGTATTGGCCGACGTGCTGTTCCGCCAACACCCGGCGTGCCACCTCCGTGGCCGCGTCGTAGTGCAGTGCTTCCTGAAGGGCCTGTGCCGTCTCGGTCAGGTAAGCGACCGGTGTCGCCGCCGCGGCGGCCAGTACGACCGGCACCCCATCGGCGTCAGCCACCGACAGGACCGCTGACACGGCGGCACGGAACTCGTCGGCGGTCGCGGTTCCCGCGACGAACGCCCGGTCGGCAGCCCACAAGGCCTCGTCACGGCACTTGGCGCGGGCGGCGAGCTTTGCGAGTCCACCCCATCCCACCAGGCCGGCGCCGGACACGTCCGCGGACGTCGAACCGATCGACTCCAACCGGGGCGCTCGGTCTCCGGTCAGCGCCGGATCGGCCCGCAGCCGGCGGACGAGCCCGCGGACCAGGGGACCGGCGGCCTCGGTCATCCCGGTGTCCAGCATGATCGAGACGACCGCGATCACCTGCGCGTGATCCGGTCCGGCGGCGGCCAGCCGGACGAGGAGGCGTTCCGCGCGGTCGGTCCCTTCCGGGACGAGGTCCTTCAGCGCCACGACACCGCGCTTGACCGCAGCGGGACTGGCTTGGTCGGCGAACTCCTCCACCCACCGGGCCGCCGACTCCGGGTCCTCGCGCTTGCCGAGCACGACGGCCGACTCGACGCGCACGGCTTCGGCGAGTTCGGCCCGATCGCGCAGGTCGCGCAGCCGGGTCAGGACAGCCGGGGGGACCGCCTCCGGGGGGAGGGAGACGAGCACCTCACCGGCTTCCTCGACGTCGTCCCACGGGTCGGGCAGCACGCCGTTGGCCAGGATGAGCTCCACGACGCGGTCCACGACTGCTGAGGTCAGCGACTCGTCGACCGCCACGCCTTCCGCCAGCAGCCGTCCGGCCAGCAGCACCTCGGGTTCCGTGCCCGCCAGCAGCACGGACAGCACCCGGCCCAGATCGCGCTCGTCGCGTCCCCACAGCACGAAGGTGAACAACGCGAAGGCGCGGTTGTTGCCGGACAGGCCGCGTTCGATCCACTCGTCGAGATTCGGGAAGTCCGCCGGGATCTCGCCAGCGCGCTTGCGTGCCGCCAGGAACTCCGCGAACGAGTGGTGTCGGAACCGGAGGTCGTCCTCCACGTGCACGAACACGCCGGTCCCGGCCAGCAGCGCGCGCAGGTCGTCCTGCCACTGGTCCGGCAGTTCCGGGTGGTTCTCCCTCACCCACTCGCACGCGGCCTCGAACAGCGGTGACTCGCTCTCCAGCCTGTGCGTCGCCAACTCCTCCACGACCCGGGTCCGGTGCTGGTGCACCCACTCGACCAACGCTTGCCGGTCCGCGTCGTCGCGCACCGACCGGCGCAGTTCGGCGATCGTGTTGCGCTGGCTCGCGCCGTCGTCCAACAGGTACTCCATGAACCGCCCGTAGAGGTCGACCCGGCTGTTGGGCAGCGGGCGATCCGGTTCGAGGGTCTTGGCGATGGCCGCGATCGTGGCGAGCAGCGGGTTGCGCACCAGCTCGCGAAGCCGGCCGTCACGCACCTGGCGCACGAACGCCTCCGCCGAGCTCATCGCGGTCATGAGGGACTGCGCGCGGAACCAAGCCCGCGCGAACTCCTCCAGCTCCACCCGGCCGAACGGCTGGATGGCGTAGCTGTCGATACCGGCCTGCTCCAGCGGCTTGAGCTCGTCGCCGGGCAGCGGGCGGGTGGTGACCACCAGCCGGTGGTCCGAACCCCGTCGCACCTGGTGCGCTATCGCGTCGATCACCTGCGCCCTGGTGTCCGACTCGATGATCTCGTCCAAGCCGTCGATGAACACCAGCCACCGGGCACCGAGCGCGCGACGAGCCAGCAGCGCGGACGGCGGGCGTTCGCCGAGCAACCGCCCCAGCGCGTCCTCCGCGCCCGCGGCCAGGAGGTCCGCCCACGCCCTGTGCCGGGCCAACGCCCGGGCCGGCACCCGCAGCGGCAGGACGGGTTCGGTGAGGGGCGGCCGACCGTCGCTCCCGCTGAGCCAGAACTCCGAGATCTGCTGCACGTACACGTAGCCGACGGTGGACTTCCCGCTGCCCGGCTCACCAGTGATCATCACGTGCCCGTTGCGGTCGAGCGCACCCGCGATGGTCAGCGTGCGCTCGGTCGACTCGGCGGACGGCTTGCGCTCGGGCTCGGGTGAGCGGTCGACGACCTGCGGCCTCATGGTCTGCTGCACGTAGACCTGGGTCAGCTCCGGCTGCTTCACGCCGAGCAGCTTGTACGGCAGCGACTCGGTGGCCCGGCGCTGCGCCTCGAGCAGGTCCCGCAGCTCCGGGGTCAGCGCCGGGCGGTCCGACCAGGAGGTCAGCGGCTGCACCCGATCGGCGGGTTCGGCTCCGAACCGCACGGTCAGGTGGTCGATGCTGCCCGCCTGCACGACCGGACCGGTGAAGTGCCCGCCGGTGATCTCGTTGTGCCGTTCCGCCATGCCTGGTTTGTACGCGGGATCCGCGTGGCGGTCACCGCACAAAGCGCGGGCACCTCCGGCCGCGACGCTCTACCGTGACCGGCGTGTTCCCCGACTTCCACCGCGCGCCCAACATCGCCGACCACCCCGACCTCTACGAGCGTGAGAACGAGGCGATCGACCCCGACGGGCGGTTGTGGCGGGCACTGCGCGACCAAGCCGACTGGGCCGGTCGCACGGTGCTGGACCTGGGCTGCGGCACGGGGTTCTGGCTGCCGCGGTACGCGGTCGACGCGGCCGGGGTGATCGGCGTCGAACCCGACCCGGACCTGCTGGCGCTCGCACGGGAGCGGGAGGTGGAGCGCGGCGAGGTGCGGCACGGTTCGGCCGAGCACATCCCGTTGCCCGACGCGAGCGTGGACGTCGTGCACGCCCGGTTCGCCTACTTCTTCCCGCCCGACTGCGAACCCGGCCTCGCCGAGGTGCGGCGCGTGCTGCGGCCCGGCGGCGCGTTGGTCGTGATCGACAACGACTGGCGGCACGGCGAGTTCGCCGACCTGCTCGCCGCCTCACCGTGGGCGTCCGCGCAGGGGACCGCCGACACGACCGACGCCTGGTGGCGGGACCGGGGCGCGGTGCGGACCGAGGTGACGTCGGCGTGGCGGTGCCGGGACGCGGCGGAGCTGGAAGCCGTGCTGCGCATCGAGTTCCCCGGCGAGGTCGTGGACGGGTGGGTCCGCGCCAACCCCGGCCGGCGGGAGCTGGACTACCGCTACGTCCTGTTCACCACCACCGCTTGACCGTGCCCTTGGGGGAGGCTCTAGACAGGGCGGCACAACCGCGCCGAGGGGGAGTTCACGTGATCGACTACACGACGCACAGCCGGTTCACCGATCCCGGTCCGATGACCGGGTGGCTGTCCGAGTGGCTGGACGGTGTCGGGCCGGACGTCGCGGAGCTGCGGCGCGCGGCGTCCGGGTTGGTGTTCCACTACTGGGGCAACGGGGACATCACCTCGCACGGGTTCCCGGCGGCGCGGCTGGCGGAGGTCGACCTGCGGTACGCGGCGGACATGTTCGCGCGGCTGCACTCGCTGAACCCCGCGCCGTTGGGGGAGGAGCGCGCGCCGACCGAGCGGATCGTGGGCTGCTGCCGTGACTTCACGCTGTTGTTCGTGTCGATGGCACGGCACGTCGGCGTGCCGGCGCGATCGAGGGTGGGGTTCGCCGGGTACCTCGCGCCGGGGTGGTACCTGGACCACGTGGTGGCCGAGGTGTGGGACGGCGAGCGGTGGCGGTTGGTCGAACCGCAGCTCACCGCGAGCGGGGTGGATGTGCTGGACGTGCCGCGGGACAGGTTCCTGGTGGGTGCGGACGCGTGGCTGGCGTGTCGGTCGGGTGCGCTGGACGCGGACCGGTTCGTGGTGTCGCCGGAGTGGACGATCCCCGGCACGCGGGGGTTGACGCAGGTGCGGCACGACCTCGTGCAGGACCTGGCGTCGTTGAACAAGCACGAGATGATCCTGTGGGACCTGTGGGGCGGGTTGAGCGATGCGGCCGAGCTGTCGTCGGAGGAGGTCGCGGCGGCGGACGAGCTGGCGGCTGCGTTGCGGGAACCCGGTGTGGACGTGCGGGCCGTGTTCGACACCGATGCTCACCGCGTGACGCCGGTGATCCGGTCGCTCGACCAGGCCACCCGGTCGCCGGTCGAGGTCGTCCTGCGCTAGGCCGCGGTGTTGCGGGAAGCGGCTCTCCGGGCGGCATCACGCACGGCTTCGCGCCCGGTCGGCCCGAGCCGGTTCAGCACGGCCAGGTACGAGGTGGGGAAGAGGCGGGCGAGGATGTCCGGCACCACGGCCGTCCAGGCGATCAACACGCGGCCCTTGCGCTTCTCCACCCCGGCCAGGATCCGCTCGGCGGCCTTGTCCGCGGGGTACGTCAACAGCTTGGCGAAGCTCTCCTTGCCCTGCGCCGCCTCGACTTCGTCGACCCCCGACCCGACCCGCGCCGTCTCCGCGATCCGCGTGCGGACACCGCCCGGGTGGACGCAGGTCACGCCCACGCCGCGATCGACCAGCTCGTGGCGCAACGACTCGCTGAACCCGCGCAGCGCGAACTTGCTGGCCGAGTACGCCGTCTGCCCGGGCGGCCCGATGAGCCCGAACAGGCTCGACACGTTCACCACGTGACCGCCCGGCGCGGCCAGCAACGTCGGCAGGAACAACCGGGTCAACGCCACCGGCGCCCGGAAGTTGACGTCCATCACCCAGTCGAACTCCTCGGCGTTCACCTGGTCGAACGTCCCACCCAACGCCACACCGGCGTTGTTCACCAACAGAGTGATCCCGGGATTCTCCGCCACCACCCGCGCCACGAGTTCACCGAGCCCGCCAACCTCCGCCAGATCCGCCACGTACGTCCGCACGGGCACACCCCGAACCCTCCCCGCCACCGCCGCGAGCCGCTCGCCATCCCGGTCGACCAACACCACCCCGCACCCCCGCCGCGCCAGCCCGTAAGCCAACTGCTCCCCGATCCCACTGGCCGCCCCCGTCACCACCGCCGTACCACCTGCGAACCGAAACCTCGCGAGCTGCGACACCCTGCCTCCTCGACCTCCACGCCGATGCTTCCCAACCCCCACCAGTCTGGCCCGCCCCACTCCGTCACGCCCCCGCTTCGACTTGGACCGGCCCGGGTTCGCCCGGCTCCGGCATGACTCGACCTGACTTCGCGGGAAGCGGCCGAGCGCGGCCGAGCGTGGCGGGCGCGGCGGGGCAGAGCTCGGCGACGCGGGTTCGGCGGCGCTCGGCGGGTGCGGCCGGCGGTGCCGAGGTTCGGCGTGGCTCGGCCGGCCGGGTCCGGCGGGGTCATGGGCGGCAGGCCGGAGTGGGTCGGCAGGCCGCCGACCGGCGGGCCGGGCCTGCGGGGACGGGGATGGGATGAGCTGGGCCTGCGGGACTGGTGAACGGCAGGTCGGCAGCGGGTCGTTCCGGGAACGGTGGGGTGAGGGTGGCGGCGGACGGCTCGGGGCGAGGAGGGCCGGCTGGTGATGCCGGCTGGTGATGAGGGGGTCGGGTGGGTTGGGGTCCGGGGGTGGTTGAGCGGGCTCCTCATTTCTTCAACCGACGTTCGGCGGTGAAGATAACGGCGTTTCGAAAGATTGCCCGGTTCAGGTTCACCCGATCGTGAAGGGCGACCGCCGGCCACTCCTCACGTTACCCCAGGTAGGAGGGGTGGCAGGTGGATCCAGCACACTGGTGGCATGACCACTCCCGAGCACCTCGACGTCGTGATCGTGGGCGCCGGACTGTCCGGTGTCGGCGCGGCCTACCGGCTGCGCACCGAATGCCCCGGCAAGTCCGTCGCGATCCTCGAAGCCCGCGACACGATGGGCGGGACGTGGGACCTCTTCCGCTACCCGGGCATTCGGTCCGACTCCGACATGTTCACCCTCGGCTACCCGTTCAAGCCCTGGCGCGAAGCGAAGTCCATCGCCGACGGCCCGTCGATCCTGACCTACATCCGCGACACCGCCGCGCAGTTCGGCATCGACCGACTGGTGCGCTACCGGACGAAGGTGGTGGCGGCCGACTTCTCCACCGGAACCGCGCGGTGGACGTTGACGCTCAGCGAGCGCGACGACGACGGCGCGGTCACCGAGCGCACGATCACCTGCGGCTTCCTCTACTCCTGCGCCGGCTACTACGACTACGACCAGGGCCACGACCCGGTCCTCCCCGGCATCGACTCGTTCCGCGGCGAGGTCGTGCGACCCCAGTTCTGGCCCGACGACCTCGACTACGCGGGCAAGCGGGTGGTTGTCGTCGGCAGCGGGGCGACGGCGGTGACGTTGGTGCCGGCCATGGCCGAGACCGCCGCGCACGTCACCATGCTCCAACGGTCGCCGACGTGGATCGGGGTGGTGCCCGGTCGGGACAAGCTCGCCGACAAGGTCCGCGAACTCCTGCCCGCCGGCGCCGCGCACCGGCTCATCCGCACCAAGAACATCCTCTTCGGCCTGGCCTTCTACCAGTTCTGCCGCCGCTGGCCGACCGCCGCGCGCAAGGTCCTCACCAAGCTGTCCACCAAGGCCCTCGCCGACCCCGACACCGTCCGCGAGCACTTCACGCCCACCTACGACCCCTGGGACCAGCGGTTGTGCGCGATCCCGGACGCCGACCTGTTCCGGGCGCTCAAGCGGGGCCGGGCGTCGGTCGTCACGGACCACATCGACACGTTCACGCCCGGCGGTGTGCGGCTCAGGTCCGGCCGGGAACTGCACGCCGACGTCGTCGTCACGGCCACCGGCCTCCGGCTCCTCGCGTTCGGCGGCATCACGCCCAGCGTGGACGGGCGGCGGGTGGAGCTGTCCGAGCAGTTCATCTGGCGCGGCGCGATGATCACCGGGTTGCCGAACTTCGCCGTGTGCGTCGGCTACACGAACGCCTCCTGGACGTTGCGCGCCGACCTCACCTCCCGCCTGGTGTGCCGGGTGGTCGACCACATGGACCGGCACGGCTACGCGTCCGTCGTCCCCACGCCCGACCGCCCGCTGACCCGCCGCCCGCTGCTCGACCTCGCGTCCGGCTACATCCAGCGGGCCATCGACGCGTTCCCCCGGCAAGGCGACCGCGGCCCGTGGCGGGTGCGGCAGAACTACGTGCTCGACGCGGTGTCCACGTTGCGCGGCGACCTGAGCCGCCAGCTGGTCGGCACGTCCCGCGCGGTGATCACCGGCGCGCCCGCCGACGCCGGCCGCGCGTGGTCGGGGTAGGTCATCGAGGAGAGCCGCCGAGCCGGGACACGACCAGGTCGATCACGGGGCGGTGGGCGGCGAGGTGGTCGGCGGTCCACTCGCCGTGCGCGCGGTCGAGCGTGGTGATCCGGTAGATCAGGGCGCGGAGCAGCACCTGGTCCCACGCCGGCGGGTGCGACCAGCGGTCGACCAGGGTCGGCGGGACGTTGTGCGGTCCCGCACGGCGTGGAACGCGGTGCCGGCCCGCACCACGTCGTCCGGTCGGCTGACGTGCGGCTCGCCCACGACGAACCGGCACGCCTCCCACCCGGTCACCGGACGTGGACCGCACGGGAGGTGCGACGCGGAACGCGGCCGAGGCCGGCAGCGCGGCCAGCGCGTCGGACCGCCACCGCGTCTCGGGTGCGAAGTCCACCGGCTTGAGGACCAGGTCGTCCGCACGCCAGGTGCCGCCCCGGCCGCCGGGCAGCACGACGGGTTCGGCGGTGATGCCGAACGCGTCCAGCACGGTCTGCGATGGCCGGGGCACGCGCGAGATCGTAAGCAACCCGCGCGCAGGCGTCCTTCTCCGCCCGGACCGACGACGGCTGCTCCCGATCAGCCTCGGTGCGGTGCCGCGGGCAGCGTGACGCCGGTGAGCTCCGCGCACGCGTCGAGCAGGCGTTCCTGCACGTCCACGTCGTACGCGGCGGGGTTGGCGCGCAGGTCCTCGCGCCACTTGAAGTAGCGGCCGGTGACGGTGGCGGCGGGCTCGTCGCTCGTGGCCAGCCACACCTGCGTGTCGGCGCCCTTCGGCAGCTCGTCGGTCGCGTTCGGGCCGCCCAGCTTGGTCTTGATCCAGCCCGGGTCGACGGCGTTGCTCAGCACGTCCGGCCACCGCCGGGCCACCGCGAACGCCAGCGCCACGTCGAGCAGCTTGGAGTCCGAGTACGCCTGCATGCCGTCCCACGGGCCGCGCTCGTGCTGCAGGTCGTCGAGGTCCGCCACGCCCTGCGCCTCCAGCCCCGAGGTCAGGTAGACCAACCGCCGCGGCCGGGGCATCAGGGCCGTGAGCAGGTACGGCGCCAGCACGTTGACCTGGAACAGCAGCTCCAGGCCGTCCTCGGTGACGGTCCGCTCCGGCAGCCCGCCACCGAGTCCCGCGTTGTGGATCACCACGTCGAACGCCCCGGCCGCCGCCGCCAGCTCCGCGGTGCGGGCGAGGGAGGCGAGGTCACCGACGAGCACACCGGCCGCGCCCGGCACCGCGGCCAGCGCGTCGGTGGCCCGCTCGTCGTCGCGGGCGTGCAGCACCACCCGGTGGCCCCGCTCGACCAGCGTCGCCGCCGTCTCCCGACCGATACCGTCCGCCGACCCCGTCACCAGCACGCTCACCATGCGCCGGAGCCTACCTTGGGAGCGCTCCCAGGGCTCAGCCCCAGACCTGCCACCGCGCGAGCTGCCCGGCCGGCCACCCGGTGTTCCCGCTGAACCGCAGCCGCAGGTGCCGCGCGTTCAACCCGGCCGGCAGGGCGATGGTCACGGTGTTGCCGGTGGCCGGGTCGAACACGTGCCCGGTGGCCGGCAGCACCGCGGTGAACGCCGAGCCGTCCGTGCTCGCCTCCACCGCGACGGTTTGCGTGCGGCGGCCCCACGCCGGGTTCGGCGGCAGGCTCAGCACCATCCGGCGCGGGGCGGCCACCGTGCCGAGGTCCACCCCGATCCACTGCGGGAACGCGCCGTTCGCGCTCTCCCAATAGGTGTGGGGGTCGGCGTCTACCGCGTAGTGGCTGCCGTAGTGCTGGGTCTGGCTGCTCTGCGTGGTGGGCCGGCCCGCGGCCAGGTCGCGCTCGACGGGCGGGGTGTCGGTGAGCACCGGCTTGGTCGGGCGGACGGCGGTCAACGCGAGCAGGCCCTTGAGCATCCGGCCGCCGTCGCCGGTGAGCCGCAGGTAGTAGTCCGACGAGCAGCGCGTGCCGTCCTCGTCCAGCGCCAGGAAACCGGAGCCGACCGGGATGCCCGCCTGCGTCTCCGGCGTCTTGGCGATCTGGTTGGCTTCGTTGTACTCGTCGAACATCGAGACGTAGATGCCCTGCGCGCCCAGGCGGACCATGTTGTAGAACTGCCGCCACATGAAGTCGCCGTGCGCGCGGTGCCGCCGCGAGAGGTCGCCGGGCAGCACGCACGGCTGGTAGTCGATGCCGAGCCGGTCGCACTCGGCCTGGTCCGGCGAGTTGACGTTCGCGTGGAAGTGGTCGGAGTCGGCGACGTTCCCGATCCGGCCGACCATCCACGGCGAGAGCATGTGGAAGCTGCGGTAGACACCGCCGAAACCCGGCCGCGAGTCCTCGACCTCGCGCCGCCAGTGGGTGGGCACGCCGCCGATCAGGTAGACGCCCTGGCCCTTGAACCAGTCGACCACGTCCTGGCACTGCTGCGGGGTGAACGGGCGGCCGGGGTCGTTGAAGCCGAAGCCCCAGACGCACACCACCGGCTTGCCGTTCTGGCGGGCGTACATCGGGGACGAGGTGTACGCGCGCATCTTGTTGATCCAGTCGGCCTTGATCTCCGACTGCATGTTCGTCCAGTTCGTGACGTCGTACATGATGTAGAACTTCACGCCGTGGGCCTCGGCGGCCCGCCGGACGTGCGCGGTGACGGCGTCGCGGATCGGCCCCTCGCCGCCGGTCGGGTTGAACCGCTGGAGCGCGGCGGTGTCGCAGCCGTACTCGCGCATCCAGCGGAAGTGCACGTCCACGGTCTGGTAGTCGTGGTTGGAGAAGACGGTCGCGGGTTGGCCGTTGCCCAACGTGCCGAACGCGGTCGCGTACTTGTTCGCGTAGTCGGTCATGTCCGGCCACGACTGGAGCGCGTGGTTGGCGGGCGACGGCGGCTCGCCCCAGTTGTCGCTCCAGTGCCACCAGCCGTTGATCGGCGAGGTGTCGCCCCGGGCGGCGAACCAGCCCTGGTAGCCGACGGTGATCTTGCCGACCACGTCGCCCGGCGGGCTGCCCGCACTCGCGGGGGTCGGGGTGGCGGTCAGGGCGGGGACGGCCAGGGCCGACCCGAGAAACGTCCTGCGTGACAGGGGCACCGCACGCTCCTTCGTTGGAGGGACGGCATCAGCATGCAAGAATCGAGCATTGTCGTGCAATAAGCTGACAAACCGGGATTCTCGGGTCGGACCGGGACTACGCCAGTTCGGCCAGCACCGCGGCAGCCCGCTGCGGCCGGACGAGGAAGCCCATGTGGCTGGTGTCGAGCGTGCGCACGTCGAACGGGTTGTCCGGGAGCAGCGCGTCGGCCTCGCGGATGAACCGGTCCTGCAACGCGACCGGGACCGAGCGGTCGCCGCTCAGGCGGACGTAGGTGTGGGGCAGGGTCGCCCAGGCGTCCGGGTCGACGCGGTCGCTGCCGCCGTCCAGGCTCTCGTCGGGCTCCAGGGTGTTGAGCGCGGCCAGGAACTCCGCGTCCGTGCCGTCGGCCAGCATCGCGGTC
Organism: Saccharothrix saharensis; assembly: GCF_006716745.1. Lineage (NCBI taxonomy): Bacteria > Bacillati > Actinomycetota > Actinomycetes > Pseudonocardiales > Pseudonocardiaceae > Saccharothrix > Saccharothrix saharensis. The sequence continues at coordinate 1,857,219 of NZ_VFPP01000001.1, read as the reverse complement.
TTCAGCTTGGCCAGCAGGTCCGGGTCGGCGGTGCGCCAGTTCATCCGCAGCACGCCCAACGCGGCCGGGTCGCCCGCGAGCAGGCCCGCGCCGAGGTCGTTGAGCGCGCTCGACGCCCACTCGGGTTCCTGCATGTACCCGCCGGCGGTCAGGTCGACGCAGCACCACGCGGACACGTACACAACCCGGTGCACCAGCTCCGGCACGGCGTTCGCCACCCCGGTCACCGTCATCCCGCCCCGGCTGTGCCCGACCAGGACCACCGGGCCGTGCTCGCCCGCCCGCCGCACCACGTCGATCACGTGGGCGACGTTGTCGGCGTGCGCCGCGCCCTTGAGCCCGGCCGGCGCGGCAGCCAGCCCGGACGGGTCCTGGGGTGCTTGGTAGGACGCGGAGAACGTGGCGTCGAAGCCGTGTCCGGGCAGGTCGACGGCCAGCGCGCGGTGGCCGAGCAGGGTGAGTTCCCGGAGCAGCGGGGAGAAGTGGAACGAATTGCTGTTCGAGCCGGGGACGAAGACGAAGATCGCGTTCATGGATGAATCCTCACATTCGGCCGGTGCCGGGCCAGCAGCACACCTCCGAGCACGATCACGCCGCCGATCGGCGTGGTCCACCCGACGGGCTCGCCGAGCAGCACCGCGCCGAGCGCCGTCGACCACAGCGGCGTGACGTAGGTGACGGTCGACGCCACCGCCGGCCCGGCCGCCCGGATCACGTCCAGGTTCAGCACGTACGCCAGCCCCGTGCCCACCGCGCCGAGCACCAGCAGCGCCAGCGCCGCGGACGTCCCCGGCCACGACGGCACGCCGCCCACCGCCGGCGCCACCACGGCCAGTTGCAGCGTCGCGCACGTGATCTGCACGGCCGACAACGCGCTCGCGCTGCGGTCACCGCCGGAGAAGAACCGCCGGGTGTAGGCGAAACCCGCGCCGTAGCACGTGGTCGCGGCCAGGCAGGCGAGGCTGCCCCCGAGGACGTCGCCCGCCATTCCCCGCCACGCGTCCAGCACCACCAGCACGCCCGTGAAGCCGACCAGCAGCCCCGCCACCCGCGTCCGGGTCATCCGCTCGCTCGGCACCACCAGCAGCGCGAACACCAGCGTCGTCAACGGCGTGGTGGCGTTGAAGACACCCGCCAGCACCGAGCTGACCTGCGTCTCGCCGTACGCGAGCAGCGTGAACGGCACCGCGTTGAGCAGTGCCGCGACCACCGCCGCGTGACCCCACGTGCGCCGGTCCCGCGGCACGGCCGTGCCTCCCGCCAGGCAGATCGCCCACAGCGTGAGCGCGCCGAACAGGCAGCGCGACAGCGCCACCCACACCGGCGGCACCCCCGCGTCCACCGCCACCTTGATCAACGCGAAGCTGCCGCCCCAGATCGCGGACAGCAGCACGAACTTCCCGGACGTCTGCACTGGGCGAGGATCGCCGGGCCTGCGAGCATGAGTCCAACAAGTGGTGCACTCCTACCCATGAGAGTTGTTCATGGCCCTGAACCTCCCGCAGCTCCGCGCGTTCCTCGCCGTGGTGGACGAGGGCGGCTTCGGCACGGCCGCCGAGGCGTTGGGCGTCACGCAGTCCGCCGTGTCGCACGCCGTGGCCGCGCTCGAACGCACCCTCGGCCACCCGGTGCTCCTCCGACGCGGTACACCCCGGCCGACCGCGTTCGGAGCGGAGGTCGTGGCGCACGCGCGGGTCGCGGTGGCCGCCTCGGCGGCGATCACGGACCTCGCCGCACGGCACGGCGGCGCCGCCAGGGGCACGATCAAGCTGGCCGCACCCCCGACCGTCTGCCAGGGGCTGCTGCCGGACCTGATGGCCCGGTGGGAAGCGGAGTTCCCGCACGTCCGGGTGCGGGTGTTCGAGGGCGAGGACGACGAGGTAGCCGAGTGGCTGGCCGACGGCACGGTGGAGATGGCCGTGGTGGTCGACCCGCCGCCCGGCCGGGGCGTGCTGGTGGGCGAGGACGAGTTCCACGCCTTGGTGCGCACCGACCACCCGTTGGCGGGGGTGGGCGAGGTGCACGCGGCGGACCTGGCCGACGACCCGTTCCTGCTGTCGCGCGGCGGGTGCGAGCGGCACGTGCGGCAGGTGCACGCGGGCCTGCCGTTCGACCCGCTGCACCGGGTGCGCGAGCTGGGCACGTTGCTGGCGATGGTGCGGGCCGGCGTCGGCATCTCGGTCGTGCCGGGCCTGGTGACGTCGATGCTCCCGTCGGGGCTGACGCTGGTGCCGGTGCGGCCGAGGGTGGTCCGCCGGCTGGTGGCGAGCGGCCCGCCGGGGCGCGAGTGGCACCCCGCCGTGATCGCGCTGATCGACTCCGCGCGCCCGGTGTGACGACGGGCCGAGTTTGAGCCCGGCCGCGCGGGCAACTCCCGGGCCATGACGAAAGGCGCGCGAGCCGCACTGGTGCTCGGGGCGGGGATCGGCGGGTTCGTGGACGGCATCGTCATCCACCAGCTCCTGGGCTGGCACCACATGCTGTCCGGCTGGTACCCCGACGACCTGCACCGGAACATGATCGGGGACGGGTTGTTCCACCTGCTGTGCCTGCTGCTCGTGCTGACCGGCGTGGCGCTGCTCAACCGCGCGGGCGCGGTGCCGGCACGGGTGCTGTGGGGCGGGGTGCTCGCCGGTTGGGGCGTGTTCAACCTGGTCGAAGGGGTGGTGGACCACCTGGTGCTGGGCGTGCACCACGTCCGCACCGGGCCGCACGAACTGGCCTACGACCTCGCCTTCCTGGTGCTCGGCGCGGCGTTGGTCGTGGTCGGCCGGCTCGTGGCGCGGGAGCGGGTGGCCCGGTGAGCGCGCGGGAGCGGTTGCGGGAGGCCGCCCGGGACGTGTTCGGGTGGGCGGAGCTGCGGGACGAGCAGATCGACGCCATGGAGCAGGTGCTGGGCGGGCGGGACGTGTTCGTCGTGCTGCCGACCGGCGCGGGCAAGTCGGCGGTCTACCAGGTGCCCGGCGTGCTGCTGGACGGCCTGGTCGTCGTCGTGTCGCCGTTGATCGCGTTGCAGCGCGACCAGGTCACGGCGTTGCGGGAGAACGGCGCGCCGCCCGCCGCGCTGGTCAACTCCGGCCAGTCCGATGCGGACAACGAGGCCACGTGGGAGGCGGTCGGGCGCGGCGAGGTGCGGTACCTGTTCCTCTCGCCCGAGCAACTGGCCAAGCCCGACGTGCTGGACCGGGTGGGCGAACCGGCGTTGTTCGTGGTGGACGAGGCGCACTGCGTGTCCGCGTGGGGCCACGACTTCCGGCCCGACTACCTGCGGCTGAGCGCGGCCGTGGAGAAGCTCGGCCGGCCGCCGGTGCTCGCGCTCACCGCCACGGCGGGCACGACCGTGCGCGAGGACGTGATCACCCACCTGGGCATGCGCGACCCCGTCGTGGTGGCCGTCGGGTTCGACCGGCCCAACCTGGCGCTGGAGGTGCGCGCGTTCGTCGAGGACGACCACAAGCGCCGCGCGGTGCTCGACTGGGTGCGGGAAGCGCCCGAGCCCGGCTTGGTCTACGTGGCCACCCGCAAGGACGCCCGGTGGTACGCGGAGGAGCTGACCGCCGCCGGTGTGCGCGCCGAGCCGTTCCACGCCGGGATGAAGGCCGCCGAACGGGAACGCGTCCAGGACGCGTTCATGCGCAACCAGGTGGACGTCGTCGTCGCCACCTCGGCGTTCGGCATGGGCATCGACAAGCCGGACGTGCGGTTCGTCGCGCACGCCTCCGCGCCCGGCTCGCTGGACGCCTACTACCAGGAGATCGGTCGGGCCGGGCGGGACGGCGAGCCCGCCGACGCGGTGCTGTTCTACCGGTCGCAGGACCTGGGGTTGCAGCGGTTCCTCCAGTCCCGGCACATCGACCGGGACGCCCTGGTGGCCCTCGCGGAGTCCGTGCGCGACCACCCCGGGCTGCGGGTCACCGAGCTGGCCCGGGAGATCGGCCAGTCGCGCCGCAAGGTCACCTCCGGGGTGAACCTGCTGGAACGGGTCGACGCCGTGGAGGTGGTCAAGTCCCGGTTCCGGCTGGTGGTCGAGCCGGAGCGGGCGGCCGACCTGGCCGTCGAGGAGGCGCAGCGGCTGCAACGGCTGGACAAGTCGCGGATCGAGGTGCTGCGGGCGTACGCGGAGACCAGGGCGTGCCGGCGGCAGCACCTGCTCGGGTACTTCGGCGAGGTGCTGGAACGGGCGTGCGGCAACTGCGACACCTGCGCGAGCGGCGAGGCGGGCACGGGCGTGTCGGCCAACCCCGAGTACCCGGCGCAGTCCCGCGTCCACCACGCCGAGTTCGGCTCCGGCACGGTGGTGCAGAGCGAGGCCGACCGGATCACCGTGCTGTTCGAGGAGGTCGGCTACAAGACGCTGTCGCTGGAGGCGGTGCACGCCGCCGACGTGCTCGGCCGCCACCCGGACCGGTGACGCCGGTCGTCACCGCTCGCGGTCGCGGTCCTCGGACGGGTGGGCCCGCAGTGACCCGGCGTGCGCCTTGGCCGACGGGTCGCGCCGCGTCTTGACCAGGCTGGCCACCGTCACCACCGCCAGCACCACCACGATCACCCCGAGGCTGAGCGCGGTCGGGACCTCGGGCACCCGCTCGTCCACCGCGACGTGCGCCCAGTGCAGGATCAGCTTCACGCCGATGAACGCCAGGATCAGCGAGAGCCCGGTCGACAGGTACACCAGCCGGTCGAGCAGGCCCTTGACCAGGAAGAACAACGCCCGCAAACCGAGCAGGGCGAACGCGTTCGCGGTGAACACGACGTAGGGCTCCTCGGTCACGCCGAACACCGCGGGGATCGAGTCCAGCGCGAACAGCAGGTCGACGCCGCCGATCGCGACCAGCACGACGAACAGCGGCGTGGCCACCCGCCTGCCGTCGACCCGGGTGAGGATCTTCCCGCCGACGTACTCGTCGGTGATCGGCAGGAGCCGGCGCGCGGTCTTCACCACCGCGTTGTCCTCGATGTCGGGGTCCTGGTCGCGGTGCCGGAACAGCTGCACCGCCGTGTAGATCAGCAGCAGGCCGAACAGCAGGAACATGAACGAGAACAGCGCTAGCAGGGCCGCCCCGACCGCGATGAAGACCGCCCGCATGAGCAGCGCCAGCACGATGCCGAAGGTCAGCACCTTGTGCTGGTGCTCCTCCGGCACCGCGAACGTGGTCATGATGAGCACGAAGACGAACAGGTTGTCGACCGACAGGCTCTTCTCCACGACGTAGCCGGCGAAGTACTCCGCGCCGAACCCGCCGCCGTGCGCGGACCAGAACCAGACGCCGAACCCGATGGCGACCAGGACGTAGAAGATCGACCACAGGCTCGCCTCGCGGAACCCGACGCGGTGCGGCCGCACGGTGGCGAGCACCAGGTCCACCGCCAGCAGGAGCACGATGAAGCCGATCGTGACCGTCCACGTCAGACCGCTGATGTGCAGCATGCGTCCACACTAGAGCGTGGGGGCCGGACCGGCCGGGGCGTAGTCTGCGCCGAGGTGCCGACGGGGGAGGGCCGATGGACGCCGAGCCGGACGGGGCGCGGGACGCCGAGCCGGACTACCGGTTCACGCTGGCCAACGAGCGGACGTTCCTGGCGTGGATCCGCACGGCCCTGGGCCTGCTGGCGGGCGGCGTCGCGGTGGGTCAGGTCGTGCCGCCGTTCGGCGTGCCCGGCGCGACCGCGGCGCTGAGCCTGATGTGCCTCGGGCTGGCGGCCGTCCTGGCGGCGACCAGCTACCCGCGGTGGCGGGCGGTGCAGCGCGCCATGCGCGCCGGCCGGCCCCTGCCGTCGAGCCGGGCGGTGCTCGTGCTGGCCGTGGGGGTGCTGGTGGTGACGCTGACCGCGGCCGTCCTGGTGGTCCTGGGGTGAGCGGACCTCGTGACCCGGGGTTGCAGCCCGAGCGGACCGACCTGGCGTGGCGGCGCACGGCGCTGAGCGCGGCGGCGTGCTCGGTGTTCCTGCTGCACACCGCGGCACGGGCCGGCTGGGGCCTCCGGGTCGTGCCGGGGGTGCTGGTCGCGGTGGTCGCCGTGGTGGCGGCGCGGGCCGGCGGCCGACGGAGCGACCGCGGTCCGGGTCGCCTGCCGTGGGTGGTCGCGACCCTGGTCACGGCCGCGTGCCTGGCGGCTGCGCTGGTGTGGTGAGGGGTCGCCGCGGACGGTCCACTGTGGACAGGTGGTTTACTGGTGGGGCACCGCCGCACCCGGATTCCCCGTGATCACCGCAGATCAGTTGGAGGAGACCACCGTGCCCGTCACCAGGTTGACCCGCGGCCTGCTGCCCGCGCTGGCCGCCGCGACCGCCCTCGGCGGCCTGCTCGCGCCCACCGCGACCGCGGCCCCCGCCACCGACCTCACCATCTCCGTGTACGACCCGCTCGCGCCGGTCGTCCGGGAGTACCGCCTCACCTGCGACCCCGACGGCGGCACGCACCCGCGGCCGAAAGCGGCCTGCGAGGCGATCCGCAGGTCGCCGGGCACGATCAAGCCGCCACCGCCGACCGCGCACTGCTACGACCGCGTGTTCGGCCCGCAGCGCGCCAAGGTGTCCGGCCTGCTGTTCGGCGTCGACGTCGCGGCGACGTTCAGCCGGGTGAACTCGTGCGAGGAGGACCGCTGGCAGGCGTGGCTGCCGGTCTGGGGCTGAAGTCCCACCCCGGCTGGGTTCTTCACCCCGTCGGGGGCCGTTCATCACCCCGTGCGGTCAGCCACCGGGGTTTCGCCGTGCGGAGCCGGCCCGGTCGCCGAGCATGGACCGCATGGCCCGGACCCACCTGCTCGGAGTCGTCGGCGCGACGGCGCTGCTCGCGGTCGTCGCGCTGCACGGCGTCGGTGTCGCCGACCCGCTGCCCGGCGGGCTCGGGCCGTGCCTGGGCGCGCAGTGCCCGCCCGGGTTCCCGCCCGTGCACAACGGCGCGTTCGCCGGGCGCGACGAGGCGGTGAACGTCTTCGTCGGCGGCGACTTCCTGGTCCGGCAGAGCGCGGCCGAGGCCGAGGGGCGGATCGTCGTGGGCGGCGACTTCGACCTGGCCAAGGCGGCGGGCGCGTCCTCGGTCTACAACGTCGGCATCGTCGGCGTCGGCTCCCGCGTGCCGCCGCCGGACGGGTCGGACTTCCTGGTCACCGGCGGCGCGGTCACCGTCGCGCCCGGCCAGGCCCTGCTCGCCGAGGGCGGCGTGGTGCGCCACGCGGGACCGCTGACCGGCGCGATCACCGGTGTCGACCAGCCCGACCCCGCCGCCTTCACCCCGTACGCGGGCCTGTCCGCCCAGCTGAGCGCGGCGAGCACGTGCTACGCGGCGGCGGCCGTGACCGGGACCGCGGTCAACCAGGGTTATCAGACCCTGTTCACCGGCGACGGCACCTCGGCGCTCCAGGTGTTCACCGTCGACTTCGACCTGGCCGGCGCGACCGGCGGCCAGCAGGGGTTGGTGTTCGAGGGCGTGCCGGACGGCGCGACGGTGCTGGTGAACCTGGTGGGCGCGGCCCGCCGGATCGTGACCTACACCGGCGAGCTGACCGACGAGGGGCAGCTCAACCGGATGCGCGAGCGGCTGCTGTGGAACTTCCCGGACGCCACCGCGGCCGAGATCGCCGGTACGGCCCAGTTCCAGGGCAGCGTGCTGGTCGGCAACCCGGCGAGCACGACGACGGTGACCGTGCCCGGCCTGGCCGGCCGCTTCTTCACCACCGGCTCGCTCACCCACGGCGGCACGGGCGGCGGCACGGGCAACGAGTTCCACGCGTACCCGTTCACCGGCGACCTGCCCTCGTGCGCCATCCCCACGACCACGACGGCCACCACGACAACAACCAGCGCCACCAGCACGACCACCGCCACGACCGAGCCGACCACCAGCACCACCAGCACCGCGACCCGGACGATCACGTCGACCACCGGCGTCACCACCGCACCGACAGCCACTCACCCGGGCGGGCACCACGAGCACCTGGCCGGTACCGGCGCGAACGTCGGCCCCGCCGTGCTGACCGCCGGCCTGCTGCTGATCGCGGGCAGCACGACGCTGGTCCTGGTCACGCGCAGGCGGCGGGGCTGACGCCCCGGACCGACGGCCCGGGGCACCAGCGCCCGCCCCGCTACCGGGTGATCCTGTACGCGCGGATCACCGTGTGCTCGAACGTGTTGCCGTCGCTGTCCGCGCCGGACGCCCGCAGGGACGCGTAACCGGCCGCGTCCGGGTGCCGCACCAACGCAGCCCCGCCCGCGACGGGCACCCGCCGCCAGCTCCTGCCGTCGTCGAACGACACGTCGACCCGGACCTGGCCCACCTCGCCGTTGTCCGCGCCGTCCTGCTGCTCCACGGTCAGCGGCACGCTGAGCAGGCGTCCGGCCGGTGCGGCGCCGGACGCGTCGAGCCGCGGCGTGAAGCGGACCACCGAGAGCGGCAACCGTCGGCCCTGGCCGTCCGGCAGGGTCGCCATGTCGAACGACCACGCACCGCTGACCCGCGTGGTCAGCTCGTGCGCCGCCGGATCGCGGACGAGGTCGTGCTCGACCCGGTAGCGGCCCGCGCCCTCGGGCACGGTGAACTCGCCCCACTGGTCGCGCACCTGGCCGACCAGCCGCCCGTCCCGGTACACCGAGGTGCGCGCCGACGCGTAGTCGCCGCGGCCGAGGTGGCCGTCCCGGTCGTTGATCAGCGGCACCTGCGCGGTCACCCGGTCCTCGTGCAGGCCGAGGTAGGTGGCCGAGTACCCGGCCAGGCCCGGTCCGAGCACCGGGTACACGAACCGCTCGTCGTACCGCTCGCCCAGCCGGTACCGGCGGTTGAACGACGAGTAGTCGGCCTCGGTCCGGTACTGCGGCGAGAGCCGCTGGAAACCCCAGCTCCAGGTGAGCCGGTCGGGCGTGATCCGGTCGACCACCGCGCCGCCCGAGGGCACCGGCAGGCCCACCGACCAGCCGCCCGAGCCGTCCGGCGGGCTCGCGTTGCCGCTGTGCAGGTACTGGCGGTCGGCCGGGCCGGGCGCGAACGAGGTGCGCACCTCGGTCAGCTCGTCCAGGGTCGGCGCGCGGGTGTACCCGGTGGGCACCGCACCCTGCTCCATCCAGCGGAACCGGTAGTGCGTCGGCGTCCCGTCCACGGGCGGGCTCTGGAACTGCGCGCCGAACGAGACGGTCAGCTCGTCGTCGGTCAGGGTCGGGCCGACGTGACCGATCGCCATGTCGCCGTAGCCGCCGATGAACGCGGTGTTGAGCACGACGCGCCGGCCGTTGAGCACCCGGGAGACGTTGATGTCGCCGATCATCGGCATCGCGGTCGGGTCGGGCGCGGTGACGCTCAGCGGCTCGGCCACCCGGGCGTCGAAGGTGTACCGGGTGTGGTCGGCGTCCACGGGCAGCGTCGGCCGGGCCAGCACCCACGTCTTGGGCCAGCTTCGGATGACCGTGCGCGCCATGTACTCGCCCTTGGGCACGCGCGCGGTCGCGGTGCCGTCGGGGCCGTACAAGGTCTCGTAGACGTCGTTGTCCATGCCGACGAGCGCGATCGAGTTGTCCAGCGCCGGGTTGCCGTCGGCGCCGACGTGCTCCAGCGCGATGTCGTAGCTCTCGACCTCGCGGGCGAGGCTGACCGGCACGCGCGTCGGCCCGCCGACCAGCACGCCGGAGAAGACGCCGTCCACGTCGCCGACCCTCGTGTCCGCGGTGACCGCGACCGCGGCCGTGCCGCCTGCGGGCACGGTGACGTGCGCGGGGTCGACAGTGATCAGACCCGCCGGCGGGGTGCCGCGCGGGCCGCGCAGCTCGGCGGTGAGGTCGAAGCTGACCGGCTCCGGGCCGCTGTTGCGGTAGGTGACGGTCCTGGTGACCGGCGCGTCGTCGTGGTGCGGCCACCGCTGCTCCTCGAACGTCACGCTGACCGGCTCCGCGCCGACCGTGGCCGTGATCGCGCGGGTGAGGTCGACCCGGCCCGCGCCCTGCTCGAACACGCCCAGCGCCGGGTTCGGCTTGGCCGACGCCATGAGCGCGGCCTTGAGCTGCGCCCCGGTCCAGTCCGGGTGGCGCTGGACGAGCAGGGCGGCCGCGCCCGCGACGTGCGGGGTGGCCATCGAGGTGCCGGACAGGGCGGTGTGCCGGCGGCCGACCGGCGTGCCCAGGACGCCCTCGGCGGCCTTCGCGGCGACGATGTTCACGCCGGGCGCGGTGATGTCGGGCTTCACCGCGTCGTCGCCGATGCGGGGACCTCGGCTGGAGAAGTGGGCGAGGTCGTCGTCGTGCCGGACCGCGCCGACGGTGAGCGCGGCGTCCGCGCTGCCGGGTGAGTCGATCGACTTCGACCGCCCGCCGTTGCCCGCCGCGACGACGAACAGCGTGCCGGTCTTCGCCGACAGCTGGTTGATCGCGTCCTCCAGCGGGTCGACGCCGGGGGAGTCGTAGCCGCCGAGGCTGAGGTTGACGACGTCGGCTCCCTCGTCGACGGCCCACTGCACGCCGGCCAGGATCGCGGACTCGGGGCAGCCGTTGAGGCCGCACACCTTGCCGTCGAGGATGCGGGCGTCGGGCGCGACACCCCGGTAGGTCCGGTCGCCACTGGCGATGGTGGCGGCGACGTGCGTGCCGTGGCCGGTCCGGTCGGTGGCGTCGGGCTCGTCGGTGAAGTTGCGCTCGCCGACCTCCTTGCCGCGCAGGTCGGGGTGCCCGCCGTCGACCCCGCCGTCGAGCACGGCGACCTTCACGCCCTTGCCGGTCAGGCCGGACCGCCACGCGGTGGGCGCGCCGATCTGGGCGGTGGAGCGGTCGAGGGTGGGGCGCAGCACGGCGTCCAGCCAGACCTTCGTCACGCCGGGGTCGGCGAGCAGGTCCCGGAACGTCGCGGCGGCGTCGGCCTTGGGCGCTCGCACGGCCAGCGCGCCGGGCAGGGCGCGGGCGGAGCGCAGGCCGGTGGTGGGCGTGCCGGTGACGATCAGCGGCACGTGGTCGCTGCGGGCGTCGTCGTAGCCGGCTTCGATCAGGCCGGTCACGTCGAACAGGCGCGGGTCGAGCCTGCCCGAGGCGACGCCCTTGAGCGCGTCCTCGGGGACGACGCTGAGCCGCCCGTCGCGGTGGGTGGACTGGAACGTGATCCGGTCGCGGCCGGGCGCGGGCTGGAACGACCCGACCGCCTCGCCCGCCACCACGACCCGGTCACCGGTGACGAGCGTGACGGTGCGCGGTCGGGGATCGACGGCCGAGGAAGCGGCGGACCCGCCCGGCTCGGCCCCGGCGGCTCGAGCGGTCGCCGCCCCCGGTTCCGCGCCGGCGACCCCGGTGACCGGCGCGGAGAGCAGCCCCGCCGCGACCAGGAGCGCTCCCAGAGCTCTGCCGCGCTTTCGTGGTCTGAACACGCGTACCTCCCGAATCCGGTGCGCGTGGATCGCGCACTCCGGGGGGCGTCGCAGACCCGCGGTGGCGGTGGACCGGAAGTGACGAAGCCCCCAACGGCCTCGACGCTAGCCATCCCGGCCCCGCGCGGTCAGCGTCTGTTGGCAGGGTGTTCGGCCACCCGAATGCACCATCGGCGGCTCGTGCGCGTGATCACCGCAACGCCTCGCCGGCCACCACCCGCGCGATGAACGCCTCGGCGTCCGATCCACCTCGACGGCGTCCCCCGCCGCGCCGGCCAGCAGCAGCACGCCGCCGGGGCACGGGTCAGGTCGAACGCGAACCGCCCGCCGGCGCCGTCGTCACCGACGAATCGCCGGCCCGGGCGCTCGCCCTCCAGCGTCTCCGTTGGGCTCCTCCAGGTCTCCCGGTGATCGAGCACGCCCGCCCGCCCGCCGCACCGGACAGCGGGCGGGGTCGCGCCGCGCGCCGAACCGCGTCACGAACCCGACGCCGCCCGCCGGGACGTTCCACTCGCGCGCACCGCCGGATTCCCTCAGCCCACCTCGACGCCCACCGGCATGCCGGCGACGGGCCGCCCGGTGGCGGACGCGATCGCCGCCGCCGCCGGCGGGTAGGCCAGCTCGCCCAAACCGCCGATCGGCGCGTCCGACGTCACCAGCACGACGTCCACGTCCGGTGCCTGGTCGATGCGGGCCCACGCGTAGTCCCGGAACGACGACTGGACGACCCGTCCGTCCCGCACGGTGATCTGCGCGCCCGACACGGTCGACAGCGCGTCCATCACGCCGCCCTCGACCTGCGCCCGCACCCCGGACGGGTGCAGCACCGGGCCCACGTCCACGGCCGCCGTGACGCGGCGGACCCGGCCGTCGACGCTGTCCGCGATCACCGCGATCACCGAGCCGTAGTCGTCGTGGCACGCGACACCCCGGGTCGAACCGCGCGGCACGGCACCCGCCCGCGACGCCGCCGCGTCCAGCACCCGGCGCAGCCGCGAGTCGGCGGGCAGCAGCCGGCGCCGCAGGTCCACCTGGTCGAGCCCGGCGCGGTGGCCCAGCGCGGACAGGAAGCACTCCTCGGCGTACTGGAAGTGCCCGGCGTAGACGGCGCGCCAGAACCCGGTGCGCAGCGGCGCGTCCCGCAGCGCCACGTCCACCTGTCCGGGCACGGTGTACGGGAAGTGGTCGCCGCTCGCCTTGACGATCGCGGGGTTGTTGAAGAACGGGAAGATGTTCAACGGCCAGGTCGCGACCCCGTGCGCCCGCCACGTCGGCACGCCGTCCGCGTCGACCACCGCGGACAGCCGGTGCACCGACATCGGCCGGTACGAGTCGTGCCGCATGTCGTCGTCCCGGGTCCACAGCACGCTCACCGGCGCGCCCGCCACGCGCGAGCAGGCGACGGCCTCCAGCACCGGGTCGGGCTCGATGCGCCGGCCGAACGCGCCACCCGCCAGCGTCGCCTCGACCCGGACGTCGGCCTGGTCCAGCCCGAGCTGCCCGGCCAGCATCGCCCGCAGCGTGCCGGGGTCCTGCGTCGGCGTCCACACGGTCAGGCCGGTGTCGGCGAGGTGCGCCGTGGCGTTCATCGGCTCCATCGGCGCGTGCGCCAGCAGCGGCAGCTTGTAGGTCGCCGCGAAGGCGATCGGGCCGGGCGCGGTCGGCACGGCGGGCAGCGCCGTCTCCAGGTCCGCGAGCCACTGCCTGCTGTCGGCGGTCGGCGTGCCGCCGCGCCAGGTCACGCGCAACGCCTCCCGGCCGCGCAGCGCCTCCGGCACCGACCGCGCGATCACCGCCACCCCGCCCTGGCCGGACGTCGCCGGGTCCAGGGCCGTCACGGCCACCACGCCCGGCACCGCCCGCGCGGCGCCGTCGTCGACCGAGTCGACCACCGCGCCGATCCACGGCGGCCGGAGCACGACGGCGACCAGCGCGCCCGGCGGACGGCTGTCGATGCCGTACCGAGCCTTGCCGGTGACGATCGCCTTGGCGTCCACGCGGCCCGCCTTCGTGCGACCCAGCAGCCGCCACCGCTCCGGCGGGGTCAACACCACCGGCACGGTCGCCGGGTCCAGCGCCGCCGCGTCCCCCACCAGGGCCCCGTACCGCAGCACGCGCCGCCCGTGGCGGACCGTGCCGTCGCGCGCCGCGCACTCCTCGACCGGCACGCCCCACCGCCGGGCGGCGGCCGCGACCAGCAGGCACCGGGCGGTCGCGGCGGCCCGGCGGATCGGCTCGTGGAGCTGCCGCGCGGAGAACGAGTTGCCGACGCCCTGCGACCCGAACCGGGCCGTGTCACCGTGCGCCTGCTCCACCCGGACGTCACCGGGCCCGACCATCAGCTCCTCGGCGACCAGCAGCGCGACCACGGTCCGCACCCCTTGCCCGGAGTCGGGTTTGGGTGCGGTCGCGGTGATCCGGCCGTGCTCGTCCACCCGGACGAAGACGTTGGGCGCGAACTCCTCGGCCGCCTGCGCCGAACCGGGCAGCGCCACGGGCACCGACACGACCAGGACACCGCCGAGGAACGTCCGCCTGCTGATCCTCACCGCTCGCCCCGCTTCAACCGGGCGGCCCGCTTCACGGCCGCGCGCACCCGCGTGTACGTGCCGCAGCGGCACACGTTGTCGCGCAGCGCCGCGTCGATCTCGGCGTCGTCCGGGTCGGGGTTGGTCGCCAGCAGCGCGACGGTCGCCATGATCTGGCCGGGCTGGCAGTAGCCGCACTGCGCGACGTCCAGCTCCAGCCAGGCGCGCTGCACCGGGTGGTCGCCGTCCTCGGACAGCCCTTCGATGGTGGTGATGCGCTTGCCCCGCGCCTCTTCGACGGACGTCACGCACGGCCGCGCCGCCCGACCGTCCACAAGAGACGTGCAAGCGCCGCACGCGCCGACCCCGCAGCCGTACTTCGGGCCGAGCAGGCCCAACTGCTCCCGCAACGCCCACAACAACGGCGTCTGCGCGGGCAGGTCCACCTCACGCCGCTCACCGTTGACGTGCAACCGGTATCGCCCCACCGAGGACCCCTTCGCGTTCGGCCTGTCCTCATCGTGGTGGCACGCGGATTAGCCGGCAATCATTCGTTCAGCCCCCTGACCAACCCGTGATTACCGCCGTCAGGCGGTTGCGCCCCGCTCCGGCTGGTGCCGTCGCGCGCCGCGGGCGCGACCGGGTCGAGGTCGACTCCTCGGACCGGTTGGGCGGGGTGAACCGCATCGAGTGATCAGCGGCGGGTGTCGGCCGCGGGCCGCGAGGGTACCCGGACACCACGCTCGACGTCTTCGGGAGGACGAACATGATCGACGGTGCGGACGCCCCGGACCCGGCCAGACGCCGAATCCGACCCGGCGAGCCGGCGGACGCCGAAGTGCTCGAACTGGCGGGCGACATGCCCCGGTTGGCCGAGGTCAGGAGGTGGACCGGTGATGTCCTGGCCGACCTGACCGACGAGGAGGTCGCCGACGCGAAGTTGGTGGTGTCCGAGCTGGTGACCAACGCCTATGAGCACGGTCAACACCCCTTGCACGTGCGGCTGCGGCGCACCCGCAACCTGATCCGCGTCGAGGTGACGGACCTGTCACCTCGGGTACCGGTGATCGGCCGGTCGTCGGTGCGGGTGACGCGTGGTCGGGGACTGCTCCTCGTGGACCGGCTGTGCCGTCGGTGGGGAGCCGTCCGCAACGCGGTCGGCAAGACCGTGTGGGCCGTCCTGGCCCGCCCGTCGGAGCACCCGGGCGCGGTGCCGGCCGACTGAACCACCCGCGGACGGCACCCGGCGAACGCGTGGTCCGCCGGCATCGTCCACTTCGGACTCGCGGCGGTTCGCGGTATGGTGTCACCGATGGATTTCGGGCACCGGTACCACGGCGAGGTCGTGCATCCGCCAGTCCGCCCCGCGCAGCAGCCGGCTCAGTTCGGCGAGCCGTTCGACCAGGTCGTCGGTGTCCGGTTCGGGCACGACGAGCATCTCGCCGACGAAGACGTGGCCTTCCTCGCGCAGCCGGATCCAGGCGTCGGCGACCCACGGCTGGTCGAGGGTGAGCGAGGTGAGCCGGGTGAGCAGGGGGTGCGGTCGGTTGTCGGTCACCGTGCGGGGCCGCCGGTCCATGAGGTCGGCGACGGCGGTGCGGGTGGTGCGCAGGCCGTCGCGGACGATGTCGGCGGAGATCACGATCGCGGCGACGGCGTCGGCCCACCACAGGCCCGCCCCGATGCCGAGGATGCCGAGGACGGCGGCGCCCGCGGTGAGCCAGTCGGCGCGGTTCATCTCGGCGTCGGCGTGCAGGACCTTGTCGTGCAGTTGCACGGCAAGCTTCGTCTTGGCGCGGCCGAGCAGGATCGCGGGGACCATGGTGGCCAGCAGGACGGCGATCATCGGCCAGCCCAGCCAGATCGTGTGGCCGAAGACCTCGATCAGGCCGATCGGCGGGCGTTCGCCCTGCACGAGCCGCAGCACGGACTCGACCAGGATGTAACCGCCGAGCGCCAGCAGCGCCAGGGCGGAGGCGAGGAAGGCGATGGCCACCGAGCGGTGGTGCCCGTAGGGGTGTTCTTCGTCGGGCGGCCGGTTGCGGTAGCGGTTGGCGACCAGGAACGCGATCGGCGGCGCGAGGGCGAGGATGTCCTCCACCCAAGCGGCTTTCATGGCCTGCGACTGGCCGAGCACGATGGCCAGCGCCGCGATGGCCACGACGAAGAACGCGATCGTCCACCACTCCAGCCGGACGGCACGGCGGTGCAGCGCCGCCTTCTCGGGCGGCAACTCGTAGCGGTCGTGGATGGTCGCCATGTCACGTCCCCGCGCGGTGGGTGTCGAGCAGGCGGCGCACTTCGTCCTCGTCCAGTTCGAGCAGGAAGCGCTCGACGGTGCTCTGCCAGGCGTTCTCGCCCGGCGGCACGGCCATGACGTGGTCGAGACCCGCCAGGTGCGTGCCGGTGTCGACCGGTTCTCCCGCAGGCACGGCGACCGCCTCGTCCGTGGTGAGGTAGTCGGTGGTGAGGGCGACGTCCTGCTCCCACGGCGACTCGGCGTCCAGCCCCGCGACGACGAGGTCGAGGCCGCGCTCGGACAACGCGGCCATGAGCTCCGCCTCCCCACCGGGCACCCACTGCACGCGTGCCCCCAGGCTGTCCGCCAACCGTCGCACCAGCTCCACCTCGACACCGCCGGGCTCCCGCCCCGCACCCCCGCCGTCCACGACCGTCCACGGCGGGTTGTTCGCCACCCCGACCCGGATCGTGCCGTCACGCACCCGGTCCGCCGTCCCGTCGGCGTCACGGGGCCACTGACAACCACCGGCCGCCACGACGACCAACGCCACCACCACGATCCGTGTCCAACCCCGTCGAGCGACCGCAGCCGATGCCATGCCGGTGATGTTGCCCGAACGGCGTGATGCCAACCATCGGACGATCCGGACGCGAGGCCGTTCGGCCGGCACACCCGACAGGTGCGGATTCAGCCGTCGGGCGTGGAGGGGAGGTGTGCGGTCAGGCGTCGGGGCGGATGGCCTCGTCGAGGAAGTGCTCGGCCAGCTCGTGGAGTTTGCGGTTCTCCTGTTGGGAACGGTTCACCAGCATGGTGAACGCGTCGTCGGCGGAGACGCGGTGGACGGCCATCACGATGCCCTTCGCCTGGTCGATGACGGCCCGCGACTCCAGTGCCTCGTGCAGTTGGCCCACCTGGCGGCGGGCTCGAAGGTAGCGCCGGCTGTTGCGCAGGGCCGCCTCGGCGGCGGTGGTGAAGAGTTCCAGCAGGGCGGCGTCGAGTTCGCGGAAGCCGTGGGTCTGCCGGCCGTAGAGGTTGAGCGAACCGTGGTACTGCTCGCCCAGCAGCAGGGGCGCGGACAGGTAGCTGCCGATACCGAGGTGGGTGGCCGCCCGGGTGAAGGCGGGCCACCGGTCGGCGGCCTCGGCGACGGCGACGCGCCGCATCTCCCGGGACGCGGCGGCCTCCAGGCAGGGTCCCTCGCCCGCGTCGTACTGGGCGCGGTCCACGGCCAGGGTGTGCTCGTCGGTCCAGGCGAGGGACGCCGGGGTGCCGTCGCGCAGCACCGTCACGCTCGCGAGGTCCGCGTCGGGGATCGCGCCGACGACCTGTCGGCACACGCGGTCCATGATGGCCGCCAGGTCCTCTTCCTCGTCCAACACCTGGGACAGGTCGGCCAAGGCCGCGGTGACGTCGTCGAGTCGCCGGATGACCCCGTGCAGGTCGTCCGTTCCCGTGTCGGCCATGACCGCACCCCCTCTCCCGCCGCGGGGCACGACCAGCCGCCCACGCCCTCGACCTCAAAGGTAACCACGGCGGCGACGGCGTCACCCGACGAGTGATCACGTCCGGCTCCGGATCCCCGCACGACCCGGCGCTACCCGGTCCCGATCCGAACGGCGAGCGCGTCGCCGGTGAGGCCGTGCAGGCCGGACAGCGACAGCACGCGCGCGGGAGGGGTGCCCTCGACGGCGTGCACGGTGAGGGCACGGCGGGCGCGGGTGGCGGCCGCGGCGGCTTCCAGCAGCAGCGCGATGCCCGAGCTGCTGAGGTAGGCGACCTCGCCGAGGTTGATCTCGACCGGGCGCGGGTCGGCCGAGTCGATCCGGGCGGTCAGGGCCACGCGCAGGTCGTCGACGGTCCTCAGGTCCACGTCACCGCTCAGGCGCAGCACCTGGACCGGGGCGTCGTCGACGGTGTCGGTGACGTCGGTGACGTCCGCGCGCCCCCGGCCCGGCTCCGCCACCGCCACCGCGGGCACCGGTGTCCGCGACGGCTCGGCGGTGAGGTGGAACTCGACGGTCGTGCCTTCCCCGGTGTGGTGGAACACCGCCTGTTCACCGATCGTGCGGATGATCTGCAGGCCGCGTCCCCGGTAGCCCTTGTCCTCGGGCTCGGGCCGCCAGCGACCGTAGTCCTGGACGGTGACGCGCAGGCCCGTGGCGGTGGTCGCGACGGCGTAGGTGAAGTCGCCGGGCGCGTCGGGCGGGTACGCGTGGTCCACGGCGTTCGCGGCGGCCTCGCCGAGGGCCAGTTGCAGGTCGTCCAGCAGGTCCGCGGACAGGCCGGCGGTGGCCGCCCACGCGGCGACGGCGCGGCGCATCCCGGACAGCTCGGCGGGACGCGCCGGCACGGTGTCCCGCAGGGGCGGGGGCAGGTGGCGGGCGACGACCAGCGCCACGTCGTCGTCCTGGCCGTCGGCCAGCAGCGAGGAGGTGATGGCGTCGCTGAGCGCCTGGGGCGCCAGGTCGTGCGCGTCGCGGACGGTGTCCACCAGCCGGCGCAGGCCCTGGTCGATCACCGCGCCGCGGCGTTCGACCAGCCCGTCGGTGTAGAGCACCACCGAGGCACCCGGCGGCAGGTCGGTGGCGTGGTCGACGTAGGGCGCGCGGCCCGGTGCGCCCAGCACCGCCCCGGCGCCACCGGGCAGCAGCGAGGCTCGGCCGGTCGGGTCGAGCACCAGCGGCGGCGGGTGCCCGGCGACGGCCCAGCACAGCCTGCCGGTGTTCCAGTCGAAGGTCAGGCAGGCGCAGCTGCTGCCCACCGCACCGTTGACCCGGCCGGTGAAGGCGTCCAGCCGCTCCAACGCGGCGGCGGGGGAGTGGCCGTCGAGCAGGTAGCCCGCGAGCGCGCTGCGCAACTGCCCCATCACGGCGGCGGCACTGGGGCCCTTGCCCACGACGTCCCCGACGGAGAGGGCGACCGCGGTGCCCTCCAACGGCAGCACCTCGTACCAGTCGCCGCCGATCCGGGAGTGGGTGCCGGCGGGCAGGTACCGGGCGGAGGTCGCCAGCCGGTCCAACGCGGGCAGCTCGCGGGGCAGCAGGCTGCGCTGCAACGCCTCGGCGATCTCGTGCTCGCGCTGCAGCAGCCGCTCCCGCTCGGCCTCGGCGCGTTGCCGCTCGGTGACGTCCCGCCCGATCGCCTGCACACCGGTCGGCGTGGCCTGGATGCTCAGCTCGACCTCCACCACCGTGCCGTCGGCCCGCTTCAGGCCCCACACCTCGTTGACCACCCGGGTGGCGGGCAGGTCGGCGGTGAGCCGAGCCGGTCGACCCAGCGAGTCGGGCGCGACCAGGTCGCCCACCGGGCGGCCGACCAGGCTCTCGCGGTCGGTCCCGAGCAGCTCGCACGCGGCCTGGTTGACCTCGACGAACCGCAGGTCGTGGTCCAGCACCCAGATGGCGTCGTTGGCCCGTTCCACGAGCAGCCGGTGGCGCTGCTCGCTGTCGCGCAGCGCCCGGTCGGCGTGCACGCGCTGCATCGACTCCCAGCACCGGTTGACCACCACGGACACCACCTCGACCTCCTCGGGTGTCCAGCGCCGGACCGTCGCCTGGTGCACCGCCATGGCGGCGACGAACCGCCCGCCGCGCAGCAGCGGCAGGCAGATCACCGCGCGGATGCCGGTGAACCGGTAGGCGTCGAGGTCCCGCGGCCGGAGCCGGGGGTCGTTCTCGCTGTCGACCACCACCCACGGCTCACCCGCGCGCATCGCCCGCAGCGCACCGTCGCCGAACGCGGCCATGGCGAACCTGCCGGGCAACGGGGGCAGCCCGGTGGCGTAGTCGCCGCTCATCACGAAGTGGTTCTCGTCGGCCTCGGTGCGCGCATAGGCGCACCGGTCCACCCCCAGGTGCTCGCCGAGCAGGCGCGTCGCCAACGCCATCAGCTGCTCCGCGTCGTCCAGGCGCTGCAACTCGCTGTCGAGCGTGGCCAGAAACCGCTGCCGCTCGTGCTCCGCGTGACGCGCGGTGACGTCGTTCAACGCACCGCGCACGGTTCTCGCGACGCCGTCGACGTCCCGCACGACGTGCAGCTTCTCCTTCAACCGCAGCACGTCACCCCAGGCGGTGACCACCCGGTACTCCACCTCGAACACGTCCCGCCCTGGCTCGTCGCGCCACCGCTCCCGGGCGGCCTCGGCCCGGTCGTCGGGGTGGATCAGCGAGCCGAGGAAGTCCGGCTCGTCCGCCCACCGGCTCGCCGGGTGGCCCAGCAGGCGCTCGGCGTGGGCGGACACGAACGTGCAGCGGCGGGTCCGGGCGTCGGCCTGCCAGAGCACCACGGCCAGCCCGTCCACCAACGCGCGCAGGTCGGTGGTCTCGAAGGTGGGATCCACGTGCGTCAACCATTCCCGTCGCTCGAACAGACCGGACCGGTCCAGCCCGACCCGCGACGGCCGGGCGAGCGACCGAGCGGCAGAGTACCCACACGCCGGGAAACCATGCCGATCCGCGGCGACTGTGACGCGGGAACGGTGAGCCGCGCTTCCGCGACCGTCCGACCGACGCCGGACCCGCGCCGCCCACTCCTCGGGGACGGCGACACCTCCGCTGGTCACAGCGTTCTCGCCCGGACCGGATCCGGCGGGTCGTTCGCGCCCGTCGTGGCGCGATGCCCGTCCGGGCGGTCCGGTGTGCCTCCGCGGACGGCCGATCGACCGGGTGATCGCCTCCCGGTGTTCGAATACTGGGTGGATGAGGGCGCATACCGATCATGCACCTGGCGATGTCGTCGATCACGGTGGACCGGCGCGGGGACCGCGGGCGGCGGTGGCGGTGCCGACCGGGGGTGTCGCGGCGGCGCTGCGGGTGCAGCGCCTGGCGGGGAACCGGGCGACCGCCGGACTGCTGGGCGTCCAGCGGGACGCGTCGGGTGTCACGGTACAGCGGTCGCCGTTGTCGGCCGAGGAGATCGCCGGGTTGACGTTGCCGCAGGTGGAAGCGCGGATCGCGGAGAACGAAGCGGAAGCGGCCCCGTTGGTGGTCAGCCCCGGGCACCTGGCCGTGCTGGGCGAAGAGCACATCCGGCTCTCCCGGCGCTACGACTGTGAGGATCATGTTGTGCCGCTCCGGGTCGGTGGTCTGACCCGCGCTACGACTGACCAAGTGTCCTTAGTTTGATCTGTCGGCCATGGGCCTGGAGCGGTGCCTGCTGTCGCCGGACCGGCGGAGCGTGTCCCGATAGGGGCCTTGCCGCTAACAAGGCGCCATCACAGTCCTGACCGCTCCCGACCGGCCCGGCGACGGCCGATCCGTCCCGAGAGCCGACCAGGAGACAAACGACCGTGCCCAGTGTCCCCGACAAGCCCGAACGCGACCAGGCCGACCGGCCGGAGATCGTTCTCGGTGTCGACACGCACAAGGACTTCCACGTCGCCGCCGTGATCAGCACTCTCGGCGTGCTGCTGGGCAGTGAGACGTTCCCGACGACCGTGTCGGGCTATCGGCGGGTGCTGTCCTGGGCCTCGTCCTTCGGCAGGGTGCGCCACGCCGGTGTCGAATGCACCGGCTCCTACGGAGCAGCCCTGGCACGTCATCTCACCGCAGCGGGCATCGCGGTGGTGGAAGTCAACCAGCCCGACAAGGTCCAGCGTCGCCGGGGCAAGACCGACGCCGGGGACGCCGAGGCAGCGGCCAGGGCGGTGCTGTCCGGCCGCGCTGCCGCGAAAGCGAAAACCGGTGCCGGCCCGGTCGAGATGATTCGCATGTTCAAGCTGGCGAAGGCATCGGCGATCAAGTCGCGCACCCAGGCGATCAACCAGCTCAAGGCCGTACTCGTCTCCGCCGACCCGGAGTTGAGGGACTCGTTGTCCGGGCTGGGCAACCCCAAACTCGTCCGCCGCTGCGCCGAACTCGATGCCGACACCCCGACCGATCCCCGCTCGGCCGCGACATACACGCTTCGGCTGCTCGCCCGCCGTATCCGCGATCTGACCTGCGAAATCGACGACCTCAACAACCGGATCGAGACGGTTCTCCAGACACACGTCCCCGAGCTGCTACGACGACCGGGCATCGGCCCGGACACCGCAGCCGCGCTCGTCATCACCGCGGGAGACAACCCCGACCGGATGCGCAGCGAGGCCTCGTTCGCCGCGCTGTGCGGCGTCAGCCCGATCGAGGCGTCCTCCGGGAAGACCCGACGTCGACGGCTCAACCGCGGTGGCGACCGCCAAGCCAATGCCGCTCTCTACCGCATCGCCCTGTCCCGCCTGCGCTGGGACCCGCGCACACAGGACTACCTCGCCCGCCGCCTGGCCCAGGGCAGAACCCGCCGCGAAGCCATCCGCTGCCTCAAGCGCTACATCGCCCGCGAGGTCTACTCGCTGATCAACAGTCCTGACGACACATCCACGCCACTATCCGAAGCCGCTTGACATCCATAGGGGCATCGAACTGACCCGGGGTCCGCGGACCGGCGCCGACCCGACGAGCGATCGGACCACCGCGCTGGTCGCCGCGGAGCTGGCCGAAGCGGAGGCGTTGGTGACGCGCTTGACCGCGGACGTGCCGGCGCGGCCCCGGGATCACGCGTTGAACGCCGTTCGTGGTGTCGCGGAGAGGCTACGGACCGATCAGCAGTTCATCGGGGCGCCGGCCGGCCGGGGCGGGGCGGTGTCCGCCGCGAGTGCGCGGGTCGAGCGGTTGATCGCGGTGTTCGCGCCGGTGGTGGCCGCGGCCGAGCAGTGGCACACCGCGAATCCGGCGGGTGACAGCCTCGGCATGATGAACGAAGCGGCCGGCACCTGGCTCGCGGGTCGCGCGCTGGACCACTGGGACCGCGGTGGCTGGTACTACGCCAGCGGAGCCGCGGCGTTCGTGGCGGCCGGCGCGGTCGCCTTGGTGGAAGCCGGCGAGCAGGTGCTGTCCATGGGGTTCCACGAAGCCGCCACGGAGGTCTCGCGGGCCTACACGCGGGGCGACATCTCGTGGAACGAGGGTGAGAGCATCCTCACCAGTGCGGCGTGGCGCGCGTTGCTGACCGCCGCGGTCACCCGGGGTGCGGGTGCGGCCGCGAGCCGCCTCGGTGGTGCGGCCGCGACCGGCGCCGGGTTCGCCACGCGGTCGGTCGGCTACGGGCTGGCGGGCGGCGCGGTGGCCGGTGGGGTGAGCGCGGCCGCGTCGTTGGGGACGCAGTCGCTGCTGACCGCGTTGCTGCAGGACCACTTCAACGGCGGGGTGGCGCGGTCCATCTGGCGTCAGGGCATTCCGTCGGGTGGGCAGTGGGCCGTGGCGATCCCGTTGGGGATGCTGCTGGGTGCCGGCGCGGGCGCGCGAGCCGTGCGGCTGGGCAACGCCGAGTTGATCGGCTCGACGGTCGACCTGCCCGAGGGCCGGTTCCGAGTCCTGGCGATCACGCCCGACGGGCAGGTCGTCCTGGCGCCGGTCGGTCTGCGCAGCACGCCACCACCGCCACCACCGTCGGTGATCGAGATGGTGTTCGACGCGAACACCGGCCACTGGGAAGCGGTCGGCAGCGGCGCCCGACCCGCTTCCGCCTCCGGGCCGGCTACGCTCGCCGCGCCCCCGGGACGCGGCGGTGCCCCGGTGACGGCGCCGGCCGGACCACCGGTTCCCGTCCTGCCGAGGGGGTTGCCGGCACCTGGTGGGACTTCGGCCGTGCGGGACCCCGCCCCGTTGACCGCCACCGCCCCGGCTACCACCGCCCCGGCCGGCACCGCGCCGGCAGTCGACACGCCACCCGCGACCGCACGCACGGCGGCAGCCGATCGACGGGTCGCCGAGACCGGGACGGCCCTCGCCACCGCGACGCGGGAAGTGGCCTCCGCGCGGACGCGCGTCGCCACGGCCGAGGCCGCCCTGCACACCGCGCGGGCCGACGGCGCTCCGGCCGCTGTGCGCGTCGCCGAGGCGAACCTGCGGCGAGCCCGCAACGCGCTCGACCGGGAGGTGGCAGGCGAAGCCACGGCCCGCCGCGAGGCGACCGCCGCACAGCGAGGACGCGGGGAGATCCTCCGGATCGAAGCGGAGATCGCCCGGTTGACCCGGGAGGTGCTCCTGGAGCTCAACCCGCCCGGCGGGTTCACCGTCGAGCAGGTCCGCGCCGGCCGCCGGCCGAACGTCATCCCACCCGTGGGACAGGCCGGCGGCCTGCGCTACCACCAGCTCGCCGCGCAACTGCGCCGCAACCACCAGCTGCTGGCCGACGAGGTCTCGGGGCTCACCCGCAGTCTGGTCGAGCAGACCGCCGCGGCCACCCCCGGTGCCGCCGCCCGACCGGTCGCGCTGCGCAACGCCGCCGCGCTCGACCCGGCGTTGCGCCCCGTGGGCACGGTGCCGATCGACGTCACCACCGGCGCGCCGATGACCGCCACCACGAGGTGGAGCACCGACCACCTGATGCCCCGCGCGGAGATCGCCCGCGACCCCAGGTTCCCCAGGCTCACGCCGCCCCAGCGGAACAGCGTGCTGCTCGACGTGCCCGAGAACTACCTGCCCCTGCCCAACGGCGTCAACAGCGAGAAGAACGACCGCACGATCGAGGAGTGGATCGCGTGGCGCGCCGCCGCCGGACGACCCCTGCCCCAAGCCGTCGCCGACGCGTTGCGGGCAGCGGACGTCCGGGCCAGGGCGGCGATCGAGGCACTCTTCAACCGGTTCCTGCCGCCGACGTGACGCCACCCCGCCGGGTGCGCTCCCCTTCGCCGGAGTCCGACGGGCCGAGCGCCGGTTCCTCCGGAGACGGGCGTAAGCCCGTGCACCGCGACATGCGGACTTCGACCTCCCGGCCCGTGCGCGTCACACCGGGACGTGGGACGCGCCGCAGGACAGCTCGGCCCAGACGGTCTTGCCGCCGGGGTGCACGTCGACGCCCCAGTCCTTGGCCAGCTTGTCGACGATGACCAGACCCCGGCCGCGGTTGGGGCCGAGGCGGGAGCGGCCGAAGGTCAGGTCGTCCGGCGAGGCGTCGTCCACCTCGATCCGGACGTAGCTCCAGTTCGGCGAGCGTCGGAGCCGGACGGCGCGAGGGCCGGTGCCGTGGTCGTAGGCGTTGCTCACCAGCTCGGTGACCAGCAGCATGCAGTCGTCGATCTCGTCCTCGGTCAGGTCGGCCAACGCCTCCGCCGCCCACCGTCGCACCGCGGCCAGCGACGGGACGTCGTCGACCAGGTCCAACGCCACCGTCGTCACAGGGTCGTCGGCGTTCACGGGCTCACGTCCTCCTTGCTGAAGACGCGTGGCCGGCCGCCGTTCGGCGGCGCACACTCGCCAGTATCGATCGGCGACCACGATAGGGGCAATCGCCGCGGGATCGGCGGGTATGGGGCCGACACGCGGTGCACGACCCGGACACACCCGAGCGCCGCCGTCCGGCGGTGGTACCCGGCGGCATCCCTTGGTCGGGTGATCGGTGACTGCCCGTCATGCAGGTCCGATAAAGCTTTGGTAAAAGGCGCGACATTCACGCGCTGGACGCCGATGAATTCCCGGTAGTCACGGTTTCGCTTGCTGAAAATCTTCGTCAGTGCACATACTGGCGGCCGTTATCGCCTGGTAGTGGAGGTGGTGAGGTGACGAGCGCGCATTCCGCGGGACTTTCCGGGCTGCCCCGCCGGGAGCCCTATCGGACGTGGCCGGGTTCGCTGGTCGTCGTTTTCCTGATCGTGCTGTTGGTCGGCACGCTGGTCGTGGTCGACGACAACACCTCGGGCGCCGAGGAGATCCCGCCGGGCACGACGATCGAGGTGGGCAGGGGTGTGACCTACGTGCCGGCCGACGGGTGGTACGTCGTGCGGGAGGGGACCACGCCGGGCAGCACCTCGCAGGTCTCCGGGCCGGGCGGGTCGTTGACCGTGCAGGCGGGCGAATGGGACGGGACCGCGGCCGAAGAGGTCGAGCGCACCCGGCGCAGGATCCTCGCCGACACTTCGTTGCGGGTGACCGGTGAGGCCTCCTTCCACACCGCCGGCGGCCTGACCGGCACGCGACTGGCCTACGTCGGCCCGCACGTGCAAGGGCGGGCCTGGGTTGCGGTGGACGAGGACACCGACGACTCCGTGATCGTCTTCGCGCCCAGCGCCGCCGAGACGTTCCGGCAGACCTCGGCACAGGTGGACGCGATGGTCGACAGCATCCGGACGGGAGCGGACTCGTGACGCGCGCGACGATGCCGGAGCCGGTGGCCCCGGTCGGGGTCGACGGCTTCTTCCAACCGCGCCGGGTGGCGTTCTGGGTGCTGGTGTTCTTCATCGCCAACGGCGTGTTCTTCGAGGGCACGCAGCTGCTCACCGCCTACCGGATCGTGCCGACCGCGGTCCTGTTCGGCGTGGTCCTGTGGACGCTCTACCTGGTTCCGGTACTGCTGTTCTTCCGGTCGCTCGACCTGTTCGAGCAACACCCGGCGCTGGGGTTCGTGCTGGCCTTCGCCTGGGGCGGCTTCGCCGCGACCTACCTGGCGATCCCGGCCAACACGGCGATCTTCTCGCTGGCGGCCAAGCTGGGCGGACCGCGGTTCAGCGCGGACTGGGGCGCCGCCCTGGCCGGACCGATCGTCGAGGAGACCCTGAAGATCCTCGGCGTCGTCCTGCTGGTCCTCGTCGCGCGCAACCAGTTCCGCACGGTGCTCTCGGTCGTCGCGACCGGCGCGGTGGTGGGGCTGGGCTTCCAGGTGCTGGAGGACCTGTCCTACTCCTTGAACTCGGCCATCGCGTTCCCGATGGACAACGAGGTGCTGCCGGTGGCGCTGGTGTTCGGCACGCGCGGCATCCTCAGCGGCATCTGGAGCCACGCCATGTACACGTCCATCGCGGCGTTCGGCGTCGGCTACTTCCTCACCCGCCGGACCAAGCCGTTCGCCCAACGCCTCGGCGTCGCGATCGGGGCCTACCTGGTGGCGTGGTCGGTCCACTTCTTCTGGAACAGCCCGTTCTTCACCGACCTGGGGTTCCTGCCCTCCGTGCTGATCAAGGCGATCCCGGTGGCGGTGATCGGCTTCCTGATCTGGCGGCTGGCGGGCAAGGAGGAAGGCGTCCACTTGAAGGAGCTGGCGGAGCACTTCGTCGCCGACGACCTCATCACCGCCGAGGAGCGCGAGATCCTGCCGTCACTGCGGCAGCGGCACCACGCCCGCCGGCAGGTGAAGAAGACCCACAGCCGCAAAGCCGCCCGCGCGCTGCACGACCTGCAACGCGAACAGGTCCGCTTGGTCATGTACCACGGCCGCTACGGCACCGGACCCGGACTCGCCGACCACGAGTACGCCGTCCGCCGCGCCCGCGCGCGACTCCAGGACCTCGTGGACGGACGACGCGTCGAGTCCTGACGGTGCCCCGCACCGGCCCCGGCCTTGGCATGATGGTCGTTGTGCTGGTCCAGGAGGTCATCGAACTGGTGCGGCGTGAGCGTGGTCGGGAGCTGACGCTCGTCGGCAGGTTCGCCAGGGGTGACGAGGGCGCCTACGAGGTGATCGGGGCGGACGGCGCCCGGTTGGTGCTCAAGTGGCTGTCGCCGGGGCGGGAAGCCCGCCACGCCGAGGAGCACGTCGGGCCGGCGCTGGCGAGGCTGCGGGCGGCGGGCTGCCCGATTCCGCCCCTGGTCGCCGCCGGGCGGGCGGGCGGTGTGTGGTTCGAGTTGTGGGAGCACGTGGCCGGGAGCCCGGTGGAGCACGTAGACGGCGTGACGCTGGACCAGTTGATCGCGGTGGTCGACCGCGAGCGCGGAGCCGGTTCGGGGACGGGCGGGGACTGGTGGGACTTCGTCGCGGGTGGGTTGGTCGAGGACCGGTCGCCGCTGTGCCGGCCGTCGGTGCTGGTCGGGTCCGAGCGGCCGGTGTCCGACCTGCTGTCCCGCCTGCGCGCCTCGGCCGCCGCGGCGCGGCTGCCCGAGCGGGCGCCGGACGACCTGGTCCACTTCGACTTCGGGCCGGCCAACGTGCTCGTGGACGAAGGCCGGGTGACGGCGGTGCTGGACTGGGGGTCGTGCCGCACCGGTGACGCCTCCTACGACCTGGTGACCGTCGACTGGGACCTGGCGGCCTGGCCGAAGGCCGGGCCCGGGGTCCGGGAGCGGCTGGAGGACGAGATCCTCCGCACGACCGACCGCGGCGCGCTGGTGGTCTACGCGGCGCACTGCGTGCTGCGCAACCTCACGTGGGCGAGCGGGACCGAGTGGTCCGAGCACGTCGTGAGCACCGGCCACGGGTTCCTGGACCGCTGGGCCCGCGCCTGAAGATCCGGATCACCGGTCGTCGGAGTCCTCCTCCCCGCCGGAGCAGGGGCCGATGACGGCGAGGGCGGCTTCGCCCGCCGTGAAGGCCCGGAACAGGTCCGACTCCGCGGCGGGTCCGTCCTGGACCAGCAGGACCACGGGCTGGTCGCCTTCCGACGCGGCGGGGTCGAAGTCGGTGGCGATCTCGCGGCGCAGGAGGAGCACCCCGCCGTCGACCAGCGGCGCGTCGCGCAGCGGAGCGGTGGCGGTGGCGAGTTCGGCGCCGCGGTTCGGCACCATCTCGTCGAGCACCTCGGGTGAGGTCAGCACGAGCACGCCCAGCCGGTCGCCACCGCGCTCGTAGCGCACCCCCAGGTCGAACGGGAGCAGGTAGAACACGCCCTCCCGCAGCTCGTGGCCCCGGTCCAACAGGGCGTTCACCACCTGCTGACCGGGGTCGTCGGACGCCGGATCGATCCCGACCACGACCAGCTCGGCGCCATCGTCCTCATCGGCCTCCAACGCGGGCACGACGGTGATCCACATCTGTTCCGCGTCACCCATGCCGGTGATCCAAGCACCACCTCGCCGACTCCGGTCAGGACCGGACGTCGTCAACGTGGACGTCCCAGCCGCGTTCCTCGCGCGACCGGTGCGGCGCGGGGCGGCACCCGCCGGTTCGGACGAGGCTCCGAATGCCCGGTCCGCATCACGCCCGCACGACGCGGTGGCGTGCTCGGCGAGGCTTTGCCTCGCGCGTGCCCACGGCGCAGGATGGCCCGGTGGCGCGATCCTCCGGTGGGGCAGCACAGCGGCGGACGGCGGGCCCGCCGAGCATCCGCGACGTCGCGGCCGCGGCGGGGGTGTCGCACCAGACCGTGTCACGGGTGCTCAACGACTCGCCCAGGGTCAGCCCCGACACCCGGCGGCAGGTGCTGGAAGCCATCGAACGGTTGGGGTACCGGCCCAACCGGGCGGCGCGGGCGCTCGGGTTCGGGCGGGCGCGCGGCGTCACGGTCGTGACCGCGGACACGACGCTGTACGGGTACGCGTCCACCCTGCACGGCATCGAGGAGGCCGCCCGGCCCGCGGGGTTGTCGGTCGGCATCCGGGTGGTCGAGTCCGCACGCGCCGAAGACGTCCGGCACGCGGTCGAGCACGTCAGCGACCCCAGTGCGGGCGGCGTGATCGTGATCGCGTTCGACGCGGCCGGTGCGGCCGTGCTGCGCGCGCTCCCGGACGACGTGCCCGCGGTCGCCGCCACGGAGGCCGGTGGCCTGCCGGACGTCTCCCGCCGGACGATCTTCCTCGACGAGCGGCGGGCCGCCGTCGACGCCACCCGTCACCTGCTGTCGTTGGGGCACCGCACCGTGCACCACGTGGCGATCCCCTCGGAGACCGGCACCAGCGCACGTCAGGCGGGCTGGCGCGATGCCCTGGAGCAGGCCGGCGCGCCCGTCCCGACCGTCCTGCCGGGAGGCTGGGAACCCCGCTCGGCCTACCAGGCCGGACGTGCCCTGGCGGCCGACCCGCTGGTCACGGCCGTGCTGTGCGGCAACGACACGACGGCCGTCGCGGTGCGCCGCGCGTTGTACGACGCGGGGCGCGACGTCCCGGGTGACGTCAGCGTCGTGGGCTTCGACGACGTACCGGGCGCCGAGTTCTGGACGCCCGCGCTCACCACCGTGCGCATGGACTTCGCCGGTCTGGGCCGGGCGTGCCTGGTGGCGCTGCTGTCCGACGACCCGGCCGACCAGGGGGCGCGCGTCGACCTCGACCCGCCGTGCCTGGTGGTGCGCGAGTCGACGGCGCCGCCGGGGGCCGGCACCGGCACGTGACGACGTCGGCGGGCAACGGTCCCCGGTCGCCGGCGACGCGCTGCTCGGCGCGCTGCGGACCACCGTCGTGCACGCGGTTCGGGCCGCGGTGTCCGGGAGGGCGTTCGGGTTCGGACCGGCCGTGCCGCTCGACCGCGACACCCGGCCGAACCGGGCCGTCCGGGTGTTCTCCCGATCCTGGCCGGCCCGCCGGGCGACGGCGGGCCGGCCGGGTCCCGCCGGTTACGGCGTGACGGACAGCAAGTGGGCCTTGAGACCTTCACCGATACCCGGTTCGGGTGTTCCGTTCCAGTCCTTGATGAGCACGGCACCCGTGGTGCAGCCCCACGGGTTCCAGGTCCACGCGAGGTAACCGATGTCGTGCGCGTCGGCCCAGTCCACCAGGCGCTGCATGTACTCGAAGCCGCAGTCGTCCTGGCCGAACTCGCCGAGCACGACCGGGACCTGCTGGGCGAACGGCGCGATCTGGCTGTCCCAGCAGGCTTCCGAGGCGCACGCGTTGAAGCTGTAGGCGTGCCACGAAGCGGCGAGGTTGTGCAGCGGGTCGACCGGCTTGTGGGTCAGCCACTCGCGCAGGTCGTTGGCCCACTCCAGGCCGCCCAGCATCAGGACGTTGGTCGCGCCGGTGGACCGCACCGCGTCCACCAGGTCCTGCATCCCGGCGACCTCGTAGGGCAGACCCGCGCAGGTGCCGCCGTCACGCCAGCACTTCCAGCCCAGGGCCTTGTCCCAGCCGGCGGCCATCTCCGGGTAGGGCTCGTTGAACAGGTCGAACACCACCGCGTCGTCGCCCTTGAACGTGGTGGCGACGCTGGTCCAGAACTGGGGGGAGTACCGCGCGTCCGGCATGGGCTTCTGGCACACGGCGTGCTCGTCCTTGCAGTGCCAGTCCGGGCTGTCCGGGTAGGCGCCCCAGGTCCAGTGCAGGTCCAGGATCACGTTGATGCCGTTGGCCACCAGCAGGTCCACGTAGTCCTTGACGGCCTTCTGGTAGGTGGCGCCACCCGGTGAGCCGTAGACCCCCAGCCAGCACTCCTCGTTCAACGGCACCCGCACCGCGTGGATGTTCCAGGTCTTCATCGCGTCCACCGACGCCTGGTCCACCGGGCCGCCGTCCCACATGCCCTTGCCCTGCACGCAGGCGAACTCGCCACTGGAGCGGTCCACCCCGAGCAGCCGGTACGGCGTGCCGTCCGCGGTGACCAGCTTGTTGCCCGAGACGCGCAGCTCCGGTGCCGGCCCGTCGACCGGCGGAGTCGTGGTCGTGGTCGTGGTGGTCGTCGTCACCGACCCGGTGCACGTGGTGCCGTTCAGCGCGAACGAAGCCGGCACCGGGTTGGCGTCGCTCCACGAGCCGCCGAAGCCGATCGAGGTGGACGCGCCGGTGCCGAGCGACCCGTTCCAGCTCATGCTCGCCGCCGACACCCGCGTGCCGGACTGGGTCCAGCGGGCGCTCCAGCCCTGGGTGACCTTCTGGCCGGCCCCCGGGAAGTCGAACGTCAGCGTCCAGCTCGACAGCGGGTCGCCGACGTTGGTGATCGCGACGTTCGCGGTGAAGCCGCCCGGCCACTGGCTCTGCACCGCGTAGACGACCGAACAGCCCGCGGCCGCGGCCGCGGGCAGGGCCGCCGTGGTCATGCCGGCCGCGGTCAGTGCGACGGCGGCGCCGACCGCGAGTACTGCCTGACGATGTCTCACCTGGACTCCTCGTGCTCGTGAAGCTCGACGGGATGGCTGCACCCGTGCTTCGTCAGCTTCCCTGGGAAAGAGAATGCGCTGATGGGTGACATCTGAAGGGGCCGATGGCGGGCGACCCGACGGGCCGGGGGAGAGCTAAGTGAAGTAGCCTGGCGAAAGGGTGCGGCGAAGGGGGCAACCGTGGCGAGAAGCCCGGTCTGGGCGAGCCGGTCGAAGACGCGGGGCGTGGTCCTCGACGTGATCAGGGCGGCGCGCACGATCAGCCGGGTGGAGCTCGCGGCGGCGACCGGTCTGACCGGGGCGACGATCTCCGAGGTCGTGCGCGAACTCCTGGGCGACGGCCTGGTCGTGGAGACCGGCCGCGGCGCGCCGACGGGAGGCAAGCCGCGCACGCTGGTCCAGCTCAACCCGTCGGCCCGCTACGGCGTCGGAGTGCAGCTCGAGCGCAACGCCTGCGTCATCGTGGTCGTGGACCTGGCCGGTCACCCGGTCGCCCGGACCTCGTTCCGCGGCGTGTCGTCGATGCCGCCGGAGCAGGCGTTGCCGCTGGTGGCGTCGCGGGTGGACGCCCTGCTGACGACGGCGGCCGTCGAGCGCGAGAAGGTGCTGGGGGTCGGCTTGGTCAGCTACGGCCCGCAGGACCGGCGTGCCGGGGTGTTGTTGACGCCGCAGCCGACCGACGAGTGGCGCGATCACCCCGTCGCGCCGCACCTCGCGGAGTGCCTCGGCCTGCCCGTGCTGCTGGACAACGACGCCGCCGCGGCCGCCATCGGCGAGTACTGGATGGGCGCGGTGGATCCGAGCAGCACCTACGGCTGCATCTACATGGCCACCGGGATCGGCGGCGGGGTCGTGGTCGCCGGTGAGGTGTACCGGGGCAGCACGTCGAACACCGCGGAGATCGGTCACATCTCGATGGACGTCCACGGCGACGAGTGCCCGTGCGGCAACGTCGGGTGCCTGGAGAACTACGCCGGTCCGTCGGCGCTGGTCCGGCAGGCGTTGGAGACGCCGGGGCTCGCCCGCCGGCTGGCGCTCGACCCGGACGCCGACGATTTCCTGACCGAGTTCGCGCGCATCGCGGCGGCCGCGAACGCCGGTGATCCCGAGGCGCGTGCGCTCGTCGAGCGGTCGGCGCGCTACCTCGGTCACGCCGCGGTCACCGTGGCCGTCCTGTTCGACCTGGACGTGATCGTCCTGGCCGGGGCGAGCTTCGCGGTGGCGGGCTCGATCTACCAGGCGGTGATCCAGCGCGAGTTGGACCGCCGGTTGTTCGCGCGACGGGCGCACTCGGTGCGCGTGGTGCCCTCGGTGAACGGGTCGGACGCGGCGGCGATCGGTGGCGCGGTCCTCGTCCTGCAGAGCGAGTTGACGCTCGGCCGCGGCCGTCCCGGGATCGGGGCGAGGCCGGTGCCCGTCGGCGCGGGCGAGGCGCCCTGACCTGGTGTCGCCGTCCGCGGGGCGTGGTGTCGCCGGTGAGGCGGACTCCGCCGTCACCGCGGACCGGGCGGCACCGGGTCGACGAGCCGGTGTGCACAGGTGGCGCCGCATGACCCGCCCTCACTTCCCCGTGGGCCGAAGGCGCGGGGGTAACTCCGCGTCGTCGGGGTGCGCCCGGACCGCGGAAGGGGTGTGCGGGTCGCCGGCCTGTCCGGTGCGGGCCACCGGGGTGGTCGCGGCGCGCGCACCCGCACTCCGGCATCTCGACACCGTCACGACGTCCTCCTTGACGTGGGAGCCGCAGGGGGTCGGCACGGGAGCCACTGCGTTCGGCCATTATTAAGTTGCCTAAGTAAGCCGTCAATAGCTGATGTCCGCAGAGCGGGACGTAGCGCGGCGCCCGGCTCCGGCCTCGCTGTAGCTGCGGCATCGCGCTGTTCAGGCGAACTGACTAGGGAGCGGACGCGTGCGCTGAAGCAGCGAACGGCAGGACGACGGGATGCGCACCACCACCACCGGCCGGGTCGCGGCCGGCCGGACCTGCGTGCCGAGGGGGCAGCCCGGCCGTCCCACGGCCCGGTGAAATCCCGGACTCCGGCTGTCCCGCTCCCGGGAATCCTGGTTCGGTGGGACCACATCGCCTTTCCGGAGGACGTCGTGCGTCGGTCGTCGGCCCAGGTGGCGGTCGCGGTGCTGCTGGCGTCCGCGGTCGTCGTGGTCGGGCCTGCCGCCGCCCTCCCCGTGTCGGCGGGCCTCGCGCCCACCCCGCCGATGGGGTGGAACTCCTGGAACAGGTTCGGCTGCGACATCGGCGAGCAGATGGTCCGTGAGACCGCCGACGTCCTCGTGGAGTCGGGGATGCGCGACGCCGGCTACACCTACCTGAACCTGGACGACTGCTGGATGGCGGCGGAACGGGACGGGCAGGGGCGGTTGGTGCCGGACCCGGCGAAGTTCCCCGACGGGCTCAAGCCGGTGGCGGACTACGTGCACGCGCGCGGCCTGAAGTTCGGCGTCTACGCCGACGCGGGTGCGAAGACGTGCGCGGGTTACCCCGGCAGCTCGGGCCACGAGCAGGTCGACGCGCGGAGCTTCGCCGAGTGGGGTGTCGACTACCTCAAGTACGACAACTGCAACAACGACGGCAGCCCGGCGGCCGAGCGGTACGGGAAGATGGGGCGGGCGCTGCGGGAGTCCGGCCGGCCGATCGTGTTCGCCATCTGCGAGTGGGGGCACGAGCGCCCGTGGGAGGGGTGGGGTCGCCGGGTCGGCGGGCACCTGTGGCGCACGACGCGCGACATCGCCGACTCCTGGGCCAGTTGGACGGCGCTGCTGGACCTCCAAGTGGGACTGGAGGAGCACTCCGGGCCGAACGGCTGGAACGACCCGGACATGCTGGAGGTCGGCAACGGCGGCATGGCCGACCACGAGGACCGGGCGCACTTCACGATGTGGGCGCTGGTGAACGCGCCGTTGATCGCGGGCAACGACCTGAGGGTGATGGACGAGGCCACCAAGGACATCCTGCTCGACCCCGACGTCATCGCGGTCGACCAGGACTGGGGCGGGCGGCAGGGGCACCGGTTGCGCGACGACGGTGAGCAGGAGGTGTGGCTGAAGCCGATGTCGGACGGGTCGGCCGCCGTGGTGCTGCTCAACCGGGGGACGTCCGAGCGCGAGATGGCCGTCACCGTCGAGGCGATCGGGCTGCCGTCCGCGGCGAAGTACCGCGTGCTCGACCTGTGGACGAACGAGGAGACCGAGACCGCCGACGAGGTGCGCGCCCGCGTGCCCGGTCACTCGGTCGTGGCGCTCCGGATCTGGTTGATCTGACCGGGATCCACACGGACGAGTGCCTTCCCGTGCGGTCCGCCGGATCCCGGGTAGCGTCGACGCAGATCCGCCACGCACGAGAGAAGTGGTCGAACGATGACTCCCGGAACCACGAGGAAAGCGCTCGCCCTGGCGGCGGTGGCCGCTGTCACCGGCACCCTGCTCGGCTCGCCGGGCACCGGGTCGGCCGACGCGCCCGGGTTGATCCGCAACGCGGGCGACGCGCGCTGCCTGGACGCGGACCTCGGCACCATCGGCGGCGACGGCACCGAGGTCCAGCTGTGGGACTGCCACGGTGACGACAACCAGCTCTGGACCTTCGAGCCCGGCGGCCTCGTCCGCAACGGCCAGAGCGGGCGCTGCCTGGACGCCGAGCTCGGCGGCATCGGCGACAACGGCACGAAGGTGCAGCTGTGGGAGTGCCACGGCGAGGCGAACCAGATCTGGGACTACGAACGGGACCGCGGCCTGCTCGTCAACTACCTGAGCGGGCGCTGCCTGGACGCCGATCCGGACGGGCTCGGCGGCAACGGCACGGCGGTGCGCCTCTGGGACTGCCACGCCCGGCCCAACCAGCGGTGGTACTTCTAGCACCGGTCGCGTGACGGCCGGAACGGGACACCGCGCGTCTCGTCGTCGCGGACCAGGCCGTGGCGCGTGAGCTCCCAGTGGTGGCGCTTGCCGGGGCGCAGGAGCTGGCTCAGCGCCTTGTAGGCGGCGACGCTCATCAGCGCCCAGTACAGCGGGACGGTGAGCATGGTGGGCACCGCGCGGTGCAGGCCGCGTTCCATGCACCCGGCCATGAAGTGGTACAGCACGGCGAGGTTGCCGCCGAGCATGGCGGCCGTCCCGGCGTAGAGCACCGCCGGCGGGAACAGCGGCTCGATCCGCTCCGGGCCCACCGCGAGGTAGAGGCACGTCAGCGACCAGAACAGCGGGTTGACCAGCGTGGTGAGCGCGGTGAAGCCGAAGGTCAGCTGGAAGCCGGCGAACCGCCACGGGCCCAGCTCGCGCAGCAGCCGCCACGGGTTGCGCATGTGCACCAGCCACGTCTGGAGGTACCCCTTGATCCAACGGCTGCGCTGGCGGATCCAGTTGCCCAGCTCGCTGTTGGCCTCCTCGAACGTGACCGAGTCGATCACCCGCACGTCCCAGCCGCGGCGGGCGATGCGCACGCCCAGGTCGGCGTCCTCGGTGACGTTGTGCGGGTCCCAGCCGCCGAGCGCGCGCAGGGCGTCGACCCGGAAGTGGTTGGACGTGCCCCCCAGTGGAACGGGCAGGCGGAAGCGGTCCAACCCCCGCAGCGCCAAGGCGAAGGTCAACGCGTACTCGGCGGCGAAGTTCCGGGTCAGCCAGTTCGTCCAGGGGTTCCAGTAGGCCAGCTCGGCCTGCAGGCACACCACCCGGTCCGGTTCGCCCCCGAACGCCGCCACCACCTTGCGGAGCTGGTCGGACTCCGGTCGGTCCTCCGCGTCGTAGATCACGCAGAACCGGCCGGTGGCGCGGGTCAGGCCCACGTTGCACGCGTTGGGCTTGGTGCGCGGCCCGCCCTCGGGCACCGGCACCACCTCGAACCCCGTCGGCAGCTCCAGGCGGTCCAACGCCGGACGGGTGATCTCGTCGTCCTGTTCCACCAGCAGCAGGACCTGCAGCCGGTCGGCGGGGTAGTCGAGCCGGTGGAGGGTTTCGACCAGCCCCGGCAGCACCGCCTCCTCGCGGTGCAGCGGGACGAGGACGGTGTAGTGCGGCAGGTCCGGACCGGCCGCGATGTCCTCGTCGCGCACCCGGATGACCCGCGCGCCGGGGCCCGCGGCCACCAGCAGGCAGCGGAAGCAGATCACGAGCACGTAGGCGGTCGTGACCCCGGTGACGAACGCTTGCGCCCACCAGAGCGGAGGGGGTGCGACCGAGGTGAGGACGCCCGCCAGGACCAGGCAGGCCAGGACGGTGCACGTCACCGTCAGCGTGACCGCCTGCCCGTGGCCGAGCAGTCTGAAGGCGCTGTACCGCTCGGGGAGGACGAGGTCGTCGGCCCGATCACGGGAGGAACCGGTCGTCATGTGCGCCGGGCCGGTCCCGGCGGGCGGAAGACGACCCGGCGGTAGAGGACGTAGTTCCACACCAGTCCGAGTGCCAGGCCGACGAGCTTCGGCCCCGTCACCGCGGTGAGGGTGGTCGAACCGCCGAACAGGTCGTCGGTCACCGTGATCGCCAGGGGCTGGACCACCCACAGCCCCGATGCCGTGCACAGGAAGAACAACGGGATCTGGGCGCGCAGGGAGCCCGACCGCGCGCGGAAGGTGAACGACCTGTTGAGCGCGAAGCTCACCGCCATGCCCGCGGACGTCGAGATCAGGTTCGCCGGCAACACCGGGGTGCCCGCCAGGACCAGCGAGACGTAGCCGACCAGGTCCACGCAGGTGTTGACGACCCCGACCGCGCCGAAGCGCAGCCGGGTGGCGGTGACCGGCTTCACCGGTTCAGGCTCCGGTCTCCCGGTTCCGCCGACCGGTCCGGCGCGGCCTGCACCGGCGTGCGCTGGTGCAGGCCCGTGCGGACCGACGAGACGGTGTAGAGCGGTCGCCCCTGCGCTTCGGCGTAGGTCCGGCCGATGTAGCTGCCCAGCACGCCCTGCATGGTGATCTGCACCCCGCTGAGGAAGAACATCGCGATGGCGGTGAACGCCCACCCGGGCACCGCCGTCTCCGGAGCCAGGACCTTCACCCCGACCGTGTAGAGGATGCCCAGGAAGCTCAGCAGGGAGATGCCGTACCCGAGCCTGCTGATCAGCCGGAGCGGGGTGACGGAGAACCCGAGCAGGCCGTTCGCGGCCAGCCTCAGCATCTTGCCCAGCGGGTAGCCGGTGGTGCCCGCGTGCCGCTCGTCGCGGTCGAACAACACCCCGGTCTGGCGGAACCCGATGTAGCTGACCAGGCCGCGCAGGAACCGGTCGCGCTCGCGGAACTTGCGCAGTTCGTCGACCACCTTGCGGTCCAGGAGCCGGAAGTCGCCGGTGTCGCGCGGGATGTCGACCGAGGCGATCTTGCGCAGGACCCAGTAGAACGCGCTCGCGGTGACCCTCTTGAACGTCGTGTCGCGGCGGGAGCGGCGCTGCGCGTACACCACCTCGTAGCCCTGCCGCCACTTCGCGATCAGCTCCAGGCTCACCCGCGGCGGGTCCTGCAGGTCGCTGTCCATGACGATGACGGCGTCGGCGTCGACGAGGTCCAGACCCGCGGTGACCGCCGTCTGGTGGCCGAAGTTGCGCGCGAGCTCGATCACCGTGACGCGGTGGTCCGCGTCGGCCAGCGCTTGCAGGCGGGTGGCGGAGTCGTCCGTGCTGCCGTCGTCGACGTAGACGAAGGTGAAGTCGTAGCGGTCGGCGAGCACGTCCGTGACCTGGCACACCGTGCGGTGCAGCAGTTCGACGTTCCCCGCCTCGTTGTAGACCGGGAAGACGTACGCGATGGACTGCCTCCCGGCCGGTCGTCCCGCAGGGGTCACCGGTCCACCACCTCCGCTGCGACTCCGGGGCTGTCCACGCGCCGGTAGAAGATGTGGTGGTCGTCGGCGTAGGCCGGTTTGTACTCGAAGTGCATCAACGGGCTGTCATGCAGGCGCCGCCACACCGAGTCCTCACCACCGGGTGTGCGCCGGAGGTGGATCCAGCGGATGCCCTGCCCGACGGGATCGTCGAGCGCCGGCTCCCACTGGCGGAAGCTGCCCTCGTAGACGACCTGCCGCACGGGCACCCGGGAGTCGAAGCCGACCGTCTCGTTGCTCCACGACTGCATCAACACCCGGCCGCCGTCGTAGTGCTCGCGCAACCAGGCCGCCGCCCGGGCGTCGACGCGTTGGGCGGAACCCGCCCGGAAGGCCTTCGCCTCCTCGACCGTCGCGATCCCCGTCAGGGCCAGGTGCCCGCAGCCCACCAGCACGGCGACCGCGGGCAGGTACCTGAGCGGCGCCCGGTTCGCCGGCGCCACGAGGCAGGCGGTGAACAGCGCCGCGGGCAGCACCATGACGAGCGCGAACCGGACGTTGTAGAGGTCGCCGCCGACCTCGGGCACGTGCAGCGGCCGCTGACCGGAGTGCAGCGCCCAGACGAAGAACGGCAGGAACACCAGCAGGGGCAGCACCGCCGGTGCCTCGGCCCGCAACCTCGTCCGCCAGGCGAAGCAGACGAGCCCCGCGCCGGCGAGCACCAGCACGACCGGCCCGAGGTTGTGGTCCACGGCGTGCAGGTAGGTCGACAGCGACACCGCCCAGTCGCCGACGGCCCGCTCGTCCGCGCCGACCCACAACGCGGGCTTGGCGAACTCGCCGCGCACGAAGTTCAGCGGATCGCCGAAGATCGCGGCGTTCCACACCACCCACCCCACCACGCCGCTGACCGCCAGGCAGCCGAAGAACACCAGGTCGGCTCGCACGAGCACCCACCGCTCGACCTTCGCCCGCGACCGCCGCCACGAACACACACCGACGACGACCGCGACCGCCGACAGGAAAGCCCAGCCCTCGTAGCGCACCGAGGTGGCCCCGAGAACGGCGACGGCCGTCGCCACCAGGTGCCGGTAGTCGCCGTCCCGGCACCAGCGCAGCAGGTGCCAGGTCGCCGCGGCCAGGCAGGCCAGCAGCACCGCCTCGGTCATGGGCGTGCTCTGGAGGTACAGGACGTTGGGGTTGGCGCAGAACACCAGCGCCGCGGTCACCCCGCCCGCGCGGCGGCCGGTGAGCGCGAAGCCGATGCGGTACAGCCAGCCGGCCGTGGCGACGTAGGCGCACATCGACACGACGCTCGGCACGACGCCCGCGTGGTACCAGGACTCGTCCACGACGAACGGCAGGGCCAGCACGTGCGACAGCGGCAGCCAGACCCCGCCGAGTTGCGCGGCGCCGGGCGTCGACGCGTCGAGCACCCGCCGGGTGATCAGCAGGTGCGACACCGCGTCCGGGTAGGCCAACGTCGTCTGGGTCCAGGCGACCGCGGCGCACGCACCCACCGACATCACCACCGCGGCCAGGAGCACCGCGCGCAGGACGGGGTCACGCGGCGACGA
Source organism: Saccharothrix saharensis (assembly GCF_006716745.1). NCBI lineage: Bacteria > Bacillati > Actinomycetota > Actinomycetes > Pseudonocardiales > Pseudonocardiaceae > Saccharothrix > Saccharothrix saharensis. The sequence continues at coordinate 1,817,077 of NZ_VFPP01000001.1, read as the reverse complement.
CGTCCCGCAGGCGACGTGACCGACCGCGGCCGGTCCGCCCTCGTCCCGCCCGTTCCCTTGTCGGACGGCGAAGGTCACCGCCCGCGCGTCGCGTCGGCGCAGCTCCGCCGGCAGTTCCACGGCGGGCAGCGTGGTGGAGCCCGGCCGGGTCGACGTGTTCCACCGGGACGACACCCGGGTACCCGCGGGATCGGCACCGCCGGACCGGTACCCGACGACCAGCTCGGCCCGTTCCCGACGGGCCGCGGCCAACAGGCCGGGCAGTCGCGCGGCGGCGAGCCGACCGTCGGTGAGGAGGATCCGCCGGTGGTCGTGCTCCGCCAGGGCCACGGCCAGGTCCGTGCCGGGCACCGCCCCGTCGCCGGGGTCCGGCCGACGCCGGACCGCCTCGACGCGATCCGGGTAGCGGTCCGCCAGCCCTTCGGCGACGCGCGCCGCGGCGACCGGACTGTCGTCCGCGAGCACGAGCAGCACGCGGTGCCGCGCACCGATCCGGTCCAGTGTGGACACCAGGTCGTGCACCGCCGCGGCGAGGTCGTGATCCTCCCGGACCGGCACGACCACGGTGACGCCCTCGGTGGCGCGCTGGTCGGGCAGACCTGGGCGGGGCATGGACCTGGTCACTCCTCGCGGAGAAGAACGATGCGTCGCAGGCACGGCGGCAGCGGTCCGGCGGCGATCACCCGGGCCTCTTCCGCGACCGAGCTTGGGTGCCGCGACCCACCCCCGCAAGTGGAACCGCCCGGGCACGAGCGCCTTGCACCCGTGCAGGTGACGGGTCGGACAACCGTGCCGGTTGGTCGGGGTGCCGGGCCGGCGCCACGCCCGCGTGCCCGATCAGGTGAACCGTGGTTTCGTGGCCCGCCACCAGCATCAGCCACAGGACGCCGACGAGTTCGCCGGTGGTGAGCCGGTCGCCCTCGTCGCGGGCCTGGACCGGGCCGGACGTCAGGTCGTCACCGGGTTCCCGGTGCTTGCGCCGCGCTCCGGCCCCGGCACGCCGAACAGCTCGCAGATCACCGCCATCGGCAGCGCCTCGGTGAACGAGGGCACCAGGTCCACCCCGTCGCCCGCCGCCACCACGCCGTCCAGCGATCGGTCGACCAGCTCCTGGATCCGCACCTCCGGGCCCTGGACCCGGGCCGGTGTGAAGCCCTTGCCGACGAGGCCGCGCAACCGCCGGTGGTCCGCGCCGCGCAGCATCGACGAGGACGGACCGGTCCCGTTCGGGGATTCGATGGGTGAGCCGACCGCAGAAGACGATCTTCGAGAGAGGGAGGACGAAGATGCCGCCGGCCGTCGAACCGGGGGCGCAATAGGCCGCTCGGGAGCTCTTCGGCGGACCCGGCGTCCCAGCCGGCGTCCCTCATGTCCCTCCGACCAGCGGACCGGCGCCTAGGAACGCTCGCGGACCGCCAGGTACACCGCGCGGACCGCCAGCGTGCGCTCGATCCGCTCGATCACGGGCGCGAAGAACTGCCTGCGCTGCTCGGCGTCGCTCATCGACACCACCGCGAAGTACATGCTGCCGAAGGCCGCGAACAACGTGGCGTTGCGCAGCATCGCCGCCGGCACGCCGGGAACCCACCCGGCGGGCTCCGGCGGTGCTCCGATCCACTGCTCCGCGACCGCGGGCGTCACCACGATCAGCCCGAGCGCCACGAAGAACGCGAACAGCGCGAGTCCGACCACCGCCGCCTGCACGAGCTGCCGGGTCGCCAGCACCACCAGCAGGTTCCGCGACTGCCGCCGGGTCAACTTGCGCGGACGCAGCGGCGCGTCGAACTCCTCGTCGCCCAGCGGTGTGCCCGCGCAGGCCTCTTCCAGCACCTCCGGGCGCAGGTCCTGTTCCACCCGGCCGATCTCGTCCTTCAGCCGCGCGGCCGCCGCGAGGACGGTGATCGCCGCGAACAGCGCCACGACCAGGCTCACCCGTTGCCACGGCAACTGGTTCATCGCCTGCCACAGCTCGCCGGTGAAGAACAGGAACAGCGTGACGAACAACAACGGCGGCAACGCCCGCCCGAGCAGGTGCACGCTGTTGCGCAAGTCGTGCACCGTGTGCCGGACCGCACCCTTGAGCAGCGCCACCAACCCGTAGGTGACCGCGAGCCAGGCGGCGACGAAGGTCGCCGCGAAGAACACGACCAACTGCACCGGATCGCTGTCCGGCGTGTCGTCGATGGTGTCCTGCAGGACCGGCACGATCACGGGCACCGCCGCGTACCCGACCAGGATCGCGATCGTGCGGTTGCGCGTGATCACCGGCAGCCGCCGCACGAACGACGACAGCAGGACCCAGCTCGTGAGCGCACTGGCGAGGATCACCGCCAGCAGCACCCACCGGCCGTACCCCGCCGCGCCCAGCGGCACGAGCCAGACCAGGCCCGCGATCGCGATGGTGGCCAGCGCGGGGAGCATCCGCGGCAGCACGTGCGTGAAGAACCCGTAGCCCTCGATCATCGTCGGGGTTCCCTGCTGGACGAACCACCGCTCGGTGCGGCGCGCCAGCAGCCGTGCGGCTGTCATGGACGAGATCATGCCCCAGAACGCCGGCGCCACCCCCGCGGTCCGCCCCGGTCGGCCCGGGTCAGGGGATGGGCAGGTCGGGCGGGATCTGGAGGGCGACGGTGATGAGGGAGTGCACGCGGGTGGCGACGGCGGCCAGCAGGCCGTGCACCTCCGGTGACGCGGTCTCCGCCGCGGCCTGGAGGGTGCGCAGGTCCTCGTCGATGCGGTCCAGGATCGCGCCGAGGTCGGCGTGCTGGTCGGTGAGGGCGGTCGCGATCTCCTCCAGGGGGACGCCCTGGACTTCGAGGCGTTGGATGAGGTGGATGCGCTCGACGTCGGCCGGGTCGTAGAGGCGGTAGTTGCTCGCGGTCCGCTTGGCGGGCGTGAGCAGGCCGAGGCTGGTGTAGTAGTCGACGGTGCGGGGGCTGACCTGGGCTCGCGCGGCGAGTTCGCCGATCTTGACCAGAACGGTCACCGGTGGTTCACCTCCGTGTGCTCTCCGTCAACCGTACAGCTTCACGTGCTACCGTGAAGTATGCCTGATAGCGCTGATACGGACGGCTGTAGTAGTGGGCCGGGTGGGACCCGGCTGATCATCGAACCCCCCGCGGCGGGTGCGCCGTGTTGATCTTCACCGGCTTGCTCGCGATCGTGGCCCTCACCGCGGCCACCGGGTACTTCGTGGCCCAGGAGTTCGCCTACATGGCGGTGGACCGGGGCCGGCTCCAGCAGATGGCCGAGAGCGGCGACAAGGCCGCCGAACGGGCCCTGCGCGTGACGCAGAAGCTGTCGTTCATGCTCTCCGGCGCCCAGTTCGGCATCACCGTGACCGCGCTGCTCGCGGGCTACGTCGCCGAACCGCTGCTGGGCACGGGCCTGGCCGACCTGCTGGGGCTCACGGGCCTGTCGACCGCGGTGGCGGTGTCGCTGTCGATGGTCGTCGCGCTGGTGTTCGCGACGGTGGTGCAGATGGTCCTGGGCGAGCTGCTGCCCAAGAACTTCGCCATCGCCCGCCCCGAACCGCTGGCCAAGGCGTTGAGCGCGTCCACGCTGGTCTACCTCAAGATCGCCGGACCGGTGATCCGGCTGTTCGACGCGACGGCCAACCGGCTGCTGCGCGCGGTCGGCATCGAGCCGGTGGAGGAGCTGCCCCAGGGCGCCACCCCGGAGGACCTGCGCCAGATCGTCACCGACGCGGGCGCCGAGGGTCACCTGGACGCCGAGCTGTCGCGCCTGCTCGACCGCGGCCTCGGGTTCCGCGACCTGGTCGCCGAACAGGCCATGACCCCCCGGGTGGTCGTGCACAGCGTCCGGGCCGACGAGCCCGTGCTCCGCGTGGTGGAGCTGCTGGACACCGGCCACTCGCGCTTCCCCGTCTTCGGCGACGACCTGGACGACCTGCGCGGCGTGGTCGGGTTGGCCGAGGTGCTGACCGTGGACGCCGAGCGGCGTGCGGACGCGCTGATCGGTGACATCGCCTCGCCCGCCCTCGTGGTGCCGTCCTCGCTGCCGCTGCCCGCGGTGCTGGAGCGGCTGCGGGCCGAGCGCAGGCAGCTCGCCTGCGTCGTGGACGAGTTCGGCGGTTTCGCCGGCGTCGTCTCGCTGGAAGACCTGGCCGAGGAGCTGGTCGGGGAGATCCACGACGAGGACGACCTCGTCGAGGACGTCATCGAGCCGGTCGGCGAGGGCCGGTGGCGGGTGCCCGGCCGGATGCGCGTGGACGAGATCGCCGACGCCACCGGCGTGGAGCTGCCCGAGCACGACAGCTACGACACCGTGTCGGGCCTGGTGCTCAGCCGGCTGGGCCGCACGGCCCGGGTGGGTGACGAGGTGGAGGTCGACGGCGCGTCGGTGCGGGTGACCGCGGTCGCGCGCAACGTGCCCGACAGCATCCTGCTCGCCACCCGCACCGCCGAGCGGGAGGACGTCCGATGAGCACCACCTGGTCGTTGCTGATCTCGCTGGTGCTGTTGGTGGCCAACGCGTTCTTCGTGGCGGCCGAGTTCGCGCTGATCGCCGCCAAGCGGCACCGCCTGGAGCAGGACGCCGAGACGAGCCGTGCCGCCCGTGCGGCGGTCGCGGGTGTGCGCGAGCTGTCGCTGATGCTCGCCGGCGCCCAGCTCGGCATCACGCTGTGCACGCTGGGGCTGGGCGCGCTGGCCAAACCCGCGGTGGCCGACCTGGTCGACCCGCTGCTGCTGGCCACCGGCCTGCCCTCGGGTGTGTCCTACGCCATCGCGTTCACGCTCAGCCTGGTGCTGGTCGTGTTCCTGCACATGGTCGTGGGCGAGATGGCCCCGAAGTCGTGGGCGATCTCCCACCCCGAGCGCTCCGCCCTGCTGCTGGCGCTGCCGTTCCGGGCGTTCGCCCACTCGGTCCGGTGGGTCCTCAGCGGGCTCAACGGCGTGACCAACGCGTTGCTGCGGTCCCTGAAGGTCGAACCGCAGGACGAGCTGGCCCAGGCCCACCGGCCGGAAGACCTGCGGATGCTCGTGCGGCAATCCGCCGAGCACGGCCTGATCCCGGAGGGGCAGCAGCGGTTGCTGACCCGGATGCTGCAACTGCAGAACACCACGCTCGCGCAGGTCATGGTGCCGATCGAGGACGCGTTGAGCGTGTCCGAGCACAGCAGCGCGCGAGCCGTCGAACGCCGCAGCCGTGAGTCGGGGCGTTCCCGGTTCCCGGTCGTGGACGTGCACGGCGACTACGTCGGCCTGGTGCACATCCGCGAGGCCGTGCGCGCCGCGGCCGCCGGCCACCGCCGGACCGCCCGGGAGATGATGGCTCCGGCGGTGACCCTGTCCGCCACCATGCCGGTCGCGAACGCGGTGACCGCGATGCGCGCCGAGCGGGCGCAACTGGCGCTGGTGTCCGACGCCGAGGACCGCGTGGTCGGCATCGCCGCGCTGGAAGACCTCCTCGAAGAGCTGATCGGCGACTTCGAGGACGAGACCGACACCTTGCTCCGCACGTGACCAACCACCCCTCCCGGAGGAAGCACTGATGTTCAAACGGATGCTCAGCGCGTTCGGCGTCGGCGGACCGTCCGTCGACACCGTCCTGGACACCCCGCACGCCACGCCCGGCCAGGTCGTCACCGGCCAGGTCCGCATCCAGGGCGGCAGCAACGACGCCCACATCGACCAGATCGTGCTGTCGCTCGTGACGCGGGTCGAGGTCGAGCACGGCGACCACGAGTTCGCCGGCGTGTCGGAGTTCCTGCGCGTGGTCGTCGCGCAGGGCGTGCGGGTGCCCGCCGGTCAGCCGATGGCCGTGCCGTTCCAGCTCCCGGTGCCGTGGGAGACCCCGATCACCGCGGTCGGCGGGCAGCAGTTGCCCGGCATGACCGTCGGCGTGCGCACCGAGCTGGTCATCTCCGGCGCGCCCGACAAGGGCGACCTGGACCCGCTGCTGGTCGGCCCGCTGCCGTCCCAGGACCGCGTGCTGGACGCGTTCGGGCAGCTCGGGTTCCAGTTCCGCAGCGCCGACGTCGAGGCCGGGCGCATCCACGGCGTGCACCAGGAACTCGGGTTCTACCAGGAGATCGAGTTCTTCCCGCCGGCCCAGTACGCGGGCCGGATCAACCAGGTCGAGCTGACCTTCGTCACCAGCCCGCACGAACTCGTCGTGGTGCTGGAGGCGGACAAGCGCGGCGGCATGTTCTCCTCCGGCTCCGACGCCTTCGGCCGGTTCCACGCCTCCCACCAGGACGCGGTGAACACCGACTGGGCGGGTGCCGTCAACCAGTGGCTGGCCCAGGTCGCCGACCGCGGCGGCCACTCCGCGTTCGGCGGTCACGCCCCCGGCTACGGGCAGCCGGGTTACGGGCAGCCGGGCTACGGCTACGACCAGCACGGTCACCACGGTCACCACCGCGGTCCCGGCATGGGCGCGGTCGTCGGCGGTGTCGCGGCCGGTGTGGTGGGCGGCATGGTCCTCGGCGAGGTCGTCGAGGAGGTCTTCGAGGACGACGGCGGCGACGCCATGGGCTTCGAGGAGTGACCGCTTCCCCGAGCGCCTGAGCACGAGCACCACGAGGCCGTGGCACCGCGAGGTGTCACGGCTTCCGGTTCTTCCGGGTTCTTCCGGTGTGCCACCTATCGCGGACAGGACTTGTCCGCGATGCGCCTTACGGTGGCGACATCCGACCAGGCCGCGGCCAGGATCGGCATCCCACCGAAAGGAACGCGGTGTTCAACCCGACGGATTTTCCCGAACCCACCCTGATCCCGGTCAACGGGGTGGAGCTCGAAGTCTTCGAAGCCGGTCCGCGCGGTACCGGTGAGCCCGTCGTGCTCTGCCACGGCTGGCCGGAGCACGCCTTCTCCTGGCGTCACCAGGTGTCCGCGCTCGCCGGGGCGGGCTACCACGTCATCGTCCCCAACCAGCGGGGTTACGGCAACTCGTCCCGGCCGACCGAGGTGACGGACTACGACGTCGAACACCTCTCGGGTGACCTCGTCGCCCTCCTCGACCACTACGGCTACGAGGACGCCACCTTCGTCGGGCACGACTGGGGTGCGCTCGTCGTCTGGGGACTGGCCCTGCTGCACCCGAGCCGGGTGAACAAGCTGGTCAACCTGAGCGTGCCCTATCCCGAGCGCGGCGAGAAGCCCTGGGTCGAGTTCATCGAGGACGTGCTGGGCAGCGACTTCTACTACGTCCACTTCAACCGGCACCCTGGCGTCGCGGACGCCGTGTTCGACGACAACACGGCCCGGTTCCTGCGCAACATGTACCGGAAGGACGAGCCCCCCGCCGAGCCGCAACCGGGCATGGCGCTGATCAACCTCGCCCGGGCGGAAGCACCGCGCGGTGAGCCGCTGATGAGCGACCGCGAACTGGCCGTCTTCGTCTCCGCCTTCGAGACGTCGGGGTTCACCGGCGGCATCGACTGGTACCGGAACGCCAACCGCAACTGGCACTTCCTGGCGGACGTCGACCCCGTCGTCCGCCGGCCCGCCCTCATGATCTACGGCACCCGGGACGTGGTCCCGAGGGGGGAGAACCTGACGACGTTCGTGCCCGATGTGGAGGTGGTCACCCTCGAGTGCGGCCACTGGATCCAGCAGGAACTGCCCGAGGAGACGAACCGGGCGATCCTGGACTGGCTGGGACGGCGGGGCGGCTAGTCCTGGGCCCTGCCCCCGGTGATGCGGGACACCGCCAGGGCGATCAGGATGATCGTGCCGTTCAGGGCGCCGATCCACTGCGCGGGCACGCCGCCGAGGGTGAGCACGTTCTGGATCATGAACAGCAGCAGGATGCCGGTGAAGGCGCCGAACACGGTGCCCTTGCCGCCGTTGAGGCTGATGCCACCGATGACCGCGGCGGCGAAGACGGTGAAGATGTAGCCGTTGCCCTGGGCGGAGGCGACGGAGGCCAGCCGGCCGGAGAGCAGCAGGCCGCCGAGCGCGGCGAGCAGGCTCGCGATCACGATGACGGTCCACAGGACGCGGTCGGTGCGGATGCCGGCCGCCTTGGCCGCGTCCACGTTGCCGCCGATGGCGTAGAGGGAGCGGCCGAAGCTGGTGAAGCCCAGGACCACGATGCCGACGGCGAACAGGACCAGGCACAGCCACACCGACGCGGGCATGCCGAGCCACTGGGCGGTACCGAGGTAGAGCATCGACTCCGGGAGGCGGAAGAAGGTCTGCCCGCCGGAGATGCCGGTGAGGATGCCGCGCAGCACGATCAGCATGCCCAGTGTCACGATGAAGCCGTTGAGCCCGAACCGGATGATGAACAACGCGTTGACGACGCCGACCAGCACGCCGATGGCCAGCGTGATGGGCACCGACCAGCCTCCCGGCACCAGGCCGAGCCCGTGGCCGGCGCCGACCGGCACGGTGAGCCACGCGGCGACACCCGGTGCGAGGCCGACGGTGGACTCCAGGGAGAGGTCCATCTTCTTGACGATCAGCACCAGTGCCTGGGCCAGGACCAGGACGGCGATCTCCGACATGGTCTGCAGGATGTTGACCAGGTTGTCGGCCCGCAGGAACACCGGGCTGACCAGTTGACCGACGATCGCGATCACGATGATCGCGGGGATGAGCGCGAGGTCGCGCAGCCGGGCGAAGGCGATCCGCCGCCGGCCCGCGAACCGGGACGACGGACCCCGTCCGGCGGGACCGCCCGTCCCGTCGGCGGGGCCGTTCCCGGCGACCGCGGCGGCGGTCTTGCTCTCAGACATCGAGGTCCACTCCTTCCATCGCGGCCACCAGTCGGTGGTCGTGCCAGCCGCGGGCGGTCTCGGCGACCACGCGGCCCTGGAACACCACCAGGACCCGGTCGCACAGGCGCAGGTCGTCGAGTTCGTCGGAGGCGACGAGCACGCCGGTGCCGGACTCGGCGACCTCCTCGACCTTGCCGAGGAGGAACTCCTTGGACCGCACGTCGACGCCGGCGGTCGGGTTGACCAGCACCAGCAGCGCCGGGTCGTTGGCCAGGGCCCGGGCCATGACGACCTTCTGCTGGTTGCCGCCGGAGAGACCGGAGACCGGCAGTCCCGGCCCGGGTGCCTTGATCGCCAACCCGTCGATCATGGCCTCGGCGAAGCCGTCCCGGCGGCGGCCGTCGATGAACCCGGCGCGTCCGAGCCGTTCCGGGATGGTCAGGGTGCCGTTGTCGGCGATGGACATCCCCGGTACGAGGCCTTGGTGGTGCCGGTCCTGCGGGACGAACCCGACACCGGCGGCGAGAGCGGCGGGCACGCTGCCCGGCCGCGGTCGGGTGCCGGCGATCTCCACGGTGCCGCCCGCGGCGGTCCGCAGCCCGACGACGGTCTCCGCGATCTCGATGCGGCCGCTGCTCGCCGCGCCGGCGAGCCCGACGATCTCACCGGCCCGGACGCGGAACGACACGTCGTCGTAGGAGCCCGGCAGGGACAGCCCGGCCACGTCGAGCACGTGCGCGGCGTCCGGCGCCGGTCCGCGGCGCCGGACGCCGGTGTCCGCCGGTGCCTCGCCGGTCATCGCCGCGACCAGCTCGCCCCGGGGCAGCTCGTCGACCGCGGCCGTCAGGATGTGCCTGGCATCGCGGAACACCGTCACCGTGTCGCAGATCTCGTAGATCTCCTGCAGGTGGTGGCTGATGAACAGGAAGGTGACGCCCTGTCGCTGGAGGTCGGTGATGCGGGAGAACAGCCGGCTGATCGCGGCGGCGTCCAGTTGGGCGGTGGGCTCGTCCAGGATGATGAAGCGGGCGCCGAACGACAACGCCCTGGCGATCTCCACGAACTGGCGCTGCTCGACGTCGAGCTCGCGCGCGGGCGCGCGCACGTCCACGTCGACCGACCAGGTCTCCAGCAGCTCCCGCGCCCGCTCGCGCGTCGTCCGCCAGCTGATCAGCCCGCCGCGCCCGCGGTCGTGCCGGTTGAGGTAGAGGTTCTCGGCGACGGTCAGCTCGGGGATGATCGTGGACTTCTGGTAGACGCAGGCGACCCGCCGCCGCCAGGCGTCGCGGTCGGCGAGCCGCGGCGCGGGCTCGCCGCCGAACCTCACCTCGCCCTCGTCGGCGGCCTGGAGTCCGGTGAGGACGGACACCAGGGTCGACTTGCCCGCTCCGTTGCGCCCGACCAGGGCGTGGGTCTGCCCGGCCTCGATCCTGATGCCCGCGCCGTCCAGGGCGACCGTGGACCCGAACCGCTTGGTGATGCCCGTCGCCTCGACGACGGGCGTGGCGGTGACCATCTCGCTCCTCGTCCCCCGGGGTCAGCCGAGTTCGTTGCCCCACAGGGACTCGTCGTCGGCCTTGAGGCTGGGCACCCCGTCGTAGGTGCCGCCGTCGGCCGTGACCAGGGGAGCGGAGAGCTGGTCCTCCAGCAGGCCGTCGCGGACCTGGACGATCGTGCTGTCGTGGTCGGTCTTGCCGGGCGCGAACGTCTTGCCGTCGATCGCGGCCTTGAGGTAGTGCAGCGCGTACTCGGCGTAGAGGTCGGCCGGCTGGGAGACGGTGGCGTCGATCTTGCCCTCGGCGATGTTGCGGAGTTCCTCGGGGATGCCGTCGTTGGACACGATGAAGACGTGCTCGGGATCGGTCGGCCCGACCAGCAGGTTCTTCTGCTTGAGCACCTGGAGGGTGCCGGCGAGGGCGAAGCTGGACTGCATGTAGACGCCCTTGATGTCGGGGTGGGCGGTGAGGTCGGTCTGGAGCTTCTGCGCGGCGACCGCGCCGTCCCAGTTCGTGGCCTCGCCGAACACGGTGATGCCGGGGTAGTTGGCCTTCATGCAGTCGTTGAACGCCTCGGTGCGGTCGCGGCCGTTGATCGAGGCGAGGTCGCCCTGCAGCATGACGACCTTGCCCTTGCCGCCCAGCTTGACGCCGAGGAAGCGGCACGCCTTCTCGCCGTAGGCGCGGTTGTCGGCCCGGACCACCATGTAGACGTTGCCGGTGTCGGGTCGGGTGTCCACGGTGACCACCGGGATCTTCTTCGCTTCGAGCTGCTCCAGCGTGGGCGCGATGGCGGCGGTGTCCTGGGGAGCCATCGCGACGCCCTTGACGCCCTGGCTGATGAACGTCTGTGCGTTGGCGGTGAGCTTGGCGACGTCGTTCTGCGAGTTGGTGGTCTTGAGCTCCAGACCGAGCTCCGCCGCGGCACCCGGGGTGTACTTGATGTAGGAGTTCCAGAAGTCGGTGTCGGAGCGCGGGTAGTCGACGCCGACCACGGGTCCGCCGTCCCCGGCGGACCCGGCGCCCGAGCCGCAGGCGGTGAGCGCGGCGGTGAGGACGGCGGCCGCGCCGAGGTGGGCGATGGTGCGGTGGGTGGTTTTCACGGCGGTTCTCCTAGCGGCGTTGCTGTGGGAACTCGGGCAGGGAGGCCGGGGACGGGGGGCGGACGCGCAGGCCGCTCATGCCGCCGTCGACGGCGAGGTCGGTGCCGGTGGTGGAGCCGGAGAGCGGGCTCGCCAGGTAGGCGATGGCGGCGGCGACCTCGTCGGCGGTGACGAGGCGGCCCAGGGGTTGGCGGGCGGTGAGCGCGGCCCGTTCGGCTTCGGGGTCGTCGGCGCGGTCGAGCAGGCGGGCGATCCAGGGTGTGTCGGCGGTGCCGGGGTTGACGCAGTTGACGCGGATGCCGTCGTGGACGAGGTCCGCGGCGGTCGCGCGGGTCAGGGAGAGCACCGCGCCCTTGGTGGCGGAGTAGAGGGCGCGGTCGGGCAGCCCGGCGGTCGCGGCGATGGAGCAGGTGTTGACGATCGCGGCGTGGGAGGAGCGGCGCAGGTGCGGCAGCGCGGCACGGGTGGTGCGGACGATGCCGAAGACGTTGACGTCGAACACCCGTCGCCACTCGTCGTCGGGGTTGTCCTCGATGGTGCCCTGTGCGCCGATGCCGGCGTTGTTGACGAGGATGTCGATGCCGCCCAGCAACCGCGCGGCCTGCTCGACGGCGGTCCGCACGGCGTCGTCGTCGGACACGTCGGCCCGGATCCCGATCAGCGGGTCGGGCACGCCGTCGGGTTCGAGGTCCAGACACGCGACCCGGGCACCGCGGGCGGACAGCAGGCGCGCGGTGGCCAGTCCGATGCCGGACGCGCCGCCGGTGACCACGGCGGTCGACCCGGCCAGTTCGGGCGCGCTCACGCCGTGGCCTGCCGGTCCCACACGGGCCCGTCGGGGAAGCGGTGGTCGGCGATGGACGCAGGGTGCAGCTCGGCGCTGATCCCGGGCGCGGTCGGCGGCAGGTAGCGGCCGTCGCGGATCCGCACCGGGTCGGTGAAGTGCTCGTGCAGGTGGTCGACGTACTCGATGACGCGGTCGTCGGTGGTGCCGCTGACGGCCACGTAGTCGAACATCGCCAGGTGCTGGACCATCTCGCACAACCCGACACCGCCCGCGTGCGGGCAGACCGGGACGCCGAACTTCGCCGCCAGCAACAGGATCGCGACGTTCTCGGTGACGCCCGCCGTGCGGCTGGCGTCGAGTTGCAGGACGTCCAGCGCACCGGCCTGGAGGAGCTGCTTGAACATCACCTGGTTGTGGGTGTGCTCGCCGGTGGCGACCTTCACCGGGGCGATCGCCCGCCGGATGGCGGCGTGGCCGAGGATGTCGTCGGGCGAGGTGGGCTCCTCGATCCAGTACGGGTCGTAGCGCAGCAGCGGGGTCATCCGGTCGATCGCCTGCCGCACGCCCCACGCCTGGTTGGCGTCGACGGCGATCCTGATGTGCGGCCCGACCGCCTCGCGGGCCAGCCGCAGGCGGCGCAGGTCGTCGGCGGGGTCGGCCCCGACCTTCAGCTTGATCTGGGTGAAGCCGTCGGCGACCGCTTCCGCCGCCAGGCGCACGAGCTTCTCGTCGTCGTAGCCCAGCCATCCCGGTGTCGTGGTGTAGGCGGGGTAGCCGTGCCGCAGGAGGTGGTCGGTGCGCTCGGCGCGGCCGGGTTCGGCCCGGCGGAGGATGTCGAGCGCCTCGTCCCGGGTGAGCGCGTCGTCGAGGTAGCGGAAGTCGACCAGGTCGACCAGTTGTTCGGGGGACAGCTCGGACAGCAGCCGCCACACCGGCTTGCCCTCGCGCCGCCCGTACAGGTCCCAGACGGCGTTGACGACGGCGGCGGCGGCCATGTGGATGGCACCCTTCTCCGGACCGAGCCAGCGCAGCTGGCTGTCACCGGTCAGGCGCCGCGAGAACGCCCCCAGGTCGGCCAGCACGTCGTCCACCGGCAGGCCGACGACGAGCGGGGCCAACGCGCGCACCGCGGCCACCTCGACGTCGTTGCCGCGCCCCACGGTGAAGGCGAGACCGTGGCCCTCCGCGCCACCGCTGGTGCGAACGGTCACGTAGGCGGCCGAGTAGTCCGGTTCGGGGTTCATCGCGTCGGAACCGTCGCGCTCGCGGGAGGTCGGGAACCGCACGTCGACCGCGTCCACGGCGGTGATCAGCTCAGTCATCGTGCCTGGCGTTCCCGGCTCGAACGCCTCGGCTTCGGGTCGGAGTCATGGTGACCACCCCTCGTCGGTGTCGGTGGCGTGCCCGCGGTGCGACCACAGCGCACCGGACATGGGATGGATTTATAGGGCGTTGGAGTGCCGGTGTCCAGACCGGGCGATTGAATGCGGCCGAACGTGCAGATCAGCGGGGATTCCTTCTGTGACGCCGTATCCGCGAACGTCCAACCTCTTTCCCGGAGATGGGATGTCTTGCTAGCCTGCCGTCCGCGCCGCTGCACCCCGGGAGAACCACCGATGTCACTGACCGACAAGGCCATCGACCGCATCAGGGACCTGATCCAGTCGGGCGAGCTGCGACCGGGGTCGAAACTCCCGCCGGAGCAGCAGTTGGCCGCCGAGCTGGGCCTGTCGCGCAACCTGATGCGGGAGGCGGTCAAGGCGCTCGTGGTGGCGCGCGTGCTGGAGATCCGCCGGGGTGACGGCACCTACGTGACGAGCCTGGAGCCGGAGGTGCTGCTCGGCAGCATCGCGTCCGCGGTGGAACTGCTGCGCGGCGACACGCTGTTGGAGCTCACCGAGGTGCGCAGGCTCTTCGAGCCGGTCGCCACCGGGCTCGCGGCGACCCGCATCAGCGCCTCCGAGCTGGCCGTGGTCGAAGCGCACCTCGACGCGATGCGCACGGCCCGCGACGACGTGGAGCTGCTCAACCAGCACGACGCCGCCTTCCACCGCGCGGTCGTCGCCGCTACCGGCAACGCGACGTTGACGACCCTGTTGGAAGGCATCTCCGGCCGGACGGTCCGCGCCAGGGTCTGGCGCGGACTCGTCGACGACCACGCGGCGAGCCGCACCCTCGCCGAGCACGAGGCCATCTTCCACGCGCTGGTCGACCGGGACGCCGCCCTCGCCCAGGCCGCCGCGCTCGTGCACATCAGCACCACCGAGCGGTGGCTGCGCGAGCACGTGGACCGGGACGGCGCCGTCCCCGCCCGGCGGTGACGCCCGACCGCTCCAGACCTCCCGCAGCCAAGGAGAACCCGATGAAGCTGTTGCGCGTGGGCCCGGCGGGCCGGGAACGGCCCGCGGTCCCCGGTGCCCGCGGCACCGCCTACGACCCGCATCCGCCGACGACCGGCACCGACTGCGCGTTCCTCGCCGGCGGCGTGGGCCGGGTCGGGACGGCGTTGGCCGAGGGCGTGCGGCCCGGCCTCGACGACGACCTCCCCCGCGTGCGCGGCGGCGACGTCGTCGAGTTCGGGATCGACGGGCCCGGGCGGCAGCACCACGTGCCCGGGCGGGCGTGATGCCCGCACCGCGGCTCACGGAGCCGGTGCCGCTGGGTCGGTCCGGGGTCGTCGTGACCCGGCTCGGCCTCGGCACCGCCCCGCTGGCCGGGCTGTACTCGGCGGTGACCGAGGACCAGGCGCAGGCCGCGCTGGAAGCCGCGTGGGCGACGGGGGTCCGCTACTTCGACACCGCGCCCCACTACGGCGCGGGATCGGCCGAACGACGCCTCGGCGCGTTCCTGGCCTCCCGCCCCCGTGCGGAGTTCACGGTGTCGACCAAGGTCGGTCGGCTGCTGGTGCCCGGCGACGCCCCGCCCGGTGACGACGGTTTCCACGGCGAACGGGGCTTCGTGCGGGTGCGCGACTACAGCGCCGACGGCGTCTACCGGTCGCTCGCGGACAGCCTGGAGCGGTCCGGCCTGGACTCCTTCGACGTGGTGCTGGTCCACGACCCCGACGACCACTGGGAGGACGCGGTCACCGGCGCGTACCCGGCGTTGGAGCGGTTGCGCGCGGAAGGCGCGGTGCGGGCGATCGGGGTGGGCATGAACCAGACCGCGATGCTCACCCGGTTCGTCGCCGAGACCGACGTCGACTGCGTGCTCGTCGCGGGCCGGTACTCCCTGCTGGACCGCGGCGCGGCCGACGAGCTGCTGCCGCTGTGCGCGAAACGCCGGGTGGGCGTGCTGGTCGGCGGGGTCTTCAACAGCGGCATCCTGGCCGACCCCGCCGACCACGCCACCTACGACTACGCCCCCGCCCCGGACGCCGTGCGACGGCGAGCCCTCGCCCTGGCCGAGCGCTGCGCGGCGCACGGTGTCGCGCTGCCCGCCGCCGCACTGCGCTTCCCGCTGCGGCACCCGGCGGTGACCGGCGTCGTCGTCGGCGCCCGCAACGCACGCGAAGTCACCGACAACGCCGCCCACGCCGCCGCCGGGATCCCCGAGGCGCTGTGGGCGGAACTCGACGCTCTGGAGGAGCGAGCGCAGTGACCAGGATCGACGCCCACCACCACCTCTGGAACCTGTCCGCACGACCGCAGAGCTGGCTCGACGAGCCGGCCCTGGAGCCGATCCGCCGCGACTTCGGCCCGGTGGACCTGCGCGCGGTGACCGAACGGGCCGGCGTGGACGCCACCGTCCTGGTCCAAGTGCTCCCCGACGTCGGGGAAACGGCGGAGTTCCTGGCCGTGGCGGGGGAGTCCGACCTGATCGCGGGCGTCGTGGGGTGGGTCGACCTCACCGCGCCCGACGTGCCGGAGCAACTGGACCGGCTGCGGTCCGGGCCGGGTGGCGACCGGTTGGTCGGCGTCCGGCACCTGGTGCAGTCCGAGCTCGATCCGGGCTGGTTGGTGCGCCCGGACGTGCTGGCCGGGTTGCGCGCGGTGCGCGACGCCGGGCTGGTCTACGACCTGCTGACCCGCCCGCACCAGCTGCCGGCGGCGCTGGCGGCCGTGCGTGCGGTGCCGGACCTGGTGTTCGTGCTCGACCACCTGTCCAAACCGGACATCGCCGCCCGGGTGACCCGCCCCTGGGCCACCCGCCTGGAGGAGCTGGCCGCCGAACCGAACGTGGTGGCCAAGGTGTCCGGTCTGGTCACCGAGGCGGACTGGTCCTCGTGGACGGCGGCCGACCTGCGGCCCTACGTCGACAGCGCGGTGGAGGCGTTCGGCCCGGACCGGCTCATGGTCGGCTCCGACTGGCCGGTCTGCCTCCTGGCCGCCGACTACGAACGGGTGTTCGCCACCGCCGCGGAACTCCTCGACGGGTGCTCCGCCGCCGAACGGGCGCAGGTGTTCGGCGGGACCGCCGCCCGCGTCTACGGGCTGGGGAACCGCTGATGCGCACCGTGCGGCTGGCCTACGGCGAGACGGGGCTGGACCTGCGGGTCGACCCGGCGGTGACCACGGTGGTGACGCCGAGGCATTACCGGGCCGCGGGACCGCCGCGGGACGTCCTGCGCCGAGCGCTCCGCGCGCCGGTCGCCGGGCCGCCGTTGCGCGAGCGCGTGCGCCGGGGCCAGACCGTGGCGATCTCGGCCTGCGACGGGACGCGCCCGCAGCCGCGGGAGCTGATGATCCCCGCGATACTGGAGGAGCTGGACGGCCTGGTCGACCTCGACGACGTCGTGGTGCTCGTCGCCACGGGCACGCACCGGGGCAACACCGAGGCGGAGCTGCGCCGGATGTTCGGTGACGAGGTGGTCGACTCGGTGCGGATCGTCAACCACGACGCCCGCGACCGGAGCGGCCTGACGTGGCTGGGTGAGTTCGGCGCGGGCGTGCCGGTGTGGTTGAACAGCGAGTGGGTCGCCGCGGACGTGCGCATCACGACCGGGTTCGTGGAGCCGCACTTCTTCGCCGGGTTCTCTGGCGGGCCGAAGCTGGTCGCGCCCGGGTTGGCCGCGCTGGAGACGGTGCTGGTGCTGCACGACGCGCGTCGGATCGGCGATCCGCGGGCGACGTGGGGGATCGTCGAGGGCAACCCGGTGCACGACGACGTGCGCGCCATCGCGCACGCCACGGGTGTGACGTTCGGGTTCGACGTCGTGCTGGACCGGGACAAGCAGGTGGTCGCCGCGTTCGGGGGCGACCTGCCGGCGATGCACGCCGAGGCGGTGCGCACCGCGCGCGAGGTGGCCATGCGACCGGTGCCGCACCGGTTCGACGTCGTGGTGACCACCAACTCCGGCTATCCGCTGGACCAGAACCTCTACCAGTCGGTGAAGGGCATGTCGGCCGCCTACCAGGTGGTCGAACCGGGCGGGGTGATCGTGTGCGCGGCCGAGTGCCGCGACGGGTTCCCCGACCACGGGTCCTACCGGGAGGTGCTGGCCTCGGCCGACTCGCCGGCGGCGCTGTTCGCGGAGATCTCCGCCCGGCGGGAGACCGTGCCCGACCAGTGGCAGGTGCAGATCCAGGCGCGCATCCAAGCCGACTGCCGGGTCGTCATGCACACCTCCCACCTCGACGCCGCCGAACTGGCGACCGCGCACCTGGAGCAGACCCCGGACATCGCGGCGACGGTCGCCGAAGCGCTCGCGGCGGCCGGTCCCGACGCCCGGCTGTGCGTGCTGCCCGAAGGTCCCCAGACCATCCCCTACGTCGACGGGGTACGCCGGTGAACGGGACGGTCCTGGTGTGCCTGGACAAGTTCCGGGGCTCGCTCACCGCCGCGCAGGCCTGCGCGGCGGTGAGCGACGGGGTGGTCGACGCGGGCGGCCACGCGGTGGCGATGCCCGTCGCGGACGGCGGCGAGGGCACCGTGGACGCGCTGGTGCGCGCGGGCTACGACGAGGTGTGCGTCGAGGTCACGGGTCCGACGGGCGAGCCGGTGCGGGCGGCGTTCGCGGTGCGGGGTGACCGGGCGGTGGTCGAGTTGGCGCAGGCCAGCGGGCTGGACGTGCTCCCCGACGGCTGGTTGGCCCCGCTCACCGCGGACACCTACGGGACCGGTGAGCTGATCCGAGCCGCGCTCGACCGCGGCTGCCGCGACCTGGTGCTCGCCGTGGGCGGCAGCGCCACCACGGACGGGGGAGCCGGCCTGCTGCGCGCTCTGGGCGCACGCGTCACCACAGCCTCGGACCAGCCGGTCGGCCCCGGCGGCGGCGCGCTGACCGGCACCGCGCACGTCGACCTGTCCCGCCTGGACCCGAGGTTGGCGCGCGCGCGGGTGACCTTGGCGTCGGACGTGGACAACCCGCTGACCGGGCCCGACGGCGCCGCCGCGGTGTTCGCGCCGCAGAAGGGCGCGACACCCCGTGACGTGGACGTGCTGGAGCGCGGGCTCCGCCGGTTCGCCGCGGCGATGGCCGCGGCCACCGGGCGGGACCGCAGCGGGGAGCCCGGCGCGGGAGCGGCCGGCGGGACCGGTTTCGCGGCGCTGGCCGCACTCAACGCCCGGCGGACGTCCGGCGCCGACTTCGTCCTCCGCGAGATCGGTGTCGAGCACGCGCTGCGAGACGCCTCCCTCGTCGTGGTCGGTGAAGGCCGGTTCGACGAGCAGAGCCTGCGCGGCAAGGCCCCGTTCGCGGTGGCCGAGGCGGCACGGCGACGAGGTGTTCCGGTCGTGGTGGTCGCCGGCTCGGTCGGGCTCACCGCCGAACGGCTGCGCGACCTCGGCGTGGTCGCCGCCTGGTCGCTGCTGGAGCGGGCGGGCGACCTCGACACCGCGATGGGGAAGGCTTCCGCGCTGCTCCGCGAAGCGGGCAGCGACCTCGTCACGCGGGGACCGGGCACGACCGGGCCGGCGGTGGTCGATCTCGGGTTCGCGAGGGTCGACGTGGCACGCGAGGCGCGGCAAGGCCTGCCCGAGGTGGTGTACGGCAGCGGGAAGACCCCCGAGCAGGTCATCGCGATCGTGCGCACCCTGTTGCGGCACAACGACGGCCCCGTGCTGGCCACCCGCGTCGACCGCGACGTGGCGGCGTCGGTGCTGGCCGCCGTGCCCGACGGGTCCTACGACGGCGCGGCGCGCCTGCTCGTGTGGCGCCCGGCCCCGTCCACCGGCTTCGGCGTGGTCGTGGCGGCGGCGGGGACGGCCGACCTGCCCGTGGCGCGGGAGGCCGCCGCGGTGGCCGCCGCCACCGGCCTCGACGTCACCACCGTCACCGACGTCGGCGTGGCGGGCCTGCACCGGTTGCTGGCCGAGCAGGACCGGTTGCGCGCCGCGGACACCGTGATCGTCGTCGCGGGGATGGAGGGCGCGTTGGCGAGCGCGATCGGTGGTCTGGTGGCGTGCCCGGTGGTCGCCGTGCCGACCTCCACGGGTTACGGCGCCGGTCTCGACGGGATCACCGCGTTGCTGGCGATGCACGCCTCCTGCGCGGCGGGCATCACCGTGGTCAACATCGACTCGGGGTTCGGCGCGGCCATGGCGGCGTTCCGGCTCGCCCGCGTGGCGGGGCGGACGACGTGAGCCGGGTGTGCGTGATCTCGCCGTTCACCGGGCTGGCCGGTGACATGCTGCTGGCCGCGCTGGTCGACGCCGGCGCGCCGTTGGACGCGGTCCGGGCGGCCGTCGCCGACACCGGGCTGACCGGCTGGGAACTCACCGTCACGTCGGTGCTCAGCCACGGGCTCACCGGCTCCCGGGCCGTCGTGTCGGTGTCCGACCACGTCACCAGCCGCAAGGCGGGCGAGCTGATCGCCCTGGCGGGCCGGGTGCGCGACCGGGCGGTGGCCGACACCGCGGTGGCCGCCCTGCGCGCCATCGCCGAGGTCGAAGGGCGAGTGCACGGCCACCGGCCCGACGACGTCCACCTGCACGAACTGGGCGGTCACGACACCCTCGTGGACATCGTCGGCGTGGCCGCCGCGCTGCGCGCCCTGGACGTGCGGACCGTGCACTGCGAAGCGTTGCCGATCGGCGCCGGGTCGGTCCGCACGGCGCACGGCGTGCTGCCCTGCCCGGCCCCGGCCACCTCGGCGCTGCTGCGGGGCGCGCGCGTCGTCGGCACGACCCTGCCGGGCGAGACCGTGACGCCGACCGCCGCGGCGCTGCTGCTCGCGATCGGTGCGGACTACGGTCCCGCGCCGGAGATGCGCATGACGGCCACCGGTTACGGCGTGGGCACCAGGACGCTGCCCGACCGGCCGAACGTCGCGGTGGTCCGGCTCGGCGACCGGGAGCCGGTCGTGCGCGACCTGGTGGTGCTGGAGACCAACCTCGACGACGTCACCGGGGAAGTCCTCGGCTACCTCGTCGCCCTCCTGCTGGACTCCGGCGCGCTGGACAGTTGGATCACCCCTGCCGTGATGAAGAAGGGCAGACCGGGCCACGTGCTGCACGCCCTGGTGGCTCCGGAGGCCGCCGAAGGCGTCGAACGGCTGATGCTGGTCGAGACCGGCACCCTCGGCGTGCGGCGGACCGGCGTGCGGCGCACCGCCCTGCCCCGGACCACCGACACGGTGCACGTCCACGGCCTGCCGGTACGCCGCAAGCACGGACCGCACCACGGCAAGCCGGAGTACGACGACGCCGTCACCGTCGCCCGGCGGACCGGCGTGCCGCTGCGCACGGTGCTCGCCCTGGCCGCGGAAAGCCCCGAGGAGCACTGATGGACAGCCGCACGGCCGCCGCGCGACTCGTGGCGCACCTGACCGACATCGGCCCCGTGGCCGTGGCGTTCTCCGGCGGCGCCGACTCCGCGCTCGTGCTCGCCGCCGCCGCACGCGCCCTGGGACCCGACGCGGTGCTCGCCGTCACCGCCGACTCCGCCAGCCTGGCCGCCGCGGAGCTCGCCCACGCCGTCGCGTTCGCCGACCGCCTCGGCGTCCGGCACCTCACGCCCGCGACCGCCGAGCTGGACGACCCCTCGTACGCGGCGAACGGCCGGGACCGGTGCTACTTCTGCAAGTCCACCGTGCTCGACACCATCACCGCCGTCGCCCGCGACCACGGCGTGAGCACGGTCGCCACCGGGGTCAACGCCGACGACGCGCACGACCCGTTCCGGCCGGGCATCCGCGCCGGCGACGAGATCGGCGTGCGGACCCCCTTGCGCGACCTCGGCATGACCAAAACCGACGTCCGCGCCGTGAGCCGCTTCTGGGACCTGTCCACCTGGGACAAACCGGCGATGCCGTGCCTGGCGAGCCGGGTGCGCTACGGCATCGCGATCACCCCCGCCCGCCTGGCCCGGGTGGAACGCGCCGAGCTCGCCGTCCGGGAGTGGCTCGCGGCCGCCGGCACACCGACCCGGGACCTGCGGGTGCGCGACCTGGGTGACACCGGGAGGGTCGAGCTCGACCCGCACCTGGCCGACCGGCCGGAGATCGGGACCGCGCTGGCCGAGGTCGTCCGGGCGGCGGGGTTCGACGGTGTGGAACTGGCGGTGTTCCGCTCCGGCGCGCTCAACCACGAAGCGGCGACCCCACGGCGTGACCCGACTCCGGCCGACGGTGCTGGGCCTCACCCGCGCCGTTAAGTTTCGGACGGGAACCCGAACGTTCACGTAGTGGTGGTGTGCTGTCGCGGCTGCGGTGTGGTCGTGCTCGCGCGGACGACGAGCTCGGTGGAGTGGATCAGGCGGTGCTGGGGCAGGGCGTCGCCCTGCGCGAGGGTGACGATCATGTCGGTGGCGGCGGCGGCCATGTCGCTGAGGGGTTGGCGGACGGTGGTGAGCGCGGGGATGGCCCACTGGGCGGGTGGCAGGTCGTCGAACCCGACGACGCTGAGGTCGTGCGGGATGCGCAGGCCGGCTTCGTGGGCGGCCTGGTAGACGCCGAGGGCCTGGGCGTCGTTGAAGGCGAAGATCGCGGTGGGTGGTTGGTCCAGTCGTAGCAGGTCGCGCCCGTGGATGAGGCCGTCGACGACGTTGAAGTCGCCGACGCGGATGAGCGCGGGGTCGACGGGGACCTCGGCGGCGTCGAGGGCGGCCCGGTAGCCGTCGAGGCGGGCGCGGCTGGACAGCGCGTGGGGCGGGCCGGTGATCGCGGCGATGCGCCGGTGGCCGAGGTCGAGCAGGTGGCGGGTGGCGGACAGGCCACCGGTCCAGTTGCTCGTGCCGACCGACGGGTACTCGTGGCCGGGGTCGCTCGTGGGGTCGACCAGCACGAACGGGATCTCGCGGCTGGCCAGCTGCTCCTGCTGGGCGGGGGTGGGCGCGGAGAACACGGTGATCACCCCGGCCGGTTTGCGGGCCAGCACGCCGTCGATCCAGGTGCGCCCGGGGGTGTGCCGGCCGTGCAGCTCGGTGAGCACCACGGCCAGCTCGTTCTCGCCGGCCACGCGCTCCACGCCCTTGATGATCTCCATGGCGTAGGCGCCTTCGAGCTCGTGCAGCACCAGCTCCACCAGGGTCGCGCGGGTGGCCTTCTTCTGCCTGCGGTACCCGTGTTCCCGGATCACCGCCTCGACCAGGGCGCGGGTGTCCGGTGCGACCTCCGCGCGCCCGTTGACGACCTTGGACACCGTGGCGGTGGACACGCCCGCCAGCTCGGCGATGCGGGCGATGGTCGCACCCCCGCGTCCGGCGGCGTCGGACGGCGAGCGTCTGGTCGAGGTCATGGCCGGAGTCTAGTGGCACCGCTCCGACTGTTTCGGTGGCGCTGCGGTCGGTGCCTTGACGGCCACTGGGGCGGCATTTACTGTCGTCGGCGTTAACATTCGGAACTTGTTTCGAAAGTTTAGGACTACGAGGGTCCGAGGACCGCCGACACCGCACCTTCCGTCCCACACTGGAGACACCGCCGTGCAGCTCCGCCGCCTGGGACGACGCGGTGCGCAACACCAAGACCTCCATCGGCAAGTGACCGTCGACGCCCAACGACCGCTCCCCGCCGTTCGCCGGGTCCGATCCGTCCCCGCCGCTGTTCACCTCCTGCGCGGCGTTGATCGACCGGATCGACCACCAGCCCGTCGACGGCGGGCCACCACAGACCTGGTCGGCACCACGACGCCGATCACGGCCCCGGTCGGGAACATGCGCCCGACCGGGGCCACCAGCGGGCGCGGTACCTCCCCTCCGCCCCCTTCGGCCGCACGGGCGGGCCACCTGCCCCGGCCCGCCCGCGCGGCCGGTCCCGACACCGATGTCAGGAGAAGACACATGTCAGCACCAGCAGGCCGCGCACGCCGCGTCCTCGCCGCGGCCACCGCCGCCGTCGTCGGCACGCTCGCCGTCGGCATGGCGGTCGCCGCACCCTCCTCGGCGGCCGCCGAGCCCACCCTGGGACAGCTCGCCGCCGCCAAGGGCCGCTACTTCGGATCCGCCACGGACAACCCGACGCTGACCAACGCCCCCTACACGGCGGTGCTGGGCAGCGAGTTCAACCAGATCACCGTCGGCAACACCCAGAAGTGGATGTACACCGAACCCAGCCGCGGGCAGTTCGACTACACCCAGGCCGACCGGATCGTCGCCTTCGCCCAGGCGCACGACCAGATCGTGCGCGGGCACACCCTGGTGTGGCACAACCAGCTCCCCGACTGGATCAACAGCGTGCCCGCCGGTGAGCTGCTCGGCGTGATGCGCAACCACATCGCCAACGTCGCCGGCCACTACAAGGGCGAGGTCGTGCACTGGGACGTGGTCAACGAGGCGTTCGAGGAGGACGGCACCCGCCGCCAGTCGGTGTTCCAGCAGAAGATCGGGGACGGCTACATCGCCGAGGCGTTCAAAGCCGCCCGCGCCGCCGACCCGAACGCCAAGCTCTACTACAACGACTACAACATCGAAGGCATCGGCGCCAAGAGCGACGCCGTGTACAACCTGGTGAAGTCGTTCAAGCAGCGGGGGATCCCCATCGACGGCGTCGGCCTGCAAGCCCACCTCATCCTCGGCCAGGTCCCCGGCAGCCTGCAGCAGAACATCAAGCGCTTCGCCGACCTCGGCGTGGACGTCGCCATCACCGAGCTCGACATCCGCATGCGCACGCCCCGTGACGCGGCCAAGGACGCCCAGCAGGCGGCCGACTACCGCGCCGTCACCAACGCCTGCCTCGCCGTGACCCGGTGCGTCGGCATCACGGTCTGGGACTTCTCCGACGGCTACTCCTGGATCCCCTCGGTCTTCCCCGGTGAGGGCGCCGCTCTCATCTACGACGAGAACTTCGCCAAGAAGCCTTCGTACTGGGCCGTCTACGAAGCCCTCGGCGGCACCACGACCACGACCACCACCACGACCACCACCGGCAACAACGGCTCCGGCTGCACCGCCACCTACCGCGCGGTCGGCCAGTGGCCCGGCGGCTACCAGGGCGAAATCACCGTCCGCAACAACGGCACCACCGCGCTGAGCGGCTGGACCGTCAAGTGGACCCTCGCCCAGGGCCAGACCGTGAGCAGCCTGTGGAACGGCGTGGTCACCACCAACGGCCAGGAGGTGACCGTGCGCAACGCCAACTACAACGGCACGATCGCACCCAACAGCACGGTGACGTTCGGCTTCGTCGGATCGTCGACCGGCGCCAACCCGACCCCGACCGCCGCCTGCACGACGGCCTGACCGACGAAGCCGATCCGGAGGACGGACGGGTCCGCTCGGCCGGGCTCGTCCTGCCGGGGGCCCACCGGGGTCCACCGGTCCGGATCGCCGATCGCCGGAGTCGGTCCTCCTCCTGTTCGCGGCCCCGGTCGGCAGGCGGTTCCTCCTGCCGGCCGGGACCGTCGGACGTCGGGTCGATCCCGAGCGCCTCACCGTCCACGCCGGCCACGGCGATCCCGAACGCCGTCGGGTCGGCCCCGGACAGCGCCGGGATGCGGTCCGCCACCCGCCCGCGTCCACCGGTCCCGCCTCGTCGGTGATCTCCCGCGACACGGGCGGCTGCCGCAACGGCTTGCTCCGGCCCCTGTCGGTCGACGACCGGACCGACGAGGTCGCCTGCGCCTACCCCGGGCGAGAGCGCGATCTTCGGGTTCGGGGCGAGCGTCTTCAATCCGGTGGTCGACCCGGAGGGCGGCAGGCGTCCGGTCACTCCAGCGCCTGTCCCGCCCTCATGATGTCGGTGAACAGGGCATCGAGGTCGGCCGGGGTGGTGCGCGGGTTGGTGGTGCACAGTCGCAGGGCCCGCTGGTCGTGCACGGTGGTCGTGGCGATCATGAAGCGGCCGCTGGCGTTGACGGCCTCGGTGATGCGGTGCTGGACGGCGTCGAGGTCCGCGGTGTCGGGTGCCGACGGTGGCCGGTACCGGAAGCACAGGATGCCCAGGCTCGGTCCGGCGAGCAGTTCCAGTTCGGCGCTCCGCCCGACCAGGCCGGCGGCGTGCTCGGTCAGGTCGAGTCCGCGGTCGATGGCGGCGCGGAAGGCGGTGACGCCGAAACCCTTGAACGACAACCAGAGCTTGAGTGCTCGGGCGGAGGTCGTGAGCTGCACTCCGTGGTCGGACAGGTTGACCTCGTCGGGTGACGGCCGGGTCAGGTCGAGGTACCCGGCGTGGGCGCGGAACCGCTCCAGCGCGAACGTCCGGTACAGCGTGGTCGGGTCGCGCACGAGCAGGCAGCCGATCTCGTAGGGCTGGAACAGCCACTTGTGCGGGTCGACGACGATCGAGTCGGCTTCGGCCAACCCGGTCAGCGCGGCACGACCACGGGAGGTCATCGCGGCGGCGGCGCCGTGCGCGCCGTCGACGTGCAGCCAGAGGTCGTGTTCGCGGCACAGGTCGGCGAGTTCGGGCAGGGGGTCGATGCTGCCGGTGCCGGTGGTTCCCGCGTTGGCCAGCACGAGGAACGGCCGACGACCGGCTCGCCGGTCGGCTTCGACCTCCCGCCGGACCAGGTCGGGGTCGAGGCGGTGGCCGGTGCCCGGCAGCAGCCGCAGCGCGTCGCGGAGACCGAGCACGTGGCACGCGCGCAGCACGGCCGGGTGCGTCTGGTCGGAGCAGTAGAGGACCGCGGCGGCGGGATCGTCACCGAGCCGGTCGTGCCTGGCCGCGGCGACGGCCGCCAGGTTGGCCACGGTCCCGCCGGGGGTGAACACCCCGCCGCTGCCGGCCGGCATCCCGAGCAGCTCCGCCAGCCACCGCGCGGTGACCTGCTCGATCGCCGCCGGTCCCGCGCCGACGAACCACGCGCCGGGCGAGACGTTGAACCCGGAGGCGATGAAGTCACCGAGGACGCCGAGGAAGTTGTTGGCGCTCGGGATGAACGCGAGGCAACCGGGGTGGCCCAGGTGCAGCGACCGGGGCAGCACCTCGGCCGCCAGGAAGTCGACGAGCCCACCCGGGTCCGCGGGGTGCTCCGGGATCGCCTCGTCCAGGAGGTGGTCGACCTCCCCGGCGGCCACCCGCCGGTGCACGGGCCGGTCCCGTTGTCCGGACAGGTGGTCCACGACCAGGTCGACCACCTGGTGGCCCAGGGCGCGCATCTGCTCGGCGGTCAGCCGGAGCTCGTGCGGGGCGGGGGTGGTCACGGCGGCGGCCCCGCCACGACGGTGACGGCCCGGCGGGTCGCGTCGACCCAGGCACGGGCGTCGGGGGTGAGCGCGGGCCGGTCGCCGACCTCGGCCACGCGGTGGGGCAGCTGGACGAGCACGAGTTCCTCGCCGGGGCGCACGCGGTCACCGGGCCGGGCGTGCCGCCACAGCAGCGCCTCGCCGGGACGCAGGTCGGCGAGCCGGCGGGTCGGCCGGGGACGCAGCCGCCCCGCGTCGAGCCGGTAGCAGCCGGACTCGGGGACCGCGCCGAGCACGCCGTGCGCCGCGGCGGGCACCACGAGCTGGCTCAGCGGCAGGCACGCGGCGCGGACCCGCCGCACCGGCACGGACGGGAGCAGGGACGCCAAGGCGTGGGCGCCGAGCATCGGCAGCAGCCCCGCGGCGATCTCCTGCGCCTGCACGAGCGACACCACGGTCTGGAACCGCGGGTTGATCTCGATGGCGAGCACGGCGCCGTCGGGGGTCGCGACGAGGTCGAGGCCGAACGCACCGCGGTAGCCCAGCGCGCGGAGCTGGTCGCCGACCCGCTCGCACACCTGCCCGCACCGCGCGCCGACGCCCGCCGGCAGCTCGTCGTCGGCCACCAGCTGGTTGCCGCAGTGCGCCCCCCAGTACGGCGTCAGCTCGGGCAGTCCGACGAGCTGGTGCGACACCGCGGACGCCGCCGTCCCGCCACCGGTGACGCATCCGCTCACGGTGAGCGGGATCCCCGGCACGAGCGCGGACACGCGCAGCCGCTCGCCCCGCCACTCGTCGAGCGCCGCGCGCAGCTCCACCGCGCCGGTCACCAGCCGGGTCCCCTTGCCGGTGAGGTTGTTGACGCGGCGCTGCACCACCACGGGACGGCCGCCACCCGCCGCCCAGCAGGACGCGGCGTCGGCGGGATCGGCCAGGACGACCCGGGACTCCGGCACGGCCACGCCCGCGCGGTCGAACAACGGCATCGCGTCGATCTTGTCCGCGGCGACCGCCACCGCGGCCCGCACCGGGGCGAGCAGCCGCAGGCCCCGCGTCACCGCCCAGGAGCGCGCGCCCGTCCCGTCCTCGGGAGCGAAGCTCATCCCGGCTCGTCCGGCCGGGACGCGCCGCGCCACGGGCGGCGCGGCGGGCGACCGGCCGTCGGCTTCGGCGCGGTGGTCGCGGTGCTCGTACCGCAGCCACGGCAGCGCGGGGCGGGCGGAGGCGCCCAGGAACGGTGAGCGGTCGTGCCACCGCAGGTCGGGTGCCAGGTCGCGGAGCCGGGCCACCGCGTCCGCCCCGACACCGGCGATCTCCACCGGGCCGCGGGCCGCGGTCACACGATCACGAAGGTGCCCAGGGCGGTCTGCCGCTGGACGCCCTGCCCCAGGCACCGCGGGAGGTCCGGGGTCGGTGCGGCCTGGGTCGCCTGCGCGACGTGGCCCGCGTACTCGCCCGCCGTGATGGTGCCGGTCTTGGTGACCAGGTCGAACCCGGGGACCGAGCTGACCGTGACGGTGTAGCTGAACGTGCTGGTCCGGCCGTCGTCCCAGGTGATCACGCGCGTCTCGGGGACGGCGGCGACCGGTTCGAGGCACCCCGCCTCGCGCTCGACGGTGAAGCTGCTCGAACCTCCCGTGACGCCGCTGCCGCTCGGCGACGCGCAGGACGTGTACCGGTCGTGGACCCGCGTGCTGATCGGCCTCGGCACCAGCACGACGCCCGGCGAGTAGGTCCACGTCGAGCTCGTCGTGCACACGACGACGCCCGCGGTGTCGGCCTGTGCGACGCCGGTCGGCGCGACGGTCGAGAGCACGAGCAGCACGGCGGCGCCGCGAAGCGCACCGGCCGGACCGCGGGAACGAGGACGGGACGCGCTCGACTTCATGATCGACGACTGCTCCGAGGTAGGGGTGCCGGCTCCGGTGGAATCGCGGAGCCGAGCCTAGCGGCTCGCGCGGCGGTCACCGGGCGACGTCACCCGACACGGGCACTCCTCGCACCGTTCGGCTCAGCCGAGCGCGATCCCGGCCGCTCCGGAACGACCCTGGGCTGTCCACTGTGGACTTACCGGCCCCCCTCTACCCCCTCCCGGCGGATCGCGGTACGCCGAACGCGGGGACGTCCGGGTGAAATCCCTCGCGGCCCTCGCTTGGAATGCCCCGCGTTGGTAGGGGGGTGCCGGCCGGTACTGCGCTGTCGGGAGGGTCGTGCGGCGCAGGAGGGTGACCCCGGGTCTCTCCATCGAGGCAGATCCCTAGCGTGCCTGAGTCCGGACAGCGACGACCGGTGTCCCGGTGAGCGAAATGAGGGATCGTCATGCGAAGACGTGTGGTCATCCAGTCGGTGACGGGTGCGCTCGTGGCCGCCGTCCTGGTGGTGCCCGGCGCGGCGGCCGACCCCGCGCCCGTCGCGACGTCGACGCTGGCGAAGTCGGTCGTCGGCGTGTCCGCGCCGGCCGACCACGGTGCCACCGCGACCTGGGTCGTGGGCTACGACAACAACGGCACGAGTGCCGGATCGGCCACCATCACCGACGTCGTGGGCGCGGGACAGGCCTACGTGACCGGTTCGCTGGACGTGCCACCGGGGTGGTCGCCGTCCTGGTCCACCGACGGCAGCACCTTCCAGTCGACCGAGCCCGCCTCGGGCGTGGTGGCGGTGCGCGCGCAGAACCCCGACGCCCGGCCCGGCGGCACGTCCCTGTCCGGCCTGCTCACCCCGCCCGTCCAGGCGAGCACCACGGCGACCGGCGGTGACGGGTTCACGCCGGTGCTGCACCGCACGCCCGCCGGCGCGCTCCAGGCGTGGAACATCTACCACCACGCGGCCCCGGCCGTGGCGAAGGTGGTGTGCAGCGACCTGGGCACGGGGCAGCCGTGCGCGGGCGGGCCGTGGCCCAAGCCGCTCAACACCACGCCCGGACCGCTGGGCAGCGGCGCGACCGGTGACATCAGCAGCCCGATGACGCAGCAGTACGCCCGCGACCCGGCCGCGCCGTCCCAGGTGTTCTACACCGCCGCGACCAGCTCGTCGGTCGGTGTCGGCTGCCTGGACCTGGCCGCCGCGGCGAACTGCGGCTACTGGCCCCTGTCCACCCCCGGTGGCGTGTCGGGCGCGAACAACACGGCCGGCTTCGTCGAAGTCGGCGGCAACCTCTACGGCGTGGCCGGCTCGGGCGCCGTGCTGTGCTGGACCGTCGCCACGCGTGCCGCCTGCCCCGGCCAGCCGTACGCGCCGATCGTCCCGCCCAGCGGCGACACGGCCGCCAACCCGTGGTTCTACGGCGCCGTGACGGTCGTGGCCGGCAAGGTGTTCGCCTCCTCGTCACGGCCCAACACCGCCAACCAGGCGGCCCTGGGCTGCTTCGACCCCGCGACCACCACCGCGTGCGCCGGGTGGGCCTCACCGCGTCCCATCGGCGCGGCCGGCAACTACACCTACAACGCCTACACCGCCTACGGCACGACGGGCGCGCAGGTCGGCGCGTGCTCCACCACCACGGGCTCCTCGCCGGGCATCACCACCTGCTACGCCCTGGACGGCTCGGCGCTGCCCGCGCCGTCCTCGGTGGTCGGGCTGGCGGGAGGGGTGATCGCGTTCAACCCCGAGGTGATCACCGACCCGAGCGGTCACGTCCGCAGCTACCTGGCGATCTGGGGCGGCGGGTACGCGGGCGCGACGGTCTGCCACGACTGGACCACCGCGTCGGCGTGCGCGGGCGTGCCCAACCCGATCACCCACCCGACCGTCAACGGCGGTGACACCCGCGACTACGGCTACGCCTACGACACCCCGACCGGCTGCCTGATCGGCCTCGGCGACGCGGGCGTGCTGTTCTCGATGGACCCGCTCACCGGCGCGTCGCCGTGCGTGCGGTCCGGCGGCCAGGTCTCGCTGACGCCCGGTGACTTCTACTGCGACGGCGCGTCCGGTCACGTGCGGGGCTACGGCTCCGCGCGGCTCGTCGGCGTCACGCCCGGCAACGTCGACTTCGGCGCGTCGCGCGTGACCGTGGTGGACCAGGACGGTGCGACCGTGGCGACGCCCGGCTTCGCACCGGACGGCTCGGTCGACCTGAGCGGCGTGTCCCCGACCGCCCACCCGACCATCTCGGTCACCACCACGCTGGTGCTCACCAGCGGTGCCGACTTCGGTGGCGGCAACCAGCCCCGGCTGGTCGTCGACTTCACCGGCGACCCGCCGCAGGTGTGCTTCCGCACGACCATCGGCACCGCCTGCACCGTGTCCGACGTCGCCAACACCGCCACCGGCACGGACACCACCGGCGCGTTCACCTCGAACACCGTCACCGTCCCGGTCGCGCCGGGCCCGGCCTGCCAGCCGGTGGTCACGGTGGACAAGGAGATCTGCGCTTCGAAGACCGCGTCCCACTGCGGCCCCGGCGGTTCGGGGCCGTGGGCCAAGAAGGCGGCGGTGGGCACGCTGGGCCTGCTCAACGCGACCGCCTACTGGCGGATCACGGTGACCAACCAGGGTCCGGTGGCCATCGTCGACGCGCACGTCGTGGACTACGAGGAGTACTCGTGCGAAACGGCGGCCGGCACCTTCACCCTGCAACCGGGTGAGACCAAGCGCTTCTACTGCTCCACCTACGCGTTGCTGACCCTGTTCCCGCTCACCAACCAGGCGAAGGCGAGCTACGTCCCGCACAACTCGCCCGCCGGCACCCCGCCGTCGTACTCGGCGTGGTCCTCGGCGACCGCCTGCTCCCTGCTCTGCCTGCTGGGCTGACCCGGCCGGAACCGGTGGGACGCCCGCACGTCCCACCGGTTCGCGGCACGGGATCGAGCCGACCGCGATGGCGGGCGGCACGTCCGACGCCGTCGCCCGTGCGGCGGAGCGGTTGTCGGCGGCACCCGTCGCTCACTAGCGTGGCCGCGTGGACCACTGCGGGGAGTGCGACTTCACCTACGACCCGGCCGACGCGTCGGCGGCCGGCCCGACGATCAGGGACGGGGTCGTCGAGGTCGTGTCGGTCCTGCGCCGCCGGGCGGGCGACGACCTGCGGACCCGCCGCCGACCCGGTGTGTGGTCACCGCTGGAGTACGCCTGCCACCTGCGGGACGTGCTGCTGGTGCAGCGGGAACGGGTCCTCGCCGTGCGCCGCACCGAGCGACCCGTCTTCGCGCCGATGGGCCGCGACGAGCGGGTCGACCACGAGGGTTACGCCGAGCAGGACCTCGACGACGTCCTGCGCCAACTGGGCGACGCGGCGGGGCTGTTCGGCAACGTGCTCGCCCGCCTCGACCCCGGTGACTGGGACCGCGACCTCGTCTACCCCTACCCCGGACCGACCACGCGGACGCTGGCCTGGATGGCGGTCCACACCGTCCACGAAGTGCGGCACCACCTGCGGGACATCCGCCTCCAGGTGGAGCCGGCCGCCGGCTGACCGGGGAGGCCGACGGCCGGGTGGTGGGGGAGGACCCGCCGCCCGACGTGGGCCGGCCGTTCGCGGCACGCGGGTCCGCCCCACCTTCCGGGACGGGTCAGCCGGACAGCAGGGAGTCGCGGTCGCGCTGGAGCACGACGCAGGACCGCCCGCACCCGGTCCACACAGGACCGCCGAGGGGTTGCGCGGCACGCGTGCAGGTGTCCCCTCCGCGTGGAGGGGACACGAAGCCGCGGGTGATCGGCGGGCGGACGGTCGACAACGCCTACCGGGTGATGCCGCGGGGTCGGATCGTGTCGGCGAGCAGGGCCAGTGGGTGGACCGACTGGACAGGGAGGCCGTCGACGGCGTGCTGTCGTTCCGGTACCAGCGGCGCTCCAGCGGCACCACGCCGTCCGCGATCCGGGTGGCCGACTTCCGCCTGGGCTGATCATCGCCGGTGCGGGGGTCCCCCGACCGCCAGGGGACCCCCGCACCTCGAACGGGGTCAGTAGCCGACGTAACCGGTGCCGGCGGCGATCCCGACCAGGCCGGGGTGGCGGGCGAAGCCGCCGTAGCGGGCGTAGGTGTAGCGGACGCCCGCGATGATGTTGTCGACCGGCGCGTAGATGTCGTCGTAGCCGGCGATCTTGTAGGCCTGGAACGTCGGGTCGATGCACTGCATCAGGCCCTTGGACGGTGTGCCGCGCGCGGCGTTGGAGTCCCAGGTGTTGACGGCGTTGGGGTTGCCGTTGGACTCCTTGAGGATGATCGTGTAGATCTCGTCGACGCTGCTCTCGTCGATCGGCGTGCCGTTCGCGGCCAGGATGCCGATCGCCTCGCGGATCCAGCCCTCGATCTGGCGCTGCTTCGGCGGCTTGCGCGCCTCCTCGGCCTCGCGCGCTTCCCGCGCCGCCTGCTCCTCGGCCGCCTTGCGGGCCGCGTAGCCGTCCTGCGCGACGCCGCTGGCCTGGTTGAACGTGTGCAGCGCGGCCAGTTGCTCCTGGCGGATGATCCGGGCGGTCTCCGAGCCGAGGTCCACCGCGTGGACCGTGTCGACCTTGCCGGTGCGCGCCGTGTCGTCCGGCACGCCACCGAGGTCCGCGCCACCGGCCACCGGGCTGAACGTCCCGGTCATCGCGTGGGCCGCGGCGCCCGCGCCCGAGACGATGCCGACGGCCACCGCCACGCCGGCGAGGCGCCGGGGGAGGACCCGTTCCGCTTCGGCCCGGTGCGCGCCCTTGTAGCCGGGCGGCGGCGGGGGTACCTGGAACGTGGTCTGCCCACGTTTGTTCTTGTGGCGGACGTGCCGAGCCAAGGGTGCAGCCTCCTGCGGTCGGGGAACTCCGTCACCGGACCTGGCGGGGGATCCAGGTGGACGTGGGCCGTCCCGGGGGATGTCGGGCCCGTGTCCCTTCGGTGATGGAACCGTGATCTGCGGCCGAGAACGTAACCGTTCGTGTTTAGCGGGGGCAAGGTGTGGGCAGCAATGGGTGACCCTCGTCACGTTTTACTGGACTTCTGACTACTGTGTGTTGGTCGTGTCACCCGTTCGTGTCAGAACGGCAGGTGGCGTGGGTAACGACCGGCCTCGAACGGCGCGAACGCCGGGCTCACCGCCGCGTCGCCGCCCGTCATCGGGTTGCGGATCACCTGCAGGGCCGACCCCAGTGCCCGAGCCGCGGCGTTCATGGCGGTGACGTCGGCCGCGGGCCACCGCCCCGTCCGGGCCCGGTCGAGCAACGTCCGGAACGCCACGACCTCCTCGGCCGCGCTGATCGCGCAGTGCCCGGCCCGGTCCACCTCGTACTGGCGCAGCCGCTCCGACTGCCGCACCCGGTCCGCGTACGCCGTCCCGTTCGACGCGGGCAGCAGGCCGTCCCCCGCGTTGTGCACGGTCAGCACCGGCCACGGCGTGCGCCCCACCGGCAGGCTGGTCCGGGCCAGGTACGCCACCGCCCGCGGCTCGGGCGCGACCCTCGGCGCGGCGGCCAGCCGGTCGAGGTCCGCCTCCAGGTCGAGCCCGGCCGCCGCGTACGCCGCCGACACCAGCGCGCGCTCCCCGGACCGCGCCAGCACCCGCCGGTAGTCGACGCCGACGTTCCAACCGGGGTTGCCGCCCGCCCACCGCTCCAGGTCGGCCCGCGCCGGCCCGGCCGCCCACACCCGGAAGTACCGCAGCCAGACGCCGGCCCACTCCACCTGCCCGGCCACCGACGCCGGGCGTGGCGCGGTCGGGTCGAACCACCCCGGCACGTCCGCCGGCGCCGCCGCCAGCGCCAGCCGCGGCCGGGCCGCCGGGTCGGCCGAGACCGCCGTGACCGCTTCGACCAGCCGCGCCTCGTTGGCCGCCGGGTCCGCCGCCTCGACCAGGTCGACGTCCACGCCCAGCAGCACCGACAGCGCGAACACCACGTCGAGCCGGGAGTTCCGGTACGCCGCGCCGCCCGCCGTCGCGCCGCACAGCGACAGCGCCCCGTCGAAGCGACCGGGGTTGTGCTCCGCCGGCACCAGCGACGTCGCGCCGCCGATCGACCCGCCCGCCGAGATCGTGCGCCGGGGTGGGCCGACCTCGCGCGCGAACCAGTCGAGCAGCGCCACCTGGTCGCGCAACCCGTCCTCGGCCGACCACCCGACCGGTGTGCGGAACAGGGACGCGCCCAGGGCGTAGCCCTGCGACAACAGGTACTCCTCGGTCTCCGGTCGGTTGGTCAGGGGGATTCCGGCGGGCGGGGAGGCGAAGGCGCCGTGGCTCCACAGCACGAGCGTCCCGTTCCACCGGTCCGGCACCACCACGCGATAACGCGCGCCGTCGATCTCCCCTTCGTAGCGGCGGACACCGCTCGCCGCCGCGGGTGCGACGACCAACCCCATGAGCACGACCGCGAACCTGCGCATGACGTCGTTCCTGCCGGCGCGGAGCGGTTCGTGGGCGGCGTTCCGCGAGTTCCCGGACAGTGCCCCGGACACCGCGCCGCCGAATCCGCAAGAGTGCGGTGACGTGCGGGTTTCCTGCGGGAACCGCCCGAACCGGACCGTCCGGACGACTACAGTCGGACGTCCTGCGTCTCGCCGGTGAGGGGTGCGACGAGGCTGGTCCGCACGAGGAGTCCGGTGGCCGAACACGGTGCAGGGGAACGTTTTTCGTCGGTCGAGGTCGTGGACGAGCTGGTGAAGCTCCTGCAGGACCTGACCGAACGACCGCGGTTCGGCGAGCTGCCCGGCCGCCGGTCGGGCGCGCGGGCGGGCGGCGACCGGGGCATCCCGCTGGTGTGCCTGGTCCGCGGCACGAAGGCCGAGGGGCTGCTCCAAGCCCTCCAGGCGCACCTGAGAGGGGCGCACCCGGGCCGCGTGCCGCACGCCTACCACCGCTTCGCGGAGCCGGGCGACGGCGTGCCCGAGCCGGGCGCGGTGGAAGCGGTCGGCTCCGTGCTGGTGCGCGTTGCCCGCGAGCTGGCCCACGGCGCGAACGACCGCCACGGCAAGCACGAGTTCCGCCGCTTCGAGCTCGTCTACTGGCTGATGAACCAGCGCCTGGACGGCGCGGACCCCGAGTCGGCCGCGACGCTGCTGACCCGATTACGGGAGCGGGACCTGGCCCGCCGCAGCGGTGACGACCTGAAGGACGTGCTGGACGACGCCGCCGGGACCGCGCCGTGGTGGGTGCGGCTGGTGGTGCGGCTCGTGCCGTCCTTCCTGTTCCGGGCGAAGCTGCGCGGGCTGGTGCCGGGCAGCGAGTACCGGTGGCTGCTGCGCCAGCCCTACCTCGCGCCGCACGACCCCGGCACGTTCATCGGCTTCGCCGAGCGGCTGACCTCCGCGCTGGTGCCCGGCCAGAGCGCCGAGCCGCGCGAGGACACCGGCCAGTTGGCGAAGCTGCTGGTCAACGCGTTCCTGGAGGACGTGCGCCGGGCGTACCGCCGGTCGTGGTGGCGGATCAGGTCGGCCCGCCGCACGGTGTACCCGGTGGTGCTGCTGGACGGCATCCGCCGCGACAACGGCGGCTACGCCGTGCTGAAGACCATCAACGACGTCCGCAACGACACCGGCGCGTTCGACCCGCTGGTGATCATCAGCGGCAGCGCCAAGGTGCCGCCGGACGCGGAGACCACCGCCGAGCGCGAACCGGCGCCGGTCAGCCAGGCGAGCCACGCCTACGAGACGTGGGCGCGCAAGCTCGCCACCGACAGCCGCGCCCGCCGGCCCACGGCGTGGTTCCTGCCGCTGCAGGTGCCCGACGTGACCGTGGTGCGGGGCGAGGTGCCGCCCACGGCGACGCTGTCCGTGCGGCAGCCCCCGGTCTGGTCGCGCACGCCGGTGCTCGCGGTGGTGGTGTTGCTGCTGCTCGCGTCGGTCGCCACGGTCGGCTACCGGCACGTGCGCGACGTCGTCACCGCGGACGAGCGGTGGCGGTCGGAGCACTGCGGCCTGGCCCGGGACAACCCCGACGCGCACACCGTGCGGCGGATCGGTGACGACTGCGTGGGCGTCACGACGGGCCCGGTGCCGTTGTTCGGGCCGGCCGACGACGAGGACCTGCGCCGGTTCAACAACGTCCAGGACCTGATCGTGCGGCAGAACCGGGAGGTGCGGGCGGCGCACGAGCGCGACCCGAACCGCCCCTACGCGACCGTGGTGTACGTGTCCGCGATGGGCACCGGCCGGGACGTGCTCACCAGCAACACCGCGCGGCTCGTCGGCGTCGCGGCGCGGCAGGCGCGGCTGCTCGAGCGCACCGACTCCGACGAGCCGCTGATCCGGGTGCTGCTGGGCAACGCGGGTTCGACCATGCAGCACGGCCGTGTGGTCGCCGAGGTGCTCCGGACGGTGCTGGAACGGGACAAGACCGTCATCGGCGTGCTCGGCATGGCGTTGAGCAGCAAGCCGACCAGGGACACGATCACCGTGCTGGGCGAGGTCGGCCTGCCGGTGGTCGCCGCGACGCTGTCGGACGACGCGATGCCCACCGCGTCCCGGATGTACTTCCAGATCTCGCCGACCAACGACCGCCAGGCGCAGGTCGCGGCGCGGCACGTGCGCTCGGCGTACCCGGGCAAGCGCGGCGTGGTGATCGTGCACTCCAGCGACGAGGAGGACTCCTACGCGGCCAACCTGCGCCTGGACGTGGCGCTCCGGTTCGGCGAGCAGGGCCTGCGGGTGCGCGAGGAGCCGTACCGGCCGGTGTCGGTGGGGCAGGGCTCCGACGCCCGGCGGCTCGGCCAGGGCCTGTGCGACGTCGGCGACGACGAGGTGGTGTTCTTCGCGGGCCGGCCCGCGGACTTCGGCAAGCTGATGGACGGCGTGAGCGCCGGGTGCAAGAGCGACCCGCCCATGCTGCTC
Organism: Saccharothrix saharensis; assembly: GCF_006716745.1. NCBI lineage: Bacteria > Bacillati > Actinomycetota > Actinomycetes > Pseudonocardiales > Pseudonocardiaceae > Saccharothrix > Saccharothrix saharensis. Next base: position 1,779,827 of record NZ_VFPP01000001.1, on the reverse strand, counting down.
GCCGGTGACGACGTGGCCCGTTACGCCGCCGACGACACGTTGCGCGGCCAGCACCCGGAGATCCCGTTCGAGTACGTGTCGTTCGCGATCGGCGCGCAGGGCTGCGCGGCGGCGACGGAGATGCACCAGACGCTGCGCGAGCTCGTGCCGGAGGAGTGCGAGGGTGACGCGAACCCCTCGCTGGACGGGCACGCCGCGCTCACCTACGACGCGCTGTACCTGTTCGTGCACGCCATGATCCAGCTCGGGGACATCCCGGTCTCGCCCGGTCACATCTGGAAGGAGATGAGCGACATCGGCGGTGCGCGGGCGCTGTCCGGCGAGAGCGGCGTGATCGACTTCGGGGACGGCCAGGTGCCGATCGACAAGTTCCTGGCGGTGCTGCGGGTGGCCGACGGCAAGCCGCCGACCGTGCTGGCCTCGTGCGGCGACTACCCGAACCGCCACGACGTGGACCTGCGCCGCGCGCCGTGGTGCCCGACCACGCCGCGCTGAGCACGCGTCAGGCGTGGTGGGCGCGGGCGGCGCGGAGGTGGTCGGCGAGCGCGCCGCCCGGGTCGGTGCCGGGCCCCGCCGGCGTGAACGCGAGCAGCAGGACCTCCGGTGGCAGGGTGACGGGCTCGCCGAGTCGCTCGAACAACCGGTGGGCGCGCTCGCGCACGAACGCGGCCACGGGTTCGCCGTCGAGGAAGAACGGCAGCCGCAGGCCGTGCTCGTGGGCGGTCTCGGCGGCGTGGGCCGCGGCCTCGGCGACGGACCGCTCGGGCGTCGTGGTCTCGATCGGCAGCCGTTCGGGCGTGAAGTGGGGCAGCGGCTCGGGCGCGGTGTCGAGCAATTGGTCCGCCGGGTGCCGGGCGATGACGGGTGAGCCGTGGAAGCCGTCGCGGTAGGTAGGTGGCCGGTGATGAAGTTGGTCGCGCCGAGGTAGTGCCGTCCCGTCACGGGCAGCGGCACGAGGTGCACGCCGCAGCTCGCGCCGCCGTTGGGCGTGCGGACGACGTGCGCGGTGCCCCCGGGTCGGGTCCGCCGGAGCAGCAACGCCGATCCCGCGCCGTGCGGCACGGGCGGCGCCGTCCCGACGGGCAGCACCCCGGCGGCCAGTTCACCGCTCGTGCTGCCGGCGGCGAGCACGACGCCGGAAGCGGCCACGACCTCCCGGACGGTGCCGGCCACCAGCGCCACGCCACGCCGCCGGGCGGCTTCCACCGGGGCCGTGAGCACGGCGCGCGCGTCGACGCACCCCTCGCGGTGCAGGTGCAGCGCGCTCCGGGGCGTGCGTGGGGTGCGGCCGCGAGGCCGGGGACGTCGGCGGGGTCGACCAGGTCGTGCGGCTTGTGGCAGTCCAGCGCGGCCCGGCGCAGGGCGGCGAAGTTGTCCTCGGCGATCGTCCCGGCCCCGTTGGCCGGCACGACGAACGTGCCCGGCACGTGCGAGTCGAGCGCGGCGCGGCCCGCCTCGGGCCCGGCGTCGTCGACGAGCCGGTCGAGCCGGGCCGGCCACCGGTCGAGCGCCTCCCGGGCGAACGCGAACTTCGCGCGGGCCGCCGGGTGCCGATCGGTGAGCCGCGTGACCTCGCCGAAGCAGTTGAGCATCGCCCCGGCCGCCGGGCCGGCCGCACCGGGCCGGTCGGGCGGGCCGAGCACCCCGTTGCCCACGACCGCGACGTCGACGTTCGCCGTACCTTCCTGATCGGCCGGCGCGACGGCCGCTGAAAGCGCGGGACATCGCCCGTTGGGCGGAACGTCGTCCCGGTCGCGCGGGGTCCGCATCGTTGCGGCCGGTGATGCGCGTTGCCGTAGGACGATGACGTGCGGTGGGTACTCGGCGATGGCCCTGGAACGGGCGGAGAGCGCCCGGCCAGCGGGTGTGGGCGTTCAAGGGCGCCTACGTCCTGCAGGCCGGGCAGGACATCCACGTCCACGACGTGGTCGACCAGCGGCGTCCGCTCCGGCGCGGCGACCTCGTGCGGCGGCCGCTCCCGGCGACCGTCCAGCGGACTCCCCGCGCGCCGCTGCGGGGCCGCGCCGACGACCTGGCCTTCGTGCGCGACACGGTGGCCGCGGGCAGCCACGTGGTGGTGACCGGGCCGAAGGGCTCGGGCAAGACGCTGCTGCTCCAGCACGCGGCGACCGCGGGGCGTTGTCCGGGCGCGTGCTCGGCGACGACGTGGGCGTGGTGTGGTTGAGCGAGGGGTTCCGGACCGCCGCGCACGCGATCCGGGAGCTCGTGCAGGCGTGCTTCGAGGTCGAGGACGACTCGGTCGTGGACGCCGGGCTGGCGCGTGAGGAGCTCGGCCGGGTCCGCGCGCTCGTCGTGCTCGACGGGGTGGACCTGCCTCCCGAGGAAGCGCGGCTGCTGCTGGCGGCCATGCCGCGCAGCGTGTTCGTGCTGTCGTCCCGGCGCGACGACCTGTGGGTGGCGGGCCGGAGGCGGCCGTTGGGCGGGCTGCCGCTGGAGGACGCGCTCGCGATGGCTCGGGACGAACTCGGCGACGACGTGGACGCGGCGGAGGTGGAGAGCGACTGGCGGGCGTGCGGCGGCAACCCCCTGGACATCGTGGAACGCGCCGCGGTGCGCGACTCCGCCCGACGCGTGGGCGCGGTGCCCGAGGGCGCGTCCAGCGCCGAGGTGGTCGAGCAGGCGGTCGCGATCGTCCTCGGCTCGCTGACCGACGACGCCCGTGAGGCCTTGCGGCCGCTCGTGGCGCTGGGCGACGTGCGGTGGGGTGCTTCCCTGCTCACCGCGGCCTGCGGTGTGCCCGAGGGCCGGGGTGCCGCCGTCCTGGCGCGCACGCGCCTGGCGCACCGGGAGGACGGCCGCTACCGCGTCAGCGACGTCGTGACGCGGTTCGCCGGCGCCGAACTGGTGCCGCTCGTGGCCCGCCTCGCGGAGTGGGCGGCGAGCGCGGAACCCGCCGCGGTCGCCGGGGAGCTCGACGTCGTCGAACGCGCGTTGGCACGGGCCCTCGACGCGGAGCAGCACGAGAGCGCGCTGGCGCTGGCCCGCACGGCGTCCGTCGCGCTCGCGCGGACCCGGCACTGGGGCGCGTTGGCGGTCGTGCTCACGCTCGGGTTGCGTGCCGCGATCGGCGCCGGGTCGGTGCGCGAGGAGGTCTCGTTCCGCTACGCGCTGGCCGTGTGCCGGCTCAACGACGGCAGCAGCCGGCAGGCCGCCGAGCTGCTGGCCGGTGCGCTCAGCCTGGGCGGGGACGACCAGGACCAGCGGCTCGCGGCCCGCGTGCGCGAGCTCAACGCGGAGATCGGCCACCTGTCCGCCCGGTCCTCGCCGTCCACCGCGGACCTGGTCGTGGCGCGGGTCGCCGAGCTGGGCGGCACGGCGGTCGCGTCGGCGAAGGCCGTGCGGGACGCGTGCGCGACCGTGCTGGCGGGCACGCCGGGAGGCACCCAGCTGCTGAAGCTGGCGCAGGAGAACCCGGCCGTGGTGCGCGGTGTCGTGTCGATCGCGGCGGTCACCGGGCTCGTGCTGGCCACCATGTCCGCGTCGGGCAGCCGGGAGGAGGCGACGGCCATGCCGCCGACCACCACCGTGACCGGGCCGCCGTCGTCGGGGCGGACCGGCGTCGCACCCGGCCCGACGACCACCGCACCGGGCGGCACGGCACCGACCGCGTCCGTGACCGCGCCTGCGCCTGCGCCTGCGCGGACGAACGCCACCACGCCGGGTGGCGTCACCGAGGACGGGCAGCCGGGCACCGGCGAGGTCGGACGCCCCGCAGACCCCGGATCAGCCCCCACGCCCCGGGTCGAGGTCGCCGCCACGTGGGGGCACGCCCGCGTCTGGCCGGTGGACGGCGCGGTCGGGACCACCCGGGTGCTGTCCGGGCCGGCGGTGCCCAACCACAACGAGGCGAACTGGACCTACGGCCCGTGGGAGATGACCACACCCGCGGCCGGCTACCCGACCGCCACGCACCTCGAGATCGGCAAGCAGCGGATCCGGCTGCCCGCCGTCGGCGCGCCCGGCGGCAGCGTGAAGGTGACGGCGCAGGACTACGCCGCGTGGGGCGGCAAGGTCGGCTACCAGCCGGGCGTGTCGTGCCAGCCGTCGACGTGGTTCCAGGACGGCGCGGACGAGGTGGTCGACGTGGTGTGCTTCGACCGGGCGGGCAACCCGGACGACGTGCCGTTCTTCCTGCGGTACGTGGCCGGGTCGGCGTCGTCCCGGCGCGGGTTCGTCTTCGACGACCAGCCCACCGCGCCGACCTTCGTGCCCGACTGGCGGCACGGCGTGAACGCGGGCGCGGTCACCAGGACGGGCGTCGGCCGCTACACGGCGGACTTCCCGGGGTCGGTGGGCGGCGCGGTCGAGGTGACCGCGGTCGGCCCGGTGGCGCGCCACTGCGCCGTGGTGGGACGGCGCGGGCAGCTCGCCGACCTGGCCTGCACGGCGCCGGACGGCTCACCGGCGGACACGGCGTTCACCGCCGCGTTCACCGTCCGGCACAACCTGCTGGACGACCCGCGCAAACCGGTCGGCGACTACCTCGTGGCCGAGGACTCGCCGTCCGCGCCCGCTCCGGCGATCACCACCCGCTGGGCGTCGGGCAACGCCCCGATGACGCTGGAGCGGACCGCGACCGGCAGGTACAAGGCCCACTTCGCCAACGGCTACATCCGCAGCACCATGCACGTGACCGCGAGCGGCGCGGGCCACCACTGCGCCATCACGCAGCTCAACGACTACAGCTTCGCGAACGACACCTCGATCTGGATCGCCTGCTTCGACCCCGCCGGCGCCCTGGTCAACAGCGGCTTCACGCTGATCTACACGTCGACCCGGATCTACTGACGCCGCGCGGTCACCGCCCCCGGGTCATCCAGTCGCCCAGGTGCGGCGCTTCCGCGCCGATGGTGGTGTCGTCGCCGTGCCCGGTGTGCACGACGGTGTCGTCGGGCAGGGTGAGCAGCCGCCGCGAGATCGAGTCGATGATGACGTCGAAGTCGGAGTACGACCGCCCGGTGGCCCCGGGCCCGCCGTGGAACAGGGTGTCGCCGGTGAACACCGCACCGAGGTCGGGCGCGTGGAAGCAGCACGCGCCGGGCGCGTGGCCCGGCGTGTGCAGCACGTGCAGCGCGACGCCCGCCACCTCCACCACCTGGCCGTCGGCGAGGTCGCCGTCCGGCTTCGCGTCCGGGTGGGTCAGGTCCCACAGCACCCGGTCGGCGGGGTGCAGCAGCACGGGTGCGCCGGTCGCGCGGGCCAGGTCCGGCGCGACGCGCACGTGGTCGTCGTGGGCGTGCGTGGCGAGGATCGCCCTCACCTCGCGCCCGCCGACGACCCGCAGGATCGCGTCCACGTCGTGCGGCGCGTCGATCACCACGCACTCGGTGTCGTCGCCGACGACCCAGATGTTGTTGTCCACCGCGAACGTCTGGCCGTCGAGGCTGAACGTGCCCCGCGTCACGGCGTGGTCGACGCGCACCATCAGAAGACCACCACCGAGCGCAGCACGTCACCGTGGTGCATCTTGGCGAAAGCGTCCTCGACCTGGTCGAGCGCGATCGTCTCGGTGACGAACGCGTCGAGGTCGAGCCGGCCCTGGCGGTGCAGGTCGATCAGGTAGGGGAAGTCGCGGGAGGGCAGGCAGTCGCCGTACCAGGACGACTTGAGCGCGCCGCCCCGGGAGAAGAAGTCGATCAGCGGCATGTCGACGCGCATGTCCGGGGTCGGCACGCCGACCAGCACGACGGTGCCGGCCAGGTCGCGGGCGTAGAACGCCTGCTTCCACGTCTCGGGCCGGCCGACCGCGTCGATCACGACGTCCGCGCCGAACCCGCCGGTCAGCTCCTGGATCCGGGCGACCACGTCCTCGGTGCCCGCGTCCACGGTGTGCGTGGCGCCCAGGCCGCGCGCCCACGCCAGCTTCCGCGGGTCGAGGTCGACGGCGATGATCGTGGTCGCGCCGGCCAGGTGCGAGCCCGCCACCGCGGCCGCGCCGACACCGCCGCAGCCGATCACGGCGACGCTGTCGCCGCGGCCGACCTTGCCCGTGTTCACCGCCGCGCCGAACCCGGCCATCACGCCGCAGCCGAGCAGCCCGGCCACGGCGGGCGAGGCCTGCGGGTCGACCTTGGTGCACTGCCCGGCGTGCACGAGGGTCTTCTCGGCGAACGCGCCGATGCCCAGCGCCGGGGACAGCGGCGTACCGTCCGCCAGCGTCATGGGCTGCGTGGCGTTGTGGGTGTTGAAGCAGTACCAGGGCTTGCCCTTCAGGCACGCCCGGCACGCGCCGCAGACGGCGCGCCAGTTCAGCACCACGAAGTCGCCCGGTGCGACGCCGGTGACGTCGTCGCCGACCTGCTCCACCACGCCGGCCGCCTCGTGGCCGAGCAGGAACGGGAACTCGTCGTTGATGCCGCCTTCCCGGTAGTGCAGGTCGGTGTGGCACACGCCGCACGCCTGCACCCGCACCACCGCCTCACCGGGGCCGGGATCGGGCACCACGACATCGGTCACCTCGACCGGGGCGCCCTTGCCCCGGGCCACCACGCCACGAACCGTCTGAGCCACGAAAACCCTTCCTCGTCGTCACAGCGGGTGCACGCGGCCGGCCGGTCCCGAGGGTCTTCGGCCCGACCTCCGCCACGCGGACCCCGAACGCCACCCTGGCAAGCCCCGGCCCGGCCCGCAACCGCTGCGACCGGTCGGGCCGGGTGGTCGACGTGATCACGCGAGGGTGTTCCCGGGGGCGTTCGGCCGGGTTCGCGCTGGTGATCGCGGCCGAGCGCACTCAGGAGGACCGTGTGCGACCACACACCGTGACGACGTGGACCGGGCTGCGTTGGTCCGCAAGGTCACTGGCCCGTCCACTGTGGACGGCTCGACCGAGCCGGCCGGACGTCACCGCTCCACGGCCAGCCGGACGCCCAGCCCGATGAACACGCCACCGGTCGCGACGTCGATCCGGCGGCGGGCGGCGTGCCTGCGGCGCAGCCAGCCGCCGATGCGGCCGGCCAGCACCCCGACCGCGCCGTCCACCAGGAACTCCAGGGCGATCAGGATCGCGCCCAGGATGGCGAACTGGAGCCACACCCGGCCCAGGTCCGGGTTGATGAACTGCGGCAGGAACGCGATCGTGAAGGTGACCATCTTCGGGTTGAGCAGGTTGGTCGCCATCCCGGTGAGGAAGGCGCGGCGGCCGGACATGCCGCCCGTCACCTGCTCGCCGACGACGGCCCGCCCGCGGTGGCGGATGGCCTGCACGCCCAGGTGGACGAGGTAGGCCGCGCCGACCGTGCGGACCACCGTGAACGCCACCGGCACCGCCGCGAACAACGCCGCCAGACCGGCGGCGGCCACGACCACGTGGACGGCCTCGCTCGTCGCCACGCCGGCGGTGGCCAGCAGGCCGGCTCGTGGCCCGCCGCGCATCCCGCACCCGAGGACGAACAGCATGTCCGGGCCGGGCGTGATCATCGCGACGACGGTGGTCAGCGTGAACAGGACGAGCAGGTGCTGGTCGATGGGCATGCCGCGATGCAAGCACCCCCCGACCGCCCGCGCACCCGGATTCCCGGTGGCCGGACCCGCCCGTCGCGGCCGTCCCGGCGAACCTGTCGACGGGCCGGGATCGTCGTACCCCTTCGACATCATCGACCGCACCGGGGAGGCGGGTGCGCGGGCGGTGCACGTGGCGAGCAGGCGGCGTGGTGCGGCGTGGTCGGCGAAGCGCATCCGGGGGCGGCGGTGGTGGACGTGACGTCGAAGGGGTCGCAGCCGTGGGTGCGGCTCAGCCCGTTCCACCCGCACGGCGGCATCCCCGTGCCGTTCGCGCCCGACGGGCGCCGCAGTCGGTGGAGCGCGTCCGGCAGGCGTTGGAGGTCTTCGAGGGCGAGGATTTCGACCGGGGCAAGCTCGACGTGACCCGGGTGGCCGGCCCCAAGCGCACTCGCCGGAGGAGCCGGGCGGGGCGGGTGACGTGGTGCTGCTCGACTGCACGACGAACGGCGACGTGGCGGACCTGGCGACGCCGCTGTCGCACGCCGCCCTGATCGCCGGCCGCGCACCTGGAGGACCGCTGGCCGTAAATTGGTGCCATGAGCAGCGCGACGGGCAGCGGCCAGCAGCCGCGGGTGGTTTCCGGCAGGCAGTCGGAGCTGCTCGGTCTGCTGCGCGACGAGGGCGCGATGTCCCGGGTCGCGCTGGGCGAGCGGCTGGAGCTGCCGCGGGCCAAGCTGACGGCCGAGCTGGGCCGGCTGGTGGACGTCGGCCTGGTGCAGGTCGGCGGTCCGGCGGCCAGTCGGGGCGGGCGGCGGTCGACGTTGGTGCACCTCGCCGACGACCTGCGGGTGCTGGGCGTGGACGTGGGCGCGACCTCGGTGACGGTCGCGGTCACCGACGGCCGGTGCGAGGTGCTGGAGAGCCGCAGCGAGGACTGCGACGTCCGCAGCGGTCCGGCGCAGGTGCTCAGCCGCGTCGCCGAGCTGGCCGACGTCGTCTACGCCAAGGCACCGGGCCGGCTGATCGGCGCGGGCATCGGCCTGCCGGGTCCGGTGAGCTTCCGCGACGGCATGCCGGTCGCGCCGCCGATCATGCCCGGCTGGGACCGCTACCCCGTGCGCGACGAGCTGGCCGGCCGGTGGGGCTGCCCGGTGACGGTGGACAACGACGTGAACGCCATGGCGCTGGGCGAGCGGCACGCGGGCGTCGCGCGGTCCCTCGAAGACCTGATCTTCGTCAAGGTCGGCACCGGCATCGGCTGCGGGATCGTGCTCGGCGGCAAGGTGTACCGGGGCGTCGCGGGCACCGCCGGCGACATCGGCCACATCAGGCTGGACGACTTCGGCCCGGCGTGCGCGTGCGGCGAGGTCGGCTGCCTGGAGGCGTACTTCGGCGGTGCGGCGCTGGCGCGTGACGCGACGACGCTGGCCCGCAGCGGCCGGTCCGTCGCCCTGGCCGGCGCCCTGCACGACAAGGGCGTGCTGACCGCCGAGGACGTCGGCGCGGCCGCCGCGGCGGGCGACTTCGCGGCGGCGACCCTGGTGCGCGAGGGCGGCCGGCGGCTCGGGCACGTGGTGGCGTCCCTGGTCAGCTTCCTGAACCCGGGCATGGTCGTCATCGGCGGCGGCGTGTCGCGGCTGGGCCACTCGCTGCTGGCCGAGGTGCGCAGCGCCGTCTACCGGCGGTCGCTGCCGCTGGCCACCGGCAACCTGCCGATCGTGCTGTCGGAGCTGGGCGAGCTGGCCGGCGTGACGGGCGCGGCCTGGTCCGGGACCGACCGCGCGTTCTCCCCGGCCGGCTGACCCCGCGTCCCGCAACGCCGGCGCGCGACGGGACGATGCGGGGGTAGGGCTGTCGTCGGATCGGGGTGGGCCGGTGGGTGATCGGGCTCGGCGGGTGTTCGTCAGCCACACGTCCGAGCTGCGGCGGCTGCCCGAGGACGGGTCGTTCGTCGCGGCGGTCGAGCGGGCCGTCCTGCGGCTGCGGGACGCCCCGGTGGACATGGAGTACTTCACCGCGCGGGACCAGCCGCCCGCGCAGCTGTGCCGGGACCGGGTCGCCGAGTGCGACGTGTACGTGCTGGTGGCCGGGTTCCGCTACGGCTCGCCGGTGCGGGAGCGGCCGACCGTCTCGTACACCGAGCTGGAGTTCGAGGCCGCGACCGAGCTGGGCAAGCCGCGCCTGGTGTTCCTGCTGGACGAGGCGGCGGTCGGGCCGGGCCCGTTGTTCCGCGACCCGGAGTTCGGCGCGCGCCAGGAGGCGTTCCGCCGCCGGCTGCTGATGGACAGCGGCCTGACCGTGAAGACCGTGCGGACACCGGCCGAGCTGGAAACCGCCGTGGCGCAGGCCTTGGCCGCGCTCCCGGCCGCCGACACCGGCTCGCCGGGGCAGGCGCGTGCCGTGCGGGTGTGGAACGTGCCGGCGCGCCTGCACGGCTTCACGGGCCGGGGTGAACTGCTCGACGAGCTGGCCGCGGCCTTGGCGGACACCGGCCCCGTGGTGGTGCGGGCCATCGCCGGGATGGGTGGCATCGGCAAGTCCAGCACCGCGATCGAGTACGCGCACCGGCACGACGAGGCCTACGACGTGGCCTGGTGGGTGCCCGCCGAGGACCCCGACCTCGTCCCGCAGCACCTCGCCAGGCTCGGCCACGCGCTCGGGCTGGTCGACCCGGACGCCCCGGTCGCCGCCGCCGTGCCGCGCGTGCTGGGCGAACTGCGCCGCCGCGACCGGGCGCTGCTGATCTTCGACAACGCCGAGCACCCCGACGCCGTGGCGTCGTTCCTGCCGGGCGGCCGGGCCCGGGTCGTGATCACCTCCCGCTACCCCCGCTGGGACGGCGTCGCCAAGACCCTGGAACTGGACGTCTTCACCGCACCCGAATCGGCCCGGTTCCTGCGCTCGAAGGCACCCGTCCTCACCGACGACCAGGTCGAGGCGATCGGCGAGGCACTGGGCCACCTCCCGTCCGCCCTCGACCAGGCCGCCGCCCTGCTCACCGACGGCGGCCTGAGCCCCGGGCAGTACCTGTCCCTGCTCGACACCCGTGCCCGCGAACTGCTGCGCCGAGGCCACGACGCGGGTCGGGTGTCGGTGGCCGCGTCGTGGTCACTGGCCTTCGACAACCTGGCCGACCGGGACCCCGCCGCCCTGCAACTGCTCACCCTGATGGCCTGGCTGGCCCCTGAACCGGTGCCGCTGTCCCTGATCACCGACCACTCCGAGGTCCTGCCCGAACCGCTGGCCACCGTCGCCGCCGACCCCTTGTCGTTCACCGACACGGTGCGCGGCTTGCGCCACCGCGCCCTGGTCCGGGTGGACACCGACACCCTGCTGCTGCACCGCATCCCCGCCGCCCTCCTCCGCGCCGGCACCGACCGGGCGCCGGGTGGACCTGAGCACAACTGGGCCGCCATCGCCCTGTTGCTGCTGCATCGCAACCGGCCCGCTTATGCGTGGAACACCCCGGCGGTCTGGCCGCAGTGGCAACGGCTGCTGCCGCACCTGCTCGCCGTGGTCGCACCCGACCGCGAACCCCTGATCACCGCTCACCGCGAAGACCTGCTGACACTCCTGGGCGGCATCTCCACCTACCTCGCCACCACGGGACAGTCCGACCACGCCCTGGCGCACGCCCAGCGCACACACCGACTCGCCATCGATCACCACGGCGACGACCACGCCCTCACCCTGGTGTACGCCAACAACCTCGCTCTGCGACTGCACATCTCGGGCCGGCACGAGGCGGCGCGCGAGCTGAACGAGGACACCCTGCGCCGCAGCAGGCGCGTGCTCGGCGACGATCACCCCGACACATTGAGCTCCGCCAACAACCTGGCGGTGAGCTTGACGGAGTTGGGCGAGCACGAGGCGGCGCGTGAACTGGACGAGGACACCTTGAGCCGCCGACGGCGCGTGCTCGGCGACGATCACCCCGACACGCTCACGTCGGCCGCCAACCTCGCTGTCGACCTGTCGGCGGCGAACGAGCGCGAGGCGGCGCGTGAGCTGAACGAGGACACCCTGATCCGGCGGCGGCGCGTGCTCGGGCACGACCACCCCGAGACGTTCCGCAGCGCCAAGAACCTCGCCCTCGACCTGATGGTCCTGGGGGAGCACGGGGCCGCGCGCGAGCTGGCCGAGAAGACGCTGGCCGATTGCCGGCGCGTGCTGGGCGACGACCACCCGGACACCGTGCGAGCCGGGCTGGTCCTGGCCGAGGTCCTTCGCGCCGCCTCCGAAGGCTCCTGATCGCGCCGCGGCGCGGATCAGGCCGCGCACGGCGGTTCGCGAAAGCAATCACGAGCTTCTGTCAGAAGAGGGCCGACTTTTGCAACGAATCGACAAAAGTGGGCCCTAGTTCTTGTCAGAGCGCGCGACCAACTGTCAGGATCTGCCGCAACTCACCGGAGAACGTGAGCTGGACCACCTCGTTCGATCGACTCCCTCGACGAAGTCGGAGTACCGATGCAGGCGCAGACCGAAGGCAGGCGCGGGGCCAAGCGCGCCCTTCCCCTGCGCGCGCTCCGCGTCCGCGGTCCCCTCTCGCGCGCTCAACCGGCCGTCCGCTCCGGCTTGTCGAAGGTTGCCGTCGCCCCGCTCCCGGCCGACCTCGAGAACCGCGGCCTGGTCGAGCGGACGGGCACCACGACTTCCCGGAGCAGGCCCGGCCGGCTGGTGGAACCGCGGCCCGGCGCGGTCCGCCCGCGTCGCCGGGCCGACCGCGCCACGGCCGACCGGCCGCGCCGGCGCGACGGGGCCGTGGTGGCCGGCCTGCCCCTCTGCCGGCTCGACCTGGACAACGAGGTCGACCTCGCCGCCCGCGCCGAGCGCGGCAGCGACCCCGTCGACCACCTCGTGCACCTCAACGGCGACCGCACGGTGCCGGACCCGCTGGGCGGCACGTCCCGCGCGTGCGGCCGGCGCGGCTGCCGGGAGACGCGGGTCGGGCCGGGCGCGGACGCGCCACACCGCACGGCCGACGCCCCGGCGTCCGGCCTGTCGGTCCTGCTCACCCCGCGGAAGATCGTGCTCGGCGGCTACTCCGCCGCACTGCGGGACTGGTTGGCCGCACCGCGGCGGCACGGGCGGACGGCGATCGCCGCGTCCACGCCCGGCTCCACCGCGGGCGGCGGGGGCGCGGCGCCGGCCGCGCTGCGGCGGGTGCTCGACGACCCGGCCGTCGTCCCGGTCAAGGCAAGTGCCCCGAAGACGGGCGGTTCACACGAAGGGGCCTCGGCATGACCCTGCTCCGGATGACCGGCATCGGCAAGACCTTCCCCGGCGTGCGCGCGCTGGACCAGGTGGACCTGGAGGTCGCCGAGGGCGAGGTGCACTGCCTGCTCGGCCAGAACGGCGCGGGCAAGTCCACCCTGATCAAGGTGCTGGCGGGCGCGCACCAGCCCGACGAGGGCGAGATAACGTGGCGCGGCGAGAAGGCCACGCTCCCCTCGCCGGTGGCCGCGTTGCGGCTGGGCGTCGCCACCATGTACCAGGAGCTGGACCTGGTGCCGGACATCTCGGTGGCGGAGAACGTGTTCCTGGGCCACGAGCCGACCCGGTTCGGCTTCACCCGCCGCCGGGCCGCCCACGACCTCGCCGCGACGTTGATGGCCCGCCTGGGCCATCCCGAGATCGGGCCGGACCGGGAGGTGGGCCGGTTGTCCGCCGCCGGTCAGCAGCTCGTGTCGATGGCCCGCGCCCTGGCGCACGACGCGCGGCTCATCGTGATGGACGAGCCGACCGCCGCCCTGGCCGCGGACGAGGTGGACAACCTGTTCCGCATCGTCGGCGAGCTCACCGCGGACGGCGTCGCGGTCCTCTACATCTCGCACCGGCTGGAGGAGATCCGCCGCATCGGCAGCCGCGTCACCGTGCTCAAGGACGGCCGCACGGTCGCCGCGAACCTCCCCGCCGACACCCCGACCTCCGAGCTGGTCGACCTGATGTCCGGCCGCAAGGTCGAGACGGTCTTCCCGCACCGCGAAGCGTCCACGGTGGACACCGCGCGGGAAGTGCTGACCGTCACCGGGCTGACCCGCAAGGGCGAGTTCCACGACGTCGGCTTCCACGTGCGCGCGGGGGAGATCCTGGGCATCGCGGGGCTGGTCGGCGCGGGCCGCAGCGAGATCCTGGAGACCGTGTTCGGCGCCCGCAAGCCCGACACCGGGCACGTCGCGGTCGACGGGAAACCGGTCCGGCCGGGCAGCGTGGTCGCCGCCGTGAAGGCGGGCATCGGCCTCGCGCCGGAGGAGCGCAAGGCGCAAGGCCTGCTGCTGGACCTGCCGGTCGCGCACAACGTGACGCTGTCGAGCCTGTCCGCCTACAGCCGCGCCGGTTTCGTGGACCGCGCCCGCGAGCTGAAGGACTCCCGGGCCACGCTGGAACGGCTGGACCTGCGGCCCGCCGACCCGCGCCGGCTCGTCGCCGAGTTCTCCGGCGGCAACCAGCAGAAGGCCGTCGTGGCGCGGTGGCTGGTCCGGGGCTGCAAGGTGCTGCTGCTGGACGAGCCGACGCGCGGCGTGGACGTCGGCGCCCGCGCCGAGCTGTACCGGGTGATCCACGAGCTGGCCGCCGCCGGTGTGGCCGTGGTGCTGGTGTCCAGCGAGGTCGCCGAGGTGCTCGGCCTCGCCGACCGGGTGCTGGTGCTGCGCGACGGCGAGGTCATCGCCGACCGGCCCGCCGCCGAGCTGACCGAATCCGCCGTCTTGGACCTGGTGATGGCGGGCAGCGCCGTCACCGAAGCCGCCGTGAACGAGGAGGCCCCGTGACCGAGGTGAGGGTCCTCGACCCCAAATCCGCCGCTCCCCAGGAGCCGCGCAAACACCGCCGAGCCCTCGACCTGAGGCTCACCGGCCTGCTCGGCGTGCTGGTGGTGCTGTGCGTCGTCGGCTACGCCACCCGGCCGGACAGCTTCCTCACCGAGGCCAACATCTCCACGATGCTGCGGCTGGCGGCGGCGATCGGCGTGGTCAGCGTCGGCATGACGTTCGTGATCATCAGCGGCGGCATCGACCTGTCCGTCGGCTCGATCGTGGCGCTGTCGGGCGTGTGGATGACGACCGTCGCCACCCAGTCGTACGGCCCCGTGGTGATGGTGCTGTGCGCGCTGCTCGTCGGCCTGGGCTGCGGCCTGGTCAACGGGGTGCTGATCTCCTACGGCAAGATCGTGCCGTTCATCGCGACCCTCGCCATGTACGCGTCGGCGAAGGGCCTGGCCGAAAGGCTGTCCGGCCGCCGCACGCAGGTCGTCACCGAGACCGGGTTCACCACGTTCTTCCGCGGTGACATCCTCGGCATCCCGGTGCTGATCTGGCTGCTGGCCGCGGTGTTCGCGGTCGGCTGGGTGCTGCTCAACCGCACCACGTTCGGCCGCCGCACGTTCGCCGTCGGCGGCAACGCCGAAGCCGCCCGGCTGGCCGGCATCGACGTGCGCCGGCACACCGCGCTGGTCTACGGCCTGGCCGGCCTGTGCTGCGGCATCGCCGCGCTCATGGTCGTGGCCCGCACCACCTCCGGCGCGTCCACCAACGGCATGTTCTACGAGCTGGACGCGATCGCCGCGGTCGTCATCGGCGGCACGCTGCTCAGCGGTGGCCGGGGCTCGCTGATCGGGACGCTGATCGGCGTGCTCATCTTCACCGTGGTGGGCAACATCTTCACCCAGAACAACCTCGACACCGACATCCAGAACATCGCCAAGGGCGTGATCATCGTCGCCGCGGTGCTCCTGCAGCGCACCACCGCCCGCCGCCGCACGCACGCCACCTGACGCGCCACACCCCGCCTCCACGACCCCGCCTCCACCACCCCGACACACGACCCGGGAGTCCGCCATGCCCTCACTCGACCGCCGCCGCTTCCTCTGGGGCACCACCGCCGTGGGCACCGCCGCCCTGCTGGCCGGCTGCACGTCCAACGAGTCCGCCAACTCCGCGCCGAACGCCGTCGCGGGCGGCTCGGGCCAGAACAGCCAGCCCGGCAAGCAGGTCACCATCGGCTTCTCCGCGCCCGCCGCCGACCACGGCTGGATGGCGGCGATGACGAAGAACGCCAAGGCGCAGGCCGACGAGTTCTCCGACGTCACGTTCAAGGCCACCGAGGGCACCAACGACGTCAACCAGCAGATCGCCCAGGTCGAGACGCTGATCAACGACAAGGTCGACGTCCTGGTGGTGCTGCCGTTCGACGGCAAGGCGCTCACCGAGGTCGGCCGCCAGGCCATGGACGCGGGCATCCCGGTCATCAACCTCGACCGCGTCTTCGACACCCCGCTGGCCTACCGGCTGTGGATCGGCGGCGACAACTACCGCATGGGCGTCAACGCGGGCGAGTACATCGCCGCGCAGCTCAAGGCGAAGAACGTCAGCAACCCGGTGATCGGCGAGGTCGCGGGCATCGACTCGCTGCCGCTGACCCAGGAGCGCAGCCAGGGCTTCAAGGACGCCCTGGCGAAGGCGGGCTTCTCGGTCGGCCCGCGCGTCGCGGCGGCGTTCACCTCCGAGTCCGGCGAGCAGCAGACGGCCAACCTGCTCCAGTCCGCGCCCAGGCTGGACGCCCTGTGGAACCACGACGACGACCAGGGCATCGGCGTGATGGCGGCCATCGACAGCGCGGGCCGCAAGGAGTTCGTCATGGTCGGCGGCGCGGGCTCGCGCAACATGATGGACCTGATCAAGGCCGACAGCGGCGTGGTCAAGGCGACCGTGCTCTACAGCCCGTCGATGGCGTCCTCGGCGATCGCGCTGGCCCGCCTGCTCGGCCAGGCCAAGGGCATCGGCGACATGGCCGAGCACGACATCCCCGCGTCCATCACCACCTACTCCGCCGTGGTGACCAAGGAGAACGTCGACCAGTACCTCGACGTCGGCTTCGACTCCTGACCCGGTTCCCACCTGTCGCGAAAGGCTGCTGATGACGGAAGAGATCGGCGTGGGCATGGTCGGCCACGCGTTCATGGGCGCGGTGCACTCGCACGCCTGGCGCAGCGTCCACCGGTTCTTCGACGTGCCCCTGACGCCCCGCCTGGCCGTCCTCGGCGGCCGTGACCCGGTGCGCACGAAGGAAGCCGCGACCAAGTACGGCTGGGCCGCCGCGGAAACCGACTGGCGCGCGCTCGTCGCCCGGGACGACGTCCAGCTCGTCGACATCTGCACGCCCGGCGACACGCACGCCGAGATCGCGCTGGCCGCGCTCGCCGCGGGCAAGCACGTGCTGTGCGAGAAGCCGCTGGCCAACACGGTCGCCGAGGCCGAGGCGATGGCCGCGGCGGCGGAGGAGGCGGCGGCACGCGGTGTCCGGTCGATGGTCGCGTTCAACTACCGGCGCGTGCCCGCCATCGCGTTGGCCCGCAGGCTGGTCGAGGAGGGCCGGATCGGCGAGGTCCGGCACGTGCGCGCGGTGTACCTGCAGGACTGGCTGTCCGACCCGGCGTCGCCGATGACGTGGCGGCTGCGCAAGGAGAAGGCCGGTTCGGGTGCGCTCGGCGACCTGGGCGCGCACATCGTGGACGCCGCCCAGTACGTCACCGGTGACCTGATCACCGGGGTCAGCGCCACCACCGAGACGTTCGTCCGCTCGCGGCCCGACGGTGACGGGGTCGGCGAGGTGACCGTGGACGACGCGGCCGTGTTCCTGGCCCGCTTCTCGTCCGGCGCGCTGGGCACGTTCGAGGCGACCCGGTACGCGCTGGGCCGCAAGAACGCGATGCGGCTGGAGGTCAACGGCACGCGCGGCAGCCTGGCGTTCGACTTCGAGTCGATGAACGAGCTGTCGGTGTACTCGGCCGACGACGGCCCGTCGGCCGGGTTCCGGCGGGTCCTGGTCACCGAGGCCGACCACCCGTACGTGGGCGCGTGGTGGCCGCCGGGCCACCTGCTCGGCTACGAGCACACGTTCACGCACGAGGCAGCGGACTTCCTGACGGCCATCGGCGACGGTGTCGACCCGGCGCCGAGCTTCGCCGACGGGCTGCGGGTGCAACGGGTGCTGGCGGCGGTGGAGGACAGTGCCGGGCAGCAGTCGACGTGGACCACGATTGGAGAGTCGCGATGAGCCGACCGGTCACGCTGTTCACCGGCCAGTGGGCCGACCTGCCGTTCGAGGAGGTGTGCCGGCTGGCCTCCGGGTGGGGCTACGACGGATTGGAGATCGCTTGCGGGGGTGACCACTTCGAGGTGGACAAGGCGTTGGCGGACGACGACTACGTGCCCGCCAAGCGCGCGATGCTCAAGCAGTACGGGTTGGACGTGTGGACGATCTCCAACCACCTGGTCGGTCAGGCCGTGTGCGACGACCCGATCGACTTCCGGCACCAGGCGATCCTGCCGTCGCGGATCTGGGGCGACGGCGAGCCGGAGGGCGTGCGGCAGCGCGCCGCCGCCGAGATGGCGGACACCGCGCGCGCGGCGGCACGGCTGGGCGTGGACACCGTCGTCGGGTTCACCGGGTCCTCGACCTGGAAGTACGTGGCGATGTTCCCGCCCGTGTCGCAGGCCGTGATCGACGAGGGCTACGCCGACTTCGCCCGCCGCTGGAACCCGATCCTGGACGTGTTCGACGAGGTCGGGGTGCGGTTCGCGCACGAGGTGCACCCGTCGGAGATCGCCTACGACTACTGGACGACCCGCAAGGCGCTCGACGCGGTCGGCAACCGGCCCGCGTTCGGCCTGAACTGGGACCCGTCGCACTTCGTGTGGCAGGACCTCGACCCGGTCGGCTTCATCCTCGACTTCGCCGACCGGATCTACCACGTGGACTGCAAGGACACGAAGAAGCGCTTCGACGGCCGCAACGGGCGGCTCGGCTCGCACCTGGCGTGGGCCGACCCGCGCCGCGGCTGGGACTTCGTCTCCACCGGGCACGGCGACGTGCCGTGGGAGGAGTCGTTCCGGGCGTTGAACGCGATCGGCTACACCGGGCCCATCTCGGTCGAGTGGGAGGACGCCGGCATGGACCGGCTGCGCGGGGCTGAGGAGGCGGTCGGGTTCATCCGGCGGCACCTGTTCGACCCGCCCGCCGCCTCGTTCGACGCCGCGTTCAGCACGGGGGAGTGACCGACCGGCGCCCGCTCACGGGCGGGCGCCGACCTCCTACCGCACGCCCCGCGCCCGCACGTGCCGGGGCACGGTGACGTGCCTACCAGGTGACCGGCAGGGAGCGCAGCCCGTAGATCGGGGCGTCGAACTTGAACTCGACCTCCTCGAACGGCACGGCCACGCGCAGGTCCGGCAGGTCGGTCACCAGCGCGCGCAGCGCCACCCGCATCTCCAAGCGCGCCAACGAGTGCCCGATGCACTGGTGCACCCCGCTGCCGAACGCCAGGTGCGCCCGCGCGTCGCGCCGCAGGTCGAGGCGGTCGGGGTCGGGGAACGCGGCCGGGTCGCGGTTGGCGGCGAACAGCGACGCGATCACGCCCTCGCCCGCCGCGAGCGCCGTCCCGCCGACCACCGCGTCACGGGCCACCGCCCGCACCACCCCATGGTGCACGGGGCTGAGGAACCGCAGCAGTTCCTCCACCGCGTCGTCGACCAGGTCCGGCGACGCGACCAACGCCTCCCACCACGTCCGGTCCCGCTGCAACGCGAGCACGGACAGCGCGATCGAGTTCGCCGTGGTCTCGTGCCCGCCGACGAGCAGCAGCACGGTCATCCCCACGGCTTCCTCGTCGCTGAGCCCCGGATCCTGCACCAACCGGCTGATCAGGTCGTCCGCGGGCGTGGCGCGGCGGGACCGGATCAGGTCCGCCAGGTACCCGTGCAGCTCGTCCAACGCCGCCTGCACCTGTGGCGCCGACAACGACCGGTCCAGGTGGGCGCGGCTGCGGGTGGAGAAGAACTCCTGGTCCGTTATCGGCACGCCGAGCAGCAGGCAGATCACGTCCGACGGCACGGGCAGCGCGAACCCGCCCACCAGGTCCGCGGGGCGGGGCCCGGACCGCAGCGCCGCCAACCGCTCCCGGGTGATCCGCTCCACCTCGGGGCGCAGCGCCGCCATCCGCCGCACGGTGAACTCGCCGGTCAGCATCCGCCGGTACCGGGTGTGCTCGGGCGGGTCGGTGACCAGGAAGCTGCCCGGCGCGGCCTTGCGGTCCACCACGGGCCGCAACTGCGGGAACCCCGGCGTGCCCGGGTCCGACGAGAACCGGCCGTGGTCGCGCAGCACGGCCCGCACGTCGTCGTACCGCGTCACGAGGTGGGCCTGCTGGCCGTGCCGCAACGACACCGGGCACACCGGCGCCTGCGCCCGCAGCGACGCGAACTCCGCCGGCGGGTCGAACCCGGGTCGACGCGCGATCGGGTAGTCCATGGTGCCCGACACTATCGCCGCCGCACCCGACGTTGTGACGTCCCGATCCCCACGACCTCACCGAGCGGCCGGGCGAGCTGCTGGTCGTGAGGTCGGAAGAACTTGGGGTCGGGGCCGGCGGTCAGGTGCGAGATGGCCACGTAGCCGCCGCAGGGGAGGGCCGCCCGGTAGCCGCCGCCGAGGAGGTAGTCGTAGACGCGCGCGGCGGACGGGCGTTCGGTGTCGACGTCCGCGGGCACCCGGTCGGGATCGGTCACGGTGTCCCTCCTCCACGGCGGCCCGGCCTGGCCGGCGACGCCACCAGCCCGACCCTGGTCGTTCCGGCGCAACGGCCTGCCGCCGTTCGGCGCAGCCCCGCCCTCGGCTGTCCACAGAGGACTTCCCGGTCCGGTGTCCGGAGTGGCACGCGGCTCACCTGCGTGATCGACCCGCGTGGTGAAGGGACAAACGGGCACTGGAAGTGTTACGACTGAAACGCACGTTCGAGTGGTAGCCCGATCGGGTACCCCCGTCGCCGGACGTGCGCGCGACGTTGGGAGCACGGGTGGAGGACCGCACTATCGCAGGCCGGTACCGGCTGACGGAGAGGATCGGCACGGGTGGGATGGGGGTGGTGTGGCGCGCCGAGGACCAGCGGCTGCGTCGCGTCGTCGCGGTCAAGGAACTGCTGTCCCGCATCGGGTTCGACCAGGAGTCGATCGACCGGGCGGTCCGGGAGGGGCGCATCGCGGCCCGCCTGTCGCACCCCAACGTGATCGCGCTGTACGACGTGGTCGAGCACGACGGCCACCCGTGGCTGATCATGGAGTACCTGCCGTCGCGCAGCCTGGCCACGGTGATGACCGAACGCGGCACGCTGCCGGCCGACGAGGTGGTCCGGCTGGGCACGCAGTTGGCGAACGGGCTCGCCGCCGCGCACGCGGCGGGGGTGGTGCACCGGGACGTGAAGCCGGGCAACGTGCTGGTCACCGAGTTCGGCACGGTCAAGGTCACCGACTTCGGCACCTCGCGCGCGGCCGACGAGGCGACCGTCACCGCGTCCGGGATGCTCGTCGGTACCCCGGCCTACCTGGCCCCGGAGGTGGCGCGCGGTGGCAAGGGCGAGTTCCCGGCCGACGTGTTCGCGCTGGGCGCGACGCTCTACGCGGCGCTGGAGGGCACGCCGCCGTTCGGCGTGGACGGCAACACGATCGCCCTGCTGCACCGGGTCGCCGACGGCCGGTTCCCGCCGCCGCGCAACGCCGGTCCGCTGGAGCCGGTGCTGATGCGCCTGCTGGATCCGAACCCGGAGACCCGGCCGACCATGGCCGAGGCGGCGGACATGCTGCGCGGCGTGCGGTTCGACGGCGCCGCGCCGCCCGTGCCGCCGAAACCCGCGCCCACCGCGATCCTGGCCGCACCGCTGGACCCCGTGCCCGAGCCGGAACCCGCACCGCCGCCGGCCGCCGCGAAGCCCGAGCCGGAACCGGCCGAACCCGCGCCGACTCCCCAGCCGGCACCCGTCCAGCCGGCACCCGTCCAGCCGGCACCCGTCCAGCCGGCACCCGTCCAGCCGACACCGCCTCCTCAGCCGGCGCCGACGCCGACGCCCGCCGACGTGGCGCCGCGCGGCGAGGAGAAGCGCGGCGACCGGAAGGCGCTGATCGCGCTCGCCGTCGTGGCCCTGCTCGCCATCGCGACCGTCGCGTACCTGCTCAACCGGGGTGGTGAGGGCGGCTCGCCGTCGGCCGGTTCGGGCACCACCACCGCGACCACCGCCCAGCCCACGTCCGCCGCCGAGGACCCGCCCGCCCAGACCACCACCGACCAAGCCGAGCCGACCACGACCACCACCACGACCGCCGCGGTGGAGCCGACCTCCACCCAGGACACGACCCAGCCGCCCGCCGAGATCGGCCCGGACCAGGCGTTGAGCGACTACTACGGCCTGCTGCCGACCAACCTGGAACCCGCCTACGCCCGCCTCACCGACGGCTTCAAGGCCGCGCGGGCCCGGACCTTCGCCGACTACCAGGGCTGGTGGGGGCAGATGAGCGCGGTGAGCGTGAGCAACGTGCGCGCGGTCGGCCCGGAGCAGGTGACGGCGACCGTGTCGTACACGTTCAAGGGCGGCGCCACGCAGTCCGAGAACCACCTGTACACGCTGGTCAAGGTCAACGGGCAGTGGATGATCGACGGACAGCAGAACGCCTGACGGCGGAGGAGCCGGTCGTCCGCCGCGACGAGGGCCGGCGTCGTGAGCCGGCCGAGGGGCCGGCCCGACGCCCGGCCCTCACGCGACGCGGACCCGCCACACGTCGATGACCAGCACCGGCCGCATCCCCACCGACTCGTACAGGGTCAGCGCGGGCGTCGGGTTGTTCGAGTCGACGTGCAGGATCGTGCCGACCCGGCCGGCGGCGGCGTCCAGGTGGAACGCGTGCCCCAGCAGGTGCTTCGCCACGCCGCGGCCCCGCGCCTCCGGCACCACGCCCAGGTGGCCGACGTACCCGCACTTCTCGTCGGCGAACTGGTCGGTCCACGCCAGGAACCCGGCGGGCCGCCCGTCCAGCTCGGCCAGCCACAGGCCCGGCCAGTCGAAGGTGGACCTGGCCTCCAGCTCGGCGTGCCACTGCCCGTACGGCTTCGGCACGAACCCGAAGTGCCCGTCGAACGACGCGTTCCACACCTCGTGCGCGACCCGCCGCACGTCCTCGCGCACGCCCTGCCGCAGCACCAGCCCCGGCACGGGCGCGGGCGGCGGCACGGCGCCGACGTGGTCGATCCGCATCCGGTGGAACGTGGTCGCCGCCGCGAACCCCAGGGCCGCCACCCGGGCCCGCAACGCCGTGTCGTCCCGGTAGACGCCCTGGTCCACGGTCACCTCCTCGTGCCCGCCCGCGCGCCCGATCTCCCGCGCCCGGTCCAGCACCCTGGTGAACAGCCAGTCCGCGACCGCCGGGTCGGCCGACACCACGTCGACGTCGACCTGGTCGCTGCCGCTCTTGCCGTTCGCCGTCGCGTACCCGACCGGCGCGCCCGCCGCGTCGAGCACCAGCCACGCGTCGCGCGCCAGGTCGAAGCCCGGGCGGGACAGCTCGTCGCGCATGTCGTCGAGCGTGTAGTCGGCGAACCCGATCACCGCCGTGGTGTAGGCGTGCACCAGGCCGAGGATGGGTTCGGCGTCGTCCGGGTGTGGTGACCGGACGGTGAGGCCGGCGGGCAGGGCGTTCATGGCGCACATGGTGCGCCGCGCTCCGGGCCCTGTCGAACGTGTTTCCGCCGGAGTAGGGTCTGCCGATGATCCGCCGGGTGTTGGTCCCGCTCACGGTGATCGCCGTGGTGGGTGTGCTGGCCGTGCTCGCGTTCCGCCCGCCCGCGCCGGTGGCGGACGCCCCGCCGGCGGAGTTCGCCGCCGGCCGCGCCGAGCCGCACCTGCGGGCCGTCGCGCAACGGCCGCACCCGATCGGGTCGGCGGACAACGAGCGCGTCCGCGACTACATCGCCGACACCGCCCGCGGCTTCGGCGCCGAGGTGGCGGTGGAGTCCGACGACGTGGTCCGGCCGTGGCGGGGCGTGCTCCGGGTCGCCACCACCCACAACGTCGTGGCCCGCGTGCGCGGCACGGACCCGTCGGTGAGCGGCGGCAAGGCGTTGCTGCTGGTCGCGCACCACGACTCCGTGCCGACCGGCCCGGGCGCGGCCGACGACGGCGCGGCGGTGGCGGCGATGCTGGAGGCGCTGCGGGCGTTGACGTCCGGCGGCGGTGTGCGCAACGACGTGGTGTTCCTGTTCACCGACGGCGAGGAGGCCGGGACGCTCGGCGCGCAGGCCTACGTGCGGCGCAACGGGGTCGACGGGGTCGGCGCGGTGCTGAACTGGGAGGCGCGGGGCAGCGGCGGGCCGGTGTGGATGTTCCAGACGGGGGCGGACAACGCGCCGTTCGTGTCGGCGTTCGGCGGGGCGAGCAGCAGGCCGATCGCGAACTCCTTCGCCTACGAGGTGTACCGGCGGATGCCGAACTACAGCGACTTCACCGTGTTCCAGGAAGCGGGCGCACGAGGGCTGAACAGCGCGTTCATCGAGCACGTGCGCGACTACCACTCGCCGTACGACGACGTGGAGCGGTTGGACCGGGGCAGCCTGCAGCACCACGGCGAGACGATGGTGGGCCTCGTGCGGGCGTTGGGCGACCGAGACCTGCGGGTGCGCGGCGGCGACGCGGTGTACTTCGACCTGTTCTCGCGCGTGCTCGTGCGGTACCCGACGTGGCTCGCCGTGGTGCTGGCCGTCCTCACGGTGTCGGCCCTGGCGGCGCTGCTGGTGCCGGGTGCGCGTCGGGGACGTCTGCGGTGGCGGGGCGTGGCGGCGGTGGCCGGGGTGGCGGTCGGCGCGGTGGTCGTGGCGGGCGCCGTGTCGTTCGGGGCGTGGCTGCTGGTGGCGGCGGTGCGACCGGGGTTGGGTTTCCTGGCGCTGTCGGAGCCGCACGAGCGGGGCTGGTTCGTGGCCGGGTTCTGCGTGCTGGGGTTGGCGGCGCTGGTCGCGGCGGCCCGCGTGGCGCGGCGGTGGTCGGTGGACGAGGTGGTCGCCGGGGTGCTGGTGGTGACGGCCGTGCTGCTGGCGGTGTCCGTGGTGGCGGTGCCGGGCGCGAGCTTCCTGTTCCAGTGGACGCTGCTGGCCGGCCTGCCCGCCTTGTGGACGACGCGGGCCGCGTTCCTGCCGCCGCTGGTGGCGGCGGCGATCTTCCCGCCGCTGGTCGGCACGATGGCGGTGGCGCTGGGCATGCCGTTGAGCGCGGTGGCGGTGGTCTTCGGCGTGCTGGCGGGCGTGCTGCTGCTGCCGTTGCTGTCCACGGGCTCGTGGTGGCCCGCGCTCGGCGTCACGGCGGTCGCGGTGGCGTTGCTCGCGGTGGGCACCGCGCGGTTCGGCTTCGCGCCGGACGAGCCGCGTCCCGACTCGCTGATCTACCTCCAGGACGCCGACGGCGGCCGGTCGAGCTGGCTGTCCGCCGACCCCGAGCCCGACGAGTGGACCTCGCGGGTGCTGGGGCAGGACCCGGAACGGGTGGCGTCGGCCCACCCGGTGTCCGCGCAGCCGATGATGCGGGCCGACGCGCCCGACCTGGCCCTGCCCGCGCCCACCGCGACGCTGGTGACCTCCGCCGACGCGTCGGTGCGGACCGTGACGTTCCGCGTCACGCCGACCGGGCGGGCGTGGCGGACGCACGTGGAGCTGTCCGACCGGGGCCTGCGCGGCTGCCGCCTCGGTGCGGCCGACCTGCCCGGCTCGGCGTTCGAGCTGTACGGACCGGTCAGCCGGGAGATCACCTGCGACCTCGACCCCGGCGCGCCGCTGGAGGTGGCGGTGGCCGACCAGTGGGTGGGGCTGCCCGCCGAAGCGGCGTCGCTGGTCGGCCCGCGCCCGCCGGACGCCATGCCGGTCCAGTCCGGGAACCGGCCGTTCGACGGCGCGGTGGTGCGCGCCGCGTTCCGGCTCTGACCGGTTCCGGCCGCCGCTACGGTGGACGCCGGGGGTGGTGTCGTGGCGCGACCGGACGAGTGGTCCGAGGTGCTGACCGCGCTGGAACGGCAGTCGGGGTGGCGGCACCCGTCGCCGGACCGGGTGGACCTGGTCGACCTGATGCGGCTGTACGACGTGCCGGCGGTCAGCGTGGCGGTGCGCCGGGACGGCGAGGGGCACTGGGCGGGCGGCTTCGGCGCCGGTCCGCGCACGCCCTTCCAAGCCGCGTCGATCAGCAAGCACGTCGCCGCGTTCGGGGCGCTGCGGCTGGTCGACCAGGGAGTGCTGGACCTCGACGAGGACATCCACGCGTACCTGACGTCGTGGCGCGTGCCGGAGACCGGCGGGCGGCGGACCGTGATCACCCTGCGGCACCTGCTCGCGCACACCCGCGACCGTGGTGGCCCAACCGCCGCTGCCGCTGTCCCCGTTGCCCGACGGCCGGTTCCGCGTGGTCGACCTGAGCTGCGAGCTCACGTTCACCGACGACGCGGTGGAGGTCCGCCAGGAGGGCGTCACGCTGACCGCGCCGAGGGTCGGGCCCTGACCACCCCGGCCACCGCCACCGCCGCAGTTCCCCCGAAGCCGGGGGAACGCGCGCAGGTGCGGCCCCGCTCCGGGCCGCCCACCACCAGGGCACCGCTCGCCGCTCACGGAACGCCCGCACCTCCGCCAGCGCACGATCGTCGCGTTCGGCCCCGCCTGCTCCCGCGTCCGCGAGCAGACGACGTTCGGGGTCCGCCGCCAGGTCCCGGCGAACTCCACCATCGGCGCGGGCAGGGCCGCTCACCAGTCGTGGAGGGTTCCGTCCGCCAGCCGGTTCACCGGCAGGTACGCGGCGCGGTAGGGGAACCGGGCCGCGGCGGCCACGTCCAGCTCCACCCCCAACCCCGGAGCGTCGGACGGGTGCAGCAGGCCGTCCGCGAACGTGTACGAGGTCCGGAACACCTCCAGCGTCTCCGGCGCGTGCCGCATGTACTCCTGGATGCCGAAGTTGTGCACGGCCAGGTCCAGGTGCAGCGCGGCGGCCATGCCGACCGGCGAGATGTCCGTCGGCCCGTGCATCCCCGACTTCACCCCGTACACGGCGGCGAAGTCGAGCACCCTCTTCAACGCCGTCACGCCACCGGTGTGGGTGACCGCCGACCGGACGTAGTCGATCAACCGCTCGCCGAGCAGCGTCGTGTAGTCGTGGATCGAGTTGAACACCTCGCCGATCGCCAGCGGCGTGGTGGTGTGCTGCCGGATCAGCCG
Organism: Saccharothrix saharensis; assembly: GCF_006716745.1. Lineage (NCBI taxonomy): Bacteria > Bacillati > Actinomycetota > Actinomycetes > Pseudonocardiales > Pseudonocardiaceae > Saccharothrix > Saccharothrix saharensis. The sequence continues at coordinate 1,753,307 of NZ_VFPP01000001.1, read as the reverse complement.
CAACGCCGCCTGGTCCTCGCCCGGCGTGGCGTCCTCCAGCCAGAACAGGTCGTACGGCTCCAGCGCCTTGCCCAACCGGGCCGCCTCGATCGGGGTCATCCGGTGGTGCCCGTCGTGCAGCAGCGGCAGCGACGGGCCGAACTCCGACCGCACCGCCTCGAACACCGACGGCACGTGCCGCAGGTAGGCGCGGGTGTCCCAGCTCTCCTCCACCGGCAACGCGGTGGGGCGCGCCGGCTCGTAGTCGTACCGGTCACCGCCGCCGGCCGCCGACGCCGCCACCCCGTACACCGTGTCCAGCCCGGGGATGCCGGTCTGCACCCGGATCGCCCGGAACCCCAGTTCGAGGTGCAGCCGGATCGAGTCGAACAGCTCCGGCAGGTCGCGCCCGGACGCGTGCCCGTACGCCAGCGCCCCGACCCGGCACGCCCCGCCGAGCAACTGGTACAGCGGCATCCCGGCCGCGCGCGCCTTGATGTCCCACAACGCCGTGTCGACGGCGGCGATCGCGGCCATCGTCACCGGGCCGCGCCGCCAGTACGCGCCCCGGTACAGGTACTGCCAGGTGTCCTCGATCGCCGACGCGTCCCGCCCGACCAGCAGCGGTACGACGTGCTCCCGCAGGTACGCCTCCACCGCCAGCTCACGCCCGTTGAGCGTGGCGTCGCCCAGGCCGGTGATCCCGTCCTCGGTGGTGACCCGGAGCGTGACGAAGTTCCGCCCCGGGCACGTCACCACGACCTCCGCCGCCGCGATCCTCATGCCGGCACCTCCCCGACGAGCACGCCGAACGCACCCAGCTCCACCGCGTCCCACGGCGAGCCGTCCAACCCCGCCAGCGACCCGCCGGCCACCACCGGCTTCACCACGACGGGTGACGGGTGCCCGCTCACGAACCACGCGAACACCCGACCGTCGACGGAGTGCTCCATCAACCCGGTCGACACCAGCGGGTCGTCCACCCGCACCCGCGGCGGCACGCCCGCCACCTCGGCCAGCGCCGCGTACAGCCGCCACGTGGGCTCCGGGTTGACCCGGGGCGTCATGGCGGCCATGTGCTCCACCGGGTAGGTGCACAGCACCAGCCACCCGTCACCGACCCGGTGCCGCAGCAGCGCGGGCCGACCGTGCCCGTTCACCGCGACGACTTCCGCCCCGTCCGGCACCACCGGCAGGAAAGCGCGGGACCCGTCCGTCCCACCGACCCGGAAGACCAGTTCCTCGCCCGCCCCGATGCCACCGAAGTCGCGCTGGAGCACCATCCGCAGCTCGTCGTCCTCGATCGGGTCGACCAGCCCGTACCGCAGCTGCTTCACCACGCCGAACGTCTCGTCCAGCCTCGGCCACCACGGTCCGCGCTGCGTCCGGTGCTCGCCGACGAAGTACGACGCGTAGACCACCGCGCCCGCCTCGGCCCGCTGCACCAACGTCCGCCACGTGGGCGCGGTGAGCTGCTTCATCGACGGCACGAGGTACAGCGCGCAGTCGTCGGGCACGCCGTCCAGCTCGCGCGCCACTCCCACCGGCAGGTCGGCCTCCCGTGCCGCGATGTACGCCTGCCGCGCGTTGTTCACCACGCTCGTCGCGTCCTCGGGCTGCGTGAACGGGTAGCGCGCTTCCAGGAAGGACGACACCAGCAACGCGATCGGGGTGTCCGGTCGCCGCAACCGCGCGAAGTCCGTGCGCCGCAACACCTCCGTGAACGCCCGCACCTCCCGCAGCCGGGCCTTCGGTCGCCCGGCGGAGTCGGTCAGCCCGAAGTGCATCTCGAACGGGTGGTGCCGGTACGGCTCCTGGTCGGCCAGGTCGTCGTAGTCGGTGTTGTTCCACGGTATCCAGCCGGTCGCGCCCGCCGGCAACGTCGTGTGCAGGACCTGCCGGTAGTAGTGGGCGGCGTTCTCCTCCGACGCGTGGTCCGACGTCACCCCGAACTCCTCCACGACCACCGGCTTGCCGCCGATGTCGAGCAGCTCGCACACGAACGCCGCGCCGAGGTGCAGCCGCAGCTGGTCGTCGTCCATCCGGTACACGTGCGGCCCGTGGAAGTCGATCAACGGGGTCGGATCGCGGACCCGGAAGCCGTTGTCCAGTCCGGCGACCTCCACGCCCCACGCGCCGTCGCCGACCGACACCGGCTGCGTCGCGCCCGCCGCCCGGATCTCGGAGAACAGCGCCGCCGCCCACGCCGTCACCGCGTCCGCGTCCAGCGTGCCGATGCCCCGCGACCGCCGGTCGGCGTAGATCGGGATCTCGTTGCTCAGCAGCCACCCCGCCACCGCCGGGTGGTCCTTCCACCGGCCGGTCAGCTCGCGCACGTACCAGCGCTGACGGTCCGGGAACGACGCGTCGGTGAAGATGCCCCGGCCGCCCCGCCACGCCGGGTCCCAGTTCTGGCCGGACATGTGCCCGACGACGAACGTGGGGACGGTCCGCATGCCCAGCGCGTGGTGCCGGTCGAGGAAGTCGTCGTAGCGGGTGAGCAGCTCGCCGTCCAGCGAGTGCTCGGTCGGCATGAAGTCGGGCCAGTGGAAGAAGCTGCGGGTCGGCCCGATCCCGTGCTCGCGCATCACCCGCAGCTCCTCGTCCACCACGGCCGGGTCGTAGTGGCGCCACATCAGCGGACCGCCCGTCCGCGACCAGTGGTTGACCCCCACCCAGGTGTCGGGGCCGGCGAGCCTGGCGGACTTGCGCTGCATGGCACAGGTATATCGTTTAACCTGGCGTCTGTCGAGGTCAGCCGCGCAACCGGTGTAACGTTTGCCGGGTGTCAGGTCGCAAGCCGACGATCACCGACGTCGCCGCTCTCGCCGGGGTGTCGGTGGCGGCCGTGTCGAAGGTCGTCAACGGCAAGGGCAGCATCTCCGCGGCCACCCGCGAACGCGTCCTCACCGCCGCGAGCAAGCTCCAGTGGACCCCGTCCGCCGCCGCCGTCGCCCTGCGCTCGGCGAAGACCCGCGCCATCGGCATGGTCGCCAAGCGCTCGCCGGACCTGCTCAGCGCCGACCCGCACTTCAGCCTGCTGATCTCCGGCATCGAGGGCGAGCTGTCCCCGCTCGGGTACGGCCTGCTGCTGCACATCGTCGGCGAGCAGCCCGGCCCCGGGGAACCCGACCCCGAGGAGGCCGCCTACCGCAGGCTGGCCGACGAACGCCGGGTGGACGGCGTCGTGCTGACCGAGAGCCGGATCGGCGACACCCGCTTCGAGCTGCTGCGGACCCTCGGCGTGAACGCCGTGCTGGTCGGCACGCCGTGGCGCGCCGACCCGGTGCCGTCGGTGCAGGCCACCGGCCTGGGCAGCGGCATCCGCGCGGCCGTCGACCACCTCGTCGGGCACGGGCACCGCCGCGTCGCCTACGTGTCCGGCCCCGAGGACCGCGTGCACACCGTCCACCGGCGGCGCGTGTTCGAGGACGCCCTGGCCGCCCGCGGCCTCGCACCCAGCCACTCGCTCGTCTCCGACTTCACCGCCGCCGGCGCGGTGGACGCGATCAGCGCGCTGCTGGCCGACCGGCGCCGCCCGACCGCCGTGCTGTTCGCCAACGACTCCATGGCCGTGGCCGGCCTGAGCGCGGCCCGCCGGCTGGGCGTCGACGTGCCCGGCGAGCTGTCCGTGATCGGTCATGACGACCTGCCGCTCGGTGAGCTGGTCTACCCCCAGCTCACCACCGTGCGCCAGGACCTGGTCGGGCTGGGCCGCGCGGCGGCCCGCGTGCTGCTCGCCTCGCTCGGGGAGGTCGACGCCGAACCGGTCGAGGTGCGCCCGCCGGAGCTGGTGGTCCGCGAGTCCACGGGCCCGGCTCCCGACCGCACGTAAAGTGGGGACATGCGCACACGGCCGACGCTGAGCTGGACGCCGACCGGTGCGCCGCTGCCGCGCACGACCAGCCTGGACGAGGTCGTGCGGGTGGTCGCCGCCGGGCGGGTGCTGGTGCTCAGCGGCGCCGGGCTGTCCACCGAGTCCGGCATCCCGGACTACCGGGGCGCGTCCGGCAGCCTGCGCAAGCACACCCCGATGACCTACGACGAGTTCGTCGGCGGCGAGGCGGGCCGGCGCCGGTACTGGGCGCGCAGCCACCTCGGCTGGCGGACCATCGCCCGCGCCGCGCCCAACACCGGCCACCGCGCCGTCGCCGAGCTGCACGCCCGCGGCCACCTCTGCGGCGTCATCACGCAGAACGTCGACGGCCTGCACCAGGCCGCGGGCACACCGGACGTGGTCGACCTGCACGGCAGCCTCGACCGGGTGATCTGCCTGGACTGCGGCGCGGTGAGCGCCCGCGAGGACCTCGACCGCCGGTTCCGCGCCGCCAACCCCGCGTTCGAGGCGACCGCGACCCGCATCAACCCCGACGGTGACGTGGACCTGCCCGAGCACGAGGTGCGGTCGTTCCGGCTGGTCGACTGCGCCGACTGCGGCACCGGGGTGCTCAAGCCGGACGTGGTGTTCTTCGGCGAGAACGTGCCCCGGCCGCGGGTCGAGCGGTGCTACGGGCTGGTGGACGCCGCCGACGCGCTGCTCGTGCTCGGCTCGTCGCTGACCGTCATGTCGGGTCTGCGGTTCGTCCGCCACGCCGCCGCCGCGGGCAAGCCGGTCCTCATCGTCAACCAGGGCGAGACCAGGGGCGACGTCCACGCGACCGTCCGCGTCGACCTGCCCCTCGGCCAGGCGCTCACCACCCTGCTCGCCCGCCTGTGACGCGCGGTCCTGTGGGCACCGTTGGGCGAGAAAGTTCTGTCACCTGACGGGGTGAGCGCTATCCGCCTGTCGTGTGCCGGCGGAACAGCCCGGGTACGCACCGTGCATGACGAGCGAAACCATCGAGGCGCCCGCGCGGACGCCGGTGGCGCCGGGCGGGAGGTTGGGCGCCGCGCGGCGGCACCCCGGCCTGAGCGATCCCGCGTACCTGCGCCGCCGGGACGCGATCGTGGCGGCGGCCGAGGGCCACGAGGTGGGCGCGCCCTCGCCGCCGGTCACCTACACCGAGCGCGAGCACGAGACCTGGCGACAGGTCCACACCGCCCTGACGGCGGTCCAAGAGGACACCGTGTGCCGGAAGGTGCTGCAGGCGCGGGACGCCGCGCCCGTCCCCGCCGACCACGTGCCGCAGCACGCCGAGGTCGGCGACCGCCTGCACGCGCTCACCGGGTTCCGGTTCACCCTCGCCGGCGGGCTCGTACCGGACAAGCGGTTCCTGGGTGCCATGGCGCGCGGGTACTTCCACGCGGTGCAGTACGTGCGGCACCCGGCGATGCCGCTCTACACACCCGAACCCGACGTCGTGCACGACGTGTACGGCCACGGCACGCACCTGTCCTCGCCCTGGTTCGCCGACCTGTACCGGCTGGTCGGCGCGGCGGCGTCCCGAGTGGACAGCGCGGACGCCCTCGACCTGATCAGCCGCGTGTACTGGTTCACCCTGGAGTACGGCGTCGCGCACGAGCGGGGACGGCCGAGGGCGTACGGGGCCGCGCTGCTGTCCTCGTACGGCGAACTGGGCCGGCTGCACCGCGCCGAGATCAGGCCGTGGTCCGTCGAACGCGTCGCGGACACCGCCTACACGGCGGCCGGGTACCAGCCGGTGCTGTACGCGATGCGCTCGCTGGACCACCTCGCCGACGCGCTGCACGACTTCCTGGACGGGTTCGACGACACCACCCGCGACCGCCTGCGCCTGCCCGCGCTGCACGAGCGCGGCGCGGTCACCTGACCCCGTCCTGGCCGCGCCTCAAGCGCAACACGATGTCCGAGCGCGTCCCGTGCTCGCCGTCGGGGCCGGTCAGCTCCCGCTCGACCGACTCGTCCACCTCCACCACCCACTCCGGGCCGAGGCGCAGCGACGCCAGCACGTCGGCGTTGGTCGGGAACACCACGTCCACCGGCGGGTTGTCCCGAAGGAACGTCGGCCAGCCCGCGTGTCCCACCACCAGCAGCACACCACCGCGCGCCACCGCCCCGGCCGCCCGCGCCAGGATGCCCTCCCGCTCACCCTCGCCGGCCACGGACGAGTGCAGGAACTGCGCCGACACCAGGTCGAACGACCCGGTCGGGAACGACCGCGCCAGGTCGTGCCGCTGCCAGTCGACCCGCGCGGCCACACCCCGCTCGACCGCCCGGGCCGCACCCCTGGCCAGGGCGACGGCGGACACGTCGACCGCGGTCACCCGCCAGCCCTGCTCGGCCAACCACAACGCGTCGCCGCCCTCACCGCAGCCCAGGTCCAGCGCCGTGCCCGGCTCCAGGTGCGCGACCTCGCGGACCAGCAGCTCGTTGGGCTTGCCGGTCCAGACCTGGTCCCGGTCGCGGTAGAAGGTCTCCCAGTACTCCTCAGTCGCGTTCATGCCTCGATCCTGCGGGCGGCACCGGTCGTCCGGCAAAGAAAGTTGCCGAACCGGCAACTCGCCCGGATGTCGTTGCGTGATCAGCAAGATCGCTCGATCGGGTAGTCGCCTATCGCTCGAACGTGGCGCGGACCTGCGGGTCCTACGCTGCCCTTCCGATATCGGGACCACACCGACCGCTTCCGCGCGCCGGCTGTCTCCACGGGCCGTCATCTCCAGGGAAGGGTCGCGTGACTGGCTACCTCGAACTCGCCGCCTCCGCGGTGCTGTACGCGCTGGGCGTCGTCGCCCAGTCGATCGCGTCCCGTCGCGCCGGCGAAGGCGGCGGCGGGCTGGGGCTGCTCGCCCGGCTCGCCCGCGACCGGCTGTACCTGCTCGGTTTCGCGGGCCAGGTCGGCGGGTTCGCGCTGGCGTTCCTGGCCCGCGCCCGGCTGCCCCTCTACCTGGTCCAGGCCGGGTCGTCGTGCGCGGTGGGCCTCGCGACCCTGTTCGGCATCGCCGTGCTCGGCTGGCGGGTCCGCGCGATCGAGGTCGTGGTGCTCGTGGTGATGGCGACCGGGCTGGTGCTGCTCGTCGCGGCGGCAACCCCCTCGGCCGCGCACGACGTGCCCCAGGGGCTCGGCATCGTCCTGTTCGGACTCCCCGTGATCGCGCTCGTCCTGGTGCAGCGGCGGATCGGCGGCGTCGTGCCGCTCGCCGCGCTCGCCGGCCTGGCGTTCGCCGTGGTGGCCATCACCAGCCGCACCCTGGCCGACGAACCGCTGCCCACCCTCCCGCTGTACCCGTTGACGTGGCTGATGGTCGCCGCCGCGCTCGTCGGCCAGTCCTACCTCGCGCTGGCCCTGCGCCGCGGCTCGGCCACCTCGACCGTGGCCACCATGGACGCCACCACCGTCGTGCTCACCTCGATCATCGGCATCGCCGCCCTCGGCGACCGGATCACACCCGGCCGCGAGTGGTGGGTGGCGCTGGGCGTCGGGCTCGTCGTGTGCGGCGTGCTGCTGCTCGGCTACGCCGACCGCTTCGCCAGGACCCCGGCGGAGGCGGCCCGGTGAACACCGCCAGCGTCTCCCTCGACCTCGACAACCTCTGGGCCTACCTCAAGACCCACGGCGACCCCGAGTGGGAACGCCGCCCGAGCTTCCTGGGCACCGCCGTGCCGCGCCTGCTCGACGTCTTCGGCGCGCACGACCTCACCACCACCGTGTTCGTCGTCGGCGCGGACGCCGAGCGGGACGACGGCGCGCGGGCCGTCGCCGACATCGTCGCCGCCGGCCACGAGATCGGAAACCACTCCTACGGCCACGAACCCTGGCTGCACCGCTACACCCGCGACCGGCTCGAAGCCGAACTCGCCCGCACCGAGGACGCCCTCGTCGCCGCGGGCGCGCCCCGGCCGACCGGCTTCCGCGGCCCCGGCTACAGCGTCACCCGGGACCTGCTCGAACTGCTCGCCGAACGCGGCTACCGCTACGACGCCAGCACCCTGCCCACCTGGATCGGCCCGCTGGCCCGCGCCTACCACAACCGCACCGCGCCGACCGGCGGCGAACGCGACCTGTTCGGCGGCTTCGCCCGCGTCCGCGCGCCCAACCGCGCCTACCGCTGGCGCGTCGGCGCGGGCCTGGTCGAGCTGCCGGTCACCACCATGCCGCTGCTGCGCGTCCCCATCCACGGCTCGTACCTGCTGCAACTGCACCAGCTCTCGCCGCGGCTGGCCCGCGCCCACTTCACCGCGGCGCTGCGGTTGTGCCGGGCGCGTGGCGTCCAGCCGTCGCTGCTGCTGCACCCCACGGACGTGCTCGGCGCGGCCGAGGCGCCCGGCATGGAGTTCTTCCCCGGCATGGCGGTGCCCGGCGCGCGGAAGGTCGAGTTCCTGGGCTGGGTGCTCGGCGCGCTGCGGGCGCACCACTTCGAGGTCGTCGGCACCGGCGCGCACGTCGACCGGCTGGACGCGGGCCTGCGCGAGCACGACCCGGACCTGCTGGCGCGGTGCGGCGGATGACCTGGCTGGTGCGGGCCCTGACCTGCACGACGGTGTTCGTCGCGCCGCTGGAGGGCTACCTGCTGCAGGTCCACGGCCACCTGGCCAAGGTGCCGCCCGCGCTGCTCGTCGCCACCTGGGCCGTCGTGCGCGTGCGGCAACGCCGGGCCCCCGAGCCGCACCCCGCGCACCTGGTCCTCGCCGCGCTCGCGGTCGTGCTGCTCGCGTCCTGGGCGGTGCACGCGGGCGGCCCGTACGCGACCGGGTACGCCCTGCGCTGGCTGCCGTTCCTGGTGGTCGCCGTGGTGCTGATCGACGTCGTGTCCCGCGAGGTGCCGGTCCGCGCGGTGCTCGCCGCGAGCGTGGCGGGCGCCGTCGTCGCCGCCGTGGGCGCGCTGCTCGGCATGGTCGCCGAAGGGCAGACGCGGGCCGCCGGCCCGTTGGAGGACCCGAACGACCTCGCCTACTTCCTCGTCGCCGCGCTGCCGCTGCTGGTCGCCCTGCGCCACCGCGCCCTGACCGCCGTGGCGGCCGTCGTCCTCGCGGCCGGCGCGGCGGCCACGTTCTCCCGGGGCGGCGCGCTCGCCCTCACCGCCGCCGTGGCGTGGCTGCTGGCCCGCCGCGCGCTGCCGCTGCGGGCGCTGGCGGGCGGAGTGGCCGCGCTGGCCGTGCTCGGCGTCGCCGCCGTGCTGTTCGCCGGCCCGGAGCTGGACCGGGCGGTGCGGGAGAAGACCCACGTCGCCGGGACCAACGTGGACACCCGCGAGCTGCGCTGGCAGGCCGCCGCGCGGATGGTCGCCGACCACCCCGCCCTCGGCGTCGGACCGGGCGGGTTCCGCGAGGGCTACCCGGCCGCCTCCCGCAACGCCGAGATCGACGAGCAGAGCCCGGTGGCGCACAACATGTACCTGGAGGTCGCGGCCGAACTGGGCGTGCCCGGCTTCGCCCTGTTCGTCGCGCTCCTGGCGCTCACCGCCGTCGTCAGCGAACGCGTGCGCCGCACCACCCCCGACCCGATGCCGGTCCTCGCCGTGCAGGCCTCCCTGATCGCCGTCGTGGTCGCCTCGACCTTCCTGTCCCAGCAGTACTACCTGCCGTTGTGGTCGCTGGTCGCGGTCGTGGCCGCGGCCGACCTGCGTCTGAGGAGGACGAGCGACGTTGCGTGTGCTCCACGTGATCAGTGAGATGGGAACCGGCGGCGCCGAAGCGCTCGTCGCCGGGATGGCCCGCTCCGGCGCCCACTACGGCTGGCAGTCGGCCGTGGCCAGCGGCGGCGGGCACCGGGCCGAGGCGTTGCGCGCGTGCGGCGTGCCGACGTTCACCGTGCCGGTGGCCCAGCGCAGGGCGACCGGTGTGCTGCGCGCGACCACGGCCACCAAGGCCGCGATCCGCACCTTCCGGCCGCAGGTCGTGCTGGCGCACAACGTGTCCGCCAGCCTCGTCGCGCGCCTGGCCGCGCTGCCGCGGAAACTGCCGCTGCTGACGGTGTTCCACGGCGTCGCGGACACCGACTACACCGGCGCGGCGCGCATCCTCAAGCACACCTCCCGCACGGTCGTCGCGGTCGCCGACGCCACCGCCGACCGGCTGCGCGCGGCGGGCCTGCCCGACCCGGTGGTGATCCCGAACGCGGTGTTCCCGCAACCCGAACGGGTGGACCGCACCGCGGTCCGCGCGGTGCACGGCGTCGCGCCGGACGCGCCGGTCGCGCTGTGCCCGGCCCGGCTGGAACCCCAGAAGCGGCACGACGTGCTGCTGGAGGCGTGGGCGAAGGTGGACGACGACGCCGTGCTGTGGCTCGCGGGCGACGGCAGCCTCCGCGACGAGCTGCGGCAGCGCGCCGCCGAGCTGGGCATCTCCGACCGGGTCCGGTTCCTGGGCAACCGGTGCGACGTGCCCGACCTGCTCGCCGCCGCCGACGTCACCGTGCTCACCAGCGACTGGGAGGGCATGCCGGTCGCGGTGCTGGAGTCGCTGGCCGCCGGGCGTCCCGTGGTCGCGACCGACGTGGACGGCGTGCGGCAGGCGCTGGCCGGTGGCGGCGGGCTGGTGGTGCCGCGCCGCGACCCGGGCGCGACGGCCGACGCGCTGAGGTCGCTGCTGTTCGACCCCGGAGCGCGTGCCCGACTGGCCGAGGAAGGCCTGGCGTCCGTGCACCGCGAGCACGACCCGCGTCTGCTGATGCGGTCCTACGACGAACTGCTGCGCACCGCGATAGGAGCGTCCTGATGGATCTGAGCGTGTTGCGCGACCTGCGCGTCCCGGACGTCCTGAAGCGCCCCCTGGCGTTCAGCGTCGCGGTCGCGCTGCTGGTCGCGGTCGCCGTGGTGGTGGCCGTCGAAGTGGCGGGCAAGGAGTACGAGAGCCGCGTCGGTCTGCTCGCCGTCCCGGCCGTCGGCGACCCGGAACAGCCACCGCCCGGCGGCTTCGGCGAGGTGGTCGCCCTGTCGCTGCCCGCGCTGGTCGAGGTCGCCCGCACCCCCACGGTGCTGCGGGCGGCGGCCGACGAGCTGGGCACCACCGCCGACGACCTGGCGCGCCGCGTGTCCGTGGAACTCGTGCCCGCGTCCGGCCTGGCGCGGCTGTCGGTCCGGGCCGACACCGCCGACCGGGCCGCGCAGGCCGCGACCCGGATCGCGCAGACCGTGGTGGACGCCGGCCTGTTCGCGCCCGTCGCCCGGCTGCGCCTGCTCGACCGGCCCGAGACCACGCAGGTCGCACCGGACCGCCCGCTGGCCTACGGCCTCGCGCTGATCGCCGGCGTGCTGGCGGGCCTGGCCGCGCACGCCGTCGGACACCTGCGCCGGACCCGGCCGCGCGACCTGGTGCGCGCCGCGCTCACCGCCGGTGGCGTGCGACGACCGGTGGCCGTGCTGCCCGACGACGACCCGGACCTGGCGCGACGGCTGGCGCTGCTGTGCGAGGCGTCGGCACGGCCCGCGCGCGTGGTCGCCGTGGTGCCGGGCCTGGCCGAACGCGCCGAGGAGCTGGCCGCGGAGCTGCCGGACAAGACCGGCGAGCCCGCCGACGGTGACGCGGTGATCGCGGTCGTGCCGGACGGCGGACCGCAGGACGAGCTGGCGACGGTGGTCGGCGCGCTGCCGGCCACGGCGACCCTGGTGGCGGTGGTGACGTGCTGAAGACCGCGGTGGTGAAGGACAAGGCGCGGCTGCTCACCGCGCTGGCGGCGGTGCTCGGCGCGGCGGCGGCGTGGCGCGCGCTGCGCCCGTCGTGGCAGGCGCCGGTCCCCACGTGGGCCAACCTGCCCGAGGAACGCCTCCAGGACTTCCGGGACGCGCTGTACTTCCCGATCCGCGAGTTCCTGGCGGGCGGCAACCCGTACCTGCCGGCGACGATGTTCGAGCACTGGCCGGTGCGGCAGGCCTTCAACCTCTACCAGCCCTACCACCTGGTGCTGCACGCGCCGTTCGCGCTGCCGGGCTACCGGGTCGGCGCGGTGGCGTTCACGCTGGCGTCCCTGGTGCTGCTGGTCGCCCTGGCGGTGCTCGCCGCCGGCCGGTTGCGCCCTCACGTGCCGCTCGCCCTGGGCACCGCGGTGATCGCGACCCTGCTCGTGCTCAGCCAGGTCGGCAAGGCGCAGCTGTACGTCGGCCAGGTGAACCCGCTGATCGCGGTCGGCGCGGCGGGCGCGTTGCTGGCCCGCCGCGACGCGCCGAAGTGGGCGGCGGTCGCGCTGGCCCTGGCGTGGCTCAAGCCGCAGTTCGGCCTGCCGCTCGCGGTGCTGCTTTTCGTGCGCGGGTCGCAGCGGGTGGCGGTGACCGGCACGGCGGTGGCGGCGCTCGCGAGCACGGTCGCGGTGGTGCCGCTGGTGGTGCGCGGCGGCGGGGTGGGTCCGTTCCTGGACGTCATCGCGGTGAACCTGGCGCACGCGGGCGAGACCGCGTACGGGGCGGTGGACTCGATGACGGCGCAGCGGGTCGACGCCGCGGCCGTGTTCTACCGCGTCACGGGCTGGCTGCCGGGAGGCGCGGAACCGCTGGCGCTGGCGGGCGTGCTGGTGGCGAGCGCGGTGCTGGTGCGCCGGCTGGACCGGATGGGCCAGCCCGCCGCCGCGGACCTGCTGACGTGCCTGGCGGTGGTGGCCGCCATCGTGCACCAGCCCGGTGACGTGCTGATCGCCGTGCCGTCGCTGGTGGCGGTGTGCGTGGTGTGGTGGCGGCGCAAGTGCGAGCGCGACTGGCGGCTCGGGCTGTCGGTGGTGCTGCTGCTGGTCCCGTTCGCGCACCTGCACTTCGTCAGCGAGGCCGTCCGGGAGGTGTCGAGCGCACGGGTCGACGTGACGGTCGACGGCGTCGCCGTCGTGGCGGCGTGGGCGTTGGCGGCGGTGTTCGCGGCGACCCGCCGGTGCTCGGCCGTCGGCACGGTCCGGACGTGACCCCTCGGCACGGTCCGGACGTGACACCGGTCGGCCGGCGGGCCGTGCGCGGCTCGCTGTGGCTGTTCCTGGTCAACCTGGTCGGCAAGGGCAGCCAGATGGCCGTCACGCTGGTGCTGGCCGCGTTCCTCACCGAGGAGGGCCTGGGGCTGGTGGCGCTGGCCGTGGCGCTGGTCAACATCGGCCAGGTGATCCAGTCGATGGGCGTCTACGACGTGGTCAGCCGCACCGGGCGCGACCCGCGCCGCATGGCCGGCACGTTGCTCGTGCTCAGCGCGGGCACCGGCGCGGTGCTGGCGGCGGGACTCGTGCTCGCGGCCGACGGCGTCGCGCACGCGCTGGACGCGCCGTCGGCGGCGCCGCTGCTGCGGCTGGCGGCGGTGAGCCTGCCGTTCTCGGCGGTGGCCGGCGTGCAGATGGGGCTGCTGCACCGGGACCTCGACTTCCGGCGTCGGCTGCTGCCCGACGCGGGCGGCGCGGTGCTCGGCGCGGCGGTGACGATCGCGCTCGCGGTGGCCGGCGCCGGACCGCACTCGCTCGTGATCGGCCTGCTGTGCACGGCGGTCGCGCAACCCGTGCTGGGCGTCGTGGTGGGCGTGCGGGTGCGGCCCGCGTGGGACGCGGACGCGGCGGCCGAGGCGGTGCGGTGGATCGCGCTGGTCGGGCCGGGCGCGCTGGTCGCGGTGCTGCTGATCAACCTGGACTACCTGGCCATCGCGCGGGTGCACGGGCCGGAGGCGGTCGGCGTGTACTCGTTGGCGTACCGGATCGCCTGGGTGCCGTACATCCTCGTCGCGGTCGTCATCGGCGGAGTGGTGCTGCCGTTGTGCGCCAAGCTGGTCCGGGACGGGGAACCGCTGTCCGAAGTGGTCGGACGGGCCACCGCGGCGGTCCTCGCGGTGACCGGCGGGCTGTACGCGGTGACGGCGGCGGTGGCCGACCGGGTCGTGGTGTTCGGCGCGCGGTGGTCTGACGCGGCCGTGCCGCTGGCGCTGCTGTGCCTGTACGGCTTGGGGATCGGCCTGCTGCACGTGTGGTACCAGGTGCTCAAGGCCGCCGGGCACGCCCGCCGCTACCTGGCGCTGGAGGTGACCCACCTGGTGCTGCTGGTCGGCGGGCTGCTCCTGGCCACCCGGCACGGCGTGGTGGCGGTCGCGGTGGTCCAGGTCGCCGCGGCGTGGCTGCTCGTGCCGTGCACGTGGTGGGCGTTGGCGCGGCGGGGGATCGGCCCGCCGCTGCCCGCCCTGGCCCGCGGTGGCGTCGGGGTGGTCGCGGCGGCGGGCTGCTGCGCGGCGGTGTCGTCCTCGGTCGGTGACGTGTTCGGGCCACCCGGCTCGGTGGTGGCCGCGCTCGGTGAAGGGGTCGTGTTGGCGGTGGTGTGCGGCGTGGTCGTGCTGGTGGCGAACCGGGAGGTGGTGCGCCGGTGAGGGTGGTGCACGTGAGCCAGCCCGTCACGGGTGGCGTGGCGGCGGTGGTGCTGGAGCTGGTGCGCGCGCAACGGGACCTCGGGTGGTCGGTGGTCGTGGTGTGCCCGCCGGGTCCGCTCGCCGACCGGGTGCGCGCCGTGGGCGTGGACGTGCGGACGTGGCGCGCCGGGCGGCACCCGGGGCTCTCGGTGGCCGGGGAGGCGGTCCGGCTCCGGCGCCTGCTGCGCGACATCGGGGCCGACGTCGTGCACCTGCACAGCTCCAAGGCCGGCATGGTCGGCCGGCTGGTGGTGCGCGGGCGTCGGCCGACGCTGTTCCAGCCGCACATGTGGTCGTTCCAGAGCGCCGGCGGCGTCGTGTCGCGGGCGGCCCGGATCTGGGAACGGGTCGCGGCGCGGTGGACGCACCGGCTCGTGTGCGTGAGCGACGACGAACTGGCCGCCGGGCGTGCCGCCGGGGTGCGCGGGTCGGCGGAGGTCGTGTGCAACGGCGTGGACGTCGAGCGGTTCCACCCCGGCGACCGGGCCGCGGCGCGGGCCCGGCTGGGGCTGCCGGACGTGCCCACGGCGGTGTGCGTGGGTCGGCTCGTGCCCTACAAGGGGCAGGACCAGCTCCTCGCCGCCTGGCCGCTGGTGCGGGCGCAGGTGCCGGACGCGCGGCTGGTGCTGGTCGGCGACGGCCCGATGGCGCAGCGGTGGCGCGCGGCGTGCGACGACGAGTCCGTGCGCTGGTGGGGCGCGGACGACGCGGTCGCCGACTTCTACGCCGCCGCCGACGTGGTCGTGCTGCCGTCCCGCGAGGAGGGCATGGCGCTGGTGCCGCTGGAGGCGATGGCGTGCGGGCGTTCCGTGGTGGCGTTCGACGTCAGCGGCGTGCGGCAGAGCGTCGGCGAGGCGGGCGCGGTGCTGCCCGCCGGTGACGTCGCCGGGTTGGCCGAGGCGGTCGCGGTGCGGCTCGCCGACCCGTCGGCGGCGGACCTGGAGGGCGCGCACGGGCGGCGGCGGGTGGAGCTGCTGTTCGACCGGCGCCAGGTGGCCGACCAGGTCGCGACGCTGGTCGACGAGGTGCTGGTGGGCGCGCGGTGAAGGGGCGGCTGCGGGTCGCGTACGTGCTGACCCAGGACAGCGGCGGGCCGGTGGACGTCACGGTGCGGCTGGCGCGGGCGCTGATCGCGTCCGGTGAGGCGGACGTGCGCGTGTTCGGGCCGGTGCCGCGACGGGGCGCGGACGTGCTGGCCGGGCACCACGAGGTCGTCGAGGTGGGCGACAAGGCGGACGTCCGGGCCGGGCGGCGGGCGCGGGCGCTGGTGCGGGCGTGGCGGCCGGACGTGGTGCACGCGCAGGACCGGCGGGCCGGGCTGGTCAGCGCCGGGCTGCGGTGGCGGCACAAGGTGCTCCAGACCTACCACGGCGTGCCGGACGACGTGGGGGAGGAGTGGTTCCGGGGCGTGCCGCGGGCCGTGCCGCCGTCGGCGTACACGCGGACCGTGCTCGCGGCGGACGCCGTGGTGGCGCGGGCCGTGCACCGCACGGTCGTGCCCGCGCCGGCGATGGGGCGGTTCCTGTCGGCCCGGTTGCGGGTGCCCGCCACCCGGTTGGCGCACATCGACAACTGCGTGGAACCCGCGCACGTGCAGCCGCCCGTCGGGCCCGTGCGGCGGTTGGTGTTCGTGGGGTTGCTGGTGGAGCGCAAGGGGTTGGCGGCGCTGCTGGCGGCGTTGGCGCTGCCGGGCGTGATGCCGGCGGACGCCACGTTGACCGTGGTGGGTGACGGGCCGGAGCGGGCGCGGGCCGAGGCGTTGGCGGGCGCGTTGGGCGGGCGGGTCGAGTTCCTCGGCTTCCGGGCCGACGTGCCAGAGCTGCTGCGGCACCACGACGCGCTCGTGCTGCCGTCCACGATGGAGCAGCAGCCGCTGGTGGTGGCCGAGGCGATGGCGGCGGGCAAGCCCGTGGTGGCGACGGACACCGGCGGGGTCGCCGACATGCTCGGGCCGGTGGGCTCGGCCGGTGCGCTCGCCGAGCCGGGCGACGTCGACCAGTTGGCCGCCCGGTTGCGCGCGCTGTTCGCCGAGCCCGACCCGGCCCGGATCGGGCTGTCGCTCGCCGAACGGGCCCGCGAGCGGTTCGCGCCGCACGTGTGCGCGCGGCGGCACCTCGACCTCTACCGCGACCTCATGGGGTGGGACTCGGCGACGACGTAGTGGTCGTGGTCGGCTCGGTGGTGGCCGTCGTCGTCGTTGTCGTCGGCTCGGTGGTCGTGGTGGTCGGGTCCGTGGTGGTCGTCGTGGTCGTGGTGCCCGGCTGCGTCGTGGTGGTCGTGGTGGTCGTGGTGGTCGCCGGAGTGGTCGCGGTCGGCGTGGGTCCCGCGGGGTTCACGAGGATCACGGCGTCACCGGAGGCCAGCTCGATCGTGGTCGGCGCGGCGGCACCGCCGTCGACGTTGACCAACCCGGGCGGTGGCGTGACCCGCGCGGACTTCCCGGTCGGGTTCACCGCCACGTACCCGCCGGTGAACCGGCGGTCCCACACGCCCGACGGCAGCCGGTTCGCGGTCTCCGTCGCCTCGCCCAGCTCCGCGTCCTGGTACTTCGACCAGTCCGGGTCGCGGTAGTCCCTCGTGGTCGCGCCGGACCAGCAGGTGTGCGGGCTCGCCAGCAGCGCCGCCGTGGCGTACCCGACGCGTTCCTCCCGCGCACCCTTGGTGTGGGTGATCAGCAGCAGCCACGTCTCGCCGAGCGCGGCCTGGGACCGCAGCTCCTTCCACTCGTTGCCCTTGAACGTGAGCAGTTCACCCGTGCCGGTGTCGCGCAGGCCGAAGTTCTCCTCCATCGCGCCGTCGTAGCGCGAGTGCGCCGTCCACCGTCCCGCGGTCAGGTGGGATTCGGACACGTTCGGGATCAGCATCTTCCCGGCCTTGTGCAGCGCGTCACCGGCCGTGGTGAGGAACGTGTCCATGCCCTCGCGGATCACCCGGTCGGACTCGGCCGCGTCCGCCGTGCCCTTGAGCACCGCGGACGAGTAGTACCTCAGGGAGCTGAAGTCGTTGTCGGCGAACACGCCGTCCCAGCCCTGCGCCACGACCTCGGCGGTGACCGCCTCGCTCCACGCCTTCTGGTAGGTCGGGTCCCACACCGTCATCTGCCAGTGCTTCGGGTAGACGACCCACTCGATCCGGTTGTCCTTGGTGTCCACCGCGAACCAGTGCGGGTTCTCCCGGTGCGCCTTGAAGTAGCCGATGCCGGTGGGCAGCAGCGGCGCGTCCGCCTCGCCCTCGACCGCGCCGGGGTAGTTGCGCGCGCTGGAGAAGTCCTTGTAGACCAGCACCTTGATCTTGGGGTTGAGCTGCTTGAGCCGGTGCAGGGCGGCCGTCTCGGTCGCGTTGAGCACCACCAGGCTGTAGTGCTCCGCGGCGAACGCCATGTCCCGGGGCGTGGGCGGCTCGCCGATGCCGTACCACCAGCCGCACGGCGCGAGCGGCTTCGGCACCGGGCCGAGGGGGTCGCCCGGCGGGGTCGGTCGGCCCGCGGCGGCGCCCGCCGTGCACGCCGCGCTCGACAGCAGGAGCGCGGCGGCGCACACCAGCCCGAGCACGCGACGGGGTCGTCGGTTCAGCGATTCCTTCGGCACACCAGTTCACCCACCGTCTGCAACAGGATTTTCACGTCCAGCCACAACGACCAGTTGGCTATGTAGTAGTTGTCGTACCGCGACCTGTCGACAATCGAGGTGTCACCCCGCAGGCCGTGCACCTGCGCCAGTCCGGTCAGCCCCGTGGGAACGCGGTGCCGGGCCCAGTATAGCTCGTGGATCGCGGAGAATTCGCGGACGAAACCCGGTCGTTCCGGGCGCGGCCCGACGATGGACATGTCACCCCGGAGGATGTTCCACAACTGGGGCAGTTCGTCCAGCGAAGTGCGCCGCAGGAATCGCCCGACTGGCCCGACCCGGCGATCCCCGACCACCGACCAGGTGACCTGGGAATCGTCTTCACCGTTCATTCTCACGCTGCGCAGCTTGTAGAGCACGAACGGCTGATCGTCCATGCCGACCCGGACCTGGCGGAAGATCACCGGTCGGCCGCTCTCCAGCAGCACGGCCAGCGCGCACAGCGCGATGACCGGCGCGAGCACGACCAGCGCCACGGCGGCCAGCAGCACGTCCATCGCGCGCTTGACCCACCAGCTCGGCCGGCTGGTCGGCGCGGTGCCCAGCCTCATCAGGGGGTAGCTGCGCAGCCGTTCGATGTCCGGCCCGTCCTGGTAGAGCTCGAACATCCGGGGCACGACCAGGGTGGTGCAGCCGAGCCGGTGGGCGGTGATGGCCGAGTCGACCACCGACGACTCGCGGGCGTGGGAGAACGCCAGCACGACCGTGCCGACCCCCAACCGGGTGATCGCGTCGGCCAGGTCCTCGTCCATCAGCTCGACCGGCAGCGCGGCGCGGTCCACGGCCGGCTCGGGGTCGACGAACCCGACCGGGCGCAGGCCGAACTCCGGGTGCGCCTGCATCGCGCCGACCAGGTCGATCCCCACCTTGCCCGCGCCGACCACGATCGTGCGGTCGCAGCGGTGGAACCGGCGCCGGCACCAGCGGCCGAACGCGAACACGACCAGCCGCGCCGGTTCGCTGAGCGCGGCGAACGCCAGCACCGCCCACTGCGCCGCCGCGCCGCCCGGCGGCCCGCCGCCGACCAGCCCGACCAGCGTGACCAGGGCGAACGCGACGGCCGTCGCGCCGACCGAGCGCGGCAGGTCGTGGAACCAGGACAGCCACAGCCGCCGCCGGTACAGCCGGCACGCGGCGCGCACGCCCAGCAGCGCGGCCACCAGCACCGCCGTCCACCGCGCGCCCGGCGCGTACCGCACCGCCACCGCGGCCACCGCCGTCACGTCCACCGCGACCAGCAGCACCGCCACCGCGTTCACCCGGCTGAGCAGGTCCGCGCCCGACGCCTCGCGCGGCCTCGGGTGCCGCCGTCGCGACGCCAGGGTCGGGGTGGTCGCCGAGCCGACCCCGTTCACCTCGGACCGCCCTTGCCCGGGACCGAACGCGTCCCGTCCACGCCACACCACATCCGGCCGACGTCCTTCCCACCATGAACCCGATTATTTGGTCACCCGTTCGAGACCATCCGAACGGGAAGCTCTGCTCACTCGGTGTGCATCAAACGTAGTTCAGTGGCGCTTATTCACTCTTTCGGTGATCACTATTCCCCTTCCTGGCGGCTTCCGCTTCCGAGTCCGGCGGTAATTCATCCAGACGTGCGACACCGATACCGGCGGGGTGGTCCAATCCCGGCGCGGTCCGGAGGCGAATAATTCTGGACCGTCATCCGCCATCCAGTGAAATGGGGCCCATTGAGCGTCGATGAAGGCGACGTGCGCACCGCGTCGGAACAGGGCGGACCGGCCCTCTCCGGCGAACCGCGCACCCACGCCCGTGCCCACGTCGTGCTGCCCGCCTACAACGAGGCCGCCTCGCTGCCGCCGCTGCTCACCCGGCTCGCGGAGGTCGGCCGCACCCGCGAGCTCACCGCCTGGGTCGTGGACGACGGCTCGTCGGACGGCACCGCCGACGTCGTCGCCGACGGCTGGCCCGAGCTGGACGTGCGGCTGGTCAGCCACCCGGTCAACCTCGGCCTCGGCCAGGCCGTCCGGTCGGGGCTGCGCGCCGTGCTGGCCGAGGCGGGCGACGAGGACGTCGTCGTCGTGATGGACGCCGACGACACCCACGACCCGGCGCTGATCCGGCGGCTGGAGGACGAGATCGCGGCGGGCGCGGACGTGGTGATCTGCTCCCGGTTCGTCGACGGCGGCGACGACGCGACCGCGCCGCCGGTGCGCCGGCTGCTCTCGCGCGGCGCGGCCGTGCTGTTCCGCCGCGTGCTGCGGGTCGACGGCGTCCGCGACTTCACCAGCGGCTTCCGCGCCTACCGGGTCGGCCTGCTGGCCCGCGCCGAGGGGCACTGGGGCGAGCGGCTGATCGAGGAGCGCGGTTTCGCGTGCATGGTCGAGCTGCTGCTCAAGCTGCGGCACTGCCGGCCGGTCGTCACCGAGGTGCCGCTGGCCCTGCGCTACGACCGCAAGCGCGGCCCGAGCAAGATCCGGATCGCCCGCACGGTGTGGCAGTACGTGAAGCTGCTGGTCCGCGACCGGCTCACGCCCGCGCCGTACCGGGCGCTGTGATGCGGCGGGCGGACCACGGGCACGTGGTCGTGGTCGGCGGCGGCATCTGCGGCCTGGCCACCGCGCACGAGCTGGTGCGCGCCGGCACCGGGGTGACGCTGCTGGAGGGCAGCGACCAGCTCGGCGGGCTCGGCACGTTCTTCGCCTGGCGCGACCGCTGGGTGGAGCGGTTCTACCACTGCGTGATGCCGACCGACGACCACCTGCTCGACCTGCTCGGCGACCTCGGGCTGCGTGACGCGATCGCGTGGCGGCCGACCCGGATGGGCATGGTGGTGGACGGCCGGGCGTTCCCGTTCAACACGGCGCTGGACCTGCTCAAGTTCACCCCGTTGGGTGTTCTCGACCGGCTGAGGTTCGGCGCCGTCTCGGTGCTGCTGCGGCGGTTGGGCCGCGGCAAGGACCTCGACCGCACGCGCACGGAGGACTGGCTGCGCGGCCTGTACGGCGACCGGGTGTGGGAGCTGCTGCTCGCGCCGCTGTTCGGGGCGAAGTTCGGCGCCCGGTTCGGCGACGTGCCCGCGCTGTACCTGTGGCAGCGCCTGGGCCGCGAGGGCGCGGTGTCGGTGCGCGGCTACCCCGACGGCGGCTACCGGGCCGTGATCGACGCGCTGAGGGCGTCGATCGAGGCCGGTGGCGGCGTGGTGCGCCTGGACGCGCCGGTGCGGCGGATCGGCGTGACCGGCGGGCGCGCGCGGATCACCCTGGACGGTGACGAGGTCGTGACGGCGGACCGCGTGGTGTCGACGCTGCCGCTGCCGTCGCTGCGCCAGGTCGCCGACGACGACCTGGCCGCGCGGCTGCCCGACGTGCGGCTGCCGTACCAGGGCGTGGTGAACGCGCTGTTCTTCCTGCGCCGGCCGCTGTCGGGGCACTACTGGACGCCGGTGGTGCGGTCCGGCACGGAGTTCGACGGGCTGATCCAGATGACGCCGCTGGCGGGCGTCGACCCGTACGACGGGCGGCACCTGGTCTACGCGATGCGCTACACCGACCGGGAGTCCGCGCTGTTCCAGGAGGACGACGCGGCGGTCGCGGCGCGGTGGACCGCGCAGCTGCTGGCGCTGCACCCCGGTCTGCGCCACGAGGACGTGGACGACGTGCGGGTGTTCAAGGCACCGTTCGTGGAACCGGTGTACCCGCTCGGGTACTCGTCGCGCCGGCCGCCCGTGGTGGTCGCCGGCACCCCGCTGCTGCTGGCGACCACCGCGCACGTCTACCCGGACGTCACGAGCTGGAACTCGAGTGTGGGACTGGCGCGGCGGGTCGTCGCGACGCTGGCGCAGGCACCACAACCCGTTCCGGGCTGAGCTGCCGGGCGTGCACCGGCTCGCCCCGGACGAGCTGCCGCAGCGCGGCGGCGATCCGCGCGGACGGCGAGCCGGTGCCGTACGGCGACGGGATGTGCTCCAGGCGTTCCCGGTGGCCCGGCACGTCGTCCAGCCACCGCAGCACCTCCGCGCACACCCGCGGCCCCGGCGGCACCAGCGTGCCGAACGTGCCCTCGATCTCGGGGCGTTCGGTGCTGCGGCGCACCACGACGACCGGCCGCTTGAGCACGCTGACCTCCTCCTGGATGCCGCCGGAGTCCGACACCACCACGGCGGCGCAGCGGGCCAGCGCGAGGAAAGCCGGGTACGCCTGCGGCTCGACCACCCGCAACCGGCCCAGCAGGGCGGTCAGGCCGAACGCCTCGACCCGCTTGGCCGTGCGCGGGTGCAGCGGCAGCACCACGGGCAGCGGCAGGCGGTTCAGCTCGCGCAGGACCGTCTCCAGGGTGACCGGGTCGTCCACGTTCTCCGGCCGGTGCACGGTGGCCAGCACGTAGCCGTCGCGCCGCAGCTCGTGCGCGGCCAGCACGACGGCTTCCTCGTCCCGGCCGGGCAGCGCGGTGACCAGCGCCTCGACCACCGTGTTGCCGGTGATCGCGATGCGCTCCTCGGGCACGCTCTCGGCCAGCAGGTTGGTGCGGTTGAGCGGGGTCGGCGCGCAGCACAGGTCGGCGAGGTGGTCGATGGCCACCCGGTTGTGCTCCTCGGGCATGGCCCGGTCGAAGCTGCGCAGGCCCGCTTCCACGTGCACCAGCGGCACGTCGTTGGCGTTGGCGGCCAACGCGCCCGCGAGCGCGGACGTCGTGTCGCCCTGCACGATGACGGCCTGCGCGGGGTGCCGGGCCAGCACCTCGTCCACGGCGGTGATGGCCGCGCCGAGCTGGCCGCCGCGCCGGCCGCCGCCCACGGCGAGTTCGTGGAACCGGCCCGGCCGGCCGATGTCCTGCCGGATCCGGTGGTACATCGCGGTGTCGTAGTGCTGTCCGGTGTAGACGACGGTGGCGTCGGCGCCCAGCACCCGGATCAGCGGCGCGAGCTTGATCAGCTCCGGCCTGGTGCCGCACACCATCGTGACGGTGCCGGGGATTGCCTGGTCTATCGGACCCACCTCCAGTCGCGGACGACGCGCGCCCGGGGCGCGATCGCGGAGAAGGTTAGAGTCCCGTGGGGAGATTTCCCTTGTGCCTCAGTCGATCGAGTGAACTTGGCCGTCGTCGGTCTCGAAGCGTCGGTGTGGCTCAGTAGGTTGGTGAGTGGATCAATCCCGATAGGACGGAGTAGGCGATGCGAAGACACGTGGCCCTGGTCGCCACGGGGGTGCTCGTGGCGGCGCTGGTGGGGCCGTCGCACGCGCAGGCGGTCGGGCTGGTCCTGCTGCCCGACCTGAGGCAGGCGCCGGTGGGCTGCGCGGGCGGTTTCGCCGGCGACCCGGCGGGGTGCGTCGACTGGGACGTGTGCCCGGTCGCCGACGCGGCGGCACCCAACGGCGAGTGCGTGGCGACGGGCCCGATCGGGGCGGTCCGGCTGCGGTTCACCACGTCGGCGGACAACGTCGGCGACGGCCCGCTGCTGATCCACGGCAGCCGGCGGGACACCGGTCAGGCGCGGATGACCGCGCGGCAGGCGTTCCAGTCGGCCGTGGACGGTTCGGTGCCGATGACCTTCGAGCAGGCGCAGCAGGCCATCCCGACCACCCTGTACTACGAGCCGGCGGCGGCGCACCAGCACTGGCACCTGCTGGGCTTCGAGCACTTCCAGCTGCGCTCGCGGTCCGGTGAGACGGTGGTGGTGGACCGCAAGAACGGCTTCTGCCTGGGCGACCGCTACCCGACGGCCGACCGCCTGCCCCACCGCCCGGCCGACGGGCTGAGCCCGGAGGGGCGGCTGGCGGCGTTCCTGCGGGAGAACCGGTGCGGCCACCACGCGCCTGAGGCGTTGACCGCGATGCAGGGCATCTCGGTCGGGTACGGCGACGACTACCTGCACACGGTCGACTTCCAGTGGCTCGACATCACCGCGGTGCCGTCGGGCGTCTACGACGTGGTGAACGTCGTCAACGGCGACCGCACCCTCACGGAGAAGTCGTACTCGAACAACGCCTCCTCCATGGCGGTCTCGATCCGGTGGCCCGGCGGCGCCACCCGGCCACCGGCCACGATCACCCAGCCGCCGGAGGTGCGCATGGTGCGCAACTGCCCCGGCACCGCCCAGTGCGCCACCTCCCGCGACTGAACCCGGCCGATCCGCGGTGACATGACCGGGGACCGCGCCACGTGGTTCCCGGCATGCCGCTTCCGCCGCACTCGGCCCGGACGCCCTCCGACCGGCGTTTGGGGGAGTCGGTGTCCGGGAATTCGGTGACGTCCGAACAGACGACCCGAAGGGTGGGGCCATGTCGTTGGCCACCGACAGCCGAGTCCTCGCGGGTCGCTACCAGTTGAGGGGCAGGATCGGCGTCGGCGGTGCGGCCGAGGTCCACCGCGGGTGGGACGTGCTGCTCCGCCGGTTCGTGGCGGTCAAGGTCGTGGCCGGCGAGGGGGATGACCGCCGGTTCGACAACGAGGTCCGCACGTTGGCCGGGCTGTCGCACCCCGGCCTGCTGTCGGTGTACGACGTCGGCACGGACGGCGGGACGTCGTTCGTCGTCCTGCAGCTGGTCGAGGGCACGACGTTGCGCGACCGGCTGGTGGCCGGCGCGTTCACGCCCACCCAGGTCCGCGCGCTGGGCCACCAGGTCGCCGACACCCTCGCCCACGTGCACGACCAGCGCGTCGTGCACCGGGACGTCAAGCCGTCGAACATCCTGCTCGACGGCTCCGACACCGCCTTCCTGGCCGACTTCGGCCTGGCCCGCTCGCTCGGCCCGACCCCGGTCGCCAAGACCCGCGGGGTCGTCGTCGGCACCGCCTCCTACCTGGCGCCCGAGCAGGTCCGCGGCGACGACGTCGGCCCGCCCGCGGACGTCTACGCGCTCGGCCTGGTCCTGCTGGAGTGCCTCACCGGCTACCGCGAGTACCAGGGCGACCGGGTGGAGGCCGCCGTCGCCCGCCTGCACCGCCCGCCGTCCATCCCGCACGACGTGCCGGCCGGCCTGGCCCGGCTGCTGGCCGCGATGACGTCGCTGTCCGCCGACCGCCGCCCGACCGCCGCCCAGGTCGCCGACCGGCTCCGCCCCGCACCGGCCGCCCTGCCACCCGACCGGCTGCTCTGCGGCGTCCGACCGGCCACCCCGCCGCCGTTGCGGGCACGCCCGGCCTAGACCCCGGCCAGGAACCGCTCGACCGCGTCGCTGAACGCGTCCGGCCGTTCGAGGTTGGGCAGGTGGCCCGCGCCGGGGATCACCGCCAGCGCCGAGCCGGGGATCGCCGCGTGCATCCGCTCGGCCACGGCGACGGGCGTGTACTCGTCCTCCTCGCCGACGACCACGAGCACGGGCACGGTCGCGCGGGACAGCGAGTCGACGTAGTCGGGCCGTTCCGCCCGAGCCCGCCACGCGACCGCCGCGCCCACCGGTGACGTACCGCGCATCATCCCCAGCACGTGCTCGGCGACGGCCGGCAGCGCGACGACGTTGCGCGGCGAGAGCATCTTGTCCAGCACCTCGTCGGCGTAGCCGCCCATGCCCTCCCGCAGCACGCGCGCGGCCATCCCGTGCCGCAGCTCGCGGCCCGCCACCGTCTCGCCCTCCGGGAACGTGTCGGCCAGCACGAGCGCACGGACCCGTGACGGATGGGCGCGGTGCACCTCCATGACGACCTGGCCGCCCATCGACAACCCGCACAGCACAACCCGCTCCAGGCCGAGCCGGTCGAGCAGCCCGATCAGGTCATCGGCGAACGCGGTCCACGGCAGTGAACCGGACCGCACCGGCGTCTCACCGAATCCCCGCAGGTCAGGCGCGATCACCCGGTAACGGGAACGAAGCCGTTCGACCTGGGGACGCCACATCGACCGGTTGAACGGGTGGCCGTGCACCAGCACCACCGGGATGCCGTCACCCTCGTCGTCGTAGGCGATGTCGATGTCTTCCACGCGCATGGTTCCCCCTGGTCCGTTGACGTCCGAAGCCTAGGAACGCCACCATGCTCGGTGCAATCAAAACAATGCTCTCGGTGCAATGTGAGGTGCTCGCGTGGCGGATTACCGCCTGATCGCCGACCGGCTCGCCGCCGACATCGCGGCCGGCCGGCTCAAACCCGGCGACCGCCTCCCACCGCAACGCGCGTTCGCCCGCAGGCACGGCATCGCCGGTTCCACCGCGGCCCGCGTCTACGGCGACCTGGTCCGGCGCGGCGTGGTGGTCGGCGAAGTCGGGCGCGGCACGTTCGTCCGGGCACGGCCACCCGTCGAGCCCCCGCTGGGCGACCCCGGCGGCGCACGGGTCGACCTGGAGCTGAACTTCTGCGTGCTGCCCGACCAACCCGACCTGCTGGCCCCCGGCCTGGACCGGCTCATCCGGCACGACCTGCCCGACGCGCTCACCCCCATCGGCGTTCGCGGCACACCCGCGGCACGGGCCGCCGTCGCCCGGCTGACGGCCCGCGGCGGCTGGACCCCGGACGACCGCCACGTGCTGTTCACCGGCAACGGCAGGCAAGCCATCGCGGCGGCGGTGTCGGCACTCGTGCCGGTCGGCGGGCGGCTCGGCGTCGAAGCCGTCACCTACCCGGTGGTGAAGGCCATCGCGGCCAGGTCCGGCATCACGCTCGTGCCGCTGCCCGTGGACGACGCCGGCGTGCTGCCGCGAGCCATCCGCGCCGCCGACGTGCGCGCCGTCTACCTCCAGCCGACCCTGCACAACCCCCTCGGCACCACCATGCCCGCCCAGCGCCGCGCCGAACTCGCCGACACCGTGCGCGACCTGGACGTCCAGGTCATCGAGGACGCCATCTACGCCTTCCTCGGCCCCGACCTGCCCCCGCTCGCCCCCGAGCGCACCACCGTCGTGGACAGCCTCTCCAAACGCCTCGCGCCCGGCTTGACCGTCGGCTTCGCCGTCCCACCCGGGCACCTGGTCGACCGCGTCGCCGCCGCCGCGCGCTCCGGCGGCTGGGCCGTGGGCCACTTCGCGCTCACCGCCGCCGCCGGCTGGCTCGCCGACGGCACCGTCCAGTCCATAGTGGACCGTAAACGCGCGGTCGCCCTGACCCGGCAACGACTCGCGCGGGAACGCCTGGCGGGCTTCGACATCCACTCCGACCCCGGCGCCTACCACTGCTGGTGGCGACTGCCGGACCACTGGCGCGCGGAGACGTTCGTCGCCGCCGCGGCCCGACGCGGTATCGCCGTCACCCCCGCCGCCGCGTTCGCGGTCGTCCCCGGTCACGCGCCGAACGCCGTCCGCCTCGCTCTCGCCTCGACGCCCGAACCCACCCTCACCGCCGCGCTGGACGTCCTGGCCGCACTCGCCGCGGGCAGCCCCGAGGACGAGGCGGTCGACTAGAGTCACGCCATGACGAGCAGGATCCCGTGGCTCCTCGACTCCGATCCTGCGCTGCGCTGGCAGGTCGAGCGCGACCTCCTCCACGAACCGGCGCCGGTGTGGCAGGCGACCCGGGCCAGGATCGCCACCGAGGGCTTCGGCGCGCGCCTGCTCGCGCTCCAGGACCCGGACGGCCGGTGGGCGGGTGGCGCGTTCTTCCCGGCGGGCTTCGACTTCCACGGCCCCGAAGCGGCCGAGGGCGCCGGACAGCCGTGGACGGCGACGACGTGGACGCTGAACTCGTTGCGCGAGTGGGGCATGGACCCCGCCGTGCTGCGCGAGCGGCGCACCGCCGAGCTGCTCGAGCGGAACTGCCGCTGGGAGTACGACGACCTGCCGTACTGGGGCGGCGAGGTCGACTGCTGCATCAACGCGTGGACCGTGCAGAACGGGCTGTGGCTGGGCGCGGACGTCACCGGCATCGTGGACTGGTTCGTGGAGCACCGCCTGCCCGACGGCGGCTGGAACTGCGAGTGGGTCGAGGGGTCCACGCGGTCGTCGTTCCACTCGACGCTCAACTCCCTCAAAGGACTGCTCGACCACGAGGCCGCGACCGGCGGCACGGCCGCGACGCGTGCCGCCCGCCGCGGCGGCGAGGAGTACCTGCTGGAACGCGGCCTGTTCCGCCGGCTGTCCACGGGCGAGCCGGTGGCACCCTGGGTGAACCGCTTCTCCTACCCGTTCCGCTGGTTCTACAGCGTGCTCAACGCGGCCGACTACTTCCGCCGCGCGTCCCTGCTCGACGGCAGCGGCCGGCCGGACCCGCGCATGGCCGACGCGATCGAGCTGATCCGCGCCGAGCGGCAGCCCGACGGGACGTGGTTGCAGGCCCGGCGGCACCCCGGGCGGGTGTGGTTCGAGGTCGACGTGCCTGCGGGGGAGCCGTCGAAGTGGCTGACGTTCCACGCGACCCGAGTGCTGGACTGGTGGGACGCTGCGTAACCGTCCGATCATCTCCACGTCGACGGCGTTCCTGCCGTGGTTGGTGACGAAGTACGCCCCGGTCCGGGCACCTCGTGCCGAAGGTCCCGCTTCCTGGCGTTTCCGTTTCGGGACGGTGCTGTTCCTGACGACGATCCCGGGGTTCGTCTTCGGGCAGGCGCAGGCGAAGGTGGTCACCCGCCGGCGTACCGCCCGCCGGCGGAGGCCCTGGAGGCCCCGGAGGCCGAGCTCCGGGTGCTGGTGAGGCGGATCGGCCGGGCGGTTCCGACCATGCTGACGGGGGCGGGGCACTGGCCGGGTCTCTGCCCCACGTCCCGTTGCTGTCGCTCGTGCCGGGCGGGCTGGTGTGGGACGCGACCTGGGCCGACGTGGTCGCCGCCGTCATGCCCGCCGCCCGGTGGTGGGGTCCGCTCCGGGACTTTGAGTCGCGGGGCGGCCCAACCCTGGCGCGCCCCTTTCTCCGGCTCTCCGGCGGTGTTTCACTCCGCCGGCCGGCCGTCTTCGTCCTCGACGTGCATCGCCGCGTCCTCGGGTCCGAGCAGGTGGTCGAACCCGGCTTCGTCGGCGATCGAGGTGGGCTCGTCGTCGGTGAGGTCACCGCGGTCGTCGGGCGCGGTGTACTGGTGGCCCGACGAACCGGTGGCGGGTGCGCTGTGCGTCGTGCCCCAACCGGGTTCGAGCTCTTCCTGCTGCTCGGACATCGGCGCTCGATAGGTGTGCTCGTCGGCCATTCGCGTCGCTCCTCCGGGTGCGTGATGGGGCACACCGACGGGTTACCCGCACCCCCGATCGGGGACACGGCCCGTTTGCCCCGGGGTGGCGCGGTGAACCCCCGGGGGCATGACGAGGAGCGGCACGATGGCGGTGTCGGTCGACGCCTGGGGCGTCGACCTGGCCGCTGACCTCGGCGTTCCGGCGGACCCGGCCGGCGTGGTCGTGTTCGCGCACGGTTCGGGCAGCTCACGGCACAGCGCACGCAACCAGGCCGTGGCGGGGTCCCTGCGCCGGGACGGCTACGCGACCCTGCTGCTCGACCTGCTGACCGAGCACGAGGACCGCGAGGACCGCGTCACGGGCCGGCTGCGGTTCGACATCGGGCTCCTGGCCGAGCGGGTGGCGGCGTCGGTGGAGTGGACGTCGCGGGCGCGGGCGACGCGCGGATTGCCGATCGGCCTGTTCGGTGCGAGCACGGGCGCGGCGGCGGCGCTGGTGGCGGCGGCGGGGACCTACCTCGTGCGGGCCGTGGTGTCACGCGGCGGCCGGCCGGACCTGGCGGGACGTGCGCTGGCACGAGTGCAGGCGCCGACGCTGCTGATCGTGGGCGGCCGGGACCGGGAGGTGCTCGAGCTGAACCGTGCGGCGGCGTCGCAGTTGCCCGCGTTGTGGCGGCTCGAGGTGGTCGAGGGGGCGACGCACCTGTTCGAGGAGCCGGGGGCGTTGGACGAGGTCGCGCACCTGGCGGGCGGGTGGTTCCGGGACTTCCTGTGAGGTCGCCCGGTCGCGGTGAGCGGTCCCGTCAGTGGTCAGTGGTCGGTGGTCCAGTGGTGGCCAGTAATCCGGTGGCAGTGGTGGGTGGCCCGGTCGTGCTGCGGCTGCTCGGCCGCTGGGTGCGTCTTGGGCGGTGTGCTGGTTGCTGTTGCGGGTTGTGTCGTGATGCCGGGATCGGGGGTCAAGGGCCAGGGGCCGGGGTCCGGGGATCGGGTGGGTTGGGGGATCGGGTGGGTTGGGGGCGGGGGCGGTTGGTTGGCGGCCTCGTTGTTTCAACCGACGTTCGAGAGGCTGGATAACGGCGTTTTATGTGATGTCGACTGCAAGATCACTCGTCTGGGTGACCCGGCGAAGTGCCGATAGGACGCGCCTTCCTGATCATACCGCGATGCCCATGAGCAAGGCGGTACGAAGTGGACGCGGCGCGACGAGGAGTCGCGCCGCGTCCCGGTCCGGTGTCAGCCGCGCCGCCACTTCTGGTTCGCCGTGCCGGCGCAGTCCCACAACTGGAGCACCGCGTCGTTGTTCGGATTCCAGTCGGCGATGTCGACGCACTTGTTCGCCTGCGGGTTGACGAGGTCGCCGGCGGCCGTCAGGACGAAGTGCTGGGCCGGGTTGCCGCTGCACCTGGCGACCTGGATGGCCGCGCCGTTGGCGGTCGAGCCCCAGGCGACGTCCATGCACATGTTGTTCTCCGTGCGGAACGTGCCGGCGGTCGCCTCCCACTTCTGGTTGGTGCCGCCCGTGCAGTCCCACACGATCAGGCGTTGACCGTCGGCGAAGTTCCAGTTCGGCACGTCGACGCACTTGCCGTGCCACGCGCTGACGATGCTGTTCGCGGATCCCGGCGGAGGAGTGCCGCCGCCGCCCGTGAACGGGGTCAGGATGATCCCCGCCGAACGCGGGTCGCCGTCGTGCACCAACGACTCCTGCGCCTGCACGTCGTCGAACGCGAACCCGTACGCCTTGCCGTCCACCATGTTCCGGTGCACCAACCGCGAGTAGTGGTTGGTGATCGCACCCTGGTAGAAGTCCGCGGGGCCGCCGCCGGGCTGGGTGTCGATCGTGCCGAGCGTGGAGCGGTGCAGGGCGGCGCACAACGTGCGCGCGATCGGGCCGACGACCTGGTCGTTGGGCGCGTGCAGCGCGCCGTCGCAACCCCACACGTTCGCCGTCGACGGCTTGGCGAACGACGCCACCTGCCTGCCGGCCGAGTCGGTGAACGCCAACGTCGTGCCCGACGTGCGGCCGAAGTAGCGGATGTCCGGCCGGTCGCCGAACGGCACCACGGTCAACGTCTTGGTGGTGTAGGCGTTCCACGCCTGCGTGATGTACGGGTCCAGGTAGCCGCGGTCGAACAGGCCCGCGTCGGCGGCCTTGCCCGGCGCGAGCACGCGCACCACCGTGCCGTCGCCACGGGTCCGGACCGTGTTCGCCCAGCCCGCCTGGCCGCGCAAACCGTTGATCACGTTGTCACGGCCGCCGGCGACGAGCTCACCGGTCTTCTTGGTGGCGCCGCCGGCTCCGGTGACGGTGACCGCGTGCGGAACGGCGAACATGTCCACCTGCGAGCTGTTCAACCACAGGCCCGCGTCGTTGTAGGTGAACTCGCTCCAGTCGAACAGGATGTCCCGGTTGGGGTCGCCCGGCGACCACGGCGCGGGCTGCACCAGGCCGTCCGGGGTGAGGAAGAACTTCAGCTTCTCGCCGAACGACATGTAGACGCGGCCGGAGATGAACCGCGGCACGCGCAGCGTCACGCTGCCACCGTTCGCCGGTCCCGCGATCGACACGTCCGGTGCGGGCACGGGCGGGTTCGCGCCGGCCGGCCACGGGGTGAACGCGCCCGACTGGTTGACGTACCCGAGGCGTCCGCCGGGCCGGATGTCCGTGCCCAGGACGTACAGGTGGACGGCCTCCGCGCGGCCGCTGTTGTTGGTGACGGTCAGCGGCAGCAGGTCGGGACCGACGGCCGCGGCCGGTGTGGCGGCGGCCAGTGAGGCCGAGGTGGCGAGCGCGGCGAAGGCGCTCAACCACTTCGTCAGGGTGCGCATCGTTGCGACTCCTCCGTGCAGGGCGGGTCGTGCCGCCTCCCGGCCGGTTCAGGGCGACCGGGACGACGGGCGCTCCACGGGCGACAACTCGTGAGAGCGCTTCCACGAGCCTCGCCGATTGGTTGGACCACTGTCAAGGCCGGAACGTGACGGGTGCCACTGGAGTCCGATGTGGAACAGCAGCAGAGTGGTGCCATGACCTACGACGTCGAGTCCGTCCGCGCCCGCTTCCCGTCCCTGGCCACCGGCACCGCCCACTTCGACGGCCCGGGCGGCTCGCAGGTGCCCGCCCCCGTCGCGGACGCCGTGCGGGACGCGATGGTGTCCCCCCTGGCCAACCGCGGCACCGTCACCGCCGCCGAACGCGCGGCCGACGCGATCGTGCTCGACGCCCGCCGGGCCCTGGCCGACCTGCTCGGCGCGTCACCCGAGGGTGTGGTGTTCGGGCGCAGCATGACCCAGCTGACCTACGACTTCGCCCGCGCGCTGGCCCGCACGTGGTCGCCCGGCGACGAGGTCGTGGTGACCCGGCTCGACCACGACGCGAACGTGCGGCCGTGGGTGCAGGCGGCCGAGGCGGTGGGCGCGGTCGTGCGGTGGGTCGGGTTCGACCCGGCGACCGGCGAGCTGGACGACGTCGCCGAGGCGCTGTCCGACCGCACCCGGCTGGTGGCCGTCACGGCGGCCTCGAACCTGATCGGCACGCGACCGGAGCTGGCGCGGATCGGTGCACAGGCGCACGAGCGCGGCGCGCTGTTCTACGTGGACGGCGTGCACTACACCGCGCACCACCCGGTGGACGTGGCGGCGATCGGCGCGGACTTCTTCGCCTGCTCGCCGTACAAGTTCTTCGGCCCGCACTGCGGCGTCGTCGCGGGTCGGCCGGAGGTGCTGGCGGACCTGCGGCCGGACAAGCTGCTGCCGTCGTCGGACGCCGTGCCGGAGCGGTTCGAGCTGGGCACGCTGCCGTACGAGGTGCTGGCCGGCTGCACGGCCGCCGTGGACTTCATCGCCGGCCTGGCCCCGTCGACGGGCACCCGGCGCGATCGGATCGCGGCGTCGCTGGCGGTGGTGGGCGAGCACGAGGACCGGTTGCGGGACCGGGTCGAGGCGGGGCTGGCGGAGCTGCCCGGCGCGGTCGTGTGGTCACGGGCCCGGCTGCGCACGCCGACCGTGCTGGTGACGTTCGCCGAGCACGCGGCCGCGGACGCCTACCGGTACCTGGCCGGGGTGGGCGTGAACGCGCCGGCGAGCTCGTTCTACGCGATCGAGACGTCCCGGTGGCTCGGGCTCGGCGACGCCGGCGGGCTGCGGGTGGGCCTCGCGCCGTACTCGACCGAGGCGGAGGTGGACCGGCTGCTGGACGGGCTGGCCGCGTTCCTGCGCTCCACCCCGGGGACGTGACGCGATCGGGCCGGCCGTTCGCCGAAGCGGTCGACCGGCCCGTGACCCCGCTAGCGCCGGCGCGGCCCGAACCGCAGCCACAGGTCCCGGACGACGAGGCCGAGCAGCGGCCGGTGGGGCAGCAGCCAGCCCAGCGGACCCGACGGCTCGACTTGCCAGGTCACCCGGACCGGGGTCACCCGGCCGGTGGCGCGCAGCGGGGTGCGGGCCACACCGTCGCCGAACGCCTGCCACGTCGACCCCGCCACGGGCAGCCGCACGCCGACCCTCGGCGACCGGGCCCGGACCGCCGCGATCGGGCCGTGCCCGTCCCGGGCCGACGCGGCCAGATCGCCGTCCCACTCGAACTCGGCCAAGTCCTTCGGGATGCCCCACAGCTCACGGCCGCCCGCCCGTGACGCCGGGCTGTCCACCCAGATCCGCGTGATCGACACCCCGAACCGCGCCCCGCGGCGCACCAGCACGGCGGCCAGCACCTCGTGGTAGGCCATGC
The DNA here is from genome assembly GCF_006716745.1 of Saccharothrix saharensis. Taxonomy (NCBI): domain Bacteria; kingdom Bacillati; phylum Actinomycetota; class Actinomycetes; order Pseudonocardiales; family Pseudonocardiaceae; genus Saccharothrix; species Saccharothrix saharensis. The sequence goes on along the minus strand of NZ_VFPP01000001.1, from coordinate 1,719,783 downwards.
CGGGCGGCCGGTAGTCCACGAACGCCGTGCCGACCACGGCCCGCCCGAGCACCGTCACCGGCCGCACGGGCAGCGGGGGCAGCGCGGTCGTCCGGACCAGCCACACCGACACGCACGCGTGGCCGTGCAACTCCCACGGTTCGGGCGGGTAGCTCACCATCACTTGTCCTTCGAGGTCAGAGGCGAACGGGGGCGGCTCGTCCGTGATTCGGGCCGGCGTGGCGCGCTCCTGTACTCTCCCGCGCTAACAGCCTGTAGTTGCTATACACGTGTGGGGGACGAGCCAAAGCGTGAGTACGATCCTGGAGGAACGCGCGCCCGCCCGCCCCCGAAGATCCGCGGCGTTCCGCACCGACATCCAGTCCCTCCGCGCCATCGCGGTGCTCGCCGTCGTGGTCAACCACCTCTGGCCCGGCGGGCTCACCGGCGGTTACGTCGGCGTCGACGTGTTCTTCGTCATCTCGGGCTTCCTCATCAGCTCGCACCTCGACCGGGAGATCACCTCCACCGGCCGCGTCCGCCTCGGCCGCTTCTACGCCCGCCGCGTCCGCCGGCTGCTGCCCGCCGCGATGCTGGTCCTGCTCGTGAGCATCGTGGCCGCCTACTTCCTGCTGCCGTACCCGCGGTGGCAGGCGACCGCCGCCGAGTCGTTCGCCAGCGCCCTGTACTGGGAGAACTGGCTCCTCGCGGCCAAGTCGGTCGACTACTCGGCGGCGAACGCGGCGGCCAGCCTCGTGCAGCACTACTGGTCGCTGTCCGTGGAGGAGCAGTTCTACCTGGTCTGGCCGCTGCTGCTGGTGCTGCTCTTCAAGATCCGGCAACGGCGGGCCCAGATCGTCGGCATCGCCGCGGTCGGCGCGGCCTCCCTGGCGTTCAGCGTCCACTACACGCAGGTCGAACCGACCCAGGCCTACTTCGTCACGCCGGTCCGGGTGTGGGAGTTCGCGCTCGGCGCGCTCGTCGCGCTGACCGGGGTGGAGCTGTCGAAGCGGTTCTCGGGGGCCGCCTCGGCGGTCGGGTTCGCGATGATCCTCGGGTCCGCGTTCGCCTACGGCCACGGCACCCCCTTCCCCGGCTACCTGGCGCTGGTGCCGACCGTCGGCACGGCGCTCGTCATCGCTTCCGGGCAACGACCCGGACGGCAGTGGCACGCGCCCGTCACCGCGTCCTCGCCCGTGCAGTTCCTCGGCGGCATCAGCTACTCGCTGTACCTGTGGCACTGGCCGCTGATCATCCTCGCACCGTTCGCGTTCGGCGACGCCCTGCGAGCCGGCCGGATGACCACCCCCTACCTGCTCGTCGTGCTCGCCGCGTCGCTCGTGCTCGCGTACCTGTCCAAGGTCCTGGTCGAGGACCGGGGCATCGCGGTGCGCCTCGGCACCGGCGCCACCTTCGCCGCGATGGTGGCCGGCCTGGTCGTCGTCTCCGTCGCCGCGGGCGCGTTGAACTGGACCTACGGGCGGCACGTCGCACAGGCCGAACGCGACGTCGCCTCGCACGGCACCGGGCCGTGCGCGGGCGCGCAGGCGCTGATCCCGTCCCACGGCTGCCCGGACCCGCTGGGACCGGCGAAGGTCGTCGACATGGGGCCGGCCAACGAGTACTTCAGGCAGCCGCCCGGCTGCGCGTCCCTCGACGGTGTCGCCGACGCGGTGGTGTGCGACTACAGCGGCGGTTCCGCCACCGCCCCGTCGGTGTGGCTCGTCGGCGACTCGCACGCCCAGCAGTGGCAGCCGCCGATCGCGGACCTGGCCCGCGAGCGCGGCTGGGTGTTCAAGTACGCCTACCTCGGCGGGTGCCCGTTCGCGGACGTGGACTTCGTCGGCTACCGCGGCGTCGCGCCCGAGGAGACCAAGCGCAAGTGCACCGACTGGACCGCGCGGATCACCGACGCGGTCGCCGAGGACTCGCCGTCGCTGGTGCTGACGTCGTTCTTCTCCCGCAAGGAGACCGTGGACGACGGCAGCGGCCGCTCCCAGACCGAGCAGTACCGCGACGGCCTCGAACCGCGGTGGAAGCGGTGGACCGACGGCGGCGCGCGCGTGGTCGTGCTCGGCGACCCGCCGCTGAACGCCGAGGTGCGCGACTACCAGTGCGTGGCGCTCAACCCCGCCGACCCGGCGGTGTGCGCGGTGGACCGCGCCGTGGCGCAGCCCGCGGACCCGCTGACGGAGGTCGCCCGGAGCAGCACCAACCCCGACGTGGCGTTGGTGGACTTCAGCGACTACTTCTGCGACGAGCGCAAGTGCCACGCCGTGATCGGCAACATCGCGGTTTACTACGACGCCGACCACCTGAACGCCGCCTTCAGCCGCACCCTCACGCCGATGCTCGACGAGGCGATCGCACAGCGGTAGGCGGTGCGATCACCGGCCGAGGCCGCGACGGGTCCGCCCGGGTGGCGCGGGAGGGTCGTCGGTGGGCGCGGCCAGGCTCGTGTAGGCGTCGAGCCACCCGGTGGCCCGGTAGTCGCCGCGGCGGGTGAACACGGCCACGCCCGGCTCGTCGTCCTCGGCCTCCGGGTAGGCGATCGTGGCGGACGTCGACGGCTCGGTCCACGTGCGGCCGCGCCAGGCGATCACGGCGGCGCCCGTGCCACCGGTGGCGGTCGCGTGCCCGGCGTGCGCGGCGAGGGCGTAGTGGGTGGTCCGTTCGCGCAGCAACGCCGTGTACCCGGCGTGGTCCAGCACGCAGCCCGCCGGTGACCGCCCCGGTGGCCAGTCGGGGGAGCGGACACCGCGGGCGACCGCCGAGCGCCACAGGCCCGGCACCACCTCCCTGAGGTGGGCGCGGGTCGCCATCTCCTCGCACATCCACAACAACCGGCCCGCACCCCGTCGCGGCGCGAGCGCGCGCCAGCGGACGCGGTGGTCCAGGTCGGCGGCCACCACGGCGATCCACGGGTGCACGGTGCCCAGCACGCCCTGCGCGGCCAGCCACGCCAGGAACCTCGGCGCCTGCTCGTACACCGGGTGCAGGGTGGCCATCGGGATGCCCCCCGCCACGCGCCGCTTCCCGTCGAACAGGTGCGGCGACCGTGCCGCGAGGAGCAACGCCGCCCAGGCCAGGTCGCCGGGCGCGGTCGTCGTCTGCGAACCGAGGCCCTTGACCGACGTCGTGTTCGTGATCTGCGACGTGCGGCCGCCCGCCTTGATCACCGTCGCCACGGCCGGCCGCACCGGCTCCGGCACCGGGATGCCCGCCAGGTCCCGCACCGCGACCGACAGCACGAGGCTGAGCGCGTTCTCCGCCTCGTCCGGGTCGCGCGGCACGGGCAGCAGGCCGAGCGTGCGGCGCAACCGGTGCCCGGTGTGGGTCGACACCATCATCCGCGCGGTCAACCGGCCCAGCTCGGTGATCGCGAGCCGGCCGTCGGTGACCGCCAGGTGGCCCTCGTCCTCCAGGAACGCGACGGCTTCCTGCACCGGCTCCAGGTCGTCGTCCCCCTGCGCGTGCGCCAACGTCTCGACCCACCACGCCTGCGCGTCGTCCATCGTGCCGATCCGGCCTTGGAGCACCTCGGCCAGCACGTGGTCGGGCAGCGAGTCGCGGATCCGCGAGTACACCGAGTACCCGGCCACCAGCCTGGTCTGCCAGTCGGCGCGCTGCGTCTCGTCGACGACCAGGTACGACCAGCCCTCCGCCTCACCCGCGCCGATGCGCCCGGCCCGGCCGAACATCTGCAGCACCGTGGACGTGTCGATCGGCTCCCCGCCGATGGACACGTCCCGGACGATCACCGCCCGCGCGGGCAGGTTCACCCCCGCCGCGACGGTGGAGGTGGCCACCAGGACGTCCGCTTCCCGCGCGCGGAACGCCCGTTCGGCGGCGTGCTTGTGCTCGTAGTCGGCGTAGTGCAGGCGGACCCCGACCTCCGCGCACGCCTTGGCGAGACCGTCCACGTCGTCGGCGGCGACCGCGTGCACGGGCGCGCCCCGGTCGGCGGCGATCGCCATCGCGGTGGAGCGCACGTTGCGCTTGGAACCGCAGAAGACCAGCACGCTGCCGCCCTCGGCGGTGTGGCGGTGCGTCAGGTCCAGCACCACCTGCTCGCGCAGCCGGTTGTTCGCGGTGAAGCCGGAGGCGGCCGGGATCGTCGGCAGCTGCCAGGTCACCCTGGACGGCCGCCAGGTCGTGGCCACGAGGTCGGCTTCCAGCCACTCGGCGACCTCGGCGGCGTTGGACACGGTCGCCGAGAGGCCGACGATCCGGACCGGCGAGTCGGCGCCGCGCACCCGGGCCAGCAGGGCTTCCAGCAGCGCACCCCGGTTGGGGCTGCCGAGCAGGTGGATCTCGTCCACGACCAGGCAGCCGACCTCGCCGAGCGCGGCCTGCAGGGAACTGGCGCGGCAGATCGCCTCGAACTTCTCCGTGGTGGCCACCCAGAGGTCGGCGGCTTTGACGGCTTCGACGTCGACGGCGTACTCGCCGGAGAGTCGTTCGACGCGCAGTCCCTCGGTGCGCCAGGTCTCCAGTTCGCGGTCGAGTTCGTCGGTGAGGGAGCGTTGGGGGACGAGCCAGGCGGCTTTGCGGCCCTCGTGCAGGATCGCTTTGAGCACGGCCAGCATGCCCATCGCCGTCTTGCCCGCGCCGGTCGGGGCGGTGATCAGCAGGTGGGAGTCGCTGTCCACCAGGCGGGGCGCGGCTTGGGCCTGGGTCGGGTTGAGGACGGGGAACGGGAGGAAGCGGGCCCAGTCGTCGGGGACGAACCGGGCGATCGGAACCGGGTCGGGGGCGGTGGTCGTGGCGCCGGTGGTCGTGGAGCCGGTGGTGTCGTGCAGGTCCCAGACCATCTCGAACGCCAACCGGGCCGCGCGGGCACCCTCGCCGACCACGGACTCGCAGCGTTCCGGCACCACACCGCCGACGTCGGACAGCCAGGCGGTGGCGGCGGTCGCGGACAGTTCCTCCTGCTCCAGCCAGTGACGAATGGCGCGGAACGGCACACCCGCCGCCGCGAGCCGTTCCCGGGCCGCCGCGAACTCGGACGAATCGGGCAAAACGACCCTAACGTCCACCCCGGCCGGCACCTCGGGCACCTCGAACGCCGGGTCGACCGTCTTGCACCACCACACGGGCCGCGACTCCAACGCCGGCGGCAACACCGGCACCGCCGCCGCCCGCGCCACCGGCGCGCCCTCGGACCCACTGAGGATCGACCGAATCCGCGCCGCCATCGCCACCGTCGACGTACGCCGTCCCGGCCGCCCGACCGCCGCCCCGCCACCAACCCCGGCCCCGGCTCCATCCCGCCCGGCACCACCCGCCGCACTGGTGCCGGCCCCACCCCGCTCCCCACCGTCCACCGCACCGGTGCCACCTGCCGCACTCGCGCCGGTGCCACCGGCCGCACCGGCGCCGTCCGCCTCGACCTCGGCTCCGACCCCCGGCTCGCCCCGCCCGCCCGACCCCTCGGCCGGCCCTGGCGTATCCGCCGGCCCGCCATCCTGCCGACGGTCGGCTCGTCGGCCACGGGCCCGTGCCGGCCCTTCGACCGCTTCCGGCCGCACTTGCGGCGACCGTCCCGAACCACGGCCGGTCCCACTTGCCGAATCCCGTGGCGCCGAACCCCCGCCGGTGCCGCCACCCTCCCCCCGCGACCGCGATCCCGCGCTGCTTCGCCCCGCCGACCCTCGCCGCTCCGCAGCCGCATCCGCCGCCGTCCCCGGCCGCCGGGGCTCCCGCGTCACCGACCCCGGCGAGCCCGGTTCCAGCGGCAGCTCCAACCCGAGCCCGGCGTCCCGGTCGGTGGCCGGGGTGGTCCGCGGCGGCGTCGGCGGGCGCGGAGGGGCGGTGGTGGGGCGGTGGGTGGCGCGGGAGGTGCGGGCCAGGGCGTCGAGTTGGGCGTCTTCCGCGAGCCGGCGGGACACCGCGTCGGGGCGCAGCTCGCCCAGGACGGAGCGTTGCGCGAGCTTCAGCTCCCGCAGCGTGAACGTCGCCGGGCACGTGGGGCAGGCCACGGCGGCTTGCAGTTGCTGCCGGCCGCGGTCCGGGTGGGCGCGGTAGAGGCCGTGGAGCTCGCCCTCGCACGTCGGGCACCGGCGGTCGATCGGCACGGGGGAGAGCTGCCAGCCCGGCTCGGCGTAGCGCGCGATCGCGGGTTCCGGGCGGACGCCCCAACGGGCTTCCACGACCCCGGCGACGGACGTGTCCACCGCGGCCGGCCCGTGCTCCACTCGTCGCCTCCCGTCGCGGCCGCGGTCGTCGGTGGTCCCGGACGGGGGCCGACGTGGGCCGACGCGGACCGGCACGTGCCGGCCGTGCTCACCCGTGCGGCCGACGTGATGCTATGCCGGACCGGGTCCGGGCGGGCCCTGTGGTGGCGGAGTGGGGTGGTCGGCGCTCGGTCATATCCAACCGAGGTACGAGAACACTGTTTCCGTACATGTCCGGACCATGATCACCCGATCGTGTTCAGGACCGGGATGTGCTGCTCCTCCTCCGTCAGGGACCCGTGGTGCCCGACAAAGGTAGTCAGTCCCGGCTCCACCGTCGAACGCACCACCGCCAGCGACCCCTTCGCCGCCACCACCAGGTCCCCGATCCGCGGCAGCACGCGCTCGTCGACCCGAGGCCCGAACCACCCCGCCGCCACGGCCTCCGCACGCGACGCGATCCACGCCCGGTCGCCCAACCGCTCCGCCCACCGGGCCCGCACCGCCTCCGCCGCGGCCGTGTAGACGTGCCGCACCCGCGCCTCCCCGCCGAGCACCCGCACACCGTCGCGGAGCACGTCGTCGGTGTCGAAGTCGACCCGGTCGTCCGCCGCCACCATCCCGTGGTCCGCCGTCACGACCAGCGCCGCGCCGGCCGGCAACCCCTCCGCCACCGCCGCCGCCAACCGGTCCACGAACCGCAACTGCCACCGCCACGCCTCACTGCCCGGCCCGTGCACGTGCCCGAGCGCGTCCAGGTCGGCGTGGTAGGCGTAGCAGAGCACCCGGTCCTCCGACCGCAACGCCTCCGCCACCCGCGTCACGAGGTCGCCGAACCCGAGCACGCCCTGGAACCGCCCGCCCCGCAGCACCGCGCGCGTCAGCCCGCTGCCCTCCTGGTCCCGCGGCAGCACGAGCCGCACCGCCACCCCCGCGTCGGCCGCCACCTCGAACGCCGTCCGCCGCGGCTGCACCTCCTCCGGCACCAGCACGTCCCGCAGGTCCACGTGCGCGGCCGACCCGTACCGCGACCAGCGCAACGCGTTCACCACCTCGCCGCCGTCGGCGAACGAGTACCCGACCAGGCCGTGCTCCCCGGTCGGCAGCCCGGTGCCCAGCGCGGCCAGGCTCGTCGCCGTCGTCGACGGGAACCCGGCCGTGATCGCCGACCCGGCCAGCGACGCCAGGAACGGCGCGTCCGCCGCGTGCTCCCGCAACAGCCCCCACCCGAGGCCGTCCACCAGCAGCACGCACACCCGTGACGGGCCGGAGACGCCGAGCACGTCCACCATCCCGGGCACACCCATCCCGGCCAGCAACGACGGCACGACATCGGCGAGCGATCCGCTCCCGTACCGGGGCACGCGGGGGTCCATGGCACCCGACCCTAGCCCGCCGGACAGGATGGCGGACATGACCACCGAACGGGTCGGCCCACCGCTGCGCGGCGGCGAGCGCGAGACGCTGCGCGCGTTCCTGGACCACCACCGCGCCACCCTGGCGCTGAAGTGCGACGGCCTGTCCACCGAGGAACTGCGCCGCCGTTCCATGCCGCCGTCCACGCTGACCCTGCTCGGCCTGGTCAGGCACATGGCCGAGGTGGAGCGCACCTGGTTCCGCCGGGTGATCGCCCACGAGGACGTCCCGCTGGTGTGGTCGCCCGACGGCGACTTCCAGGTGGCCTACGACGCCTCCACCGCGACCGGGTCCGAGGCGTTCGAGGCCTGGCAGGCCGAGGTCGAGCACGCGCGGCGCATCGAGCGGGAGGCCGAGTCGCTCGACGTCACCGGTCACCACGAGCGGTGGGGCGAGGACGTGTCGCTGCGCCTGGTCATGCTCCACCTGATCCACGAATACGCCCGGCACAACGGACACGCCGACTTCCTGCGCGAGGGCATCGACGGCACGGTGGGCGCGTAACGCCGGGTCGCCGCGTTCGATCAGTCGCCGCGCACCGGGACGAAGCGGCCGACGAGTTCGACCAGTGCCGCCGCCACCACGCCCACCGCCAGGCCCACCAGCAGCCGGTGCGGTGTCACGGCCAGCAGGAACACGTCGGTGGCCAGCAGCGGCACGGCCAGGACCACGGCCGCCGCCGTCGCCAGACCGGCCAGCAGAGCCGCCTTCCAGCCCGTCAACGGTCGCGCGAGCAGCGACAACGTCCACAACGACGCCACCAGCACGACGACCGTCGCCACCGTCTGGCCGGCCACCCGCCCGCCCGCCGGGTCGAGCGCGCGGATCACCAGGTCGCCGCCGAACGCGGCCAGGCCGATCACCAGGCCCGTCGGCACGGCCAGCCGCAGCACGCGCCCCAGGAACCCCGGCACGTAACGCCGCCGGTTCGGGCCGAGGGCCAGCACGAAGCCCGGGATGCCGATGGTCAGCGCCGAGATCATGGTCAGCTGGATGGGTGCCAGCGGGTAGGCGATCCCGCTCACCAGCACGACCAGCGCCAGCACCAGCGAGTACGCGTTCTTCACCAGGAACAGGTTCGCCGCCCGCTCGATGTTGGCGATCACCCGCCGCCCCTCCGCGACGACGTCCGGCAGGTGCGCGAACCGGCTGTCCAGCAGCACGAGCTGCGCCACGGCCCGGGTCGCGGCCGCGCCGTTGCCCATCGCCACGCCGATGTCGGCGTCCTTCAACGCCATCGCGTCGTTGACGCCGTCACCGGTCATCGCCACCACGTGCCCGCGCCGCTGCAACGCGCCCACCATCGCCCGCTTCTGCTGCGGCGTGACCCGCCCGTACACGGCGGACGCCTCCAGCACGTCGGCGAGCGCGTCCGGGTCGTCGGGCAGCGTGCGGGCGTCCACGGCCTCGCCCGCCGCCGAGATGCCGGGCACGCCGACCGCCACGGCCACCGCGCCGACCGTGCGCGGGTTGTCGCCGGAGATCACCCGCAGCGCCACGCCCTGCTCGGCGAAGTACCGCAGCGTGTCGGCGGCGTCGTCGCGGATCCGCTCGGCGAGCACCACCAGCGCGCGCCCGGTGAGGCCGGCGGGCAGCGAGGTGCCGTCACCGGGGGAGCGGGCCGAGGCGAGCACCAGCACGCGCTTGCCCTGCGCGGCCAGGTCGGCGGCCCGGTCGGACAGCGGCCCACCCTCGGGGAACACCATCTCCGGCGCGCCGAGCACCCACGTGCCGTGCCCGTCGGTGTCCACCGAGGACCACTTGCGGGCCGACGAGAACGGCACGCCGCCCGTGCGCCGCCAGGCGGTGGAGGAGAACTCCTCGGCCAGCGCGGTGGACGTGGCGTTCGCGTCGGGCGCGGTGGCCAGCAGGGCGAGCGCGGCGCGCACGTCGTCCTGCGGTTCGTCGGCCACGAGCCGGTCGAACACGATGTCGCCGTGGGTGAGCGTGCCCGTCTTGTCGAGGCACACGACGTCGACGCGGGCCAGCACCTCCACCGCCGGCAGCTCCTGCACCAGGGTCTGCCTGCGCGCCAGGGCCACCGCGGCGAGCATGAACGCCAGGCTGGTGAGCAGGACCAGCCCCTCGGGGACCATGCCGACCAGCGCCGCGACCGCGCCGGTCATCGCCTCCTGCCAGTCGTCGGTGTCGGGGCTGCGCAGTTGGCTCCACAGCAGCAGCGGGCCGACCACCAGCATCATCAGCGAGATCCAGCGCAGCAGCTTGTTCGTGCCCGCGACCAGCTCCGACCGCACCGCGGTGAACCGGCGTGCCTCGGCGGTGAGCCGGGTCGCGTAGGCGTCCGCGCCGACCGCCGTCGCCGTGAACCGGCCCGACCCGGCGACCACGATCGACCCCGACCGCACGTCGTCGCCGACGGCCTTGTGCACGGGCTCGGACTCGCCGGTCAGCAGCGACTCGTCCACCTCCAGGCCGTCGGCCGCGGTGACCGGGCCGTCGGCCACGACCTGGTCACCGGCGCGGACGGTGACCAGGTCGTCGGCCACCACGTCGCCCACGTCGACCTCGGACGTCACCCCGTCGCGCGTCACCCGGGCGCGCGGCGCGTTGAGCACGGCGAGCCGGTCCAGGGTGCGCTTGGCCCGCAGCTCCTGCACCACGCCGATGGCCGTGTTGGCCACCACGACCAGCCCGAACAGGCCGTTCTGCCAGCGCCCGGTGGCCAGGATGACCAGGAACAACGCGGTCAGCAGCCCGTTGAACGGCGTGATCACGTTCGCCCGGACGATCTGGCCCGTGCTGCGGCTCGTGCGGGACCGGACGGCGTTCGTCCGCCCCTCGGCGACGCGCCGCGCGACCTCCGCCGCGGTCAACCCCGCCGCCCGCTCCACCCGCACGCCGGCGACCTCGGACACAGGCACCTCCCGCGCCCATCGTCACCCGCCGCGCCGGTTCCCGCCCGCCCGGTCCAGCGGCAGGGTGGGTCGACGACGCGGCCCGGGTCGATCCGCCGGTCGCGGATCGGGTCGACCGGCTCGGGCGGGAAGCGGCGCACGGGCGCGGGCCGCCGTGCAGGTGGGCTAACCCGCACCATCGACTCCTGCGTGCGGACCGCCTCGATCACCGAGTGCGCGCCGAGCCCGTCGGTGAGGTCCTTGATCCGCGGCACGCCTTCGTCACCGCGTTCGGTGACGATGTCGGTTGCCCCGGAGTCGAGCGGCTCCCGCCACGAGCCGGGCTTCGCCCGGCGGTGGACAGCACGACCACCGGCGATCCCGCGACAGCGCCGTTCACCCGACCGTGTGGCGACAGCGCTCGAGTTTCGGACCCCGGTGATCACGGCTAGCGTCGGGACATGCCGTCCACCGAGCACCCCGCGGACGACCTGGACCTGCTGGACGCCTACTGGCGCGCGGCCAACTACCTCTCCGTCGGGCAGATCTACCTGCTCGACAACCCGCTGCTGCGCGAACCCCTGCTCCCGGGGCACGTCAAGCCGCGCCTGCTCGGCCACTGGGGCACGACCCCCGGCCTGAACCTGCTCTACGCGCACATGAACCGCGCCATCCGGCGGCGCGACCTCAACGCCCTCTACGTCACCGGCCCCGGCCACGGCGGCCCCGGGCTCGTCGCGAACGCCTACCTCGAAGGCACCTACAGCGAGGTGTACTCGGGCATCGGGGAGGACCTGGACGGCCTGCGCGCGTTGTTCCGCCAGTTCTCCTTCCCCGGCGGCATCCCGAGCCACGTCGCACCGGAGACCCCCGGCTCGATCCACGAGGGCGGCGAGCTCGGCTACGCCCTCCTGCACGCGTACGGCGCGGTGTTCGACAACCCGGACCTGCTGGCGTTGTGCGTGGTCGGGGACGGCGAGGCGGAGACCGGGCCGTTGGCCGCCAGTTGGCACTCGAACAAGTTCCTCGACCCCGCCCGGGACGGCGTGGTGCTGCCCGTGCTGCACCTCAACGGCTACAAGATCGCCAACCCGACCGTGCTGGCGCGCATCCCGGACGACGAACTGGCCGCGTTGCTGCGCGGCTACGGCCACACACCGCACTTCGTCGTCGGTGACGAGCCCAAGGCCGTGCACGAACAGCTCGCCTCCACATTGGACACCGTGCTCGACCAGATCGCGGAGATGAAGCAGTCGAGGCGACGCCCGCCGTGGCCGATGATCGTGCTGCGCACCCCGAAGGGCTGGACCGGGCCGCGCGAAGTGGACGGTCGTCAGGTCGAAGGCACGTTCCGCGCCCACCAGGTCCCGCTGGCGGCCACCCGCACCGACGCCGCCCACCGCGCGCAACTGGAGCAGTGGCTGCGCGGCTACCGGCCCGAGGAGCTGTTCGACGACGCCGGGAGGCTCGTGCCCGAGCTGCGCGCCCTGCCGCCGACCGGCGACCGGCGGATGAGCGCCAACCCCCACACCAACGGCGGGCGGCTGCTGCGCGACCTGCGGATGCCCGACTTCCGCGACCACGCCGTGCCCGTCGAGCGGCCCGCCGCCGAGAGCAGCGAGGCGACCCAGGTGCTCGGCGGGTTCCTGCGGGACGTGGTGCGCCGCAACCCGGACAACTTCCTGGTGATGGGCCCGGACGAGGTGGCGTCCAACCGGCTTTCGGCGCTGTTCGACGTCACGGGCCGCAAGTGGGCCGCCGGCACCGAACCCGGCGACGACCACCTGACCCCGGACGGCCGGGTGCTGGAGGTGCTGTCGGAGCACCTGTGCCAGGGCTGGCTGGAGGGTTACCTGCTCACCGGCAGGCACGGTCTGTTCACCAGCTACGAGGCGTTCATCCACATCGTCGACTCGATGCTCAACCAGCACGCCAAGTGGCTCAAGACGACGCGGAAGATCCCGTGGCGCGCGCCGCTGGCGTCGTTGAACTACCTGCTGTCCTCGCACGTGTGGCGCCAGGACCACAACGGGTTCAGCCACCAGGACCCCGGCTTCCTGGACCACGTGGTGAACAAGAAGGCCGAGATCGTCCGCGTCTACCTGCCGCCCGACACCAACACGCTGCTGTCGGTCGCGGACCACTGCCTGCGCAGCAGGCACTACGTGAACGTGATCGTGGCGGGCAAGCAGCCCGCGCTGACCTACCTGGACATGCCGGACGCGATCGCCCACTGCACGCGCGGCCTGGGCATCTGGGACTGGGCGGGCACGACCGAGGGTGAGCCGGACGTGGTGCTGGCGTGCGCGGGCGACATCCCGACGCTGGAGACGCTCGCCGCGGCGAAGCTGCTGCGCGAGCACCTGCCCGACCTGAAGGTGCGCGTGGTCAACGTGGTCGACCTCATGCGCCTGCAACCGGACACCGAGCACCCGCACGGCCTGCCCGACCGCGACTTCGACGCGCTGTTCACCGCGGACAAGCCGGTGATCTTCGCGTTCCACGGCTACCCGTGGCTCATCCACCGCCTCACCTACCGTCGCACCAACCACGTCAACCTGCACGTGCGCGGCTACAAGGAGGAGGGCACGACGACCACGCCGTTCGACATGGTGATGCTCAACGACCTGGACCGGTTCCACCTGGTGATGGACGTGATCGACCGCGTGCCGTCGCTCGGCGGGGCGGCGGCGTCGTTGCGGCAGCGCATGGCCGACGCCCGGCTCGCCGCGCTCCAGCACACCCGCGAGCACGGCGAGGACGACCCGGCCATCGCCGGGTGGACGTGGAGCTGACGTGCGGGTCCTGGTGGTCAACGCGGGCTCGTCCAGCCTGAAGCTGCGGCTCCTGGCGGCGGACGACGAGGTGGAGCGCACCGCCGACGTCGAGCCCGACCCCGACCGGCTCGGCGACGTGCTGGCGGACTGGCCGACACCGGACGCCGTGGGCCACCGCGTGGTGCACGGCGGCACCCGGTTCACCGACCCCGTCGTGCTGGACGACCTGGTGCGCCAGGCGCTGGTCGACCTGACCGCGCTCGCGCCGCTGCACCAGCCGAAGTCGTTGGCGGGACTGGACGCGGTGCACCGGCTGCTGCCCGACGTGCCCGCCGTCGCGTGCTTCGACACCGCGTTCCACACCACCATCCCCGCGGCGGCGGCCACCTACGCCGTGCCGCGGCGGTGGCGCGACCGGTACGCGATCCGCCGTTACGGCTTCCACGGCCTGTCCCACGCCCACTGCGCGCGGCGGGTCGCCGAACTCGTGTCGCCCGGCGCGCGGCTCGTCACCTGCCACCTGGGCGCGGGGGCGTCCCTGGCGGCGATCCGCGACGGCCGCAGCGTCGACACCACCATGGGCTTCACCCCGTTGGAAGGGCTGGTGATGGCGACCAGGTCGGGCACCGTCGACCCGGGTCTGGTGCTGTGGCTGGAGGAGCACGAGGAGCTGTCGCCGCACGAGGTCGCGACCGCGTTGGAGGAGGAGTCCGGGCTCACCGCGCTGGCCGGGACGGGCGATCTGCGGGAAATCGACGCGGCGGCGGCCGGGGGAGACCCGGACGCCGTGCTGGCCCTGGACGTCTACACCCACCGGCTGGTCGGCGGTGTCGCCGCGATGGCCGCCGCGCTGGGCGGGCTGGACGTCCTCGCGTTCACCGGCGGTGTCGGCGAGAAGTCGGCCACCGTGCGCCGCCGTGCCGCGCAACGGTTGGCGTTCCTCGGTGTCGCGGTCGACCCGGACCGCAACGACCACGCCGACGGCGACACCGACATCACCGCCCCGGACTCGGGGGTCAGGACCCTCGTCGTCACGGCCCGCGAGGACCTGGAGATCGCGCGCGGCACGCGTACCGCTCTCCGCGCCTGACCGCAATAGTGCGGCAGCAGCGGGTTCTTCCGCGCCGTTGAGCGGATTGACATGCCCTGTCGGGCCGGTGTTACGTGACTCATCGCGTCCTGCTAGGGGGTGGGGATGTCGGAACCGGGGGGACACTGGAGTCCCCGATTTCGCTTGGTGCTCATAGCGATCATGCTGCTCGTCGGCGTCGCCGTGACCATGGTGTCCACCATCCTGGTCACCGAGGTGGACGAGTCCTGGACGGCCGGCTCGGTGACGCGCGGTGTGCTCAGCGCGGTGCTGGTGCTGTTCTCGGGCGTCTACGTCAACCTGATGCTGGCCGGGATCGTGAAGGTCTGGCGCGACCCGGGGTCGGCGAACCGCTCGCTGGACAAGACGATCCGGGACGTCCGCGGCTGGCTGGGCGAGAAGACCAAGTGGCTCGGGATCGCGCTGACGATGGCCCTGATCGTCGCCGCCGGAGTCGCCCTGAGGCCGTCACCACCGCCCGACACCGGCCTCGAAGAGGGCAAGCTGGTGGTCATGACGGCGTTCGACGAGAGCGCGAACGACCCGCGCTTGATGCTCATCAAGCTGTGGAACCAGTTGCACCCGGCCAACCAGGTCGAGGTCGTGTTCGTGTCCGGCGAACCCGACCAGCAGAACGTCCGGATGGTCAACGACGCCAAACCCGACGGCGCGCACGAGGCCGACGTGTACGTCCTCGACCTCGTGTGGATGGCGCAGTTCCGGGAGGAGCGCTACATCCGCGAGCTGGACCGGTCGACCCTGGCGGGGCTGGACGACTTCGTGCCCAAGGTGTTCGGCACGTGCGTCCACGAGGGGAAGCTGTGGTGCCTGCCGCTCAACACCGACGTCGGCCTGCTGTACTACCGCACCGACCTGCCGCTCGCGGTCAAGCCACCGACGAAGTGGGAGCAGTACTTCGGCGCGGACGCGGCGGCAGCGGCGGCCGGCACGCCCCAGGTCGACGCGGCGAACGCGGCGCCGCTCGCCAACGAGGAGATCCTCACCGTCATGGCGCTGGAGGCCATGTGGGCGGCGGGCGGCAAGGCGTTCGGGGAGAACGGGGACGTCGCCCAGAACGAGGACAAGACCAGCGTGCAGCTCGGCGCAGGTGACGAGATCGGCCTGCGCGAGCTCGCCGCCGCCGCCCACGACGACCGCGTCGTGGTGACCGCCGAGGCGCGGTCGACCACGGACGACGTGGCGGTCCGGACGTTCGCCGACGGGCGCACGCTCTACATGCGCAACTGGCCGGTCGCCCGCGACGGGCTGCGCGACCGGGTCGGGTTCGGCGTCGCCGCGCTGCCGACCGCCGGCGTGCTCGGCGGCCAGAACCTGGCGATCCGGGCGGGCACGGGCAAGCCGCGGGCCGCGCAGGCGCTGGTCGACTTCCTGACCAGCGCCGCCAGCCAGCTGATCCTGTCCGAGGTCGGCGGCTTCGCCCCGACCAGGCAGTCCGCGTACGACAACGCCAAGCGGCGCGACATGCAGGAACTGCGCTCGGCCCTGAGCTCCGCCCGCCTGCGGCCCGTGACGCGGCACTACGTGGAGTTCAGCCAGGTGTTCCGCGACGGCGTCGCCGAAGCGATCAACGACCGCAGCGGGCGGCTGAAACCGGAGACGCTCCAGCGGTTGGCGAAGATCCTCAACCAGTGAGCGCGTGCTCAGGCGACCGTGTCGATCGCGGCCAGCCGTGAGCGGACCTCCAGCGCCTCGGCGGTGCGGTGCTGCGCGTGGTACAGCTCCAACGCCTGCGACCAGGCCTCCCGCGCCTGGTCGTGCTGCCCCAGCGCGGAGTGCGCCTGCGCCAGCAGGTCCAGCGTGTCCGCCTCCTCGCCGCGGTCGTCCAGCCTGCGCAGCACGGCGATGGCCTCGCGGAAGTGCTCCACCGCCCGCGCGTGGTCGCCGGTGCGGTGGGCGATGTGGCCGACGCTGCTCAGCGTGTACGCCTCGCCGTCCGCGTAACCGATGCGCCGGTGCAGCTCCAGCGCGGCCGTGCAGTACTCCGCCGCACGGTTCAGGTCACCGAGGACCGCGTGGTACCAGCCGACGGAGTTGAGCATGTTCGCCTCGCGGGTCTGGTCGGCCAGCCCCCGGTAGAGCTCCAACGCCTCGTAAACGTGCTCCAGCGCCCGCGCGCTGTCGCCCCGCTGGTCCCACGCGGCGGCGAACGCCTCGTGCGTGCGCGCCTGGCCCGCGACGTCCCCGGCCCGGTGGAACCCCTCCAGCGCCCGGTCCAGGTGCCGCAACCCGTCGTCGTGCTCGCCCACGTCCAGCAGCGCCACGCCGAGCCGCCGGTGCGCGCGGGCCCGGTCGCCCGGGTCGTCGAGGTGCTCGACCGCGGCGACGGCGGTCCGCCACGTGGCGAGGTTGTCCCGGCGGCGCCGCTGCCGGTAGTGGAACGTGTGCAGGGCCCAGCCGAGCCGCCACGTCGCCGTGTGCCGGCCGTGCCGCGCGGCCAGGTGCTGCGCCTCCACCAGGTTCGCGTGCTCGACCTCGAACCACGCCACCGCGCGGTCCACGTCGGGCAGCGGGTGCGGCGTCACGCCGGCCACCGGGCGGCCGATCACGATCGGCGGCCGGTACGGGTCCAGGACCCGGTCACCGGAGTAGGCGGTGTGCAGGTAGAAGTCCAGCAGCCGGGTCGACGCGTCGTGGCGCACCGGCTCGGCCAGGTCCCGCGCGGCCTGCTCGGCCGCGTACAGCCGCACCAGGTCGTGCATCCGGTACCGGCCCGGCGTGTGCTCCTGCACCAGGCTCTCCGCCTCCAGGTCGCGCAGTCGCACCCTGGCCTCGGCGGTGGACGTGCCGATCAGCGCCGCCGCGGCGGGCAGCCCGATGTCCGGCCCCGGCGCGAGGCCCAGCAGCCCGAACGCGGTCGCCGTGCGCTCGGCCAACGCCCGGTAGGACCAGGAGAACACGGCCCGCAGGTTGGCCTCGGCGTCGTCGATGTTGAGCGCGTCCAGCCGGCCCGCGTGGTCGCGCAGCTCGTCGGCCAGCGCCGCCAGCGAGAACTCGGGGTGGCTCGTCGCGCGGGCCGCCACGATGCCCAGCGCCAGCGGCAGGCCCGCGCAGAACCCGATCAGCTCGCCCACCGCGCCCGGGTCGGCGGCCAGCCGGTCCGCGCCGAGGTGGCGGGCCAGCAGGTTGCGCGCCTCGCCGTCCGGCAGCACGTCCAGGTCGACGTGGCGGGCGCCGTGCGCGGTGACCAGGCGGGTCAGCCGGCGGCGGCTCGTGATCAGCACCGTGCACGTGGGGCTGCCCGGCAGCAGCGGCACGACCTGGGCCGTGTCGCGGGCGTTGTCCAGCACCACCAGCATCCGCCGACCGGCGAGCACGCTGCGGTACAGGCCCGCCTGCGCCTGCGGGTCGGCGGGGATGGTGGCCGGCGCGACCCCCATGGCCTCCAGGAACCCGCGCACGGCCGCTTCCGGCGGCACCGGCGAGCCGGTCGGGTCGAAGCCGCGCAGGTCGACGTGGAGCTGGCCGTCCGGGAACAGGTGCAGGTTGCGGTGCGCCCAGTGCAGCGCCAGCCACGTCTTGCCGATGCCTCCCGCGCCGCTGATCGCGGAGATCACCACGGCCGCGGGCTGGGCCGCGAGCGCGGAGGTGACGTGCTCCAGCTCCCGTTCGCGCCCGGCGAAGCGGGCCGGGGGAGCGGGCAGCTGCTGCGCCACCGGCTCGTCGTGGCCCGCGGTGTCCGCCGTGGCCATCGCCCACAGCCGGTGCAGCTCGACCAGCTCGGCCTTCGTCGCGCCGCACGCGCGGGCGATCCGGGCCACCACCTCGAAGTGGTCGGGCACGGCGAGGCCCTGGCAGTAGCGGTGCAGCCCGGAACTGCTCAGCCCGGTGCGCTCGCCCAACGTCCGGAAGCTGCGCCCGCTGCGCCGCTTCAGCTCGCCGAGCGCGCGCGCGAACACCTCAACGTGCGCCGATAACGCCATGCCCCGCCCCCTCGATCACCCAGCGTCCCACAGGCCGTCCCACCGGTCCACGTCTTCGCAGCTCAAGGCATCCGCCGTGTCCCAGCGTCCCGCACCGCTCGCGTCCTCACCCCAAGATCGGCCATCGTTGACCGCGACGGACCAGCCGGCCCGCGCTCAAGGGGGGACGTGAGGCCGGCGGGTCCGTCAAAGGGGGGAAGGGGGCGTCCGACCGCGTCGACGGGTGCGACGCGGTCGGACGGGAGCGGTGATCGCGGCGGGTGAACGGGAAAGGCTCCGCGCGCCGCCCGGTGGTGGAGGGCGGCGCGCGGAGCCGGATGCGCCGTTCGTGGGTGGTCTAGGCGCGTGACGGCGAGGTCATCGCCGGTTCAGGAATCGTGAGGAAATCTCAGAGCAGGTCGACCAGGACCTTCGAGACGTCGATGTCGTCGATGATGTCGGCGTTGTTCAGGGCGTCCACCAGGGCGCTCTTGAAGATGAGGTTGTCCTCGACGTTCACGTCGTCGATGACGTCCTTGATGGTGACCTCGACCGCGTCCAGCTCGGCGCCGTTCAGCACCTTGATGGTGTTGCCGCTCGCGACGTCGCCGATGGTGATCAGCGAGTCGGGCAGGTCGATCGGCACCTGCACGGTGGTGTTGATCGTGCACACGATCACGTTGACCAGGCCGGTCGGGTCGGAGTTGATGCACGACGCGTCGGGGACGGTGGTGGCCTGCGCGGCCGAGGTGCCACCGAACACCATCGCGCCGGTCATGGCGGCCAGCGCGACACCCGAGGCAAGACGCTTCAACACGAGGTCTCCTTGGTAGTGGAATCCTGCTCGATTTCGCCGGGATCGGCGATGTCACAAATAAAGCAGGAAACCCCGGTGCCGCGCACCTTGGTAATGCCGGTATCGGACGATCAGGCGGCCGGAAATTGCTCCGATCGTCTCAGGGCGCCACGGTCGAACCATCGGGGACAAATGCGTACCGCTGTACCGATCGTAATCGGCATTGCGCCGAGAGGGTGGCCGGGCGGTGCGGCGGACCCCCGGGAACGTGAAGCCTCCTCGTCGAGTGCCGTGCTTTATCCGGATGTGTCGGACCGCGCCGGCCGGGCGGGTGGCCCGAAAGTGCTCCGCCAGGGTGGTGAAAGGCGTTCAAACATGCCGTTGCGGCGAAATCGAGCCGAATCCCGGACTACGGGAAAGAGTGTTCTGCGTCACGTCACCGCGCTCTGTCGCAACGGTCGCCGCCCCTTACCCCGATCGGCCGCGAAGCGCCCCGGCGTCAGCGCGGCACGATGCCGCGCACCACGGTGGCCACGAGGGCGTCCACGTGGCCCGGGGGGATGGGTGGCGGGTCGGTCAGGCCGCGGAAGACGCGGGGGAGGACCAGTTCGTGGCACGCGCCCACGACGAGGGTGGCCACGGCGTCCGGGTCGGTGTCGGCGGCGACGTGGCCGCGGGACCGCTCGGTGCGCAGGTAGTCGGCCAGGGAGCGGTGCAGGCCGTGGCCGTCGGCCATCGGGTTGGGCAGGGCGTCGAAGCGGGCGAAGACCTCGGGGTGGCCGATCAGGCCGGCGAACGCGGGCAGGAACGCCGTGTGCGCGGCCAGCGCGTGCGTGACGAAGGCGTGCAGGTTCTCCGCCAGGGTGCCGTCGGTCCGCGGGCGGCCGAGGCGTTCTTCCACGTCGCGGACGTGCTGGTGCAGGGCCAGCGCGAGCAGTTCCTCCTTGTCCGCGAAGTGGTTGTAGAGCACGCCGACCGCCACGTCGGCCGCGCGGGCGATGTCGCGGACGGTGAGGCCGGCGGTGCCCCGTTCGGCGATCAGCCGGGTGGCTGCGGCGATCAGGTGATCGCGCAGGCTCACGTCGCCGTCACGCAGTGCTGCTGCTCGTCGTGGTGCCATCGCGCTGCATCGTAGGCGGTGAGCGGAGGCGGAAGCCGTGCCCGGCCGGCGTCACGCCCGCGCGGTGACGAGCCGGGCGGTGCCGCGCAGCCGCACCGCGTCACCGTCCGCGAACGGGACGAGCGCCGCCGACACCGCGTCCCGGATGCCGTCCACGGTGGACGGCGAGGCCTCGCGCAGGGCGAACCGCACCGGACCCCACCCCATCAGGAACTCCGTCGCGTCGGCGACGTCACGCCCCCACACCTGCTCCGCCTCCACCGCCTCGGCGGTGACGTCGGTGAACCCCGCGCCGGTGAGCACCCGGTCGACCACGGCCGGGTCGGACAGCGACAGCGGCCCGGTGGCGGTCGACGTCGACACCGGCGTGCCGCCGATCGCGGCGAACACCCAGGCCAGGTCGCCGAGGTCCCGCATCGACAGGAACGCGAGCCGGCCGCCGGGCTCGAGCGCGCCGCGGATGTTGGCGAAGGCCGCCACCGGGTCGGCGAAGAACATGACGCCGAACCGGCTGACCGCCACGTCGAACGCGTGCGGCGGGAACGGGAACACCTGCGCGTCGCCCTGCTCGTAGGTCAGGGTGGGCACGCCCACCGCGGCCATCCTCGCGCGGGACAGCATCGGGCCGGACAGGTCGACGCCCAGGACCCGCGCGGCGCGTTGGGCGGCCAACCGGGCGATCCGGCCGTTGCCGCAGCCGATGTCGAGCACCCGGTGGTGCGGCGCGATGTCGGCGGCGGCGAGCAGCATGTCGTTGAAACCGCTGTTCACGGCGTCGTAGCGGTCCTGGTTCTCGGCCCAGTGCCGGCCCTCGTACCCGTTCCACGCCTCGGCCTGGTGGGTGTTGACGATCTTCGGCATGGCGCCGTCCCCTCGTTGTGAACGTGTGTTCATGAACAACTGTTCACTCGCTGCGCGGTGTTGTCAAGGCGGCTATCGTCGCGATCATGACCGTGGTCCGCTCGCTGCTGTTGTTCGCGCTGGCCGCGCTCGCCGAGATCGGCGGGGCGTGGCTGGTCTGGCAGGGCGTCCGCGAACACCGCGGGTTGCTGTGGATCGGCGCGGGCGTGGCGGCGCTCGGCCTGTACGGGTTCGTGGCGACGTTGCAGCCCGACGCGCACTTCGGCCGCATCCTCGCCGCGTACGGCGGGGTGTTCGTGGCCGGGTCGCTCGCGTGGGGCGTGGTGGTGGACGGGTTCCGCCCCGACCGGTGGGACTGCGTGGGCGCGGCGATCTGCCTGGCCGGCATGGCCGTGATCATGTACGGGCCACGGCCGTGAACGTGCCCGAGGCGCTGACGGCGTCCTACCACCGCACCGACCGGGGGCGGGCGTGGCTCGCCGCGCTGCCGGGCCACGCCGCCGACGTCCTCGACCGGTGGGGGCTGCGGGTGGACGGACCGCCGGGCAACGGCATGGCGTCGCTCGTGCTGCCGGTCGTGCGCGCCGACGGCACGTCCGCCGTGCTCAAGCTGCACCCCGTCACCGAGGACAACGCCGCCGCGCCGATCGGGCTGCGCGCGTGGGACGGCGACGGCGTGGTGCGGCTGCTCGACCACGAGCCGGGTGCGATGCTGCTGGAACGGCTGGACGCGAGCCGTCCGCTGTCGTCGGTGGCCGACGACGGGGCCGCCACGCGGGTCCTGGCCGACCTCCTCGCGCGCCTGGTGGCCGTGCCGGCACCGCCGGGCGTGCGGCGGCTGGCCGACATCGCGAACGCCATGCTCGACCAGGTGGCGGGCGCGGCGCCCGCGTTGCGCTCGGCCGCGGACCGGGCGCTGCTGCGCACGTGCGCGTCCGCCGTGGGCGAGGTCGTGGGCGAGGCCGGCGACCGGTTGTTGCACTGGGACCTGCACTACGACAACGTGCTGGCGGCCGAGCGGGAGCCGTGGCTGGCGATCGACCCGGAACCGCTGGCCGGCGACCCCGGCTTCGACCTGCTGCCCGCCCTGGACAGCCGCTGGGACGCCGTGATCGCCACGGGTGACGTGCCGCGCGCCGTCCTGCGCCGCTTCGACCTGCTGACCGACACCCTGGCCCTGGACCGGCGCCGTGCCACGGCCTGGACGCTGGGCCGCGTGCTGCAGAACGCGTTGTGGGACGTCGAGGACGGCGAGACCGCGCTGAACCCCGAGCAGGTCGCGATCGCCCACGCCCTGCTCGACCGCCGGACCTGATCGGCTCCCGCGAGGACCACCGGGCGCGTCGGGTCGGCGGTCGGGGGGTCAGGCCGGGGGCGGGTTGCCGCGGGGGCGGAGGCGCCCCATCGGCAGGGGAGGCGCCGGGAGGCGGGCGCCCGGGTAGCCCTCGACGTGGCCGAAGCGGTCCGACCCGGCCTGCCACTGGTCGCGGTAGTGGGCGATCTCCTCGTGGGTGCGGCCGACGAAGTTCCACCACATCACCAGGTCCTCGCCCAGCGGTTCGCCGCCCAGCAGGACCACGCGGGCCGGTTCCCCGGTGACGTTGGCCAGGTGCAGTGCCGTCGCGCCCACGCCGACGTAGCCCAAGGCGCCGCGCGCCAACGCCGTGCCGCCCAGCTCCACCGCGCCGACGTCGACCAGCACACCGTGCTCGAACGCCGCGTCCACCTCCAGCGCCAGCCGTGCGCCCGGCTCCAGCACGACCTCCGCGCCCAGCAACGGCGTGAACGTGCGCACCGGCGACGTCCGGCCCGCGACCGTGCCCAGGAACACCCGTGCGGACGCGCCGTCCAGCGCCACCGGCTCGGGCGCGTAGTGCTGGAAGTCGCGCGGCGCGTCGCGGTGGGCGTCGGGCAGCGCGATCCACAGCTGCACGCCGTGCAGCACGGTCGTCTCCGGCGTCGACACCTCGGAGTGGCAGATGCCGTGCCCGGCCGTCATCAGGTTCAGCTCGCCCGGCCGCACCACCGCGTGCACGCCGAGGCTGTCGCGGTGCTCGATCTCGCCGCTGAACAGCCAGCTCGCGGTCTGCAGGCCGGTGTGCGGGTGCGGCGCGACGTCCATGCCCCCGCTGACCGAGACGTCGTCGGGACCGTAGTGGTCGGCGAAGCACCACGCGCCGATCATCGACCGCGACCGCTGCGGCAACGTGCGCCGCACCGTCATCGCCCTCGGCCCGCCCAGCGGCACGTCGCGGGGGTCGAGCACCTCGACCCCCGCGACGCCGGACGCGCTCTGGCAGATCAGCTCGGACGGGTGGGTCTCCACGTTGCTCATCGCCACCCCGCTCGGACGGTCATCACCCCATCCTAGAGCCGCTGGTACTCCTCCCAGGTCCGCTTGGGCGTCACGACCGGCCCGTAGTCGGGGCCGCGGGCGGCCAGCCCGTTGAAGCCCAGGTAGTAGTCGCCCGCCTGGTCGCGCGCGCCGGTGGACAGGTCCGGGTCGCCCAGCGCGATGGCGTGGATGTGGTGGTCGAAGCCCTGCGCGGGCGTGCGGACCCAGGCCGCGAACCCGACCTGCCGCAGCACCCTGGCCACGGTGGTGCGGGTCGTCGCGGTCATGCCCGACACCGAGATGTCCAACGCGCCGCCGCCGTCGTGGGTGCCCGCCGAACCGGGCACGCCACCCGGGTCGTAGAGCCCTGCGTGATGCCCAACGACCGGCCCAGCAGCCGTTCCGCCTCGACCGGCATGGCCTTCGTGCGGGTGTTCATCAGCGCGCTGCGGTAGGTCACCCGACTGCCCGCCGACACCACGCGCGTGACCGCGTAGGTCGGCTCGCCCAGCAGCCGCAACGACGTCGGGCCGGGCGGGCCGGACGCGTCGAGCCCGGTGTAGCCGAGCGAGCGCTGGTAGGCCGCGTAGGCGTCGATCGTGCGGGTGCCGAAGTGCCCGTCGACGTAGGTCGGGGCCAGGTGCCCCCTCGCGACGAGCGCCTGCTCCACCAGCCGCACGCTGTCGCCGCTGCCCGGCGTGAGCGCCGAGTCGGCCCGGCGCGGGTCGACCTGCGCGGCCTTGAGCACGGCCTCCATGTCGACCACCGGCAGCGCTGCGGCCCGCGGCGCCGCGGCCGCGGGCGTCGCCAGGCGGACCAACCCGATCAGCACTCCGACCACGGCCACTCCGACCTTCACGACGTCCCCCTCCGGTCGACGACCAGGGAGCCGGTCAAGCGCGGCTCGGAGGTTCTTGGCAATAGTGGTTCGCAGTTGGTTGGAGATTGACGGGCGGTGCCGCGCTTCGCCCCGTGCGCGGTCGTGGAGTAGAGTCCGCCTGGTTGGGGCACGAGCTGTCGGCACGAGGCCGGCGCGGTACCCGACCCAGTCCGGCCGCATCCCAGGGGCCGGGGACGGGAGCACCGGCTTGTCGCCGGATCATCCGTTCACATCATCTACCCCTGACGCCCGCAGGCACGCCGGTCCGATCACCCACGCTCGCGACACGCGTGGTGCGGCCCTGCCGGCAGGGGAGGCGGGGTCGTCATGACGCAGACCAGACCTGGTCGTTCCCAGGGCGCGGCGGTCGGTTTCGCCGACGCGCGCGCCGCGGCCGACCGGGCGGAGACCGTCCAGCGCCACCTGGCCGCCCGCACCGTCGCGGACAACTCGGTCGACGCGGAGGACTGCCGCGAGCTGCTGCTGATGCTCGGGCTGCCCGACCCGGAACCGGCCGGCGCCTACTCGGGCGGCGGTCACTGACACCGCCGCGGCGGCCGGCGGCACGACCGGCCGTCGGCCGCGCCGCGGTCACCCGTGCCGGTGCAGCGCCGCCCGGACAGCGCGTCGCGTGGCGTCGGCCGTGTCCGGCACGGTCTCGTCCGCGGTGACCGGGACGGTCGTCCACCTCCGCTCGCGCGCCATCTCCTCGATCAGCCCAACCCGCGACCCTGGTGGTTCACGAAACCGGCCCGGTCCAGCCCGGCGTGCAGGCCGGGCCCGGTGGGCCGGAAGTCGGCGCGGCGGTCGAACACGGTGGCCACGTCGGCGTCCAGCAGGACGACGTGGTCCGGTTCGCGCGCGCCCGCGAACACCGTCCCCGGGTCCTCGCGCCGGAAGCCCTGGCCGAGCAGCTTCGACCAGGACTTGTGGTACCAGCCGTCCACCACCACGTCGTGCCCGCTGTCGAGCACCGGGCCGAGGACGCACGTCGAGTGCGCGGCGAACCACGACGCCGGCAACGTCACCCAGAACGCGGCGTCCAGGTCGCGGGAGTCGCCGCTGTGCCACAGCACCTGCGCCGGGTGCTCCATCAGCGCGGCCGCGAACGGCGACGTCGACCCGGACGGCACGGCCACCGTGCCCGTCGGGCTCTTGAGCGCGAGCTTCCCGGCCACCCGCCGCACCCGCACGTCCAACCGCCGCCGCCACACCGAGCCCAGCACGTCAGGCATGCGGATGACCTCCGCCATCACGCCCGGGTGTCGGCCACGGTCCGGCGCGCCCAGCGCGGGCAGGTACGCCATGGTCTGCACCTCCCAGAACCGCTCGTAGTCCAGCTCGACGGGTTTCGCGTCCCGCATCGCGCGGCCCGCCACGTCGGGTTGCGGCTGAAGCACCGCCGGCCCGCCGGCAGGCCGTCCACGGTCCGCAGGAACGCCTCCCGCGCCGAGACGACCGCGCTGCCCACGGCACCGACCGCCGACTGCACCGGGCAGTCCTCGGCGAACGAGTCGGCGTGGGTGAAGTGCTCCTGGATCGTCATGAACCGGTGGTAGTCGGCGACCTCGTCCGCAGGAACCGCACCCAGCCGGGCGCGAGCGCCTCGTCCGCGGTGTGCGTCACCGCCAAGTCCGTGATCAGCGACCACGTGCCGTCGACCTCGTCCCGGGCGAACCGCGCACCGGGTCCGAACGCGACCACCGACGTCGGCCGCACCTCGACCCCGGCCGGCGCCGCGTCCACCGCGTCCCGGTCGGCCTCCGCGGACTTCGCCGGCACCGCCACCCGCTCCGGCCGGAACGGCTCCCGCGCGCCGGCACGTCCAGCAGCCCCGGGTTCACCACCCGCAACGGGATCTGGGGGTGCAGCGGCGACCGGCCCGCCCGCAACGCGGCCACCGTGCGGCGCAGCGCGCCGCCGTCGACGTACCCGGCCATCGTCGGCCCGGCCGGCGCCTCCTCGACCAGCGCCATCCCGTCCCGGCTCAGCACGCCCCGCACCGCCTCACGCGCCATCCACTTGTCCCACGACAACCGCTCCCGCAGGGACAGCGGCACGCTGGTGGACAGGTCGACCAGTCGCCGGTCCGGGAACGGCACCCGCGCCTCGACCCCGCTGCCCGCCGCGTTGCGGTCCTCGTGCCGGCAGTTGTACTGCTGCACGTCCCGCCACTCCCACCTCGGGAAGTCCGCGCGGGAGTCGACGCCGCGCGGGTCGTCGGCCAGCGAGGGCAGCGTCGGCAGCAGCGTCGCCTTCTGCGCCAACCGCGGCGCGAACTCCGGCCGCACGACCCGCGCCACGGCCGGCCGGTCGACGTTCGCCTCGGACCGCCGCCACCCGCCGCCCGTCGACAGCAGGTCGGAGCGGCCGCCGTTGAACCCGTCCGCGCCCGAGCCGAGCAGCGTCGCTTCATCCCCGGCCGCAACGCCTTCACCACCCGGTACAGGCTGTACTTCCAGTACTGCTCCGGACTCGTCAGCGGCGTCTTTGTCAGCCACAGCAGGTTCTTCCGGTCCGCGGGCGATGGCACCGCGTCCGGTGGCAGCGCGGTGACCGTGTAAGAGAGCCCAGGAACTCCGCGACTTCCCGCGCGTGCCCGACGTCGCCGTGTTGCGGTGCTTGTCGTGCAGCGCCAGCGCGGAGATGCCGCGCACGCCGTCGACGAAGTCCAGCCCGTGCCGCTCGTGCAGTCCGATCAGGACCTCGCAGTCGGACCTGGTGCGCGGCCGGGAACCCGGCAACGTCCGCTCGAGCTCCCTGTGGTTGCAGACCTCGCCGTTGGCGATCAGCACGACTTGCTCGTCCGGCCCGACCAGCGGCTGGTTGGCGCTGTCCACCGGGTGAACGCGAACGACACCGCGTCCTCCAGGCGCGGGTTCACGTCGTCGGGGCCGCGGTGCTCCACCGTGGCCGGCATGCGTTCCGGCAACGGCCTCGTCGTGCGCGGCAGGGACCCACCCAGTGCGGCGACGCCACCCAGTCCACACAGGGCGGTTCTCCTCCGGAGGGTGTCGGTGGGCGGCTGCTCCCGGCCGTCGGCGGACGCACCGCCGGACCGTCACCCCGCCGGACCTGCTGCCGGGGGTCCTCGCGACCGTCCGCTTCGTGTCATCGAGCGCGTTCCCGGTCGGTTCGCTCGCCATCGGCGGCGTGGCGACGTTCGTCGGCGACCACACCGCCTCTGGTTGTCGTGCGTGGTCGTGCGCGTGGTGCCGGTCGTGCTCCTCGCGAGCCGGGTCCGCGCCCTGCGCGACCTCGTGGACGATCGACCTGACTCGACCGGGTGAGTTGTCCCCGCGGGCGCATCAACACCACCGCGCGCCGGGTAACCCGTTCCCCGGAGTGTCCACGAGGGACACCCGGAGGAGGTTCGAGCGCAGATGGGCATTGGCGACAAGTTCGACGAGCTGAAGGACAAGGCCAAGGACGCCCTCGGCCAGCACGGCGACAAGGCGGACCAGGGCATCGACAAGGCCGGCCAGTTCGTCGACGAACGGACCGGTGGTCAGCACTCCGAGCACATCCAGACAGGGACCGACAAGGCCAAGGAAGGCCTGGACCGGTTCCGCGAGCAGCAGTGAGCAGACGGCCGAGGGCCGCCCTCGCGTCGGAGGGCGGCCCTCGGCCGTCGGACTACGCCTTCGTGAGTCGCGAGGCCAGCAGCGCCTTGCCCTGCTCGGCGCCCTTGCGGCTCTCGCCCTGGGCGCGGCGGAAGAAGTCCGCCAGCTCGCCGTCACCCGCCCGTTCGGCGTCGGCGATGTAGCTCTCCAGCCGCAGGGCGTTGGACAGGCACGCCTCGACGAACCAGATGATGTTGTAGTCCTTGTCCTGGGTTCCGGTCACCTGACCGGTTTCGGTCGTGGTGGACACCTGACCTCCTCAGTGGTCGACGCACCGGGGATACCCGTTTTCGCCGTGCCGAACGCGGCGCGGCGAATAAGTGCCGTACCCCTACGGACCACGTCCCGGATTGCTACCGGACCGGCCGTCACCCGACAGTGGGACGTGCCCCGGCCGGCCCCTGCCCGGTCGGGGCGTCTCAGCCGTCGAGCTCGGCCCACACGACCTTGCCGTCGGCGGTCGGCTCGGAACCCCACGCCCGGCTCAGCGCCGCCACCAGGATCAACCCGCGCCCCCGGGCCGAGTCGACCTGCACGGGTCTGGGCTGGGGCGGCGCGGACGACTGGTCGGCCACCTCGATCCGCAGGCCGGACTCCGTCCGCGTGACGGTCAGCCCCACCGGTCCGGTCGCGTGGTCGACCGCGTTCGACACCAGTTCGGTCACCACCAGAGCGGCGTCGTCGGCGGTGTCGGCCGACAAACCCCAGGCCTCCGCCGCGTCACCCACCACCTGCCGGGCCCGCGCCGATGAGCCCGCCGAGGCGGGCAGCGTCACGGCCACCGGCGCCGCTGGCTCATTGCGCACATCCGCTCCCGTTGATCGGCCGTCACCGCATCGTCGCACATCCTCCACGCGCGCCACCGGCCGGTCGCGCCGACCGGTGCTCCGGCGGCGTCGGACGGCGCCCGGGTGACCAGCGCGCCTGACGGGGTGTCGGCACGAGGATGCCCAGGTGGCTAGGCTCGGGCCTCATGGAGTTGCAGGTGCGCAGTGAGGTGCGGGGCGACTGGACGGTCGTCGCGGTGTCGGGGGAACTGGACGCGGACACGGTTCCCGTGCTGTCCGACCGCCTCGAGGAGAGCGCGGCCGCCCACGTCGTGGTGGACCTGAGCGGCGTGCCGTTCATGGACACCACGGGCCTGTCCCTGATGCTCGACTGGCACCGCAGACTGGACGGCGAAGGCGGCCAGTTCCGGATGGCCTCGATGCAGCCCTCGGTGCACAAGCTGTTCCGCCTGACCGAGCTGACCGAGGTCATGCACATCCACGACTCGGTCGAATCCGCCACGACGTGATCCCGGAGTCGTTCCGGAACCCACCCCTGCCACGTGACCCTGCCTGGCTGTCCGCCCTCCCGGCCGCCCTCGGGGACCGCCTGGCCACCTGGGACCTGCGCCCGGACGGCCCGGCCGAGCACGGCTCGCACGCCCTGGTCATCCCGGTGACCCGCGCCGGCACCCCCCTCGTGCTGCGCCTGAACGCCCCCAGCGAGGACGTGACCGCCCACATCGCGGCCCTGCGGTTCTGGGCCGGGCGGGGGACCGTCCACCTGGTCGACGCCGACCCGACCGCCGGCGCCATGCTGCTCGAACGCCTCGACCTGCACCGCAGCGCCGTCGACCTGCCCTCCGAAGAGGCCATGGCGGTCCTGGGCGCGATGGTCCGCCGCCTGGCCGTCCCCGCCCCGGAGACCTGCCCCTCCACCGCCGACCTGGCCAGATCCCGCGCCGAGGGCCTGCGCCAGGACTGGCACCGGCAAGCCCGCCCGTTCGACCCGGCCCTCCTCCGCGCGGGGGAGGAGGCCGCCCGGCCCCTGGTCACCACCGACTCGACCCTGGCCGTCAACGGCGACCTGCACTCAGCCCAACTCCTGCCCGCCACCCGCGAACCGTGGCTGACCGTCGACCCCGTCCTGCTGCGCGGCGACCCCGCCTACGACCTGGCCCGAGCCCTCTGGACCAGGCTGGACGACATGCCGGACCGAACCTCCATCACCGAACACCTGACCATCCTGGCCACCGCCGCCGGCATCCCCCCGGACCACGCCCGGGACTGGGTCGTCTTCCGCGCCACCGACTACTACCTCTGGGGCCTGCGCAACGGCCTGACCGAAGACCCCCTCCGCTGCCACCGCCTGATCACCGCCCTCACCTGAAGCCACTCCAGGATCAGTCCTGCTCGACCCCCAGGTAGAACGCGATCAACCGCAACAGGTGCTCGGTGTCCACCGGCTTCGTCACGTAATCCGTCGCCCCCGAAGCCAACGACTTCTCCCGGTCACCCTTCATCGCCTTCGCGGTCACCGCGATCACGGGCAGGTCGGCGTACCGCGACATCGCCCGGATCGCCGCCATGGTCGCGTTGCCGTCCAGCTCCGGCATCATGATGTCCATCAACACCAGCGTCACGTCGTCGTACTGCTCCAACGCCCGCACACCGGTGATCCCGTTGTCCGCGTAGATGACCTGCAACCCGTGCAGCTCCAACACGCTGGTCAACGCGAACACGTTGCGCAGGTCGTCGTCGACGATCAGCACCTTCTCCCCGTGGAACCGCATCGGCGCGGGCGGCAGCTCGGTCGGGGCCACCAGCGACTGCTCTGACACCGGCCGGGGTGACTCGTCGGCGGGCGTCAGCAGCTCCGGCACGGCCCCCGGGTCGACGACGACCGGCGGCACGACGCCCTGTTCACCCAGCGGCAGGTACAGCGTGAACGTCGACCCGATGCCGGGCTCCGACCGCACGTCCAGCCTGCCGTCCAGCAGGGCGGCCAGCTCCCGGCTGATCGACAACCCCAGCCCGGTCCCGCCGTACTTGCGCGACGTCGTGCCGTCGGCCTGCTGGAACGCCTCGAAGATCACCGACAGCTTGTCGGACGGGATGCCGATGCCGGTGTCCTGCACGTCGAACGCGACCGAGCCCTCGACCACCCGGATGCGCAGTTTGATCTCGCCGTCGTGGGTGAACTTCACCGCGTTCGACAGCAGGTTGCGCAGGATCTGCTGCAACCGGTGCTCGTCGGTGTGCAGGGTGGGCGGCACGACCGGCTCCACCACGACCTCGAACGCCAGCCCCTTCTCCGCGGCCAGCGGCGTGGTCATGGCCTCCACGTACCCGACGATGTCCGACACCTGCACCGAGTCGGTCTGCACCTGCATGTGCCCGGCTTCGACCTTGGTCAGGTCCAGGATGTCGTCGATCAGCTGCAGCAGGTCCGTGCCCGACGAGTGGATGGTCTTGGCGAACTCCACCTGCTTCGGGTTCAGGTTCCCGTCCAGGTTGTCGGCCAGCAGCTTGGCCAGGATCAGCAGGCTGTTCAACGGCGTGCGCAGCTCGTGCGACATGTTCGCCATGAACTCCGACTTGTACTTCGACGCCGACGACAGCTGCCGCGCCCGCGCCTCCAGCTCGACCGAACCGGCCCGCAGCTCCTCGGTCAGCCGCTGCGACTCCACCAGCAGGCTGTCCGTCCGCGCGTTGGCCAGCATCGTGTTCAGGTTGACGCCGATGTTCTCCTTGAGCTGGTCGAGCAGGTCCAGGTGCACCGCGGTGAACTCGCCGAACGAGCCCAGCTCGATCACGCCGAGCGTCTCGCCCTGGAACACGATCGGCAGGATCACCAGGTTCGCGGGCGGTGCCGCGCCCAGCCCCGACCCGACCTCGATGTACCCCGGTGGCACGTCGGTGACGAGCAGCGTCTTCTTCTCCACCGCGACCTGCCCGATCAACGACTCGCCGCGCACGAACCGGGTGGGCCGCCCGCCGCGCGGCGCGTACCCGTAGGCCGCGGTCAGGTCCAGGGCGTTGGACTCGGCGTCCACCAGGAAGAACGCGCCGTGCTGCGCCGACACCAGCGGCGTCAGCTCGCTGATGACCAGCGACGCCATGGCGTTGAGGTCCCGGTGGCCCTGCATCTGGCCGGACAGCCGGGCGAGGTTCGTCTTCAACCAGTCCTGCTCCTGGTTGGCGCGGGTGGACGCCCTCAGGTTGCCGATCATCCGGTTGATGTTGTCCTTGAGCTCGGCGACCTCGCCGGACGCCTCCACGGTGATCTGCCGGGTCAGGTCGCCCGCGGTCACCGCCGTCGCCACCACGGCGATCGCGCGCACCTGCCGGGTCAGGTTCCCGGCCAGCTCGTTGACGTTCTCGGTGAGCCGCTTCCAGGTGCCGGAGACGCCTTCCACCTCGGCCTGACCGCCCAGCTTGCCCTCGGTGCCGACCTCGCGGGCCACGCGCGTGACCTCCTGGGCGAAC
The DNA here is from genome assembly GCF_006716745.1 of Saccharothrix saharensis. Taxonomy (NCBI): domain Bacteria; kingdom Bacillati; phylum Actinomycetota; class Actinomycetes; order Pseudonocardiales; family Pseudonocardiaceae; genus Saccharothrix; species Saccharothrix saharensis. The sequence continues at coordinate 1,687,699 of NZ_VFPP01000001.1, read as the reverse complement.
GAGGAGAGCTGGTCGACCATCGTGTTGATGGTGGTCTTGAGCTCCAGGATCTCGCCCCGCGCGTCGACGTCGATCTTCTTGGACAGGTCGCCCAGCGCGACCGCCGTCGTCACCTGGGCGATGTTGCGGACCTGCGAGGTCAGGTTGTTCGCCATGAAGTTGACGTTCTCGGTGAGGTCCTTCCAGGTGCCGGCCACGTTGGGCACCCGCGCCTGGCCGCCCAGGATGCCCTCGGTGCCGACCTCGCGGGACACGCGGGTGACCTCGTCGGCGAAGGCGCGCAGGGTGTCGACCATGCCGTTGATGGTGTCGGCCAGGGCCGCGACCTCGCCCTTCGCCTCGACCGCGATCTTCTTGGACAGGTCACCGCCCGCCACCGCCGTCGCCACCGCCGCGATGGACCTGACCTGCGTGGACAGGTTGTCGGCCATCACGTTGACGTTGTCGGTGAGGTCCTTCCACGTGCCGGCGACACCGGGCACCCGCGCCTGGCCGCCCAGCCGTCCGTCGGTGCCGACCTCGCGGGCCACGCGGGTGACCTCGTCGGCGAACGAGGAGAGCTGGTCGACCATCGTGTTGATGGTCGACTTCAGCTCCAGGATCTCGCCGCGCGCGTCGACGGTGATCTTCTGCGACAGGTCGCCGCCGGCCACCGCCGTCGTGACCTGCGCGATCGACCGGACCTGCGCCGTGAGGTTGTTGGCCATGAAGTTCACCGAGTCGGTGAGGTCGCGCCACGTGCCGGCGACGCCCGGTACCTGGGCCTGGCCGCCCAGCCGTCCGTCGGTGCCGACCTCGCGGGCCACGCGGGTGACCTCGTCGGCGAACGAGGAGAGCTGGTCCACCATCGTGTTGATGGTGTCCTTCAGCTCCAGGATCTCGCCCCTCGCGTTCACGGTGATCTTCTGCGACAGGTCACCCCGCGCCACGGCCGTCGCGACCTGGGCGATGTTGCGGACCTGGGACGTCAGGTTGCCCGCCATGAAGTTCACCGAGTCGGTCAGGTCGCGCCACGTGCCCGCGACGCCCGGCACCTGCGCCTGGCCGCCCAGCCGCCCGTCGCTGCCGACCTCGCGCGCCACGCGCGTGACCTCCGCCGCGAACGAGGACAACTGGTCGACCATCGTGTTGATCGTCGTCTTGAGCTGGAGGATCTCGCCCCGCGCGTCCACGTCGATCTTCTGCGACAGGTCGCCCTGCGCGACCGCCGTCGTCACCTGGGCGATGTTGCGGACCTGGGACGTCAGGTTGCCCGCCATGAAGTTCACCGAGTCGGTGAGGTCGCGCCACGTGCCGGCGACGCCGGGCACCTGGGCCTGGCCGCCCAGCCGTCCGTCGGTGCCGACCTCGCGGGCCACGCGGGTGACCTCGTCGGCGAACGAGGAGAGCTGGTCGACCATCGTGTTGATGGTCGACTTCAGCTCCAGGATCTCGCCGCGCGCGTCGACGGTGATCTTCTGCGACAGGTCGCCCTGCGCGACCGCCGTGGCCACCTGGGCGATGTTGCGGACCTGGGACGTCAGGTTGTTCGCCATGAAGTTCACGTTGTCGGTGAGGTCGCGCCACGTGCCGGCGACGCCCGGTACCTGGGCCTGGCCGCCCAGCCGTCCGTCGGTGCCGACCTCGCGGGCCACGCGGGTGACCTCGTCGGCGAACGAGGAGAGCTGGTCCACCATCGTGTTGACGGTGTCCTTCAGCTCCAGCATCTCACCCGCCACCGTCACGGTGATCTTCTGCGACAGGTCGCCCTGCGCCACCGCCGTCGCCACCTGGGCGATGTCGCGGACCTGCTTGGTCAGGTTGTCGGACATGAAGTTGACCGAGTCGGTCAGGTCCTTCCAGGTGCCCGCCACGCCCGGCACGACCGCCGTGCCGCCCAGCCGCCCGTCGGTGCCGATCTCCCGCGCCACCCGGGTGACCTCGCCCGCGAACGTCCGCAGCGTCGCCGTCATCGAGTTGAAGCTCTCGACCAGGGTGGCGACCTCACCCCGCGCGTCGACGACGATCTCCTGCGACAGGTCGCCCTCGGCGACCGCGGCGAGCACGCGGCTCAGCTCGGCGGTCGGCCGGGTCAGGTCGTCGATCAGGCCGTTCACCGCGTCCGCGGCCGTCGCCCAGCCGCCCGTGGCGGTGCTCGGGGCCAGCCGCTCGCCCAGCCTGCCCTCCTGGCCGACCGACTGGCGGACCCGCACCAGCTCGCCGACGAGCCACTGGTTGCGCTCCGCGATCTCGTTGAAGGCCTCTGCCAGCTCCGCTGTCACCCCGTCGCGGTGCCCGACCCTCTTGGGCACGACGAGGCGACGGCGGAAGTTGCCGTCCTTCATCTCCCGCATCGCGGTCAGCAGTCGGGCCAGGGTCACGTCCGTGTCGTCCTGGGCGGTCGTCACACGAGCCTCCGATGTCAGCGGAACTGCGCCAAGCCTGCCACTGTTGGTGGCAACTTGTCCGATAGGTTGGGTCGACCCGACACACAGGAGCCGTGATGGCCCAGGGCTACCGGCAAGGCGCCGACACGGGCCTCGACCTCGACGCGTGGCGTCGCGTGGTCGACGGCTTCCACGAGGCCGTCGTCGTGCTGGACCCGGAGGGCGTCGTCCGGGTGGCCAACTCCCTCGCCTCGGTGTTGTTCCCGCAGGTCATGGCGGGGTCGACGCTGCCGGGTGACGTGGCGGGCGGCCGGCGGCAGGAGCTCGGCGGCGGGTGGGTCGCCTGGTACCGGGGCGTGGACGACCACCTGGACGAGGCCGCGCGGCGCCTGGCGTCGCCCACCGAACGGGCCGACGTCCTGCGGACCGTGGTCGAGCTGGCACCCGCCGAGCACGCGGTCGTGGTGCTGCCCGGTGCCCGCGGCCGTCTCGAATGGTGGCGGCGCACCCCGGCGGGTGGCGTCGCCGTGGCCCGCACCACGCGGCAGGTCGCCGGGACCGCGCCCGGCTTCACCGCCGTGCTGGAACGCGTGGTCGAGCACGCCGAGCTCACCGAGCTGGGTGACGGGCCGTGGGGCGCGTCCGGGGTCGGCGTGGCCGTGCCGCTGACCGACGGCGGCGCGCTCGTGTGCTTCGGCGGCACGTGGAGCGTGGACCTGCTCAAGCGGTACGCCGCACGGGCCGCCGCGGCGGTCGAGTCGAGCACCCGGCTCGCCGAGCAGCGGCGGACCGTGGAGGCGCTGCGGGCGAACCTGCTGCCCACACCACTGCCCGACATGCCGGGCGTGCGCCTGGCCGGTGTCTACGAGCCCGCGCACCGGGGGGTGCTGATCGGCGGCGACTTCTACGACGTGCACCCGCGCGAGGACGGCAGCGCGGCGTTCGTGCTCGGCGACGTGGCGGGCAACGGCCTGGAGGCCGCCGCGCACAGCGGCCGGGTGCGGCAGAGCCTGCACGCCCTGCTCGTGGTCGAGCAGCGGCCCGCACAGCTGCTGCACCTGCTCAACGCCGCGCTCCGGGCCGCGGGCAGCCGGCTGTTCACCACGCTCGTGGTCGGCACGATGCTGCCCGTGCAGGCGGGCGGCCTGCGGCTGACCCTGGCCGCGGGCGGCCACCCCGCCCCGCTGGTGCTGCGCGCCGACGGGCGGGTGGACGAGGTGGCCGTGCACGGCGGCATCGTGGGCGTGCTGCCCGAGGTGCGGTTCAACCAGACGACCGTCACCCTCGCGCCGGGGGAGACGTTGCTGCTGTACAGCGACGGGTTGACCGAGGCGCGCAAGCACGACGACCGGCAGGAGCTGTTCGGCGACGTGCGGCTGAAGGCGGCGCTGGCCGACTGCGCCGGACTGTCCGCCAACGCGGTGTCCGACCACCTGCGCCGCGTCGTCTTCGACTGGCTGGGCCCGGCGGAGCACGACGACCTGACGCTGCTCGTGGTGCAGGCGGCTCCCAGAACCGCGTAAGGCCCGCGGCTCCCGGACGTCTCCGCCACCGGCCTCACGTCCGGCGTGATCGCCGCGCCCGCCCGTGCGGTCCACAATGGACTCTGCGGCGCGGTGCGCACGTCCCGGCGGATACCGGACACCGCTAGAGTCGGAACGCGTGGAGCCACCCCTGGACGCGGTCGCGCGGGCGCACCGCCGGCTGTTCGCGGTGATCGCCGACCTCACCGACGAGCAGGTCACCCGACCGTCCCTGCTGCCGGGCTAGACACGGGGGCACGTGCTCGCCCACCTCGCCGACGCCGCCCGCGCCCGCAGCCGGGTGGTCGAGCACGCGGCCCGCGGCGAGCGGGTCGAGCTGTGGGAGCCGGGCGAGCGGGACGCCACCATCGAGGCCACCGCGCCACGCGCCGCGGCCGAGCACCGCGCCGCGACCGTCGAGCAGGCCGAACGGCTGGAACGGGCGTGGGCGGCCGTCGCGGACTGGTCCGAGCCCGCCGACCCGGCCGTGCCCGACCCCGTGCCGCCGGTGTTCACCCGCTGGCGCGAGGTGTGGATCCACCTGGTCGACCTCGACCTGGGCGTGCGGCCGGGGGAGTGGAGCGCGGAGTTCGCCGTGCACACCATCGGCGTGCTGCGGCCCCGGCTGCCCGGCGGCGTGGTGCTGCGGGCGACCGACGTGCCGCGGACGTGGGGCGCCGGAGCGGTCGACGGGGCGCGGGGGTCGGGCACGGAGGTCGTCGGCGGGGTGCGCGACCTCGCCGCCTGGCTCGCCGGCCGCGAGCCCGACGAGCCGCCCTCCTCCGCCGTGCCGCTGCCCGAGCTGGGCCCGTGGCCCGCCTACCCGGCGCGCCGTCGGGACCTGGCGGACTGATCCGTCGACAGGGTCCTACCGTGGGAGGTTCGTGGTGATCAGGGTGGTGCTGGCCGACGACCAGGCGTTGGTGCGCGCGGGGTTCCGCCTGTCCAGGTGGACCTGCGGGTAGGGCTGTCCCGCGGGCTCCAGGTCGAGCCGTTCCACGACGAGGTGCCGATGGGTCGGGTCCAGGTCGGCGAGGAGGCCGTGCGAGTCCGTCCCGGACCGATCGTCCCAGGACTTCCCGACCACTCGATCGCGAGTACCACCGGCGTCGTCACAGCGCGCAACACGCCCACGGTCACGTCCCCGCCCGTGGGGCCGGTCCCGCTCCGCCGCCGGGTCAGTCCGAAGTGGACAATTGGGCAACGCCGGGGGAGTTCCGCCGACCGCGGACCGCGCGAGGAGGTCCGGGCTTCCGGTGAGTGGAAGATCCCGTTGACCCGGCTTCGGCGTGGTCCCTAGCGTTCCGCCACGTCCACCGCGGTTCGCCGCACGTCGCCGCCGACCTTCGGCGGTGCACCACCGGAGGTCGGATTGGCCACCATCGCGCCCCTCGCGGAGGCCGTCGCGCACGTCGTGCACGACGGAGACACCGTGGCGTTCGAGGGGTTCACGCACCTGATCCCGTTCGCCGCCGGGCACGAGGTGATCCGGCAGGGCAGGCGCGACCTGACCCTGGTCCGGATGACGCCCGACGTGCTGTACGACCAGCTCATCGGCGCGGGCTGCGCGCGCAAGCTGGTGTTCTCGTGGGGCGGCAACCCCGGTGTCGGCTCGCTGCACCGGTTCCGCGACGCCGTGCGGAACGGCTGGCCGCGACCGCTGGAGCTGGAGGAGCACAGCCACGCGGGCATGGCCAACCGGTACGTCGCCGCGGCCTCCGGGCTGCCGTTCGCCGTGCTGCGCGGCTACACCGGCACCGACCTGCCCGCCCAGACCGCCAACATCGCCCCGGTGACCTGCCCGTTCACCGGCGAGGTGCTGACCGCCGTGGCCGCCTTGCGGCTGGACGCGGCGGTCGTGCACGCCCAGCGCGCCGACCGGCACGGCAACGTGCAGTTGTGGGGCATCACCGGCGTGCAGAAGGAGGCGGTGCTGGCCGCGACGCGGTCGCTGGTCACCGTCGAGGAGGTCGTGGACGAGCTGGAGCCGCGGCCGGGCGCGGTGGTGCTGCCGTCCTGGGTGGTGGACTACGTCGCCGAGGCGCCGGGCGGCGCGCACCCGTCCTACGCGCACGACTACTCCGTGCGGGACAACGACTTCTACGTGGCCTGGGACGAGATCAGCCGCGACCGGGACCGGTTCGCGCAGTGGTTGGAGAGCGTCGCGTGAGCACCGACCCCGGGTACACCTCCGACGAGATGATGACCGTCGCGGCGGCACGGGCGCTGCGCGACGGCGCCGTGTGCTTCGTCGGCATCGGGCTGCCCAGCACGGCGGCCAACCTGGCCCGCCGCACGCACGCGCCGGACCTCGTGCTGGTCTACGAGTCCGGCACGATCGGCGCGAAACCCGACCGGCTGCCCCTGTCGATCGGCGACGGCGTGCTGGCAGACACGGCGGTCAGCGTGGTCGGCGTGCCGGAGATCTTCAACTACTGGCTCCAGCCGGGCCGCATCGACGTCGGCTTCCTCGGCGCGGCCCAGCTGGACCGGTTCGGCAACATCAACACCACCGTGATCGGCGGCGACTACCGCCACCCCGGCGTGCGGCTGCCCGGCGCGGGCGGCGCGCCCGAGATCGCCGCCTCGTGCCGCGAGGTCGTGGTGGTGGTGCGGCAGACCAAGCGGTCGTTCGTGGAGCGGGTCGACTTCGTCACCTCGTTCGGCTTCGGCTCCGGGCCGGGTGAGCGCGAGGCGCTGGGCCTGACCGGCGCCGGACCGCAACTGGTGATCACCGACCTGGGCGTGCTGCGACCCGACCCGGACAGCCGCGAGCTGGTGCTGACCGCGCTGCACCCCGGCGTCGACCCGGCCACCGCGCGCGAGCGCACCGGCTGGGACCTGCGCGTCGCCGACGACCTCGGCCGCGGCGAGCCGCCCACGGACGACGAGCTGACCGTGCTCCGCGCGTTGACCGCACGATAACCCCCTCGGCACGACGAACAGGAGACCCCCGGTGCCGACCCACCAGCCGCACACCTACCGACCGGACACGCCGTCGCACCCACCCGTGTCGTTCCCCGAGTACCGGTCCAACGTGCTCCGGGCACCGCACCGGCCCTTCGTGCTGCTGCCGCAGCGGCTGGGCGAGATCACCGGGCCGCTGCTCGGCGAGGGCCGCGTCGGACCCCACGACCACGACCTGACCCTCGGGCACGACGGCGAGCCGCAGGGCCAGCGGATCATCGTCTCGGGCCGCGTGCTCGACGGCGACGGCCGCCCGGTCGCGGGCACCCTGCTGGAGGTCTGGCAGGCGAACGCGGGCGGCCGCTACCGGCACGACCTCGACCGCCACCCCGCGCCGCTGGACCCCCACTTCACCGGCGTCGGCCGCACCGTCACCGGCGCCGACGGCCGCTACTCGTTCACCACCATCCAGCCCGGCGCGTACCCGTGGCGCAACCACGACAACGCGTGGCGGCCCGCGCACATCCACTTCTCGCTGTTCGGCACCGCGTTCACCCAGCGGCTGATCACCCAGATGTACTTCCCGGGCGACCCGCTGTTCGCCCAGGACCCGATCTTCAACTCGGTCCGCGACCCGAAGGCGCGCGAGGCCATGGTGGCGCGGTTCGACCTGGCCACGACCGTGCCGGAGTGGGCGTTGGGCTACCAGTGGGACATCGTGCTGCGGGGGAAGAACCCCACCCCGTTGGAGGAAGAGGACGACGACGATGAGTGACTCGCACGCCGGGCTCCAGACCACGCCGTCGCAGACCGTCGGCCCGTTCTTCTCGTTCGGCCTGGTGTGGCCCGACGGACCGTTCGTGGTGCCCGAGGGCACGCCCGGCGCGGTCCGGATCGGTGGCACGGTGTACGACGGCGCGGGTGCGCCGGTGCCGGACGCCGTGGTCGAGACGTGGCAGGCCGACCCCGACGGCCGGTTCGACCACCCCGACGACCCGCGCGGCGCGGTGCGCTGGAAGGATTTCCGCGGCTTCGGCCGCAGCGCCACGGACCCCGAGGGGCGGTACTCGCTGCTGACCGTCAAACCCGGCCCGCTGCCCGCGGCCGGGGGCGGCCGGGAGGCACCCCACCTCAACGTGTCGGTGTTCTGCCGGGGCATGCTGGTGCGACTGGTCACGCGGATCTACTTCCCCGACGAGGAGGCCAACGCCGAGGACCCGGTGCTCACCTCGATCGAGGAGGCCCGGCGTGCCACCCTGATCGCAGCGATCGCCGGGAGCGAGCCGCCGGTAACCCGCCCTCGTGGTTACCGCTTCGACATCCACCTGCAAGGGGAGCATGAAACCGTCTTCTTCGACCTCTGAGCACGGCCGGCCGGTCGGGCCGCGGGAACCGGGCACGCGCTCGCTGTGGGGCACGCTGTTCACCGACCCGGACGTGGACGACCAGACCTGCGACCGGGCGTGGTTGCGAGCCATGCTCGACTTCGAGCGCGCTCTGGCGATCGTGCAGGCCAGGGCGGGCATCGTGTCCCCGGAGGCCGCCCGGATGGTGGTCACGGCCATCGACGTCGGCAACTACGACCCGGTCGTGCTCGGCGAGGGCGCGCTCACCTCGGGCACGCCGGTCGTGCCGCTGGTCCGGGCGATCGGGGCGCACGTCACCGCCGAGGGCCGTGCGGCCGTGCACAACGGCGCGACCAGCCAGGACGTGCTGGACACGGCGTTGTCGCTGGTCGCGCACCGGGCGCTCGGGCCGATCCTGGCCGGCTTGCGCGGGGTGGCCGCCGAGTGCGAGCGGCTGGCCCGGCGACACCGGGACACCCTGATCGCCGGCCGCACGTTGACCCAGCACGCGCTGCCGACCACGTTCGGGCTCAAGTGCGCGGGCTGGCTGGTCGCGGTGGACGAGGCCGAGGACGCGCTGACCCGCGTGCGCACGCGGCGGCTGGCCGTGCAGTTCGGCGGCGCGGCGGGCACCCAGGCCGCGGCGGGCCCGGGCGGCGACCTGACCGCGGAGCTGGCCGCGCAGCTCGGCCTGGCCGCGCCGCTGATCCCGTGGCACACCGACCGGACCAGGGTGGCCGAGCTGGCGTGCGCGCTGGGTGAGGCGTCCGGCGTGCTGGCCAAGATCGCGCAGGACGTGGTGCTGCTCGCGCAGACCGAGGTCGCCGAGGTGGCCGAGGGCGACGGCGGCACGTCGTCGGCGATGCCGCACAAGCACAACCCGGTGCGGGCCGTGCTGGTGACCGCGTGCACCCACCGCGTACCGGGGCTGGTGGCGACCGTGCTGTCGGCGATGGCGCAGGAGCACGAGCGCGCGGCCGGCGCGTGGCACAGCGAGTGGCAGACCGTCACCGAGCTGCTGCGGCTGGTCGGTGGCGCGGTGCGCGGCACGCGGGAGCTGCTGGCGCGGCTGAGGGTCGACCCGGAGCGGATGCGCCGCAACCTCGACCTGACCGGTGGGCTGCTGATGGCCGAGAACGTGGCCGTGCGGCTCGCCGACCGGATCGGCCGGTCGGAGGCGCAGGAGCTGGTCGCCGAGGTGTGCCGGACCGCGGTGGCGGCCGGGCGGTCGCTGCGCGACGCGCTGCTGGCCGACCTGCGGATCGGGTTGTCGGAGGAGGAACTGGACGACGCGCTCGACCCGGCCGGGTACACCGGCCGCGCGGGCGAGTTCACCGACCGCGCCCTCGCGGCGCACCGGGGGAGGGACCGGCCGTGAAGCCGCACTACGAGTTGAGCGGGCCGGAGGACGCGCCGGTCGTCGTCCTGGGCAACTCGCTCGGCACCACGACCGCGCTGTGGGACCGGCAGCTCCCCGTGCTGCACCGGCGGTTCCGCGTGCTGCGCTACGACCACCGGGGCCACGGCGGCTCCGGGGTGGTGGACGGGCCGTACCGGATCGACGACCTCGCCGACGACGTGCTGGAGCTGCTCGACGCGCTCGGGCTGGCCCGCGTGTCGTACTGCGGCGTGTCGATGGGCGGCATGGTGGGCATGTGGCTGGCCGGGCACGCGCCGGAGCGGATCGAGCGGCTGGTGCTGTGCTGCACGACGGCCGGGTTCGCGACGGCGCAGCCGTGGCTGGAGCGGGCGGCGGCCGTGCGGGGGTCCGGCACCGGTGCCCTCGCGGCCGCCGCGGTGGGCCGCTGGTTCACCCCGGCGTTCCGCGCGGAGTCACCCGAGGTGGTGGCCGGGTTCGCGGCCAACCTGTCCTCAGTGGACGACGAGGGCTACGCCGGGTGCTGCGAGGCGTTGGCGGCGATGGACCTGCGGTCCGTGCTGCCGGTGATCGAGGCGCCGACGGTCGTCATCTCCGGCGCGTCCGACGAGGCCACGCCGCCGGAGTGCGGCCGGTTCATCGCCGACTCCGTGCCGGGCGCGACGTTCCACCTCGTGCCGGGGGCGCACCTGGCGAACGTGGAGTCGGCCGACGAGGTGTCGGCGATCGTGGAGGCACACCTGTGAGCCACGACGAGGGCATGCGCGTGCGGCGGGAGGTGCTGGGCGACGAGCACGTGGACCGCGCCATCGCCCGCACCGACGCGTTCACCGCCGACTTCCAGGACTTCATCACCCGGTACGCGTGGGGCGAGGTGTGGACCAGGCCGGACCTGGACCGGCGGGTGCGGTCGTGCGTCACGCTCGCCATGCTCGCCGCTCTCGGGCACGAGCAGGAACTGGCCATGCACGTGCGCGCGGCCCTGCGCAACGGCGTGACGCGGGAGGAGATCAAGGAAGTGCTGCTGCAGGTGGGCGTCTACGCGGGCGTCCCCGCCGCGAACCGGGCGTTCGCCGTGGCCCAGCCGATCCTGGCGGTGGACTGACCTCCAGCCTGCCTCGGACAACGCGAGCAGCGCCGAGCCCCGGGGCGGGGTCGGCGCTGCTCGCGGACGGGGGCTACTGGTCGCGGATCTCCGACTTGACGTGCTGGCCGGACTCGCGGGCGTGCTGGCCGACTTCCTGGGCCGAGCCCTTGGCCTGCTCGACCGTCGTCTGCGTGGCCTCCTGGGCGACCTGCTTGACCTGCTCAGCGGCCTCGCCGACGACGCTGCTCGCGTCCTCCTTCAGCTTCTGCGCGGACTCGGTGAGGGCTTCCTTCACCGGCTCCATCGCACCGCCGGCGCGCTCGCTGAGCTGCCGCACGGCGTCCTGCTCCGCCCGCGTCGCCGGGATCAGCGTCGCGACCAGCGCACCCGCGCCGAACGCGATGAGCCCCGCCGCCAACGGGTTGCCGCGGGCCTGCTGCCGCGCCTGCTCGGGCGCCTGCTGGACGGCGTGCGCGGCCTCCTGCGCCTTCTCGCCGACGGCGGACGCGGCCTGCTGGGCCTTGTCACCGACGGTCGAAGCCGCGTGCTGCGCCTTGTCGCTCACGGTCGACGCCGCACCCTGCGCCCGCTCGCCGACGGTGGAGGCCATGCCCGACGTGCGGTCCTGCAGGGTCGAGGCGGTCTCCGGAACCGTGCCCATGACTCGCTCCTTCAACGTGCTCATCCGGTGCCGCACCCGGTCGACCCGGCGTTGGGCGATGTTGCGCGGCCTGGTGTGGTCGACGATCCGGTTGGCGTCCGCCACCAGCTCCGCGCGGGTCCGGTCGATGTCGTGCCTTATTTGGTCGGGTGACGGGCCCATTCCACGTCCTCCTTCAACGTCTCGATGGTGCGCTCCGGCTTCGGGTTGACCTTGCGCAGTCGGGAGCGGCCGGCGGAGAACAGGGCGAACCCGGCGATGCCCCACAGCACGGCGACGACGAGCGTCGCCCAGCCCAGCCCCATGAACGTCGCCAGGCCGAACGCCAGCGCCAGGCTCAGCAGGACCGCGGTCATGTACCCCGCGAAACCGGCCGCGCCCAACATCCCGGCGGCCTTGCCCGCCTTGCCCGCTTCCTGCCTGATCTCGGCCTTGGCCAGTTCGAGCTCCTGGCGCATCAGCCGTGACAGGTCCTCGGTCAGGTCGCCGATGAGCTGCCCCAACGAGGTGTCCTCGTCGGCGGGCACGGCACCGTGCGGCGTCGCGCCACCGTGGGGCACCGAGCCGGGTGGTGGCACGGCGCCGGGTGGGGGCATCGCCCCGGCAGGCGGCACCGCGCCGCCGGTCGGCATGCGGGTCTCCGGCACCCGGCCGCCCGTCATCCGCGTCTCAGCGCTGGACATACCGCGATCCCTCCGGCTGGTAGGGGGCGCGCGGCGACGGCGTCGGGTGGTCCGCCGGGATCTGCGGCGCCAACGTGCCGTACTCGGACGGCATCGGGGTGGGCGCGGGCGACGGCGACGACGGCGGCACGGCGCTCGGCGTGGTCACCGGCGTGGTCGGCGTCATGTCCGTGTACCCGTGCTGCGGCTGCGGCTGCGGCTGCGCCTGCGGCCGGTGGGACTGCGACCGGTCGGGCGCGTTCAGGCTCTTCGCGGTGCGGGCGACCAGGAAACCGGCCACCGCCGCGCCGATCAGGAACGTGCCCGGCTTGCGCCGCGCGAAGTCCTGGGCCGTGTCCAGCAGCCCGCGCGCGCCCCGTTCGTCGAGGTAGCGCGCCGCCTGCCGACCGGCGTCGGACACCTGGCGCAACGCACCCGCGGTCAGCGAGTCGGGACCGGAGCCGTCGGCCATCGAGCCCAGCTCGTCCGCGATCCGGTCGATCTGCCGCGACACCCGCCGCGCCTGCTCCTCGGCCTCGGTCGCGACCCGTTCCCGCATGTCGCGCACCACGTGCTTGGCCTGGCCCGTCGCCTCGTGGGCCACCTGCCCGACCTGCTCACGCGCGGTCGAACGCACCTCTCCGGCGGCCTGCCTGGCGTGCTGCGCCACGGCCGTGCCCTCCTGTCCGGCGGTCTCGCGGACCGCACCCACCTGGTTCTCGTCCACGACTGACTCCTCAAGGTCGGGGGTGCTCTCCCCTCCCACCTACCCCCGTGGCGGAGGGCTAACCTCCTTCGCGACAACAACCATCTCCGGCGCACGCACCGTGGTCGCGTGGTGACGCTGAATAGCCGACAAATGTGCGGACGACCCCGCGGCCGGGTTCGGCCACGAGGTCGTCGTCAATTGACAGGGCTGGGTCAGAACGAGAAAACCGTGCCGGTCTCCTGCTCCATCACGCACCGGTTCGGGAATTCCTGGACATAACGCACCGGCTCACCGCGCCAGGAACCGAACGCGATCGCGGTCACCGGGCGGTAGTCGAAGGTGCACACCTGCGGGTCGGTGCCGGGCAACTGCGTGAAGTCGCCGCCGGCGGCCTCGATCTCACCGCACGCGGCCTGCGCCAACCGGTGCTCGCCCGCAGCCGGGTCGCAGGTCAGCCGGGTCGTCTCGACCCCGGTCTCCGCCTCGTGGACCGCCAGCACGAGATCCGTCTCCGGCGGCGCGGCGGACGCCGTGCCGGTGGCGATCAGCGGAGCGGCCAGCAGGCCGGAGGCGAACAAGGAAGCCATGAGGGTTCGTGTTCGTCGCATGACAACGGGGTGGCCCGATCGAGTGGGGGATATTCGGGCGGATTCGCATCTCACCGGGATGCAGTAATCTGTGAATTAACATTTCCAAATCGTCGCGAATAGCTCACCAAGTGGGTCGCGCGGTGATCCCGCCGTCGACTACCAGGTCGTTCCCGGTGATCCAGGACGCCATCGGCGAGGCGAGGAAAACGCAGGCGTCACCAACGTCCTCGGGTTGGCCGAGCCGTCCCAGCGGTGCCGCGCGGGTCCACCGGTCCACCCCGTCGGGCCAGTCCTCGGCGAGCCCCGGTCGGTCGATCAGGCCGGGGGAGACGGTGTTGACCCGGATGCCCCGCGGGCCGTACTCGAGCGCGGCCGAGCGCGCGTGCATGATGAGCGCGGCCTTCGACGCGCTGTAGTGCGCGTGCCCGGCGGCGGGGTGCCTGCCCTCGATCGAGGCGACGTGCGTGACCGACCCACCCGGCGGCAACACCTCCGCCGCCGCTTGGGTGCAGCCGAACGCACTGGTGAGGTTGAAGTCCACCACCTCACGCCACTGCGCCACCGTCATGCCCGCGAGTCCCCGCACCGGCTGCACGCCGGCGTTGTTCACCACGGCGTCCAACCGGCCACCCCACTCGGCCGCCTCGCGGACCAGTCGGCGGCAGGCGTGCTCGTCGGCGAGGTCGGCGTGCGCCTCCGTCGCCCGCCCACCGGCCGCCGTGATGTCGGCGACGAGCGCCGAGACGTCGCTGTGCCTGGCGTGCGCCACCACGGCCGCTCCGGCCCGCGCGAACCGCATCGCGATCCCGCGCCCGACGAGCCCGCCGGCTCCCGTGACGAGCGCGACCTTGCCTTCGAGGAGTCGTGTCACGGGTGCGGAGGGTAGCCGGGTCGGCTCGTCGCGGGAGGTCGGGACGTCGTGGGTCGATCCGGACGAGGGGTCGCGTGGGCGGGACGGCGTCGCCGTGCTCGGCGGCGATCAAGGTCGCGCGGTAGCGGGCCGTTCGGGGGCTGCCTGTCAGACGGGGGACAGGGCGCGGTGGGGTTCGGCGGGGAGTTCCACGCGGATCTCGTCGCCGGGGCGGACCTCGCCGCCCACGAGGACGATCGACATGATGCCGGCCTTGCGGACGACGTTGCCGTCCTCGTCGCGGCCGACGACCTCTTTCAGCAGACCCGCTTGGAACGCCTCGATCTGCGGGCACGGGTTGCGCAGGCCGGTCACCTCGATGACGGCTCGGGAGCCCAGGTGCAGGCGCGTGCCGGTGGGGAGCGCGAGCAGGTCGACGCCGCGGGTGGTGATGTTCTCGCCCAGTTGGCCCGGTGCGACCGGGAAGCCGTTGGCGGTCAGCTCGTCGTGCAGTTCGGCGTGCATGAGGTGCACCTGGCGGAGGTTCGGCTGGGTGGGGTCGCGCTTGACGCGCGACCGGTGCTTCACGGTGACGCCCTGGTGCGCGTCGCCCTCGACGCCGAGACCCGCGAGGAGCGTGATCGAGTCGTGGTTGGGCTTGGTGAACGTGTACTCCCCGCTCCGGCTCACGGCCGTGATCGTCCCCATGGGACCGACCCTACCGAAGTAAGGGTTCGGGGTGCTGCGGCGATAGAGGGGTGCACGACCTTTTCCGGGGACGACGGCGGAAGATCATGGATGACGAGTTGAACCACCGGGCACGGGCGCTGCTGCGGGCGATCGCCGCGGGGCGGGCCGAGGTGACGCGGAGCAGTGAGCCGGATCTGAAGGTCGACGGGTTGCTGTGCAGCGACCAGGTGGCGGCGCGGGAGTTGGCGCACGCCGGGTTGGTCCGTCCGGCGCAGCGGGACTCGTCCGGGGTCTGGGTGCGGGCGGAGTTGACGCCCGAGGGGCGCGCGGTGCTGGCGTGACGTCCGGGTTGGTGTCCGGCTCGGTGGTCCGGCCGCGGGTCCGTGGCGGCTGGTGTGCGGGCCGAGCGTGGTTTCGCGCCGGTGTTCGGGTCGGGCGGTGGGGCTCGGATGGGTGCGTCTGACCGGTGTGTCCGGTTGTGGTGGGGTGGCGGGGTCTTGACGCTGTGTGCACGGGGCGGTTGACTGCGTGTCCGTAACCGGTTTCGGTACCGGTTACGGGTCGCCGTGGACCAGTAGTCGAGGAGTGCACAGTGCGAGTGACGATCGCCGAAGTCGCCCAGCGTGCCCAGGTGAGCAAGGCGACCGTGTCCCGTGTGCTCAACGGCAAACCGGACGTCGACGCGGCGACGGCGGCGCGGGTGCGGCAGGTCATCGCCGATGTCGGGTACGTGCCCAGTGCCCGGGCGGTGGGGTTGGCGCGGGGGCGGGCGCGCACGGTGGGGATGTTGGTGCCCTCGTTGACCTGGCCGTGGACCGGTGAGGTGGTGCAGGGGGCGGTCGACGAGTTGGAGGCGGAGGGGTACGGGCTGCTGCTGTACACGGTGAACCGGGGTGCCGAGTCGTTGGCGCAGTTCGCCAGCCACGTGTCGGCGAAGGCGTTCGACGGGTTGTTGGTGATAGAGCCGCCGGACACGTTGAGCTACATCGAAACGCTGCACGACCAGGGGTTGCCCGTGGTCATGATCGACGACCGGGGGAGCCGACCGGGGTTCCCGTCGGTGTGCACGACGAACCGGGAGGGTGCGCAGGCGGCGGCGCAGCACCTGGTGGCGGCGGGGCGGACGGGGTTCGCCGTGGTGACGGGGCCGGCGAACTTCGGGTGCGTGCGGGAGCGGTTGGACGGGTTCCTGGACGCGTTGGGGGAGGCGGGGGTGCACGTCGACCCGCGGTTGGTCGTGGAGGGTGACTTCGGGACGGACCGGGGTGCGGTGGCGACCGAGAAGTTGCTGTCGACGGGGTTGCGGTTCGACGCGGTGTTCGCGCAGAACGACCTGTCGGCACTGGGCGTGATGCGGGCGCTCGCCGCGTCGGGGCGGAAGGTGCCCGAGGACGTGGCGGTGGTCGGGTTCGACGACATACCCATCGCGGCGCACGCGGAGCTGACCACCGTGCGCCAGCCGATGCGGGAGATGGGCGAGGCCGCGGCACGGCTGCTGCTGGCCCGGCTGGAGGGCGCGGCGCCGAGCCGGGAGCCCGTGGTGCTGCCGACGACTTTCGTCGCCCGCCGTTCGGGCTGATCGCTCACCCGTTATCAGGAACGCCGGCGCCGTGCCTTAGCCCGGATGTCGGTGACACGCGCTCCCTATTGGTCCGTCTGGACGGGTGCACGCTCATGTGGCGGTTGGTTGACTCGAAGCCGTGTACCAGGCTCGTCACCGAACGTGACGAACCGTGCATCGTCGCAGAACCCTGGGGGAAGTGTTCATGGCACCGCAACGGGAGTTACCGCAGCCTGCCCCGCTCATCCCGACCCAAGACCACGGCGTCCGCGTGCACCTCGACGGTGACGTGCCGGTCGTCGGGGAGGCCACCCACCTGGCGGCCGTGACGGTCGACTTCACCACCTGCGCGGACGGGCCGGACCGGCGCAGACAGGTGTGCGCCGACGTGCTGGACCGCTGCACGGGCCACCTCGTCACGCCGGGGTGCGTCACCGCCCTGGTGTCCGGCTCGTCCCCGCACACGGTCCGCGCCGAGCAGGACCGGTTGGTGCGCCGGTTGGAGAAGCTGGTCGCGAACCTGCCGATCGGGGTGTCCCGGGTCGGCCGGGGCGCCGAGCGCGACCAACTGGTGGCCGAGGCGCGGCGTGCGGCCACGTACGCGAGCCTGGCCCTGGCGGCCAGCCCCACCAGCGTGGACGCCCACCCGCTGGAGGAGGCGATGCTCGCCAACGGTGAGCTGTCGTCCACGATGACGGCCCTGCTCGACCCGCTGGCCGACCACCAGGACTTCATCCACACGCTGTACCTGTACCTGGCGTTCGACCGGGACCGGCAGCGGGTGGCACGGCACCTGACCGTGCACCCGCGCACGGTGGACTACCGGCTGCGCCGCATCGCCGCGCTGACCGGCCTGCACCCGCAGACGGTCTCCGGCGCGGGGAAGCTGCTCGCCGCGCTCATCAGCCGCACGCACCACGGGCTCGCGGCGCCGCGCTGAGCCGGGCGAAACGCCCTCCGTTGTCCTGCGTGACAATTGTGCCAAGTGACAAACCTCCTCGCTGGAATCGCGCCAGGTGCCTTGATACGGTTGCCCCGCTAGCCGGCGCGGAATCGCGGATCATGTTCGGTGCAGCACACTGGGGGCTCGGTGGGTAGTACTGCTCGTTTTCGACTGTCGCCTTACCAACGAGACATCTGGGTGGCCGGGGCTCAATTTCCGGGGCTGGACCAGTACACCGTCTATATTTATGACCGCTACCGCGGTGAGGTGGACCAGGAGCGCCTGGTCCAGGCCATGGTCACGGCGGCGCGGCGGACCGACGCATTTAAACTTCGCTTTTCCGAAGACGACGGGGAGCCGTACCAGTGGCTCGCCGACGACGCGGAATTCACGGTTCGCCGGGTGCGGCTGAATCGGGAATCCGAAGTGGAACGGTGGTTCCGCGATGAATTTTCAACTACCTATGACCTGACCGGTGACCGGCTGGTGGATCTCGTCCTGCTGAACGCGGGCGAGAGCGTGTACGCATATGTCCGCACCCATCACGTCATCTGTGACGCGTGGGGCTTGCAACTGTTCTTGGCGCGGGTGCGCGAGGAGTACCTGGGCGTCGCCGACGAGACCGCGCCGTCGTTCGCCGAGCTGACCGCGGCGGACACCTACGAGGGGTCGGCACGGCACGAGGAGGACCGCGAGTTCTTCCGGCAGGCGCTGGCGGGTGTCGAGCCCGTGCTGTTCACGCGGCGCAGCCCGCGGGGCGGCCGGCGGATGCGGCGCCACTCGTTCCCGCTGGAGCGGTCGCTGGTCAACGCCATCCGCGACCGCGGCGAGTC
Organism: Saccharothrix saharensis; assembly: GCF_006716745.1. Taxonomy (NCBI): domain Bacteria; kingdom Bacillati; phylum Actinomycetota; class Actinomycetes; order Pseudonocardiales; family Pseudonocardiaceae; genus Saccharothrix; species Saccharothrix saharensis. The sequence continues at coordinate 1,669,593 of NZ_VFPP01000001.1, read as the reverse complement.
CCCGTTCGTGGTGTTCTCCGCCGCCGTCGCGCTGTACCTGGCGAAGGTGCACCAGGTCGACGAGGTGGTGCTCGGCGTGCCGGTGCTCAACCGCGCGGGCGGCCGGGCCAAGCGGACCGTCGGCCAGTTCGCCAACACGCTGCCGATGCGCGTGGCCACGGGTGCCGGGTCGACCGTGGACGAGGTGCTGTCGCGGGTGCGGCAGGACACCCGGGCGTTGCTCAAGCACCAGCGGATGCCGCTGGGCGAGCTGGGCCGCGGGCCGTTGTTCGACGTCACGGTGGCCTACCTGGGCACACCGCCCGCGACGCCCGGCCTGTCCTACGAGACCGTGGCCCGGACGCACGGCCACGACCAGGACGCGCTGGCGATCTGGGTGTCGGAGTTCGACCGCACCGAGGACCCGAGGGTCGACCTGGAGTGCGCGACCGACGTGTTCGACGCGGACTTCCCGATCGAGGCCGCGGCACGGCACGTCCTGGCCTACTTCCGGGCCCTGGCCACGTCCACCGGGGTGCCGGTGGGCGAGCTGGACCCGTTGTCGGAGCAGGAGCGGCACGACCTCGTGCACGCGCACAACGCCACCGACGCGCCGTTCCCCGACGACGTGACCCTGCCCGAGCTGTTCGCCCGCCAGGCGGAGCGGACGCCGGACCGCGTGGCGCTGGTCCAGCCGGACGGCGTCACCCTCACGTACGCCGGGTTGGCCGCGCGGGTGAACGCGGTCGCCGCGGCGCTGCGGGCGCAGGGCGTGACGCGGGACGACCCGGTGGCCGTGCTGGTCGAACGGGGACCGCACCTGCTGCCCGCGGTGCTGGGTGCGCAGCTCGCGGGCGGCGCGTACGTGCCCGTCGACCCGACCTACCCGGCCGAACGGGTGCGGCTGCTGCTGGAGGACAGCGGCGCGAAGGTGGCGCTCGTCGGTGATGTCGACGTGGACGCCGCCGCGCTGGGCTCGGTCGGCACGGTCCTGCGGGTGGCCGACGTGGCGTCCGCGGACCCGGTCCAGCCACTGGCCGCGCCGGACGACCTCGCCTACGTCATCTACACGTCGGGGTCCACCGGGCGTCCCAAGGGCGTGATGGTCGAGCACCGGTCGGTGGTGAACCGGCTGTGGTGGATGCAGCGCCGGTACCCGATCGGCGAACACGACGTGCTGCTGCAGAAGACCCCGGTGTCGTTCGACGTGTCGGTCTGGGAGCTGTTCTGGTGGGGCTTCACCGGTGCGCGCCTGTCGCTGCTGCCGCCCGGTGCGGAGAAGGACCCGGCGGAGGTGCTGCGGGCGGTCGAGCGCGACGGCGTCACGGTGATCCACTTCGTGCCGTCGATGTTCGCGCCGCTGCTGGAGCTGCTGGAGGACGACCAGGGCGCGCGGCGGGCCGCGTCGTCGTTGCGGCTGGTGTTCTGCAGCGGCGAGGCGTTGCCACCCGCCCAGGTCGCCCGGTTCAACCGCGTGTTCGGCGACTCCGCGCGGCTGGTCAACCTGTACGGGCCGACCGAGGCCACGGTCGACGTCTCGGCCTACGACTGCCCGCCGGGTACGCCCGCGCGCGTGCCGATCGGGTGGCCCATCGACAACATCCGGCTGCACGTGCTCGACCGCGCCGGCCGGCCGCAGCCCGTCGGGGCCCCCGGGGAGCTGCACATCGGCGGTGTCGGCGTGGCGCGCGGCTACCTCAACCGGCCGGAGCTGACGGCGGAGCGGTTCGTGCCCGACCACCTGACCGGTGCCGGCACGCTGTACCGCACCGGTGACCGGGCCCGCCGGCTGGCGGACGGGGCGATCGAGTACCTGGGCCGGGTGGACGACCAGGTGAAGATCCGCGGCAACCGGGTCGAGCCGGGCGAGGTGCGCGACCACGTGGCCGCGTTGCCGGGCGTGCGCGAGGCCGCGGTGGTCGACCGGCACTCGGACGCGCTGGGCACGCACCTGGTCGCCTACTACGTGGCCGACGAGGACCTGGACCCCGCCGAGCTGAGGGCGGTCATGGCGCGGGCGGTGCCGGAGCACCTGATCCCCGCGTTCTTCACCCGGATCGAGGCCATCCCGCTGTCGCCCAACGGGAAGCTGGACCGCACGCGGCTGCCGGAGGTCGTCGCCGCGCCGCGCGACGGCCGGCCGCGCACGCCGGTCGAGGCGGAGCTGGCGCGGGTGTGGGCCGAGGTGCTCGGCGTGCCCGAGGTCGGCGTGCACGACAACTACTTCGCGCTGGGCGGCGACTCGATCGTCATGCTGCGGCTGCGGGCCCGCGCGCAGCGCCTCGGCCTGCGGTTCGAGCCGGCCGACCTGATGAGCCACCCCACCGTCGCGGAACTGGCCGGGCGGCTCTCGGCCGCCGTCGCGCCCGAGGCGCGGCTCGCGCCGTTCGAGCTGGTGTCCGAAGTGGACCGACCACGGTTGTCCGGGCTGGCCGACGCGTTCCCGGTCAACCGGCTCAGCCTCGGCCTGCTGTTCCACTCCAGCAGGCACCCCGACTCGTCGGTCTACCACGACGTGTTCCGCTACCGGTTCGCCGTCGGGTGGGACGAGCAGGCGTTGCGGCGGGCCTTCGGCACCGTGGTGGCCCGGCACCCCGCGCTGCGGTCGTCGTTCGACCTCGCGAGCTTCTCCGAACCGCTGCAACTGGTGCACGAGCACGTGACCGGCGGGCTCGAGGTCGTGGACCTGCGCGGGCGGGCCGACGCGGAGGACGTGATCTCCCGGCACGTCGAGCAGCGCCGGTTCCACCGCTACGAGCCGGACCGCGCGCCGCTGCACCTGTTCACCGCGTTCGTCCGGGACGACGCGCTGGACCTCGTGCTCAGCTTCCACCACGCGATCCTCGACGGCTGGAGCGTCGCCAACGTCATCGTCGAGCTGATGACGCTCTACCGCGGCGACCCCGCGCCGCCCGCCGCGCCGTCACCCGCGTGGCAGGTGCGCGAGGAGCGCCGGGCGCTGACCTCGCCGGAGGCGGCGAGCTACTGGGCGGACCTGCTCGACGGCGCGGCGATGACCGCCCTGGACGGGTTCCGCGCGCACGAGCCGGTGGAGGAGCCGCGGTTCGCGTCCCACCGGGTCGACCTGCCCGCGGAGCTGCTCGACCGGGTCCGGGCGACCGCGGCCGAGCACTCGCTGCCGGTCAAGTCCCTGGTGCTGGCCGCGCACTGCCTGACCCTGCACCTGTTCGCCCGCGCCGACACCGTGGTTACGGGTGTCGTCGCGCACGGCCGGCCGGACCTGCCCGAAGCCGACCGGATGGTGGGCCTGTTCCTCAACACCGTCCCGGTCCGCACCGACGTCCACGGCCGCAGCAGGCTCGACGTGGCCCGCGAGCTGTTCCGGCAGGAGCGCGACGGGCACGGGCACCGGCGGTTCCCGCTCAGCGCGATCCAGCAGGCGCACGGCGGCGTGCTCCAGACCGCGTTCAACTACGTGGACCTGCACGTGCTGGAGCCGTTGCGGGAGCTGGGCGACCTGCGGGTGTGGGAGGAGACGAACTTCTCGCTGTTCGTCAACGTCATCGCCGACCCGGTCGGCGACGGCACGTTCCTGCGGGTCGACACGGACGGCCGCACGATCACCCGCGACCAGGCCGCGCTGATCGCCGACACCTACGTCGGCGTGCTGCGGCAACTGGTGGACGACCCGCACGGCTCGGGCTTCGCGTTCCTCGCGCCGCGCCGCGACGTCGTGCCGCACCCCGAGCCGCTGGTCGACGTGGTCACCCGGTTCACGCGGCAGGCGCGAGCCACGCCGGACGCGCTCGCCGTCACGTTCGGCGACGAGCACGCGTGGACCTACCAAGAGCTGGAGCGGGTGTCCCGGTCGGTCGCGACCCGGCTGCTCGCGGGCGGCGCGGCACCGGGCGCGACCATCGGCGTGGCGCTCAACCGGTCACCGGAGATGATCGCGGTGGTCTGGGGCGTGCTGCGGGCCGGGCTGGTCTGCGTGCCGCTGGACGTGAGCTACCCGGCGCACCGGCTCGCGCTGATCCTGGACACGGCCCGGCCCTACCGGGTGGTCGCGCACCCCGAGCACGCGCACGTGGCGCAGGACGACGCGATCGTCATCCCGGTCGCGGACGTGACCGCCGAGCACGACGCGGACGTGGAGCTGCCCACGCCGGAGCTGGACGACCTGGCGCTGCTGCTGTTCACGTCGGGATCGACCGGCCGGCCCAAGGGCGTGGAGCTCACCCACCGGATGTGGGCCGGGTACACCCAGTGGCAGTTGCGCGTGCCCAGCGGTGAACCGGGCCTGCGCACGCTGCAGTTCGCGCCGCTGAGCTTCGACATGTCGTTCCAGGAGATCTTCTCCACCCACTGCGGCGGCGGCGAGCTGCGCCTGGTGACCGACGAGACGCGGCTCGACCCGATCGCGCTGCTGCGGCTGCTGGACCGGCACGCGGTGCAGCGGGTGCTGCTGCCCGCGGTGGCGTTCCAGCGGTTGGCGGAGGCGTCCAACGCGGTGGGCGTGCGGCCGGGCGCGTTGCGCGTGGTCGTGTCGTCCGGCGAGCAGATGCGGATCACCGAGGAGGTGCGCGCGTTCGCGGCGGCGGTGCCGGGTCTGATGCTGGAGAACCAGTACGGGCCGACCGAGACCCACCAGGTCACCTACCACACGCTGACCGGCGACCCGGCCCGCTTCCCCGACCTGCCGCCGATCGGCCGGCCGCTGGACGGCGTCGAGGCGCAGGTGCTCGACGCGGACCTGCGGCCCCTGCCGGTCGGCGTCACCGGCGAGCTCTTCCTCGGCGGCGACTGCCTGGCCCGCGGCTACCACCGCGCCCCCGACCTGACCCGGGAACGGTTCCTGCCGCACCCGTGGCGCGAGGGCGCGCGGCTCTACCGCACCGGCGACCTGGGCCGGCTGCTGCCCGACGGCAGCGTGATCTGGCTCGGCCGCGCCGACACGCAGGTGAAGGTGCGCGGGTTCCGCATCGAGCCCGCCGAGGTGGAGCTGGCGATCATGCGCCAGGCCGAGCGGCACACCGGCCTGCGCGGCGCGGCCGTGGTGGCGCGCAGGCGGCCCGACGGCGACGCGTTCCTGGCCGCGTTCCTCACCGGCGAGGCCGACGGCGTGGACATGGCGGACCTGACCGGTGCGCTGCGGGCCGAGCTGCCCGAGTACATGGTGCCGTCGTACTTCGGGTGGCTGGACGCGTTCCCGCTGACGCCCAGCGGCAAGCGGGACGACGCGGCGCTGCGCGGGATCCCGCTGACCCGCGACGACTCCACCGAGCGGGTGGCGCCGCGCGACGAGTACGAGCGCAACCTCGCCGAGGTGTTCACCGAGCTGCTCGACGTGTCCGAGATCGGCGTGGACGACGACTTCTTCGCCAACGGCGGCACGTCGCTGACCGCGATGCGGCTCGTCGTCACCATCGAGAAGCGCTACGGCGTCGGCGTTCCGCTGGCCGCGCTGGTCGAGACGCCGACCGTGGCGGGGCTGGCCGAGCGGCTGCGGGTGAAGTCGGCGGTGGCGGAGTTCGACCCGCTGGTGCCGATCCGCCGCGACGGCGACCGGCCGCCGCTGTTCCTGGTGCACCCGCTGGGCGGGCACGTGCTGTGCTACCTGCCCATCGCCCGCCACCTGCCGCCGGACCAGCCGGTCTACGCGTTGCAGGCCGCGGGCAGCGACCAGGGCAGCACGCCCGCCCGGTCCATCGAGGAGATGGCCGCCTCCTACCTGGCCGCGATCCGGCGCGTGCGGCCGGAGGGCCCGTACGTGCTGGGCGGCTGGTCGTTCGGCGGGTTCGTCGCCTACGAGATGGCGCGCGTGCTGCGGGCCGAGGACCCGGACGCGGTGTCGGAGCTGGTGCTGCTCGACTCGATCACCATGCGCCGCGACCACGAGGTGACGGTGGGCGACGACGCGCTGATGGAGTTCTTCTACTGGGAACTGGTGTGGTTCGAGCGCAGCCTGGACGCGGTCGAGCAGTTGCCGGCGGAGTTCTCCGAGGACGAGAAGCTGGACCGCGTCCTGGACCGCGCGATGAGCGCCGGCGTGCTGCCCTGGGGCACCTCGCGCGCCACCGTCAAGCGTTTGTACGAGCTGTTCCGGGCGAACTGGCGGGCGTTGCTGGACTACCGGCCGCCGGTGACCGACCTGGACGTGACGCTGCTGCGCGCGGACGGGCCGCTGCCCGACTCGCTCAAGCCGATGCACCGGGCCGCGGGCACGCTGCACGCCGAACCGGACAACGGGTGGCGGCACTGGACCACCGGCCGGCTCGACGTCGTCACCGTGTCCGGCGACCACCTGGTGCTGATGGAGGAGCCGCACGTCGCCGGCGTCGCCGACGCCATCACCACGCTGCTGAGCCCGAACCGGGCCGAGGGGACCGCACCGTGAGCAAGAGCAAGAAGATCGTCATCGTCGGCGCGGGCATGGGCGGCCTGACGGCCGCCGCCGCGCTGGGCCGGGCCGGGTTCGAGGTCGAGGTGTACGAGCGGGCGCGGGAGCTGCGCCCGGTCGGCTCGGCGCTGTCGCTGATGAGCAACGCGCTCACCGCGCTGGCCGCGGTCGGCGTCACGCCCGAGTTCACCGGCCGGTCGCTGGTGTTCGAGTCGCTGAGCTTCCTGACCAAGCGGGGCCGTCCGATCCGGACGATCCACTTCGGCGAGCTGGCCCGGCGGATCGGGCAGCCGAACCTGGCCATCCACCGGGCGAGCCTGCAGCAGGCGCTGCTGGAGCAGGCGTCGGACGCGAAGTTCGAGTTCGGCGCGACCGCCACCGGCTACACCCGCGACGGCGACGGCGTGGTGGTGTCGTTCGACGACGGCCGCGAGGTGCGCGCCGACGTGCTGGTCGGCGCGGACGGCTTCAACTCCGCCATCCGCCGCGCGATCGCCGGCCCCGAGCGGCCCCTCGACTACAACTACGTCGTGTGGCGCGCGACGCCCAAGTTCAGCCACCCCAAGGTCACGCACGCCTACGCGGCCCACTACTGGGGTCGCGGCCAGCGGTTCGGCCTGGTCGACATCGGCGGCGGCGACGTCTACTGGTGGGGCACCAAGAACATGCCCGCCGAGCAGGCGGCCGACTGGCGCGGCGGCAAGGCGGGCGTCCAGCGGCTCTACGCCGGGTGGGCCGACGAGGTGCAGCAGGTCATCGCCGCCACCCCGGAGGAGGGCATCACCAGCCTGCCCGCGCAGGACCGGCCGTTCCTGGAGCAGTGGGGCGACGGACCGGTGACCCTGCTCGGCGACGCGGCGCACCCGATGCTGACCAGCCTCGGCCAGGGCGCGGCCATCGCGATCGAGGACGGCGCGGTGCTCGCCCACTGCCTCAAGACCATCGACGACCCGCGGGCCGCGCTGCGCGCCTACGAGGACCGCCGCCGCGACCGGGCGCGCGGCATGGTGCTGGCCTCGCGCGGGCTCAGCCGCACCGAGCAGCTGCAGAACCCGTTCCAGACCTTCGCCCGCGGCCTGTACTTCCGGTTCGTGTCCGAGAAGACGCTCGACCGGCAGAACGAGCAGGCCCTGATCTTCCCGGGAGTCGAGTGATGGCCACGCCGATCCGCCCGCTGTCCCCGGTGGAGCGCTGGTACTGGATGTGCGACCAGCTCTCCACGCTCAACGTCGTCTCCCGCACCAGGGTGCGCGGTGAGCTGCCCGCCGACCTGCTGCGCCGCGGCCTGGACGCCGTGCAGGCCAGGCACCCGTTCCTGCGGCTGGCCATCGTGGACGACGACGGCCTGGACCCGCGGTGGGTGCCCACCGACCGGCCGATCCCGCTGCGGCACGTGCGGCGCGAGCACGACGACCAGTGGGTGCGCGAGATCAACGAGCGCGAGCTGATCGACCGCGTCGACCCGGCCACCGGGCCGCTCGCCCGCGCCGTGGTGATCAGCGGCGACGACGACGTGCACGACCTGCTGGTGGTCGTGCCGCACATCATCGCCGACGGCACGACCGTGATCACGCTGGCGCAGCAGTGGCTGGAGCTGGCGGCCGACGGCGGAGCGGTGGAGTCCTACCGCGAGCTGCCGCCGCCCGACGAGCTGCGGCCCGCCCGGCACACCGGCGACGAGGGCGCGACCCGGCTCGCCGAGCAGACCGCCCGCGACGAGGAGCTGATGGCGCGCACGAAGCCGGGCCGGGTCGAGCCGACCACCCGCGTGCCGCTGGACGAGCGCCGGTCCCGCCTGCTGCACCGCGAGCTGACCCGCGAGCAGGTGGACGCGGTGGCCCGCGCGGCACGCGAGCACGGCACCACCGTGCACGGCGCGATCACGGCGGCGCTGGTGCGGGCCGCGGCGGCGGACGCGGGCGGCGGGCACGACCACTTCGCGGTGGGCTCGCCGATCGACTTCCGCGGCGAGCTGGAACCCCCCGTGCGGCCCGACGAGGTCGGCACCTACGTGGCCACCGTGCCGTCCGTGGTGGACCCGTCGCTGCCGTTCTGGGAGCTGGCCCGCGCGATCACCGACGACCTGACCGCGCGCAAGGCCGTGGGCGACCACTTCAACCTCGTCACGATGGTGGTCGGCGCGTGCCCGCCGTCGTTGGCGGAGGCGCGGCCGTTCATGGAGTTCATGGAGGCCAACGGGCCGATCAACCTGTGCTCGTCCAACATCGGCCGGTACGCGTTCCCCGACCGGATCGGGCCGTGGCGGGTGTCGGACGCGCAGTTCCTCACCGGCATCTCGGTCAACGGCTACTTCGTGGCCACGATCAACTCCAGCCACGGCCGCCTGTTCTGGAACTTCACCTACATCGCCGACGCGGTGCCGGACGAGCGCGCGCGGCGGATGGCGGACGACTCGCTGGACACCCTGCTGTCGGAGATCACCCAGAGTTCGCCCGCGGGCGCGTGAGGAGTACATGGTGTTCACCGCCAAGGCACTGCCGCCGAGCGGCAAGACCGTGCTGATCACCGGCGCGTCGACCGGCCTGGGCCGGGAGACCGCGCTGCACCTGGCCGAGCGGGGCTTCCGGGTCCTGGGCGCGGTGCGCAAGGCCGAGGACGGGGACCGGCTCGCCGCCGACTGCCCGTCGGGGCGGGTCGAGCACGTGGTGCTCGACGTGACCGACGAGGCGTCCATCGCCGCCGCGGCCGGGGAGGTGGCCGACAAGGTCGGCGAGCGCGGCCTGTGGGGGCTGGTCAACAACGCGGGCATCTGCGTCTCCGCGCCGCTGGAGGTCGTGCCCACCGACGTGCTGCGCCGCCAGCTCGAGGTCAACGTGGTCGGCCAGCTCGCGGTCACGCAGGCGTTCCTGCCGCTGCTGCGCACCGCCCGCGGCCGGCTGGTCAACGTGACCTCCGGGCTGGGCACGGTCGCGATCCCGTACCTCGGCCCGTACTCGGCGGCCCAGTTCGCCAAGGAGGGCATGAGCGACGCGCTGCGCCGCGAGCTGGCCCCGATGGGCGTGTCGGTGTCCGTGGTCAGCCCCGGCGCGATCTGGACCCCGATCTGGGGCAAGATCGCCCAGGAGGGCCACGACGCGCTGTCCGCCGCGCCCGCCCGCGTCGCCGACCTCTACCGGGCCACGTTCCTGCGGTTCCTCCGGTTCAACGAGCAGGCCGCCAAGGACAGCAAGACCCAGCCCGCCGAGGTGGCCGTCGCCATCGACTCGGCGCTCACCTCGGCCAAGCCCAAGACCCGCTACCGCATCGGCACCGACGTGCGGCGCGGCAGCTTCCTGGCACGGGTGCTGCCCGACACCGCCGTGGACTCGATGTTCCGCAAGATCGTCACCCCGCTGCCCACCGACCAGGAGGCGCACCGTGTCGGGTCCTGAACTCCGCCTCGGCGAGGAGCTGATCTCGCCGCTGCACCCGCTCTACGACGGCCTCCAGGTCGACGGCGCGCCCCGGCCCGCCCACCTCGCGCCCGACCACCCGGTGTGGGTGGTGACCCGGTACGCCGACGCCAAGAAGGTGCTCTCGCACCCCGGCGTGCGGCGTGACGCGAAGCAGGCGGCCGAGCTGTACGCCAAGCGCACGGGGGAGCGGCGGGAGGCCATCGGCGCGTCCCTGACCGCGCACATGCTCAACGCCGACCCGCCCGACCACACCCGGCTGCGGGCCCTGGTCGGCCGGGCGTTCACCGGCCGGCGGGTCGAGCGGCTGCGCCCGCACATCGAGCAGCTGACCGACGAGCTGCTGGACGCGATGGCCGCGCGCGAGCAGGCCGACCTGATGGGCGACTTCGCCGTGCCGCTGACCATCGGCGTGATCTGCGAGCTGCTGGGCGTGCCGCCCGCCGAACGCGACCACGTGCGCTCGGCGTGGGAGCGGCAGGCCGAGCTGCTGTCGCCCGAGGCCGCCGAAGAGCTGGCCGAGGAGCAGGCCGACTACCTGCGCGGCCTGCTGGAGGCCAAGCGCCGCGACCCGGCCGACGACGTCTACAGCGCGCTCGTGCAGGCCGCGGACGAGGACGGGCTGTCCGCGGACGAACTCGTGGCCATGTCCCACCTGCTGCTCATGGCCGGTTTCGAGACGACCATGAACATGATCGGCAACGCGGTCGTCACGCTGCTGCTGCACCCCGAGCAGGCCGCGTCGCTGCGGGAGAACCCGGACCTGCTGCCGAACGCGCTGGAGGAGCTGGTCCGCTACGACAGCGCGGTCCGCGCGTCGATGCTCCGGTTCACCGTCGAGGACGTCGACCTCGGCGACGTGACCATCCCGGCGGGCGAGTACGTGCTGGTCTCCAACCTCACCGCCAACCACGACCCCGAGCGGTTCGCCGACCCGGACCGGCTCGACCTGACCCGCAAGGCCGACGGGCACCTCGGCTACGGCCACGGCGTGCACTACTGCGTCGGCGCGCCGCTGGCCCGGCTGGAGGCCAGGGTCGCGATCGGCGCGCTGCTCGCCCGCTTCCCGGACCTGCGCCTGGCCGTGCCCCACGGCGAGCTGGTCTGGCTGCCGATCACGTTCCTGCGCGCCCTGATCAGCGTGCCCGTCACCCCCCAGCCCGTGCTCACCGGAAGGACGTCCGCATGAACGCCCAGGAGATCCTGACCCGCAGCCTGGAGTTGCTGGAGAACGGCGACGCCCGCGGCTGGTGCGACCTGTTCCACCCCGACGGCGTGCTGGAGTTCCCCTACGCGCCGCCCGGCTGGCCCAACCGCTTCGAGGGCCGCGAGGCCATCTGGCAGCACATGCAGAAGTTCCCCGAGCACCTGACCGTGAAGTTCGGCGAGGTGACCTTCTACCCGACCGCGGACGAGAACCTGGCCATCGGCGAGTTCCACGGCGACGGCACGGCCACCGTGTCCGGGCTCAAGCTGGACCAGGACTACATCTCGGTCCTGCACACCGACGGTGAGCACATCACGCTCTACCGGGACTTCTGGAACCCGGTGAAGCACATGGAAGCGCTCGGCGGGGCCGACGCCGCCGCGGCGATCGTGCAGGGCTGAGCCGTGGCACGGGCCGCGGTGCTCGCCGGGCTCGGCACCCACGTGCCGCCCGACGTGCTGACCAACGACATGCTCGCCGAGGTGCTCGACACCTCCGACACCTGGATCCGCACCCGCACCGGCATCCGGCAGCGGCACGTCGCGGACGAGCGGACCACCACCGGCGACCTCGCGGTGGCGGCCGGGGAACGCGCGCTGGCCTCGGCCGGCGTGGAGCGGGTGGACGTGGTCGTGCTCGCCACGACCACCCCCGACCGGCAGTGCCCGGCCACCGCGCCCACCGTGGCGTCACGCCTGGGCCTGTCCGGCACGCCCGCGTTCGACGTGCAGGCCGCCTGCACCGGGTTCGTCTACGGCCTGGCCGCGGTGTCGTCGATGATCACCGCCGGGCTGTTCGAGACCGCGCTGTTCATCGGCGCGGACAAGTTCACCGACACCCTGGACCCGGAGGACCGGTCCGGTCGGGCGCTCATCGGCGACGGCGCGGGCGCGGTCGTCCTGCGGGCCGGGGAGGGCGACGAGGACGGCGCGCTGCTCGCGTTCGACCTGGGCAGCGACGGCGAGCACGTCGGGCTGCTCGAAGTGCCCGCGGTGAACCGGGTCGAACGGGCGGAGGGCGCCACCCGCGGCTACTTCCACATGGAGGGCAAGCCGGTGTTCACCAAGGCGGTCACCGCGATGACCGACTCGGTGCGCCGGGTGCTGGACCGGGTCGGCTGGGCGACCGGCGAGGTGGACCGCCTGGTGCCGCACCAGGCCAACGCCCGCATCCTGGCCGCCGTCGCCGACCAGCTCGACCTGCCCGCCGACCGGCTGGTCAGCAACATCTCCGACGTCGGCAACACCGTCGCCGCGTCGATCCCGCTCGCCCTCGGGCACGGGATGCGCCACCAGGGCTTGCGGTCCGGGCACAACGTCGTGCTCACGGGGTTCGGCGCGGGACTGACCTGGGGGTCGGTCGCGGTGCGCTGGCCCAAGATCAACGACATCGGCAGCTAGGGGGACAAGTCATGCGCTCTGCGGTCGAAGACCGGCTCGTCGTGCTGATCAGCGAGATCAGCGAGGTGCCCGCCGAGGACATCACGCCCGAGACCCCGCTGGAGGACCTGGGGTTCGACTCGCTGGTCCTGGTGGAGCTCGCGATGAAGCTGCGCAAGGAGTTCGGGGTCGTCGCCTCGGACGAGGAGCTGGACGAGGTGGAGACCGTGGGCGGGCTGCTCCGGTTCGCCACCCGGGCCCGGTCCGCGTAGGTCATGGGCCTGCGTCAGGAAGTGCGCGCGTTCGCCCGGACGCACCTGCTCGACGGACCGGCCGACCTCGCGGCGCGCACCGCGGCCTGGCACGCCGCGGGGCTCGCCAACTGGTGGCTGCCCGTCGAGCACGGCGGCCGCGGCCTGTCCCTGGTCGAGGGCGTCGACGTGGTCGACGAGCTGGCCTACGCCGACGCCGGGTTCGCGTTCTCGTCCCTGGTCGGCGTGATCGGCTCGACGCTGGTCGACCTGTACGGCGACGACCGGCTGCGCGCCGACGTGCTCGGCGCGCTCGGCCGGGACGGCGGCTTCTTCGCCACCGCCGTCACCGAGCGGGACGCCGGCAGCGAGCTCGACCGGATGGCCACCACGGCGGTGCCCAAGGGCGACAGCGTCGTCCTCACCGGCGAGAAGCTGTTCTCCACCAACGCCGACCACGCCCGCTACCTGCTCGTGGTGGCGCGGCACGAGGCCGGCGCGGACGAGCAGCCGCACGTGGCCGTCGTCGTGCCGCGCGACGCGGCCGGGGTCGCGGTGTCGGAGCCGTGGCGCACGATGGGCCTGACCGGCTCGCCGGTGCACCGGGTGTCGCTGTCGGACTGCGCCGTACCGGCGGGCCACGTGCTCGACGGGCACGGCCTTCGGCTGCTGGAGGTCGGGTTGAACGCCAGCCGGGTGCTCATCGCGGCCACCGCCGTCGGCCTGTCCCGGCGCGTGCGCGACCTGTGCCTGGACTTCGCGGGCGGCAGGCGGCTGCGCGACGGCGTGCTGGCGAAGCACCCGCTGTTCGCCGACAAGATGGCCCAGGTCGAGATCGAGATCGAGACCATGCGCAGCCAGTGCCGCGCCGCAGCGGCCGAGTTCGACGCCGTGCGCGCGGACCCGGACGCGGCGCGGCGGTTCGCCCGGCGCGGCGCGCTCAAGTCCGCGCTGGTGGCCAAGGTGTTCTGCGGCCAGGCCGGGTGGCGCGTGGCGGGCACCGGGTCGGAGGTGTTCGGCGGCCTCGGTTACACCGACGAGCTGCCGATCGGCGCGCTGATGCGCGACCTGCGCCACGTGTCGCTGGTCGAAGGCGGCGAAGACGTGCTGCGCGACGTCGTGTACCGGCGGTTCACGGCGCCTCCGGTCAGGCGCGCGTGACACGTCCGCCCACACCCGAGGAGTCTGCGCTTCAGATGTCGGACCTGTTCGAAGAGCACATCGGCCAACACCAGGCGCTGGCGGTCGAGCACCAGCCGGAGTCCGCGTTCTACGCGCGCTCGTCGGGCTCGGCGACCATCATGACCCTCGCCAACTTCCCCGACGACGTGCTGCCGCTGCTGCAGATGGAGAGCCTGGCCACGGTCGAGGCCATGCCCTACCTCGGCTGCGACACGCTGGTCGAGCTGGGCTGCTACGACGGCCGGGCGCTGGAGGTGGCACGCCACCTCGGCGTGCGCTACCTGGGCGTCGACCTCGACGCCCAGGCGGTCGCCACGCTCGCCGCGCGGATCGAGCGCGAGGGCATGGCCGACCGGGCGGGCACGCTGGTCGACGACCTGTTCAACCACCACCGGTGGGACCGGGACGTGGTGGGCGAGCGGCCGCTGTACATGCTGCCGTTCAACCTGCTCGGCAACTTCCGCCACCCGCTGCGGCTGCTGCGGTCCCTGGCCGGCGCGTCCGGCGCGGCGGTCATCTCGGTGTTCGGCGAGGGGTTGGAGGCCACCAGGGTCCGGCACGCCTACTACACGCGCTGCGGCGTGCGCGGGCTGGCGTTCGAGCTGACCGGTGACGGCGGCGTGCTGTTCACCGGCTCGGACGGCTTCTACTCCCGGTCGTTCAGCGAGGCCCGGTTCCGGGCGCTGCTGCGGGAGTGCGGGCTGACCGTCGTGCGGGTGCGGGGCAACTCGCTGGGCTACGCGGCGACCGTGCTGCTCGGCGACGCGCCGTCGGAGGCGCGTCGGCGGTAGGTTCGCCACTAGCGAACTGCGGAGCGCCGAGTTGATTGGGTTGCGACGATCAGGCTACGTTCCGTAGTCGATCGGCACATTCACGGCATGGAACATGGGGGAACGGTGGACCTCGCGGCAGCGATCTTGGCCCGCTCGAACACGCAAGCTCCGATCACGCACGACCCGTTGTACGAGCAGCTGCTTCGGTCGCGGATCGTGCTGCTCGGCTCGGAGGTCAACGACGAGGTCGCGAACCGGCTGACGATGCAGTTGCTGGTGCTCGCGGCCGAGGACGAAGAAGCCGACATCCAGATGTACATCAACTCGCCGGGCGGTTCGGTCACGGCGGGCATGGCCATCTACGACACGATGAACCACATCAAGCCCGACGTCTCCACGATCGGCCTGGGCTTCGTGGCCTCGATGGGCCAGTTCCTGCTCTCGTCGGGCGCTCGCGGCAAGCGCTTCGTGCTGCCCAGCACGCGGGTGCTGATGCACCAGCCGTCCGCGGGCATCGGCGGCACGGCGACCGACATCGAGATCCAGGCGACGATCTTCACCCAGATGAAGAAGCGGATGGCCCGGATCACCGCCGAGCAGACCGGTCAGACGGTGGAGACCATCGAGCGCGACGCCGATCGCGACAAGTGGTTCACCGCCGAGGAAGCCCTCGAGTACGGCTTCGTCGACCGGATCATCACCAACATCTGACCCACCGCCGGCCGGTCGCCGGCGTCGCTCGACCGTCCAATCCTCTTCGGGAGTCCGAACCGATGCCGCTAGCCGTCTACGTCCTCGGCCTGGGCATCTTCGCCCTGACCACCAGCGAGTACATGGTGTCGGGGCTGATGCCCGCGCTGTCCGCCGAGTTCGACGTGTCGTTCGCGGCCGTCGGCTACCTCGTGACCGTCTACGCGGGCGCGATGGCGGTCGGCGGACCGCTGCTGACCGTGGCGCTGCTGAAGATGTCGCGCAAGACCGCGCTGCTCGGCCTGGTCGCGGTGTTCGTGGCGGGCCAGGTGCTCGGTGCCGCCGCGCAGGGCTACGGGACGATGGTGGTGGCTCGCCTGGTCACCGCCGTCGCCGCGGCGGCGTTCTTCGGCGTGGCGCTGACGGCGTGCGCCGAGCTGGTCGGCGGCGAGAAGTTCGCGCGGGCGTCGTCGCTGGTGCTGGGCGGGCTGATGTTCGGCACCGTGCTCGGCCTGCCGGCGGCGACGTTCGTCGGCGAGCGGTTCGGCTGGCGGGTCAGCTTCCTGGCGGTGGCGGTGGTCGCGCTGGCGGTCGGCCTGCTGCTGGTCAAGGCGCTGCCCGCGATGCCCGCTCCGCCGGCGGTGCCGATGGCGGGCCAGCTCGCGATCTTCCGCAGCGGCAAGCTGTGGGCCATCTACGCGACGAGCCTGCTGCTGATCGGCGCCACGTTCGCGGGCTTCACCTACTTCGTGCCGATCCTGACCGAGCTGAGCGGGTTCTCGGCGGGGATCGTGCCGGTGCTGCTCGTGGTCTACGGCGTGGCGACGATCGTGGGCAACAACGTGGTGGGCAGGCTGGCCGACCGGTTCACCATCCAGGTGCTCGTGGTCGGCCTGGTCGTGGCCGTGGCGGCGATGGTGCTGTTCGCGCTGTTCGCCCAGTCGGCCGTGGTCGCGGTCGTCGCGCTGGTGGTGATCGGCCTGACCGGCGTGTCGATGAACCCGGCCCTGGTGACCCGGGGCGCGCGGGTGGGCCAGAACAACATGCTGGTCAACTCCGTGCACACGGCCTGCATCATGGCCGGCGTGATGGTCGGGTCGTGGATCGGCGGTCTCGGCATCGACTGGGGCATGGGGTTGCGGGGCCCGCTGTGGATCGGCGCCGCCCTCGGCGTGCTCGGCCTGCTGACCCTGGTACCGGACGCGCTGGCCCTGCGCCGGCCCGTGCCGGTGGCCGAACAGGCCTGAGCCGTCCCGTTCGACCGCGCCGGCGGCCCCTCGTGGCCGCCGGCGCTTTTCGGCGTCCACGGTGGCTCTCGGGCTTAACGGCGGCCCGTCCCGGGTACCTCCCCCGTGATCGTCGGGGGACGAAACCACGTTGGGAGCCGACATGCCTTGGGTTGAAAGACATCGCCGCCGCCTGCCGCACAGCTGGTTCCGCACCACCACGGTGGAACGGCACTACCGCAGGTCACCCGCGACCATCCCGACCCTGATCGCGGTGGTCCTCGGGATCATCCTGCTGATCGTGCTGTTCTGAGCCCCGGTGTTCCCGGTCTGCTGATGTCGTCCGACGTTCACCGACCGCTCCGGGCGGGGAGGGCGTCGGCGAGGGCGTTGGAGCGGGTCGCGATGACCCGGTGCGACGTGGTGCTGGACCGGGACCTGCCGAGGTGCGCGGTGACGACGTGCCGGGCCGTCGTGGACCGACCCGGTGGACGTGCGGTCGCGCGCGGCGGGGCCGGCCCTCGGCGCCGACGGTGCGCGAGGTACCTGCGCGGCAGGAGCGGTTGGTCGACGGCTGTTCGAGCCGGCGTCGAGCAGGCACGGGCCGGTCGTGCTCGACGCGGTCGTCGGCGAGGTGGTGGGCGGTGGCGTGCGGCGGCGGCCGGGCTGAGCGAGCCGTTCCGGGCGGGGTGGGCGCGGCCGCACCGGTTCGGGCGCGGGTGACCATTGTGGACACGATCATGGCCGTGCACGGCGGTTCCCCGCGGCTGCGGGCCCGCGCGGGCGGCGGGATCGCCGCCACGGCGGCGTTTCGTTGCAGCCGTGGTCGATGTCGGTGTTGCCACCGCGTCCGCCGCCCTCCTCCTGGTGTGCCCGGGTTCCGCCGACGGCGGCCGGCTACGGGGGAGCGCGGCACGGCGTGGTGACCGCCCCCGTCGGAACCGGTGGTGCGGGGGTGCGACTCCCGCACCACCTGCGTTCCGGTCCACCGGGCCGCTGGACGCGCGCCGTTCGGGCGATGTCAGGCGCGGGTGCCCGACCAGGCCGCCCACAGCTCGGCGTACCGGCCGCCGGCGGCCAGCAGCTCCTCGTGCGTCCCGTTCTCCACCACCCGGCCCGCTTCCAGCACGACCACGCGGTCGGCCGTCACGGCCTGGGTGAGCCGGTGCGCCACCAGCAGCCCGGTCCGGCCGTCCAACGCCCGCGCCGCCGCTTGCTCCAACTCCCGCGCGCCCGCGCTGCCCGCGTCCGCGGTCGCCTCGTCCAGGATCGCCACCGGCGGGTCGGCCAGCACGAGCCGGGCCAGCGCCAACTGCTGCGCCTGCGCCACGGTCAGCCGGTGCCCGCCCTCGCCGACCACGGTGCCCAGGCCGGACGGCAACGCCTCGGCCCACTCCAGCGCGCCCACCCGGTCCAGCGCCGCGGCGAGGTCCCCGTCGGTGGCGTCCGGGCGGGCCAGCCGCAGGTCGTCGGCCAGCGGACCGGCGAAGACGTGCACCTCCTGGGTGATCAACGCGACCGACCGCACGGCCGCACCCAGCTCCACCCCGCCGAGGCTGATGGACCCGCTGGTCGGCTCGTGCACGCCCGCGATCAGCTTGGCCAACGTCGTCTTGCCCGCGCCGGACGCGCCGACCAGCGCCACCCGTTCACCGGCGGCCAGCTCCAGGTCCACGTCCCGCAGCACGGGATGACCGTCCACGTAGGAGTAGGAGACGCCGGCCAGCTTGATCGTCGTGTCGTCGGGCCGCACCCGTCCTTCGAGGACGGGCATCGGCTGGTCGGCCACCCCGACCAGCCGGGACAGCGACGCGGTGGCGGCCTGTGCGTCGTCGGCCAGCGCCAGGGCGGCGTTGACGGGGTTGAACAGGCTGTGGAAGTACAGCGCGGCGGCGGTCGCCGTGCCCACCGACGCGGTGCCCGCGCCGACCAGCCAGAACCCGGTCACCAGCACGCCGGCCAGTCCGATGAACTCGGCCGCGTTCAGGCGTCCGTAGAACCGGGTGAGCAGCCGGATGCCGCGCAGCGCCAGGTCCACCGCCTCCTGCGACCGGGATCGGACGCGGGCGACGTGCGACTCGGCCAGCCCGAACGTCCGCACGGTCGCCGCGCCGCCGATCGAGTCCAGCAACTGCTGCTGCTGCACGCCCACGGCCACGCGCTGCGCCGCGTACAGCCGCACGGCACGGCCGCCGTACCACCGCACGGTGTGCACGTGGATCGGCACCGCGAGGAGCACCGGGATGAGGAACCGCCAGTCCAGGACCGCGATCCCGACCACGGTCAACCCGATGGTCAACGCCGAGCGCGCCATCACCGGCAGGGCGTTGCGCACCGCGTCCGCGATCACCTGCACGTCACGCGTCACGCGGGAGGTGAGGTCGCCCGCGCCCGCTTCCTCCACCCGTTCCAGGGGCAGGTGCAGCGCCCGTTCCACGAACTTCTCGCGCAGGTCGGCGAGCATGCCCTCACCGAGCCGCGCCACCAGGGACGTGCCGAACGCCGTCGAGACGCCCTGGGCGACGGCGACCAGCACCAGCACGGCCACGGGCCACGCGATGGCGGCCGACCCCGCGCCGACCAGGTCGACGATCCGGCCGAGCACGGGCGCGGTGAGCAACCCGACCGCCGTGCCCGCCAGCAGCACGAGCGCCGCGCCCCAAGCCAACCCCCGCCGCGGCCGCACCAACTCCCCGACCGCCGCCCACGTCCGCGCGCCGGACGCGGTCGCCAACAACTCGCGCATCAGCTCAACACCGCCAGTCGGTAGTCGTCGTCGGCGACCAGGTCGGCGTGCGGCCCCGTCGCGGCGACCGCGCCGCCGGCCAGGAACACCACGCGGTCGGCCGCGGCCAGCAGGGCGGGGCTGGTGGCGACCACGATGGTGGTCAGGCCGGTCCGCATCCGCTTGATCCCGGCCGCCAGCGACACCTCCGTCACCGCGTCCACCGCCGTCGTCGGGTCGTGCACCACCAGCACCGGGGGAGCGGCGGCCAGTGCGCGGGCCAGTGCGACGCGTTGCCGCTGCCCGCCCGACAACGACCGGCCGCGCGCGGAGACCGGCGTGTCCAGCCCGTGCGGCAGCGCCCGCGCCACGTCGTCGACCCGGGCCGCGTCCAACGCCTCGGCCACCCGGGGCCCGCCGGCCGCGACGTTCTCCCGCACCGACCCCTCGAACAGGTCCGCGTCGTGCGCCGCCACGACCACCGCCGACCGCAGCGCCGAACCCTCCACAGCGGACAGCGGCACGCCGTCCAGCGTCACCGCGCCGCCCGACGGGTCCACCTCCCGCGCCAGCACGGCCAGCAACGACACCGCGTCCGCCGGATCACGCGCCACCACGCCGAGCAGCTCACCGGGTGACGCCGTCAGCGACACCCCCCGCAACGACCCGGACACCACGCCGGCCAGCTCCACCCGCCCGGCCACCGCCGGCAGCGCCACCGCACCGGGCGGCACGGCCGGGGGAGCGGCCAGCACCTCGGCCACCCGCGCGGCCGACGCCCGGCCCTGCGCCAGCAGCCCGTTCACCCACGAGAAGATCGACAGCGGCCACAGCAGGAACTGCGCCAGCCCCACCGCGGCGACCAGTTCGCCGACCGTGATCGTGCCCGACGCGGCCAGGTGCCCGCCGACCAGCGCCACCACCGCCAGGAACACCCCGGTCGTGGCCAGCATCGAGCCGTCCAGCCAGGCCCGGGACCGGGCGGCCCGGATCGCCGCCGCCATGGACGACCGGCTGGTCACCCGGTACCGCCGCGCCGCCGTGGCCTCCGCGCCGATGCCCTTCAACGCCCGCAGCCCGGCGACCAGGTCGGCCGCCACCCCGGACGCGAGCGCCGCCCGGTCCTGCTCCGCGTCACTGCGCCGTTCGAGTGGCTTGCCCAGCACGTGCGCCAGGCCGAGCAGCACCGGCGCGGCGACCAGGACCAGCACGCCGAGCACCCACGACACCCGCAGCAGCGCCACCGCGCCCACCAGCAGGCCGACCACGGCGGAGAACGCGATCGGCAGCGCCAGGTTCACCTGCCCGACCCGTTGGGCGTCGCTGGTGGCGATGCTCGCCAGCTCCCCGGACAGCCTGCCGTGCGCCGCGCCGTCGGTCGACAGCACCCGCGCGGCCAGTGCCGAGCGCACCTCGTGCGCGGCCTGGTGCGAGGCCTTCTCCCCGCTGCGCAAGGAGAAGCGGAAGCTCAACGACAGCGTCACGAACACCGCGGCCAGCACGCCGATCCAGAACGCCAACCGCCCGCCCGCACCGGTGCGCACCGCCTCGTCGATCACCACGCCGACCAGCAGCGGCACGGCCGCCTCGCCCGCCTGGTGCGCCGCGCCGAGCGCCGAAGCGACGGTCACCGACCTCCACTGCCCGGCAACGGCGTCCTTCAGGACGGTCTTCACCCCGGTGCCCGCCTTCCGCTGAGTGTCAGGTGAGGCTACCCTAAACACGAGAGAGGCCTGGATCACTCCCGCGGAGGATCAACTTAGGTTAGGGTAACCAAAGTTCGATCACCCTGTAGTCGCACCGATGGGACAGCCATGCCACAGCCACCGGTCTTCGACGTCCTCGGCGTCGGCTTCGGGCCTTCCAACCTGGCCCTCGCGATCGCCGTCACCGAGTACAACGCCACCGCGCGTGCCGAAGACGTGGTGACCGCCCACTTCCTGGAACGGCAGCCCCGGTTCGGCTGGCACCGCGGGATGCTGATCGAGGACGCGACCATGCAGGTGTCGTTCCTCAAGGACCTGGTGACCCTGCGCAACCCGAACAGCACCTTCACCTTCCTGAGCTACCTGCACGGCAGGGGCAGGCTGGTCGACTTCATCAACCACAAGAACCTGTTCCCGCTGCGGGTCGAGTTCCACGACTACTTCGAGTGGGCCGCCGGGCGCGTGGACGACCTGGTGTCCTACGGCCACGACGTGGTGGACGTGCGGCCGGTGGCCGAGGGTGGCGTGATCACGCACTTCGACGTCGTCTCGACCACGGCGGCGGGCGAGGTGGAGGTGCGCCGCGCCCGCAACCTGGTGCTGGCCACCGGACTGCGCCCGGCGCTGCCCGAGGGCGTGCACGCCTCCGAGCGCGTGTGGCACAACCGGGACTTCCTGCACCGCGTCGAGTCCCTGGCCGACCCCCGCCGACTGGTCGTGGTCGGCGCGGGGCAGAGCGGTGCGGAGGTCACCGCGTTCCTGCACGACCGGTTCCCGTCGGCCGAGGTGTGCGCGGTGTTCGCGCGCTACGGCTACAGCCCCGCCGACGACAGCCCGTTCGCGAACCGGATCTTCGACCCGGCCGCCGTGGACGACTACTTCGCCGCGCCCGAGCCGGTCAAGCGCAAGCTCATGGACTACCACGGCAACACCAACTACGCGGTGGTCGACCACGACCTGATCGCCGAGCTGTACCGGCGGGTGTACCGGGAGAAGGTGGTGGGGCGGCAGCGGTTGCGGCTGCTCAACCTCTCCCGCGTGGCCGAGCTGGACGACCGCGCGGACGGCGTGGCGGTGACCGTGGAGTCGTTGGCCACCGGCGCGCGCGAGGTGCTCGACGCCGACGCGATCGTCTACGCCACCGGCTACCGCGAGGCCGACCCGACCGCGCTGCTGGGCGGGCTGGCCGGGCGCTGCGCCCGGGACGCGCAGGGCAGGCTGAGCGTCGGCCGCGACTACCGCCTGGCCACCGATGACGACCTGCTGGCCGGCCTGTACCTGCAGGGCGGCACCGAGCACACGCACGGCATCTCGTCGTCGCTGCTGTCCAACACGTCCGTGCGGGTGGGGGAGATCCTCCGGTCCGTCCTCGACCGCCGCACCCCGGTGGTGCCCGAAGCCGTCCCCGCGGCGGTGCCCTCGCAGCCCGAATACGCGATCAGCGTCTCACGGGTGAGCTGAAACGCCCCTCCGTTTGTTAGGTTACGCAAACCTAACCTGGTATCACGGCGCGCCGACGCGCCTGCCGAAAGGGAAACCCTGATGTCCACGAAGTTCAAGCTGGTCGCGGTCGTCTCGGCCGCAGCGCTGGCGCTGGCCGCCTGCGGGGGCGGCGGCGACGCCGGCTCCGGCGGGACGAGCACGACCGACACCGCCTCCACCGGCGCGTTCCCGGTCTCGGTCGAGCACAAGTACGGCACCACCGAGATCAAGGCGGAGCCGAAGAAGGTCGTCACGCTCGGCCTGTCCGACCAGGAGCCCGTGCTGGCCCTGGGCGTCAAGCCGGTCGGCGTCGTGGACTGGTTCAAGGAGCGGCCCTTCGGCAACTGGCCGTGGACCAAGGAACTCTGGGGCAGCACCCAGCCGGAGATCGTCGGCGAGCGCGACGAGTACAACCTGGAGAAGGTCGCCGCGCTCAAGCCCGACCTGATCCTCGCGGTCTACTCCGGCATGAAGCAGGAGCAGTACGACACGCTGTCCAAGATCGCGCCCGTGGTCGCGCAGCCCAAGGCGTTCCCCGACTACGCCGCGCCGTGGCAGGACCAGACCCTGCACATCGGCAAGGCGCTGGGCAAGGAAGAGGAAGCGCGGGCGCTGATCGACGGCGTGGCGAAGAAGTTCGGCGAGGCCAAGGCCGCGCACCCCGAGTGGGCCGGCAAGACGATGGTGGTGGCCGACAGCTTCAAGCCCGGCCAGTACTCCGCGTTCGCCCCGACCGACCCGAAGGCCATCTTCATGAAGGAGCTGGGCTTCACCCTCGTCGACGAGATCGGCACGCTGGCCGGCCAGATGAACGTGGCCGAGTTCAGCGAGGAGCGGTTCGACCTGCTCGACGCCGACCGGCTGGTGTGGCTGATGTTCGACCAGAGCGCGTGGGAGCGGGTCAAGTCCGTGCCCGCCTACCAGCGGCTGAAGGTCGTCACCGAGAAGCGCGACCTGTTCCTCACCTACATGGACCCGCCGATCGGCGCGGCCATGTCGTTCAACACGGTGCTGAGCGTGCCCTACGGCATCGAGCAGGTCGTGCCGCTGCTCGAAGCGATCAAGAACTAGTTCGGCGGTCCACCGCGGGTGGGGGTGCCGTCGCGCATCCCCACCCGCGGTGTGTGTGCGGGGAAGTCGGGAAGGAACGGGAAGGTTGTGACCATGGCGCTGCCCTTGACCGGTGCTCAGACCGGTGTCTGGTTGGCACAGCAGCTGGAGCCCGACAACCCCGTCTACAACGTCGCCTGGTACCTGGAGCTGCGCGGTCCGGTCGACCACGACCGGCTGGAGGCGGCGGTCCGGCAGGTGGTCGGCGAGACCGGCGCGCTGCACGTCCGCTTCACCGAGGACGGCCAGGTCCCGGCGCCGCCGACCACCGACGTCACGCTGCTGTCGTTCGACTCCGTGGCCGACGCGCGGGCGTGGATGGACGACGACATGGCCCGGCTGACCGACATCGCCGACGGTCCGCTGTTCCACCACGCGCTGCTGCGCATCGCCGACGACCACGTGCTCTGGTACCAGCGCTACCACCACCTGGTGGTCGACGCGTACGGCTGCGTGCTGATCACCAGACGGGCCGGCGAGCTGTACGAGGGTTCCGCCGAGCCGCGGCCGAAGCCGGTGCAGGCGCTGGTCGACGCCGACCTGGCCTACCGCGGGTCACCGGCCCGCGAGGCGGACCGCGCGTTCTGGCACGCGAAGATGGCCGACCACCCCGAGCCGGTGCGGCTCGTGCCGCGGGCCGCCGGGCAGGTGCGCGAGGTCATCCGCCGCACCGTCGAGCTGCCGAACCCGTTGTCCTCCCGGCAGGTGTTCGCCGCCGTCGCCGCCTACGCCCACCGCGTGACCGGCGCGACCGACCTGGTGCTGGCGATGCCGGTGACCGGGCGGCGGGACGCGGTCAGCCGGGTCACGCCCGGCATGGCGTCCACCGTGCTGCCGCTGCGCGTCACCGTGCGACCGGGCACCACCATCACCGACCTGATCGCCGCCGTGGACCGCGAGATCCGCGAGGTCGTCCCGCACAGCGCCTACCGCGGCGAGGACCTGGCCCGCGAACTCGGCCTGCGCGACGGCATCCCCGAGCTGGTCGGGCCGACGGTCAACTACCTGGGCTTCGGTCGCGAGATGGGGTTCGCCGACCTCGACCCCGCGTTCCACATGCTGTCGCTGGGCCCGGTCAACGACCTGACCACGTCGTTCCTCCAGCGCGCCGACGGCAGGCTCGTCGTGACGTTCGAGGCGAACGCCGCCGTGTGCACGCCCGACGAGCTGGCCGACCACCAGCGGCGGTTCCTGCGCGTGCTCGACGCCGACCCCGACCAGCCGGTGGCGCTGATCGACCTGGTCGACGACGACGAACGCGCCCGGCTGCTCGACTTCGGCACGGCGCCGCGCGAGGTGGACGAGGTGACGTGGCCGGGTGCGGTCGAACGCCAGGCCGCGCTGCGCCCCGACGCCGTCGCGGTGGTGTGCGAGGACGTGTCGCTGACCTACGCCGAGCTGAACACCGCCGCGAACCGGCTGGCCCGCGCGCTCGTCGCGGCGGGCGTGGGAGCCGAGGACGTCGTGGGCGTGGCCCTGCCCCGCTCGGCCGACCTGGTCGTGACGCTGCTCGCGGTGATGAAGGCGGGCGCGGCCTACCTGCCGCTGGACCTCGACCACCCGCGCGACCGCGTCGACCACATGGTGTCCGACGCGGGCGCGAAGCTCGTGATCACGCCGGAGACCCGGTTCGACCTGCCCGCCGACGGCTCCGACCTGGGCCTTCCGATCGCGCTCGACCAGGCCGCGTACGTGATCTACACGTCCGGCTCGACCGGCCGGCCCAAGGGCGTCGTCGTCACGCACGAGGGCATCGGCAGCCTCATCGCGACGGCCGTGGACCGGATCGGGATCACCCCGGACAGCCGGGTGGTGCAGTTCGCGTCCGTCGGGTTCGACGTGGCCGTGTGGGACCTGTGCATGTCGTTGGGCGTCGGCGGGCGGGCGGTCGTCGTGCCGTCGCACCGCCGCGTCGCGGGCGACGAGCTGACCTCCTACATCGCCGCGCACGAGGCCACGCACATGATCCTGCCGCCGTCGCTGGTCGCGGCGCTGCCGCCGGAGTGCGAGCTGCCCGCGGGCGCGGTGCTGGTCGTGGGCACGGAGACGGTGCCGACCGAGCTGATCGCCCGGTGGGCGCGGCGGCTGCGGGTCGTGGCGGCCTACGGCCTCACCGAGGCGACCGTGAACTCCACGCTGTGGCCCGCGAAGCCGGACTGGACCGGCCCGGTGCCGATCGGCGTGCCGGACCCGAACACCCGCTGCTACGTGCTGGACTCGGCGTTGCGGCCGGTGCCGGTGGGCGTGGAGGGCGAGCTGTACGTCGGCGGGCGCGGGCTCGCGCGGGGCTACCGGGGGCAGGCGGCGCTGACCGCGTCCCGGTTCGTGGCCGACCCGTTCGGGGCGCCCGGCGCGCGGATGTACCGGACCGGCGACCGGGCGCGGTGGCGCGCGGACGGGAACCTGGACTTCCTGGGCCGCTCCGACGGCCAGGTGAAGATCCGCGGGTTCCGGATCGAGCCGGGCGAGGTCGAGAGCGCGCTCATGGCGCACCCCGGCGTCGCGCAGGCCGCCGTCCTGGTGCGGGAGGACCACCGGCGGGTGAAGCGGCTCGTCGCGTACGTGGTCGGCTCGGTCGCGCCGGTGGACGCGCGGGAGCACGTCGCCGCGGCGCTGCCGGACTACATGGTGCCGTCCGTGGTGGTGCCGGTGGCCGGGCCGCTGCCGCTGACGCCGAACGGCAAGCTGGACCGGGCGGCGCTGCCGGAGCCGGACTGGACCGCGCTCGGCGGTGACGCGCCGGCCACGAACCCGGTCGAGCAGGTGCTGGTGGACCTGGTCGAGGCCGTGCTGGGGTTGACGCCGGGCGTCCACGACAACTTCTTCGAGCTGGGCGGCGACAGCATCGTCACGATGCAGCTGGTGTCGCGGGCGCGGGCGGCGGGCCTGGAGTTCACGCCGCGCGAGGTGTTCGAGCACCGGACCGTGGCCGGGTTGGCGCGGGTCGCCCGCGCGGTCGGGACGGAGGTCTCCCTGGACGGGTTCTCGTCGGACGTGCTGCCGGCGTCACCGTTGCAGGAGGGCTTCTTCTTCCACGCGCAGTACGACGCGGACGACTCGTACGTGGTGCAGGAGGTGCTGAGCCTGGACGTGGACCGGGAGGCGGTGCAGGGCCTGCTGGACCGGCACCCGTTGCTGCGCGCGGGGTTCCGCCAGACCGACCGCGGGCGCGTGGAGCAGGTGATCGCGGACGCGCTGGCGCTGCCGTGGCGCGAGTACCCGGCCGGTGACGACGTCGAGGCCGTGCTGGCGGCGGAACGGGCCGAGCCGTTCGACCTCTCCCGGCCGCCGCTGATGCGGGCGGCCCGGCACGGCGACCGGCTGGTGCTGACGCTGCACCACATCCTGCTGGACGGGTGGTCGGTCGGCTTGCTGCGGCGGGAGCTGGTGGGTGGCCGGGTGGAGCCGGTCGACCACCGGCACTACTTCGCGTGGCTGGCGAGCCGTGACCGCGACGCGGCGCACGCCGCTTGGCGCGCTGCGCTGTCCGATGTGGACGAGCCGACGCTGGTCGCCGGAATTGTCGTACCCCGGTGGGAGAATAAGAACAGGGGTCCCCTTGGCGGGGACGCCCGCGCAGCTCTGGGCGGGGGTCTCCGCGAGGCGGCCCCGGTGGGTGAGGTGTCGCCGCGGCACGGACAGCACCGGGTGAAGCTGCCCGCCGAGCTGAGCGCGGCGCTGGTCGGCCAGGCGCGGCGGCGTGGTCTGACGCTCAGCACCGTGCTGCACGGCGCGTGGGGCCTGCTCCTCGGCGGCCTCACGGGGCGGGCCGACGTCGTCTACGGCACCACCGTGGCCGGGCGCCCGGCCGAGGTGCCCGGGATCGAGAACGCGGTCGGGCTGTTCATCAACACCGTGCCCGTCCGCCAGCGGTGGCGGGGGGACGACGGCCTCGCGACCGTCCTCACCCACCTGCAGGCCGAGCAGGCGCGGCTGCTGGACCACCAGCACCTGGGCCTGGCCGAGATCCAGCGCGTCACCGGGCACGGCGAGCTGTTCGACACCCTCGTCGTGGTCGAGAACTTCCCCGACGTGGTCGACGACGTGGAGATCCGCGACCAGGTGCACTACCCCCTGGCGCTGATCGTCCTGCCCGGCGACCGCATCGAACTGCGCCTCAAGCACCGCGTCCCCGACGCCGAAGCCGCGTCCCTGGCCGAACGGCTGGTCCGCCTGCTGTCCGCGTTCGCCACCACCCCGGACCGGCCGGTCGCGAGCCTCGACCTCGTCACCACCGCCGAGACCGAGTGGCTCCGGCAGCTCAACGACACCGCCGCCGACGTCCCCGAAGGCACGCTCGTCAGCCGGATCGCCGCCCGGACCGCCCTCACCCCCGACGCGACCGCCGTCGTCCACGACGACGTCACCCTCACCTACGCCGAACTGGACCGGCGCTCCACCGCGCTGGCCCACAGGCTGCACGGCCACGACGTCGTCGCGGTCGCCGTGCCGCGCTCCGCCGAGCTGATGGTGGCCCTGCTGGGCGTGCTCAAGGCCGGCGCCGCCTACCTGCCGCTCGACCTCGACTACCCGGCCGACCGCGTCGAGTTCATGCTGGCCGACTCGGGCGCGACCGCCGTCGTCCGGCCCGAGGACTGCGCCGACACGGGAGCACCTCAGGGCGAACTCCCCGCGCCGCACCCGGACCGGCCCGCCTACCTCATCTACACCTCCGGCTCGACCGGGCGGCCCAAGGGCGTCGTCGTCACGCACCGCGCCATCGTCAACCGGCTGGCGTGGATGCAGCACGAGTACCGCCTCACCGCCGACGACCGCGTGCTGCAGAAGACCCCGTCCAGCTTCGACGTCTCGGTGTGGGAGTTCTTCTGGGCCCTGTGCGAGGGCGCGGCCGTCGTGCTCGCCAAGCCGGACGGCCACCGCGACCCCGCCTACCTCGCCGACCTGATCCGCCGCGAGCGCGTCACCACCCTGCACTTCGTGCCGTCGATGCTGGCCGCGTTCCTGACCGTGCCCGAGGTGCACGAGGACGCGGCGTGGTCGACGAGCCTGCGCCGCGCGTTCAGCAGCGGCGAGGCGTTGACCGGCGAGGTCGCCGCCCGCTGGCGCGCCCTCACCGGCGTGCCGCTGCACAACCTCTACGGCCCCACCGAAGCCGCCGTCGACGTCACGCACTTCGAGTACGACGGCGCGCCGGACCACGCCGTGCCGATCGGCCGCCCGGTCTGGAACACCCGGCTGCACGTGCTCGACCCGTTCCTGCGGCCCGTCCCGGCGAACGTGCCGGGCGAGCTGTACCTGGCGGGCGTCCAGCTCGCGCTGGGCTACCACGGCCGGTCCGCGCTCACCGCGCAGCGGTTCGTCGCCGACCCGTTCGGCGCGCCCGGCGACCGCATGTACCGCACGGGCGACCTGGTCGTGCGCCGCGCCGACGGCGCGCTCGTCTACCTGGGCCGCACCGACCGCCAGGTCAAGGTGCGCGGCAACCGGATCGAGCTCGGCGAGGTCGAGTCGGCGTTGGTCGCGCTGCCCGGCGTGGCGCGGACCGCGGTCATCGCCCGCGACAACCGGCTCCTGGCGTACGTGACGCCCGCCGACGTCGACCTGGACGCGGTGCGGGCCGGGATCGCCGACGCCCTGCCCGCCGCGATGGTCCCGCACGCGGTCGTGGCCCTGCCGGACTTCCCGCTCACCCCCAGCGGCAAGCTCGACCAGAACGCGCTGCCCTCGCCCACCCCGGACAGGACCGGACGGCGTGCGCCGGAGACCGAGCGGGAACGCCTGCTGTGCGAGGTGTTCGCCGACGTCCTCGGCCTGGCCGAGCTGGGCGTGGACGACGACTTCTTCACCCTCGGCGGCGACAGCATCACGTCCATCGCGGTGTCCACCCGGGCCCGCCGGCTGGGCATCGGGATCAGCCCTCGCGACGTGTTCGAGCACCGCACGGTCGCCGCGCTCGCCGCCGTCCAGGCCGAGGACGGCACCGCCGACGACGCGCCGCTGCTCGTGCTGACCGACGAGCAGCGCGCGGCCCTGCCCGAGGCGGAGGACGTGTGGCCGCTGTCCCCGTTGCAGGAAGGCCTGTACTTCCACTCCAGCTACGACACCGGCGCGCTCGACGTCTACCTGTCCCAGGAGACGATGGACTTCGCCGGCCGGCTGGACGTCGACCGGCTGCGCCGCGCGGGCGCCGTGCTCCTGGCGCGCAACCCCAGCCTGCGGGCCGGGTTCACCAGCGACGGCGTGCCGGCACCGGTGCAGTTCATCGCGCCCGGCCTGGAGATCCCGCTGCGCGTGGTCGACGCCGACCACGCCGACGTGCCCGACCTGCTGGCCGCCGACCGGCGCGAGCGGTTCGACCTGGCCGCGCCGCCGCTGTGCCGGTTCCTGGTGCTGCGGCTGCCCGACGGCCGCGACCGGCTCGTCATCACCCACCACCTGATCCTGTGGGACGGCTGGTCGGCGTGGCTGTTCCTGGAGCAGCTGCTGGAGCTGTACCGCGACGCCGACGCCGAGCTCCCGCCGCCCGGTTCCTACCGCGACTACCTGGCGTGGCTGGCCCGGCAGGACCACGACGCGGCGCTGCGCGCGTGGCGCACCGCCCTGTCCGGCCTGCGCGAGCCGACCCTGGTCGCCCCCGCGGACCGGTCCCGCGAGCCGGTCATCCCGGCCGAGGTCCACCAGGAGCTGACCGAGGAGCTGACCGACCGCGTCCGGGCGCAGGCCCGGCGGCACGGCCTGACCGCCAACGCCGTGTTCAACGCCGCGTGGGCGCTGGTGCTGGCGAGCCAGGTCGGCCGGGACGACGTGGTGTTCGGCACCGCCGTCGCGGGCCGCCCGGTCGAGGTCGACGGCGTCGAGCACGTCATCGGCATGTTCCTCAACACCATCCCCACCCGGATCGCCCTCGACCCCCGCGAGACCGTGCTGGAGCTGCTGCGCCGCGTCCAGGCCGAGCGGACCGCGCTCATGTCCTACGAGCACGTCGGCCTGGGGGAGATCCAGCAGGAAGCCGGGCACCGGCAGCTGTTCGACACGCTGTTCGTGCTGCGCACCGGCGACGGCGACGACCGGCAGGGCGAGCTGGCGTCCCGGCACGGCGTGCTCGACGTGTCCAACGTGGACGGCACGCACTTCCCCCTGACCCTCATCATCACGCCCGGCGCCCGCACCCGCGTCACGCTGGCGTCCCGGCCGGACACCTTCGCCGCCGACGCCGCCGAAGCCCTGCTCACCCGGTACACCACCGTCCTGCGCCGCCTGGTCGACGCACCGGACGCGCTGGTCGGCACCCTCGACGTGCTGCCCGACCACGAACGGCGCGCGCTGGAGGCCGAGTGGGACGCCAGCACCAACCCGATGGTGTCCGAGACCATCGCCGACCTGCTCGTCGCCCAAGCCCGCCGGACCCCGGACGCGACCGCGCTCGTGTTCGGCGACCAGCGGCTCACCTACGCCGAGCTGCAGGACCGGATCGACACCCTGGCCCGGCTGCTGATCAGCCGCGGCGCGGGGCCGGAACGCGTGGTCGCGCTCGCGCTGCCGCGCACGACCGAGATGGTGGTGGCGTTGTTCGCGGTGCTCCGCACCGGGGCCGCGTACCTGCCGCTCGACCTCGACCACCCGGCCGACCGGCTGCTGCTGATGATCGAGGACACCGCGCCGCTGTGCGTGCTGTCGACCACGGCGGTCGGCCTGGTGCCGGACGCGCTGTGCGTCGACGACCTGCCTCCTGCGCCGGACGAGGTCGAGTGGCCGACGTTCTCCCTGGACCACCCGGCGTACGTGATCTACACGTCCGGCTCGACGGGCCGGCCGAAGGGCGTCGTCACGCCGTACCGCGGCCTGACGAACATGCAGCTCAACCACCAGCGGGCGATCTTCGCGCCCGCCATCGCGGCGGCCGGCGGCCGGCGGCTGCGCATCGCGCACACCGTGTCGTTCGCGTTCGACATGTCGTGGGAAGAGCTGCTGTGGCTGGTCGAGGGCCACGAGGTGCACGTGTGCGACGAGGAGCTGCGCCGGGACGCGGCGGCCCTGGTGGCGTACTGCGACGAGCACCTGATCGACGTGGTCAACGTGACCCCGACCTACGCGCAACTGCTGATCGAGGAAGGCCTGCTGGAGGGGCACGTCCCCGCGCTGGTGCTGCTCGGTGGCGAGGCCGTGCCGGAGTCGGTGTGGCAGCGGCTGCGCGACACCCCCGGCACGTACGGCTACAACCTCTACGGACCCACCGAGTACACGATCAACACGCTCGGTGCGTCCACCGAGGACAGTGAGACCGCGACCGTCGGCAAGGCGATCCGGAACACCCGCGCGTACGTGCTCGACGCCCACCTGCGGCCGGTGCCGCCCGGGTCGCCCGGTGAGCTCTACATCGCGGGCGTCGGCCTGGCCCGCGGCTACCACGACCGGTTCGGCCTGACCGCCGAGCGGTTCGTCGCCGACCCGTACGGCCCGCCCGGCACCCGCATGTACCGCACGGGTGACCTGGTGCGGGCCCGCCGGGACGGCAACCTGGACTTCCTCGGCCGCACCGACGACCAGGTCAAGATCCGCGGCTACCGGGTCGAGCTGGGCGAGGTCGAGTCCGCGCTGGCCGCCCAGCCCGGCGTGACGCACGCGGCGGTCGTCGTCGACGCCGGACCGGGCGGCGTGAAGCGGCTCATCGGTTACGTGGTGTCCGCGGTCGACACCGCGAGCTTGCGGGAGGAGCTGAAGCTGAGCCTGCCCGACTACATGGTGCCCGCCGCGATCACGGCGGTGGACGCGTTGCCGCTGACCGTGAACGGCAAGCTCGACGTGCGGGCGCTGCCGAAGCCGGTGGTGACCGGCGCGGCGTCCTCGCGCGCCGCCTCGACCCGGGCGGAGGAGGTGCTGTGCGGGCTGTTCGCCGAGGTGCTGGGCGTGCCGTCGGTCGGCGTGGACGACAACTTCTTCGACCTCGGCGGCCACTCGCTGCTCGCCACCCGGCTGGTCAGCCGGGCCCGGACGGCACTGGGCGCGGAACTGGCGATCCGGGACCTGTTCGACGCGCCCACGGTCGCCGGACTGGCCCTGCGCGCCGGCGGCGGGTCGGTGCGACCGCCGCTCGTGCCCGTCGAGCGGCCCGCCGAGCTGCCGCTGTCGTCGGCGCAACAGCGGTTGTGGCTGATCCAGCAGATGGAGGGAACGTCCGCCGCGTACAACTTCCCGCTGGTGTTCACGCTGCACGGTCCGCTGGACGTCGCCGCGCTCACCGCCGCCGTCGGTGACGTGGTCGACCGGCACGAGGCGTTGCGGACGGTCTTCGGTGAGCGCGAGGGCACGCCGTTCCAACGGGTGCTGCACGACGTCACGCCGGTCGTGGTGGTGCGCTCGGCCGGTGCGGAGGACGTCCCCGGCATCGTGCGCGACGAGGTCGAGCGGCCGTTCGACCTGCGCGCCGAGCTGCCGTTGCGGGTCACGATCGCGTCGTTGGCCCCGGAGGAGCACCTGGTCGTCATCCTGCTGCACCACATCACCACCGACGAGTGGTCCGACCGGCCGTTCCTGCGCGACCTCGCGACCGCGTACCGGGCCCGGCGGACCGGTGCGGCGCCGGCGTGGGAGCCGCTGCCCGTGCAGTACGCGGACTACACCGTGTGGCAGCGGGACGTGCTGGACGTCGTCGGCGAGGAGCAGTTGGACTTCTGGGCGAAGGCGCTGGCCGGCGCGCCGGAGGAGCTGGAACTTCCCGTCGACCGCCCGCGCCCGGGCAGGCCGACGTTCCGCGGCGCGGACCTGGAGGTGGAGTTCCCGGCGGAGCTGACCGACGGGCTGCGGGCTTTGGCGCAGGCGTCCGGCGCGTCGATGTTCATGGTGCTGCAAGCCGCGGTGGCTGCCCTGCTGGGCCGGTTGGGCGCGGGCGACGACATCCCGCTGGGCGCGCCGATCGCGGGCCGCACCGACGAGGCGCTGGACGACCTGGTCGGGTTCTTCGTCAACACGCTCGTGCTGCGCGCGGACCTGTCCGGCGACCCGGGCTTCACCGAGCTGGTGGCCCGGGTGAAGGAGACGTCGCTGGCCGCGTTCTCCCACCAGGACGTGCCGTTCGAGGCCGTGGTGGACCGGGTCAACCCGACCCGGTCGGCGGCGCGCAACCCGTTGTTCCAGGTGATGGTCGGCTACCACAGCCGCGGCGGTGACGCGGGGTCGTTCGACGGGCTGCCGGTGACGTGGGTGGGCCACGAGACCACGACCGCGAAGTTCGACCTGGTGTTCAGCTTCACCGAGGTGGTCGACGGGCCGGTGACGTGCCGGCTGGAGTACGCGACCGACCTGTTCGACCGGGTGACCGCGCAACGGCTCGGCGCGCGGCTGACCACGCTGGTGGGCGCGGTGGTGGCCAAGCCGACCGCGCCGGTGAGCGCGGTCGACCTGCTGGCGCCCGACGAGCGCCGCCGCGTGGTGGACGAGTTCAACCGCACCGCCCGGGTGGTGCCGGAGGAGTCGTTCACGACGCTGTTCGCGCGGTGCGTGGCGGCGAAGCCGGACGCGGTGGCCGTGGTGGACCGCACCCGTTCGGTCAGCTACGCCTGGCTGGACGACCGGTCCAACCGGATCGCCGGGCTCCTCGCGGCACGCGGCGTCGGGCACGAGTCGGTGGTGGGCATCGCGGTGCCCAAGTCGGCGGACATGGTCGCCGCGGTGCTCGCGGTGCTGAAGCTCGGCGCGGCCTACCTGCCGCTGGACCTCTCCCACCCGGCCGACCGGATCGCGTACATGATCGGCGATTCGGCCGCCGCGCTGGTGGTGACCACGCAAGCCGCGCCCGTCCCGGACGTCGCCGAGGTCCTGCTCCTCGACTCGGACGCGGTGCGCGACGAACTGGCCGCCGGGCCGGGCGCGGTGGCGGCGACCGGGCCGCGGTCGTTGGACTCGGCGATGTACGTGATCTACACCTCGGGCTCGACCGGCCGGCCCAAGGGCGTCGTGGTGCCGCACGAGGGCATCGCCAGCCTCGCCGCGACCGCGATCGACCGGATGGGGCTCACCGAGGACAGCCGGGTGCTCCAGTTCGCGTCCGTCGGCTTCGACGTGGCCGTGTTCGAGCTGACCATGGCGCTGTGCGTGGGCGGGCGGCTGGTGTTCGCGCCCGACGAGGTGCGGGTCGCCGGTCCGGAGCTGACCGACTTCCTGCGCGACCGGCGGATCACGCACATGATCCTGCCGCCGTCGCTGGTGTCCGCCCTGCCCGCCGACTGCGAGCTGCCCGAGGGCTCCACCGTCCTGGTCGGCACCGAGACCGTGCCGCCGGACGTGATCGGGCGCTGGGCCGGTCGCCTGAACCTGCTCGCCGCGTACGGCCTCACCGAGGCCACGGTCAACTCCACCCTGTGGAAGGCCGTGCCGGAGTGGGACACCGCCGTGCCGATCGGCGTCCCCGACCCGAACACCACCGTGTACGTGCTGGACGACCGGCTGCGGCCGGTGCCGCCCGGCGTGGTCGGCGAGCTGTACGTGTCCGGCCGCGGCCTGGCCCGCGGGTACACCGGCCAGGCCGCGCTGACCGCGTCCCGGTTCGTCGCGTCACCGTTCGGCCCGCCCGGGGCCCGCATGTACCGCACGGGTGACCGCGCGCGGTGGCGCGCCGACGGCAACCTGGACTTCCTCGGCCGCGTCGACACCCAGGTCAAGATCCGGGGCTTCCGGATCGAGCTGGGCGAGATCGAAGCCGCGCTGGCCCGGCACCCGGCCGTGGCGCAGGCGGCCGTCCTCGCCGACCGCACCGGTGACGTGACCAGGCTCGTCGGCTACGTCGTCGGCGCGACGGAGGACGACCTGCGGGCGTTCGTCGCCGAACGGCTCCCCGAGTACATGGTCCCGGCGACGGTGGTCTTCCTGGACGGCCCGCTGCCGCTGACGCCCAACGGCAAGCTCGACCGGCGTGCCCTGCCCCGTCCCGACTGGTCCGCGCTGACCGGCGACGACCGGCCGGTGACACCGGAGCAGAAGGCGATCGCGGAGCTGTTCGCCGAGATCCTCGGCGTGTCACCGGGCATCCACGACAACTTCTTCGGCCTCGGCGGCCACTCGATGGCGTCCATGCGGCTGGTCGGGAAGATCCGGTCGGTGTTCGGGGTCGACATCGCGCTGCGCGACGTGTTCGACTCGCCGACCGTCGCGGGGCTGGCCGGCAGGCTGACCGGGGCCACCTCGGCCCGCCCGCCGCTGCGCCGCTTCGACCGGCCGGTGGACCTGCCGCTCGCGCCCGTGCAGCGGGGTCCGGTGGTGTGGGACCACGCGCTGGCGTTGCGCGCCCGGACCCCGTTCGACGTGCCCGCGCTGCTCGCCGCGCACGCCGACGTCGTGGGACGGCACGAGCCGCTGCGCACGGTGCTGGACGGAGACGTGCAGCGCGCCGTGGCGGTGCCGCCGCTGGAGGTGGAACCGGTGGTGGCGCTGGACGAGGCGCTGACCGCGTTCGCCGCCGAGCCGGTCGAACCCGGCCGCCCGCCCGTGCGGGCCCGGCTGGTGGTGGACGCGTCCGGCGCGCAGGCGCTGCTGCTGACCATGAGCTACCTCGCGGTGGACGAGTGGTCGGTCGTGCCGCTGTTCCGCGACCTCCAGCACGCCTACGCGGCCCGGCGGCGCGGTGAGGCCCCGCAGTGGACCGAGCTGCCGGTGACGTACGCGGACTACACGTTGTGGTCGCTGGAAGTCGTGGAGTCGGTGGGGGAGGAGCAGCGGGCGTTCTGGCGCGAAGCGCTGCGGGGCCTGCCCGTGCTCGACCTGCCGTGCTCGGGGGAACGGCGACCCGGCCGGCACCCCGCGGGCGTGGTGCCGTTCACGCTGCCCGCCGCGCTGCACGCGGCCGTCGACCGGCTGGCCGCCAAGACCGGGACCAGCATGTTCATGGTCGTGCAGGCCGCCGTGGCGGCGGCTCTGACCCCGTACGGCACGGACCTGCCGATCGGCACGATGGTGGCCGGGCGGACCGAGGAGGCGCTGAGCGACCTGGTCGGCTGCTTCTTCAACCGGGTCGTGCTGCGCACCGACACGGCAGGCCACCCCACCTACGCCGAGCTGCTGGCCCGCGTCCGCGCCACCGACCTGGCCGCGTTCGAGCACGCGGACGTGCCGGTGCCGGTCGAGCCGCAGGTCATGATCGTGCACCACGAGAAGGCGGTCCTGTCCGCGCTGGAGGGGGGCACCGGGTCACTGGTCGCCGTCCCCACCGGCACGACACCCGCCGAGCTGACCGTCAGCTTCTACGAACCGCAGGACGACGGCCCGGTGCCGTGCTACCTCGCTTACGCGACCGACCTGTTCACCCCCGACACCGCCCAACACCTGGTCGACGCCGTGCTGGCGCACCTGCACCACGCCACGACCGACCCCGACCGGAGGATCACGCCGTGACCAACCCGTTCGAAGACCCCGAAGGCCGCTTCCACGTCCTCGTGAACGACGAGGGCCAGCACTCGCTGTGGCCGTCGTTCGCCGACGTCCCGGCCGGCTGGACGCCCACCTTCGGCCCCGACACCCGTGACGCCTGCGTCGCCTACGTGGAGGAGCACTGGACCGACCTGCGCCCCCTCTCCCTGCGCTGACCGCTTCACCGCTCCGGCAGGGCGTGCAGGAGTTCTCGGGCGTCGTCGCGGAACACCTCGCTCCACCGGGCGAGGTCCCGCGCGGCGCGCACCCTGACGTGCTCCGGCAAGCGCTCGTCGAACGCCACCTCACGCGCCGCGATCACGGCCGGTTCGCGGTGCTCCCGGTGGTTGGCGACGAGCGCTTCGGCGCTGCGCAACCGCACAACCGGGGGAAGGTCGCGGTCCCGCGTCATCGCGCGCAACGCGTGCGTGGCCTCCAGCGGCGCGATGGCCGCCATCGCCCGCAACGCGCGCAGCCGGTGCGTCGGGTTCCCGGTCGCGGACAGCCCACGCAGGACCGCCAACGCCTCCGGCCGCCTGTTCCGCGCCGCGTCCGCCAGCACTTCGGCGGCTCGGACCCGGCTGGTCGCCGGCAGCCCGGCGTCCACGGCCATCGCGTGCGCGACCTCCGCCGCTCGTTCCCGGCCAGGCTTGCCGAACCGCACCAGGTCGGATGCCGCCGCACACCGCAACGCCGGCCGTCGACCGGCGTCAGCCGCGATCTTGTGGAGCACTTCGGCTCCCTTGGCGCGGTCTTCCGGCCGGTAGTCGACCAACTCCGCGGCGGCGAGCCGGCGGATGGCGGCCGGAACGCGCTCGTCGTCCCGCATGGTTCGAACCTCGTCCAACCCGTCCACGTGCCGAAGCCGGAACATCGCATCGAGCCGCCACCGCGCGGACGCCCGGTCGTCGGATGCCACCCGACGCAGGAACTCCACCGCCTCGGCCGGTAGTACCCCCACCAGGTCGCCGACCAACTCGACCGCCCGCATCCTGGCGTGCAGGGGCTCAGCGTCGTCGCCGACCACGTCGAGCGCCTCGGTCACCACGTCCCGCCGGTGCGGCGTGCCGCAGTCGGCCAGAGCGCGCCAGGCGCGGAACCGGGTGCCGCGGTGCGAGGCCAGGCTCAGCAACGCGTCGACCACTTCCGGCACGGATCGGTGCGAAGCGCCGGCCAGCGCGACCGCCGCCGTGACGCGGTCGGCAGGCTTCCACTCGATCGAAGCCAGCACGTCACGCGCGGACGCGCTCACCACATCGGCCAGCGACGGGTCGACGTGGGAAGGGAGGCGGGTGGCCACCGGTGCGGCGGTGTCCGTGACCAGCTCCTCGAGGATCGCGGCCTTCGCCGGATCGGTGACGCGGTGCAGGGCGTTCCGCCGGGTGGACGGGGCGGCACCGGGGTGGTGCGCGACCGCGAGGGCGAACTTGTCGATCTCACCTTGGCGCAGTGCGGCGAGGTCGCTCAGCTTCCTGATCAGGACGACTTGCTCGTCGAGCGTCGTCATCGGCTCGATGAGCAGCCGCCGCAGCGTCGTGACGCACCGGTGCCACCGGGACCGGTCGAGCCGGACCAGGTCGTGCGCGGCCCGGCCACGTTCGTGCACGGGGGCGGCCCTGTCGTCCACGACCGACTCCAGGTCACCGGTGATGTCGGCGGTCGAGGGTTCGAACCGCGCCAGCGCCATGAGGGCGTCGCCGCGCTGGGCGAACGCGAGGTGGTCGTCCGCTGCCATCCGCCGGAGTGCGCCAACGGTTCGCTCATCGGGTTCCCCGCGCAAGTCGAGGACCAGTTCCGCGCCCGCCTGCCGCAAGTCGTTGCGGAGGTCGAGGCTCGACGGCATGACGGCGTGGGCGGACACGTCGGCACCCAACCGGGCGAGTTCGAGCAGCCGGAACTTCCAACTCGAAGATGGCGTGTGCGCGGCGAGCGCGGCCACCACGTCAACGGCTTCCCCGATGTGGCGGGAATCGAGCCGGGCGAGGGTGGTCGCGGCCCACATCCGATCCCAGGGGAGGACGACGTGGTCGACCATCACCGCGCGCACCGACGCCGCCGCCGACGCGTCGTGGCGGCCGAGCGCAATCAGCGCCTCCGCTCCCGAGATGACCGCATCGGTGTCCGTGCTCGCCCCGATGACGTGGTGGATGTGGTCCGCCAACCTGGCCCGTACCTGCCGCGCGGTCATCGCGAAGTCGCGCCCGATCAACCGCCCGGCGTCCACGGGGTCGGTGTTGAAGAGCGCGATGACCGCCTCCGACACAGGGAGGTGGAACCTGCGGTGGAGTGACACCAGCTGGTAGCACGCCTGATACCGGAACTGCCACGGAAGTGCGGTGTCCACCAATGCGCGGAGCAGTTTGTCGGCGGCTTCGTCCAGGGTTGCCGCCGCCACCGGTGGCCGCTCGTGGATGAAGATCCCATACCCCTCTTCGCCCGGCCGGGGGTCGAGGAGGTCGACCTGCGCCCGGGCCGCTGCCTCCGTGGTGCGGGTGTCGAGGGAGGCGAGCAACCGCCAAGCACGGGAGGCGTCGGAGGCGCGGAGGTCACCGGCGAGGATGTCGAGCAGGTGCGCCACCACCTCGCCGTGGAACTCCGGCCCGAGGCGGCTCGTCTGGCCGGCCGCTTCGATGCGGAGGCCCGGTTCCACGCCGGGGTCGGCGAGGTCGCGGCGCAACCGGCTGACCGCGTCGGTCCGGTGCGGTTCGCCGAACTCGGCCAGCCGACCGAGAGCCGCCTCGCGTTCGATGCCGGTCACCAGCGGGTCGTCGGCGATGCGGAGCAGGAGCCGGGCCGCCTCGTCCTGGTACTCCGGACCGAGGTCCGAGAGCGTTTGAGCTGCCCAGTAGGCCGTGTTCTCGTCCGAGTCGCAGTCCTCGAACGTCGCGCGCAGGTGGCTCGCGGCTTCGTGGTGGCCGCACGCACCCAGCTCCAGCATCGCGTTGAGGATGGTGCGCCGTTCCGAGTGCCCCAAACCGTGCTCCGCCATCATGACCCGCAGGTGCTCGGCGGCGGTGGTGCGGTGTTCGGGCCCCAGCTCGGCGAGCGCCGTCGCCGCGGCGACCCGTTCGTAGCGGTAGAGCCTCCTCGTTCCGGCCAGGTCGAGCAGGGCGGCGGCGGCTTGGTCGAGGCGGTGGGGGCCCAGGGAGGCCAAAGCGACGGCGGCGTCACGGCGGCCGGTCATCGAGTCGACCGGGTCGCGCAGCACCGACAGGAAGACCTCGGCGCACCTCTCGTGGAACTCGACGCCGATCTCCACCAGGCCGGTCGCGATCTCGACCAGGTCGCCGTTCGGCATGAGCGGGTCGTCCAGGTAGTCCAGCAGGGCCTTTGTGGCGAAGGCGCGGCCCTCGGAGCTGAGGCCGGCCAACACCACGGCGGCGGCGCGGCAGTCGGACATCTCGGCGTTGCGGTCGGTCAGCACGGCCCGCAGGCCGCGTTCGGCCGCGTCGCGCTCGGCACTCCCGCACAGCGACAACGCCTCGGCGGCGGAAAGTCGGTCGGCCACCGCGATGGTCGTGTCGTCGGTGACGGCCCGGAGCAGGGTGACGGCTTCCGGTGCGTCCGCCGTGCGCAGGCGGGTGGCCAGGGCGGTCGCCGCCTCGATCCGGGACCGCCACGGCGCGCGGTCGTCACGCAGCAGGTCGAGCAGCCACGGGACCAGCGCGGGGTGGTGGGCGGCACGGCTCGCGTGGCGCAGCACCTCCGCGCCCAGGTACTCCGTCGTCATCGCCCACGCCCTGGTGGTGGCCAGGAAGTCGTCCACGACCGCCGGACCGGCCGGCAGGTGCTGGGCGAGCAGCTTCGCCGCCAGGACGTGGTGGCTCGCGCCGCCCGCGTGCAGCCACCGCACCGCGTGATCGGCCTGGTCGGGGTGCAGGCGCGTGTAGTGCAGCAGCACGGCACGCGCATGACGGCCCTGCTCGCCCTGCAACGCCGTGTGCAGCAACGACTTGAAGTCGGGGTGCCCGTCGGCGAACGCGGCGGGCAGCTCGCGGGCCCCGGCGGTGGCGGCCAGGTGCTCGGCGAAGCTGTGGTGCAGGAAGCGCAGGTCGTCGCCGCGCTGGACGAGCGGTCCCGCGGCGGTGAGGAACGTGGTCAGCTCGTCGGTCCACCCGACCCGGACGGGCACGCGTGCGGAGACCCAGGCGCGGGCGGCCGCCATCAGGGACGTGTCGGTGCGCAGGCGCACGCGGCCCAGGTGTTGGAGCAGGTCCTCGCGCAGGTGGTCGAACGGGCCCGGAGCGGCCGGGTGGGCGGTGAGCAGGTAGCCCAGGTAGGCCTCGTACAGCTCGTACTGGTTGTCCGGCAACGGCCGGTCGCCGTACTGCTCGAAGATGATCGCCGCGATGGTCGCCAGCAGGGGAACGCGCACCAGCTCGTCCAGGTGCGCGGCCCGGAGTTGGCGGACGAACCGGTCGGCCGCGCCGGGGCTGCCGTCGAACCAGTTGTCCGCGAAGCGGCGCAACGCCTCCTCGTCGAACGGTTGCAGCTCGTACCGGGCGGCGGACGCGCGTTGGAGCGGGGCGAGGATCGAGCCCTCGATGGGCCTGGTGGTCACCACGACCCGGTACGGGGAGCCCGGCGCGGCGCACCCCTCCAGCACGTGCAGCAGGCGGCTCTGGTCGGCCGGGTCGGCGACCTCGTCCAGGCCGTCGACCAGCAGCAGCCACCGGCAGCCGGCCACCCGTTCCGCCACCTGCGCCGGGCCGACCTCCGCCCACAGCAACGAGCCGTAGTCGGCGGCGATGCTCTCCACCAGCGCCTTCGGGAACGGCAGGTCGAGGCGGGTGGCCAGCTCGCGCGCCGTGAGCCGCAGCGGCACCACCGGCTCGGCCAGCGGCGGCGGGGCGTCGCCACCGGACCACCGCGCGGCGATCTCGCCCGCCAGGCGCAGCGAGAGCGTCGACTTGCCCTGTCCCGGGCCGCCGGTGACCAGGACGTGCTCGTCGTCGTCCAACGCCTGCTGCACCGTGCGGGCGGGCGGCCGGACGGTCAACCGCGGCTTGGGCGCGGCCCGTTCGCGCAGCAGCCCGCGCTCGTCCAGCTCCGGTTCCGTGCGCGGCTGCTCGTCGTGGGCCTCCTCGGTGCCGGTGCCCAGGTCCTGGCGGACGTACACGGTGTCCAACGACGGCTTGCGCGCGCCGGGCAACCGGTACGGCAGGTCGCGGGCGGCGACCTCCTGCGCCCGCAGCAGGGACCGCACCTCGGCCGGCAGGACGGGCAAGGACGACCAGTCGTCCGGGGGTTCCCGCCGGTTCGCCCGCTCGGTCCGGCGCCGGTGCTCGCGCGCCTCCCACGCGGCCTTCCACAGCGCCACCGCGCGTTCCCGGTCCAGGGCCAGCGCGGTGATCAGCGCGTCCAGCGCCTGCCGGCTCGGCAGGTAGCGACCACCGCACACCTCGGAGACCTTGGCGCGGGACAGGCCGACGCGCTGCGCGACCCAGTCCTGCGTGACGCGGGCGGCGGCGCGGTGGCGCTCGACCTCGGCGGCGAAGGCTCGTTCCGGCGCGGACGGCTCCACTCGTCACCCCTCGGCGTGTCCCCGGCGATGTCCCGGGAACGTCCCTCCGCTGTCGGGACGCCCACCGGTCGCCCCACGCTAGCGGCAACCGGGATCACCGGACGGGTGGAAAGGGGACGACATGGCGAACGGGCCGTCGATCACCGCAATCATGTGGTTCGCCGGGTGCGCGATCCTGTCAGGGCAGGCGGTCCTGCTCGTGCTGCTGTGGCGTGCGCTCCGCACGTGCGCGCCGCCGATCACCGTGAACGTCGTGGCCGGGACCGCGGGAGGTGTGGTGCAGGCGGGCAGCGTCGGATCGGGGTAGGCGCACCACGCCGTCGTCCAGGTCGAGGCGCAGCGGAGGGGCGCTCTGGGGTTCCTCCTCGCGCAGCACGGCCACCGAGTCGCGGTGATCGAGTTCCCTGCGCTTGGAGCCGTAGAACATGGCGGTGATCTCGTCGACGGTCGTCGTGGCCAACGGGGTGCCCTTGCGCTTGCGCCGCCGTTGGCGCAGCAGCTCGAACACCGCCACCCCGACCACGGACAGCGTCCCGCCGGGGATGCTCCACGCCAACACCGTCTCCACCGCGTCCACGCCACCCGAACGAGCGGGGCGGCGCCGGGGTTCCGGGTTCCTCGTGCTTTCCGGTGCCTCGTGGGGCCGGGGGACGGCCCCACGAGGCGCGGTCACGCCGATCAGTAGACGAAGCACTCCGTCCGGCCGCCGGTGTAGCCCGCCGCGCGCACGTCCACCGCGGCGAGCGAACCGGCGAACCGGCGCTCCACCTCGGCGCGCTCGGCGGCGTTCGGCAGCTCGTTCCGGCAGGACACGGGCGCGCTGGAGCCCGACATCAGGTCGGCGCACAGGCCGGTCCGCCGGTCCGGCAGGCCGAGGATGTGCCCGATCTCGTGGGTCGAGATCCGCGGCCGGTGGTAGCCCTGCTGCACGGCCTGGCGTCCCATGTAGACGGTGCCGTTGCCGAGCGAGCTCACGTAGGCCCGGGGCCAGCCGTTGTCGGCCAGGATCCGGATGTTGACACCCGACGTGGAGGTGCGGCGGGCCAGCTTGACGTTGGACACCGAGTTGTTCCAGTTCGTCGCGGCGCGGTCCCAGTCCGCCACGAACTCCTGCGCCTGGCTCACGTCGTAGTACAGGGTGCGCACCAGGGCCTGCGGCTCGGCCGACGCGCTCGGCGCGGCCACCGCG
This sequence comes from Saccharothrix saharensis, assembly GCF_006716745.1. Taxonomy (NCBI): domain Bacteria; kingdom Bacillati; phylum Actinomycetota; class Actinomycetes; order Pseudonocardiales; family Pseudonocardiaceae; genus Saccharothrix; species Saccharothrix saharensis. Next base: position 1,626,037 of record NZ_VFPP01000001.1, on the reverse strand, counting down.
ACCAGCGGCAGCATCAGGCCCAGCACGCCGGCCAGGACGCCGACGGCCTTTCGTACGAGCATGGTGGTCTCCTTGGGGTACAGGGATCGGGAGCCGTGTGACAGGGGAGGCTCCCACCACCCAACGAACCAGCACGTAGCCGTTCGTCACCAGCCCCATACGTAGGGTTGTGCGATTGTGCTCGGGTCCGTCGGCCGTGTGACGCTGCGGCCATGACGACCGATATCACCGCGTCGCGGTGGCGTGACCAGCCACTCGAACCCCTGCTGCTCGCCTACCACCTGCGGACCGAGGCCGAGAAGGGCGTCGCGGTGTCCGCCGCCGAAGAACTGCCGCCGCGCTACCGCGCCGAGGTGCTCGACCCGCGGGCCGCGTTCGCCGCCGACGCCGTGTGGGTGGCCGAGACGGGCGGTTCGGCGGTCGGCTGCGTGGTGGCATCCGCGTCGGCCGACGGTTCGCTGGAGGTCAAACGGCTGTGGGTGGACCCGGCCTGCCGGGGCAGGGGAGCGGCGAGGGCGCTGGTCGGCGCGGTGCTCGACCATGCCGTCGACGTGGGTGCGGACTCCGTGCGGTTGTCGGTGTGGCACTGGCGGCGGGACGCCATCGGCCTCTACGAACGCCTCGGCTTCACCCGCGCCGACCCTTGGGACGACCGTCCGGACTTGGTGTGCATGCGCCGCCCGGCCGTAGTTGACTCCGACTAGTCGTTGGTGAATAGTCAGAGTTGACTAGGAGGTCGCGGTGAAGTCCAAGCGGAAGGTCGGCAACCTGCTCGGGTTGGCGGTGCTCGGCTATCTCGTGCGCCGACCCATGCACCCCTACGAGCTGAGCCGGCTCATGCGCGCGCACGGCGACGACCGCAGCATCAAGTTCACCCACGGCTCGCTCTACATGGTGTTCGGGCAGCTCGCGAAGGCCGGGTTCATCGTGGAGCACGAGACGTCCCGCGAGGGGCAGCGGCCGGAGCGGACGGTCTACGCGTTGACGGACGCCGGGCGGGCGGAGCTGAAGGACTGGATGCGCGAGCTCGTCGCCGAACCCCGGCACGAGCACCCGCACTTCGTCGCGGCCCTGTCCATGATCGCGGCGCTGCACCCGGACGAGGTCGTCGCCCTCCTGCGCGACCGGCTGGCCGGGCTGCGCGGGCGGCTGGACGAGGCCGAGGCGATCCTCGCGGGCGCCGACGCGCACCCGTTGTTCCTGGTCGAGGAGGAGTACCGGATCGCGCTGCTGAACGCCGAGGTGGCGTTCGTCCGGCGCTTCCTGGAGCGGATCGACGACTGGCGCCCGCTGTGGGCGGGCTTCCACGAGGGGGGACGATGAGGGCGATCGTGATCGGCGGCGGCATCGGCGGGCCCGTCGCGGCGATGGCGTTGCGCAAGGCGGGCATTGACGCGAGCGTGCACGAGCGGTACGACCGGAGGGCCGACGGCTCGGGCGGTGCGCTGAGCATCGCGCCGAACGGCCTGCAGGCGTTGGAGGTCGTCGGCCTGGCCGACGCGGTGCGGGGGATCGGCACGCCGATGACCGCGATGGAGCTGCAGAGCTGGACCGGCCGCACGCTCGGCCGGTTCGGCGGCGAACCGCCGCAGCTGCTGGTGTGGCGCGCCGACCTGCACCGCGTGCTGCGCGAGGAAGCGGTCCGGCGCGGCATCACCGTCGAGCACGGCCAGGACCTGGTCGACGTCGTGGAGCACGGCGCGGGCGTCACCGCGCGGTTCGCCGACGGCTCGCGGGCCGACGCGGACCTGCTCGTCGGCGCGGACGGCATCCGCTCGACCGTGCGGCGGATCATCGACCCGGACGCGCCGGGCCCGCGGTACGCCGGTCTGCTCGGCTTCGGCGCGCGGCTCGCGCGCACCGGCGAGCCGTCGACCGGCGGCGCGATGCGGCTGGTCTCGGGCAAGCGCGCGTTCTTCGGCTACCAGGTCCACGCCGACGGTTCCGGCGGCTGGTTCGCCAACCTGCCCCGGCGGACCCCGCTGACCACGGTGCAGGCCCGTGCCACCGGCCCCGAGGAGTGGCTGGCCGTGCTGCGCGCCGCGTTCACCCCCGACCGCACGCCCGCCGTGCGGCTGGTCGACGCCACCGACCCGGCCGACCTGGTGGTGACGGGCGCGCTGGAGGACGTCCCGAGCGTGCCGCGGTGGAGCCGGGGCCGGCTGGTGCTCGTCGGGGACGCCGCCCACGCCACGTCGCCGAGCTCCGGCCAGGGCGCGTCGCTGGCGTTCGAGAGCGCCGTGCAACTGGCGCGCTGCCTGCGCGACCTGCCGCACGACGAGGCGTTCCGGGCGTACGAGGAGCTGCGGCGGGACCGGGTCGAACGGATCATCGCCCAGGCCGCCCGCACCAACCGGGACAAGGCCGCCGGCCCCGTCGGCCGCCTCCTGCGCGACACCCTGCTGCCGCTGGCGTTCAAGTTCGCCGACCCGTCCCGGTTCACCTGGCAGTTCGACCACCGGATCGAGTGGGACGACACCCTCAGCCACGCCTGACCGCCGCCGCCGTCTCGGCCGGCGGTCCCCGCCGTGCCGCGTCAGGAGAACCGGCTCAGCAGCAGGTCGACGCGGGCGCGGTGGTGGCTGGGGCGCAGGCGTCGGCCCTGGTTGAGGGTGGCTTGGCCGTGCAGCGCGCTCCAGAGGACTTCGGTGAGCGTCTCCACGTCGTCGTTGCCGGCCAGGGGCTCGACGACGGCCACGAACTCGTGGAACGCGGCGACCAGCTCCGGCGGCGAGTCCGCCGTGCCGAACGCCAGGTCGACTTCCCGGACGAACATCGCGTCGTAGAGCGCGGGCCGGGTGGCGGCGAAGTCGAGGTAGGCCACCGCCACCGCGCGCAGCGCCGACTTCGGTGAGCGGTGGGCGGTGCGCGCGGCGCGCAGGAGCTCGGCCAGGTCCGCGCACCCCTGCACGGCCACGGCCCGCACGATCGCGTCCTTGCCCTTGAAGTGGCTGTAGAGCACCGGCTGGCTGTACTCGACCCGTTCGGCCAGGCGGCGGGTGGTGACCGCGTCCCACCCCTCCGCCTCGGCCAGCTCGCGGGCCGCGTCGACGATCAGCCGGTGACGTTCGGCGCGGTCGCGCTCACGGCGCTCCTGGACGGACACGGCGTGATGCTAGCAGTGCTAGACATTCGAGCGCGACTAGAACTAGTGTTGCTCGCGTACCTAGCACTGCTAGCACCCGGGAGTCGGACATGATCCACCAGCGCGTCAACACGGGTCTCGCCGTGCTCGTCGTCCTCGCCGGCTTCTACTTCGGCCTCGGCTTCCTGCTCGACGGGCAGGGCGCGGCGGCGGGGTTCGGCATCGACCCGTGGCCCGAGGGCAACGGCTACTTCGTGGTCAAGGGCGTCCGCGACATCGCGTACGGGCTCACCGCGCTGGTCCTCCTGCTGCTGGGACACCGCCGCGCCCTCGGCTGGGTGGTGCTGGCCGACGCGGTCATCCCCATCGGCGACTGCGTCGCCGTGGTCACCAACGGCGGCACGGTGGCCTACGCGCTGGCCGTGCACGGCTCGGCGGCCGTGCTCGTGCTCATCGTGGCCGCGTCGCTGCTGTGGGAGACCCGGAAGCGGTCAGCAGGAACGCCGGAGACCACCAGTAGTCGTGCAGTCGCGTCACCCGCACATCGGTGAACCCGGCCCGCTCGACCTGCTCCGCCCACCGCGACGCGGGCTGCTCCCACGTGGCCCGCGTCGCGCCCGGCACGAGCTGCCCGGTCAGCACGGGCATCAGGAAACCCTGAGCCACGAGGTCCCGGTCGGCGTCGTACTCGGCCAGGCCGCGCTCGTAGGCCTCGGCCAGGAACCGGCGGTGCTCGGGGCTCGCGTGAGGCAGGTCCGGCACGTCGAACTCGACCACGGCGAGCACACCGACGTGCGCCACCAGGTCGGCCAGCACGGTGTCGCGCACCTCGTGCGGCAGCGTGTGCAGCGCGAACGTCGACTGCGCCACGTCGAACACCGCGTCCGCGGGCAGCGCCGCCGCGAACAGCTCCACCCTGGTGTGCCGGGCGTCCACGTCGTACCCGGCCAACGCGCGCACCGCCGCGTTCAGCAACGCCGTGGACGGCTCGACCAGCGTCACCGAGGCGGGCGCGTGCGCCGAGGCCAGCGCCGGCCGCAGCGCCCGCCCGTCACCGCAGCCGATGTCGAGCAGGGTCGACGGCCCGGCGTCGGCGTAGACCCGCCCCAACGCCTCGGTGACCGCCCGGTACAGCCCCACGTTCCCGCCGCCGTCGATGAACGCCTCGAACGCCGCGGGTTGGTCGTACACCGACCCGTCCCGCGCCGCCGCCAGGTGCTCCGCCAACGCCGCCGCCAACGGCGTGGTCCCGCCGCGCAGCGCCTCCCCGGCCGCGCCGGTGTCGCCGTCCGCCAGTGCTCGCAGGGCTTCGTCGATGTGGTTCGTCACGTCACGAGCATCCCAAAACGCCGGTGGCCACCCGGAGTTGGCCGGACGTTGGCCGGGAGTTGGCGTGCCGCGGTCCACTGGCACCCGGACGCATCCGAGCAGGGGGAGAGATTTCCGTGGTAACGCGAGGGCACGGCGGCAACGCGGCCGGGCGGGGGCGGTGGCGATGACCGACCAGTGGACCGGGGCCGGGATCTTCGAGAGCTACGCGAGCTTCGTCAAGACGATCGAGGGCGACGCGCAGAGCGAGACCGAGCGCGTCCTGGACATCACGTTCGGCGCGATCGACGTGGTCGCCTCCACCGTGGCGCTGGTGGTGGACCCGATCGGCACGCTGCTCGCGGCCGGGATCGGGTGGTTGATCGAGCACGTCAGCTTCCTGCGCGAGCCGCTGGACATGCTGATGGGCGACCGCGAGGCCATCCAGGCGCACATCGAGCAGGTGAAGGCCGACGCCAAGGCGATCCGCGACCAGGCCGAGGTGCACAAGAAGGCCATGGCCCAGTTCACCGGCTGGGAGGGCAAGGCGGGCGAGGCGTTCAAGCAGAGCATGGACCGGCTCGGTGGCGAGCTGGACTCGCTGGCCGAGGTGGTGGACGGCACGGCCCGCGTCACGGCGGTGACCGGCACGCTGATCATCATCCTGCGCGACATCGTGCGCGACCTGATCGCGGGCCTGCTCGCCCAACTCGTCAAGGGCGCGCTGATCGCGGCCGCCGCGGCGGTGTTCACGCTGGGCGCGTCGATCGTCGGGTTCATCGGCTACGCGGTCGGCGCCGCCACCGCGCTGGCGGTGCAGATCGGCGCCCGGATCGCCAAGCTGATCGCCGCGCTGGGCAGGCAGGCCGCGCGGCTGGGCAAGCTCGGCGGGTCCATGGGCACGCTGGGGCAGAACTTCTCCCGGTTCGGCGACGCGGGCGGCATCGTGCACGAGGGCGTCAAGGCGGGCGGCGGGTACGGCGACTTCTACGGCGACAAGGGCAACGGCGCGCCGCAGGCCGGCGACCCGACGAAGGCGGCCGTCTGATGGCCCGCCACGGAGGGAGTGGCGGCTCCTCGTCCTCCGGGGACTCGCCGCCCGGCAGCCCGGGCAGCACCACGAGCACGACCAGCAACCCGTTCAGCGACCGCTACGAGGTCAGCCCGCCGCCGTCGCCGCAGAACCCGTTCTCGGACTTCTACCAGATCAGCGACAACGGCAGCGCGATGAGCCTGGACAACCTGGACTGGGCGGCGCAGAACCTGGACAACGTCGGCCACGGCCTGACCACGACCGGTCAGAACCTGGGCTCGCACCAGGCGACGCCCGAGGCGTACGGCGCGTTCGGCAGCATGATCGCCTCACCGCTGAACACCACGATCACCCAGGGCGCGGACACGACCAAGGCCGCCGCGGACGCCGCCGCCAACGCCGCGCAGAAGGTCCGCGACTCCGCCGAGACGATGCGCACCACCGACACCGACATCGCCGACAACCTCGGCGGCATCGGCCGGGACAACGACGTCTACCAGGGCCCGCCCGGCGGCAACCAGGGCGGCGGCAACCAGGGCGGCAACCAGGGCGGGACCAACCAGGGCGACACCACGAACCAGGGCGACACCGTGCCGCCGCCGCCCGAGGTGACCGGCGACGGCCCGATGCCGCCACCGCCGAACCCGACGCCGATGCCGAGCCCGGACACCCGACCGATCGGCGACCGCATCGGCGACATCCGCCAGCAGCTCGGGGTGAACAACGACGTCGGCGCCGTCATCGTGCCCACCGGCAACCGGCCGGACGGCCGCCCGTACACGCTGGACACGCCGGTCATGGACCTGCCGCCGGGCAACCGCCACGGCCTCACCCCCGAGCAGCAGGGCATGACGCTGGGCGAGATGATGGGCTACCCGCCGGACCTCATGGCCGACCCCGAGTTCGCGGGCACCCCGGCGGCCGACGCCCTCGACATGCAGGGCGGCGGTGCCTACAACGGCGACAGCAACCTCCTCATGCTCGACGACAAGCACAACGACAACGCGACGTTGATGCACGAGGTCGGGCACGCCCGGCAGAACGAGCACGGCTTCACGCACCACAACGCCCAGAACACGTTGCTGGAGTACCAGAACGTGCTCATCAACGAGAACGCCCATCACGGCGCGAACAACAACCCGCCGCGGATGAGCTACCAGCTGCCGCCGGGCACGGTCGCGCACACCGACTGGAACGGCCTGCGCGACTACATCCAGGGCAACCCGGTGACGGTCAACGGCCAGCAGCTCACGATGAACCCCGCGATGCGGGACCAGAGCCTGGTCCTGTTCCAGCAGATCGACCAGCTCACCGGTCCCGGCGGGCCGTACGCGGCCAACGGCGACCAGGTCCGCGACAACCTCATCAAGGAGTTCTTCGCCAAGGAGAAGCAGCTCCAGGGGCGGTAGCCGCGAGCACCGGTCCCCGTGCCGCTACCCGCGGCCGGGGGCCGGGCTGCGCACCACGATCAGGTCGCCGTGCCCGCGCACGAGCCGCCCGCCATCCCGGGGACGGGCGTCACCGCGCTCCCCCCGTCGACGGCGCGGACCCACCGCCCGGGGTCCGTTCCGTGATCCGGACGTAGTACCCGTTGGGGTCGCAGATCCGGAAGTCCCGCAGCCCCCACGGCCGGTGCTGGAGCTCCTCCTCGATCGGCCACCCGGAGGTCTCGATGCGTCGGGCTTCGACCTCGACGTCGTCGACCTCGAACACGAGTTCCACGCCGACCGGAGGTCGGCGGTGCTCCGCCGGGACGGCCTGGGGACGCGGGGACACGCCGACGCAGACCTCGTCGCGGACGAGGGACGCGTAGGGGTGCGGGCCGTCCGGCTCATACCGCTCCGCGGTGAACCCGAGCACATCGGTGTAGAACTTCACCGTCGTGTCCAGGTCTTGCGGGAAGACCTCGAAACGCAGGGTCATCGGCATGCGGCTGCCTCCCCGGTCGTGCGGCGGACACCGCTGACCGGCACGATGCGCCCACACGCCGAGTCGGGCGCGGCACGGCGTTCCGCGGCGAGATGCCGCCGCGAGCGATCACCTCGGGCCCATTTCTACCACCCTCCGGCAGAAGGCGAGGAGCACGGGTAGCTGGTCGTCGAAGCTGAACTCCGGTCGGGCGGCGCGAGCGCGATCGGTCAGCCCCGCCATCGCCGTCGTGTCCCGCAGGCGCTCCGCGAGGTCGTCGATGTCGTTGAAGACGACGCCGAGCCCGTGGCGTTCCGCGAGGCTCTGCACGGCGACCCGGTGACCGCTGTTGTCCCGCACCATCCAGGGCAGGCCGGCAACCGCGTACGTGCCCAGCCTCGCCGGCAGGTTGAGGTCGTCCCAATGCGCGCGGCGGAGGTCGCCTTGGTTGGAGCTCTCGTGGATGTGGGGCCAAGCGGCGTCGTACCGGGACAGCTCCCGAACCCAGTTCGCCGGCTCCACAGTGGGGTGCAGGTGCAGGAACCGGCTGCCGCGACCGGTCTCGATCCAGTCCTGACTCCACTTCTGGTAGGTCTCGCCGTACACGTGCACGTGCACACCGGCCTTCTCCAGCACCGGCATCGGCTCCAGGAAGCTCCTGCTCTCCACCCGGATCCGCCCGACGCAGACCGTGTGCGGCTCGCCGTCCAGGGCGGACAGCTTCGGCGACCAGTCGTCCGTCATCCAGTTCGCCTTGGGCAGGTCGCCGTCGAGGATCAGCACGCGGTCGCCGTCGACGCACCCCTTGGTGCTGCGCTCGAAGAACTCCCGGCACTCCTGGTTGATGAAGATCACGCCCGCGCTGTGCCGCAGTACCTTCACCATCACCGGCCACAACCCCATCTCGGCCGCGAGGTGGGGGCCTTCCTTGAAGTGGAAGACCATCGGGATGTCGGGCACCTCGTCGAGCACGCGACCGATGGTGGACAGGGCCTGCCAGTTCAGCAGCGCGTAGATGAAGTGCGGCGCGTACTCCCGGACGCGGCGCGTCCAGTCACCGTCGAACGGGATGTCCTCGACGCCGGGGAACGGCAGTGGACCCACGGTCTGCCACGCCTGCGTGCGGGTGATCCACGAGCCGCGCACCGAGTGCCCGGCCTCGACGAAGGCGAGGATCCGCTCCGGGTTGAACCCGAGCTCGCCCACGACGAGGATCCGCAGCGGTTCGTCCGCCGACACCGCCGAGCGTCCTGCCCCGGTGGCGCGCAGCGGGCCGTACCGCTCCCCCTGGTCGTGCGGCAACCCCCAGAAGCCGGCGCGCCAGTTGAGCGGCCGGCCGGGTTCGATGCCGTAGAACTGCCGGTACCGGGCCAGCCCGTAGCCGCGGCCGGTCGGGTCCGTCGGGTGCACCGCGCCACGACCGCCGATAATCTTGTGGCGCTGGTCGGGGTGGTCGCCCCACTCGCACGAGACCTCGCCCGTGTACCGGAAAAGGGCGCCGCGCCGGGCGAGCTCGCGCCAGTGGTCCCGTTCGAGTCCGTCGGAGACCACCTCGGACCTGGTGGGCCAGCGGACCGCCGCTTCGTGGTCCCGCCGGTGGACGACCTGGACCAGCGCGAAGACATTGCCGTTGCGGACGTCATCGGACGGGAGCGGTTCGGGGAGGTCGAGCAACACCCGCTCCTCGGCCCCGACGACGTCGTCGCCGCGCAGCGACGCCGACGTGACGCGCACCCGGAACGGCTTGCTCGCGTCGGTGGTGGTCCACCACCTCAGGCCGCCGTAGGCGGCGTAGCAGTCCGGCTCGCGGTCCAGCACCGCCACGGCGTTCGCCAGGTGGTGCGGGTCGTAGTGGTCGTCCGAGGGGAGGTAGGCCACGTAGGTGCCGACGGCGGCCCGCAGCGCGTACCCGAGCGCGTACCCGAGCCCTTCGTTGCGGACGAGGCGGTGGTACTTGATGCGCGGGTCGTCCCACCGCGCGATCACGTCCGCGGTGTCGTCGGTCGAGCCGTCGTCGACCACGATCAGCTCCCAGTCCCGGAAGGTCTGGTCGAGGAGGCTGCCGACCGCGCGGGGGAGGAAGTGCGCCTGGCGGTACGTCGGCATGAGCACGGAGACCTTGGCGGTGCGCGGTGTCCCCCGCGCCGCCGCGTCCTCCCGGCTCACCGCGCGGCCCCGCGGACGGTCGGGGAGAACGGGACGTCGCGCATCGCCCGGTGTCGCTCGTGCGGGTCGAAGTCGCCTTGCCGGGGGCGTCCCGCCGAGAACCCGGACAGGGTGGACCCGGCTGCGGACGGCACGAAGACGTACCGCTCGACCGTGCGGTGGCGCTTCACGACCTCGGCGCCGAGCGACCGGCGGTTCCGGGGTCCCCCGTCGGAGTACCCGCCGACCTGCCGGGTCGCCGCGCCGGGCGGGCCGTCGACCCGCGCGTGGTTCGGGAGGAGCTCACGCGCGTACCGGCCGTCACCGCGGCCGGGTTCGAGCGCGGACAAGCCCGCAGGATCGCCCACGAAGTCGCGGACGGCGTGGTCGTCGTAGAACGCGGTGCCCCGGTAGGGGAGCTGTTCCGCCACCCTGTCACTCACCCGTGATGCTCCTTTCGGCCGCCTGTGACGCCGGCACTCACATGTGGCGCGTGATGTAGCCGCGCCGGAGGAAGATGGTGAACGCCCTCGCCACGAACGCGACGGCGAGCGCGGCGAGCAGAGCGGTCGTGATCGCCGCGAGCCGGAAGTCGTGCCAGGGGAACGCGTTGTCCGACAGCAGGCTCCGCCCGGCCGCGAACGCGTGCGTGGTCGGCAACGCGGCGCTGACCGGTTGCAGGAATCCCGGTAGGGACTGCCTGGAGTAGAACACGCCGGACAGCGGCATGATCAAGAACATGATCCCCCACGCGAACGCCTCCGCGCCCGAGCCGAAGCGCAGGACCAGCCCGATGACGAACAAGCCGAGGGCCCAGCCCGCGACGACGAGCACCGCGGCGATCGGTATCAGGCCGAGGCCGAGCGTCGTCACGTCGAACGCGTAGAGCAGGAAGGCGGCCGCGGAGACCCCGGCCACCGCCAGCACCAGCTTGGCCAGGCCGACGAGCGCGATGCCGGCGAGGTACTCCGCTTCCCGGATCGGGGTGACCATCACGCTCAGCAGGTTCCGGGAGGAGACCTCGTCCAGGAAGCCGGTGGAGACGGCGATCTGCGCTTGGTAGAGGATGTGCCACAGCACGATCCCGGCCAGCAGGTACGCGGCGGTGGTCCGGCCGGCTCCGCCTTCCCTGGCGATGAACGTCCCGAGCGACCCGAACAGCAACGAGTCGACGAACGGCAGCACCGTGATGTCGAAGAACCTGTGCGGACTGCGGCGCAGGACGAGGAAGTGCCGGTAGCTCACCGCGGCGGTCCGGGCCAGGCAGGCCCGCGCCCCGGTCGCCGGCTCGGTGGCGGTCATCGATCGGTCCCGACCGGGGATCCGGCGAGCCGCAGGAAGACGTCCTCCAGGTTGTCGCTCCCGAACTGTGCCGCCACCCGTGCCGGCGCGTCGTTGGCCACGACGCGCCCGCCGGAGAGGAAGACGACCCGGTCCGCGAGCCGCTCGACCTCGGTCGTGTTGTGGCTCGTCAACAACAGTGCGGAGCCGCCCGGGCCGCAGATCTCGGCCAGACCGGTCCGCACGCGGTTGGCCACGTCGGGGTCCAGCGACGCGGTCGGCTCGTCCAGCACCAGCAACGGCGGCGCGTGCAGCGTCGCCTTGACGATGCCGACGAGCGTCTTCTGCCCGGACGACAGCTCCGTGGCCATCGCGCTCGCCAGGTGTTCGACGCCGAAGCGCCGGAGGGCGGCCGTCGACCGCTCGGCCATGTCGTCCAAGCCGTGGAGCCGACCGTGGAAGGTGAGGTACTCGCGTACCCGGATCCGGTCGGGCATCGGCAGGTAGCCGGCGGCGAACCCGACGTTCGCCCGGGCCGCCGCCCGCTTGTGCGGCAGGGTGTGCCCCGCGATCGAGACCGTGCCGGCGTCCGGCCGGACCACGCCGAGGCACATCAGCAGCGTGGTCGTCTTGCCCGCGCCGTTGGGGCCGAGGATGGCGACCCGCTCACCCGGTTCCACCGCGAGGTCGACCCGGTCGACTATCCGCCGTCGGCGATAGCTCTTGACCAGCCCGTGGGCCACGAGCACCGGAACCATGGGTGAAGACCTCCTAGCGGGGCGGGTGGCGGAACGTGCCGCGACCGGTCGGCGCGGCGGTCAGCCGGTGTCGCCGGCCCGGTCGCGGCACGACGGTCGGTCACACGTGTGGCGGCTGCCGTTGCGGCGATCGCACCGTGTCGATCTGGTGTCCGGCGATAGCGCGCTTCGCACCGAGGTACTCCTCGTTGTGCGGGTTGACGTAGGCGCCGGTCGGCTCGACGGCCACCACGTCGATCCCGGCGTGACGCAGCTGCTCGATCTTGTCCGGGTTGTTGGTCAGCAGTCGGATCCGGCGTATGCCGAGCGCCTCCAGCATGTCCGCGGCGACGTCGTACCTGCGTTCGTCGGCACGACGGCCGAGGAGCTCGTTCGCCGTGAAGGTGTCGATGTGCTCGTCCTGGATCAGGTAGGCGTCGAGCTTGTTGTACAGGCCGATCCCGCGCCCCTCCTGACGCAGGTAGAGCAGCACGCCACCTTCGAACCGGAGCCGATCGAGGGCTTCGTCCAGCTGCGGTCCGCAGTCGCAGCGCAGCGAGCCGAAGACGTCGCCGGTCAGGCACTCGCTGTGCAGCCGGACCAGCGGCACCCCGGGGTGGGGGTCGACCAGCAGCGCCAGGTGCTCGGCGCCGTCGCGGAGCTCCCGGAAGCTGATCAGCTCGGTGGACCGGTTGCTCAACCGGGCCAGCGGCACGGGGACGCGGCTGCGGACGGTCACCCGGCGGGCGGCGGTCACGACCGCACCGCCGCACCGCGGGTCGACGCGACGATCAGCTTTGGCAGCGAGAGCTCCCCGACCACCGCGACCCGACCGTCCGGCGAGGCCTCGACCAGGACGAGGCGGCCATCCCACCCGGCCACGAGGGCTCGCCGCTCGTCCACGCGAGCCATGCACGAGACCGCCTGGTCGAAGTCGAACACCACCCGACCGGACAGCCGGTCCTCCGCGGCGCCGTGGGCGGCCACGTGCCAGGCGTAGACCTTGAAGTCGTAGGAACCGCCGAGCACCACCGGTGCGGCCGGGTCGCCGATCAGTGCGACGGCCTTGACGGACTCGTCGGGTCCGAGGAACGTGCGGATGTCGGAGGCGACCCACTGCCCCCGCGGGTCGCGGGTCACCCGGCCGGCCTTGACGGTGTGGTCGCGGGACGCGCTGGCGACCCAGTGGTCCAGCGTCGCCACCGAGTTGACCAGGTTGCCGTGCTCCCACAGCGGTCCGCGCCGCTCGTGGTCCCCGATCGCCACGGTCCGGTCGGTCGCCCCGGAGACGATGTCGCCGTCGGCGAAGGTCGCCAGGGACTTGACCGACCCGCCGTGGCCCTCCACCCTCGACAGCTCGACCAGGTGCGGCCCGCCGCCGACGTGGACCAGCTCACCGTTGTAGGTGCCCGCCAGGACACCGGAGCCGTGGGCCACGAGCGAGGGGACGGGAGCCCCGACGCCGATCCGCCGCGAGTCGCCGTCGGCGAAGTGGAGCACTTCTCCCGAGTAGGTGCCGGCGAACAGGCCGGTGTCGCGGTACGCCAGGGAGAGCACCGGGCTGCCGCCGGTCGAGAGGACTTCGACCGCACCGGGGTCGACGTCGTCCCCTCGGCGGATCACGGCCACCGGCAACCGCACCACGAGCCCGGAGTCGCATCCGACGAACACGTCCTGGCCGTGCACCGCGATCGCGTTCGGGCCGTGCGTCGGCTCGGAGGGCGGGTGCGCCGGCTCGCGGGTCCGCGCGTCGAGCAGGTGTGGCGTGGACCAGAAGCTGCCGACCGCGACGACACCGCGGGCCGCCCCGACCGAGCGCGGCCATGCCCGGTCGTCCGAGTGCCTGCCGATAACGGCGCCGGATCGGTCGATGAAGTGCAGTGCGCCGTCGTAGGCGCCGGCGACGAAGGTCTCGTCGTCGATCCACGCGACGCTGCGCACCGCGGAGCTGGACACCTCCGCCGACACAACGACGTCCAGCGCGGCCGTCAACAGGTCGACGTGCCCGTCATCCCGGGCGACGGCCAGGGTGTCGCCGTCGGGTGACCACTCGCACCCCTCCACCGACGACTCGTAGAGCTTCGTCGCGCGCCGCGTGTCGTCGTCAGGCGAGAAGACGGCCACCATGCCGTCCTCGCCGACGGTGGCCACCTGCCCCTTCGAGTTCGCCGACACCATCATGCAGTGCGCCGCGTGCGACGCCACCGAGGCCAGGAAGCGCCCGGTGAGGCCGTCCCACATCGTCGCCCGGCCGTCCTCGGAGACGCAGATGAGCCGCTCACCGTCGGGCAGCCACGCCACCGAGTTGATGTCGTCGGTGTGCCGGGCGAGCGTCGAGATCGTCCCCACCGCGCCGTCCGCGCCGATCCGCCAGACGGCGACCGTCTTGTCGGCCGAGGCGGTCGCGAGGATCTCCGGGTCGCGCGGGTTCCACGCCGAGGCGTTGACCAGTCTGCGGTGGTGGAGCCTGGCCACCGGCGTCGGCCGGCTTCGCCCCTCCACGTCCCACACGAGGACCGTGCCGTCGTAGGACGATGTCGCGAGCCGTCGACCGTCGGGCCGGAACGCGACGTGGGTGATGGGAGCGGCGTGCTGAAGGCGATCGGAACTGAGGTGAACAGCTCGCACGGGCAAGCCTCCGTTCGGCAGGTTCGACCAGGGCGTTCTACTTGTTGCCACGGCACGTCGACGGCATGGTCGGAGGTGCACCGCGGCGCAGCGCACGCGTGTTCGACCGGACGCCTCACCGTCGAGCCGCGGAGATATCGGCTTCGGGCGCGACCGATCTCGTTGAATCGTCCCGGCGCGGCGCGACCGGCCCGTGCGACAGGAATGGCGTAATGGCGGTCAGCGAGTCCGGTCCCGATGCGGCGCCGGGCGATCGACGGTTCCGGGATGAGTCCCGGTCGACGTTCTTCGCATGGTGATCCCCCGAGTTCGACGGGCAACGTGCAGGCGCTGCGGGTCGACGTGCAGATCGGTCGCGAGGCGTATCTCGAATGTCGTGATCCATTGCATTGAACACGATGTCGCGCGCACCGGGCAACCCGTCCGGCGTGTTCCGGCCCGATGCGGGGGTTCTTGATCGGATATTCTACGTGATCTTGGCGATTCCGATCCGGGCAGTGTCATTGCTATTGCGGTCGCGATAACCTCTGCGCAGGTCAGACTGGCTGACGGTGGTGGTTCGGCAACCACTGCCCAGGTCTTCCCGGGATTCCACGCGACCGCGCCTGGTTAGCGCTTACAGGTGACTTCGGTGCTGTGACTTCGCAGATTGACGGGTGTTCGGAAGGGCGAACCGGCCACCAGGGGGTGGTACTGCTTTACATCCTGCGAATGAAACGTTATCGTCACGAACAGGTCGCGAAGGGGGGCGGCCGAGGGGGGAGTTGACGCCCGGCGTGATCCGCGGTGGGGAAACGGACGGATGCGCGCGGGCGGGTTGATTGACATCAACGGAACGCGAGCACGCGAGTCCCGGCATCGAACGATCGCGTGCGAAGAGTCGGAATGGCGATCCGGATCGGGCCGCGGTCCGATCGTCCGTGTCGCGGAACCGGGCTGCCGCGCAGTCGTGGACGCCGTCCGGCGCATTGTTCTTTGGGGGATGAATGCGCGACAGCAGAAGAATCATGGTCACCGGTGCCGGTGGTTACCTCGGCTCGGTGTTGCTACCCGTGTTGTTGAAGGCCGGCCACGAGGTGGTGGCGGTCGACAAGTTCTACTTCGGCGATCACCCGCTGAACGGGGTGATCGGCGCACCCGGTGTGGAGATCAGGCGGTGCGACGTCCGCGACGTCGCCGCGGCGGACCTCGTGGGCGTGGACACGGTCATCTCGCTCGCCGCGATCAGCAACGACCCGGCGGGTGACCTGGCGCCGGACTGGACGGTGCAGGTCAACCAGGACGCCACCATCCGGCTGGCCGAACTCGCCGTCGAGGAGGGCGTGAGCAGGTTCGTGTTCGCCTCGTCGTGCAGCGTGTACGGCGCGGGCGGTGACAGCCTGCTGGACGAGTCGGCGCGGCAGCGACCGCTCACGGTCTACGCGTCGACGAAGCAGGCGACCGAGCAGGCGTTGAACGCGCTCGCCTCGGACAAGTTCCGGGTCATCTCACTGCGCATGGCGACGCTGTTCGGCGTCTCACCGAGGATGCGCCTGGACCTCGTGGTGAACCGGATGGTCTCCCACGCGGTCTCGGGCAGGCCCATCCAGGTGCACGGCGGTGGTCAGTGGCGGCCGCTGCTGCACGTGCGCGACGCCGCGGCGGCGTACCTGCGGTGCGTGGACCTGCCGCTGGAGGACCTCCCGCTGGGTGACGCGTTCAACGTGGTGGGCGAGAACGTGACCGTGGGAGGTCTCGCCGAACGGGTCGCGAAGCAGCTCGGCGGCGTGCCGCTGGAGATCCGGGAAGGCGGTCCGGACCAGCGCAGCTACCGGGTGAGCCAGGAGAAGTTCGCGAAGCTCACCGGGTTCCTGCCCGCGACGACCGTCGAGCGGGGCGTCGAGGAACTGCACCGGGCGCTGAGCGCCGAAGCCGTCGCCACGGACGACCCCCGGTACTCCACGGTGGCCTCGCTGAAGGCCGTGGTGGCGAAACCGGCGCGCGAGGGCGGCGAGCAGGTGCGCCGTGCGTTCCTGCCGTTCGCCCTGCCCCTGATAGGACGCGAGGAGGAGCAGGAGGTCCTGGACACGCTGCGGTCCGGGTGGCTCACCACCGGTCCGAAGACGAAGCGGTTCGAGGCGCAGTGCGCCGAATACCTGGGCGTGCGGCACGCGATCGCGATGAACTCCTGCACCGGCGCGCTCCACGTCGGTCTCGCCGCGCTGGGCATCGGCCCCGGCGACGAGGTCGTCACCACGCCGGTGTCGTGGCCGGCGACGGCCAACGTGGTGCTGCACCTGGGTGCCACACCGGTCTTCGTCGACGTCGAAGCGGACACGTTGAACATCGACCCGGACCTGGTCGAGCAGGCGATCACGTCCCGGACCAAGGCGATCCTGCCCGTGCACATGGCGGGTCAGACCTGCGACATGGACGCGTTGCTCGCCATCGCCGAGCGGCACGGCCTGCCGGTGGTCGAGGACGCCGCGCACGCCATGGGCGCCACGCACGGGGACCGCAAGGTCGGCGGACTGGGCACCGCGGCGGCGTTCAGCTTCTACCCGACGAAGAACATGACGACCGGCGAAGGCGGGTTGTTGGTCACCGACGACGACGCGGTGGCGGAGCGGGCCAGGGTCCTGAGCCTGCACGGCATCTCGAAGGACGCCTGGAAGCGCTACTCGCCCGACGCCTCGCTGCACTGGGAGCTGATCGAGCCCGGCTACAAGTACAACATGACCGACGTGCAGGCCTCGCTCGGCCTGCACCAACTCCGGAAGCTCGACGCGTTCCGCGAGGTGCGGGCCCGGTACGCGGCCCGGTACGACGAGGCGATCGCCGACCTCGCCGCACTGCGCCCCCTGGCGCGCCGCGGGTTCGGTACGCACTCGCACCACTTGTACGTCGTGGCGCTGGACCTCGACCTGATGACGGTGACCCGCGACGAGTTCATGATCGCCCTGCGCGAGGAGGGCATCGGCACCGGCGTGCACTTCAGGTCGATGCACCTGCAACCGTACTACCGCGACAACCTCGGCATGGGACCCGAGGAGCTGCCGGTCGCGGCGGACGTCTCCGAGCGGATCCTGTCATTGCCGTTGTACCCGAAGATGACCGGGCAGGACGTCGAGGACGTCGTCCGCGCGGTGCGCAAGGTCGCACTCGCGTACACCAGAACCACCTGACGGGGTGAAGCGCATGGACGAGGGCACCAACATCGTGATGGTCAACCCGGCGGGGGAGGTGCTGCTGTACCTCCGTGACGACAAGCCCACCATCAAGTTCCCGAACACGTGGTGCCTGCCGGGCGGCTACCTCGAACCGGGCGAACAGCCGCACGAGTGCATCAGGCGCGAGATCGAGGAGGAGATGGGCGTGGTGCTCGACCTGGGCGCCGTGCACCCGCTGGTCTCGCTGGAGCGCTCCTACGGCACCGAGCACACGTTCTGGACCGAGGTGGACCTCGACCTCGACCGAGTGGTGCTCACCGAGGGGCAGCGCCTGAAGTGGTTCACCGAAGCGGAAGCCGCCACTCACGCGCTGGGCTACGAGGACAACGCGATCCTGGCGGAGTTCTTCGACCGCAGGGAACGCGGCGAGCTGGTCCGGCCCGCCGGTCCGGGCGGGGTGTCGCGCTGACATGGGTGCGACCGAGTTCGTCGACGAGGTGCTGCGCGAAGCGGGCCGGCTGCTGCTGGACCTGCAGGAGGGCAGCGCTTCGTCGGCGACTCGCAAGCGGGGCGCCGACCTGGTCACCGCCGCGGACCGGTGTTCCGAGGCGCTGATCCTCCGCGCGTTGCGCGGCCGGTACCCGCGTGACGCGGTCCTCGCCGAGGAGTCCGGCGCGCTCTCCGGCGACCCGGACCGCGTCTGGGTGGTGGACCCCTTGGACGGCACGGGAAACTACGTGCGCGGCTTGCGGCCTTGGGGGGTGACGATGGCGCTGGTGGTACGCGGTGCGGTGGTCGTCGGCGGCTTCCACGACCCCCTGGCGGGCACCACGGTCCTCGCTGAACGCGGCGGCGGCGCGTGGATGGACGGGCAACGGCTCGTGACGGGCGGCGGCCCCACGCCGGTGGCGGTGCCGACGGTCGGGCTCAGCGCGTCCGCGCCGCCCCTGCGCGACGAAGCGCGCGCGCTGCTGAACGCGATGTGGGACCACGGAGCCGAACTGCGCATGTCGGGGTGTGGCGCGGCGGCCCTCGCGTCGGTCGCACGCGGCCGGCTGTCCGCGTTCGTGGAGATCGACGGCGGACCGTGGGACTACGCGGCCGGTGCGCTGGCGGTCCGGGAGGCGGGCGGGCGTGCCACGACGCTGACCGGTGGCGAGGTCGACCACACGAGCACCACGGTCCTGGCGGCGGGGGACGCGGCCCTGCACGCGGAGCTGGCCGGCCTCGTCGGCGAGGTGCGGGGAAACGGATGAAGGGGAGCCAGTGGAGGACAGGGTGACGATGAGCGCGACACCGCGTCGGAGCAGGCTCAAGGTCGCGGTGTACGCGGTCTTCTTCCTGGTGGGGTGGAACCTCGTCCTCCTGCCGTCGCTGGTCCGGTCGCTGTTGACCGACTTCGGCCGCGGCGACGCGGATTTCGGGCTCCTGCTCCTGGTCGGCGCCCTGCTCTACACGCTCGGCGCGGTCACCAGCGGCTACCTGGTCGACCGGTTCGGCAGGCCGGTCGTGCTGGGTTCCGCGCTGGTCGCCTACCCGGTGAGCCTCGCGCTCATGGTTGTGTGCCAGGACTGGACGTTGCTCGTGATCGCCGCCGCGCCGAGCTACTGGGCCACCGGCATCCTGGAAGGCGGTATCAACGGCCTCTTCCTGGACCTGCACCGCGACGAGCGCGGCAGGGCGATGAACCGACTGCACCTGTACGTGGCGCTGGGCGCGTTCTCCGGCCCGCTGGTCGTGGGCGGGTTCTCCTTGCTGGACGTCGGGTGGCGCCCGATCCTCATCGGCACGGCGGTGGTCGGCGCGGGCATCGCCGCGGTCATGCTCACCGGGTCGATGCCGTCGGGCAAGGGCGGTGACAGCGCCGCTTCCACCGACCGCGCGGCGCGCGGGTTGCGCATCGCGGGCAGCCTGATCCCGTTCGGGGGTCTGGCCATCGCCATCAACCTGTACGTCGCCGCGGAGCTCGCGGTGTCGAACTGGGTGGTGCGGCTGCTGGACACCGAAACGGTGGCCGAGGCGACGCTCGTGCTGGCGGTGTACTGGGCGGGGTTGGCGATCGGCAGGCTCGGCGCGGACTGGTTCGTCGAGCGGATGAGCTACTACACCTTCACCTACCTGTGCGTGATCGCCTCGGGCGTGTTCCTGCTGGGCGCGCTCGCGGTCACCGGGACGGTCGCGCGAATCGTGCTGTTCGGCCTGGTCGGTGTGTGCTACGGCCCGATCTACCCGATGATCATGGCGCTCGGTGGTGTCCTGTTCCCGGACCGGGTGAACCGGATGAGCGGCGTGCTGTCGGCTGCGGGCGTCTCCGGCTCGGTCCTGTACCCGCCGCTGATGGGCCTGGTCGCGGAGGCAGTGGGGCTGCGCGTCGGGATGCTCGGCGCGGTGCTGCTCTGCGTGCCGATCGTGTCGAGCGTGGTGGTGGTCCAGCGCCGTGCTCGACACCTGCCCGCGGAGCGCGGGCAGAACCCGATGTGACGCAGGCGGCGGACGCGGTCGGCGCCGCGCGAGGGCGAACGGCGGAGGGAGTCGGTGACGGTGGCGTCCGAGATCGAGGTGAGCGCCATGCGCCGTGCGGTCGTCCTGTCGACCTTCGGCCTGGGTGGGACGAGCCCGAACCCACCGGTCGGCTGCGTCGTCCTGGACCGCGGCGGACGACCGTGCCAGGGGCGGCACCGCGGTGGTGACCCTCGAACCGGGCAACCACCACGGCCTGACGCCGCCGTGCCGCCACGCAGTCCTCGACGCGGGCATCGCCCGGGTCGTCATCGGCCCGGCGGACCCGACCTCGCAGGCGGGAGGCGGCGCGCCAGGCCGCGCGCCGCCGGGGTGGACGTCGAGGTGAACGTGCCGGCCGACACCGTCCGGCAGGTGCTGCGGCCCTGGTCGCACGCGCCGGCGCTCGGGCGCCCCCACGGCACCTGGCTGTACGGGACCGACCGGCACGGGCGGATCACCTCGCCGAGCCGGGCCCTGGTCCGCCGGCACCGGGCCGCCTTCACGCTGACCGCCACCACCGTCACGGAAGACCTCGACCACCTGCTGAAGACGCTGCACGCGGGCGGGACGCGCTTCGTGCCGGCCGCCTGTCGTCCTGACCTGTCGCACCGGCTGCTCGCCGCGCGGCTGGTCGACCAGGCGGTGTGCTACGCGGTCCCGGCGGGCCCGTCCGGGTTGGGCGAGCCGGTGCCGGCGTCCTGGCCCGACGGTTTCGACGTCGAAGCCGTCGACCCGACCGACGGATGGGTCCGCATCACCGCGACGCCGTCACGCCCGGACAGCGGAGCCGGGCAGTAGACCGAGGGCGGTCGGGCCCGACGGCGGACGGCGGGCTCATGCGGTCAGCACGACCTTGCCGCGCCCGTGGCCCCCGGCGACCAGGCGGTGCGCCTCGGCGACCTCGGTCAGTGGGAACGTCGCGGCCACGGTGGTCAGCAGCTCGCCCTTCGCGGCCAGCTCCGCCAGCTCGGCCAGGCGTTCGGCCGACCGCTCCTGCGGGCCGCCGGTGAACACCACGCCCAGCTCGGCGGCGGCCGGGGCGTCGGCGATCGTGACGATGCGGTCCGTGCCGCCGCGCAGCTCGATCGCGGCCGGCAGCACGCCCTTGCCCGCCACGTCGAACACCGCGTCGACCCCGTCCGGCGCCACCGCGCGCACCCGCTCGACCAGGCCGTCACCGTACGTCGTCGGCGTGGCGCCGAGGGCGGCGACGTGCTCCTGGTTGGCCGGTCCGGCGGTGCCGACGACCCGCAGCCCGGCCAGCACGCCGAGCTGCACGGCCATCGTGCCCACACCGCCCGCCGCGCCGTTGACCAGCAGCGTCTCGCCCGCCTTGACGCCCAGCAGGCGCAGCGCCCGGTCGGTGGTCTCGACGGCCACGGGCAGCGTCACGGCGTGCTCCCACGACAGCCCCGCGGGCTTGCGCGCGACCGTGGTGGCCAACGCGTGCTCGGCGTACGCGCCGGTGTCGGACCAGCCGAGGACCTCGTCGCCGATCGACAGCCCGGTGACGTCCGGGCCGACCGCGTCGACCTCGCCCGCGACCTCGATGCCGAGGATCGTGGGCAGCGGCGTGGTGAAGACGGACTCCATGGCGCCTTCGCGCACCTTCGCGTCGAACGGGTTCACGCCGACCGCCCGCACCCGCAGGCGCACCTGGCCGGGACCGGGCTCGGGCCGGTCGACCTGGTCCAGGCGCAGCTCTTCCGGGCCGCCGAAGCGGTTGAGCACAACGGCTTTCACGATGTCTCCTCAGCGGATGCCCGACGGGCGATCGCGTGTTCGACCGCGCCGGCGAGCCGGGTGAAGGCGTCGATCTCGGCCGCGGTCAGGCCGGCGGTGCAGGCGCGTTCGAGCGTGGCCCACAGGTCGGTCAGCGGTTCCCGCATCGCCCGGCCCTTGTCGGTGAGCCACACGTGCAGCACCCGCCGGTCGCGCTCGCTGGGCTCCCGGGTCAGCAGCCCGGCCTCCTGCATGCGCCGCAACGACTTCGACACCGTCGAGTGGTCCAGCCCGACGCGGCCGAGCAGTTCGGACTGGGTCTGCCCGTCGCGGTCGAGCAGCCGCATCAGCAGCAGCTCCTGGCCGGGGTGCAGGTCCAGGTCGCGCAGCAGCGCGGCGGCGAACCCGCGGTGCGCCCGGGCCAGGGTGAAGATCGCGTAGCTCAGCCTGCCCGCGTCGGCGGTGCTCGGCTGATCCACCGCTGCTCCTCCCGCGCCCGCAACGTGCGTCGGCCACTCGAACCTAGCACGATCAGGTGGCCGGCCACCTTGTCATCGCCATCGCCCGATCGCGTGGTGACGCGATCCCGGGACGGCCTGCGCGCCACGGGTCGGTGAGGTGCCACGCGGACCACGAGAGGCCCGACGGCACGGCAGGGAGGTGCGGACCCCCGCCCGGGACAGCGGGCGAGGGTCCGCACGTGCTCACGGCACGCGGTTGCAGTCCCCGCTCGTCTTGACCGGGTAGTGCTTGATCGCCCTGCGGGTCTGCGGACCGTATTCGCCGTCGGCGGGGATGCCCTCGACCGCCTGCGCCCTCATCAGCGCCTTCCGGGTGTTGCCGCCGAAGTCGCCGTCGATCGTCAGGGCGATCCGGTAGCAGTACTGGAGGGTTCGCTGGAGCGCGCGCACGGCGTTGCTGTTGGCCCCGACGCCCATGTGGCAGTCGGCGCTCCACACCGTGGCCGAGCGGTGGATCGGGATCCACGCGACGGGGGACCACATGCCCTCGTCGTTGCAGTAGTAGGACATCCGCGCGTCCGCCGCGGCGGGTGCGGTGAACCCGGTGACGCCTGCCGCGGTGACGACGAGGGCGATCAACAAGGCGCGTGTTCCGGACACGGTCGTTCTCCTTTCGCCATGGGACGTGGCGGACTGTTCCGATCACCCGTCGGGCCGGACAACGGCGGCGGGACGGTGGGATGTGACGAGGCTTCGAGCTGCGGCAACGGCGTGGTGGTGGGACGCGGTGCGGGATGCCGCCCGACTCGGCGGCCTTCTCTGCCATAGTGGGATCGGAGGGAGGGGCGGCATGGGCGGTGAACCCGGCACCGACCTGTCCGAGCGGCTCAGGGGATTGAAGGAGCGGTCCGGACGCAGCTACCAGGATCTGGCACGGCGGGTGGGGGTCAGCGGGTCCGCGCTGCACCGGTACTGCACGGGGGAGTCGCTGCCGGCGGACTTCGGGGTGGTGGAGCGCTTCGCCCGCGCGTGTCGGGCGACTCGCGAAGAGGTGGCGCAGTTGCGCCGGCTGTGGCTGGTCCTCGAGCTGCGCCGCAGCGAGGCCAAAGCGCCGAGCACCTCGTCCGTCGCGCCCGTGAGCGCGTCCGCGTCCGCCACGGACGGCCCGGAGCCCGTCGAGCCGGTGGTGCGACGGCGGGTGGTGTGGTGGAAGGCCGCCGCGGTCGTCGCGGTGGCGCTGGTGGTCGGGCTCGTGGCGGTGCTCGTCGACTCGCGGCGGCAGGTCGCGCCTGCCACCGTGCCGCTGCTGCTGTCCGATCGCTGTCCCGACGTGCTGCGGATCGGCCAGAGCGGCGAGTGCGTCCACGAGCTGCAGACGCTCCTGCGCGAGATCGGCGGCGTCCTGGCGATCGACGACAACTTCGGCCCGCGCACGCGGATGCGCACCATCGGCTTCCAGGTGCTGAGCGGGCTGCCCGCCACGGGCGAGGCGGACGAAGCCACCAAGAGCGCCCTGTACGCCAAGAAGGCCGAGCTGCGCAGCTGGCCCGCCGAACGGGTCGAGGAGCGCATCCGCGAGGTGTTCCCCGAGGAGCCCGACCGCGCGGTGGCCGTGGCCCGGTGCGCCTCGGGGGTGGACCCGCTGTGGGTGCTGGCCAACGTCGACGGCACCGACAACTGGGGAGTGTTCCAGCTGTCCGACCGTCTGCTGCGGCAGTACTCCGCGACACCGCGGGACGCGCTGGACCCCGAGCGCAACATCGCCCTGGCCCGCCGCACCTGGGAACGCACCCGCGACTTCTCGGCCTGGCCGCACTGCGGCGCGGTGGCACCCGAGTCGGGCGCGGGCTGATCAGGACCGGACCTCCTCCGACACCGCCGACCACGACGTGCTGGTGGGCGAACCGGGGCGGGGCGATGGCCGCTCGCGGCCCGGGTCGCATCGCCACCCCACCGTCGTCCACGCCCCACGAAGCGGCGCGAGCCCGGCCGATCCCGCCCGGACCGGTGCTGCCCGGCTCGACCGGAGGCGGTCTCCGGTCACTCCGCGTGGACCGCCTCGTCGGAGCCGAGCCGCTGCGACGCGGTGTCGCCGCACCGGCCGGGTCGCCCGACGCCGGCCCGTGCGCCCGGGTCCGCCTCGGCCATCGGGCCCGGCCGGACGATCGACTCGGCCCCCGTGTCGGTTAGCCTTACCTAAACTTCCGGGGAGGTGCGGGTGTCGCGCGAAGCGGTGCGAGGGGTCGGCCTGCTCGTGTCGATCGGCGTGCTGGGCGTGATCGTGCTGCTCAGCCTGTGGATCGGCACCAAGAGCATCCCGTTCGCCGACACCTTCGCCCTGCTCCTGGCCGACGACGGCACCGGTGACGCGGCCATCGTGCGCGATGTCCGCGTGCCCCGGGCCGTGCTCGGCCTGCTGGTCGGCGCGGCGCTCGGCCTGTCCGGCGCGGTGATGCAGGCGCTGACCCGCAACCCGCTCGCCGACCCCGGCCTGCTCGGCGTGAACATGGGCGCGGCGGCGGCGATCGTGTCCGCCATCGCGTTCTTCGGCATCACCAGTCCCACCGGGTACGTGTGGTTCGCGCTGCTCGGCGCGGCGGGCACGGCGACCGTCGTCTACGTGCTGGGCGCGGCCGGTCGCGGCGCGGCCACGCCGGACCGGTTGGTGCTCAGCGGCGCGGCGCTGACCGCGGTGCTGTACGCCTACGTCTCGGCGATCCTGCTGCTGTTCACGCACACGTTCGACTCGTTCCGGTTCTGGAACGTCGGCTCGCTGGCGGGCCGTGACTTCGAGCTGGTCGGGCAGGTCTCGCCGTTCGTGCTGCCCGGCATCCTGATCGCGTTCCTGCTGGCCCGCAACCTCAACGTGCTGGCGCTGGGCGACCACACGGGCAGGGCGCTGGGCGCGAACGTCCACCGCACCCGCGCGTTCGGCGTCCTCGCCGTCACGCTCATGGCGGGCGCGGCGACGGCGGCGGCCGGGCCGATCGCGTTCGTCGGCCTCACCGTGCCGCACGTGGCCCGCATGATCGGCGGCAGCGACCAGCGCTGGGTGCTGGCGTACTCGGCGGTGCTCTCGCCGATCCTGCTGCTCGGCTCGGACGTCGTCGGCCGGGTGATCATCGCACCGCAGGAGATGGAGGTCGGCATCATCACCGCGTTCATCGGCGCCCCCGTGTTCATCGCGCTGTGCCGGCGGCGGAAGCTGGCCACGCTGTGAGGACCGTGCGCACGCCCGCCGTCTCGCTGCGGATCAGCGAACGCGCCCTGCTCGTGAGCGCGGCGATCGCCGTGCTGACCGCGGTCGCCGCCGTGGCCACCATGGTCACCGGCGACTTCCCGCTCACCGTCGGCGAGGTGCTGGCCACGTTCGCCGGCCAGGGCGACGGCTACGCCGACTTCGTCATCTTCACGCTGCGCCTGCCGCGGCTGATCACCGGCCTGCTGGTCGGCGCGGCGCTCGCGCTCAGCGGCGCGATCCTGCAGAGCCTGTCCCGCAACCCGTTGGCCAGCCCGGACATCATCGGCTTCACCCAGGGCGCGGCCACCGGCGCGATCGCGGTCCTCGTGCTCGCGCAGGGCAGCATGGCGGCCACCGCGCTCGGCGCGACCGTCGCGGGCCTGCTCACCTCCACCGCCGTGTACCTGCTGGCGCTCAAGCAGGGCGTGCAGGGCTTCCGGCTGGTGCTCATCGGCATCGGCGTGAGCGCCATGATGCTCGCGGTCAACTCCTACCTGATCACGCGGGCCACCCTGGAGAGCGCGCTGGCCGCGCAGACGTGGCTGGTCGGCGGCCTGAACAACCGGGGCTGGGACCAGGCGCAGGTCGTCGCGGCGGTGCTGGCCGTGCTGCTGCCGTGCGCGTTGGCGCTCGGCCGCCGGCTGGCGCTGCTGGAGATGGGCGACAGCGCGGCGACCGGCCTGGGCGTGCCCGCCGAGCGCACCCGCCTTTCGCTGCTGGCGGTGAGCGTCGGCCTGGCCGCCGTCGCCACGGCCGCCGCCGGGCCGATCAGCTTCGTGGCGCTGGCCGCGCCGCAGGTCGCCCGCCGGCTCACCGGCGCGTCCGGTCCCGGTCTGGCCGCGTCGGCGCTGATGGGCGGCCTGCTGCTGGTCGTGAGCGATCTGGCGGTGCAGCGGCTGTTCCCGACGACCCAGCTGCCGGTGGGCATCGCCACCGGCGCGATCGGCGGGCTCTACCTGGTGTGGCTGCTGGCCCACGAGTGGCGGAAGGGGAGCAGGGCATGACGAGGTTGCGGGGATCGGACCTGACGCTGTCCTACGACGAGCGCGTGGTCGCGTCCGGGTTGGACGTCGAGATCCCGGACGGCTCGTTCACCGTCATCGTGGGTCCCAACGCGTGCGGGAAGTCGACCGTGCTGAAGGCGTTGGCGCGCATGCTCAAACCCAGCGCGGGCGCCGTCTACCTCGACGGTGAGGCGATCTCGACGTACCGGTCGAAGGAGGTCGCCCGCCGGCTGGGGCTGCTGCCCCAGACGTCCATCGCGCCCGGCGGCATCACGGTCGGCGAGCTGGTGGCGCGCGGCCGGTACCCGCACCAGCGGCTGCTGCGGCAGTGGTCGGTCGAGGACGAGGAGGTGACCGCCGCCGCGATGCGGATGACCGGCGTGCACGACCTGGCCGAGCGGCTGGTGGACGAGCTGTCGGGCGGTCAGCGGCAACGGGTGTGGCTGGCCATGGTGCTGGCGCAGCAGACGTCGATCCTGCTGCTGGACGAGCCGACCACGTTCCTCGACATCGCGCACCAGGTCGAGGTGCTCGACCTGTGCGCGAACCTGCACGAGGACGGCAACCACACGCTCGTCGCCGTCCTGCACGACCTGAACCAGGCGTGCCGCTACGCCACCCACCTGATCGCGATGAAGCCCGGCGAGGGCGTGGTCGCGCAGGGCCGACCGGCCGACATCGTCACCGCGGAGCTGGTGGAGGACGTCTTCGGCCTGCCGTGCCGGGTGATCGCCGACCCGGAGACCGACACGCCGCTGGTCGTGCCGCTGCGCCGCCAGCGCGTCACCGCGTAGCGGTCACTCCGGCAGGGGTTCGCGTCAGCGGCGTGCACCCGCCGGGTCGCGGACACGACCAGCGGCCCGTCCGGCGCTGGGCACGTGGTGACCGCGGAGCCGGCCGTCCGGCGCGGAACGCCCGGTCAGACCTGCCAGCGGGCCGGGCTCGGCGGTTCGGCGGCCAGGTCCGAGGAGAACGCGGCGGCGAGGGCGTCCACGTCCCACGACTCGCGGGTCAGCACCGGTTGCTTGACCGCGTACTGGGAGATCACGTGCAGCTTGTCCGGCAGGAAGCGGATCAGTTGGCTGGTCACGTGCGCGGAACGGTCGCTGAGCAGGTACGTGACCAGGGGCGCCATCCTGGCCGGGGTCTGCTCGGGCGAGCTGATCGCGGCGGCGCGCGGGTCGAGGTCCATCATCGGGGTCCACGCGAGCGGCGCGACGGCGTTCACCCGGACGTCGCGCGCGGCCAGCGCCCCGGCCCACGACAGGGTCAGCGAGGCGACCGCGCCCTTCGACGCCGAGTAGGCCGCCGCGTTCGGGCGGCCCAGCATCGCGCCGGACACGACGTTCACGATCGACCCGCCGCGCATCACCTTCGCCGCCGCCGTGCCGCAGTACATCGTGCCGAGCACGTTCACCTCGACCACGGCGCGCAGCACGTCCGGCTCGTCGTCCCACGGGTCGCCGAAGTGCGTGATGCCCGCGTTGTTCACCAAGCCGTCGACCCGCCCGAACGCCGACGCGCACCGCTGCACGAGTTCTGTCGCGACCGCCGGATCGGTCACCGTTCCGGTGTGCGCCACCGCCTCGCCGCCCGCGTCCACGATCGAGGACGCGACCTGGTCGGCGCCCTCGACGTCGTTCACCACGACCCGCGCGCCCTCCGCCGCCGCGTGCCGCGCGTACGCCTCACCCAGCCCGCGACCGGCCCCGGTCACGATCACGGCCTTGCCGTCCAGGACGCCCACGACTACCCCCGGTACCCCGCCACCGCGTCGGCCGCGCGCAGCCGCTCCAGCTCGGCCCGCGCCAGCCGGGCCGTCACGACCCGCGGGCCCGTGCCCGCTTCGACCAGCCGTCGTCCGTCCGGG
Organism: Saccharothrix saharensis; assembly: GCF_006716745.1. Lineage (NCBI taxonomy): Bacteria > Bacillati > Actinomycetota > Actinomycetes > Pseudonocardiales > Pseudonocardiaceae > Saccharothrix > Saccharothrix saharensis. Next base: position 1,597,963 of record NZ_VFPP01000001.1, on the reverse strand, counting down.
TGCCACACCCCGCTGCCACCGCACGAGCGCCACCCCGGCCCCGCGCCCGCGAGGTTCGCCACCAGCGCGTACATCCGGTGGTCCATCGCGCGGGCCGCCGGGTGCACGTCCAGCCGCCGTTCCTGGCCGTCGGTGTAGAGCGCGGACACCGCGTAGACGTCCGCGCCCCGCCGCGCCATCTCCAGGGCGTGCTCGGGTGCCGCCGCGTCGAAGCACACGGCCAGCGCGACCCGCCAGCCCCGCACGTCCAGCGGCGGCGCGGGCTCGCCCGGTTCGAACAGGTCCCGTTCGGCGCGGCTCAGGTACTGCTTGCCGGCCACCTCGACCCCGCCGTCCGGGAGCAGCGCCACCGAGGCCAGCAGCCGGCGGCCGTCCGGCGCGGACCAGGCGGCGCCGACGACGGTCGTGACGCCGTGGGCGCGACTCGCCTCCCGCACCACGTCCAGCCGCGGGTCGTCCGGGGTCGCCCAGGACGCCCGCTCGGCCAGGCGGCGCAGGTCGTAGCCGGTCAACGACAGCAGGGGGAACAGCAGCAGGTCCGCTCCCGCCGCGTCGGCCACCGCCGCGGCGGCGCGGCGCGCGTTCTCCGCGACGTCACCGGGCACGGGCGCGTGCTGCGCGACGGCGACCACCAACTCGTCGGATTCCACGACGGCGATCATTTCACGCGACCGGACGGTCCGGAGCCGGTCCGGTGAAAAGGGCCGGGAAATGTGGTACACCTGATGGTTGATTTCGCCGGTGAATGGCGGGATGAAGCTGATCCCAGTATATCACAGGGGGCAAGCGTGACTGCCGGGGAATTGTCCGCGGAACAACAGCGGATCGCCTTCCTGCACGACCGGCTGGCGGTGGAGCGGGCTGCCGCCCAGGCCGGGCTGGACGCCGCGCTCACCGACGGCCACGAGCAGCGCTGGCACCGCGAAGTGGCCGTGCGGAGGCTGTCCGAGCAGGTCAGCCGCTTGAAACTGGCTGACGAGAACCTGTGCTTCGGCCGCATCGACGTCGACGGCGACCGTGTCTACGTCGGCCGCATCGGCTTGTTCGACACCGACCACGATTACGAACCGCTGTTGACCGACTGGCGCGCGCCGGCCGCCCGCCCGTTCTACACGGCGACCGCCGCGAACCCGGAAGGCGTGACGCTGCGCCGCCATTTCCGGACCAGGGGCAGGCGCTTGGAGAGCTTCCACGACGACGAGCTCCAGCTCACCTCGAAAGCGCTGCTCGACGCGTTGGCGCACCCCGCTCGGACACCATGCGCGACATCGTGGCCACCATCCAGGCCGAGCAGGACGAGGTGATCCGCCTGCCGCACCGGGGCGTGGTGGTGATCGAGGGCGGTCCGGGCACCGGCAAGACGGCGGTCGCGCTGCACCGCGTGGCCTACCTGCTCTACACGCAGCGCGAGCGGCTGTCCCGCCAAGGCGTCCTGGTCGTCGGCCCGAACCCCGGGTTCCTGCGGTACATCGGGGAGGTGCTGCCGTCGCTCGGGGAGACCGACGTCGTGTTCGCCACGCCGGGCGAGCTGTTCCCCGGCGTGCGGACCGAACGGGAGGACACCCCGCGGGTGCAGGCGCTCAAGGGCGGCCTGTCGGCGCTGGACCTGCTGGCGGCGGCCGTCGCGGACCGGCAGGAGCTGCCCGCCGTGCCGATCGACGTCGAGCTGGAGGACGTCACCGTCCCGTTGACCGCGCCGATCGCCGACCGGGCCAGGCAACGGGCGCGGGACGCCGGACTGCCGCACAACGAGGCCCGGCCGGTGTTCCACCGGGCCTTGGTGGACGCCCTCGTCGCGCCCGCGCTGGACCTCATCGGCCTGGACTGGCCGGAGCTGGCGGCCGACGTGCGCCGGGAACTCACCGGGCACCCGGACGTGCGCCGGGCGGTCGACGTGCTGTGGCCGCTGCTCACCCCGCAGGAGCTGCTGGCCGACCTCTACGCGGGCCGGTGCCTCGCCCTCGGTCACCCGGAGCTGCACCGCGACGACCCGACCGCGTGGACGGTCTCCGACGTGCCGCTGCTGGACGAGGCCGCCGAGCTGCTGGGCTCCGACGGCACGGCCGAGCGCCGCGCGGCGGAGGAGCGCCGGCGGGCCGTGGAGTACGCGCAAGGCGTGCTGCACGTCATCGACACCGACGCCGAGATGTACGAGGAGGACCTGCGGGCCGTGGACCTGGTGAACGCCGAGTGGCTGGCCGACCGGCACACCGCCCCCGACCACCGCGTGCTCGCCGAACGCGCCGCCGCCGACCGCGAGTGGACCTACGGCCACATCGTGGTGGACGAGGCGCAGGAGCTGTCCGGGATGGACTGGCGGGTGCTGGCCCGGCGCGGCCCGAACCGGTCCATGACGATCGTCGGCGACCTGGCCCAGCGCCAGTCCGCGGCCGGGGCCCGCGACTGGGGGACGGTGCTGCGGCCGCTGGCGGGCGACCGCTGGCAGTACCGCGGGCTCACGGTCAACTACCGCACCCCGGCCGAGATCATGGCCTACGCCGCCGGCGCGCTGGCCGAGGTGGACCCGACCGCCGTGCCGCCGACGTCCGTGCGGCACGGCGAGCCGCCGCTGGAGGTCGTCGGCGCCGACCCGGAGTCGTTCCGCCCGGACACGGGCACGTTCGCGGTGATCACCCCGACCGGCCCCCTGACGCCGCGGGCGGCCAAGGGCTTGGAGTTCGACACGGTCGTGGTGGTCGACCCCGAGCGCATGTCACCGGCCGAGCGGTACGTCGCCCTGACCCGCGCCACCCGGCGGCTGGTCGTCGTGCGGAGCTGAATCCGTGCCGTTTGACGGCTCCCTCCACGACCCGGGCGACCGGTGGGCCGGCTGCACGCGACGTTCCGGCCGGGCCCGCACCTCTCGCCGCGGCTTTGCGAGCAGGGCCGCACCCGGGGCGCGGAACCGCACGCCCCGACCCTCCGGGTGCGGCCCTGCTCGTCCGTCACGCCGTCACCGGTTGGGCGGTTGCTCGTTCGGCGCGGGTTCGTTGGGCGCGGGTGGCTCCGGGGTCGGAGGGATCGGCGGCTCCGTGGCGGGCGACGGCTCGCGGGGCGGCTGGGGCACCGGCTCCGGCACGGGCACGGGCCGCGGGTCGGGCGGTTGGGGCTGGACCATGGTGACCTCCTTCCCCGCCGGTGTACCCAGAACGCGCGAGTTCTACGTATACGGCCGGAAATACCGCTCCCGCCATTGTTCCGAAAGCCCGGCACGAATCGGGCGGTGGCCGCTCACCACCGAGCAGGAAATGCGGCGCGATATCGGTTCCCGTTCGCCCGACGCGACGTGGTGTGACCCGCGGGCAGGCCGCGGGAGCTCCCGAAACGCCCGGCAGCGGACGTGCGGGAGGCCGATCGGGTAATCCCGGGTACGAAACCGCCACCCGCACGCCCGCGCGTTCCGCAGCGCCTTGTGCCCGACCGGGTGCGCCGCGTCACCGCCGAATCGCGCGACGTCAGCACGCGCGCGGCGGATCCGTGACCCGGGCCGGGCCGGGGTTCAGGTTCGGCAGGACCTCCCGGCCGAACAGGCGGATCGCGTCCAGCACGGCGTGGTGCGGCAGACCCCCTATGTCGACCATCACCAGTTGCGCGTCCAGGCACAGCAGCTCGGTCAGCCGGTTCAGCCGCGCGGTCACCTCCGCCGGGTCGCCGCACACCGCCGCGCCCTCCATCAGCAGGTCCACGTCCACCTCACCGTCACCGCGCCACGGGTCGGCGAACTGCGCGTACGCGGCCAGGTGGGGTCGCCACACCGCACGCGCCTCCGCCGCCGTCGGCGCGACGAACACGTGGCTGGGCAGCGCGACCCGCCCCCGCCCGCCCATCGCCGCCCGGTAGCGCTCCACCACCGGCCGGTGCGTGCTCGGGTCCCGCAACGTGCTGGGCAGCATCAGCGGCAACCCCAGTTCCACCGCCAGGTCCGCCGACACCGCCGACCCGCTGCCCATCCACACCGACGGCCGCGGCTGCTGCACCGGGCGCGGCCTCGTCGTGACGTCCACCAGCGGACTGCGGTACTTGCCCTCCCAGGTGACGTGCCGCTCCTCCAGCAGCCGCAGCAGCAGCCGCAGGTTCTCGTCGAACCGCGCCCTCAGGTCGTCCTGCACCCCGAACGCCACGTCCGTGCGCTGCGACACACCCCGCGCCACGATCAGCTCCGCCCGACCCCGCGACAGCACGTCCAGCGTGGCCAGGTTCTCCGCCACCCGCACCGGGTCGTGGTGCGCGAGCAGCGTCACACCCGTCGAGAGCCGCAACGTCGACGTGCGCTCCGCGATCGTCGCCAGCAGCAGCTCCGGCGCCGACACGATGTACCTGGTGAAGTGGTGCTCGCCGATCGCCACACCGGCGAACCCGGCCTCCTCCGCCACGACGGCCTGCTCCACCACGGCCCGCAGCCGGTCGCACTCGGTGACCTCCCGACCCGTGTACGGGTTGGGCAGGTGGTCGCCCAGGATCAGCAGATACACGTCCATCCGACAATCTTGCACGCTGCGACTACCGTGGCACTCGCCCGACCCGACCCCGGAGGAGCAGCGGTGACCTCAGCGTCCGTGTCCGACAACCCCGAGCTGTCCCGCTACGAGGTGCGCCTGGACGGCGAGCTGGGCGGCTTCGCCGAGTACACCTCGGCCGACGGCGTGGTCACGTTCACCCACACCGAGGTAGCCGTCGAGGGCAAGGGGCTGGGCAGCGCGCTGGTCCGGCACGCGCTGGAGGACGTGCGCGCCAAGGGCCTCGCTGTCGTCGCGCGGTGCCCGTTCGTGCGCGGCTACCTCGAGAAGCACCCCGAACTCGCGGCCGGGTGACGAACCACACACGCCATCGTGGTTGCCCGTTCGTGTGAATCATCACAAAGCGGGGTAACAACACGGCTAAGTAGGCGGCTTTTGGTCAACAGTGGTAGCTGATCGTGTCAACATTACCGATCGTGGCCTCATTCGTCCTTGATCCCCGCCATGATGGTGATGTCGTCGGCAGCAGACGCGGTCGACGGGGACGAGGACCGAACACGAGACCGATGAGGTGGGCCTGGCTGTGACCGCTGAGGTGAGCGGAAGTAGCGCGCGGACGGACGGCCCGGCTCGCCAGGCCGGCACGTGGGCGGCGGTCCTCCGGCAGGTCCCCCCGAAGGTGCTGCGCCTGGGCGCGCTCGGCGGCCTGCTGATCACGGTCGGCGGGATCGGCGCCGGCGCGGTGCTGCGGCGCGACCCGCTGCTGAGCGGCACGATCCTCAACGCGGTGCGGTACGGCCACGGCCGCGACCTCGCCACCGCCGTGGTGTTCGCCGGCGTGGCGCTGCTGGTCTACTCGTGGGTCCGGCTGGGCCGGATGGTGCGCGCGGGCGAGGTCGGCGGGCGCGGCGTGGTGCTGGCCGCCGCCGCCTGGACCGCACCCATGATCATCGCGCCGCCGCTCTACAGCCGCGACGTCTACAGCTACCTGGCGCAGGGCGCGGTCCTGCTGCGCGGGTACGACCCGTACACGACCGGCGCGTCCGCGCTGCCCCTGCCGCTGGGCGGGAACGTCGCCTCGCTGTGGCAGGACACGCCGTCGCCGTACGGGCCGCTGTTCCTCATGCTGGCCAAGTACACGGTCGCGATCACGGGCGACAACGTGATCATCGGCGCGGTCCTCATGCGACTCGCGGTGCTCGGCGGGCTGGTGCTGCTCGCGTGGGCGATGCCCGGGCTGGCCCGGCACCTGGGCGGGCGCACGTCGATCGCGCTGTGGCTGACCGTGGCGAACCCGTTCGTGCTCGCGGTCGGCATCGGCGGCGCGCACAACGACATCCTGATGGTCGGCCTGATGGCGGTCGGCGTGCTGTTCGTGCTGGACGGCAAGCACGTGCGCGGCATCGCGGTGATCGCGCTGGCGACCGCGGTGAAGGCGACCGCCGTCCTGGTGGTGCCGTTCCTGGTGTGGGTGTGGGTGGCGCGGCTGTCCGGCCCGGCTCGGCAGCGGTTCCTCCAGGCCTGCGCGGTCGGCGGTGTCGCGTTCGCGGCCGTCTTCGCGCTGTCCACGATCGTCGCCGGGGTCGACCTCGGCTGGATCAACGTGCTGCAGAGCCAGACGCCGCTGCTGACGTGGATGTCGCTGCCCTGCGCCGTCGCCGAGCTGCTGTACCACTCGGTCGGGCGGCACGTCCCGGGCGCCACCTACGAGGGCTTCCTCGGCTTCTTCCGGTCGGCCGGCGTGTACGTGCTGGCCGCCGTGCTGGTGCGCCAGTGGTGGCTCGCGCGGGCGGGCGGCGTGGACGCCGTGCGCCGCGCCGCGATCGCCCTGCTGGCCGCGTCCGTGCTCGCACCGTCCGTGCTCCCGTGGTACTTCACCTGGGCCTTGGCGCTCGCCGCCGCGTTCGCGTGGCAGGACAGGTGGCTCGCCGCCGCGGCCGGCTTCTCGGTGTGGATGGTCCTCGTCACGCTCCCCGACGGCACGATCGTCGCCCGGTGGCACTATGGTTCGGCGAACCCCGTCATCTGGTGGTCCTACCTGGCCGTCACCGTCCTGATCGGCGTGTGGGTGGGCCGCGCCCTCCTGGCCCGGCGGCCGGTGTGGTCGCTGGTCAAGGAGCTGAAGGCGCGGGCGAACGACGCCGACCGGCCGACGCGGGTCGGCGAGCAGGCGCCGCCCGAGGCCGGGCCGGCGCCGCGGCCGGTCGAGGGCGACGAGGTGGCGGGCGAGCAGGACACGTCCGGGAAGCAGCGCGGGAGCACGGGTGGTTGAGCGGTTCGAACAGCGGGTGCTGAGGTTCGCGCCGCTGGTGTTGTGCCTGTCGCTGGGCTGGTACTTCTGGCGGCTCGGCGCGCCGACCGGCTGGGGCATGATCGACCTCAAGGTCTACTGGACCCTCGCGCCGAACCTGCTGACCGACCAGCTCTACACGATCGACATGCCGTTCACGGCCGACTTCCCGCTGCCGTTCACCTACCCGCCGTTCGCGGCCGTGGTGTTCCTGCCGCTGTCCTGGCTGCCGTGGGTGGCCGCGCGGATCGCGTGGCAGGTCCTGTCGCTGGTGTGCCTCTGGTGGCTGGTGCGCACGGCGCTGGCGCTGGTCGCGACCAGGTCGGGGGAGCGGTTCGACGGCACCTGGTCGCGCCGGGCGCTGCTGTGGACGGCGCTGGCGCTGTGGTGCGAGCCGGTGCGCAAGACCCTCGACTTCGGGCAGATCAACCTGGTGCTGATCGCCGGCACGTTCGCCGCCGTGGTCGCCACCCGGCACCTGGTGGCGGGGTTCGGTGTCGGTGTCGCGGCGGGCCTGAAGCTGACCCCGGCGATCTCGGTGCTGTACTTCCTGGTGACGCGCCGGTTCAAGGCCGCGCTGTGGACGGCGGTCGGGTTCGGGTTCACCGTGGCCGTCGGGTTCGCCGCGTCGGCGTCGGACTCGTGGCGCTACTGGTTCGAGCTGCTCGGCGCGGCCGACCGGGTCGGGCCGGTGGGGTCGGCGATCAACCAGTCGCTGCGGGGCGCGTTGTCCCGGACGTTGGGCCACGACGTCGGGATGACGTGGCCGTGGCTGCTCGCGGTCGCCGTGTCGGCCGTGCTGACCGGGTTCGCGCTGCGGGCCGCCGTGCGCGCCGGTGACGCGCTGGCCACGGTGGTCGCCGTGCAGCTGTTCGGGTTGCTGCTCTCGCCGATCTCCTGGAGCCACCACTGGGTGTGGGTGATCCCGCTGGTGCTGTGGGCCGTCTACGGCGCGCGCCGCACGTGGCCGGTGACAGCCGTCGCCGCCGCGTGGGTCGTGGTGACCGGCGCGGACCTGATCACGTTCCTGATCGACCAGCAGCCGAGCATCTGGGAGATCCCCCGGCCGTGGCCGCTGGCCGCGTTGGGCTGGTGCTACCCGCTGCTGGGGCTGCTGACCCTCGCGGTGATGCCGGCGGCGGTGCGCGCCGAGGGTCGCCGGCCGGCCGGCGCGCCGCGCACGACGACGTCGACGAAGGCCGAGCCCAGTGTCCCCTGAACCGTCGTCGTCCGTCGTGCGCCTGCTGGGGAACGCGGAGCGGTGGCTGCTGGTCGCCGCGCCGGTGCTGCTGGTGGTGTCGATCCTGGGCCGCACCTGGACGATCGTCACCGGGTTCGGCAACGAGACGATCGACCTGTACGTGTACTGGGCGCTCGCGCCGCACGTGCTCTCCGGCGACCTCTACGACGTCACCTCGCCGAACTCGCCGCCGGACTTCCCGCTGCCGTTCACCTACCCGCCGTTCGGCGCGCTGGTGTTCCTGCCGATGACGTGGCTGCCGTGGGTCGCCGCCCAGTGGGTGCTGAGGCTGCTGTCGGGGCTGTGCCTGTACTGGATGGTGCGGGTCGCGTTGCGCCTGGTGGCCGGCGAGGGCTGGACGGCGGACGCGGCGCTGTGGCGGCGTCGGGCGCTGCTGTGGACCGCCGTGCTGCTGTGGCTGCAACCGGTGGTGCACACGTTCGACTTCGGGCAGGTGAACCTGCTGCTGGCGGCGGTGGTGCTGGGCGCGATGACGGCCCGGGACGCGCGGCTCGCGGGCACGGGGATCGGCCTGGCGGCGGGCGTGAAGCTGGTGCCCGCGATCTCCGGGCTGTACTTCCTGGCCACGCGCCGGTTCGCGGCGGCGGTGTGGTCGGTGGTGGCGTTCGCGGTGAGCGTCGGTCTGGGCTTCCTGGCGGACCCCGCGCAGGCCAGGCACTACTGGTTCGAGCTGCTCGGCGCGGCCGACCGGGTCGGTCCGATCGCCACCGCGCACAACCAGTCGTTGCGCGGCGCGTTGTCGCGGACGCTGGGCTACGACGTCGAGATGACGTGGCCGTGGGTGGTGGCGGTGCTCGTGTCGGTCGTGCTCGCGGGCTTCGCGCTGCGGGCGGCGGTGCGCGCGGGTGACGTGCTGATCGGCGTGCTGGTCGTGCAGGTGCTGGGGTTGTTGCTGTCGCCGATCTCGTGGGACCACCACTGGGTGTGGATCGCGCCGCTGCTGATCTGGCTCGTGCACACCCGGATCGCGCGGTGGGCCAAGGGCGTGCTGCTGGTGCTGTGGTGCCCGGTCATGTTCTGGGACGTGATCGCGTTCCAGCTCGACCGGCAGCCCACGATCTGGACGATCCCGAGGCCGGGGTGGCTGTCCGCGATCGGCTGGGCGTACCCGGCGTTGGCGCTGCTCACGCTGCTGGTGGTCCCGTTCGTGGTGCGGGCGGCGGCCGGGCGCGAACCCGCGGGCGCCACCCGGACCGGCCAGGCCGAGGTTACCGGCAAGTAGTATCCGGGGATGGAGTGGACCGAACCCGGAGTCTTCGAGGTCGCGCCCGGTGTGCACCGGATTCCGCTGCCCTTGCCCAACGACGGGCTGCACACCGTCAACGTGTACGCGATCGAGGACGGCGACGGCCTCGTCCTGGTCGACTCCGGCTGGGCGCTGGAGGCGGGCGAGACGGCGCTGGAGTCGGCGCTGGGGACGCTGGGTCACGGCTTCGAGGACGTGCGCCGCTTCCTGGTCACCCACGTGCACCGCGACCACTACACGATGGCCGTGGCCCTGCGCCGCCGGTTCGGCACGAAGATCGCGCTGGGCGCGGGGGAGCAGCCGTCGCTGGCGAAGGTCATCGGTCGCCGCCGTGACGGCTTCCGCGATTTGACCGGGTGGGGCGCGCCGCACCTGGCCGAGCGGTGGCGCGCCGTGGTGGAGTCGATCGGCGAGGCCGAGCTGCGCGACTACGAGGAGCCCGACGAGTGGCTCCACGACTCCGAGCTGGCCCTGGAGAAGCGGGTGTTGCGGGTCCTGCCGACGCCCGGCCACACGCGCGGCCACGTCGTGTTCGTGGACGTCGACTCGTCGTTGCTGTTCGCGGGCGATCACGTGCTGCCGCACATCACCCCGTCGATCGGCTTCGAACCCGCCCGGCCCGCGCTGCCGCTGGGCGACTACCTGGACTCGCTGCGCCTGGTCCGCGAGTTCCCGGACCTGCGGCTGCTGCCCGCCCACGGCCCCGTCACCGAGTCGAGCCACGCCAGGGTGGACGCGCTGCTCGCGCACCACGAAGACCGCTTGGCGGCCACGCTGGACGCCGTGCGCGCGGGCACCGGCACGGCGTTCGAGACCGCGCGCGGGCTGGGCTGGACGCGCCGCAACCGGCCCTTCGCCGACCTCGACCTGTTCAACCAGGTGCTGGCCACGGGTGAGACGGCCGCGCACCTCGACGTGCTGGTGCACCGCGGTCTGCTCACCGCCGTCGCGGACGCCGACGGCGTGGTGGGGTACTCGGTCAGCTGAAGTGCTCGGCGAGCGCGCCGGCGAGCACGTTCGGCGCGACGCCGTGCCAGTCACCGTCCAGGGTCCGGCGGCGGGCGTTCGGCAGGCGTTCGGCCACGCCGTCGGCCCACCCGCGCAGGCGTTCGTCGCTGCCCCTGCTGTCCAGCACGAGCGTCGGCGCGGTGATCGAGCCCAGGTCCGGCACGGTGGCGGTGATGGTGAGGTCGTAGGCGGTGGTGTGGGCCATCGCCTCCAGCGCGGGCCAGCCCGGTGACTGCCGGATGCCGGTGGTGAACTCCTCCGGTATGCCGCACGCGACCTGGAACCGGATCACCGCGTCACCCCGGCGACCGGCGGCGACCAGCGCGGTGATCTCGTCCCGGGGGTCGGGTCCGGACGGCGCCTCGAACGACAGCGGCGGCTCCAGCAGCGTCAACGCCCGGATCGGCACCCCGGCCGCGGCCGCGTGCAGGGCGAGCACCGCGCCGGAGGAGAACCCGTGCACGAACGCCGAGCCGCCCGCCGCCTCCACGACCGCCGCCAGGTCCTCCACCTCGCGCTCGACGGCGTACGGGCCGCGGTCGGTGCTCTCGCCCCGGCCGCGCCGGTCGTAGGTGTAGGCGGTGTACCCGGTCAGGGCCTCGGCGACCGCGGGCATCGGGCCGCCGCCCCGGAAGCAGCACGCGGCGTCCACCAGCACCACGGCCGGGCCCTCGCCGACCCGCGAGTAGCCGATCGTCGTGCCGTCCCGCGAAGTCACCGTGCTCATGACGATTCCTAGCGGGGCAGCTTCACCACGGTCACGAAGAAGTCGTCGATCTGCCGCACGACCTCGATGAACCGGTCGAAGTCGACCGGCTTGGTGACGTAGGCGTTGGCGTGCAGGTTGTAGCTGCGCAGGATGTCCTCCTCGGCCTCCGACGTGGTCAGCACCACCACCGGGATGGTCCGCAGCGTCTCGTCCGCCTTGATGTCGGCCAGCACCTCGCGGCCGTCCATCTTCGGCAGGTTGAGGTCGAGCAGGATCAGCCCCGGCCGCGGCGCGTCGGCGTACTGGCCCTCGCGGCGCAGGAACTCCAGCGCCTCGACGCCGTCGCGCACCACGTGCAGCTGGTTGCGGATCTTGTGGTGCTCGAACGCCTCCTGCGTCATCAACGCGTCGCCGGGGTCGTCTTCCACCAGCAGGACGTCGATCACGTTCAGCGGGTTGCTCATTGCTCGTCGTCCTCTACAGCGGGCAGCGTGAACTTGAAGGTGGTGCCGGGGCCGGTTCCGCTGGTGTCCAGCCAGATCGTGCCGCCGTGGTACTCGATGATCTTCCGGCACATGGCCAGACCGATGCCGGTGCCGGGGTAGTCGTCCTTGTGGTGCAGGCGCTGGAAGATCACGAAGATCCGTTCAGCGTACTCGGTGTCGATGCCGATACCGTTGTCGCTGACGGTGAACGTCCAGAATTCGCCCGTCCGCTCCACGTCGACCCGCACGTGGGGCGGCTGCTCGCCGTGGAACTTCAGCGCGTTGCTGATCAGGTTGCCGAACACGCCGCCCAGCAGCGACTCCTCGCCGCGCACCGTGGGCAGGTCGGCGACCTCGACGGTGGCGCCGGTCCGCTCGACCACCTCGGAGTAGTTGTCCAGCACCTGGGCGACCAGCTCGTCGCAGTCCACCAGGGTCTGCTCGCGGGTGATGCGGCCGACCCGGGAGAACGCCAGCAGGTCGTTGATCAGCACCTGCATCCGCTTCGCACCGTCCACGGCGAACTGCAGGTACTGCTCTCCGCGCTCGTCGAGCTGGCCGGAATAGCGCCGCTCCAGCAGCTGGCAGAAGCTCGCCACCTTCCGCAGCGGCTCCTGCAGGTCGTGCGAGGCGACGTAGGCGAACTGCTCCAGCTCGGAGTTCGACCGCCGCAGGTCCTCCAGGTCGGAGAGGATGCGCACGCGCATGGTCTCGACGTCCTGGCCGAGCATCACGGTCTCCTTCGGCCCGGCCGCCTCGACCGCGTGCGCGTAGTCGCCGGACGACACCTGCCGCACGTCCGCGGCCAGCCCGCTCAGCGGCGCGATCACGATCCGGTACAGCACCACCGCCACCCCGGCGATGATCAGCACCAGCAGCGCGCCCAGCCCGCCCAGCAGCCACAGCTGCGACCTGGCCACGCGGTCCAGCTCGCGCCGGGCGTCCACGGCCGCTTGGTCGAGCTTGTCGCCCAGTGCGTCCGCGGCGGCCCGGACCCGGTCGAACAGCAGCTTGCCGCGTGCGGCCTCGGCCAGCGTCACCTGCGGCTGGCCGGCCTGCCGCACCTTCTCGATCAGCGGCTCGGCGTAGTTCCGCCGCCAGTCCGCCGCCAGCCGGTCGAGCTCGTCGAGGTCGCCGGCGAGGTCCGGTCGGGTGGAGCGGAGCAGGTCGCCGGCCTGGGCCTCGGCCCGGTGCTCGGCCTCCTGCCCGTCGTTGTAGGGCCTGAGGAAGTCGGGGTTCGCGGTGAGCACGTACCCGCGCACGCCGCTCTCCTGGTCGATCAACGCGGTGTCCACGTCGCGCACCAGGCTGCGAGCCGGCAGGGTCTGGTCCAGCAGCACCACGCGGGCCCGCGTGAGGCCCGCCATGGACAGGCCCAGGCCGCCGATGGAGCCCGCGCACACGAGGATGAGGATGGCCACGGCCGCGATCAGCAGCCGGCTCGCGGGCCAGCGGGTGCGGTAGTCCATCAGGCGCGGTCCGAGATCAGCAGCACGGCCATGTCGTCGTCCAGCTCCCCGCCGTTGAGTTCCTTGACCCGGCTGATCAAGTCGTTGAGCAGCGTCTTCGGTGTGCCCGCCCAGTCGGGCCTGGCGCGGGTGATCTCGCCGATGAGGTCGATCAGCCGTTCCGAGCCCAACCGCTCGGTGTCGCCGTGCACCCGGCCCTCGACCAGGCCGTCGGTGTAGAGCAGCATCGACCAGCCCGGCGGCAGCGGCACGTCCAGGCCGCTCCACGTGCTGTCCGGCAGCACGCCGAGCGGCAGCCCGGCCCGGTCGCGGGGCAGTTCCACCACCCGGTCCCCGACCAGCAGCATGGGTTCGGGGTGCCCGGCCAGGTACACCCGCGCCCACCGGCGGTCCGGCGAGATCGTGACCATGCACGCGGTGGTGAACAGGCCGGGCTGGTGGCGTTCGTGCTCCAGGATCTGGTGCAGCGTGCGCAGCACCCGCGACGGCTCCTGGTCGGCCAGCACCAGCGCCCGCCACGCGATGCGCAGCAGCACGCCGATCGCCGCCTCGTCCGGGCCGTGCCCGCACACGTCGCCGATCAGCAGTTGCAGCGTGCCGTCCGGGGTGCGGACCACGTCGTAGAAGTCGCCGCCGAGCTGCATCCGGCTACCGCCGGGTCGGTAGCTGACCTCCCAGTGGATGTCCTCGCCGTGCATGATCGGCGAGGGCAGCAGGCCGCGTTCGAGGCGGGTCTTCTCCGCCGCGAGCAGTTGCTCGTCGCGCAGTTGGCGCTGGGTCTCCTCGACCCGCTTGCGGCCGACCGCGTAGCGGATGCTGCGGGCCAGGCCCACGCCGTCCACCTGACCCTTGACCAGGTAGTCCTCCGCGCCCTGGGCCACCGCCTGGGTGCCCTGGTGCTCGTCGTTGAGGCCGGTGAGCACGATGATCGCCACCGGGGCCGGGTTGGCGAGCAGCCTGGTCAGGCCGTCGAGGCCGGTCGTGTCGGGCAGGCCGAGGTCGAGCAGCACGCAGTCCGCCCGGGCCAGCAGGCCCTCGGCTTCGCGCAGGGTCCGCGCCCGGTGCAGGGCGACGTCCGCCTCCACCTCGTCCAGCAGGGCTTCGACCAGCACGGCGTCGCCCTCGTCGTCTTCGACGAGGAGCACGTTGATCCGGTTCGCCGCGGCCCGCGGTGGGGGTAGCCCTGCCACGGGGGAGGAGATTAGTCGAACTCGATCAGGACGGGGCCACGGCGGTGCGGTGGGGCGCGGTGACGGCCCCGCGGGGCATGACCGAAGATCCTGCTGTGACGTTCTCCCAGATGGTGGCGCTGACGACCCGTTTGCCCCGGCGGGGCCGCGGTTTCTGGTACTCCGTGGCGATCGACCTGCTGTGGCCGCTGGTGGTGCTGTTCGTGCGGATGCGGATGGCGGGCCGGACGAACATCCCCCGACAGGGTGCGGTGCTGCTCGCGTCCAACCACCTGTCGTTCGCCGACCCGGTGACGTTGACCGCGTTCGCGCTGGCCTCCGGCCGGGTGCCGCGGTACCTGGCGAAGGCGAGCCTGTGGCGCGCCCCGGTCATCGGGTGGGTGATGTCGTCGGGGCGGCACATCCCGGTCGACCGCGACAGCGTGCGGGCCGGCAAGGCGCTCGACAGCGCGCGCACGTCGCTGGACGCGGGGGAGTGCGTGATTGTCTACCCCGAGGGCACGTTCACCAACGACCCGGACGGCTGGCCCATGCGCGGCAAGAACGGCGTCGCGCGGCTGGCGCTGGCGACCCGCACGCCCGTCGTGCCGGTGGCGCAGTGGGGCACCCGGGAACTCCTGCCGCCGGGGAGGTTCCTGCCCCGGCCGTGGCGGAAGGTGACGGTGGTGGCGGGCACGGAGGTCGACCTGTCCGACCTGTACGGGCTGGAGCCGACGAAGTCGGTGCTGGACGAGGCGACCGCGCGGATCATGGGCGCGGTGACCGCGCTGCTCACCGAGGTGCGCGAGCTGCCGCACCCCGGCGGCCGGTGACGCGTCAGCCCGTCTTCTTGACCTTGCGCTCGCGTTCCCAGCGCAGGTACTGGCCGGTGACGGTGGAGACGCTGGTGAGCAGCCACACGGCCACGCCCGCGTCGTCGGTGACGCCGATCAGCGGCAGCAGTTCGGGCAGCAGGTCGACCGGGGAGACCAGGTAGACCACGGCGAACGCCCACGTGGCCAGGGTGGAGGTGGGCAGGCCGTAGGCCTTGCGCTCGCGCAGCAGCCGGGGCAGCGCCTTGGCCCGGTCGATGACGTTGCCGACCGGGCGGGGTTCGCCGTTGCGCTCCCAGCGCCGCCGCCGGCGCACGACCCACAGCACACCGGCCGCCACGCCCAGCACCACCAGGCCACCGCCGGCGACGGCGGGCGGCAGGCCGATCAGGTCGTCGTCACGCCACAGCAGCGTGCTCAGCCCGAGCAGGGTGAAGACCACGCTGAGGAAGATCACGGGTCCATGGTAGTGGCGGCGGGGTGCTCGTGCGGGCGGAGCGCTACCGTGGCGATCGAGCGACCCCGTGAGTACCGATGCGCGCCGTGACCGCCGCCCGACGCAAGCCGCCGCGGCGCGGACCGGCGCTGCGGCTGCCCTTCGCCGCCCACATCGCGCTGTGGCTGGTGCTGGGCGTCACGGTGGCCGCGCTGACGGCGTGGGTGCTGTGGCTGCTGCTGGGGCAACCCACCTTGCGCCCGGCCGGCTCCGGACCCGCGACGAGCCAGGAGAAGTTCGACGGGCTCAAGATCGCGTTGACCGTCGTCGGCGGCGTCGGCGATGTCATCGCGCTGACCGCCGCGTACCGGAAACAACGGCTCGGCGAGGCCGCGGAACGCCGTGAGGACACCAAGGCGCACACGGACCGCTTCTCCAAGGCCTCCGAGCTGATCGGCTCGTCCCAGGCCGCGGTCCGCCTGGCCGGGGTCTACGCCATGGCCGCCCTCGCCGACGACTGGGACGAGCACCGGCAGATGTGCGTCGACGTGCTGTGCGCCTACCCACCGCGTCCCGCCACCCCCGCTCCGACCCCGCTCCGACCCCGCCCGAGGAGCGGCAGGTCCTCCACACCGTCATCCGCGCACCTGCGGCCGGACGCGCCGGTGCCGTGGCACGGGCGCACGTTCGACTTCACCGGCGCCACGTTCGACGGCGGTGACCTGAGCGGGATCCACGTCGGGCCGGACACGCGGCTGATCTTCGACGACGCGACGTTCGCCGGCGGCGCGGTGGACTTCCCGGCCGGGTTCATCGGCACGCGGTCGGCCGGCTGACCGCGCGCCGAAGGGCACCGCGGGCCGCGGGTGGCTGGTGCGGCTCACCCGCGGCCCGCGGTCCTCTCGCGGATCCCGCCGCGTGAAGGGGTGGCGCCGCGGGATCCGGGAACCGGCCGTCCGCGGGTCGAGGGGTGCACCCGCGGGCGGCCGGAGGAAGCGCCCTGGTGGATCGGTCAGATGCCGCAGGACGAGGCCGACCAGAAGCGGCTGCCCCGGTGGTCGACGTGGGTGTGGTCGCCGTGACCCGGGTAGCCCGGCCCGAGGATGCCGTTGAAGCCGTGGTTGCGGGCCTGCTGCGCCATGCGGCACAACGTGTGCGAGCCCACGCCCAGGTCGACGCCGTCGCCGTAGAGGTGCCGTGAGTCGGACGCGCCGCCAACGGCGTTGTTGCACGCGACGCTGCGGAACCCGCTGGTGACCCGGATGGGCTGGTCGCCGAGCGCGTGCCGCATCGCCTGGAGCTTCCACATCGACACCAAGGCGTTGAACCTCGCCGTCGCCGCCGACACCCTGCCGCCGGACCAGTCGGAGTTGCAGTTGTTCAACTCGCCGTAGGTGAAGTTGACCGGTGTGCAGTCGTCGTCTTGCAGGGCGTAGAGACGCGAGTACGTGGCGCTGCCCGCCACCCCGTCCGCCGACAGGCCGTAGGCCTGCTGGAAGCGCACGAGGGCCGACCGCGTGGCCGGGCCGAAGGAGCCGTCGAGGGAGAGCACGGCGCCGTAGCCCGGGTAGCCGGACAGGCGGATCTGCAACTGCCGCACGTCCTCACCGGACGCGCCCTGGGACAGGGTTCGGTTCCACGTGTAGCAGCCGTCGGCTTGCGCCGTGCCACCACCCGTCACGAGCACCACGGCGACGAGTGCCAGCGATGCCAGGTAGGAAACTAGTCGGAGCACAGGGACCTCCAGACCGGGTTGGGGGACGGGACTGGAGCCTGTCGGAGAGGTAAACTTGCGTCAATCTGTCGCGGATGTCTGAATATTTCACACCACGCGAACAGTTTGTGAACGACGGGGTGTCGAGTGGTACCCGTACCTCATCACGACGGGCGTCCCGGCCGGGTGCGGTTGCCTTCGGGGCCGCGAAGCGGCGTCTCAACGGGGTCTGGCCCTGGGTCCGGTGCGGGCCGGCGACCGGCCCTGTCCCCGTGACCGCACGACCGGGGCGTGCGACGGCGGTAAGGGCAGCGGTTGGGACTCCTGCTGCTGACGCGGAACCCGGGCCGGCTCCACCGGATCGGCGAACCTGGCCCAACCCGCGCCGGGGGATTCGGCTCTCGCGGCGTAGGACCTCGCGGAGTCGGACCTCGCGGAGTCGGCTCGCGCCGCCTCGATCCGCACGGCCTCTTGGAGCAACGCGTTCTCCAACCGCAACGCCTCCGACCGCACGGCCGCGAACCGCAACGACTGCTCGGACCGCGTCGGCTGCGCCCTGGCGCGCTGGGAACCGACTTCCTGCACCCCGTCCTGCAACCCCGCGGATCCGACCGCATCGCCGCTCGAAACCCCGGTCCCAGGCGGGATCTCCCGCACGGACGCGGATCGGCCCGGCCAGTTCCGCGAGCCCGCCGATCCGGCCGCATCGTCGCGCGATCCCGCCGCCCGCGCGGGTCGTGGGCGCGGCGCTTCGAACCGCACCGACTCCTCGGCCCTCGCCGTGACCGCCACCGGCGCGACGCGGATCCCGACCCCGCCCCTGATCCCGGCCGGTTCCGGGACCGGCTCCGCCGCCGGTTCCGCTGCCGGCGCGGGCAGCGCGCTGGGCAAGGCCGTGTTCCGCCGTGCCGCGTCCGACCGGGCGCTGTCGTCGAGCGCGGCCTCACGTGGGGTTGGCTGCTGCCGGGGGCGGCGGTAGGGGCCGGTCCCGGTTACCCGGTTCTGCCGCCACAGCTCGGTCGACAGCTTGATCATCGCCGTCGGCGCGTCCAGCCCGACCATCCCGACCAGCCGCCCGTCGTCGATGAACCCGGTGATCGTCCGGTGGTCCTTCTGCGACCCCGCCAACGTCGTCGTGTCCTTGCCCATCGCGGGCAGCCCCGACCCCTGGATGCGCATCCCGTACTGCTCGGTCCAGAACCTCGGCACTGGAGTGAACGGCCGCGAACTGTCCCTGCCCGCCAACAGGTTCTCCGCGGCCGCCCGCCCCATTTCCACCGCGTTGAGCCAGTGCTCCACCCGACGCGGTTGTCCACCGAACCGGAGGTTCGGCCACCGCGCGACATCACCCGCGGCCACGACGTCGGTCCCGCCGACCACGTGGCACGTGGGGTCGCACAGCACCCCGTCCTCCAGCACCAGCCCCGAGCCGCGCAGCCAGGCCACCGACGGCGACGCACCCACCGCGATCACCACGACCGCGGCGAAGAACACCTGCCCGTCGGACAGGTGGATCGCCACCCCACCCGCCTGCCGCACCCAGTGCCGGATCTTCACACCCATCGCCATCCGGACACCGCGCACCCGGTGCGCCTCGGTGACCGTGTCGGCGATGTTCTTGCCCACCGCGCTGCCCAGCAACGTCGACGACCGGCTCACGATGGCCACGTCACGGCCCATCGTCTTCACCGAAGCCGCCATCTCGCAGCCGATCAGCCCGCCGCCGATGACCACGACCAGGCCCTGCGTGGCGTTGATCGCCCGCTTGATCGCGATCGCGTCGTCCACGGTCCGCAGCACGTGGATGCGCGGGTCCTGGCGCGGCGCGCCCGCGAGGTGCCGCGGCTCGACACCGGTCGCGATGACCAGCCCGTCGTAGCGCAGCTCCTCGCCGCCGGGCAGCCCCACCACGTGCCGGTCCGGCTCCAAATGGGTCGCCGCGGTGCCCAGCCGCCACACCGCGTTCAGCTCACGGCTGATGGTCAGCCGCAGGTCGGACGCCACCAGCTCGCCGTTGATGGCCTCCTTGGACAGCGCGGGCCGGTGGTAGGGCAGGTGCCGCTCCGCGCTCACGATGACGATCTCGCCGCGGAAACCCAGCTCCCGCAGCCGCTCGCCCGCGCGCAGGCCGGCCAGCCCGCCGCCCGCGATGACCACGCGTTCCTCGTTCTTCACCGGACACGCTCCCGCAGCTCGATCGCGCGCATCGGGCACGCCCGCGCGGCCGCCCGAGCCTGCGCGAACTGCTCCGGCGGCGGCCTGCGCTCGTACCGCAGGCGCTCGTCGTCGACCAGCTGGAACAGCCCGGGCGCCTCGGCCTGGCAGATGCCGTAGCGGTGGCAGCGCTCGTTGTCGACGCTGACGTCCAACGCGCTGCCGCCCGCGCCGTCGGGCTCGGCCTCGAACCCGGGCTCCGGCTCCAGCATGCCCAGCTTCACCAGCCAGTCCGGTGGCAGGAACCGGGCGATGGCGATGGTCGCCGTCGGCACCAGGATCGTGAGGCCGGCCAACCACAGCACGGCCAGGTTGCCGTTCGCGATCGCGCCGAACCACGAGTGGACCACCGTGACGGTGACCGCGACGTAAGCCAGTTGGTGCAGCCGCAACCACTTGCGGTAGTAGATCTTCTTGCGCAGGCCGGCGGTGATCGCGATGGTGAGCATGATCTCCAGGCCGAGGATGCCCAGCGCGTGCCGGAGCAGGCCGCCGTCGTAGAAGGGCACCAGGATCTTCAAGTACGGGAAAGCTCCGAGTTGCAACAGGGTGAACGCGAACGCGTGCAGCGACCCGAACGTCAGGGCCATGGTCGCCAGCACCATGTGGCTGTTGCGCAACCCCTGCCTGCCGGAGATCTTGTTGGCCCAGCCGGTGGCGATCAGCACGCCCCAGCACAGGGTGGCGCACATGGTCGCGTAGGCCAGGCGCGCCGAGATCTGCGCGACGTGGCGCACTCCGGCGTCGTGGTCGCCGCCGGTCGCCTGGGCGATCAGCAGCGGAACCTGGGTGAGCACTGGTGTCTACCTCCGAGATGGCGGGAGAGAACTCGCAGGTGGTTGGGGGGAACGGGTCGGCGGTGGTCGACCCGCCCGGCCGGCCGCGCAGGAGTGGTCACGACCTGCCGGGCGGGTTCGAGGGTGTGGGGTTCTCCGCGGTGGGAGACGCTCTGGTCGGGGTCCGGTCACCACCTCCTCTCACTTGACGTCGGCACGAGGTCGCAGCAGGCGCAGGATCGTGATCGTCACGACCGCGCCGACCAGGCACATGAGGAGAACCGACAGGGGTGTCGGCCCGCCCGAGGGGATCTGCGCCGAGGCGCGCACCGGGTCGGCGCTCACCGCCGCCGCGGGCGCCGCGCCGGCGGCCACCGGCTTGGCCAGGCCCATGTCGGTGACCATGTTGGTGCTCTCCAACAAGGTCATGTGCTTGAGCACGATCTGGTTGCACACCTGGGCGAACTGGCGGATCGCCTCGTTGCGGGTGGTGGCCCGCACGGTCGCGATGGCCGGGAAGATCGAGCCGTGCGCCGCCCGCAGCCGGTTGGCGAACGAGTCGTCGAACGCCGCGCCGGTCCGCGAGCGCATCTCCGCCATCCACGACTGCTGGTCGGCGTTGGCCTCGTCCGGCAGCGCGACACCCATCTGGGACGCCAGCCGCACCACCCGCTCGTCGAGGAACGTGTGGTCGCTCGCCAACTGCGCGCCGACCTCCTTGACCCGGGTGCTGGCCGCGCGGGTCTGCGCCTCCTCGCCCATGGGCATCTCCCACAGGCCCGCGAGCCGCACCTTGACCAGCAGTTCCTTGTCCAGCGCGGTGATCGGGCCGAGCGGCGTCTGCTCCACCGGCCCGGCCGCGGGCGGATCGTCGGCGCGCGCGACACCGGGCAGCACGGGCAGCATCAGCAGGTGCAGGGCCAGCACGGCCGCCGCGAAACGCTTGCCTGACATGGGTTTCTCGTCCTAGTAGCCGTCGCCGGTGGACGGTTGGCCGGGTGCCGCGCCGTCGTTCGCCTGCGCCTTCTTGCCCTCGGGCGTCACCGCGAACCACGCGCCACCCTTGCCCTGCCCGGTCACCTCACCCGCCTTCTTGTCACCCGCGTACCGGTACAGCGGCCACCCGGCCAGCGTGACCTGCTTCTTCCCGTCCGCGCGCGCCACCGAGCCGACCAGCGTCGGGTCCACGCCGGAGGTCATGGTGTGGTCGCTGACGAGCACCGGCGGCCACATCGCCACGCACTCGGCGTCACAATTCGACTTCGGTGGTTTCGCGGTGTCCTTGTCGTAGCGGTACAGCGCGAAGCCGCCCGCGTCCGCCACGAACCACCCGACCTGCCTCGACTCGGTGGCCGAGAGCATCTGGTGCGGCTCCTTGCCGAATTCCGGCGGTTGTTGGAGAGTCGTCGAACCGGAACCGGCGCCGCCTGCCGGGTTCTGGCCCGCGACGGTGTCCACGCCGGTCACGCCACACGCGCTGACCAGCACGGACACCGTTGCCGCCGGAACCAGCAGCAACGCCTTCCGGGTACGTCGACCACGCATCATTGGTCCTTTCTCCTGCGGGCGGGTCCGCCGAAAGGACCAGCGGACCGGAGAACCGGGTCCGTGCCTTCAGAGCGGATACCGGGGCATACGGACACGAAGCGATGACGGTTCACGAACAAATCAACGACTTTTTTTGCGGCCAAACCCTCGACGCGGCCGCCCCCGGCGCGCTTGGATGCTCGGCGTGGCGCGGCACAGACGCAGCACTTCCCCCCGAAGAGATCACGGCCGGCCGGACCTCAGCCTGGAAGACGAGCTGATCCGCAGGCTCTACCAGGAGTTCGGCAGCGCGCTGCTCGGACATGCCATGAGGCTGACGGGCAGCGACCGGCAGTGGGCAGAGGACATCGTCCAGGAGACGCTCGTGCGGGCGTGGCGCAACGCCGAGAAGCTGGAGCGGGACCCCGTCCTGCTGCGCTCCTGGCTGTTCACCGTGGCCCGGCGGCTGGTCATCGACGACCGTCGCAAGCGGAGCGTCCGACCGCAGGAGTCGGAGTTGACGCCGTCCGACGAGGCCCCGCAGCGGGACGAAGCGGACCGCACGCTGGCGGCCATAGTCGTTGCCGAAGCGATGAACGGACTGACGGAAGAACACCGGGAGGCTATTCTCGAGACGTACTTGAGGGATCGGACCGTCGGGGAAGCCGCAGCGGTGCTCGGGGTACCGCCCGGCACGGTGAAGTCCAGGGTGTACTACGCGCTTCGCGCCCTGCGGCGTGCGTTGCAGGATCGGGGCTGACAGGTGACTTCGCAGCCGAACCACGTCGATGTGGCGGCGTACGTCCTCGGGGTCCTCGACGAGGACGAGGTCGACGCGTTCGAGAACCACCTCGCCCAGTGCCGTCGATGTGCGCTCGACCTGCGTGATTTCGCCGAACTCCCCGACCTGCTCGACGAAGCCGACGCCAACGGCATGCTGCGCGCCAACGCGGGGGAGCGGCCCGACGGCCGTTCGGTGCGCGCGATGCTCGACTCGGTGTCGGACTCCAGGGCGCGCAAGCGCCGCACCTTCGCGCTGCTGGCCGCCGCCGCCGCGGTGGTGCTCGTCGTGCTGACCGCGGTCGTGTCGGTGAACGTCGCCGCACCGTCCGACCCGGTCGCCGCGCCGTCCGCGCCGCCGGTGCCGGAGCAGTCCAACGTGGCGAAGGGCGTGCCCGACTCGTCCGGCACCATCACCCGCACCGACCCGGTGACCGGGGTGTCCGCCCGGCTCTCGGCCAGCCCTGAGCCGTGGGGCACGTCGGTGCAGCTGGAGGTGAAGGGCGTCAAGGGGCCGTCGCGGTGCGAGCTGGTGGCGAAGTCGCGCGCGGGCGAGGCGGTCACCGTCGGCTCGTGGCTGGTGACCGCGTCGGGCCCGGCCAAGGACCCGGTCACCCTCCAGTCCTCCGTGGGCCTGCGCTGGCACGACATCGAGGAGTTCGTCGTGCGCGACACCGACGACGGCTCCACCCTGCTCCGCCTCCCCACCTCCTGACCTCGCCGAGAGTCGAACCTCCAAGCCCCGCGTGTCGAACCTCCAAGCCCCGCGTGTCGAACCTCCAGGTCCTGCGTGTCGAACGTCCAGGTCCTGCGTGTCGAACGCTCAGGCCTCGCGTGTCGAACGCTCAGGTCCCGGAAGTCCTACGTTCGGGACACCCGAGTTGAACGCTCGGAACACGCCGACCGCACCACCGTTCAAGACCGGCACCCCCGGCGCGGCGTTGAATCCCACCCGGGAGACGGCGCCGTGCCGTCGTGCGAGGAGGTCGCGGTGGAGGTCGGATTCATCGGTCTCGGCATCATGGGGCAGCCGATGGCGCTCAACCTGGCCCGGTCCGGCCGGCCGCTCGTCGTCTGGAACCGGTCGCCGCACCGCGCCGAGCCGCTGCGGGACGCGGGCGCACGGGTCGCCGCCACGCCGGCCGAGGTGTTCACCGCCGCCGACGTCGTGATCCTCATGCTCGCCGACCAGCACGCCATCGACGACGTCCTCGCCCGCCGCACGGACCGCTTCGCCGACCACGTCCGAGGCCGCACGATCGTGCACATGGGCACGACGTCCCCCGGCTACTCGCGCGACCTCTCCGCCGACGTCCGCGCCGCCGGCGGCCACTACGTCGAAGCGCCCGTGTCCGGCTCGCGCGGCCCCGCCGAGGCGGGCGAGCTCGTCGCCATGCTCGCCGGCGACCCCGACCCCGTGGCACGGGTCCGCGACGTGGTCGCGCCGATGTGCGCCGAGGTCGTCACCTGCGGCGCCACCCCGAACGCCCTGCTGATGAAGCTCGCCGTGAACCTGTTCCTGATCACCATGACCACCGGCCTGACCGAGGCGTTCCACTTCGCCGAACGGCACGAGCTGGACCTCGGCACCCTGGTCGAGGTGCTGGACAAGGGCCCGATGTCCAGCAAGGTGTCCCGCGCGAAGACCTCGAAGCTGCTCGCCGACGACTTCGACGCCCAAGCCGCGGCCCGCGACGTCCTCATGAACAACCAGCTCATCGCCGACGCCGCCCGCGCCGCCGCGGTCGCGTCACCGCTGCTGGACGCGTGCCTGGCCCTGTTCACCCGCGCGGTGGAGCTGGGGCACGGCAAAGAGGACATGATCGCCGTGGTCCACGCATTGCGCGAACGCTCAGATTCGGCGCAAACCCATCAGGACCCGTTCCATCAACTCCAGTGACGGCCGGCCCTTCTCGTCGATCGCGCGATCCTCGTGCACGTTGATCAGGCTCATGTCCGACATGTCGGCCAACAAAACGCGCACCACGCCGAGCGGCAACCGCAACGTCGCCGCGACTTCCGCGACGGAATGCGGATTGCGGCACAGGTCGCTGATGATGCGGTGTTCCGCGGTCGACGTGAGGGCGTCGCGGGCCGCCTTCTCGTTCGTCGTCACGATGGTCTCGATGGCCAGCGTGGTCGCGGAGCGCGTGCGCCCGCCGGTTCTGGTGTAGGGACGCACCCGGAGGGTCGACACACCAGCTCCTCAAAGCCGTCGGCGTTGATCTTGGTCACGCGGTGTCAGGGTCGCTGACGCCGGTAGACCCTACGAGTGATCACCGCTCCTGTCTCGGTTTTCCCGCCATGTGGGAGAAACGGCGTGTCGTCGCGACGGTCCGTGGCCGGTCGTGTCCGGGGGGTGTTCGACGCGGTGGGCGGCCCGTGCGCAGCCATCGGATGATCGGTCTGCTTCACCGTCCGTTCGTCTCGCGTTCGGCTCCGGATCGCCTGGGACTCCTCGTCCCAGGCGTCCGCCGGGGGTCTACCCGATGGGTGTGGGATTCGCGATCACGCTTACCTCGCAGAACACGTTGGGGGTTTTCCGGTGTCCTGGCGATGAGCTCACCACCGAGCGGCTTGTGGCCGAAACCGAACGTACTGACGGGTGGAGCGCTCTCACAACGGTTGTTGACCAAGGTTTGAGGTTCGGGGATCCCGCACCGGCCTCGGGAATTCCCCCAACCGCGATTCCGGGGTCATTCCGGACGCGCCACGCCCCGCCCGTCCGCCACATTCACCGGCGGTGCACGGCGAGCGCCCTCCCGGGGTGAAGGGGTGGAGGACTACGGGCAACGTGAGGGCCGCCGAAAGAGCGGTGGACGTGTGGAAGCCCTACGGCACGGGGGAAGCCGCGGTCACGGCGCTGGGGGGGGTGAGCGTCGAGTTCGACCGCGGCCGGTTCACCGCGATCATGGGACCGTCCGGGTCGGGCGAGTCGACGCTCATGCACTGCCTCGCCGGGCTCGACACGATCGATTCCGGCGAGGTCCGGATCGCGCACTGACGAGCGGCGACCAGTGGGCGGCTGCTGGTCTTCACCTCACTTTGACGTTCAACGGGCCAGGTGGCTCCAGCAACCGGGGAAGCGGCGACGGGGCTGCTGCGGATGGTGTGGCCTTGCGGTGGGCGGCCTGGTCGCGGGGCTGATCGATGATCGCCTTGATCTTCCGCTGCCGCAGGTAGGCGCGGTTGGCCTGGGAGCTGTAGGCCTTGTCCGCCGGGACCCGGTGCGACCGGGACCGACGAGTGGCACGGAGATCTGCTCGATCACGGGTCTGAACTGCGGGCCGTCACCCCGCTGACCGGCGGTGACCAGCAGCGACAACGGCCGTCGGCCCTGCTCGCAGGCCAGGTGCGGTTTGCTGGTCCACCCGCTTCGCGACCGACCCAACCCGTGATCGTCCGGCTCGGCCCCGCCGAGCGGGGCGTCGGGTGGTTCGACCTGCAGGTCCCCCTTGTCCGCGCACCGGCGGCGTGCTGGTGCGCCCGCGTGGTCGTGGAATCCACGCTCACGTCCCACACGATCAGCCCTTCGCCGTCTGCGCGGACCTGCAAGGCGGTCGACACCCGCCGCCGGACCCCGGCCCGCTGCCGGCGCCGGAACAACCCGTAGACGGTCTGCCAGGGCCCGTACTCGGGCGGGACATCCCGCCGCGGGGCACCGACCCGCACCCGCCACCCCGGTCACCTCACTTCTGAGACACGACCGTGCCGCACCTCTGTGTGTGCTGGGAGCGGTGGCATGAAGTCCGGCGGTGTCGACACGGCCAACCATCTCGGTGGAACGGTGCACGGCCCGGCCGTGCAGGCGGGCAGCGTCGACGTGCTCGACATCCGCCTGCCGGGCTCGACCGCTGGTGCCGTGAGGGTCCCGCAGCAGCTGCCGCCGGTCACCCGGGCGTTCACCGACCGGCAAGGGGACCGGGAGCGGTTGAGCCGCGTGCTCGCCGAGACCCACGGAGCCGGTGATCAGAGGGCCGGGGGACCGATGGCGGTCAGCCTGCATGGTGCCACCGGCATTCGGCAGTCGACCTTGGCGGTGCGGTGGGTGCTCGACATCGTCGAGCAGTTCCCCGACGGGGTGCTGTATGCCCGGTTCGAGCCGGTGAACGTCCACGCCCGTGTGAAGAACGGCACCGACGGGGCGGGGCCGCCGCCGATCCGGTCGAGTGCGTCGTGCTCCACGTCGTGCTCACCGGGCAACAGGTCGAGCAGCGGCGGCGAGGGCTCGCGCGTCGCCGGTCGCGGCGACACGCGAGCTGGTTCTGCCAGGGAGGCTGGTTCGGACCGCCGTCCGCGGAGGGTGGTCGCGGCGTCCCCGGCTTGTTCCGCGGCGGCCTCGGCGCGGTCGATGCGGCCTGTCGCGACGGCCGCGCGATCGTCGCAGCTCCGCATCCCAGCGCAGGGTTCCGACACCTACGGGCAGAGCAGGAAGTCCCTGCTCGACGAGGATTTCCGCCTCGGGACGGTGCACCGACTCCTCTGTCGTCCCTGCCTGGGCGGCAGAAGGCTGGAAGCGGAGCATCCGAAGGAACGCGCACCAGGAGGGAGTGTTCCGAGATGGCGTGCACAGCAAGATCATTGAGCGCGCTGCTGTCGGCCGCGGCGCTGTGCATCGGAGTGTCCGTGGGACCCGCGTACGGGGACGGGGCCACGTCGTCCGAACCGACCGCCACCACGACCGCCCGACCGACCACGGCCGAGATCCAGCCGACCGAGACCGAAACCACGACCTCGGCCCCGGCCAAGACCACCGACCCGACGACCGGGTCGGCCACCACGACCGAACCGGCCGGCACCACCGGTCCCACGCCGGCCGAGCCGTCGGCGTCCGAACCGGATCCCAGGGCGGTGGACCTGCGGCTGGAGACCTGGTTCGAGAAGGACGGCTACTTCCTCGACGAAGAGGTCATCGTGCACGCCAGGGTCACCAACGTCGGCACCACGACCGCGAACCCGGTGTGGGTCGGGTCGACGGGGGAGTCGCTTCACCACTACTGGACCGGCTTCGGGCAGGGCGCCGGACCGGTCGAGCCGGGCCAAGCCGTGGAAGGCAAACTCACGTCGCACATCATCGGCATCGTCGACCTGCTCACGATCGAGGTCAGTACCGGGGCGACCGACCAGGACGACGCGAACCCGGCCGACAACATCGCCACGATCACCGCCCCCGTCACGGTCGTCCGGGGCGACTACTCGGGCACCTTCTACGGCGACCGCAACGTGAACGGCGTCATGGAACCGCACGAGGCGCTCGCCGGCCTGGAGCTGTCCATCTCGAGCGTGGAGCGGAACTACAGGTACCGGACGACCACCGACGAGGCCGGCCGCTTCGCGTTTCGGGACGTGCCCCGGAGCACCTACCGGACCTTCATCGATCTGGAAGGGTGGCAATTCCGGCTGCCTGACGTGGAGGTCGGTCGGGGCGTCGACCCCGATGTCCTGATCCGGGGCGAGTACCTGCCGGACCGGGTCCTCACCGCGACGGCCGCCTTCGATCGGCCGACCTATGGCATCGGCGACACCGCGGTCCTGTCACTCGGACTGACCAACGGCGGTCGCGGAACAGTCCCGAACATCACCGCGATCGCGGTCGCCTACGGTCAGGTTCCCGTCGACCTCGGGAAGTTCGACCAGTACGGTCCCGGTGTCACGCTGCTTCCCGGCGAGACCGGGAGGGTCGACGTGCACATCCCTGTCGACGACCGCGTGGCCGACCTGGGAACCATCAAGGTGACCGTCACCTTCGGTTCGCCACCGTTCGGTTCGGGGAGCGTCCAGGCCTCCGCCATCGCCCGAGTTCCGGGCCGGCGGTTGGCCGTCGTCCAGGGCACCCTGGGACTTCCGTGGTCCTACACCGGCCTTGGCGTCGGTGTCCTGGGTCCACCGCCGTACGGGCGGGTGGTGCCGGACACGAAGGTTTACCTGCGGGACCAGGCCACCGGTGCGGTGTCCTTCCGGGACACCACTGACCGCTTCGGGAAGTTCGAGTTCTTCGACGTGCAGGTCGGCCTGTACACCGTCGGCGTGGTCGGCCCTTGGCGGATCGTCGGCAGCACGGACTTCAGCGTGCCTTCGAACAGCTACTGGTACCCCTACTCCGTGCTCGTCGTTCCCGGTCCCGTCCAACCCGATCCCGACGACCAGCCGCAGACGACCACACCCCAAGGTGGCGTGCCGCCGGCGACCGCTCGAACCACTCCGCCCACGAGCAACGACCCCGAGCAGGAACTGGCCGCGACGGGCGTCGGCGCGACGTGGCTGGCCTTGGGCGGTCTGCTGACCCTCGTGACCGGCGCGGGCTTTGTCACCGGCGCGCGGCGCCGCCGGACCTGACTGCACCACACGACGGGGGTGCAGGTCCGACGGGTCGGCCCCCGTCCGTTCGGGTCACCGGCACCGGGTGCCATGACCATAACGCGACAAGCGTGCGACGCAACCGACTGCTCCCGCCGCGGGGACCGGCAGAATCGGCCCGTCCGGGTTCTTGCTGTCATGTGCGACGCTCGTGACGCTGAAATGCCCGTGTCCGAAGGCTCCCCTTCAGCCTCGTCGAGGCGCACGCCGGTCGCGCCGGCGGCCATACCCCGGAACCGCCCGGATCAGCACCGAGTTGCCCGGTGGCGCTTGAGGACGAATCCGGATGCTCCGGCCATGATGGCGTCGAAGAGGGCTTCGTCCTCGGTGAACGAGGTGAGCCAGGAACACGTCGGCGCCACAGGGACGTGGGTGGGGTCGGGCGGTGGCCCAACGGCCCCGTCCGGTCGGGACCTAGGACCGCTGTTCCCGGCCCGTCGGCTGCTTAACGTCGAACACGAGGGAGTACGCGGGTCGACCTGCGGTCCCGACACCGGATGCGGAGAGGAACCTGTGATGAATGCCCCGATCGTGGTCGGCGTGGACGGTTCGGCCTCAGCGTTGACCGCCGTGAAGTGGGCGGCCGAGGAGGCCGCTCGGCACCGTGTTCCGCTCAAGCTCGTGCACGCCTTCCTGCTGCCCACCCGCGGCTACCCGGAGATCGTGCTGACCGGCCACGACGTGCGGGAGGCGTTCGAGAATCAGGGCCGGCAGTGGCTCGAGGAGGCCGCGGCCGCGGCCCGTGCGGCCGTCCCCGAGGTGGAGCCGGACACCGCGATCGTGTTCGACCGGCCCGCCGCTGCGCTGATCGCCGCCTCGGAAGGGGCACGGTTGATCGTGCTCGGCTCGCAGGGGTTGGGCGGGTTCTCCGGCCTGCTGGTCGGTTCGGTGGCCGTGGCGGTCTCCGCGCACGGCAAGAGCCCGGTGGTGGTCATCCGCGACGAGATCCGCCGTGACGGCCCGGTCGTGGTCGGTGTGGACGGCTCGCCCACGAGCGAGGAGGCGATCGCCTTCGCGTTCGCCGAGGCGTCCGTGCTCGGCGCACCGCTCACAGCGGTCATCGCCTGGACCGACTTCCTGGTCGACAGCGCCTTCCACTCCCGCTTCACGGTCGACTGGGCGCGGGTCGAGGACGAGCAGCTGCGGCTGCTGGCCGAGCGCCTCGCGGGCTGGCGGGAGAAGTACCCCGACGTGCACGTGAACCGCGTGGTCGCGCACGACCGCCCCGTCCGGGCCCTGCTCGACGCCGCCCGGGACGCCCGCCTGCTGGTCGTGGGCAGCCACGGCATGGGCGGCTTCACCGGCATGCTGCTGGGCTCGACCAGCCAAGCCCTCGTCTACCACGCCGAGTGCCCGCTGGCGGTGGTCCGCCCTACCTCGGCGGAGTAGCGGGCAGCGATAAGGGGACCGGTCGGTTGACCGGTCCCCTTATCGCTGACCCGTGGTGGCGTCAGGTCCGGCCGGGTGGCACGACCACGACCGGGCACGTCGCGTGGCGCAGGCAGTCCGCGGTGACGCTGCCCGGGAGGAACCCGGCCAACCCGCTGTGCCCGTGGGCACCGACCACGAGCAGGTCCGCCTGCCTCGACGCCTGGGCCAGCGCCGTCCCCGCGTCACCCACGATGGTGACCTCGGCGACCGGCGGCGCACCCGGCACGGCGGCACGGACCT
Source organism: Saccharothrix saharensis (assembly GCF_006716745.1). NCBI lineage: Bacteria > Bacillati > Actinomycetota > Actinomycetes > Pseudonocardiales > Pseudonocardiaceae > Saccharothrix > Saccharothrix saharensis. The sequence goes on along the minus strand of NZ_VFPP01000001.1, from coordinate 1,567,561 downwards.
CTTCCACGATCGAGTGGAGTTCGCGCGCGGGGTGCCGGTGCCCAGGGGTGTCGGCGTGCGGGTGCACGCCCATCGACGCCGCTGCCACGAACTCCGGTTCGCGCAGCCACGCCATCGTCGCTTCGACGGCGTCACCGGTCTTGACCGCCTGCGCCAGCGCCCAGCGCAATGCCTCGCGACTCGCCGGCGACCCGTCCACACCAACCAGGATCATGGCTTTCTCCTCTCCGTTGACCTGCAGCGTTCGCCCTGCGACGGCACGACCGACAGGGACTTGAGCCACCGCCCATCGGGGCCGATGCGCACCAGCGCCCACCCCGGGCCGCCTTCAGGGCCGAAGGTCCCGGAGCCGACGGGACCGCGGCCACTGACCACGTCGACCCCGCGTCGGGAGGCTTGGGGTGAGCACCTGAGGAGGGGCAATGGACGAGACGATCGTGGTGGGAGTGGACGGCTCACCGGTCAGCCGGACGGCGTTGCGCTGGGCGGTCGAGGAGGCGAAGCTGCGCGGCTGCGCGGTCGAGGCGGTCCTCGCCTGGCACGTGGACTACGCCATGGTGATCGGGCCGATGTCGGCCACGGTCGCCGCGATGATGGACCGCGACAAGTTGCGCGAGGAGCACCAGCACGTGCTGGACGAGGTCGTGGCCGAAGCAGGTGGCGACGTCCGCGCGGTGCTGGCCGAGGGCGATGCCCGCGACGTGCTGGTCAAGGCGTCCGAGCACGCGTCGCTGCTCGTGGTCGGCAGCCGGGGAGCGGGGCCGATCCGCGGTGCGCTGCTCGGTTCGGTCAGCTCCTACTGCGTGCACCACGCGACGTGTCCGGTCGTCGTCATCCGCGCGCCCGAGCCCGAGCACGTCGAGCCGAAGCCGGTCATCACCCCCGGACCGCTGCTGTGACCGCGTCCCCGACCCTCGACCGGGCGCTGTCGGCCGATGGCCCAGTGGTCGCGCCGCGAGAGCTGGGACCCGAGGAGGCCGTCATGACCACCACCACCGCCACCACCTCGGTCGAGGTGGCTTACGAGTCCGGTGAGGAGTACGTGGTGCGCATCGGGGACCACGAGGTGCGCACCGACCAGCCGCGGGAATCCGGTGGCCACGACCTCGGCCCGAGCCCGGTGGAGCTGCTGGTCGCGTCGATGGCCGCGTGCACCGCGTTCTACGCGGGCCGGTTCCTCGACCGCCACGGCGAGTCGCGTCACGGCCTGGCGGTGACGGCCGAGTACCGGACGGCCTCCGACCCGCTGGCCCGCGTCGCCGAGGTGTACCTGGCCGTGCGGGTGCCGCGCGGGATGTCCGAGCGGCGCAAGGCCGCCCTGCTGGCCGTGGTCCAGCACTGCACCGTGCACAACACGCTCCGGCGAGCGCCGGAGATCGTCATCGAGCTGAACGAGGTGGAGTCATGAACGCAGGTCCGATCGTGGTCGGGATCGACGGCACCCCTGCGGGCGAGCGCGCGCTGCGCTGGGCCATGGACGAGGCGACCCAGCGGAAGCTCCCCCTGCACGTGGTGAACGCCTACGACTACGAGCCGCTGGCCGACTGGGCGATGACGTCCGAGCAGGACGCGAGGGCCCGCTCGGAGGCGCTGGTCGACGACGCGCTGCGGGCCGCGGCCGTGGGCCGGTTGGAGTTCCCGCGGATCATCCGGCACTGCGTGCGGGGACCCGCGGCCGAGGCGCTGGAGGCGCAGGCGCGGGGTGCGTCGATGCTGGTGGTGGCCTCGCACAGCGGCAGCCGGTTGCGGCGGGTGTTGCTGGGCAGCACCAGCGCGCACTGCGTGCGGCACGCGACCGTGCCCGTGGTGGTCCTCCCGCCGGCCGACGAGCAGCACGACGGGGCCGCGGTCGGCGCGGGACAGGAGGCCGGGCGATGAGGGTCCGGGACCTGATGACGCACGACGTGGTGACCGTCTCGCCCGAGACGGCCGCCCGTGACGCCGCCGCGCTGCTCGCCACGAAGGGGTTCACCACCCTGCCGGTGGTCGACGGAGCCGGCACCCTGGTCGGCGTGGTCACCGAGACCGACGCGCTGCGCGACCGGCTGCCCGTGGACCCGCGCTCGCTCGTGCACGGGCAGCCGTCACGGGCGCGCCCCATCCCGCGCAGGAGGGTCGCTGACGTGATGAGCGAGCCGGTGGTCGCCTCGACCCCCGGGACGGACGTCGCGGAGCTGGCCCGGCGCATGGCCGAACACGGTGCGCGCAGCGCGTGCGTGGTGGACGGCAAGCGGCTGGTCGGCATCGTCACCCGCCGCGACATGCTGCGCGCGATCAGCCGTGACGACCGCGCGCTGGCCGCCGAGGTCCGGCACCGCCTGGGCCTCTACGCCGACCCGCACCGCTGGACGGTGACCGTCACGGACGGCCGGGTAGCGATCGTGGACGCGTTGGACGACGAGTGCGACCGGCACGTGGCCGCGGTTCTGGCGGGCGCCGTGGCCGGTGTGGTCGACGTCCGCTTCCCGGAGACCCGGCATGCCGTCGACCACGGCTGAACGCGACGCCACCCCGCACGGCATGCCGGTGCACGAGGTCGTGCTGCTCGCCGAGACCGACGCCGACACCGGCCTGTCCGGCGCCGTCGCCGCCGCGCGGCTGGCCTCGCTCGGACCGAACAAGCTGCCCGAGCGGCGCGGACCCGGACGGCTGCGCCGATTGCTCGCCCAGTTCCACAACCCGCTGATCTACGTGCTGCTGGCCGCCGCCGCGCTGACCGCCGTGCTCGGCGAGACCGTGGACGCCTCCGTCGTGCTCGGCGTGGTCCTGGTCAACGCCATCGTCGGCTACCTGCAGGAGGTGCGGGCCGAACGAGCGCTCGACGCCCTGGAAGCCATGGTCCGCACCGAGGCGACCGTGATCCGCGACGGCACCGCCGCGCGGGTCACGTCCGAGGAACTCGTTCCCGGCGACCTCGTCGTGCTGGACGAAGGCGACCAGGTGCCCGCCGACCTGCGGCTGGTGCGCACCCGTGAGCTGCGGGTCGACGAGTCGGCGCTGACCGGTGAGTCCCAGCCGGCGCACAAGGACCCGCTGCCCGTGCCGCACGACGCCGCGCTGGCCGACCGCACCAACATGGCCTACTCCGGCACGCTGGTCACCACCGGCGGCGGACGTGGCGTGGTGGTCGCCACCGGCGCCGACACCGAGATCGGGCACGTGCACCGGCTCGTCGGCACCACCACGACCGTGCAGACGCCGCTGACCCGCAAACTGGCCCGGTTCAGCAAGCTGCTCACCGTCGTCATCCTCGGCCTGGCCGTGGTCAGCGTGGTGATCGGGGTGCTGCGCGGCGAGCCGTTCGCCGAGATGGTGACCGCCGCCGTCGCCCTGGCCGTCGGCGCGATCCCGGAAGGCCTGCCCGCCGCGGTGACGGTGACCCTGGCCATCGGTGTCGCCCGCATGGCCCGCCGCAACGCCGTCATCCGCCGCCTGCCCGCGGTCGAAACGCTGGGCAGCACCACGGTCGTCTGCACCGACAAGACCGGCACCCTCACCGCCAACGCCATGACCGTCCGCCAGGTCGTCGCCGACGGGCAGCGCTGGGCGGTCGACGGCATCGGCTACTCGCCGCTGGGGGACTTCCCGCCGCCCACAGCGGCCGTGCGCGAGGTGCTGCTGGCCGGGCTGGCCTGCAACGACGCCCAGGTCGTCCTCCAGGACGACAGGTGGACCGCCGTCGGCGACCCCACCGAGGCCGCACTGGTCGTGTCCGCCCGCAAGGCCCGGCTGACGCCCGACGACGTGCCCGAACGGGTGGACGAGCTGCCGTTCACCTCGCAGCGCCGGTTCATGGCCACCCGGCACGCCGGCGGCGTCGTCTACCTCAAGGGCGCGGTGGAGCGGATCTCCGAGTTCACCGGCTCCACCGACCACACCGAAGCCGACCGGCTCGCGCGCCAGGGCATGCGCGTGCTCGCGTTCGCCCGGACGCACGTGCCCGAAGGCACCCCGCTGACCGAGGACGTCCTGCACGGTGCCGTGTCGCTGGGTCTGCAGGCGATGCACGACCCGCCGCGGCCCGAGGCCATCGAGGCGGTGCGCGCGTGCCAGGAGGCGGGCATCGAGGTCCGCATGATCACCGGCGACCACCTCGGCACCGCCCGTGCCATCGCGGCCCACTTCTCGCTGTCCGACGACGCCGTGCACGCCCGCGTGTCGCCCGAGGAGAAGCTGAAGCTGGTCAAGCAGATCCAGGCGGACGGCCACGTCGTCGCCATGACCGGCGACGGCGTCAACGACGCCCCGGCGCTGCGGCGCGCCGACATCGGCGTGGCGATGGGTCGCGGCGGCACCGAGGTGGCCAAGCAGGCCGCCGACATGGTGCTGACCGACGACAACTTCTCGTCCATCCGCGCCGCCGTGGAGGAAGGGCGTGCGGTCTTCGACAACCTGCGCAAGTTCATCATCTGGACGCTGCCGACGAACATGGCCGAGGGCCTGGTCATCCTCACCGCGATCCTGCTCGGCACCGCCCTGCCGATCCTGCCGGTGCAGATCCTGTGGATCAACATGACCACCGCCGTCGCCCTGGGCTTGACGCTGGCCTTCGAGCCCCGCGAGCCCGACGTCATGCGCCGCCCGCCGCTGCCGCCGTCACTGCCCCTGCTGACCGGGGCCCTGATGCAACGCATCCTGCTGGTCTCGGCCGTGCTGCTGGCCGGCTCGTTCGCCGCGTTCCACCTGCACGGCGGCACCCTGGACCAGGCGCGGACCGTCGCGGTGAACGTGTTCGTGGCCGCCCAGATCGCCTACCTGTTCAACTGCCGCTCGCTGCGGAACCTGCGGCCGCACGTCGGTTTCCGCCGCAACCCGTGGCTGGTGGTCGGCATCGCCGTCACCATCGCGTTGCAGCTGCTGTTCACCTACCTGCCTGCCATGAACACCCTGTTCGACACCGCGCCGATCGGTTGGCGGGACTGGGCGGTCGTGGTGGCGCTGGCCGTGGTGGCCTACGCCGTGGTGGAAGTGGAGAAGTGGCTGCGACGCAAGTCAACCGGGTGAGCGGTTACGCGCCGATCCTTCGCGGTGGGATACTCCCGTGGCTTGAAGGCCGCATGGCGGAGGGCGATCAGGCACGGTCGCAGCCGAAGTCGGCGAGCCGCTGGGCGCGTGCTCGCCGGCTGTGCTCGAAGCGGGCCGAGCGGTCGCCCCGCCAGTGCGCGAGCGCCCGCTGTGCCGATCGTGTTCCCGACCTGGACCCGGACCGCACGAGCGGATCGGCTCGGATCGAGGGTGGCCAGGCTGAGGCTGTGCGGGACGCCCAGAGCCTCCTGCGCTTCGTCGACAGCCACCCGGTCGTCGAGCCGGGCGGCGAGGGGGCCGGGACCGCGTCAGCCGTGAGGACGACAACCCCGTCGGTGTGCTCGATGGCACCGGACAGGTGGCGGCGATCGTCGCCGGTGCCCGTCAGGATGTTCCCCGGGGCCGGGCACGACTTGGGCGAGGTTCTTGCCGCGATCGGCGAGCCGATCACGGTACCCGGCGACGGTGAGCGGGGTTCGTCGGCGATGAACGCCGCGTCCTGCGTCAGCGCCGGCGGCGACCGACCGGGTCGGTGGCCGGCGCCCACCACTGAGCGACTTCCTCGGTGGGGGGAGCCCGTTTTGCTTGCTTCGGGTTCGTCACCACTTCGGCGGTCGTACTCGCGCGACGACCGACGACAATCGATTCGGTGGGGGACCGGTGGAGCGCGCGACGAGATGAAGGGGACGGTGACGGGTTCCGTCGTCCAGGCGGGTGTCATCCATCGGATGGTCCGGCCGGGCGCCCGATTTCGTCGGCAGGGATGCCGAGGTGGCGGCTCTGGATTCCCTGCTTGATGCGATGGGCACGAGTGCTGTGCGCGTCGTAAGGGGGTGGCGGGGTGGGGGAGACGACGTTGGCGGTGTGGTGGGCGCACAAGGTGCAGGAGGGCTTCCCGGACGGCACGTTGTTGGTGAACCTGCGTGGCCACGATCGGGAACAGCCCTTGAACCCGTCGTCGGTGCTCGTGTCGTTCCTGCAAGCGCTTGGGATCCCCGGTGCGCGCATCCCGACCGACCTCGACGCCCAGGTCGGCCTGTACCGGTCATCTCTCGTGGGGCGGCGGGTGCTGGTCGTGCTGGACAACGCCGGCAGCGCTGAGCAGGTCCGGCCCTTGCTGCCCGGTGCGGCGGGGTGCGTCACGCTCGTGACCAGCAGGCGGGCGTTGACGGGCTTGGCCGTCAGCGACGGGGCGAGGCCGTTGTCGCCGCGGTTGTTCAGCCGCGGGGACGCGGAGCGGCTGTTGCGCGCTGTCATCGGTGATCATCGCGTCGACGGGGAACCGGAAGCGGTCGCACGCCTGGTGGACCTGTGCGCGTGATCACCCCTCGCGTAGCGCGTCGCCGCCAGTCGGGTGGCCGCACGAGGCCGCAGGCGGATCGCCGACCTGGTGGAGGAGGTTGACGGTGACCGGCTCGACTCGCTGAGCGACACCGGAGACGACCGCAGCGCCGTGCGCGCCGTGTTCGACTGGTCGTCCACCCGGCTGCCCCGGACCTCGCGCCGCTGTTTTGTTGACTGCGACACTGGCGATCCTGATCAATATGATTCTTGAATACCGATCCTGGTCTATTTTGCGCATTCGCATTGAATGAGACTTCGAGTAAGGCCATGTTTCACGTGGCGATACGGACACTGTGCTGCAGTGCCGTGTCGACGGGCGGTCGTTGTCGCCCCGCCGGTGTCGTGGCGCACCGACTCATCGTCGTCACCGCCGCCCACTCGGCCACGATCGACGCGTCCGGTTTCATGAGGGCAGGTCACCCAAGCTGCCGGTCGATGATCGAGCCCTACGCCCGGGTGTGAGGGCGCCGTGGTCAGCCCGCCGGGTGGTAGGTGATGTCGGCGTTGGTGAAGTCGAACTGGGCGTAGGTGAAGGGGCCTTCGGGCAGGTGCCAGACGGCGCAGGCCCGGCGGGGGCGCATGCGGTCGGCTACGAGGATCCAGCCGTCGACGGGGGTCGTCCAGCGCGTCCTGGTCAGGCCGGTGGGCAGGTCGGCCCAGCGGTCGTCGGTGGTGACCTCGCGGGGTGCGCCGCGGTGGTCGGTGGTGACGCGGGCGGTGACCTGGAGGTCCTGGTCGGTCAGGGTGACGTCGAAGGTGCGGTCATCGACGGCGGTCCAGCTGAGAGGCAGGTCGAGCAGCGTGGACGGGGCGAGCAGGAGCGCGTCGTCGAGGTAGGTGACGAGTTCGGCCCGGTCCATCTCGGGGCCGGTGGCGTCGGCGACCGTGAACGTGCCGAGTGCAGTGGCGTGGAGGTGGCCGTGCCCGTGGTCGTAGGTGTCCGTGGCGTGGACCGGGAGCACGTGCGCGAGGTTGAGGTGCAGGTGGTAGTCGCGGCTGATGTCGGGTGCGGTGTTGCGCTGCTCGATGCGGCACGCCGTCCAGTGGTCGGTGGGCTTGCGGCGGAACCAGCCGTGGGCGTGCAGCTCGAACCCGCTGTCGCGCGGGCGGCCGAGGACGCCGGTGAAGCGCAGGTAGCGTTGGGCGGCCTCAGGCAGGTGGGCGATGTCGTGCTCGGTGACGACGGTTGCGGTGCGGGTCATGGTGCGCCTCCGGTGGGCGGGTGATCGCGGTGGGAAGGGTGGGGAGCGAGGCCTACCCGGCTCGTTGGATGCCTGCCGTCCGGAGTTCCGGGCCGTGGTGGGCCTCGGTGGGGACCTGGTGCGCCACGAGTACCGGGCTGTGAGCGTGGTAGAGCGGGGCTCGGGTCACGGGGCCCCGGTCGGCCAGGACGAACAGGTCGGTGTCGGCGTAGCGGGCCACCGCCTCGTGCGGGTGCATCCGGGCCAGCACCGAGGTGTGCCGGATGTCATGCAGCACGCGATCGGCCTTGGTCACGGGGAGTCCCGGCTGGTCTGCCCGCACGGGCAGGTCCGGGGCGGCGTGCAGCACGCGCAGCGCCGCGCCCTTGCGCTCGGCGAGGTCGACGGCGCGGTGCAGTACCAGTGCGTCCCGCTCGTCACCGGTGATCAGAGCGGTGACGCGGCGGTGCCCGCCCCGCAATGCCTCGGGGGTGCCGCGGACCACGATGACGTCGCACGCGGCGTGCCGGACCAGCGGCAGGACCAGCCGGCCGAGGCCGAACGAGTTCCCGTCGGCACCCCGGTGGCCGACCACCAGGGCCTCGGCGCGGGCGCTGACCAGCAGGAGGTCGTGCAGCTGGTCTTCGGTGGGCGGCTGCTTCTCCAGTGGCGCGTCCAGCAGGGCGGCGTGCGCGGAGGCCCAGCGCACCGCCGCCTCGCCCCAGGGCGAGCCGTCGTCGAGCACGACTACCGGGTGAGCGGCGGGTTGCGTGTCGCGGTCCATGCGTCCACTGTCGTCCGTGGGGGAGGACGGGAGCAGAGGCGACGGTGCTTCCCATGCCGGGACGAAAGTCCCGGCTCGATCAGGACCGGGTCGCAGCGGGGGCCAGCAGCAGGTCGGTGACGTCGCGGCGCGGACTGGGTGGCACGGGTGAGCCGAACCCGACGCGCAGCACGGCCTGCGGCACGACCATGCCGCCGAGCGAGCGGCGCAGGTCGTGGCGCACCTGCGGGACTTCGATCGCCTGGGACATGAACGACGCCGACAAACCCAGTGTCGTCCCGGTCAGCAGCACTCGTTGCAGCGCCTGACCGGCCTGCAGTTCGCCCAGCGGCCCTTCCTGGAACGAGCACAGCACGACGACCAGAGGGTCGGACTCGTAGTCCTTGCCCGGTGGACGTTCGGCGGCGTGGAAGTCGCGCAGCGCCCACTCGTCCTGAGGCGCGGGGCGCACGCCCCCGGAGGCGGGCGGCACGCCGTCGGTCGTGCGCGGACCGGTCCACGAGGCCAGCTCGGCGCGCACGCGAGGGTCCTGGGACTGGATGCGGTGAGCCCGGGTGACCAGGTTCCGCAGACGGGCGCGTTCGTCGCGGTCGACGACGGCGTGCAGCCAGGAGCGCTCGAGCTGGGCGGCCCGCACCAGCGCGTACCGGTGCGCGGCGGGCACGGGCACGTCGTGGAACGGCTTGCGGTTGGACCGCCGCTTCGGCACGGCTCCGACCAGCACCCGGGCTTCTTCGTCGGCGTCACGGTGCCCGCCCCACCGGACCACGGCCAGCGCACCGGGGGCGTCGGTTCCCGGCAGCAGGGTGACCAGCGGCCGGATGCCGCGTGCCCGTAGCGCGAGCCGGAGGTTGAACAGCGCCGCGCCGCACGACAGCCGCAGTTCGCGCCCTTCCGGGTCGGTCGCCGGGAGCGCTCGATCGGGGTCCGCGTGCAGTTCGATGCGGTCGTGGGCGACCCGGAAGCGCCACGGTTGGGTGTTGTGCAGCGACGGTGCCAAGGCCGCCGTGCGCAGCACGCCGGCCACCTCGTCCGGCGTCAACCCGAACACCCCGTCCATCACGTCCACCTCGAACCACGTCTCCCGAACACGTCGACCTTCTCCACCCACTGTCCGGTCAGAGCGGTGGGGAGCACACGGCCGAAGGTCACCAATCGACAGGGACGTCCACGAGGACGACCGAGCGCTGACCGACCTGCCTGCGGGCAGGTCACCGGCCGTGGTCCGCCCGAGTGCGGATCAGTCGAGCGGCGTGACGGCAGGCACGGCACAAGGCGCGCGCACAGCCGCAGGCCATGCGCCTCTTGGCCATCACCTCCGATCCGTGAAACCGTGTGCTCATGGTTGATCCGGACCGTGAACAGCCGCACCGCCTGCTGGGCGGCCTGCGCTTGGACGAGTTGTTGGACGAGGTGCGGGAGCGGTTGACCGAGATCGGGTCGACCAGGGACAAGATGCAGGGCCTGCTGGACGCGGTGCTCGCGGTCGGCGCCGGGTTGGAGCTGGATTCGACGTTGCAGCGGATCGTGCAGGCCGCGGTGGAGTTGGTCGGGGCGCGGTACGGCGCGTTGGGTGTGCTGGGCACGCAGGAGAACTTGTCGGAGTTCGTGTACGTCGGTATCGATCCGGAGACGCGCTCGCGCATGGGGCACCTGCCGGAGGGGAAGGGCCTGCTGGGGTTGTTGATCAAGGATCCGCGGGTGATCCGGTTGCACGACCTGTCCGAGCATCCCGCGTCGGTGGGTTTTCCGGCCAATCACCCGCCGATGCACAGCTTCCTGGGTGTTCCGGTGCGGGTGCGGGATGAGGTGTTCGGCAACCTCTACATGACCGAGAAGATCGACAGTGCGGATTTCACCCCTGATGACGAGGTGGTGCTGACCGCGTTGGCCGCCGCCGCGGGGGTGGCGATCGAGAACGCGCGGTTGTTCGAGCGGTCCCGGATGCGGGAGCGCTGGTTGGAGGCCACCGCGGAGGTCAACACCGAGCTGTTGGGCGGTGCCCTGGTCGATGACGCGTTGCGGTTGATCGCGCAGCGGACGCGGGAGTTGTCGGTGGCGTCGATGTCGCTGATCGTGCTGGTCCAGGACGGGGCGAGGCAGCGGCTGCGGATGGCGGCAGGTGCCGGTGACCAGGTCGAGGGGCTCGTCGGGGGGCCGTTCCCGGGCACCGGTGTGTTCGTGGAGCAGGTGCTGGAGTCGGCCGCGCCGATGCTGATCGAGGACCTGGAGGGCATGCTGGGGGAGGCGGCCACCGGCGTCGGTCCCGGTGTGGCGGTGCCGTTGCGGACGGGATCGACCGTGACCGGGGTGTTGTTGGTGGCGCGGGAGAAGGGTGGGGCGCGGTTCGGGGCGGAGCAGGTGCCGTTGTTGGCGTCGTTCGCCGATCAGGCGGCGGTGGCGTTGGAGTTCGCGGAGAACCAGCGGGCGCGCAGGTTGGTGGACGTGTTGGAGGACCGGGACCGGATCGCCCGTGACCTGCACGATCACGTGATCCAGCGGTTGTTCGCCACCGGGATGAGTCTGCAGGGCGCGTTGGGCGCGATCCGCGATCCGCGGGTGCGGGAGCGGGTGCAGAAGGCCGTGGTGCAGCTGGACGAGACGGTGCTGGAGATCCGCACCTCGATCTTCGACCTCCAGGCGAGCGACGACGCGCCGGGTCTGCGTCGACGGTTGTTGGACCTGGTGTCGGAGTTGACCGAGGACGTGCCGGTGACGCCGACGGTGCGGATGAGTGGGACGGTGGACAACTCGGTGCCCGAGGACGTCGCCGAGCACGCCGAGGCAGTGGTGCGCGAGGCCGTGAGCAACGTCGTGCGCCACGCCCGCGCGAGCGGGTTCGTCCTCACCGTCGAGGCGAGCGACACCCTGACCATCACCGTGGTGGACGACGGTGTGGGCATGCCCCCGCAGGTGGCCCGCAGCGGCCTGCGCAACCTCGAACAGCGCGCCGTCGAACTCGGCGGCACGTGCACAGCCGCCGCCGAACCCGCCGGCGGCACCCGCCTGACCTGGCAGGTCCCGCTCTAGCGGCGCGCCGCGGCTATTCCTCGTCGGAGGGCGCGCTGGGTTTGCGCAACTTGGTGGCGAGGACGGCGGCCTGGGTGCGGCGTTCGAGGCCGAGTTTGGCCAGCAGGTGTGAGACGTAGTTCTTGACGGTTTTCTCGGCGAGGAACATCTTCTCGGCGATCTGTCGGTTGGTCAGGCCCTCGCCGATGTGGTCGAACACGGTGCGTTCCTGTTCGGTGAGGGTGCGCACCGGGTCGCCTTGTTCGCGTTCGCGGCGGATGCGGCCCAGCAGGGCGGCGGTGGAGCGGGCGTCGAGCAGGGATTCGCCGGCGGCGACCTTGCGGACGGCGTTCTGCAGGTCGTTGCCGAGGATGCGCTTGAGGACGAATCCGGATGCTCCGGCCATGATGGCGTCGAAGAGGGCTTCGTCGTCGGTGAACGAGGTGAGCATCAGGCACTTGAGCTCGGGCAGCTGCGACCGCAGCTCGCGGCACAGCTCGATGCCGTTGCCGTCGGGGAGTCGCACGTCCAGCACGGCGACGTCCGCGCCGCTGCCGGGCACCCGGGCCAGCGCCTCGGCCACCGACCCCGCCTCGCCGACGACCTGCAAGCTGTCGTCGCTGTTCAACAGCTCCCGGACACCGACCCGGACCACCTCGTGGTCATCCACCAGAAACACGCGCGCCACCACTGTCGAATCCCTTCCCCTCCACTTGTCTCCAGGCTCGCCCGAATCAATGATCCGGCACAGGGTCCAAAGACCCTGCCGCGACGCGCCCAGGGCCCTGTGCGGACGCTGGAGTTCTCCCCACCGATCCCGATACCGGGACCAGCCCGCGCGCCGAGGGGAACGGTCTCCGGATTCACAGCTGCAGGTCCTGATCGACAGGGACCAACGACCGCGTCGCCGGGCCGGAAGGCTGCCCGGCGTCAGTGGTGGACGAGGTGCGCATGAGGACTGACGACGACCTCACAGGCTCGGGACGGCGCGTCCCGATCGCGGACGGTGATTGTCGCGACGACGGCGGAAGCCGCGCCCGCTCGGTGCCAGCGGATCCGAACCCGGAGAGGAACCTGTGATGAGTGCCCCGAACCGAGAGTCCGACGGGCTCCGCGGAGACGACCCGACCTTCGCCCAAGCGTTGTTCGCTCACTGCTGCGAAGACGCTGGGACGCCTGCCGCCCAGGCCGTGACACAACACCTCGGCCTGCCGGCCCGCGCCTACTGGCTGGACCCGACGGTCCCGAACACCGGCGATGGCTGCACGCTGCGGCGTGCGCGCCCGCACACGCGGTCATGGAAGGTACGGCAGTGTCGACCTCGTGGGAGCCGAGGCCAAGGTCGACACCACCGACGGAGACGGCCGATCAGTCCTGATCAGGGCGACGGGTGCCGCGACTGTTCACGTCGTGCCGCACTCCGGCGGTTCAGGGCCGAAGGTCCCGGCCCACGGGTGACCGCCGTACCTGACCTACGCGTCCGCCGACCGAGAGGCTGGGAGGAGCACCCGAGGAGGAGCGATGGACGACAGGATCGTGGTGGGCGTGGACGGATCGCCCTCCAGCCGGACCGCGCTGCGGTGGGCGGTCGAGGAAGCGAAGCTGCGTGGCGCCGTGGTCGAGGCCGTCCTGGCCTGGCACGTGGACTACAGCATGGTCATCGGGGCGATGTCCGCCGCCGTCGCCGCCGGGATGGACCAGGAGCGGCTGCGCCAGGACAACAAGGCGCTGCTGGACGGGATCCTCGGCGAGGCCGGGGGCGATGTCCGCGCGGTCCTGGCCGAGGGTGATGCCCGCGACGTGCTGGTGCGCGCCTCGCGGGACGCGGCGCTGCTGGTGGTCGGCAGCAGGGGAGCGGGCCCGATCCGCGAGGTGCTGCTGGGTTCGGTCAGCTCCTACTGCGTGCACCACGCGCACTGCCCGGTCGTCGTCATCCGCGAACCCGAGCCCGAGGCCCCGTCCGCGCCGGTGGAGCACAAGCCGGTCATCACCCCGGGACCGCTGCTGTGACCACTTCTTCGAACGTCGACCGCGCGCTGCTGGCGGACGGGTCCGTCGTGGCGCTGCGCGAGCTGGGCCCGGCTGACGCCGAGGCCCTGCTCGCGCTGCACCTCGGTCTTCCGCCGGATGACCGTTACCTGCGGTTCTTCAGCGCCGCGCCGCGTCACCTGGACGAGTTCGTCGCCCGGTTGACCTCCCCGGAAGAGCCGCTGCACGTCGTGATCGGCGCGTTCGCCTCCGATGCGCTGGTCGGCGCCGCCAGCTACGTCCCGCTCGACGACGACACCGCCGAGGTGGCGCTCGTGGTCGCGCACGACCGCCAGTCCCACGGCGTCGGCACACTACTGCTGGAGCACCTGGTCTCACTGGCCCGACGGCGGGGCGTGCGGCGGTTCCGCGCCGACGTGCTCACCGTGAACTCCAAGATGCTGCGCGTCTTCGCGGACCTCGGCCTGGTGTGGACCTCCACGGCTGACAACGGCGAGGTGCGCATCGACCTCGGCCTCGACTCGGGTGAGCGCTACCTGGAGGCGGTCGCCGACCGCGAGCAGGCCGCCGACGTGGCCAGCCTGCGCGCGGTGCTCAAGCCGACCTCCGTCGTGGTGGTGGGCGCGGGGCGCAAGCGGTCTTCGGTGGGCAACGCCGTGCTGCACAACCTGGTCTCCGGTGGCTACACGGGGGCGGTGTACGCGGTGAACCCGCACACCGACCAGGTGCTGGGTGTCGCCTCCTACCGGTCGGTCGCCGATGTGCCGCAGGCGCCGGACCTGGCGGTGGTGTGCGTCCCGGCCGAGGCGGTGCCGCAGGTCGCCGAGGACTGCGGTCGACGCGGGGTGAAGGCCCTGGTCGTGGTCACCTCCGGGGTGGCCCCGGATCGACTGTTGGACGTCGTGCGCCGGTACGGCATGCGCCTGGTCGGCCCCAACTGCGTCGGTGCGTCCGCCACCGACCCCGGTGTGCGGATGAACGCCACCTTCATGGACGGCCGCCTCGCCGCGGGCGAGGTTGGTGTGGTCACCCAGTCCGGTGGGGTGGCGATCGCCGTGGTCGAACGACTGCGCGCGCTCGGCCTGGGCACCACGGAGCTGGTGTCGACCGGCGACAAGTACGACGTGAGCGGCAACGACCTGCTGCTGTGGTGGGAGCGCGACGAGGCCACGAAGGCGGTGGCGCTGTACCTGGAGTCGTTCGGCAACCCGCGCAAGTTCTCGCGCCTGGCGCGGCGGGTCGCGCGGCGCAAGCCGGTGCTGGCCGTGCGTGCGGCGAGCAGCGAGGCCGGTCAGCGCGCCGCGGCCTCGCACACCGCCTCCACCGCCACCCCGGCCGTCACCCGTGACGCGCTGTTCCGGCAGGCGGGGGTGACCGCGGTGGACGGCGTCGGTGAACTGGTGGAAGTGCTGGCCGCGCTGCACGCCACACCGCTGCCCGCGGGCGATCGGGTGGCCGTGCTGTCCAACGCGGGCGGTCTGGGCGTTCTCGCCGCCGACGCGTGCGTCCACCGCGGACTGGCCGTCGCCGAGCTGGGCCCGGACACCGCGGAGGCGTTGCGGGCCCTGCTGCCCGGCACCGCCAGCGCGCACAACCCGGTTGACACCACGGCCGCCGTGGACGAGCGCACGTTCGGCCGTTGCCTGGACGTGGTCGCGGCCGACCCGGGCGTGGACGCGGTCATCGCCGTCACCGTCCCTACCGCGGTCGGCGACCCGGCAGGCGGGGTGCACCGCACCGCCAAGCCCGTGCTGGCGGTGCGGGCCGACCAGGACGAGGCGGTGTCGCTGACATCGGACGGCATCGCCCGCTACGCCGACCCGGCGAGTGCCGCAGCCGTGCTGGCCGCATTGGTCCAGCGCGGCCGGTGGCTGCGCCGCGCCGAACCGGAGCTCGCCGAGCTGCCCGGCGTCGACCTGGCCGAGGCGCGCGCGGTCATCGCGGGTCAGCAGGGGTGGCTGTCACCCGACCGGGTGGTTCGGCTGCTCGCGGCGTTCGGGCTGCCCGTGCTGGGAGGTGTGGTGGTGCGGGACGTCGAGTCGGCGGTGGCCGCCCAGCGCTCCTTCGACGTGCCCGTGGCGCTCAAGGCGGTGGCCGAAGACCTGCTGCACAAGAGCTCGGGCGGCGGCGTGCTGCTCGACCTCGCCGGCGACGACGCCGTGACCTACGGCTTCGAGTCCCTGCGCGACCGGTTCGGCGATCGGTTGACCGGCGTGTTCGTCCAGCCGATGGCCCGGCGCGGGCGCGAGCTGCTCGTCGGTGTGGTCACCGATCCGCAGTTCGGGCCGCTCGTGGTCACCGGGCTCGGGGGTGTCGACACCGACCTGCTCGACGACCGCGCCGCCGCCCTCGCCCCACTGGCCGAGGCCGACCTGGACGACCTGCTGCACGGCTTCCGCGCCGCGCCGAAGGTGTTCCGGGACCACGACGAGACGGCCGTTCGCGACGTGCTGCGCCGCGTGTCGCACCTGGCCGAGTCGCTGCCGGAGGTCGCCGAGCTGGACCTCAACCCCCTGGTCCTCGTCGACGACCGCGTGATCGCGGTGGACGCGCGCGTGCGCGTGGCGCCTGCCGAACCGGTGGACCCGTTCCTGCGCAAGCTGCGCGACGCGAGGAGGACGCCGTGAGCACCGCCACGAGGACCGCGCAGGTCTCGGTCACCTACCTGGCCGGCGAGGAGCACGTGGTGGCGCTGCGCGACCACCTGGTGCCCACCGATCGGCCACAGCTCGACGGTGGTGCCGACGTCGGGCCCGGTCCGGTCGAACTCCTGGTCGGATCGATGGCGGCGTGCACCGCCACCACACCGGTGAGCCGGACACGAACGCAAAGGCCGCACGGTGAGGTCCGCGACGTGATGACCGGGGACGTGGCCACCGTGACACCCGAGAAGCCTGTCTGCCACGCGCGCGACCTGCCGGCGCGACACCTTCACGGTGCGGCCGGTGGACTCGGTCAGACCTGCGTCGAACATGCGTGACGCCTGCTCTCCGACGATGTCGCGGGACACGACCTGGGCGGTGGTGTAGCGCGGGATTCCCATGAGCCTGGCCGAGGCAGCCGACCAGGGCGGGGATGACCGGGTCGTCGACCGCGCCCGCCACGGGTCCTTGTGCGGACCGTCCAACGCGGACTGTAGCCGTGGGTCCTCGTCCACCGCGGGCGCGATGCAGTTCGTCGTGCAAGAGGCGTTGGACACCATGTGGTGCCCTTCCAGGTCGTAGGCCTCTCTTCGCTGACGCCCATCACGATGGTGGCGTCGACGTCCTTGCCCGGCGCGGTGTCCCGGTGCACCCTGCCGAACTACGGCCCGTACGTCGAGTCGTAGGCCGGCAGGTGCGCCAGTGTCTCCGGCGTGGTCAGGTCGTTGACCGCACGGTTTCCAGGTCGGCGTCGGCGCGGTCGGACGCGGCGCGCAGCACGTCTCGCCCGATCCGCCCGAAACCGTTGATGCCGACTCGGACAGCCCTGCTCGTCCTCCGTCTCAGCGACCCATGTCGGCGAGTTGGTGCTGCAACCGGTCGTGGAGCAGGTCCACCGCTTCCTGGTAGGTCGTGGCGGCGGCCTCGGCGTTCACCGGTTTCCCGTTCACGTCCAACGACGCGTGCGCGACGATCGACCGCGGTCCGTCGGTGCGCAAGCGGACGTGGGCGAACTGGACGTCCGCGGGCGCGTACTTGGCGACCGCCGCGACCTTCGCGCGGGCGTACTCGGTGGCATCGGCGGGGACGCCGGTGCCCAGGTCGGTGCGGATGTTGAGGATCTCGTGCACGTTGCTCATGCCTTCAGCCTGGTCGTTGGCCTGTTCGGGTGACAGGGACCGAAGATCCCGTCGGACCGGGTCCTCGGACCCCACCGCCGACGGTGACACCGCTTCCGTCGCAGGGGCCAAGGTCCCGACGGGCCCAGGACGTTCGGGACGACCAAGGACTCTGTGCCTCCGCACCCCCTCGGACGAGGCTGGAGGTACCGGATCAGCCGAGCAGGTCGAACGGTGGAGATCGGGCCCGTTGTGCGGTTGGCGCGCAACGAGGTCGGGCGCCTCTGCCTCCGACTCGGAGTCCCATCCCGACCCGGTCCGCTCTGAAGACGGGAGAGAGCCATGCGTGAACCCACTGTCTCCTCGCTGATGACAGGCGAGGTGGTCAGCGTCCGCGCCGGCACGTCGTTCAAGGAACTCGCCGCCACCTTGACCGCGGGCGCGTTCAGCGCCGTGCCGGTCGTGGACGACGAGGGTCACCCGGTCGGTGTGGTCTCGGAAGCCGACCTGTTGCCCAAGGAGGAGTACCGGGGCGGCACCGAAGTGGCGCCGCCGCCGTTCGCCAAGCCCGAGACGAGGAAGCGCTGGCGTCAGGCGCACGGCACGACCGCGGCCGAGGTGATGACGGGCCCGGTCATCACCGCCGGTCCCGACGAACCCGCGAGCTCCGCCGCGCACCAGTTGACCGCGGCGGGCGTGCGCAGGCTGTTCGTCGTCGACGGCGAAGGCCGGTTGATCGGCGTGCTCTCCCGCCGGGACCTGCTGCGCGTCTTCCTGCGCACCGACACCGAGCTGCGGCGGGAGATCACGCAGGAGGTCATGAGGCGCACACTGTGGCTGGAGCCCACTGCGGTCGAGGTGCAGGTGGCGGACGGCGTGGTCACGTTGCGGGGCCACATCGAGCGCCGCAGTGAGGTCGACATCGCCGTCCGGCTGACCAGGGCGCTGCCCGGTGTCGTGGATGTCGTGAGCGAGTTGACCCACACCTGGGACGACACCGAGACCGGTCACCGGACCGGGTGACGACGTGCTGGATGAAGCGGGGGTCACCACAGGTGGTCCCACCTCGGTCGAGGCCGTCTGCCGGCTGGGCGCCGACGGGCACGACATGCTGTCCTCCGGTCGGCTTCGAGGTCGCCGTGCCGGCCCCGTCCCTGTCCTCGCCGCCGTTGCCGCAACTGCCAGGCGGCCGCAGTGGTGATCCCGGGCGACTCGATGGCCGACGCGGGTGTCGAATCGATGAGGCTCGGTGTGCTCTCGTCTCCTTCAGTCATCTTCCTGGACTCAAGCGTCCCGTCGCGGGCGTCGTGTGGAAGCGGGCGAAGGTCCTCGTCGCACCGGGACGTCCGACGCGTTTCGCCCCCGCCGTCCGGCGGCGTAGACCACGAGCCCCGCGATCACCGAAGCAGGCTGCATCCAGCTGAAGGTGCGGATCACCGCCACCTGCACGACGATCCAGCCGACGAGCACGAGACCCGCGGCCATCGACGCGACGCTCCAGCGCTGGTCGCGGCGCAGCGCCAGTAGCACCGCGGTGGCCATCGGCACACCGACCACCGCCAGCAGTGAGATCCCGGCGACCGCAGCGCTGTGCCAGGGGAATAGGCCCGTGATGGTCGGGCCCATGTCGATGCCGCCTCCCAGCAAGCCGAAGCTCCCGGCCATCGCGTTGAGCGCGACGAACCCGGCGACGAGGACCGTCGTGACGCGAGGTGTCCCGTCCATGCGCCGACCGTGCGCCTTGCGGTGCGCGGGCCGACAGCGCCACAAGTCACCGGATGAAGGCCGAAGGACCCTGTCAGGTCGAGGGCCGCGTGCCCTGAGGCGGAATCGGTTCCGAAGGCAGGCTGGTGTCAGCACCCCGACACAGGAGGAGAACGCGAGATGTCGCAGTCCGGACCCCTCAACCTCGACCTGGTTGACGCCTACTGGCGGGCCGCCAACTACCTCTCGGCAGGGCAGATCTACCTGCTCGACAACCCCCTGCTGACCGAGCCGCTGACCCCGGAGCACATCAAGCCCCGTCTGCTGGGCCACTGGGGCACCACGCCGGGTCTGAACTTCCTCTACGCCCACCTCAACCGAGTGATCAACGACCGCTCCCGGGACGTGCTGTTCGTGACCGGTCCGGGTCACGGTGGTCCGGCGCTGCTGGCCAACACCTGGTTGGAGGGCTCCTACACCGACACGCACCCGAACGTGCCGCGTGACGGCGAGGGGATGCGCACGTTGTTCCGCCAGTTCTCGTTCCCCGGCGGCGTGCCCAGTCACGTCGCCCCGGAGGTGCCGGGCTCGATCCACGAGGGCGGTGAGCTGGGCTACTCGCTGGCGCACGCGTTCGGCGCGGCGTTCGACAACCCCGACCTGGTGGTGGCCTGCGTCGTGGGTGACGGCGAGGCGGAGACCGGGCCGCTGGCGGCGAGCTGGCACGGCACGAAGTTCCTGGACCCGGCGCACGACGGCGCGGTGCTGCCGATCCTGCACCTCAACGGCTACAAGATCGCCAATCCGACGATCCTGGCGCGTATCCCGCACGAGGAGCTGGACGCGATGCTGCGCGGTCACGGCTACGCGCCCTACTACGTCGAGGGCGACGATCCGGCGGTGCTGCACCCCCGCATGGCGCAGGTCTTCGACGAGGTGTTCGACGAGATCGGCCGCATCCAGGAGGCGGCCCGCGCCGGGGACACCGAGCGCCCGCGGTGGCCGATGATCGTGCTGCGCACGCCGAAGGGCTGGACCGGACCGGCCGAGGTGGACGGCGTGCCGGTGGAGGGCACGTGGCGGTCCCACCAGGTGCCGCTGGCCGGTGTCCGGGACAACCCCGAGCACCTGGTGTTGCTGGAGCGGTGGCTGCGCTCCTATCGGCCGGAGGAGCTGTTCGACGCCGACGGCAGCCCGAAGCCCGAGCTGCTGACCCTCGCGCCGCGCGGCGAGTCGCGCATGGGCGCCATCCCGCACGCCAACGGCGGTCTGCTGCTGCGTGACCTGCGGATGCCCGGCACCGCGCCGTACTCGGTGGAGGTGACCAAGCACGGCACCACCACCTCCGAGCCGACCCGTGCTCTGGGCCGCATGCTGCGCGACATCATGACCCTCAACGCGGATGAGAAGAACTTCCGCGTGTTCGGCCCCGACGAGACCGCCTCCAACCGGCTCGACGCGGTGTTCGAGGTGACGGCGAAGCAGTGGTTGGCCGAGAAGCTGCCCACCGACGAGCACCTGGAGGCCAACGGCCGGGTGGTGGAGGTGCTGTCCGAGCACCTGTGCCAGGGCTTCCTGGAGGGCTACCTGTTGACGGGGCGGCACGGCCTGTTCAACTGCTACGAGGCGTTCACCCACATCGTGGACTCGATGTTCAACCAGCACGCCAAGTGGCTCAAGACCCACCGCGAGATCGACTGGCGGCGCCCGGTCGCGTCGCTGAACTACCTGCTGTCCTCGCACGTGTGGCGCCAGGACCACAACGGCTTCTCCCACCAGGACCCCGGCTTCATCGACCACGTGATGAACAAGAAGGCCGAGGTCGTCCGCGTCTACCTGCCCGCGGACACCAACACGCTGCTGTCGGTGGCCGACCACTGCCTGCGCAGCCGCGACTACGTCAACGTCATCGTCTCCGGCAAGAACTTCACGCCCGACTGGCTCAGCCCGGAGGAAGCGGCGCTGCACTGCGCTCGCGGCGCGGGCATCTGGGAGTGGGCGGGCACGGACGACGGCCTGACCGAACCCGACGTGGTGCTCGCCTGCGCCGGTGACGCCCCGACCCTGGAGATCATGGCGGCTACCGCGTTGCTGCGCGAGCACCTGCCCGAGCTGAAGGTGCGCGTGGTCAACGTGGTCGACCTGATGCGCCTGCAGCCCGAGACCGAGCACCCGCACGGCATGCCCGACCGCGAGTTCGACGCCCTGTTCACCCCGGACAAGCCGGTGCTGTTCGCCTACCACGGCTACCCGTGGCTGATCCACCGCTTGACCTACCGCCGCACCAACCACCACAACATCCACGTCCGCGGCTACAAGGAGGAGGGCACCACCACCACGCCGTTCGACATGCTGGTGCTCAACGACATGGACCGCTACCGGCTCGTCATCGACGTCATCGACCGCGTGCCGGGCCTCGGTCCCAAGGCCGCCGGCCTGCGCCAGCACATGCAGGACCAGCGCACCCGCCACCACGCCCACATCCGCGAGCACGGCGAGGACCTGCCCGAGATCCGCGACTGGACCTGGCCCTGCTGATGAACGTGCTCGTGGTCAACGCGGGCTCATCGAGCCTGAAGCTGAGCGTGCTGGGCGAGGACGACACCGTCCTCGCCCAGCACCACGTCGAGCGGTGGGACGGCACACCCGACCTCGACCCGGCCCTGCCGCTCGTGCACGCCGTGGGCCACCGCGTCGTCCAAGGCGGCACCCGGTTCACCGCCCCGACCGTCATCACCCCCGACGTCCGCCGCGGGATCGAGGACCTGACCGACCTGGCCCCGCTGCACCAGCCCAGGGCACTGGCCGGCATCGACGCCGCGCAAGCGCTGTTCCCCGACGTGCCGCACGTGGCGTGCTTCGACACCGCGTTCCACCGCACCCTGCCCGCCGCCGCGGCCACCTACCCGCTGCCCGCCGCCTGGCGGGAGCGCTGGGACCTGCGCCGCTACGGCTTCCACGGCCTCTCGCACGCCTACGCCTCCCGCCGCGCGGTCGAACTGGCCGGCGGCGGCTCCCGCGTCGTGACCTGCCACCTCGGCGCGGGCTGCTCGCTGGCCGCCGTCCACGACGGCCGCTCGGTCGACACCACGATGGGCTTCACCCCGCTGGCCGGCCTGCCGATGGCCACCCGCAGCGGCGACCTCGACCCCGGCCTGGTGCTGCACCTGCTCGACCACCTCACCGCCGACGAGCTCGCCGACGGCCTCGCGCACCACTCCGGGCTGGTGGGGCTGGCCGGTCACGCCGACCTGCGCGACGTGCACGCCGCCGCGGCCCGGGGTGATGCGAACGCACGTCTGGCCCTCGACGTCTTCACCCACCGCCTGCGCCAGGGCATCGCCACCATGGCCGCGTCGATGGGTGGACTGGACCTGCTGGTCTTCACCGGTGGCATCGGTGAGCACGACGCCGACGTGCGCGCCCGGGTGGTGGAGGGCCTGTCCTTCCTGGGTCTCACCCTCGATCGGGAGGCCAACGCCGCGGCTTCGGACGATGCCGGGATCGGCGCGAAGACGTCCCGGACGCCGGTCTGGGTGGTCACCGCCCGCGAGGACGTCGAGGTCGCGGCCGGTACGCGGGCCGCGTTGGCCACCGGTGCCATGTTGTAGAGTTGAAGAAGTTTGCAACTCTACAACTCGCCGGAGGTCGCCGTGCCCCTTCCGCTGCACCAGGCCAAGGCCGAGTTCTTCCGCATGTTGGGGCACCCGGTGCGCATCAGGGTGCTCGAGCTGCTCCAGGACGGTCCCAAGCCGGTGCGCGACCTGCTGGCCGACATCGGGATCGAGGCGTCCAGCCTCTCGGCCCAGCTTGCGGTGCTGCGCCGCTCGGGGATCGTCACGGCGACCCGGGACGGCACAACCGTGGTGTACGCGCTGACCAGCGACGACGTGGCCGAGTTGCTGCGCGTCGCGCGCAAGGTCCTCGCCGGTCTGCTGGCCGGCCAGAACGAGTTGCTGGAGATGTTGCGCGAGGAGGAGCGGGCGTGACGACGTTCCTGCCGGCCAGGGCCGACTGGTCGGGTGCGACGCGCCGGGACCTCGTGGCCGGGGTGACGGTGGCGATCGTGGCCCTGCCGCTCGCCCTCGGGTTCGGGGTCGCCTCCGGGCTCGGCGCGGCGTCCGGCCTCGTCACGGCCGTGGTGGCGGGCGCGCTGGCGGCGGTGTTCGGCGGCTCCAGCCTCCAGGTGTCCGGTCCCACGGGCGCGATGACGGTGGTGCTGGTGCCGATCGTCGCGCGCTACGGCGTGGACGGCGTGCTCACCGTCGGTCTGTTGGCCGGGATCCTGCTGGTACTGCTCGCGGTCGCCCGCGCGGGCCGCTACATGCGGTACGTGCCCGTGCCGGTGGTGGAGGGTTTCACGATCGGCATCGCGGCGGTGATCGCGTTGCAGCAGGTGCCCGCGGCCCTGGGGGTGTCCACGCCCGGCGAGGACCACGTGGTGCTCGCCGCCGTCGAGGCGTTCGCGGACTTCGTCGCGGCACCGCGCTGGGAGGCCGTCGCCCTGGCCGCCGGGGTCGCCTTGGTGATGCTGATCGGCGCCCGGTGGCGTCCCGGCGTGCCCTTCTCGCTGCCCGCGGTCGTCGTGGCGACCGTCGTCGCGCAGTGGGCGGCGCTGCCCGTGGTGACGATCGGGGCGCTGCCGAGAGCGCTGCCCGCGCCGTCGCTCGGGTTCCTCGACCTCGGCGCGTTGTGGTCGCTGCTGCCGTCGGCGGTGGCGGTGGCGGCGCTCGCCGCGCTGGAGAGCCTGCTGTCGGCGGCCGTCGCGGACGGGATGAGCGTGAACCAGCGGCACGACCCGGATCGCGAGTTGTTCGGTCAGGGCCTGGCCAACCTGGTCGCGCCGCTGTTCGGCGGTGTGCCCGCCACGGCGGCCATCGCGCGCACGGCGGTCAACGTCCGCTCGGGCGCGACCTCCCGGCTCGCGGCCCTCACCCACGCCGTGGTGCTCCTGCTGATCGTCCTGGTCGCCGCGCCGTGGGTGGCCGGTGTCCCGCTCGCGGTGCTCGCCGGCGTGCTGCTGGCCACGGCCGTCCGGATGGTCGAGGTCGGCTCGGTGCGCGCCCTGGCCCGGGCCGGCCGCACCGATGCCGCCGTGCTCGCGCTGACCGCCGTGGCGACGCTCGCGCTGGACCTCGTCACCGCCGTCATCGTCGGCCTCGTGCTCGCCGGCGTGTTCGCCCTGCGGGCCGTGTCACGCACAGCGCGGCTGGAGGAGGTGCCGCTGGAACCGGGCGACTACCGCGAGGAAGAGCAGGCCCTGCTGGCCCAGCACATCGTCGCCTACCGGCTGGACGGCCCGCTGCTGTTCGCCGCCGCGCACCGGTTCCTGCTGGAGCTGACCGAGGTCGCGCCCGTCGCGGTGGTGATCCTGCGGATGTCGCGGCTGTCGGCCGTCGACGCCACCGGCGTGCAGGTGCTGCGCGACGCCGTGCGCCGCCTGGAACACCGCGGCATCACCGTCCTGGTCTCCGGCGTGCGCGACGAACACCGGCGTGCTTTGGACACGCTGGACCTGCGCCTGTTCGACCACACGCCCGACGCCATCGACCACGCCCGCTCCCTGCTGCGGGAACGGGACCTCCTGCCCTGACCTGCTCCCGGTCACGCCCGCAGACCGTGCGCCAGGAACTGACCCCGAACCCGTTCGACCAGCTTCGCGTCGGGGGTCGGGGTGTCGGCCAAGGCGAAGGGCAGCCCGATGGCCTCGTACTTCGGTGCGCCCATCTTGTGGAACGGCAGCACGTCCACGCGTTCGACCGGTGGCAGGGTGGCGACGAACGAGGCGATGCCCTCCACGTTGTCCGGCGCGTCGGTCTGTCCTGGCACCAGGACGAACCTGATCCACATCGGCTTGCCCAGGTCCGACAGGCGGCGGGCGAACCGCAGGGTCGGGGCGACCTCGCCGCCGGTGACGTGCCGGTAGGTGGCCGGGTCCCAGGACTTGATGTCCAGCAGCACCAGGTCGGTGGCGGCGAGCAGTCGGTCGGTGGCGCGGTGGCCGAGGAACCCGGAGGTGTCCAGGGCGGTGTGCAGGCCCATGCCCTTCACCGCGTGCAGCAGCTCGGCGGTGAACTCCGGTTGCAGCAGCGGTTCGCCGCCGCTGATGGTCACGCCACCACCGGCGATCTCGATGAACCGGCGGTACTCCTCGATCTCGACCATGACGTCGTCCACGCTGACGCGTCGCCCGTACCGCGTGAACCGCGTCTCGGGGTTGTGGCAGTACAGGCAGCGCAGCGGGCACCCTGCGGTGAACACCACGAACCGGGTGCCGGGGCCGTCCACGGCCGTGGCGAGGTCCCAGGAGTGGACGGCCCCGGTGGTCATCACAGTCCTCCGTGGAACGTGCGGTTGACCACGTCGCGCTGCTGTTCGGGTGTCAGGCGCACGAAGTTGACGGCGTAGCCGGACACGCGGATGGTCAGCTGCGGGTACTTGTCCGGGTGTGCCATGGCGTCGAGCAGGACCTCCCGGTTGAGCACGTTGGCGTTGAGGTGGAAGCCACCGGCGTCGGTGTAGGCGTCGAGCACGCCGACGAGGTTGATCACCCGCTCCTCGGTGTCGCGGCCCAGCCCGTTCGGCGTGATGCCGGCGGTGAGCGAGATGCCGTCGAGCGCGGCGTCGTAGGGCAGCTTGGCCACCGACAGCGCCGCCGCGACCAGACCGTGCCGGTCCCGGCCGTTCATCGGGTTGGCGCCGGGCGCGAACGGCTCGCCCGCGCGCCTGCCGTCCGGCGTGTTGCCGGTGTGACGGCCGTAGACGACGTTGGACGTGATGGTGAGTACCGATTGGGTGTGCACGGCGTCGCGGTAGGCGGGGTAGCGGCGCACGAGCGCCATGAAGTCCTCGACCAATCCCACCGCGATGGTGTCGGCGCGGTCGTCGTTGTTGCCGTAGCGGGGGAAGTCGCCCTCCACCGCGAAGTCGACGGCCAGGCCGGTGTCGTCGCGGAGGACGCGCACCTTCGCGTGCTTGATCGCCGAGAGGCTGTCCGTGACGACCGACAGGCCCGCGATGCCGCAGCCGAGCAGCCGTTGGGCGGGGTGGTCGTGCAGGGCCATCTCGATGCGTTCGTAGGCGTACTTGTCGTGCATGTAGTGGATGATGTTCAGCGCGTCCACGTAGGTGCGGGCCAGCCAGTCGAGCATCCGGTCGAACGCCGCGCGCACCTCGTCGTAGTCCAGGTACTCGCCGGTGATCCGGGGTTGGTGCGGGGCGACCTGTTCGCCGGTCATCTCGTCGCGGCCGCCGTTGATCGCGTAGAGCAGCGCCTTGGCCAGGTTGACCCGTGCGCCGAAGAACTGCATCTGCTTGCCGACCCTCATGGCCGACACGCAGCAGGCGATCGCGGTGTCGTCGCCGAAGCGGGGCCGGATCAGCTCGTCGTTCTCGTACTGGATCGAGCTGGTGTCCACCGACACCTTCGCGCAGAACCGCTTGAAGCCCTCCGGCAGCGCGGGCGACCACAGCACGGTCAGGTTCGGCTCCGGCGCCGGCCCCAGGTTGTAGAGGGTCTGCAGGAACCGGAAGCTCGTCCTGGTCACGAGTGGGCGACCGTCCTCGCCGATGCCGCCGATGCTCTCGGTGACCCAGGTCGGGTCGCCGGAGAACAGTTCGTCGTAGGCGGGGGTGCGCAGGAACCGCACGATCCGCAGCTTGATCACCAGGTCGTCGATCAGCTCCTGCGCCCGCGACTCGGTCAACAGTCCGGCGTCAAGGTCGCGCTGGAGGTAGACGTCCAGGAACGTCGAGGTGCGGCCCAGTGACATCGCCGCGCCGTTCTGTTCCTTCACCGCCGCCAGGTAGGCGTAGTAGAGCCACTGGACGGCCTCGCGGGCGGTGGTGGCGGGTCGGGAGATGTCGTCGCCGTAGGACCGCGCCATCTGCTTGAGCTCGTCCAGGGCGCGGATCTGCTCGGCGAGCTCCTCGCGGTCGCGGATGATGTCCTCTGTGGACGGCATGGTGTCGATCGCGGCCCGCTCGGCCCGCTTGGCGTCGATCAGCCGGTCCACGCCGTACAGCGCGACCCGCCGGTAGTCGCCGATGATCCGCCCCCGCCCGTAGGAGTCGGGCAGACCGGTGATCACCCCGGCGCGGCGGGCGCGCTTGATCTCGTCGGTGTAGGCGTCGAACACACCGTCGTTGTGCGTCTTGCGGTACTTGGTGAAGATGTCCCGCACAGCCGGTTCCAGCTCGTAGCCGTAAGCCTCCAGACCGGCCTCCACCATGCGCAGGCCGCCGTTGGGCATGATGGCCCGCTTGAGCGGTGCGTCGGTCTGCAACCCGACGATCAACTCCTGCGCCCGGTCGAGGTAGCCGGGGCGGTGGGAGGTGATGGTGGACGGGGTGTGCACGTCCACGTCCAGGATGCCGCGCCTGCGCTCCTCGGCGAACAGGCCGGACAGGTCCCGCCACAGTGCCGCGGTCCGCTCGGTCGGCCCGGTCAGGAACGCGTCATCCCCCTCGTAAGGGGTGTAGTTGGCCTGGATGAACCCGCGCACGTCGATGTCGTGCCGCCAGTCCACGCCGCGGAACCCGGTCCACGCGTCCAGCCGTTCTTCCACGGCGGTCATCGGGTCAGCACCACCTTCAGCGCGCCGGTCTCGCCGGCCCGCGCGAACACGTCGTAGGCGAGGTCCATCTCGTCCAGCGCGAAGTGGTGCGTGGCGAACCGGTCGGCGTCCAGCCGCCCGCCAGCCAGCATCGTGAGCAGGGTCGGCGTGGTGACCGTGTCGACCAGGCCGGTGGTGATGGTGACGTTGCGGATCCACAGCTGCTCCAGGTGCAGCGTGGCCGGCTTGCCGTGCACGCCGACGTTCGCGACCCGACCACCGGGGCGGATCAGCCGCGCGCACAGCTCGAAGGTCTCCGGCACGCCCACCGCCTCGATCGCCAGGTCCGCGCCCAGCCCGCCGGTCAGCTCGAGCACGACCCGCTCGACGTCGTCGGCCGCGTTCACCGTGACGTCCGCGCCGAACTGCTTGGCCGCCTCCAGCCGCGACTCGGCCAGGTCCACCGCCACGACGTGCGCGGGGCTGTAGAGGCGCGCGGTCTCGATCGCCGCCAGGCCGATCGGCCCGGCACCCACGACGACCACCGTCTGACCGGGCTGGACCTTTCCGGCGAGCACGCCGACCTCGAACGCGGTGGGCAGGATGTCCGACAGCATGACCGCCGCGGCGTCGGTGACACCGTCGGGCAGCAGGTAGGTCGAGGTGTCCGCGAACGGCACCCGCACGTACTCAGCGTGCGTGCCGTTCACGGTGTGGCCCAGGACCCAACCGCCACCGCCGAGGCACTGCCCGTAGACACCGGTCCGGCAGTACGAGCACCGACCGCACGTGCTGATGCACGACAGCAGCACCCGGTCGCCCGGCTTGATCCCGGTGACCGCCGCACCGACCCGCTCGACCACACCGACACCCTCGTGGCCCAGGATCCGACCGGGCTCCACCTCGGGCACGTCGCCCTTGAGGATGTGCAGGTCCGTGCCGCAGATCGTGGCGGCGGTGATCCGCACGATCGCGTCGGTCGGGTCGACCGGCTCCGGGTCCGGCACGTCCTCCCAGGCCCTGCGGCCGGGACCGTGATAAACGAGCGCCTTCATGGCTTCCTCCTCGAATTCCGTCCACTTCGAGCGTCCACCTGGGCCGGTCCGCGGGGCAGGGTCCGAGGTCCCGGGTGGGCAGGGCTGTTGGCCGCTGACGACCGGACCGCGGGTGGAGGAGCGTGGTGGGGTGACGATGGAGGGCGGTACCGACGATGGCACGGGCACTCGTGGTCTTCGAATCCATGTTCGGCAACACCGAAGCGGTCGCCGAGGCGGTGCGCGCGGGCTTGGCGGAAGGCAGGCAGGTCGACGTCGTGGAGGTCGGGGAGGCACCGGACGTGCTGCCCGGTGACGTCGACCTGCTCGTGGTCGGCGCGCCGACGCACGCGTTCGGCCTCAGTCGGGCCTCCACTCGCGAGTCGGCGGCCGACCAGGCGACCGGCGAGCTGGTGTCGCGGGGTCGCGGCGTGCGGGAGTGGCTTGACGCGCTCGCACCCGCCGACCGACCCGTCAGCGCCGTCGCGTTCGACACCAGGGTCAAGGTGGGATGGCTGCCGGGCTCGGCGGCCAAGGCGATCGCGAAGCGCCTGCGCCGCCTGCGCTTCGCCGCCGCCGGCGCGCCGATGTCGTTCTACGTGGGAGGCACCCCCGGACCCCTGTCGGACGGTGAGATCGACCGTGCGAGGACCTGGGCCAAGGGCATCCGCGCCACGAGCCGGGCGTGATCTGCCCGGTCGTCCGGGGTGACATGCCCCGACCGCCGCCGGCGGTTTCCGGCCCTGCGCGGCGGGTACCGAACTTCGGAGGACACAACCGGCGTGGGGTGACCGCCCACTGCGCGCCGAGCCGCACTGCCGGAGAACCGCCGGACCAGGGGACGATCGCGATGAAGGCCCAGGACTTGATGACCCGCGCCGTGGTGACCGCACAGCCCGGCATGGCGGCCAAGGACGCCGCGCGACTGCTGGTGGAGCACGGCTTCACCACGCTGCCGGTGGTCGACGGCCGCGACCGCCTGGTCGGCGTGGTCGCGGAGGCGGACCTGCTGCGCAACCGCATCCTGCCCGACCCGCGGACCTTCGTGCACGGACAGCCGCCAGAACCGCTCGCACCGGCGTCGACAACCGTCGCGGAGGTCATGGTGACCGACGTGGTCGCGGTCGACCCGCGGATGCACGTGGCTGAGCTGAGCAAGCTCATGCTGGACAAGCACCTGCGCACCGTCCCGATCGTGCGGGACGGGGTCCTCGTCGGCGTCGTCAGCAGGCGCGACCTCCTGCGCATGATCGCCAGGAACGACGACGTCATCGCGACGGACGTGCGGCGCCAGCTCTCCGTCGCGGCGGGGCGCATCCCGTGGCGGATCTCAGTCACCCGAGGGGTGGTCACACTGGCGGGTGAAGGTGCTGACGATGTGGAACGTCACGTAGCCACGGTGGTGGCCGGTGCGGTGGCAGGAGTGGTCGGCGTCGAGGTGCCGGACCACGACGGCGCAGGGTGATGCGCACCGAGTCCGAGGCCCTCCGGCCGGGAGCGGTGGGTGGGCCGCTCCCGGCCGCGGCAGGCGTACCGCCCGCCCCGCTGGACGAGCGGTACGTCATTCAGGCGCCGTGCTGTAGGTGATGTCCGCGTTCGTGTAGTCGAACTGCGCGTAGGCGAACGGCCCGTCGGGCAGGTGCCGGACCGTCGTGCCGCGACGAGGGCGCATGCGGCCCGCGACCAGGCACCAGCCGTCGACCGGGGTGGACCAGCGGGTCCTGACGAGTCCTTCGGGCAGGTCCGCCCAGCGGTCCTCGGTGGTGAACTCGCGCGGCGCGCCGCGGTCGTCCACGGTGACCTGCGCGAAGACCGCGTTGTCGTGGTAGGTGAGGGTGAGGCCGAAGGTGTGGTCGTCGATCGCGCTCCACTCGACGGGCAGGCACAGCAGCATCGACGGTGCCAGCAGGACGGCGTCGTTGAGAAACGCGACCAGTTCGCCGAGGTCGAACTCGCTGCCTTCACCGTCGGCGACCGGGAACAGGCCCAGCGCGGTGGCGTGCATCCGACCGTGCCCGTCCTTGTAGACGTCCTCTGCCCGCACCGGGACGAGGTGGCCAGCTTGAGGCGCATCCGGAAGTCACGGGTCAGGGCGGTGGCGTCGTTGTGCTGCTCGCTCGTGCAGGCGATCCAGCCCCGGTTCGGGCGCGTCCGGAAGATGCCGACGGAGGTCATCCGCGCGGGTGACGTGCTCGTGGTGATCGGCACGGTCGAGGGCATCGAGGGCGTGCGTCGGATCGTCGAGCTCATGGAGGGCTGACCGCGCGTGCACACGTCACCGGCGCTGCTGCTGGAGCTGGGTGTCATCCTGGTCGTGCTCAGCGCGCTCGGCACGGCCGCTCGTCGGTTCGGGCTCCCGCCGATCCCGTTGTACCTGGTGGCGGGCCTGGCGCTCGGCGAGGGCGGTATCGCACCGGTACCCGCGGCCGGCGGGTTCGTCGAAGCCGGTGCCTCGATCGGTGTCGTGCTGCTCCTGCTCACCCTGGGGCTGGAGTTCTCCACCGCCGAGTTCACCCACGGCCTGCGCCGCCACGTGCCCTCCGCCGGGGTGGACCTCGTGCTGGGCGCGGGGCCCGGCGCGGTCGCCGGGTGGCTGCTCGGCTTCCACCCCGTCGGGATCGTCGCGCTGGCCGGCGCGACCTGGGTGTCGTTTTCGGGCATCATCGCCCGCCTGCTGGGCGACCTGCGCAGGCTGGGCAACCGCGAGACCCCGGCCGTGTTGGCGGTACTGGTGATGGAGGACTTCGCCATGGCCGTCTACCTGCCCGTGCTGGCCGTGCTGGTGGCGGGCGGGACCTGGTGGCAGGCGATGCTGGGCGTCCTGGTCGCGGTGACGGCCGTCGCCGCGGCCTTCCTGCTGGCCCACCGCTTCGGTCATCACGTCAACCGGTGGCTGGCCCACCCCGATGCCGAGCAGTTGATGCTGCGGGTGCTCGGTACGACCCTCGTGGTGGCGGCGGTGGCCGAGTACGTCGACGTCTCCGCCGCCGTGGGCGCCTTCCTCGTCGGCCTCACCGTCACCGGCGAGGCGGCCGAGCGCACCCGGCAGGTGCTGGGGCCGTTGCGCGACCTGTTCGCCGCGGCGTTCTTCCTCTCCATCGGCCTGGCCGTCAGCCTCGCCGACCTGCTGCCCGGTCTCCCGGCGGCGTTGGCGCTGGCCGCCGTCGGGGCGGCGGGCAAGGTCGCCACCGGCTGGTACGCCGCCGGCCGCGACGGGGCCGCTCGCCGGGGTCGACTGCGTGCCGGCACCGCCCTCATCGCCCGCGGCGAGTTCTCCATCGTCATCGTGGGCCTGGTCGGCGCCGTGCAACCCGAACTGGGTCCGCTGGTCACCGCCTACGTGCTGGTCCTGGCCACCACCGGACCGCTGATCACCCGCTGGGCCGGCTCACCGGCCGCGGGCCCACCTCGGCGAGGGTTCCGGCGGACCTCGGTGTGAGCGCCGTGAGCTCCTCATCCGGACGTGCCAGAGCGGGCGGACCGTCGAGGCCCGCCCGCTCCCGCGGTCGTCACCGCAGCCAGGCGTGGTCGCGGACCACCGGCAGGGTCGCCCACCAGCGGCCGAGGCCCCAGGTGGCGCCCGCACCGGCCAACGCGACGGCGATCAGGGCGACGGCGTAGATGACGTGGTAGTCGATGATCGGGTTGGTGGACATGCTGGGTTCGCCGGTCGAGGTGAACTGGGCGAGGGGCCATTCGGCGGCCCACATGAGCAGCATCATCAGGGTTCCCGCGACCGCTGCCGGGCGCAGGCCGATGCCCGCCATGACCGCGATGCCGATGGCGAGCAGGCCGAGCATGAACAGCCAGTCGGCCCACCAGGCACCGGCCCAGGCGTGGAAGGTGGACTCGAACGGGCCGACCGCGACGCGGCTGAGGAAGCCCTTGGTGGGCGACCCGCCGTTGACCCAGGCGTTGGCCGCCTTGGTGGCGTAACCCAGCCCGAACAACTTGTCGAAGAACGCCCACAGGAACACGAACCCGGTCGTGATCCGCAGGACCGCCAGCGCCATCGCGCCGGTGTCGGCACGCGTGGCCGTCGTGGTGGTCGAGCGGGCGGTGGCCCCGGTCGTGGCGCCGGAGTGGCTGATCGCTGTCATGGCTTCTCTCCTCGTGTTCCGGTCTTCGCCATGAGCTTCGCGTCGATGCCGGCTGTGCGACGCGGTCCAAGGTCCCTGATCGACCGGGACGTCCGGCGCCACCAACGCGTGCAGCAGCTTGACGACCTGGACCACGAGGGCGATGGACACGGCGACGAGCACGATGGTCAGCGTCGCGCGTGCGATCGTCGTCCACGGGATCTCCGCGTCCTGTAGGCGGAACGGCCACACCGCCGACATGGAGGTCAGCGCGGCCAGCGCCGCCGTCGTCGTCAGCACGTCACCGAGCAGGACCAGCCTCCGTCCGGGGAACAGCGAGCAGGTGGTGTTGACGACGACCCCGACGACCAGACCCGCGTTGACCCACACCACCACGTCGACCGCGTCTTCGGTGAGGAACGGAACGGCCCGCCATCCCGGTGAGACGTTGATCAGGACCACCAAGACCACGTCGACCACTCCGCCGACCAGGTAACCGAAACGCGGCCCTGTCGTGACGGACGGTCGGATCGATGTGCTCGTCATCGTCTCCTCCACCGGGTCGGTGTCGCTGTCCCTTCATCGTCGGGTGCCGATCGGGTCGCGGGCAGGGGCGGAAGACCACGGCAGGGCGGGACCGGAGTCCCGCCCTGCCGTGGTCTTCCCGTGATCAGGTCTGCGGTGGCTCGTGACGCTCGACGTCGATCGACCATTCGCTCGCGAGGGCCGCGATCGCCGCGACCGCGGTCACGACGGGGGCGACCACCGCGGCGACGACCCCAGCCGTCACGGGGATCTCCATCACGGTGTGCCCCTTGTCGTCCTTGATGACGAGACGCCGGACGTTGCCCTCGTGCAGCAGCTCCCTGACCTTCCGCACCAGCGCTTCCCCGCGCAGGCGCGTCATCGTGCCGGCTGCCAACTGCTCGGTCATGTCGAACCTCCGTTCCGGTCACCTGGTCAGGTGCGCCGGCCTGTGGGTGACGTCCTCGATATCGGTCGTCGCCGCGTCGAGGAGCTGGTGCGCGAGGTCGGACAGCGCCCTCGCCGTGGCGAGTTCGTCGCCGATCTCGGGGATGTTGGTGTCGGCGGGGTTCAGCCTCGCGGTGCCGACACCGACCAGGTGGGTGTCGTCCCGTGCGTGCAGGCGCGCCTTCGCTCTGGTCTTGTCGTCGTGCTCATCGATGGTGATGTCGACGCTCCACTGCTTGGTCTCTCCCATAGGTCCTCCTCCACTCGGGTGGCCGGTGGTCAGCTGTCGCGGACGTCGACGTGGTGCTCGATCCTCACGGCGACGCGCTCCAGCGCGGCTCGGTGCCGGCGTTCGTGGTGGTCGCAGAACGTCAACTGCCCGTCTTCCAGCACCACGCGCACCCAGGCACGCGCACCGCACCGGTCGCACCGGTCGACTACGGGGTTCAAGGCGGTCGTGATCGTGTCGAGCGCGATGGTCATCGCGGGCTCCTCGTCTTCTCGTCCACCAGCATTCCCACCCCTGGTGGAGCGGTACAGGGACCTTCGACCCGCGCCGGTCGGGATCCGGGTCCACGCACGAGCACCGGCCGGTCGGGACCTCCGGCCCTGGGGGCATCGTGTCGCCGGTCGAAGCTGGACGAGCACGGCTTGCTCGCGACGTCGGAATCCTCGTCGCGCGAGTCGCTGCTGCTGCTCGTACCTTCCGCACGCCGGCGACGGTCTCGAAAGCACCGGCGGGCACCGGCTCGGCGAAGTCGAACGTCAACGCCCGCAACGCCCACCTGTTCGACCTCCGACAGCACGTGCCAGGAGAACAGCGCGGTCCCGCCGTCGGCGACGAATTCGCGCAGGTGGGCGTGGAACTCGCGCTGAGCCATCGGGTCCAGGCCACTGGCGGGCTCCCGCCGTCTGCCCAATCCCCGATCTTTGTCGGTCAGGCGACCGTCGTGGTGAAGGCACGAGTCGGTGACTGGGTGGTGGTGGAGGGTGTCACCTTGAATGCGTCCACGCGCCGTGGCCAGGTGGTTGAACTGCGGCACGCCGACGGCTCACCGCCCTACCCGGTGCACTGGGTGGACAGCGACATGAGGACGCTGGTGTTTCCCGGTCCGGACGCCCATGTGGTGAGCGCCGAGGAGGAGGCACGCCGCGCGGCTGCGGCGGTTGACGCGACGGCGCGATGAGATCGGTCACCGCCGGCTGTCCTGGGCGTTGGCGAGGCTGGCGCGGCAGCAGCGCACCAGTTGGCGGGTGGCGGGGCCGTCCGGGGTGCGCAGGCAGCGCTGGCAGCGGACGGTGACCGTGCCGGTGAGTTCGTCGACGCTGACGGATGCGGGGCACTGGCAGTCGCGGCACCAGCGGTGGCCGGTCACGGCGATGACGTGTGCCTGGGAGTGCACGCATTGGTGCAGCCAGCGGCGGTGGATGCGGCAGCTGATGCGTTCGAGCGGGTTGAACCCGGTTTCCTCGGCGTCGTCCTCGGCGGTCAGCACGGCGGCGAGCTTCCGGTCGCGCACCCCGGCGTAGGCGTCGTGTCGGGCGGTCGTCAGCAGCGTGGACATGGTCGGCTCCGTGGTTTCACGTTCAGGTGTCCACTGTCCGTCGCCTCACCACCCGTCCGACACGCCACGAGGGCATCAATCCAGGTGGGTCCTGAGCAGCGCCCTCCGTGTAGGTAGGGCCCTGGGGTGTTCGGGACCAAGTGCTCCGGTGGCGCGCCGTTCGCGCCGCACTCGACGCCGGCACTGCGCACGATCCGCCGTTGGGCCCTGACCGGCCGGGACCATTGACCGCTGTCACGAGAACAACGCCTTCCTAACGTCGGAGACCTCCTACGACGAAGGAGGTGCGCCGTGCGAGCACGGGACTTCATGACCAGCCCGGTCATCACGGTGACCGCGAACGTGCCGATCCGGGTGGCGGCGGCGTTGATGGCGTCGCACGGGTTCACGGCGCTGCCCGTGGTCGACGGTGACCGGCGACTCATCGGCATCGTCACCGACACCGACCTGCTGCGCGGCCGGTACGCCGACAGCGACCCCGGTGACACCCCGGTGGGTGACGTGTTGACCACACCGGTCCTCGGGATGGACTCCTCCGCGCCGGACCGCTGCATCGCGGGCGTGATGGTCGACGGCGGGGTCCGCTGCGGCCGATAGTGGACGGCTCCCAGCTGGTCGGCGTCGTGACGCGGCACGACCTGGTGCGGGCGCTGGCGCGCACGGACGCCTCCATCGCGGTCGACGTGCGGGACTGCCTCGACGCCTACGACCCGAACGGCCGCTGGTCGGTGACCGTCCGGGACGGCCACGTCGACATCGGCACGGTGTTCGCCGACGAGGAGTCGTGCGAGGTCGTCGTCGCCCTGGCCGAGGCGGTGCGCGGCGTCGTGAGCGCCGGCGTGCACGTGGCGGCCTCCGGGGACGCGGCGGAGAACCGATGACGACCGCCACCCGCCGCTCAGGGTCGTAGGTCCCGGCTGATCGGGGACCGTCGCGGCGACCAACGACCCTGTGGACCCAACAGGGATCGGACCAGCCTGAGAACCACCGGAGCGGACGAGGAGGACGGACATGGATACGCGGTCTCCTACCGCACGACCGGCGCACCGCTCTCCCCAGGAGCACGATCGCGTCGCGGCACTCGCGTCCCTCGCCGTGAGCCTGGTCGGGCTGCCGGTCACCGCGGTGGTCGACGCGGAGGTGTACGCCGCGCAAGCCGCGCGGATCGAAGCCGCCTGGTCCGTCAGGTCCGTCACCGATCGGCCACGCGCCGTGCGGACACCGCGGATCGACCACCCACCGCTCACCGCGGAGAGCGCGGTCGCGGTGGTCGCCGCCGTCGCGATGGGCTCGTGGATCGCGCTCGGCGGCGCGGTGGCGCTCGGGTACGTGCTGGTCCGGTCGGCGCAGGCCCGGTTGCGGAGCCGTGTGCCGAACACCTTGTGGGCTGCAGTCGAGCCCGGTTGGAGGAAGTCGCCATGACCACCTATCCCGTTCGTGTGCAGGGCAGGTTCGACCCGGCCCTCAACCGCTGGTTGTGGCTGGTCAAGTGGCTGCTGGTGATCCCGCACCACGTCGTTCTGGCCTTCCTCTGGTTGGCGTTCGGCGTGGTGGGGGTGTTCGCGTTCGTCACGATCCTGGTGACCGGCCGCTACCCGCGTCCGCTGTTCGACTTCGCGCTCGGCGTGCTGCGCTGGACGTGGCGGGTGGCGTACTACTCGTTCGGGGCGCTGGCGACCGACCGGTACCCGCCGTT
This sequence comes from Saccharothrix saharensis, assembly GCF_006716745.1. Classification (NCBI taxonomy): domain Bacteria; kingdom Bacillati; phylum Actinomycetota; class Actinomycetes; order Pseudonocardiales; family Pseudonocardiaceae; genus Saccharothrix; species Saccharothrix saharensis. Next base: position 1,530,864 of record NZ_VFPP01000001.1, on the reverse strand, counting down.
CAGCCTGGGGGAGGAACCCGACTACCCGGCGACGCTCGACATCGCCTACCCCGAGCGGCTCTCGCGCGGTCTGGTGCTGGTCAAGTGGCTGCTGGCCGTCCCGCACCTGGTCATCGTCGCGATCTTCCTCGGCGGTGGCGGCTACTTGGCCTTCCGGGCCGGGGAGTGGGCGTACAGCCCGGCCGGCGGCCTGGTCGGCCTGCTCGTGCTGATCGCGGGTGTGGTGCTGCTGTTCACCGGCCACTACCCGCGTGGTGTGTTCGACTTCGTGCTGGGCATGGACCGCTGGGCGTTGCGCGTCGCGGCCTACGTGGGCCTGATGACCGACGCCTACCCGCCGTTCCGGTTCGACACCGGTGGCGACGAACCAGGCGCCGCCACCCTCGACGCACCGCCTCCGCCCGCCCCGTCGCGCGGCACGGCGGGCAGGGTCGTCCCGGCGGTGATCGGTGTCCTGCTGCTCCTGGTGGGCACCGGGCTCTCGGCGGCCGGCGCGCTCGGGCTGTGGGCCGACCAGACCCAGCGCGACGCGACCGGCGCGGTCACCGCACCCGCGCAGGTCGTGCGCAGCACCGGCTACGCGGTGGAACTCGGGACCGCCGAACTGAACTGGACCGAGGCCGGCTGGACGGTCGGCGACGACTGGCTCGGCGCGATCGGCCTGCGGGTCGACCCCGACGCGTTCGTCGGCATCGGTCCCACCGCCGACGTCGCCCGCTACCTGGCCGGTGTCGACCGCGACCGCGTGACCGGCTTCGGCGACCAGGCGCTCTACCAGCACAGCGCGGGCACCGCGCCCACCAGCCCGCCGCACGCCCAGCCGTTCTGGGCGGCCGCCGGCTACGGCTCGCTCACCTGGACCGCACAGCCCGGCGACTGGACCGCGGTGGTGATGAACGCCGACGGCTCGCGCACGGTCGACACGACCGTCGTGGCCACCGCGACCCTCCCGGCACTCGCCCCGGCGGCGTGGACGGCGCTCGGCGTCGGCGCGCTCCTGCTGTTCCTCGGCGGTGGGCTGGTGCTCTTCGCCGCGACCCGACCAACCCGACCGACCACACCCGCCCGGACCACGATCGGAGCAGAGAGCCATGCGTGAACCCGAGGTCGCCTCGCTGATGACCCGCGAGGTGGTGAAGATCCGCATCGGCACCCCGTTCAAGGAGATCGCCGCCGTCCTGACCGACGGCGCTTTCAGCGCCGTGCCCGTGGTGGACACCGACGACCGGCCGATCGGCGTGGTCTCGGAAGCCGACCTGCTGCCCAAGGAGGAGTACCGGGGAGGCACCGAACCCGGCCCTTCCGCATTCGCCCGTCGCGAGACCAAGCAGCGCTGGCGCCAAGCGCACGGCGTGACCGCGGCCGACGTGATGACCACCCCGGTCACCACGATCGGACCGGACGAGCCGGCGAGCGCCGCCGCGCACAAGCTGGCTGTGGAGGGCGTGCGCCGACTGTTCGTCGTGGACACCGACGGCAGGCTGGTCGGCGTCCTGTCCCGCCGGGACCTGCTGAAGGTGTTCCTGCGCAGCGACGAGGACCTGCGCCGCACCGTCGTGCACGAGGTCCTGCAGCGGACGCTGTGGGTCGAGCCCACCGCGGTCGAGGTCGAGGTGGTCGACGGCGTGGTCACGCTGCGCGGCAACGTCGAACGCCGCAGCGAAGCCGACATCGCGTACCGCCTCACCCTGGCCGTGCCGGGCGTGGTCGACGTCCACAACCACCTGTCCCACGGCTGGGACGACACCGACACCAGCTACCGGATCGGGTGACGACGGTGCTGGACGCGGCGGCACGCACCACGGGCGGCCTGACCTCGGCCGAGGCCGCCCGGCGGCTGCGCGAGAACGGCCCGAACGTGCTTCCCGCCGGTGGTGGGGCGCACCCGGCCGTGCTGCTGCTCAAGCAGTTCGCGCACTTCTTCGCGATCCTGCTGTGGGTGGCCGCCGCACTGGCCCAGGTCGCGGGCATGCCGGCGTTGTCGATCGCGATCGCGCTGGTCGTCGTGCTCAACGGGGTGTTCGCGTTCGCCCAGGAGTACCGGGCCGACCGCGCGGCGCAACGGCTGCGCGACCTCATGCCGACCCGCGCCACCGTCCGCCGCGACGGCACGCCCAAGATGGTCGATGCGGCCGATCTGGTGGTCGGGGACGAGGTCCTGCTCCAGGGCGGCGACCGCGTCTGCGCCGATGCCCGGGTGACGCAGGCCGCCGCGTTGGCGGTGGACGAGTCCATGCTCAGCGGTGAGAGCGTGCCCGTGCACCCGACTCCCGACGACGTCGTGCGGGCGGGCACCTACGTCACGGAGGGTGAGGCGACCGTACTGGTGACGGCCACCGGCTCCCACACCGAGCTCGCCGGCATCGCGTCCCTCACCCGCCACGCGGTCCGGCCGAAGAGCCCGTTGGCCCTGCGGCTGCACCGCGTGGTGACCGTGGTCGGCCTCATCGCGGTCGCCGTGGGCGTGGCGTTCTACGGGTTCGCGATGCTGTTGGGCCTCGACCCGACGGAGGGCTTCCTGTTCGCGGTCGGCGTGACCGTCGCGCTGGTGCCGGAAGGCCTGCTGCCCACCGTGACGCTGTCGCTCGCGCGGGCCGCCCAGGAGATGGCGCACCGCAAGGCGCTCGTGCGGCGGCTGGACGCGGTGGAGACGCTGGGTGCGACCACGTTCATCTGCACGGACAAGACCGGGACGTTGACCCGCAACGAGATGTCCGCGGTGCGGGTGTGGACGCCCGACGGCGAGGTCGTGGTGGACGGGCAGGGCTACGCCCCGACCGGCCGCGTGACCGGTGAACCGGATGCGCTCGCGGCCGTCCGGGTACTCGCGGTGAGTGCCGTTCGCTGCTCGCCGACCGCCCACGCCGAGCACCGCGGCGACCGGTGGCTGCCGGTCGGCGACCCGATGGAGGTGGCCCTGCACGCGCTGGCTGCCCGCGTCGGGGGGAACACCGTGACGCCCGAGGCGACCCGCTTCCCGTTCGACCCGCGCCGCCGCCGATCGTCCGTCGTCGACGCCGACGGCGTGCACGTGACCGGTGCGCCCGACGCGGTGCTGCCGTTGTGCGCACCCGCGCCCGGGGCGAGCGAGGCGGTCGCCGAGCTCGGTGACCGGGGGCTGCGGGTGCTCGCCGTGGCGTGGCGACCCGGCGTCGCCACCGACGCCCCGGACGCCGAACGCGACCTGGTCCTGCTCGGCCTGGTCGCGTTGCAGGACCCGCCGCGCGACGACGTCGCCGACTCGATCGAGCGGTGCCGCGAAGCAGGCATCAAGCTCGCCATGATCACCGGCGACCACCCGGCCACCGCCCGCGCCATCGCCGCCCAGACCGGGCTGCTCGGCCCCGACCGGCTCGTGGTCGAGGGCAAGGACCTGCCCGCCGACGACAAGGCCCTGGGCGAGCTGCTCGACCGCGACGGCGTCGTCGTCGCCCGGGTCACCCCGGAGGACAAGCTCCGCATGGCCCGAGCTCTGCAGCACCGCGGCCACGTCGTGGCCATGACCGGTGACGGGGTCAACGACGGCCCGGCGCTGCGGGCGGCCGACATCGGCGTGGCCATGGGCGCGTCCGGCACCGACGTGGCCCGTGAGGCCGCTGACCTGGTGCTGCTGGACGACCACTTCGGCACCATCGTGGCCGCGGTCGAACTCGGCCGGGCGACGTTCGCCAACATCCGCCGGTTCCTGACCTACCACCTGACCGACAACGTCGCCGAGCTGACGCCGTTCGTGTTCTGGGCGCTGTCAGGCGGCTCGTACCCCCTCGCGCTCAGCGTGCTCCAAGTCCTGGCGCTCGACATCGGCACGGACCTGCTGCCCGCGCTCGCACTCGGCGCGGAGAAGCCCAATCCACGCACCATGGTCGGGCCCGCGCGGACCGGGTCGCTCATCGACCGCTCGGTGCTGGTGCGCGCGTTCGGCGTCCTCGGACCGGCCGAGGCGTTGTCGGCGATGGCGGCGTTCACGCTCGTGCTGCTCGCCGGGGACTGGGACCTCGGCGACCCGGTCCTGCCGGCCACCGCGTCGGGCACCGCGTTCACCGCGATCGTGCTGGGACAGCTGGCCAACGCGTTCGCGTGCCGCAGCGCCACCAAACCGGTGCGGACCCTGCTGGGCAACCGGTTGCTGATCGGCGCGGTGCTGTTCGAACTCGCCGTGCTGGCGGTGTTCCTGTTCGTGCCGCCGCTGCCGGCCCTGCTGGGCGGCAACGCGCCGACCCCGCTGGGCTGGGCGCTGGCGGCGATGACCATCCCGGTCGTCCTGCTCGTGGACGCGGGGCAGAAGTGGATGAGGAGGCGTTCGGCATGAACAAGCCCGTGGTCGTGGGTGTCGACGGTTCGAAGGCGTCGTTCGACGCGGTGCGGTGGGCGACGGAGGAGGCGCGGACCCGCGAGGTGCCGCTGCGGCTCGTGCACGCCGAGTTGCCGTTGCCGGGTGAAGCGCTCGACCCGGACGGGCGGACCCGCAAGGCGCTGCACGACCAGGCGTGGCAGTGGCTGCACGAAGCCGCGGACGTCGCCCGCGAGGTCCACCCCGACGTCCGGCTGGACGTGCACCTGGAAGTCGCCGCCCCGGCGCCGCTGCTGGTGGCCGAGTCGGTCGACGCGGGACTGGTCGTGCTCGGCTCTCGCGGCCTGGGCGGGTTCACCTCGATGCTCCTGGGTTCCACCGCCATCGCGGTGACCAGCCGCGGCGGCTGCCCGGTGGCCGTCGTGCGCGGCGAAGCGCGACCCGGTCCCGTCGTGTGCGGTGTGGACGGCGACAACCCGACCGTGCTGGCCCACGCGTTCGAGCAAGCGTCGGCGCGTGACGCGTCGCTGGTCCTGGTGCACACCTGGCACGCACCACCCGAGCCGCTGGCCGACATGGCCGGGGTCGACTTGTCCGAGCAGGACGCCGAGCACGGCGGGAACCTCGCCGCCGCGGTGGCACCGTGGCGGGACAAGTACCCCGGCGTCCCGCTGGACCTCGTCATCGCCCGCGGCAACCCGGCACGGACCCTGCTCGACCGCGCTCGGGACGCCGCGCTGCTCGTCGTGGGCTGCCGGGGTCGCGGTGCGCTCACCGGCCTGCTGCTGGGATTTACCAGCCACACCCTGCTCCACCACGCCCCGTGCCCGGTGCTGGTCGTGCGTGCCACGGTGGAGGACGTGTGATGCGCGCCCTGGTGGCCTACGCGACGGCCGAGGGTGCGACCGGGGGCGTGGCCCGCCGGATCGGTGCCCGGACCGCGTGCTCGCCACGCCAGGCGTCGAGTCCGGGTTCGGCTGGTACGACGACGCCGTGCTGACCGACGTGCCCGCGATGGAACGGATCTTCGTTCACCGCGACCAGCGGCACGACCGGGGAGCTGGCAGAGGGCTCGATCGAGCTGGACGAGGCGACAGCGACCGCGTTGGGCGTGCGGCAGGGCGACACGGCGACCGTGCAGACGACGAAGGGGGAGCAGCGCGCGTACACCGTGGCGTTCGTGCTGGCCAAGACGACGATGGTGGCGGACTCGGTGTTCCTGCCGCGGTCGGTGGTGGACGAGTCCGCGGTGGCGCGGATCGGGAGCGCGTTCGTGAAGGCCGACGCCGGGGTGGACGCGGCCGGGCTGCGGACCCGCTGGAGCCGCTGTTCGCGGACAACCCGGAAGTGTTCGTGCAGGACCTCGGTTCCTACGCGCGGCAGCAGGCGGCGCAGCCGGACACCGTGCTGCTGATGATCAGGTCCTGCTCGCGCTGGCCGTCCTCGTCGCGGTGCTCGGTGTGATCAACACGTTGGCGCTGTCGGTGATCGAGCGGACGCGTGAGCTGGGGTTGCTGCGGGCGATCGGCATGCGTCGCCCCCAGGTGATGCGGATGATCACCGTCGAGTGGGTGGTGATCTCGGTGTTCGGCGCGCTGCTCGGGCCGGCGGTCGGGGTCGCGCTGGGCGTGGCGGCCGTGCACGCGCTCAAGGACCAGGGCATCACCGACCTCGGCATCCCCTGGGTGCGGCTGGGCAGCTACCTGCTGATCGCCGCCGGCGCCGGCGTGGTGGCCGCGATCCTGCCCGCGATCCGCGCCGCCCGGCTGAACGTGCTGCGGGCGATCTCCTACCAGTGACGCACCACGGTTGATCGCCGACCGTTGATTGCCGGCGCGTGCTTTGCCGGTACGTGCTTCGCCGGTACGCCACGCGGCTTGCGGCCCCGGCCGGTCCACTCAGGACTGCCCGGGGCCCTTCCGCACCGCCGCCGGCAAGGTGAACTGGATCGTCTCCCGGGCCGTCTCGCGCACCTGGACGTCCCACGCCCCCAACGCCTCGATCACCTCGTCCACCAACCACGACGGCGCGGACGCCCCCGCGCTCACCCCGACCACCCGCGCGCCGTCCAACCACTCCGCCCGGATGTCGGACACGCGGTCGACCAGGTGCGCGGACGTGCCCATCCGACGCGCCGTCTCCACCAGCCGCACCGAGTTCGACGAGTTCGCCGACCCCACCACCAGCACCAGGTCCGCGTCCCGCGCCACATCCCGCACCGCCTCCTGCCGGTTCGTCGTGGCGTAGCAGATGTCCGCCGCCGACGGCCCCCGCAACGCCGGGAACTTCTCCCGCAACGCCGCCAACACCTCCGCCGTCTCATCCGCCGCGAGCGTCGTCTGGGTCAGGTACGACACCCTGCCCGGATCCGCCACCTCCAACGCCGCCACGTCCGCGACCGTCTGCACCAGCACGGTCTGCTCGGGCGCCTCCCCGAGCGTGCCCTCGACCTCCTCGTGCCCGGCGTGCCCGATCAACACCACCGTGTCACCACGCGCCGCGTACCGCTTCGCCTCCGCGTGCACCTTCGTCACCAGCGGGCACGTCGCGTCGATCACCTCCAACCCCCGCCGCGCCGCCTCCTCCCGCACCGCCGGCGACACCCCGTGCGCGGAGAACACCACGGTCGCACCGTCCGGCACGGCGTCCAGCTCGTCCACGAACACCGCGCCCCGCGCCTCCAGCTCCGCCACCACGTGGGTGTTGTGCACGATCTGCTTGCGCACGTGGATCGGCCCACCGCGCTGGTCCAGGAGGCGGGCGACGATGTCGATCGCGCGCTCCACCCCGGCGCAGAACGACCGGGGCGACGCCAGCAGCACAACGGGAAAGGCCACGGCACGGCTCCTCGTCAGGTCGGGTCAGGTCAGGGCGTCAGGTCGGGGTGTCTCGGTCAGGGATGCGGATTGGTACGGCGGATCGCGCGAGTCGAGCAGGTGCGGATGCGCGGGTGTGAGTAAGCGAGTGTGGATGGGTGGGTGGGGATGTGGGGTGCGGGTGGTTGGGCGCGGTAGCTGGCTGCCCTGGTGGGCGAGGTGGCTGGCTGCCGTGGTGGGCGAGGTGGCTGGGTCCGGTGGTGGGGGTGGGGGTGAGGGCTTGGCGGGGGGCGGTTGGTTGGCGGCCTCGTTGTTTCAACCGACGTGTGAGCTGCTGGATAACGGCGTTTTTATTGGATCGATGTCGCAGATTCACCCATTAGTGGATCTCCTCCCTCGGAAAAGCGCAGGTCAACGGGCTGTTGTCAGTAGTCGCGTTGGGTGGCGAGGCGGGCGATGGCGGTCAGTTCGTGGGCGGCGCGGGCGGTCGGGGTGGCGGCGTGCAGGTGTTCCTCGGCCTTGGTCAGTAGGTCTTCCGCCCGGCCCCGGCTCCACGCCCGCGCGCCCGACGCCTCGATCAGGTCCGCCGCACGCGCCAGGTCGGCCTGGGTCAACGGCTCCTCGCGGTGGTACAGGGTGTGCAGTTCGTGAGCCGCCGGGGTGTTGGACGCCAGGGCGGCGACAACCGGGAGGGACTTCTTGCGGTTCTGCAAGTCCGAGTAGACCGGTTTGCCGGTGACCTCCGGGTCGCCCCAGATGCCGAGCAGGTCGTCGACGAACTGGAACGCCAGCCCGACCCGGTCGCCGAACGACCGCAGGTGCTCCACCTGGTCCGGCCGCCCGCCGCCGTACAACGCGCCCAACGCGCACGACGCACCCAACAGCGCACCGGTCTTGCACTCGGCCATCCGCACGCACTCCGCCGGCCGCACCTCGGTCCGCTCCTCGAACGCCAGGTCCGCGCTCTGCCCGTCCAACAACCGCTGCACGGCACCGGACAACACCCGGATCGCCTGCTGCGCCCGCGGGTGCCCGCTGCCCGCCAGCACGTCCAGCGCCAACGTCAACAGCGCGTCACCGGCCAGGATCGCCGGGTTGACGCCGAACACGTGCCACGCCGTGGGCCGGTGGCGTCGGGTCGTGTCACCGTCCATCACGTCGTCGTGCAGCAACGAGAAGTTGTGCACCAACTCCACCGCCACCGCCGCGGGCAGGGCCGCGTCCGCCGCGCCGCCGACGGCCTGCGCGCCCAGCAGCACCAGCGCCGGCCGGATCGCCTTGCCCGCGTCCGCACCCGTCGGCCGGCCGTCCTCGTCCCACCACCCGAAGTGGTAGCCCGCGACCGCGCGCATCGAGTCCGGCAGCCGGTCCACCGCGGACCGCAACGCCGGGTCGAGCCCGGCCCGGCTCCAGTCCAGCACCTCGCGCGCGGACCGGTGGTCGAGGCTCACGTCCAGGTCGGTCATCGCCACAACTCCTGTTCGGGGGGATGCGCCCGGCTAGCGCGGGCGGGGGAGGAGTGGCAGCCGGGCGTGGCGGCCCGGCTGCCGTGCAACGACACCGCGGTCAGGCCCGGCCGATCTCCACGTGCTCCAGCACGCCGAGCGCGTCGGGGACCAGCACGGCCACCGAGAAGTAGGCGCTGACCAGGTAGGACACGATCGCCTTCTCGTTGATGCCCATGAACCGGGCGTTCACGCCGGGCTGCACCTCGTCCGGGATGCCCGGCTGGTGCAGCCCGATCACGCCGTTGTCCTCCTCCCCGATCCGCATGGCCAGGATCGAGGTCGTGTGCTGCGGCGTGATGGGGATCTTGTCCGACGGCAGCAGCGGCACGCCGCGCCAGGTGACGACCTGCGTGCCGTCGACGTTCGTCGTGCCGGGGTACACGCCCCGCTTGCTGGCCTCCCGGCCGAACGCGGCGATCGCGCGCGGGTGGGCCAGCATGAACGCCGTCTTGCGCCGTCGCGACACCAGCTCGTCCATGTCGTCGGGGGTGGGCGGCCCGGTGCGGGTGTGGATGCGCTGCTTGAGGTCGGCGTTGTGCAGCAACCCGATCCGGCGGTTGTTGAGCATCTCGTGCTCCTGCCGCTCGCGCAGGGCCTCGATGGTCAGCCGCAACTGCTGCTCGGTCTGGTTCATCGGGTGGTTGTAGAGGTCGGCGACGCGGCTGTGCACCCGCAGCACGGTCTGCGCCACCTCCAGCTCGTACTCCCGGGGGTGCAGCTCGTAGTCCACGTACGTCGCCGGCAGGTCCGGTTCGCCCTCGTGGCCGGAGGCGATCTCGATCTCCGCCTCGCCGTGCTTGTTCTGCGGCTTGCCCGCGCGGAGCGCGACCGACGCGATGTGCGCCCGCAGCGCGTCCGCCTGGCCGTTGAGCTCCAGCACCGACCGCCACGGCAGCGCCAGCACGATCACCGGGGTGACCGCCTTGACGGTGAACTCCCACTCCCCCTCGCCGCCGAGCAGCACGTCGTCGCCGAAGTGGTCGCCGTCGGCCAGCGTGTCGAGCACGGTCTGGTCGCCGTACTTGCCCTGCCCGATCTTGTTGACCTTGCCGTGCGCGACGAGGAAGACCTCCTCGGCCGGGTCGCCCGCCGCGACCACGACGTCACCCGGCTGGTACTCGCGCTGCCGGAACCGGTCCGCCAGCGCGACCAGCACCTCGTCGTCGGGGAAGTCCCGCAGCGCGGGCAGCTCCCGCAGCTCCTGCGGGATGACCCGGACGTCGGCGCCGGTGCTGAAGAAGCTCACGCGCCCGTCGCCGAGCGCGTAGGTGAGGCGCCGGTTGACCCGGTACGTGCCCGCCTGCGTGCTCACCCACGGCAGCTTGCGCAGCAGCCACCGGGGCGAGATGCCCTGCATCTGCGGTGTGGACTTGGTGGTGCTGGCCAGGTTCCGCGCGGCCGCGGTGCTGAGGCTGTGCCGCCGCTGCTCGGCCTCGTCGGGGACGAGGTCGGGGTCTGTCACGGTCACTTCGAGTGCCCAATCTGGTCGGGGGACGGCTCAGTCTTCGCGGCCGAGTTCGACGTGCTCGAGCACGCCCACCGCGTCCGGCACGAGGATCGCGGTCGAGTAGTAGGCGCTGACGAGGTACGAGATGATCGCCTTCTCGCTGATGCCCATGAACCGCACGTTCAGGCCGGGCTGGTACTCGTCGGGCAGGCCGGTCTGGTGCAGGCCGATGACGCCCTGGTTGTGCTCGCCGGCGCGCAGCAGCATCACCGAGCTGGTGCGGGTCTTGGTGATCGGGATCTTGTTGCACGGCAGCACGGGCACGCCGCGCCACGCGGGCACGTGGTGGCCGTTGAGGTCGATGGTGGCCGGGTAGATGCCGCGCTTGCTGCACTCGCGGCCGAACGCGGCGATGACCCGGGGGTGCGCCAGGAACGCGGTCGGCTCCTTCCACACCGTGGCCAGCAGGTCGTCCATGTCGTCGGGGGTGGGCGGGCCGGTGCGGGTGTGGATGCGCTGCTTGAGGTCGGCGCTGTTGAGCAGGCCGAAGTCGCGGTTGTTGACCATCTCGTGCTCCTGGCGCTCGCGCAGCGCCTCGATGGTCAGCCGCAACTGCTGCTCGACCTGGTCCATCGGGTGGTTGTAGAGGTCGGCGACCCGGGAGTGCACGCGCAGCACGGTCTGCGCGACGCTGAGCTCCAGCTCGCGTGGCGCGATCTCGTAGTCCACGAACGTGCCCGGCAGGTCCGGTTCGCCCTCGTGGCCCGAGGCGATGTCGATCTCGGCCTCGCCGTAGGCGTTGGACTTGCCGCCGCCCGCGGCGAACATCCGCTGGATGTGCGCGCGCAGCCCGCCCGCCTCGCCGTTGAGCCGCTCGAACACGTCCCACGGCAGCACCAGCGCGATCACCGGCGTGACGGCCTTGACGGTGAAGTCCCACTCGCCCTGCGGCCCGGCGAGGACGTCGCCGCCGAAGTGCTCGCCGTCGGCCAGCGTGCCGAGCACGGTCTGGTCGCCGTACTCGCCCTGGCCGATCCGGTTCACCTTGCCGTGCGCGATCAGGTAGAGCGCGTCCTGGGGGCGACCCTCCTCCACGATCACGGCGCCCGGCTCGAACTCGCGCTGCTCGAACCGGTCGGCCAGCGCGTTGAGCGCCTCGACGTCCTCGAACCCGCGCAGCAGCGCCAGCTCGGTCAGCTCCTCCGGGATGACCCGGACGTCCGCGCCGATGTTGGTGAACGTCAGCCGCCCGTCGCCGACCTCGTAGCTGAGCCTGCGGTTGACCCGGAAGGCACCGCCCTTCGCCTCCACCCAGGGCAGGATCTTCAGCAACCACCGCGAGGTGATGCCCTGCATCTGGGGAACGGACTTGGTCGTGGTCGCCAGGTTCCGGGCCGCCGCCGTGCCCAGGCTCAACCGGGGCTGCTCGGTCTCCAAGTCCGAATCGGTCACAGTCACCGCATCACACCGCCAATCGGATTTCGCTCAGTGGTCCGGAACGACGGTAGTGAGCCCGAATGCGCAACGGGAAGCGACCGATGTGACGACACCCCTGAGGGTCAATCGGGCCTTTTGTGCGTACTCGCTGTGGACGTCGTCCACCTCGCAAGTAGTCAACGGGTGATCTTCGTGCTCGTTGGTGGATCTATTCCTGATCGGGCGGACTAGCTGATTCTTTTGCCGCAGTCTCTTTCACCGGGACGTGTCGTTGACGGTGGCGATAGACGACCGTCCGTCGCCGTATCGTCGGTTTGCCGCGAAGAGTTCATCCGGAAGCGGGTACGAAAAACGCGGTGCCGGCGTGGTGCCGGCACCGCGTCGTCGTCCCGCGGAACGGGACGGGCTCGGGTCAGACCCCGTGCGGGCAGGTGTCCCGGTAGTCGGAGATGAGCGAGCTGTTGGCCGGGGACGGGCAGAGGAACTGCTCGTAGCGGGTGTCGTTGTCGATGAACCGCTTGAGCCACGCGATGCTGTACTTCGCGATCGTCGTGTTCGAGCTGTTGGGCGCGAAGTGGCTGGCGCCGTTCAGCTCGAGGTACGCCTTGTCCAGGGTGGACGGCAGCGAGGTGTAGAACGGGATCGAGTGCGACGACACCGGGGCGACTGTGTCGTCCTCGGCGCCGACGACGAGCGTCGGCACCCGGTTGCCGCCCCAGGTCTTGTCGGTGTGCCAGCCGGTCAGCGGGATCGCCGCCTGCAGGGACGGCCGCTGCTCCGCGGCGCGCATCGTGCCACCGCCGCCCATCGAGTGGCCCATGACGCCCAGCCGCGAGGCGTCGACCCGGCTGCGGACGTCGCTGCGCTGGGTCACGTAGTCGAGCGCCGCGAGGAGCTGGCTCGCCCGGCTGTCGGGCTGGTCGTAGAGGCTGTTGGTGGCGATCGTGATCACCACGAAGCCCTGCGACGCCAGGCGCGGGCCCAGCCACGAGATGGTGGACTCCGTGCCGGTGAAGCCGGGTGAGATCGCGACCGCGCCGAAGGTGCCCTCGGAGGTGCTGGTCGGGTAGTAGATCGTGCCACCGCCGAAGCCGGAGACCAGCGAGGACACCGTGGTGGAAGAGGTGGCGAACGGGCCGCGGGACGCCTCGATGCTGGAGTTGGTCGGCGCGGGGCCGCGCCGGTACTCCTCCTCGGCGTGCGCCGGCGTGACGCCGACCAGCGACAGGGCCAGCGCGGGGATCAGCGCGGGGATGAGTTTGCGGAGTTGCACGTCGGTGTACACCTCGCTTGGCAGGGAACTACGGACAGCGATGACCCTGCGCCACCGGGTGAGGACTCCGCATCGGTGCAACCACCGGTCCGGGGCCGAAAACTAACACTGGTAGATAATTTTTCCCCGATCTCTTCCGCTCGCCGTGGACCTCCGGCCAGACTGGCTGCATGCTGCGCGGACGTGACCGGCAGCGCGTCGCCGTCGACGCGTTGCTCGCCCGCGCCCGCGCCGGTCACGGCGGGGCGCTGGTGCTGCGCGGCGGCCCCGGCTCGGGCAAGACCGCGATGCTCGCCGCCGCGCGGGAGGCCGCCGCCGACGACGACCGCCGGGTGCTGCTGTGCGTGGACGACGCCCACCTCCTGGAGGACACCGGCTGGCTCGTGGAGCTGGCCGCCGACGCCGCCGACGCGCCGGTGGCCGTGCTGGTCGCGACGGACGGCGAGCCGCTCGGCCTGCCGTGGGTGCGGCTCGACCCGCTCGACCACGCCGACAGCCTGCGCGTGCTGCGAGACCTGCGGCCCGGTCTCGCACCCGGTCTCGCCGACGACATCGCCGACCTGGCTTGCGGCAACCCGCTCGCGCTCACCGAACTGGCCCGGGCGCTGACGTCGGAGCAGCTCGGCGGGACCGTGCCCGCGCCCGAAGCGCTGCCCGAGGACAGCTCGTTGCGGGCCCGGTTCAGTGCCCGCTTCCACGCCCTGTCGCCACAGGCCCGGCGGGCGGTGGCGCTGCGCGTGGTGGACGACGAGGTCGACGCCGACGCGCTGGCCCGCATGCCCGACCTGGACCTCGCGGCCGTGGAGGAGGCCGAGGCGCTGCTGGAGGGCGGCCCGCTGGTCCGCTCCGCGCTGCGCACCGAGATCCCGCTGGCCCTGCGCTACGCCGCCCACGCCGCGCTGGCCGAGCACCTGCCGCCCGGCCCGCGCCGCACCTGGCACGAGGCCGCCCGCGTCCCCGGCGTGCGCGACGCGTTCGCCGCCCGGCTGGCCGACTCGGCGAGCCGGGCCCGCCGGTGCGGCGACTACCCCGCCGCCGCCCGCGACCACGACCGCGCCGCCGCGCTCACCGCCGACCCGGACGCCAGGGCCCGCCACCTGATCGCCGCGGCCACCGACCACTGGGCGTCCGGCGCGCCCCGTCGCGCCCGGGTCGCGCTGCGCACCGCCGCCCGGCTGACCGACAGCGACGAGCTGCGCGCCCGGGCCGAGCTGCTGCGCGGCGGCATCGACCTGGGACACGGCCTGCCCGACGTCGCGGAGCGCCGGCTGCTGCACGCGGCGGGCGAACTCGTCGGCACGCACCGCTCGCTGGCCATCACCGCGCTCGGCTTCGCGGGCGAGGCCGCCAGCATCGCGGGCGACCACGCCCGGTACGCCGAGACGGCCGCGTTCGCCGCGCGCCTGCGCCGACCCGACGAGCCCCCCGCGACCCGGATCACGCTGGACCACCTCGCGGGCATGGCCGCCACCTTCGCCGGGCGGCACGAGCAGGCGCTGCCCGTGCTGCAATCGGTGATCGAGCTGGCCGAACGGGTGCCGCACCCGCAGGCCAAGATCTGGGGCGGCCAGGCGGCCTACACCCTCGGTGACGCGTCCCGGGCGCACGAGCTGGCGACCAGCGCGGTCACCGCCGCGCACGAGCACGGGCTGACCGCCCTGGTGCCGTGGGCGCTGGTCTACCGCGCGCTGTCGGCGTTGCTGCTGGACCAGCACTCGGCGGCGCTGTCGGCCGCGTTCGAGGGCGTGCACGCGGCCACCGCCATCGGACAGCACAACGCCGTGGTCGACCACCTGACGATCCTCGCGCTCGTCGCCGCCCTGCGCGGCGACACCGACACCGCGATGCACCGCATCGACGCCGCCGCCGAGCAGATCGCCGAACGCGGCCTCGGCCGCTCGGGCACGTTCGGCGCGTGGGCGTTCGCGTGCGTGGACCTCGCGCTGGACCGCCCGGCCGACGCGCTGGACCGGCTGCGGCTGATGGCGGCGGGCGCGGGCGGCGTGCACACCGGCATCAAGGTGATGGCCGCGCCGCACGTCGTGGAGGCGGCGGTCGGGTGCGGCCGGCCGTCCACCGCGGACCGGGCGTTGCGCCGGTACGAGAAGTGGGCGGGCACCACCGGCAGCGCGGCCCGGCTGGCGCTGTCGCACCGCTGCCGCGGCCTGCTCGCCGACGGCCCGCGCGCCGAGGAGCACTTCCGCGAGGCGATCCGGCTGCACCGGGTCAGCGGCACCGCCATGGAACTGGCCAAGACCGAGCTGTTCTACGGCCACCGGCTGCGCCGCGACCGCAAGCCGCGCGCCGCGCGGGACCTGCTGCGCGACGCGGTGAAGATCTTCCAGCGCTACGAGGCCGACCGCTGGGTCGCCCGCGCCCGCGCCGAGCTGCGCGCGGCCGGTGAGGCGGTCGGGCCGACCCAGGCGGACCGGACCGCCGACCGCGCCGCCAACCGGGCCGCGGGCCGCGCCGACGTGGACCCGACCGTGAGCCTGACCCCGCAGCAGGCGCAGATCGCCCGCCTGGTCGCCGAGGGCGCGACCAACCGGGAGATCGCCGCGCGGCTGTTCCTGAGCCACCGCACCGTCGAGCACCACCTGCGCAACATCTTCGCCAGGCTCGAGGTGCGGTCCCGCGTCGAGCTGACACGGATGCTCGACTGAAACAGGAGGTCAGGTGCGCGAGCACTACCGGCACTGGCAGCGGATACCGACCAGGTGGCACGACAACGACGTGTACGGGCACGTGAACAACGTCGTGCACTACGCCTTCATGGACACGGTGATCAACACTTGGTTGATCACCGAGGGCGGGTTGGACATCCACCACGGGCAGGCGATCGGGCTGTGCGTGGAGTCCCACTGCAACTACCGCGCGTCCATCGCGTTCCCCGAGGCGGTCGACGCGGGCCTGCGGATCGGTCACCTCGGCAACTCCAGCGTCCGCTACGAGGTCGGCTTCTACCCCGAGGATCGCGACGACGTGGTCGCCGAAGGGCACTTCGTGCACGTGTTCACCGACCGCGGGACCCGCAAGCCGGTGGCCATCCCGGCCGGGCTGCGCGCCGCGATGGAAGGGCTGGTGGTCGCGTGAGGACCAGGGGAGCGGTGCTGACCGAGGTCGGCGGGCCGTTGCGGGTGGTCGACCTGGAGCTCGACCCGCCGGGGCCGGGCGAGCTGCTGGTCAAGGTGGGCGCCACCGGGCTGTGCCACTCGGACCTGTCGGTGATCGACGGCTCGCGCGTGCGGCCGCTGCCCATGGTGCTCGGCCACGAGGCCGCGGGCGAGGTGGTCGAGACCGGGCCGGGCGCGGCGGACTTCGCCGTCGGCGACCGGGTGGTGCTGTCGTTCGTGCCCGCCTGCGGGTCGTGCCGCCGGTGCGTGTCCGGCAGGCAGGCGCTGTGCGAACCGGGTGCCGCGGCCAACCGCGAGGGCACGCTGCTCGGCGGCGAACGGCGGCTGCGCCTGCCCGACGGCACGCGCCCGCACCACCACCTGGGCGTGTCCGGGTTCGCCGAGTACGCGGTGGTGTCGGAGAAGTCGGCCACGCTCGTGCCCGCCGACCTGCCGTTCGAGATCGCGGCCCTGTTCGGGTGCGCGGTGCTCACCGGTGCGGGCGCGGCGTTCCACAGCGCGGCCGTGACGCCCGGCGACCGGGTCGCGGTGTTCGGGCTCGGCGGCGTCGGGCTGGCCGCGCTGCTCGCCGCACGGGCCGCCGGCGCGTCGCGGATCGTCGCGGTGGACGTGGTGGCGCACAAGCGGGAGCTGGCGCGCCAGCTCGGCGCGACCGACGAGGTGGCCGGCGGTCCCGACGCGGTGGCGGAGATCCGCGCGCTGACCGGCGGCGGCGTGGACAAGGTCATCGACACCACCGGCGTCGCGGCCGTGCTGGAGCAGGCCTACCTGGCCACCGCCCCGGGCGGCGTCACGGTCACCGTCGGCCTGCCGCACCCCGACCGCACGATCACGCTGCCCGCGCTGAGCCTGGTCGCCGAGGAGCGGACGTTGAAGGGCAGCTACCTCGGGTCGTGCGTGCCGCGGCGGGACGTGCCGCGGTTCGTCGACCTGTACCGGGCCGGCCGGCTGCCGGTGCAGGAGCTGCTGTCGGGGCGTCTCGCCCTGGACGACATCAACACCGGGTTCGCCCGTTTGGGCGCGGGAGAAGCCGTCCGGCAGGTCGTCGTGTGGTGATCACCCAGCCGGTACCGTTGCCCGGATCGGGTGACGGCTAGGCAGAGGAGTGGTCCGCGGTGCGCAGACGGTCGATGCTCGCGGGTGTGGCGACGGCGGTGGGCGGCGTGATCGCGGGCGGCGGTGCGGCGGGCGCTTCGGGCCGGTCGGGACCGCTGGGGCTCGCGGACTACCGGCTGGTGAACCTGGCGCACGTCAACGACCCGGACCGGACCAACGTCTACCCGGGCGACCCGGAGTTCGCCCTGACCACCGTGACGACCGTGCCGGAGCACGGGTTCTACCTGCAGTACGTCCGGCAGGGGGAGCACACCGGCACGCACTGGGGCGCGCCCGCGCACTTCAACGACGACCAGCCGTACGCCGACGAGCTCGACGCCGAGGACCTGTTCCTGCCCGCCGTCAAGATCGACGTGCGGGAACGGGCCGCGCGTGACGCGGACTACGAGGTGAGCGTCGCCGACCTCAAGCGGTGGGAGAAGCGGCACGGGCGCATCCCGGACGAGGCCGCGGTCGTGCTGTGGACCGGGTGGGAGGAGCGCTGGGGCACCCCGGCGTTCTTCAACTTCGACGCCGACGGCGCGATGCACCAGCCGGGCTTCTCGCTGGCCGCCGTCCAGTGGCTGGTCGACACCGGCCGCCTCGGCCGCCGCGGCGCCCTGGGCACGGACACCTTCAGTCCCGAGTCCGCGCTCGACGCCGAGTACCGGGTCTCCAAGCTGCTCTACCGCGAGCACCGGATCAGCCTGGAGATCCTGGCGAACCTGGCCGCGCTGCCCGAGCAGGGCGCGCACGTCCTCGTGGGCGGCACGGTCAACCGCCGCGGCTCCGGCTCACCCGCGAGCGTCTACGCGTTCGTGCCCAAGCGCTGACTCACCCACCGGGCGGGTGGTCGTCGGGGGTGAGGTGCAGGCGGCTGGCGAGCAGGGCGGCTTGGACGCGGTTGTCCAGTTCGAGTTTCGCCAGGGTGCGGGAGACGTAGGTCTTGACCGTGGAGACGCTCATGAACAGGCGTTCGGCGATCTCCGCGTTGTTCAGCCCGAGCCCCACCTGGCCGAGCACCTCGCGTTCCCGCTCGCTGAGCAGGTCGACCCGGCCCGCGGCGTCGGGGAACGCGGCCGGCGTGGCGACCCGGTCCGAGATGCGCCGCAGCATCCGCCTGCTCAGCTCCGTGTTCAGCACCGACGCGCCGCCGTTGACCGCCCGGACCGCGCTGATCAGGTCGCGGGGCGTGAGCTGCTTGAGCAGGAACCCGTCCGCGCCCGCGGTCAGCGCGTCGAGCATCAGCTGCTCGTCGTCGAACGTGGTCAGCGCCAGCACGAGCGGCGGGGTCGGGTCCTTCTTCAGCTGGGCGGTGGCCGTCACGCCGTCCACGCGGGGCATCCGCAGGTCCATCAGCACGACGTCCGGCCGGTGCGCCCGGCAGGCCGACACCGCCTCGGCGCCGTCGGCGGCCTCGCCGACCACCTCGATGTCCTCCGCGGACTCCAGCATCGCCCTCGTCCCGGCGCGGATCAGGGGCTGGTCGTCCACGACGAGGACCCTGATCATGGCGCCGATCGTCCCACGGGCCGTCCGGCGTCGCGACCGCACGACCCCGACGGCAGGTCGGCGACCAGCGCGAACACGTCACCCGACGGGGTGGCGGTGAGGCTGCCGCCCGCCAGCGCCGCCTCCTCGGTGAGCAGCCGCAGCCCGCGGCCCGTGCCCGGCAGGGACGCCCGGTCGCCGGGCGCGAGCGGGCTGGTCACGGTCAGCCGCACGCGGTCGCCGGCACGCGCGAGGCGGATGTCGGCCCTCGGCTCGTGCGCGTGCCGCAGCACGTTGGTCAGCGACTCCCGCACGATCCGGTAGCACAGGTCCTCGGTGGTCGGGCCGCACGAGCCGACCGCCGGGTCCGCCGCGTAGCCCACCTCGACGCCGAGCGACCGGTAGTCGGCCACCAGGTCGTCGACGTCGCCGAGGCCGAACCGCGCCACCACGCCGTCGGCCTCGGCCGGCGCGGCCAGCACGTCGAGCACCTCGCCGAGCTGCCCGATGGCCTGCCGGCCGACATCCGCGATCTGCTCGCAGCGCCGCCGGATCGACTCGGTGGCCGCCCGGTCGACGCTGATCGCGCCCGCCGTGGTCACCATCACGCTGACGTGGTGGCCGACGCCGTCGTGCATCATCGACGCCAGCCGGGCCCGCTCGGTCAGGCTCCGCTCCCGCAACGTGCTCTCCCGCAGCCGCTGCTGGCGTTCGGCGGACTGCGCCGCGTGCCGCTCGCGGTCGGCGGAAGCCTCTTCGAGGCTGTTCTTCGCCAGGCCCATGACGAACGGCGCGACCGCGGCGAGCGCCCAGTAGACCAGCCCGTTGATCCCGTTCGCGGGCAGGCTCGTCTCGAACTCGAACAACCGGCCGGTGCGCGCGGCCGGCTGGAAGAACGTCTCGTGCGCGGGCCACAGCAGCACCAGCGCCATGTTCACCACCGCGGGCGCCCACCGCCGCCGCCGGGTCACCGAGAACGTCATCACGTAGATCGGGTACGGCAGGTCGGTCAGCACGAACGTGGCGCACGCGACCGCGGTGGCGACCCAGTCGCGCTCGCGCCGCCACAGCCCGACCACCACCGCGCACAACACCGAGATCACGGCGAACGCACCCGGCGACGGGGTGGGCGCGAGGCGGTGCAGGCCGGTCAGCAGGCCCACCGCGGCGGGACCGGCGATGACCAGGGCCGCCATCGCGTCCCGCGCCCGCCGCGAGCGGAACAGGTGCTGCCACCGTCGCATCACCCACACCATGCAAGCAGCACGGCCGGAGGTCGGCGACCCGGCGTCAACCAGGGTCCACAAGACGACGCCGACCGTCACCGCGGGGCCACGCGCCGAGCCCTCCGCCCGGGGTCTCCTGGACACCGACCACCCCACCGGTTCACGGAGGCAACGATGACCGCAGTCCTGGAGCACACCGACCGACGCGCCGTCCCGGCGACGCCGCCGCCCGCGCCGACCACCGCGTCCCCGCGGCCCGGTGGCGTCGCGGTGGTGCTCGGTGCACGGCCGGAGGTCTTCAAGCTGGCACCGGTCCTCGCCGCGCTCGGCGACACCGCCCGGCTGGTGCGGTGCGGGCGCCACCTGCCGCCGCGGCTGTCCGCCGAGGACCCGCTCGCGTTCCTCCACTCGCCGGCCGACGCCCGCGGCTGCGGCATCGCGGTCGCGCTGGAGGGCTTCCAGCGCGAGTTCGCCGCCGACCGGCCGGACGCCGTGCTCGTGCCGGGGGAGACCGATGTCGCGCTCGCCGCCGCGCTGGCCGCCGACGCGCGGGGCATCCCGCTGGTCCGCGTGGACGCCGGCGTGCGCGGCCACGACCTGCCCGATGCGCACAACCGCGTGCTCCTCGACCGGCTGGCCGACGTGCTGTGCGCGGCGACCCCGGTGAACCTGGCCAACCTGGAGGCCGACGGGCTCGGCGTCCGGGACGTGCGGCTCACCGGGAACACCACCGTCGAGTCCGTGCGCCACCGGCTCATGGGCGAGCGCGACCGGCTGGCCGTGCTGCGCCGGTGGGGGCTCGAACCGGACCGGTACGTGCTGGCCACGCTCAGCCACCCGGACAACCTCGACGACGAGGAGGCGCTCTTCTCGATCACCAACCAGCTCGCGGGCGTGGTCGACGCGGGTCACCCGGTCGTGCTGCCCGTCGACCCGCGCACCAGGGCGGCCGTGAGCCGGGCCGGCGTGCTGTCGTCCGGGATGGACCTGCGCGTGGTCGACCGGCTGTGGCACTCGGAGTTCCTCGCGCTGGCGAAGCACGCCGGGCTGCTGGTCACCGACTCCGGCGCGGTGCAGGAGGAGGCGACCGCGCTGAAGCGGCCGGTGCTGGTCGTGCGGCGGTCGACCGAGCGGCCGGAGGTGCTGCGGGACTTCGGCCGGCTCGTCGGGCCGCACGACGACCTCACCGGGCTCGCACTGGACTGGCTGGTCGACGGCGACGCCCGCCGGGCCGCGCTGGTCGGGGTCCCGTCACCGTTCGGCGACGCGCGCAGCGGCGAGCGCATCGCGGCCGCCGTCCGGGACGTGGTCGCTCAGGTACCGCAGAACGTCCGGTAGCCGGCGGCGAAGTGCTCCGGCGCGGGTTCGGCGTAGCGGTCCAGCCCGGGGCGCTCGGTGTAGGGCGCCGTGACCGCGTCGAGGAGCCGTTCGACGGGCTCCAGGTCACCGTCGGTGGCGGCGGCGAGCGCCTCTTCCACCAGGTGGTTGCGGGGGATGTACGCCGGGTTGACGCGGCGCATCGCGTCGCCGTCCGGACCGAGGGCGCGCCAGCGGGCCAGCCAGGCGTCGATCCCGGCCAGGTCGAGGAACAGCTCGCGCGCGGGCTCCGGGTCGCCGCCGGCCGCCGCGCCCAGGCGGCGGTAGAACGACGTGTGGTCGACGCGGTTGTCCCGCAGCAGGGCCTGCAGGTCGGCCACCAGCGCCGAGGCGTCCGCGTCGGCGGGCAGGCCGAGCTTGGCCCGCATGCCGGCCGACCAGGCCTCGTCGTACCGCGCGCGGAACGCGCCCAGCGCCTCGACGGCCGCCGCGACCGCCTGCTCCTCGTCGTCGGCGAACAGCGGCAGCAGGGCCTCGGCGAGCCGCGCCAGGTTCCACTCGGCCACCCGCGGCTGGTTGCCGTAGGCGTAACGGCCGGAGTCGTCGATCGAGCTGAAGACCGTCGCCGGGTCGAACGCCTCCAGGAACGCGCACGGCCCGTAGTCGATCGTCTCCCCGGAGATCGTCATGTTGTCGGTGTTCATCACCCCGTGGACGAAGCCCACCAGCATCCACCGCGCCACCAGCGACGCCTGCGCCGCCACCACCGCCCGGAACAACCCGAGGGCGTCGCCCGCGTCGGGGTGGTGCCGGGCGATGGCGTGCCCGGCCAGGCGGCGCAGCAGCTCGACGTCCCCGGTGGCCCGGGCGTACTGGAAGCTGCCGACGCGCAGGTGGCTGTCCGCCACCCGGGCCAGCACCGCCCCCGGCAGCACGGTCTCCCGCCGCACGGGCCGCCCGGTCGCCACCACGGCCAGCGACCGGGTCGTCGGGATGCCCAGCGCGTGCATCGCCTCGCTCACGACGTACTCGCGCAGCATCGGGCCCACCACCGCCAAGCCGTCGCCACCGCGGGCGAACGGCGTCCGGCCGGAGCCCTTGAGGTGCAGGTCGCGCGGCCGGCCGTCGGCGTGGACGACCTCGCCGAGCAGCAGTGCCCGCCCGTCGCCGAGCCGCGGCGAGTAGTGCCCGAACTGGTGCCCGGCGTAGGCCTGGGCGACCGGCGTCACGCCTTCGGGGACGTGCTCGCCGACGAGCAGCCGCACGCCCTCCGGGCTCCGCAGCCAGTCGACGTCCAGGCCCAGCTCCGCGGCCACCCGCTCGTTCAGCAGGAGCAGGCGCGGCGCGGGGGCGGGCTCGGCCTCCCAGGGGAGGGCCAGCTCCGGGAGCGTCCGGGCGAAGTGGTCGCTGAGGGTGACGGTTGCCGGTGCGATGCTCACCCGATCCACGGTACGGCGTGATCCCGGTCGGGGGCACATCCCGACCGGGACCCGGGACGACCGGTCAGCGGTACAGGCGCACGTCGGCCACGCTCCACCAGTTGCCCGCCGACGCGGTCGTGGCGACCCGCAGGTAGCGGGCCCGCGTGCGCGGCACGTCGACGGTGGTCGACTGGCCGACGCCCGCGCCGGACGCCACGGTCCGCCAGGCCGCGCCGTCGTCGCTCACCGACAACCGCCAGCCGCGGGCGTAGTCGCCGAGGTTGCCGCCGCTGTCGATCGCGACCCGCCGGAACGCCGTGACGCGGCCCAGGTCGACCTGGAGGTGCTGACCCGGTTCCTGCGCCTGGCCGCTGCTCCACCGGGTCGAGGCGTCACCGTCCACGGCGGCGGCGGCGTCCTCACCGGTCGGCGTGGTGGTGGCGGTGGCGCGGTCCAGCGGAACCCGGTCGAGCCCGCTGTCCAACGCCCTGCTCCGCGGCCAGGTGAACGTGGCCAGCGCGCCGCCGGGCAGGGTGTGCTCGAAGATCCGCTCGCCGACGCTCACCGCGAACGTGCGCGGGTCGTCGTTCTGGTTGTGCACCACCAGCGCGGTGGAGCCGTCCGGGTTGCGGAACGCCACGTCCATGATCTGGCCG
Organism: Saccharothrix saharensis; assembly: GCF_006716745.1. Classification (NCBI taxonomy): domain Bacteria; kingdom Bacillati; phylum Actinomycetota; class Actinomycetes; order Pseudonocardiales; family Pseudonocardiaceae; genus Saccharothrix; species Saccharothrix saharensis. The sequence continues at coordinate 1,507,752 of NZ_VFPP01000001.1, read as the reverse complement.
TTCCACCCGGTCGTGCCGAACGACGTGCTCTCCACGCGACGCGCGCCGGGCTTCACGAACTTCGCCAGGTGGCCGATCGTGTAGTACTCGGCGTCGGTGGACACCGTGCCGTCCGGATGGGCGGTGACCAGGCCGGTGCACGTGCCGCAGCCGCCGTTGTGCGGGCCGTTGTCGCTGTCCAGCGCGATGTTCCAGTTGACCACCGACTTCGCCCGGTTGCGGGTGGTGCCGATGACGACGTTGCGGGCGTGCCACGTGAGCGTGTCGCGGAAGACCTGCGCGGGCGGGTCGTCCGGTCCGTGCGAGCCGGAGCACTCGGTGAACCAGATGCCCTTGTCGGGGTGCGCCTCGTGCAACGCGGTCTGCGCCGCCGGGTCGCCGGAGTAGCAGTGGTACGCGGTGCCCGCGACCCACCGCGCGGCCGGGCTCTCCAGGATCCGGTGCGGGTAGTCGGTCTCCGGGTCCTCGCCGGGCGGCGTGGTGGCGACGTCGTTCGGGTGGGTGCTCCAGTTGTGGTCGTAGGCCAGGATCTTCGTGCGCGGGCTCGCCCTGCGCAGCAACGGGCCCAACGCCTCGATTACCTTGATCTGCTGCGCCACCGGCATGTCCGTGCCCGGGTAGGCGTCCGGCACGCGGTTCTGCGGCTCGTTCTGCAGCGACAGGTAGTCGACCGGCACCCCGGACGCGGCGTACGCCTGGACGAACTTGACCAGGTAGCGCGCGTAGGCGTCGTAGATCGCCGGGTCGTCCTTCAACCGGCCGCCCACCAGCGAATCGGTGGTCTTCATCCACGCCGGCGGGCTCCACGGCGTGCCCATCACCTTCAACGCCGGGTTGAGCTGCTTCGCCCGGCGCAGCAGCGGCAAGATCTCCGCCTGGTCGTGGGCGATGCTGAAGTGGCGCAGGCCGAAGTCGGTGTGCCCGGGCGGCACGTCGTCGTAGGTGTAGTGCTCGGCCTCGGCCGTGAAGTCGGACGAGCCGATCGGCTGGCGCAGGAAGCTCACGCCGATCCCGCGGACCGGGTCGAACAGCGCGCGCATCGTCTCCTCGCGCCGGGCCGGGGTGAGCCGGTGCAGCACGGCGGCCGACGAGTCCGTGATCGACGCGCCGAAGCCGTCGACCTCCTGGTGGGTCACGTCGGGGTCGACCACGATGGTCTGGTGCGGCGACGTGCCGGTCCGGAACGGCACGGCCGGGCGTTCGGCCAGCAGCTCGCCCCGGTCCACCGTCGTGACCCACACCCGCGCGGAGGTCGTGTCGTGGCCCGCCGCCTGGACGGCTCCGGTGAGGCCGACCGTGAGCACCACGGTCGCGGTCAGGGCGGTCGCCCGGGATCCGGTCATCGCTCTCCTTCGAGCGCGCATGTAACAAACGACGGAAAATATGTTTCGTGATGGAACACCTGACGTGCACAGCGAGTCAAGATGCAAGCTGCGGTTAAGCTGCCGAGGTGAACAGGCGTGCGCGGGTGCGCGACATCGCCGAGGCGGCCGGGGTGTCCATCGCGACCGTCTCGCGGGTGCTCAACGACCACGTCAACGTGGCGCCGCGAACCCGTGAGCTGGTGTTGCGGGCCATGGCGCGCAGCGGCGCCGACGCGCCCGGGCGGACCGGCCGCCGCACCGTCCACGTCCGGTGCCCCTACCTGCTCACCGACTACTTCGGCCTGATCGTCTCCTCGATCGCCGAGACGCTGCGGCTGCACGGCGTGCGGATGGTCCTCGACGCGGGCGTCGCCGCACAGCACGACGACGTGCTGAGCACCCTGCCCGACGAGCCCGACGTCGACGCCGCGATCCTGGTCCTGCCGCCGGAGGACGGTGACCGGCTGGTCGCGCTGGCCCGGCGCGGTTTCCCGTTCGTCGTGGCCGACCCGCGCACGGCGCCGCCGCCGGACGTCGCCTCGGTGTCGGCGGCGCACCTCGCGGGGGCGCGGGCGCTCACCGCGCACCTGGTCGGGCTGGGCCACCGCGACATCGGCGTCATCGCCGGACCGGTGGAGTGGCTGGCGGGCGACGCGCGCACCGCGGGCCACCACGCCGCGTTGGCGCAGGCGGGAGTGCTGCCCGCCCGGCACCGCGTGCACCACGTCGAACCCACCGCGGCCGAAGGCCTGCGCGCCGCCTCCGCGCTGCTGGACGAGCCGCGCCGCCCGACCGCGATCGTCTGCTTCAACGACAAGCTGGCCGCGGGCGCGCTCCAGGCCGCCCACGACCGGGGGCTGCGGGTGCCCCGGGACCTGTCCGTCGCGGGCTTCGACGACATCGACCTCAGCCGCGCCACCCGGCCCGCGCTGACCACGGTCCGCCAGCCGTTGCAGGAGATGGGCCGCATCGCCGTCACCCAGCTCATGCGCGTCCTCGACGGCCACCGCCCGGAAGCCCTGCACCTGGAGCTGTCGACCACGCTGGTCGTGCGCGACTCCACCGGGCCCGTGCCGACCTGAGCCACCGCATTTGTTTCATTTGTTCCAGCGGGGCGGTTGCGCCGGAACCGCGATAAGCGGGAGCGGTGGGACGCCGGGGATGCGAGGATCGGCCTCGTGGTTTTCGGCATCGCGGTGGACCGGGCCGTCCCGTTCGGCCGCCAGTGCTGGTGGCTCGCGGTCACCTCGCCCGACGCGGCCACCGCGGCCGACGTGCTGGGCCTGATCCGGCGCAAGCGGGTGACCTGGGGGCACGGCGTCGAGCTGGCCTACGGCGGCGCGGTGTTCGTCACACCACCCATCGGCCCCTGGGTGCTGGTGCCGGGCCGCGGCCTGCCCGACGCCGCCAGCCCCGGTTTCCTGGAGTGGGTCGTCGGGTTGAGCGCGCGGCTCGGGCACGTGCAGTTCTTCGAGACCCACCGCTTCACCGGCACGTCCGCCTGGGTGCTGGCGGTCGGCGGGAGGCTGCGCCGGGCCTACCACTTCGACGGCGCGGGCGTGCCGCTGTTCGAGGGCGAGGTGACGGTCGACGAGGTCGCGCTGGGCGTCGGCACCAGGCCGGAGTCGGACGACGACGAGACCTGGTGGGACACCGTCCCCGGGGAGGGTGACGTCCTGGCCCTGGCCCGCCGGTGGAGCGTGGACCCGACGACGATCGAGGGCGTGGCGACCGACGGCGACGGCATCACGGGCCGGCTGCGCCGCTGAGTCCACAGTGGACTAGTGGAGCGCGGTGCGCCCGGCACGTGTGGGGGCGGCGTCGCCGGGTAACCGGGGTGCACGGTCCGAGTCCGGAGGGAGAGCCATGAGCGACACGACGACGGTGGGCAGGCTGCGCACCGTGCTGGGAGACGTCGACTACCCGGCCGACAAGGGGCAGCTCGTCGACCACGCCTCGCGCAACAACGCCGACGAGGACACCGTGCACGCGCTGCACGCGATCCCGGAGCGCCACTACGAGTCCTTCGACGAGGTGCTCGACGCGGTCGCGGTCGACCAGGGGCGCGAAGCCTGACGGAGTCCTCAGTGGACGGACAGTTCACCCGACGTTCGGAGGGCTGACACCGAACGTCCGGAGGAGCAGCATCAGGGGGTCACCCATCCCTGCTCCTCATGTGAGGTGAACCAGTGCGGAGAACCCTGCAACTCCTCGCTGCCGCCCTCCTCGTGGTACCGCTGTTAGGCGGAACCGCGAGCGCGGCACCGGAAGCCGGCGCGGCGCCGGCACCGCTCGACCAGACCCAGAGGGTCGGCGAGGACGAGGTCGTCTCGGTCGTCCTCGGCGGCAGGACCCGGTCCACGACCGTCGAACGCCCCGGCTCGTGGTACCTCAAGACCCACTTCACCGGCCTGCGCCTGGTCGCGGGCGACGTGCTCACCGTGTCCGACCCGACCGGTGCGGAGAGCTACCGCTACACCGCCGACGTCACCGCGTCGGGCACGGCCACCGCGGACGGCACCGGCTTCTGGGCCATGTCGGTCACCGGCGACAAGGCCGTGATCAGCCTCCGGGGCCGGGACGGCGGTCCGGCGCACCCGGCCAGCCGGGTCCGCCTGGACAAGATCACCCGCGGCTACACCGAGGCCGAGCTGGCGCGGGCGGCGGAACTGGCGCCGAAGAGCATCTGCGGCACCAACGACTACCGCGACGCCGTCTGCTACCAGTCCGGCAACCCCGCCGAGTTCGGCCGCACGCCGGCGGTGGCCAAGCTGCTGCGCAACGGCGGGTCGCTGTGCACGGCGTGGCGGGTCGGCCCCAACAACCGGATGCTGACCAACAACCACTGCTTCACCAGTGGCACCGGCATCGAGGTGTGGTTCAACTACCAGTGCCCGACCTGCGGCGGCACCACCAGCTCGACCGTCACCAAGGTGCTGGTCTCGTCGGTGCTCAAGACCAGCGCCGCGCTGGACTACACGCTGTTCAGCGTCACCAACTTCGCGACGCTGGCGTCGTTCGGCTACCTCGAGCTGGACGCGCGCGTGCCCGCGGTCGGCGAGGAGATGTACGTCATCGGCCACCCGGCGGGCAAGCTCAAGAAGCTGTCCCTGCGTGACGACCAGAACGGCGGCGGCTACTGCGCCGTCTCGGCGGTCAGGGTGAACGGCAGCTCGTCGCAGTCCGACATCGCCTACCGGTGCGACACCGAGGGCGGCTCGTCCGGCTCGCCGGTGCTGTCCCGGCGAACGCACAAGGTGATCGGGCTGCACCACTACGGCGGTTGCCCGAACCAGGGCGTCCGGATCGACCTGGTCGCCGCGCAGATCGGCTCGTTGCTGTAACGGTTCCGCGCGTGGCCGCGCCCCCGTCGGGGCGCGGCCCGCGTTTCGCCCGGCGCCGGCCGGGTACGTGGGTGCCGTGGAGACCGTGCTGGACATCGCCGACCTGTTCCCCGGCCTGCGCGTGGACGACCTCGTGGTGGACTACGACGACGGCGACGACCCCGTGCTGCGCCACCCCGACGGCACGGAGATCGACACGTGGCGGGAGAACTACCCCTACCCGACGCGGTTGACGCGCGAGGAGTACGAGCTCTCCAAGCGCATGCTGCAGATCGAGCTGCTCAAGCTCCAGTACTGGATCAAGGACACCGGCGGGCGGATGGTCGTGGTGTTCGAGGGGCGTGACGCGGCGGGCAAGGGTGGCACGATCAAGCGGTTCACCGAGCACCTCAACCCGCGCGGGGCGCGGGTGGTGGCGTTGGGCAAGCCGACCGACCGCGAGCAGGGCGAGTGGTACTTCCAGCGGTACGTCAACCACCTGCCGACCGCGGGGGAGATCGTGCTGTTCGACCGGTCCTGGTACAACCGCGCCGGCGTCGAACGGGTCATGGGCTACTGCACCGACGAGCAGTACGAGCGGTTCACGCGGCAGGCGCCGACGTTCGAGCGGATGCTGGTGGACGACGGGATCGTGCTGGTCAAGCTGTGGTTCTCGGTCTCCCGGGCGGAGCAGCGGACCCGGTTCCTGATCCGCCAGGTGGACCCGGTGCGGCAGTGGAAGCTCAGCCCGAACGACATCAAGTCGCTGGACCGGTGGGACGCCTACACCGAGGCGAAGGTGGCCATGTTCCGCGCCACCGACACCGAGGCCGCGCCGTGGACCGTGGTGAAGAGCAACGACAAGAAGCGGGCCCGGATCGAGGCCATGCGCAGCGTGCTGGCCCGGGTGGACTACGCCGACAAGGACCCCGAGGTGGTCGGCGAGCCGGACCCGCGGGTGGTCGGACCGGCCGCCACCCTGCTGGAGGAGGGCGAGGACGAGGCGTCGTTGAGCCCGACCCCGATCGCGCCCGTGGACGACCCCGACCACGGACCGGGCATCCACCCCTGACCGGCAGTCACGCCGGCACGTCCCCACGATCGACAACCGCGTGCCGGTCGGGAGCACCCGCTCGAACCGGAACCCGGCGCCGGGGAACAGCTCGGCGATCACGGCCGGGATGCGCTCCCGCCCGGTCAGCGAGCCCGTGATGAGGGTGTCGATGACCTCGTCCGGGGCGCTCGCGCAGCCCGCCCGGCGGCAGCTCGCCGCGGTCACCGCCGAAGCCCGCGCGGCATCAGCCACTCACCGCACGGTGGCGATGACAATCAGTCATCAACAGGGTCTCGGTCCTCGTCGGAGGGCTGGGCGTCCTCAGTGGGCTGGGCGCCTTCGGTGGGCTGCGCGGACGGCTCGGGTTCGGGAGCGGGTGTCGACGTCTCGACCGGTGTGGTCGGCGCCTCCGTGGTGGGCCGCGCCGTCGTGGTCGCGGCCGGGGCGGTCGTGGTGCCCGCCACCGGCTCCCGCCCCTCCTCGACCGCGGGTTCCACCGCGTCCGCCGACGTGGTGGCTCGGGTCGGGGCGCTCGTCGTGCCGCCCTGGTCCTGCGGGGTGCGGATGAACCGGGGCTCGGCCTGGTCCCGCGGCGCGTCGGACGCCGCCGCCTGCTCCGGCGGCGCCTGCTGCGTGGACCCCGGCGGCACGGACGTCGTCGGGTCGTCGCCGGACATCGCCGCCATCGTGATGGCGAAGGCACCGATCAGCGCACCCGCCGACGCGACGAGCGCCTTCCACACCGGACGCCCCACCGACCGCGGCAGCTCCTCGGTGTCCGCCTCGGGCAGTGAGGCCGCCGCGGGGAGGGAAGCGCCCAGGAGCGCTCGCGCGCAGTCGTGGGCCGTGGGGCGCTCGTCCGGCGCGGCAGCCGTCATCCGGGCCAGCAGCGCGCGGACGTCGGCGGGCAGGTCGTCGGGGATGGCGGGTGGCCGGTGCAACCGCGCCACCGCGGCTTCCACCTCACTGCCCGTGTACTCCCGTCGTCCGGTCAGGCACTCCAGCAGCACCAGCCCCAGCGCGTAGACGTCGGTCGGGGTGCCGATGTCCTGGCCGAGCACCTGCTCCGGTGCGAGGTAGGCGGCCGTGCCGACAAGCTGGTTCGTCCGGGTCAACCGCGTCGCGCCGGTCAGGTGCGCCAGGCCGAAGTCCGCCAGGTAGGCGTCGTCCTCCCGGTCCAGCAGGATGTTCGCCGGCTTCACGTCGCGGTGCACCAGGTCGTGCGCGTGCACGTGCGCCAACGCGTCCGCCAACCGGGCACCGAGCCGACGCGCGTCGTCGAGGGGCAACGACCCGAGCACCAGGCGGTCGTGCAGCGTCCGCCCTTCGATCAGCCGGAGCACGACGAAGGGCGTGTCCGCCTTGGTGTCCGCGTCGTACACCGACACCAACGCCGGGTGGGACAGCCCCGCCAGCACGCGCACCTCGTTGTCGAAGCGCTGCGCCGCCGCCGGGTCGAACCCGGGCTGGAACACCTTGATCGCGACGTGCCGCCGCAACACGGTGTCCCAGGCGCGGTGCACCTCGGCCATGCCGCCGATCCCGATCGGCTCGATGAGCTGGTAGCGGTCGGCCAGCACGTTGTCGCTTACCGAGGGTGACACCGTCATACCTCCGGTGGCGTGAGCAGGACACTTCCGAATGCCCTCATCCGCCCGTCGGCAAACAGGCGAGTGACCCTCGAATCAACGTCGGCACCCCGGGAGCGAGGGGCGCCACCCCGCGGTCACCCGTGCCCCGAGTGGCTCCGGTGATCTTCCCGGAAATATCGGCAGGCTGATCCGTCTGCGCCGCGGCGGCGGGTCGGGCGACAACCCGATCGGCTTCCGGGACCCGCCGTGACGGTCGTCCGCACAACTGCGGTGCGGTCGCCCTCGAACCTCCTCCCGAAATCCGGCCGGTGACCGAGAAGATTGCGTCTCGTCCACCAACGGTCATCGCCAGGCGGTCAGGGGTCACCCGGCGGGGGATGCGCCCACGGGTTTCATTCCGTCTTCCGTCACCGGTTCACCCACGGCACGTCCGCCGGCAAGTGGTCGACTAACCGCCCGCCCAGGTCGCGCAACCGCTCCGCCAGTTCGGCCGTGGTCCGCAACAAGTCGGGCAGCGACACGTCCGGTTCCACCGGTGTCCACCCCCGGGCCAGGAACCGGATCACCTCCGCGTTGTCCCGCAACGCCACGGCCAGCGCCTCCACCTGTCCCGGCAGGGCCACCGCCGTGCGCTCGACGTCCCGCCTGGCCCGGAACGCGCGTTGCCGGCACGCCGACGAGCAGTACAGGCGCGGCCGGCCGGTGGCGCTCGCGGCGAACTCCGTGCGGCACTGCTGGCAATTCAATTCGCGCGACTTTCGTTACGGGTCGCCCGCGTGTTCACGTCACGAAAGGCGCGCCCGGCGCCTCCGGGAAGCCAAGTCAGGTGAATGCGACGTCGACATATCGGGTGAGCGCCGGTCGCTTGACGCCCCGCGCCCGCCGGCGTGTACTGGTTTCAGCGGGAAGTCCGGCCCGGTGAAAATCACAGCGAAATCGACAGGTCCTGCGAACCCACCGCTGCGCGGCCGACTATTCCGCGTCCTGGTTCGAATTTACCCGAATCGTCTCCTCGTGAGGAGTTGTGCTGCCATGCCCACCCAGTACTCCCTGACGGTCCGCAACGAATCTACCCAGTTCCAAGACCTGTGCGTCTACCAGCAGCCCGTGGACCTCGGCGTGCGCAACGCCATGTCGCTGGCGTGGCTGACCGCGCCGGCGTGGCCGGGCACCACCGTGACCTTCGAGTGGACCCTCGACTACAGCTTCGTCTGGTCCTACACGGGTTCGCTCAAGCCGGGCACGCGGTTCCGCGCCCAGGAGGTCCGGCGGGCCAACCCGCAGGACCTGACCACCAACCAGATCCTGTTCGACTACACCGACGGCGCGCACCGGTTCGTGCCCGGCAAGGCGTTCGGCGTCGCGGAGCTCGGCAGCCTCTACATCCGGGAACTGCCGACGGTGCCCGCCGACGGCGCCTCGGTCGGCATCGGCATGTCGAACTCCGGCGTGTTCGCGGTGCAGGCGCAGCCGAACGAGAACCTCGTCTTCACCCCGCACCCCAGCTACTGGCTCACCGCGGGCACCTACGTCCACGGCGAGGTGCTCGACATCGAGCAGATCAGCAACACGGTGGAGCTGGACTACAACGCGGGCTTCGAGATGACCGCGGTGCTGCACCCGGACAACACGTGGTCGATCAGCACCGGCACGCAGCCGATCGCCGCCTGACCGCCGCGATGACCGGTCCTCTCCCCGGTCGCCACCCGTAGGACCCCGTGCGCCGGACGGCCCCTCCGGCGCATCGCGGAGGACGGCGGGGTCGAGCTCCGGAGGCGCCCACGACCCGCCCCGCTCGACAGCCCGGGTGCCCCCACCACACCGGCCCGCCGTCCCGGGCGCAGAGCGCGACCTCCCCCCGGCGCGCTCTGCGCCCCCTCTCTTCCCCCACCCCACCCAGGAGTGAAGTCATGGCTTACAACACCATCGGCCCGGTCGACGTGATCAAAGCCGTCATCGAGTGGATCCAGGTCGAACAACCGACGATCGAAGCCCTCTCGCTGTTCGCGGGCGGCTGGGAAGGCTGGGCCCGCAACCAGTTCGCGCTGTGGTTGCAGGGCCGGCTGAGGCTTCGGCTGCGCAACAACAACCCGCTGGACGTGCTCACCGAGGCCAACCACATCCCGACCGGGCAGGGCTCGATCGCGGTCTTCGACAGCCCCCAGCAGCGCGCGGACATCGTGTTCAACGCGCTGAGCCCGACCGTGGAGGCCGAGCCGCCGGTGATCATCACCGAGCTGAAGTGCCAGTCGCCCAAGCAGCCGTGGCCCGCGTTCCGGGCCGGGCTGAGCCGTGACGTCACCAAGCTCTACGGCGTCAACCCGGACGTGGACGACGCGTTCGGCCCGGAGAACGTGATGGTGCTGTCGCTGGGCATCTGCTTCAACGAGCCCGGCCTCCGTCCCGCCGCGGGCTACCGGGTCGAGAGCGCCGGACGCCAGTACGCCGTGCAGTGGTGGGCCGACCCCGACCTGGTCGGCTGACCGACCGTCCACCACACGCGCGAGGAGCACACGGATGTCGAAACTCACGCTCGAACCCCGAGAGGCCGTCGACAAGGTCGCTCAGTGGGTCGAAGAGGAGCAGCCGCTGATCAACGAGGTCATCCGGTTCGCCGGGGATTGGGGCGGGTGGGCGCACAACCAGTTCGCCACGTGGTTGCAGCGGAACCTGCGCGACACCACCGGCAGGGTCGACCCGCTCGACGTCATCACCGAGGTCGGCCAGGTCTGGACCGGGCAGGCCGCGGTGCCGGTCTTCCAACGGCGGCCCGGCGAGCACGTTGAGCGGGCGGACCTGGTCTTCAACGTGGAGGAGGACATCGGCGAGCGGGCTCCGGCGCTCATCGTGATGCAGCTCAGGTGCGAGACCGCCACCACGGCGTGGACCGACTACCACGCCGCGCTGAGCACGGACGTCGCCCTGCTCCACCGGGTCGACCCGGCCCTGCTCCCCGATCCCGCGAGCCGGGGGAGGGTCGTCATGGCGCTGGGCATCGGCCGCTACTACACCGACCACGACGTGGCCCCGGGCTTCACCCTCCGGTTCGCCGGCGGGAACCCCCTGGTCGCGGTCCAGTGGTGGAGCGGCACCGGGATCCACTGAGCCGGCGGTGGGGCCGGGCCGTCCGGCGGCCCGGCCCTACGGGTGGATGACCAGACCCCGCCCACCGTCGCGCTTGGCCTCGTACATGGCCTTGTCGGCCCGGCCGAGGACGGACGCGGCGGTCGCCTCGGGGTCAGGGTCGGCGCAGATCACCACGCCGACGGACGCGCTGATCTCCGCGCCGAGCGCGTCCAGGACGCGGAACGCCACCTTCTCCGGCTCGTCCACCCCCTCGACCAGCACGCCGAACTCGTCGCCACCGAGCCGGGCGACCACGTCGGTGTCGCGGACGCACTGCCGCAGCCGCTGCGCCACCCGTTCGAGCAGCGCGTCGCCGTGCGCGTGACCGGAGAGGTCGTTGACCGCCTTGAAGTCGTCCAGGTCCACGAACAGCAACCCGAACGGCGTGCCGTCGCGGTGGTGGGCGTCCATCGCCTCGTCCAGCCGGCGCTCGAACAGCGCCCGGTTGGCCAACCCGGTCAACGGGTCGTGGTGCGCCTGGTGCGTCAGGGTCCGCTCCGACTCGCGCAGCAGCAGCACGAGCTTCGTGTTGTCCACCAGGGTCACGAGCTGCCGCAGGATCACCGCGACGAACACGGTGAACCCGCAGCCGATCTCCACCCCGTCCAACGGCCCGAGGTCCCCGATGACCGTGCGCCGCAGCACCAGGACGCTGCTGACCAGTAACGGCACGTACGGCATCAGCAGGTAGGCCCACCCCCACCGCCGCCGGTCGCGACCCCGGCCGGTCGACGGGGACGGCGGGGGCGCGAGCGCGGCCAGGCCGATCAGCGCGGGCCCGACCACGAACCCGGCGTTGGCCAGCGGTGGCACCTCCGGCGCCTGGACGCTCACCAGGTAGGCGAACGCGAAGTCGGACGCGGCCAGCGCGGCCAGGCCGAGCCCGAGCAGCCGCAGCTGGGGTTGCAGCACGACCTTGCGGTCCGCGCTCAGCGCCACCACGATCACCAGCAGCACCAGGTCGGTCGCCGGGTAGGCGATGGCCACCAGGAACGCCGCCGAACCCGGGTTGCCCGCCGCGACCAGCCCGCCCAGCGACGTCGTCCAGGCCAGCCCGAACAGCGACCCGACCACGATCACGCCGTCGAGCAGCAGCACCAGCCGGGCGCTGGGGGAGCGGCGGTCCAGCAGCGCGTCGGGCGTGTCGGACCGGCGGTGGTTGCCGATCACCAGCAGCGCGACGAACGCGAACGGCACGATGCTCAGGTAGCCGGCGTCCGCGAGCGACGGCGACGGCACGGCGCGCCGCTCGACGAGCTGGTACCAGGTCCACAGCGCCTGGCCGGTGGACCAGCCCGCCATGCCGAAGCCCGTCGCGATCCGCCACCGGCGGTCCGGCCCGGTCGCCCGGCGCGCCGTCCACCAGCAGCAACCGGTCGCGAACAGGCCGGTGGCGAGCTGGGCGAGGTCGTCGAGGACCACCGCGGCCCCGCCGGCGACGACGTCGAAGCTCGCGGCCACGGACGCGGCGGTGGCGAGCACCAGCACGACCGCGGCCGTGATGGCGAACCGCCTCGTCCCGATCACGCCGGTAGTGTGCCGCATTCGGGTCCCGTCGGCCGGGTAGCCCTGGGAGGATCAGCGGGTGGCAGAGCAGGAGGTGCCCGTCGCCGGCGACGTGGCGACGGAGCAGGAGTACGAGCGGTTCGCCCGGCACCGGATCGCCGAGCTCGGCGGCGACGCGGACGCGTTCGGCCTGTCGTACAACGTGTTGCACCTGGCGTACATGATGATCACCGACTACGAGGCGCTGGTGCACCGCGAGCAGGGGTGGACCATGCCCGGCTTCCGGCTGATGTTCAAGCTGTGGATCCTGGGCCCGACCCAGCCCGCGCGGCTGGCCGACCTGTCCGGCACCACCCGGTCGGCGATGTCGAACCTGATCAACACGCTGGAGCGCGCCGGGCTGGTGGAGCGGACCCGCGACGGCCAGGACCGGCGCGTGGTGTTCGTGGCGCTCACCGAGTCGGGTCGCGCGGCGGTCGAGGGCGTCTTCCCCCGGCAGAACGGCCGCGAGGCCCGCTGGTTCGCCGTGCTGGACTCCGAGGAGCGCGCGCAGATGGTGCAATTGATCCGACGAGTGGTCGCCGCCCGGCCGAGGTAACCGGTCGAGACGCGATATTTCGCAATATCGTCGCGATTTCAACGAACGGCGTGCGGATACCGCGGGCGGTTGCGTCGTTTCGCGCGGGAAACATATTTCCCACCTTCTGGGAGCGGTTCCACTCCAATGGAGGAGCAATCGGTCGAGGGCATTGCGCTACGGTCCTGTAACCGCCGTCACACCGAACGTCCACCTGTAGGAGAAAGGCCGTTCATGCTGACCTTAGTGGCCGCGGCCGCATTGACCCTGTCCGCGTTCGTCCCCACCGCTGAAACGGCGGTCGACGCGCCGCCCGATTACGTCACGGTCCAGGTGAGGACCGTGAACGGGTCGGGTTGCCCGGCCGGCACCGCGGCGGTCGCCGCCTCGCCCGACCGCACCGCGTTCACCGTCACGTACAGCCAGTTCCTCGCCCAGGCGGGCGGCGAGTCCGACCCGACCGACTTCCGGAAGAACTGCCAGCTCGCGCTGGAGCTGGGCTACCCGCAGGGCTTCACCTACGGCATCGCCCAGGCCGACTACCGCGGGTTCGCCCACCTCCAGCGCGGTGCCACGGGCATGGAGCAGGGCAGCTACTACATCCAGGGCACGTCGCCCACCGCGCGCAAGAGCCATTCCTACACCGGGCCTTTCAGCGACAACTGGCAGGCCACCGACGCCACGGAATGGGACGCCATCGTCTACGCGCCGTGCGGTGAACAGCGGATGTTCAACGTCAACACCGAACTCCGGGTCACCGCGGGCACGTCCACCGGTACCAGTTTCATGGTGATGGATTCGACCGACAGCAGCGTGAGCACCACGTACCACTTCTCGTGGAAGAGGTGCTAGGCGGGACCTGTCGGTGATTCCGCGCTCGGACTTGCGTCAATTCGCCGCCGATACCGTGCTCGATGACGAGTCGGAAGGTGCTGCATGTTCAACTTCGTGGCGGCCGTCACCCTGGCGGCGGCGGTGGTCATCCCCCCGGGCGGGGCGCCGAACACCACCCCGCCCCCGGATCACATGACCATCGACGTGGTGACCGTCAACGGCTCCGGGTGCCCGGCCGGTACCGCGGCCGTGGCGGTCTCACCGGACAACAAGGCGTTCACCGTCACCTACAGCCAGTTCATGGCGCAGGTGGGCGTAGGCGCACTGCCCACCGACTTCCGGAAGAACTGCCAGCTCAACCTCAGGATGAACATCCCACAGGGGTTCACCTACGGCATCGCCCAGACCGACTACCGCGGCTTCGCCCACCTCGAGCAGGGCGCGACCGGTCTGGAACGGGCCAACTACTACTTCCAGGGCATGTCGCCGACCGCGTACCGGAGCCACAGCTACCCGGGACCGTTCAGCGACGACTGGCAGGCCACCGACACCACCGAACTCGCCGCGATCGTCTACCACCCGTGCGGTGAGCAGCGGCTGTTCAACATCAACACGGAGCTGCGGGTGAGCGCCGGCTCGTCGGACACCGCGACGACCACCAGCTTCATGTCGATGGACTCCACCGACGGCAGCGTGGAGACGACCTACCACTTCGCCTGGAAGGTCTGCCCCTGAGCGAACCGGCCCGGTGAGTGGTGGTCCCCACGCACCGGACCGGCCGCCCGGACGCGTGCGCTGAAGGCTCGACCGGCGGGCGCACGCGGTCACTCGACAACCCACGTGGCGGACCACGCTGTCCACCACCATATCGGCAGGCCGTTCCCGGCCGCACCTCGTCGTGCGGTCGGGAACGGCCGCGCGGGAAGTCCGTCCCCGGCCGCACGTCGTTGTGCGGCCGGGGACGAGTCACACGAGCGGTCGGTCGGTGGGCTCGATCGGCCGGGGCAACACGGTGCGGCCCGTCAGGTAGGCGTCCACGCCGGCGGCGGCCGAGCGGCCCTCGGCGATGGCCCACACGATCAGCGACTGGCCGCGACCCATGTCGCCCGCCACGAACACGCCGTCGACCGAGGTCGCGAACCGCTCGTCGCGCGCCACGTTGCCACGCGCGTCGAGCGCGACGCCCAGCTCGGTGAGCAGGCCGTCCTTCTCCGGGCCGACGAAGCCCATCGCCAGCGTCACCAGCTGCGCCGGGATCTCCCGCTCGCTGCCCGGCACCGGCTCGAACCGGCCGCCCGACGCCTCCACCTGGACCAGCTTCAACGCCCGCACGGCGCCCTGGTCGTCGCCCAGGAACTCCACCGTCGACACGGAGTACAGCCGCTCGCCGCCCTCCTCGTGCGCCGACGTGACCCGGTACAGCATCGGGTAGGTCGGCCACGGGTGGGCCTCGGCGCGCTTCTCCGGCGGCCTCGGCATGATCTCCAGCTGCGTCACCGACAACGCGCCCTGCCGGTGGGCCGTGCCCACGCAGTCCGCGCCGGTGTCACCGCCACCGATGACGACGACGTGCTTGCCCTCGGCGGTGATGGGCGGCGCGTCCAGCTCGCCGCGCGCCACCTTGTTCGCGCCCGGCAGGTACTCCATCGCCTGGTGCACCCCGGACAGCTCCCGTCCGGGCACCGGCAGGTCGCGCCACGCCGTCGCGCCACCGGCCAGCACCACCGCGTCGTAGGACTCGCGCAGCCGCTCGACCGTGACGTCCACGCCGACGTTCACGTTCGTCTCGAACCGCGTGCCCTCGGCGCGCATCTGCTCCAGCCGGCGGTCCAGCCGCCACTTCTCCATCTTGAACTCGGGGATGCCGTAGCGCAGCAACCCGCCGATGGCGTCGGCCCGCTCCAGCACGGTCACGTCGTGCCCGGCGCGGGTCAGCTGCTGCGCGGCGGCCAGACCGGCAGGCCCGGAGCCCACCACGGCCACCTTGCGGCCGGTGCGCGTCGGCGGCACCTGGGGCGTGACCCAGCCCTCGTCCCACGCCCGGTCGATGATGGAGATCTCGACCCGCTTGATGGTGACGGGATCGCCGTTGATCCCCACCACGCACGCGGCCTCGCACGGCGCCGGGCACAACGTCCCGGTGAACTCCGGGAAGTTGTTCGTGGCGTGCAGCCGCTCCGACGCCTTGCGCCAGTCGTCGCTCCACACCAGGTTGTTCCACTCGGGGATCAGGTTCCCCAGCGGACAGCCCTGGTGGCAGAACGGGATGCCGCAGTCCATGCACCGACCGGCCTGCTTCTCCAGCTTGGGCCGCTCGAACTCCTCGTAGACCTCGCGCCAGTCGCGCAGGCGCAGGAAAACGGGACGGCTGCGCGGTGTCTCACGCTCGGTGGTGAGAAACCCACGAGGGTCAGCCATGGGACGCCTCCATGATCGCTTCGTTGACGTCGCGGCCTTCGAGCTCGGCCCTCGCCTGCGCCGCCAGCACCCGCTTGTAGTCCTTCGGCATGACCTTGGTGAACCGGTCGGCCGCGAGGTCCCAGTCGGCCAGCAGCGCGTGCGCCACCGCCGAGTCCGTCTCCAGGTAGTGCTTCTCCACCGCGCCGCGGAGGAACTCGCGGTCCGCCGGGGTCAGCGGGTCCAGGTCCACCATCTCCGGGTTGACCCGCTGCGCGGCCGCGTCCAGCACGTAGGCGATGCCGCCGGACATGCCCGCCGCGAAGTTGCGCCCGGTCGGGCCGAGCACGACCACGCGCCCACCGGTCATGTACTCGCAGCCGTGGTCGCCCACGCCCTCGACCACGGCCAGCGCGCCCGAGTTGCGCACGCAGAACCGCTCGCCGACCTTGCCGCGCAGGAAGATCTCGCCGCCGGTCGCGCCGTAGCCGATCACGTTGCCCGCGATGATGTGCTGCTCGGCCGCGAACTGCGCGTCGGGCACCGGCCGGACGACGACCCGCCCGCCGGACAACCCCTTGGCCACGTAGTCGTTCGCGTCACCGATGAGCCGCAACGTGATGCCGCGCGGCACGAACGCGCCGAACGACTGCCCGGCCGTGCCGGTGAACGTGATGTCGATGGTGTCGTCCGGCAGGCCCTCGCCACCCCACCGCTTGGTCACCTCGGAGCCGAGCATGGTGCCGACGGTGCGGTTGACGTTGCGCACCGGCAGTTCCAGCCGGACCCGGTCACCGGAGGCGATCGCGCCCTCGGCGAGCTGGATCAGCGTGTTGTCCAACGCCTTGTCCAGCCCGTGGTCCTGCGCCACGACATGGTGCCGCGCCGCGTCCGCGGGCAGCTCGGGCACGTGGAAGATCGGCGACAGGTCGAGCCCGGCCGCCTTCCAGTGGTCCACCGCGGCCCGCGTGTCGAGCAGGTCCGCGTGCCCGACGGCCTCGGCCAGGGTGCGGAAACCGAGCTGCGCCAACAGCTCCCGCACCTCCTGCGCGACGAACTCGAAGAAGTTCACCACGTACTCGGCCTTGCCCGCGAACTTCGCCCGCAGCACGGGGTTCTGCGTGGCCACGCCCACCGGGCAGGTGTCCAGGTGGCAGACCCGCATCATGATGCAGCCCGACACCACCATGGGCGCGGTGGCGAAGCCGAACTCCTCCGCGCCGAGCAGCGCCGCGATCACCACGTCCCGGCCGGTCTTGAGCTGGCCGTCGGCCTGCACCACGATCCGGTCGCGCAGCCGGTTGGCCAGCAGCGTCTGCTGCGTCTCGGCCAGGCCGAGCTCCCAGGGGCCGCCCGCGTGCTTGATGGACGACAGGGGAGACGCGCCGGTACCGCCGTCGTGGCCGGAGATCAGCACGACGTCCGCGTGGGCCTTGGACACGCCCGCCGCGACCGTGCCGACGCCGACCTCGGAGACGAGCTTCACGTGGACGCGCGCCGCCGGGTTGGCGTTCTTCAGGTCGTGGATGAGCTGGGCCAGGTCCTCGATCGAGTAGATGTCGTGGTGCGGGGGCGGCGAGATCAGGCCGACACCGGGCGTGGAGTGCCGCGTCTTGGCGACCCACGGGTACACCTTCGCGCCCGGCAACTGGCCGCCCTCGCCCGGCTTCGCGCCCTGCGCCATCTTGATCTGGATGTCGTCGGCGTTGACCAGGTACTCGCTCGTCACGCCGAACCGGCCCGACGCCACCTGCTTGATCGCCGAACGGCGCGAGTCGCCGTTGGGGTCCGGGGTGAACCGCTCGGCGTCCTCGCCGCCCTCACCGGTGTTGGAGCGCGCGCCCAACCGGTTCATCGCGATCGCCAGGACCTCGTGCATCTCCTGCGAGATGGACCCGTAGGACATGGCGCCGGTGGCGAACCGCTTGACGATCGACGAGACCGGCTCGACCTCCTCGATCGGCACGGGCTCGCGCACGCCCTCCTTGAACGCGAACAGCCCGCGCAAGGTCATCAGCCGCTTGGACTGCTCGTCCACCGACCGCGTGTACTCCTTGAAGATGTCGTAGCGCCCGGTGCGGGTGGAGTGCTGGAGCTTGAACACCGTCTGCGGGTTGAACAGGTGCGCCTCGCCCTCGCGGCGCCACTGGTAGTCGCCGCCGACCTCCAGCTCGCGGTGGTGCGGCCGGAAGCCGTCCGGCGGGAACGCCGTCCGGTGCCGTCGCGCCACTTCCTCGGCGATGACGTCGAAGCCGATCCCGCCCAGCCGCGACGTGGTGCCGGTGAAGCAGGAGTCCACGACCTCGTCGCCGAGGCCGATCGCCTCGAAGATCTGCGCGCCGGTGTAGGACGCCACGGTCGAGACGCCCATCTTGGACATCGTCTTGCGCACGCCCTTGCCCAGCGCCTTGATCAGGTTCCGGGTGGCCACCTCCGGCTCGACGTCCGGCAGCTCCTCGACCGACGCCATCGCCAGGTACGGGTTGACCGCCTTCGCGCCGTAGCCGATGAGCAGCGCGATGTGGTGCACCTCGCGGGCGTCGCCCGCCTCCACGATCAGGTCCACCTGGGTGCGGGTCTTCTCGCGCACCAGGTGGTGGTGCACCGCGCCGGTGAGCAGCAGCGACGGGATCGGCGCGTGGGTGGCGTCCACGCCCCGGTCGGACAGCACGACGAGCCGCGCGCCGTCCTCGATGGCCCGCGACACCTCGGACCGGATCTCGTCCAGCCGCCGCACCAGCGCCTCGCCGCCGCCCGCGACCTCGTACAGGCCGCGCACGGTGAACGTGCGGAACTCCGGCAGCGTGCCGTCGTCGTCCACGTGCACGAGCTTGGCCAGCTCGTCGTTGTCCACCACCGGGAACGGCAGCGAGATCCGCCGGCACGACGTGCCGTCGACCGACAGCAGGTTCGGCTCCGCGCCCAGGGTGGCGTGCAGCGAGGTCACCAGCTCCTCGCGGATCGCGTCCAGCGGCGGGTTGGTCACCTGGGCGAACAGCTGGCTGAAGTAGTCGAACAACTGCCGCGGCCGGTCCGACAGCGGCGCGAACGGCGCGTCGTTGCCCATCGAGCCGATCGGTTCGGCGCCGGTGCGGGCCATCGGCCGCAGCAGCAGCGCCATCTCCTCTTCCGTGTAGCCGAACGCCTGCTGACGACGCACCAGCGACGAGTGCGTCGGCACCTCGCGCTCACGCGCCGGGAGGTCGGACAGGTGCAGGATGCCCTCGGCGACCCACTCCTGGTACGGGTGCTCGGCCGCGAGCTGCCCCTTGATCTCCTCGTCGTCGATGATCCGCCCCTCGGCGGTGTCGACCAGGAACATCCGGCCCGGCTCCAGCCGGCCCTTGCGCACGATCGTGGCGGGGTCGAACTCCAGCACGCCCGCCTCGCTGCCGAGCACGACCAGGCCGTCCTCGGTGACCCAGTACCGGGCCGGGCGCAGGCCGTTGCGGTCCAGCACCGCGCCGATCAGCGTGCCGTCGGTGAACGCCACCAGCGCCGGGCCGTCCCACGGCTCCATGAGCGTGGAGTGGAACTCGTAGAACGCGCGCCGCTGCGCGTCCATCTCGGCGTGGTTCTCCCACGCCTCGGGGATCATCATCAGCACCGCGTGGGGCAGGCTGCGCCCGCCCAGGTGCAGCAGCTCCAGCACCTCGTCGAACGTCGCCGAGTCGCTGGCGCCGCGCGTGATGACCGGGAACACCCGGGACAGGTCGCCGGGGATCAGGTCGGTGGCGAGCACCGACTCGCGCGCGTCCATCCAGTTCCGGTTGCCGCGCAACGTGTTGATCTCGCCGTTGTGCGCCACGTACCGGTACGGGTGGGCCAGCGGCCACGACGGGAACGTGTTGGTGGAGAACCGGGAGTGCACCAGGCCGATCGAGCTGGTGACCCGCTCGTCGGTCAGGTCGGGGAAGAACTTGTCCACCTGGGGCTCGGTGAGCATGCCCTTGTAGACGATCGTCCGCCCCGACAGGCTCGGGAAGTACACGTCGGTCGCGTGCTCGACGCGCTTGCGCACCACGAACGCCAGCCGCTCCAGTTCCAGGCCTTCCGCTCCGCTGAGGAAGAGCTGGCTGAACGCGGGCATGGTGGTCTTCGCGGTCGGGCCGACGTGGTCGGCGTCCACCGGCAGTTCGCGCCACCCGAGGACCGTGGCCCCCTCTTCGGCGGCGATGCGCTCGATGTCGGCCTTGACCTGGTCCTGCCCCTCCCGGGGGAGGAACGCGGTGCCGACCGCGTAGCTGCCGGGCTCGGGCAGCGGGAAGCCGACGACCTCGCGGTAGAACGCGTCCGGGACCTGGATCAGGATTCCCGCACCGTCACCGGTTTCGGGTTCCGCGCCGCGGGCACCCCGGTGTTCGAGGTTGCGCAGCGCGACCAGGGCCTGGTTCACGATCGCGTGGTTTCTACGCCCGGCCAGGTCGGCGACGAACGCGACGCCACAGGCGTCGTGCTCGTACTGCGGGTCGTAGAGGCCGCCTTGCGGCTGGTGGTGGTGGGTCACAACGGGCCCTCCCGTGGCGTCGTCCGGGCATACGGAGACGGCCGAACGCCCGCGCGCGGCTTTACGCGGACAGCTTCGGCCTGGGGTACTGGCTGTGGATCCACGCCCGAGAGATCGTCGGCGTGGGACCGCACTCCGTTGTGCGGGAGAACTGCACTAGCTCGTGCGCGCACCTCGCGGCCGGATGGGGCCGCTCGGGAGCGCTTGGCGGTGCACCGGGGTTGCCGGGGTCTTGTGACGATAGTGTGAATTCGCGGTTATGGCTCTAGTCCGACAGGGCGTCGTGGTGAATCACACCCACACTTGACGCCGTTCCGACGAACGGGGTACACCCGGTCGGACCAGAGTTTCGCTCAGTTTCGTGATTTCAGTGCGGTCTGAAATCAGCTTCCGGCTCTGGTGGACCGCCGCGCGCAGGCCACCGCGACGACGGCGCACAGCGCCGCGACGGCGCCCTGCCACCAGGCGGCCTCGCTCACCGCGACGATCAGGTTGACGCCCGAGACCAGCGCGAACAGCGCGGCCAGCAGCGTCCAGAGCCGGCGTTCGGCCTTCTCGCCGCGCAGCACGAGCAGGGAAGTGGGCGGGTGGGTCACGGCGGGCACCTCCAGTCCGGGCCTGTCGCGCTCGACGACGACAAGTCGGCTGCGGGTACCCGCACTTTGCGTACCTCACACCTTCGAGTGGCAACTTTTTTCGCTCGACCCGGAAGGGCGTGTGCGTTGCGTGATCACGGTCAGCCGAGCGTTACGCCGAACAGGAGACCGACGTAGTACGTGACGATCATCGTCAGCGACCCGACGACCACGTTGCGGCGCACCGCGCGGCCCACGCGGCTCGACCCCAGCCGGGCGCTGACCACCCCGGTGAGCACCAGACCGACCAGCACGGCCACCGCGCACGCCCACACCCGCCACTGCGTCGGCGGCAGCACGATGGCGATGAGCGGGATCAGCGCGCCGGCCGCGAACGCCACCAGCGACGCCCACGCGGCCTGCCACGGGCTGGTCAGGTTGTCCGGGTCGATCTGCAGCTCGGCCTCGGCGTGCGCGCGCAAGGGGTCCTGCTCGGTCAGCTCGCGGGCCACCCGCGCGGCCAGCTCCTCGGACAGCCCCTTGTCCTCGTAGATCCCGGCGAGCTCCCGTTCCTCCTCCTCGGGCATCTCGCGCAGCTCGCGCTCCTCCTGCCTCAGCGCGGCCCGCTCGGTGTCGCGCTGCGTGCTGACCGACACGTACTCGCCGCCCGCCATGGACAGCGAGCCCGCGACGAGCCCGGCGACACCCGCCGCGAGGATCGCGGTGCGGTCGGCCGTGGCGCCCGCGACGCCGACGACGAGGCCCGCCGTGGACACGATGCCGTCGTTGGCTCCCAGGACGCCGGCGCGCAGCCAGTTGAGCCTGCCGGAGAGGTCGTCGCGGTGCGGTTCGCCGGGGTGCGTCATGACGGTGATCGAACCACCACTCGGCCAACGGGTGGGGGTCCGGTCGCGAACGGGTGAAGGACTGGACGGCGCGGGGATCACCCCTCCTCGGGCCGGTGTGATCCACTCCACGCTGACGAATCAGGGGGAGCGGTGCTCAGCGGGCGTGCGGTCGTGCCGGGGGGTGGTCGGGTTGGGCGCGTCGACGCTGCTTCCCGTCCCGCCGGGCGGCGCATCGAGCGGTGCGCCGGGTGGGGTGCCCGCGCGCCGGTCGAACGGCCCGCGCCGGTGGGCCGGTGGGCCGGAGTGGATCCTGGTGCACCGCACGGCGACGGAGTACGTGGCCGACGGGCCACGGCGGCACGCGCACGAGCCGGCCCGGTTCTTCCGGTCCGTGCACATGGACGCCCACGGCTGGGGCGGCACCGGGCAGCACCGTCACCACCGCCCGCGGTGGTCTGCCGGCAGTACCCGGCCCCGGCGTCGGAGGTCCGCGGCCACCGCGACTTCCGGGGCGGCACCGTGTGTCCGGGTGACGCCCTGCACGCGCTGCCGCCCCGGTTGCGCGCCGAGGTGGCCCTGGCGGTGCGGCTCTCGCGGATCGGTCGCCGAGGAGGTCACCCTGGGTGGCCGGTCAGCCGGCTTCCACGATCCGCCACTGCGGTCCGTTGACCCAGGTGGCTTCGAGGCTGGAGCGGTGGCCGGGGCTGGTGAACTCGACCACGACGGCGGCGGCGGGTTGTTCGACGGTGGCGGCGAAGCCCTGGCGCGGGGTGGCGGAGATCGGTTCCATGTCGCGCGCGGAGAAGCTGATCGCGGCCACCCCGCCTTGCAGCGGGAAGCTGCGGAGGTAGACCGGTTGGCCGTCGCGCTCGGTCCAGGTGCCGTTCTCCGACGGGAGGGGTGGCGCGGTGGTCGTGGTGGTGGTCGGCGCGACCGTCGTCGTGGTCTGGGCGAGGGTCGCGATCACCGCGACCGTGGTGGTCGTGGTGGTGGGTGCGGCGGTGGTGGTCGTCGTGGTGGTCCTGGCGATGGCGGACGACTGGGTCGGTCCGGCGACGACGCGCGGCCGTTCGGGGACGCCCGCGTCCAGCACGAACCGGATGCCCAGCCACGACAGCACCACCGCGACCGCCGTCGACGCCGACCACGCGGCGAAGTACTGCAGACCCCTGGTCACGCCGACATACTGCCGGCGGGGCCGGTGCCGTGGCCGCCGGTGGTCGGCACGTGGCGGCCGGGGCGGTCGGGGGTGGTGAGTCGATCGGTGGCGTCGGCTCTCATCCCGCTGCGGGGACGATCCGCGAGGCCGGGCGATGTGGAACTCGCGGCATCGGCGTCCCTTCCACACCGGGGGACGCGCGCCGTTACCGGGCGGCACCGGATCGATCCGTGGACTTCTCTTCGTTGAACTTCAGCTCGGCTGACATCCGGGCATGGTTGACCAGGTGATAGACCGCCATGCTCAGGGAAAATGCCGTTGCGAAGATGCCGAGTCCGGTTTGCCACCCGGCCGACAGCCATCGCGTGTAGCCGTCCATGACGACCTGGCCGATGACCTCGGGCACGCGGTCCGGATTGTGCTGGACCCACAACCCGGACCCGGTAAGGCTGCCCAGCAGTCCGAAGATCCCCGCGATGGCCAGTTGGTCCCTGACGTCACTCCTGGTCGGCGGCTGGGTCGCGTGGAGGTAGCGCTCCAACTCGTACTCGAGATGAGCGGTCAGTTCCTGGTAGACGTGGCTATCGGGTGGCGTGGCTTCGACGAGGTCCGCTGCGGTTTTCGCTCGCGCGGCTAAGCGTGCTCTGCGGTGGCCGTCTTTGAGCAGGAAGACCGTGATGGCGGCAATCGGGGCGAGAACGGCGGTCAGCAGTCTTATGGAGAAGTCGAGTGTCATTCCTCCATCTTCACCGGGACCGGGGAACGCGGTGCATGCCACGCCGCTCCCGGCACCCCGCGTGTCCCGATGAACCCGAGTTCAACGCTCAGGACGGCGATCCGTGTTCTGAGCGTTGAACTCGGGTTCTCTGAACGTAGGACTCCCGGGACCCGGAGGTAGGACTCTCGGGTCAGGAGGTGGCGGAGTTCAGCAGGGGGAGGTAGCCCTGGGCGTAGCCGGTGGCGTTGGGGTGGAACGACTCGACCAGGCGGAACAGGGAGAACGAGTTGATCCACGGCGAACGGCCGCACGCGCCGTGGCCCGCGAAGTGGGCACGGGCGTCGACGTAGCGGACGCCGGCGGCGGCGGCACGGGCGGAGATCACGGCGTGCAGTTCGTCGGAGCCGCGGTTGAGGGCCGTGCGCTTGGTGGCGCTCATGCAGGTGCCGTCCGGTTCGACCAGGTGCGGGTAGCCCAGCACGACCACGGTGGCGTTCGGCGCGCGGTCGCGGATCGTGGCGTAGGTGGCGTCGAGCCGTCCGGGCAGCGTGGTGCGCGCGGTCTCGATGCCGGTGTTCACGGCGTTGACGCAGCTCGTGTCGCTGCCGGTGACGCAGGTGACCATCGTGTTGGCGAAACCGACGTCGTTGCCGCCGATGGTGATCGACACCAGGTCGGTGCCCGCGTCCAGCGACGCGAACTGGTCGGTCATGCTCTGCGTGGTCGCACCGCCGCAGGCCGCGTACTTGAACGACGACACCTCGTGCGTGTTCGCCCACAGCTGGGCGTACCCGCGGGAACTGCGGTAGCACGAGCCGCTCAGGTACGGCGGCGCGCCCGTGCCCGAGGAGTACGAGTCGCCGAGGGCGACGTAGTCGACCGGGGCCGCGGCCTGCGCCCCGGCCGGGCTCAGCACGACGGCCAGGGCGGCGGGCAGCACCGCGCACACGATCCGGAGCAGACGTCCGCGCACGTCGAGTCCTTCCTCGAAGGTGACCTGGGTGAAGGCGGCGGATCACCGACGTTACGAAGGCGTTCCGAGGGATCACAGCCGGTGCTATTCTCATTACCTGCGAGTAACCTCCGTCTGCTCCGCCGGGGTGCCGCCATGACCGTTCCGCGCCGCAGCGACGCCCTGAGGAACCGGGCGGCGATCATCCGCGCGGCCGAGGAGCTGCTGGTCCGCGGCACGACGCCGTCACCCGCGCGGATCGCGCGCCTCACCGGTCTCGGCCAGGCCACGGTGTACCGGCACTTCCCGGACCGCCGCGCGTTGCTGCTCACGGTGGCGCGCAAGCACTTGGAACTGCTGACCGACGCCGCCGAGCGCACCGCGCACGACCCCGCCGCGTTCCGCGTGCTCCTCCACGCGGTCATGGCCTACCAGGTGTCCATGCGCCCCTTGGTCGACGAGCTGCGCCGGTTCCCCGAACCCGATCGGCGCGGGCACGCGCGCCGGCTGCTGGACGCGCTGCGCGGCCCGTTCGACCGGTCGCGGGAAGCGGGGCACCTGCGGCACGACGCGGTGCTGGACGACGTGCTCGTGGTGCTGACCATGCTCCAGGCCGCCGTCGACCGGACGCCCGACCCGCAGCGCGCGATCCCCGTGCTGCTGGACGGGCTGTTCCACCCCGAACCGGACCGCGTGCCGGGGTAGCGCCGGGGGAGCCGACCACCGCGTCACCCGATCGCGTTACGGTGCGCGCCATGGTCTCGGTGCTGCTCGTCGAGGACGACCCGGTGGTGCGGTCGGCGGTGAGCCGGGCGCTGACCGGGCTCGGGCACGCGGTGCTGCCGGTGGGCACGGCGCTGGAGGCGTTGCGCGAGATCACCGGTGGCGGGTTCGACCTGGTGGTGCTCGACCTCGGCCTGCCCGACATGGACGGCGCGGACGCCCTGCGCATGATGCGCGGCGTGTGCGACGTGCCGGTCATCGTGGCCACCGCCCGCGACGACGAGACCGAGATCGTGCGGCTGCTCAACGCGGGCGCGGACGACTACGTGGTCAAGCCGTTCTCCAGCGAGCACCTCGCCGCGCGGCTGTCGGCGGTGCTGCGCCGCGCCCGCAAGGACGCCGAGCCCGCCACGTTCCGGATCGGCCGCCTCACCGTGGACCCGGACCGCCGCGAAGCGCGCCTGGACGGCCGCGAGCTCAACCTGACGCGCAAGGAGTTCGACCTGCTGGCCTACCTCGCCGCGCGCGAGGGCAAGGTGGTGCCGCGCGCCGAGCTGCTGGCGAACCTGTGGAACCTGCCCGGCAGGCACGACGACCAGACGCTGGACGTGCACCTGTCCTGGTTGCGCCGCAAGCTCGGCGAGCGCGCCGCCCAGCCCCGCTACCTGCACACCGTGCGCGGTGTGGGGTTCAAGCTCACGGCGGCCGAGTGAGGAGGTCGCTCGCCCTCGTCTCGCTGGCCGTCACGTCGATGGTCGCGCTCGCGTTCCTGATCCCGCTCGCCCTGGTGGTGGGGCAGCTCGCCGAGGACCGCGCGCGTGCCGACGCCGAACGCCTCGCCGGGGCCCTGACGCCGGTCCTGGTGATCACGTCCGACCCGGCGTCGGTCGGGCAGGCGCTCACCAGCACCGCCGGCCGGGTCGCCGTGCACCTGGCCGACGGCGAGGTCGTCGGCGTGCCCGTGGCCACCGACGAGCAGCTGCGCACCGCGCGTGAGCAGGGGTTGGCGTTCACCGAACCGATCCCGGCCGGTCTCGTGCACCTGCAACCCGTGCTGCTGGGCGAGGGCCGGGTGGCCGTGGTGGAGGCGTTCGTGCCGCGGGCCGAGCTGACGCGGGGCGTGGAGCAGGCGTGGCTCGCGCTCAGCGGCGTCGCCGTCGTGCTGGTGCTCGGTTCCGTGCTGGTCGCCGACCGCCTCGGCGCGCGGGTGGTGAGAGCCTCCGCCGCGCTCGCCGACGGCGCGCGGAAAATGGGTCAGGGCGATCTCGCCACCCGGGTCGTGCCGAGCGGACCGCCGGAATTGCTCGACGCGGGCGTGGCGTTCAACCGGATGGCCGATCGCATCGGCCAACTGGTGGCCAATGAGCGGGAAATCCTGGCCGACCTGTCGCACCGGTTGCGCACCCCGCTCACCGCGTTGCGGCTCGATTCGGAAATCCTCGGGCAGGACCCGAACGCCAACCGCGTCCGGCAGGCCGTGCACGCCCTGGAACGGGAGGTCAACGAGCTGATCCGGGCCGCCCGCCGCGAGCTGGACGACCCCGACGGCGGCCGGTGCGACGCGGCCCAGGTCGTGCACGACCGGCTCGTGTTCTGGTCCGCGCTCGCCGACGACCAGCAGCGGCTGTGGAACCTGCGCGGCACCGAGCGGCGCGCCCTCGTCCCGCTCACCCGCAGCGACCTCGCCGCCGCCATGGACGCGGTGCTGGGCAACGTCTTCCGGCACACCCCGGAGGGCGTCGGGTTCGTCGTCGCGCTGTTCCACCAGCCCGACCGGGTGGTGATCGTGATCGAGGACGCCGGGCCGGGCATCGACGACCTGGAGGCGGCGCTGCGGCGGGGGAGCAGCGGCGCGGGCTCGACCGGCCTCGGCCTCGACATCGCCCGCCGGGCGGCCGAGGCCACCGGCGGCTCGCTCCTGGTCGACCGGGGACCGCTGGGCGGCACGCGGGTCCAGCTCCGGCTGGGCCGCGCCGAGGAGCCAGCCTGACCCGAGGTCCCTTTTCCGCGCCTGATGCGACCCTTAAATGTTCCTTAAATAAATAGTTGTTGACAGTTCCGGTCACCGCGATAAAGTCATTCACGGAATCAGGTTCGACCGCAGCGCTCTCCCCCTTGCCCGGTCCACCCGATTCTCCCTTCGGTGCGGCGACCGCGGGCGCTTACCCTGCGAAGAAGCGTCCGGCGGTCGCCGCGCCCGAAATGCCGCCGAATGCAGATTGAGGTTTTCCGCGTGTCGCGCAAGAGCCGCGTGCTGCCCGTCGCCGTCGTCCTCGCCGCCGGGCTGGCCCTGGCCGGGTGCGAGCACCCGGACGGCATGGCCCTGATCGCCGCCAGTGCCACGACCACGGTCCGCACCGCGCCGCAACCGGACGCCTTCGCGGCGACCACCGCGCCGCCGACGTCGGAGACCGCGCCGTCCGCGCCGGGCACGACGACCTCCGTGCCGGCTCCGACGACGACCACCACGACTGCCACGACCACCACGACCCAGCCGCCCGCGCAGCCCCGGACCCGGGCCGAGTCGCCCGCGCCGACCCCCGCGGCCGCCACACCGACCAGGACCGAGGCCGAACTGGCCGAGGCCAAGGTGCTCGAGCTGACCAACGCCGAACGCGCCGCGAACGGCTGCCCCGCCCTGGCCGCCGACGACCGGCTCGCCGCCGCCGCACGCGCGCACAGCGCCGACATGGCCGCCAACAACTACTTCGACCACGTCTCGCAGGACGGCCGCAGCTTCGTCGACCGGGTCAAGGCCGCCGGCTACCCCGCGCCCGGCGCGGAGAACATCGCCGCCGGCCAGCGCACCGCCGAAGCCGTGGTCAAGGGGTGGATGGACTCGCCGGGCCACCGGGCCAACATCCTCAACTGCAAGCTCAAGGCGCTCGGCGTCGGCATGGCCCGCGGCGGTTCCTACGGCATCTACTGGACTCAGAACTTCGGCTGGTGACCGTCCCGGTCGTGCCCGCCCGCCGGCAGCTCGTCCAGGACGAGCACGGTGTGGCTGGACGTCACGTCCGGCATCGTCTGCAGCCGTGACAGCACCAGGTCCCGCAGGCTGTGCGCGTCGGGCGCGCGCACCAGCAGCACCAGGTCGTAGTCGCCGGACACCAGCGCGCCGTGCCACACCTCCGGGATCTCCATCACCCGCTGCCGCACGGCCTTCCAGGAGTGCTGGCTGATCTTGAGGTAGACGTAGGCGGAGATGCCGAAGCCGTAGCGCTCCGGGTCGACCACCGCCGCGTACCCGGTGATGACGCCGTCGCGGTGCAGCCGCTCCACCCGCGAGTACGCGCTCGCCCGGGAGATGTGCAGCTTCTCCGCCAGCGACCGCATCGACAGCCGCCCGTCCGCGCGCAGCTCCTCCACGATGCGCCGGTCCAGCGCGTCCAGGGGTGCCGAATGTCCAGCCCGTGCCGTCATGTGGCCGACCATAACCCTCCTGCGCGGCCATTCGTCCGGATTGCGGGCCCGGATCTGGAACTTTGGCCGGTGTGAGCTGGACCATGCCCTCCATCTCGCCCCTTGAGACACCGGAGGAGCCCATGGCCCGCACCCGCGCGCCCGAGCGGACGTTGCTGCCCAGCGACGAACCGCTGTCGCTGCTGCGCAAGGACGGCACGCCGGTGGACGACTCGCCGCTGTCCATGCCCGACGACGACGTGCTGGTCGAGCTGCACCGCCGGATGGTCATCGGCCGCCGCTTCGACACGCAGGCCACCGCCCTGACCAAGCAGGGCAGGCTCGCGGTCTACCCGTCGTCCCGCGGCCAGGAGGCGTGCGAGGTCGGCTCGGTGCTCGCGCTGCGCCCCACGGACTGGCTGTTCCCGACCTACCGCGACTCGGTCGCGCTCGTGACGCGGGGCGTCGACCCGGCCGAGACGCTGACCCTGCTGCAAGGCGGCTGGCACCTCGGCTACGACCCGTACGAGCACCGCGTCGGCCCCCAGTGCACGCCGCTGGCGACCAACACGCTGCACGCCGTCGGCTTCGCGCACGCCGCCCGGCTCAAGGGCGAGGACGTGGCGGCGCTCGTGCTGCTCGGTGACGGCGCCACGTCCGAGGGCGACACGCACGAGGCGCTGAACTTCGCCGGCGTGTGGAAGGCGCCGGTGGTGTTCCTGGTGCAGAACAACGGCTACGCGATCAGCGTGCCCATGTCCAAGCAGAACGCGGCGCCGTCGCTGGCGCACAAGGGCGTCGGGTACGGCGTGCCGTCCGTGCTGGTGGACGGCAACGACGTGGCCGCCGTGCACGCGGTCGTGCGCGAGGCGCTGGAGTCGGGCGGGCCGACGTTGATCGAGGCCCTGACGTACCGGATCGAGGCGCACACCAACGCCGACGACGCCACCCGCTACCGCACCTCCGACGAGGTCGCGGCGTGGCTGGACCGCGACCCGGTCGACCGGCTGGAGGCCTACCTGACCTCGCGCGGCCTGCTGGACCACGCGCGCCGCGCGGCGGTCGCGGCCGAGGCGGAGGAGTTCGCGGCCTCCGTGCGGGCGAAGCTGAACGTCGACGTCGAGCCGTCGCCCGAGGACCTGTTCGAGCACGTCTACGCGACCACGCCGCGCCACCTGCGCGAGCAGGCCGCGCTGCTGCGGGAGGAGCTGGCATGACCGCGGTCGTCGCGCAGGAGTCGCAGCTCTCCCTGGCCGGTGCGCTCAACCGGGCGCTGGCCGACGCGCTGGCCGCGGACCCGACCGTGCTGGTGTTCGGCGAGGACGTCGGCGCGCTCGGCGGCGTGTTCCGGGTGACCGACGGGCTGGCCGCGCGGTTCGGCGAGCAGCGCGTGTTCGACACGCCGCTGGCCGAGTCCGGCATCGTCGGCACCGCCATCGGCATGGCGATGAACGGGCTGCGGCCCGTGGTGGAGATGCAGTTCGACGCGTTCGCCTACCCGGCGTTCGAGCAGATCACCAGCCACCTGGCCAAGTTGCGCAACCGCACCCGCGGCCGGGTGGAGCTGCCCGTGGTGATCCGGGTGCCGTACGGCGGCGGCATCGGCGGGGTCGAGCACCACTGCGACTCGTCGGAGGCCTACTACACGCACACGCCGGGGCTGCGGGTGGTCACGCCCGGCACGCCCGACGACGCCTACCGGTTGCTGCGCGACGCGATCGACTCGCCCGACCCGGTGATCTTCCTGGAGCCGAAGCGTCGGTACTGGGCCAAGGGCCCGCTGTCCGACGAGCGGATCGGGTTCGACCGGGCGGTGGTGCGGCGGGCCGGGCGTGACGTCACGTTGATCGCGTACGGGCCGATGGTCGCGACCGCGCTGGAGACGGCCGAGGCGGCGACCGAGGAGGGTTGGGACGTCGAGGTCGTGGACCTGCGGTCGCTGGCACCGTTCGACGACGAGACGGTGTGCGCCTCGGTGGTGAAGACCGGGCGCGCGGTGGTCGTGCACGAGGCGTCCGGGTTCGGCGGGTACGGCGCGGAGGTCGTGGCGCGGGTGACCGAGCGGTGCTTCCACCACCTGCACGCGCCGGTGCTGCGGGTGACCGGGTTCGACATCCCCTACCCGCCGCCGAAGCTGGAGGAGCACCACCTGCCGAGCGTCGACCGGATCCTGGACGCGATCGGCCGGTTGCAGTGGGACGACGAGGTCGTGGGGAGCTGCGGTGCCTGACTTCCGGCTGCCCGACCTGGGCGAGGGGTTGACCGAGGGCGAGATCGTCACCTGGCTGGTGTCGGTGGGCGACGAGGTGTCGATCGACCAGCCCGTGGTCGAGGTGGAGACGGCGAAGGCCGTGGTCGAGGTGCCGTGCCCGTTCGAGGGCGTGGTGAGCGCTCGGTTCGGCGAGCCGGGGGAGAAGCTGGCCGTCGGCTCCGTGCTGCTGACCGTGGGCGACCCGGGACCGGAGTCCTCCGAGTACTCCGGCAACGTCCTCATCGGCTACGGCACGTCCCAGACCACGCGCCGACGCCGCCGCCCCCGCGAGTCCGACGCTCGGACCGCGAGTGTCGTGCGTTCGGAACACCCGAGTTCAACGCTCGGCACACCCGAACCGGCCACCATCCCGCCCGCCCGTGCCGCTGCCGAGCCCGCCGGCGGCGGCTCCGGCTCCGGCACGACCGCGGCGAACGGGTCGGCCCCCGCGGTCATCTCGCCGCTCGTGCGGCGACTGGCCCGGGAGAACGGCCTCGCGCTCGACCGGATCCGCGGCACCGGGCCCGGCGGCGTCATCCGGCGCGCCGACGTGGAACGCGAGCTGGCCGCCCGCGCCACCCCCGCGCCGGCCGCACCCGCTCCCGGTCGGCGCATCCCGTTGCGCGGCCTGCGCGGCGCGGTCGCGGCGAAGCTCGCCACGTCCCGCCGGGAGATCCCCGAAGCGACCGTCTGGGTGGACGTGGACGCCACCGACTTCCTCGCCGCACGCGCCGCGATGCCGTCGGTGTCGCTGCTCGCGCTGCTCGCCCGCTTCACCGTGCTCGGCCTGGGGAAGTTCCCCGAGCTGAACTCCCGCGTCGAGGGCGACGAGGTCGTGGTCCTCGACCAGGTCCACCTCGGCTTCGCCGCCCAGACCGACCGCGGCCTGGTGGTGCCCGTGGTGCGGGACGCCCAGTCCCTGACCACCGCCCAGCTCGCGTCCGCCATCGCCGCGCACACCGCGTCGGCACGGGAGGGCGCGCTCACCCCGACCGACATGACCGGCGGCACGTTCACGGTCAACAACTACGGCGTGTTCGGCGTGGACGGCTCGGCCGCGATCATCAACCACCCGGAGGCCGCGATCCTCGGCATCGGCCGCATCATCGACCGACCGTGGGCCGTGGACGGGCAACTGGCCGTGCGCAAGGTCGCCCAGCTCACGCTCGCGTTCGACCACCGGGTGTGCGACGGCGGCACGGCGGGCGGGTTCCTGCGGTTCGTCGCCGACTGCGTCGAATCCCCGATCACCGCCCTGGCCGACCTCTAGCCTCGGTGGCGTGACCGAAGCGACCCGGCAGCGGCGGGCGTGGCAGCAAGCCCCGTGGGGCCGGCTGCGCTGCACGCGGGCGAACGCCACCCTCGCCCGCCACCTGCCGTCCCCGCCGGCGACCGTGCTCGACCTCGCCGGCGGGGACGGCGCGGACGCACTGCGGGTGGCCCGCCAGGGCCACGAGGTGACCGTGCTCGACCGGTCGGCCGGAATGCCGGCCGAGGCCGAACGCGCGTTCGCGGACGCCGGGCTGCCGGTCCGGCCGGACCTCGCCGACCTGCCCGGGGCCGCGCCCGGCCCGTACGACGTGGTGCCGGCGCACAACGTGATCCAGCACCGGCCCGACCCGGTGGTTGCCTGCGCGCGGCCGTCGACCTCGTCGCGCCCGGCGGGCTGCTGTCGGTGATCGCGCTCAACCGGAACGCCGAACCGCTGCGGCACGCGACCCAGCACCTCGACCCGGCCGCGCTCGACACCACCCTCACCCCCTACACCGCCGACCAGGTCACGGCGCGGCTGCCCGACTGCCCGCCGGTCGGCCACCACGGCATCCGCGCGGTCACCGACCACGTCGCCGACAACGACCGCATGCCGTACCCGCTGCTCGCCCGCTTCTTCCACCCGGTGTTCCGGCGCGGAAACCCGGACGACGGCGCGGCCGGGATTTCGTAGATTGACCGGCGTGACCAAGCCCGACTACCCCGTCCGGACCCGGCGCCTGACCCTGCGCCCGTTCACCCCGGCCGACCGCGCCGCGCTGCACTCCTGGATGTCACGCCCCGACGTCGTGCGCTACCTCTACGGCGAAGCCCGCACCCCGGAGCAGACCGCCGAGAGCCTCGCGCTCAAGGTGTCGGTGCCGTGGCCGCGCAAGGCGGGCGACCACCTCGCGCTGGCGGTCGAGGTGAACGGCGAGGTCATCGGCGAGGCCGTGCTCAAGTGGCTCAGCGAGGAGCACCGGCAGGGGGAGGTCGGCTACATCCTCCACCCCGACCACCACGGCAAGGGCTACGCCACCGAAGCCGCCGCCGCCATGCTGGACCTCGGCTTCACCCACCTCGGGCTGCACCGCGTGGTCGCCTCCTGCGACGCGTTCAACGAGCCGTCGTGGCGCGTGATGGAACGGCTCGGCATGCGCCGCGAAGCCCACTTCCGGCACAACGAGATCTTCAAGGGCGCCTGGGGCGAGGAGTTGATCTACGCCATCCTGGCGGACGAGTGGCACCGGATGGCGGACAGCCGGTGGCGGCCGGGCGGCGCATGATGGCCCGATGCAGAGGTTCATGGAGGACAGCGGCGCCTACGAGCACTGGCTGGCGGACAACCAGCACCAGTACGTCATCAACGCCGAACGCAGCCTGAACCCGGCCAACCTCGTCCTGCACCGCGCCTCGTGCCACACGATCAACGGCGCACCGGCCCGCGGCACCACGTGGGTGGGCAGCTACGTCAAGCTCGTGGGCACCCGCGCCGAGTTGGAGACCGAACACCCGACCGCCCGCCCGTGCCGCCTGTGCCTGTGAGGCCGCGGTCATGACCAGCCGAGTGGTCTGGTACGTCAGCTACGGGTCCAACATGCACGCCGCGCGGTTCGCCTGCTACCTCGCCGGTGGGACGCCGGTCGGGGCGACGCGCGGGTACCCGGGGTGCCGGGACGGCAGCCCGCCGCTGGACACCAGGCCCCTGGAGGTGCCCGGTGGGATCTACTTCGCCACCGAGTCGCCCGTCTGGCTCGGTGGGCGGGCGTTCTACGACCCCGACCTGCCCGGCGTCACGGCCGCCCGCGGGTACCTGGTGACGACCGCGCAGTTCGCCGACGTGGCCGCGCAGGAGATGTACCGCGAACCGGGCGTCGACCTCGACCTGGGCGTGGTCCTGGCCGACGGCAGGCACGCGCTCGGGCCCGGCCGCTACGAGACCCTGCTCCACCTCGGCGAGCACGACGGCCACCCGGCGCTGACGTTCACCGCGCCCTGGCACGCGGCCGACGTGGAGCACACCAAGCCCTCGGCCAACTACCTGACGATGCTCGCGACCGGCCTCGCCGAAGCGCACGGCTGGACCACCGGGCGGATCGCCGACTACCTGGCCCGCCGCACGCCGTTCTGGACCGCCGCCGACATCGCCGCCCTGATCACGGCACCCACTCGTACGTGCTGACCAGGCAGCACTCCAGGAACCCCAACCGCCGGTAGGTGCCGATGCCCGAAGGCGACGCGGTGAGGACCGCGACCCGGTACCCGGCGGCCGCCGCCTCGTCGACCGCGGCGAGCGTCATGGCCGCGCCGATGCCCCGGCGGCGGTGCTCGGGCCGGGTCACCACGTAGTGCACGGCGGCGACGCCGGCGGCCAGGAACACGTACGTGGTGGCCACCGGGCGTCCGTCCAGGTAGCCGACGAACATCCGCAACGGCCCGCCCGGTCCCCACGGCAGCGCCGAGTAGACCCCGTACCAGCGGTCGGTGACGTCGGCCGGCGCTCCGCAGCCCCACACCCGCACCCACTCGCGCACCGCCCCGCGGTCGGTCACCGGCCGGATCGACAACCCGGGCACCGGCCGCGGCTCGCGGCGCGGTCCGGTCAGGTCCAGCCACATTCCCGGTTCGTCCTCGACGTGCCGCAGGCCGTGCCGGGTCAGGATCGCGGCGCTGTCCGGCGGCTCGGGCCGCAGCCCCGTCTCCCAGTGGAACGGCACCCCGCGCGCCGCGAAGTGCGCCCGCACCAGGCCGACCGAGTCGGCGAACCCCTCGGCGGCGACGTCGAGCACGCCGTTGAACACGCTGTCGCGCACCCCGGTGTCCACCCAGCGCACCCCCGGGCCCTCGTGCGACGTCGCCGCGGGCAGCGCGCCCAGCAGCGCCGCGAACGCCGCCTTGCTCGCGTCCAGCGCGGCCGTCGCGGTCGACGCGTCCGCGTCCCGGACGATCCCGGCCATCAGTCCTTCGCCACCACCGCGTCGAGGTTGCCGTCCGAGCCCGCCACGCACGACGCCTCACGCGCCGTCGTGGCCAGGAACTCCGACATGCACCGGCCGAACTGCTCGTAGCCCCGGTCGTTGGGGTGGAACGACTCCTGCAACGCGTGCCGGGCCCGCGCCTCGTCCCGCAGGCCGTCGAAGTCGACCGTGAGCCGGGTGAACCACTCCCGGTCCGCCTTCTCACCGCCCATGCACGCCTCGCGCTTCTCACCGGCCTTCGCCAGGTCGAGGAACCGCGCCTCCGCCGCCTTCGCCGCCGTCCGCAGACCCTCCGACAACTGCTCGACCGCCCGGTCCCGCACCCACTCCAGGTCACCCGTGCGCAACGGGCACCCGGCCAGGTTCTGCAGGTCGAAGGGCAACCCCGGCGCGACCGGCGCGGCGTAGGACTGGAGCACCAACGTGTAGGAACGCGGCGTGTAGCCCTCGTCCTGCAACACCCGGCGGACGTCGCGCAACGCGCGCTCCACCTTCGGCGTCATCCGCTCGACGCGGGCCTTCCACTCGTCGGCCATGGCCTTCGCGCAGTCGGCGCGGCGCTCGATCCACGCCCGCAGGCACGCGCCCAGCACGTCGGCGAACCGCGGGTCGTCGTTCGCGCCGACCGCCACCACGACCACCGACACCCGGTACTCGCGCGCGATCGCGGCCAACTGCCTGGCCTGCGACCCCTCGGTGTTGCGCACCTGGTCGGTGATGCCGACCTGCTCGGAGTTCGCGCCCGAGCAGGCCAGGTTGAACACCTTGTCCACGCCCGCCACGCGCGTGTAGTGCACCGACGCCTTCGTCGACCGGTGGCACCAGTTGCCGTTCTCGCCGTCCGTGCCCGGCTCGTAGGAGCCCGCGCCCTCACCGGCCATCGTGCTGTCGCCCAGCGCCACGATCGCGCGCGGCGCGTCCCGCTTCGGCCCCGGCAACGCCGGGTACGGCGAGTCGCTGACCAGCAGCAACAGGGCGAGCAGCGGGAAGACCAGGACAACGGAGGCGAATCGGCGCGACATCGGCCCCTATCCTACGGAGATCCGCCCGCCGCTGAGCACCAGAGTGCGGTCGGCGGCCCGGTGCACCTCGTCGTGGTGGGTGGCGACGAGCACGGCGGCACCCGCGTCGGCCGCCCGCCGCAGCACCCGCACCGCCGTCGGCCCGGTGCGCTGGTCGAGGTGCGCGGTCGGCTCGTCGGCCAGCAGCACCGCCGGCTCGCCGACCACGGCCCGCGCCAGCGCGGCGCGCTGCTGCTGCCCGAACGACACCTCGGCCGGGTAGCGGTCGGCCAGCTCGCCGACACCCAGCTCCGCCAGCAACTCGGTCACCCGGTCGAGCGAACCGCCCGTGCGGCCGAGCCGCAGCGGCAGCGCCACGTTCTCCGCCAGGGTCAGCTCACCGGCCAGGCCCAGCGCCTGCGGCAGCAACGCGCACACCTTCCACGACGGCGGCGACGTCAGCACCTCGCCCGCCATCTCCACCACGCCCGCGTCCGCCCGGTCGAACCCCGCCAGCACGGCCAGCAACGCGCTCTTGCCCGACCCGGACGGGCCGGACAGCGTCACCAGCTCGCCCGGCGCCACCTCCAGGTCGACCCCGCGCAGCACGTGCACCGGCCCGCTCGCGTGCCGGAACGTCCGCTCGATCCCCTTCGCCCGCAACGCCGTCATGCCGCCAACGCCCCGTTCCGCAGGTCGAACCTCGTGTCGGCCAACGCGATGAGCCTCGGGTCGTGCGAGGCGACCACGACCGGCACGCCGCCGCGCGCCAGGTCGGCCAACGTCTCCAGCACCAGGTCCGCCGACGTCGCGTCCAGCTGGGACGTCGGCTCGTCGGCCAGCACCACCGTCGCCTGCCGCGCCAACGCGCACCCGAACGCCAGCCGCTGCTGCTGCCCGCCCGACATGGCCGACACCTTCCACGTGGCCGTGCCCGGCAGCCCCAGCCGTTCCAGCAGCTCGTCCACCGGCGCGACCCGGCCCGCCGCCTGCGCCGCCGCACGCAGGTTGTCGCCCACGTCGAGGTGGCCGACCAGGTTGTCCCCGGGGTTCTGGAACACCAGCGCGATGTCACGCCGCCGCAGCGCGCGCCGGGCCGCCGACGACAACCGCGCCGTGCCCATGCCGCGCAGCTCGACCCCGCCGCGCGTGGGCCGTTCCACCAGGCTCAAGACCCGCAACAACGTCGACTTGCCCGACCCGGACGGTCCGGCCAGCACCGTCATGCCCGTCGCGGGCACGTCCAGCGTCACGTCCGACACCGCGGTCACCGCCCCGGCGGGCGTGCGGTACTCCACGCCCACCTCGCGCAGCCGCAACACGTGCTCACCCACGGATCAGCTCCCCGATCTTCGCCGAGCGCACCGAGCGCACCGCGATCCACGCCGCCACCAGCACCACCAGCACGCTGCCCGCCACCGTCCCGACCAGCACCGGCAGGGCGTCGGGCACCTGCGGTGCCGGGGTCAGGCGCGGTGCCGGGTCCAGCTTCGGCACGGTGAAGCCGCTGCTCGCCGCGCTCGCGGCCAGGCCGACGACCACCGCACCGGCGGCCACCGCGCCCAGTTCCAGCAGGTGGCTGCGCAGCATCGCGGCCGGCCCCAGCCCCATCCGGGTGCTGAACGCGCCGGACAGCGCGTTCTGCCGCCGCCGCACCTCGACCGCCAGCAGCAGCGCGATCGACGCCACCACCGCCAGCACCGCGCCCAGTGCCGTGACGAAGGCGAACGTCCACTGGATCGTCAGGAACGGCAGCCCCTGGACCGCCTTCTTCTTCTCGTCGGAGTTGCGCGACAGCTTCACGCCGTCCGCCGACAGGGCCGCGGTCACCTCGGCCAGCGGCCTGCTCGACCACACGTACCAGGAGCCGACGTCGCCGCGGTCCTCGATCCGGTCGACCGGCACCACCCAGCCCGACGTGCCGAGCTTCGGGAACGACGGCACCCACGCGTCGGGCTCGAGCCGCGGCAACCCGGGCAGCTCGACCTCCCGCCGCGGCGCGTTCCCGACGCGCAGCGGCTGGGTCAGCAGGGCCGGGTCGACCTCGACCGGGAACGCGCCGTCGCGGAACGTCCTCGGGTCCACGACCAGCGCGGTGCGGTCGTACTGCTTGACGAAGCCGACGATGGTGGAGTTGCCGCGCAGCGCCTGCGGCAGCTCGGTGACCTCCGACGGGATCTGGGCGTAGCTGTTAGCGCCCGCGTACATGCCCGACTTCACGTCCAGCGCGGTCTTCTGCGACCCGGCGATGGCCGTGCCGACGGCCATCGTGCCGACCGCCAGCACCCCGATCAGCAGCACGCCGGTCACCGGGCCGGCGCCCGCCGCGAGCCGCCGGATCGCCAGTTGCGCGACCGGCTTGGACCACACCTTCACGCGGTGCGACGAGGCCAGCGCCCACTTCGCGAGCCGGGCCGTCAGCAGCGCCGCGGTGAGCACCACCAGCAGCGGGAACGCCAGCGCGGCGGCGTCGATGCGCGGCAGCCCGCCGATCTTGGTCGTGGTGGCCAGGCCGCTGTGCTGCACCCGGTTCCACGCCCACACCGCCAGCGCGGCGGTGGCCAGCTCCCACGGCAGCGCGGTCAGCACCTTGCGCAGCCGGTTGCCGCCGCCGGAGACCTGGAACATCCGGTGCGTGCGCAGGGCTCCGGTGGCGACCGTGACCACCAGGCTCAACGCCACCACCACGACCACCGCCAGCGCCGCGGTCGTCACGGTGCCCGGCGGCAGCAGCTCGGACGGCGCGTACACGGGCAGCAGCAGGCGGGCCGTGCCCAGCCCGAGCACGCCGCCGAGCACCAGCGGCAGGCCCAGCTCCAGCACCCCGCGCCCGCCCAGCGCGAGCGGCCCGGCACCGCGCACCCACAGCAGCCGCAGCTCGGCTTGGCGGCGCTGCGCCCACTGGACGGTCACCGTGGCGACGCCCGCCAGGCCGATGAGCAGGCTGATCAGGGTCAGTCCGAGCACGGCGGACCGCACGTTGGTCACCGTCTGCCGGGCGTTCTCCACCGGCAGGACCAGCGGCGACACCGTGCGGACCGCACCTCCGCCGAGCGGCGCGATCCGCTCGGTGCCCTCCCGCAGCAGGGTCGCCGCCTCGTCCACCGTGCGCGGCACGTCGGCGGGGAAGCGCACGGTCACGTCCGCGGTGCCGGCGAGCTCGGGTGGCAGCGCGGCGAACGCCTCGGCGCTGGGCAGCCACACCACGGCCGTGGCCAGCTCGTCGCGGTCGAGGACGTTGGGCACGACGAAGTGGCGCTCCGAGCACCACCACGCGGGCAGCGGGTCGAGCAGGTCGGCGTAGATCGCGGTCACCGGGGGCAGCCGCCCGCCCAAGCCGCGCCCGCCCAACCGCACGCCGACGGTGTCGGCGATGCTCTTGGGCACCCACAGGCCGTCCTTGCCGCCGCCTTCGAGCACCTCCAGGTGGTCGGTCGCGCCCGGCCGGTACCCGAACTTGGCATCGGTCGGCGCGCCGCCGAAGTCGGCCCGCCGCTCCCGGACGTACGTGCCGACCAGCGCTTCCCGGTCGGGCGCCAGCTCCTTGATCACCCGCGGCGCGTCGGCGGCCTGCTGGTGCGACACCCCGGTCGCCTCCAGCGACGGGTGCAGCGCCTCCGTGCACAGCCGGTCCTGCTGGTAGTCGATCGCCGCGCTGCCGGAGGCGGCCGAGTGCAGCACGGCGGCGGCCACCACGAAGCTCAGCAGCAGCGCGGTGACCACGCTGACCAGCAACGTCAGCGGACTCGACAGGGCCGCGCGCGGTGCGGCTCGCCACGGGATCTGCACCCGCGAACCGTAACCGGCGACGTCCGCGAACAGGAGACTTTTCGGAAACGCCGTGCCCCCTCCGGACAACCTCCGGACAACGCGTCCCTTTGTCCGGTGCCGGCCCGCCGAAGCCGGACACCGATCTTGGTCCGGTTGGGCCGGACCCGTTCGGGGTACCGGGAGGGCATGACACCGAACGTGCTGAAGAAGTCACTCGCGGTGCTGGTCAGCGGTGCGGCGTTGTTCCTCACCCTCGGCGCCGGGTGCGAGAACGAGGGCGGCGGCGACGACGACCGACCGGGCGTCGAGCAGCAGGACGA
The DNA here is from genome assembly GCF_006716745.1 of Saccharothrix saharensis. Classification (NCBI taxonomy): domain Bacteria; kingdom Bacillati; phylum Actinomycetota; class Actinomycetes; order Pseudonocardiales; family Pseudonocardiaceae; genus Saccharothrix; species Saccharothrix saharensis. Next base: position 1,467,523 of record NZ_VFPP01000001.1, on the reverse strand, counting down.
CCAGCAGGACGACCAGCAGGACGACCAGAACGAGCAGGACGGCGAGCAGGACGACGGCAACTGACCGGGGCGCGGCACGCCGGCGACGGCGTGCCGCGCCGACGTCACCGGCCGCGCCCGGTCTTGTCCTGCAAGCGGTCGATCAGCTGGGAAGCCTCGACCTTGGTCAGCCCGCCCGGCACCTCTTCGCCCGCCTCCTGCGCCAACGTGCGCAGGTAGGACTCCTGCGGCCCGGTCATCGGCTCGTCGCCGGTGGTCCAGTCCTGAGGGTCCTTCTCCGGATTGCGGTCCACGTGCCTCTTCTTCCCTCGAACGCCCGTTCGAGGTACCCGCTGGGCCGTTCGGTCAACCCCCTCCCTCGCGACCTTGACATCGCCGTGGTGGTCTAGTCCAATTCTTCCCACCTGGAGGCCGCCACCGCTGGGAGGAGACGTATGTCGCGAAGAGTCCTGTTCGCCAGGGTGGGGGCCGTCGCGGCGCTGGTGGTGGCAGCGGCGGCGGTCGGCTTCGCGCCCGCCTACGCCGCGTCGGTCACCGCGACGTTCACCAAGACGGCGAGCTGGGAGACCGGCTACACCGCGCAGTTCTCGATCAAGAACGGGACGAGCGCGGCCCTGTCCGGCTGGAAGGTCGAGTTCGACCTGCCCGCCGGGACGACCGTCGGCGCCTACTGGGACGCGTTGCAGACCAACGCGTCCGGGCACCACACGTTCACGCACCGCGAGTACAACGGCAGCGTCGCGCCCGGCGCCACGGTGACGTTCGGCTTCAACGCCACGGGCACCGCGAGCCCGGTCAACTGCAAGATCAACGGTGCGTCCTGCGCGGGTGCGCCGACGACGACGACCACCACCACCACCACGACTACGACCACCACGACGACCACGACCACCGGCCCGACGACCACGACCACCACCACGCCGCCCGTCACCGGGCTGCCCAAGCGGGTCCTGGTCGGCTACCTGCACGCCAGCTTCGCCAACGGCTCCGGCTACATCCGGATGAAGGACGTCTCCGACGACTGGGACATCATCAACCTCTCCTTCGCCGAACCGACCTCCGCCACCTCCGGCGACCTCCGCTTCGCCCAGTGCCCGGTGGCCGAGTGCCCGAACGTGGAGTCCGAGGCCGAGTTCATCGCGGGCATCCGCGACAAGCAGGCCAAGGGCAAGAAGGTGCTGATCTCCATCGGTGGCGCGAACGGCCAGGTGCAGCTGTCCACCACGGCCGCGCGCGACGCGTTCGTCCGCTCCGCCTCGGCGATCATCGACAAGTACGGCCTCGACGGCCTGGACGTCGACTTCGAGGGCCACTCGCTGTCGCTCAACGCCAACGACACCGACTTCCGCGCGCCCACCACGCCGGTGATCGTCAACCTGATCCAGGCGCTGCGGACGCTGAAGGCGCGCTACGGCGCGAAGTTCGTGCTCACCATGGCGCCGGAGACGTTCTTCGTCCAGGTCGGCTACCAGCACTACGGCGGCAGCGGCGGCGCGGACCCGCGGGCGGGCGCGTACCTGCCGGTGATCCACGCGCTGCGCGACGACCTGACCCTGCTGCACGTCCAGCACTACAACTCCGGGCCGATCATGGGCCTGGACAACCAGTACCACTTCATGGGGGGAAGTGACTTCCACGTCTCCATGGCGGACATGGTGCTGGCCGGGTTCCCCGTGCGCGGTGACGCGACGAAGGTGTTCCCGGGCCTGAGGCAGGACCAGGTGGCCATCGGCCTGCCCGCGAGCGTCAACGCGGGCAACGGCTTCACGTCCGTCGCCGAGGTGCACAAGGCGTTGGACTGCCTGGTGAAGGGCGCGAACTGCGGCCCGTACAAGCCGAGGGCCACCTACCCGAACCTGCGCGGCCTGATGACGTGGTCGGTCAACTGGGACCGCCACAACAACTTCGAGTTCTCCCGCTCCCACCGGGCCTACCTGCCCCGCTGACCGGCTCGGGGCCCGCCGGGGCGACACCCCGGCGGGCCCCGGCTCACAACCGGGGGAACAGGGGCTGCGGCACGGGGAGCTCGCCCGACAGCGTCACGCACTGCTCGGACACGCGCGCGGCCAGGGTCGGCAGGAACGGCGTCAGCTCGCGGGCCAGGACGCGGCACGCGGTCAGCAGCGAGGTGATGGCCGCGTCCAGCCGCTTGCCCGCCTCGGCGTCACCGCCGCGTTCGGCGCGGGCCAGGTCCCACGGCCGCACCTGCTCCACGTAGCGGTTGGCCTCCTCCACGATCCGCCAGACCGCCGCCGTCGCCCGTCGGAAGTCGAAGTCGCCGATGGCGGCGTGCACGAGGCCCGGCGCGTCCCGGCACACCGCCGCCAACGGCTCGGCGTCATCGGCCGGCGCGGCCACCGGCGGCTTGCCCGCGCGGTAGCGGTGGACCATCACCGTGACGCGGTTGACCAGGTTGCCCAGCCCGTTGGCCAGGTCCTCGTTGGCGCGGGCGACCAGGCGCGCCTCGGTGAAGTCGGCGTCGCCGACGCGCGGCACGTCCCGCAGCAGCCACCACCGCACCGCGTCGCAGCCGTACCGGTCGACCAGCGCCACCGGGTCGACCACCGCGCCCGACGACTTGCTCATCTTGTGGCCGTCGGCGGTGAGGTAGTCGTGCACCAGGATGTCGGTCGGCAAAGGCTCGCCCGCCGACAGCAGCATCGCGAGCCAGTACACGGCGTGGAACCGGATCACGCCCTTGCCGATCACGTGCACCCGCCGGTCGGCCCCCACCCACCAGCGGCGGTGGTTCGCGCCGTCGCCGCCGTAGCCCAGGCTGGTGATGTAGTTGCCCAGCGCGTCCCACCACACGTAGACGACCTGGTCCGGATCACCCGGCACCGGGATGCCCCAGCCGTGCGCACGGGTGCGGGAGCGGGACACGGAGAAGTCGCGCAGCCCTGCGTCGAGGAACGCGAGGACCTCGTTGCGGCGGACCTCCGGCTCGATCCGGACCGTGCCGCCGGCGATCAGCTCCCGCAGCCGGTCGGTGTAGCGGGAGAGCCGGAAGAACCAGTTCTCCTCGGCCACCGGCCGCGGCTCGACGCCGTGCTCCGGGCACCTGCCGCCCACCAGCTCGGCGGGGGTGTAGAACTGCTCGCAGCCCACGCAGTACAGGCCTTCGTAGTGCTCGCGGTACAGGTCGTGCGCACAAGCCAGCCAGAGCCGTTCGACGCCGGCGCGGTGCCTGGCGTCGCGGCTGGTGCGGATGAAGTCGGTGGTCGACAGCGCCAGCGGGTCGCGCAACGCCGCGAACGCCGCCGCGTTGCGGTCGACCAGCTCGGCGGTCGGCAGGCCTTCCGCCTGTGCCGCGAGCACGTTCTTCAGCGAGTTGTCGTCCGTGCCGGTCAGGAACCGCACCCGGTCGCCGCGCAGCCGGTGGTGGCGGGCCAGCACGTCGGCCTGCACGACCTCCAGCGCGAAACCCAGGTGCGGCCGCGAGTTCACGTACGGGATGGCGGTGGTCACGTAGTAGCGGGGCATCGGAACCTCCGGGTGCGGGGGCTCCGGTCGGCCGAGACCCCCTGGGACGGGGGCCTCGGACTCGTCATCCGCGCAGCATCGGCAGCCCCGGGCGGCGGGGCATCGCGGCGGTGGACGAGGTGGCCATGGCGCCACGCTAGCAGCGCCACCTCGCGCGCCGCGCCCGGTTTTCGGTCGTCGCGGGCGGAACCCGCTCACGCGCCGGGCACCGCCGTCGCCCCTTGGCACCGGGTGTCGGCCGGCACGAGGCCGTCGACGAGGAACTCCTCCACCGGCCGAGCCACGCAGTCGCGGCCCGCCGCGTGCGCGAGCGTCGCGTCGTAAGCTCCGTGCCCGAACCCGTTGTAGGTGATCAGGGGAGCGGACGCGTCGGTCGCGAGCCGCCGTGCCCAGCCGTGGGGCGTGGGGCTGTCGTACCGCATCGCGGTCACCAGCAGCGGCACACCGGAGGGGAACGGCCCGGGACGCCACCGGCCGAGGTCGGTGCCCAGGCACGCCCGCATCCACGTCCAGTGCGCGGAGGACGTCCGCGCGATGGGGGCGACGTCCACGCCGCGTTGCCAGAGATCCTGCCACTGCTCGTAGGTGGTGATGGTCCGGTCGAAGAAGTCGTTGCAGCGCAACAGCGTCTGGGTGTCCTGGAAGAGACCGTCGACGGCACGGGGTGCGGGGGCCTCCCGACGGCGCGGCCGCCACTGCGCCAGGGTGTTCGCTCGTCCCTCCAGGAACTGCGGATCGTCCTTGCCCAGGTGCATCGTGGAGAACAGGCCCGTCAGGTCGTCAGGACCCACGGGTCCGCCGTTGATGCCGTACAACTTCCCCGCTTCGGCCCACGCGCGCAGGTTCCGCAGGTGGGTCAGCACGCGTCGGGCGGTGATCCCGCCGCCCGCCCCGATCGCCCGGACGAGCTTGCGGCACGACCCCCGGTCCGGCGGTGTCGCCCAGTGCGCCTGGCACCAGCCCGCGAACCCGTGCGCGATGTCCTCGATGCCCGCCGCGGCGCTGACGAGGTAGTCCGCGGTGCCCAGCCTCGGGTACTGCGGGCTGTCGAGCACCATGGACCGGATGGTCGTCGGGTGCAGCTCGGCGAGCGCCTGCCCGGCCACGGTCCCGTAGGAGACGCCGTAGTAGCTCACCCGGTCGACGCCCAGCCCTCGGCGGAGGGCGTCGAGGTCGCGGGCCCGGTCGAGCGAGTCGATCGTCCACAGGGACTCGGGACGACAGCTCTCGGCGTAGCGGACGTTGTCCGCGACGAAGTCGTCGAAGGTGCCGGGATCCGGCGCCAGCGGCAGGGTGTTGCTCACCTGAGGGGGTTCGCAGTGGACCGCGTTCTCCCGCTGGTTCACCGCGACGATGTCGAAGGCAGCCCGCACCGGTGCGGTGAACTGCTCGTACCACGACTCGCGCAGGCTGTCGGCCGACATGCCGTTCGGACCGCCCTGGTCGACCAGCAGCACTCCCTTGTACGCCGCGCCGGCGGCGGTCGCGGTCCGCTTCACCACGGTGAGGTGGAGCGACCCCGTCGCGTCGGGCGCGTCCCACCGCTGCGGGACGGTCAGCGTCGCGCACCACGCCCGTGGCGCGTCTTTGCACGGCGTGAACGCCGACAGCGACGACGGCGATGCTGTCGCGGGGGGCACGGCCCCGACGGAGGACGCCATGGCGACCGCGGTCGCCACCACGGTCCTCCACCTCCGGGCCCACGGCTTGCCCCGTCCACCTCGTCCGATGCCTGTCCACATGACGATCCCCTTCCGGTCACCTCCATCCAAGTGCGCCGACCGGAGCTCGCGCGGCGTCATCGGGTGCGTCCCACAGTCGGGTCGGGCAAACCGCTCGGTGCGGTATTCGTGAGTGACCGACCGTGCCTTGTGACAATTGTGAGTGACTATCCCCTCGCTGTCGGCGTGATGTCCCTTCAAACATCGAGGTTCTCGTGCGTGGTGTGCCGACAAGCGACGCCGTTCCGGTACCCGGTGTTCCGGACCGGGTGAGAAAACCGATTTCTTCTTCCATTCCGGGGTCGGGTTCCTGCACTGTTCGGCGGGAACTCCGACCGCGTTCCACCCCGGTGGTTCGCCGAGGCGAGGCGTTCGGAGCCGATCACGAGAGAGGACCGCACATGCTCAAGTTCCGCAAGATCCTCACCATCGGTGCCGCTGTGGTGGCTGCGGGCATGGTGGTGACCGGCGTCAGCGCCGCAGCTCCGGTCTCCGCCCCCATCGACTCGGGTGTCTCCGCTGTCGCCGCCGACTCCGCCGACCGGGTAAACCGCGACTGCGTGAAGAACCGCCCGTACCCGAAGACCACGCTGGAGCTCTGAACGAAGCCCGCGCCCAGCTACTGCTTGCCCGATGTCAAGAACCGGTGGGGATGGCTGAACGACACCAAGGAGTACTTCTACTGCCAGAAGAACACTTCCCACAAGGTCTCGTTGCAAAACGGCAAGTACTGGAACACCTGGTGGGCCCTGACCGACGACGACAGCAGGAACGTGGGCGTCTGGGTGAACGTCGTCTACATCAAGGGAGGCGCGAACGGGCAGAAGCAACCCGGTCTCCGGGAATGCTGACGCACGCTGATGACAGGTCGTGAGCGCCGCGGCCGCAGGGCGGGCCTTCCGGCGCTGCGCGCGCCGGAAGACCCGCCCGGGCCGCCAGGTCAGCAGCCGATGCGCTTGGCGCCCAGCGCGATGTCGTCCAGCCAGATGTCGTAGCTGCCCTCGTTGGGCTGGTAGAGCTGCCATCCCAGCTTGACCGTGTCGAACTCGGGGAACAGGAAGTCGACCTGGTTGCCGCCGTGCTCGCGGGTCGACACGGTCAGGTCCGGGTTCGGCACGCCGTCGAACCACAGCGTGATCCGGTTGTCCGAGGCGTCCATCCGCCACTCCACGCACTGCCACGCGCCGGCCTTCGACGGCGCCGACTCGCGCCAGTTCGTCCAGTCACCGGTCGGGCCGCCGTCCGCGCCGACGCCCCACAGCGCCTTGTCCAGCGTGGGCACGTACTGGCCGCCGAGCGGGCGCACGACCTCCGGGCCGTCACCGGTGGCCTCGATCAACGTGTAGTGCGCCCAGTCGGGCGCGTCCGGGAACGCCTCGACGCGCACCCGGACCCGGCCGTAGAAGCTGTTGCCCGGCGCGGCGAAGTCGTCCACCTTGAGGAACGCCCGGCCGTTGCCCTCGGCCCGCACGTGCAGCACCTTCTGGCCGCGCCGGTCCCGTTCGACCTCCAGCGAGCCGTTGCGGGTGTCCACGCCCCACTTGAGGCTGGTGCCGGCGCCGGTGGGCACCTGCTGGAAGTCCTCGCAGAACAGCAGGTCGGCTCGGGCGCAGGTCTTCAGCCGGTGATCGGCTCGGTCGGGGCCGGCGGCGTCCGCGACCGGGAGGGCGACGACCGACAGCAGGGCGGCGAGGACCGCCGTGGACAACCGTTTCCGCACGGGTAGCTCCTTCTGCGCTGAGGGGGCAGGGGGAAGCTACCGGCTCTGGGAACGCTCCCATACCTCTGAGCGGCGCAAATCCGATGATCCGTTCGCGCGCCTCTACTCGAACCGGGAGGGGTCGCCCGCGCCGTGCCGGACGATCTCCGGCTCGCCCTGCGAGAAGTCCACGACGGTCGTCGGCTCGGTGCCGCAGTCGCCCGCGTCCAGCACCGCGTCGATGACGTGGTCCAGCCGCTCCTTGATGTCCCAGCCGTGCACCAGCGGTTCCTCCTGGTCGGGCAGGAGCAGCGTGCTGGACAGCAGCGGCTCGCCGAGCCGGTCGAGCAGGGCCTGGGCCACCGGGTGGTCCGGGATGCGCGCACCCACGGTCTTCTTCTTCGGGTGCATCAGCCGGCGCGGCACCTCGGTGGTCGCGGGGAGGATGAACGTGTAGCTGCCCGGCGTCGCCGCCTTGATGGCCCGGAAGACCGCGTTGTCGACGTGCACGAACTGCCCGAGCTGGGAGAAGTCGCGGCACATGAGGGTGAAGTGGTGCCGGTCGTCCAGGTGCCTGATCTGCCTGATCCGGTCCAGTCCGGCCTTGTTGCCGAGCCGGCAGCCCAGCGCGTAGCAGGAGTCGGTCGGATAGGCGATCAAACCGTCCGACCTGATCAGCTCCACCGCCTGGTCGATCGACCTCCGCTGGGGGTTGACCGGGTGCACGTCGAAGTACCTCGCCATGCGGGGAGCCTAGTCCCCGCACGTCCTCCCTTCAGGACGCCGACCCGGGGGCGGGTGAGCGCGGGCGCGGTGGGGGCCGCCCCGCGCACCGGTGGGGGCGGATGGGTGGTCCGGTGGGAGCGCGGCGGCGGGGTCGGGTGGCGGGCGGGATGCGCGGGGTCGGACCGACCGGCCGGCGGGTGTCGGCGGGACGGCGGGGCGTCGGCGTCGTGGTGGTGGGCGGTGACCGCGTCACGGCGGCCGCGGCGCAGGGTCCGGGGTCGCGCGGGGCCGGCAACACCTGCGCGACGGAGGCGCGACGCGTCGACCCCGGCACTGCCGTGCTGCCGCAACCGGTGCCGGCCGAGCTGGTGGGATCCGGTGCCCTGGAACGGCACCTGCGGCCCGTCCGCCGGACTCCACCTGCCGATCACGTTTGATGACAGCGTTTTCGGCGCGGACCGGCCTGGGGGTTGGTGCCGGGTTGCGGCGCGAGCGCGCCCACCGACGTCGTCGTCGCGGGAATCATGATTGTCGTTCCCGTTTGGACGATCACTCAGAATGTCGTTGCCAGGTAGGAAGGTCACACTATCGCGTGGATGATGTGCCCGGTCGGCTCGCGTTGATCATCCTAAGTGGACGTGCCCGGTCGGTCCGGTCACGATGGTCGGACACCGGGAGGTCGGGCGCGGAGATCCTGCGGCACTCCCGGGCATCGCACGCTCTTCGCTCCGAAAGCAGAACGACACTCATGACCGCACACGCCCCCACGCAGACGCCTGATCGAGAGCACGACCGCCACCCGTTGCCCGTCCACCTCGTCGGCTCGCTGCCGCGCCCGCTGTGCGAGGACCCCGCCACCGCCATGGGCTGGTTCCTCCGCCACCGCGACGACGCCGAACTCACCGCCCTGCCGTCCGACCGCGACCCGCGGTGGATCATCGACTGGCTCACCCACCACCTGTCCACCGTGCCGTCGCTCGAACAGGTGCGCGGCGGGGAGAGCCGCGGCTACGACGACATGCCGTACTACCGGGTCCGGCCCGGTCAGCACCTGTGCTCGGAGCAGGTCGGGCTGTCCCGCGTCGAGCAGGCCGAGGCGGCGTTCGAGGCGCTGGGCCGGCTGCCCATCACCGGAACCGGTGACGCGCCACGCGTGCAGGTGGGCATCCCGAACGCCCTGGACCTGTCCGTGTTCGCGTTCGGCTCGATCGACGCGGCCCGCGAGTGGCTGCCCACCATGCAGACCGCGGTCGTGCACGAGGTGACCGAGCTCGTCGCCCGGTGGGGTGACCGGTTGCAGTTGCAGCTCGAGACGCCCGCCGTGCTGGTGGCCTACCACCTCACCCCGCCGGAGGCCTGGCCCGCGCTGACGACCGACCTCACCCGGCAGGTCGCCGGCGTCCTGTCGGCCGCGCCGCTCTCCCGGTGGGTGCTCCATTTGTGCTACGGCGACCTGGAGCACGTGCCGGTGTTCACCCCGACCGACCTGCGGCCCGCGGTGCTGTTCCTCAACGAGCTGTCCCGCGTGCTGGCCGGGGAGCGCACCCCGATGCCGACCGTGCACCTGCCCGTCACGAGCGGTGACACCCCGCCGCCCACCGATCCCGCGTTCTACGCCGAGCTGCGGCACCTGCGCCCCGGCGTGGAGGTCATCGCGGGCGTCGTGGCCGAGGACCACCCGGACCAGACCCGCGAAGCGCTGCGGCTGGTCGCGGACGCGCTCGGCCGGCCGCCGGCCGGGGTCGCCGCCGCCTGCGGGTACGGGCGGCGCACCGAGGACGCCGCCGCGGCGAACCTCGGGCTGGCCGCCCGGCTCGCGCGGGAGTGGAGCGTGCACTGAGGGGGCGTGGGCGGTGGGGCGCTCCGCCGTCCCACCGCCCACGTGGTGGCCGGGGCCGGCGGCCACCGTCGGACACGGGGCGTGGGCACGTACGGTGGTGGTGGTTGCGCCGTTGGAATCACCGAGGAGTACCCGACATGGCCGAACGGTCCCGTGGCAGGAGCGGGCGCGTCGTGCGCACCGAGCGGATCGCGCCGCACATGATCCGCGTGGTGCTCGGTGGTGAAGGGCTCGCCGACTTCACCGTCGGTCCCTACACCGACAGCTACGTCAAGCTCGCCTTCCCGCTGGACGACGTGCTCTACCCCGAGCCGTTCGACCTCGGCGCGATCCGCGCGACGATGCCCCGCCACCAGTGGCCGCGCACCCGCACGTACACCGTGCGCAGGTGGGACGCCGAGGCGGGCGAGCTGTGGCTCGACTTCGTCACGCACGGCGACTCCGGCGTGGCCGGTCCGTGGGCGGCGAAGGCACAGCCGGGTGACGTGCTGCACTTCGCCGGCCCCGGCGGCGGGTACGCGCCGGACCCGGGCGTCGACTGGCACCTGATGGCGGGCGACGAGAGCGCGTGGCCCGCCATCGCGGCGGCGCTGGAGGCGTTGCCCGAGGGCGCGCGGGCGGAGGTGTTCGTCGAGGTCGACGGGCCGGAGGACGAGCAGCCCGTGCGGTCGGCGGGCCGGGTGGACCTGCGATGGCTGCACCGCGACGGCGGGCCGCGCGGGCGGCGCGTGGTGGACGCGGTGGCGGCGCTGGCGTTCCCGGAGGGCGTGGTCCAGGTGTTCGTGCACGGCGAAGCGAACATGGTCAAGGACCTGCGCGGGCACCTGAAGCTGGACCGGGGTGTGCCGCGCGAGCAGATGTCGATCTCCGGCTACTGGCGGATCGGCGCGGACGAGGACGGCTGGCAGTCGTCCAAGGGCGAGTGGAACCGACGGGTCGAGCGGGAGCAGGGGTAGCGCCGGCCCGGCGGGTCGAGCAGGGCCGCCGGTAGCGCGGGTCGGGTCAGCCGAGCGCGTCGCGCAGGCCGAGCCGGACCGGCGGTGGCAGCGGGGCGCGTGCCTGGAACGCTTGCAGGAAGTAGGCGACCAGGCGGCGGGAGGCGGCCACGGTCGCGTCCACCGAGTCGGTGACCAGGCCGTTGTTCGCCATCAGCACGAGCATCAGGTCGTCGACCGTGAAATCCGGCCGCAGCGCCCCGACGCCCTTGGCGCGCTCCACCAGCCCGCTGAACGCCTCCTCGGCCCGCGCGCGCATCTCGTCCACCGGCACGGCGTCGGGGAACGCGCTCAGGAACGCCGCGCTGAACCCCCGGTCCCGCGCCTGCATCTCGCACAGCTCCGCCACCACGCGGCAGAAGCCGCGCCACGGGTCGGGGTCCGCCGCGGCCCGGTGCACCTCGCCGGTGCAGGCCGCCAACTGCTCGGCGAACACCTCGCGGACCAGCGCTTCCTTGGTGGGGAAACGGCGGTAGAGGGTTGCCACCCCCACCCCGGCCCGGCGGGCGATCTCGGTCATCGACACGTCCAGCCCGTCGGCGGCGAACGCCTCCCGCGCCGAGTCGAGGATGCGGTCGCGGTTCTGCCGGGCGTCCGCGCGCAGGTGAGTCGTCTCAGCGGGCACGTCTCTCACTTTAGCTCAAGTGGAGGGAACCTTCCGGTTGCCGTGTTACGGTCGAAGTGGAGGGGATGTTCCACTTACGCGAGAGGTGTGGGATGCGCGCAGCGGTGTTCGACCGGTACGGGCCGCCGGAGGTCTTGTACGAGGGCGTCGTGCCCGAGCCGGTGGTCCGCCCGGGGCACGTGCTGGTGCGCGTGCACGCGGCCAGCGTCAACGGCGGCGAGCGGTGGGGCCGGTCCGGGGAGCTGAAGCTCCTGCTCGGCCGGCGGTTCCCCAAGCGGGTGGGGATCGACTTCGCGGGCGAGGTCGTGTCCGGACCCGGGTTCGCACCGGGCGCGCACGTGTGGGGCGGCCTGCCGCGCGGCCGGTTCGGCAGTGCCGCCGAGTACGTCGCCGTGCACCCGCGCCAACTCGCGCTCAGCCCCGCGGGGCTCGACCTGGTCCGCGCCGCCGCGCTGCCGGGCGTCGGCACGACCGCCATCACCGCGCTGCGCGACAAGGCACGGCTGCGCCCGGGCGAACGGCTCCTCGTGCGCGCTGCGAGCGGGGGAGTGGGCAGCGTCGCCGTCCAACTGGGCAAGGCCTACGGCGCGCACGTGACCGCGTTGACGAGCAGCAGCACGTTCGACTTCGTCCGCGAGCTGGGGGCGGACGACGTCGTCGACTACCGCGCCGATCCGGCCGGACTGGGACGGTACGACGTCGTCCTGGACGCCTACGGCGGCACGCCCGGCGCGTACCGCCGCCTGCTCGCGCCCGGTGGCCGCATGGTCGCCATCGCGTTCCGCTCCGCCGCGGACGTCGGTTACCTCCTGGCGTCCGCGGTGTTCGGCCCGCGCCGCGCCCGCTTCTTCAGCGGCAACCCCAAGTCCGCGTTGTTCGCCGACCTCACCGCGCTGGTCGAGAGCGGGGCGATCCGGCCCGTGGTCGACACCGTCCACCCGCTCGCCGACATCGCCGAGGCCCACCGCGCGCTGGAAGCCGGTGGCGTGCGGGGCAAGCACGTGATCCGGGTGATCAGAGGAACGGGCTGACGGTGTTCTCCGCGCCCACCAGGGCCGCGCCGTAGAGCTCCAGGTTGACCTGGGGGAGCAGCATGCCGTGGCGGGCGGCCACGTTGGCGTCGCGCCAGATCCGCTGCAACGGGCTCGCGTCCGCGAAACCCCGCGAACCGTGCGCGTACATCAGCGTTTCCAGCGCGCGCGTGACGTTCCGCACGGCCACCGACGCGTCCGCGCGGCACCGGGCCCGCAGCAGTTCCGGTGGGTAGGTGGCCTCGGCCGCGTGCCGGTCCAGGGCGTCCGCCGCGCGGTAGGCGTGCAGTTCCGCGCCGTCCACCGCGGCGGCGGCCTCGGCGACCTGGAGCTGGAAGGCGGACGAGTCGCGTTGCCGGTCGAAGCCGGTGTAGGCGATGCCCTTGTCCGCGGCGGCGTCGACGACGTGCGCCACCGCGGCGCGGCCCAGCCCCAGCAGTGGCCCGCTGACCATCGTGACCAGCGAAGCCACGAACGCGGCGCGGTGCGTGGGGGTGGTGGCGGACGTGACGTTGTCACCCGCCACCATCCGCTCCAGCCGCAGCACGCGGTGGTCGGGCACCAGCGCGTCCCGCACCACGAAGCGGTTGCTGCCGGTCGACCGCATCCCGGCCACGTGCCACTCGTCCACGACCTCGAAGTCCGCGCGCGGCACCAGCAGCCACCCCAGGCCGTCCTCCAGTGGTGCCGCCGCCAGGCCCCAGGACGCGTGCCCGATGCCTGAGGCGTAGTTCCACGAACCGCTGAGCCGGTAGCCGCCGGCCACGCGCCCGACCGTGCCGCCGGGCATGAGCGTGCCGCTGATCAGGGCTTCCGGTTCGGCGCCCCACACGTCCTCCTGCGCCTGCTCCGGGTACAGGCCGGTGATCCAGTTGCCGCCGTTCCACAGGGCCGTGCACCAGCCCGCGCCGCCGTCGATCGCGGCCACCGCCGACGACAGGTCCAGGTGCGCGCGGATCGACGCGTCCGCGCCGCCGAACCGCGCGGGCCGGGTGGCCCGGAACGTGCCCGCGTCCCGCAACACCGCCACGGTGTCGTCGGCCAACCGCCGTTCCCCGTCGGCCCGTGCGGCGGCGTCGCGCAGCCGCGGTTCGAGGGCGGCGACGGCGGTCAGGACGTCGGAAGTCATCACGGGAACCCCCTGTACGGTCGACCACTGCGGTGAGTGATCGATCGTCCCACCGGCGATGACCGGACGGGCACGGCCATTCGCGTGGCCGCGGCGGCTGATCTCCGCCGGCGACGCCACGACCGGCGACGAGGTCGCGGGCCGGCGCCGCGGGGTCAGGGCACGCGACGATCGGCGAGCGTGCGGAAGCCGGCGGCGCGGAGTCGGCGGGTGCTCCGGTCGTCGATGCTCGTCCGCGACGGGGAACCGGGCGGTGAGCCGCTGGCGAGCGCGCCGACGACGAACGAGGCGATCAGCAACGGCAGCAGCACCGTCCGGACCGTCATCGCCCACGGCGCCGGGAACCCGATCCGGCCGCCGGTGGACAGCCGCACGAGCCGGGTGCCGGTGACCACCGCGCCCAGCGCGCGGCCGTTGCCGTAGCACAGGCCGTACAGCGGGGCGGCCAGGAGCAGCACCGCGACGGCACCCAGGGCGAACCCGCCGTCGTCGATCTTCCCCGAGCCGTGCGGCACGGTCAGGGCGACCAGGCCGACGCCGACCAGGAGCAGGTACACCGCGAAGTCGACCAGCCACGCCAGCGCCCGGCGCAGCTCACCGGCGCGGACGTGGAGCGTGCCGTCGGGGAACGCCTCGACGCGGGCGGCGGCCCGTGACCCGAGCACGTGCGCCGCGTCGGCCCGGACGACCTCCAACCTGGTCGGCCGAGCGACACCGGGAGCGGCCATGGCGTCCTCCAGACGGTGGATGATCGGCGATATTCTGCATCACGGCGAATGCGCGTCCGGCTCACCGGGGCCGATTCCTCCGGAGGCGTCGGTGTCCGGGGTCGCGGATAAGGTCCGGGTGTGCCGACCGAACTCAGCCCCACCGCCCGAGCCCTGCGCGCCATGGAGATCCTCCAGGCACGTCCCGGCGTCACGGCCGGCGAGCTCGCCGACGGGCTGGGCGTCACGGAACGCGCGGTGCGCCGGTACGTCGGGATCCTGCGCGAGGCGGGCATCCCGGTCGAGTCGACCCGCGGCCCGTACGGCGGGTACCGGCTCGGGCGCGGCACCCGGCTGCCGCCGGTCGTGTTCACCGAGCCCGAGGCGCTGAGCCTGGTCATGGCGGTGCTCGACAGCCACGCCGACGACGTCGTGGACGCCGCCCTGGGCAAGGTCATCCGGGCGCTGCCCGAGAACGTCGGCAGGCAGGCCGCGGTGCTGCGGGCGCACGCGTCGGCCGCGCCCGACCGGAACTCCGCCCGCCCGGACCCCGCCACCACCAGCGCGCTCGTCGCGGCCGTCGCCGCCCGCCGCCGCGCGGTGATCTCCTACCGCACCGACTCCGGCGGCGAGTGGGAGTCCGAAGTGGACCCGTGGGCCGTGGTGGTCCGGCACGGGCGCTGGTACCTGCTGTGCCACTCGTACCGCGCGGACGCCATCCGCACCTACCGGATCGACCGGGTGCGCGCGGTGCGGCAGACGGCGCACGGGTTCGAGCCGCCCGCCGACCTCGACCCGGTCGCGGCCGTGGAGCAGCACCTCGGCACCGGCTGGGAGTTCGCCACCCGCGTGGTGTTCCACGCGCCGCCGGAGCAGGTCGCGCCGTGGATCCGGCCGCCGATGGGTCGCCTCGAACCGCTGGGCGCCGGGTGCGTGCTCGTCGGCAGCACCAGCAACCCGGCCATGTACGCGCAGGAATGGCTGGCTTCCGTGCCGTTCGGCTTCCGCGTGGACGGCGGGCCGGAGCTGCGGGCCGCCGTCGCGGCGGTCGCGGCGCGCTTCGCCGCCGCGGTGGCCCGACCCTGACCACGATCACGGCCGCCGCGGCGCACCGCACCGCCCGCTACGGCCCGGCGGTCCGACCGGCGGCGAACACCGTGGTGAACGCGACCGGCGTCGGTCGGATCCACGGGCGCGACGGTGGCCCGGATGAGCGCGGTGATCGTGGCGGGCACGCCCATGGAAGTCGCCCCGTGGACCGCGGCGGAACCGGGGACGACCATCGGCGTCGGGGCCGCGAGCGCCGACCCGGCTCCCGCGCCCAGGACGAGCAGCGACGTGGCCAGTGCGCGCGTGCCCGGCCACGAGCCGATCACGGCTCCACAACGCGGGTGCGCCCACCACGAACACCACCGCGGCCGTCGCCGCCGGGCCCGAGCCCGCCGACCAGTTCGCCGCCGCAACGTGACACCCCACCCGTTCGGTGGAGTGGCGCGCCACCCGACCGGGGGGACCATGGGGCGGGGGTAGTGCTCATGGAATTCGGTCGCAGAACCTTCATGCAAGCCACCGGACTCGTCGCGCTGGGCGCGGCGGAGCGCGATTGGGACCGGCTGCGCCGGGCGCTCACCGGCAGGCTGGTCCTGCCCGGGGACGATGTCTACGACACCGTGCGCCGGCCGTACAACACGGTGTACGCGCACCGCAGGCCCGCGGCCGTGGCGTTGTGCGCGGACGAGTCCGACGTCGCGCGGTGCCTGGAGTTCGCCGCCCGGGAACGGATCCCGGTCGCGGCGCGCAGCGGCGGGCACAGCTACGCCGGGTACTCGGTGCCCGAGCACGGCCTCGTCATCGACCTGGCCGCGCTGGACGCCATCCGGGTGGACGACCGCGGCCGGGTCCGGGTGGGCGCGGGCGTCCGGATGATCGACCTGTACGACGAGCTGGCGCGCGCGGGCCGGTTGCTGCCCGCCGGGTCGTGCCCGACGGTCGGCATCGGCGGTCTCGCGCTGGGCGGCGGGATCAGCGTCGTCGGGCGCGCCTACGGCCTCACGTGCGACCACCTGCTGGGCGCGCGGATCGTGCCGCCGGGCAGCGGGCCGCACCGGGTCGACGCGCACACCGAGCCGGACCTGTTCTGGGCGCTGCGCGGCGGTGGCGGCGGCAACTTCGGCGTCGTCACGTCGTTCACGTTCGACACCGCGCCCGCGCCCGACGTGACCGTGTTCGGGCTGACGTTCCCGGCGGGCGCGGCGGCCGACGTGCTCGGCGCGTGGCAGGAGTGGGTGCCCGGCACCCCGGACGGTCTGTGGTCCGCGTGCAACGTGGGCGCGGGCAGCCCGCCGTCGACCGGCGTCGGCGGTAGCTGGATCGGGCCGCCGCGGGAGCTGGACCGGCTGCTCGACCGGCTCGCCGCGAAGGTCGCGCCCGTCGGTCGCACGGTCCGGTCGATGGACTACGGCAGCGCGATGCGGTACTTCGCCGGCTGCCTGCCCGCGTGCCGACCGGACGACGGCTCGCCGTTCGTGGCGTCCTCCCGGATGCTGCACCGGCCGATCGACCCGGCGCCGGTCGTCGCCCTGCTGGAGGGCGCGCGCACCGGGCGGGCGCAGTTCGACACGTTCGGCGGAGCCATCGCGCGGGTGCGGCCGGACGCCACCGCGTTCCCGCACCGCGACGCCATCGCCAGCGCCCAGGCCTACGTCGACGTGGTCGGCGTCAGCGAGGCCGAGGCCCGTCGCATGATGGCCGACCTGCGTGACGCCATCGGGCACGGCACCGGCTACGTCAACTACATCGACCCGGACATGCCGGACTGGCCGACCGCGTACTACGGCCGCAACCTGCCGCGCCTGCGCCGCGTCGCCCGCCGCTACGACCCGGACCGCGTCCTCGCGTTCCCCCAGGGGCTCGCCTGACGTCCGCGCGCCGCTTTGTCCCCGGTGTGACGTAATGCGCCCGAAGGTCTTCCGGGTTACTCTGGGAGCGCTCCCAGGAGATCCCCGCCGTCGTGGACCCTTCGGAAGGAGTTCCATGCGAAAGACCGTCCGCGCCCTCGTGCTGGCCGGGTTGATGGCCGCCACCGCGGTCGTCGCCGCAGCCGGGCCGGCCCAGGCCGACACCACCATCTGCGAGCAGTACGGCTCGACCACCATCCAGGGCCGCTACGTGGTCCAGAACAACCGCTGGGGCACGTCGGCCACCCAGTGCATCAACGTCACCTCGACCGGGTTCCGGCTCACGCAGCAGCAGGGCTCGGCGCCGACCAACGGCGCACCGCTGTCGTACCCGTCGGTGTTCCTCGGCTGCCACTACACCAACTGCTCGCCGGGGTCCAACCTGCCGATGCAGGTCAGCCGGATCCGCAGCGCGTCGTCCTCGATCAGCTACACCTACGTGGGCGGCACGTACAACGCCTCCTACGACATCTGGCTCGACCCGACGCCGAAGACCAACGGGGTCAACCAGATGGAGATCATGATCTGGTTCAACCGGCAGGGCTCGATCCAGCCGATCGGCAGCGCCGTCGG
Source organism: Saccharothrix saharensis (assembly GCF_006716745.1). Classification (NCBI taxonomy): domain Bacteria; kingdom Bacillati; phylum Actinomycetota; class Actinomycetes; order Pseudonocardiales; family Pseudonocardiaceae; genus Saccharothrix; species Saccharothrix saharensis. The sequence continues at coordinate 1,450,037 of NZ_VFPP01000001.1, read as the reverse complement.
CAACACCACCATCGGCGGCCGCAGCTGGCAGGTCTGGCGCGGCAGCAACGGCGCGAACAACGTGATCTCCTACGTGGCGCCGTCGCCGATCACGTCGTGGTCGTTCAACGTCATGGACTTCGTCAACGACGTCCGCAACCGCGGCGCGATCACCACGTCCTGGTACCTGACCAGCATCCAGGCCGGTTTCGAGCCGTGGAACGGCGGCGTCGGCCTGGCGGTCAACAACTTCTCGGCCTCCGTCAGCGGCTGACGCACCGGGCCGGTCCGGGTGACGCCCGGACCGGCCTGCCGCCTCACCGCCCGAAGACCACCTCCGCCGCCGCGACGAGGCGCACCGTCCCGCCGGGGTGCACGGCCGTGCTGAGCAGCCGGTTGTGCCGCTCGACGACCTGTTCGGCGGTCAGTCCCGCCACGGGGTCGCCGTCGGCGGCGGGGGAGTGGCCGTCGCGCACCAGCACCACGTCCAGCCCGTGGCTCAACGCCGACCGCGCGGTCGCGTCCACGCAGTAGTCGGTGGCCAGCCCGGTCAGCACGACGGTGTCCACGTCCCGTGCGGCGAGCAGCGCCGCGAGGTCGGTGCGGTAGAACGCGTCGGTCGCCGCCTTGGGCACCACCAGGTCGGTCGGATCGAGGCCGAGGCGGGTGCTGATCCGCGTTCCCGGCCGCTCCGGGTCGAACTCCGTGCCGGCGGGCCCGACCTGCCGCAACGCGATCACCGGCGCACCGTGCCGCCGGGCTTCGCGCGCCAACGCGGCGATGCGGTCGGCCAGCTCTTCGCCCCGCCAGACGAGCGGGACCACCATCTCCTGCATGTCGACGATCAGCAGTGCCGCGGTCATGCCCGCGCAGCCTATCGGCGACCGGTCGGCAAGCGGCTCGCCGCGCTGCCCACCTCGCCCGCGACCGGCATCAACGCGCCGGCGCCCCCGCGGGGTCGGATCAGGCGCGCTTGCGCCGAACGCCATGTAACCGATATAACCGGTTACATGGCAATGAGCTGGAAGTTGGTCATCGACAGCAACAACGCGCCCGCGCTCGCGGACTTCTGGGCCGCCGCCCTGGAGTACGAGGTGGAGGACCCCAGCGCGCTCATCGAGCAGTTGCTGGCCGCCGGTCGCCTCCCCAGGGAAGCGGTCGTGGAGCACAACGGGCGCAAGAACTTCCGCGGTTACGCCGGCATCCGCCACCCGGACGACCCGTTCGACCCGGTCAGCGGCGTCGGGCGTGGCCGGCGGGTGCTGTTCCAGGACGTGCCCGAGGCCAAGTCCGGCAAGAACCGCCTGCACATCGACATCCACAGCGGGCCCGACGGCCTGGAGGGACTCGTGGCCCGACTGGAAGGCCTGGGCGCGACCCGCGTCCGCGAGCACGACCAGGGGCCGGTCGGGCACTGGTGGATCATGCGGGATCCCGAGGGCAACGAGTTCTGCGCGGCGTAGCGCCGATCACCCGCCGAAGCCCGACCTCCCGCTCAGGTGCCGGGGGTCGGGCTTCGGCGCACGTCCGGCCGGCGCAGCGCGCGGCTTCCCGTCACGGTTCGTCGGACGCGCGCACTTCGATGATGTGCCTGCTGTCCAGCACCGACAGCGTGCCGTCGGGCAGCAGGACCGGGACCCACGCGTGGTCGGTCTTCGGGTCGACCACGTGGGCGCCGACGACGATGCCGCACAGGAAGGCGGCCGGGTCGTGCACGTCCGGGTTGAGGTAGGTGACGATCGCACCGTGCCCGGGTCGGGGTGTGCTGTCCATGGCGGAGTCCAGTGGGTTCGAAGCCCGGTGGCCGTCCCGACCGACGCGGGCTGCGGGTCGCCGACTGCTTGACGTAAGGGTCGAGTACCCGCGACGGCACGGTGGAACCACCCGCCGGTTGCGGGATTCGCACTCACCCGGAGGTGGTATTCCGGTGCCCGCGCGGTGGTTCGGCGGTGCGGTCACGCGGTGTGATGTCGGCCGTCGCGGTGTGGTTTCGCGGCCGACGGGCAACCCTGTTCCACACGGCCACGCGACCGGGACGGGCGCGGCGGCCTCGACGCGTCCACCGGGGCAGGCGGTGGGCGGCACGGACGAGGAGGCGGGTGATGGGTGGCGGGCAGCGGGTCGCGACGGGTGACCGCGTCGCCGGAACGCTGGTCCGGCGGCTGGACGTGGTCACCGGCGCGTTGGCGGGGTTGACCGAGGTCCTCGACCGCGAGGAGGACCTGGCGGTCATCCTCGACCGGATCTGCGACCAAGCCGCGCACGCCGTGCCCGGCGCCGACATGGTCAGCGTCACGCTGGTGTCCGAGACCGGTCCGGTGACCGGCGCGGCGACCCGGCGGGAGGCACTGGAGATCGACCTCGTGCAGTACCGGACGGGTGAAGGGCCGTGCTTGCACGCCGCCCGGACGGGGCAGGTCGTGCACGCGGTCGTGGCCGAACTGCCGGACCGGTGGCCCGACTTCGCCGCGGGGACCGGGGACTTCGACGTCGCCGGGTTCCTGTCCGCGCCGCTGTACGTCGACGAGGACACGCCCGGCTCGCTCAACCTCTACAGCCGACGTCCGGACGGCTTCCGGGCGCTCGACGCGGCGCTGCTGGAGCTGTACTGCACGGCCGCGGAGGGTGCGTTGCGCAACGCCCGCCGCTACCTGCGCGCTCGCGAGCAGGTCGACCAGCTCCGGCACGCGTTGACCTCGCGCGCCGTCATCGACCAGGCGAAGGGCGTGGTCATGGCGGTGCACCGGGTGAGCGCGGACGAGGCGTTCGCGATGCTCGTGGACCGGTCCCAGCGCGAGAACGTCAAGCTCCGCGACTTCGCCGAGCGGTTCGTCAACGACATCCTCGACGGCGGGACCTGAGCGCGGCGGGACCTGGGCGCGGCGGTCAGCGTTCCAGGACGGCCCGCGCCAGGTCGTCGGCCACGGCCCGCCGGTAGGGGTTGGTCGCCGGGCCGGCCGCGGTCGGGTGCACCCGGTTGGTCAGCAGCAGCACGAACGACCGGCTGCCCGGCTCGACCACCAGGGACGTCCCGGTGTAGCCGGTGTGCCCGACGGTGTGGGGCGTGGTGAGCATGCCCATGAACGCGGGCTTGTTCACGTCCAGGCCGAGGCCGCGGTCCGCGCCCGGGATGGCCGTGTTCCAGTTCGTCGTCATCGCCCGGACGCTGTCCTCGCGCAGGACGCGCCGATCGCCGTACCGGCCGCCGTTGAGCAGCATCTGGGCGAACACGGCGAGGTCGCGCGCGGTGGAGAACACGCCGGCGTGCCCGGCCGTGCCGCCCAGGTACCACGAGGTCGAGTCGTGCACCTGGCCCCAGATCAGGCCGCGGGTGCCGCCGACGTACTGGGTCGGCGCGATCCGCGGCCGCAGCTCGGCCGGCGGGTTGTACCCGGTGTCGCGCAGCCCGAGCGGCCCGGTGACCTCCGCGGCCACGAGGTCGGGCAACGACCGGCCCGTGACGCGTTCCAGCACCTTGCCGACCACGATGAGGCTGAGGTCGGAGTAGACGTACCGCGTCCCGGGTGACGACCGGAGCGCCACCGCGTAGACCGCGGCCAGCCGCTGCTCGACCGTCGGGTACGAGCCGAGCGCCAGCCCGGCCGGCAGCCCGGAGGTGTGGGTCAGCAACTGCCGGAGCGTGACGTCCTGCTTGCCGTTGCGGCCGAACTCGGGCAGGTAGCCGGCGGCGGGGGCGTCCAGGTCGATCAGGCCGCGCTCCACCAGCGCCATGGCCACGACGGTGGTGAACAGCTTCGAGAGCGACGCCACGTCGAAGATGGTGTCCTCGCGCATCGGGATCCGGCGGTCGGGCGGCAGTTCCGCGCCGTCCGGCCCGTAGCGCAAGGCGTCCCCGACCGCCGCGTGCCGTGCGATGACGCCGTTGCGCGCGACCAGCACCACACCGCCCGGGAACGCCTGCGGTGACGCCAGCACGCCCGCTTCCAGGTCGGGCACGAGCCGGTCGACGTGCTCGGCGGCCAGCCCGGCCTGCCGTGCCGTGCCGTGGCGGAGGCGTTGGTCGGGCAGCGGTCCGTCCCACGGGGAGCCCGGCCGGCGGGCGACGACCAGTTCGGCCAGCACCGGCAGGTGGTCCGACGCACCGGTCGTGACCACCCGCGTCGCCCGCACCCGGGCCGGGTAGCCGGCGGCGACGTAGTCGATCCGCTTGACCGGCGCCGACGCCGGGTAGGTCGGGCCGGGGGCCGAACCGTTCGTCAACGCCCACGCGTCGAGCAGTTCCGTCCACAGCGGAGCGAGCTCGGGGGCGTCCGGTGGCGCGTTGAAGTCGCCGAGCAGCACCCGCGGCGCGCCCCGGTCCTCGGCGAGGACGGCCAGCATGTCGGCGACCTGCGCCCGGCGCACCGCCGGGTCGGCGCGGTAGTCCAGGTGCGTGTTGTAGACGTGCACGCGCTCGCCGCGCACGTTCAGCACCACCTCGGGGAACCCCGGAGCGGGTGCGGGCGTCGGGTTCGGCGTCTGCGTGGACAGCCGGGTGATCCAGTGGTTCTCCGCCGCCACGATCGGGTGACGGCTGAGCACCGCCACGCCGTACTGCCGGCGCGGCGCGCCCGGTTCGGCCGGGTCCAGGTCGTAGATGGGCGCGAAGTAGACGTGCATGCCGACCGCGGCCGCCAGGTCCGCCGCCTGGTCGCGCCAGTCGCTGCGGGCCATCCAGTGGACGTCCACCTCCTGCAACCCCACCACGTCCGCGCCCGACGCGGTGATGTCGGCCGCCACCCGGGCCAGGTCGAGCCGGCCGTCCACGCCGATGCCGGTGTGGATGTTGTACGACATCACCGCCAGGGGCACGGTCGGGGCGGCGGGTTCGGCCGCCGCGGTCGGGCTCGCCACGAGCAGCCCGCACAGGACGGCGGTCAGCAGTCGGCGCACCGGTCACCCCTCCCAGGTCAGGCCGTGGCCGAACGGGTGCAGCGCGGTCGACGGATCACCCGCGACCGGGATCGTCACGGGCAGCTTCCCGACCGGGACGTTCTCCCCGTACAGCACCCGCACCGCCGACTCCACCGAGACCTCGGTGTAGGAGTAGGTCGCGAGGTAGGTCTGCGCCTGCGGGAAGTACGCGATGTCGTACGGGTCGCGGACCGCGATGACGACGACCGGTTTCCCGGTGGCCAGCAGCGCCCGCACCAGGTTCTGCTGCCCGACGTCGGTCCAGGCCTTGTTGGTCGCGACGACCGTCAGCTCGGCGGCTTGCGCGCCCGCGACGGCCTGCTCGATCGTCGCCTGGTTCGGGTTCGCGCCCGTGACCAGGGCGCTCGCCGTCGTCGAACGGCGGCCGACGGCGGTGGCGAGCCGGTGCGGCACCGGGTCCGCGGTCGTGCCCCAGCCGGTGGCGAAGACCGAGGCCGGCGGCGTGCGCAGGGGCAGCAGCGCGTTGCGCACGAGCGTCGTGGTGCGGTCGGTGATCTCCTGCGCGGCCTGCCCGTGCCGCGCGGTGCCGACGACCTCGGGCAGCCTGGCCGGGTCGGCGAACTGCCCGCCGAACAGCCCCCGCTCGGCCTTCATGCGCAGGATCCGGCGGACCGACTGGTCGATGCGGCGCTCGGTGAGCTCGCCGTCGTGCACGGCCTTCAGCACCGCGTGGTAGGCGAGGTCGATGTTCGGCGGCATGAGCAACTGGTCGACGCCCGCCTTCAGCGCCAGCACGGGCACGCGGTCGTCGCCGTACTTCTGCCGGACGCCGGCCATGCCGAGCGAGTCGGTGATCACCACGCCGTCGTAGCCGAGCCGGTCGCGCAGGATGCCGGTGATGATCGGCCGGGACAGGGTGGCCGGGTCGCCGGCCGGGTCGAGCGCGGGCACGACGATGTGCGCGGTCATGATCGAGTCGACGCCGGCCGCTATCGCGCGCTGGAACGGCGGCGCGTCGAGCCGTTCCCACTCCTCGCGGCTGTGGCCGATCACCGGCAGGCCGGTGTGGCTGTCCACGGCGGTGTCGCCGTGCCCGGGGAAGTGCTTCGCGGTGGCCGAGACGCCACCCTGCTCGTAGCCGCGCACCTGCGCTTCGACCAGCCGGGCCGTCAGCTCCGGGTCCTCGGCGAACGACCGGACGCCGATCACCGGGTTGAGCGCGTTGACGTTCACGTCGGCGACCGGTGCGAAGTCCTGGTTCACCCCCATCGCCCGCAGCTCCCGTCCGGCGATGCGGGCCGCGGTGGCGGCCGACCCCGGGTCGCGGGCGGCGCCGAGCGCCATGTTGCCGGGGAACAGCGTGGCCGGCGCCCCGATCCGCGACACCACGCCGTGCTCCTGGTCGGTGCTGATCAGGGCGGGGACCGCGGAGACCCGCTGGATGCCGTTGGACAGCTCCGCGACCTGTGCCGGGTTCGCGGTGTTGCCCGACCAGGCGAAGTAGACGACACCGCCGAGGTGGTACTTCCCGATGAGCTGCCGGGCGTTGTCCACGCCGTGCTGACGGCGGTTCGCGGCCACCGAGGCGGGGTCGGACGCGTCGACCGTCGCCCCGTAGGCGTAGGTCACGAACAGCTGGCCGACCTTCTCCTCCAGGCTCATCCGGCGCAGCGCGTCCACCACCACGTCACCGGTCCCGGCGACCGCCGGCGCGGAGCCGAGGAGCACCGCTCCCACCGCGACGAGCACCTGCCGCCTGTTGAAGATTTTCCTCATGGCTACTCCCGCAGTGAGGAAGTCACGTCCGCGTCGCAATGTACGCAGCCGCCGCAGTGCCTGACATCGCCCGATCGGGCGGTGTGGTCGTCGGTCGTGCCGTCGCGCGCGTCAGGGACGGCGCGACGCGCGGGAAGGGCCGGAACGGGCGTAAGCACCCGGTGCGGTGCCCAGCATGCGGCGGAAGTGGCGGGTCAGGTGGGACTGGTCGTAGAAGCCGGCGGCCGGGGCGACCAGGGCCGGTGGCAGGCCGTCGAGCAGGAGGCGACGGGCCAGGTCGACGCGGCGGCCCGTCAGGTAGCGGTGGGGTGGCAGGCCGAACTCGCGGGTGAAGGTGCGGACCAGGCGTTCCGGGGCGGCGGACAGGCGGGTCGCGGCGTCCGCCAGGGTCAGGGTGTCCGTCACGTGGGCGTCGAGCAGGTCCCGCAACGCGTGGGCCAGGTTCGGTTCGGCGGTCGCCGGCGGGGGCGGGCGGCGGGTCAGGTGGGCGCGCAGCCGGTCCCGGACGAGGGCCAGCCGGGACTCGGCCTCCCACTCGTCGCCGCCGTGCAGCACGCCGTGCAGCCGGTGCACCCGGGACCGCAGCGCCGGGTCGGCGAACGCCGGGTGGTCGACCGCCGCGCCGACCAGGTCGGTGCCCAGGACCGACGTGTCCAGGTAGAGCACCCGCTTGCGGAACCCCTCGGCGGTCGCGTTGCGGCCGTCGTGCGGGACGTGCGGCGGGAGCAACGTGACCGACGCGGGCGGCGCGCCGTGCTCCCGGTGGTCCAGGCCGTAGGTCACGGTGCCGGTGTCGACCAGCAGCAGCGTCCACGCGTCGTGCGTGTGCGCTGGGTAGGCGTGGTCGGTGAAGCGCGCGTGCAGCACCTCCACGATGCCCGGCACCGCGGGCCGCCACGCGGCGATGTCGGGGCCCACGTCAAGAACGTACAAGACGCCGCCCGCCCGCACCGGCGACGGTGTCGGGGTGGAACGATTCGAGACGAAGTTCGCCGTCCTGCTCCGCGACGACCTGGCGCCGTGGCAGGCGTTGAACGTGACCGCTTTCCTGTCCAGTGGCCTCACCGCGGCCGTGCCGGAGGCGGTCGGCGCGCCGTACGAGGACGCGGACGGCACGCGGTACCTGCCGATGCTGGGTCAGCCCGTGCTCGTGCTGGCGGGCGGCAAGGAGGTGCTGACCACCGCGCACGCCCGAGCCGTCGGACGCGGGCTGCCGGTGGCGGTGTTCACCGCCGACCTGTTCGCCACGGGCAACGACGCGGACAACCGCGCCGCCGTGCGCGCCGTGCCGCGCGACGCCCTCGACCTGGTCGGCCTCGGCGTGCACGGCCCGCGCAACGCGGTGGACAAGGTGCTCAAGGGCGCTCGGATGCACCCCTAGGGTCGACGCGTGGAACGGGGCCGGACGGGCGCCACGTTGCGCCCGCCCGGCCCCGGGCTCGGGTTACGGCGTCACGGGCTTGCCGCCGAACGTGACGGCCAGGCGGCCGTCGGAGGCGTACGACCACGCCAGGGCGCCGGTGTGGGAGGCGCAGCGGGAGCCGTTCGTGCCGGACCAGAACTGGTTGGTGCTGTCGACGCTGCCGACGACCTTGTCGTTCGTGCCGCTGCCGCTGCGGCACGAGGTGTTGTAGCCGAAGACCGACGAGCCGCCGTCGAAGGTGAAGTTGCGCTCGGCGTTGTCGATGCCGATGTTGTTCGACACGGTCATCGAGCCGAGGTTGCGGTTGTAGGTGAAGCCGTGCTTGCCGTTGTCGTAGGCGATGTTGCGGCGGATGACGTGGTTCACGCCGATGTCCTCACCGCCGAGCTTGTACCCGTTGCGGTCACCGTTGCCCGCCTGGCCGCCGTTGCTGAGCGTGCCGTTCTCGTAGGCCAGCGAGTCCTCGATGGTGACCGCGCCGATCGGGCCGGTGTCGGTCTTGGTGTAGAGGTCCCAGCCGTCGTCGATGTTGTTGTGCGCCACCGCGTAGCGGAACACGTTGCCCGGCCCGGAGGTCAGCTTCGCGGCGAACCCGTCGGCGTCCTCGCCGTCGGAGTCGGCGTTGTCGTGCGACTCGGCGCTCAGGATCAGGTTGTTCGCCGGCCACCGGTCCTTCGGCGTGGTCGACAGCATCCGGGACAGCTGGAGGCCGGTGTCGCGGTTGAACCGCGTCACGGTCCGCTCGAAGATGTTGTTGCTGCCGCCGATGAAGATGCCGTTGTCGCCGGCCCGCTCGACCACGAGCCCTTTGACGTGCCAGTAGTCGCCGTTCACCGCGAGGCCGCGGTTGGCCGGGTCCTCCGCCTGCGCGGAGAAGTCCAGCACCGGCGTCTCGCCCGGCTGCGCGTAGAGCTTCTTGAGGGCGCCGGCGGTGCCGTTGTTGCCCTGCGGGATGGTGACGGTCTGCGAGAACGAGTAGGTGCCACCGCGCAGGAAGATCGTGCCGCCCTGGGTGATCCGGGAGATGGCCGACGTGAGCGTGGTCGGGTCGGACTGGGTGCCGGTCGCGCCGTCACGGCCGCTGGGTGCCGCGTACAGCGTTCCGGCGGGCGGGTTGGTCGTGGTCGTCGTGGTCGTCGTGGTCGTCGTGGTGTCGGTGGTGGTGGTGGTGGTCGTCGTCGTGGTGGTCGTGCTCGTGGGCCCACCGTTGGTCGGGGTGAACGTCCACTGCTTGGTGGCGACGCTGTCGCACGAGTTCGTCTGCACGAGCGCGCCCGCGGCGGTGGAGTTGTCCTTGGTGTTCACGCACTTGCCGCCGTTGGCGTTGACCACGCGGTGGTTGCTGCCGCTCGCGGTCAACGACCAGGTCTGGCTCGCCGCACCGCTGCACGCCTGCTGCTGGATCGCCTTGCCGGCGCTGGTGGACGCGTCCTGCACGCCCACGCACAGTCCACTGGAGACGGACGTGATCCGGAACCCGCCGCTGACCGCGGTGAGGGTCCACTTCTGGCTGCCGGTGTCGGCGCAGGACGCCTGCTGGAGTTGCGCACCGCTCGCGGGCACGGCGAGGCAGTGGCCGCTGCCCGCGTTCTTGACCGCGTAGGTGCCCGCGCCGACCGCGGCGTCGGCGGGCGTGGCGCCCGGCCAGGCGAGCAGGCCGGCGGCCAACGCCGTGGCGCCCGCGGCCGCGAGCAGGCTCAGGCGCCAACGGGCGCCCCGCGGCCCCGAGGACCGCGTGGACGGGGGTCGAACCGTCATGACAACTCCACTTCCGACTTCTCGGGTTGGCCCGCGCCGGCGGTGACCACGGCGGGAACGGCCTGGCAGGGCCGCGGCTGGTGGCGGAGGGCGGTCGGCGTGACGGCGCCGCCGGTCCGCGGTCCGCCGGGATCGGCGAAGCGGTCGTGCACGCACCTCCGACTGTGAACCCGCGAGCGCGCAGGCCCATGCCTCGCCTCCTCGCGAGCGGGAACAATCGGGAAGTCGTTCCCGGATCGGACCGGTCGGCACCAATGTCCGACGTCCATCCGGGAACGTCCCGAAACGTAGCGCAGCGGTTGTCCGACCAGCAAGAAGATTCATATTCTTGAATACCCGCAATTGTTCACGTGGATGAACGTGGCGGTCCGGTTAATGGTTTTACCGGGTAACCGGAGGTCATTCGAAATGGGTCCGGCGTGCCGCGCGACCCGGCGGCCGCGTGCCGTACCGCCCTGCTCCGTACGGCCGCCGTCGTCCGGCGGTCGGCACCGGGAGAATCGAGGGTGTCGAGAGGGGGAACCGGGGTGCCGCGTCTGGAACGTCCGCTGGTCGAGGAGGACACACCGGTGCGGAAGTTCGCCGGCGACCTGAGGCGCCTGCGGCACGTCGCCGGACTGCCGTCCTACCGCGAGCTGGGCCGCCTGGCCAACTACTCGCCCGCCGCGCTGTCCGAGGCGGTGGCCGGGCGCAGGTTACCCAGCCTGGCCGTGACCAGGGCGTTCGTCCGCGCGTGCGGCGGGGACGTCGAGGAGTGGACGGCCCGCTGGCGCGAACTGGCCGCCGAGGGCCCGGAGGACGGCGACGCGCCGTACGTGGGGCTGGCGGCCTACCGCGTCACGGACGCCGACCGGTTCTTCGGCCGCGAGGCCGAGGTGGGCCGGTTGCTGACCCTGGTGCGGGAACGGCCGTTCGTCGGGGTGTTCGGCGCGTCCGGCGCGGGCAAGTCGTCGCTGTTGCGCGCGGGTCTGGCGGCGCGGTGGGGCGAGCACCTGGTCGTCACGCCCGGCGCCGACCCGATCACCGAGCTGGCGGCGGCGCTGGCCGACGGCCGGTCCGCGGTCGAGGTCCGCGCCGAGCTCGCCGCCGACCCCGAGCACCTGCGCGTGCTGTTGCGCCGGTCCGGTGACGACCTGCTGCTGGTGGTGGACCAGTTCGAGGAGGTCTTCACCCTGTGCGGGGAGGACGACCGCTCGTGGCTCGTGCGGGCGCTCACCCACGCCGCCGGTGCCGCCCGCGTCGTGATCGGCGTGCGCGCCGACTTCTACGGCCACTGCGCACGCCACCCCGAACTGCTCGACGCGCTGCACCGCTCGCAGGCGCTCGTCGGGCCGATGACCGCCGAGCAGTTGCGCCGCGCGGTCGTCGAGCCCGCCGCCCGCCGCGGAGCGTCGCTGGAGAACGCCCTGGTGGCACGGCTGATCTCGGACGTCGCCGGTCGGCCGGGCGCGCTGCCCCTCGCCTCGCACGTGCTGGTCGAGACGTGGCGCCGCCGCCGTGGCGCGGTCCTCACCGTGGCGGCGTACGAGGACGCGGGGGGCGTGGAGCACGCCCTGGCCCGCACCGCCGAGCAGGTCTACGACTCGCTCCCCGAGCCCGACCGGCACGCGGCGCGGCAGGTGTTCCAGCGCCTGGTCGCCCCCGGTGACGGCACCGAGGACACCCGCCGCCGCGTCACCCGCGCCGAACTCGACGTGAGCGACGCGCTCCTCGACCGGCTCGCCGCGGCCAGGCTGGTCACCGTCGACCGCGACACCGTCGAGCTGACCCACGAGGCGCTGCTGAGCGCGTGGCCGAGGCTCGTGGCCTGGCTGGACGAGGACCGCGACGCGCTGCGCGCCCACCGCAGGCTCACCGCCGCCGCCGAGGCCTGGCGCGCGCACGGCCGCGACCCCGACGCCCTGTACCGCGGCGTCCACCTCGACCAGGCACACCGCCTGGCGCCCCGGCTCAACGAGGCCGAACGCGAGTTCGTCGACGCGGGCCTGGCCGCCGAACGGGAGCGGGAGGCGCAGCGCCTGCGGGGCGTGCGCCGGTTGCGGCGGCTCGTCGCCTGCCTCGCCGCGCTCGCCCTGCTGCTCGCCTCCACCGCCGTCTACGCGGTCACGGCCCAGCGCGCCGCGACCCGCGAGCGCAACCAGGCGCTGTCGCTGCGCGCCGCCGACGCCGCGCTCGACCTGCTGACCCGTCCGCGCGAGGCGGCGGCGCTGGCCCTGGCCGCGTACCGCGTCGCACCGACGGCACAAGCCCGGGACGCGCTGCTGCTCACCCGTGCCGCGGGCACCGCCAGCACCCTGGGCCAGGGTTACACGCGCGTCCCGGGCCACGTCGCCGTGACCCACGAGATCAACTCGGACCCGGCGCTCTCGGGGCTCGACTACCGCCTCTGGGTCGGCCCGGATCGGCGGCGGGCAGGGGTGGTGACGGTGCCGCCCAACGGTTTCCTGAACCTGATCAGCGCCGACGGGAGCACCGCGGTCGCGGTCCTGCGGCCCGACGAGTTCGCCGTGTGGGACCTGCGCGACCCCGACGCGCCGCGCCGCGCCACCACCCTGACCGGCTGGCCGTTCCCCCAGGGCATCGACGCGGCGGGCACCCTGCTCACCGCGGTCGAGGACGGCGTCGCGGTCCACTGGCACCCCGGCGGGACGACCCGGACCCGACTGCCGGTCGCCGGCGTCGAGATCGCCATGCCGCTGGACGACGGCACCGGCGTGGCGCTGACGCGCCGTGACGGCGACCGGCGGCACGTGGAGGTGTGGTCGCTGGACGGACGTGCCACCCCGGTGCTCAGCCGCACCGGCCGGGTGGGGCTGACGACCGGCCCCGGAGGCCTGCTCGCGGTCTCCGACCTGGACGCCGGGCACCTCACCGTGCTGCGCGGGACCGACGTGCTGCTGGACGCGGACGCGATCCCGGAACGGGCCGTCGTCGAGTTCGCCCGCGACGGCACGGCGGTCACCGCGACGTACCGGGACTCGGTGTGGCTGTGGGACCTGCGGAGCGGGGAGGCGTTGTCGTTGCGCGCGCCGGGGGTGGAGTTCAGCTCGGTCCGCTACGAGCGGGGCGAGCTGCTGATGGTGGAGACGCGGGGATCGCTGTGGCGGCTCGCGGTCGACCTCGACCGCGTGATCCGCGACGTGTGCGCCGACCTGGTCGCGGTGGACTGGGCCGCGCACTTCCCCGGGATGCCGCAACGACCCCTGTGCTCGTGACGGCGCGGTGCCCGTGCAGGTGTCGGGGTGCCTCCCGCCGACCCGTCAGGCGAGCCGGTAGGCGCGGATCACGGTCTGGCGCAGCTCCCGGTCGCGGCCGTCGTCGGCCCGCACCCGCAGCGACACGAACGTGCCCGTCCCGGCCCGGTTGCCCACCAGCGCCGCCCGGCCGAACACCGGCAGGCTCGCCCAGCTTGCACCGTCGTCGTAGGACACGTCCACGCGGAAGTGGCGCAGCGGCGGGTTGTCCACGCCGCGCTGCCGGTCCACCACCAGCGGCACGGTCAGCGGCCGGTACGCGGGCGTGCTGCCCGTGTGGTCCAGTCCCGGGGTGAACCGCACCACCGACATCGGCAGCCGACGTTCGCGCGTGGTCGTGTCCGAGCGGAACGCCCAGTCCACCTCGATGCGCGTGCTGAAGTCCGAGACCTCCGGCGCGCGCGTCACCTCGGCCCGCGCCCGGAACAGCGCCGGACCCGGCGGCACCGCGAACACCCCGTGCCCGGTGCTGTCGTTCTCGCCCACCAGCTCGCCGTCGCGGTACAGCGCCGTGCGCGCCGACGTGGTCCTGGAGTAGCCCACGTTGCCGTCCCGGTCGCCGAACAGCGACAGCGACACCGCCACCTGGTCGCCGGTGCGGGCCAGGTTCGGGTAGGCGCCGGTGTACATCACCGGACCGATGACGGGCGCGCCGAACGACCGGTCGTACGTCCGGCCCGCGCCGTACCGCTCCTCGTTCCCGCTCATCGAAGCCCCTCCCCGCCGTCGGGAAGAGCCCGTGCCGCGGGCGGTGTGCGCGGCACGGGCTCATCGGTGCCGAGTCAAGCGGGCGAGCGGGTGTTCAGGTTCGTTCGCGGCGCACTGAACAACGAGTTGTGAACACGCGGGTCGGGTCGCCGCCCAGACGTGAGCTCGTCCGGGTTGCGCACGGCCCGGATGCGCGTGATCCGGTCGCCCACGACCTCGACCGCCTGGACCGACACGGTGACACCGTCCCGTTGGGCGATCAACCCCGGCCGGCCGTTGACCGTGCGTTCCAGGATCGTCCGGCGCGGACCCGGTCACCGCCGCACCGGGGGCCGTCCGCTGCGCATGAGCGGTCAGATCGCGACGCCGCCGGGCGCGCACGCCACCGACACCGTGCCGGGCCGCATCCTCGGCGTCGGACCGGCGGTGCTCGACGTGGCCTTCGCCGGCTCGTGCGTGGCCTCGATCGGCACGCCGGGCCGCGGCAGTTCGCCCGCGAGGACGACACCGCGGTCGAGGTCCGCTCGCCGGCCGCGCCGGAGCCGTCCACGATCCGCCGTGGAGCCCGCGGGCCCGGTTCGACGACCTGGCTCGACGGCGGTCAGCTCGTGGCCGCCTCCAGCAGCCGGCCGTGCTCCAGCCGCAGCCTGCGGTCGATGCCGATCTCGGCCAGGAAGCATTCGTCGTGGCTGACCACGACGAACGCGCCCTGGTAGGCGTTGAGCGCGCGTTCCAGCCGGGCGGTGCTGAGCAGGTCGAGGTTGTTCGTGGGCTCGTCGAGCAGCAGCAGTTGCGGTGCCGGGTCGGCGAACAGCACGCACGCCAGCGTGGCGCGCAGCCGTTCACCGCCGGACAGGACGCCGACGGGGAGGTGGGCCCGCGCGCCCCGGAACAGGAAGCGCGCGAGCAGGTTCATCCGCTCGGCGGGCGGCATCGCCGGTGCGAACTCCGCCAGGTTCCCGGCGACGGTGAGGTCGCCGTCGAGCAGGTCGAGGCGCTGCGACAGGTAGGCGATCCGGCCATCGGCCCGCTTGACCTCGCCGCTGTCGGGTTCGAGATCGCCGTGGACGATCCGCAGCAGGGTGGACTTGCCGGCGCCGTTGGGCCCCGTGAGCGCGATCCGCTCGGGGCCGCGGATCGCCAGGTCGGCGCCCTCACCCGCGAACAGCTCCCGGCCGCCGAGGGCCGCGCGCAGGCGTTCGCCCAGGAACAGCGTCCGCCCGGCGGGCACGGCGGTCTGCGGCAGCTCCAGGGCGATCTGCTGCTCGTCCCGCAACGCCCGCTCGGCCTCGTCCAGCCTGGCCTTGGCCGCGCCGACCCGTGCCGCGTGCGTGCCGCTCGCCTTGCCCGCCGACTCCTGCGCGTTGCGCTTCATGGTCCCGGCGAAGATCCTGGGCAGCCCCGCGCTGCCGAGGTTGCGCGCCGCGTTGCCCGCCCGGCGGGCGGCGCGTTCGCGGGCCTGCTGCATCTCCCGCTTCTCCCGCTTGAGCTCCTGCTCGACGGTGCGGATGTTCTTCTCGGCGACCTCGCGCGCCGCCTCGACCGCGCGTTCGTACTCGGTGAAGTTCCCGCCGTAGAAGCGGACCTCGCCGCCCTCGATCTCGGCGATGCGGTCCACGCGGTCGAGCAGCGCGCGGTCGTGGCTGACCACGAGGAGGCAGCCGTGCCAGTCGTCCAGCACGGCGTAGAGCTGGTGCCGCGCGTCGAGGTCGAGGTTGTTGGTCGGCTCGTCGAGCAGCAGCACGTCCGGCCGCTTGAGCAGTTGCGCGGCCAGGCCGAGGGAGACGACCTGGCCGCCGCTGAGCGTGTGCAGGCGGCGGTCCAGGGCGAGGTCGCCCAACCCCAGCCGGTCGAGCTGGGCGCGGGTGCGCTCCTCGACGTCCCAGTCGTTGCCGATGGTGGTGAAGTGCTCTTCGGCGACGTCGCCGGACTCGACCGCGGCCAGGGCGCGCAGGACGGGCGCCACGCCGAGGACCTCGGCGACGGTCGGCTCGCCGGTCAGCGGCAGGTCCTGGGGCAGGTAGCCGAGCACGCCGTCCACGGTGACGCTGCCCGCGGCCGGCCGCAGCACGCCCGCGATCAGCTTGAGCAGGGTCGACTTGCCGGCGCCGTTGGGCGCGACGAGCCCGGTGCGGCCGCTCGGGACGGTGAAGGACAGGCCGTCGAACACGGGGGTGTCGTCCGGCCAGGAGAAGGACAGGCCGGAAGCGACGACGCAGGTTTCGGACATGGGTGAGAGACCTCGGGTGTGGTGCGGGCGGAGTGCTGCCCGGCAGGAAGAGGTGGACGACTGGGACGGCCGCTGCGGCTGCGCCGCGGGCCGGTCACATCCGGGGCTCACCCGGAGATGTCGTCTTCACCTGCCACGTCGAGTCTCCCTCGAGACGGATTCCTGCGCTGATCTTACCAGGCCCCGTCCGTCGGGCGACATCGGCGGGGTCACCGGAAGCGGATCGTCCGGATTCGGGCATAGCGTGCCCCGACACCGACCAGACCGACCGGAGGAATCGTGGACATCCTGCTCATCGGCGGCCTGTGGCTGGACGGCTCCGCGTGGGACCACGTCGTCCCCGCGCTGGCGGCGCTCGGCCACCGCCCCGTGCCGCTGACCCTGCCCGGCCAGGGCGACGGTGACGCGTCCGCCACGCTGGACGACCAGGTGGCCGCGGTGCTCGCCGCGGTGGACGCGGCGCCGGGCGAGGTGCTGGTCGTCGGGCACTCCGCGGCGTGCACCCTGGCCTGGCTGGCCGCCGACGCCCGACCGGACCGGGTCGCCGGTGCCGTCCTCGTCGGCGGCTTCCCGGCGGGTGACGGCAAGCCGTACGCCGACTTCTTCGAGGTGCGCGACGGCGTCATGCCGTTCCCGGGCTGGGAGCCGTTCGACGGGCCGGACTCCGTCGACTTGGACGACGACGCCAAGCGGGCTTTCGCGGCGGCCGCGATCCCCGTGCCGGCGGGGGTCGCCACGGGCGTCGTGCGCCTGACCGACGAACGCCGCTTCGCGGTGCCCGTGCTGGTCGTGTGCCCGGAGTACACCGCGGACCAGGCCAAGGGGTGGATCGAGGGCGGGGACGTGCCCGAACTGGCCGGGGTGGAGCACCTCGACTACGCCGACCTGGACTCCGGCCACTGGCCGATGCTGACCCGACCGGTCGAGTTGGCCCGGGTCATCGCGGGTGCGGCCCGGGGCTGACGCGCCGTTCGTCGCGTGAGGGCGTCAGCGTGCCTCCGGTGTGCGGCGCCGGACGCCCGGGGCGTCGAGCGCGTCAGGCGAGGTTCCGGAAGCGGGTCGCGGCGGCGGCCAAGGCGTCGACGCAGGCCCTGATGGCGCCGCGGTCGTCGTCCTCGGTGCGGTTGACGGCGTAGATGGTGCGGTTCAGGGCTGGGCGCGTGGTGACGAACCGGACGCCGTCGGGTACCGAGTCGCGGCCGAGGCGGGGGATGGCGGCGGCGCCCACGTTGCCCGCGACCAGGGCCAGTTGGGTCGGGTAGCTGCCCACGGTGCAGCTGATCCTCGTGGTGACGCCTTCCTGCCGCAGCACGTGGGTCAGCCAGTCGTGGCAGCTCGAGCCCGCGCTCCAGGCGATCCACGGCAGGTCGTCCACCTCGGCCAGGTCGACGACCTTGCGGTGCGCCAGGCGGTGGCCCGCGGGCACGGCGAGGTCGGCGACGTCGGACAGCAGCGTGGTCCGCGAGGTCGACGGTGGCACGGTGGTCGGCCGGTGCTCCCAGCTCTCCAGCACCGCCACGTCCAGCCTGCCCTCGACCACCAGTGGCATGGTCTCCTCGGCCTCGCCCTCGTGCAGGGTCACCTCCAGGCCGGGGTGCTGGGCGCGCAGCGCCGCGAGCACGGGCGGCAGCAGGGCGTGCACCGTGGTCGGGATCGCACCGATGCGCAGGGGGCCGGTGACGTCCTCGCGCAGCAGCTCCAGGTCCGTGCGCGCCTTCTCCACCCGAGCCAGGATGGCCGCCGCGTGACCCGCCAGCACGTGCCCCGCGGTCGTGAGGCGGACCGTGCGGCCGTGCGGCTCCAGCAGGCGCTGACCGGCCTCCCGCTCCAGCTTGGCCAACTGCTGCGACACGCCGGACGGCGTCACGTGCAGCGCCGTCGCCGCCGCCGCGACCGTCCCGTGCGTCGCCACGGCGTGCAGGGCACGCATCCGCTCCAGACCGAACACGGTAGCGATGCTACCGGGTTCCGCTCACGACAATTCGCTTGTTCTTGATGGTCACAGGGCCGAGGGTGAACCCGTGACCGCGACCGACCTCCGTCCCACCACCGCGCCGCCGACGGGCACGAGGGTGAACCCGGCGCTGCTCGCGCTGGCGGGCAGCTTCTGCATCGCGCTGTCCTCGGTGTTCATCAAGGTGTCCGGGACCACCGGCAGCACCAGCGCGTTCTGGCGGTGCCTGTGCTCGCTGCCGGTGCTGGCCGCGCTGGTGTGGTGGGAACGGCGGCGCGGCGCGCCGCGGCGGCGCGTGCTGCTGCCGCTGCTCGCGGGCGTGGGACTCGGCGTCGACTTCGTGCTGTGGGGTGACGCCATCGCGCTGGTCGGCGCGGGCATCGCGACCGTGCTGCTGTCCGTGCAGGTGGTGATCGTGCCCGCGGTGGCGTACCTGCTGTTCCGGGAACGGCCCTCGAACCGCTTCCTGTACGCCGCTCCTGTCCTGCTCGGCGGGATCGTGCTGGCGGGCGGTCTGGCGGGCACCCCCGCGTTCGGCCCGGACCCGGTCCTCGGCGCGGTGCTCGCGCTGGGCGCGGGCGTGGGGTTCGCCGCCTACCTGGTGCTGATGCGGCGCAGCACGGGCCCCGGAGTCCGCGACCACACGTTGTTCCTGGCCACCGCGTCGGCCGGGGTGGTCGCGGTGGCCATCGGCGTGCCGACGGACCGGCTGGACCTGTCGCCGGGGTGGCCCGCGCTCGGCTGGCTGGTCGCGCTGGCGCTGATCGGGCAGATCGTGGGTTGGCTGCTGATCTCGACGGCTCTGCCCCGGTTGTCCAGCGCCACGGGCGCGACGATGATGCTGCTGCAACCGGTCGGCGCGATCCTGATGGGCATCGTGCTGCTGCACGAGCGGCCGAGCGCGCCGCAGCTCATCGGCTGCCTGGTGGTGCTCGCCGCCGTCGCCTTCGTCACCGTCGGGTCGCGCCGGTGACGGTTCCGCCCGGAGCGGAACCGCTGCCCCCGGCCGGCCTGCCTGCGTCAGGATGACGGCATGGCCGACGTCCTCGCCTTCGACCGCGCCCGCACCCCCGACCCCGAGCCGGAGCCGCTGTGGCGCGAGCTGCTGGGCCGGAGCCTGCGCGCGGCCCGCGAGGAGCGGGGCAGCCGGCTGGTCGACGTCGCCGAGCGGGCCGGCATCTCGCCCCAGTACCTGTCGGAGATCGAACGCGGGCGCAAGGAGCCGTCCAGCGAGATGATCGCCGCGGTGACCGGCGCGCTCGGCGTCGGGCTGGGCGACCTGCTCGCCGACATCGCGGGCGACGTGCGGCGACGGCGCGGCACGGGTCCCGCGGCCGGCCGTCGTCCGGCGGGACCCGTGCTCCTGGCCGCGTGAAGCCTCAGGCGCGGTGTTCCAGGACGTGGTCGGCGAGCCCGTAGGCGACCGCGCCCGCCGCGTCGAACACCCGGTCGCGGTCGGTGTCGTGCCGCAGTTGCGCGACGTCGCGACCCGTGTGCAGGGACAGGATCTCCTCGAACTGCGTGCGCACCCGGACCACCTCGTCGGCCTGGAGGATGAGGTCGGGGATGGTGCCGCGGCCCTGCGCCGCGGGCTGGTGCAGCACCACCCTCGTGTGGGGCAGCACGAAGCGGTGGCCGGCCCGTCCCGCCGCCAACAGCACCGCGCCCGCCGCGACCGCCTGCCCGACGCACGTGGTCGCCACCGGCGCCTTGATGTAGCGCATGGTGTCGTACAGGGCGAGCATCGCGGACGGGTCGCCGCCCTCGCTGTTGACGTAGAGGTTGATCTCGCGGTCCGGGTTGTCCGCCTCCAGGTGCAGCAGTTGCGCGATCAGCGCGTTGGCCACGCCGGAGTCGATGGCGGTGCCGAGGTAGACGATCCGCTCGGACAGCAGGTGCGAGTACACGTCCATGACGCGCTCGCCGTTGACGCCGCGGGTGATGACGTGGGGGATGGTGTAGGTGCTCACGCGCGCGCTCCCGTCCGCAGGCCGAGGCCGAGCTCGTGCGTCCGCACCGGCACGACCTGGTCCAGGCTCTCCACGACGTGGTCGATGAAGCCGTAGTCGAGCGCCTGCGCGGTGGTGAACCAGCGGTCGTGCAGGGAATCGGCGAAGATCCGGTCGACCGGCTGGCCGGTGTCCCGCGCGATGAGCCCGAGCACGGTGTCCCGGGTGTGCCGCAGGTCGTCGGCCTGCACCTGCACCTCGACCGCCGACCCGCCGATCCCCGCCGAGCCCTGGTGCATCAGGATGCGGGCGTGGGGGAGCGCGAAGCGCTTGCCGGGCGTGCCCGCGGACAGCAGGAACTGACCCGCGCTGCACGCGAGCCCCAGCGCGAGCGTGGCCACGTCGCACGGCACGAGCCGCATCACGTCGCGGATCGCCAGCATCGCCGGCACCGAGCCGCCCGGCGAGTGGATCCACAGCGCCACGTCCTTGCCGGGGTCCTCGGCGGCGAGGGACAGCAGTTGGGTCGCCAGCACGGTGCCGTTGTCGTCGTCCAGCGGTCCGTCGAGGACGAGCACCCGTCGGGCGAAGAACCTCTCCCGGAGCCGGTGGTCGAACAAGGGCAGCTTCTCGTTGTTGCTCATGCCTTCGACGATGCCGACCCACCGCGCCGACCCGGGTGTCGTGCTGCTGTGGGCAGATCAGCCCTCAGCAGGAGGGGCGTTCCCGGTCGGGCGGTCCGCTCCGACGCCACCCTCGCGGTAGCCAGGTTCGAGGTCGACGGCGGGGTTCATCGCCGACGCCGCACCGGACCCGCGTGCGCGGAGCCGGTTCTCCCTCGCGATGCACCAGGGTTGCCGGTTCCCGTCCTCCGACCGGGATCACCCGGGTCCGCGCCGGGGCGATGAGGAACCGGTCGTGGTGGGCGCGGCGCTCGTCGAGCACCTGTGGCGCGCGTCCGAGCTGTCGGGTTCGCGGCTGCACGGCGACCGGTACCCGTCCTGGCCGGCGCGGCGTGCCCCGGTGTGGTGCACGCCGCGCCGGCCGGGACGCGGTCACTGCGTCTGGGGCACGGGGTGGCCTTCGGAGGCCTGCACGACCACGATGCCCTGGCCCGACAGCGCGAGCTGGTAGGCCTCGCCCGAGCCGCGGCCGATGACGGCGCCCAGTTTGGCGGTCTTGCGGATGGAGGACTGCAGTGAGGTGGACCACAGGACGGCGGACTGCATGTCGACGTAGGTGGGGACGTCGACGTTCAGCACGACCGGGGTGCCGTAGGCGGTGACGGCGAGGGCGCCCGTGCCGGTGAACGTGGTGTTGAACAGGCCGCCGGTCAGCATGGAGGCGCCTTCGACGCGGTTGATGTCCCACTTCAAGGTGGATTCGAAGGCGAGGACGTTCTTGCCGTTGACGGTCACGCCCTCGTTCTCCAGGTAGAGCACGAAGATCTCGTCGGCGTCCTGGGCGAGGAACACGTCGCCGCTGCCCGACACCTTCATCAGCGACATGCCCTCGCCGGTGAACGCCTTCTTGAACAGCTTGCCGAGCCCGCCCGCCCCCTCGTACGCGAAGTCGACGTCACCCTGGTAGGCGACCATCGACCCCTGCTTGGCGAAGAAGAACCCGCCGCTGCCGGTGAGGTCCACCTTCAGCATCCGGTCGTTCTGCAACTGGAAGCTGCCGGGCTCGACGGACCGTTCGGTGTGGTTGAACAGTGAGCTGCGCATGCCCTGATAGTGCAGGTGATCACCCGGACGCGCACCACCGGGGTCACGTCCGGTGAACGGAAGGGGCGGGCCCGGCGCTCGGCCGGACCCGCCCCTGACCACCTCGGATCAGACGAGGTCGAACCGGTCCAGTTCCATGACCTTGGTCCACGCGGCCACGAAGTCGACCACGAACTTCTCGCGGGCGTCGTCGCTCGCGTAGACCTCGGACAGGGCCCGCAGCTGGGAGTTCGAGCCGAACACGAGGTCGACCGCGGTGGCGGTCCACTTCAGCTCGTCGGTGGCCGCGTCCCGGATCTCGTAGACGTGCTCCTCGGACTGCGACGCCTGCCACCGGGTGCCCGGCGAGAGCAGGTTGGTGAAGAAGTCGTTGGTCAGCACGCCCGGCCGGTCGGTGAGCACGCCGTGCCGCGCGCCGGCGTAGTTGGCGCCGAGCGAGCGCAGACCGCCGACCAGCACGGTCATCTCGGGCGCGGTCAGGTCCAGCATGTACGCGCGGTCCACCAGCAGCACCTCGGGCTGCAGCTTCTCGCCGGGGCGCACGTAGTTGCGGAACCCGTCCGCCCGCGGCTCCAGGACCTTGAACGACTCGACGTCGGTCTGCTCCTGCGCGGCGTCGGTGCGTCCCGGCCGGAACGGCACGGTCACCTCGACGCCCGCCTCGCGCGCCGCCTGCTCGACCGCGGCGGAGCCGGCCAGCACGATCAGGTCGGCCAGCGAGATCTTCGCGCCGCCCGCGTCGTTGAACTCGCGCTGGACGCCTTCCAGGATCTCCAGCACCTTCGCGAGCTGCTCGGGCTGGTTGACCTCCCAGTTGCGCTGGGGCTCCAGGCGGATGCGCGCGCCGTTGGCGCCACCGCGCTTGTCGGTGGACCGGAAGCTCGCGGCCGACGCCCACGCGGTGCCGACCAGCTCGGCGGTCGTGAGGCCGGAGTCGAGGACCTTCGCCTTGAGCGCGGCGATGTCGGCCTCACCCACCAGCTCGTGGTCGACGGCGGGCACCGGGTCCTGCCACAGCTGCGCCTCGGGCACCCACGGGCCCAGGAAGCGGTTGACCGGGCCCATGTCCCGGTGCAGCAGCTTGTACCAGGCCTTGGCGAACGCCAGGGCGAACTCCTCGGGGTGCTCGAGGAACCGGCGGGAGATCTTCTCGTACGCCGGGTCGACGCGCAGCGACAGGTCCGTCGTCAGCATGGTCGGCAGGTGCTTCTTGGCCGGGTCGTGCGCGTCCGGGATGATCGCCTCGGCGTCCTTGGCGACCCACTGCTTCGCGCCACCGGGGCTGGTGGTGAGCTCCCACTCGTAGCCGAACAGGATCTCGAAGAAGCGGTTGCTCCACTGCGTCGGCTTGTCGGTCCACGTCACCTCGAGCCCGCTGGTGATCGTGTCACCGCCCTTGCCGCTGCCGTGGGTGCTCAGCCAGCCCAGGCCCTGCGCCTCCAGCGGCGCGCCCTCGGGCTCCGCGCCCACGTGCGCGTCGGCGGGGCCGGCGCCGTGCGTCTTGCCGAAGGTGTGCCCGCCGGCGATGAGGGCGACGGTCTCCTCGTCGTTCATCGCCATCCGGCCGAAGGTCTCCCGGATGAAGTGCGCCGCCGCCAACGGGTCCGCGTTGCCGCGCGGGCCCTCGGGGTTGACGTAGATGAGACCCATCTCGGTCGCACCGACCTCGGGGGCCATCTCCGACTCGCTGACGTAGCGCTCGTCACCCAGCCAGGCGTCCTCGGGGCCCCAGAAGATCTCCTCCGGCTCCCAGACGTCCACGCGGCCGAAGCCGAAGCCGAAGGTCTTGAAGCCCATCGACTCCAGGGCCACGTTGCCGGCGAGCACGAGCAGGTCGGCCCACGAGACCTTCTGGCCGTACTTCTGCTTGACCGGCCACAGCAGCCGGCGCGCCTTGTCCAGGTTGGCGTTGTCGGGCCAGCTGTTCAGCGGCGCGAACCGCTGACCGCCGTCACCCGCGCCACCGCGGCCGTCGTGGATGCGGTAGGTGCCCGCGGCGTGCCAGCTCAGCCGGATCATCAGGCCGCCGTAGTGGCCGAAGTCGGCGGGCCACCAGCTCTGCGAGGTGGTGAGCACCTCGACGATGTCGCGCTTGAGCGCCTCGACGTCGAGCTTGGCGAACTCGCGGGCGTAGTCGAAGTTCTCCCCCAGCGGGTTGCCCTTCGACGAGTGGGCGTGCAGCACCGACAGGTCGAGCTGGTTGGGCCACCAGTCGCGGTTGGTGCGCGGACGGCCGCCCGTCTTGGGGGTCGGCGAGTCGATCGCCGGGTTCTCGCTCTCGCTGCCGTGCGCGGTCACGGAATCGTGCGCGACCGGGCAGCCGACCGCGGCCTTCTGGTCCACGCCCTGCGCGCTCGACTCGGGCGTTGCCTTGGGGTCGGTCATCTACTTCCTTCCAACTGGCGGTTCATTGGCGGTGTGGTCGGCCGCGCAGTCGGGGCACGTGCCCCAAAAGACGACCTCCGCCTCGTCCACCGCGAAGCCGCGGTCGTCGGAGGCGGTGAGACAAGGGCTGTGACCGACGACGCAGTCGACGTCCGCGATGACGCCGCAGGAGCGGCACACGACGTGGTGGTGGTTGTCCCCGACCCGGGACTCGTAGCGGGCGGTGACGCCGGCGGGCTCGATGCGCCGCACCAGGCCGGCGTTGGTCAACGCCCGCAGCACGTCGTAAACCGCCTGGTGGGACACGGTGGGGTGGTCCCGGCGCACCAAGGAGATCACGGTCTCGGTGTCGACGTGCGGGTGGTCGCGCAGCGCGGCGAGCACCGCCAACCGGGGTCGGGTCACGCGCAACGAGACGGCACGCAGCTGCGTCTCGAAGTCGGATGTCACGCCCTGAACCCTAGTGGACTTATCTGGAACAAATCAAAATTACCTCGGTCACAGCCACACCACAGGGGACACTCGCCCGTCGGTCCGGTTGGGAGCGGAGCGTTCGTCAGTGGACGATCGAGACGGCGAACGGACGGAACCCGGCGGACCGGATCACGTGCGGCGCGAACAGGATCGCGGCCTCGGTCCGGTGCCGCCGAGGTCGGTGACCCACTCCGCGCGCCGGCCCAGCTCCGTGCGCAACCCGCGCGTGACCTGCTCGGCCTCCGCGACCTCGCCGGACAGGAACGCGGTGGGCGCCCGGCCGCGCCCACGGAAGCCGCCGCCTTCGCGTTCGTGCGCCGCACGGACCTCGTCGTCACGGTCCCGGAGTCCACCGCCCGCCCGGCCGCCGCCGACCTCGGCCTGGCGCTGCTCCCGCTGCCGGTCGAGCTGCCGCCCGCCCCGGTCCACCTGTCGTGGCACCAGCGCTACGACACCGACCGCGCGCACGTCCGGTTGCGCGATCCCACCCGGGCCGCGCTGGTCAGCCCCTGACCAGGCGGTGGTCGCCGCTGCGCCGCCACAGCACGCAGACGCCCAGGCCGGCGAGCACCCCGAGCACGCCGCCCGCCGCGACGACCTGGTGCGGCGGCACCTGTTCGGCGGCCAGCCCGGCGGCGGCGACACCGAGCCCCTGGGCGATCTTGAGCACGGTCACGGCCAGGCCGTAGACCTGACCCCTGGCCTCGTCGGGCGTCCACAGCGCGAACGTCGGCGAGGCGATGGCGTGGTAGCTCGACGCCGCCCCGGACGCCACGAACAGCAGCACCAGCACCGGCAGGCCGGGGTCCAGGGCGCAGGCGAGCAGCGGAGCGCTGGTGGCGACCGCCAGCACGGGCAGCGCGCGCAGCTGGACGGCCTCCGGACGGGTGGCCACGACCAGGCTCGCCACCGCGCACCCGGCCGGGTAGGCGGCGAACAGCAGCCCGGCCGCGACCGGCCCGCCGCCGAGCCCGTCGGCCAGCGGCACGGCCAGCGCCTCCCCGCTGATGTGGAACGCCGACAGCGCCGCGAAGCCGACCAGCGCGAGGAGCCGCCGGTCCCGCCACACCAGCACCGCGCCCGCCGTCACCGCACGCCACCACGCCGGCCGCGCCACCCCGTCGCCACCCGGCCTGGGCCGCGGCTTCACCCGCCACGCCACGAGGGCGGCCGACACGGCGAACGACGCGGCGTCCAGCAGCAGCACACCGCCGGTGCCGACCGCGATGACCAGCACGCCGCCGGCGGCGAACCCGACGACCTGCGCGGCCTGGCTCACGGTGGACAGCGCGGCGGCGCCGGCGCGGAACGCGGGACCGGGCAGCACCTGCGGCAGCAGCGCCGTCCGGGCCGGGACGGCCGGCGCGCCCGCCAGTTGCAGCAGCACGAGCAGCCCGCACACCACCGGCCACGGCAGTGCGGGCACGGCCATCACCGCGACCAGCGCGGTCCGCGCCACGTCCGAGCACACCATCACCGCGCGCCGGGGGTAGCGGTCGGCCAGGCCCGCCAGCAGGGGACCGCCGACCAGGTCCGGCAGGAACGTCAACGCGTAGGTGATCGCCGCCCACGCCGGGGAGCCGGTGTCGCGGAACACCAGCACGGTGAGCGCGACCCGGGCGAACTGGTCGCCCACCGTGGACGCGGTGTGCGCCACGAACAGCGCCCGGAACTCGGCCGACGCGAACACCTCGCGGTACCGCGCCCGCCCGGTCGGCGCCGCCATCGCGGTCAGCCGACCGGTGCGGTCTCGACCCGGTCCCGACCGTTGTTCTTCGCCCGGTACAGGGCGGTGTCGGCGGCGAGCAGCAGCTCGTCGACCGTGGCGCCGTGCACGGGGTACGCGGCCACGCCCAGCGACGCGGTGACCCGCATGGCGTCGCCGACCCCGCCGGTCGCGGGCACGTCGGTCAGCGGCGCGCGGACGGCGGCGCGGATGCGCTCGGCGACCTGCCGGGCGGCGTCGGGGTCCGCGCCCGGCAGCAGCACGACGAACTCCTCGCCGCCCCACCGGCCCACCAGGTCGTGGTCGCGGACCTGGCGGCGCAGCTCGGCGGCCACCGCCCGCAGCGCGTGGTCACCGGCCAGGTGCCCGCGCGTGTTGTTGATGGCGCTGAAGTGGTCCAGGTCGAGCAGCAGCACGGCCAGCGGCGCGCCGGTCGCGGCGGCGCGGGTCAGCTCGGCGGCGGCGCGCTCGCTCCAGGCCACCGAGGTCAGCGTGCCGGTCTTGCCGTCCACCCGGGCGGCCGTGCGGTAGACCGGCAGCAGCAGGCCGAGGTGCATCCCCAGCATGGTCACCACCAGCACCGGCACCACCCACGGCGCCGTCACCAGCACCACGGCCAGGCCCGTGCCCAGGCCGATGGACGCCGCGATGACCAACTGCTGGCTCAGCGGCCCCAGCACGTCGCGGCCCGGCCGGGCGGGCGTGGACAGCAGGATCGCGCCCACCACCAGGGCCAGGTTGACCAGCCAGTACGCCACCCCGGCCGCCACCAGCGCACCCAGGTCGACCGGCCCGGTGAGCTGCGCGGCGTGCGGCAGGGCCCGGTCCGGGTGGGCGACGAGCAGGATCGCGCCCGCCGACCAGCAGCCCAGCACCACGGTGGCGGCGGAGAAGACCTTGCGGTGCAGCGGGCTGCGCCGGTAGATCCGCAGCCACCCGTAGCCGTAGCTCACCGCGACCAGCGCGGCCACCAGCGGCGGGGGCAGCACCAGCACCCCGGCGAACAGCCAGATCGACTGCGGGTGCGCGTACGGGCTGCCCTCGGCCGCCACCTCGCGGACCCGTTCCAGCCCGCGCGCGGCCTCGAAGTGCACCACGGCCGCGCCCGCCAGCACGGCGAACCACCCCCAGTGGCGGCCCGTCACCGGCGTCGACCCCGCCACGGCCGCCACCGCGACCACCGCGACGACCTCCACTCCGAGCACGTACGCCAGCACGGCGCGCGGCAGCCGCCACAGCGACCAACCGCGGCACCACGCCAAAGGGGACGCGCGCCCTCGTCGTTCCCCCGCGACCATGGGGTGTCACCGCCTCCCGACAGGTGATGACACCGTAACCAAGCCCTCACACACAGTCGAGCACCCCAGGAGAGCAGCATGAGCACCATCACGGTCACCACCGGCACCACCCGTCCCAACGACTGGCGCCTCGGCCGCCCGAACGACTGGCGGCGCTGACCACCCGCCGGCCCGGCCGCCACCCCCGCTCGTGCGGCCGGGCCGGTCAACCCCCGGATCCCGTCCGGGACCGAACCGCGGGGCCCCCGGCACCGAACACCTGCCGAGGGCGAGTGGAAAGGGACACGATGGCAGGTCGTGAGCGCGAGCTCCGGGCGGTACCCGCGGGTCACGCGGACGACGCCTCGGCGGAGGAGCTGCTGCGCCTGGTGGCGCGCGGCGACGAACGGGCGTTCGAGCGGCTGTACGACGTGGTGGCGGGCAGGGTGCTGAGCCTGGTCCGCCGCGTCCTGCGCGACCACGCGCAGTCCGAGGAGGTCACGCAGGAGGTGCTGGTGGAGGTGTGGCGCACCGCCGCCCGCTTCGACCCGGGCCGGGGCAGCGCGCTGGCCTGGGTGATGACGATGGCGCACCGCCGCGCCGTCGACCGGGTCCGCTCCGCCCAGGCCGCGACCCGGCGTGAGGACATCGCCGCCCGGCGCGACGTCGAGACGCCGTTCGACGCGGTCAGCGAGCAGGTGGCCGCGCGCATCGAGCAGCGGCAGGTGCGGCGGTGCCTGTCGACGCTGACCGAGCTCCAGCGGGAGTCGATCCTGCTCGGCTACTTCAAGGGCTACACCTACCCGGAGACCGCTTCCGTGCTCGGCATCCCGCTGGGCACGGTGAAGACCCGGATGCGGGACGGGCTGATCCGGCTCCGCGACTGCCTGGGGGTGACCCGGTGACCGGTGACACGACGCGCCACGACGCGCACACGTTGATCGGCGCCTACGTGCTCGACGCCGTCTCCGACGCCGAGCGGCGGCTGTTCGAGGAGCACCTCGCGGGCTGCCCGACCTGTGCGCAGGAGACCGCCGAACTGCTGGAGACCACCGCGGTGCTGGCCGGTGAGACCGCGGTCGAGCCACCCGCCCACCTGCGCGACAAGGTGCTGGCCTCGGTCGCCGCGACGCCCCAGCTCCCGCCGGCGACCACGCCGACGGGTCGGACGCCGTGGGTGCGGCGCACGGCGGCGCTGGCCGCCGCGGCGGGCATCGTGGTCGCCGTGGTGCTCGGTGTGCAGGCCGTGGACGACAACCGCAGGCTGGAACGCGACCTGCGGGCGCTGGCCCAGGTCGAGGACCGCAACCGGCAGGTCGCCGAGCTGCTGGCCGCGCCGGACGCCGAGCTCGTCCGCGGCGACGTGACCGGCGGCGGCACGGGCACCGTCGTGGCGTCCGCGGCCCGGGGCCAGGTGCTGTTCCTCGGCCACGGCCTCGCTCGGCTGCCCGAGGACCGCGACTACCAGCTGTGGCTGATCGGGCCCGACGGACCGCGCCCGGCCGGGCTGCTCAGGCCGTCCGGCGAGGCGGAAACCCCGGTCCTGGCCAGTGGTTTCACCGGCCGGGAAGCCGTGGGGCTGACCGTGGAGCCGCGCGGCGGGTCACCCCGGCCCACGAGTCCGACCGTGGTGGTCCTCCCGCTGGTGTGAGCGGGGCAATCCGCGGGGCTCGCGGCCACGAACACCGGGTGTGAACGCAACCGCGCACCACCAGGAACCGGGTACCGGGGAGTCGTGGCCGCCGCTGTGGGCGGCGGCCGCGACGGGACTCGTCGCAGTGGCGGCGGCGTTGGCCTCCGGGCACCTCGTCGCCGCGCTCGTCGACCCGTTCGCCTCGCCGTTCCTGGCCGTCGGCAACACCGCCATCGACCTGACACCGCACCCGGTGAAGGACTTCGCGATCCGCACGTTCGGCGAGGACGACAAGACCGCCCTGCTGGCGGGCATGGCGTTCGTCATCACCGCCACCGCGGCCGTCGCCGGGCTGCTGTCCCGTCGCAGCCCGCTGCCCGGCACGGTCCTGGCGGCCGGGCTCGGCGCGGTCGGCGTCGCCGCCGTGCTGGCCCGCCCCACGCTGGGCGTGACCGCCGTGCCGGCGCCGGTGACGAGCCTCGTCGTCGGCGTCGTGGTTTTCCGGTGGCTGCACCGGCTCTCCTCGGTGGACAGCCGGCGCGGCCGTCCGGTGGACTGGCGGGTGCCCGGGTTGGGCCGCCGCCGCTTCCTGATCACCTCCACGGCCGTGGCCGCCGCGGCGGGGGCGGGTGCGGTGGTCGGGCAGCTCGTCGGCGGCCGGGTGGACGTGGAGGCCTCCCGCCGGGCGATCCGGTTGACCCCGGACGTGGCCGCGCCGCCCATCCCGGCGGGCGCGGACTTCACCGGCGACGGCACGCCCCCGTTCATCACGCCCAACGCCGACTTCTACCGGGTGGACACCGCGTTGTCGGTGCCCAGGCTGCGCGCGCAGGACTGGCGCCTGCGCGTGCACGGCATGGTGGACCGCGAACTCGTGCTCACCTATGACGACCTGCTGAGCCGGCCGTTGGTGGAGCGGACGATCAGCCTCTGCTGCGTGTCCAACGAGGTCGGCGGCCCCTACATCTCCACCGCCGACTTCATCGGTGTCTCCCTGAGCGACGTCCTCGCCGAGGCGGGCGTCCGACCCGGCGCGGACCAGCTCGCGACCCGCAGCGCGGACGGCTGGACCTGCGGCACACCGGTCGAGGACATCATGGCGCCCGGCAGCAACGCGTTGTTGGCGCTCGGCATGAACGGCGAACCGCTGCCCGCCGAGCACGGCTTCCCCGTGCGGATGGTCGTGCCCGGCCTCTACGGGTTCGTCTCGGCGACGAAGTGGCTGGTGGACGCCGAGCTGACCACCTTCGCCGACTTCGACGCCTACTGGGTCGAGCGGGACTGGGCGCAGCGCGCGCCGATCAAGACGATGTCCCGCGTGGACCGGCCCAAGCCCTTCGAGCAGGTGCCCGCCGGCCGGTTCGTCGCCGCTGGCGTCGCCTGGGCGCAGCACCGGGGTGTGGACCGGGTGGAGGTCCGCGTCGACGGCGGGCCGTGGCAGGTCGCGACCCTCGGCACGGAGGTCAACGCCGACACCTGGCGGATGTGGCGCGTCGAACTCGACCTGCCCGCCGGCTCGCACACCCTGGAGGCGCGGGCCACCGACCGGACCGGGCGGGCCCAGACCCCCGACCGCGCCGAGCCGATCCCCGACGGCGCCAGCGGGTGGCACACGATCGTGTTCACCGCGCGGCCGTGACCAGCGGCGGAGAAATTTCTTCCGCACCAACCAATCCGAACCGACCGCGGCGTCGAACCACTCGTGACAAGCCCGGAGCGACCACCTCCGCGGGACAGTCCACAAAGGAGCACCTCTCATGCGCACCACCCGGCTCGCGTCCACGATCGGCGTCCTCGCCGCGGCCCTGATCTCCGTCACCGCCTGTGGCAGCGGCCAGCAGGCCGCCTCCGACGCCACCACGTCGGCACCGGCCACCACCACGACCACGTCCACCACCAAGGCGATGAGCGACGGCGTCACCAAGACCGGTGACGTGTTCGGCCCGGGTTGTACCGCCCTGCCCAAGGACACCGAGGGCTCGCTCGACGGCATGGTCGACGACCCGGTCGCCACCGCCGCGAGCAACAACCCGCTGCTCAAGACCCTGGTGGCCGCCGTCAAGGAAGCCGGCCTCGTGGACACGCTCAACAAGGCGGACGCCGAGTACACCGTCTTCGCGCCCTACGACCCCGCGTTCGAGGCCCTCGGCCAGGACGCGCTCAACGCCGTGCTCGCCGACAAGGCCAAGCTGACGAGCATCCTGACCTACCACGTCGTGCCGCAGCGCATGGACAAGGACGGCATCCTGTCGTCGGCGAACCTGCCGACCGTCCAGGGTGGCACGCTGAAGGTCGAGGGCTCGGGCGACAACGTGACCGTCAACGGCGCGAAGGTGTTGTGCGGCAACATCCCCACCGCGAACGCCACCGTGTTCGTCATCGACAAGGTCATGACGCCGGCTGCCTGACCCGACGCGACCCGAGGGATCGCGGCCACCTCCCGGGGCCGCGATCCCTCGTCACGCGTCCTGCTGCCGGCGCACCACCTCGTCGATCCAGACCGGCGCGTACGGCGACGTGCAGTTCGGGGAAGTCGGGTAGTCCTTCAGCACCTCCAAGCGCTCACCGATGTCCAGCGCTCGGGCGCGTCGGCCGGGGTGGTCGATCCCGATCTGGGCCAGGCAGTGGTTCATCGCCCACTGCAAGCGGTCCGGGGCGTCCTTCATCTCCGCCTCGATGACGTCGAGCAGCCCGTCGAGGTCGAGGCCTTCGGGCTTCCTGGCCACCCGTTCGGTGGTCAACGCCCAGCCCGCGCTCGCGACCACCGGATCGGGGTCGTCCGACCACGCCAGGCGCAGCTCCTCGGCGTGCGGGCTCTTCTTCACCACGTAGTTCACCAGCCAGTCGTGCACCTTGGGCTTGCGCGCACCGCGCAGCATGGCATCCAGCTCGTCGCGCCCGAACGCCTTCGGGCGGCAGACCAGGAGCGCCAGCAGCCGCGCCGCCGTGTCACCCGTCGCCCACAGCTCGCGCGCGAGGTCCTGCTGGGTCTTCAGCCGCTTGGCCAGCGCGCGCAGCTTGCCCAGGTTCACGCCGTGGTCGTCGCCGTGCCGCTCGTTCACCTCGCGCGCGCGTGGGTCCTCCAGCGCGGCCAGCTCGGCCATCACCTCGGCCACCGTCGTCTCCACCACCGGGCCCTCCCGTCCGTCGCCGGCGCGATCCGGCGCCGAGGAAACCACAGTGGACCAGGGGTCCGACAACCGCGCCCCGTCGATATTGGGCAGACTATGGACTGCCGTCACGAAACTGCCGTATGTTCGCCGTCATGGACTTGCGAGGGAAGGTCGCGGTGGTCACCGGCAGTGGCCGGGGGTTGGGCCGGGCGTACGCGGAAGCCCTGGCCCGGGCGGGTGCCGCGGTCGTGGTCAACGACGTGGACGCCGAGGCGGCGAGCGCGGTGGTGAAGTCGGTCGTGGCCGAGGGTGGACGGGCGGTCGCGGTGGTCGCGCCCGTCGGGCCCGCCGACACCGCCGACCGGCTCGTCACGGCCGCCGTCGAGGAGTTCGGCGGGCTCGACGTGCTGGTCACCAACGCGGGCATCCTGCGCGACAAGGTGCTCTGGAAGATGTCCGACGACGACTTCGACGCGGTGGTCGACGTGCACCTGAGGGGCACGTTCACCTGCGCCCGCGCGGCGGCGGTCCGGATGCGGGAGCAGGGCCGGGGCGGCAGCCTGGTGCTGATCTCGTCGCCGGCGGGTCAGCGCGGCAACTTCGGGCAGACCAACTACGCGGCGGCGAAGGCGGGCATCGTGGCCATGGCCCGCACGTGGGCGCTGGAACTGGCCCGCGCGGACATCGCGGTCAACGCGGTGGTGCCGGTCGCGGCGACGGAGATGACCCGCACCATCCCGGCGTTCGCGCCCGTCATCGAGGAGGCCGAGCGCACCGGCGCGCCGTTGCCCGACTGGCTGCGCAAGGACGAGGGCCTGGGCACGGTCGAGGACGTCGCGTCGCTGATCGTGTTCCTGGCCTCCGACGCGGCGCGGCACGTCACCGGCCAGGCCATCGGCATCGGCGGCGACCGGCTGGCCCTGTGGGCGCACCCCCGCGAGAAGGCGGTGGCGCTCGCCGACGGCGGGTGGACCGCCGAGGCCATCGCGCGGTCGTGGGCGAGTGGCGTCGGCGCCGAGCCGGAGACCTTCGGCATCCCCGCGCCCAACCCGCCGGTGGCGTGACGTGGTGCTCCCGCTGGACGACCTGGTGGCCATCGACGTCCACACCCACGCCGAGGTGTCCCGGGACGGTCACCCGTCGCTGAGCCCCGAGCTGCTGGCCGCCTCCGAGAAGTACTTCGGCGCGCACGGCCACCGCCAACCGACCGTCGACGAACTGGCCGCGCACTACCGGGAGCGGCGGATGGCGGCGGTCGTCTTCACCGTCGACGCCGAGCACGCCACCGGCCACCCGCCCATCCGCAACGAGGAGGTCGCGGCGAACTGCGCCGAGCACGCCGACGTGCTGATCCCGTTCGCGAGCGTGGACCCGTGGAAGGGGCGTGCGGCCGCACGGGAGGCGCGCCTGCTCGTCGAGCGGCACGGCGTGCGCGGTTTCAAGTTCCACCCGAGCCTGCAGGGCTTCGCGCCGAACGACCCGATGGCCTACCCGCTGTACGAGGTGATCGAGGAGCTCGGCGTGCCCGCGCTGTTCCACACCGGGCAGACCGGGATCGGCGCGGGCGTGCCCGGTGGCGGCGGCATCCGGCTCAAGTACTCGAACCCCATGCTGGTGGACGACGTCGCGGTCGACTTCCCGGAGCTGCGGATCGTGCTCGCCCACCCGTCGTTCCCCTGGCAGGACGAGGCGTTGGCGGTGGCCACGCACAAACCGCACGTGCACATCGACCTGTCGGGGTGGTCGCCCAAGTACTTCCCGCCGCAGCTCGTCCGCTACGCGAACACGCTGTTGCAGGACAAGGTGCTGTTCGGGTCCGACTACCCGGTGATCACCCCGGACCGCTGGCTGGCCGACTTCGCCGCGCTGGAGATCAAGCCCGCCGTCCGACCCAAGATCCTCAAGCACAACGCGGCCAGGCTGCTCGGCCTCGGCCCCGCGGAGACGGAGCGCGCATGACCACCGTGAACGGCAAGGCGGAACTCCTCGCGCTGGCCGGGCAGGACCTCGGCCACACCGCGTGGCGCGAGATCACCCAGGACCGCGTCGACACGTTCGCCGACGCCACCGACGACCACCAGTGGATCCACGTGGACCCCGCGCGGGCGGCCTCCGGGCCGTTCGGCGGCACCATCGCGCACGGCTACCTCACGCTGGCGCTGATCATCCCGCTGTTCGGGGAGCTGCTGGCGATCGGCGGCGTGCGGATGAGCGTCAACTACGGCCTGGACAAGGTGCGCTTCCCGAGTCCCGTGCGCGTCGGCGACAAGATCAGGCTCGCGGGCCGCGTCGTCTCGGTGGACGAGGTCGAGGGCGACGGCGTGCAGATGGCGCTGGACTTCACCGTCGAGATCGACGGCTCGGACAAGCCGGCGTGCGTCGCGCGCGCCGTGTACCGGCACTACAGCTGAGGGACCCGCCATGCCGAACGTCCGACTCCGCCGCGCCGTCGCGTCGAGCTTCCTCGGCAGCGTGATCGAGTACTACGACTTCCTGCTCTACGCCACCGCGTCCGCCGTGGTGTTCAACAAGGTCTTCTTCTCCTCCCTCGACCCGCTCGTGGCCACCGTCGCGAGCTTCGGCACGTTCGCCACCGGCTACCTGGCCCGGCCGCTCGGTGGCGTCCTGTTCGGCCACTTCGGCGACCTGCTCGGCCGCAAGCGGATGCTCGTGCTGACGATGGTGCTGATGGGCGTGGCGAGTTCCCTGATCGGCCTGCTCCCGACCTACGCGCAGGTGGGGTGGATCGCGCCGGTCGGCTTGGTGGTGCTGCGCGTGGTGCAGGGCATCGCGGTCGGCGGCGAGTGGGGCGGTGCGGTGCTGATGTCCGCCGAGCACGCCACGCGCAGGCGCGGGTTGTGGGCCGGGTTCACCAACGCCGGCGCGCCGTGCGGGCTGGTGCTGTCGACGGTGGCGCTGACGGCGACCGCCGCGGCGGTGGGGGAGCGGGCGTTCCTGGACTGGGGCTGGCGCATCCCGTTCCTGGTCAGCGTGGTGCTGCTCGGGGTCGGGCTGTTCGTGCGGCACCGGGTCGAGGAGACGCCCGCGTTCCAGGCGGCGGCGCGGGAGACGGGCGGCAGGCGGCGCGTGCCGGTGGTGGAGGTGCTGCGCGATCACCGGCGCGTGCTGCTGCTGGGCATCGGGGTGGGGCTGGCCGCGTTCGTCGCGCAGTCGACGCTGACCACGTTCGTCGTGGCGCACGGTGTCGCGGCCGGGCACGCGCGGCAGACCGTGCTGAACGCGCTCACGGTGTCGTCCGCCTGCGCGGTGGTGGGCATCCTCGGCTGGTCGGCGGCCTCGGACCGGTTCGGCCGGCGCCCGGTCGTGGTGGCCGGCGCGGTGGCGATGGCGGTCTTCGCGTTCGTGCTGTTCCCGATGGTGGACAGCGGTGACACGGCGTTGCTGACCCTCGCGCTGGTGCTGGGCCAGGGCGTGATCCACCCGATGATGTACGGGCCGCTGGCGGCCCTCTACAGCGAGCTGTTCAGCACGGAGAACCGGTACACCGGCGCGTCGCTGGGCTACCAGGTCGCCGGGTTGGGCGCGGGCCTCGCGCCGCTGCTGTTCGCCGAGCTCCAACGGGTGAGCGGAGGCCGGGGCACGACCCTGATCTCGGTCGCCGTCGCGGGGTTCTGCCTGCTCACCGTCGTGTGCGTGCTGGCGTTGAAGGAGACCGGCACGCGTGATCTCCACCCGGTTCCCTGACAGGAGGGCCGAAAGTGCGCAACTCGGGGCTCGGGAGCTGGCCGTGCCGGCGCGCGCGGATGTCGCCCGACCGCGTCGCGATCGTCCACTCCGGACAGGAGCTGACCTACGCGGAACTGGCCGAGCGCGTGACGCGCCTGGCCCACCGCCTGCGGGCGGACGGCGTGCGGCGGGGTGACCGGGTCGCCTACCGGGGGCCCAACCACCCCTCGTTCGTGGAGACGATGTTCGCCGCGCACGTGCTCGGCGCGATCTTCGTGCCGGTGAACTTCCGCCTCGCCCCACCGGAGGTCGACCACGTGCTGGCGGACTCGTCGCCGTCGGTGGTGGTCGACGTGGGGACACCGGAGGCGGCGCGGGAGTACGAACGCGGGCTGGCCGACAGCCCCGCCGACCCGATCGACGAACCGGTGGACCCCGACGACGTCGCCCTGATCCTCTACACGTCGGGCACGACCGGTCGCCCGAAGGGCGCGATGCTCACCCACGCCAACCTGATCTGGAACACCTACAACCTCCTGGTGTCGATGGACATCACCGGTTCGGAGCGCACGTTGGTGTCCGCGCCGCTGTTCCACGTCGCCGCGCTCGCGCAGACGTTGCTGCCCACCTTCCTCAAGGGCGGCACGGCGGTGATCACCTCGTCGTGGGACGTCGACCGGGTGTACGACCTCATCGAGCGGGAGCGGATCACGTACGCGTTCGGCGTCGCCACGATGTACGCGGACCTGGTCGCCTCACCCCGCTGGGCGACGGCCGACCTGTCGTCGTTGCGGCACCTGCTGTGCGGCGGCGCGGCCGTGCCCGACTCGCTGATCCGCGCCTACCAGGAGCGCGGGCTGACGTTCTGCCAGGGTTACGGGCTCACCGAGACCGCGCCGGGTGCGACGGCGCTGGAAGCGGCGGAGAGCGTGCGCAAGGTCGGGTCGGCGGGCGTGCCGGTGTTCTTCGGCGAGGTCCGGGTCGTGCGGGCGGACGGGGTCGACGCGCGGGTCGACGAGCCGGGCGAGGTGCTGGTCCGGGGCCCGAACGTGACGCCCGGCTACTGGCGGGACCCCGCCGCTTCCGCGGCCGCGTTCCTGCCGGACGGGTGGTTCCGCACGGGTGACGTCGGCCGGTTCGACGCCGACGGCCACCTGCACGTGGTGGACCGGCTCAAGGACATGTTCATCTCCGGCGGGGAGAACGTCTACCCGGCCGAGGTGGAGAACGCCCTGGTCGAGCACCCGGACGTGGTCGAGGCCGCGGTGGTCGGCGTGCCCGATCCGAGGTGGGGCGAGGTCGGCCGGGCGTTCGTGCGCCCCGCCTCGGGCCGCGGTCCCACCCGGGACGAACTGCGCGCCTTCCTGCTGCCCCGGCTCGCCAAGTACAAGGTGCCCGTCCACTTCGACCTCGTGGACCACCTGCCCCGCACCGCTTCGGGCAAGGTCCGCAAAGCGGCCCTCCGCCACCACCCCCTCCCGTGAGTCGAACACCCAGGTCCCGAGAGTCGAACACTCGGGCCCCGAGAGTCGAACACCCAGGTCCCGAGAGTCCTACGTTCAGGTACCCCGAGTTCAACGCTCACGTCACGTGGACGGCTCGGTGCGCCGCTTCCAGCCGTCGGGCGATCCCCTCGGCGGCCGCACGCAGGTCGGGCACGAGGCGGTGCAGGTCCGTGCGCACCGAGTGCACCACGATGCCCAGCGCCCCGGCCGGCTCGTACCCGTCGGCCGGGATCGCGACGGCGACCGAGCACGAGCCGAGCGTCATCTCCTCGTTCGTCAGCGCGTACCCGCGTTCGGCCGTCGCACGCAGCTCACGGGCCAACCGCGCCCGCTCGGTGATCGTGTACCGGGTGACCCGGGGCAGGGGACGGGCCAGGTAGCGGCGCACGAACTCCGGGTCGGCGCGGGCGAGCAGCGCCTTGCCGACCCCCGTCGCGTGCATCGGCAACCGCGCCCCGATCCGCGAGATGACCGGCACCGACCGGTGCCCGGACAGCTTCTCCACGTACAACGCGTCGAAACCGTCGTGCACGGCCAGGTGGATGTTCTCGCGCGTCGTCTCGTACAGGTCCTGCATGAACGGCAGGGCGATCTCCCGCAGCCGACCGGCCACCGGCGCCAGCGTCGCCGCCTCCCACAGCCGCAGCCCGATGCTGAAGTACCCGTCCGCGTCACGTTCCAGCGCACCCCACGACACCAGCTCGCCGGCCAGCCGGTGCACGGTGGCCAGCGGCAGGTCCGCGCGCCGCGCCAGCTCGGTCAGCTTGAGCCGGGGGTGGGCGGTGTCGAACACGCCGAGCAACGCCAGCGCCCGTCCCGCCATCGACCGCCGGGGCGCGTCGCGGTTGACCACCATGCCGCCTCCTTCGCACGCCGAACGCCAACCGCCCACGGCCCGCCACCGACAGCCGGGCACCGAACGTAACCACGCGGCCGTCCCGAAGTCGCGGCCTCTTCCACCCAGTGGAAGTCGATCCTGGCGAACGGCCGCACGTCACCCTTGGCTTGACCCATGCGAACGAGAGTCGGAATCGTCGGCGCCGGCCCGGCCGGCCTGGTGCTGTCCCACTTGCTGGCCGAACGCGGCATCGACTCCGTGGTGGTCGAGACGCGCAGCCGCGAGGCGATCGAGCGGACCATCCGCGCCGGCGTCCTGGAGCAGGGCACGGTGGAGCTGCTGACCGCGATGGGCGTCGGCGCGCGGGCGGTGGCCGAAGGCGCGCGGCACGAGGGCATCGAGCTGCGGTTCGGTGGTCGGGGCCACCGGATCGACTTCACCGGGCTCACCGGCCGGGCGGTCTGGCTCTACCCGCAGCACGAGGTGCTCAAGGACCTCATCGCGGCACGGCTGGCGAGCGGCGCGGACCTCCGCTTCGGTGCGACCGACGTGGAGCTGCGCGGCATCACCTCGGACGAACCGGTCCTCTCGTTCACCGACGCCGACGGCACGCCCGTCCACCTGCGCTGCGACGTGATCGCCGGCTGTGACGGCTCGTCGGGCATCAGCAGGCGCGCCATCCCCGACGCCGTGCGCACCGACTACTTCCGCGCCTACCCGTTCGGGTGGTTCGGCATCCTGGCCGAGGCGCCGCCGTCGGCGAAGGAGCTCGTCTACGCGCACTCCGAACGCGGGTTCGCGCTGATCAGCACCCGCACGCCCCAGGTGCAGCGGATGTACTTCCAGTGCGACCCCCACGAGCGCGCGGAGGACTGGAGCGACGACCGGATCTGGGCCGAGCTGAACGCCCGGGTCGCGGGCGACGGCTTCAGCCTGGCCGAGGGCCGCATCTTCGACCGGGGCGTGATCCCCATGCGCAGCTACGTGTGCGAGCCGATGCGGCACGGCCGCCTGTTCCTGGCCGGCGACGCCGCCCACGTCGTGCCGCCGACCGGTGCGAAGGGCCTGAACCTCGCGGTGGCCGACGTGGTGGTGCTGGCCCGCGCGCTGGAGGAGCACTTCGCGACCGGGGCCACCGAACCGCTGGACGCCTACGGCCCGACCGCGTCCCGCCGGGTGTGGCGGGCGCAGCACTTCTCGTGGTGGATGACGTCGATGCTGCACACCGACCCGGCCGGCACGCCGTTCGACCTCAAGCGGCAGCTCGGCGAGCTCGAACTGGTCACGTCCGGCACGGCCGCCGCCACCCACCTCGCCGAGGCCTACACGGGCTGGCCGCTCGGCTGAGCGCGACCCCGTTCGACAGGTGCGTTCGGCCTAATCCACTGCCGGTAACCGGAGCACGTGCCGCTTAAAAGTTGCGAATCTTCTTTCGAATACTTTCGAAGCCCCTCGAATATGGCGCAAGTGGACACAAGGGCGCGCTTCAGAGTTCTGACCGGTTGTTTCGGGTACGACTGCCTTGCCGCAGGCCAGGTGGGCAGTCGTACCCGAGTGCGGACAAGCCCGCAAGGCCGGACTGTTTCGGTGCTTGCCAGACCTATCTGTTTCGGTTAATACTTCTAAAAGTTTCAGGCTGGACGTGGTCGGGTGCCGCCCCCGACGGTGTCCGCCTGCGCTGCGCACGCTCTGGAGGACCTACTCGAAGGACTTGTCGCGTTGGCGAGGAGGAATTCCGCGGCACCGGGTCCTCCTCGGCCAAGTGTTCGGATCCGGACCACGCCGCCCCGCGGGTTCGGGTCGCCCGAGCAACCAACCCACCACCTGCCGAACCCGCAGGTGCTCCCAGAAGGTGCAAACATGAAGCTGACATCGAGGTCAGTGGTGCGAGCGGCACTCGTGTCGACGTTGGTGACCGCCACCACGGGCGCCGCGGTGCTCCTGGCCACGTCGGCCAGCGCCGGCACCACGCTCGGCGCCTCGGCGGCCGAGTCGGGCCGCTACTTCGGCACGGCCGTGGCCGGGAACAGGCTCAGCGACTCCACGTACGTCGGGATCCTGAACCGCGAGTTCAACATGGTCACGGCCGAGAACGAGATGAAGATCGACGCGACGGAGCCGAACCAGAACCAGTTCAGCTACGCCAGCGCGGACCGGATCGTCAACCACGCCCGGGCGCAGGGCATGCGGGTGCGCGGGCACACGTTGGCGTGGCACTCGCAGCAGCCGGGTTGGATGCAGAACATGTCCGGCACCGCGCTGCGCAACGCGATGCTGAACCACGTGACGCAGGTGGCCACGTACTACCGGGGCAAGATCTACGCGTGGGACGTGGTGAACGAGGCGTTCCAGGACGGCAGTTCGGGCGCGCGTCGTGACTCCAACCTCCAGCGGACCGGCAACGACTGGATCGAGGCCGCGTTCCGCGCCGCGCGGGCGGCGGACCCGGGTGCGAAGCTCTGCTACAACGACTACAACACCGACGACTGGACCCACGCCAAGACCCAGGCCGTCTACCGGTTGGTGCAGGACTTCAAGCAGCGGGGCGTGCCGATCGACTGCGTCGGTCTCCAGTCGCACTTCAACCCCCAGAGCCCGGTGCCGTCGAACTACCAGACGACGCTGCAGAACTTCGCCAACCTCGGCGTGGACGTGCAGATCACCGAGCTCGACATCGAGGGTTCCGGCTCGGCGCAGGCGGCCAACTACGAGCGCGTCGTGAAGGCGTGCATGGCGGTCACGCGCTGCACCGGCATCACCGTGTGGGGCATCCGCGACACCGACTCGTGGCGTGCCTCGGGCACCCCGCTGCTGTTCGACGGCTCGGGCAACAAGAAGGCCGCCTACACCTCGACCCTCAACGCCCTCAACAGCGGCGGCTCCAGCGTGACCACGACGACCACCACGGGCACGACGACCACCACCACGACCACGACGACCACGACCAACGGCCCGGGCGGCTGCACCGCCACGGTGTCGCTGAACTCGTGGACCGGCGGCTTCGTCGCCACGGTCAAGGTCACCGCGGGGTCGGCGGCGATCAACGGGTGGACGGTGACCACGAACCTGCCGTCCGGCGTGTCGGTCACCAACGCGTGGAGCGCCGATCGCTCCGGCAACAGCGGCACCGTGCAGTGGCGCAACGTCAGCTACAACGGCCGCCTGGCGGCGGGGATGTCGACCGAGTTCGGCTTCCAGGGCACCGGTTCGGCGTCGGGCATCACGCCGACCTGCGCCGCGAGCTGAATCAGTCGTGCGGCCCGGTGCGGGAACGCGTTCCCGCACCGGGCCGCACTGTGTCGTGTGGACGGTCAGCCGGCCGGTGGCCCGTAGTCGCCCCAGCTCGGCTCCGCGTCGACCAACTCCCGCCAGGTCGGCCACACCTGACCGGTCCGCTGCCGGACCAGTTCACCGGGCAGGGTGAACACCGGCGCTTTGTGCGGCTTGGCGAGGGCTTGGCGGACGATGGCGTCGTGCAACGCGGCCGCACCGCCCAGCCGGGGCAGCGCCGCGTGGACGCGGTCGGCGTACCCGGCGGGCAGTGCGGGCCCGTGCGGCCGGATGTCGTACCCCGTGCCCGCCGCCATCAACGCGACCTCCGGCCGCTTGCGCAACGCGATGGCACCGGTCAGGTGCAGCGCGACCGCGTCCCACACCACCTCGACGCGGTCGGCCGGCACGCCTTGCGCGGTCAGGTGGCGTGCGGCCAGGTCGGCGCCGTCGAGGTCGAAGGTCTGGTCCCCGTCGCCCTCCTCGGTCAACCCGACGTCGTGCAGGACGCAGCCCAGGAACAGCAGCTCGTCGTCGTAGTCCTCATCGGGTCGCAGACCCTTCTGCCCGCCCAGGAAACGCCCGAAGAAGTAGGCGCGCACGGCGTGGTTGAAGATGGCGGGCGCGGAGATGCCCCGCACGTACCGAACGGTGTTCAGCGCGACCTCGGTCCGCGGGAACGGCAGATCCGGTAGATCCGGTAGATCCGGCAACGGTGTCATGGTCCTTCCAGGTGGTCGGGGGGACTGCCCACGTCACGCTCCCGTGGTGGAGCCGGGTCGCACGATCATCAGCACCACGACGACGGCCCACAGCAGGTTGAACACGCCGGTCGTCATGGCCAGCCGCTTCGCCACGCCGGTCGCGCCGTCGAGCGCCCGCCGCTGCGCGGGCAGGATCGACAGCGCCAGCAGACCCGCGGCGACCGCCGTCAGCACCACCGACGCGAGCAGCCACGTGTCGCCGAGGACGCCCAGGCTCGCGCCCGTGGCGACGCCGAAGACGGGCACGGCCACGCCGATCGCGGTGTACGTCCGGCACGTCCGGTGCAGGAACGCGGCGACCGGGGACGTGGGCTCGCGCGCGAAGCGGGGGAACAGCGACGCGGCCACGGCGATCGGCCCGACGGCCAGGATCGCGGCGATCACGTGGACCGACAGCAGCAGCTTGGTCACCAGGGCTCCCTTTTTGCGTAGACAGCCAACATATATCGGCTGCCAATAGGTACCACATCTACCTAAGGGTTGTGTAGGCTGCCAACCCATGAGGGCGGACGCGGTGCGCGGGCACCTGGACGCGATGTTGCTGTCGGTGCTCGAACCGGGCCCGCGGCACGGTTATGCGATCATCACGGCGGTGCAGCGGCGCAGCGGCGGCGCGCTCGAACTGCGCACCGGCACCGTCTACCCGGCGTTGAACCGGTTGGAGCGGCTGGGTCTGCTGCGCAGCCGCTGGCAACCCGTGGCCGACCGGCCGCGCCGGTGCTACGAGCTCACCGAGGCGGGTCGGCGCAGCCTGGCCGACGCGCGCTCGACGTGGCAGGAGTTCACCGCCACCGTCGGCGCGGTGCTCGACCTGGCCCCGAAGGGGCACGCCACGTGAACGCCGATCCGGTCGAGGACTACCTGGCGGAGCTGACCTCGTCCCTGCACGGCCCGGCGCGGGCGAAGGCGGCCATGCTGCGCGAAGTGCGGGACGGCCTGGTCGACGCGGTCGAGGCGCAGACCCGCTTCGGCGTGCCGCCCGACCAGGCCGCCCGCCGCGCGGTGCGCGACTTCGGGACGGCGGACGAGATCGCGCCGTCGTTCCAGCGGGAGCTGACCATCGCCCAGACCCGGCGCACGGCCCGTGCCGCCGCGGTCACTGTGCCCGTCCTCGTGGTGTGCCAACTCCTGGTGCACGTCGCCGCCGGCGACCCGGACTGGCGGCTGGGCGCGCTCGCCGCGCACCTGGCCGCCGTGGCGACCGCGTCCGGCCTGCTGGCGGTGACGGCGTTGCTGGCCACCGGTCCGCTGACCCGCCTGCTGCCCACGCCGCACCGCCTGCCGTCGGTCGTGGCGTGGACGGCGTCCGCCGCCGCGGTGGGCATGGCGCTCGCCGCCGTCGTCCTGGGTGTCACCTCGGCGTTGTCCACCGACTGGCCGCTGACCGGGTTCGCGGGCGTGTTGGCCATCGCGGCGCACGGGGTGGTCGCCGCGTCGGCCCGCGACTGCCGCGAGTGCGCGCGGGCAGGGGAGCGATGACCGGGCGCGTCGGGTTGCTGCTGTTCGACGAGGTCGAGGTGCTGGACGCGGGTGGACCGTTCGAGGTGTTCTCGGTGGCCAACCGGGTCGCGGTCCGCCGCGGTGCGGCCGTGCCGTTCGAGGTCGTGACGATCGGTGTCACCGGGACGGCACCGATCCGCGCCCGGGGCGGCCTGCGAGTGGTCCCCGACGTCGGGCTCGGTGACGCGCCCGCGTGTGACGTGGTACTCGTGCCCGGCGGCGACGTGGACGAGGTCGAGGCGATGCCGGACGTGCTGTCGTGGCTGCGGCGGGCCCGCGGTCACGCGAAAGTGGTCGCGTCCGTCTGCACGGGTGTGTTCGTGCTGGCCGCCGCCGGACTGCTGGACCACCGCCCGGTCACCACGCACTGGGAGGACGTCGCCGACCTGCGCCGCCGGTGGCCGGACCTGGACGTGCGCGACGACGTCCGCTTCCTCGACCACGGCGACCTGGCCACGAGCGCCGGGATCAGCGCCGGCTTGGACCTGTCCCTGCACCTGGTCGGCCGG
Source organism: Saccharothrix saharensis (assembly GCF_006716745.1). Taxonomy (NCBI): domain Bacteria; kingdom Bacillati; phylum Actinomycetota; class Actinomycetes; order Pseudonocardiales; family Pseudonocardiaceae; genus Saccharothrix; species Saccharothrix saharensis. The sequence continues at coordinate 1,405,723 of NZ_VFPP01000001.1, read as the reverse complement.
CTCGCCTCGCCGGACCTCGCCGTCGCCACGGCACGCCAGATGGACTACCGCTGGGAGCCGCCCGGCCGACCATGATCCCGATCACCCCTGCCACTCCCGGGGACGGTCGGTGAGGTGCCATACCCGGCCGGCCGGGTGAGCGTGCCGATGGAGCGCGTGATGCGGAAGCGGCGGGCAAGGTCCGATGCACCGTCTCGCGTGGCCGGTGCGCCGAGCAGTTCCGGGTCGGCGACTCGTCGGGGCGCATCGCCGATCCGCGTGACGTCGCCGAAGCCGCCCTGTTCCCGGTCTTGGACCGAGCGGCACATCACCATGCAGGCCCTGTTCGTGAACGGCGGCGCCACGCTCCGCGCGTGAGTCGAAAACGCTCCACCGTGGACTGGACACGGCGCCTCCGGTGCGGTTCGGTCGTCGCTGCCGCGGGGTCTTCCGGCGGTCGACGCGATCCGCGCCGCGGGCCTGCCGCACGCGTTCCCCGCGTGGCGCCGGACGGACGGCTGACCACGTTCCCCGCAGCACCGGGAACGGTGACGCGCACCTGGTCCTTCGGGGCGGTCCGAAGCCGAACCACACCGCCGCCGACGTCGCCGAGGCGCTCGGGCCCTGAACGCGGTGGGCCTGTCCCTGCGCGTCGTCGTGGACGCCTCGCACGGCAACAGCGGCAAGGACCGCGCGCGCCAACCCGCGGGGGCAGTCGGGCGCTGGTCGGCGTGGTGATCGAGTCCCACCTCGCCGACGGCAGGCAGGACCCGGCTTCGTCGCCGTGGAGGCCGGACGTGAGCCTGACCGGCGCCTGCCTGGGCCGGGACCGCGCGGTGCCGCTGCCGGAGGTCCTCGCGCGAGCCTCGCGGAGGCGTGCCGCGGCACCGTGACCGGGCTCCGGGTGGACACGGAACGTCACCGCGATGTGTCACTGTGCGAGACGGGCCCTGTACTTGCCCGCACTTTGCGGTGTACGTTCCCGACGGGTCTGGGAGCGCTCCCAGACATAAGTCGAGATGAGGAGGGGCTCAGTGAAGCGCTCCACCGCAGTTCTTGCGGCTTGCGCGGTGGCCCTCGGTTCCGCGGCGACGATGTTGCCGAACGCCGTGGCCGCCGCCCAAGGTTGCAAGGTTGACTACACCGTCACCAGCCAGTGGTCGGGCGGGTTCCAGGCCGGCGTCAAGGTCACCAACCTCGGTGACGCGATCACCGGGTGGACGCTCGGCGTCACCTTCCCGACCACCTCGCAGCGGGTGACCCAGGGTTGGAACGCCACGTGGACCCAGTCGGGCTCCACCGCCACGGCGACCAACGTCGACTGGAACCGGACGCTGGGCACCGGTGGGTCCACGGACCTCGGGTTCGTCGGCTCGTACTCGGGCAGCAACCCGACGCCCACGTCTTTCACGCTCAACGGCGTGCTCTGCACGGGTTCCACGACGTCGACCAGCACGACGACCACGACGACCACCACGAACCCGCCGGTCGGCCGCAACCCGGTCGAGATCAACGGCCAGCTCCGGGTGTGCGGTGTCAACCTGTGCAACCAGTACAACCGCCCGATCCAGCTGCGCGGCATGAGCACGCACGGCATCCAGTGGTTCGACAAGTGCTACAACAACAACTCGTTGGACGCGCTGGCGAACGACTGGAAGTCCGACCTGTTCCGCATCGCGATGTACGTGCAGGAGCAGGGCTACGAGACCAACCCGTCCGGGTTCACCAACCGCGTCAACAGCCTGGTCGACATGGCCGAGGCGCGCGGCATGTACGCGATGATCGACTTCCACATCCTCACGCCGGGCGACCCGAACTACAACATCGACCGGGCGAAGACGTTCTTCGCGGCCGTGGCGCAGCGCAACGCGAACAAGAAGAACGTGATCTACGAGATCGCCAACGAGCCGAACGGCGTGAGCTGGGCGTCGATCAAGAGCTACGCCGAGCAGGTCATCCCGGTGATCCGCGCGGCCGACCCGGACGCCGTGGTCATCGTCGGCACGCGGGCGTGGTCGTCGCTGGGCGTGTCGGAGGGTTCGAGCGAGACCGAGGTCATCAACAACCCGGTCAACGCCACGAACATCATGTACGCGTTCCACTTCTACGCCGCGTCCCACAAGGACAACTACCGCGCCGCGGTCAGCCGGGCGGCCTCGCGGCTGCCGCTGTTCGTGACCGAGTTCGGCACGGTGCTGGCCACGGGCGGCGGCACGTTCGACCGGTCGAGCACGATCGCCTGGCTGGACCTGCTGGACCAGCTCAAGATCGGCTACGCGAACTGGACGTACTCGGACGCGAACGAGAGCAGTGCCGCGTTGCGGCCGGGCACGTGCAACGGCGGCGACTACTCGAGCAGCGGTGTGCTGACCGAGTCGGGTGCGCTGCTCAAGAGCCGGATCAGCACCGCGGACAACTTCCCGACCAGCTGATCTCCGCTCCACTCTCGAACGGGGTCCCGCGCCGACGCGCGCGGGACCCCGTTCCTCGTTGGTCGCTCGATCGGGTGACCAGGGGGAAGAAGGGTCCGACATCGTCGGTGCCCGTCACTAGCTTGCGATCGGGGACGAGGAACACCGATCAAGGGGGCGAGTCGTGGCGACGGAGTTCATCACGAAGGACGGGCGGGTCGTACCGATCAACGGCCGCAAGCGGAGTGGGGGAGCCGTGCTGGCGGCCGGGGCGCTGGTGCTGGGCCTGGTCGGTGCCGGGGGTGCGGCCGGCGGGGGAGGGGTGCTCGGGTCGAGCGCGGGCGGTTCGGCGGGGTCGTCGAGCGTGACGGCGCGCAAGCTGGACGGGCAGAAGGCGGCGAGGCGGGGTGATCGCGACGGCGCGTGGCAGCGGATGGGTGTGCGGAGGCTGGACGACGCGCTGCGGCGGCAGGTGGAGTGCCTGTCGGCGTCGCACGGCGAGGTCCGGGCGTTCTTCGCGCACACACCCTGCACGTCGCTGGACCGGATGGTGATCGCGGTCGGGGACGGTTCGGGCAACAACGCCGTGGTGTCCGTGGCGTGGGTGGGTTTCCGCACCAGCCGGGACCTGCGCGCGTTCAAGCGGATCGAGGACCGCCACGGCAGCGGCGACATCCACCCGCTCGGCGCGCCGCTGCTGGGGCTCGCCGACATCGCGTTCACCGGCCACCACTACGGCACCGACGTGGACGGCACCACCATCACGATCGCCGAGACCGAGACCGCCGCCGGCCACGTCGACCCCGAGACGCTGGACGCCCTGGCCGAGGTCGCCGCCGCCCTGCCCCGCCCCTGACCGGCGTTCAGCCGTCCGAGGGCTTGCGGTGCCGGTCGGAGTGCCCGAGGTCGCGGTCCGGTGCGATCCGGTCGCGCACGAGCTGCTTCAAGGCCGCCAGCTCGGGGAACCCGCCCTGCTCCTGGCGCGACCACAGCGTTTCGCCGCCGAGCCGGACGTCGAACACCCCACCCGTCCCGGGCACGAGCGCCACCTCGCCCAACTCCGCGGTGAACGTGGTCAACAGCTCCTGCGCCGTCCACCCGGCACGCAGCAGCCACCGGCACTGCGTGCAGTACTCGATCTCCAGGCGGGGCTGTTTCGCGGTCACGCGACCAGTATCGCGACCGGGACGGCGTTCCGGCGACCGCGGTGGCAGCCGTCACGGCGGGCACCACGCCCCCGGTCGGAGAACCCGCGCCGCGCGACCCCGTCGCCCTGGAGCGGTGTCGGGGGTGGAGCACGGGGCCGGTGCCAGCCCCCAGGTGTGACACCGGCCCCTTCCGGCGGCGGCGTGTGGGATGCGCTGCGCCGGGCATGGTGGCGGTGAGCACCGGGCACGCGGCCCGGTCACCGCCGGTTCGGTTCAGGCGAGCCCGGCGGATTCGAGCTCGGTCACGCGGTCCAGCGGCACGGTGGCGGCTTCGACGATCCGCTCGAAGATCACGCCTGCCCGGTCGAAGACCCCTTCCAGCGCGGAGACGTCGGCCGCGGTGAAGACGCCGAAGTAGCTGTCGTCGCCCGGCACGGCGAGGCAGCACCTCATCGTGACGGGTGGCGCGCACAGGTCGGCTGCGGCGCGGACGGCGGTCATCGCGGCGGCGACCTCACGCGGGGTCGCCGCGTGCAGGTAGCACTCGACCAGGAACAGCCTGGGCGGCCGCCGGCCTCCGGGTGCGGTCATGCCGACACCCTGCCCCCCGCGGCCGGGTCGACGAATCGGGGAGCGACCCCACAGTTACCCGCGCAGGAAGTCCAGGCGGGCCAGCTCGCGGCGCGTGCGCACCCCGGTCTTGCGGTAGATGCGGGTCAGGTGCGCCTCGACGGTCTTCTCCGACACGTACGCCGCCCCCGCCACCTCGCGGTTGCTCAGCCCGGCCGCCACCAGCCGCGCGATCCGCAGTTCCGTGGCGGTCAGCTCGTGCTCGTCACCGCGCCGCAGCCCCAGCCGGGCCAGCTCCGCGTCGACCTGCGCCACCCACGACGGCGCGCCCACCCGGTCGAACGCCCGCCGTGCCGCCAGCAACGCCTCCCGCGCCGCGAGCTTCGTCCGGCGACGGCGCGCCACCCGCCCGCGCACCAGGTCGGTGCGGGCCCGCTCGAACGGCATCGGCAGCCGGTCCAACGCCTCGGTCGCCGCCGCCAACGCTTCCTCCGCTCCCTCCGAGTCGCCCCACGCCATCCGCACCAGCGCCCGGGACCTGGCCGCGACGACCGCGATCCACGGCCTGGGCGCGCGGTCGCGCCGGTCCTCCAGCTCCGCCAGCAGCCGGGCGGCCTCGGCGTGCTCACCCAGCTCGACCACCGCCTCGACCAGGTCGCCGTACAGCGTGGGGATGGGGAAGTCGGCCATGCCCACCTCCGCGCACCGCGCCACCGCCGCCGCCAGGTGCACGCGCGCCGCACCCGGATCGTGCCGCGACAGCTCCACGAACCCGAGCACGGCCCGCTGGTGCACCGCGACCCACGGGTCACCCAGCTCCGTGGCGACCGCGAGCCCTTGGGACGCCGCGGCGTGCGCTTCCTCCCACCGGCCGCGGTGCGCGTCCACGAGCGCGCGGGTGTAGAGCGCGTAGGCGAACCACGGCCGCTGCCCGGTCTGTTCCGCCACCTCCACGGCCTCGTCCGCCCGCGACCCGGCCCGCGCCCAGTCGCCGAGCCACACGTCCAACTCGGCCAGGTGGACCAGCTCGTGCACGGCCACCGCCTCGTCCTCGCGCGCGGCCTCGTCCCGGTGCGCCGCCTCGATCAACGCCCGCGCCCGCACCGGGTCCAGGTACTTCGACAGCACGCGCAGGGTGCTGCGCGCCATCCGCGCCTCGCGCGTCTGGTTGGTCGGCGACACCAGAGCCGCGCCGCGCTCGACGTCCTCGGCGGCCGGCCCGACGCCGGCCAGCAGCCCGTAGTACGCGCCGCAGATCAGGATGCACGCCACCAGGTCGGCGGGCACCTCGTCCTCGTGACCCGCGATCGCCGCACGCGCCTGCTCGATGTCGCGGCACCTGAGCCGGGTGTCGTGCTGGCAGAACAACGACCGCCGCAGGAACGCGGTGGCCCGCAGCACCGGGTCGGCGCCGACCTGCGCCAGCGCCCGGTCGGTCAACGCCGTCGCCTCGACCGGGCCGTCCTCGAAGAACACCACGATGGCCAGGTCCAGCAGCACGGCCGCCCGCTCCGGCCCCGCCGGGACGTCGTCGACGTCGACCGCGTCCACGAGCCTGCGCGCGCCCGAGGCGTCCCCGGCGAAGTACCGGCACACCACGGACGACGCCAGCGCCACCGCCCGACCCCGCCGGTCCGGCGCGTGCGCGGAGGCCAGCTCCCACAGCCGGGCGGCGGCGTCGGGCGCGCCGCGGGACTGGGCGCTGCGGGCGGCCTCGCCCAGCGCGTCGGCGACCGAGGGGTCCGGGCCGTCGGTGCCCGACGCCAGGTGCAGCGCGCGGGTCTCCGGGTCGTCCGCGACCTCGGCCAGCCTGCGGTGCACGCGGCGTCGCCTGCTGCCGGACGCGGCGGACAGCACGGTGGAGCTGAGCAGCGGGTGGGTGAACCGGATCGCGCCCGACACGATCTCGATCACGCCGCGGTCCTCGGCGTCGACCAGCGCGTCCTCGACGCGCCCGGGGTCGGGCGACGCCCGGCGCACCAGGTCCACGGTCGGGTGCGACAACGCCGCCGCGCACAGCAGGGCGTCCCGGCCGTGGTCGGGCAGCGCGGCCAGCCGGTCGGCGAGCAGCTCCTCGACCGCCCGGGTGGTGGGCAGCGGCACGCCGAACGCGCCCAACGCGCCCGGCTCGGGCAGCGCGCGGGCGATCTCCAAGGCGTAGAACGGGTTGCCGCCGCTGGCCCGCTGGAGGCGGATCAACGTCGGCCGCGGCAACGGCGTGCCGAGGTGGGCGCGGACCAACCGGTGCAGCGCGCCGATGCTCAACCCCGCCGGGCGCAGGTGCGCCAGGTCGGCCCGCCCGGCCAGGCCGAGGGGGACGTCGCCGCCGGCCGACCGGACCGTGACGACCACGGCCACGCGTTCGTCGGTCAGCCGGCGCGCCACGTACTCCAGGACACCGGCAGTCGGCTCGTCCAGCCACTGGGCGTCGTCCACGGCCAGCACCACCGGAGAGGCCGCGGCCATCGCCCGCACCACGGTGAGCACGGCCACCCGCACCGCTCGCGGGTCGCCCGGCCCGTCCTCGGCGTCACGGCGCAGCAGCGCGACGTCCAGCGCGGTGCGCTGCGGGCCCGGCAGCCGGGCGATCAGGTCGTCGTCCACCCGTTCGGCCAGGTCGATCAGCCCGCCGTAGGACAGCCGCGCCTCCGGCTGCGCGGGACGGCACGACAGCACGGCGTACCCGCGCCGTTCCGCGTCCCGCAGCACGTGCTCCCACAACGAGGTCTTGCCGATGCCCGCTTCACCGGACACGACCAGGCACGCGGTGCCCGTCCGCGCCCGGTCGAGCACCCCGGCCGCCACCGCGACCTCGGGCTCCCGCCCGACCAGCTCCCGACCCGCCTGCCGCACGCGCGCGCCACCTCCCCGCCGCGGAGGGCGCAGCGCCGCACCCCACTATCACGGCACGGTCCGGGCACGGGAAGGCCGGCGCTAGGGTCTGGGACATGTACGTGAAGTTGTGCGGGCTGCGGACCCCGGCCGACGTCGCCGCAGCAGTGGACGCGGGCGCCGACGCGGTGGGTTTCGTGCTGAGCGCGAGCGTGCGCCAGGTGGACGTGGACACCGCGCGGCGGCTGGTCGGCGACGTGCCGCCGCACGTGCTGTCCATCGGTGTGGTCAGCGGGGTGGCGGCGGCGGACGTGCGGCGGCTGGCCGAGGAGTCCGGTATCGGCGCGGTCCAGCTGCACGGCGACTACCCGCGGGCCGCGTTCGACGAGGTCGCGGCGGCGGGCCTGCCGCTGGTGCGCGCGGTCTCCCTGACGGCCGACACCGACGTGCGGGTCGGCGCGTACGGCGAGCGGATGCTCCTGCTCGACTCGCCGCAGGCCGGCTCGGGGCACCGGTGGGACCTCGCCGCCCTCGACGGGGCACGGCCCGAGGGCCGGTGGCTGCTCGCGGGCGGCCTGGGCGTGGACAACGTGGCCGAGGCGGTCACGCGCGCCCGGCCGTGGGGCGTGGACGTGTCGAGCGGCATCGAGTCCAGTCGCGGGGTCAAGGACCACGGCCTGATGCGGGCGTTCGTCGCCGCCGCGCGGGCCGCCTGACCGCCGGTAGAGTCGCGGGCGTGTCCGGGGAACCGCTGTCCGACGTGCCGGCCCGGCGCGTGGTGGTGCTGGACGGCGGCCTGTCGACGGCCCTTGCGGCCGCCGGGCACGACCTGTCCGACTCGCTGTGGTCGGCCCGCCTGCTGCTGACGGAACCGGACGCGATCCGGACCGCCCACCTGGCCTACTACCGGGCGGGCGCGGAGGTCGCGATCACGTCCAGCTACCAGGCCACGTTCGAGGGCTTCGCCCGGCGCGGGCTCGGGGCGGCCGAGACAGCCGGGCTGCTGCGCGACAGCGTGGCCCTGGCCCGCAGTGCGGCGGCCGAGGTGGACGGGCCGCGGTGGGTGGCGGCGTCGGTCGGCCCGTACGGCGCGATGCTCGCCGACGGCTCGGAGTACCGCGGGCGGTACGGGTTGTCGCCGCACGCGCTGGAGTCGTTCCACCGGCCCCGGATCGAGGTGCTGGCGGAAGCGGGGGCGGACGTGCTCGCGGTCGAGACGATCCCCGACGTGCAGGAGGCGGAGGCCGTGCTCCGGGTGGTCGCCGGATCGGGCGTGCCGATGTGGTTGTCCTACAGCGCGCGGGGCACGCGCACGTGCGCCGGCCAGCCGTTGAGCGAGGCGTTCGAGGCCGTGCGCGGCGTGGCCGAGGTGGTCGCGGTGGGCGTCAACTGCTGCGACCCGGTCGACGTGGACGAGGCCGTGTCGATCGCGCGGAGCGTGACCGGCAAACCCGTCGTGGTGTACCCGAACAGCGGCGAGCACTGGGACGCGGACGCTCGGAGCTGGACCGGCGCACCGGCGTTCGAGCCCGCGCGCGTGGCCGGGTGGGTCGCGGGTGGGGCGCGGTTGGTCGGCGGCTGCTGCCAGGTCGGTCCGGCGACGATCGCGGAGCTGGCCGCGGCCGTCGGGAGCGGTCGGTGAGCGGCCCGGTCGGGTGGGGCCAGCCCCGGCCGATGAACGGCATGGTGGTCGCCATGACGGTCATGAACTGCACGTGCGCGCTCAGGGGCAGCGCGGCCAGGTAGCGGACCGCGTCGGCGACGTGCGCGACGTCCATGGTCGGCTCGGGGGCGGTGGTGCCGTCGGCCTGCCGGACGCCCTCGCCCATGCGCTCGGTCAACGGCGTCGCGGCGTTGCCGATGTCGATCTGGCCGCAGGCGATGCCGTGGCGGCGGCCCTCCAGCGAGATCGACTTCGTCAGCCCGGTGATGGCGTGCTTGCTCGCGTTGTAGGCGACGGCGTCCGGTCGCGGCACGTGCGCGGAGATCGAGCCGTTGTCGATGATCCGCCCGCCCCGCGGGTCCTGCTCGCGCATCACCCGGAACGCGGCGCGGGCGCACAGGAACGCGCCGGTCAGGTTGGTGTCGACGACCTTCGACCACTGGGCGAGGGTGAAGTCCTCCAGCGGGGTCGCGGCGACGTTCGTGCCCGCGTTGTCGAACAGCACGTCGACCCGTCCCCAGCGCTCCCGCACGGTGTCGAACAACGCGTCGACCGACTCCTCGGAGGTGACGTCGGTCGGCACGACCAGGACCTTCCCGGCGGGGGCCCGGTCGGCGGCCTCGACCAGCCGGTCCGCGCGTCGCCCGGCGAACGCGACCCGGTGGCCCGCGTCGAGCAGCGCGCGGGCGACCGCCCGCCCGATGCCCGAACCCGCGCCCGTCACGACGGAAACCGGGGCCGCGTCGGGGGAGTGGTCCGGCTGCACGACGACCGGGCTGACCGGCCGCGCCGCGCCGGGACGGGATCGTCACGGGATGATCGTGCGCGGGGTGGTCCAGCGGGCCAGCACGACGCCGGCGTCGTCGCGCAGGACACCGCCCTGGTGGGCGAGGACGGCTCGGACGAGCCGCCGGACGGTTTCCGGCGGCGGGCTGTCCTCGGCCGCTTCCCGGCGCAGGAAGTCCGCCAGCACCGTGTCGCCGAAGGACTCGCCGCGGTCGTTGCGCGCCCCGGTGATGCCGTCGGTGTGCAGGACGAGCCAGTCGTCGGGTCGCAGCACGGCTTCGGCGACGGTGCGGCGGGCGACACCCGTGCCCAGTGGTGGCGAGAGGCCCGCGTCGAGCGCCGTGACGACCCGGCCCTCGCGCAGGACCAGCGGCGCGGGGTGTCCCGCGTTGAGGTAGCGCAGCCGACCGCCGGCCAGGTCCACCTCCGCCAGGACCGCCGTCGCGGACGCGCCCGGGCCGAACTGGCCGGTGATCGTCTCGTCGATGGCGCGCGCCTGCCCGAGCAGGTCCCGGCCGGCCCGGCGGGCGTGGCGGTGCGCGGCCAGGGCGGTGGCGGCGATCAGGCCGCTGCGCAGGTCGTGCCCGGCCGCGTCGAGCACGATCAGGGTGGCGGTGGTCTCGGAGAGCGCGTAGTCGAAGGCGTCACCGCCGGCACCGTGGCGCGGCTCGACCACGCCGGTCACCACGAAGTCGTCCACGCCCGCGGTGAGCGGCGGCAGCATGGACCGGATCAGCTCGCCGGTGACCGTGCTCGGCTCCGGCAGCCGCACGAGGTCCACCGCGTCCCCGTACCGGGTCAGCAGCGTGACCAGGTGCCCGAGCAGCATCGACAGCCACCGGCACTGCGTGCGCAGGCCGGGGTCGTGCAGGTCGGTGACGTCCGCCACCCGCACCTCCAGCACGCCCAACCGCTCCGCGCCGTCCAGCAGCGGCACCCACAGGACGGGGCGGTCGTCGACGGTCGTCGGGAGGATCCGCACCTCCCGGAACGCCTGCCCGGCCCGCGTGCCGTCCACGCCCAGCGGCGGGCCGTCGGGTGTGCCGTCGGCCGACCACGGGCACAGGTGGCGTTCCCCGTAGTCGACCAGGTACATCGCCAGGCTCACGTCCAGCGCCCGGCCGGCGGCCTCGACCAGCACGCGCAGGCGGTCGGGTGGGGCCAGCTCGGCGCCTTCGAGGAGTTCCACCAGGGCGGTCAGCGAGCGGCCGCGCGGCCTGATCTCCCGGGTCGGCCGGCTGTAGTCGGCGCGGCGGGGCGGGGTCAGCTCGTCCAGCCGCTCGTTGATCGCGTGGGCGAGGATGTCGCGTTGCAGCGGCGGCAGGCCGCCCAGCCCGTGCACGTACGCGTCGATCTCGATCATCCCGGCGTCGCCGCCGAGGGCGAAGTAGCGGATCCAGAGTTCGTCGGTGCTGAGCCCGGCGTGTCCCAGCGCTGCCGCGATGCTGTGCTGCTGCTGTTCGGCGCGGTGATCGGTCATGGCGTTCGGGTGGGTCGGTCGACGGTTGATCGCACGAGGTCCTCCGCGGCTTCCCGCAGTGTGGTGCCGCGGCGTTGCGCCAGGTCGGTCAACGCCAGGAACGCGGCGCGCTCGTCGGCGCCGTCACGCGCGATGACGATGCCCTTGGCCAGCGCGATCACCTCCCGTCCCCGCAAGGCGTCCTTGAGGCGGTCGCTGATGTGGCGGGCGTCGTCGGCGGTGCGCGTGTTGGCCAGCAGCACGGCCGCCTGCGTGGCGAAGTTCTCCAGCAGCCGCTCCTCCCGCTCACCGTAGACGCCGGGCTCGGCCGCGTAGACCTTCATCGCGCCCAACGTCTCCGCGCCGGCCACGACGGGCGCGCTGAGCACCGCGCGCGGTCCCGTCCCGCGCACCGCCTCGACCCACCGGGGCCAGCGGTCCTCTCGGTCCACGTCGTCGATCCGCACCACGACGCGCTGCTCGTACGCGGTCAGGCACGGTCCCTCGCCCAGCTCGTACTGGAGCGCGTCGGCGCGCGCCACCACGTCGTCGGTCGCCGCCGCGGTCACCCGGCGTCCGTCCCGGTCGACCAGCGTGAGGCCCGCGCCGACCGCGCCGGGGAACACCTCCTCGGCCGTCGAGGTGATCAGCAGCAACGCGGTGCTCACCGCCTCGGCGGACAGCAGCAGCCCGGACGCCCGGACGAACACGCCGGCCAGTTCGTCGCCCGTCGGCGAGTCCGACGTCATGTCCACCACCTCCACCCGCCACGGGTCGGTCGAGCGCGAGTCCGTCCGGTGCGAGTCGGCCCCCACCGTCGCGGCATACCCGTGGCCGGCGGGATCTAACCGGCCGCCCGGCCGGCGTCGGGTGGGTACGGTGTGGACCGCGGTGGCGGACGTCGGCAGGACTCCCGGGGCCGAGCGGGTCGGGGCGACGAGCAGCAGATCCTGATCACGGCGGAGCGGTCGTCCGCCGAGCGGGGTCTGCACGCGGTGTCCAACCGGCGGATCGGCGCCGCCGCCGGGCAGGGCGACAACGCGGCGGTCGGCTGCCACTTCGGCGCGGCAGGACGCGGTCGACGGGTCACCCGACGTGCGGGACCGGGTGTCGTGCCTGGTGCACCCGGTGACCACGCACCTGGCGTCGCTGGGCGACCCGACCTGGTTCGCGCGGGTCAGCGCGCAGGTGGTGACCGACCCGGCGTTGCGCGTGATCATGGCGGAGGAGGCGCTGGCAAAGGCCTCGTCGCGGCACGTGGTGGAGACCCTCCTGCGGCTCCTGCCCGACATGCCCGCCGACGTGCGCCAGGACCGCGCGGCGATGGTCCGCCACCTGATCGTGCACGTTTGCGCCGAGCGGGAGCGGGCGGTGGCCGAGGGCACGGCGACGCCGCCGGCCACCCGGGACGAGGCGGCGACGGGCCTGATCGACGCGATCACCGGCCTGTGGACGGCTCCTCACACGGCGTGGGCCGCGACCGACCGCCGCCCGTCGAGCAGGCCGGCCACGACCGTCGCCCACAGCACGGCCGCGCCGCCGAAGCCGGGCACCAGCCGCCACGCCCACTCCGATCCGGCCGCGCCGGGGACCGCGGCGAGCACGGCCGTGCCGCAGAGCGCGGCGGCCGGCACCAGGTAGCGGGCGGAGCCGAAGAGCTTGGCGAAGGGCGCGAAGTGCGCGCCGACGGCGACCAGCACCCACGCCGGGGTCGCTTCGGCCAGGTCGAGGGTCGCCGGCAGGCGTGAGCCGGCGACGATCGCGACCAGCATGACCAGCACCGCGATGCCGTAACCCGGGCCGAACGGGCTGTCGGACCGGCGGCCGCCGGGTGGCAGGGCTCGGCCGGAGCGGCCGAAGCGGACCACCCAGCCGGTCAGGACCAGGGCGATGACGATGCCCGGCGCGGCCAAGGCGGTGGACCCCGCCACCACGGCCGCCACGCCGGAGAACCACCAGCCGACGCCGATGCCGATCAGCGATGTGATCGTCGACGTGATCACGTGACCTCTGGTGAACCGCTCGTCGCTCAAGCCCACCCCCGCGTCGTGGTGGTCGCCCTGACGCTTCCACGGCCGTGAGCAGCCGATTCCACGCGGGGTGGACTGGCTCGCAGTCGATTGCCCGACCCGAGCTCCGGGGCGGTCGCGGTGGTGCTCGGTGACACCGACGAGGTGCCGGCCCACCTGCCACCGCCACGTCCGGCTGCCCCGCGGTGACCCGGCGACGTTGCCGACCCGGTACGACGACATCGCCGTGACCAGGGCGAACCCGGGCGAGGACCTGGTCGGCGAGCTGATCACCGCGGCGGCGGGCGCCGGGTCCCCGTCCCGGACCGACGATGACCAACGCCACCGAACCGGTCGGGTTCCCCCCGCCCCCAGGCGGGGGGAACCCGACCGGCCAGGCGGCGTGACGTCCACCGGGACCTGGCCGGAGCACCCGCGCCGGGCAACGCGGGCCCGGGCGTCCACGAGCTGCCCGTGACCCGGCGACCGCGCGTCACGAGGTCCAGGTGACCGGCGACTTCTCGTATCCGTCGGCCTTGTCGAAGGTCGCGCCCGCGACCTTCGCGCCTTCGCGGGCGCCCTGGAGCACGCACGTCTCGTACTTCGCGCCCGCCGTGGTGAAGTCCTTCTTCGCCGACTCCGACTCGCACTGCGCGGTGTCGCCGCTGATGATCACGCCGGTGCCCTTGCCGTCGGGGCCGACCGCGCGCAGGCTCACCGAGCTGTACGACAGGTCGGTGCCGCCGACGTTCTCCACGGTCACCCGGATGTAGAACGGCGTGATGCCCTTGGCCTTCTCGCCGAAGGCGGCCAGGTCGGCGTTGCTGCCCTGCTCGATCGCGGTGACGGTGATGGCGATCGTGCCGTTCTTGTCGGTGCCGTACTTGAACGGCACCACCGCGCGTTCACCGACCTTGAGCTTCGCGCCGGGCGCGGTGACGTCGCCTACCGGTGCGTCCTTCGCGGTGGACTTGGTCGAGCTCTTCGGCGCGGCGCTGGAGGTGGTCTCCGCCGGCGCCTCGGACGTCGCCTCGGTGGTGGCGGCGGGCGCCGCGGTGCCCGTGGTCGCGTCACCGCAGGCGGACAGCAGGAGCGCGAGCGCGCCCACGGATGCGGCGACCAGCGTGCGGTTGACGTGCGTGAACGACAGCATGGCCGGCACCGTAGCCGCGAACGGGCCGGCGCACTGTGGTCCGTTCGCACCACAGCCTGCTGTGCCGCTCGCCACGGTGGGCGGCACAGCAGGCCGCAGTTCGGGCCGATGGGCGGCTTGACGCCGGCCGGCAGGGTGGTGCGACGTGGTCCGGGATCCGGCGCACCACACCGGCCCGCGGCCGGCGACGGGGCCGGGGGACCGGCGGAACCGCCGATGTCCCCGCCGCCGACACCCGCGAGGGGCCGCGACCGCTACTCGTCGCCGTGCCGGTGGTCGTGCCCATCCGTGCCGCTGAACCCGAGCACGACCTGCAACGCCTGGTCCGGGCGGGTGTCGAGCAGCTCGTAGGCCCAGGCGGCGTCGGTGAACGGCACGACGTGCGAGACCAGCGGCCGGAGCCGGAGGTGCCCGGCCACGGCGAGGTCGATGACGGTGGCGTTGAGCCGCGCGCGGTCCCAGCGGTGCGCGTGCCGCGGCGCGACACCCGAGATCTGCGAGCACACCAGGTCGACCCGGTTGTGGTGGAACTCCTCGCCGAGGAACAGCCCGCGCGCCTCGCCCTGGTAGAAGCCGCCCGTGACGACACGCGCGTTGTAGGCGACGGTGCGCACGGCCTCGTGCAGCGCCTTGGGATTGCCGCTGACCTCCAGGGCGACATCGGCGCCCCGGCCGCCGGTCAACCGCCGGACCCGCTCGGCGACGCCGCCCTCACCGGCGTGCAGCGCCACGTCCGCGCCGAGCCGCCCGGCCAGCTCCAGGCGGTCCGCGAGGGCGTCGACGGCGACGACCCGCGCGCCGTTGCGCCGCGCGAGCTGGGCGACGATCTGCCCGAGCACACCCAGGCCGAACACCACGGCGGTCTCGCCGACGTGCAGGTCGGCGTCCAGCACGACGTTGAGCGCGACCGCGCCGATGTGGCTGAAGATGCCGAGCACGGGGTCCGCCGCCGGGTCGAGCACCCGCGCCGCCGCGTAGTCCTGCTCGACCACGGTCGTCGCGCGGTGGCCCCACACACCCCACACGACCTGGCCGGGGCGCACCGCGGTGACGTCGTCGCCGACCTCGACCACCTCACCGACCTCCTCGTACCCGACCACCGCCGGGTAGGCGAACTCCGGCCGGCCGGCGGTGAACAGGCGCGTGCCGGGGTCCCAGGTCTTGACGACGTGCGCGTTGGTGCCGCGGTACTGGGTCAGCTCGGTGCCCGCCGAGATGCCGGAGAACAGGGTGCGCAGCCGCACACCGGTCGCGTGCAGCGGCGGGTCGGGCTCCTCGGTGATCGTGACGCACCCCGGCGCGTCCAGCCGCACTACCGCTGCCATCGCTGGTCCTCCGGTTCCCGCGCGAGGACGTCGAGCAGCAGCGCCGCCGTCCAGCTGAAGTGGTCGGAGCCGAGCCCTTCACCGGTCACCGGGTGGAAGTACTCCCGGAACCCGGCGTCCGCGACCAGGCACACCACGTCGGCGGCGAGCCGTTCGGCGTGCTCGGTCTCGCCGTGCGCCAGCAACGCCCGCCACAGCAGCCAGGTGGTGTTCACCCACGTCGGCCCGCGCCAGTACCGGCGCAGGTCGGCGTCGGCCGCGGTCAGGTCGTAGCTGGGCACGCCCCGCACACCGGGAGCCGCGAACGACGGCCCGGCGAGGGTGTCCAGCAGCACCGGCCGGTGCCCGCCGGGCAGCAGCAGCGGCGCGAGACCCGCGACCGTGCGCTTGGCGACGGCCCGGCCGGTGCGCACGTCCAGCGCCACGTAACAACCCAGCGCCGGGTCGAACAGGCGGGTGTGCACCTGGTGGGTCAACTCGCGCGCCCGCTCGACGTGCCGCCCGGGGTCCGCGCCGACGCGGCGGGCGAGCGCCGCCAGCGCCTGCTCCGACCAGGCCAGCACGGCGCAGAACAGCGGGTCCACGACGCAGAACGGCAGGCTCGGCAGGTCGTCGTCGGCGTAGCCCCGGTCGCGGTAGGCGGCGACGACGGCCATGTACCGCGCGTAATCGGCGTCGGTGGGCCGGTGACCGGCGTCGGCGTGGCGCAGGTCCCGCCGCAGTCCCGTGATGCCGTGGGCCGGGCCGGGGTCGACCGCGTCGAGCGGTCCGTCCCACGCCGGGCTGTTGTCCAGGCCCGACTCCCACGGGTGCACGATGCCGACCAGCCCGGACGCGACCCGTCGCCGGTCGAACAGGTAGTCGTGGAAGCGGGCCAGCTCGGGGTACAGGCGGCGGACGGCCGCGTCGGTCGCCTCACCGGGGTGGCGTTCGGCGATGGTCAGCACGGCGGCGGCGTGCACCGGGGGCTGGACGAGGCCGGTGGTCGACACCCCCGGTGGTGGCCCGCCGCGGCGCGGCAGCGGCCGCCAGAACGCCGGACCGGGGAAGTAGGCGTCCTCGGGCACGGCCGGGTTGAAGACGATCTGCGGCACGCGACCGTCGCCCCACTGCGCGTCGAGCAACGCGGTCAGCTCCGCGAACGCCCGCCGCGGGTGCAGGTGCGCCTGGCCGATGGCGATGAACGCCGAGTCCCAGCTCCACTGGTGCGGGTAGAGCGCGGCCGTGGGCACGGTGGCCTTCCCGCGCCAGTTCCGCCGCAGCGTCGCGGCGGCCCGGCGCCGCAGGTCGGCGAGGTCCGGCCCGGTGTCGGAGCGCACCGGCGTCACCCGGCCCGCCGCAGCACGCCGACCGCCGCCGGCAGGCACGACCCGGCCGGCCCGGACAGCCGGCAGGCGACGCTCGCCCACCCGTCGTACCCGACGGTCGCGAGCGCCGCGAACACCGCCGGCCAGTCGAGGTGGCCCGCGCCGGGTTCGAACCCGGTGGAGTCGGCCAGCTCGACGTGACCCAGCCACGGCCCGGCGGCCCGCAGCGCGCCGGCGGGATCGGCCTCCTCGATGTTCATGTGGAACGTCGCCGCGGCCACCCGCGCGGACGGCGACCCGACCGCGCGGCACAGTCGCGCCGCTTGGTCGAGCGTGTTCACGGGCCGGCCCTCGTACCGGTTGACCGGCTGCACGCACAGCGCCACGCCTTCCCGCGCGGCCCGCCCGGCCAGGTGGCGCAGGCCGTCGACGGTCGTGCCGCGGTCCGGTGTGGACGATCGTTGCCGCGGCACCCGGCGCGGGTCGGACATCGGCACCACGACGGTTCTCGCGCCCAGCGCCGCGACCGCCGCCACCTGCCGCACACCCGGCTCGGGATCGCCCACCAGCGGCACCGCGTCCAGGCACACGGAGGGCAGCACGACACCGCGTCCGGCCGCGCGCTCGAGCACGCCGAGCCTCGCCTCGAACGCCTCGCCGCCGCCGGCACGCAGTTCGATGCCGTCGAACCCGGCCGACTGCGCGAACTCCCACTTCTGCTCGATCGAGGCGCCCGGGAGCAACTGCTCCCGACAGGCGATCTTCCACTGCGGCATGGTCGACATTAATCCCGTGATCGGTCAAAACGACAATGCGGCATCCCGATCTCGCGGTGCTCCCACCGGCGAACTCCTTGCCACGGGCCGATGCGGGCCCGAAGTGACGTCCGGATTGGCGGTTGTCACGGGACAAAACGGGGGTGTTCAGTGACGCCACCGAACACCCGGCCCCGGCCCGCGCGCACCGCGCGGACCACCGGAAGGGAGCAACCATGACCCGACGAGGACTGCGTTCGCTCGCCGCCGCCGTGCCGGTCGCGCTCGCCCTGTCGGCCTGTGGCGGCGGTGATCCCGGTGGTGGCGCGGACGGGCCGCTCGTCTTCTGGACCATCGAGGACACAGCCGACCGCGTGCGTGCCCAGGAGCGCCTGCTGGCCGCGTTCACCGAGCGGACCGGCATCGGGACGGAGCTCGTCGCGGTCGCCGAGAACCAGCTCACGACCGTGCTCACGTCGGCCGCCGCGTCCGGCGAGCTGCCCGACGTGATCGGGTCCATCTCGTTGCCGATCATGAGCCAGTTGCGCACCGACGACCTGCTCGACACCGACGCGGCCCGGCAGGTCGTGGACGCCCTCGGCGTGGACACGTTCGCGCCCCAGTCGCTGGAGCTGACCCGCGAGGGTGGAGCGCAGCTCGTCGTACCCAGCGACGGCTGGGCCCAGCTCCTGTTCTACCGCAAGGACCTGTTCGCGCAGGCCGGGTTGCGGCCCCCGACCACGTACGACGCGATCCGGCAGGCCGCGGAACGGCTCGACGGGGGCGACGTGGCCGGCATCGCCGCGAGCACCACCCCCGCCGACGTGTTCACCCACCAGACGTTCGAGCACCTGGCGCTGGCCAACGGCTGCCGCCTCGTCGGCGACGACGGGCAGGTGGCGTTGCACAGCCCGGAGTGCGTCGGCGCGTTCCGGTTCTACACCGACCTCGTCGCCCGGCACTCCCCGGCGGGCAACCAGGACGTCGACACCACCCGGGCCACCTACTTCGCGGGCCGGTCGGCGATGGTGGTCTGGTCGTCCTACCTGCTCGACGAGCTGGCCGGCCTGCGCGCCGACGCGCTGCCGACGTGCCCGCAGTGCCAGGGCGACCCGGCGTTCCTGGCGAAGAACACCGGCGTCGTCGCCGCGCTGAGCGGGCCCGACGGCGGCGAACCGACCACGTTCGGCGAGACGGCGTCGTTCGCCGTGCTCAAGGACTCCGCCACGGACGACGCGAAGAAGCTGGTCGAGTACCTGATGACCGACGGGTACCGGGACTGGCTCGCCATCGCGCCGGAGGGCAAGGTTCCGGTGCGCTCCGGCACCAAGGACAACCCGCAGGAGTACGCCGACGCGTGGCGCGCGCTCGACGTCGGCGTGGACACCAAGGCACCGCTGTCGGAGTTCTACGACGCCGAGACTCTGAAGGTCGTGCAGGACAGCCCGCGCAGCTTCAGCCGGTGGGGCTTCGCCCAGGGCAAGGGGGAGCTCGCGGGCGCGGTCGCCGGGCAGCTCGTCGTGCCCAAGGCGCTGGCCGAGGCGGTCAACGGCGGCGGTGATCCCGAGGCCGCGGCGCGCGGGGCGAGCGAGCAGGCCGCCACCATCGCGCGGGAACTCGGTGAGTAGGTGGCGCGAACGCTGAGGCAGCACGACGCCCGCACCGGGTTGCTGCTGCTCACCCCGACGCTGGTGATCGTGCTCGCGGTCGTGCTGGTTCCGCTGGCGTGGTCGGTGCTCATCGCGTTCCAGCGCGTGCGGCTGATCGACGTCGGCCGCGCGGGTCTGTTCGACGAGCTGACGTCGGACAACTTCGCCCGCGTGCTCGGCTCCGACGTGCTGTGGCGGAGCCTGCGCACGACGGTCGCGTACACGGCCGGGTCGACGGTCCTCGCCATCGCGCTCGGCCTGGTCGCCGCGCTCGCCCTGCGGCGGCCGTTCCCGGGCCGGTCGTTCGTGCGCGCCGCGATGCTCATCCCGTACGTGGCGCCGGTGGTCGCGGTCACGTTCGTGTGGCGGGTGCTGCTCAACCCGGAGTTCGGCATCGTCAACGACTGGGGGAGACGGCTGTTCGGGTGGGACGACCCCATCGCGTTCCTGTCCCAGGCACGCGGCGAGGTCACGCTGTTCGGCCTCGACGTCCCGGTGCCCACCGCGCTGCTGACCGTGATCGCGTTCGAGGGCTGGCGGTACTTCCCGTTCGCCTTCCTGTTCCTGCTCGCCCGCCTGTCGGCCCTGCCGGGCGACGTGGAGGAGGCCGCGACCGTGGACGGCGCGACGCCCGCGCAGCGGTTCCGGCACATCGTGCTGCCGCAGCTCATGCCGGTGATCGCGGTGCTCGTGGTGCTGCGCACGATCTGGACGTTCAACGAGTTCGACGACGTCTTCCTGCTCACCGGCGGCGCGGCGGGCACGGAGGTGGTGAGCGTGCGGGTGTACGAGCTGCTGACCGTGCAGCGCAACGTCGGCGCGGCGGCCGCCCAGTCCGTGCTGCTCGCCGCGGTGCTGGTCGTGCTGCTGGGCGCCTACCTGTGGTTGCTGCGGCGGCGCGAGGGGGTGAGGTCGTGAGCCGGGACCGGGTGGAACGCGCGGTGTTCGCGGTGCTCAGGCCGGTGGTGATCGTCGGCTTCCTGATCGCCACGCTGCTGCCGTTCTACGCCATGCTGGTGCTGTCGCTGCGGCCGATCGAAGACCTGTTGCGGCGGCCGGGCTCGTTGGCCGTGGACCTCAGCCGGCTCACCCTGGACACGTACGTCGACGTGCTGCGGCCGGTCGCCGAGGGCGGCCAGGGATTCCTGGGCCTGGTGGGCAACAGCGCCGTCGTGGCGACCGCGTCCGTGGTGGTGGCGTTGCTGATCGCCGTTCCCGGCGCGTACGCGGTGAGCAGGCTGGACTTCTTCGGCAGGCGGCACGTCAGCTCGCTGTTCCTGGTCGTGTACCTGTTCCCGGCCATCGTGCTCGCCATCCCGCTGTTCGTCCTGCTCACCCAGATGCAGCTGCGCGGCTCGCTGGTCGGGCTGGTGCTGGTCTACATCGCGCAGACCGTGCCGGTGGCGATCTACATGCTGAAGAACTACTTCGCGACGATCCCGGCGAGCGTCGAGGAAGCCGGTCTGGTGGACGGGTTGGGCCGGGTCGGCGTCATCCGGCGGATCAGCCTCCCGCTCGCCCTGCCCTCCGTCGTCGCGACCGGCACCTTCGTGTTCATGATCGCCTGGAACGAGTTCCTGTTCGCCCTGCTCTTCCTGGTCGAACGCCGCGACCGCTGGACCGTCTCGCTCGGGCTCGCCCAGCTGTCCGGCAGCATCGAGGTGCCCACGACCGTGCTCATGGCCGGCTCGGTCGTGATCACCCTGCCCGTGGTGCTGCTGTTCTTCCTGACCGAACGACTACTCTCCCAAGGGCTGACCAGCGGCGCGGAGAAGGGCTGAGCGCGGTGGTGGCAGCGGGTCCGACGCCGGTGGCGAGAAGGGAAACCTCGGTGGCGCGCAACGGGTTCACGGCGTCACCGGGCGAGATCCTCGCGCTGGTGCGGTCCGGCCGCGTGAAGACCCGGCGGGACCTGCAGGAACTCACCGGGCTGTCCCGCTCGACCGTGGCCCTGCGGCTCAGCCGGCTCATCTCCGCCGGGTACGTCCGCGCGGTCGAGCAGCGGCGCGGCACGGCCGGGCGACCGGCCGAGGTGCTGTCGTTCGAGGAGACCGACAAGCTGGTGCTCGCCGCCGACCTCGGCGCCACGCACGCCCGGTTCGCGCTGACCGACGCCGGCGGGCGGATGCTCGGCGAGCGCACCGAGGACCTGCCCATCGACCAGGACCCCGACGTGGTGCTCAAACTCGTGCTGCGGCGGTTCCGGGAACTGCTCAAGGCCGCCGGCCGGGACCGGACCCGGCTCGCCGGGGTGGGCGTGGGGCTGCCCGCGCCGGTCGACTTCCGCACCGGGCGACCCGTGCAGCCCCCGGTCATGCCAGGCTGGCACGGCACCGCGGTCGCCGAGACGCTGTCGGACGCGCTGGGGTGCCCGGCGTTCGTGGACAACGACGCCAACCTGCTCGGCCTCGGCGAGGTGCGCGAGCGGTACCCCGGCGTGGACAACCTGCTGTTCGTGAAGGTCGGCACCGGCATCGGCGCGGGCGTCATCCTCGGTGGCCGGCCCGAACGCGGTGCCACCGGCCAGGGCGGGGACATCGGCCACATCCGCATCGCCCGACCGGTCGACGGCGCGCGGTGCCGGTGCGGCGCCACCGGCTGCCTGGCCGCGCACGCGAGCGGCGCGGCGCTGGCCCGCCGGCTCACCGAACGCGGGATCGAGGCTCGGACCAGCCGCGACGTCGTGCGGCTGGTCGCCGGGGGCAACGCCGACGCGATCGCGCTGGTCCGGGACGCGGGCCGGCTGCTCGGCGAGGTGCTGGCGACCGCGGTGGCGCTGCTCAACCCCACCGTCGTGGTGATCGGCGGCGACCTCGCGCTCACCCGCGAGCACCTGCTCGTCGGGGTGCGCGAGCGGCTGTACGAGCGGACCGTGTCGGCGTTGACCAGCAGCCTGGCCGTGGTGGAGAGCCGGCTCGGCGACCGGGCGGGCGTCCACGGCGCCCGGCACATGGTGATCGACCAGGTGTTCTCGGCCGAGGCGGTCGACGCCCGCCTCGCACCCGAACCGCTCGCGAGGTAGCACCCCGGAGGAGGGCGATGTCGTTGGACGGCCCGGTCATCACCCGGACCACGTGTGCCGGACGACCGGCGTGGCTGCTGCGGTCCGCGGGTCACGCGATGCTGCTGTCCGCGGCGGACGGTGGCGCGGTGGTGCTCGACCACTGGGGCGGCGACGGCGGCCCGCTCGGCGGCGACTCGTACCTGCCGCACACGCCGTGGAACCGGCCCTCGCAGGCGCACTTCCTCGACGGCGTGCCGCTCGCGCACTCGGTGCACGGCGACCGGTCGTTCAAGGAACCGGGGCTGGTGGTGGTCCGCGAGGACGGCTCGTCGATCACCCGGTTGTCGTTGCGCGAAGACCACGTCGAGGACGACGTGCTGCGGCTCGTGTTCGAGGACGCCGCTTCCGGTCTCGTGGTCGAGCACCGGTTCGCGGTGTCGGTCGGGCACGGCATCGTGGTGCGTGACGTCCAGGTGGAGAACCGGGGCGTCCTGCCGTTGCGGGTGGAGCGCGTCGCCAGCGCCGTGCTCGGCCTGCCACCGGCGCGGTACGAGTCGTGGACCCTGCACGGCCGGTGGGGCGACGAGTACCGGCTGACCCGGCGCGACCTGCCGCCCGGCAAGGTGGTGCTGGACAGCAGGCGCGGGTTCACCAGCCACGAGGCCAACCCCTGGTTCGCCGTCGGCCGGGTGGGCGAGCACGGACCCGTCTGGTTCGGCGCGCTGGCGTGGAGCGGCAACTGGTCCATCGTGCTGGAGACCGAGCGCAACGAGGCACTGCACGTGGTGGCGGGCGTCAACCCGTTCGACTCCGCCTGGCACCTGGAGCCGGGGGAGGACTTCCGCACGCCGCCCCTGGTCTGCGGGTACGCCGAGGACGGGCTGGACGGCGCGGCCCGCCTGCTGCACCGCTACCAACGCGACCGCGTGCTGCCCGCGCGGCACCGCGACACGCCGCCGCCGGTGCACTACAACACCTGGCTGGCCACCTCGTTCGACGTGGAGGTGGGTCACCAGGTCGAGCTCGCCGCGCGTGCCGCCGAACTGGGCGTGGAGCTGTTCGTCGTGGACGACGGGTGGTTCGCCGCGCGGACCGACGACCACGCCGGGCTCGGCGACTGGGTGGTCGACCCGGCCAAGTTCCCCCGCGGCCTCGGCGAACTCGTCGACGAGGTGCACCGGCTCGGGATGGGGTTCGGGATCTGGCTGGAACCCGAGATGGTCAACCCCGACAGCGACCTGCACCGGGCACACCCCGACTGGGTCCTGCACCTGCCGGACCGCGAGACCACGTTGTCCCGCAACCAGCTCGTGCTCAACTTCGCCCGCGAGGACGTGCGCGAAGGCGTGTTCACGCGATTGCGCGCGCTGCTGGCCGAACACCGGATCGACTTCGTCAAGTGGGACCACAACCGCCCCTACACCGAGGTCGGCTGGCCGCAGGCGCCCCGGGAACGACGACGTGAGGTGTGGGTGCGGCACGTCCGGGGCGTCTACGAGGTGATCGGGAGGCTGCGCGCCGAGTTCCCCGACCTGATGATCGAGACCTGCGCGGGCGGCGGCGGTCGCGCGGACCTCGGCATCCTCGGCCTGGCCGACCTGGCGCAGGTCAGCGACAACACCGACCCGTCGGACCGGCTGCGCATCCAGCACGGGTTCAGCCGCGCCTACGCGCCGCGGGCGATGGTCGGCTGGGTCGCCGACGCGCCGGAGCCGACCACCGGCCGCACCAGCCCGCTGGAGTTCCGCTTCCACGTCGCCATGCAGGGCGTGCTGGGGATCTCCGGTGACATCCTGTCCTGGAGCGAGGACGAGCGGGCGCGGGCGTCGGCGTTGATCGCGGAGTACAAGCGCGTGCGGCCGACCGTCCAGGACGGCGACCAGCACTGGCTCGTGCCGCCGACCGCCGACGAGCCGTGCGCGGTGCAGTACGTGTCCCGTGACCGGCGGGAGGTCGTGGTGTTCGTCTACCAGGTGCGCGGGGTGCCGGGCGAGGGGCCGCGCCGGATCCGGTTGCGCGGGCTGGTTCCCGAGCGGCGCTACCGGCGTTCGGGCGACGGTCTCGTCACCACCGGGGCCGCGTTGATGGCCGCGGGCGTGCCGTCGGCGTTCCCACCTCCGGTCGCTCCGGGGCACACCGAGGACTGGCGGAGCCGGATCGAGGTCTGGCAGGCGGTGGAGGTGACGGGGTGAAGGTGGCGTTGATCGGCACCGGGTACATCGCCGGGCGGCACGCGGCGGCGTTGACCGGGCTCGGCGCGGAGGTCGTGGGTCACGTCGGCCGGTCCGGCGTGGAGGGAGCCGCCGCGCGGTGGGGCGGTCGGGCGTACCGGGACACGGCCGAGCTCGTGGCGAACGAGGACGTGGACGCGGCTTGGGTGTGCGTACCGCCCGGTGCTCACGGCGGGATCGAGCTGGCGCTGATCGAGGGCGGCATCCCGTTCTACGCGGAGAAGCCGATCGGCGTGGACGTGGACGTGCCGCGCCGCATCGCCGCCGCGCTGCGGGAACGGGGGGTGATGGCCGGCGCGGGTTACTACTGGCGTGGCGTGGAGGTGATCGGGGAGCTGCGCCGGATGCTCGCCGAGACGCCGCCGGTGCTGGTGCGCGCCGCCTGGCACGGCCTCGTCCCGCCCGTGCCGTGGTGGCGGGTCGAGGCGGAGAGCGGGGGACAGGTCGTGGAGCAGGCCACCCACCTGGTCGACCTGGCCCGGTTCCTGCTCGGCGAGGCGGAAGTCGTCCACGCCGCCGCGCGGCACGTGCCGCTCGCCGACCACCCGGACCTGGACGTGGCCGTCGTCAGCGCCGCCACGCTCGCGTTCGACTCGGGCCCGCTGGGGGTGTTCACCGCGACGTGCGTCCTGCACGCCACCGTGGACGCCGAGGTGGAGTTCCACTGCGAGGGGCGGAAGGTGACGCTGACGAACAAGGTCCTTCGGCGCGAGGACGCCGACGGCACCCACGAGACCCCGATCGGCCGCGACCCGCTGGTGATCGCCGACGAACGCTTCCTGGCCGCCGTGCGGGAGCAGGACCCCCGCCTCCTGGTGTGCGACTACGCCGACGCGTTGCGCACGCAGGAACTCTGCTGCCGGGTGCGGGACGCGGCGACCGGGTGATCAGGAGCCGGTCGCGGGCGCGCCGAGGACGCTCGCGGTGAAGGGCGTCGCCCCGGCGAGGTCGACCAGCGCGTCCACGCGGCCGGCGGGGAGCAGGACGAGCGGGTAGCAGTCCGACTCGATGTCGAGCACCGCGAGCGCGGTGCCGGTCGCCCGCAGCTCGGCGCCCGCGCGGTCGAGGAAGTCGTAGGCGGGCACATCGCCGTCGGCCCGGTCGAACCACGCCCACGCATCGGCCCGGGGTGGGCTGGAGCGCAACGCGCGCAGCCGGCCGACGATCTCGTCGGCCGCTTCCTTCCAGTCGACCTCGGCGAGCAGGTCGTGGTCGGTCAGCGCGTCGACCAGCGCGATCCACGCCAGCTCCGGGATCGGGTCGTCGATGCCGCGCTCGTCCAGCCGGTCGGCGTGGGTGCGCAGGTAGCCGTCCGGGTCGTCGTGGGCCTCGGTGACGCGGACGGCGACGTCCGGCACGTCCGGGGCCAGCAGGGCGGCCAGCCCGACCAGGGCGTTCCGGACCGTTGACGACACGTGCGCCTCCTCGTTCGAGCGGGCCGTGATCCTAGCAACGGCGATGCGGACCATGGTGCTTAACCGATTCATTACCTGATTCGACGGTGGTGTCCTCTTGATCGGCATCCGGTGAGACTTGCTCATCAATCAACCGGTTAACTGAATGCGTTCGCGTTCGGACCGGTGTACGTGCCGTAGACGTTGCCCGGAAGACCCGGGAAGAGGTTCGTCCAAGGGTGCCCGCCGCCACGACGTGCCGTCCGGGGCGAAACGGAACCGCACCGTCGACCCCCGGACCGCGAGGAAAACGGCGTGCATCGCCCACCCGCCGGCCCTTCCGCTGTGCTTCCTCCTGTTCGACGGCGAGTGCTCTCGCCTTGTTGCCGCGATTCCGCCGATGCCCCATGCGCGACAGGACAACGATGTCGTCCCACCCGAACCGCTGATCCGCGCAACTGCGACCGGGGACGGGTAGAGCGGTCAGGCGGTCAGGGGTTCGAGCAGGTCCACGGTGGCCGCCCGGTCGAAGTGCCGGGCCCAGTCGAGCGGGGTCGCGTCGAAGCGCCGGTCGCGCAGGTCGGGGTCGGCACCCAGGTCCAGCAGCCGGCGCGTGAGCTCGACGTCGCCCGCCATCGCGCTGTGGTGCAACGCCGTCTCCCACGCCTCTTCGACCGGGGCGTCACCGCGACCGTAGGCGTTCACGTCGAAGCCGAGTTCCACCAGCAGCGCCACCGCCTCGCCGCCTGCCCGAGCCGCCGCCCACACGACGAGGCCGGGCCGACCGCGGCGGGCCCGCGCCACGACATCGGGGTGGTCGGAGCGGAGTCGGTCGACCGCGGACCGGTCGGCTCGGAACGCGGCGGCGATCAGCTCGCGCACCGGATCGGGGCCGGGCGGCGTGGCACCTCGGGCGAGGAGGTGGTCGGCGATCTCCCGGTCACCGCCGAGCTGGGCCAGCTCGACCGGCGTCCTGCCGTCGCCGGGGCTCCACGCGGGCCCGTCCCCCTCGAACGGGGAGTGGAAGTCGACGCCGTGCTCCACCAGCAGCCGCACGCGGGCGGCCTGGTGGTGCTCGACCGCCCAGCGGAGCTGGACGCGCAGCAACCGCGCCGGCGAGTCCAGCTCCGCGATGCGCGTCCGCCACGGGCCGCCGTCCCCGGTGCCGAGCCCGTGGTCGAACAGCAACTCCAAGTGCGAGTCGTCCGGCTCGAACATCCTGTTGTACAGGGCCTGCGCGTCATTCGGATCCGCGCCCGCCTCCAGCAGCAACCGGCCCAACGCCCGCCACCGCGGGTGCGGCGGCTGACGGCGACTGCCCAGCTCCCCGTGCCCGAACACCCCGGTCAGCACCGTGAAGGGCGACGGCAGGCCGTCGAAGAGGTAGCCGTCGTTCGGGTCCGCACCGGCGTCGAGCAGCCGCCGCGCGACCGCGAGGACCCGCTCCACCGGCACGGCCGGGTCGAACCGCGAGTAGGCGAGGTAGAACAGCGGCCGCCACCGGAACGGGCCACCTCGTTCGGCCGCCAACCCCGGCTGCCCGTCCAGCAGCCGCCCGACGTCCTCCGGCCGGGCAGCCGCCGCGGCCGCCCAGATGTCCGACGAGGTCAGCTCGGGACGCTCGGCCAGCAACCGCCGTGCTCGCGCCCACCGCTCCGGTCCGTCCTCGCGGCTGTAGGTCAGGCAGGCGAGCCGGCTGAACTCGTCCGCCGGGTCGGCCGACGGCACCGTGCCGACCCTGGTGTCGCTGGAGTGCTCGGCCGCGGTCTCGAGGTACCGCCCGAGCCGGGGCCAACTTGGCGAACCCGTGCTCGCGCGCGACGACGAACTGCGCCGTGCCGAGCGGGAACGCGCCGACCCGGTCGAGCGCACGGGGAAGGTGGCGGGCCACTCGCCCGACCGCGTCGGGGTCACCGGCCCGGACGGCGCGCTGCAAGGCGCGGGCCTGCCGGCGGAAGCGGTCGAGGTGCGGACGTTCGGGCATGCCCAGGGGCACGACGATCTCCTCTCGTCTGCCTGCTGCCCGCTCGGTCAGGCCGAAAGGAGAACGGTGGTGACACGTGGCGCACCGACCAGGTGGGCTGAGCCCATTCCCGCGGACCGGTGGCTCCCTGGCAGCCGACGCCATCGTAACCCGGCCACCGGCCCGTCACCCCGTGGCTCGCCCGGGCGGTCCTGAGGGCGTGCGGAACAGTTCGATCATCGCGGCGTACCCGTCACCGCCCCGGCCGCCGGCGACGGCGCGCTCGGCCAGTCCCGCGATGAACCTCGGCAACTCGGCGTTGACCCCGCTCGCCTCGCTCTCCCGGACCAGGTACTCCATCGCGGTCAGGTGGGAGGCGATGGTCGCGTCCACCCCGGGGTAAGCGCCCTCGTCGACCTGGTCCGCGTACCCGGCCAACCAGCCGGCCGCCGTCGCGATGCTGCGCCGCGCGAACGGGACGAAGGCCGAAGCCCCCGCGCCCGCCGCTCCCAGCAGGGCCGCGCCGTGCAGGAAGCCGTTGAGCACGCTCCACATGAGGCTGACCCCGGCCCCCGCGTACAACGACGACAGCCCGTGGTCGGCTCCCAGGTGCACCGGCTCGCCGAGGACGCGCAGGACCTCCTCGTGCGCCTCGAACGCCGAACGCGGCCCGCTGTACAGGACCGACGACCCGGCCGTGCCGATGTCCTGCGGCATCCCCATGATCGCGCCCGCCAGGTAGCCGTCCACTCCCGCCACCCCGGCGACCTCCCGCATCTCCACCGACGTGGCCGAGGTGAGGTTCACCAGCAGCTTGCCGTCGAGCCCACCGCCCACCGGCCGCAGCAGCCCTCGCACCACGTCGTGATCGGCGACGCAGACGACCACCACCGACCCGGCCGCCACGGCTTCCTCGACCGAATCGACGCGCACCGCCCCCTCGGCGACCAACCGCGCGGCCTTCCCGGGCGTCCGGTTCCACACCGTCGTAGGAAACCCGGCCCGCACGAACGCTCCCGCCAACGCCCGCCCCATCGAGCCGAGCCCGACCACCGCCACAGACTTCTCCACACCCATCGTCGTCTCCCTCGACCCACGCGGAACCCGTACCGGCATCCTGAACGTTCACACCGGTATGAAGGTCAAGGGCAAGCCGGGGATGCTGATCGGGGAACTCAGCCGCCGCACCGGCGTCCGCACCCACCAACTCCGCTACTACGAGGCACAGGGCCTGCTCGAACCCGACCGCGGCGCGGGCGGCTACCGCGAGTACACCGACGACGCGGTCCTGACCGTCAACCAGATCACGAAACTGCTGGGCGCCGGCCTCTCGACCGAGGAGATCGCCCACGTGCTCCCGTGCACCACCGGCCCGACCCCGACCCTGGCGCCCTGCCCGGAACTCCTCGAAGGCCTCCGCGCCCGCCTCCAGGCGCTGGACGACCGCCTCGCCACCCTCACCCGGTCCCGCGAGGCCCTCGCCGACTACATCGCCGTCACGGAACGCACTGCTGCCCGTCGGTCGCCCGGACCGCCGACGACGCCCCGGGGTGGTCAGGCGCGGGCGTAGCGTTCGGCGAGGGCGTGCAGCAGTGGCCTCAGCTCGTCGGGTGACTCGACGGTGAAGTCCATGTTCAGCATGCCGATGTAGGCGGCGATCGTGTCCAGTGAGTCGGCGCCGGTGACGAGGATCGAGGTGGTGTCGGTGACCGTCTCGACCACGCCGACGGCCGGGTGGATCCGGTCGAGGACGGCTTGGGCCGGTGCGTCGACCCGCAGGCGCGCGTGGACCTGCCAGCCGGTGGCCGCGACGCGGCGCATGGTGAAGCTGGTGTAGTCCTCGTCGGGGAGGTCGGTGGGGGCGAACCGGCGGTGGGTGCGCATGCGTGGCGTGACCCAGTCCGCCCGGTAGACGTCCCACTCGCCGCTGGACGGGTCGCGGGCCACGAGGTACCAGCGTCGTTTCCAGGCGAGCAGGCGGTAGGGCTCGACGAGCAGCGGGGTGTCGCGGTAGTCGAAGCGGAACCACTCGACGTCGTGGATCGCGGTCGCGATGGCGCGCAGCACGGCCGGGTCGACCTCGGGGTCCGGGGCGTCGGTGTCGGTGTTCTCCGGCGCGTGGTCGACGACCGAGGCCAGCGCCTCCACCGTCGGTCGCAGGCGGGGCGGCAGGACCTGTTCGAGCTTGGCCAGCGCGCGGGCGCTGGAGGTCTCGAGCCCGGCGATGCCCCGGCCGGCGCGCAGCCCGATCGCCACGGCCACCGCCTCCTCGTCGTCCAGCAGCAGCGGGGGGAGCTTGCCGCCCGCTCCGAGCCGGTAGCCGCCCGTCGCGCCGCGGGTGGCTTCGACGGGGTAGTCGAGCGTGCGGAGGCGCTCCACGTCGTTGCGGATGGTGCGGGTCGTGACGCCCAGCCGGTCGGCGAGCTCGGCGCCGCTCCACGACGGGCGCGACTGGAACAGGCCCAGGAGCGCGAGGAGTCGTGCCGATGTGTCCGCGGTCATGGCCACGACCTCCGTCTTTAGGAACGAGGCTTTCCTATAGGCACTCTAGCGTCTGTGCCATGACGAACACGGAGATCCGCCCCTTCCGCATCCAGGTCACGCAGGCCGAGCTGGACGACCTCACCGGTCGCCTCGACCGCACCCGCCTGCCACAACCGGCGCCGGGCGACACCTGGGAACACGGCACCCCCAACCACTACCTGCGGGAAGCCGTGACGGCATGGCGCGCGTTCGACTGGCGCGCCGCCGAGCGGCGCATCAACGCCCACCCGCACCACGTCACCCGGATCCAGGACCAACCGATCCACTTCATCCACGCCCGGTCACCGCACGAGGACGCGACACCGCTGCTGCTCGCGCACACCTACCCCGGCTCGTCGGTCGACTACCTCGACATGATCGGCACGCTCACCGACCCCGTCGCCCACGGCGGGCGCGCCGAGGACGCCTTCCACGTCGTCGTGCCGGACGCACCCGGCTTCGGCTTCTCCACCCCGGTCACCGAACCGGGCTGGACCACCGCCCGCGTGGCCCGCGCCTACGACACCCTCATGCGCCGCCTCGGCTACCAGCGCTACGGCGTCCACGGCTCCGACCACGGCGCGATGGTCGCCCGCGAACTCGGCGTCCTGGCCCCGCGGGGCTTCCTCGGCCTGCACGTGCTGCAACTGTTCTCCTTCCCCTCCGGCGACCCCGCCGAGTTCGAACGACTCCAACCCCACGACCACGCCGGCCTGGAGCACATGCGGTGGTTCCAGAAGGTCGGCGGCTACACCACCATGAACGCCGGCAGGCCCCAGACGATCGCGGCCGGGCTCAGCGACTCGCCGATCGGGCTGCTGGCCTACAGCGAGCTGTTCAACTCCTTCGGCAACGGCACGTCCCTGGTGCCCCTGGACACCATCCTCACCGAGGTGTCGGTCAACTGGTTCGCGAACGCCGCCGCCGGCATGGCCCGCTCCTACCACGACAACGCCGCCGCCCCCACCGGGCAGCCCGCCCCGATCAACGCCGCCCCGACCGGCGTGGCCGTGTTCGCCGACGACTTCCAGACCATCAAGACCTTCGCGGAACGCGACAACCCGACCATCGTGCACTGGAGCCGCTTCGACAAAGGCGGCCACTTCGCCGCACTCGAAGTCCCCGAAATCCTGGCCGACGACATCCGGGCGTTCTTCACCGCCCTGCGATGACCTCCCGGGAACGACCTCCCGACCCCCGGTCCGCGACAGGCGGAGCGGGGGCGGGTTTTCA
Source organism: Saccharothrix saharensis (assembly GCF_006716745.1). NCBI lineage: Bacteria > Bacillati > Actinomycetota > Actinomycetes > Pseudonocardiales > Pseudonocardiaceae > Saccharothrix > Saccharothrix saharensis. The sequence goes on along the minus strand of NZ_VFPP01000001.1, from coordinate 1,374,329 downwards.
GCGGGCGCGCCTCCACGAAGCGGTTCGTCCGCCGGGCAGCGAAGGGTGTGCTGGTGCTGCGATGCGGAACCGGCCGGCGGTCGGCACCGGGTCCGGCGAGTCGATCCGCGCCCGGCTCGGTCCCTCCGGCCACCGAACCGATGGCCGGGCAAGCGCCATCCCCGTTCTGATCATCGACGCGACCCTCCCCGTCGACGTCGACGACTCCAGAGCGCCCCCGCGGGCACGCGCCGTTCGACACCGAGCACCGCAGGACCGGCGTCAAGCGTCTTGCGGGTCGGCCTCCGACGGGTGCGCCCCGAACCGGGTGGCGGCGACGGCCCGGTCCACGTCCGGGTACAGGTCGAACACCTGACCCAGGTTGGTGGCCTCGAAGGGGCGCAGCACGGCGCGGTGATCGGCCACCAGGACGAACCGCACGCCACCCCGGTCGGCGTGCCCGGCGGCCTCGACCAGCAGCGCCAAGCCGCTGGAGCCGATGAACGTCACCCCGGTCAGGTCGACCACCACCTGTTCGGGGGCGCGGTCCAGCCAGGCCAGGAGCTCGGGCCGCACCGCGTCCACGGCGTTCACGTCGATCTCGCCCGCGATGCGCAGCACCGGCACGCCGTCCACCGTGACGGCCCGCACCGCTGCCGCGGCCGCGTTGTCGTCGTCCGCCACCGCAATTCCCCCCAGCTCTCGTCGTCAGGTGCCCGGGCTGCGCCTCAATCCTGATCGAGCCGGTCCGAGCACCGCAACAGCAGGCACTGACACCGGCCACGTCCGCCGGCGCGGTCGGTGTCAGGGCCGTGTCAGCCCCGTGTCCGGCTCATCGCGAACGGTGGTGTCGACAACCGAACGACCAGGTCGGTGATCCACGCCGATCACCCCCTCCCGACCCGAGGAGTGCACGACCATGTCCACCACCGCAGCAGACCGGAACGAGCCGACGCCCCGCCCGAGTCACGACCGACCGGAACTGCACCGGGCCCTTGAGCACATCGTCGCCTCCGGCATCACCGGGATCACGATGCGCGTGCACGACGAGCGGGGTGAATGGGTCGGTGCCGCCGGTGTGGGAGAGCTGGGCGGCACCTCGAAGCCCCCGGTCGACGGGCACGTCCGCATCGGCAGCAACACCAAGACGTTCATCGCGACCCTGGTCCTGCTACTGGTGGCGGAAGGCCGGGTGGGACTGGACGCACCGGTGGCCGACCACCTGCGCGGGTTCGGGATCGACGAGCGGGTCACCGCGCGGATGCTGTTGCAGCACACCAGCGGGATCTTCAACTTCACGGGCGAGTACTACGCCGACGGGACGGTCGCGCCCGGCATCGCCGCCACCACCGCGGGCAGGGAGTGGGTGGACAACCGGTTCAGGACCTACCGGCCGGAAGAACTCGTGCGACTGGCGCTGGCCAAGCCGGCGCGGTTCGAGCCGGGGACGGACTGGAGCTACTCGAACACCAACTACGTCCTGGCCCGGCTGCTGGTCGAGGAGGTCACCGGCAGGTCGGTGGCCGACGAGGCGCAGCGGCTGATCGTGGGGCCCCTCGGCCTGACGGGTACCGCGGTGCCGACCACACCGGAGATCCCCGAGCCGCACGCCCACGCCTACTACCGGTACGAGGACGACGGCCGGGAGACGACGGTCGACGTCACCCGCCAGAACCCCTCCTGGATCTCCAGCGGCGGCGACATGATCTCCACCAGCGCGGACCTGCACACGTTCATCTCCGCGTTGACGGGTGGCGGGCTCCTGCCCGCCGAACTGCTCGCCGAGATGTGCGAGCCGCACCCGACGCCCATCCCGAACATGGGTTACGGCCTGGGCGTGTTCGTGCAGGACACCGGACCGGGCGGCACCGTCGTCACGCACAACGGCGGCGCGGCCGGCCACGCGGCGCTGATGTACAGCACGCCCGACGGCCGCAAGACCCTCACCGCCACGCTGAACTACGTGGACGACGCCGCGCTGTCACTGGCCGTGCCGTTCCAGCAGGCGACGCGGAGGCTCGTCGACGAGGTGTTCGGCGGCGGTCGGGCGCGGTAGGTCTCCGCCGGGTCAGGGCAGGGCGACAGCGGTGATGCGGTGCCGGGTCAGCGCTTGGGCGAAGTCTCCGCGCTCGTGCGCGGCCACGAGGTCGTGGGCGATGTCGCGCAGCTTGCGGTTGGTGTGCTGGGACGCCTGCCGCAGCAGCGTGAAGCTCTGGTCGGTGTCGTGGGAGAAGTGGCGCATCAGCAGGCCCTGGGCCACGCCGATGGTGTGGCGGGTGTCGAGCGCCGTGGTCAGGTGCCGCACCATCTGCTTGCTGTGGTGCACCAGGTCGATGTTGTCCATGGCGATGCCGGCGTGCAGGGCGATCAGCATGATGATGTCGTAGGAGTGGTCGTTGAACCGGTGGGACTCCCTCGACAGCAGCACCGCCGCGGCGGTGGGGGAGTGCTCGGTGGGCAGGGGCAGCACGAGGCAGCTGCGGTGGCCGTGCTCGGCCAGGCGTGCGGCGAACAGCGGCCAGCGGTGGTCCTGCGTGGTGTCGCCCAGGCGGCGCGGTTCGCGGTAGCGCAGCACCTCGCGGACCGGATCGGCCCCGTCCGCGGCGAGGTCGGGCGGCGCGTGACCGGTGGACGCGGCGATGTCGATCCCACCCCGGCGGTCGACCGCGAGGAACGCCGTGTCGCAGCCCGGGACGGTGCGGACCAGGTGCTCGGTGAACCGGCGTCCGACGGCCTCGTGCTCCTCGTCCTCGACCAACCGGCCCATCCGGGCCAGCTCGGCGGCCAGAACGCGGACGGAGACATCCTGGTCACGTGTCATCGATGCACCCCTCGATCAGCCGCGCTCCGCGTGACGGCCGCGAGACCGGGCGGAGCTGGGAACCCGGGATGCTGCTTTGCTGAACACCCTCCGGTCGGACAACCTAGTGCATCCGGGCCGGGCCTCCTCCAGGCAGACCGCGGCGGGGCAGCCGTGCCCGGTACCGCGGCGCGGGGCCGCACCGGTCGGATCTTTCAGTCCACCCGTCAGCGCAGCGGCGTCGGAGCGCGTTCCGGTGTCACCGGTGGAATCGCCGCATGACAGGCGGTCGCGGGATCGACGGGAATCGCTTTCCGCATTTGTCGACCCCTGGTCGTGTTATTGCTTCGGTCGGCGGCGTCCTCCGCTCAGGGGGGCGATGTGTTCGCGGGGTTGACGGGTTTGGACGACCTGATCACCTTCCCTCAGGGCCAGGACGGGGTTGCGCCGAATCCCGACTCGACCAGTGGCCTCGTTTCACGGAACGTCGCCGTGTGATCCGGCTCGGCGCCCTGTTCCGGCGTTCCCGGACACGCCATCCGCTCACGACGAATGCGTGAACCGGTGGTCTCGCACGAAAGAATGAAAGAACGGGATGAACGGCATCGAACGTGGGGCCCTGACCCGTGCCGCGCGGACACGGCCGGACGCCGGGGTGGTCGTGGTCGACGCGGCCGGCCGGGCCGATTCACCCGCGGCTCCTGGACCGGGCACGGCGCATCCTCGGCGGACTCCGGGCCCGTGGTGCGAGGCCGGGTGACGCCGTCCTGCTCTGCGGGCTGCCGCTCGACGACCTCTTCCCGTCGTTCTGGGCATGCGCGCTCGGCGGCCTCCGACCCGCCATGATCGCCGACCACGTCGAAGAGGGCTCGCCCACCGCGGAGCGGTTCTCGCACACCTGGAGCGCGGTGCAGGAGCCGGTGGTGCTCGCCGGCCCCTCGACGGCGCGGTCGCTGGCGGGGTTCGCCCAGGACGTCCGGGCTCTCACGGCGGACGAGTGCACGCGGCACGAACCCGCCCGTGCCCACGAGGGCGAGCGGCAGGACGACATCGTGCTGTCCTCCGGCAGCACGGGCGCGCCGAAGGCGATCCCCCTCACCGAACGGGCGCTGGTGCTGTTCGCGGCCAGTTAGAGGCGGGTCCTGGACGTGTGCCGTGCGCTTCCACGTAGGAGAGCGATCCACCCGACACCCCGGCACGGCGCAGTGCGCGCCGCACCACGTCGACCCGGCCCGCCACACCGGGCTGTGGCAGCGGCACCACGAGCGGGCGGACCCCTCGGTCTACAACGTCGTCCAGCGGGTCGACATCGACGGGGACCTGGATCCCGCCGCGCCGGCGCGGGCGTTCCGGGACCTGGTGCGCCGGCACGCCGCGCTGCGCACCAGGGCGGTGCGACGCGACGGCGACCTCCTGGTCGAAGTGCTCGACACCGTGCGGGTCGACCTGCCGGTCACCGACCTCGCGGGTACGCCGCGGGAGGTCGACCGGTGGTGCCGGGCGCACGAAGTCGTCGGCCTGCACGACCGGGCCGCGGCGGACTCGCTCTTCCCGACCACCCTGTTCACCGTCGTCACCACCCCACCACCGACCTTCTCCCTGGCCGACGCGACCGCGGTGGTGATGACGCCGACGCGACCGGGGTCGGCGCGCAACGAGCCGTACGTCGTGCTGGTGCCCTCGGCCGACGGGATCCACGTGGTGATGGAGTACTCGACCGACCTGTTCGACAACGCGACCGTCGTGTCGATGGGTGCCGAGTTCAGCCGAACACCGGCATCACTCGTCGACGCCCCCCGCCAACCGCTGAGGTCGGGCCTGTGACGCAGCCACCGGCCCGACCCCTGTTCGTCGCCGGATGGTCAGGACCGGGCGCGGCGGGCGTTCTCGACGATCGCGTCGATGATGGTCGGCCACGCTCCGGGCGGGAGGTCGTGCCCCAGGTCGGGGACGAGCACGAGCCGCGCACCGCCGATCGCGGCCGCGGTCGCCTCGCCGCCGGAGTGGTGGCACATGCGGTCCGCGGTTCCGTGGATGACGACCGTCGGAGTCGTGACCAGTGCGAGCTGGTCGGTTCGATCGCCCGCCGCGCGCACGGCCCGGTACTGCCTGCGTCGACCTGCGCGGTGGTCGGGGTCGCGGCGGAACGAGAGCGCGGTCGCCCGCCTGATCTCGTCGAGGTCCTGCTCGAAGCCGGGGGAGCCGATGGTCTCGAACAGCCGCACGCGCCGCTCGACGGCCTGCTGTTCGGTGCGGGCAGACCGGGAGAACAGGTGGCGGAGCAGCCGCACCGAGGTGCGTCCCTTGCCTCGGCGGCCGGTGGTGGACATGAGCGACGCCAGGCTGAGCACCCGTGACGGGTGGCGCGCGGCCACGACCTGGGCGATCATCCCACCCATCGACGCGCCCACCAGGTGGGCGCGCTCGACGCCGAGCGCGTCGAGGAGCCCGACGGTGTCGGCGGCCATGTCGGCCAGCGCGTACTCGGCTCCGGGCAGGTGCGTCGAGCGGCCGGCGTCGCGGTTGTCGAAGCGGACGACGTGGAAGCCGCACTCGGCGAGCCGTCGGCAGAACCCGTCGGGCCAGTGCACGAGCTGGAACCCCAGGCCCATGATCAGCAGCAGCACGGGCTGCCGCTCGTCGCCGAAGGTCTCGTAGCAGAGCTCGACGTCGTTGGCGGTGGCGACTCGTTCCGCCGCGCCGGCCGTGTGGTCGTGCATGACTGTTCCGCCGTTCAGGATGAGGTCGACTGCGGCGCTCGACGCCCCGGGTCGCGCCGCACCGCGCGGGGGACGGGGTCTCGAACCCGGTTCGTGCCGGCTCACGGTGTACCACTCGGTGCCGGCGGAGGTCGACCGAGTTGTCCGAGGCGACCACACCCGCGCCGCCCTGACGGGCTTGGCCCGCGCGATCGTTGACGGCCGTCGCCGGGGCCGCCGGCACCGGTCGCTGCTCGACAACCGCGGGTGGGGGTCGTGGCGGCCGACGTCCGGCCCGGTGTCGGTCGACCGCGAGACCTTCGCCCGAGCGGTCGAGCCGAGCGCGCGTTGGTACGGCGAGGTCGCGCGCACCGGAGTGCGCTGACGCCGGTGGAAGTGGAGAACTGACGGGATGCGCATTCCGCACGGCACCGACGGCGTGCGATCCGGTCGCACCGGGGGTGGGACACCGAGCCGGTGATCGGGTGCCCGGCCGGGCAACGGGGTGTCCGGCCCGGCACACCGCCCGGCCGAACCCGCTGCCATCCCGAATTCACTCATCCGATCGGGATGACAACCGACCCGGGTCACCGGTGCGGCCCTGACGACGTCGGCACGATATTCGCATTACCCGGATTGTCCCAACCACGACCGTGCCACCTCATCGAGTGATTATTCGGCTCATTCACTGCGTTACGCTCGATCGAGGGGAGTCGAGGCCGTTCCACCGGATGGCTACGTCGCACTGGGCGATGGAATTCGGCGACAAGCTCCTGTCGACAGGCGCGTCCTACGCGGCGTTCCTGGTCGTCAAGCCGCCGCTGTACCCGGTCGACGACACCGATGAGCACCTCGACCTGCCCACTGGGGCGTTCACCTACGCCCGCCTCGACGGAGGCTCCGATCCCGGCCCGACCCCGGTCACCTACGTGCTGGACCTGCCGGCGGTGCCGACCAAGAGCCCAGGGCCCGACAAGCCGGAGTCGACCTCCTACCAGGAGCCCGCCGACCAGCCCGTGGTGACCGACCGCGCCTTCACCGTGCCCTACGTCATGGTCGAGGACGACGACCGGTCGGAGAAGTGGAAGGTCGACAAGTCGCCCTTCCGCACCCTCACCCGTCAGCGCACCTACCACCGGATCTTCCGGCACGACAACCGGCAGGGCTCCGTAGCACAGCACGACGGCCGGCAGGTCACCACCGGCGTCACGAAGGACAGCAGCCGGACCTTCGGCACCAGGACCGGGGTGACTGTCGGTCAGCGCCTCCCTCGAACTCGGCTACGAACGCCGCTACGGGGTGTCGGTCATGGAGGAGGTCACCAAGACCGTGACCTGTACACCGCGCCGCACAGTTGCGGCGCGCTGTGGCTGGAGCAGCACAAGCTCTTCCCCGCCCGCGGCGACGGCAGCCTCGTCGGCGGCGACGCCGTCCTCGACTTCGACGTCGACAACGCCGTGACCGGCGAATACCCGCCCGAAGCGGGCGTGCGCCACACCGAACGGCTGGTCACCACCGACGCGGCCGACGTGGAGGTGCCGGTCAGTCGGCCGTCTCCGACCGACTCCCCGGCCGGAGCGGCCCCGCGTCCACCGTCCTGATCGGGCTTCCGGCAGCGAACGCCGTACTCGTCGGCCTCCGAGCCACCTGGCCGGTCGCCTCTGCGCCACTCGCAGTACGTTGTCGCGGGTGGCGGAGAGGATTGCGAGTCCAGTGGCAACGAGCGGTGATCTGGAGAAGGCGGCCGGTGTGCTCCGAGCCGGAGGGCTGGTGGCCTTCCCGACGGAGACCGTCTACGGCCTGGGCGCCAACGCCGAGGATCCCGCCGCGGTCGCGCGTGTCTTCCAGGCCAAGGGCCGCCCGTCGGACCACCCGTTGATCGTGCACATCGGCGGGCCGGAGCAGTTGGGTGACTGGGTGGAGGACGTGCCCGCGACGGCGCGCCTGTTGGCCGGGAGGTTCTGGCCCGGGGCGTTGACGTTGGTCCTGCGGCGCGGTACGCGGGTGCCCCGGGAAGCGACCGGTGGGCTGGAGACGGTGGCGGTGCGGGTGCCCGACCACCCCGTCGCGCTCGCGCTGCTGTCGGCGTTCGGCGGTGGCGTCGCGGCTCCGTCGGCTAACCGCTTCGGTTCGGTCAGCCCCACGACGGCGGACCACGTGCGCGCCGAGCTGGGTGACGCCGTCGACTTCGTGCTGGACGGCGGCCCCTGCGAGGTGGGGGTCGAGTCGACCATCGTCGACGTCACCGGCGACGTCCCGAGCGTCCTGCGGCCCGGTGGGGTGACGCGCGAAGACCTCGAAGCGGTGCTGGGTCGCCCGCTCGCGGTGCACTCGACGAGCCGGGTCCGGGTGCCGGGCCAGCACCCGTCGCACTACGCGCCACGAGCGCGGGTCGTCCTGGTCGAGCCGGAGCAGGTCGTCGCCGAAGCGCGGCTCGCGCAGGAATCGGGACACCGGGTGGGCGTTCTCCTGCCGTCCGCTTTCGCCGGTGTTCCGGTGCGGGCGCACGCCGTGGTGGAGGTCCCCAGGTCGATGGACGCCTACGCCCGGGAGCTCTACGGGTCCCTCCGCGAGCTCGACCGGCGGGGATGCGACCTCGTCGTCGCGTCCCTGCCGGAGGAGGAAGGGCTGGGACTGGCGATCGCCAACCGGCTCCGCCGCGCCGCCGGGCCCCGACGCTCCGGATGACCGGCGTCGAGCCCCGCCGCCCGCACGCTCAGGTCGTGGGAACGGGGACGTCCAAGCCGCGGGCCGCGACCAACTGGGTGTTGCCGTCGGCCAGGCGGTAGGTCAGGCCGACGACGGCGACCTGACCGGCGTCCACCCGTTCGGCGAGCAGCCGGGAGCGGTCGAGCATCAGGTCGACGGTGCGGCTGACGTGCTCGGCGAGGATCTCGTCGGCCTGCGCGCGTCCGGCGGCCCGGGACGCGATGACGCTGGGGGTGACGCGCTCGACGACGTCCCCGATGTACCCGGACGGCACCGTGCCCTCGTCGAGCGCCGCGCACGCCGCGGCGACCGCGCCGCAGGCGTCGTGGCCCAGGACCACCACCAGTGGGCTGTCCAGCACGCCCACCCCGTACTCGACGCTGCCCAGCACCTCCGAGCCCACGACGTGGCCCGCGGTGCGCACCACGAACAAGTCGCCCAGCCCGCGGTCGAAGATGATCTCGGCGGCCAGGCGTGAGTCCGAACACCCGAACAGCACGGCGAACGGGCGCTGGGCCGGTGCCACCTCGGTGCGGCGGGCCGCGTCCTGGTTGGGGTGCTCCGGCGTCCCGGCGACGAAGCGCTGGTTGCCGGACAGCAGCAGGTCGAAGGCTTCGCGCGGAGTCGAGTACTTGATCTCGGCCATAACCGCAGCTTAGGCGAAGTCCGGGCCGGTGCGCTGCCCCGCCGGATGGCGACGCCGGCCACTCCGGGGACGTGCTCCCGCCGGCTGGGATGGCGGACACGGCTGGTCGCGCCGCGGAGTGGTGGCGGGGGTGCTGAACCGGGAGGTCGCCGGCGTCGACAGCCGGTGTCCGCGGAATAGCACCCATACCGGGTTGCGCGTCGTTTCCGCGATGGCATCGATTCGCGGTCCGGGAATAGTGGCGGCGCCGTTTTTCGGCTTGGTGCCGTCATGACAGGTCCGCACGATCACCGGCGTGTCGTTCGCGGTGGCGCTCTCCGGGGCGGGAACGCTCGCCGAGGTGGCGCCCGCGGTCGGGAGGTGGTCGTCGGTGGAGCCGCCTGTTCAGCACGGCCACCGCCAGGTCCCCGCCGGCCAACCGCGCGGCGAGCACGCGCCGGGATTCGTGGAACGTGCCATGCGCCGATCGCGCGGGTTCGGAGCGCTGACCAAGTGACCGAGCGTGTTAGCGCTAACAAATTGCCGTTTTGCGCAGGAGTTCTCCGGCCGGGTGCCCGGCTGTCGATGACGCGTCGGGTCGCCGTCTCGGCAGGTGGCCGCCGGAGACCGCTCGGCGCCGTTTGAAGTCCACTGAGGACAGTCTTTTTCAGGTCAGCAAACACGCGCTGGCATGGTGTGTGCGTGGGTGACCTGCTGTCTCAAATGGGGGTCCAACTGGGGTAAACCCGCGACTTACCCCGTTTGGGTCATTGGCTTCGAATGGATTCGAGAGCCATGATGTGAACGCGAACATCGGGGGTAAGACCTCCCCAGTGCCCAGGGTGAACCCGCACGGCGACCCCGCGCGAGCCGCCGAACCGAAACCCCCGGCGATGCCGAAACCGGCGGCGCCGGCACCGGTTCGCCGATCGACCCGCCCGCCGGGGCGCCACCTTCCGCGGCTCCGCGGAACGCGGGCCGTCGGTCGAGCCACCGAACCGCGGCAGCGTCGCCATGGAGGTCGCAGTGAGAACAGCTCCGGATACCGGCCGATCACGCCGGGGTCGTGCGGGTGGCGAACGACTGGTGCGACGACGAGCGGCGGTCCCGCCTCCACCCCATCAGCGGGGACCGCGGTGCTGATCGGCACGCTGGGACGCGGCTCGCCGATCGACGGGCCGGCGGCCGCGGGGAAGCTCGACGCGCAGCTGATCCGGGGCAACCGGGAGGCCTCGCTCCAGCAGGTGCTGGAGAACCCACTACCGGAGGTGGCCGGCGACGCACGCTGTGCCCCTCGCACCTGTTCACCACCGGCTAGCACCGCGAGTCACCCAACGCGTCGAACCGATGAGCAGGGCCGCGCCGTCCGCGCCCTGCCCTTCTCATCCGGAGCGGTCGACTGCGCAGCCGGCCACGGTCCACCGAGGAGCGACACATGAGACGAATGTCCACCACCTTGTTGACGATGGCGTCACTGCTGTCGCTCGTCCTGGGCGCCGCGCTGATGTCCGCGGGACCCGCGGCGGCCGCCACGCTGACCCGCGTCACCGACTTCGGCGCCAACCCCTCGAACCTGGGCATGTACGTCTACGTGCCCGACAACGTCGCACCTCGTCCCGCCCTGCTGGTCCTCGTGCACTACTGCGGCGGGTCGGCCGGGGGGATCTTCAACGGCAACGGGCGGGACTTCGCGACCGCCGCGGACCGGTACGGGTACGTCGTCGTGGTGCCCGAGGCGACCCGGGAGGGGCGCTGCTTCGACGTGTCCACCCGCGCCGGGCTGACCCGCGACGGCGGCAGCGACTCCACGGGCATCATGTCCATGGTCGGCTGGGTCCGCCAGCGCTACGACGTGGACCCGGCCCGCATCGTCGTCAGCGGCTTCTCGTCCGGGGCCATGATGACCACCGTGCTGGCGGCCCAGTACCCGGACGTCTTCGCCGCGGCCTCCGCGTTCTCCGGGGTGCCGGCCGGGTGCTTCGCCACGACCAACGGCTCGCTGTGGAACAGCCAGTGCTCCAGCGGGAACGTCGTCAAGACCCCGCAGGAGTGGGGCGACCTGGCCCGGTCGATGTACCCCGGCTACACCGGTTCCTACCCGCGCATGCAGCTGTGGCACGGCGACCAGGACACCACCCTGGCCTACCGCAACTTCGGCGAGGAGGTCAAGCAGTGGACCAACCTCCGCGGCTTGAGCCAGACCCCCTCCTCGACCGACCGCCCGCAGTCGAGCTGGACGCGGACCCGCTACGGCGGCACCGGCACCAGGGCCGCGGTGGAAGGCATCAGCATCACCGGCACCGGCCACACCCTGCCGCAAGCGGGCATGCTCGCCTACGCCATCGCCTTCCTCGGCCTCGACGGCGGCAGCAGTGGCGGCACCACCGGTCCACTGCGCTCGGTGGGCGCGGGGAAGTGCCTGGACGTGCCCAACCAGTCCACCACCGCCGGCACCCGGCTCCAGGTGTGGGACTGCTGGAACGGCCCCCACCAGCAGTGGACGTCCACCACGACGCAGGAGCTGTCCGTCTACAGCGGTGACTCGCGGCGTTGCCTCGACGCCGAGAACGCCGGCACGACCGCAGGCACCCTGGTGATCATCTGGACCTGCCACGGCGGCGCCAACCAGAAGTGGCGGCTCAACGCCGACGGCTCGATCGCCGGCGTGCAGTCGGGGTTGTGCCTGGAAGTCGCCGGCGGTGCGACCGCCAACGGCACGCCCGCGCGGCTGTGGACCTGCAACGGGCAGGCCAACCAGCGGTGGTCCCGCACGTGACGCGGTGACGAGCCGGAGGCCGCCGAACCCCTAGTGAAGGAGACAACCGTGCAACGTCGAAGGCGCCTGCTAGCCTGGGCCGTCGGTGTCATCTCGGCCCTGGCCCTGCTCCCGGCCACGGCCAGGGCCGACAACCCGATCGTCCAGCACATCTACACCGCCGACCCGGCCCCGATGGTCCACAACGGACGCATGTACGTCTACAGCGGACGTGACGAGGACGGCTCGACCACGTTCACCATGCGCGAGTGGCGGGTGTTCTCCTCCGCCGACATGGTGAACTGGACCGACCACGGCGTGCCGATGAACCTCGGCACGTTCGCGTGGGCGGACGCCAACGCCTGGGCGGGGCACGTCATCGCCCGCAACAGCAAGTTCTACTGGTACGTCCCGGTCCGCCGCCGCGGTGGTGGCATGGCCATCGGCGTGGGTGTCTCGGACAGCCCCACCGGCCCGTTCCGCGACGCCCTCGGGCGGCCGCTGGTGGAGAACGGCGAGATCGACCCGCACGCCTTCATCGACGACAACGGCGACGCCTACCTCTACTGGGGCAACCCCAACCTGTGGTACGTGCGGCTCAACGCCGACATGATCTCCTTCTCCGGCAGCGCGACGAATATCCCGCTCACCACCGCCGGGTTCGGCACCCGCACCGGTCACGCGACCAGGACCACGCTGTACGAGGAAGCGCCCTGGGTCTACAAGCGCAACGGCCTCTACTACATGATCTTCGCGGCGCAGTGCTGCTCGGAGTTCATCGCCTACTCCACCGCGCCCGGTCCCACCGGGCCGTGGACCTACCGCGGCACGGTCATGCCGACCCAGGGCTCCAGCTTCACCAACCACCCGGGCATCGTGGACTACAAGGGAGGCTCCTACTTCGTCTACCACAACGGCGCGCTGCCCGGCGGGAGCGGCTACACCCGCTCGGTGGCGATCGAGAAGTTCACCTACAACAGCGACGGCACCATTCCCCGGATGACCATGACCGCCGGGCCCGGTCCGGCGGACACGCTCAACCCCTACGTCCGCCAGGAGGCCGAGACCATCGCCTGGGGCTCGGGCATCGAAACCGAACCCTCCGCCGAGGGCGGCATGAACATCGGCTCCCTCCACAACGGCGACTACACCAAGGTCCGCAACGTCGCCTTCGGCACGGGTGCGTCGTCGTTCACCGCCCGGGTCGCCTCCGCCACCAGCGGCGGCACGATCGAGGTGCGCCTGGGCAGCGCCACCGGCACGGTCGTGGGCCGCTGCACCGTCCCCGCCACCGGCGGCTGGCAGACGTGGCGATCGGTGACGTGCCCCGTCAGCGGCGCCTCCGGCAACCAGGACGTGTTCCTGCGCTACACCGGTGGGAGCGGTTTCCTGTTCAACGTGGACTGGTGGCAGTTCGCCACCGGTGGTGCGCCCGGTGACGTCACGTCGAGGCTGCGCGGTGTGGGGTCCAACCGGTGCGTGGACGTCGAGAACGCCTCCACGGCGCCGGGCACGACCGTGCTGCTGTGGGATTGCGGTACCGCCGCCAACCAGCAGTGGACGAGCACCGCGAGCGGCGAGTTCCGGGTGTTCGGCGACAGGTGCCTGGACGCCTACAACAGCGGCACCGCCAACGGCACCAGGGTGGTGATCTGGTCGTGCAACGGTCAGGACAACCAGAAGTGGACCTCGGGCCCGGACGGGTCGATCCGCAACGTGCGCGCCGGGCTGTGCCTGGACGCCGACGGAGCGGCCACGGCCAACGGCACGCGGTTGATCCTGTGGACCTGCAACGGCCAGGACAACCAGAAGTGGAACCGCGCGTGACGACGCCGGGCCGACGATGACGCGGTGCCGCGCGCCCGTCCTCACCGACGACGCGCGGCACTCGCGGTCAGGCGCCCGCTCGCCGACCGCGCTGGGAGACGTGCCGCGCGTTCGCCGCGTTGCCGTTGAGCTGCTGCCCCGGAAGGTCGACGATCACGGCTACGTCGTCACCCGCGACGAACCGCCGGACCCCAAGTGGGCGCTCCCGCACGACCGCGGTGGTCCGCCGTGCCCCGGCGGGCTCCCGGGTCGGTGCGGCGTGCGTCAGCCGGAGTGGGGGTGAGGCCGGTCGTCGCCCGTGAGGTCGGCGAACTGGATGCTCACCGGGTCGCCGACCCAGCCCTTGCCGATCATCACCGAGGAGTGCCACGGGTCGTCGGGGTAGGTGCGGCTGTTCCACCACGCCGAGGTCGTGCCGTCCTCGTTGATCGAGATCAGCTCGTCGAAGCCGTCGCCGTCGAGGTCCGCGAAGCGGAGGCGCTCGGGGTCGGCGTGGCTCGGGCCGAGGTCCACGGCCGTGCTCCACGGCCGAGCGGGGAAGGCACCGGTGTTGCGCCCGGCCCGGATCGGGTCGCCGGCGGCGGCACCCAGGTCGATCAGCTCAGCCTTCCCGTCGGCGTCGAGGTCGGCGAACCGCGTGTGCCCGGAAGGCGCCTCGCCCAGCTCCACCGGCTCGCGCCACGGCCACTCCGGGAAGGCACCGGTGTTGGGCCAGGCGCGGACCACGCCCTCCTCGATGGTGATCAGCTCGTCCCTTCCGTCGCCGTCCAGGTCGGCGAAGTGGATGCCGGCCGGCTCCGCCATCGCCCCCTTGGCGACGATCACCGAGGAGTGCCACGGCCGGTCGGGGAAGCCCTGGTCGTTCCACCACGCCGTGGTCGTCCCGTCGGCGGCGATCCGGACCAGTTCGTCGAACCCGTCGCCGTCCAGGTCGGCGAAGCGGGTCAGAGCCGGGTCGACCTGGCCCAGCACCATGCCGACGGGGTCGCTCCACGGCCATCCCGGGAAGCCGCCCGTGTTCGTCCAGGCCCGGACCGTGCCGTCGGCGGCGGTGTGGATGTCGACCATTTCCGCTTTTCCGGCCGGAGTCCTCCGACTTCGCGGTGTTTCGGTTCCCGCGGTGAGCACGACCGCCGCCGTCGTGCCCGCCAGCAGAAGCAACGCGGTGAGCACCACGACCGCTCGGCCGGGACGAATTCGGAAACGGCCGGCATTTGTCGCCCCCGCCCGTGCCACCGGCTCTTCCGGTGGCACGGGCGGACGCTGATCCGGTTCTGCGCGCGTCTCCGGTGCCACGGCCGCGGCGACTTCACGCCATCGGCTTTCCCATTGCTCTTCGTCGCCCTCGCAGGCCCTCACGTACGCCAAGGTCACCGCGAGACTCGGCAACTCCCGACCTCCCGCCGCCCGCGCCAACGTCGCCGGTGCGTAATGGGCCCGCAGCGCCAACGCCCGGTACGGCGGGGAGCCCGCCTTCTCCCGCAGCAGGCGCAGGTCGTGGGCGAAGAGCTGCACAACCCCCGCGTGCGGGTCCAACCGGCTCTCAGGCCGCGGCATGTCCGTCCCCTCCGTCCGACCGGGCCGGTCGGGTTGTCTCCTGCTTTCCGCGTTGTCTCACGTTGATTGTCTCGACACTTCAGCGCGCGGAAACAATTCCCCGATGCGGTAGAACTGGATCGCGGGGACGGGCACGGTCTGTCGCCCGCTCCGCACGATCAGGTGAACGACTGCTCAAGCAAGGGAATCGGTCATGTTCAGTGCGCGTTTGCTTTTGGTCGCTCTCGGCGCGTCCGCCACCCTCGCCACCGGCACCGCTTCGGCGGCCGGCGGGGAAAGGGTGCTGAATACGACGGAGTGCGTGAAGTACCTCTGCATCAACATCGTCCACAACGACCGGTTCGTGAACAAGGTGGAGGTCTACCAGAACGGTCGCGGGCCGAACTGGTACGGCCACGTGGGGTTCACGTCGAACACCCTGCCGCACCAGGTCGGCCAGGACGGCAACCCCGTTCCCTGGGTGATCGTCGAGCCGCTCCAAACGGTCCGCGAGGGCACGGACCTGTGCGGTGAGGCGTGGGAGAGGTACGGCGCCGGCTACCGGGACGTCGGCCACGTCTGCGTGCGCCTCTGACCGTCACGCCCGCGGTGGCGCCCCGCTGGGGGTGGGGCGCCACCGCGACCGGACGACCGCCCTGGTCCGGGTCGTCTCAAGGACCGGCGAGTCGCGCTTCGACCCTGGCGGCGACGGCGAGCAGGTGCGGTGCGCGCAGGTGGTGCACGCGGGCGTTGGGGGAGCGGGGACCGTGGCGGTGCAGCATGTCGGCCCACCGGTCCCGGAGTGGGACGCGGTCACCTCGGTGGTCGACGGTCTGGTCGGCGAGGGCCAGCGCGTCGGCGACCGGTCCCTCTTCGCGCGGGTAGGCGTCGAGCTGCTCGCCGACGTCGAGGACCTCGGCGACGAAGCGGGCTCCCGAGTGGTGCGCGACGAGGGCCGCGATCCGCCGCGGCCAGCCGAGCCGGTCGAGGTGGCGGGCGCCGTCGAGCGGGTGGAACCCGGTGTCCGCCACCGGCGGCGCGTAGCCGATGTCGTGCAGCCACGCGGCGGCCACGAGCAGGTCCCGGTCGGTCTCGGCGACCGTCGTGGCGAGTTCGGCGGCCCGGGCCGCGACGCCGGCCGTGTGCCGCCACCGGTCCGCCATCGAACCGAGCAGGTCGGCGGCCAGCTCACGCGCGTGCTCGGCATCGTGCTCGTTGATCACCGCGGCGGGATTCCCCGGGTTGTTCAACGCGCGGTGAACGTGGGATTAACGTGCGGGGTGGCAGCGGCCCGCGGGACACCACCCCCCGACGTCACGGCCCGTAGCCGGTGGACTCGTCGAGAGGTGACCGGGTTCGGGCGACCGGGTGGAAGGTGACCGTGCAGCCGGGGCCTTCGGGCAGCGGGACGACGAGGCGTCGCTGTAGGCGGTCCGGGCGTCGCGGTTCGGGTTGGTGCAACAGCATCGGCCTGCCGTCGGCCCACCGGGTCGGGTTCTCCGCCGGGCAGTGCGGCAGCAGGTTCTCCGGGCAGCCGACCGCGGCGCACTCGGCGGAGCCCGGCGGCGGAACGTGCTGCCGGGCGTGCCGGTGCGGTCCTGGCGGGCGAGGAACTTGCCGCGCCGGTGGCAGGGCGTGCTCGACTCCGGGATGGTGGGGGTCGCCGACCGGCCGTTCCGCACCACCGGCAGGCCGGTCGGCGCGCGCGAGCCGTCGGCGTTGACCGCGCTGCCGATCCACACCGGACGGTCGGACCGGTCGACGAAGGTGACCGTGTGGTCGGCGGCGGTGGAAACCGGTGTGAGGACGGTGAACGCGGCGATCAGCGCGAACGCGACGGCCAGGACCCCGCGCATCGCTCCGCCGAGGATCAGGGGACGGCTCGGTAAGTTACGCCGGTGGCGTTGGGCGTGGTCCCGTCGTAGAGGCCGGTCGGGGTGGTGCGGGTCGACAGCGAGAACCACGCGAACCGCTCCACGAACGACAGGCCGTTCAGCATCGCGCCGGAACGCCGGGCGAAGTCGGACTGCTGCGCCTGGCTCGGGTACCTCGGCTGGGCGCCGGTGAAGTCGATCAGGCCGTACTCGGTGACCCAGATCGGCTTGCGGTACCGGTTGTGGACCGCCTGCACGTAGCTCTGCAGGTGCCCGGTGGCGGCGGTCGAGAAGTCGCTGCCGTACCAGTGCAGCGGGATGAAGTCGACCCGGTACCCGCGGGCGGCGGCGCCGCTCAGGAACCGGTCCAGCCAGCCGCCCGCCCGGTCACCGCCGAACGCGACGGCCGGCGCGCCGAGCCGCATCCCGGTGGCCTGCAACCGCGGCCACAGCGACAACGCCTGCTCGACCGTCAGGTCGGCCTGCCCGGCCATGTCCGGCTCGTTGAACCCGAGCAGGGTCGAGCCGAGCGACCTTGCCCGGGCCAACTCGGTGTCGTTCACCGCGCCCGCACCCCAGATCATCGGCACGAACTCCACACCGGCCGGGGTGGCGACGCCCTGCGTGTCGGACGCCCAGGTGTAGTACCAGCCCGCTCGCACGTCGGTGAGCGCGGCCGTCACCCGGGTGGTCGTTGACGCTGACGCCCTTCTTCGTCGCGACCGCCGCGGCCGGTGCGGTGAGCAGTCCCAGGGCGGTGAGCACCGCCAAGGCGAGGGCGAACGGTCGTCTCATGCGCCTGCTTCCTCCGCGGTCAACCGGAACAGCAACGTGAGAGCGCTCCCACTGAGCCTGGCGGTGGTCAGGGCCGCCGTCAATCGGCCGGCCGGGCTACCGGGGTCGGAGGCGTCGCCTCGGTGCGGAGGCGGGTAACGAAGCCTTCCGGTACGCGATAGGAGAATGCCGACACCGCCGAATCCGCATTTGTGCGGAAACCGTGTCGGGAAAGGGGAACCGTCATGTCCCGTATCGTCTCCGCCCTCGTCGCGGTCCTGGCCACGGTCGCGTCCGCCCTGCTGTCCACGCCCGGCACGGCCGCCGCCGCGGGTGCCGACATCACGTGCACACCGCCGAGCAGCGCGAGCCTGCTGTTCGACCCGCCCGCGACCAACTACCCGCAGGACATGACGCTCACGGTGTCCCGGCAGTACGGCCCGTGCGTCTCGGCCACCCGCCCGGACATCACGTCCGGCCACTCGACCGCCACCGGCACCGCCTCGGGCAAGACCTGCCTGAGCCTGCTCGGCGCGAACGCGCTCACCATCCCCATCACCTGGAACACCGGTGAGACGTCCGTCCTGTCCGGCAACAACGTGTCGAGCCTGGCCGGTGCCGGCCTGACCGTCGTCACGACCGGCACGGTCACGTCGGGCGTGTTCGCGGGAGCGACGTTCGTGCACACCATCGTCTACCCCAGCACGAACGTCCTGTTGTGCAACGTGGGCTTGGGCACCTTGTCCGGTCTGTACGGCCAGGTCGTTCTGGAGATCATCACCCCGTGAGCCGGCCGGAGGGGCGGAGCTCTCCTCCGCCGATCAGCCACCTCCGATCACGCCGCGGTGCTCTGTCGGACCGGGTCGGATCGACCGGCGGAGCGAGGCGGTGGCGGTTGGGCGATTCGTCGACTGGTCCCTCGGCGGGATGGCACGTGTCCTTCCTCCGGGTGGCAAACGGTGCCGGGGCGTTGGTCCACCGGCCGGCCGGCGTGGCCGCGTAGGTGCCCACCACCGCCTGCACCGCACCGCACGGCCCGTTCCCCCGCGCGCCGGCCGACCCTGCCCGTGTCGCGGGCGGACCGGGTCGTGCCGGTCGGGTCCCGGATGACCGCGCCCGCCGGCACCGCCGAGCCTGGCGGCGCGAGAACGCCTCCACGTCGAGCACGCCGGATCATGCCCGCGACGGTGCGAGCGGCCGGAGGACGCCACCGTCGACCGGGAAGCGCAACACCTGTCTTCCGATTGCCGTGAATTGGTCGAATGACGAGGGGAAGAGCCACCGTCTCGGCGGTATGGGCGCATCGATCGGGAAAGTATCGTTTCGAATCCGTCGGTTCTCACCGGCGAACATCAGCGGTTCCGGGGTCTCCGCGTGCACATCCCCGAAACCGACTGGTGCACTTCCCTGCCCATTTGTGCGAAAGGCTGCCCAAGTGACTCGTACTCGTGCTGCCCGATTAACCGGCGCGGTCGTCCTGGCGATCGGTCTCGCCATTCCTTCCCTGCCCGCAGCCGCCGCGCCCGTTGGCGTGGCGACCGTTTCGCCCACCGCCGCGCCGCGTGTGTCACTCGGCATGGCGGAGGCGATGAAGCGCGACTTCGGCCTGAGCGCCGAAGGCGTCGAGACCCGTTTGGCCCAGGAGGAACGGGCTCGCGGGGCCGAGGTCGTCGCCCGCAAGCTGTACGGCTCCGCGTACGCCGGGAGCTGGTTCGACCCGGCGACCGGCAAGCTCGCCGTCGCGGTCGCCGGCGCGGCCGCGGCCGACCGGACCGGCCTCGACGTCACCGTCGTGCCCGTCGCGCACAGCTACGCGCAGCTCGACGCCGCCAAGACCGCCATCGACCGGCAGGCCGGCCGGGCCGCGCCCGAGGGCGTGAACGGCTGGTACGTCGACGTGCGGACCAACGCGGTGGTCGTGACCGTCAACCGGAACAAGGTCGACACCGCGGTGAAGGCGTTCCTCGAGCAGGCCGAGGCCGTGCACGAGGCCGTCCGCGTGGTCGAGGAAGACCACTCGCCGGTGCCGTACGCCGATGTCGTCGGCGGCTGGCCGTACTGGATCAACAACGCGGGTCGGTGTTCCATCGGGTTCGCCGTGTACGGCGGGTTCGTGACCGCCGGCCACTGCGGCACCACCGGCTCCCAGGCCACCGACCAGAACGGCGCGCTCTACGGCTACTTCGCCGGCTCCACGTTCCCCTACTACGACTACGCGTGGGTGCGGACCGTCGCGGGCGTGAACCTGTGGGGCTACATGGAGGGCTACGACGGCTACTGGTACTACGTCCGCGGTTCCGCGCAGGTCCCGGTCGGCTCCGGCGTGTGCCGCTCGGGCTCGACCACCGGCATGTGGTGCAACTACATCCAGGCCCGGGGCCAGACCGTGAACTACCCGCAGGGTGTCGTCTACAACCTGACCCGCACCAACGTCTGTGCCCAACCCGGCGACTCCGGCGGCTCGTGGCTCAGCTCCAACCAGGCCCAGGGCGTCACGTCGGGAGGCTCGGGCAACTGCTCGACCGGTGGAACCACGTACTACCAGGAGGTCAACCCGATCCTGTCGGCCTACGGCCTGTCGCTGATCCTGAGCTAGCGACCCGCGGCTGACGACCTGACCGGCCGTACCCGCGGCCGGTCAGGTCCGCTGCGACGCCGGGGCTCAGTCGGGGAGCGTGATGCGGAAGGCGTACAGGCGCGTGGTCTGCACGCTGTTCGAGTTGTCGTCGCTGACCAGGTACAGCAGGCGCGTTCCCCGGTGCGGGCCCGAGGTCTCCTCCGGACCGACGGCCATGCCCTCGACGTTGCCCAGCAGGGGGTTGGACTGGGGTTCCTCGGCGGTGACCTTGCCGCGGCCGCCCGCCGGGCAGGCGGCGAGGTCGAACAGCAGGGTGCTGGGCACGAACACGTCGGCGGTGGCGTTGGCCAGGCTCGCCTGGCCGGTCACGTCCTCGGCGTCGGCGAGGTCGACGTCGTAGACCCGGATGGCGTTGCCGAGCCCTTCGACGTACTGCCGTTCGAGGGCGAGCAGCCGATCCGGCTCGACCACCGCGAGCTCGGTCAGGTAGAGCCCGGCGTCGGTCTCGTAGGCGTACTGGCGATCCGGCTCGTAGTCCCCGCCCGGTTCGCCGTGGTAGCGCTGGATCCTCAGCCGGTGTCGCCCCCGCTGGTCGCCGTCCCCGCTGAGCGGCGCCTCCCAGCCCGCGTAGAGGTAGTCGCCCTCGGGTGTCGCGGTCAGGGATTCGATGGTGCGCCCGGTGTGCGCGGAGCCGTCCGGTGGGTCCCGCAGCGCGGCCGGCACGGGCAGCTCGCCGATCTCACGGCTGTCGCTGATCCGGAAGCGGCGGATGGACGGGCCGTGCTCGGAGCTCACGAGCATCGTCCCGGTGCCGTTCTCGATCACCAGCCCTTCTCCGTCGATGCCCTGCCTGTACGGCTCGTTGTCCTGGTCGCGCAGGGTTTGACCGGTGCGGGCGGTGACGGTCAGGTGCTCGGGGTCGCCCATCGCCAGGGGGAAGACCCGGCCGGGTTCGTTGTCGGCGAGGGCGAGCAGCTTCGATCCGCCGTCGAGCGCGATGGCCGAGAGCCCGGTCACCTGCTCGCCGTTGACGTCGAGCTTGTCGAGCTCGTCGGTGTAGCTGAGCAGGGTGGCGTGCGGCGAGCACCGGCCGCCGGGCTCGCGCCACCAGTCGATCCCCGGCCGGACGGCGGCACCGGCGGCCGCGGCGGCGATGATCGCCGCGGTGACCGTCAGCCCGCGCCGGACGCGATGGCGACGCGTCTCCCGCGCCGGGACCGCCGCGTCCGGTGTCTGCTTGGTCCGGAGTGCGACGTTGTGCGCGAAGCGCAGGTCGCCGACCTGGTTCTGGTCCTGTTCCTGTGGTTGCGGCCGGTTGTCCCTGCGCAGCCGTCTTCGCACCTCGCGGAAGACCGCACCGAGGCTGAGCGTGAGCCCGGAACTCTCGGGGATGCCGTGGCGCAGGACGTCCACCAGCTCCCCGGTGAACACCGTGCACACGTCGGCGCTCGGTGCGAGTGCCTTGCGGTTGGGTGCCGCGGAGCACATGAGGTAGGAGCCGCGGACGTCGTCGACGCCGGCGTCGGCGCGGATGTCGTCGGTGGCGGTCGACATCGCGCCGTCCATCGCGACACCGCTGTAGCAGCAGTCCAGGATCACGACCACGCGTTGCGCCTGCCGGCTCTGCGTGATGGCCTGCTTGACGGCTTTGTAGCGGACCGCGCTCTCCGGCTGCCCCGGGACGGAGGTCGGCAGGGACAGGTAGAGCTCGTCCTCCAGGAGATCCTTCAGGCCGTGCCCCGCGTAGTAGACGATCAGGGTGTCGGTGGCCAGGTCGGACATCTCCCGGATCGGCTGGACCAGGTCCGTCGCGGTCCGCGGGTTGTGCACCTTCCGGATGCGGCCGGGTTTGACCCCCCAGACGTCCTCGTCGGTCAGCACGTCGTAGAGC
Organism: Saccharothrix saharensis; assembly: GCF_006716745.1. Lineage (NCBI taxonomy): Bacteria > Bacillati > Actinomycetota > Actinomycetes > Pseudonocardiales > Pseudonocardiaceae > Saccharothrix > Saccharothrix saharensis. The sequence continues at coordinate 1,352,282 of NZ_VFPP01000001.1, read as the reverse complement.
TGCTCGACGTTGTTGTAGACCGCGCGCAGCGAGGGGAGTTCCTGGTCGTAGTAGCGGTCCACGCCGATCAGCACGCAGGCGGAGTTGTCCGGGTCGATCCGCCCGATGACGCCGACCGCCTTCTCTTCTCCGGTTTCGCGGCGCGGGTCCCCGGACCCGCGCAACGCGTCGTCGACCGGTCGGGTGACGTCCCGGTGTTCCGCCGGGACGACGAGCCGGACGTTCGTCGGCCGCTTCACCGCGTCCCGCCAAGACCGGACGGCCACCGCCAACTGCCCCACGCCCGCGGCCGTCGCCACCACGGCCAGCACCACCTCCGCGGTGCCCAGCTCACCCGGCCGCACCGGCTCCCGCCGGATCAGGACGCGGGCACCTTCGGGGAGCTCGGGGTGGTCGGCCAGGTGCCGGTAGAGCGTCCGCAGGTCGTCGGGGGAGCCACCGGTGCCCTCGTCGACCTCGAACCGCAACTCGATGTCCATCTTCTCCCCAGGCAATGCCGAACAAGGACAGACGCAACGAGACCTCGGGTCGACGCCCACTATGGCACAGGCCGCCGAACCGATTGCTCGTGGTGGGCCGCACGGCCCTTTCCTGTTCTTCGTCCGCACTATTGCGGTTGGGAATTCTTATGGGACTCCGTGTTACCGGACCCGCATCGGCCTCAAGGGGTGACGCGCAGGACGAGCTTGCCGCGGGTGCGGTGGGACTCGCCGTGCCGGTGGGCTGCGCCGGCCTGGTCGAGGGGGAAGGTCTTCTCGACCTCCACCACCACCGCGCCGGAGTCGATGAGTGCGCCGATGGTGGCGAGCGCGTGACCGTCCGGCTCGACCAGGAACGACGTCGCCCGCCTGCCCTTCGCCTCGGCCGCGGCGGCCAGGTCGGGGGACGCGCCGGACGGGACGGCGATGAGCAGTCCGCCGGGGCGCAGCACGTCCAGTGACCGCGTGCTGGTGTTGTCGCGGTCGCCGACCAGGTCGATCACGACGTCGACGTCGGACGCGGCCTCCTCGAAGCGGACCGCGGTGTAGTCGATGAGCTCGTCCGCGCCCAGCTCGGTGAGCCAGTCGTGGTTGTTCGCCCGCGCGGTGCCCAGCACGTGGGCACCGAGGTGCTTGGCGAACTGGACGGCGAAGTGGCCGACGCCGCCCGCCGCCGCGTGGACCAGCACGCGGTGGCCCGGTTCGACGTGCGCGGTGTCCACCAAGGCCTGCCAGGCGGTCAGGGCGGCCAGGGGTACGGCCGCCGCCTGCTCGTGGCTGGTGGTCGAGGGCTTGCGGGCGAACTGCCGGGCCGGGGCGGTGACGTACTCGGCGTAGCCGCCCGCGGCGCGCGGGAACCACGGCATGCCGTAGACCTCGTCGCCTTCCCGCAGGGTCGTGACGCCGAAGCCCACCTGCTCGACCACGCCGGAGACGTCCCAGCCCAGGATGAACGGCGGGTCGCCGAGCACACCGGCCATGCCGTTCCCGGCCCGCGTCTTCCAGTCCACCGGGTTGACGCCGGCCGCGTGCACCTTCACCCGGACCTCGGTCGGCAGCGGTTCGGGTCGGGGCACCTGCCGCACGGCGAGCACCTCCGGACCGCCGAAGGTGCTGGGTGACGGCGCGCATGGATGTGTCGGACACGGTTCCCTCTCCAGGGGGTGATCTTCCTGTGGACGTGGCGAACGTATCCGCGGGGATATGGTTACCCGCAAGGGACAGAACTTCCCAAAGGGAAGTGTCGAGGTGAGAGGCTTGCCATGGCCACTGTGTGCCTGACCGGACAGCACGCCGACCACGACGTCTACGCCGCGCAGTGCCCGTGTCGGGCGATGCTGGACCTGCTGGCGAACAAGTGGTCGGCGTTGGCCATCGGCGCGCTCGAGGACGGGCCGCGGCGGTTCGGCGAACTCCAGCGGCACCTGCAGGGCGTCAGCCCGAAGGTGCTGACCCAGACCCTGCGGCGGCTGGAGGAGTTCGGCCTCGTCGACCGGACCGTCTTCCCCGAGGTGCCGCTGCGCGTCGAGTACTCGCTCACCGAACTCGGGCGCGGCGCGGCCGTGCCGCTGCGGATGCTGCGCGTCTGGGTCGAGGACAACCTCGACACGGCCGCGCGCGCCGGAGCGCCGTCGGCGTCCTGCGCGACCTGAAGCGCGGCGAACCGCCGACACCGCCACGGGCACGCCGACCGTCTACTGTGGACTTGGCGAGTCGGGTGACCGGCTGCCCGCCTCCGCGAGACCGCCCAACGTGTAGCTGTCGAACGCGTCGTACGGGTCCTCGTCGTCGGGGAGCGCGCCGGTGACGGAGGCCGGTGCGGCGGTGGCGAGCAGCGCGGTGAGCCGGGCCAGCGCGGGGTGGTGCGCCTCGGCGTCGACGTGCACGGCTTCGGCGTCGACCAGCAGGGGCGCGGTCGGGTCGGGCACGGGGTGGCCGGTCAGGTGGACGGTGTGCGGTCGGTGCGCCACGGCGGCGAGGGAGCTGTTGGTCGCGAGGTCCGCGAGGCAGGCGCGCAGGCACACCCACGCACCGGCCCGCGGCCGGTCGTGCTCGACGTGGTCGACGGCGACGTGCGGCACCTCCCGGACCCGGTCGACCACCTGGCGGCGGACGGCGGGCTCGACGTCCGGCCAGGCCACGCCCGGCGGCAGCACGGCGAGCGCCGAGGCGGCCCGCTGCTCGGCCTCGCCGAGGCGGCCGGACGGGATGGTCAGCGACGTCAGGGAAAACGTCGGCATCCGCTGCGCGGTCCGGTCGGTGACCGCCAGGAAGACGGCGTAGTCGCTCACTCGACCTCCCGGGGACGAGTCACCGGCGCGTCGCCGCCAGGCGGCCCGAGTCCGGGTCGGGCTGGGGCGGGCAGTTGTCGCCGATGCAGACCTGCCTCGTCCGGCTCTCCAGCCTCAGCACGAAGATCTCGCTGCCTTCCGAGATGGAGAACTCGGCCGCCGCCTGGTAGGCGAACCACACGTTCTCCTGAGGCGCCATGTTGGCGACTACGCGGGCCTTGCGCTTGTTCAGGCCGGAGACTTCGTCCCTCGCCACCTCCACGCCGTCCTGGTACAGCCAGAGATCGATCTGGAACTCGGGCATCGATCTGGTGCAGCTCTTGAAGTCCGCGTGCACGTTCACGCGTTGGGCGTTCGTGTGCGACTGGTGCGGGTCGTCCACCGACGCGACGCAGTTCCAGAGAGCTTTCGCAACCCGTGGTTCCGCCGCGGCGGCGGTGGACGCGGAGGCGGCCACCAGCGTGATCACGGCGGCGATCGTGGTCAGGACACGTGATCTCATGGGTGGGCCTTCCGGTCGGGCGGACGGGTCAGTGGTCGAGCGAGCCGCCGAGCGCGGACAACGTCATCCGGCCGGGGCCGGCGCCGGGCGTGTTGTGGCACGCGAAGTCACCGGTGGTCTTCTCGTGCATCAGGCGCAGGCACGCGCCCAGCGCGCGTTGCCCGTAGTGGTTGGGGTGCATGCTCTCCTGGCGGTCGCCCTGCGACGAGTAGCCGGTGACGACCCAGCGCACCCACTCCGCGACCGTGCCCGGCAGCGGGTTGGCGGCGCTGTTGGCCGCCGTCGCCTGGCTCGAGTCGGTCGCGCACACCTCGCGGCCGTCGAAGGCGTCACGCAGGTCGAGGAACCGCACGTGGCGGTCGGCGGCGACCTGCTCGAGCTGCGCCGCGATCGTGGGCACCAGCTCGTTGCGCGCCCAGTTCGCGTCGCTGTCCCACACCGGGCACCCGCCCTCCGACCACCGCGGCCCGCTCTCGGGGATGCGGAAGCCGGCGGCGGCGGGCATCGGCGACGGGTACGACTGGAGGACGAACTGGTAGCTGCCGGGGCCCTGGGCCGCGTTGAGCACCTCCTTGATCGCCCTGACGGTCGCGCCGACGTCCGCCCGGACCTGGTCGAGCTGACCCGAGATGGCCGAGTCCCACTTCGGGCCGCACCGGTAGTGCGTGAGGTAGCCCTGCACGCAGTCGGCGATGATGTCGCCGAACCGGAGGTCGTTGCCGCCGATCGACAGGACCACCAGCTTCACGTGGTAGTCGGCCGTCTTCGCGCGCAGCCGCTCGACCTGGTTGGGCTGGTTGCGCGCCGGGTCGCCGTTGCGCACGTCGGACGTGGTCGCGCCGGAGCACGCCAGGTTGATCGCCGTGGCGTCGGGGATGGCGGCGCTGACGATCTCCGCGGACGTCGAGCGGTGGCACATGTTCGTGCTGGTGTGGGTGTTGCCGTAGACCAGCTGCGGATCCGTGGCGCAGCCGCTCGCGTCGCACTCGGTCGCGAGGTCGGTGCCCCACTTGTCACCGGAGTTCTCCAGCGCGTTGCCGCGCCACCGGCCCGCCTCACCGGAGATGTAGCTGTCGCCCAGCGACACGACCGCGGCGGGCTTGGCGAGCGCGGGTGCGGCGGCGGCGTGGGCGGTCGTCAGGGCCGTTGTCAGGGCCAAGGCGGCGGTGACGGCGACGGCAGGGCGGCGGCGGAAGGCACCGGACATCGGCCTCAACTCCTTGGTGCGATCAGGCCACGGTAGGAGCGGAGGCCCGTGCGGGAGAACGGCGCGGGGACGGGAGCACTCGATAGTGCGGTGAGGTAGCCCTGGCCAGGTGACCCGCCTCGCGGACGGTGACGGGTGCGGCGGGCGTCCACCCCTGCGGCGGGTCGGGGTGCCGCCTTGTCGTCCGTGAGTGGACCCGCGGCCGTTCCCCGGGCTGAAGACGGCGGCCGGCCGCGTCCTTGGGGTCGGTTCCCGACTGGCCTCGGACGCGGATGTGGAGGGCTACCGGTGGACGTTCTTTCCTGGGGCGAGGGCGACCTGGTCTTCGAGCCCGACCACAACGTGCACGGCAAGCGGCTGTTCCCGTGGGCCGGGGTGGACCGGCCGGGCTGGGAGGCGGCGTGGGTCGTGCTCTCGCCGCACGCGGTGTCGACGCCGCACGCCCACCACGAGAACGAGGTGTTCTTCATCGTCGAGGGCAAGGGCACGATGCGGATCGACGACGAGGTGCGCCCGGTCGGCTTCGGCGACACGATCTTCGTCACCCGCGGCTCCGAGCACGAGCTGACCAACGACGCCGACACCCGGCTGGTGTACCTGTCGGTGTGGTGGGACCCGGCGGCGGACGGTGGGCGAGCGGAGGCCGCCGAGCGCGGCGTGGCCGGTCGATGACGCGGACCACGGCGGTCGTCGGCGGTGGCGGTCGTCGGCGGTGGCGTGATCGGCGCGGCCGTCGCCTGGCACCTCGCGCGCCGCGGCCACGACGTGGTGGTGTTCGACCAGCGGCGGGGCGGCGTGGCCGCGACGGCGCAATCCGGTGGCCTGCTGCGCCTGCACCACACGGCCGACTGCGACATCGCGCTGGCCGCCCGCGCGCTGCCGACCTTCCAGCGGTTCGGCGAGCTGGTCGGCGGCGACTGCGGTCACCGGCCCACCGGCTTCGCCCTGCTGGTCGGCGCGGAGCACGGGGAAGCGCTGCGGCACAACGTGGACAAGGTCCGCGCCGCGGGAGGCAAGGCCGAGGTCGCCGAACCGGACGCGCTGGCCGCGCGGTACCCGGGGCTGCGGCTGGACGGCGTGGCCGCGGCGGCGCACGAACCGGACGGTGGCTACGCCGACCCGGCCGCGACGGCACGGCCGCTCTTCGACGCCGCACGGGCGCGGGGCGCGCGGGTGCTGGACGACGTGCCCGCGGAGCACCTGTTGGTGCGCGATGACCGGGTCGTCGGCGTGCGGTGCGCCATCGGTGAGGTCGACGTCGACGCGGTCGTGCTGGCCGCCGGGGTGTGGAGCGCCGGTCTGGCCGAGGAAGTCGGCGTGGACCTGCGCATCGGCCCGCGGTGGATCGCGATCGCCCTGGCCCACGCGGAAGCCGACGTGCCCGCGTGCATCGACGACACCACCGGCAACCACTTCCGGCCCAACGGCGGCCAGGGCGTGTACTTCGGTGTCGACCTCGACCCCGGGGACGAGCCGGTCGGCACCTACTTCCCGGTGCGCCCGGAACTGGTCACCGCGGCCCGCGCTTGATTGGAAGGCGACCGGCCGTGGCCGGGTCAACGATGTACCGCCAATGGCCGTCGGTCGAACGCACCCTGTCGCCGTGGCGCGCCGCCCCTAAGTTCGAACCATGACCGACGACCGGATCAGCAGGCGGACGCTCGTGCGCGGGACGGTGGCGGCCGGTGTGGTCACCGCGTTCGGCGCGGGCCGGGCGGGGGCCGCCGTCCCGGGCTTCCACCACCCCTTCACCGCCTACCCGATCACCGGCACGTGGCAGGACCACCTGAACCGGGGCTCGCTCGGCGGCATCGACTTCGGCATGGCCGTCGGCACCCGGCTGCCCGCGGCGGGCGGCGGCGTGGTGACCAACACCCCGTACAACGGCACGGGCGGGCACACCGTCACCATCCAGCACGACAACGGTTACCGCACCCAGTACATGCACCTGTCCCGGTTCCTGACGGCGAACGGCACGCGGGTCGGCATGGGCGGCGTGGTGGGCCTGTCGGGTGGCGCGGCCGGGGCGCCGGGCTCGGGCTCGTCCACCGGGCCGCACCTGCACTGGCACATGATCACCCCGAGCGGCACGCGCATCAACCCGCTGACCTACCTGGGCAGCGGCACGGGTCTGCCGAAGACCTCGACCGAGCAGGACGGCGTCCCCGGCCCGATCCTGTGGCAGCGGGCGCAGAACTGGCTGCGACTCGAGCACGGGTACACCGGCCCGGTCGACGGCGCGCCGGGGACGAACACCTACGCGGCGCTGCAACGGGCCATGCGCGCGTACGGCTACACGGGACCGGTCGACGGCGTGCCCGGCGCGAACACGTGGGCGGCGGTGCAACGGCTGGCCGCGCGGTGGGGCTACACCGGGCCGATCGACGGCGTGATGGGGCCGAACTCGTGGCGCGGCTTCGCCCGTTTCCTCAACCAGGACAGGTACGACCAGCTCTGAGATCGACAGAGGCTGGTGACAGTGCGGGCTCCTGATCACTGGTCAGGCGTGCGAACCGGCGCGGAACGCCACTGCCACGCGCGGTCCGGCGAGGTGTTCCACGTGCTCGACGGCGTGCCGGAAATCCGGCACGAACGCACGACCACAGTGGACCGCGGCGGCCCGGTCGGCGTGCCGTCCGGCGTTCCGCACGCGTTCGGCGCGGCCTCGGGACACCGCGGACGCCCTGCGGCCCCGGCAGGACCGCTGCGACGTCCACTCCACCGGGTGAGGGTGCGGGAACCCCGCGCCGGGGTTCCCGCACCACGTCAGGCGTTCGGGTCGAACGGGATGCCGCTCGGCTTGGCCTGGGCAAGGTTGTAGGCGAAGGCGCTGTCCTTGATCGCCAGGCTCGCGCTGCCGAAGTTCGCGTTCACCAGGATGTCCCGGATGCCCGCGGGGAACCGGTTCCAGCTCACCAGGTCCGGGTACTGCCAGGCGCCGTGGTGGTTCTCCGGCTGCTCGCTCGCGCTCGCGAGGCGGAAGCAGTGCGTGCTCAGGCCGTCCTTGTGGTAGACGATCTTGGGGTGAGTGCCCTCCCAGGCGACCTGGGACCGCGGGTAGGTCGAGTACTTGCCGTGCGCGGACGTGGAGACGTACTGCGCCTGGTCGCCGCTGACCCACACGATGACGTGCTCGATGTCGTGCCGGTGGCCGCAGCAGTCGATGCCCGGCACGGCCTGGTCCTTCTCGAAGTACAGGTCGTACAGGTAGGCGCACCAGTTGTTGTTGCACTTGGAGCGCGAGTAGGAGTTGGTGTTGTCCAGGTCGGACTGGTCGCGGCACTGGCCGTTGAGCGCGCCGGAGTTCTTCAGGCCGGTGGCGACGGCCCCGGTCGGCGAGATCGCCGGGGTCGGGTAGCAGCCGTCGGTGTCGTAGTCGAACGCGGGCTGCCACTTGCCGTCGGCGGCCTCGTGATTCGCGGGCAGGGCCTGCGGCGGCTCGGCCCACGCGGCTCCGGGCACGAGCACGGCGAGCACGATCGCGCCCACCAGCGCGCTGAGCAGTCGCACGGTGCGGGTCGGGTAGGTCTTCTGGGCGGTCACGACGACCACGCCCTCCATCCGGTGTCGAGTGGCACGGCGGCGGGATCGGCCGGTGACGCGGAGATCATCGGCCGGCACCGAGGTTCCCGGCCGGGGCACGACGTCGTCAACCCGCCGATGGTCGCGCCGGGGCGAACAGGCGGCGAACACCGGAGGACCGGGCGGCGGAGGTCCCGCCACCCGGTCGGTGCGCCGTCAGTTGAACGGGTTGTCGTAGAACGCGCTGCGGGAGACCGGCGTGGCGGTCGAACCCGAGAAGTGCAGTCCTTCGTAGACCAGCCCGACGTTCTGCACGACACCGGCGTAGGGCACGTCCACGTTGACCACGCCGGACAGGCCGTGCCCGCCGCCGCAGGCCGCCGGCCGGTAGCCGTCCTCGCGGGAGTACCACTGGTGGGCGGCGCCGTTGACGGTGACCGTGAGCTTGGTGCTCGTGTAGCTGGACTGGCGGCACAGCGTCAGGTCGAGCCGGTAGAGCGAGTTGCCGTCGTCGAACCGGACCGAGCCGACCAGGCGGCCCACGAGCGTCGTGTAGCCGCCGGAGTAGCCGCGGAGCTGGATGTCGACCGGTTGCGCCGGCCCGTAGGCCGCCTGCGCGGGTGCGGCCGCCAGCGACGCGCCGAGGAGCACGGCGAGCGTGGCGGCGGAGAGGGCGGTCAAGCGTCTGCGTAAGCCGTTGAGGGGCATGGGACTCCTCGTGTGAACGGGATCGGCGCGTCCACGCCTCGGCGAACGCGGCGGATCGTGGTGCGAGCAGGGTGGACGCCGGTTGCGCCCGCCCACCAGCCGCTGTCCAGGCGCAACCGGGAGTTCAGCCTGTTCGCCGCCCGCGGTGTTCACCCGCCGGGAGCCGGTGGCGTTCGCACGACCGGACCGGGTTGCGCAACGCTGCGCAGGGTCCGGGCCGTCCCAGGCGGGGTGACCGTCCCCGGGGTGTGCGCGGAAGGGTCAGGCGTGGTCACCGGTCCGGCCGAGGATCCACCGGGTCAGGGCGTCGAGGTAGCCGGGCGCCGGGCGGGTGCCGCCGTCGGTGCGGACGCGGTGGTCGGCGCCGGGGAAGACCTCGACGGTCAGCGTCGCCCGGTGGTGGCGCTCGCGGTGGCAGGCGGCCTCGGTGAACAGGCGGACGCTCTCGGCGACCGGGACCAGCTCGTCGTCGGCGCCGAACACCGCCAGGTGCGGGCAGCGCAGGCGCACCGCGTCCGGCACCGGGTCGTGGTCCTGCTTGCGCTTGAGGAACTCCCAGTAGTGCTCGTCCACCTCGGCCGCGTGCGCGGTGAACGCGGTCGGCGGGTGCTGGGCGAGGCGGGACGCTTCGGCGAGGTCGGCGTCGCGCCGGCCGGCCTCGACGACCCGGTCGTAGGCGGCCAGCGCGGCGTCGACCTCCTCGTCGGTGATCCCCCCGGTCCGCCGCAGGAGGGTGGACAGCGCATAGCGGTCCTGCACGGCCGGGGTCGTGCCGGGGCCGCCGTTGGTGACGACCCACGGCACGTCGTCGCGCAGCGCGGTGGCCCGCAGGACGACCCAGCCGCCCTCGCTGTGGCCGAACAGCCCGGCGGCCTCGCCGCGCACCTCCGGCCGGGCGCGCAGGAGGTCCAGCGCCGCGGCCGCGTCGGACGCCAGGTCGTCCAGCGTCGCGTCGAGCCAGTCGCCGGAGGACCCGCCGACGCCGCGCTTGTCGTAGGACAGCACGGCGATCCCGGCGTCCACCAGGTGCCTCCGGATCGGCGGGAAGTGCGTGTCGTTGTCCCGGTCCGACGGCCCCGACCCGCCGACCATGACCACGCCCGGGACCGGTGTGCCGCGGTCGGGCAGGGTCAGCGAACCGGCCAGCACCACGTCGGCGTTGGTGATGGTGACGTTCTCCGACAAGACTCCCCCTGGATCTCCGACGGCCACGGCGCGGCGCCACGCCCAGTCTCTCCCGCCGGTCAACCGGAATCGGGGAGCCGTCCGCCGGCTACCCGGCGCGCTCGCCGAGGATCGGCGCGGCCACCGCGTCGAGCACGTGCCAGGCGTTGCGCCACGCGGTGCGCACGTCGGCGGGCGTGGTGTGGTCGGCCAGGACCGCCGCCACGTAGGGGTGCAGGTCGCCCATCGCGTACTGCATGAACACCTCGGCGCAGAACTCGCCGAAGTTGCCCGCCTGGTACCCGCGGCGCTGGTCGGGGGAGAGTCGGTTGCCGGCCGGGTCCTGCCACAGGTCCAGCCCGAGCAGGTGCCGCCCCCGGTCGGCGCGCAACGTCAGCCAGGCCCGGTAGAAGGTCCTGGCCGGGTCGGACATGGCGTCCCAGTAGCCCCGGACCTGCCGCGCGAGGCGGCCGGTGCCGGGGTCGGTCCTGCCGACCAGCCGCCGGACCTGGTCGGTGTCCAGCTCGTAGGGCATCCGGTGGCCATCCAGGAGGATGGCCTCGAACGTCGCGTGCCCGGTCTCGTGGACCAGCAGGCGGACGTAGGCGCCGGGCGGGGTGGCGCGCAGCTTGGACAGGTAGATCACGCGGTCGTCCTGGAGGTTGAACAGCCCGCCGCCGCGGCCGTCCGCGGTGCGGGACTCGAACCTGATCGCCGTGATCCTCGGGACCAGGGCCGCCCAGAACCGCGGGTAGGCGTCGAGGAACCGGATCACCGCGCCCGCCTGCGGCAACGGGACGTCCAGGTCCGGATCGCCGACCAGGTGACGCAGGCGGGTCAGCGCGGGTCTGTCCGCGAGCAGGTCCCGCACCACCTGGTGGTGCGGGTCGGCGGGATCGACCGGGTGGCCCGCGTCGGCCTCGACGTACCGGGCCCGGATCGCGCCGACCGGTTCGGCCAGGCGGCCGGCGTCGAGGCCGAGGCCGCCGCGTCGCAGGACGTCCTGGACGATGGCGGCGTCGAGGCTGTCGTCGATCACGGCTCGCACCCGGCCCGGGTCGAACGCGTCGAAGAACGCGCCGTCGGCGTCGATGCCGTGCGCGACCACGGGTAACGGTGCCGGGCCCCGCGGTGCGCTACCCCGGTCCACGTCCGCTCCGGCGGTGATGGCGTCGACCAGCGCCCGGACGCGGTCGTCGACGACCTGCGGCGACTCGACCTGGCCGGCGCCGAGTTCGGCCAGCAGGTCGTCCAGTTCGGCCATCGTCCCGGCGTTCGCCGCGGAGCCGTCGCCGTCGGGTGTGGTGGGGTGCATCGAAGTCTCCCTTGCGCCGTGTGCGGGCCGTTCAGGGGACGGTAGACCCCGTCGCGGTTCCTGCCTCCGCACCTCGCGTGGTGCCACGGGTGCGCGGTGCTCTTCGGCGAGGGGCAGGGTGAGGCGGAACCGCGCGCCCCGGCCGAGGGCCGGGCCCGGACCCGCGTTGGCGCTGCCCGTGCGGTTGCGGGAGTGGTCGGTGCGGTAGGAGCGGTCGACGACGCGGGTCGCCTGCTCGGCCGTCAGCCCGGGGCCCTCGTCGGCCACGTCCAGCACGGCGCGGCCGTTCCCCGTGCCCACCCCGATGCGCACCCCGCTGCCGGGCGGGGTGTAGGTGGCGGCGTTGCCGACCAGGTCGGCTCGTCGAAGATCAGCGCGCGGGTCGCCGAGCAGCGCCGCCGCGACGCCAGCCGTTGCCGCGTGCCGAGCGAGAACCCGCCCGCCCGCTTGCCCGCCACGCCGTCGAGCCCGGTCCGGGCCGGCACCTCGTCCACCCGCCGCCGGGGCAGGCCGTTGCCCACCGCGAGCGCCGGCAGGTGGCCACGGGCCTTCCGGCCGCCGTGCACCGCGCCGGCGTCCGGCAGCGCGCCCACCTCGGTCAGCGGCACGGGCAGGTCGCGGTAGCGGCGCCCGCCGACGGCGACCGAGCCGCCGGTGAGCGAGGCCGGCCCGAGATCACCCGCGTGGTGGTGGACTTGCCCGCGCCGTTCGGTCCCGGGGAACCCGGTCACCCGACCGGCCTCGACGGTGGACGACAGGTCGTCCACCACGGTGTCGGGGCCGTACCGCTTGGTCAGCCCGCGCACGGCGATCATCGTCATGGGGCCGAGCCTGACCGCCCGGCCCGGCCGATCCCCGGGAGTTCCCGGGAGAACCCCGGGAACCAGGCGGTCCCGCGGGTGCGCCGCCCGGGGGACCGGCGGCGCACCCACAGGGAACACCCGCGGCTACGCCAGCGTCAGGTCCGGGCGGTAGAGGTCCAGCCACACGCCGAAGTCGAGCGCCCGTTCCAGGCCGAGCCGGGTCACCCGGTCCACCGCCGCCGGTTCCAGGTCGCTCGTGGCCCGCAACCAGCCCCGGTCGACCAGCTCGAACACGCCGTGGCCCGGGTCGGCCAGCAGCTCCTTGGCCTGCACCTGCAACTGCCGCACGTAGTACGGGTCCTGAGTGGACGGATAAGGGCTCTTCACCCGCCACGCCACGGACTCCGGCAGCACGTCCTTCACCGCGCCGCGCAGCAGGCTCTTCTCCCGGCCGTCGTAGTGCTTGAACGACCACGGCGCGTTGTAGACGTACTCGACCAGCCGGTGGTCGCAGAACGGCACCCGCACCTCCAGCCCGACCGCCATGCTCAACCGGTCCTTGCGGTCGAGCAGGAACCGCAGGAACCGGGTGAGGTGCAGGTTGATCATGATCCGCATCCGGTGCTCGTGGTCGTCCTCGGCGTCACCCCGCTTGATGTCGGCGACCGCGCTCCCGTACTCCTCGCGCCGGAACTCCTCCAGCGCCAGCCGGTCCAGCAACGACCGGTCCAGCCCGTGCCCGTCCTTGTCCAGCGGGCCGACGTTGAAGGCGATCCACGGGAACGCGCGGGCCTGCTGCACCTCGGGCGTGTGGATGTGGCGGTAGCCGCCGAACAGCTCGTCGGCGGACTCGCCGGACAGCGCCACGGTCGACCGCTTCCGGATCTCCTTGAACAGCAGGTACAGCGACAGGTCCATGTCGCCGAGGGTCGTCGGCACGTCCCGGGCGGTCAGCACGGCCCGGCGGACCTCCGGGTCGGCCAGGGTCTTCGGGTCCAGCACGATGTCGACGTGCTCGGAGCCGACGTGGTCCACGACGTCGCGCACGAACGGGGTGTCCGGGGTGTCGCGCAGGTCGTCGGGCCGGAAGTTCTCCGCCTGTCCCATGAAGTCCACCGCGAACGTCCGCACGCGCTCGTCACCCAGGTGGGCCGCGGCCAGCGCGGTGAGCGTGCCCGAGTCCAGGCCGCCCGACAGCAGCAGGCAGCGCGGCACGTCCGCGACGAGCTGCCGCCGCACGGTGTCGTCCAGCAGTTCGCGGACCCGGCCGACGGTGGTCTCCAGGTCGTCCTCGTGCGCCCGGGTCTCCAACCGCCAGTAGGTGCGCTCGCGCACGCCGTCGACGTCGACCGTGACCACCGTGCCGGGCTCGACCTGCCGCATGCCCGCCCAGATCGCGTGGCCGGGCGTGAAGGTGAACGCCAGCGACTCGCGCAACCCGTCCAGGTCGACCGCCCGTTCGGCCAGCGGGTTGGCCAGGATCGCCTTCGGCTCCGAGCCGAACAGGATCCCGTCGCGCGTGCGGTAGTAGTAGAGCGGCTTGATGCCGAGCCGGTCGCGGACCATGACCAGCTTGCGGTCCCGCTCGTCCCAGATCGCGAACGCGTACATGCCGTTGAGCCGGTCGGCCAGCGCCGCGCCCCACCGCAGGTAACCCCGCAGCACCACCTCGGTGTCGCTGACCGTCGTGAACCGCTCGCCGGCCGCGATCAGCTCGTCGCGCAGTTCCGCGAAGTTGTACGCCTCACCGCTGTAGACCAGCGCCACCTCGCCGTTCGGCGTGCGGACCGACATCGGCTGGGCCCCGCCGGGCAGGTCGATCACGGCCAACCGGCGGTGGCCCAGCGCGGCGTGCCGCTCGAACCACGTGTCGTGGGCGTCCGGGCCGCGGCAGGCCATCGTCCGCGTCATCGCTTCGAGCGCTTCCCTCTCCCGGGTGAGATCGCGGTCGAACGAGACCCAGCCGGTGATTCCGCACATCGTCGTGCCTCCTGTGGCGTTCGGAAGAGAGAGTCGGCCTCCCCTCCGGCCACCCCGACCGGCCACGGCTCCCGGACCACCGCGGCACCGCGGACTCCGCGCCGGGGCATCCGTCGGTCGACCTGCTCGTCAGCGGTCCGGCACTGCTCCCGACCCCGGGCGAGCCAGTGCCCGACACTACTCAGCCCGGCGCACCGAGGCCGTCGTCCGCGGTGGGACCCATCGGGTTCGCCGGAACGGCACTTCGGTCGTTCGCCCGGCGGATCACCCGTGATGTCCGGCTTCGTGGTCGGCGTGCGGACCGAAAGGTTTCGATAAAAGTCGGAAACAATTCGCACTTCACATGATCGGCGCAGCCGGTGTTCCGCCGCGTGGACTCACCGCGGCGGCGCGGTGCTGTCCCGGACGAGGAGCGTGGTCGGCAGCTCCACCCTGGTCTGGTCGGGCGTCCGGCCCGCGGCCAGGGCCAGCACCAGCTCGGCCGCGGCGGCGCCCATCTCGACCATCGGCTGCCGCACCGTGGTCAGCGGCGGGCCGCACCAGCGCACGGCCGGGATGTCGTCGAAGCCGACGACGCTGAGGTCGTCCGGGACGCGCACCCCCGCCTGCCGTGCGGCCTCGTAGACGCCCAGCGCCTGGAGGTCGTTGCCGCACAGCACGGCGGTGGGCGGGTCGGGCAGCCGCAGCAGCTCGCGGGCGTGGTCGTGCCCGTCCTCGAACGAGAAGCGCCCGATGCGCACCAGGCGGTCGTCCAGGGGCACGCCGAGCTCGTCCATCGCCGCCCGGATGCCGCCGAGCCTGGCCCTGGCGCACATCCGCTCGGCCGGACCGGCGATCACCGCGACCCGCTGGTGGCCCAGCGACAGCACGTGCCGGGCGGCGGCGATGCCCCCGCTCCAGTTGGTCGCGCCGACCGACGGCACCGAGTGGTCCGGCTCGCCCGTCGGGTCCAGCGCCACGAGCGGGATGCCGCTGGAGGCCAGCAGGCCGAGCTGCTCGGTCGCGAAGCCCAGGTGCACGGCCACCACGCCGTACGGTTGGCGGGACAGCAGGTCGCGCGCCCAGGACCCGCCGGTCGCCTGCCGGCGCTCCGCGTCGGTGAACCCGACGGCCAGCCGGTGCGCGCCCGCGACCCGTTCCACGCCGTGCATGACCTCGACCGCCAGGTAGCTCTGCATGCCGAAGAACACGACCTCCACGTTCGGCGCCCGCACCACCGCCTCCGGTCGCCGGTAGCCGTGCTCGCGCAGCGTCGCCTCGACCCGCCGCCGGGTCGTCGCCGCCACGCCGGGCCGCCCGTTGAGCACCTTCGACACCGTCGGCGCGGACACGCCGGCCAGCCGCGCGACCGCCGCCACGGTCACCTCGCCCCTCTTGCGCCCGCGTCGGCGCACCTCGGCCGGCGGGGCGGACCGCTGCTCGGCCCCGGGGTCGCGCAGCGCCTCCACCTCGCCCAGCAGGCGCACCCGGACGGTCTCCGCCTCGCGTCGCGCCGCGGGCCCGGCCGGCACCGTCTCGGTGAGGTACCGCCGCTTGCCGGTGCCGGGGTCGACGCCCGCGTACACCCTGACCCGCAACGACCCGCTCGGCAGCTGTTCGACCTCGCCACGCGCCTGCCGTCGTGCACCGGGGTTCGCCATGGAGCAACCGTACCGGAAAAATAGCTCCACATCGAGTGATCGGATAGCTCCACGGATGACCGGGTGTCGCGCCCGCGACCGAGGCGGTCCGTCGCTACTGTTGGCCAGGTGCCACGAAACCGCCTGTACCGCGACGGCGCGCTCGCGGAGGAGGACGTCCCGGACGCCGACGTGCCCCGGTGGCTCCGGGACGACCGTGCGATCGTCTGGCTCGACCTGTGCGGCCCGTCCGAGTCCGACCTGGCGGTCCTGGTGGAGGAGCTGGGCCTGCACGAGACGTCCGTCGAGGACGCCCTGGAGAACCACGAGCGGCCCAAGCTGCACCAGTACGACACGCACCTGCTGCTCAACGCGTACGCGGTGAGCCTGGACGAGGCGTCGGGCCGGTTGACGACCGCGGAGCTGTCGGCGTTCGTGACACCGCGGGCGTTGATCACGGTCCGCAACGACGACCGGTTCGACATGGCCGCCGTGACGCGGCGGTGGGACGAGTCGTCGAGCCTGGCCGCGAGCGGGGTCGGGTTCCTGCTGCACGGGCTGCTGGACGTGGTGGTGGACAGCCACTTCGACGCCGTGCAGGCGTTGGACGACCACATCGAGGGCTTGGAGGAGCTGGTGTTCACCGAGCGCCCCGACGACCCCGACGTGCAGCGGCGGTCGTTGGCGATGCGCAAGTCCCTGGTGACCCTGCGGCGGGTCGTGCTGCCGATGCGCGACGTGCTCAGCGGCCTGATGCGCCGCGACCACGCCGTGGTGGACAGCCGGATGACGCCTTACTACCAGGACGTCCACGACCACGTGCTGCGCGCCTCGGAGTGGACGGAGTCGTTGCGGGACATGGTGGCGACGATCCGCGACATCCAGCTCAACCTCCAGGGCAACCGGTTGAACCTCATCATGAAGAAGGTGACCGGCTGGGCGGCGATCATCGCCGTGCCGACCGCCGTGACCGGCTTCTACGGCCAGAACGTGCCGTACCCGGGTTCCGACCAGGTGTGGGGGTTCTGGACGTCCACGGTCGCGATGCTGCTGCTGTCGGCCGGCCTGTACGGGCTGTTCAAGCGGCGTGACTGGATCTGACCGACCGGCTCCGGGCAGGATGGTCGGCGAAGGGGGTCGACATGGCGGAGCAGGGTGGTCGTCAGGCGCCGGGGGTCGAGGCGTTGGCGGACAAGGTCAAGCAGCTCGTGCACGAGGGCAACACGCGCCGGGTCGTGGTGCGCAACGCCGAGGGCGAGCCGGTGCTGGACATCCCGGTGACGGCGGGCGTGGTGGCCGCGGTCGCCGCGCCGGTGGTGACCGCCGTGGCGGCTCTCGCGGCGCTCGCGGGCCCGTGGTCGCTGGGTGTCGAGCGCTCCCCGGAGGCCGGGACGGCGGAGGCCGGGACAGCGGAGGCTGACTCGTCGGACGTCGAGCCGACCGCCGCCGAGCCGACCGACGGCGGTGCGTCAGCGGCGGAGGCCGGTGGGACCACGCCTCCCCCCGAGGGCCGAGGTGCCGCCCCGCGTTCGTGACGACGTGACCGGGCGGCCCTCGACCTCGGGTGGCTGCCCGGCGAAGGTTTGAGCCCGCCGCCGTAGAACGCCCACGACCGCCGATGAGCCGTGCCACGGCGGTCGTCGCCGCGCGTTCGTCCGATGTGGAGGTCCACGACGGACGGTGCCGCGGTCGTCGCGCCGATGTCGCCTCGTGACGGCGACGGTCGATCTTACCGTGCAAACCGGACAAGTCTGGCGGGCTTCGCCACGCTGCGTCAACCGGCGTGATGTGCGGGCCGATGTTCGTCACCCATTTCTAGGGGTTGTGCTTCGGATACGCGCAGGTGGGTTCCGGGCCGATCGGCGAGTGCGTCTCGATCGGTGCGCCGGGTGGTGCGCGACCCCCGGTGCGGAACCTGTCGACCGAGTTAACGTGAAGATCGTCTTGTCCGGCTTCGGCAGGCCCCTCTATACGCGTCCTATATCGCCATGTTACGGCGGCACTGGGGTGTCTCGGAACTCCGAAGGTCGTCCGAAGGCCTGTTTCGCTCGATTTGACACTTCTTCCGGTGATCGCTAGTTTGCCGCGTCCAACAATGCGAACGGCGCTCTGGTTCGCCGTTTTGGCGCGATTTTTCCGGCCTGCTGCGCCAATCGGCTGATTGTGATCCCCCGTCCCCGTTGCCAAGGTTGGCGGTGCCGATGAACGGGAACTGCTCGCTACCTGTTAGAAGTTGACGAGCCCGTTCGTCGATCGGCCACCCCCCAGTCTGCGCAGATCAGAGGGGTGCAGCACGCCTACCGGTACTCCGGAGGCGTGCGCAGTACCCGTGACGCGTGGTCCGCCGGCCGCGCGCGAACTTCCATCAAGGACTACGGCAGTGAATACGATCTCCTGTCCCAGGGGCCCGTACACCGCTGTTCCGGATTTATTCGGGAACGCGGTGTGCGGTGCGGACAAACGTGAGGCGAGCACTTCCGGTGGTCACTCGGGTGACGTGGTCGCGACCGCGCCGCCGGGTGTTCCACCGACTCGTGGGCAGTGGTCGCGCCCGTGGCACCCACCGCGTCCGACGCGTGCGCCACGTGCGGCGCGGCCCTCCTCCTAGCGCTCACGCGCCCATTCCGGCACCCCGCGTGCGGTCGCGGGTGAATTGTGTCCGAAAGCCTCGGCTCACGTTCGGTTCGTGAGCCGCCCACGCCTGTCCGGGCGGTCCCGGTCACCGCGGCCCACCTCGGGTTCTCGCGTGCCGCCGGACCGGGTCCACACCGCCTCCACGCCCCGGTGGGTGTCCGAAGAACGAGGAACGAGGGCAGAGCCATGCTTGTCAACGAACACGGCGGGGAAACACCCCTGGCGCACGTCGCCGAACGCAGCCACGCGCTCGTCGGTGTCCTGCGCGAACGCGGCGTCGGCGACACCGACCGGGTCGTGCTGTCCGCGCGCAACTCCGACGACTTCGTCGTGGTCCTGTTCGCGCTGATGGAACTGGGCGTCTCCGTCGGCGTGGTGGACCCCGGCCTGCCACCCGCGCAGGCCGCCGAGCACGTCGTCGACTCCGGCGCCCGCTGGTTCGTCACCGACGCCGACCAGGCCGACCCGGCGTTCGACCGCATCGCGGCGGGCCTGCTCGACCTGCACGCCCTGGTGAAGACCGCGCTCGACGTGCCCGTGACCGGGACGCCCGGGCTGACCTTCGACCGGTGGGCGCAGCGGCGCGACGCGCTGGTGGTGTGGAGCTCCGGCAGTTCCGGCAAGCCCAAGGGCATCGTGCGCTCCGGCGCGTCCGTGCTGCGCAACGTCGAGCGCACCCAGCGGCGCATGGGGTACGTCGAGTCCGACGTGCTGCTGCCCCTGCTCCCGTTCACCCACCAGTACGGCCTGTCGATGCTGCTGCTGTGGTGGAACGCCCGTGCCACCCTCGTCATCGCCCCCAGCCGGCGCGTCGACCAGGCGCTGGACGTGATCGCGCGGCAGCGCGTGACGGTCGTGGACGCCGTGCCCGCCACCTACGACACGATGCTGCGCGTCGTCACCCGCCGCGACACCCGCGACCTGGGTTCGGTGCGCATGTGGTGCGTGGGCGGCGAACCGCTGCGCGACGAGCTGCGCGCCCGTTTCGAGACCCGCTTCGCCACCACGCTGCTCGACGGCTACGGCAGCAGCGAAGCGGGCAACATCGCCCTGTCCTCGACGCAGGACCCGACGTACTGCGGCACGCCGCTGGACGGCGTCACCGTGGAGGTGCGCGACCCGGTCGGCAACGCGGTGCCGCCCGGCGAGGTCGGCGAGGTCGTGGTCCGCACGCCGGACATCATGGTGGGCCTGCTCGAACCGGGCGGTCGCGTGCGCGAGGTCGAGCGCCGCGAGTTCCACACCCGCGACATCGGCTACCTCACGCCCGACGGGCAGCTCCGCGTGCTCGGCCGCAAGTCGGCCGTGCACCGCTTCGGCCACACGCTCTACCCCGACGCCATCGCGGAGAAGGCGGGCGCGTGTGGCGCGCCGGTGCGGGTGATCCCGGTCGAGGACGAGCAGCGCGGAACCCAGCTCGTCTTCGTCATCACCGACCCGGCCGAGCAGCCCGTGGCGCACTGGAAGCGCACCGTGTCCCGCTTCGTCGCCGCGCACGAGCAGCCCAACCGCGTGGTCGTGCTCAAGGAACTGCCCCTCAACGGCAACGGCAAGGTCGACCTGCGGGCATTGCACGACATCGCCGCCTCGACCGTGGCCCTCGAAGGCGTCAAGGGCGTGTTCCCCCGTGCCCACGGCGACGCGGACCCGTCGGCCATCCCGTTCCCGGACCGCCTGGCCCGGCTCACCGACCTCGCCCGGCTGCTGCGCGAGCGCCGGCCCGAGGTGATGTCCCTGCTCACGCAGGTGATGAGCTACAAGACCGCGTACGGCGAGATCGACGCCTCGATCGCCGCCCTGGAGGGCGCCGCGGCCGAGATGGCCCGGTACCGGCCGCCCGCGATCGGCCAGATCGGCGTGCTGATGCCGTCGAACATCCCGCTCTACAGCTACGTGCTGTACCTGGCGATCCCCAGCCTCTACAGCGAACGCGTCGTGTTCCGGCCGTCGCGGCGCATCTCCGACCAGTTGCTCAAGCTGCACGAGCTGCTGTCCGGGGTGCACCACCTGCCGATCGTCATGGACGACAGCGACCAGCGCGAGTTCATGGAAGGCGAGGGCGCGCGCTCGGACGTGCTGGTGTTCACCGGCACGTTCAAGAACGCCGAGAAGATCCGCGCCGGCCTGCGCCGCGACCAGCTCTTCCTGTACTTCGGCCAGGGCGTGAACCCGTTCGTGGTCGGTGCGGACGCCGACATCCCCAAGGCCGTGGACGGCCTGCTGCGGGTGCGGATGCTCAACTCCGGGCAGGACTGCTTCGGCCCGGACGTGGTGTTCGTGCACACGTCGATCAGCGCCCAGTTCTGCAACCTGCTGTGCCGCCGCGTGGACAACCTGCGCTACGGCCGGTTCGACGACCCGAACGCCGACTACAGCCACATGTTCTACCTCGACGCGTTCGACGCCTCGCTGGACTACCTGCGGTCGGGCCGCGAGCACCTGGCGGCGGGCGGCGAGGTCAACTTCGTGGACGACCACCTCAGCCCGACCGTGCTGATCCGGCCCGCCGACACGAAGATCACGCCGCCGGAGCTGTTCGCGCCGATCTTCAACGTGGTGCCGTTCACCTCGACCGACTGGCTGCACCCGATGCTCGACCACCAGTACTTCCAGGAGCGGGCCATGGCCGCCACGGTCTACGGCGACCTGCCCGGCACCGTCGAGCTGCTGCGCCGGCGGCACACCGTCAGCGTGAACGAGACCGTGATCGACATCGAGGACGGCAACGCGCCGTTCGGCGGCACGGGCATCCGCGCCAACTACGCCGCGCTGGGTCGCAAGCGCCACGCCGAGCCGCTGCTGATCTCGAAGGCCGTCGCCGACCACCTCGGCGCGGACCGCCTGGCCGCGTCCGACACCACCGGCCGCACGGCCTGACGGGCGGGGAGGAGATGGGGGTGATCGACGTGGAACCGCTGTCCGTGCCGCTTTCCCCGGGCAACCACGTCCGGGGCGCCTGGCACGCGGTGGCCCGGTTGCTGGCCGAGGCGGGCGTGCAGGTCGTGTTCGGCCTGCCCGACGACGACCTGCACGCACTCGACGCGCTGCACGCCGCCGGTGTGCGGCTGGTCGTGTGCCGGGACCAGCGCAACGCCGTGTTCATGGCCACGGGGTACGCGCTGCGGTCCGGCGCGCTGGGCGTCGCGCTCGTCGGCAAGGGCCCGGCGGTGACGAACACCGTCACCGGCCTGCTGGAGGCGTCGTCGTCCGGCGCGCCCGTGCTGCTGCTGTCCGGCGGCACGGCGGCCGAGCGGCGCGGGAGCGGCGCGTTCCAGGAGCTCGACCAGCAGGCCGTGGTCGCACCCCTGGTGAAATCCGCGACCCGGGTCGAGCACCCCGACCGGGTGGCGCCCGCCGTGCGGCGGGCCGTGCTCGTGGCCACGTCCGGCGCTACCGGCCCGGTGTACGTGGAGGTGCCCGACCACCTGCTGGCGGTGGACGTGCCCGTGCCGCCGCCCGCGCCGCCCGTCGAACGGCCCACCTCCGCCTCGGTGGCGGCCGACTCGGCGGCGCTGCACGTGCTGCGCAACGCCCAGCGCCCGATCGTGCTGGTGGGCGGCGGCATGCGGCACCGCAACGCGGACGGCGTGGTCGAGCGGTTCGCCGAACGCGTCGGCGCGGCCCTGTCCTGCACGGCCAGCGGGCGCGGTGTGGTGGACGAGTCGTCGGTGCGGTTCATCGGGCTCGCGGGCCTGTACGCCCCGGACCGCGCCAAGGCGTTGTGGGCCGACGCGGACTGCGTGGTGGTGCTCGGCAGCAGGCTGGAGGAGACCGCGACCTACGGCTGGGCGGACGAGCTCGGCACGACCGTGCCCGTGGTGCAGGTGAACGTGGACGCGGCGGGCGTGGCCACCCGGTACGCCGGGCCGGTCGTGCTCGGCGACGGCGCGGACGTGTGCGCGGCCTGGCTGGAGCAGGTCGTGGACAGCGCGCCGGTGGAGTGGTCCAAGCGGGTGAACGAGGTGCACCACGGGCTGCGCACCGACCACCGTCGCGAGCTGGCCGCCCTCGCCGCGAAGCCCGAGCTGCACGTGGTGGAGGTGCTGGCCGCGCTGGACGCCGAACTGCCCGCGGACCGCGTCCTGGTGCAGGAGAACGGCTTGCAGGACATGTGGTCCTACAGCTTCCCCCGGTTCGAGTGCGCGCACGGCGCGGGCTCGGTCGTGCCGTCCGAGCAGACCAGCCTCGGGTTCGGCGCGGCGGCGGCGATCGGCGTGCGGGCCGCGGCGGGCGACCGGCCGGTGGTGGCGTTCGTCGGCGACGGCGCGTTCGCCCTGTTCGACGCCGACCTGCCGACGGCCGTCGCGCTCGGTTCCGGGTCGCCCGGCCCCGGGCTGCTGTACGTGGTGCTGCGCAACGGCGGCTACGGCTGGTTGCACTCCCAGCTCGGCCCGCACAACCGCGACCTCGCGGGCACGGCGCTCGTCGACCCGGACGCCGTCACCGCGCAAGCCCCGGCGTTGCGCGGCGTGCACCAGGTGGCCGTCACCAAGGGGTCGTTGCGCGCCGACGTCGCCGACGCCTGGCGGCGCGCGCAGGACGGCGGAGTCGTCGTCCTCAACGTCCCCACGCGCCTGGAGGACGCGCTGTTCGCCGACCACCAGCTCGGCGGCGCGTTCCCGACCGCCGACTGACCCCCGACTGGAGCGAGGAGCAGCACATGGCTGAACGACACGGCAGGCGGGTCGTCATCACCGGCTGGGGCGTGGTGTCCCCGGTCGGCCTCACCGCCGACGAGACGTGGGACGCGCTGGTCGCCGGGCGCAGCGGCATCGGCAACGTCACCGTCATCGACGCCTCCGACCTGCCCACCGACCTGGCGGGCGAGGTCAAGGGCTTCGAGCCGAAGAAGTACCTCAACCACAAGCAGGTCCGGCGGATGGACCCGTACGCGCAGTACGCGTTCGCCGCCGCGTCCGAGGCGGTCGGCACGGCGAAGCTGGAGATCACCGACGACAACGCGCACCGCGTGGGCGCGCTCATCGGCAGCGGTTACGGGCCCATGCAGTCCCTCGGGGAGCACGTGGTGGTGCTGGGCGCGAAGGGCCCGCGCGCGGTCAGCCCGTTCGCGCCCGTCACCGGGGCCATCGACAGCGCGGCGGGCGAGATCAGCCTGGCGTTCGGCGTCACCGGGCCGACCCGGGCGCTGAGCAGCGCGTGCGCGTCCGGCACCGACGCGATCGGCGAGGCGGCCCGCTGGGTGCGCTACGGCGTGGTGGACGCGGTGATCGCGGGCGGCGCGGAGAACATCCTCACCCGCGTGGACATGGCGGGCAGCGGCAACGCCAAGGCGCTGTCCACCCGCACCGACGCGCCGACCGAGGCGTGCCGGCCGTTCGACGAGGACCGCGACGGGTTCGTGATGGCCTCCGGGTCCGGCATCGTGGTGATGGAGTCCGCCGAGCACGCGCTGGCCCGCGGTGCGACGATCCTGGCCGAGGTCGCCGGGTACGCCGCCACGTCCGACGCGCACCACTGGACCGCGCCGCACCCCGAGGGCCGGGGAGCGCGGGCCGCGATGCGCGGCGCGCTGGAGGACGCGTGCCTCACACCCGAGGACGTCGGCTACATCAACGCGCACGGCACCAGCACCGTGTTCAACGACCAGTCCGAACTGGACTCGATCCGCGCCGTGTTCGGCGAGCACGCCGAGCGCGTGCCGATCAGCTCCACGAAGTCCATGACCGGTCACATGATCGGCGCGGCCGGCGCGGTGGAGGCGATCGTCGGCGCGATGGCGATCAACCGCGGCCTCGTGCCGCCGACGGTCAACTGCCACAAGCCGATCGACCGCGCCGTCAACTTCGTCGCCCACGAGGCGCAGGCGCACGACGTGGACGTGGTGATGAGCAATTCCTTCGGCTTCGGCGGCCACAACGCCGTGGTCGTGCTGCGCCGGTGGCAGGGCTAGGTCGCGCGGGTTAGGGAGAACAGGGACATGAGCGAGGACAGGCGGCGGTGGCCGCTCTCCCCGGGACAGCTGGGGATCTGGTACGGCCAGCGGTTGAACCCCGACAACGTGTTCGTCATGTCGGAGTACCTGGAGATCCACGGCCCGGTGGACGTGGCGCTGTTCGAGGAGGCGCTGCGCCGCACCGTGCTGGAGGCCGAGACCGTCCAGGTCCGGTTCACCGAGGACGCCGACGGCGTGTGGCAGTTCCTCGCTCCCGACCCGCACCTGCACTTCTTCGACCACACCGACCGCGCCGACCCGGTCGGTGACGCGGTGGCGTGGATGGACGCCGACGTGTACCGGCCGATGGACCTGGAGAACGGGCCGCTGTCGGTGGACGCGCTGTTCAAGGTCGCGCCGGACCGGTTCCTGTACTACCAGCGCAACCACCACGTGATCGCCGACGGCGTGAGCGGGCGCATCTTCACCGACCGCCTGGCCACGGTGTACTCGGCCCTGGTGGCGGGTGAGGAGCCGCCGCCCGGCGCGTTCGCCACGCTCCAGCAGTACCTGGACGACGACGCCGCCTACCGCGCGTCCGCGGCCTACCTGCGCGACCAGGAGCACTGGCGCGCCCGCCTGGCCGACCGGCCCGCGCCCGTCGGCCTCACCTCCGGCACCGCGCCCGCCAGCGCCCGCCCGGCCCGCGCCACCGCGCACGTCGAGCCCGCGCTGATGGACCGGATGAAGGAGCTGACCCGGGCCCACGCGTCCACCTGGCCGATGGCGCTGACCGCCGCGACCGCCGTCTACCTGCACCTGGTCACGGGCGCGCGCACGACGCCGGTCGGGTTCCCGGTGATGGCGCGCAAGAGCAAGCTGCTGCGCGAGACGCCCGGCATGGTGAGCAACATCCTCGCGCTGTTCGTGGACGTCGACCCGTCGGTCACGTTCGTCGACGTGCTGCGGCGGACGACCGCGGAAGCGCGCAACACGCTCAAGCACCAGCGGTACCGGCAGGAGGACGTGCTGCGGGACCTGGGGCTGGTGCGCGGCGCGGGCCAGTTGGCGAACGTCGTGGTCAACATCATGCCGTTCGACTACAACGTCACCTTCGGCGGGCACGGTGTCACCGCGCACAACCTGTCCAACGGCGTGATCGACGACGTGGAGATCACCGCGTACGACCGGTCGGACGGCAAGCCCGTGCGGATCGACCTGGACGGCAACGAGTTCCTGTACCGCGAGCCGGAGGTGGCCGCGCACCTGGACCGGTTGCTGCGGCTGCTCGACCGGCTCGTGGCGGACCCGGACGCGCCGCTGGCGTCGTTCGACCTGCTGGCGGACGCGGAACGCGAGCTGGCGCTGGACGGGTGGAACCGGACCGACGCGCCGTTGAGCGACGAGGACGGCGTGGTGCGGCGGGTGCGGGAGCACGCCCGGAGCACGCCCGACGCGGTCGCCGTGGTGGACGACGAAGGGTCGACGAGCTACGCCGAGCTGGCCGGTCGTGCCGCCGCGCTGACCCGACGGCTGGGGGAGGCGGGCGTCGGGCGCGGTGACGTGGTCGCGCTGCCCACCGCGCCGGGCCGCGACTTCGTGGTGTCCGTGCTGGCGGTGTTCGGGGCGGGCGCGGCGTACGTGCCGGTGGACTCGGACTCGCCGATCGCCCGCGGTCGCGCGCTGCTGGCCGACAGCGGGGCACGCCTGGTGCTCGCGTCACCGGCCGTGGCGTCCTTCGCCGCCGACCTGGCCGGGGACGTGGACCTGCTGCTGGTCTCCGACGAGGTGGCCGGATCCTGGCCCGAGCCCGTCGGCGCGGGTGACGACCTGGCGTACGTGCTGTTCACGTCCGGGTCGACCGGCAAGCCCAAGGGCGCCATGGTCACGCACCGGGGCATGGTGAACCACCTGCTGACCAAGGTCGAGGACTGTCGGCTGTCCGATGTGGACACGGTGGTGCAGAACGCGCCGCTGACGTTCGACATCAGCATCTGGCAGATGCTGGCCCCGCTGATGGTGGGCGGCACCACGCGCGTCGTCACCCGTGAGCTCGCGGCCGACCCGCGCGCCCTGTTCGACCGGACCGACGCCGAGCGCGTCGCCGTCCTCGAAGTGGTGCCGTCACTGCTGCGCGCGGCCCTGGAGTCGTGGGAAGCCGACGGCGACCGGCCGGGGTTGGCGTCGCTGCGCCTGCTCGTCGCCACCGGTGAGGCGCTGCCCGCCGACCTGTGCGTCCGCTGGCTCGAAGCGTTCCCCGCCATCCCGCTCATGAACGCCTACGGTCCCACCGAGTGCGCCGACGACGTCACGCACGCGTTCATCACCTCGCCCGACGACGTCGCCGACGGCGTCCCCATCGGCAGCGCCCTGCGCAACACCCGGCTCTACGTGCTGGACGACCGGTTGCGGCCGGTGCCCGTCGGCACGCCCGGTGAGCTGTACGTCGGCGGTGAGGGCGTGGGCCGGGGCTACCTCGGCGACCCGGGCCGCACCGGCGCGGTGTTCGTGCCCGACCCGTTCACGCCGCGCGCCGGCCGCCGCATGTACCGCACCGGCGACTACGTGGTGCGCCGCCCCGACGGGTCGCTGGTGTTCCTGGAACGCCGGGACCACCAGGTGAAGGTCCGCGGTCACCGCATCGAGCTGGGCGAGGTCGAGGCCGCGCTCGCCGGGCACGCCGACGTCGGCGCGCTCGCGGTCGTGGTGCGGGAGGACCGGCCCGGCGACAAGCGGCTCGTCGCGTACGTGACGCCCGCCGACGTCGACACCGCCGCGCTGCGGGCGTCGGCCGAGGCCGGGTTGCCGGGGTACATGGTGCCGTCGGCGTTCGTCGCCCTGGACGCGCTGCCGTTGACGCCCAACGGGAAGCTCGACCGGCACGCGCTGCCCGCGCCCGACTCCGGTGCGGCCGGCCGTGCGCCGCGCACGCCGCTGGAAGAGTTGCTGGTCGCGGTGTTCGCCGACGTGCTCGGTGTCGAACGGGTCGGCGTGGACGAGGGGTTCTTCGACCTCGGCGGCCACTCGCTGCTCGCCACCCGGCTGATCAGCAAGGTGCGGGCCGCGCTGGGCGTGGAGCTGTCGCTGCGGTCGGTGTTCGACCACCCGACGCCCGCCGGGCTGGCGCTCGTCGTGGACGGTGCGTCCGCCGCCCGCTCGCGCCCCACCGCACGGCCGCGCCCGGACGTGCTGCCCCTGTCGTCCGCCCAACGCCGCCTGTGGTTCCTGCACGGCCTGGACGAGGCGGGCGGCACCTACAACGTGCCGCTGCCGTTGCGCCTCACGGGTCCGCTCGACCGCGATGCGCTGCTGGCCGCGCTCGGTGACGTCGTCACCCGCCACGAGCCGCTGCGCACCCGTTACCCGGAGGTCGACGGCGAGCCCGTCCAGCAGGTCCTCGACGCCGCCGAGGCGCTGCGCGCGCTGCCCGACCACGTGGAGACGGCGGCCGTCGCGGACCCGGCGGAGCGGATGACCGCCGCCACCGGACACCGCTTCGACCTCACCCACGGCCTGCCGTGGCGGCTGTGGCTGTTCGAGACCGGGCCGGACGAGCACGTCCTGCTGCTGGTCGTGCACCACATCGCCGCGGACGGCTGGTCGCTGGCACCCCTGCTGCGCGACCTCGGCACGGCTTACCGCGCCCGCCACGCGGCCACCACCCCCGAGTTCACGCCGCTGCCGTTGCAGTACGCGGACTACGCGCTGTGGCAACGCGAAGCGCTCGGCGACGAGGACGACCCGGACGGCGCGCTCAGCCGCCAGGTCCGGTTCTGGCGCGACCGGCTCGCCGGGCTGCCCGAGGTGCTGGAGCTGCCCACCGACCGGCCCCGCCCGGACGTGCCGTCGCACCGGGGCGCACGCGTGCCGCTGACCGTGGACGGCGAGCTGTACGCGCGGCTGACCGACATCGCTCGGGAGACGCGCACCAGCGTTTTCATGGTCCTGCACGCCGCCGTGGCCGCCTTGCTGACGCGGTTGGGCGCGGGTACGGACATCCCGTTGGGCACGGCGGTGGCCGGTCGGTCCGACGAGGTGCTGGACGACCTGGTCGGGTTCTTCGTGAACACGGTGGTGCTGCGCACCGACACCTCCGGTGACCCGTCGTTCGAGGAACTGTTGGAGCGGGTGCGGCAGACCGACCTGGCGGCGTTGGCGCACCAGGACGTGCCGTTCGAACGGCTGGTGGAGGAGCTGAACCCGCGCCGGTCGCTGGCGCGGCACCCGCTGTTCCAGGTGATGCTCGTGCTGCAGAACACCCCGGACCCGGACGTCGACCTGCCCGGCCTGAACGTCGCGGTGGCCGACCTGCGCACCGCCGTGGCCAAGTTCAACCTGTGGTTCGACCTGTACGAGACCCGCGACGACAGCGGCGCGGTGACCGGTGTCGCCGGTGCCCTGGAGTACGCGCTCGACCTGTTCGACGACGCGGGTGCGCGGCACCTGGTGACGCGCCTGGGCACGCTGCTCGCCGCCGTCGCCGCCGATCCCGCGACGCCGCTCGCGCGCCTGGGCCTGCTCACCCCCGAAGAGCGGCACGCCGAGCTGGTCACCTGGAACGACACCGCCCGCCGCGTCGGGTCCACGTCCCTGGCCGCGCGGTTCGAGGCGCAGGCCGCCGCCACGCCCGACGCGCCCGCCGTGGCGTCGGACGCGGGCACCCTCACGTACGGGCAGCTCGACGCCGAGGCCGACCGGTGGGCGCACCGGCTCGCCGCCGCCGGCGTCGGCACCGAGACGCCCGTCGCGCTTCTCGTGGACCGGTCGCCCGCGCTGGTGGTGATGATCCTCGCGGTGCTCAAGGCCGGCGGGTACTACGTGCCGCTGCACGAGTCGTACCCGGTGGAGCGCCTGGACTTCGTGCTCGCCGACCTCGGCGCGCCCGTCCTGGTCACCGACCGGGCCGCGCTGCCCGAGGGGCTCACCGCGCCCGCGCACGTCCTGCGCACCGACGAGCGGCCGCCCGCCGCCGGCCCGCTGAACCGGCGTTCGCACCCCGACCAGCTGGCGTACGTCATGCACACGTCCGGCTCGACGGGCGTGCCCAAGGGCGTCGCGGTCACCCACGCCAACGTCGTGGAGCTGGCCACCGACCGCCTGTTCACCACACCCGCGCACGCCCGCGTGCTGCTGCACTCGTCGCACGCCTTCGACGCCTCCACCTACGAGCTGTGGGCGCCGCTGCTGTCCGGCGGCACGGTCGTGGTGGCACCGCCCGGCGTGCTGGACATCGCCACCCTCGGCCGGGTCGTCACCGAGCACCGCGTCACGGCCCTGTGGCTCACCGCCGGCCTGTTCCGGCTGGTCGCCGAGGAAGCGCCGACGTGCCTGGCCGGTGTGCGGGAGGTGTGGACCGGCGGTGACGTCGTGCCCGCCGGCGCGGTGGCCCGGGTGCGCGCGCACTGCCCGGAGCTGACCGTGGTCGACGGCTACGGCCCCACCGAGACCACCACGTTCGCCACCCGGTTCGCGCTGCGGCCCGGCGAGCCGGACCCCGAGGCGATGCCGATCGGCCTGCCGATGGACAACACGCGCGTGCACGTGCTCGACGCCGACCTGGGGCTCACGCCGCCGGGCGCGGTGGGTGAGCTGTACGTGGCGGGCACCGGCCTCGCGCGCGGCTATTTGGGGCGCGCCGGTCTGACCGCGGAGCGGTTCGTGCCCAACCCGTACGGGCCGCCCGGCGACCGCATGTACCGCACCGGCGACCTCGTGCGCCGCCGGCCCGACGGGCGGTTGGCGTTCCACGGGCGCGCGGACGACCAGGTCAAGCTGCGGGGTTTCCGGATCGAGCCGGGCGAGGTCGAGGCCGTGCTGGCCCGGCACCCGGACGTGGCGCACGCGGTGATCGCCGTCCGCGCCGACCACCGCGGCGAACGCCGCCTCGTGGCCTACGTGGTGCCCGCCGAGGGCGCGGCCCCGGACCAGGCGGCGTTGCGCGAGCACGTCGGCGACGCGCTGCCCGCGTACATGGTGCCGTCGGTGTTCGTGGAGCTGGAGGCGTTGCCCCTCAACGGCAACGGCAAGGTCGACCGGCACGCCCTGCCCGCGCCGACGACCACCGCCGCGTCCGCGTCCCGTGCGGCGCACGGCGTGGAGCAGACGTTGTGCGCGCTGTTCGCCGACGTGCTCGGCGTGCCCGAGGTGGGGGTGGACGACGGGTTCTTCGACCTCGGCGGCCACTCGCTGCTGGCGATGCGGCTGATCAGCCGGGTCCGGGCGGTGCTGGGCGTGGAAGCGCCGATCCGCGCGGTGTTCGAGCACCCGACGCCCGCCGGGCTGGCCCGCGCCCTGCACGACGCCGCGCCCGCCCGTGCCCGCGTCACGGCCCGGCCGCGGCCCGACGTGGTGCCGCTGTCGGCCGCGCAGCAGCGCCTGTGGTTCCTCGACCGGCTGGACGAGGCGGGCGGCCTGTACTCCGTGCCGCTGGCCGTGCGGCTGACCGGCGCGCTGGACGACGCCGCGCTGCTCGCGGCCGTGGCCGACGTCGTGGTCCGGCACGAGGTGCTGCGCACGGTGTTCCCCGAGGTCGACGGCGCGCCGCGGCAGGCGGTGCTGGACCCGGCGGCGGCGACCGCCCTGCTCAGCGCCGCCACCCGGCGGGTCGGCACCACCGAGGACGCGCTGCCCGCCGACCTGGCCGACGCCGTGCGGCACAAGTTCGACCTCGCCGACGACCTGCCCGTGGCCGTGCGGCTGTACCGGCTCGCCGCCGACCACCACGTGCTGCTCCTGCTGCTGCACCACGTGGCCGCGGACGGGTGGTCCCTCGCGCCGCTGCTGCGGGACCTCGGCGTCGCCTACCGCGCCCGGCACGAAGGCGTCGCGCCGGAGTTCACGCCGCTGCCCGTGCAGTACGCGGACTACACGTTGTGGCAGCACGACGTGCTCGGCTCCGACGAGGACGAGCGCAGTGCGTTGCGCGCCCAGCTCGACCACTGGCGCGCCCGGCTGGCCGACCTGCCCGACACGCTCGACCTGCCGACGGACCGGCCACGCCCGAGCCGGCCGGAGCACGACGGCGGCTCGGTGCCGTTGCGCCTGGACGCCGACGTGCACGCCCGCGTGGCACGCCTGGCCGCCGCTCACGGTGCGAGCACGTTCATGGTGCTGCACGCGGCGCTGTCGGCGTTGCTGACGCGGCTCGGCGCGGGCACGGACATCCCGGTGGGCACGCCGGTCGCCGGTCGCCGCGACGAGGCGCTGGACGACCTGGTCGGCTTCTTCGTCAACACGCTCGTGCTGCGGGTCGACACGTCGGGCGAACCCGCGTTCGGCGAGCTGCTGGACCGGGTCCGCGACACCGACCTGGCCGCGTTCGCGCACCAGGACGTGCCGTTCGACCGGCTGGTGGAGGAGCTGGCGCCGCCGCGGTCGCTGGCCAGGCACCCGCTGTTCCAGGTGCTGCTGGCGCTGCAGAACAACGCCGACCCCGACCTGGACCTGCCGGGCGTCACGCCCGAGGTGGTGGACCTGCCCGCCGGGCCGGCCAAGTTCGACCTGTCGTTCACCCTGGCCGAGCGGCACGAGGACGGCGAGCCCGCGGGCCTGCACGGCGAACTGGAGTTCAGCCGGGACCTGTTCGACACCGACACCGCGCACCGGGTGGCGACCTGGTTCGCCCGGCTGCTCGATCGGGCCACGGCCGAGCCGGCGCGCCGCATCGGCGAGCTGGACCTGCTCGCGCCCGGCGAGGCCGACCACCTGGCCCGCGGTGCGGCCGGACCGGTCGGGCCCGTCCCCGACGCGACGGTCCTCGCCGCGTTCGAGCGGTTCGCGGCGGCCGGCGGCGACCGGACGGCGGTGGTGGCCGACGACGTGCGGCTCACCGCGGCCGAGGTGGAGCGGCGCGCCAACCGGCTCGCGCACTCGTTGCTGCGCCGCGGCACGGCGGTCGGCGACGTGGTCGCGGTGGTGCTGCCCCGCTCGGTCGACACCGTCGTGGCGCTGCTGGCCGTGCTGAAGGCGGGCGCGGTCTACCTGCCGCTGGACCCGGACCACCCGGCGGAACGGCGGCGCGCCACGCTCGCCGACGCCCGCCCGGCCCTGGTCGTCGAGGGCTCGGTCGCCGACCACGCGCTGCCCGACGTGCCGGACACGGCTCCCACCGACGCCGACCGCACCCGGCCGCTGACCGCGCGCGACGCCGCGTACGTGATCTACACCTCAGGGTCGACCGGCCGGCCCAAGGGCGTCGTCGTGGAGCACGGTTCCCTGGCGAACCTGCTGCGCCACCACGAAGAGCACGTGTTCACGCCCGTCGCCCGCCGCCTCGGCCGGGACCGGCTCCGGTCCGCGCTCACCGCGCCCGTGGCGTTCGACGCGTCGTGGGACCCGGTGCTGTGGCTGTTCGCCGGCCACGAGCTGCACGTCATCGGCGACGACGCCCGCCGCGACCCGGCCGCCCTGGTCGCCCACCTGCGCCGCGAGCGGATCGACGTCATCGAGACCACGCCGTCCTACGTGGACCACCTGGTGGCGCACGGACTGCTGGACGGCCCCGAGCGGTTCCCGTCCGTCGTGCTGCTGGGCGGCGAGGCGGTGCCCGCGCACCTGTGGGAAACCCTGCGCGGCACGCCCGGGCTGGTGGCGCTCAACTTCTACGGGCCCACCGAGTCCACGGTGGACTCGATGATCGCCGACCTGGCCGACCACGCCGCGCCGGTCATCGGCACGCCCGTGCTCAACAGCCGGGCCCACGTCCTCGACGCGTGGCTGCGGCCCGTGCCGGTGGGCGTGCCCGGCGAGCTGTACCTGTCCGGCCCGAACGTCGCCCGCGGCTACCTCGACCGGCCCGCCCTGACGTCGCACCGGTTCGTCGCGGACCCGTTCGCGGCAGGCGGTGCGCGCATGTACCGCACGGGCGACCTCGCGCGCCGCCTGCCCGACGGTGCCGTGGAGTTCCTCGGCCGCGTCGACAGCCAGGTCAAGGTGCGGGGCTTCCGGGTCGAGCCGGGCGAGGTGGAGGCCGCGCTGCGCCGCCACGGCGGCGTGGACGCGTGCGCCGTGCTGTTGCGCCCCGACCACGGCGGCACGCCGCGGCTCGTCGCCTACGTCACCGCGGCACCCGGCCGGGAGCTGGACACCGCGGCGCTGAGGTCGGCGGTGCGCGCCGAACTGCCGGACTACATGGTGCCGGCGGCGGTGGTGGTGCTGGACGAGTTGCCGTTGAGCCGCAACGGCAAGCTCGACCACGCCGTGCTGCCCGCGCCCGCCGCCCCCGAGCCGGCGCCGCGGACCGACGGCACGCGCACCGCGCGGGAGGAGGCGCTGTGCGCGGTGTTCGCCGACGTGCTCGGCCTGCCCGACGTGGGCGTGGACGACAGCTTCTTCGACCTCGGCGGCGACAGCATCGGCTCCATCCAGCTCGTCAGCCGCGCGCGGCGCGCGGGCCTGGTGTTCACCCCGCGGGACGTGTTCGAGCGCAAGACCGTCGCCGAACTGGCCCTGGTCGCCGTCGAGCCCGCCGACGCGCGGCTCGTGCCCGACACCACCGGCAGCGGACCCGCCGTGCTCACGCCGGTCGTGCGCTGGTTCCTCGACAGCGGCGGCACGCTCGACGGCTTCAACCAGGCCCAGCTCGTCGCGGTGCCGGCCGGACTGGGCCGGGAGCGGCTGCTGGGCGCGCTGGACGCGCTGCTGGACCACCACGACGCGCTGCGGTCCCGCCTGGCCCGCGACGACGAGGGGGAGTGGGTCTACGGGATCGCCGACCCGGGCGCGGTCCGCGCGGCCGACGTCACCCGCCGGGTGGACGTGACGGGGCTGGACGACACCGCCCGCGCCGCCGCGGTCCGGGCCGAGGCGGACACCGCGTGGCGACGCCTGGACCCGGCACGCGGCCGGCTCGTGCAGGCGGTGTGGTTCGACGCGGGCCCCGCGCACCCCGGCGACCTGCTGCTGGTCGTGCACCACCTCGCGGTGGACGGCGTGTCGTGGCGCATCCTGCTGCCCGACCTCGCCCGGGCGTGGCACGCCCTGGCGGCCGGCCGCGAGCCGGAGCTGGAACCGGTGTGGACGTCGTGGCGGCGCTGGTCGCACCTGCTGCACGACGCCGCGCACGACCCGGCGCGCGCCGACCAGCTCCCGTACTGGACCGCCGTCCTCGACGGCCCGGACCCGCTGCTCGGCGCCCGCCCGCTCGACCCGGCCCGCGACACCGTCGGCACGGCCCGCACCAGCGAGGTCCGGCTGACCGTCGAGGAGACCGCGCCGCTGCTCACGGAGGTGCCCGCCGCGTTCCACGCGGGCGTGGACGACGTGCTGCTGACCGCGCTCGCGCTGGCCGTCGGCCGGTGGCGGGAACGGCGTGGCCGCGGCGCGGGGACCTCCGTGCTGCTCCAGGTCGAGGGCCACGGCCGGGAGGACGTGGTGCCGGACGTGGAGCTGTCCCGCACGGTCGGCTGGTTCACCAGCGTGCACCCGGTGCGGCTGGACCCCGGCCGGGTCGGCTGGCCCGAGCTGCTGGCCGGCGGACCGGCCGCGGGCACGGCCCTCAAGCGGGTCAAGGAACAACTGCGCGAGCTGCCGGAGAAGGGCGTCGGCTACGGCCTGCTGCGCCACCTCAACGCCGACACGGCGGGCAAGCTCGCCGGCCTGGGCGCGCCGCAGGTCGCGTTCAACTACCTGGGCCGCGTCGACACCGCCGCGCCGGGCGGCGACCGACTGTGGCTGCCCGCGCCGGGTTTCACCGCCCCCGTCGGGCACGACGACCTGCCGTTCGTGCACGCGATCGAGGTCACGGCCGTCACCGAGGACACCCCCGTCGGCCCGCGCCTGGCCGCCACCCTCGCCTGGCCCGCCGACCTGCTCGCCGACACCGAGGCCGCCGACCTCGCCGCGGCGTGGCGGCAGGCGCTGGGCGGGCTGGTCGAGCACGTCCGGGGCACCGCGGCGGGCGGCCTCACGCCGTCGGACCTGGACCTGGTGCCGCTCAGCCAGGACGAGCTGGACCTGCTGGAAGACGACGAAGACGAGAGCGAGGACTTGGACCGATGAGCAAGAAGTCCGCAGTCGAGGACGTCCTGCCGCTGTCGTCGTTGCAGGAGGGGTTCCTCTTCCACGCCCTGTACGACCGCGACGGCCTGGACGTCTACACCGTGCAGATGGCCACCGAGCTGACCGGCCCGGTGGACGTGCCCGCGCTGCGCGCCGCCGCCGACGCGCTGCTGCGCCGGCACGCCAACCTGCGCGTCGGGTTCCGGCACAAGGGGCTCGACCGGCCCGTGCAGGTGGTGCGCCGCGAGGTGCGCGCGCCGTGGCGGGAGGTCGACCTGACCGGCGGTGCCGACCCCGAGGCCGGGTACGCCGAGCTGGTCGACGAGGAGCGCGCCCGCCGCTTCGACATGGCCCGCGCGCCGCTGCTGAGGTTCGTGCTGGTCGTGCTGCCCGGCGGGGTGCACCGGCTGCTGCTGACCATGCACCACATCCTGATGGACGGCTGGTCCACGCCGGTGTTCCTGGACGAGCTGTTCACCCTCTACGAGCACGCGGGCGACGACTCGTCCATGCCCCGCGTCACGCCCTACCGCGACTACCTCGGCTGGCTCAAGCGCCAGGACGTCGACGGCGCGCTGGCCGCCTACGACGACGTGCTGGCCGGGCTCGACGGGCCGACGCTGGTCGGCTCGGCCGCGACCAACGCCCCCGTGGTGCCCGACGGGGTGCTGGTCGAGCTGGACGACGAGCTGACCGACGCGCTCACCCGCACCACCAGGGCCCGCGGCTGGACGATGAACACGCTCGCCCAGGGCGCCTGGGGCGTGGTGCTGGGCCGTTACCTCGGCCGCCGCGACGTGGTGTTCGGCGGCACGGTGTCCGGCCGGCCCGCCGAGCTGCCGGGCGTGGAGACGATGCTCGGCCTGTTCATCAACACGTTGCCCGTGCGCGTCACCTGGACCGCCGGGCAGTCCCTGGGCGAGCTGCTGACCGCCGTGCAGGACCGGCAGGCCGGGCTGATCGCGCACCAGCACGTCGGGCTGGCGGACGTGCAGCGGCGCACCGGCCACGGCGAGCTGTTCGACACCACGATGGTGTTCGAGAACTACCCGGTCGACGTGGACACCGCGCCCGTGCTGGGCGGCGGCGTGCGGATCACCGACTTCCAGGCCCGCGACGCCACGCACTACCCGATCAGCCTGGTCGGCCTGCCCGGAGAGCGGCTGGCGTTCCGCCTCGACCACCGGCCCGACGTGCTGGGCCGGGCGACCGTGGCGCGGATGGGGGAGTGGCTGCGGCTGGTGCTGCGCGCCATCGCCGCCGACCCGGACCGGCCGGTCGACGCGGTGGACCTGCTCGACGCGGCCGACCGCGACCGCATCCTGGTCGACTGGAACGCCACCGACCACGCCGTCGAGCCGCTGCACCTGACCGCGCTGCTGGACCGACAGGCGGCGGCCACCCCCGACGCGACCGCCGTCGTCCACGGCTCCGACGTCCGCACCTACGCCGGGCTGCACGCCGACGCCAACCGCCTCGCCCGCCTGCTGGTCGAGCACGGCGCCGGGCCGGAAAGCCTGGTGGCGGTGGCGCTTCCGCGCGGCGCGAGGCTGGTCACGACGCTGCTGGCGGTGCTCAAGACCGGTGCGGGCTACCTGCCGCTCGACCCCGACCAGCCGACCGAGCGGCTGGCCGACATGCTGGGCGAGACCCGGCCCGTGCGGCTGGTCACCGACGCCGCCCTCGCGCCTCGGCTGGCAGCGTTGGACGTGCCGGCGCTGATCGTGGACGAACTCGACTGCGCGTCCCGGTCCGCCGAGCCGCTGTCCGACGCGGACCGGCGTTCGCCGCTGCGGCTGGAGCACGCCGCCTACGTCATCTACACCTCCGGCTCCACGGGCCGGCCCAAGGGCACGCTGGTCGAGCACCGGGCGGCGGTGAACTACCTCCAGTGGTCGGTCGACGCCTACCCGTCCGTGCGGTCGGGCGTGTTCCTGCACTCGCCGGTCACGTTCGACCTCACGGTCACCGGCCTGTACGCGCCGCTGATCTCCGGCGGCGCGGTGCACCTGGGTGACCTGGCCGACGACGGCATCGACCCGGCGAGCCCCACGGCGGCCGGTTTCGCGTTCCTCAAGGGCACGCCGAGCCACCTGTCCGTGCTGGACGTGCTGCCGGACACCTACTCGCCGACCGCCGAACTCGTCCTCGGCGGCGAGCCCCTGCCCGGCGCGCAGCTCGACGTGTGGCGCAAGCGCCACCCCGGCGCCCGCGTGGTCAACGAGTACGGCCCCACGGAGACCACGGTCGGCTGCACGTCGCTGGTGGTCGAGCCGGACGACGAGATCCCCGCCGAGGTGCTGTCGCTGGGCCGTCCACTGTGGAACACGCAGGCGTACGTGCTGGACGACGCGCTGCGCCCGGTGCCGCCCGGTGTCGTGGGCGAGCTCTACATCGCGGGCGGGAACCTGGCCCGCGGCTACGTCGCCCGGCCCGGCCTCACCTCCGGCCGGTTCGTGGCCAACCCCTACGGCCCGGCCGGCTCCCGCATGTACCGCACCGGCGACCTGGCGCGGTGGGGCGAGCACGGCGACCTGCTGTTCGCGGGCCGCGCCGACGACCAGGTGAAGATCCGCGGCTACCGGGTCGAGCTGGGCGAGATCGAGTCCGTGCTGTCGCGGCACCCGGCGGTCGGCCCGGTCGGTGTGGTCGTGCGCGAGGACCAGCCCGGCGACCAGCGGCTCGTCGCCTACGTCGTGCCCGCCGAGGGCCGCGACTTCGACCCGACCGCCCTGCACGCGCACGTCACCGCCGCCGTGCCGGACTACATGGTGCCATCGGCGTTCGTGCGGCTGGACGCGTTGCCGTTGACGACCAACGGCAAGCTGGACCGCCGCGCCCTGCCCGCGCCGGACGTGGTCGGCGGCACCGCCGCGACCGGCCGCGCGCCGCGCAACTTCACCGAGGAAGTGCTGGTCGGCGTGTTCGCCACGGTCCTCAACCTGCCTTCGGTGGGCGTCGAGGACAGCTTCTTCGACCTCGGCGGCCACTCCCTGCTGGCCACCCGGCTCGTCAGCCGGGTCCGGTCCGTGCTGGACGTGGAGCTGTCCATCCGGTCGGTGTTCGAGGCGCCCACGCCCGCCGCGCTGGCGGCGCTGGCCGAACGCGCCCGCGGCACCCGCCAGGACGTGGAGGTGCTGCCGCGCCCGGACGTGCTGCCCCTGTCGCACGCCCAGCGCCGGCTGTGGTTCCTGGACCGGCTGGAGGAGGCGGCCGGCATGTACAACGTGCCGCTGCCGCTGCGCCTGACCGGGCGGCTGGACCGGGACGCGCTCGTGGCGGCGTTCGGCGACGTGGTGGCGCGGCACGAGTCGCTGCGCACCACGTTCCCGGAGGTCGACGGCGAACCGCGCCAGCACGTGCTCACCGCGCCCAGCCTGCCGGTCGTGCACGTCGAGGTGGACGAGGACGACCTGCCCGACGCCGTCGCCGCCGCGCTGGGCCACCGGTTCGACCTGGCCGCCGATCTGCCGTGCCGGGTGTGGTTGTTCGAGCTCGCGCCCGACGAGCACGTGGTGCTGTTCCTGGTGCACCACATCGCGGGCGACGGCTGGTCGTTGACGCCGATGCTGCGCGACCTGGGCACGGCCTACCGCGCCCGGCTCGCCGGCGAGGCACCGGACCTGCCGCCGCTGCCGTTGCAGTACGCGGACTACACGTTGTGGCAGCGGCGGGTGCTCGGGTCGGACGAGGAGGAGGGCAGCGCGCTCGCGGCGCAGGTCGAGTTCTGGCGCTCCCGGCTGGCCGGGCTGCCCGAGGTGCTGGAACTGCCCGCGGACCGGCCGCGCCCGGCCGTGGCGTCGTACCGGGGCGGGCGGGTGCCGTTCCGGCTGGACGCCGACACGCACACCCGGCTCGTCGCCCTGGCCCGGCAGACCCGCACGACGGTGTTCATGGTGCTCCAGGCCGCGGTGGCGGCGTTGTTGACGCGGTTGGGCGCGGGTACCGACATCCCGCTGGGGACGGCGGTGGCCGGTCGTTCCGACGAGGCGTTGGACGACCTGGTCGGGTTCTTCGTGAACACGTTGGTCCTGCGGACCGACACGTCCGGCGACCCGACGTTCAAGGAGCTGCTGGAGCGGGTCCGGCAGACGGACCTGGCGGCGTTGGCGCACCAGGACGTGCCGTTCGAGCGGCTGGTGGAGGTGCTCAACCCGCGCCGGTCGCTGGCCAGGCACCCGCTGTTCCAGGTGATGCTCGTGCTCCAGAACACGCCCGAGGCCGACCTGGACCTGCCCGACCTCGCCATCGACCTCGAAGAGGTGCCCGGCGGCGCGGCCAAGTTCGACCTGCTGCTGGACCTGCGCGAGACCCACGACCAGGCGGGCCGGCCGGCGGGCGTGGAAGGCGACCTGGAACACGCGCTGGACCTGTTCGACGCGTCCACCGCCCGCACGCTCGTGCGGCGGCTCGTGCGGCTGCTGGAGACCGTCGTCGCGGACCCGGCGATCCGCCTCGGGGACGTGGACGTGCTCGACCCCGCCGAACGCGACCGCGTGCTGCACCGGTGGAACGACACCGCGCGGCCCGTGCCGGACGTGTTCGTGGAACAGCTCATCGCCCGGCAGGCGAGCCGCACCCCTGACGCGATCGCCGTCGTCGGCCCCGACCGCACGCTCACCTACGCCCAGCTGGACGCCCGCGCCGACCGGATCGCCGCCCTGCTGGCGGAACGCGGCGTGCGGCCGGAGACGGCGGTCGCGGTCTCGTTGCCGCGCACGTCCGACGCCGTGGTGGCGCTGCTGGCGGTGCTGCGGGCGGGCGGCGCGTACGTGCCGCTGGACCCGGGCCACCCGGCCGAGCGGATCGCGTACGTGCTGGAGGACACGCGCCCGGTGTGCGTGATCGCCGACGCCACCACCGCGCCCCGGTTGGACGTGGCTTCCGAGCTGCTCCTGCGGCTGGACGACCCGGCCGTGGCCGAACGCCTCACCTGGCCGGCCGCGCCGCCTACCACCTCCGCCCACGGTGGGTCGTCGGCCTACGTCATCCACACCTCCGGCTCCACCGGCCGGCCCAAGGGCGTGGCCGTGACGCGGCGCGGCATGGCGAACCTCGTCGGCTGGGCCGCCGACCACTTCACCGCCGAGGAGCTGTCCTCGGTGCTGCTGTCCACCTCGCTGAACTTCGACGTGTCGGTGTTCGAGCTGTTCACGCCGCTCGTCGTCGGCGGGCGGGTGGAGGTGGTGGAGAACCTGACCGCCCTGGTGGAGCGCGGCGGCTGGGCCGGTGGCCTGGTCAGCGGTGTGCCGTCGGTGTTCGCGCAGGTGTTGGCGGCCGGCGTCGAGCTGGACGCGCGGGCCGTCGTGCTCGCCGGGGAGGGCCTGCCCGCGAGCGTCTACAACGACGTGCGCGCCGCCCTGCCCGGCGCCCGGATCGAGAACATCTACGGCCCCACCGAGGCCACCGTCTACACGCTCCGGTGGGGCACGACGGCACCCGAACCGCTCGACGGGCCCGCGCCGACCGGCCGTCCGCTGTGGAACACCCGCGCGTACGTGCTGGACGCCGCGCTGCGGCCCGTGCCGCCCGGCACACCCGGCGAGCTGTACCTGGCGGGCGAGGGCCTGGCCCGCGGTTACGTCGGCCGGCCCGCGCTGACCGCCGAGCGGTTCGTGGCCGACCCGTTCGGCCGGGGCGGGCGGCTGTACCGCACCGGCGACCTCGTGCGCTGGGGCGTGGACGGCCGACTGGAGTACCTGGGCCGCTCGGACGACCAGGTGAAGCTGCGCGGCTTCCGCATCGAGCTGGGCGAGGTCGAGTCCGCGCTGACCCGGCACGCCGCCGTGGACCGCGCCGCCGTGGTGGTCCGCGAGGACCGGCCGGGGGACAAGCGGCTCGTCGGCTACGTCGTCGGCCGCGCCGTCGACCCGGACGCCGTGCTCGACACCGTCCGCGCGGTCCTGCCGGCGTACATGGTGCCCGCCGCGCTGGTCGTGCTGGACGAGTTCCCGTTGAACGCCAACGGCAAGCTCGACCGCCGCGCCCTGCCCGCCCCGGACGCCGCCGAGGTCGGCGACGCCGCACCGCGCACCCCCGCCGAGGAGGTGCTGTGCGCGGTGTTCGCCGACGTGCTCGGGCTGGAGCGGGTCGGCGTGGACGACGGGTTCTTCGACCTCGGCGGCCACTCGCTGCTCGCCACCCGCCTGATCAGCCGGGTGCGTGCGGCGATGGGCGTGGAACTACCGCTGCGCGCGGTGTTCGAAGCGCCCACGCCCGCGATGCTCGCCGCCCGCGCCACCACGGCGGGCGCGGCGCGCAAGGGCGTCACCCCCGTCGAACGGCCCGAGGCGGTGCCGCTGTCGTTCGCCCAGCGCCGCCTGTGGTTCCTGGACCGGCTGGAGCAGGCGGGCGGGATGTACAACATCCCGATCGCGCTGCGGTTGTCCGGCGACCTGGACGTGACCGCGCTGCGCGCCGCCCTCGGCGACGTCCTGGCCCGGCACGAGTCGCTGCGCACGGTCTTCCCCGACTCCGAGGGCACGCCGCGCCAGCTCGTGATCCCGGCCGCCGAGGCGGACGGGATGCTGACCCGGTCGTTCAGCGTGCGCACCACCGACGCGACCGTGCTCCGGGAGCGGCTGGACGACGCGGCGGCGTGCACCTTCGACCTGTCCCGCGAGCTGCCGCTCAAGGTGTGGCTGTTCGAGCTGTCGCCGTCGGAGCACGTGCTGCTGCTGGTGCTGCACCACATCGCGGGCGACGGCTGGTCGTTCACGCCGCTGACCCGCGACCTCGGCCACGCCTACCGGGCCCGCCTCGCCGGGCGCGCGC
Source organism: Saccharothrix saharensis (assembly GCF_006716745.1). NCBI lineage: Bacteria > Bacillati > Actinomycetota > Actinomycetes > Pseudonocardiales > Pseudonocardiaceae > Saccharothrix > Saccharothrix saharensis. The sequence continues at coordinate 1,310,393 of NZ_VFPP01000001.1, read as the reverse complement.
CCGAGCTGCCGGACCTGCCCGTGCAGTACGCGGACTACGCGTTGTGGCAGGCCGAGGTGCTCGGCGCGGACGGTGACGCGGACTCGGCGGGCGCGGCGCAGCTCGAGTTCTGGCGGCGACAGCTCGACGGCATCCCCGACGCGCTGGAGCTGCCCACCGACCGGCGCCGACCCGCCGCGGCCTCCCACCGGGGCGGTCTGGTGCCCTGGCGCGTGGACGCCGACCTGCACGCGGACCTGCTGGCGCTGGCCCGCCGCAGCGGCACCAGCCTGTTCATGGTGGTCCAAGCCGCGATCTCGGCATTGCTGACCCGGCTGGGCGCGGGGGAGGACGTGGTGCTCGGCACCGCCGTCGCGGGCCGCACGGACGCCGCGCTGGAGGACCTGGTCGGGTTCTTCGTCAACACGCTGGTGCTGCGCGCCGACACGTCCGGCGACCCGACCTTCGAGGAGCTGCTGGGCCGCGTGCGGCGGACCGACCTGGCCGCGTTCGCGCACCAGGACCTGCCGTTCGACCGGCTCGTGGACGCGCTCAACCCGGAGCGGTCCGTGGCGCGGCACCCGCTGTTCCAGGTGATGCTCGTGCTGCAGAACGTGCCCGAGCCCGACCTGGACCTGCCGGGACTGCGCCTGGACCTCGTGGACCTCGGCGAGGGACCGGCGAAGTTCGACCTGTCGTTCGACCTGGGTGAGACCGAGGCGGGCCTGGAAGGCACCATCCAGTTCGCCACCGACCTGTTCGACCGCGCCACCGTCGAAGCCCTCGGCGCGCGGCTCACCCGCGTGCTGCGGGCCGTCGCCGCCGACGCCACCACACCGGTCAGCGCCCTGCCCGTCCTCGGCGACGGCGAACGCGCCGTCGTGCTGGACGTCTGGGGCCGCAGCGCCTCGCACCGGGAACGCGGCACCATCGTGGGCCGGTTCCGCGCGCAGGTCGCCAGGGCACCGCGGGCCGTGGCCCTGGTGGACGGCGACCGCGAGCTGACCTACGCCGAGGTGGACGCCCGCGCCCGGGCGCTCGCCCACCACCTGGTCGCGGTCGGCGTGCGGCCCGAGACGCGGGTGGCCGTGCTCGCCCGCCGCACCGCCGAACGGACCGTCGCGAGCCTCGCCGTGCTGTACGCGGGCGGCGCGTACGTGCCGCTGCACGACGGCAACCCGGCCGAGCGGCACAACCTCATCCTCGCCGACACGTCCGCGGCGGTCCTGCTCACCGACCGCGCCGACCTGCCCGCCGGTCTCGACGCCCCGGCGCGCGTGGTGGACCTGACGGCACCGCTGCCGCCGGCGTCCGACGCCGCACTGCCCGCGCCGCACCCCGAGCAGCTGGCCTACGTCATCCACACCTCCGGCTCCACGGGTGTGCCGAAGGGCGCGGCCGTCACCCACGGCGACGTGGCCGAGCTGGTCACCGACCCGGTCTTCACCACGGGCGCGCACCACCGCGTCCTCGTGCACTCCTCCTACGCCTTCGACGCGAGCACCTACGAGATGTGGGTGCCGCTGCTCAACGGCGGCACGTCGATCGTCGACTCGCCCGACGAGGTGGACATCGCCGGCCTGGCCGCCGCGATCCGCCGCCACGGCGTGACCGCGCTGTGGGTGACCGCCGGCTTGTTCCGGGTCGTCGCGGAGGAGGCGCCGGAGGCCCTGGCGCCGCTGCGCGAGGTGTGGACGGGTGGTGACGTGGTGTCCGAGCACGCGGTGGCCGCTGTGCGGCGGGCGTGCCCGGACCTGGTGGTGGTCAACGGCTACGGTCCCACCGAGACCACGGTGTTCGCCTCGCGCCACGTGCTGCTGCCCGGTGACGTGGCACCGAGCCCGCTGCCGATCGGCGTCCCGATGGCGGGCACCGCGCTGCGCGTCCTGGACGGCCGGCTCCAGCCCGTGCCGCCGGGCGTGACCGGCGAGGTGTTCGTCGCGGGCGGCAAGCTCGCCCGCGGCTACCTGGCCCGGCCGGGGCTCACCGCCGAGCGGTTCGTCGCCGACCCGCACGGCGCGCCCGGCGACCGCATGTACCGCACCGGCGACCTGGCCCGCTGGTCCCGCGAGGGCGGGCTGGAGTTCGTCGGCCGCACCGACGGCCAGGTGAAGCTGCGCGGCTTCCGCATCGAGCTCGGCGAGGTCGAGGCCGCGCTGACCGGTCGGGCGGGCGTCACGGGCGCGGCGGTCGTGGTCCGCGAGGACCGGCCCGGTGAACGCCGCCTCGTCGCCTACCTGGTCGGCGAGGCCGTGGACGTGGCCGGTGCGCGGGCCGCCGCCGCGGCCGCCCTGCCGGACTACTCGGTGCCGTCGGCGTTCGTGGTGCTCCCGGAGTTGCCGCTGACCGTCAACGGCAAGCTCGACCGCCGCGCACTGCCGGCGCCGCGGCGGGAGGCGGCGCCGGTCACCGTGCCGCGCACCGCGGTGGAGGAGGCGCTGGCGGGCGTGTTCGCCGACGTGCTCGGCGTCGAGCGGGTCGGCGTGGACGACGGGTTCTTCGACCTCGGCGGCGACAGCATCATGTCGATCCAGCTCGTCAGCCGCGCCCGCACGGCCGGCTGGGTGTTCACCCCGCGTGACGTGTTCGAGCTGAAGACCGTCCGCCGCCTGGCCGACGTCGCCGTGCCGCTGGCCGAGCGGGACGACGACGTGGCCGACGGCGACGGTGTCGGCGAGGTGCCGCTGCTGCCGATCGTGGAGTGGCTGCGGGCGGGCGGCGGTCCGGTCGACGGGTTCAACCAGTCGCACCTGGTCGCCACGCCCGCAGGCCTCGGCCGACAGCACCTGGTGGAGGCCTTGGCCGCCGTGCTGGACCACCACGACGCCCTGCGTGCCCGGCTGCGCCGCGACGACGACCGGTGGGCGCTGGAAGTGCTGCCGCACGGCGCGGTGAGGGCCGAGGAGCACGTGGCCCGCGTGGACGTCGCCGGGCTCGCCGAGGACGGGCTGGCGGCCGTGATCGCGGAGCACACCGAGTCCGCCCGCCGCGCCCTGCGGCCCGACGACGCGGTGATGGCGCGCCTGGTGTGGTTCGACGCCGGGCCCGACGCGCCCGGCCGGCTGCTGGTCATGGCGCACCACCTGGTCGTGGACGGCGTGTCGTGGCGGATCCTGCTGCCCGACCTCGCCACCGCCGCGACGGCCGCCCGGCTGGGTGTGGAGCCGCAACTGCCGCCGGTGCGCACGTCGTGGCGGCGGTGGGCGACCCGCCTGGCGGAAGCGGCGACCGAACCGCGGTGGGCCGAGCAGGTGCCGCACTGGCTGGCCACCGCCGACACCGCCCAGCCGTCCCTCGCCGCACGTCCCCTCGACCCGCGCCGCGACACCCTCGCCACCGCGCGCACCGCGGTGGTCGAGGTGGACCCGGACGTCACCACGGCGCTGCTGACGACCGCGCCCGCCGCGTTCCGGGTCAGCGTGGACGACGTGCTGCTCACCGGCTTCGGGCTGGCCGTGCGCGAGTGGCTGGCCCGGCGCGGCGAGCGGCTGCCCGACGCGCTGCTGGTGGACCGCGAGGGCCACGGCCGGCACGAGGACGCGGTCGCGCCCGGCCTGGACCTGTCCCGCACGGTCGGCTGGTTCACCAACCTCTACCCGGTGCGGGTCGACGTACCGCCGCTGCGGTGGGACGACGTGCTCGCGGCCGGCGACCCCGTCGGAACGGCGCTCAAGCAGGTCAAGGAGGGCCTGCGCGCGGTGCCCGACCACGGCCTGGGCTACGGCCTGCTGCGCCACCTCAACCCGGACACCGCGGGCAAGCTCGCCGCCTGCCCCGCGCCGCAGATCGGCTTCAACTACCTGGGCCGCACGAGCGTCGGCGCGACCGGCCGCGACTGGACCCCGTTGACCGGGGCGGGCGGCGCGGTCGGCGACGACGGCCTGCCGTTCGCGCACGTGCTGGAGGTCAACGCCTTCACCGAGGACGGCGTGGACGGGCCCCGCCTGGTCGCGGCCCTGTCGTGGCCCGCCGCCCTGCTGGACGAACCGGACGTGGTCGAGCTGGGCCGGCTGTGGCGCGACGCCCTGGCCGCGCTCGCCGCGCACGCCCGCGACCCGCGCGCCGGCGGCCTCACGCCCTCCGACGTGGCGCTGGTCCCCCTGTCGCAGAAGAACATCGACCGCCTGGAGGCCATGATGAGGAAGGCCCGCCGATCATGACTGGACAGCTCATGAGCGCGCCGCGCATCGAGGACATCCTTCCGCTGGCCCCGTTGCAGCAGGGCCTGCTGTTCCACGCCCTGCACGACACCGACGGCCTCGACTTCTACACCGTCCAGGTGGCCGTCGACCTGTACGGCGAGCTCGGCGTGGACGCGCTGCACGACGCCGTGCGGGCGCTCGTGCGGCGGCACGCCGGGCTGCGGTCGGTGTTCGTGCACGAAGGGCTCGACCAGCCGGTGCAGGTCGTGCTCGACCACGTCGAGGTGCCGTGGGAGGTGGTGGACTGCTCGACGCTGTCCGTCGCCGAGGCGGAGGCGCGGTTCGAGGAGCGCTACGACGCCGACCGGCTGCGCCGCTTCGCGCTGCACGAGGACGTGCCGCTGCGGTGCGTGCTGTTCCGCATGCCGTTCAAGGACTTCCGGCTCGCCCTCACCCTGCACCACATCGTGGTCGACGGCTGGTCGATGCCCGTGCTGCTGGACGAGCTGTTCGAGCTGTACGACCGGCACGGCGACGAGCGGGGCATGCCGCCCGTCGCCCCCTACCGCGACTACCTGGCCTGGCTGGACGCCCGCGACCACGAGGTGTCCCGCAAGGCGTGGGACGAGGTGCTGCACGGCGTCACCGGACCGACGTTGGTCGGCGGCCCCGGCCGGCCCGGTGAGCAGGCGCCGCCCGCGCAGCTGAAGGTGAAGCTCGGCGAGGAGCTGACCGGGCGGCTGGCCGAGCTGGCGCGGGAGCGCGGCTGGACGGTCAACACCGCCGTGCAGGCCGCGTGGGGCCTCACCCTCGGCCTGCACACCGGCCGCACCGACGTGGTGTTCGGCGGCACGGTGTCCGGACGCCCGCCGGAGCTGCCCGGCGTGGAGCGGATGATCGGCCTGTTCATCAACACGCTGCCGGTGCGGGTGGCCTGGTCGCCCGACGACACCGCCGCGGACCTGCTCGACGCGGTGCAGTCGCAGCAGACCGGGCTGATGGAGCACCAGCACGTCGGGCTCGCCGAGCTCCAGGGCCGGATCGGGCGCGGCCCGCTGTTCGACACGACCCTGGTGTTCGAGAACTACCCGGCGGGCGACGAGGACAACACCGAGCTGGCCGGCGGCGCGTTCCTGATCGACGTGGAAGCCCGGGACGCGACGCACTACCCGGTGACGCTGATCGGCGTGCCGGGGCCGGACCTGGCGTTCCGGCTGGACCACCGGCCGGACCTGGTGGACGCCGCCACCGCCCGCCGGCTGCTCACCTGGCTGCTGCGCACCCTGGCGGACCTGGTCGAGCACCCGGACCGGCCGCTGAGCGCGTCGTCGCCGCTGGACGACGCCGACCGCGACCGCGTGCTGCGCGAGTGGAACGACACCGCCACGCCGGTCGAGGACGTCACGCTCACCGACCTGCTGGACCGGCAGGCTACCTCCGCGCCGGACGCGACCGCCGTCATCGACCACGACCGCGTGCTGGACTACGCCGCGCTGCACGCGTCCGCCGACCGCCTGGCCCGCCGGCTCGTCGCGGTGGGCGCGGGACCGGACGCGCTGGTGGCCGTGTCGCTGCCGCGCTCGGCCGACCTGGTCGTGACCCTGCTGGCGGTGCTGAAGTCCGGTGCGGCCTACCTGCCGCTGGACACCGACCTGCCCGCGCGGCGGCGTGCCGTGCTGCTGGCCGAAGCGCGGCCGGTGTGCGTGGTGACGGACGACCCGGCGGCGTTCGACGGCCTGCCGGTGGTGGCGGTCGAGGGCGACGGACCGGACGTGGCGGTGGACCGCGCGAAGCCGGACGACCTGGCGTACGTCATCCACACCTCCGGCTCCACCGGCACTCCCAAGGGTGTCGGCGTGCCGCACCGGGGCATCGTGAACCGCCTGCTGTGGATGCAGGACCGCTACCGGCTCGCCCCGGACGACCGGGTGCTGCTCAAGACGCCGTACACGTTCGACGTGTCGGTGTGGGAGTTCTTCTGGCCCCTGATCGCGGGCGCGGCGATCGTGGTCACCAAGCCGGACGGCCACCGCGACCCGGCGCACCTGGCGCGGGTGATCAACGACCACGGCGTCACGACCGCCCACTTCGTACCGTCCATGTTGGACGCGTTCCTGGTCGAGCCGGTGCCGTGCCCGACGTTGCGGCGGGTGGTGTGCAGCGGCGAAGCGCTCCTGCCCGCCACCCGGGACCGGTTCCTGGCGGCGTACCCCGCCGAGCTGCACAACCTCTACGGCCCCACCGAGGCGTCGGTGGACGTCACGTCGTGGCAGTGCGACACCGAGGACCCGCGCGTGCCGATCGGCCGGCCCGTCTGGAACACCCGCGCGCACGTGCTGGACGCGCGGCTCGCGCCCGTGCCGCCCGGCGCACCGGGTGAGCTGTACCTGGCGGGCGTGCAACTGGCCCGCGGCTACCTCGGCCGCCCCGGCGTCACCGCGACGCGGTTCGTGGCCGACCCGTACGGCCCGGCCGGCTCGCGCCTGTACCGCACCGGCGACCTGGCCCGCTGGGACGACGACGGCGCGCTCGTCTACCTGGGCCGGGCCGACGACCAGGTGAAGCTGCGGGGCGTCCGGGTGGAGCCGGGCGAGGTGGAGGCCGCCGTGGCGCGGTGCGCCGGGGTGGCGCACGCGGCCGTCGCGGTGCGCGAGGACGTGCCGGGCGACCAGCGGCTGGCCGCGTACTACGTGCCCGAGCCCGGCGCCGCGCCGGACCCGGACGAGGTGCGCGACCAGCTGGCCGCCGAGCTGCCCGCGCACCTCGTGCCCGGCACGGTCACCGAGCTGGACGCCCTGCCGCTCAACGCCAACGGCAAGCTCGACCGCCGCGCCCTGCCCGCGCCCCGGTCCGCCGCGACCGCCGGACGCGCGCCGCGCACGCTCACCGAGGACCTGCTGTGCCGCATGTTCGCCGAGGTGCTGCGGGTGGACGGGTTCGACCCGGACCGGGGGTTCTTCGCGGCGGGCGGCCACTCGCTGCTCGCCGTGACCCTGGCCGACCGGGTGCGGTCCCGCTTCGACGCCGACGTGACCGTGCGGACGTTGTTCGAGTCGCCCAGCCCGGCCGAACTGGCCCGCCGCCTGGACGGCGACCCGGCCGCGACGGGCGTGGACGCGCTGGGCCCGCTGCTGCCGCTGCGGGTGGGCGGCGACGCGCCGCCGCTGTTCTGCCTGCACCCGGCCTCCGGCCTGAGCTGGTGCTACACCGGGCTGCTCGGCGCGCTCGACCCGGACGTGCCGCTGTACGGCCTCCAGGCCGACCTGACAGGGCCGGACCTCGCCGGGACCGGTCCCGGCACGATCGGCGACCAGGCCGCCCGGTTCGTCGAGCACATCCGCTCGGTCGCCCCGCACGGGCCGTACCGGCTGCTCGGCTGGTCCATGGGCGGCCACCTGGCCCACGAGGTCGCCGTCCGGCTCCAGGAGGACGGCGGGACCGTCGACCTGCTCGCCGTCCTCGACTCCTACCCCCGCGCGGTCACGACCGCGATGACCACCGACGAGGTCTTCGCCGACGCGTTCGCCGGCACCGGCCTGACCCCCGCCGACCTGGCCACGCCCGAGGGCCGTGCCCGTGCCGTCGCCGTGGTGCGCACCGAGCTCGGCGGCTACGAGCAGACCTCCGAGGACGTCGCCCGCGCCGTGCTCGACGCGTACCTGGCCAACGGCCGCGCCCTGTCCGCACACACGCCCCGCCGCTTCGACGGCGACCTGCTGTTCTTCCGCGCCGCCGACGCCGCCGACCACCCGGACCGCGACCCGGGTCGGTGGGCGCCGCACGTCACCGGCGCGATCCACGTGCACGACGTACCCGCACCCCACGAAGAGATGACTCGTCAAGACGTCCTTGACGAGGTCGCCGAGGCGGTCGACGCCGCCGTGGCGACGCCGCGACCCGAAGGAGACCCGCGATGAGCACCAACCCGTTCGAGGACGAGAACGGCACCTACTTCGTGCTGGTCAACGACGAGAACCAGCACTCGCTGTGGCCGCACTTCATCCCGGTGCCCGACGGCTGGCGCGTGGTGTTCGGCGAGGCGGGCCGCCAGGCGTGCCTGGACCACGTGGAGGCGAACTGGACCGACATGCGCCCCCAGAGCCTCGTCGACGCCATGGGCGCCTGAGCGGACCCGTCCGAGACAAGGAGGTGCGCATGGCGGCCACGACCACCGCCGACCGCTGGCTGCGCACGCGCACGCCCCGGCCGTCGGCCGAGCTGACCCTCGTGTGCCTGCCGCACGCGGGCGGCTCGGCGAGCTACTACCGCGACTGGGGCGCGCGGCTGCCCGCGTCGGTCGAGACGCGCGTCGTGCAGTACCCCGGCCGGGAGGAACGCCTGGTCGACGCGCCGGTGGACGACATGGCGGCGATGGCCGACGTGCTCGCCGACGTGCTCGCGCCGCTGCTCGACCGGCCCGTGGTGCTGTTCGGGCACAGCATGGGCGCGGCCATCGCCTACGAGGTCACCCGGCGGTGCGAGGAACGAGGCCGGCCGCCCGCGCTGCTGGTGGCCTCCGGGTTCGCCGCACCGCACCGCCGCACGCCACGGGACCTGCACACCCGTGACGACGACGCGCTGGTCGCCGAGATCACCCGCGTGTCCGGCGACGACGCCGCCGCGCTGGCCGACCCCGACCTGCGCGAGCTGCTGCTGCCCACGATCCGCGCCGACTACCGGCTCATCGAGCGGTACGCGCCCACCGCACCACCGGCCGCGGTGCGCACACCGCTCGTGATCTACCGCGGCGACGCCGACCCCGACGTCGACCACGAGCGCGGCGAGGCGTGGCGCGAGCTGACCGCGTCCGGCGGGCTGCGCGAGCACCGCGCGTTCCCCGGCGGGCACTTCTACTTCCGGCACGACCCGACCGCCCTGCTCGGGGCGATCTCCGCACACCTCGGGCGGGTCCGCCCGGTGACGACTCACTAAGGGTGAGGGAAATGTTGTTGGACAACCAGGACACGCTGACCACCGCCACGCTGGACGCCGACGAGCACGCGTGGCTCGACCGGATCGCCCGGGACCTGCTGGGCGTGGCGGGCGGTCGGCTCGACAGCCCCGAGTGGGTCGCCGCCGCGCGCCGGGCGTGGGAGGACGCGCCCGCGACGCTGCGGCACACCCTCAAGGAGTTCCGTCGCGACTCGGGCGCGGGCGGCGCGCTGCTGCTGCGCAACCTGCCCGTGGACGAGGGCAACCTCCCGCCCACGCCGAAGGCCGACGGCTCGGTGGTGCGCGAGGCAACCGTGTCCGCCGCCGTGCTGCTGCTCGTGGCGCACGGCCTGGGCGACCCGGGCGCGTTCCGCGCGGAGAAGTCCGGCGCGCTGGTGCAGAACGTGGTGCCGGTGCCGGGCAAGGAGGAGGTGCAGGGCAACGTCGGGTCGGCGCACCTGACCTTCCACACCGAGAACGCGTTCCACCAGCACCGGCCCGACTTCGTGCTGCTGGTGTGCGTGCGGCCGGACCACGAGCGGGTCGCCGAGCTGCGGCTGGTCTGCTCCCGGCAGGTGCTGCCCAAGCTGGGCGAGCAGGCCCGCGCGGCGCTGTCGTCGGCCGAGTTCGTCACCGCGCCGCCGCCCTCGTTCGGCGCGACGTCCGGCGAGGTGCCGCCCCGGGCCGTGCTGCACGGCGACCCCGACGACCCGGACCTGTGCGTCGACCAGGCGGCCACCCGGCCGGTGACCGAACGGGCCGCCGCGGCGATGGACGAGCTGGGCGAGCTGTTCGACAACTCGTTCAACGGGCTGCGGCTGGCCGCGGGCGACCTGGCCATCGTGGACAACCGGGTCACCGTGCACGGCCGGTCGGCGTTCACCCCGCGCTACGACGGCGCGGACCGCTGGTTGCAGCGCACGTTCGTGTTCGCCGACCTGCGCCGCTCCCGGGGTCACCGCCTCGGCGACGGCTACGTGCTGGAGAGCTGAGCCGTGGACCTGCTCAAGGGCAAGACCCTGCTCGTCACGGGCGTGTTGACGCCGAACTCCATCGCCTACCACGTGGCACGGCTGGCGCAGGAGGAAGGCGCGGCCGTCGTGCTCACCGCGTACGGCCGGGTGCGCCTGGTGGAACGGCTCGCGCAACGCCTGCCGTCACCCGCGCCGGTGGTGGAGCTCGACGTCACCGACGCCGACCACCTCGCGTCCCTGCCGGAGCGGATCGGCGCGCACGCCGACCGGATCGACGGCGTGCTGCACTCCGTCGCCTACGCGCCGCCCGAGGCGCTCGGCGGCAACTTCCTCACCGCGCGCTGGGACGACGTCGCGCCCGCGTTCCACGTGTCCGCGTACTCGTTGCAGGCGCTCGTGCGGGCCGTGCGGCCGATGCTGGGTCCGGGCAGTTCCGTGGTGGGGCTGGACTTCGACGCCTCGCAGGCCTACGCCGAGTACGACTGGATGGGCGTGGCCAAGGCCGCGCTGGAGTCCTGCGCCCGGTACCTGGCGTCCTACCTGGGCCGGGACGGCATCCGGGTCAACCTCGTCGCCGCCGGCCCGCTGCGCACCACCGCGGCCGTCGCGATCGGACCGGGCGGTGACGAGGCGGCCCGCCGGGAAGGGCAGCGGTGGCACGGCAAGTCGCCGCTCGGCTGGGACGACCAGGAGTTCACGCCCGTGGCGCGGGCGTGCGTGGCCCTGCTGTCGGACTGGTTCCCCGCGACGACCGGCGAGATCGTCCACGTGGACGGTGGCGCGCACGTGGTCGGGGACCGGCCCGGCGTGCCGGTCGCGACGCCGCCGGTGGAGTCGTGACCGTGGGTGATGGCGCAGGCTGGGTAGGACCCGTTCGTGCTGTACCTGATCGTGGCGTGCGAGGTCGCGTTCTGGGTGGTGCCGGCCTCGGGGCTGCTCGCCCGGTACGCGCTGCGCAGGCCCCGGGTGGGCGGCGCGCTGCTGGTGGGCGTGCCGGTGGTCGACCTGGTGCTGGTGGTGGCGTGCGCCGTCGACCTGCGCACGGGCGGCACGCCGGGCATGACGCACAGCCTCGCCGCGGCCTACCCGGGCATCAGCGTGGCGTTCGGTCCGTACCTGGTGGCGCGGGCGGCCGCGTGGTTCGCGCACCGCTTCGCCGGTGGCCCGCGACCGGCCCGACCACCGCTGGGCGTCTCGTCGGCGGTGACCGCGATCTGGCTCGTCGGCCGGCCGCTGCGCCTGACGTCGTTCCCGCCCGAGCCGGACTACCAGATGGAGGAGGAGCGGTGATCGCAGCCGTCGAGGCGCGAGGCGTCGTCAAGTCCTACAAGGCGCACCGCGCCCTCGACGGCGTGGACCTGACCGTCCCCACCGGGACGGTGCTGGGCCTGCTGGGCCCCAACGGGGCCGGCAAGACCACGATGGTGCGGGTGCTGACGACGTTGCTGCGGCCCGACGCGGGCGACGTCCGCGTGGCCGGCTACGACGTCGTCTCGCAGTCCGCGGACGTGCGGCGGTCCATCGGCCTGTCCGGGCAGTACGCGGCCGTGGACGAGAGCCTGACCGGGTACGAGAACCTGTACCTGGTCGGCAGGCTGTACGGCTTCAAGGCCGCCGCGGCGCGGGAGCGCGCCCGGGAGCTGCTGGCGCTGTTCCGGCTGGAGCAGGCCGCGTCCCGGCTGCTGCGCACCTACTCCGGCGGCATGCGGCGGCGGCTGGACCTGGCGGGCGCGCTCGTCGCCCGGCCACCGGTCGTCGTGCTGGACGAGCCGACCACGGGTCTGGACCCGCGGTCCCGCCTGGACACCTGGGAGATGGTGCGGCGGCTGGTGGACGACGGCGCGTCCGTGCTGCTGACCACCCAGTACCTGGAGGAGGCCGACCAGCTCGCCGACTCGATCGTGGTGATCGACCGCGGCCGGGTGGTCGAGCGGGGCACGTCGGACGAGCTGAAGGCGCGCGTGGGCAGCGAACGGTTGGAGATCGTCGTCGCCGACGCGGCCGACCTGCCCGCGTTGACGCGCGTGCTGGCGGAGGTCGGCGCGGCCGAACCCGTGGTGGACGACCACTTGCGGCGGGCGCACGTGCTCGTGCACGTCGGCCCCAAGACGTTGGTGGAGGCGTTGAAGCGGCTCGACGCGCAGGACGTGCGGGTGCTCGACGTGTCGCTGCACCGGCCCAAGCTGGACGACGTGTTCCTGATGCTGACCGACCGCGCCGACGACGGGGAGGACTCGTGACCGCAGTGGCCAAGGTCGCGGTCGACGGGTGGATGATCGCCTGGCGCAACCTGCTGCACGTGCGGCGCAGCGTGGACTGGGCGTTCGCCGCGGTGGTGCAGCCGGTGATGTTCGTGCTGCTGTTCGGGTTCGTGTTCGGCGGCCTGCTCGGCGGTGCGGCCTACCGCGAGTACCTGCTGGCGGGCATCCTGGTGCAGACGCTGGCGTTCAACTCCGCGTTCACCGTCATCGGGCTGTCGACCGATCTGCGCAAGGGGTTCATCGACCGGCTGCGGTCGCTGCCGATGTCCGGCGTGTCGGTGATGGTCGGCCGCACGCTGTCCGACCTGGCGGTGAGCGTGGTGGCGATGCTGGTGACGTGCCTGTGCGGCCTGCTCATCGGCTGGCGGGTGCGCGGCAGCGTCCTCGACGCCGTGCTGGCGTTCCTGGTGCTGCTGGTGTTCGCGTTCGCCATGTCGTGGATCGGGGCGCTCATCGGGCTGGTCTCGCCGAGCCCGGAGGCGGCGCAGAGCGCGGGGCTGATCTGGCTGACGCCGCTGACGTTCGTGTCGTCCGGGTTCGTGCCGGAGGAGTCGATGCCCGGCCCGCTGCGCGTGATCGCCGAGTGGAACCCGCTGACAGCCGTGATCAACGCGGTGCGCGGGCTGTTCGGCAACACCGTGCCGGGGCTGGACGTGGTGTCCGGTTCCTGGCCGGACGACCACGCGCTGGCCTACGCCTGGCTGTCGTCGCTGCTGATCGTGGCGGTGTTCGTGCCGTTGAGCATGCGTGCCTACCGCCGCGTGGCGGCCCGGTGAACAGCGGTAGGTGGGACGGGCGCCCGTCCCACCTACCGGTCGGCGGCCAGGGGAGGCCGCCGCGTCCCGGTCGACGTCACCGCCGCCGGGTGGCGACCATCGACCGGTACACCGCCGTGATGACGAAGATCAGCGCGCCGACCATCGCCACCGTGATCGCGACGTTGGCCACGTCGGACACCTTGCCGCCGATGAAGTACTGCTTGATCAGGTTGCACCCGACGATCAGGACGACGTACACCCACCACGGGGCCCACCGACCGTCGTTCACCTTGCCGTCAGCCACTTGTCCTCCTCAGCGGGCGCGGGCACACCCTCAGCACAGTTCCTCGATCTTCGCGGCGCCGTCGGCGATGTCCTCCGACCTGTCCGACAACAACTGGCGGGCCGCGGCCAACACCTTGGCAGCCCGCGACGATTCGTCCATGTTCCCGGCGATGTCGTCGATTACCGAACCCAATGTCCTCGCGGCTTCGCTCTTGCCGTCCGGACTCGCGGAAACCCACCCGTTCGCCACGTGGCACAGCAAAGTCGTGCGACCGTCATCGGTGTTGTCCGGCGAAGACCGGTCGGCGGCCGGGTCGCAGGCGCTCAGCGCGAAAGCCGACACCACCGCCAGTGCTACCGCCACGCTTTTCATGGTGACATCCGCTCCTCCCGGTGTGGTCGACGGGCGGTGCGCCTGCCGTGACACCATCATCGCCAAGCGCGCGGGCGCGCGGCATCGGCGGTCGGAGCGATCACGGGTCATCACTTCGGCCGATGCGAGCCGGGTGGGTGTGTGCTGTGATCGCGCGGTGCACGCCGGAATAAGTCGGGTCGTCTCCGGGCTGCGGAAGTTGCCGGAGTGGCAGCACGACGCGCTCATCGTGATCAGCTCGTTGCTGGTCGGCTCGGTGTTGTTCGCCACCGGCCTGTACCCGTTGTTCAACCTCGACGACCCCATTCCGCTGTGGGTGCGGGTGCTGTTGTTCGGCGGCGTCTGCGCGGTGGAGGCGTTCCGCCGGATCGCGCCGGGCACGGCCCTGGCGGTCGGCACGGCGTTCCTGCTCGTGGACTGCGTGATCGGGGTCAGCACGCCGACGCTCGTCGTGTACGCCGACCTGCTCTACGCGGCCACGCTGTACGGCCCGCGCCGGCTCAGCCGCGACATGGTGCCGATCGCGGTGCTCACCTCGATCAGCACGATCACCGCCACCGTCCTGCTGGTGCCGGGCTGGCGGGCGACCGTGCTGGCGGCGTTCGCGGTGCTGCCGTTCCTGCTGATCCCGGTGTGGTGGGCGACGAACGTGCGGCAGCACCAGCGGATGGCCGAGGTGGAACGCGCGAACGCCCGCCAGTTGGCCAAGATCGCCGAGCTGGACCGCACGGCCGCGGTCGCCGCCGAACGCGCCCACATGGCCCGTGACCTGCACGACGTGATCGCCGGGCACCTGTCCGCGATAGCCATCCAGGCCGAGGCCGCGTTGTCGTTGAAGGACGAGGACCCGATGACGCGAGTGGTCCTCAAGTCCGTGCGCGAGAACAGCGTGAGCGCGTTGGAGGAGATGCGCGCCATGATCAACCTGCTGCGCGCCGACGTGACGGCCCCGGACGAGCCGACCGCGCCCGCCCGGCTGGCGCAGCTCGGTCGGCTGATCGAGTCGGCGCAGGCGGGTGGGATGAGGCTGGACGTGCGGGTCGACTACGACGACACCGAGCCGTTGCCCGCCGCGGTGGACCTGACCGCGTACCGGATCGCCCAGGAGGCGCTGACCAACGCCATGAAGCACGCACCGCGCACGAACGTCGTCCTCGAACTGCGCCGCACCGACACCGGGATGGTGCTGGAAGTGGTCAACGACCTGCGGGAGGGCGGTGACGGGGGAGGGCTGGGCACCGGGCTGCTGAACATGCGGGAACGCACCGCGGCGGTGGGCGGCTCGCTCACCGCCGGTCCGACCGACGGCACGTGGAAGGTCCGCGCGGTGCTGCCCCTGCCCGAGGTGGAGCGGTGAGCGTCCGGGTGCTGGTGGTGGACGACCACGCGGCCGTGCGCGCGGGCCTGGTGCTGATCCTGGGCAACGCCGAGGGGATCGAGGTGGTCGGTGAGGCCGGTGACGGCGCGGCGGCGGTCCGGCAGGCGAAGGCGCTGCGGCCGGACGTCGTGCTGATGGACATCCGCATGCCCGGCCTGGACGGCATCGCCGCGACCAGGGCGTTGCACGGTGAGAGCGTGGCGCAGGTGCTCGTGCTGACCACGTTCGACCTGGACGAGTACGTGTTCGCGGCGCTGCGGGCGGGCGCGGCGGGCTTCCTGCTGAAGTCCGTCGACGCGCCGCGGCTGGTGGAGGCGGTGCGGCTGGTCGCGGCGGGCGAGAACGTGCTGGGCCCGGAGATCACCCGCAAGCTGATCAAGGCCTACGCCGAGTCCCCGGTGAAGGCCCAGCCGGCCGCCGACAGCCGCCTCGACCAGCTGACCGAGCGCGAGCTGGACGTGCTGCGGTGCCTCGGGCGTGGCCTGTCGAACGCCCAGATCGCCCACGAGCTGTTCATCAGCGGCGCGACGGCGAAGACCCACGTCTCCCGCATCCTGACCAAGCTGGACCTGCGCTCCCGGGTCCAGGCCGCGATCTACGCCCAGGAGAACGACCTGGTGTGACGCCACGCGCTCACGGGTCGGCCACCAGCACGACCCGGTCCTGGTCGACGTCGTACCGCAGCACCACGACCGCGTCCGTGCCCTCGGGCGTCATCAGGACCGGTTCGCGCAGGCGGCGACCGGTGGCGCGGATGAACGAGCACAGCACCCCACCCCGTCGACCGCACGAGGTCCACGACCGACTGCCAGTCCTCGGCGGTGGGGTCGGGGACGTGCGGGTCCGGCAGCGCGCCGCTCCACTCGGGGTGGAACCGGCTCGCGACGTCGTCCCGGCGCGGATCGGGCACGAGCGCATGGTGCCCGGTCGGGGGCGTTCCCGGCTCGTGCGTTCCGCCGGACCTCACCAGCCGAGCGCGCCGCCGCCCGTGACGGGGATCGTCGCGCCGGTCACGTAGGTGGAGCCGGCGACCCAGCGCACCACCTCGGCGATCTCCTCCGGTCGGGCCAGGCGGCCCAGGGGCACCTGGTCCACCAGCGCCTGCCGCTGCTTCTCCGTCAGCACGGCGACCATGTCGGTGTCCACGGGGCCCGGTGCGACGACGTTGACCCGCACCCCGCGCCGCCCGTACTCCAGCGCCACGGACCGGGCGAACCCCTCCAGCGCCGCCTTGGCCGCCGCGTAGTTCGCCTGGCCGGGTGAGCCCGCGCGTGCGGAGGCGGAGGAGATCAGGACGACCGACCCGGTGCGCGCCTTCGCCATGGCCGGCAGCACCTGTTGCAGCACGCGGAACGCGCCGAGCTGGGTGACCTCGATGATCTCCCGGTAGTGCGCCTCCGGCATCCGGGCGAGCAGCCCGTCGCGGGTCAGGCCCGCGTTCAGCACGACGACCTCCGGCGCCCCCTGGTGGGCGGTGACCTCGGCGACCGCGGTGGCCACCCGGTCGCCGTCGGCCAGGTCCAGCGCCACCCCGAACACCCCGTCGACCGGCACGCCCGATCCCCGGTGCGTGCCCGCCACCCGGTCACCGGCCCGCGCGAACTCGCGCGCCACCGCCTCGCCGATGCCCCGGCTCGCGCCCACGACCAGCACGGACCGGCTCACCGCGCCAGCTCCACCACGGCCTCGCCGCGCGCGACCGCCACGCCGTCGTCCCGCACCGCGCTCACCTGCACCCTGGCGGTCCCGGCGGCGACGTCGACGGAGGCGACCTTCCCGCCGCACGTCAGCCGTGACCCGACCGGCGTCGGCGCGGTGAACCTGGCCTTGAACGACCGCACCGCGCCCGCCGCCGGCCACGACGTGACCAGACGGCCGAGGTGCGCCATCACGAGCATCCCGTGGACCACGACCCCGTCCAGCCCACCCTGCCGCGCGGCGGCGTCGTCGAGGTGCACGGGGTTGTCGTCGCCCGACGCGGCTGCGAACTCCCGAAGTTCGTCCCGCGTGATCGCGGGCACTTCCCGGGAAGGCAACCGGTCACCGACCGCGGGCGCGCTCACGCCGCACCCTTTTCCTCGACGACGAGCACCTGGCGCAAATCCACCACGTGCTCACCACCCCGGTGCACGGCGCTCTCCTGCACGATGAACTCCAATCGACCGCCCATCCGCCGGTAAACGTCGGCGACCACGCTCTCGAACCGCAACTCCGCACCGGCGTGCACGCTCCGGTGGTAGGTGAACGATTGCTCGGCGTGCAGCACGCGCAACGGGTCGAGGCCCATGTCGACCAACAGCCCCTCGCCCCGGGCCTCGAGTTCCAGGCCGAACAGCATCGTCGGTGGCAATACCACGTCCGGATGTCCGGCGGCTCTCGCCGCGTCGACGTCGACGTGCACGGCGGCGTCCTCGCCGATGGCCCGGGCGAATGCGACGACCCGTTCCCGCGGTACTCGCAGCACCACGGGATCGAGCTTTTTCCCGACGAACTCCGCAGCGATCACCGGTGAACCGTACCGGCGCGCGCCACCCGTCGGCGAGAGCGCGCGCGAATACCGCGACGGTTTACCGAAATCTATATTTCCGCTCTATTCCCGGCGTTTCACCGGTCGACGCACACGACCCGCCCGATCGCGTACCACTCGTGCGCGAAACCGTCGTCGTCCTCCCACACGTCCAGCTCGAACCAGGACGTGCCGGTGGCCCAGATGTTCGGCAGCACCTGCCCGGCGGGCGTCACGCCGGCCGTGCCGATGAACGACCAGCCCGCCGACAGCCGCCGCTGGTCCGATCCGCACCGCACGTCGAACCACTTGTCCCCCTGGTCCACCACCGACGTCGCGGTGCGCAACCCCTGGCCGGGCAAGGGGTCCGAGCACACCGCGTAGGTCGTCAGCCGCCAGTCGCCGCCGTAGCCGTCGGGGTCCTCCATGCCGGTCACGGCGACGCTCGTCAGGTCCGGTGTCGGCGCGATCTGGTTGACGTGCACCTGGCCCGCGCCCCGCGTGTTCCAGCCGGACGCCAACAGCTTCCGGCCGCTCGGGCAGGTCGCGCGCACCTGCTTGTTCGACGACGTGGCGTCCGATGAGGACTGCACCACGGTGTGGCCCGGCACCGGGAAGGCGCACATCGCCTCCACGGTCAGGCTCCACTCGGCTTCGGTGCCGTCCTGGTCCTCCTGGGCGAGTGCGACGACGGAGGTGGCCGACGGGATGAGCGCGGTGACCAGCACGTCGCGCCTGGCCCCGCGGGCGTAGGCGAACGCGCCGACCACCTGCTTGCCCGCCGGGCACGACACCGAGGCGATCCGGCTCGCGTAGGACGACGGGCCGGCGTGGGACAGGACCTGTTCGTCGCCGGGTATCGCGGCGGACGCCGG
The DNA here is from genome assembly GCF_006716745.1 of Saccharothrix saharensis. Taxonomy (NCBI): domain Bacteria; kingdom Bacillati; phylum Actinomycetota; class Actinomycetes; order Pseudonocardiales; family Pseudonocardiaceae; genus Saccharothrix; species Saccharothrix saharensis. The sequence continues at coordinate 1,291,930 of NZ_VFPP01000001.1, read as the reverse complement.
TGACGGGACGAGCAGGACGGCGGCGACCGCGGTCGACAGCGCGGTCAGGGTGCGGCGGAACGGCATGGCGACCTCACGGGAGAAGCGGGTTTACCGTGCCGGACGCCCGACCGCGCCCGGGGTTGCCGTGCCGGACGCGCGGAACGATCCGGTACGAGCGCCCCGGACCGTTCCGCGCGGGCCGGGGGACCACCGGCGCGCGGTCCGGACCCGTTCCGCGAAGTCCGTGGGTCAGTGGCAGCAGTCGTCGTGCGTCGGCTTCGACCGCACGGACGTCAGCGTGCCCTCCGCCTCGGCGACCTTCTCCAGCCAGCCCTCGGCGGGACCGGCGTCGCTGTACTCGTCGTGCCAGTTCCACCACACGTACGGCGGGGTCTGCGGGTAGCCCTCCGGCGAGTCCTCCCAGTCCTCCTGGCGGCCCAGCGCGGTGATGTCCAGGTAGCTGAACGTGCTGCCCAACGCCTCGTCACCGCGTCCGTTGACGAAGTACGTGCGGAACACGCGGTCGCCTTCGCGGATGAACGCGTTGGTGCCGTGCCACTCGTCCACGCCGAAGTCGGCGTCGAAGTCGTCCAGCATGGTGACCCAGGGCATCCGCCACCCCATCCGCGCCTTCAACCGCTCGATGTCGGCCTGCGGCGCGCGTGACGCGAACACCAGCGTGGTGTCCCGGGCGTGCAGGTGGGCGACGTGCCCGATCTGGTCGGCGGTCACCAGCGAGCAGCCGCGGCACGCGTGGTCCGGCCAGCCGTACACGCCGGGCTCGTAGAAGGCGCGGTAGACGACCAGTTGGCGGCGGCCCTCGAACAGGTCCGGCAGGCTCATCCGGCCGCGCGGCGTGTCGAAGGCGTACTCCTTCTCCACCGCCAGCCACGGCATCCGCCGGCGCGCCGCGGCCATGGCGTCCCTCGCCCGGGTCAACTCCTTCTCCCGCACCAGCAGGTCCTGCCGGGCCGCTTCCCAGTCCGCCGGGGAAACGATCGGAGGGGTCTTCATCGTGGTCGTCCACCTTCCCGAGTTCCGATGCGCGCGCACGGTCCACCCGCCGCTCAGGTCCCTTCCGGTGGGTCCGCGGTGGGTGCCGTGCGGTCGAGGTGGTTCTTCAAGGCGCTGAGCGGGCCGTCCCAGTCGCGGGCCAGCGACGCCAGGTACTGCTGTGCCACCCGCATCGGGACGGAGCGGAGCCGGAACCGGATCCGGCGCCGTTCGCCGGGTTCCGCCGTCACCAGGCCCACGTCGGTGAGCAGGGCGAGGTGCTTCGCGATCGCCTGCCGGGTGATCGGCAGCCGATCGGCCAGGTCGGTCGCCGTGGCCGGGCCGCCCGACGCCAGCGCGGCCAGGATGGCGCGTCGGGTCGGGTCGGCCAGGGCGGCGAAGACCTGTTCGGCGACCGCTTCGGCGTCGGGCGGCATCAGCCGACGGTATAGCAACCGTTCGGTTGCGTCAATGTGCGCGGTTACGGGGGTGCGGTGTGCCTTCGGGTCACAGGCCCACGGTCAGGGCGCCGAAGAGGCTCAGGTGGGACACGCCCGTGGTGGCGCAGCTGATCGGGTCCGGGTTCAGCGCGGTCAGCTGCATCTTGGTCGGTTCGGTGGCGAAGGTGCCGGAGCCGATGGACCCGAGCAGCACGATCACGATGTTCGCGCCGACCCGGCTGGACGTCCGGTTGTACGAGTACGCGCTCGGCGCGGCGGCCGGGTCGGTCCACGTGAAGACCCGCGTGCCGCTGCCCTGGTAGAACAGCGACGTGCACGTGTAGTCCGGCAGCGTGGCGGTCTCGGTGTACGACCCGGTGGCGGCGGAGCCGTTGGTGCAGTTGAAGAGCTGGCCGTTGACGGTGACGCCGACCGTCTTCGGGGTGTTGGTCACCGGTTCGCTGAACGTCACCACCTCGTTGACCAGGCACGTCTGCTCGACGACCGCGTGCGCGGTCGGGGTGACGGCGGTCGACGCCAGGCCCAGGCAGAGGCAGAGGGCCGCGGCGGCTCTGTGCGCGTTCATCCGGTGAACCTCCGGTGTCGGTGGGGGGAATGCCCGTGCGCAGCAGTCTCGCGGCGCCGCACGACCCACTCGCCGAATGTCACCCGGATGGGGGGCCGGGTCGCGTGGACCCGGCCCGCGTCGCCCGTCGGGTCGGCACACGCGGTGCGGCCGGCCGTCCACGTCCGGCACGCGGCCGTGCCGCAGGCGAACACCTCGGTGATCTCACCCGCCGCGCTCGGCCCTCCACCGGTCCACCGACACCGGCCGCTCGGCCGCGGAATAGCCCGGGCGCGCGGCCCCGCGCAGCAATGAGTCCCGCGTCAAGCCTGGCAGCAGCGTGCCGGTCAGCGGCGTGGTGAACACCTCTTCCGCGACTCCTACGTGCGCCGGGGGGCGGGTGCACCGCACGCGGTGCTCAGGCCCCGGCGGGGCCGCTTCGGGTGGGGCGTGCTGTTCATCGACGACTTCACCACGGTCCGCGACGTCGTCGGCTACATGGACGCGGAGTCCACCGAGGGGCGGGTGCGCGGCGTCACCCTCGTGGGGGAGGAGGTCGTGTACGGGGTCCGCAAGGGCCGCCGGCGTGTCCGGCGACCTCGGCGAGCGCGACCACGGCGGCCCCCTGGTTTCCGGGCCGTCCACCTTCACCGGTGTGGGCAGGAGTCCGCGCCCGACCGCGGGACCGGCGGTCAGCGGAACTGTCGCGGAACGAGCCGACCAGGGCGGCGATCGACGGCGAAGCGAATGGTGACCAAGTGGTCGGGAAGTGCTCCGGTCACCCCGTCGCCGCCAGCGGCATGAGGTAGACCAGCGCGTCGTCCACGCCGTCCAGGCAGAGCACGTCGTGCGCCACGTCGTCGTAGAAACCGCCGAGCACGCCCAGTGCCAGGCCCGTCGACGCCGCGACCAGCGCGAGGTTCTGCGCCAGGTGCCCCGCTTCGGTGAACGCCAACCGCAACGCCCGCAGGCCGTACGCCTTCCGCAGCGCGCCGACCCGCGCGTAGAGGCCCAGCACCGCGGGCGTCGTGGCCGGGTCGACCCGACCCTCGCCGTCGCCGAACCACATCGAAGCGGCGCGCACGTCGTCCACCGGCGGCGCGGCGGCGACGCGGACCAGCGTCCGGCGCGCCTCGTCCACCTCGTACACGCCCGGCTCCAGGCCGGTCACCCGCCACGCCACCACCCGCAGCCGCGCGCTGTGCCGCGCACCGGCGCTCGGGTACGGCCGTCTCCCGTCCGGGAGAGCGCCCTGCGCGGTCCACAGCAGCGTCGCCAACTGCCCGGCGTCCAGCGGACCGGCCAGTTCGGCGCCGCGTGCGGTGTGCCGGGTGGCGAGCGCGTCGACCAGGGCGCCCGGCACGGGGGCGGGCTCCGGCAGCGGCACGTCCGGCCACCACGGCAGGGTCGGCGACGTGACGCCGGCGCTGCGCGGCCCCTGGTCCGGCACACCGGGGTGGAACCTGCTGGCCGCCAGGTAACGCCGGTCGGGCGCGGTCGCGCCGTCCTCGTGGAACGGCGTCGGCCCGTCGGGCGCTTCGGCCGTCATCGCCACCAGCCGGCAGGCGGTGCGCTCCTCCTCGGGGCTCAGACCGAGCCGGTTGCACAGCATGTGCAGTTGTGACGCCCAGACGTGCCGGGGCAGGTCCGCCGCCCGCACCCGGTCCACCCAGTACCCGACCGCGCCCGTCGCCCCCGCTTCGAGCCGGTCCCACCGCGCGGCGAGGTGGGCGGCGCGGGCCTCGTGGACGGCGCGGGCGGCGGTGTGGGAGCCGACGCCGGGCGGCGCGACGGGCTCGTGCGCCTGCCGCCACCCCGTCGCGAGGGCCCGCAGCCACGACGCCGCCTCCACCCGGTCCATCTTCAACGCGACCGCGGTGGCCATCATCAGCTCCACGGCCGCGGTGAACCTCGACCCCGCCGACCGCAGCACGGCCACCGCCACCTCCGTGCTGCGGCAGAACACCTCCTCGGCCGCGGGCAACGCCTCCGGGCCGCCGTACCGCGCCACTTCCGGCTCGTACGGCGTCTCGCGGACGTCACCGTGCGGCAGCCCGCCCACCGAGTGGTCGCGCACCGGGTGATCGGCCTGCGCGACCAGCGCGCGCAACCGACCGACCAGGTCCGCGGTCACGTCCCGCGCCCGGACGCGCAGGTGCGGTCCGGTTTCCCAGTAGCGCACGAAGAACCAGTCCGAGAGGCGGCCCGCCGCGCGGTGGCCGTCCAGCTCCGGCGCGAGGACGTCGGTGATGAACGCGTCGACGTCCGCCACCGACCACGACAGCCGCACGTGCACGCTGGTCCACGTCATCACGTCTCCAGTGGGGTGAGGTCGTAGCGGAAACCCGTGCCGCGCGGTCGGCCCACGAGCAGCAGGTAGAGCAACGCGTGCGACGCGGGCGCGCCGACCAGCGCCTCCAGCGGACCGTCGTCGGTGCTGCGCGCGGGCCGGCAGAACGCCCCGGCCCCGGCCGTCGCCGTTCCCACGTGCTGCGCGACCGCCCCGGCCGCCCGCAACAGGGCCCGGTAACCGTCCGGCCCGTCAGCCGCCACCGCCGCGGCCGGGTCGCCGGTGGTGACCAGGGCCAGGTTCATCGAGGCGACGTGGATGGTCTTGGGCGGGTGGCCGAACACGGGCGACAGCGCGGCCACCGCCGCCCCCGCCGACACCGACCGCAGCCCGCCGTCCACGGCGTACCACCCGTCGGCGACGCCTTCGACGTTCCGCACGGCCAACCGGTGCCGCAGGTCGCCGCGCACGGGCGACCCGACCGGCGGGTGGTTGACGGCGTGCACCACGGCGTCCAGGACGTGCGCGGGCAGCGGCCGCGGATCCGCCGCGATGCCGCGCGGGCCGACGCCCGAACTGCGCACCGGAACCGGGCTCGGGGAGTCGCCGACTCCGGATGCCGTGGCAGCCGCCGCAGCCCCGCCCCCGAACGTCACGGTCACCGCCGGCCCGGACGCCCGCGCGCGCAGCCCCAGCCTGGCCGAGTGCTCGACCAGCGCCGCCGCGACGTGCCCCACCTCCAGTTCCGTCAGCACGTCGCCGAACTCGCGGTACCCGGCCGACAAGCGGTCGCGGCGGCGGACCAGGTCGATCCGCACCGGGCCGTCGACCACCGGCGTCCCGTCGCCCACCAGCGCCCGCCGCACCGGGTCGAGCACCCACCGCCCCGCCACCACCAGGTCGACCGTCGCCGCGGCCCGCGCGGACGGGTAGGCCCGGTGGTCGTTGTACTGGTTCCACGGTTCCCACCGCAGCGGTGTCGCCACGTCGGTCAGCAGGCGCGCCAACGCCGGCCCGAACCGCCCGCCCAACGCCGTCAGCGGCACGCGCGGGCCCGGAGCGGCCGGAACCCGCGGTGACGCACCGGGCTCCACGACCCGCCCCGGCCCGTGCGCATAGGCCGCGCGCAACGCGTCGGCGTTCACGGGAACGGGTGGGGCAGTGGGGTACCGGCGAGGCGCAGCCGAGGTATGCCGTGCGTGCGCCGGTTCAGCTCGCCGAACGTCATCGGCGCGGTGCCGGGCACGATCACCTTGGCCGAGTGCAGGCCGAGCCGGTCCCGCACCACCGGGTCGCTCTGGTCGACCGCGATCACCTCCAGGTCCAACGCCTCCCACTTGCGCACGTAGTGCTCCAGCACGGCGTCCAGGTCGTCCCGCGGCACGTCCGGCACCGGCAGCGCCACCTCCGGGCCGGGCACGAGGAAGTCGTACCGCTCGGCGGCCTCCGCCAGCCCGTTGACGTTCACGTGGTCGTCCATGCTCCGGACCAGCCGGGGTTCCCGCAGCAACCGCCGCAGCCGTTCCGGGTCGTAGTCGTCGGGCTCGACGCGGTAGCGCTTCGCACCCGCCTCCACGTCCATCGCCACCTCGGCCGCCGCCGACCGCATCGCCGCGTCCGGGTCCAGCCCCGCCCCGGCGGCGAAGAACGCGTGCGGACGGCGAGGCGAGCGCGCCAACGACAGCACCGACGGCACGCCCAGGTCGTTGGTGGCGTCGTACAGCTCCAGCCGGTAGCCGAGTTGCTCCAGCCGGTCCGCCAGGTGCGCGGTGACGTCGTCGCGCACGCGCAGGCTCCGCAGCGGCACCCGGCCGTACCAGGCCGTGAGGAACGCGTCCCGCTCGGCGACCTCGAACAGCCCGTACAGCACCGCTTCCGTGAGGCTGTTGCCGGTGCCGCACCCGTTGGACGTCTCGTCCACGAACCGCGCGCCCTCGCCGTGACCCCAGTACGCCACGTGCTCGGGCACGGCGACCGGCCGTCCCCGCGTGTACGACCAGCCGTGCACCCACCGGGTCCGCACGTCCGGGTGGTACGGCACGACGTGCGGCGACTCGTGATCCGGCAGGCCGAGCCGCACGGGGTCCAGCGCACGGTCGCCCAGCTCGGCGTAGGACGCCTCCAAAACCGTGGTGACGCGCCGCGGCCGCATGCCCGCGTGCCGTTCCACGGCTTCGTACAGCGCGACCCGTTCGGCCTCGGCGTAGTCGCCGGTGCGGCCGAACCCGGCCTGCCCGCCGCCCAGCTCCGCGCTCACCGCGGCCACGGTCAGGTCGCCGATGCGGTGCATCCCGCCGACCGGGCCGTGCCGGAGGTCGAACAGCTCCCGCTTGAGCGCGTCGCCGCCGGTGAGCGGGTTGGGGCCGCGCAACGTCCCCGGCACCACCGGGACGTGCTCGCGCACGACGGCCTCCGGTCCGTCGTCCGGCAACGGCCCGCACCTCGGGCAGCCACCGGGCCGCGGCCGGACCCGGTGCTCGCCCACCGTGCCCAGGTCGGTCCGCACCGCCAGCACCTTGTCGCGGTACGCCGCCGGGTCTCCGGACACCCGTTCGACCAGCGCCGCGAGCAACGGCCGCAACGCCGGGGAAGCCAGGCCGCCCAACCGCATCCGCCGGTCACCGCGGGGCGCGGACGGGCCGAGCGCGGCGAGTCGCGCGTCCTCGGCGCACCCCGCGCACACCCCGTCCGACACCGGTCCGATCAACGCCAGCGCGCCGTCGAACCGCACCGGCAGCACCGGACCGTCCGCGCCGACGCCGTCCAGCTCGCCGAGCGAGTACTCGGCCAGTTCCACCACCCGCACGGTCACCGGCCGTCCTCCGCGAACGCGACCAGCCCCGCCGCCTCCAGCACCGGGCCGAGGTCCACCGGCTTGACCTCGCCCGCGAGCGCGCGCAGGTCTTCCTGGAACGCCTCCTCGCCATCACGGAGCCCGTGCGGCCAGTGCCAGTCCCGGTTCGTCCACGGCGCGGCGGCCCCGTCGGGCTCGGCGAACGGCGCCGCCCCGCACAGCACGACGGTCCCGCGCACGCCGGTCCCGCCGACGCCTGCCTGCGCCCGCCCGGCGGCGGCCATCGCGGCGAACGCGACGGCGTCCGCCGGTTCGGCCTCGACCGCCCACGACAGCTCCTCGCCGTCCGCCCGCACGACCGCCCGCGTCACGCCCGGACCGAGCCTGGTCACCTCGACCGAGGCGGGCAGCGCGAACCGCAGCGCCACGGCCTTCCACCACCGCCGGGCGGTCGGGTCGGCGGCCCACTCGACTTCGGCGACCGGTGTGCCGGGCAGCCGCCGGACGGCCGTGCGCAACGCCAACCCGAGGGCGTGCACCCGGTCGGCGCCCACCAGCGCACCGGCCGGTGCGAGCTCGCCCGCGGCGCGCAGCAGGGCGTCGAGCCGGGCCGCGTGCTCGGTGGTGCCGAAGCCGACCACGTCACCGGACGCGGCCAGCTTGACCGGCAACTGCGGCAGGTCACCGGGCAGCGGGGTGGGCACCGGCCCGAGCTCCCGATCGCCCAGCACGTCCAGCAGCGCGCCGTTCGGCTCCCGCGGCCGCACCGCCGACAACCAGGGGTGGTACTCGGCGTGCAGCGGGTCGAGCCGGGCGACCAGGACGGCCTGGTGCGGCGGGCCGGTCGGCGGCACGTCGCTCCACATGTCGACCACCTCGGTGGACGGGTCGGGCAGCCCGCCCACCGCGCACACCAGCCGGTGCGCCGCGGCCGACCCGACCAGCGCGGCCAACACCTCGGGCGCGGTCCCCGGCGCGCCCGCCAACCGTCGCGCCACCGCCGCCGCGTCGGCCTCCACGTCCGAGAGCGGGCCCGGCGCGACCACGAACCCGACGTCGGTCGCGCACCCGGCCGCGACCGCGTGCGTCCCGGCCACCAGGACCACACCGGGACCGGACCGGACGGCCGCGACCTCCAGCCCGGCGGCGACCAGGGCGCGCCGGGCGTACGCGGCCAGGACACCCTCGCCGGTGACGGTCACCGTCGCCGACCGGAGTCGACGCCAGGTCTCGACCGGTGCCGGCGCGACGGACTCCAGCCAGCTCGCGATGTCCTCCGGCGGCGCGTCCCCACCCCACTCGGCGGGCACCTCCACGAGCATGTCGTGCTCGTGGAGCTGGCCGATGAGCAGCTCCAACGCCCGCGCCACGGCCGGTGGCGCGTGCTCGGGCACGACCAGCCGCCCCGGCGGCACGCCGTCGGCCAGCGGACCGGCCAGCCGTTCCCAGATCGTCCACAGCCCCTTGCCGCCGTCGAGGGTGAAGCTGGACCGCCACCCCCGCACGTGCAGGCCGGTCGGGGTGGGCGTCGCGTGCACGATCGGCCGCAGCCGCACCAGCACCCCGCTCATCGCGCCACCTTCACCATCTGCGCCACGTGCTCGTCCCACCCGATGCCGGTGATCCGCTGCACCGCCCGCACGACCAGGCTCGCGGCGAGGTAGCGCTCGACCGGCGTCACGTCGCACACCGCCAGCAATTGGTAGAGCATGTTCGTGCCGAACCGGTACACCGTGACCGGCCGCTGGTAGTCCGGGTGGTCGAAGTCCACCTCCCGCAACCGGGCGTGGTAGTCGCTGATCCGGTCGGCGTGGTCGCGGTGCCAGCGCCGGATCGCCTCCTCCTCGCCCAGCTCCACCGCGCGCTCACCGAGGTGGGCCGAGTACGCGGTGGGCAGCTCGCCGCGGTCGAACACCTCCTCGATGGCCGCGCGCGTGCCGTCCGTCCAGGCGACCCACGGCGTGGTGAGCGTGCCGTCGGCGACACCGCGCACGGTTTCCACCACCTGCTCGGCGTTGCGCTCCCACACGGCCGCGAACCGGTCGCGCAGCACGCCGTCGGGATCGCTGTGCAGCAGGAAACCCTCCAGGTGCGACAGGAACGAGTGGTAGCCGTTGACCAGGCCCGCCGGGAACCGGCTCGCGTGCGCCGTCATCGCGATCAGGGCGAGCCGCACGCGCGCCGGGCCGGCGCCGGTCACGGCCACGGCGTCCCGGACCGCGGGCACGCCCATCCGCAGGCACCGGGCGCGCAGGTCGACCAGCACGTCCGACCGCAGCAACCGCCGCAGCGCAGCGAGGTCCGTCGGTTCGACGACCACGGTGTTGTCGGGGTGGATCGGCTCGTACGGCGGCGGCACGAGCTCGGCGATCCCGTTCTGCCTCGCCCGCGCCAACAGCACCTCGCGTCCGAAGTCCACGGTGGACGGATGTGTCGCCAGGTGCGCGCGCAGCCGTGCCGCGACCCGTTCCGCGACCTCGTCCGGCCCGTCCAACCGGACCCGCACGTGCGGTCCGTGCAACCAGTGCCGCTCCACGTGCCCGGTGGCGCCGGCGCGTTCGGCTTCCGCGAGCGCGGGCAGCACGGCGTCGCGGAGCAACGGCGCCTTCACCGGGTCGTGGTAGTAGCAGACGACGTCGGTCACGTGGCCCTCCAGTACGTTTCCGCGATCAGTTCGACCACCCGCCCGGCGCCGGGCACGGGCAGCGCCTCGGTCAGCCGCACGCCGTCCGGGAACCTCGCCAACAGCCGGGGCAGGCAGCGCAGGTGCAGCGGGTCGCCCAGGTCCGCGTACTGCGGCTTGCCCGCCGTGAGCGCGCGTTGGTAGGCGTCGGCCGTCGCCGGTCCCCGGTCCGGGCCGACGAAGACGTGCTCCGGCACCCCGTGCCGGGCGCGCAACCGGGCCACGTCCAGCGCGGCCCGTTCCTCCGCGCCGACCGTCGGCGGCGCGGCGAAGTCCCAGCAACGACGGGCCAGCACGACATCACCGCAGGTCAGGCGACCCCGCGTGGTCACACCACCCTCGGTGGTGGCGGTGCGCAGCCGGTCGAGGTCCACCCACCCGCAGGCCAGGTCGGAGTACAGCGCCACCTGCCGGTCCGGCAGCGCCAGCGGGATCAGGAAACCCAGGTACAGCACGTCGAGCGGGACGCCGCGGTGCGTCACCCGCACCTCGTCGGCCACGGGGTCGTGCCGCACCTCCAGCTCGTCGGCCGCGAGGTCGGCCCACCGGGCGTCCTCGCCCACCTCGCGCGCCCCCAGCAACGGGTGCAGGTTGGCGTTGAAGCCCCGCACCGGGCGGAACTGCACCGGGTCGGCGGTGTGGCGGCGCACCTGGCGCGTCACCGCGTCACGCGCGCCGGGCAGCAGGTCGAGGAAGCGGCTGGTGAACTTGCCGAACCCGGCGTAGACCCGGTTGACCACGAGCCGCCCGTCCTCGGTCGGCTGGGCGAAGAAGCCGTACGAGCCGGGGCGGCGGGTCGCCCACGGCGGCAGCAGGTCGGCGGCGGAGCGCAGCACGTCGTCGGTGACCACGCCGTCGTGCACCTGCCCGGCCAGCTTCTCGCGCGCCTCGACGACCGCGCGGACGTCCGGGTCGGCCACCGCGTCGGTGTCCATCGACTCCTGCCACGCCCGGGACAGCGGCCCGGAGGAGTCGGCGAGCGTTGCGGCACCGCCCCGGCCGAACCGCTCGACGAACCTGGTCCGGATCAGCCGGCGCAGCAGCACGTGCTGGTCGAACGCCACCAGCAACGGGGTGAGGCGGGTCAGCGCGGGCGCGGCCCCCGGTGGCACGGGCACCGGCTGGGGCAGCACGACGTCCTCGACCACCGGCGTCACGCCGGTCAGGTCCGCCCCGACCCGCTCCCCGAGGTCGCGCCAGCCGGCGGAGAGCTGCGCCAGCACGGCCGCGCGGGTCGGCGGGTCGGCGCGGCCGAACGCGGCGGTGGTCGTGGCCAGCGCGGTCAGCCGGCGGGCGGTGTCGCCGTCGGTCGGCGCCAACCAGGACGCCAGCGAGCCCACCGCGTCGGGGTCCTGCGGGTGGATCGGGGACACCGGCACCAGCAGCCCCAGGTCCAGGACCCGCGCCACGAACGCCGCCGCCGCGTCCGGACGGGCCAGCTTCGCCGCCAGCGCCGCGGTGACCCGGTCGAGCGGCAGCCCGTCCGGCCCGGCCTCCCGCACGACGTCGAGCACGAACCGCAGGGGCCGGGTCGCCGCGACGTCCACCTCTTCCTCACGGGCCACCGCGGCCCGACCGACGCCCTCGACCGGCACGTCCCGGCGGAACAGCAGGCGGCCGTCGCGTTCCCGCAGCCCCGGCGCGAGCCGGTGCGGCAGCCGCGGCCCCAGGGCGTCCACGAGCCTCGTCACCAGCAGCCGGTGCACCGCCGGGTGCGACACCGGCTCGGCGCCCGGCCACGGCCCGTCGCCCCACACGCCCCAACCGACGTGGGTGTACCAGGACAGGGGGCTGGTCTTGGCCGTCGCGCGCAGCGCGTACCGCAGCACGGTCGGCTCGGCCTTGCGCGCCTTGCGGTCCGGCTCGCCGCGGCCCCGCGCGGTGCGGTCCAGGCCGTGCAACAGGTCCGGTCCGGTCAGCACGCTCGCGCGGCGCAGCTCATCGGTGGCACACACCTCCGCGAGCCACCGGCGTGACGCCGCGAGTCCGCCCGGCCACGCGGCCAGCACCGCGTCCACCGCGCGTGCCAACTCCTCGTGCGCCGCCAACCACCGCGCCAACAACGGCACCCGTTGCGGCAACGTGCCCCACGCCGCCGGTCGCGGGACACGGCCGTTGTGCACGTCACGGCGCAACGGCAGCACGACGTTCCGGTGGAACGCGGGGGAGTGGCCGCGGGCGCTGTCGTGCAGGGCGTCGGCGAGGTCGGGCGCGAGCGCCGCGATCCGGGACTCGGCGGCGACCACCGCGGCCAGACCCGCCCGGAAGTCCGACCCGGCCGGTCGTGGGTGCGCGAGCGCGGCCACCCGGACCAGCGCGTACGGCGCCAGTTCGGTGGTGGTGCGGTCGTCGGCCATCCCCGTGCTCCCTCCGCTGCGGGCCGGGAGCGCCCGTGCGGACGCCCCCGGCTCCGGCTCGACTCAGCCCTGCGCGGGCAGCTCCGGCTGCTGGCAGCAACAGCACGAGGTGCCGCTGCACGAGCACGCCGCCGCCGAGGCGCCGGTCTCCGGCAGGGCCACCGCGTCACGCATCGCGGTGACGGCCAGGTCGCCGAGGTCGAGCTCCGAGTCGTCGAAGGTCAGGTCCATCGGTCACGTCCTTTCTCCGGTGGGCGCGGCGGACCGGTCGGCCGCCGCGTCGGGTGGTGCTGGTCGGCCCGTCCGGGTCGGGCCCGGCGACCGGATCGCACCCCGTTGCGGTTCTCCGAATCAGGTGCGGTGCGGTCACCGGGGGCGCCGGTCCGCGGCTCGGGCGTCGGGCCGCACGCTTCCACCTGGCGGTATACGTCCGGTATGCGTTGCGCCGTCCGGTGCTCCCCGGCGTTCGGCGTCCCGCAGCACACCTCGGACCACGACCTACCGTGTGCGGTGGATGATCGGGTTCGACGTGGGGAGATCCGGGGTGTCGATCTGTTCGACGTCGCGCGTGCAACGGGACATCGACGTCCGGCTGTTAGGCGGGCCCGCCGTGAGCGGGCCGAGGGCGGCCGACGTGGTGCCCGGAGGGGTGAAGTCGCGGACGTTGTTGACCGCGCTGGCGCTGGACGCGGGGTCGGCCGTGTCCACAGAGCGCCTGATGGACTACTTGTGGGAGAAGGAACCGCCGCGCAGCGCGCTCAAGAACCTCCAGCTGTACGCGTCACGGCTGCGTCGCTGCCTGGACACCGCGAACGCCGGCTTCTCCCGGCTGCTGGTCCACGTCGGCCACGGCTACCGGCTCGACGTGCCCGCCGAGGCCGTGGACGTGCTGTGCGCGGGCGGGTTGCTGCGCCGCGGTGTGACGTGCCTGCGGCAGGGCGATCCCTGCGGCGCGGCCACCGCGCTGACGGCTGCCCTGGGGTGCTGGCCGGTGGACGGCCTGGTCGGGTTGGTGCCCTCCGGTCCGGCCACGGCGGTGGCGGCGTTGTGGCGGGAACGCCGGATCGCCGCCGTGGAGCACCTGGCGACGGCGAAGGTCGCGCTGGGCGCGTGGGAGGACGCCGTCGACCTCCTCGCACCGCACGCGTCCGCCCACCCGACCCGGGAGTCGTTGCAGGTGCTGCTGATGCGCGCCCTGGTGCACCTGGGCGACCGGGTGGGCGCGATCGACGTCTACCACCGGCTGTGGCGGGTGCTGGACGCGGACCTCGGCATCCGGCCCGGCGGTGAGGCGCGTGCGGTGTTCGAAGGGCTGCTGAGCAACGCTTGACGTGGTGCGGCACGCGGGCGGTCGGTGATGGATCCGGTGATGGTGGCCTTGATCGCGAGCGCGGCGCCGGAGCGGGCCCACTCGCTGAAGTCGAACGGCCGCACGTCCAGGTCGATCAGGTCCGGGTCGTCCTCGTAGGTGTCCTCGATGCCGTCGTGCACGAGCGGTGCCGACACCTCGTAGAGCGGCAGGCCGTCACCGGTCAGGAGGACCTTCTGCGGGTCGATGACGTTGGCCACCGTGCCGATGAGCACGCCGAGCGCGTAGCCGGCCTCGTCGAACACCTGCCGGGCGTGCGGTTCGCCGGCGCGGACCCGGTCCAAGGCCTCGGCGTACGTCGGCCGGCCCGGCAGCCGGCGCAGCATCACGTGCGTCATCAGGTAGCTGGAGACGCAGCCGCGCCGGCCGCAGCCGCACTGCGGGCCGGCGGCGTCGACCAGGGTGTGGCTGAAGTGGGGCGGCAGGCCGTGCGAGCCCGCGACGAGCCCGCCGGACACGATCAGCCCGGTGCCGACGCCCGCGCCGACGGTGATCACCGCCAGCGACGTCAGACCCGCGCCGGGACCGAACCAGTGCTCGGCGGCGGTCAGCGCCTGCACGTCGTTGTCCACCGCGGTGGGCACGCGGGTCGCCCCGGTCACCGCCGCCTTCAGCGGCACGTCGGTCCAGCGCAGGAGCTCGTCCCGCGCCACCAGCCCGTCCAGCACCACCCCGCCGAGCGTCACGCCGATGCCCGTGAGACCGGGGAACCGGCGCGCGACGTCCGCGATCCGGGCGACGACGTCGTCCGGCGCGGCCGAGCGCAGCGGCTCCTCGACCGTCGTCAGCGAGGTGGCGGTCAGGTCGGTGACGGCGGCGAACAGCCGGTCCGCGGTCAGCTTCACGCCGAGGAAGCGGTGGGCCGGTCCGCGCACGTGCAGCATCTCGGACGGGCGGCCGGCCGACGCGCGTGGTCGCGTGTCGCCCTCGACCAGCAACCCCTGTGCCACCAGCGCCTTGGTCACGCGGGTGAGGGTCGGTCGGGACAGGCGCAGCCGGGTGGCGATCTCGGCCCGGGACAGCGGGCCGTGGATCAGCACCTCCAGCAGCACGCCCCGCGCGACCTCGGGCAGCTCCGGCCAGGAGGAGGTGGCGGTGGCGTCCGCTTCGGAGATCACGGCTCGAACATAGCGGGATTCTGGGATCGCTCCCAGTCGTCGGTCCATCGGATGGTCACCCACTGCGACCTTTGCGCAACTCGACCTCGACGTCGGAAGTGCGGCGACCGGGGCGTGAACCGCCTAAGTTCCCTCCGATCACCAATGGCGTCCTTCTCGGGTGTCACGGAGCGACAACATCGCTGGGAGCGCTCCCAGGCCTGGGAGCGGGACGGACGTCGACTCAATGAGGTGTCGAACAGCCATGAGAAGCAGGATCGCCCTGATCGGAGCCGCGCTGCTGGTCGTCGGGGCCGACGGGCAGCCGTTCGCAATGCGCGCCTGGAACGCCGCGATCGCCAGCAACGGGTCCACGGTGACGGCACGCGACGCGAGCTACGACGGCACCCTCGCCGCCGGCGGCAGCACCTCGTTCGGCTTCACGGCGTCGTCGCGGACCGCGGACACCGCCCCGGCGGTGTCCGCGGTCCGCGAGCTGACCGGTCCCACCGGTGCGCGGAGCCGTCCCCGCGCACCGGTGGTCACTCGAACCGGATGGACTCCGCCCGCGGGTACTTGCGGCCCGGCGCGGGCACCGGTGACCCGGTGAACGACACGGGCGTGCCCGTGGGCAGCATCGCGACCCCCACGGGCAGGTCGTCGCGCGAGGCGTACCAGGAGTTGCCGCGGCTGTCGGTGATGAACCCGTGCGGCTGCCCGGCCTTCCAACCGGTCACCGTCCCCCGCCGACGGCCGCGCGGCGCGCCGGCGGGGGAGGCGACCACCTCGCCGGACCGCACGAACGGCCGGCGCAACGGGTAGCCGGCGCGGTCGCCGGGCGCGAACAGGTCGTCGAACGTCGGGGTGAGGGTGGCCGCCGCCCGCAGCGGCGCGGCGGTGCGCGGCACCCGCTCGGGCACCTGATCGGTGGACCGGTCGTCCACCACCGGCACCACCACGCCCACGCCGCGCCCGGTCAGCCGGGTGGCCAGCGGCGTGAAGTCGGCGTCACCGGTGATCAGCACGACCCACCGCAGCGGCACGGTGGTCGCGAGCTCCCACGCCTCGAGTGCGAAGTGGACGTCGACGCCCTTCTCCTTGCCGCCGTGCAGCGGCAGGTCGTGCCGGGTGACGCCGGCGGCGGCCAGGGCCGCGTCGAACGACGCCGCGGGCGTCTCGATGCGGCCGCGGACGTAGTGCGCCTCGTGCACCAGGCAGTCCTCGAACGCGGTCCCGGTCTCGGTGTGCAGGTACCAGCGCAACGCGTCGTGCAGGCCGTCCAGCGCGATCCGCGCCGCCCGCGGATGGGCGGTGGCGTAGTAGTCGCTCAGGTAGGCGAACCACGTCCCGTCGTAGAACACCCCGATGCGCACGATCTCCCCTGCTGGTTTGGGCCGTCAGCGAAGGGATACACCATGGCGATGAGCACACCGGAACCCGACCCCGTCACCGCGGCCGCGATGGAGGAAGAGCCGGACTTCGCCGACGAGCACTCGCGGCCCACCTACGCCGACGAGCAGGCGGACTCCGCCAACACCACACCGGACGAGTCGACCCCCGAGGGCACGGCCGGCGCCGGTGGGATGGACCCGGAGTAGCCGACGGTCCCGCGCGAACGCCCCGCTCGTGATCATCACGGGTGACCGGTGGTCGCCTGCCCGGCCGGCCGGCGCCGGTGGAAGCGGGCGATGGCGGCGATACCCGTCAGCGACACGGCGGCGCTCGTGACCAAGGCGATCAGCGTGCCGCGGCCCGCGTCCGGGGTCTCGTCCAGCAGCACCATGCCGATCCAGGCGGCGACGATCGGGTTCACCACGGTCTGCCCGGCGACCACGAGGTCGGCCGGGCCGCTCGCGTAACCGAGTTGCACCAGCGACGCGCCGACCAGGAACGCCAGCGCCAACCCGACGAACGACACCCACGGCACTCGCGGCAGCGAGGTGGCCACGTCCCGCACCAGCACGGCGACCAGGCCGTACGCCGCACCCGCACCGGCGGCCAGCGCCAGGGCACGGGCCGTCCCGCTGCGCAGGGCCGCGACGAGGACGAACACGCCGACCGCACCGGCGACGACCTGCCCGGCCCGCAGCGCCACCGCGGGCGGCACATCCGTCGCCACGGCCGACCGGGCGGCGAGCGCGACGAACGTGGCCACGCCGCCCGTCGCCGCCATCACGGCCACCGCGAACCCCCGCGTCACCCGGCGCACGCCGATCGCCGCGATGATCGGCAGCGACAGCACGGCGAGCGGAGCCACGACCGTCACCGGCGCCAACGCGAGCGCCAGGATCTGCAGCGCCGCGGCGACGAACAGCACCGCGAACCCGAGCAGCCACCGACGGCTGCCCGCCAGCCGGGTGAACCTGCGCACGGTGAGGTCGCCGACGTCCCGGACGCCGCGGAACTGCAACGCGGCGCCCACCGCGCTCAGCACGGCCCCGGTCAGCGCGCACAGGATCGCGATCCCCACCCGACCAGGGTAGGTCCGGTCGGGGCCCGGTGGCCGACGTCCACGAACGGTCGCTACCCGGCGGCTCCCGTCGTGGCTACCGTCGCGTCCCGGGAGGGAGTGCAGCCATGACCTTCGCACGTCGAGTGGGTGCGGCCGTGCTGGCGGCCGGTCTCGTGCTCGCCTCGGCCGGGCCGGTGTCGAGCGCACCCGCCACCGGGGAACGGCTGGAGCGGGGCGCGGCGTCCCGGCCCGCCGCCGTCACCGGTTGGTACGCCGACCCGGCCACCGAGGCGCTGGTGGTGTCGGTGCACGGCGACGCGACGGGCGTCGCCGAGTGGGCGCGCGGCCTCGGCGTCGGCGCCGTCACCGTCGAGCACGTCGCGGAAGCTCCGCGCCCGGTGTGGGACCTGATCGGCGGGCAGCCGATCACCAGCGGCGGCACCCGGTGCACGTTGGGCTTCAACGCCCGGTCCGGTGCGAACCGCTTCATCCTGTCCGCCGGGCACTGCGTCGCCACGGGCAGCGAGTGGCACGGGGTCGGCGGCTACATCGGCCCGGCGGTCGGCTCCTCGTTCCCGGCCGATGACTACGGCCTGATCCGGGTGGCGTCGACCGCCGCGGTGTCCACGCCGCTGATCGACCGACACGCCAGTGGCCCCGACGTCACGATCACCGGCTCCACGACCCCGCCGGTCGGCTCGTCGGTCTGCTACTCCAGCCCGGTCGTGGGCTGGCGGTGCGGCGGCGTGACCGGGCTCAACCAGACCGTCTGCTACCCGCAGGGCTGCGTCAGCGGGCTCATCCGGACGTCGATGTGCCCGGAGGCCGGCGCGTCCGGCGCGCCCGTGGTGACCAACCCCGGCTCCGGCTCGGTGGTCCGCGCGGTGGGCCTGGTGTCGGGCGGGTCCGGCAGCTGCACGTCCGGCGGGACGACGTGGGTCCAGCCGATCTCCGAACCGCTGGCGGTGTACGGGCTGACGCTCCACACCGGGTGAACCGGTGATCGGGGTCAACGGTCAAGAACCACCCACGATCATCGGTGTCGTGCGCACCGTCGAGTCCCCTAGCGTCCGCCACGGCCTTGCCGTGGTCCACCGCCCTGGGGGTTCCCGATGCGAGTTCGCCGCCTGCTGGTCGTCGCCGGCGCGTTGACGCTGCTCTTACCCGCACCCGCACTGGCCGACCCGCCGGGCACCGGTCAGCCCGGCGAGTACCGGCCCGTGCGCGGCCCGTCGGCACCGGCCGAGCACCGGTTCCTGCAGAAAGCCGTCCGAGGCGACACCATCCCGCGGCACGCGCACGACCTGGCCGCCGCCGAGGCCGACCGGATCCCCGCGGCCGGTGCGCCGTGGCGTTCGATCGGCCCGACGAACATCGGCGGCCGGATCGTGAGCCTCGCCCTGGACCCGCGGCGGCCCGACACCGTCTACGCCGCCGCGGCCAGCGGCGGGCTGTGGCGGTCCACCGACGCCGGGAGCACGTTCGCGCCCGCGTGGCCGGACAACGCCACGCAGGCCATGGGCGCGGTCGCCGCCGCCGGCGACGGCACGCTCTACGTCGGCACCGGCGAGCCGAACCCGGGCGGCGGCAGCGTGACCTACGAGGGCACCGGTGTCTACCGTTCCCCGGACGGCGGCACGACGTGGCGCAACGTCGGCCTGCGCGACTCCGGCGCCGTCGGCGGCATCGCGATCGACCCGACCGACCCGAAGCGCCTGTTCGTGGCTGCCAACGGCTCGCTCTACAACCCGGGTGGCGACCGCGGCGTGTACCTGTCCACCGACGGCGGGGACGGGTGGCGGCGCGTGCTCGACGTGCCGAACGAGTTCACCGGCGCGGTCGACGTGCAGCTCGACCCGACCGACCCGCAACGCGTGTACGCGGTGCTGTGGGACCACCGGCGCACCCCGGTCGAGCGGACCTACGGCGGCGAGGGCTCCGGCGTGTACCGCTCCGTCGACGGCGGCCTGACCTGGCAGCGGCTCGCCGGCGGCCTGCCGCCCGCCGGGCCCGACGTCGGCCGCATCGGCCTCGGCGTCTCGGCGTCCGAGCCGGGCAGGCTGTACGTGATCGTCAACAGCACCGCGGGCCCGTTCGCGAGCTTCCACACCTCGGCCGACGCGGGCGACAGCTGGACCCGCCTGCCCGAACCGGACGTGCTCAGGTCCTCGCAGTCGAGCTTCGGCTGGTGGTTCGGCAAGGTCTGGGTCGACCCGGACGACGCGCGGCACGTGCACGTCGCCGGTGTCCCGCTGCTGACCACCAAGGACGGCGGTGCGACGTGGACCGCGGACGACACCTCGATCCACGTCGACCACCACGCGATGGTCTGGGACCCCCGCTACCCGGCCCGGGCGTACCTGGGCAACGACGGCGGCGTGTACCGGTCCGACGCCGACGGCGACGGCGGCTGGGTGAAGGCCGTGCACGAGCCGTGGACCCAGTTCTACAGCCTGGCGATCAGCCCGCAGGACGTCACGCGCGTCTCCGGCGGCACGCAGGACAACGGTTCGCTGCGCTCGTGGGGCGGCCCGGCGTTCAACGAGTACCTCGGCGGTGACGGCGAGGAGAACATCATCAACCCGCGCGACAAGGACAACGTCTTCGCCTGCTACCAGTACGGCAACTGCTTCCGCTCCACCGACGGCGGGTCCACCATGGCCTACTTCACCCCGGCGACCACCGCGGACCGCCGCAACTGGTTCACGCCGGTGCAGTTCGACCCGTCCGACCCGAACGTCCTGTACTACGGCGGGAACCGGCTCAACCGGTCGGTCGACAACGGCGTGACGTGGACCGCGATCAGCCCCGACCTGACCGGCGGACCGGGCCGGGACACCTACCCGTACGGCACCATCACGACCGTCGCCGCCGCGCCGTCCGACCCGCGCACGATCTGGGCCGGCACCGACGACGGCCGCGTGTGGTTGACCCGCGACCTGGGCGCGACCTGGGCGAAGGTGCTCGACGGCCAACCGTGGGTGACCCGGATCGCGGTGTCCGAGCGCGACCCGGCCACGGCGTACGTGACGCTGTCCGGCTACCGGTCCGGCTCCGACCAGGCCCACGTGCTGCTGACCCGTTCGGCGGGCGCGCGCTGGTCCGACATCTCCGGCAACCTCCCGTCCGCGCCGGTCAACGACGTCGTGCTCGGCCGCCTGGGGCAGCTCTACCTCGCCACCGACCAGGGCGTCTTCGTCGGCAACGCGCTCGCGGCCGGGCACTGGCTGCGACTGGGGCACGGCCTGCCGAGGGTCGCGGTGGACGACATCGAGTACGACGGCCGACACCACCGACTCGTGGCGGCCACCTTCGGTCGTGGCATCTACGCGACCGTCGTCCCCTGATCCCCGCGGAAGAGTTTCGGCATGTGGACGATGGAGGGGCAATGGCGGGAGACGTGCGACGACCGCTCATGTACCTGCTCGCGGTCGCGGTTCCGATGCTGACTTCGGCGGCACCGGCCGCGAGGTCATCGCAGCCGGAGGGGCCGGTTCGGGTGATGGCGACTCCCGGAGACGTGTTCGCCGGGTACAAGACCGAATTCCTGCTCTCGACCGGGGCCAACCAGCAGGTCGTCGTGGGGAGGCTGAACGTTCCGGCAGGGGCGTTCACGACCGTGGACAACAGCGGTTACGCCAGAACGATCCGCTGCGTGCTGGACTCCCAGGGCGACTGGGACCGCTCGATCGTCACATTCGACGGCGTGACGCCCAACATGCCCATAGTGCTCACCGTGAACCACGTCTTCCCCGCGCCGGGGACGGTCACGCTCAGCTGCGGCTTCGACTTCCAGTCGGGTCGAACACTGCTCCAGTTCATCAAGATCGACGCGATCGCTGCCGCAGGATGGTCCAACACAACGCTGACCTGAGGCCCGACGACCGGCGATCGGGGTCGGTCCGGGCACCCGTGCGGTGCCCGGACCGGTTCCGTCACGGGCTGGTGCAGGTCACCTCGCTCGGCGCGGTGGAGTTCGGGCCGTTGGCGACGTAGCCGAACGTGGTCGACGCCGCGCTGCCGAGGGATCCGTTGTACGGCGCGTTCTTCACCGACACGGCCCCGCTGGTGCCGGTGTTCACGCCGCCCCACAGGTTGCTGACCGCGTGGCCGGACGCCAGCGTCATGCGGACCGTCCAGCCGTTGAGGGACGTGGTGCCGGCGTTGGTCACCTTCACCTCGGCCTGGTAACCGCCGCCCCACGCGTTGACCACGCGGTACGTCGCCGTGCACGCCGCACCACCAGGCTGAGTGGTCGTCGTCGTGGTGGTGGAAGTGGTGGTGGTCGTGGTCGGATCGCCGACACTGCCCGGCACGGACAGCAGGGCGTTGTACCAGACCGTGGCCATCTTCGAGTAACCACCGGCGTTCGGGTGCACGCCGTCCGCGAGGTCCGCGGTGGTCAACGCGCGGTACATGTCGACCAGGTGCACCTTCTTCCCCGCGTTCACCTTGCTCTGCACCATGGAGGGGATGGTGGAGTTGAACGCCCGCACGGTCGCGTCACCCGAGGACAGCGGCACGATCGTGGCGACGAACAGGTCCGCGTCCGGTGCCAGCGTGGTGATGCGGTCGACCAGGTTCGACAGGCGTTGGGGCGCGCCGCCCGGGTCGCCGCCGTACATGTCGTTCGTGCCGATGTGCAGCAGGATCGTGCGCGGGGTGTAGGTGCGCAGCCAGTTGGTGACGTTGTTGTCGATCTGGGCGATGGTCCAGCCCGAGTGGCCTTCGTGGTTGCGGTCGCCGAGGCTGGTGGGGCCGTTGGTCATCGACCCGACGAAGTCGACCGTGCGGCCGCCCGCGACGAGCTTGCGCCACAGGTCGACGCGGTAGCCGCCGGGCACGTTGAAGCCGTCGGTGATCGAGTCGCCCAGCGGCATGACCTTCACGCCGCTGTCGGCCTGGGCGGTGCCGACGGCGACCACGGCGGCGGCGACCAGGGTCAGCGCGGCGGCCGCGCTCGCGAGCATCTGCCTTCGTTTCATGGACCGGACCTCCGGGGAACTGAAGAACGCGGTGGTGGCGGTGTCGGTGGGCGGCGGTTCCAGCCGTCGGGGTTGTCCCACCGGGCACTTCCACCCGGTGACCGGCTTGAAACGTTCAGCAGTGTGCTTCGCACCGATTCCGTTGGCAAGGCAATCGAGACGCGTCGCCGACCGGTGGCGCCGCGCGGCGTGCGGCCGTTCGCCGGTGCCGCGACGGCGGCCGGGCACGTCCGTCGGCCCGCGCGCGAACGGCCGGGCGTGCTGGTGAAGTGCGCGATCGGCCCGCGGTCCGCGTGGCGGAACCGCGGCGGCGCGCGCACCGCGCCACGGTCGCGTTGCGCTGTTCAGCCCAGCCGCGGCGGCTCGGTCGGCCCCCCGAAATCGACGTCTCGTTTCGCGGGCGTTCCGCTCAACGGCCGAGGCGGCTTGCGCCGGTCGTCCGGAGCCACCACGGCGCGATCTGGCGCGGCCGCAGGGTGATGGCGTCACAGATCAACGCGACCGGGTCGGCGCGGACCAGTCCGGTGTAGACGGTGGTCGTGGTCAGGTCGCGGTCGCGCGTCTTCGTGGCCAGACCGCGGAACCACGTGTCGAACGCGGCCTTCGACGCGCGGTGGCTGCCCCAGCGGCACGGCAGCGGCAGGCGGATGTGCGCGGGCAGCACGGTGATCAGGTGCGCCGGGCCGCGTGAGCGCAACGCGGGCAGCAGGCCGCGGATGAGCGTGGACGGGCCGACGTAGTGGGTGTTGATCGCGTGCTGGACGCCGCGGCACGACGCCGGCCGGGGCGGGGTGCCCGCGGCGTGGATCACGACGTCGAGCCGGTCGTGCTCGTCGAGCAGCCGTTCCGCCAGCCCGCGCATGGCGGCGGGGGCGGCCGGGTCGGCCCGGTAGACCGGAGTCGCACCGGTGGGCCGGTGCGAGGGGTGCGCGACGAGGAGGACGTGCGCGCCCGCCCGGGTCAGGTGCCGGGTCACGGCGTCGGTGACACCGCGCGCCGTCCCGGTGAGCAGGACCGTCTTGCCGGACACCGCCTGCCGGAGCCGGGAGTCGTTCATGCGGAGCCTTCCGTCGAGGGCGCGGCGCGGTCGGGCACCCAGGACGGCGCGAGCGCGCCGCCGGTGACCGCGAGCAGGAAGCCGAGCAGGGAACCGCCGAGGTTCGAACAGCAGGGTCGCGTCCGCGACGACGAGCACGCCGGCGAGCAGCCACGTGGCCGGCACCCGCGAACCGCAACGAGCCCGGCGCCGTGCCGACCACGAGCACCAGTTCTCCGCCCGCGGCCGCGGTGAGCACCCCGGCGGCGAACGGGCACGAGCGCCGCCGGCGGGTGAAGCCGCCGCTCACCCGCCGGACATCATGTACGCGTCGATCCCGCGCGGGTCCATCATCCGCAGGCCGCCGTAGGCGTTGTCGGAGATGCCGACGAACACGGCCGTGTCGCTGCCCGCCAGGGACTCCCGCGCGAGACCGGCGTCGTCCAGCGCCTCGGCGGCCGGCTCCAGCAGCAACCGGTGCTGCGGGTCCATCTGCCCGGCCTCCATCGGCGAGATGCCGGAGTGCGCCGCGTCGAAGGAGGCCAGGTCGTCCGGGTAGCCGCCGGCCGTGGTGCAGCCCTCGCCGGGCCGCGGCAGCTCCCGGTCGGTGAACCGCTCGAGGTCGAACCGGTCGGAGGGCGCCTCGCCCACCAGGTCACGGCCGTCGACCAACGCCTGCCACAGCGCGTCCGGCCCGTCGATCCCGCCGGGCGGCCGACAGGCGACGCCGACGAGGGCGACGGCGTGGTCCTCGTTCCAGTGCGCACGGCTCACCCTTCGGCTCGGTCCGTGCCCAGCGTCGCCGGCGACGACGGGACCCCGCCAACGCAGACCGTCAGGTTCACCCGGACCGGTGGACTGGCCGTCCTCAGCGCCGTTCGCCGTGCAGGGAGTGGTAGCGGCCGTCGTGGTAGAGCAGGGGAGGGGTGGCGTCACGCAGGTCGGTCGCCGTGACGCGGACCAGCACGAGGTGGTGATCGCCCACCGGCACGAGCGCCTCCACCTCGGCCCGCAGCCAGCCCGCCGTGCCGTCCAGGACCGGCTCGCCGCCGGCGAGGCGACGCCAGCGGGTCGGCGCGGCGAACCGGTCGACACCGCGGGTGGCGAACCGCCGGGCAACGTCCTCCTGGTGCGCGCCCAGGAAGTTGACGACGACGCTCGCCGCGTCGCGCACGTGCGGCCAGCTGGAGGATCCCGCCGAGATGCCGAAGCAGACCAGCGGCGGCTCGGCGGACACCGAGGTCAGCGACGTCGCGGTGAACCCGGCCGGGCCGCGCTCGGCGTCGACCGTGACGACCACGACGCCGGCCGGGTGCCGGCGGAACACCCGCCGGAACTCCGGCACGTCGACCCCGGGCTCCCGGTCGGGCGAGGTCGTCTGTCCGATGTGGAGCGAGGTTGGTGGCACGCACCGATGCCGGCACCCGGCCCCGCGCCCCGACCAGGGCGGTTCACCATGTGGGAGGTCTTCACCGACGCGTGCCGACGTGCCGGCCGCGGCCGACGATCACCGCCGTCACCCGCCGCCACGCCGTGGACGGTGATCGACCGAGCGGCACACGGCGACCGCGCCGGCGGGATGCGCCGGTTCCGGCGGGCCCGGTGGAGTTCCGCGCGGAGTCCTCCCGCGCCGCCGGGAGCCCGGCGGTGGTCGACTGTGCGGACCCCACCCGACCTGGGCGTTCCGCGCGCACCCCAGCGGGACCGGCCGTCGTTCCCGCTTCCGGGGACTCCCCGACCCGGTAGCCCGGTCCGGGGCGGCGTGGCTGACTGCCCGTGACCTGCCGGGGCCCGGCACACCACCCCGGCCAGGTGACGGACAGCGCGGTGGTGAGACCCGGCGACCACGGGGCGTGCGGGTCGCGAGATCCGCTGCGGTGACCCGCACGAGTGGTTTCCGCGCTGGTCCGGATGGGGTCGTGCTGCACTGGGAGGTGTCCGCGATCCGACATCCCGGAAGTGGTCCGCCATGACCGTCCCGACGCCCGTGCCGTGGGCCGACGACCCCGACTCGCTCGGCGCGGTGCCCGCCGTCGGTCCGGAGGAGCTGACCCAGGGGCACGGGCTCACCGAGCTGGGCGCGTCCAGCGGCGGGTTGTGCCTGGGCCCCGAAGACTGCGACGACCACTGCGGCGGCTGCGCGGCCGTGGCCTGACCGGAGCGCCTGGAGGGAACCGTTGCCGCCCACCGCCGTCCCCGAACGCCCACGCCGCGGCACCGGGTCCGCCGCCGAGCCGTCGGTGGCGTGCCGGCATGGCTGAGCCGGACCGCGAGTGGGTCGGCGCGCACGTCTTCCACCGCGGCGACCAGGACCTCCTCGTCACGCGCGCGGTCGCGCCGCTGTGCGAGGAGCTGTCCCGCAGCGGGAAGGTCCGCGACTGGTTCTTCCTGCGCTGCTGGGAGGGCGGGCCGCACGTGCGGCTGCGGTTGCTGGCCCGGGCCGACCCTGGTCTGGTCCGGGCCGCGGTCTCGCGGGCGTGCGCGCGGCACCTGGCGGAGCACCCGTCGCCGCCCGACGACCTCTCCCAGCGCGAGTACGAGACCGCCGCCCGCCGCCGCGCCGAGGACGAGCGCCTGACCCGGTGGGACCGGCGGCTGCGGCCGGTCGACACGGTCGAGTTCACCGCCTACGAGCCCGAGCACCACGCCTACGGGGACGGCCGGGCCTTGCACGCCGTCGAACGGCACTTCACCGAGTCCAGCCGCCTGGCCGCGCGCCTGCTGGCCGCGCCGCCCGACCGCCGGGCCGGTGCGGCGCTGGCCATGCTCACCCTCGCCCTCGGGGCGTGCGAACCCGACCTGGAACGGGCCGCCGCACGCTTCGCCGCGGTGCGGGCCGCCACCCGGCGGCCCTCCGCGCCGCACCCGCGGCGCCGGGACGACCTGCTGGACCAGACCCGGCGGCTGTGGACGCACCCGCCGGACGACCCCGCGCCGGCCGCCCCGCTCGCGGCCTGGTGGCTGTCCGTCCGAACCCTGCACGTGACGTTGACCGGGCTGCGGGCCCGCGGCGACTTCACGCCCGTGGACGCACTGTCGCCGTTCGCGGGCCTGGCGCGCGCCCTGCGCCCCGAGGACCCGGTGGTCCCGTACGTCGTCCTGCGCTGCGCGCACCTGCTGTGCAACCGGCTCGGCCTCGCCGGGGCCACCGAGACCCGTCTGGCGTCGCTCACCGCCCGCACCCTCTCCGAGCTGCACGACGAGGTGGCCCCGCTGTGACCGTTCCGACGCGACGCCCCGACCAGGACACCCGCGCTGCTTGGCACTGCGTGCACGTCTACTACTACGAGCCGGACAAGGACCGCCTCATCCTCGACGGGATCCGCCCACTCTTCCAGCAGATCCGCTCCCGGGTGGACGCCGTCTACCTCACCCGGCACTGGCGCCAGGGTCCGCACGTGCGCCTGTTCGCCAAGACCGACCCGCGGACGTGGTCGGACGTCGTGCGGCCCCGCGTGGACGCCGTCATCGGCGACTACCTGGCGGCGCACCCGTCCACGGCCGAGCCGGACCTGGAGCACGACCTGGCCCAGCACCGCCTGCTGGCCCGGCGGGAGCGGGAACCCGGGCCGCTCCTCCCGTGGTTCCCCGACAACAGCATCCACGAGCACCCCTACGACACCCGCGCGCACGTGATCCGCAGCGCGGAGACCGGCGAGCTGATGGCCTCCTTCGCCGCCGACGGCACGCACCTGCTGTTCCGGATGCTCGACCGGGCCCGCGCGGGCCTCGACGTCAAGGAACTCATCGCGCTGGAGCTGGTGCTGGCCACCGCGGTGGCCGCCGACGCCCCCGTCGCCGCCGGTTTCGCGTCCTACCGCGCGCACGCCGAGGGTTTCCTGTCCTCGTGCGGCGACCCGGACGCGGTCCGCGCGGCGTTCGACGCGCACTGCGAAGCCCGCCACGACGCCCTGCTGGCCCGCGCCGGCGCCGTGTTGGCGGGCTCGGACCGCGCCGCGCCGTACGCCCGCCGATGGGTGGCCCTGTGCCGGGAGTACGACCGCCGCGTCGCCCCGCTCGTCGAGCGGGGCCTGGTCTTCCGCCCGCTGCCCGCCGAACCGCCCGCCACCCTGCCGACCGCCCCGGTGCACGCGCTGGTGGTCGGCGACCGCGCCTACCGCGCGGCTGTGCTCAACGACCCGGCGCTGCTGCGCCACCGGTTCCTGCTCAACTGCACCTACCTCCAGATCAGCCGCCTCGGCCTGACCCCGTTCCAGCGCTTCCGCACGTGCCACGCGGCGGCGAACGCGGTGGAGGAGGTGCACGGCGTCTCCGCCGTGGACGCCATCCGGGAGTACGTCGGCCCGCACCCGGGCACGACCTGACCCGGGCCGACCGGCGGAACGCGATCACCCGACCCCGGGTTGCAGGTGTGGGTGGTCCAGGGGGACCAGCAGGTGGCGATCGGCACGAACGCGGCCACAGGCGAAGCGCTGCGCCGCAGAACCGACAACGCTCCCGGCGGCCGGTGCCGCGATGTTCCTCGCCGGTACGTCCTGTTCCACCCCGGCACCACGTCGACCGGGTTCGTCGGCGAGTTCGACCCCGTGATCGTCTGACACCGGTGTCCTCGAGTGTCGCCAGGCGGAACGCGGGCGCGACCATCGTGACGAACTTCCGGTTCGTGCGATCCGTGCAGCATTCCGGTGTGCGAAGCCGCGGAAGTCGGATTTCCGGTGAATGGGAATCGACGTCACGAACCGGTTCCCTCGACGACGTCGGTGGTGGGAGCGAACCCGGCGGCCAGGGCGCGCAGTTGGTCGGCCACGTTCTCCAGCGCCTGGGCCAGACCGGTGAGCACGTGGTGCTGGGCCAGGTGGTCCGCCCGGCTCGGCGACGGCACGGGCGTCAGCGGCAGCACGGCGGCCACCCGGCGGGCGGCCCGGCTGTCCAGCGCCGCGCGGTAGATCGCGAGCAGCCCGTCGTCCTGCGGTGACAGCACGCGGACGTAGGCCGACATCAGATCGCGGGGCGGGATGCGCAGGCCGCGCTCGTAGTCGACCAGGCCGCTGTGCGCGGTCATGCCCAGGAGCCTGGCCAGGCGGCGGAGGGACAGTCCGCGGGCGGTGCGCAGTCGCAGCAGTTCGCGGCCGAGCAGGGTCGCGGGGTCGCTGCCCGCGCTCGGTCTGTCGTGGTCCGGCACGAGGGTGCCTCCATTCACCGGCGGCAGGAGGGAATGAATCCTGACACGGGGACACGGGTGGGACATCGGCTGAACGGGTGTCCGCCGGAAAAGCGCTTCGGCGAACGGAGGAATGCGTTCGGACGGGGTGTGAGCCGTTCAGTCGTGTGGTCGTCCGGCTGGCGTACGGACAATTTGCCGAACGGTCGTCACCGCTGTTCTGCGGTTGTTCCGGAGTCGTTCTGAACACCGCGAAACGATCTCGCCGGGTGTTAGGAATTCCGTGCCGCGCCAGCCGGGCGGTGCCACCTAGGCCGAGGAGGATCCCATGAAGACGACCACGAAGATGAAGAAGATCACCGTCCGGCGGACGGGCGACGTGCGCCTCACCACGGCCACCTGCAAGTGCCCGTACAGCGTCGAGGTCTGACGGACCGGGGCCGCGCGCCGCGTGCGCGCGGCCCTTCCCGCGTCGGGAGGGGTGCCACATGGGCGGGACACCGGTGCTGTTCCACGACCTGAGCTTCGTCCCCGAGGGCGAGGACGTCGTGGTCGGCCGGCTCGACACCGGCGCGTACGCGGTGCTGCCCGCGGACGGCGCGGCGTTGCTGCGGCGGATGACCGAGGGACACAGCCCCGAGGCGGCGGCGCGGTGGTACGAGGCCGAGTTCGGCGAGGCCGTGGACGTCGACGACTTCCTCGAAGCCGTGCGGGAACTGGGTTTCGTGCGCGAGGGCGGCGACGCCGTCGTGACCGGACCCGTGCGCTTCGGGTGGCTCGGCCGGGCGGTGTTCTCGCCGGCGGCGTGGCTGCTCTACGCGGCCGTCACGGCGGCCTGGCTGGTGGTGGGCGCGGAGCACGCCGACGTGGTGCCCGATCCCGGCCAGTTCTTCTTCACCGGCTCGACCCTGGTGGTGCAGCTGGTGATCACGTTCGGCCAGTTGCCGCTGATCTTCCTGCACGAGGGCTACCACACCCTCGCCGGGCGCAGGCTGGGGCTGCCCAGCAGGCTCGGCATGAGCAACCGGTACCTGTACGTGGTCTTCGAGACCAGCATGAACGGCCTGTTCAGCGTGCCCGCGGCCAAGCGCTACCTGCCGTTCCTGTCCGGCATGGCGATCGACGTGGTGGTCCTGGCCGCGCTCGGCCTGCTGGCCCACGTCACCCGTGCCGCGAGCGGGGGACTGTCGTGGTTCGGCGCGATGTGCGTGGCCCTCGGCTTCACCGTGGTGATGCGGCTGGTCTGGCAGTTCCAGCTCTACCTGCGCACCGACCTGTACTACGTGTTCGCGACCGCCCTGCGCTGCCACGACCTGCACGACGCGAGCGTGGCCCTGCTGCGCAACCGGCTGTGGCGGCTGCTGGGCCGGCCCGACCGGCTGGTGGACGAGGACCGCTGGACCGGGCACGACCGCCGGGCGGGCCGCTGGTACGGGCCGTTCGTCGTGCTGGGCGTGGCCGTCATGCTCGCCCTCACCGTCTTCGGCTCGCTGCCGATCGTCCTGACCTACGCGGAGATCATCGGCCGCAACCTCACCGCCGGCCACTACGACCTGTACTTCTGGGACGCGGTGGTCTCGTTGGCGATCAACGTCGGCCAGCTCGTGCTGGTGGCGCACCTGGCCCGGCGCAAGCGGCGCACCGCGTCCCCGGCGCCGATCCCGGAAGGAGAACGGGTATGACCACGCACCTGCTCGTCCGCGGCGGTCGGCGGGCCGACCGGCGGCGGCTCCTGACCGGTGTCCTCGCCGGCGCGCACCCGGTCGTGGTGGGCTGCCACCGACGGCTGCGCGGCCCGTACACCGGGGTGGACGACCTGCTGCGCGCCGTCCTGCCGCACGCCTCGACCGAACTGGTGGAGGCGCACCGGGGCGAACTGCTCCACGGCATCCCGGAACTGGCAGGGCTGATCGGGCCACCGCCGCCGACGCTGGCCGACGAGGCGCCGTTCGACCAGCGCACCCGGTTCTACGGTGCGCAGATGGTGCGCTGCATGAGCCAGGGCGTGGTGACGTTCCTGGTGGCGCACGCCCGCGCCCGGGCTCGGGCCGGGCTGCCCGCGCTGTGCCTGGTGTTCGAGGACGTCAACGCCGCCGAGCCGACGACGGTCGAGTTCATCGCGCTGCTGGCCCGCCGCTGCCCGCCCGAGCTGGCCCGCGTGGTGGTGTCCGCCGCCGACGGCGACCTGGCCGGCGAGCTGACCGACGTGCTCGCGGAAACGCTGACGTGCCAGGTGAGTCCGGTCGGACCGGACTCGCGCGCGCCGGAGGAGCTGACGCGGGCGTACGTGCGCTCCGACGGCACGAGCGACGACCCGGCCGAGATCGCCGCCTACCGCGACGCCGACCCCGCCCTGGTGCGCCGGCTGCACGACGAGCGCGCCGACCAGCTCGAACCGGGTGCGGGACAAGGGGTGGTGATCGGCGCGCTGACGTTCCACCGGGAACGCGGCGGTGACCCGGGCGGCGCGGGCCGCGAGGCGTTGGACCGGGCGTTCCGCGCGTGCGTCGGGACCGGGTTCTCCGCCGCCGTGGTGGACCTCGGCGAACGGGGCCGTGCGGTCACCGACCCGCGAGCGCACCCGAGGCAGTACCTGCGGTTCGCGCAGCACGCGGCGTCGGCGCTGGTGGCGCTCGACCGTCACGACGAGTCCCTGGCCCTGTACCTGGACCTGCGGGCCCGCTTCCTGGACCCCAAGGTGCACATGATCGCGAGCTACAGCATCGCCATGCTCTACACGAGGTTCTTCGAGCCGCGTGACCACGAGGCCGCGATCGGCTGGCAGAACAACGCCCACGCGCTCGCCTCGCTCCTGCCCGACCCCGCCGAGCGCCGCACGTACGAGGTGTTCCAGGCCAACGGGTTGGCGTTGGTGGAGATGCACCGGGGCAACCTCGACCGCGCGTTGCGCCTGGTCGAGGACGGCATGGCGCGGCTGGACGAGGAGCTCGGCGAGGGCGACTGGGCGCTGCACCGCTCCCAGCTGCTCTACAACCGCACCCGCCTGCTGGCCGCGCTGGGCCGGGTGGACGAGGCGCTCGAGGGCTTCACCCGCCTGATCGAGCTGGACCCGCGCTACACCGACTACCTCAGCGAACGCGCCAAGCTGCACCGCAGGCGCGGCGACTTCGAGGCGGCGCTGGCCGACTACGACCGGGCGGTGCGCCTGGGCCCGCCGTTCCCCGAGCTGTACTACAACCGCGGCACGGCGCGGCTGGAGGTCGGTGACGTGGCGGGCGCGCTGGCCGACTTCGACCACGTGCTGGAGATGGAGCCCGACGACGTGGACACCCGGCTCAGCCGGGCCGAGCTCGCGCTGGCGATGGACGACCCGGACGCCGCCGACGCGGACGCCGAAGCCGGGCTGCGGCTGCGCCCCGACGAACCACGCCTGCTCGCCCTGCGCGGCACCGCGGCCCTGGAACGCGACCGCGTGGCCGAGGCCTTGGCGCACCTCGACGCCGCGCTCGCCGTCGACCCCCGCTTCCCCGCGGCGCTCGTGAACCGCGCCGTCGCCCACTTCCGCGCCGGGCGGCCGGACGCCGCCGCGGACGACCTGACCCGCACCCTGGAACTCGTCGGCGACGACCCGGACGTCCTGCTCAACCGCGGCATCGCCCACGCCGCCCGGCACGACCCCGACGCGGCGATCCGGGACTTCGACCGCGCCCTGGCCCTGCCCGACGCCGACGTGACCGAGCTGCGCCGCCAACGCGCCCTGTGCCTGGCCCGCGTCCCGACCCCGTAGCACCACGGCGAAGGCGGTGGCCGGTCGTGCCGGTCGCCGCCGACCTCCCCGCGGATGTTCAGGTCCTGGATGATCACGTTGGCCGGGCTCGCGTCACGCCTGCGTGCGGAAGTCGGCGTACGTGCTCACGGTGACCGTCGTGCCGCCCGTCGTGCCACCCGCCCGCGCGGCCCAGCCGACGAGCCCGCCGGGCGGCTGCGGCTGCCGGCGTCGGCGGCCACCGGCACGCTGAACGTCCTGGTCACCCAGGTCGACCACGTGCCCGTGCCCTCGAACGACGGCGACCGGACCGTCGAGCCGTTGACCGCCAAGGTGGCCGGTCGGGCCGTGGTGGCCCCGTTGGCGAACCGGACGCCCGGGGTCGCCGTGCCCGCCGCCGTCGCGGTCACGGTGAACTCGGCGTAGCCGCCGGTGGAGTCGGTGCCGTTGCAGGACCCGCTGCCGGTGTACCCGGTCCAGTCCGAGTCGGTCGAGCCGGAGCGGACCGCGGGCGAGCTCTCCGCCTCGTACCGGGCGGTCGCGGCCCGTGCGGTGGACGACGCCACCGCCACCACCGCGCCGGCCAACAGGCCGACGCAGGCAATCATGGGTTTCACGCGCATAAGGGCCTCCGTGGCGTAGGTAGAACAATTCCGCCGCAGTGGAAGACACGGTGGTCCCTGGCGCTTCATTGCGCCGTAGGACGAAAAAACCATTTCCCCTTCGGGTGCTATGAGCCGCGTAACGCCCGGTCAACGGGCCGCGCTGGGAATCGCGGGCCGGTCCTGGACGTGAACGAAGTGGTCACGGACGTGAACCGGCGGCGTGCGTTGGTCCGCCCGGTGTGCGGACATGTGGATTCGACCGGTGGGAACCAGGGGTTGCGTCCGGCGCGCCGACCTCGCCAGACTGCACGCCTCCGCTCACGGTTGGGGGACTCCATGCGGACGTTGCTCGTCACCGCGCTGACCGCGAGCCTGCTCGTGGTCGCGCCCGAGGCGCACGCCGCCACGATCGCCTGGCAGCCGTGCCCGGACCAGCCCGCCGCCGAGTGCGGCACGGTGGCCGTGCCGCTGGACTGGGCCGACCCGCGCGGCCCGGCGGTGGACCTGGCCGTCTCCCGGGTCCGCGCCACCGACCCGTCGCGCCGGATCGGCGTGCTGTTCGTCGACGCGGGCGGCCCCGGCGGTTCCGGCGCCGAGTTCGCCCGAGCCCCCTACTTGAGCGAGCGGGTCCGCGCCCGGTTCGACGTCGTCGGCTTCGACCAGCTGGGCACCAACGCCAGCTCGGCGATCCGCTGCTCGTCCGAGCTCATGGCGCGACAGCCCGACGACGACCCGGCGGACGAGGCGGCGTTCGCGGCGCTGGCCGAGCACAACCGCGCGGTGCGCGACGACTGCCGGGCCCGCCACCCGGTGTTCGACCACGTCGACACGGCCCGGTCGGCGCGGGACCTGGACGCGGTCCGCAGGGCGTTGGGGGAGCGGCGGATCAGCTTCTACGGCATCTCCTACGGCACGCTGCTCGGCCAGCAGTACGCGGAGCTGTTCGGCGCACGGGTGCGCTCGATGGTGCTGGACGGCGTGATCGACCACAGCGTCGACCTGCGCCGGTTCGTGGTGGACCGGGCGCGGGCGGTGGAGGAGGCGTTCGGCGTGTTCGTCACGTGGTGCGCGGAGAACACCACGTGCGCGCTGCACGGCCAGGACGTCCACGCGGCCTGGGAACAGGCCCTGGACCGGGCCGACGCCATCGGCCTCGGCCGGCGTGAGCTGATCGCGTGGGCGTACTACGAGATCCGCGACGGGGCGTGGGAGAGCCTCGCCTCGCTCATCGCGGACGTCGGCGGGGCGCGCCTGGCGTTCGAACCGAACTACGACTCGCTGCGCTACGCCGTGGTGTGCCAGGACTTCGCGCTGCGGTTCGCGGACTTCGGCGAGTACCGGGCGTTGCGCCGGGCCGAACTGCGCGCCGCGCCGACGACGCGCGGCACACTGCTCGGCCACCAGGAGGCCACCACGTGCCTCGGCTTCACCGACCGCCCGTCGAACCCGCCGCACCGCCTCGACGTCGACGACGCGCCACCGCTGCTCCTGCTGACCAGCCGCTACGACGTGGCCACGCCCTACGCGTGGGCGCGCAACGTGCAGCGGCAGGCGAGGGGTGCGCACGTGGTCACGTTCGACGGTCCGGGCCACGGCGTCTACCACGCCAACGACTGCACCCGGACCGCCGCCGACCACCACCTGCTCGGCACGGCGACGGCGCGGGACGTGACCTGTTGACCGCGTCCTAGTCGAGGCGCAGGATCGCTTCCTCGACGTCGGCGGCCCGGCCGGCCGCGTAGGAGACCTCGGTGCCGGTGACCTCGAACCCCGCCCGGCGCAGGACGCCGAGCGAGCCGACGTTGTCGCCGGCGGCGCGGGCGTGCAACGGCCGGACCTTCACCTGATCGAGGAACAGGGCCAGGGCCCGACCGGCGATCCCGCGCCCCCACACCGCGCGGTCGACCCAGAAGGTGATCTCGGTGTCGCCCTCGACGACGAAGCAGCCGATGCTGCCGACGAGCTGACCGTCCAGCGTGATCGCCCGCAGGGTGATGTCGTCCGCGGTCCTCGACTTCGCCATGTGGGCGTCGAACGCGACCCGGTCGTCGGGGTCCTTGGCGGTGAACGCGGCCATCCGGACCGACTCCGGGTCACGCATCTGGTCGAACAAGGCGTCGAGGTCGGCGTCCTCGACCGACCGCAGTGCCACCTCTGCCACGGGTGCTCCCCTCACGTCGCCTGAGCTCGCGGCGCAAGGTAGCAGCGGGGTACGACAACCGGCGGCGTCAGCCGGGCAGGCCCGCTCCCGGCAACGACGTGGCGGTCGTGCCGCAGAACCCGGCGAACACCACCTGCAGCGCGGCGTCCTGGGCGGCCGTCGAGGTCAGGTTGGTCGTGACGGCGACGGTGACCTGCCGTGCCGCGTCGGGGGAGTGCATGGTCCACGTGTGGTAGCCGGGCACGGAGCCGTTGAAGCCCCAGATCTCCGGCGCGGCGCAGCCCGGCGGCAGCGGGATCCGCATCAGGCCCAGGCCGAACTCCAGGCCGGGGATCCCGCTCGGCACGGTCGTGCGCATCTCGGCCCACTGCGCCGCGCCCACCAGCCTGCCGGTGAGCAGGGCGCGGAAGAAGCGGTTCAGGTCGTCCGCGGTGGACACCAGGTTGCCGGAACCCCAGAACCGGGACATCTCGTAGTCGGTGACGTCGGTCGGCGCCGCGTCGGGGCCGTGCAGCCGTTCGTAACCGCGACCGGCCGGCCGGTCGACGTGCGGGTAGCGGTACGGCAGGTAGCTGTCCCGCATGCCCGCCCGGTCCAGCACCCGCCGTTGCAGCTCGTGGTGCAGCGGCCGGCCGGTGACCCGCTCCACGAGCTTGCCGAGGATCGCGTAGTTCGTGTTGGCGTACTCGACGCCCTGGCCGGGCGGGAAGGACAGCGGCCTGCCCTCGGTGCCGAGCCGGATGGTCTCGCCGGGCGACCGGTGGTCCCACCGCGTCGTGTCGATCTCGGGCAGGCTCCGCCAGCGCGCGGTCTGCGGTATCCCGCTGGTGTGCTGGAGCAACTGGCGCACGGTGATCGGCTCGGCGTAGGGCAGCAGGCCGGGGAGCCGGTCCTGGACGCGGTCGGACAGCCCGACCCTGCCCTCGCCGACCAACTGGAGCACGGCGGTCGCCACCACGGTCTTGGTGACGCTGCCGGCCCGGAACCGACCGCGCGGATCGGGCACACCGCCGGTGCCGAGGTCGGCGACCCCGCTGTGCCCGTGCCACCGCCCGTCGCCGTCGACCACCCCGGCGAACGCACCGGGCGCACCGACCGCGACGACGACGTCCAGCGCCGCCTGCAACCCGGCCCGCGTGGGCAGGGCCGCAGCCGCCCCGCCGCCGACCGCCGCGGTGAACAGGAGGGTTCCGGCGGCGAGGACGGCCACCCGGTGCGACGCGCGATTCATCCGAGATCCCCCAGGATCCGTCGAGGTCGTCAACCGACCCTGGGCACCCTAGGCACTCGCGACCCACCGGTCACCCCGTTCGGACCGACCCGGTACGGGGTCGCGCGCAGCCGTTCCGCCGCGGCTAGGCGTCGCCGCGCATCGAGCGGCGGATCTCCTCGAGCCGGTCCAGGCCGGCCTGCCGGCGCGCCTCGAACCGGTCCTCGACCGCCTGGGCCTCGGGGATGGCGTCGGCGAGTTCGGCCGAGCCCGTGCTGGTGGCGACCCGGTTCTCGATCCGGTCCCGGACGTGCTCGAACGTCGGCACGCCGTCCTCGGTGTACCCGGTGGACGGCACCACCGGCGGCGGCTCCTCGTACGCCACGATCTCGGCGTCGATCACCGGTTCCCGCTCACCGCTCATGGCCCCTGCTCCGTTCGCCGTGCCGATGCCCGAGGCTACCCCGCGAGCACGGACCGGGCTTCCTCCCGGCACAGCTCGCTCCAGCGGGCCAGGTTCGCGGCGGCGTGCCGGCGCACGTGCCGGGGCACGGCCTCGTCGCGCGCCACCGCCCGTGCCGCCCCGCCGCCCTCTCCCGGGCGTCCGGCGACAGACCGACCGCCGTTTCCGCGCACCGCGTCCGCGCCACCGCCGATGCACTGCCGTCCTGCGCCAGGGCGAGGAGCCCGAGCGCCGCTTCGGTCGGTTCCAGCAACCCGATCGCCTTCAGTGCCTTCCGGCGCAGCAGGGGGTTCGGCGTGCCGAGCAACC
The DNA here is from genome assembly GCF_006716745.1 of Saccharothrix saharensis. Classification (NCBI taxonomy): domain Bacteria; kingdom Bacillati; phylum Actinomycetota; class Actinomycetes; order Pseudonocardiales; family Pseudonocardiaceae; genus Saccharothrix; species Saccharothrix saharensis. The sequence continues at coordinate 1,255,290 of NZ_VFPP01000001.1, read as the reverse complement.
CGCGCAGGGCCGCCAACGCCGCACGCCGGGCCACCGGCGCGTGCTCGATCAGCGTCCGCGCCGACCGGATGCGCACGGAGGTCGGCACGGTCTCGTCGACCATCAGGGAGCGCAACACCTCGGTGGCACGTTCCCGGCCCGGCGCCCCGAGCCGCGCCAGCTCGTACGCCGCACGCCGGCGCAGCACCGGGCGTTGCGCCGGGTCGGTCGCGATCGCGTGCGCGATGCGTGCGGCGGCGGCCCGGTCGTCCACGTCGTGCGGCACGAGCCTGGCGGCTGCCTGCAACCGAACCGCGGACGGCAGCCGCTCGTCCTCCCGCATCGCTCTCAGAGGCGCGAGGCCGTCGTGGTGCCGCAACGCGTACCGGAACCCGACCAGGTCCCGCCCGGAGGTGCGCGGGTCGCGGACCACCGCGCGCAGGAACTCCGCCACCGGCTCCGGCAGCGCCGTGGTGAGGTCGACGACGAGCCGAGCCGCCCGCACCCGGTCCCGGCTCGGGAGCGCGTCGTCCACCACCTCACCGACAGCCTCGTCCACCACCCGCCGCCACGACCCGGGCGTCAACCGCGCGAGGGATTCCCGCGCCCGGGGTGACGCCGCCATGGCCTCCAACGCCCGCCCGGCTTCCGGCAGCAGGTCGGTCGACAACCCGCCCAACGCGACCGCCGCCGCCACCCGATCCCCGAACGACGTCTCCGGCGCGGCGAGCGCGTCCCGGACCTCCGCCTCCGCCTCCGCCGCCAACGGCAGGTCGTCCCAGAAGTCGGCTGACGGCACGCGCTGCTCCACGGGCAGCGACCGATCCCCGAGCAACACGCGCTCCACCTCCGTCCGCGCCCGCCTGGGCAGGAGGGCTACCAGGCGCGGCACCCGCTCTGCCTGCGACTGCCGGATCAGCGCGCCGATCACATGGGTGACCTCGTCACCGGCCGAACGCCGCGCCCACACCAACCACTCCACACCGCACGCGCGCTCGTCCGCCGTCATCGACAGGTCGTCGGCGCACCGGCGCAGGAACCCGAGCGCGGCGCCCGCGAGTTCGCGATCGGCCGTGGCGAGCCGGCCCGCGGCGAGGTGGCGCCGCCAGGGCAACTCCTCGTGCGACCCGATCACCCGCCGGTACAACGCCACGGCCCGCTCCACCGCGCCGGTGTCGCACGCGGACCAGCTCTGGTGGGCGTCACAGCGGGCGGCGACGTCCAGGAACTCGTCGTCGGCACGGCGTCGGATCACGTCGAGCGCCCGTTCCCGGTCGGTGACGACGAGGTCGTGGAGCAGGACGGCGGCGGACTCCCGGTCCACGCCGAGCGCGTCGCGGTCCGCCACGACCTCCCGGAGCCGGGGCAGGACGTCGGTCCCGCCACGTGCCAGGCCCAGGACCGCCTCGCGGGTCAGGGGCATCCCGGCGACGATGCGCTCGCGGTCGCCGGGGACGAGCCGGGCCAGCATGACGGCCGCTTCACCGCGGACGTGCGCGTCGGCCGTGCCGCCGAAGACGATGGACCGCAGTGCGGCCACCACGTCCTCACCGTCGCCGGAGCCGAGCCGGTCCAGCGCTTTCACCACGCGCAACGTCCCGGCCGCCGTGCGCCACTTCCGCGACAGCACCTCGCGCAGCGTTCCGGCGAGTGCGGCGCGATGGGCTACGCCGAGGTCACGTGCGCCCATCACCATGTGGGGGAAGTCGAAGTCCACGACGGTGGCTGAGCGGATCAGCTCGCAGAGGCCCTCCACCGCCGCACGGTGGAACGGTCGACCCAGTTTGACCAAGCCTTCGGCGGCCGAAGGCCGGGTCCGGTAGCTGTGGGCGGCGTCGACCAGGACGGGCAGCAGGGCCCGTGCGATCCGCTCGTGGTCGGCGTCCGAGGTCGCGAACGTCGAGGCGCTGTCGAACAAGCCGGTCACGTGCTCGTCCACCGATCGCGCGGCGTTCAGGAACGCGTCCAGCGCCTCGACCTGGTGTCCCGCGTCGAGGTCGAGCAGCGAGTGCCAAGCGCGCAACGCCACCCCGGTGTCGGTCGGCGTCCGGGCCACCGCGAGCATGACGGCCTTGGCCTCGGTGTGGAACCGCGGTCCTGACCGCGCCAGCCGATCGGCCAACACCCGGCGGTCCTCCGGCGTCAGGCTCGGGTCCAGGAGCCGCTGCCGCTGCAGCTCCACGGCCCGCGCCCGGTGCGGCTCGTCCAGTTCCGCGAGGGTGGACAGCGCCATCGTGCGGTCCAGCTCGGAGTTGTACGACTTCCCGACCACCCGCCACAGCTCGTGCGCGGCCTCCTCGCGGTGCCGCGGGTCGAGCTCGGCCAGCGCTTCGGCGCACCACGTGGCGACGTTCGCCTTCGTGCGGTGGTCGGCGATCACCAGTCGCAGGTGCGTGGCGGCGGTCTCGGCGGCTTCCGGCCCGAGGTCACCCAGCTTGGTGGCGCAGTGCCAGCGTTCCCCGGGGTCGATGCCGGGCTGCTCCAGCATCGCCACCAGCAGCGTGGCGGCGGCGCTGCGGTGTTGCGGCCCGAGTTCGCCGAGGGCGTGGGCCACCGTGGCCCGGTCGTAGAGGGAACGGCGCTGCTCGGTGACGAGGGCGGTGAGGTGCTCGGCGGCTTCGGTGGCGTGGTCCGGGCCGAGCGAGGCCAGGCCCAGTGCGGCGTCACGGCGGCCGGTGGTGCTGTCGACGGGGTCGCGCAGCACGGCGCGGAACACGTCGGCACCGTGCTCGTGGAACTCCGCCCCGATCTCGACCAGGCCGGTGGCGGCTTCGACCAGGTCGGCCGGCGGGGTCTCGTCATCGGTGGTGAGCCGGGTCAGCGCGTCGACCGCGAACGCCCGTTCCGCCGGGCCGAAGGCGGCCAGCACGACGGCGGCGGTGCGGCAGGCGTAGCCGGAGGCCAGTGGGGTGGCCAGCACGGCGCGCAGGCCGCGGGCGGAGGCTCGGCGTTCCGCCGCACCGCACTCGGCCAGCGCCTCCGCGGCGGCGAGGCGTTCGGACACCGACGCGGACGGGTCGTCCACCATCGCGGTCAGGTGGCCGACGGCCTCCGCGCTGTGCCCACCGCGCAGCCGGGTCGCCAGCGCCGAGGCGGCCTCGGTGCGCGAGTGGGCGGGCGCGGTGCCCGTGCGCATGAGCGCGACCAGCCAGTCCGCCAGGCCCGGGTGGTGGGTGGCGCGGCCGGCGTGGGCGAGGATGTCGGAGCCGGGGTGCTGCGCGGTCATCGCCCAGCCCCACACCGTGGTCAGGAACCCGTCGACCACCTCCCGGCCGGCCGGAACGCGCTTGGCGAGCAGCCGCGCGGCCAGCAGGTGGGCTTCGGCGTCACCGCCGTGCAGCCACCGGACCAGCGGGTCGGCCTCGGTCGGGCGCAGGCGGGTGTAGTGCAGCAGCACCGACCGGGCGAACCGGCCGCGTTCCTTCGGCCGGGCCGCGTGCACGGTGCGCACGACCCCGTCGTCCTCGGGCGTGAACCGCTCGGGGAACTCACGGGCCAGCGACGTCGCGGCCAGGTGCTCGGCGAAGCTGTGGTGCAGGAACCGCAGGTCCTCGCCCCGGATCACCAGCGGACCGACCGACACCAGGAACGTCGTCAACGCCTCGTGCCAGTCGTCCGGCAGCGCGACGGCGGGCACGTGCCCGGCGACCCACGTCCGGGCCGCCGACACCAGCGACGTGTCGGTCTCCGACCGCGTGCGGCCCAGGTGCTCGAGCAGACCGTCGCGGACACCCTCGAACGGGCCGGTCGACGTCCGCGCCGACCGCAGGAACGCCAGGTACGCCTCGTACAGCTCGTACTGGTTGTCCGGCAGCGGCAGGTCGCCCCGGCGGGCGAAGACGATCGCCGCGATGGTCGCCAGCAGCGGCACGCGGACCAGCTCGTCCAGGTGCGCCGCGCGGATCTGGCGCAGGAACCGGTCCGCGGTCTCCTCGCCCTCCTCGGCGAACCAGTGGCGCGCGAACGACCGCAGCGCCTCGGCGTCGAACGGCAGCAGCTCGTAGCGCGCCGCTCCGATCCGGTGCAACGGGGCCAGCGCCGTGCCCTCCACCGGCCGGGTGGTGACCACGATCCGGTACGGCCCGGCGGACGCCCACGCGGCCAGCACGGACGCCAGCCGGTCCCGGTCCGCCGCCGCCGCGACCTCGTCCAGCGCGTCCACCAGCAGCAGCCACCGCCGACCCGCCACCCGGTCACCGAGCACGTCCGCGGTGACCGGGCCCCGCAACAGCGCCCCGTACTCGGCCTGCGCGCTGTCCGCCAACGCCTGCGAGAACGGCAGGTCCAACCGGGCGGCCAGCTCGCGCGCGGTCAACCGCAGGGGCACCACCGGCTCCCGCACGGTGAGGCCGCCCGCCTCGCCGCACCACCCGGCCGCGAGGTCCGCCGCGAGCCGCAGCGACAACGTCGACTTGCCCTGGCCGGCACCGCCCGTGATCAGCAGGTGGTCGTCACCGTCCAGCGCCTGCTCCACGGCCCGCGCCGGTGGCCGCACCGCCACCCGTGGCGCGGGCGGGCGCGGCGCCTCCACCAGCCGCCCGTGCCCGTCCAGGATCGGCGTGGGCCGGGACGCCTCGGCGTGCGCCTCCTCCGCGCCCGTGCTCAAGTCCTGCCGCACGTACACCGTCGCCAACGACGGTCGCCGCGCCCCGGGCAGCCGGTACGGCAGCTCGTGCGCCGCCCGCACCTGGGCGCTCATCAACGACACCACGCCGCCCGGCAGCCCACCGGGGTCGGCGACCGGCGGCGGGCCGACGTGGATGTGGACGCCGCCCTCGATCACCCCGGCCTGCACGCTCGGCCCGAGGACGTCACCGCCGACCTGGTTGGCGGCCACCGGCCGGTCGTCCCGTCCCACCCGCGACTCCCCGTCCCGTCAAGGAAAACCGGCGGGACCGAGACTAGGAGTCCGCCAACCACGCCAGCAAGCGGCCCTGCGACCAGCAGCGGCCGACCGCCTCGACGTGCGCGGTCGAGTGGCCGAACACCGCGACGCCGAGGATGCTGTGCCCGGACGCGCGCCGGTCGCCGAACGTCGGCACGGCCGGTGCGACGCCGACCCCTTCCGCGGACACCCACGCCACCGGTCGCCCGGTCGCCGCTTCGTCCAGCCGGTGCAGGAAGCGCAGCCGGTGCTCCGGCGACAAGCCCGACAACGCCCACGTCGTGATGACGACGGGCAGCGCGTCCTCGGGCACCCGGGCGAGGGCGTCCGGCAGCACCTCGACGGCGTCACCCCGCAGCAGCAGGGGAGGGGCGGACGCCGCCAGCGCCAGCTCCGCGTCCAGCGCCGCCCGGCGCTCCGGCCGGTCCGGCGGCACGCAGGCGCGCAACCACCGGGCGTCGTCCGCGTCGGCCACGTCGATCGGGTCGGCGTCGATCCCGATCCTGGCCACGACCCCGGGCATCGGCCACGTCGGTACCGACCGACCGCCCACCACCCGGCCCGACACCCGCACGGGAGACGCCGGGTCGCCCAACGTGCGCCCGTCGCTGTAGGAGATGCCGACGCGGTCGACGGTGAGGTTGAACCCGGCCGAGCAGCCGACGTCGACCAACCCGACCGAGGTCGCGCCCACCCGGCGGGCCGCCTCGGCGATGGCCGGGTACAGCACGGCGGAACGCCCGGTCTCGTCGGGGCGCGGTCGCCGGCGCGCGGCGATGTCCACGACCGCGTCGGTCAGGCGCGACAGGGCGTCGACCGCCGCGGCGGCAGCCGCGTCACCATCCCCGGCGGCGTAGGCCGCGGCCAGCGCGGGCGCGCGTCCGGCGAGCGCGAGGTCGTGCAACGCGGCCAGGACCAGGGCGGGCTTCCGCTTGCGCGCGGGTGAGGCCTCGACGGCGCGCAACGCCTCCCGGGACTCGCTCAACGCGACGGCGACGCGCTCGTACAGCGTTCCGGCGGCGTCGACCTCGCCGAAGTGCCGGTAGGTCTCGGCGAGCGTGCGGGCCGTCGGCATTCCGGAAATCCTAGCCATCCGAGTGACCGGGCTCACCCGGGGAACCGCTCGCCGCCCCGACCGGCACCGTGCGTCGCCGGCCCTCCGCGAGGGACCGGCCCCCTCGGCAACCCGGTCCGCCGGCACTACGGGCGGTCGCCTCGGGTGGGTGTCAGCTCAGGTGGGGTTTCAGGGCGTCGGCGATGCGAGCCGCCGGCACCCACCGGTCCGCGTCGGCGGTCACCGTGATCTCGGCCAGGGGCTCGCCGGTCAGTTCGGTGCCCTCCACCGGTGGCCAGATCGTCACCGTGGTGCCGCCGGGCCGTAGCGGCACCACCTTGTCCCCTGCCCGCAACGCCATGACCTGCACCGGGCCGCGTCCGTCGGCCGTGAGGTCGTCGTGGACCCGGGGGTTCGCGCGCACCCGGTCCACCTCGGCGTCCACGCCGGCGGCGGCCAGGTGCGCGACCACCGCCTCGCACAGCGAGTCGGAGGCGGCGATCAGCCGGACGCGTCGCAGGATCGGCGCGAGCAGCTCGCCGGGGGCGATGTCCAGCCGACGGCCGTCGCTGTCCTGGCCGGTCCAGACCGCCGGCTCGAGCGATCCCCAGCGAGCACGCGCGTCGGCTTCCAACGTGACGGGATCGGGGGACCTGGACGGCATGAGCATTCCTCACTTTGGCGGTGGCCGGGAGATCCTACGTCCCCGTTCCCCCGGCCGGCACTGCGCGCGGGATTCGCGTCACGCGTGCGACCGCGAAGATCCGAGCCGGGCGATCGGACCTCGGCTCCGCCGTGCGGTGAGCGTCCCTGAGGTCAGGTGACGGACATCTCCCAACCGTTGGCCAGGGGGCAGTGCCGGGCGACCCGGTCCACCAGGGTGCGCCGCTGTTCGTGGTCGGTGATGTTGGGTAGTTCCACGACCAGGCGGGCGGCGAGGTCGTACTGCTGCGCGTCGTGCCCGCTCAGCGTCACCTCCGCGCGCACGGTGCTGCCTTCGGTGTCGTGCCCTGCGGACGAGGCGAGGAGGACCAGGCTCTGGTGCACGCACGTGGCCAGGGCCGCGGCGAACAGGTGCTCGGGGTTCCAGCCGCCACCGCTGCCGCCCAGTTCGACCGGCTGGATGACGGGCAGCGCGGTGGGCTCGGCGCCGTCGACCTCCACGCGACCGTTCCGGGACACCGCCGCGGTGTTGTAGAGCTTCGCCATGTCCGCCGTCCCCCGCTCGTGGTCGCTCGTCGCCGGACGGGTAGCCCGTCACGGATCCGCCAACCGTCGACCCCGCCCCATCACACTGCCGTGTCATGAGGGCGGTCGGCACCGGCGTGTCCGCGGCGCGTGTGCGGGTAGTCCACGGGATGTCCCCGGAGGTTGGAGTCGTCGTGCGGGTGGTCCGGTCGGGTCAGGTGGACGTCGGGGTGTTGCTGCGGGCGCTCCGGGATCGCGGGCTCAACTACGACCCGGCGGAGGTCCGGCGTCCTGCGTGGACGTTCGACGTGCACCGGCACGAGCTGGGACGCGAGGCGGTGGGGCCGCCGGTGGAGGGTGGGCTGTGGTGGCGCGCCCGGTCGTTGGTGGCCGGGTACGAGTTCAGTCCACCCGAGATCGTGCGCGCCTACTACGAGCCCGGTTCGCAGTTGCCGGGGCGGGACATGCTGCTGCAGGCGCGGTTGCCCGGGTTGCGGTTCCTGATGGGTGTGCGGGTGACCGGTGTGCGGGACGAGACGTCCGCGGAACGGACGACCTGGGGTTGGGGCTACCAGACCCTGGAGGGGCACCTGGAGCGGGGGCGGGTCGACTACGCGCTGGTCAAGCACCACGCCACCGGTCGAGTCGAGTTCGTCGCGCGCAGTCACTCGCAACTGCACCCGCGGGCGCCGTGGTGGATGCGGTGGGGGTGGCGGTGGTTCGGGCGGCGCGTGCAGCTGCGGTTCTACCGGCGGGCTGGACAGCGGTTGCACCGCCTGGTCCACGACCCGGTGGCCGTGGCGCCGACGACCCTCGAACGGGCGGTCGGTTGGGGCGTGAGCGTCCCCGATCCGGTGACGTGAGCTTGCGGCGCGGTCCGACGGGTAGCCGCGATCGACGGCAATCGACCCGATCGGACAGGTGCTGTGTCGTGAAAGTCGTGATCACCGGGGCTTCGGGCAACGTGGGCATCGGCGTGCTGCGCGCCCTGGCCGCGGACGGACCGGACCACCGGATCGTGGGCCTGTGCCGCCGCCCGCCCGCGGACGGCGTCTTCGACGGGGTGGTGTGGCAGGCGTGCGACTTGGGGGACGAGGGTGCCCGCGACGTGCTCGACCGGGTCATGGCCGACGCGGACGCCGTGGTCCACCTGGCCTGGATGTTCCAGCCCGTCCGGCACGGCGAGCGGCTGCACCGCACCAACTACAAGGGCACCGCGGCGGTCCTGGCGGCCGCGCGGCGGGCCGGGGTGCCGCACCTCGTGCACGCCTCCTCCATCGCCGCCTACCAGCCCGCGGCCGATCGGCCGGTGCCCGAGACGTGGCCGACGACCGGCGTGCCCGGCTCGGTCTACGGGACCGGGAAGGCGGAGGTCGAGGCAGCCGTGGACCGGTTCGCACGGGAGAACCCGGACATCGTCGTCACCGTGGTGCGCCCGACCCTGGTCGCGCAGAGCGCCGCCTCGGCGAGCTTCCTGGCCCTGTTCTTCGACCCCTTGGTGCCGCAGTGGCTCATCCGGCTGCTGCGCGCCGGCCGGGTGCCACTGCTCCCGCTGCCCGCGGCGCTGCTGGTGCAGCTCGTGCACGCCGACGACGTGGGTGACGCGATCGTGCGAATCCTGCACCGTCGCGCCACGGGCGCGTTCAACCTCGCAGCGGACACACTGACCGCGGCCGACCTGGCACGGGTGGTGAGCGCCCGCGCCGTACCGGTGCCGGGGCGCGTGATGCGAACGGCCGTGGAACTGCTGTGGCGGCTGCGGGCGATCGGCATGTCACCGGGGTGGTTCGACGTGGGCACCCGCTCCCCGCTGATCGACACCACGCGGGCGCGCACGGAACTCGCCTGGACGCCGCGCGTGAGCAGCGTCGACTGCGCCCGCGAACAACTCACCGGCCTCGCCGACGCCACACCCGGCCCCACCCCCGCCCTGCACCGCGACCGGCTCCGCGACGACCGGCGAGCCGATGCGCTGACGTGACGACCGGAACCGGCCCCTCGCTCGCGTCGGCGACCGACGGCCCGGCGAGGCGACCCGAAGTCACCCACCGCGATCGACGACACCACCGCGGCGAAGACCACGGCCTCGCCCGGGTCGGTCCTCGCCCCTCTGCGGTGTCGCACGAGCCGCCGTCGGCACTCGCGCGCCTGGTGTCGGCGTGGTCGTCAGGTCCTTGCCCTGCGCACCACGTCATCCACCCGGCATACCGCGACGACCGGGAACGAGCCACCTCACGGCTCGCGCGTCGGAGTTCAGGTGCTCGACGCCGTCAGGCCGCGTGGCCGCACCGAGGTCAGCTCCGCGATCCCGAACACCAGCGCGGGCAGCACGAAGGAGAAGCCGGGACCGAGGCCGAGCACCAGTCCCCAGACCGCCACCACCAGTGCCGCGACCGTCGTGACGAACCCGACCGCGCGGCCGGTGAGGTCCGCGACCGCGACCGCCACCGCGGCGACCAGCGGCACCCCGAGCAGGTAGGCCGTGGCGCTGCCGCTGTCGGCCGACGTCACGGGCAGCAACGCGACCGCGATCCCGACCGTCGCCGCGATCCCGGTCCACCGCAGCACCCGGCCGATCGTCCCGGGAACCGGCCACCGGCCGCGCAGCCGGACGAGCGCGGCGACCGTCAGGAACAGGGCGAGGCACGCGCCCGCGATGGCGGCGATCATCCCGAAACCTCCCCACACGACGGGTCCGGCAGGGCCCTGACCCGGATCCCACCACCAAAGGTACGGCACCGCGGCGCGGGATCGCCCTGGATCGGCGGCGTTGGGGGCACCCACCACGGTGCACGACCGCGACACCCGCAGGCCGCCCGAGCAGGTGAACCGGCTAGATCGGGAAGTGGCCGCGACGCCACTGCCAGTGGCGGCCGGCCTTCAGGTGGTCGACGGCGGCACGTTGGAGTGCGGTGCGGCGGGGTAGTCGGTCCAGTGGGGTGGTCAGGGTGCGGAACACAAACCGCAGCACCTCGACGTCGGCGTCGATCCCTTCGGGCTGCTCGTAGGGTTCCAGCTCGAACCGCTGTTGGAACCGGACGATGTTGGCGTCCTCGGGCAGGTAGTGCAGCAGTTGGGGGTCGAGCAGCCACGAGCCGCAGGAGAACGTCGTGTGGTGCTCGTCGGGGAAGTGGCGTGGGAAGAACGCGCGGGCCTGGTCCAGCGATGCCTCGACCGCCTGCGGGGTCAGCGGTCCTGCTTCGGGGATGTGCAGGCCGAGGGTGGTGTCACCGCGCTGGTACTGCAACCGGCCCAGTTCGTAGACGCCGCCGCGCGCGTGCAGGGTCAGCCAGCTCCGCATGACCGGCCAGCCCTCGCCGCGCATCCTCCGGTCGACCGCGAGGTTGCGGCCCAGGTCGGCCAGGGTCGCGTACGACACCGCCTCGGCGATGCCGTGGTCGCGGTGGTACTCCAGGACGACCTCGACCAGGGCCAGGTAGGCGTACACGTACAGGTGCCGCCAGGCGGTGCCCCGGTCGCGCGGCAGCTCCGGACCGGGTACCAGCCAGCCGGGGCCCCCGAGGTCGGCGCGGACCAAGGCGGTGGAGCGGTCCAGCAGCCACCGCAGGTCGGGGGTCCACGCCGGAGATCCGGGATCGGGCCAACCGGCCATGATCTCGGCGGCGTCGTCGGGCCGCACCGCGAGCCGTGCGAGGATCGCGGGCGCGTCGGCCTTGGCGGGCAGCGGAGCCGAGGGCAGGTCGCCCGCGAGCCGGTGCACGCGCTCGACGTCCTCGACGGGCACCCCGAGCCGGGCAGCCATGCCGACCAGATCCACGCCCACGACCCTATCAGCCGACCCGGTCGACACCCCCGGATCCGGGTGGACGACCGGACGACTCCGGTGGCCGACTCGCTGGGCGGATGACGTCCGCTTCTCGGGCGTTCGTGCGAGCAGGGTACCGACGACGGTGTGGGACCGGACGCACGGGAGAGCCGAGCGGTTGGTTGCCGAGAACGGGGTGCTCGTCGGTTCGGTCGAGGCCGCGGCAGCCGGGCGCGGCCATGGCGACGCCGCCCCACGCGCTCGCCGCGGTCGACGGCATGCTTGTCTTCTCGGAACCGGACGGGTGCGCGTCTTCAGGGTCGCGAACGACACCGTGGACAGCCGAGCAGACGAGAGCGAACCGAATGATCGAGGACAACAGCCCCGAGCTGGTCGCCGAGCTGGACCGCCTCTACGCGGCGGTCGAGGCGGCGCCCGCGGGGGACACGACGGCGCAGATCGCGTTGTGGCGTCAGGTGACCGCGTTGAAGCACTGGTTCTTCATCGCGCGCGGCTCGGCCGACCAACCCCGCCCCTATGCCGCGGCCGCCGAGCAAGGGCCGATGATCTGCCTCTACAGCAGCGCCGTGCGAGCAGGTGACGCCGCTCGCACCCTCGGGCTGGTCGACTCGGAGAGCGGATCGGCGCCGCTGTTCAGCGTGCCGGTGCCGGCCGCGATCGACTACGTCGCCTCGTTCGGCCAGGCCGGCGTCTTCGGCGTGACGCTGGACCACCCGCGACTCGGCCACTACATCCCGCTGGCGAACCTGGGTCTGCTCAAGAGCTGGATCGACGGGGCCGGTGGGTGAACGGCGCCGACCCGGGCGACAGCTTCATCGGGTGACGACCTGTCACCCGTGAGGATCGGGTGCGCGGTGTTCGGGGGCGCCTCGGGGCCCGGTGTGCGGCCAGGACACCGCACCCGGCGCCTGCCCGGCGGCGGAGCCAGGGTGCGATCCCCGCGCGCCCGGCTCCCGCGGCGACGACGGGAAGACGGCGTTGCGGTCGAACTCCATGGCTCACTCCGTGGTGCGCGCGCATCGGTCGTGCCGCTCGACGAACCGGGGTCTCACCGGCGCGGACGGCGGCGGCAGGAGTACGCCGCCGTCGGGCGCAGTCGGCCCAGCCGCCGGAGATGGACAGCGGGACGGTCCCTGGTCCGAACGGACCATCGGTTTGCGCAACGTGATCGCGGGTAATTCCCGGTGCCGACCGGCGATGATCAAACGTGTGAGCGAGGCAGGCGATGGCGTCGTTTTCCCCTGTGCTGTGGTCCGCGGACCCGGATGCGCCCGGCGTGCCGACAGTCGGCGTGGAGGAGGAGTTCCTGCTGGCGGACCCGTCCACCGGGCACCTGCTCCCGATCAGCGCCCACGTCGTCGAGGTGGCCGGCGATCTGGGCGGTGCGCTGGAGCTGGAGCTGACCAGGGCGCAGGTGGAGATCAACACGCCGGTGTGCCGGACCATGGCGGAGGTGCGCGAGCGGTTGGCGTTCCTGCGCTCCACCGCCGCCGAGGCGGCGTCGCGGTGCGGTGGCACCCTGCTCGCCGTGGGCACCGCCCCGGCCGATGACGCGCCGGGACCGCCGATCACCGACGACCCGCGCTACCACACGATCAACAAGGCGTACGGGCAGCTCGCGCCCGAGAACGTCGTGTGCGGGTGCCACGTCCACGTCGAGGTGCCCGACCGGGAGGCCGCGGTCCAGGTCTGCAACCACGTCCGGCCGTGGCTCCCCGTGCTGCTGGCGCTCACCGCGAACTCACCGATCCACCACGGCGTCGACACCGACTACGCCAGCTGGAGGTCGGTGATCGTCGGCCGCTGGCCGTGCGCCGGTGCCCCGCCGTACTTCGAGTCGCTCGCGCACTACGAGTCCGCCGTGGACACGGCCGTCGGCTCCGGCAGCGTGCTCGACGAGAAGATGGTCTACTGGGACATCCGTCCCTCTTCCCACCTGCCCACCGTCGAGGTGCGGGTGAGCGACGTGCAGTCCACCGTGGATGAGTCCGTCCTGTTCGCCGCGCTGGTCCGGGCGCTGGTCATGACCTCGTTGCAGTCCATCCGGGACGGCGTCGCGGCACCTCGGACCGGTGACGACGCGCTGCGCATGGCGTACTGGCGCGCCTCGCGCGACGGCCTGGACGGCATGGGCGTCGACCTGGACACGATGCGGCCCGTTCCGGCCGTCGACCTGCTGCACCGCCTGCTGCGCCACGTCGAACCCGCACTCGCCGCAACGGGTGACCTGCAGGCCGTGCAGACCCTCGTGGGCGAGTTGATCAGCGACGGCAACGGCGCGAGCAGGCAGCGACGAGCCTTCCGCCACGACCACGCGGTGACCGACATCGTGGCACTGGTCGCCCAGCACGCCGAGCAGGACCGCTCACCGGACAACGTCGCCTGAGCACGTCGGGGGAGGAGCGCTTCCCGTTCCTCCCCCGACGTGTGTTTCCGTCACCCGCCCGCGGCCGGTCGGGCACGCCGATGTCCGGGATCCGGTCTGATCACCGGTGTGCGAGCGCGTCCCAGAAGGCCAGGTCGTGTTCCGTCGCCCGGTCGAACGGTCCGATCCGGCCGAGGTCGAGGCCTTGTACGTACGGCGTGGTGTCCGCCGGGTCGACGCGGGGCCACGCCGGTAGGCCTGGCCGGTTGGGGTTGCCGGTGGTCGCGAAGCGGGCCCAGTAGTCGATCATCCGGTCGCCGAGGAGGCGCTGTGCGGTTGTCAGCGCCACGTCGTCGGAGCGCAGGTCGAACAGGTACCGCAGCTCGGAGCCGTGTGCGGCGAGTGGCTCGACACCGGGAGGGAACTCGGGGATCGCCGGTGCCGTGCGGTCGAGGAACTCATAGGCGTACACCGGGATCTCGGTCGCGAACCGGCGATCCGCGGCGCGTTGCAGCCACGCCCAGTCGAGGTCGGTCATGATCGCGGCCACCGCCCGCACCGCGGAGCCGGCGTGCTGTTCGAGCGGGTACCGCTGTGCGATTGCCTCGGCGTGCGGTCCGAAGTGCTCGGTCAACGCGGTCAGGTAGTCATCGGGGTCGAGATCCGGGAGCAGCAGCGGTGCGAAGAACGTGCCCTCGTCGCGGGTGATGCCGGTCAGCAGCGGCACGTGGTTGAACCGCCCGGCCGGTACCGCCACCGCGGGGTCCTCCGGCAGCACCGTGTTCCCGAACGCGGGCAGGGGGAACACCGGCGCGGCGAGCAGGTCCGGTACCGGCTTGCCCCGCAGGCACTCGAGTGTCGTGCAGCCCAGGTGGGTGGCGACGTTCTGGCCATGTCCCTGGTGCCACTCGTGCGGTACGAACAGCGGCACGTCCAGTACCGGCCGCAGGTCGGCGCCCGCGGAGAGGCCCGGTGCACAGGGCGTGCTCTGGGCGATCGCCCGCTGGAACAACCCGGCCGCGCCCGGCGAGGCGAGTTGTGCGCACACCGAGTGCGCCCCGGCGGACTCCCCGGCCAGGGTGACGTTGTCCGGGTCGCCACCGAACCGCGCGATGTTGCGCCGCACCCAGCGCAGCGCCGCCTGTTGGTCCTCGACACCGAACGCGCCGCCGTTCGCGAGCCCGGGGAACCCGAGGAAACCGAGGTTCCCCAGCCGGTAGTTGACGGTCACCACGACCAGACCGCCTTGCTCGACCAGCCGGGTCGGCAGGTAGTCGCTACCAGCGCCGTTCATGAGCCCGCCACCGTGCAGCCACACCAGCACCGGTGCCTTCCTGGCCGCACGGGGTGTGGTGACGTCGAGGTAGAGGCAGTCCTCGGTGACACTGGCCGGTCGGCCGCCGGTACTGGCCTGAGGACAGCGAGCGCCGGGCCGGGTCGCGTCCCGCACACCGGACCACGGCGCCGGCGGCACCGGCGAGTGCCAGCGCAGGTCGCCGACCGGTGGCGCGGCGTAGGGGATCCCCTCGAAAGAACGGACATCCGCGTTCGTGGTGCCCCGTACCAAGCCGGTATCGGTCCGCACCGCGGCGTTGTCGCCCGCCACGGCCGGCGCGGCACCCAACACCAGCGCACCGACGGCGACCGCCGCCCCCAGGAGTCGTCTCATGATCCAGACAGTGGCAGCCGGGCTCACCGGAGACATCAACCGATCGATTGAAGATCACGCTCTGGTCGGTTGTCGGCCGATGACCGGTCAGCGTGTGGGTTTCGACGCCGCAGGCCAGGGGCAGGTTCGCCGGGAAGCGGACGTCGTGCCCCGCGTCGTCGATCGGCACTCGGCACTTCTGCGGTCTGCGACGAGCGGAGTCGTGGTCGCATTGCGGACGGGCCGATCCGCTCCATGGAGGCAGTCGGCGGCCAGGCTCCCGCGCACCCGGTCACGAAGGGAGTCGGCATCCGTGGACGAGCCACCGGACAGCCGCGCGGTCCACCGCGTCCTGCGCCCGCGGTGGACGTGGCCGTGGCCGGACCAGGAGGCCGCGATCGCGTCGGTGCGGAGCCGGCGCGAAGCGGGTGTCGACGTGGAAGGGCGGCTGCGCCGCCTGACGTGGCCGGTGATCCGCCGGTGGAACGCGGGATTCGTAGCGGCCCTGATCAGCCGCGGTGTCCCCGTTCCCCCCTGGCGTCGTGGCGGCGGCGCGCGAGGCGCTGCGCGCACTGGTGAAGGGGCACGCCCCGGACGCCGCGTGGTACCGGTACGCCGGGTGGTACGCGGAGGTCGACCGCGATGAGGCCGTCGAATCCTTGACCGCCCTCGCGCGGACGTTGAAATACGGAACCGGACGGTACCGGGCCTTCGTCGCGTTGCACGGCATCCACCCTGAACGCGCGGTCCCCGTCGGCGAGCACCTGGTGGTCGACCCCCGCGTGCGCTGCTCGGTCCGCCACTGGGTACTCGTGGTGCTGGCCGGACGTGACCTGCCCACCGCGCTGGGCGTGGCTGGACGGGCCGCTGCCCGACCGCACCACGGCCGGTCCGCATCGAGGCGACCGGGTTCGTCCGGCTCCACGATCCCCGCAAGGCGTTCGACCTGTACACGGCGATTGCCTCCGACCCGGAACCCACCCACTCCGATCGCCGAGCGGCATCGCTGATCGCCCACGACATCGACCCGGTCGAGGGGGGAAGCGTTGACCGGCGTCATCGGGAGCGCGCCGGGCACAGCCGAACGCATCGAGGCGATGGACGACCTGTACAGCCGGAATCCGGGCCACCTCGGCGAGTACCTGGACGACCACCGCTGGACCGCGACGCCCGAGGTGCGGGTGGACTTCACGTGGTACCTGGTCAAGCGCTTCGGCCGAGGTCCGGATGTGGTGGTCGACCTGGCGTCCGACCGGACCGTGCCGGCGGAAACCCGGCTCCGGGACCTGGATGTCGACCGGAGGGCGGCCACGCCGCACGTCCTCGAGAGCATCATCGAGGACGCCCGTGGGCACCTCCGGATCATGGAGCGCGCCATCGCCCTGCTGGTGCCGGTGTCACCCGACTCTGCCTTCGGCCACCTCCACGGCATCGCGACCAACCGGGGATACTCGTTCGACGAGCGGGTAGGAGCGGTGAAGGCGGCGGTCGAGCACTTCGAGCCGCAGCAGAGGACCGCGCTGTACCGGGCCGTGGTCACGGGTGACGGAGTCACCACGGCGGAGTTGAGAGCTGCGGCGAGCGCGTTGAAATGGGCCCACGATCGTGAGGGCAGGGCGCTCTGCGCGGAAATCGCCCGGCGCGACACCCTGTCGGTCGATGACCGCCTGTGGTTCGTGGGGAAAACCCGGCACGGTGAAGCCCTCGACCTCCTGCGCGAGTTCGCGCGCGAGCCCGCCGAGGATCCCGTCATGCGGGTCGAGGCGGCGCACCAGGCGGCCACGAAGGGTGACAGCGACGACCGCCGCTACCTCCTGGCACCGGCGGCCGACCACACCGTGCCCTACCCGCTCCGGAACAACATCATCACGAACCTGGCCGATGCGGACCGGGCCGAGGTGCTGCGGGCGATCGCCCACGGGTTGCACGACAACCCCGGGTGAAACCGGAGGCCATGATCGCGCTGGGCGAGCTGGAACCGTTGCTCGCGGCCGAGGAACTCGACAGGTGGGCGGACGACGGTCGCCTGCCCGGCCCGATCAGGAGCCGGGCACGCGACGCCGCACTGCACCTTCGATCGCCCTGACGCGGTGGAAACACGACCACCGCAGTCGAAGGGGTCGTCCTCATGACCACGGCGCGGAGCGGGCGGCCCGTGCGGTCCGATCAGCGGGCCGCCCGTGCCCGTTGGTCGATCCGCGGTCGACCCTGCACACGGACCGTCCCGAACGGGTGAATCCGCATGTCACCGGTGGCGGGATCCCGCACGCCGGATCCGGCGGGGCAGGCCGCCCAACGCCAGCAGCACCACGACCGGCAGGCCGTAGAACACCGCGACCTCCGCCGCCACCGGGATCCGGCCCAGCACCGACCACTGCGCGAGGCCCAGCAGCGCGGTCACGCTCGGCAGCAGCAGGATCAGCGCGGCGCGGCGGCCGATGCGCGACCCGCTGCCGCACGCCGCCAGCGTGCCGCCGACCAGCAGGGCGAGCCGCAGCAGCTCGGCCACCGGCTGGTTGTGCCCGAGCACGCCCACCACCCCGGCCACGACGACCGTCACCGCCATCACGACGATCCCGCGGCCGCCCACGAGTGCCCGGCCACGCGCCGGTCCCGGCGACCACGTCAGCGCCACCGCGGTCAGCAGACCCGTCAGCAGCCACCCGGAATCCATCCCGATCCACCAGCGCTGGAACGGGACGAACGCCGCCAGCAGCACGCAAACCGCTACGGCCGACCACGCGAAGGACGCGGCCGTGCGCCGCAACCCCCGCAGCACCAGCACGGCCACCACGCCCCACAGGACCCACACCGGCGCGTCCGGGAACTGCTCCAGCCACGGCATCTGCGCCAGCGCGTCGGCCCTCACCCACCAGCCGATCTCGTGCACGCCGTTCGTCGCGCCCGTCAGCAGCGCCACCGGGCCGAGCAGCGCGACGATCGCCAGCACGTCCCGCGGGTCGACGCCGCCGTCGGCCGCCACCACCCGCCGCAGGTGCAGCCGCACCGCGCCCCACACCAGGTCCAGCGACTCCCGCGGGGTCGGCCGGCTCCGGTCGCGCGCCCCCGACATCAGCACGACCAGCATCTCCTCGCCGTGGCGTTCGCGGTGGTCACGCGGGTACCACGACAGCAGCCGGCGGTAACGCCGTTCCAGCCCGCTCACGCCACACCCCCGGCCGGCCTCAACCGCAAGCGGCGCTCCGCCGCCCGGGTGTGCGCCCGCAACCTCTGCACCTCGGTCTCCAACCTGGCCGCCCCCTCATCGGTCAGCCGGTAGTAGCGACGGAGCCGGCCGTCCACGACCTGCTCCCGGTCGACCGCCACCCAGCCGTCCGCCGACAACCGGTCCAGCGCGGTGTAGAGGGTGCCGGCGCGCAGCTTCACGCGGCCGCCGGAGATCTCCTCGACGTCGAGCAGGATCCCGTAGCCGTGCTGCGGACGGGCGGCCAACGCCGTGAGGATCAGGAACGTCGGTTCCCGCAACGCCGTGTCGGTCATGCGTTCGGTATATACCGATCACTTGACTATGGCAAGTGGGCGCGCGTCCGGCGGCCGTCAAACGGGTGACGTCGACCGGACGTGTCGCGGCCGGGCGCTCCGAGTGCCATGTTG
Organism: Saccharothrix saharensis; assembly: GCF_006716745.1. NCBI lineage: Bacteria > Bacillati > Actinomycetota > Actinomycetes > Pseudonocardiales > Pseudonocardiaceae > Saccharothrix > Saccharothrix saharensis. The sequence goes on along the minus strand of NZ_VFPP01000001.1, from coordinate 1,236,769 downwards.
AGAGGCGACGTGGTGGCGTGCACTCGGGCGGGGGCGCGATGCGGCGGACAACGATCGTCCTGCTGTCGGTGACGGGTCTGCTGGCGGGGTGCCTCGGGCAGACCCGGGACACCGACCCGGCGCGCAACGCCGACGCCGAGGACATCACCTTGACGATCACGGCCAACGCGGTGGCCGGCGGCAAGAACGCGCGGGGTGCGGACTGGATCACCAACTGGGTGATCCCGCGGTTCACCGAGGCGCAGAAGGCCAAGGGCGTCACCGCCACGGTCCGGTTCGAGCAGAACGGCGCGGGCGACGAGGACTTCAAGACGAAGGTCGCGCTGGACCTCAAGACCGGCGGTGGCGGCGACGTCGTGGAACTGGACGGCATCTGGCTCGGCGAGTTCGCCCAGGCCGGCCACGTCAGGCCGTTGGCCGAGGTGGTCGGCGACGCCGAGGTCGACGCCTGGGACGGCTGGCGGCAGATCCCGGAAGCCGTGCAGCGGCTCGGCGAGTTCGAGGGCAAGCGCTACGGCGTGCCGATGGGCACCGACGGCCGGGTGCTGTTCTACAACAAGGTGCTGTTCGCGCGCGCCGGCCTGCCCACCGACTGGCAGCCGCGCAGCTGGGCCGACGTCCTCGACACCGCCGCGAAGCTCAAGGCGCTGCCCGGCGTCACGCCCGTCCAGCTGAACGCGGGCACCGCCATGGGCGAGGCCACCACCATGCAGGGCGTGCTGCCCCTGCTGGCGGGGACCGGTGCGACCGTGCACGAGAACGGCAAGTGGCAGGGCGCGACGGCCGGCGTCCAGGAAGTCCTCTCGCTCTACCGGCGCATCTACCGCGACGGGCTCGGTGACCCCGTCCTCCAGCAGGAGGCGAAGGGCCGGGACCGGTCGTTCGCGCTGTTCGCGGAGAACCGGATCGGCATCCTGCTGGAGAGCGACTACTTCTGGCGTTCGGTGGTGGAGCCGCGCAACGGCGTCGCCAAGATGGCCGACCGGGACACGGCGGTGGGCTGGGCGCTGATCCCGGCGCGCGTGCCGGGCGCCGGCGTCGGCGGCCAGGACTTCGTCAGCACGTCCGGCGGCGGCGTGCGCGTGATCAACCCGAACACGCGGTACCCGCGCCAGGCGTGGGAGCTGGTGGAGTTCCTCAACTCGGCCGAGGCGGTCAAGTCCGCCCTGGCCGGCGGCGCCCAGCTCACCCAGCGCACCGACGTGAACGACGAGGTGCTGGCGGGCGACCCGGTGCTGAGCTTCGTCGCCGACCGCGTGCTGCCGATCACCCGGTACCGGCCGGGCCTCGCCGACTACCCCAAGGTGTCGGCCGCCTTGCAGCAGGCGACCGCCGACGTGGTGTCCGGCCGCAGCCCGGACGAGGCCGCGCGCTCCTACCACGAAGCGCTGGTCGAGGCGGTCGGCGACGATGCCGTCGCGGGCGGCTGAGCGCGACCCGGCCGGGATCGGCGCGGCGCGGGCGATCGGGTTCGTCGCGCCGGCGCTGCTGCTGATCGGGCTCTTCCTGGTCTTCCCGGCGCTGTGGACGCTCTACATCGGGATCACCGACTACCAGCTCACCGGACCGGCCGCGGCCGAGCCGAGCGTGGTCGGCCTCGACAACTTCACCACCGCCCTGACCGACCCGCTGTTCGGCAACTCGCTGTGGCTGACCGGCCTGTTCGTGCTCGGCTCCGCGGTCGTCGGGCAGAACGCGTTGGGCTTCGGGCTCGCCTGGCTGCTGCGCGCGGCCCGGCCCGGGCTGCGGCGCACCGTCGAGGCGTTCGTGCTGCTGGCGTGGATCCTGCCCGGCCCGGTCGTGGCCTACCTGTGGTTCGCGGTGCTGAGCCGGGACGGCGGCACGCTCGGCCTGCTCGTCGGCCGACCCGGGACGGCGTGGCTGGTCGAGTACCCGATGGTGAGCCTGATCGTGTTCAACACGTGGCGCGGCACGGCGTTCTCCCTGCTGCTCTACAGCTCCGCGCTGGCCGCCGTGCCGCCGTCGCACCTGGAGACCGCCCGGCTCGCCGGCGCGAGCGGGTGGCAGACCGTCCGGGACGCGGTGTTCCCGCACATCCGGGGGCACGTGCTGACCAACACGCTGCTCATCAGCCTGTGGACGGCCAACGACTTCACCCCGTTCCTGCTCACCGCGGGCGGGCCGAACCACGAGTCGGAGGTGCTGCCCGTGCTGATCTACCGGCAGGCGCTGGAGAGCGGGCAGCTCGGGTACGCGTCGGCGATGTCGTCGCTGCTGCTGCTCGGCAACCTGGTGGTGGCGCTGGTGTACCTGCGGCTGCTGCGCGGGCGCACGTGACGCCGGGGTGGGTGGTGCGCCGGATCGGCTCCTACGTGCTGGTCGCCGTGGTGCTGGCGTTCTTCGCGGTGCCGATGCTGTGGCTGGCGGCCGCGCCGTTCGACGCCCGGCCCGGCTTCGGCATCCGCTGGCCGGAGTGGACGTCGTCGAACGTGCACGCGACGTTCCGCCACCCGTTCGCGGTGCGGTCGCTGCTCAACTCGTTGGTGCTGTGCGTGGTCGCGACCGCGGTGACCACGACCTTCGCCGCGACGGCCGCGTACGCGTTGTCCCGGGTGCGCATCCCCGGCCGGGACGCGCTGCTGTACGTGCTGCTGCTGCTGTCGAGCGTGGTGACGGGCACCGCGGCCATGGTGCCGCTGTTCGTGCTGATGCTCCAGCTCGGGCTCATCGACTCGCGGTTCGGCACGGCGCTGGTCATCGCCGGCGGGATGCTGCCCGCCGCGATCTTCATCCTCAAGGACTTCGTGGACTCCGTGCCGCGCTCGTACGAGGAGTCCGCACGGGTCTTCGGCGCCACACCGCGGCAAGTGCTGGGGCACGTCGTGCTGCCGATCGCCCGGCCGGGCATCGCGACGATCCTGGTGTGGTCGTTCGTCAACGCCTGGGGCAACTTCCTCCTGCCGTTCCTGCTCCTGCGTGACGTGGGCAAGCAACCCGCCGCGGTGCTGGTGCGGACGTTGCAGGACGAGGGCGGCAGCGCCGACCTGACCGTGATCCCGGTGTTCTCGCTGCTGTACTCGATCCCGGTCGTCCTGCTCTACCTGGTCGTCAGCCGGCGGTACGGGTTCCGATTCCACGGGGGCATCAAGAGCTGATGGCGGGCATCGGGATCGGCGGGCTGTCCACCGTGTACCCGAACGGGGTGCGCGCGGTGGACGCGCTGGACCTGACTGTGACCGACGGCGAGCTGTTCGCGCTGCTCGGGCCGTCCGGGTGCGGCAAGACCACGTTGCTGCGCACGATCGCCGGGTTGGAGCTGCCCACGGCCGGCACCGTGGCGATCGGGTCACGTGACGTCACGCGACTGCCGCCCGGGCAGCGCGGAGTGGCGATGGTGTTCCAGGACTACGCGCTGTTCCCGCACATGACCGTGGCCGAGAACATCGCCTACCCCCTGCGGGTGCGCCGTGAAACCAAGGCACGCCAACGGGACGCGGCGGCCGACGTGGCACGCGACCTGAGCCTGTCGTCCCTGCTGGACCGCAGACCGGGTCAGTTGTCCGGTGGTCAGCAACAACGCGCCGCGCTGGGCCGTGCCGTCGCGGCCGGCGCCGACGTGCTGCTGCTCGACGAACCACTGTCCAACCTGGACGCGCGACTGCGGCTGGAAGCCAGGACGTTCCTCAAGCGGTTGCAGCACGACCTGGCCCTCACCACCGTGTTCGTGACCCACGACCAAGCCGAGGCACTGGCGTTGGCCGACCGGATCGCCGTGATGGAAGCCGGGCGGATCCGGCAACTCGGCACGCCCCGTGAGGTCTTCCAACGGCCCGCGGACACGTTCGTCGCCAACTTCATCGGCTCCACCCCGATGAACTTGCTCCCGGGCGAGGTGCGCGGCGCTCACGTCGAGTGCGCCGGAGCGCGACTGCCGGCCCCACCGGCACTGCCCGACGGCACACCCGTCGTAGTGGGCGTCCGACCGGAGTACCTCGCGGTGGCCGACCACGGCATCACCGGTCGAGTGGCCACGGTCGAGAACCTGGGCGTGTCCTCCCTGGTCGCCCTCGACTGCCCGAACGGCACGCTGCTCAGCCTCACCGTGCCGGAACACGACGAACCGGACCTCGACCGACCGCTGACCGTCAACGCCCCACCCGGCCGGCTGTTGTTCTACGACGCCGACCACGGCCGGCTGCTCAACCCCTGACCCGGATGGGTGGCTTGCGCGGGCTCGACCCGGTCGAGCCCGCGCAGACCACCGTTCTCGGCACGCCCGGTGCCGGGACGGGCTCTGTCAGGTGGCGGCGATGTCCAGCTTCCCGATCTTGTTGGTGGTCAGGAGGCCGAACCAGACGGCGCCGGGCTGGTGGACGTTGATGTCGCAGGGGTAGGAGGCGGACGAGGGCGTGGGCCACATCCGGACCTCGTGGGTGACGGGATCGAACCGGGCGACCTGGTTGCCGAGACCGAACAGCGCCGGGAAGCTGACCGAGAAGTAGATGTTGCCGTCGCTCGCCTCGGCGATGGGGCCCGGCATCGGCAGCGGGTTGCCGATGCCACCGACGCCCGGACCGTTGACGATGCCGGTGAGCAGGCCGCCCACGCCGAGCAGCGGGTACTCGGTGACCTGCCCGGTGACGGGGTTGATGCGGGCGATCTTCATGCCGAGCGCTTCACCGACCCAGATGGTGCCGTCGGCGGCGGTGCGCACGCCGACCGGGAACGAGGCCGGCGTGGGCATCGTGTACTGGGTGAACAGGTGGGTGGCCACGTCCAGGGTGGCGATCTTGTTCAGTTGCGGCAGGTCGAACACCACGGTGCGGCCGGGGCCGGGTTTGATGATGCCGAACAGCGCACCGACCTGGCCGAGGATCTCGCCGGGCACGCGGTACTTGCTCCAAGCGCCGGTCGCCGGGTCGTAGCGACCGATGGAGTCCAGACCGCCGAGGGTGAACCACAGGGCGTTGTCGGGGCCGCGGGCGAGGTCGTTGGCCAGGCCGAGGCCGCTGTGCAGCGGGATGTCCAAGGGCTGGAGGGTGAAGGCGTTCGCCCAGGGGAGCGGGAACTCGGTCATGGAGCCGTCGGCGGTGTCGACGCGGAGCAGGCTGTTGCCGGTTACCTGGGGCATCCACAGGTCGCCGGCCGAGTCCAGGTCCATGCCGCCGGGCACGGACAGCGGCATCGGCGTGGAGAAGTTGGCGAACTGCCCGGTGGCCGGGTCGAACCGGGCGACCTGGCTGCTCAGGTACTGCTCGACCCACAGCTTCCCGCTGTGGTCGAACTCGACCTCGCACACGCCGCCGACCGGCAGGGACGAGGGGACCGGGCCGTACTCGGTGATCGGCGTCGTCGCGCCGGCGGGGACCGGGACGAGCGCGGACGCGACGAGCGCTGTGGTGGCGATCAGTGACCGTCTTAACCGTGCTGATCTCATGCTGCTCTCCCGAGGTCGGCCGTCTGGTCAGGTCAGGACTGCACATCGAGTAAAGCGGTTACGGCATAAGACGGCGCGTTCGGACACCTGAACGGCTCAGTCTTCGCTTGATCGTGGTTCGGGAGATCCGGTCGAGCCGCCCATCCGGGTGCAAGCGGCTACCAGCGGTGGCGAGGTCCGTCGCGTCGTGGTGCGGATGGCTCGGCGATGGCCGGGGGACGGACCGACCGGCCGGCTCGGACGGCACGTCCCTGGTCGTGGGCGGTGATCCGAGCCGGGCTGTCGGCGATCGCCTGTCCGTCGACATCGGCGAGGCGCTGGCGGGCCTCCGGGCGCATCATCGTCGTCAGCATCGAGTCGGGATCGGCGGCGTGGTCGACGAGATCGGACCGGTACGTCGTTCACGGCCTCGGGGTACCGCGCGTCCCGTGACCGCGGTGCCGGGGAGGAAGCGCCGGAGGACGCTGACCGGCTGCGGAGCGACGCGGTGCCACCACCGACCCCCGCACCGTTCGGTGATCGGCGCGAGACACCGAGTCTTAGCTAAAATTGTTAGCGCTCACCACACCAATGTCATACGCATACGCCTTTTACGGGCACCGTCTTGTGAGCGTGAACATCCGGTGCGACACTGTCTCCGCCGAAGCCTGCGCCGCTGACGGGAGCCGCCGCACCACAGCCGCCGGCAGATCTGTCGAACTCGAGGTTCCGGAGCACCGGGCAGCACTCCGCCCGGCCGTGCGGCAGCACGGATGGCTGTCGGAATGTCGTACGCACCGAGGAGTGGGATCAGGTGACAGCAACACGACTTCCCCGTCCACGCCGGGCGGCAACGCTGTTGGCGGCAGGCATGCTGCTGTTGTCCGCGGTGACGGCGGTGCTGTACACGCCGTCCGCGCGGGCATTGGAGAACGGAGTAGCGCGCACTCCGCCGATGGGGTGGAACTCGTGGAACACGTTCGGTTGCAACATCAACGAGACGTTGATCCGCCAGATGACCGACGCGATGGCCAACTCGGGCATGCGTGACGCCGGCTACCAGTACGTGGTCGTCGACGACTGCTGGATGAACCCCAACCGCGACTCGTCGGGCAACCTGCAGGGTGATCCGACCAGGTTCCCCAGCGGCATGAAGGCGCTCGGTGACTACATCCACTCCAAGGGCCTGAAGTTCGGCATCTACCAGGCACCGCTGGCCGAGACCTGCGCGCAGTACTTCAACTCCTACCCCGGCTCGACCGGGGCGCTGGGCCACGAGGAGCAGGACGCCCGGCAGTTCGCCGCGTGGGGCGTGGACTTCCTCAAGTACGACTGGTGCTCGCCCAGCGGGACGATCGACGACCAGGTGCGCACGTTCGCCAAGATGCGCGACGCGCTGCGGGCCACCGGCCGTCCGATCGTCTACAGCATCAACTCCAACAGCATCCACGACAAGACCGGGCCGCGACGCAACTGGAGCGACGTCGCGAACATGTGGCGCACCACCGAGGACATCACCAACAAGTGGGACACCGGGCAGACCAACGGCTACCCGATGGGCATCCAGAACATCGTCAACGTCACCGTGCCACTCGCCTCCTACGCCGCACCGGGCGGTTTCAACGACCCCGACATGATGGAGGTCGGCCGCGGTGGCATGAACGACACCGAGATGCGCAGCCACTTCGCGCTGTGGGCGGTCATGGCCTCGCCCCTGATCGCGGGCAACGACCTGCGCAACATGGACTCCGCCACGTCGACGATCCTGAAGAACACCAACCTCATCGCGATCAACCAGGACAGCCTCGGCCTGCAGGGCCGGCAGGTCTCCAACGACGGCACCCGGCGCGTCCTGGCCAAGCGGCTGGCCAACGGCAACGTCGCGGTGGCCCTGTTCAACCAGGGCGGCGGCACGACCACCGTCTCGACCACGGCGAGCGCGATCGGCCTGTCGGGCAGCTCGTTCACGCTGCGCGACGCCTGGACCAACGGCACGACCACCACGTCCGGCACCATCTCGGCCAGCGTGCCGGCGCACGGCACCGCGGTGTACATCGTCAGCGGCGGCGGAGGCCCCGTGCCCACGTCGTTCTCCCTGGTCAGCCAGAGCTCCGGCCGCTGCCTGGACCTCCCCGGCAGCACGCCGACCAACGGCGCCCTGGCCCAGATCTGGGACTGCAACAGCCAGACCAACCAGCGCTTCACCACGACCACGGCCGGTGAGCTGCGCGCCTACGACGGCGCGAAGTGCCTCGACGTCTACAACCAGGGCACGGCCAACGGCACCGCCGTGACGTTGTGGGACTGCAACGGCCAGGGCAACCAGCAGTTCCGCCTCAACTCCGACGGCAGCGTGACGGCGGTGGCGTCGGGCAAGTGCCTGGACGTCAACGGCGGCGCCACCGCCAACGGCACGAAGGTCATCATCTGGGACTGCCACGGCGGCACCAACCAGCGCTGGACCCGCACCTGACCCCCGGGTCGCGGCGGTGCGAGGACGTCGAGTCCCCGCACCGCCGCGAGCCGGTATGGGCACCGGAAGCGCGGTGCGCCGCGATGGCGTAGGCGGCGGGTACGCCGCGTACCCGTTCGACGGCACGACCGGATCGGTCGAACCCGCCGACGAGCCGGGCTTCTGCGCCCGTTGCGCGAAACACCGCGATCCTCGACGAACTCACCGGAGGACGAAACGGCCGTCCCGGCTCGAGGAGGCGCACCACGTGCTGCGCATCCTGCGCGACGAGGGTTCGATCGACTTCACCGGGGAGTTCCGACCTGCCCGGCCCGGCCACGATGCGCGAGCAGGTGCGACCGGTGCACGACCACGTGATGCCGGCACTCCGGGTTCGCCCACCCGGGCGCCGCATCGGCGTCCGGCCTCAGTCCACCTCCTCGGACGACGGGGACGAACTGCTCTGGGAGAGCTTCGCGGCGGCCAGCCGGTCGGCGACCTCGTCCGCGTCGCCGGGACCGGGCATCAGACCGCGCAGGGGGCCTTCCGCGAGGGGACGCGCGCGTTCCCGCCGCTTCTGCCGCCGCCTCTCCTGGTGGCTCTCCAGGCCTTCGGCGGCACCGTGGGGCGTCGAGACGACCGTGCCGAGCAGGCCGTACGCGGTGAACCACTCCCGGGGGATGGCCTTGCCGGTCATGGTCTTCCACACGTCGCCCGCGAAGGTCGAGCAGTTGTGCAGGGTGAGGTTGTAGTTGGCCCCGGACCTGTCATGGGCGACGAGGTAGCCGTTGACGACGTCCCTCACCGCCACGTTCTTCGACTCGTGGTGGGTGGCGCGACCCGAGACGCTGTACCCGTCGGGGCAGTGGACGCCACCTCGCACGTTGTTGAACGTCTCGTACGCCTCTTCCGGGTAGAAGCCGAAGGAGACCTGTTTGCCCCGCGATCCGGTGATCTCGATCCAGGCGTGGCCGGAGGCGACCCGGGGGTCGCGGTCGCCCGCGTCCACGCTGAACGTGACCTTCAGCTTCTTGTCGAGACCGCCCTTGCGCATCTCCCGCAGGAGCATGTCGCGCAGCGGTGTCAGGCGCGTGTTCTCGGGCAGTTCGGGAAGTGGTTCCGCGGCCGGAGCGGCCGTCGTGGCCGGTGGGTCGGACTCGTACTCGGACTCCGATTCCGAGTGGGGCACCGCCTGGTCCCGGTCCTCGTTCGGGTCGTGCACCGCCCGGATCCGGCGGAACCCGGGAACTCCCGTCGCCAGGCGATCCGCCTGTTCGGCGAGGTCGTCCAGGTTGGGGCCGCTCGCCAGCTCCTGCTCGATGCGCTCCAGCAGTTCCCGCCGCTCCGGGGTCATGTCGCCCTCCTGGCCGCGGGCCGATCGCGAGGATTCGGACCCCGAGGCGTCGGCCTCGTAGTCCTCGCTGCCCCGGCGGCCCTGCGGCGGGTTCTCCATGCGCTGCACGGGTGCGCCCGCCGTCGGCCCGGCGACCGCGGGGTCGACGTCCCGCGCGAACGCCCGCTGGGTGACGACGGACGGCGCGGTCGTCGCCCCGGCGCCGAACGAGGCACCGTCCCGCTCCGCCCGCTGCTCGGAGGCCTGGTGGGGGTCGGTGATCGTGACCCCGGCCCCGTTGTTGTCGCCGGTCTCGGGGGTTCCCTTGAGGTTCTCGTTCACGTGGCTCAGCTCGTGGATCATGACCTTCATGTCCGCGACGACCCGCGGTGGCGCGAAGATGTGGGTACCGACCGTCATGGCCTGGGCCCCCAGGGCCGCGGTGGCCCGCTGTGCCACCGGGTTGTCGTGCAGCTGAGCGGTGGCGAGGTTCGGGTTCCGGAAGAACGGCGTCGCCCGCGCGAGCAGCGGTTCGGGCAGCGAACGACTCGGTGAGGCCAGGGCCCGGTCGAGCAGGGCCTTCTGGCCGGCCGGGCTGTCGTCGGCCACCTGACCGTGCTCCCGGGCGGAACGCTGGACCTGGGCACCCTCTTCCCGGTGCCCGCACGCGGGACCGTGCTGGTGCCGGTCCCGGGCCCCGGGATGCCCGGCCTGGCGGAGCATCTGGACGACGGCGGCGTTGCCCGCGGTGGACTGGAGCGCCAGGACGCCGCCGGCCGAGGTGAGGCCAGGCTGCTGCGTCGGGACAGCGGGCCGCTTCCCGACATCGGGGGTCGACAACCCGTCCCGCTCGCGGTCGTTGGTTCGCACAGGCTCTTCCCCTCCGGTGACAACTGTTCGTGCCCATCGATACCGGGTTCCGGGCACACGACCCAGGGCCGCGGAGGCATCTCCGAGGCAAACGTGTTGCCCTCGTGCATCAGACGGACGTGCCGGTGAGGCGTTCGGTCTCGGCCCACAACCGCGCGGCGGTCTCCTTGTCCCGCGCCCGCCGCGGCACGCGAACCTGCCTGGTCGGCCCCACGAGGGCCCAGCGGGGGCCGTAGTACCCGCCCCGGACGGCACCGGGGTCGGTTGCGGCGTAGAGGAGCGGCTCGGTGCCGTGGACCACGTCCTGCGAGGGGACCACTCGGTAGCCGATGGACTCGAGCAGGCCGGGACGGCCGCCGTTGAGGTGGGGGCCGGAGGTCGTCAGGTTGGTGCGGGTGTAGCCGGGGTGGGCGCCGACCGACATCAACGGCCAGTCGCGCTCTGTCGCGAGGTCGGCCAGGTGCACCGTCAGCAACAGGTCGGCGAGCTTGGTCCGGGCGTAGGCGCGCACCGGGTGGTACCGCCGGCTCGACTGGAGGTCGGCGAAGTCGATCCGGCCGCCGGCCGCGGCGCCGCTGCTCATGGTGACGACCCTGGGCTCGGGAGCCCTGAGCAGCAACGGCAGCAGCAGGGCGGTGAGGGCGAACGGGCCGAGGAAGTTGGCGGCCAGTTGGAGCTCGAAGCCGTCCACCGTCTCCGTCCGCGCGGGCACGTTCATCACGCCTGCGTTGTTCACCAGCACGTCCACCGGCCTCCCGGCCGCCACGAGCCCGTCGGCGAACCCGCGCACCGAGGACTGGTCGGCGAGGTCGAGCCGGCGGACCTCCAGGGTGGCGCCGGGGTGCGCGGCGAGGATCTCCGCCTTCGCCTGCTCGCCCTTGGTCCCGGTGCGCACCGCGAGCACGACGTCGGCCCCGGCCCCGGCGAGCCGCTTGGCCGCCTCCTTGCCGGTGCCGCTGTTCGCCCCGGTGACGACGATGTACTTGCCGTGCTGGTCGGGAACCTCGTACACGGTGGACCTCTTTTCGTACCGACGGTCTGTTACGACCTCGAAGCTAACGGACCGACGGTCTCTTGGTAAAGTACCGGCAGTCTGTAACATGGGCCACGTGAACTTCCAGCGAGCGCGCACCGACGAGCAGCGCAACGAACGGCGGCGGCAGATCCTCGGCGCCGCGGCCGCGATGCTCGCCGAGATGCCGGTGGCCGAGCTGAGCCTCACCGCGCTGAGCCGCCGGGTGTGCCTGGCCAAGGCGAACGTGCTGCGCTACTTCGACTCGCGCGAGGCGGTCCTGCTGGAACTGCTGGAGGCGCAACTGGCCGAGTGCGTCACGGAACTCGAATCCGCTCCCGCACCGGACGGCTCCACGCGGGAGCGCGCCGACCGGCTGGCCGACCTCTTCGCCGTCTCGTTGGCCGCGCGGCCGATGCTGTGCGACCTGGTCGCCTCCCAGGCGACCGTGCTGGAGCGCAACATCTCGGTGGAGACGGCGATCCGGCACAAGCGGACGATCCGGGAGTCGCTGCGGGCCCTGGTCCGACTGGTCCGCCGACACCTGCCCGAGTTCGGCGACGAGGACGCGAGCGCCCTGGTGGAGACGGTCATGCTGACCGCGGTCGCGGCCTGGCCGGCCAGTCGCCCGCCGCGGGCGTTGCTCGCCGCCTACGAGGCGGACCCGAGCCTGGCCGCCCTGCGCGTCGACTTCGCCGACGCGGTGCGGCGAAGTGGCGAGGTGACCGCGGCCGGGCTGCTCGCCCGCCGCCGATAGCGACCACCCAGGACGACGACCGGGTCGAACGGCGTCGCGGCGCATCGCGCCGTCGGCTGACGCCGACGCGTTCCGATGGCGTCGATCTCCGCCGCGATCGCGGTCAGCGCCTCACGCCGCGGGCGAAGCCCGAACAGGTGCGCGGTGGGGCGGCCGGTGGCGCCGAGGTCGGTGCGCCGGGCTGACGCGGACCACATCCGCGCACGGGCGTCCACCCGCGGCACGCGCCAGGCCACCTCGTCCGCCAGTGCGAGCCGGCCCGCGCGCGCCCGCGAACCCGCACCGCCCTCCGGAACGCGGCGAGCGCACCGCCACACCCACCGCGCTGAACGCCGACACCGCCGTGCACCGGCTACGACCGCGCCGGAAGAGGCGACCACCACCTCGCCGGGCGGTCGGCGTGATGCCCGGCACTATTGTTTCAGTGCGAACCGAAAAGACTCCCACGCAGAAGTAACGACCGCGCCCAACAGGACGAAGGCTCCTTCGTACGGACGGATCGCTGCGGAGGTGCCGGGTGAAGATCGGGACGACTTGGAAGACGAACGTCAGGGCAGAGGACTTACCGGAGCTCCTGACCCTGATCACCAGCGGGGACCAGGAGTACGACAGCAAGACCGGGATCATGGTCGACCAGTACAAGGAGTGGACCTCCGACCTGACCCTGGAGGAGTTGGACCGGGTCATCACCCTGCTCGACGCGGGCAAGGAGATCGGGAGGTCCGACGTCCCGAAGTTGCGGAAGGAGTTGGCCGACCGGCGTGACCCCGTGCTGATCGAGGAGCGCCGCTTGGCGTTGCGGGCTCGTCAGGAGGAGCTGGCGAGCACCGAGGCGCGGCTGCTCGGGCAAGGGCTGGAAGCGCTCGGCGGCGCGGGTGACACCTGGGACGGGCGGCGCGACCAGATCGCCGCGTGGTGGCGGGCGGTGAAGGAGGCCGAGGCCGCCGAGACGTGGGCGACGGCGTTCCCCGCGAACCGGATGACCGCGCGGCAGGTCAACTCGAAGAGCGTCCTGGGCGGCAGGTTCACCATCCGCAACGCCCACCACCGCCGTGATCGTGCCTGGGACCGGGAAATCATGCTCGACCGCACGCTGGACGGGGTGCGCAGGCGGATCCAGCCGGTGAACTTCAACGACCCGGGCTCCGGTGCCAACCGCAAGAACGAGCTCGGCCTGCACGACCTCAGCGCCTCCCTGCTGGACGGCGGCCGCCGGCCGATGTCGGTCTACGCCCAGCTCAAGCCGTACGAGGACGCCACCGTGGTGTTCATGCCGGTGCCCACCGAGCGGGACGCTCAGATCTTCAACGCCATCCAGTCCCTGACACCGGTGACCACGGCCGACCGGGAGCAGATGCGTCGGATGCGCAACAGCTTCACCCGGCTCCGGTTGGCCCAGGCGACCGACATGCACACCTACCTGCTCAACGTGAACGAGGTCCGCGACGGCGACCCGATGGTCCGCTACGGCCACTCCGGCCGCGTCCGGCGGCCCGGTGAGAAGACCGAGGTGCGCGCCGACGACATCGACATCGCCACCCGTCGGACGAACGCCCTGCAGCACAACGTGATCGTGCGGACGAACACGGACCAGGTGGTGAACGAGGTGGTGGTGGTCTACCGGGAACACGCGTCCGCCCTGTTCCCGGTGCTGGCGAAGTGGAACCAGGTGCGGTCGCGGTTCGAGGTGCTGAACCGGGACACCGGCGCCCCCACCAGGGCCTACATCACCAACGAGGGCAAGTGGGTCGGCTGAGGTCGTCGCGTTGACCGACCGGGCGCACAGTCCACTGTGCCCGGTGGAGGCGTCCGAACCGGTGAGGCCGCGAAGAACTGCCCCTTCGCGGCGTCACCGGGTGCCGGCTCAGTGGCCGAGCGGCGGGAACTGCTGCACGTCCGTGATGTCCAAGGGCGGCGGCGCGGCGTGTGGCGGTGGGGGCGGCGGCGGGGCGATGTAGTGGGGGTTGGGCTGCCAGTCGTCCACGTAGAGGTGGAAGTTGAGGACCACGTCGTAGGTGCCGGCCGGTACCACGTTGGCGATGCCCATGAGGAACCTCTGCTGACCGGGCAGCGCTCGGGTGATGTTGTAGTAGTCGCGGGTGAACTGCGGCTGACCGTTCCCGCCCACCATCCCGGCCCAACGCGCGTTCGGACCTCCGGTGAACGCGAATCCGCCGGGTAAGTGGGTCGTCAGCCACACGTGGAGCGCGGGGTCGACCCAGTCGACGCCGTAGTTCCCGCCGTTGTTGATACCGCCGCAGTTGTAGAGCAGCGAGCCGTTGGCGTGGAGCTGGTACCACGCTCCGTGGACCATGTGCCGGTTCTGGGCGCGGGTGTACCAGCGGTTCAGGGCGGCGATGACCAGGCCCCGGGTGGTGCGCGTTGTTCTGGAATTGCACGAAGGCCGCCTTCGGTCGAAGTGATCCCGTGACCTGTCGATCGTTGGTCGTCCGGGCCGACCGGGTCGTTACCCGGGCGGAAGGCCGAAGATCCGTTGCCGCGCCGTTCGGGCAACCGCACGTCCCGGTAACGAACGGCCGCGGGTGGTCGATCCGGGGGAGGTGAAGCGAATCCTCGCCGTGGTGGCCACCCTTCTGCTGATCGGTTCGTCGTCGACCGGAACGGCGCAGGCCGCGCCCGTGACCGTGGTGTACACGCCCACGAGCGGCTCCACGGTCGCCGTGGGGGTGCCGGTGCTGATCGCCGGCATCGCCGTCAACGGTGAGTCCGGTGACATCACCGGGGTCGACATCAGCTTCGACGGCGGCGTGACGTGGTCGCCGACCGAGCACCACAGCGGGAGCTGGCTCCACCGGCACACCCCGGCGGAGGTCGGGCCGGTCACCTATCACCTGCGTGCGTCCAGCTCACGGGACATCAGCGGGGCGTACGGGCCGTACGAGTTCTTCGCGGGTGGCTCCGCCGCGCCACCCGCCCTGCGCTGCCCGTACTGCACGTTGTCCCTGCCGTGGCTGCCGAACCGGCCGGAGCTCGATGATCCCGACGACGCCGCGGTGGAACTGGGTCTGCGGCTCGGTTTCGACCGTGCCGGGTACGTCGCCGGTGCGGCGGTCCACCGCGGCACGTACAGCGGACCGTTGACCGTGCACCTGTGGTCGGCGGACGGGACGTTGCTCGCCGAGACGGTGTCCGCGTCGGCGACGGGGGTGAGTTATGTGAGGTTCCCGGCCCGCGTCCCGGTGGTGGCGGGGGAGGAGTACGTCGTCTCCTACTTCGCCCCGGTGGGCGGTTATGCCTCGTCGGAGGACTACTTCAGCGCTGCCGTGGTGATCGCGCCCTACGTGATGGGGCGGGGTGCCGGCGTCTACTCGTACGGCGGCGGTTTCCCCACCGAGACGTGGCATGACAGCAACTACTGGGTGCACCCGACGTTCGAGCTGAGCTGAAGGAACGTCGGCGCACGCGGTCGTGGACCAGGGCCGGTTCGCCTGCGGCGTGGCGGTGACGAGGCCGGCGCGGGCGAGGGTCTGCAGGTGCTCGGTGGTCTGGGGTTGGCGGGAGCCGGTCCGCTCGGCCGGCTCGCCGACCGAGCGCGGCCGCTCGGCGAGGAGTTCCAGGAGTCGCCACCGTGCGGCGTCCCCGAGTGCTGCTGCGATCCGGTCCGTGCGACGAAGCATCCACCTATGAGAATGTTCTTGCCGAGGAATACCTTGTCGACCGGGGACGGGGTGGTCCCCCCGGGTGGAAATACCCATGCGGCGCCGTCGCCGACGCCGATAACGTGGCCGCCATGGGCCTGTTGCCACGCGTCACGACCGTCGCCTGCCTGGGCCTGTCGCTCACCTCGTGCGGTCTCCCGGGTGAGTCGGCTCCGGGCGACGCGGACACGGACCGGCGGTCCACGACCCTGGCCGACGCGATCGGCTACCCCCGGCAGCCCGACGCGGCCGGTCTCGTCCGCGCCGCGCTGGCCACGCCGCTCGGCAAGTCGCCGAGCTTCGGCGTGCTGGTGGCCGAGGACCTGCCGCACGGGACGCCCGAAGAGCCGATGGCGCACCTGGTCTGGCGCATCCACGTCGACGCGTTCGACTCGGGCTGGAAGCGGACCCCCGCGTTCGACGCCTGCTACGACGTCGAGTTCAACTACTACGGCCCGGTGGCGCAGCCGTCCCGGATCCTCTGCCCCGACGGCGCCACGCCGATCGCGCCGCCGCCGCCCCTGCCCGACCGGAACATCCCGTCGGAGTTCGCCCCGGCCCTGGAAGCCGCCCTCGGCGCACTGCCCGCGACGCCCGGCGAAGCGGAGGTCCGGGCCGCCCTGGCCACCGGCCTGCCCACACCGCCGGTGAACCCGGAGACCGACCTCGCGGGCGTCCCGCCGCGGGTGGACGTGCGCGTCCGGGGCTCCGACGTCGGAGTGGCGCTGTTCGCGCACACCGGCGGCGACGGCAAGGACTGCATGATGGGCCGTCGCCTCGGCGGCGAGGTCCGGGTGTGGTCGCTCAACTGGCGCGACCTCGGGCCGTTGGAGAAGCCGTGCACCCCGGAGGCCGCCCTGGGCTCGTGACCACCGCTCACCCGGACGCGTCGTCGTGGGGCCGGGGGCACTGCCCGCCCGGCGTGGTCGACAGCTCGAAGTGCCACATCTCGTTGGCGTAGGTCTGGCACAGGCCGTAGTCCGAGCCGTTGCGGATGACCCAGTCGGCGGCGTCGGTCGGGCCGATGTCGACGGCCTTCCCGGTCACGTGCGCCGACTTCTCCGGCGTGCTGACCAGCCGCCGCGCCTCCGCCAGGCTGCCGTACCGGGCGACCGCCTCGTCGAGCAGGCGTTGCTGGTAGGCCTTGCTGCGCCACCCGGACGTGACCCTCAGCTCGACGCCCGCCGCCCGCGCGTCCCGTGCCGCCTCGCGGACCGCCGCCAGCAGCGCGGGGTCCAGCCTCGCGATGGCGGGGTGCCCGGAGTCGTCGGGGGAGAGGCTGGAGCCGGTCGGAATGCTGCCGTCGTCGCTCGTGGGCCCCTTGGCGTGCCCGCCCAGGCTCGTCGCGGGCTCGGCGGAGCAGGCCGACAACGCCACGACGAGCGCGCCGACCACCGCCGCCAACGCCGGGCGAGCCGACCGCCGATCGCCGCAACCACGTACCCGTTCGCAGAACATCGAGATCCTCGCTGGTAGTGCCGGACTTGACCGGTCCGACACTGCCCACGGGATGTCGTCGTGCGATGCGCGTTGTGTGCGCGTTGTGTGACAGCGGTCAGGGCGGGTCGCCTCGCGGCACGGTCAGGGTGAACACCGCGCCGCCGTCGTCGTGCACGTCCAGCCGGCCGCCGTGCAGCAGGGCGTTCTCGCGGGCGATGGCCAGCCCGAGCCCGCTGCCCTCGGTCCGGGTGCGGGCGCGGTCGCCGCGCACGAAGCGGTCGAAGACGACCGGGGCGAGGTCGGCGGGCAGGCCGGGACCGGAGTCGGCGACGACGACGCGCACCACGTCGGCCGCCGTGCCGTCCACCGTCACGGTGACGGGTGGTTCGCCGTGCCGGACCGCGTTGGTCACCAGGTTGCGCACGATCGTGTGCAGGCGGCGGGGGTCGGCGAACAGCCAGGCGTCCCCGGTGTGCCGGACGGTGACGTCGGCGTCCGGCGCGCTCAACCGGACGGCGTCCTCGACCAGCGGGCCCAGGTCCACGCCGTCAGGCCGGAGCTCGGCGGCGCCCGCGTCGAACCGCGACACCTCCAGCAGGTCGTCCACCAGCGCGCCCAGCCGGCGGGCCTGGGCGCCGAGCAGGTCCGCCGAGCGGGCGCGGTCCTCGGCGTCGGCGGCGCGCAGCCCGTCGGCGGCCGCCACCATCGACGCCAACGGCGTGCGCAGGTCGTGGGCCACGTCCGCGACGAACCGCCGTTGCTGCTCGTCCTTGCGCCGCAGCTCCTCGATGGACTCACCGAGCCGTTGCGCCATCGCGTTGAAGGACCCGGCGAGGTCGGCCAGCTCGTCGCGCCCCCGCACCGGCAGCCTGGTGTCCAGCTCGCCCGCGCCGAACCGGCGTGCCGCGTCGGCCGCGGTCCGCACCCGGCGCTGCACGCCGCGTGCCGCCAGCACACCCACCCCGCCGCCCAGCAGCGCGATGACCGCCGCCACGACGGCGAGCCGGTCGCGCAGGGTCGTCAACTCGCGGTCCAGGGCGCGCACGTCGTAGAACTCGGCGAGCAGCAGCCCCGGCTCGACCTCGCCGACGATCACGAGCCGCGGCCCGTCCGGGGTGTCGGCGGTGTGGCGCACCGAGCCGCGGTGGTGCCGGGCCCGGTCCACTTCGGACCGGGGCAACTGCCCGGTGTACGTCCCGGCCACCGGCGCGTACCGGTCGCCCTCGGCCCGGGAGACGGGCCCGGACGTGGGCGTGAAGTTGACCACGGCCCAGGTCAGGCCGAGCCGTGCGCCCATGTAGTCGGCCACACCGTCCACCTTGGACTCGTGCGCGGCGCTGCGGACGAGGAACTGGTGCGCCTGCTGGGCGTCGGAGTCGAACGCCGCCTGCGCCGACGCGGTGAAGCGCTCCCGGGCGGAACCGGCCTGGAGCTGGTAGGTCGTCAACGCCATGACCACGGTCGTGACCAGGCTGACGCCCGCGACGGTCAGCACGACGGCGGCCCGCAACCCCGGCCGCCAGGTCACGGCTTGACCAGGCGGTAGCCGAACCCCCGGACGGTCCGCAGCAGCACCGGGTTCGCCGGTTCCGGCTCGATCTTCGCCCGCAACCGGGCCACGGCGGCGTCCACCAGCCGCGAGTCGCCCGCGAAGCCGTAGTCCCACACCCGCTTCAACAACGTCTGCCGGCTCAGCACCTGGCCCGCGTGCTCCACGAACTCGATCAGCAGGCGGATCTCGGTGGAGGTGAGGTTCAGCTCGACCCCGCCCCGGGTCACCACCATGGCGACGGTGTCCAGTTCGAGGTCGCCGACGGTGTGCACGTGCTGCTTCGGCGGCTGCGCGGGCGCGGCGCGGCGCAGGATCGCCTTGACCCGCGCGTCGAGCACCCGCGGCTCCACCGGCTTCACCACGTAGTCGTCCGCGCCGCACTCCAGGCCGACCACGACGTCCACCGCGTCACCGCGCGCGGTCAGCAGGATCACCGGGACCGTGTCGGTCGCGCGGATGCGGCGGCACACCTCGAACCCGTCGACCCCGGGCAGCATCACGTCGAGCAGCACCAGGTCCGTCGACGTCCGCCGGTCGCCCAACGCCTCCAGCGCCCGTTCCCCGGTGCCCGCCACCGCGACTTCGTGCCCGAGCCCGCGCAACGCGCGCGACAGCGCCTCGGCCAGCGTCGCGTCGTCCTCCACGAGCAGCAACCGCGACACCGGTGGGTCTCTCCTCGCTCTCGGCACGACCTGCGCCGACCACCGTATACCAGCCGTTACGCCGAACGGCGCACCGCTGCGCTCTGCCCCGGTCGCGCGGGCGGGCACGACCGTCGGTGTCGTCGGTGTCGTCGGTGCGTGATCGCCTGCCCGCGCCGACGGTCACCCGGCCTGGCGGCTGAGCTGCTCCCACTCGGCGAGCTCGTCGGTCCGCGCCTGTGCCATCCGCGTGACGACGTCGTAGGCCGCGCCGCCCAGCACCAGCCGCTTCGGCGGTTCCGGCAGGTCGACCACCTGCATCAGGACGGCGGCGGCCAGGTGGGGGTCGCCGTCCTCCGACTCGGCCCACAGGCCGTTCAGCCAGGTGCGCAGCGGTGCGTAGGCCGGGTTCTCGTCGGTCATCGTCAGGCCGCGGGTGAACAGGTCGGTCCGGTAGCCGCCCGGTTGCAGGATGGTCACCTTGACGCCGAAGCGCTCCACCTCCATGGTCAGCGCCTCGGCCATGGCGTCGAGCGCGGCCTTGCCGGCGCTGTAGAGGCCGGTCGCCGCGAAACCCCCGGCCGACCCCATCGACGAGACCTGGACGATGTGGCCCGAGCCCTGGTCGCGCAGGAGCGGGACCGCGGCCTGGTTCACCCAGAGCGCGCCGAAGAAGTTGGTGTCGAGGTGGGCGCGGGCCTGGTCCTCGGTGATCTCCTCCACCATGCCCAGCACCACGCCGCCCGCGTTGTTGACCACGACGTCGAGCCGGCCGAACTCGGAGTGGGCGCGCCGCACCCCGGCGACGACCGCCTCCCGGTCGGCGACGTCGAGCGGGAAGGCGGCGAGCCTTCCCTCCGCGGCGGCCACCAGGTCTGCCAGCGGCGTGACGTCGCGGGCGACGCCGACGACCCGGTCGCCCGCCGCGAGCGCGGCCTCGGTGAACGCCCGGCCCAGGCCGCGCGAGGCGCCGGTGATGAACCAGGTGCGGGGTTCGGTGCGGGTCACGGTGTCCTCCTTGAGAGACGAGACGTCTCGTCTCGATCGACGCGAACCGTACCCAGGGGCAGGGGCAGAGTCAAGACGGACCGTCTCGTTCCCGGTACAGTGCCGCCATGGCCGCCGGCACCACGCCGAACAGCACCCGCCGCAGCGAGCGGTCCCGGGTCGCGATCCTGACCGCCACGCGCGAGCTCATCACCGAGGTCGGGTACGCGAAGCTGACGATCGAGGCCATCGCCGCGCGCGCGGGCGTCGGCAAGCAGACGATCTACCGCTGGTGGCCGTCCAAGGGCGCGGTCGTGTTCGACTCGCTGCTGGCGTTGAGCGAGTCACCCGACGGCGGCATCGAGCTGCCCGACACCGGCGACGTCGAAGCCGACCTCAAAGCGGTCCTGCGGGCGACCGCGGCCGAGTTCTCCGACCCCGCGTTCGCGGCGCCGATCCGCGCGCTGAACACCGAGATCATCAACGACCCCGAGCTGGCCGCGGTCTACCGGGAGAAGATGGAGCAGCCGATCCGCGAGGCGAAGCTGCGCCGGTTGCGCAGCGCGCGGGACGCGGGCCAGCTCGCCGCCGACGCCGACCTCGACCTGCTCCTCGACCTGCTGTACGCGCCGTTGACGCAGCGGTGGCTGCTCCGGTCCGGTCCGCTGGACGACGGGTTCGCCGACGCGCTGGTCGAGGCGGCCCTGCGGGCGTTCCGCCCCTGACCCGCGTGCGCGTCGGCGAACGCACGCGGAAATACCGGTGCGGCGGTCCGGGGTCTGCCCTACCCTGGTCGACGTGATGCCGAACCTGTTCTTCGTCTGAGGGACGACGCCTCCACCGGTACGCGCGAGCCGCGCTACCGGACTTCGTCCTCTCCAGCGCATCACTTCTCCTCGGAGGCAGTCCACCCATGGCGTCCCGGCTTTCGCCTGCGCTCGTGCGCGCGGCGCACGTCCGCCTGTCCGATGTCCACCTCTCCTTCGGCGGCCGACCCGTGCTCGCCGGCGTCGACCTGGTCGCCGCGGCCGGTGACCGCGTCGCCGTGGTCGGCGAGAACGGCCGCGGCAAGACCTCGCTGCTGCGCGTCCTCGCGGGCGACCTGCCCGCCGACCGCGGTGACGTGCGCCGCGCGGGGTCGATCGGCGTGGCCGACCAGCGGATCCCGCTCGGCGCGGCCGACACGGTCGGCGACCTGATCGACCTCGAACTGACCGCCGTGCGCACGGCCCTGGCCCGCCTGGAACGCGCCGGCGACGCGCTCGCCGACGGTCGTCCCGGCGCGGACGACGCCTACGCCGCCGCCCTGGCCGAGGCCGAGGCGCTCGACGCGTGGGACGCCGACCGGCGGGTGGAGGTGTCACTGGCCGCGCTGGACGCCGCGGCCGACCGCGACCGACCGCTCGGCACCCTCTCGGTGGGCCGGCGCCACCGGCTGCGGCTGGCGTGCCTGCTCGGGGCCGGGCACGCCGTGCTGCTGCTGGACGAGCCGACCAACCACCTCGACGCGGGCGGGCTGGCCCACCTCACCGAACGGCTGCGTGCCCACCCCGGCGTGGTCGTGCTGGTCAGCCACGACCGGGCGCTGCTCGCCGACGTGGCCACGACGGTGGTGGACCTCGACCCGTCCAGCGACGGCCGGCCGCGGGTGTACGGCGGTGGCTACCCCGCCTACGTCGAGGGGCGCCGGGCCGAACGGGCCCGGTGGGAGGCGCGGCACGCCGAGCAGGTCGCCGAACGGCAGCGGCTGGCCGACGACCTGTCCGCGGCGCAGGACCGGTTGCGCGACAACTGGCGGCCCGACAAGGGGCACGGCAAGCACACGCGTGCCACCCGCGCACCCGGTCTGGTGCGGGCCGTGCACCGACGGCAGGAGGAGCTGAGCGCGCACGTGGTGGAGGTCCCACCGCCGCCGACCCGGTTCGCCATGCCGGAGCTGCCCGGGCTCGTCGGCACGACGCTGCTGCGCGCCGAGGGGGTGACGGTGGCCGGGAGGCTCACGTGCCCGGTCGACGTGGCGCTGGACTCGGGTGACCGGCTGGTGGTCACCGGCCCGAACGGCGCCGGCAAGTCGACCCTGTTGGCGCTGCTGGGCGAAGTGCTGGCACCGGACACGGGCACGGTCCGGCGGGCGGGGTCGGCGCGGGTCGGGTGGTTGGGCCAGGAGTCGGATCACCACGGTCGGCGCACGGCGGTGGAGCTGTACGACGAACGGCTCGCGCGGTCGGGTGCGCCCGGGCCGGCGTTGAGCGAGCTGGGTCTGCTCGACGGCCACGACCGGCGTCGCCCGGTGGCGGAGCTGTCGGTCGGCACGCGCCGGCGGCTGGACCTGGCACTGGTCCTGGCCGCCCGGCCGCACGTGCTGCTGCTGGACGAGCCGACGAACCACCTCTCGGCCGCGCTGGTCGACGAGCTGACCGCCGCGCTCGACGCCACCCCGGCCGCCGTCGTGATCGCCACGCACGACCGGCAGCTGTTGCGCGACACCGCGTCCTGGCCGCGCCTGGCGCTGTGAACCGGACGCGGTCTCCGTGAACGGTTCGATCGGTCGGCCGTAGTCGACGGGTGCCGGTGAGCGGGCCACGATGGGTGCGGGGGGTACGGGAGGAGCGTCCGATGGCACCACGCACACCCATGGCACGCATACCCATGGCACGAGGTCGGCTGCCGGTCGTCGGGCACGCCTGGCCGATGATGCGCGACCCGCTCGGCTTCCTCGGCTCCCTGTCCGGCCAGGGTCCGCTGGTGCGCATCGCGTTCGGACCGGTCAAGGCGGTCGTCGTGTGCGACGTCGAGCTGGTGCAGCAGGTGTTCCGCGACGACCGCACGTTCGACAAGGGCGGGCCGTTCGCCGACCGGGTGCGGGAGGTGGTGGGCAACAACCTGTCCACCTGCCCGCACCACGAGCACCGCAGGCAGCGGCGGCTGCTCCAGCCCGCGTTCCACGTCGGCAGGTTCGACGCCTACGGGCGCACGATGGCCGCGCAGATCGCCGACCGGGTCGACTCGTGGCGCGCCGGGCAGGTGCTCGACGTGCTGGCCGAGATGACCATGCTCACGACGAACGTGCTCACCGCGACCATGTTCTCCGACACGCTGTCGGCCGCGGAGCTCAAGCGGTCGCAGGAAGACGCCGAGGTGCTCACCACGGACGTGCTGCAGCGCATGATGATGCCCCGCGCCGTGACCAGGCTGCCGCTGCCGGTGAACCGGAGGTTCGAGCGCGCCCACACCAGGATCAGGGGGACGGTCGAGGCCATTGTCACGGCGCGGCGGGCGGAGGGCGGCGACCGGGGCGACCTGCTGTCCGCGCTGCTCGCCGGGTACGACGAGGAGTCCGCCGGCGCCGACCGCACGCTGTCCGACGAGGAGGTGGTGAACCAGATGCTCACCTTCCACCTGGCCGGCAGCGAGACGACCGCCGTCACGCTCACCTGGGCGCTGCACCTGCTCGCCCGCCACCCGGAGCTCGAACGCCGCCTGCACGCCGAGGTGGACGACGTGCTGGCCGGCCGCACGGCCGGGCCCGACGACGTGGCCGCGCTGGAGTTCACCGGGCGGGTCGTCACCGAGACGCTGCGCCTGCGCTCTCCGGTCTACGTCCTCACCCGCCAGGTCACCACCGACACCGAGCTCGGCGGGCACCGGCTGCCGGCGGGCACGGTCGTGGCCTACAGCCCGTACCCCATCCACCACAACCCGGACCTCTACCCGGACCCGCACCGCTTCGACCCCGATCGCTGGGATCCGTCCCGCAAACCCGCTCGGCACGCGTTCGTGCCGTTCTCCAACGGCGCGCGCAAGTGCATCGGCGACAAGTTCAGCCTGATGGAGGCGACGCTGGCGCTCGCGTCGATCGTCGCGCGGTGGCGGCTGGCGCACCTGCCCGGGGAGGAGGACGTCCGCCCGGCCGCGGCTGCCGTGATCCGGCCGAAGCGGCTGCGGATGCGCGTTTCCCACCGCTACGTCGGCTGATCGCGGGATCGTTACGCTGACGCCGTGGTCCCCGATCTCGTCCTGTTGCCGCGGGTGGCGTTCCGCGGCCGCGAGATCACCGGCCCGCGGCTGCGGGATCTGCTCGCGCTGCTCGCCGACGACCTGCGCACGGGCTGCGGCACCGGGCGGCTGGTCGAGGGCCTGTGGCCGGACTCGCGGCCGGAGCACCCGCCGAAGGCCGTGCAGGTCCTGGTGTCACGGGCGCGGGCGCAGCTCGGCGCGGACGTCATCGCGCGCACTCGGACCGGTTACCGGTTGACGTTGGCCGAGGACCAGGTGGACAGCTCGGCGGTGCTGCTGCGGGCCGCGGTGGCCGCCCGGTGCTCGCGGGCGGGTGACCACGCCGCCGCGCTCGCGCACGCCGACGCCGGCCTGGCGCTGTGGGAGGACGCCGAGCCGGACGTGGCCGACGACGGCCCGGTCGGCGCGTTGCGGGCGCAACGGCGCGGTTCCCACCGCACGCTGGTCCGAGCCCGTGCGCTCGCGTTGGCGCGGCTCGGCCGCCCGTCCGAAGCCGTGCGGCCGCTGGTGGACCTGGCCGCCGAACGACCGCTCGACGACGAGGTGGTGGCCGAGCTGCTGCGGTGCGAGGCGGCGACGGTCGGCCCGGCCGCGGCGCTGGCGCGGTACGACGCACACCGGCGGGCCCTGCGCGACCGGCTCGGCGCCGATCCGGGGCCGACGCTGCAAGCCGTGCACCAGCGGTTGCTGCTGGGCGTGGCGCCGCAGGTCCGGTACGGCGTCGCGCACGAACCCAACCCGCTGCTCGGCCGGGACGACGACGTCGCCGCGGTCGAGGCGCTGCTGCGCACCTCCCGCGTGACCTCGGTCGTCGGGCCGGGCGGCCTGGGCAAGACCAGGCTCGCGCACGCCGTCGCCCGCCGTGCCGAGGGGCCGGTGGTCGCCGTCGTGCCGCTGGCGGGCATCGCCTCCGACGACGACGTGGCCCGTGAGGTCGCGGCGGTCCTCGGCGCGGGGGAGCACCGCGCGCACGTCGAGGTCGCCGATGACGTCGCCGCCATCGCGGCCGAGCTCGCCGGACCGTCGCTCCTGGTGCTGGACAACTGCGAGCACGTCGTCGCGGGGGCCGCCGACCTGGTCCGCGCCCTGGTGGCGACGACCGCCGAGCTGCGGGTCCTCACCACCGGCCGGACGCCGCTGGGACTGTCCTCGGAGTCGGTCCACCGGTTGCCCGAGCTGAGCCCGCGGACGTGCGTCGAGCTGTTCGAGCAGCGCGCGCGGGCGGCTCGGCCGGGTGTCGACCTGCCCGCCGCGACCGTGGCGGAGGTGTGCCGCCACCTCGACGGGCTGCCGCTCGCGGTCGAGCTGGCGGCGGCACGGGTGCGGACCATGTCGGTGGCGGAACTCGCGCGTCGGCTGGACGACCGGTTCGGCGTGCTGCGCGGCGGCGCCCGGGACGCGCCGCGGCGGCACCACACGCTGCACGCGGTGGTGGACTGGAGCTGGAACCTGCTGGACCCGGCGGGCCGGGCGGCGATGCGCGCGCTGTCGGTGTTCGCCGACGGGTTCACCGCCGACGCCGCCCGCGCGCTGCTCGACGGCCTGCCCGCGCACGACGTGGACGCGGTGCTGGAGCACCTGGTCGACCACTCGTTGCTCAAGGTGTCCGACACGCCGACGGGCAGCCGGCTGCGGATGCTGGAGACGGTGCGCGAGTTCAGCGCCACGCGCCTGAGGGGCGCTGAGGCCGAGGACGTCGTGACCGCTCTCCTGGGGTGGGCGCGTGCGTTCGGTTCGGCCCACCACGACGAGCTGTTCGAGGCGGACCCCTACGACGCGATCGACGCCGTCCACGCGGAACGCGAGAACCTGCTCCAAGCGCTCCGCCTGGCCCTGGCACGGGACGACCGGCCGGCCGTCACGGCGGTCGCCGCGGTCCTCGGCGGGCTCTGGACCGTCCGGTCCGCCGCGCCACGGCTCGCGGCACTGGTCCGGGAGACGTCCTGGACGCTGGCGCACCACCGGCCCGAGCCGGCCCAGGTCGAGGTGACCCGGACCGCGCTCACCGTGGCGGCGGGGCACGCGTTCGGCACCGGTGGGCGGCGTCCGGTGCGAGCGGTGGTCGCGTTGCGCCGACTCGGCCCGGCGCGGCCGGACACGGTGATCCGGGCGGTCGGCTGGGTCATCGGCGCGTCGGGCGATCCCGCCGAGCTGGAACGGTTGTGCGCCGGCGCCGAACCGCTCGTGGCCGGTGTCGCGAACGTGCTCGCCGGCTACCACCTGGAGACCGAGGGAGACGTCGACGCGGCACTGGCGGCGACCCGGCGTGCCCTGGAGGTGTTCACCGACCGCGACCTGCCGTGGCTGCGTTCGATCACGCACGGCCGGGTGGCGGAACTGTGCCTGCGCCTGGAACGGGGCGCGCAAGCCCGGGACCACCTGGTGGCGGCGCTGCCGGTGCTCCAGCGGCTCGGTGCGCGGGCCGACGCGGCCGGCGTCCGGTCGTGGCTCGTGCTGGCCGCCCTGCAGGTCGGCGACACCGCCGAGGCGCAGCGGTGGCTGGACGGGCTCGCGCACGTCGTGCTGGACGAGGAGGAGGCCGGGTCGGTCGGCTACGACCTGGGCATCCGGGCCGAGGTGCGGTTCGCCCGCGGCGAGGTGGACGCGGGTCTGCGGCTGTGGCGTCGAGTGGTCGGCCGGCTCCGCGACGGCCGCGCCCTGGCGTCCACCGGCGTGCCGCCCGACCTGGACCCGTGGGTGGTGGAGGCGCGGTCGGCGGCCGTCGTCGCCCACGCCCGGCACGACCGCCTCGACCTCGTCGCCGACGTCGCGGAGGCACTGCGCGAACCGCTGCGCCGCCTGCTGACCGACCCGTTGACCGACCCGCCGCCGCACGTGGTCGAGCAGTCGTTGTGCGGCACCCTGCTGCTGGCCGTCGCCGTGTCGGACCTGGCCCGGTTCCGCCGCACCGGCGACCGGTCCCTCGCGCGGTCGGCGGCGCGGATGATCGCGCTGGCCGAGCGGTTCCGGTTCCAGCACCACTTCCAGCCGACGATGTCGGGTGCGGCGGCCAGGGCGGACGCCGTGCGCGCCGATCGCGCGGCGTACGAGGAGGCGGTGCGGACCTGCGCGGACCTGGACCGGGCCGGGATGCGCGCGGCGGGACTGGCGCTGCTCGACGAGCGTCCTCCCGGTGAGGTGCGGGACCCGGCCGGCGCGAGCCAGGTCTCGGCTCATCCCGAGGCTTCGGCGGCAGCCGGTCGGGACCTGCCCGGCGGCGAGCGGTCGGGGTCGAGGTGCTGACCGCGCCCGACCGTCGCGATCCGCGAGCCGGCACCGGGTCCGCCGGAGCGGGCCCGGTGCCGCGCCCTCGTCAACGGGTGCGGTCGCGGTTGTAGAGGCGTTTCGCCCACGCGTAGCCGATCAGCACGATCACGGCGCACCAGCCGAGGGCGATGGCGGCGCGGTCGCCGATCGGCGTACCCAGCAGGAGGCCGCGCAGCGTCTCCGTGATCGGCGTGATCGGTTGGTGCTCGGCGAACCAGCGCAGGCCCGCCGGCAGCGAGTCGGTCGGCACGAAACCGCTGCCGAAGAACGGCAGCAGGGTCAGCGGCATCGGCAGGTTGCTCGCCGCCGCGACCGACTTCGTCACCAACCCCATGGCGACGGCCGTCCACACCAGGGCGAACGTCGTCGCGGTGAGGACACCGGCCGCCGCCAGCCGCCCCACCGCGGTCGCGGTGGGGCGGAAGCCGACGAGCAGGGCCACACCGAGCACGACCACGAGGCTGAACAGGGTGTGCAGCACGCTGCCCAGCACGTGCCCGGTCAGCACCGACACCCGCGCGATGGCCATGGTCCGGAACCGCGCGATGATGCCGCCCGTCATGTCGACCGCCACCGAGATCGCCGTGCCCTGGACCGCGCCGGCGATGGTGACCAGCAGGATGCCGGGCGCGACGTAGTCGACGTACGCGCCGCGACCGCCCGACCCGACGCCCAGGCCGTCACCGAGCGTCCCGCCGAGCACGTAGACGAACAGCAGCAGGAACACGATCGGCACGGCCAGCAGCATCAGCGTCACGGACCACGCCCGGGTCATGTGCCGCAATTGGCGGCGCAGCATGGTGACCGAGTCGCGAGCGGCGAGGGCGAGCGCGCTCATCGTGCGGCCACCTCCTCCGAGGCGGACCCGGCGGCCTGCCCGGTCACGGCGAAGAACACGTCGTCGAGGTCCGGTGTGCGCACGGCCAACCCCTCCACGTCGACGGCGGCGGCGTCGAGCCGGTCGAGCATGGCCTTGAGCGCACGGGTGCCGCCGTCGCCGGGTACCCGCAGGACCAGCGACTCGGCGTCCGGCACGACGTCCAGCGCCGCCGCGGCGGCGTGCAGCGCCCGGTCGTCGGCGAACCGCAGTTCGACGTGCCCGCCGGGCACCAGCCGCTTCAGCTCGGCCGGCGTGCCCTCGGCGACGAGCCGGCCGTGGTCGAGCAACGCGATCCGGTCGGCGAGCTGGTCGGCCTCCTCCAGGTACTGGGTGGTGAGCAGGACCGTCACGCCCCGGCCGGCCAGGTCCCGGACGACCTGCCAGAGGTCGCGCCGGCTGCGCGGGTCCAGCCCGGTCGTGGGTTCGTCCAGGAAGATCACCCGCGGATCGCCCATCAGCCCCATGGCGAGGTCGAGCCGACGCCGCATGCCGCCCGAGTGCACCGCGCCGGGTTTCCGCGCCGCCTCAGCCAGGCCGAACCGCTCGATCAACTCGGCCGCGCGCCGCCGACCCCCCGCGCGGCCGAGGTGGTGCAGATCGGCCATCAGCAGGAGGTTCTCCTCCCCGGTCAGGTAGTCGTCCACCGCGGCGAACTGGCCGGTGACGCCGATGGCCGCGCGCACCAGGTCGGGTTCGCGGTCCACGTCGTGACCGCCGACGCGCACTTCGCCCGCGTCGGCGCGGATCAGGGTCGACAGGACCCGGACCACGGTCGTCTTGCCCGCGCCGTTGGGGCCGAGCAACGCGCAGATCGAGCCTTCGGGCACGTGCAGGTCGATGCCGTCGAGCACCGGCCTGCCGCCGTACGACCGGCGCAGCCCGGTGACCGCGATGGCGGGTTCGGTGGGGATGTTCGTCATGACCGGGACAGTGCCGCTCCACCGGTTCACGGTGGTTTCACCGCGGTTTCAGCCGCACCCGTCAGTGCGCCCGCCGACCGCACGCGGCGGGGATCAGCACGGCCCGCGCGGGCAGGGCCTCCGGGGCGACGTCGACCAGCCGCAAGCAGGCTTCCGGCTCGCCGGGCACGGCCGGGAGTTCGCGGCGCACCTCGCCGAGCGGCAGGTGGCCGTCCGGGCCGTGGCACTCGGCCTCCTGCCCGGCGTCCGGCAGCGTGCCGTGCACCGTGCCGAAGGCGACCGCGTCGCGCCCGTCGTCGATCACCTCGCCGACCTCGAACGACCAGTGCCCGGCCGCCTCGGCGAGCAGGTCGCGGAAGAGCGGGCCCAGGGCGACCACGGCGTCACGCCGGGCGTGGACGTGGTGGGCGACGGCGCAGCAGAGGGGGACGGCCGGGCCGAACGACGTGGGCACCCGGCCGAAGCCGGCGATCGGGTCGAACCGCATCGAGTCCTCCAACAAGCCGCACGCCGCCACCTTCGCCGCGTGGTGGCCGTGTTCGAGGACGTCGAGCAGGAACGGCGCGGCGTGGGCGGCGGCGGGCATGGCGGCACCGCTGTGCCCGTGCACGAGCGCGCCCTGGTCGAGGCTCGCGGCCGCCCGTGCGGCCGCGACCAACCCGTTCGCCCCGGCGAGCCCGCGCAGTCCCGGCTCGATCACCTCGGGCCGGTAGAGGCCCGGGTAGCCGGGCACGGCACCCCAGTCGGGACGTCCGGTCGTCACCGGGCCGGTCCGGCGAAGTGGTGTTGGATCATCTCGGTCATCACGGCGACGTCCGCGTCGGCCATCGGCGCGCCGGTCATGCCCATCCGGTGCAGCAGGGTGCCGACGGTGATGTCGACGAAGAGCAGGATGCGGTCCTCGGGCTCGCCGAGCGCGTCCTGCAACGCGCGCAGGTACGGCGCCTGCAACCGGGTCGACAGGATCTCGCGCAGGCTCGCGTCGCTGACGGCGTCGACGAAGACACCCGCGAACGCGGCCCCCACCCCCGGCCGGCTGATCTTCGTGGCGGCCAGGTCGATGGCCGCGGCGAGGTACTCGGCCCGGCTGCCCGGCATCGGCGGCAGCGGGCCGAACGTGTCGACCAGGCAGTCCGTGATCAGCGCGCCCTTGGACGGCCAGCGGCGGTAGATCGTCGTCTTCGCGACACCGGCCGCGGCCGCGATGCGGTCCATCGTCGCGCTCGCATAACCCAGTTCGTGGACGGTCTTCAGCGTCGCGGCGAAGACCACGGCGTCGATGCCCGCCCGAGGGCGGCCGGGCGGTTTGGCGGAGGTGCTCTCCCGGGTCATGGCTCCACGATAGCGAGTTGCGCTACGATCGGTATCGATACCATCGGTAGCGAAATTATGGTGGTCGAGGAGGGGGACATGAACGACGTGGAACGCCCGCCGCTGGGCGTCCGGCTGCTGCGCGCCCTGCGCGGGGAACCGGACTGGTCGACGATGACGGCCGAGGCGCTGGCCGCCTTCCGGGACGCGGAGAACCGCAAGCGGTCGTCCCGGCTGTTCCGGGTGGTCACCGGGTTCCCGGACGGCGAAGCGGGGATCCGGTGGCGGCAGGTGGCGCTGCCCGACCGCGTGCTCCCGGTGCGGGTGTACCGGCCGGCGCACCGCAGCGGTGACCTGCCGCTCGTCCTGCACGTGCACGGTGGCGGGTTCGTCGGCACGGCGGTGCAGTCGGACTGGGTGAACAGCCACCTCGCCGCACGGCTGCCGGCGGTCGTCGTCTCGGTCGAGCACCGCCTGCTCGCGCCGGACACCTCGATCCGGGCGGTCGCCGACGACGGCTGGGACGTGCTGGAGCACGTCGTGCGGCACGCGTCCGACTGGGGCGTCGACCCGACCCGGATCGCGGTGTTCGGGGAGAGCACCGGCGGGCTGGTCGCCGCCCTGGCCGCGATCCGGGCCGCGGCCTCCGGTCCGACCTTGCGGGCCCAAGTGGTGGTCAACCCGGTCGTGGACCTGACCGACGCGGCGTTCGACTTCCCGTCGATGGCGCAGCACGCGCACGGTTCGACCCTCACGGCCGCGCAGATGCGGCTGTTCCACCGGTTGGCGTTGCCGCCGGGAACCGATCCCGTCGCGCTCTCGCCGCTGCACGCCGCCGGCCTCGGCGAGGTGGCACCGGCGCTCGTGGTCGTGCCGACCGTCGACCCGGTGGCCGATCAGGGTCGCCGATACGCCGAGCGGCTGCGCGAGGCGGGCACGCCCGTGCGGCTCACCGAACACCGCGGCGCGCCGCACGGGTTCCTCAGCATGCCCGGCCTGGTGCGGCAGGCGAAGGCCGCGCGGGCCGAGGTCACCCGGTTCCTGCGGGACCACCTGGTGGCGGACCGGACCGTGACGACGGCGGGGGAGCGCGATGACCGCCGCTGACCTCGCGGAGGCGGCGCGCACCCGTGGTGGTGGCGGTCCAGGCCTGGGCGGGACGATCCACGGCCGCCGCCGACGCGGAGCGCGCCGAACGCGACCACGAGGCCGCCGACCGGGTCATCGAGTACCTCCAGGCACAGCCGGTCCTGCGCGCGGGCGGCCGGACCGGCGAGCGGTTCCGGTTGCTGGACGATGCGCTGCACGACGTCGAACGCGCGTCCCGGCGCGGTGTCCTGGCGGCGATGCCCGGCGTGGTGGGCCTGACGTTCACGGTGCAGGCGGTGTTCACCGCGGTGCTGGTCCTGGGCGCCTACCTCGCGGTCGGCGGTGCCATCGGCACGGCCGAGGTGCCGGCGGTCCTCGTGCTGGCCGCACGCTGCGCGGACCCGCTGCTGTCGTTGTCCGACATCGGCGGCAAGGTCCGCGTCGCCCGGTTCGAGCTGGCGCGGCTCGACGCCGTGCTGCGCACCGAACCGCTGCCGGAGCCGCGCGAACCCGTCGAGCCGCGCCACCACGGGCTGGAGCTCGACCGCGTCACGTTCCGGCACGGCGACCGCACGGTGATCGACGACGTGACGCTGTCCGTGCCGCCGGGCCGGCGGCTGGCCGTCGTGGGGCCGTCGGGCGCGGGCAAGAGCACGCTGCTCCAGTTGCTCGCCCGGTTCCACGACGTGGACGCGGGCGCGGTGCGCGTGGGCGGCGTGGACGTGCGGGACATCGGCTCGGAGGAGCTGATGTCGCGGATCGCGTTCGTGTTCCAGCAGGTCTACCTGTTCGACGGCACGATCGAGGAGAACGTGCGGCTGGGCCGTCCCGGTGCGACCGACGCCGAGGTGCGGGAGGCGGCCGTCGCGGCGCGGTTGGACGAGGTGGTCGAACGGCTGCCCGGCGGGTGGGCGACGAACGTCGGCGAGGGCGGTGCCCTGCTCTCGGGCGGTGAGCGCCAGCGCGTCTCCATCGCGCGGGCGCTGCTGAAGGACGCACCCGTGGTGCTGCTGGACGAGGTGACCTCGGCGCTGGACCCGGTGAACGAGACGGCCGTCCACGACGGTGTGGAACGCCTGATGGCGGGCCGCACGGTGGTGATGGTGGCGCACCGCGTGCGGACCGCCCAACGCGCCGACCGCGTCGTCTTCCTGGACGGTGGGCGGGTCGTGGAGGAGGGCTCGCACGACGACCTGCTGCGCCGCGACGGGCGTTGTGCCGAGTTCTGGGCGAACACCGCGGGGGCGACGACCCGCTCCTGAAACCTACGTATGTACGTGTAGAGTCGTACTATCATGGGTGGGCGATCCCGAGGAGACGACGATGCCTTCCAGCGCGGGAGAACGGCGGAACAGGGACATGCGGTGCGTCCGTTGCGCGGTGGGTCGGCGATGACCCACTACGAGGTGGCCGTGGCCGGTGGCGGACCGGTGGGGATGTTGCTCGCGCTGGAACTCGCCACGCGCGGCGTGCGCACGGTCGTGCTGGAGCGGTTGGCCGAGCCGACCGGCGAGTCCAAGGCGGGCACGCTGCACGCCCGCACCGCCGAGACCCTGCACCGGCGCGGGCTGCTCGACGCCGTGCAACCCGGGCCGCACAAGGCGGCGCGGCGCGGCGGGCGCTCCGTGACGTTCCACTTCGCGGGGCTGTTCAACCTCGACATCGGCCGAGTCGTGGACGAGGGCCCGGTCATCGTCGGCAGCCCGCAGGCCTACGCCGAGCAGGTGTTCGCCGACCGGGCCGCCGCGCTGGGCGCCGTGATCCAGCGCGACAGCGAGGTCGTCGGCCTCGACGACCGGGGTGACCGGGTCGTGCTGGACGTCCGCTCGACGTCCGGCGCGACCCGGCAGGTCACCGCCGACTGGGTGGTGGGCTGCGACGGCGCGCGCAGCGCCGTGCGCAAGCTGGCCGGCATCGGGTTCGTCGGCACGCCCGGCACGGTCGCCGCGCTGATGGGCGACGTCCGGCTGCTCGACCCGGGCACCGCCCCGGTCGGCTGGCAGCGCACCGAACGCGGCTGGACGTTGTTCTGGACCAACCCGCTGGGCCACAGCCGGGTGTGCACCTACGACTTCCGCGACGCGGCCCTGTCCCGCCCGGACCGGACCGCGCCCGTGACGCTGGAGGAGCTGCGCGCCGAGGTGGAGCGCATCGCGGGCCGCCCGGTGCCGATGGACCGGCCGCGCTGGCTCACCCGCTTCACCGACGCCGCCCTGCAGGCCGACACCTACCGGCGCGGCCGGGTGCTGGTCGCGGGCGACGCCGCGCACGTGCACTTCCCGGCCGGTGGCCAGGGCGTCAACCTGGGCCTGCAGGACGCGGTCAACCTCGGCTGGAAGCTCGCCGCGCAGGTGCGGGGGTGGGCGCCGGAAGGCCTGCTGGACACCTACCACGCCGAACGGCACCCGGTGGCCGCCCGCGTGCTCTACAACGTGCGCGCGCAGGTCGGCCTGATGCTGCCCGACCGGCGGGTGGACGCGCTGCGCGAGCTGTTCGTGGAGCTCATGCAACTGCCGCAGGTCAACGACTTCCTCGCAGGCATGATCACCGGCGTGGACGTGCGCTACGAGACCGGGCGGCCCGACGACCAGCTCGCCGGGCTGTTCGTGCCGGACCTGCGGCTCAAGGTGGGCGCCGAGGCGGCCACCCTGGCCGAGCTGCTGCGCGCGGGCCGTCCCGTGCTGCTGGACCTGGCCGACCGCGAACCGCTGCGCCGGGTCGCGGCGCCGTGGGCGGACCGGGTGGACGTGGTCGTGGCGAGCTGCGACGACGTGCCGTCCGCGCCGACGCTGCTGGTCCGCCCAGACGGCTACATCGCGTGGGGCGGCACGGGGTTGGAGAGCGACCACGACACCCTCGACGAGGCGCTGCGCACCTGGTTCGGCGCGCCGGCGTGACGGGGGTCAGGGCAGCCGGACGGACTGCCGGTGCCGGAAGAAGTCGGTCGGGTCGTAGGCCGCCTTGACCCGTTGCAGCCGGGGGTAGTTCTCGCCCCAGTACAACGCGTGCCACGGCACGCCGGACGTGTTGTGCGCGGCCTCGGAGAGGTCGGCGTCGGGGTAGTTCAGCACGCACCCGTCGGTGCGCTCGTCCGGGACCGGCACCCTGCCGGTCCCGGCGTACAGCTCGGCGTAGAAGCGACGCGCCCACGCCACGTTCGCGTCGTCGTCGGACGGCTCGCTCCAGCCGGTCTGGATGTGCAGCTTGAACGCGCTGTCCCGGTGCACGTTCGCGGTGTCGGTGCGCCCCACGGCGTTCACCCGGCCGCCCGACGAGGTCAGCATCACCTGCGCGAACGGGTTGGCGAACCCGTCCCGGCCGTCGAGGTTGCGGTACAGGGCCGCGAGTTGCGCGTCGGTGAACCCCGCGCGGTGGTAGGCCGACTTGTGCTCGCCGCGCAGCGTCGGATCCACCATCCGCGGGTGCATCGTGCCCAGGTGCCGGGTCGCGGTCAGCCAGCTCCACCGCTTCGGCCGGGCGTACCGCGTCAGCGGGCCGTGCTCACCGGAGGGCCGGGTGAGCGCGCCGTGCGGCAGGTCGACGCCGCGCGTGACGTCGGCGATGAAGCGGTCCAGCAGCCGTTCCGCGTCCGCGCCGGTGCCGTCGAGCACGGTGAACAGGCCGACCTCGCCGGTGGCGCGCTGGTTGAGCAGCAGGAAGCCGCACAGCCCCGCGTACCGCCCGCCGGGCGCGGCGTTGGCCGTGTGCCAGCCGGTCCAGTTGCGGACCAACCGGGTGAACACCGCCTCGGTCATCCCGTCCCACGGCCACGCGATCGCGCTCAGGAGCAGCTCGGCCGGCGGCTTCGGCAGGAGTCGCGCCGGGTCGTCCGACCGCGCGTCGGGCGAGCGGAACAGGTACCGGGTGACCACGCCGAAGGTGCCGCCGCCACCACCGGTGTGCGCCCACCACAGGTCGTGGTGGGGGTCGTCGGGGTCACGGGTCGCCACCACGAGCCTGGCCCGGCCTTCCGCGTCCACGACGACGACCTCCACCGCGTGCAGGTGGTCGACCACGAGCCCGTCGCGGCGGCACAGCAGGCCCCAGCCGCCGCCCGCGACGTGCCCGCCGACGCCGACCGAGTAGCACTGGCCGGCCGGGATCGTCACGCCCCACGTCTTGTAGAGCAGTTCGTACACGTCGAGCAGCGTGGCCCCGGCCTCCACCGAGAACGCGCGGTGCACGGGGTCGAAGGTCACCGAGGTCATCTCGGACAGGTCGAGCACCACGTCGACCTCGGCGTTGAACACGAAGTCCTCGTAGCAGTGCCCGCCACCGCGCACGGTCAACCGCCTGCCCGTCCGCACCGCCTCCCGCACCACGTCCAGCGCCTGCCGCGGCGAGGACACCACCCGCACCGACCCGGGCCGTCCCACCCACCGCCGGTCCAGGCCCACCACCAGGTCCGGGTACCGCGGGTCGCCGGGCCCGACCGTCACCGCCTCGAACCCGGCCCCCGCTGTCCCGACCTCGGCCGCCGCCGCTCCGGTTGCCGCCACCGCGCCGATCCCGATCGCGCCGGTGGCCGCCAACAACCGCCGCCTGCTCATCGCGCCGCTGTGGTGGTTCATGCCGCCTCCGTCCCGATCGCCGCCGTGGTCCCGCTCGCCGCCGCTGTCGTGGTCCCGGCCGCCGGTCACCTCGGCACCGCCGCCGTCAGCAGGGGCGCGACCAGGTCGGCCAGGATGTCCGGACCGTCCCGGGTGAGGATCGACTCCGGGTGGAACTGGGTCGAGGCGAAGCCGGGGCCCCGCAGCGCGTGCACCTGCCCGGTCGTCGGGTCGCGGCTGACCTCGATCGCGTCCACGTCGTCGCCGAGCGGCAGCGGGCCGCCGTCGTGCCGGGCCGCGAAGGTGTTGTAGAACCCGACGTGCCTGCTCCGGCCGAACAGGTCGATCCCGAGCTGCACGCCCTGGTGCGGCAGGTCCCGGCGCACCAGCGGCAGGCCGAGGTGGGCGCTCAGCACCTGGTGGCTCAGGCACACGGCCAGGAAGGGCCGCCGCTCGCCCAGCAGCCGCCGCACCGCCGCGCCCAAGTGGGCGATCTTCGGGTGGGCCCGGTCGCGCGGGTCGCCGGGACCGGGCCCGAGCACGACGAGGTCCGCGTCGTCGATCGCGTGCTCCACGTCGTAGCGCCGCACCACGACCTCCATTCCGAGCGACCGCAGCTGCACGTCGATCATCGACGTGAACGTGTCGTCCGCGTCGACCACGAGCACCCGCTTGCCCGCGAACCCCGCCCGCGGCCGGTCCCGCCGACCCGCCGGTTCCGACCAGAACCGGGCCAGCGGCTCGTTCCGCCGCGCCAACGCCTCCACCACCGGCCGCTGCGCGCCGAACCCCGCGCCCTCGGCCGGTGACGCCGACATCGCCGACCCGGTCAGCGCGGCCAGCAGGCCCGCCGCCTTCACGCGCGTCTCGGCCACCTCCGACGCCGGGTCCGAGTGCCGCACCAACGTCGCGCCGACGCCGATGGCCACCCGGCCGACGGCGTCGATGTCGGCGGTGCGGATCAGGATCGCCGAGTCGACCGCCCGCCCACCCGACGGGTCCGGCCCGATCAACGCCACCACGCCGCTGTAGTAACCGCGCCCGGCGGGCTCGTAGCGGCTGATCACCTCGCAGGCGCTCGCCAACGGGCTGCCGGTGACGGTCGGCGCGAGCAGCGTCTCCCGCAGCACGTCTCCCGCGTCCATCGCGGTGCTGCCCCCGATCAGGTACTCGGTGTGCGCGAGGTTGCCCATCTCCTTGAGGAACGGGCCGATGACGCGCCCGCCCGCGCCGCACACCCGGGCCATCATCTTCAGCTCCTCGTCCAGCACCATGTGCAGCTCGTCCACCTCCTTGCGGTCGGCGAGGAACTCCAGCACGCCGTCCAACCCGGGTCCGGAAGGCGGGTACCGGTACGTGCCGCTGATCGGGTTCATCACGACCCGGCCGCGGTCGAGGGTGACGTGCCGCTCGGGGCTCGCGCCGACGAACGTGCGGGTGCCCGTGTGCACCAGGAACGTCCAGTACGCGCCCAGCTCGCGGGTCACCAGCCGGCGGAACAGGGTCAGCGCGGTCGCGGGGGAGTAGTCCGCGATGTCGACCAGGTACGACCGCTTGACCACGAAGTTCGCGCCGACGCCACGCCCGATCTCGTCTGCCATCACGGCGCGGACGATGTCGGCGTACCCGTCGTCGTCGATGTCGAAGTGCCCGTCGGTGAGCTCGATCGGGGTGTCCGGCAGCCGGTCGAGCACGTCGTCGAGCGGCAGCACGGCCCGCTCGGACACCTCCATCGCGAGCAGCGGTGAACCGTCGTCCGCGCACGCGAAGCCGCGCTCGGTGACCTGCCGGTAGGGCAGCAGCGCCAGCACCTGTCCTTGGTGGACGGACAGCTCGGCCAGCCGGTCGTGCTGCGTCAGCGGGCCCGCGAACACCTCGACGTGGCCGGAACCGGTCGACTTGGGCCGGTGCAGCAGGGCGTAGGCGTCGGCGTGCCCGGCCGGCAGCCGGTCGAGCAGGTCGGTGTCGGTCACGAGCCGGCCCCCGTCGACAGCATCTGCAAGACCTCCTTGGTGGACGTGGTCAGCGCGCACGTCGCTGCGGCGTGGGTGACGGCCATCCGGTGGTGCGCCTCGGAGAAGTCCGCGACCGCGTCGGTCACCAGGAACGGCCGGATGTCGGAGCTGAACGCGTCCAGGCACGTCATGAGCACGCCCACGTGGGCGTACACACCGCACACGACGATCTGGTCACGGCCGCGTTCCCGCAGGAACTGCTCGAGCCCGGAGTTGAAGAACGCGCTGTAGCGCCACTTGGTGAACACCGCGTCGTGCTCGCCCGGCGCCAGCTCGTCCACCACCGCGCGGTCGGCTTCGGACACCGTCATGCCCGGTCCCCACAGGTCGGTGAGCAGGCCGCGTTGCGCCGGCGTCATGCTGCCGGGCTGCGCGGTGTAGGCGACCGGGACGCCGAGCGCGGCGCACCGCTCCCGCAGCGCGGCGATGTTGGCCACCAAGGACACCACCGGTTCCTCGTCCGCCGGGAAGGGCGCGACGAAGTAGCGCTGCATGTCGTGGATCAGCAGGATGGCGCGCTCCGGGTCGACCACCCACCGCAGCGGGCCGTCCGACCCGGCTCCGGTGGGCATGGGGTAGGCGTCGATCGTCGGGATGGGCATGGCGTGGCTACCTTCCTCGCCGAGCGGCGGACGTCGGCGTGGTCACGCGCCGAGCGCCGCGCCGCCGTCGACGGTGAGCGTCTGCATGGTGATGTGGGACGCGCGGTCGGACAGCACGTACAGCACCGCGTCGGCCACGTCGGACGGCTGCGCGACCTTGCCGAGCGGGATGCCGGTCCGGAACGCCGAGGGCACGCCCTCCACCGAGACGCGGACCGCGTCACCGTCGTCCCACAGGCCGGTCAGCATCGGGGTGTGCGTCGAGCCGGGCGCGACGACGTTGCAGCGGATGCCGTACTCGGCCAGCTCCAGCCCGAGGCACCGGGTGAAGCTCGTCGCCGCGGCCTTGGAGGCCGCGTAGGCCGCCATGTCCATCCGCGCGATGCCCGCCGCGTTCGACGCCACGGTCACGATCGCGCCGCCGCGCCGGGGGATCATGCGGGTCGCCACCGCGCGGCACAGGTGGAACACGCCCGTGCTGTTGACCGCGAACGTGGTCGCCCAGTCGTCGTCGGTGAGCAGGTGCGCCCGGCCGGTCCGCAGCACGCCCGCCG
The DNA here is from genome assembly GCF_006716745.1 of Saccharothrix saharensis. NCBI lineage: Bacteria > Bacillati > Actinomycetota > Actinomycetes > Pseudonocardiales > Pseudonocardiaceae > Saccharothrix > Saccharothrix saharensis. The sequence goes on along the minus strand of NZ_VFPP01000001.1, from coordinate 1,197,484 downwards.
CGTTCACCAGCGCGCCGATCGGGCCCACCCGCGCCTCGACGTCCCCGACCAGCGCCTCGACCGCCGCGCTGTCGGCCACGTCGACCGCGTGCACCGTCACCTGGTCGCCTTCCAGCTTCGCCAGGCCGTCCGACGCGACGTCGACCGCGGCGACCGACACGCCCTGCTCGACCAGCGCGCGGACGACGGCCGTGCCGATGCCGCCCGCCGCGCCCGTGACCACCGCCGTGTTGTCGTGGAACACGTCACTCCCCCCAGACCGCGGCGACCGCGACGGCCTGCCCGGGGTTGAGCCGCGGGTCGCACAACGTCGTGTACTTGGCGCCCACGTCGGCCAGTCCCGCTTCGTCGGCCGCGCACTCGGTGACGTCGTCGGGCGTGGTCTCCAGGTGCAGCCCACCCGCGACGCCGCCCGCGCCCGCGACCGCCACCCGGAACGACCGGACCTCGCGGGTGATGGCGGTCAGCAGACGGCTCTTCAGGCCTTCGGCGTTGGTCACCGTGTTGGCGTGCATCGGGTCGCACAGCCAGATGACCGGGTGACCCTGCGCGCGCACGGCGGCGACCAGGGCGGGTAATCGGTCGGCCACCACGTCCGCACCCATCCGGGAGATCAGCGTGAGCCTGCCCGGCGTGCGGTGCGGGTCGAGCCGGGCGCACAGCGCGAGCACGTCGTCGGTGGACGCCGCCGGGCCGACCTTGCACGCCACCGGGTTCACCACCGACGCCAACAGGTCCACGTGCGCGCCGTCGGGTCGGCGGGTGCGCTCCCCGATCCACGGCCAGTGGGTCGAGCCGAGCACGGTGTCGCCGTCGCCGTCGCGCCGCAGCATGGCGAGCTCGTAGTCGAGGACCAGCGCTTCGTGGCTCGACCACACGTCGTGGTCGCCCGAGGGGCCCCGCAGGAACGCCAACGCCGAACGGGACGCGGTGTAGCAGGAGAGCATCCGGTTCGGGTCCGGCCGCCGCAGTTCGGGGTCCGGCTCCGGGCTGTTGACCATGTGGCCGGCGTACACCGGCAGCTCCACGCCGTTGACCCGTTCCACCGGGGCGGATCGGGGTTTGGCGAACTGGCCCGCGAACCGGCCGACGCGGATCACCGGCACGCCCGCGCCGGCCGCCATCGCGCCCGCGACCGCGTCCAGCAGCCCCACCTTGCGGGCCAGGTCGCCGGCGCCGCACTCGGCCGGGTCCTCGGCGCAGTCACCCGCCTGCACGACCTGGGCGCGGCCCGCCGCCACCTCGGCGAGCAGCGCACCGAGCCGCCGCACCTCCCCGACCTCGACCAGGCCGGGCATCCCGGCCAGCGCCGCGCCCACCCCGGCCGCGGCCTCCGCGTCCCAAGCGGGTTGGTGCGCGGCAGGCAGCGACCGCCTGCGCCGGATCTCGTTGCCCGGCAGCGCTCCGACACGATCCATCAAGTCCATGTCCCGAGCCTGCGGGACGGCGGGGCGCGATCGGGGCGAACCGGGCGGATTCGCGATCCAGTTCGTCACGGACGCTTCGACTGTGTCAAAACGTTGGGACAGAAGGGATTTCGCGCTTGTGCTGTGCGTGTGCCGGCGATGGTCCCATAGGAGTCAAGCTGTTGATGCCGGGGTGATTCGGGCTGTGTGATCGACTGTTGTGCTGGTCAGGGCTCGGTGGACCTCGCGGGCGATGAAGCGTTTGAGGCGGCGCGTGATGTCTTTCTTCGACAGCCCCTGGGCGGTGCGGCGTTGGACGTGGGCGCGGTCGCCGCCGCGGTTGAGGCGGTGGCGGTGGACGCGGCCGGAGGAGGCGGGGAGGGGGGCGGTCGGGTCAGGGTTTTCACCAGCGCGGACCGGTCCAGGCCGGTGAACCGTTCGCGCGGCGGCGCGGGTGCGGTGACCGGTAGGGCGTGGACCTGGTTGACGGTTTGGGTGCGGGCTTTGACCGCATCGCGGCGGGGGATGCGCGGCACGCGGACGGCCTCGACCAGGCCATCGCGGCTTTTGGGGGTGCCGGTGGCCCGTCCGGCGAGCACGGCCGTGGCGGCGGTGTAGGCGTCGACCGGTCGGATTTGCCCTTGGCGCGTCGGGTGGCGCGGTCGGGCCGGTCGACCTCGACGACGGTGGTGCCGGCGGCGGTGAGCACGCGGGCGGGCTCGGCGCCGTAGGCACCGGTGCCCTCGACCCCGACCGCCGTCACGGTGCCGTGCGAGCGCATCCAGCCCGGCAGGGCCCGGTAGCCGCCGGTCGTGGCGGGAACTGCCGATCGGCCAGGTGCCGGCCGACGCCGTCGACCACGGCGGCGTGGTGGGTGTGGCCGTGGGTGTCGACTCCGTCGGTGACCGGCGTGCTGTGATGCGTCATGCTGGTGGTGTCCGTCCCTCGCAGCGTGTGTTCACCGGGGGTGGCACGCGCCGGTCGGGCGGGTGGACAGGACAGGACAGGACAGTGACGGGACCTCTGGCCAGGCCGGCTATGAAGTCACAGGCGCCCGTCCGGCCGCGTGCGTGGTGACGTCGCCGACGGGCCGACGAATCGCCGGCAGGACAGTCGAAACGTCAGTCAGTCGGTGGGTCGGACCCGCCAACGACGTCACCACACACATCATCACTGTCAGTCGACGACGGCCACCGGTTCCGCGACGGCGGCCCGGTCCGCGGCGCGCGGCTTGCGCAACGCGAAGCTCACCAGGATGCCGAGCACGATGCCGATCGCGGCGACGTACACCGCGGACTGGAGGGTGTCGGTGGTGAAGCCGATCGCGCCGGGGTTGGCGATGGCCACCAGCACGGCGAGGCCGACGGCGGTGCCGACCTGCATCGCGGTGGACGTCATCGCCGAGGCGACGCCCTGCTCGCCGCCCGCGACACCGGACGCGGCGGCGATCCACATGCCGGTCCACGTGATGCCCTGGCCGATGCCGTAGAGCGCGAAGCCGGGGAGCACGGCGAGGTAGGAGCCGCCGGAGTCGCTCATGCCGTAGGCGATGGCGGCGGTGCCGACGATGCCGATCGCCATGCCCAGGATCAGGATGACCCGCATGTCGACCTTGCCCGCCATGCGGCCGCTGATCTGCGTGCCGACCGCGATCAGCACCGCGGGCACCAGGAACGCCAGGCCGGTCTGCAGGGCGTCGTAGCCGTGCACGCTCTGGAAGAAGACGGTCAGGAAGTACGGCACGGTGCTGTAGGTCGCGCCGAAGACCAACGCGATGGACATGGCGGTGCTGAGGCTGCGGTTGGTGAACAGGCGCAGCGGCATCAGCGGGTCGCGGCTGCGGCCCTCGATGACCGCGAACGCCACCAGCAGGACGATCGACAGCACCAGGCTGATCAGCACCTCCGGCGAGGTCCAGCCCGACTCCGGGCCCTGGACCAGGACGAAGACGAGCAGCGTCACGCCGAGGGTCGCGGTGATCGCGCCGGGCAGGTCGAACGTGCGGCCGCGCTCGCGAGCCGGGTCGCGGGGGATGAGCGCGAACGCGACGAGCGCGGCGAGCCCGGCCAGCGGCACGTTGACGTAGAACACCGACGTCCAGCCGAACGCGTCGGTGAGCAGACCGCCGAGCAGCGAGCCGAGGCACAGGCCGCTGGCGCCGCAGGCGCTCCACACCGCGAGCGCCCGGTTGCGCTCCTTGCCCTCCGCGAACATGGTGTTGACCAGCGAGAGGGTGGCCGGGAACAGCAGCGCGCCACCCAGGCCCTGCAACGCGCGCGCGGCGATCATCACGCCGGTGTTGGGCGCGAGGCCGCCGAGCAGCGAGGCGACCGCGTAGACGGTCAGCGCCAGCACGAACATCCGACGCCTGCCGAGCAGGTCGGCCGCCCGACCGCCGAGCACGAGCAGGCCGCCGAACGCGACGGCGTACGCGCTGATCACCCATTGCAGGGTCTGGGCGCTGAAGCCGAGGGAGTCGCCGATGTCCGGCAGCGCGACGTAGACGATGTTGAAGTCCACGGTGATGATCAGCTGCGCGAACCCGAGCAGCAGCAGGGCCGGGCCGAGCCGTCGAGCTTGGGGCGGGGCGGTGGGCATGGCGCTCCTTGTCGTGGCACTGTACGTCACTATACGTACAGTTGGAATGTACGTGGATGCTCGTACAGTCACGCCCCGCTGTCAAACGGCTCGCCAGGGTTTGTCATTTCGCATGTACGCGTACACTCGGTCCCGTGTCCGAACCCCACCACCCGGCCCGCGACCAGATCCGGCTGGAGGCCGTGCTGACCGCGCTCGGCCACCCGTTGCGGATGAACGTGCTCCAGGTGCTCGCGGAGGGCGGGGAGTACCCGTGCGGCGCGATCGTGGACGGCGTGTCGAAGTCGACGCTGACGCACCACTGGCGGGTGTTGCGGGAGAGCGGCGTGATCAACCAGCGCGCTTCGGGCCGGACGCTGCTGCTGTCGCTGCGACGGGACGACCTGGACGCCCGGTTCCCGGGGCTGATCGACGCCATCCTGGCCTCGTACACGCCTGCCGACCCGGCCGAACTCGCCGACGCCCGCTGACCGGGGCCGGCACTCCGCGAGCTGTCGCCCGGCGACGTGGTGTTCGGCTACTTGTTGTTCGGTGGCTCGCTGTTCGGCGATCCGGCGTCCGGCGACCCCTCCGCGCGCCGGGACCGCCGACGCGGGCCGCCGCGGTCGGTCGGGCCGCGCCCGGGCGGCGGCACCGTCGGCACCTCCCGTTCCCGGTGGTGCCGCCGCCCGGGCGCGTCGGCTAGGACGACCGGCCGGCGACCAGCATCTCGGGCATGCGGAAGTCGGCGTTGGCGGGCATCAGGATCGCGTGCGCCACCGACACCAGCGTGATGTGCCGGTGCCAGCCCGCGAACGAGCGGCCGGTGAAGTCCTCGATGCCGACCTGCGAGCTGACCTCCGCCACGTCCTGGCGCACCCGGTCGAGCTGGCGGGTCAGGCGCAGCAACCCCGCGCTCGACGTGTCGGCCAGGTCCGACAGCCACAGCTGAGGCAATCCGTTGCCGTCCGGCGGCCACACCGCCAGCAGCACCAGGCGGCCCGGCCGCGCCGTGTCACCCGGCACCGTGACGTCCACGGTCGCGCACAGCCGGAACCGGTGCGACGGGTCGAGCACCACGGGTCGCCGCAGCGGGTGCAGCGCGGGCCGCAGCGAGCGCAGCGTCGTGCGGACGCGCCGGTTGTCCGCCAGGTCGGCCACCACGTTCACCGACGCGTCGACCCGCATCACGAACGACACCTCGCGCAGCCGCAACTGGGCGATCAGCGCCTCGGCGTCCGCCTCGCGCGCGTCCAGCACCAACGGCCGGGGCTGGACGTCCCAACCGTCGGCCACCTCGAGGGCGGCGTTCAACTTGCACGAACCGGGCGTGGTCGACGACAGGTGCGCCGGGATCGCGGCCTGCCGCCGGCGCACCGGGTCGTTCAACCAGCTGTCGGGCAGCGCCAGCCGCCAGTTGACGGGGTAGCTCGTGTGCTCGGAGGCCAACCAGACGCCGTAGGCGTGCTGGCTGTTGGCGACCCGGCCCAGGTGCTGCACGAACGCGTTCTGCACCCCCACCGAGTGCCGGCCGGACTTCGTGATCGCCATCGAGTCCACCACCCAGGCGATCGGCTTGACCGTGCGGTCCAGGTGCTCGGCCAACGCCCGGCGCACCTGCTGCCAGTCCCACGGCGAGTTGCTGACGAAGTGGTGCAGGCTCTGCTCGGCCGCGGGCCTGCCGAACTGGGACGCGAGGTTGCGCATCGACTTGCGGCCCTCCGCGGCGAGCAGACCGCGGACGTACAGCTCGCCCGCGCGGCGCTGGCTCCGCCTGGCCAACGACGCGAACACCCGTTCACACAGCTCCGCGGCGTCCTCGGCCAGCCACTCCCGATCCAGCTCCGCATGTCCCGTCACGTGCGCATTGCTCATTTTTCGGCTCCCCACAGCGGCGTTGTCGACCTGTTCGGGCACGCCGACCCGGCGAATGGCCCGGAACGGCGCGTCCCGGCGTGCGTGGCGGCGCTGCGCGTACAGCTAATGGCGGCCGCCCCCTCGACGGCCACGCGCCGCGCTCGATCCACTGACCGGTGCGAAACGTGCTCAGGTAAGAGGTTCTCCCAGCGTGACTGCCCCCTGCGCTGGTCACCGGTCGATGTGGCTCATGATGCCACGACCGCGGGGAATTGGCCAACGTTTCCGGAATCACGTCAATTGCCCGGGTCGACCGTCAATCCGGGCGAATAGAGTAAGCCGGTGGGAAAGTCGGCGTGGAATATTCCTTTGTGAAGAGTCCGGTCGGTCGCCGAGGGTGACAATACGGCGACCGACCGTTCCTTTATCCGGCGGCTGCTTCCACGCGTCGCGCCGCCACGAGCGATTCCGGTGTGCCGGTCGAGCCGCCGAACCGGGTGGCGCCGTGCAGCCAGGCGACCTTCTCGTACAGCTCCTCGGTCGACCACCCGCCGAGCATCGCGTTGCGCGCCCGCGCGGCCTCTCCCGAGGGGTGGTACAGCCGCGTGCCCATGGCCCGCGCCACGAGCTGCGCGGCTGCCGTGCGCTCGCGCCGGTCTTCGACGAACGCCGCGAACGCGGCGGCCGGCTCGCCGTACGCCAGCAGGTCACCCAGGTGCACGGCGTCCTCCAACGCCATGCAGGCGCCCTGCGCGGCGTACTGGAGCATCGGGTGCGCCGCGTCGCCGAGCAGGACCACCCGGCCGTCGGCCCACCGGTCGACCGGGTCGCGGTCGCACAGCACCCAGCTGCGCCACTCCCGCCCGAGCGCCAGCAGCTCCCGGATCACCGGCGCGGCGTCGGTGAACTCGGCGAGCACCCGCTCGTGCTCGACCGGCACGCCCACGACCGCCTCGGTCGCGCGGTTGTCGCGCGTGACGGCGACGTTCAGCGACCGGCCGCCGTCGATCGGGTAGTGCACGAAGTGCCAGCGCGGCCCGGCCCACAACGTCACCGAGTCCGACCGCAGCCGCGCGGGCACCTCCTCCATCGGGATGACCGACCGGTAGATCGTGTGCCCGGACACCCGCGGCTCGCCGTCGCCGACGAGCTGCGCCCGCACCGCCGACCGCAGCCCGTCCGCGCCGACCAGGGCGTCACCGCGCACCCGCCCGCCGTCGGCCAGCACCGCGGCGACGCCGTCCCCGTCCTGCTCGTAACCGACGACCGGGCTGTCCACCCGCAGCTCCACTTCCCCGTGCGCGCGGCACCGGGCCAGCAGCGGGGCGTACAGGTCGTTGCGGTGCACGACCGCGTACGGGTTCCCGAAGCGGGCGCGGTACTCGCCGAGCACCGGCAGCGCGGCGACCTGCTCGCCGGTGACGGCGTCCATGAAGCGCAGGGCGTCCACGTGGACCGCGCGGTCGAGCACGGCGGTGGCCACGCCCAGCCGGTCCAGCGCGAGGAACGCGTTGGGCGCCAACTGGATCCCCGCGCCCAGCTCGGTGAACTCCGACCGGCGCTCCAGCACCACGACCCGGTGGCCGCGGTCGGCCACCGCCAGCGCGGTGGCCAGGCCGCCGATGCCGCCTCCGGCGACGATCACCCGTGACATCGTTCCTCCGCGCCCCGCCTCACGGCAGTTCGATCGACTGGGAGTGGCGGAACACGTCGCGCGGGTCCCACCTCGCCTTGACCTGTCGCAGCCTCGGGTAGTTCCCCTTGTAGTACAAGGTGGACCACGGCACGCCGGAGGTGTTCTGCGCCGGGTCGCGCAGGTCGCCGTCCGGGTAGTTGACGTAGCAGCCGTCGGTGACCGCGTTGGACACCGGCACGCCGCCGGTGTCGGCGTAGACCTCGCGGTAGAGGTCGCGCAGCCACCCGATGTGCCTCGGGTCCTCCGCCTGCTCGGTCCAGAACACCTGGTAGAGCAGCTTGAACGTGGAGTCGCGCTGGCCGTTCGCGGTCGCGTTCTCGCGCACCCGGTTGATGTTGCCGCCGAACGACAGCATCGTCACCATGGCCATCGGGTTCGCGTAGTCGGCGCGCGTGAGGTGCTTGTAGAGCGCGGCGATGTGCGCGGCGGGGAAGTTCTTGCGCATGTACGTGGACTTGTGCGCGCCGCGCAGCGTCGGGTTGGTCAGCACCGGGTTGCTGGTGCCGAGCAGGCGCGTGGCGGCCAACCACGGCAGCCGACGAGGCGCCGACGCGGGGGACGGGACCACCGAGGTGCCCGCGGTGATCGCGGCCAGGTAGTCCTGCAGCAGCCCCGCCGCGTTCGGGACCGACGCGTCCTGCACGGTCAGCATCACCAGGTTGCCGTTGGAGCGGTGGTAGAGGGAGAAGAAGCTGCTCAGGCCGATGTTCGCGCCGCCGGGTGCGCCGTTGGCCTCGTGCCACGCGCCGTAGTTGTGCACGAGCCGGGTGAACGCGGTGCGGTCGATCGAGCTCCACGGGAACTGCACGACGCTGACGATCACCTCCGCCGGCGGCTTGACCAGCAGGTCGGACGGGGTGGTGCCGGTCGCGCCCGGCGAGCGGAACCAGTACCGCGTGATGACGCCGAAGTTGCCGCCGCCACCACCGGTGTTGGCCCACCACAGGTCGTGGTTGGGGTCGTTCGGGTCGCGCGTCGCGATCACCGCCCGGGCCACGCCCGACCGGTCGACCGTGACGACCTCGACGGCGTGCAGGTGGTCCACGGTCAGGCCGTGCACGCGCGACAGCAGGCCGTACCCGCCGCCGCTGACGTGGCCGCCGATGCCCACCGAGTAGCACATGCCGCCGGGCAGGGTGACGCCCCACTCCTTGAACAGGCGGTCGTACACGTCCAGCAGCAGCGCCCCGCCCTCGACCGCGAACGCGCCCATCGCCGGATCCCAGTACACCCGATCCATCCGGGACATGTCGATGACCACCTGGACCTCCGGGTGGTACACGAAGTCCTCGAAGCAGTGCCCGCCACCGCGGATGGAGATCCGCTTGCCCGCCCGCACGGCGCCCTGCACCGCGGCCACCACGTCGTTCGTCCCGCCCACCAGCTGGATCGCCTCGGGTCGCGCCGTCCACCGCGAGTTGTTGCCGGTGATCAGCTGCGCGTACCGCGGGTCGTCGGGCGTCACGGTCGGCTTGCCGATGCGACCGGACACCTCCTCGGCCGCCGCGACGCCGCCCAGGGCGCCGGCCACCGAGCCGGTCACCGCCCCGGCCAGGGCGACGGTCGCCGAACCGGCCAGCACGCGCCTGCGGGATAACTCACGCCCAGTTTCTTCAGACATGTTCGCTAAGAGCCCTCTCGTCCTGGGAGGCGTCGAGTATCACCGCGGCCTCGGGCCGCCCGGCATCACGTGTTCTCGTGATTCGCGGTGGGTGCGACAGGCGGCACTGTGGGGGTCGTCGGTGACCGCAACACGATGGGAGCACGGTGAGTTTCACTTCGGATCAGCTGAAGACCGCGGTGCACGTGCCACCGGGTGCGGGGCCGAGCAGGTGGGTGTTCGGCGACCGCTACACGCTCAAGTCGGGCCTGCACAACACGGGCCCGGCGTTCGGGTTGGTCGAGGCCGTCGTGCCCGCGGGCGGTGGGCCGCCCAAGCACGTCCACTACCACGAGGACGAGCTGTTCTACGTGATCGACGGCCGGTTGGAGCTGTTCACCGGCGAAGAAACGGTGATCGCCGAGCCGGGCGCGTTCATCTACGTCCCGCGCGGCGTCACGCACTCGTTCACCAACGCGTTCACCGACGACTGCCGGATGCTGCTGATGTTCCTGCCCGCCGGCAAGGAGCGGTTCTTCCTGGAGATGGGCGTGTCGGCCGACGACGGCGCGCCGCCGCCACCGCCGGAGCAGTACGCGATCGACCGGGAGAACGCGATCCGGCTCGCGCCCAAGTACGGGGAGAGGTACGTCTGATGCTGGTCGACGTGCACCACCACGCCATCCCGCCGGTGTACCGCGACGCGTTGCGCGGCATCGACCCGATCCCCGGCGTGGACTACCCCACGTGGGAGCCCGACCGGAGCCTGGAGGTGATGGACCGCAACGGCATCACCGCCGCGCTGCTGTCGATCACCGCGCCCGGCGTCTCGTTCGCCGGACCGGCCGACGCGCCGAAGCTGGCCAGGCAGGTCAACGAGTACTTCGCCGAGCTCGTCTCGACGCACCCGACCCGGTTCGGCGCGTTCGCCGTGCTGCCCCTGCCGGACGTCGCCGCGGCCAAGGACGAGCTGTCCTACGCGGTGGACCAGCTCGGCCTCGACGGCGTCAACGTGCTCACCAGCTACGGGGGCGAGTACCTGGGCGCGCCCGAGTTCGAGCCGCTGTTCGCCGAGATCGCCGACCGCGGCATCGTGGTCCACGTGCACCCGGCCGCGCCACCCGCCCGGGACCTGGCCACGTTCGGCCTGCCGCCGTCGCTGTACGAGTTCACCTTCGAGACCACGCGGACCGCGGTGAGCCTGCTGTTCAGCGGGGTGCTGGACCGGCTGCCGGACCTGCGGCTGATCCTGTCGCACGCGGGTGGCACGCTGCCGTTCCTGGCCAAGCGGCTCACGTACGGCCCGACGATCGGCTCCTACCTGCGCGGCAAGCCGCCGGTCGACGTGCTGGCGTCGTTGGGCCGCCTGCACTACGACATCGCCATGTCGGCCACCCCGCACGCGCTGCCCGCGCTGACCGAGCTGGCGGGCGCGGACCACGTGCTGTTCGGCAGCGACTACCCGTTCATGCCGGACTGGCACACCGCGGAGAACGTCGACGGCTTCGCCGGCCACCCCGGGTGGACCGACGAGCAGCGGTCGCGGGTCGCGAGCGGGAACGCGCTGGACCTGTTCCCGGCGCTGCGCGCGCGGATTGTGACTTAATCCGCCGGTTGTCAGGAACTCCGCGGCGGGTTCGTTGACCCGCCCGACCGCCCCGGCACACAGTGGCAGCAGGCCATCAGTGACCAGGGGGAACTCGGATGTCGAACACGCGGGAATCGACCAGACCCGACACGACCGGCGGCTGGACCAGCCTGACACCCGCCGAGGCGCGGGTGGCGGGGCTGGTCGTGCTGGGGTTGACCAACCGCGCGGTGGCCCGCCGGTTGGCCATCTCCCCGCACACGGTGGACACCCACCTGCGCCGCGTGTTCGGCAAGCTGCGCGTGCGCAGCCGCGTGGAGCTGACCAGGGAGGTCCTCTCCCGCGGCCACGCCGCGGTGGTCGACGCCTGACCCGGCCGGGTCAGCCCGCCTCGATCGCCTGCACGATGAGCTCGTTGCGGGCGTCCTGGCCCAGCGGCTCGGTGGTGTGCACGCCGTCGCGCAGGTACGCGGTGAGCCGGGTCGGCTTCGCGGCCAGGAACTCCGCCCAGCGGACGATGCGCAGGTTCGGGTGCGCGCGCTGGGCGTCGGCGAGCTGGAGGTTGATCCACGCGCTGTTGCGCTGGTCGGCGAGCTGCACGGCGGCGGTCTGGGCGGTGCGGGCGACCTGGACGTTCACCCAGTACACCTTCCGGGCCGGGCCGACGACGTCCATGACGCGCTCCACCTGGGCGGCGAACACCGGCGGCGTGAAGATGTCGTTGGACCCGGTGGCCATCAGGATGCGGCCGGGCAGGCCGTAGGCCTGGGCCCACTGCGCCAGCGCGTCGACGGCGGGTGCGGTGGGGCGGCCGGACCAGTTGTGCACGGCGATGACGTCACCGGTCCGGCCGTGCAGCCGCTGGGCCAGGGAGTAGCCGTCCTGCACGGAGATGCTGTCGCCGAACATGAACAGCCCGTCGGTGTCGAGCACCGGCCTGATCTGGGTGAGCGTCGAGATCGCCTTGGACGAGTTCTCCCACGGACCGAGCGCGCCGGAGCCGTAGCCGTCGGCGAAGGCCTTCGGCGCGGTCAGCAACGTGGAACCGACCGCGACCGCGCCCGCCGTGAGCAGGCGGCGGCGAGTGGTCCTGCCCGTGCTCACGGCACGACGTCCGGTTCAGTGCGGCGGGTCGCTGGTGATCGGTGCATGGCTGTGCCTCCCCTGCCTCTGTCACGCCGTGCCGCACGCTACCGCTGCGCCGCGTCCGGCAGGCCGGAATGAGGAGGAAGCCGCCGGACGGGTGGCGCGGGCGGCGCCGCCGGACGCGGCCGAAGGCGGCGGGCGCAGCGCGGCCCGGTGTGATCGTCAGGTGATCGGCAGGTGGGCGGGCGGGGTGCTGCGGCATGATGGCGGTGGGGCGCGGCACCGCTGTCCTGTTCGGACCGTTGTTCCCGGACGAGGAGGTAGGTCATCCGTCCTCTGTGGACAGGGATGGTCGGTCGCGTCGGATCGGGGGCGGGGTCGTGAGCTTCGGGGAGTTCCTGGCCGACCGGTGGCACCGGCTGCTGGTCGAAGCCCTCCTGCACGTCAGCGCGGTGGTGCAGTGCGCGGCCATCGCGGCGGTGATCGGGGTGGGCATCGGGGTCGCGGTGTACCGCAGCCCGCTCGGCTCGACCGCCGCGACGGCGTTGACCAGCGCGATCCTCACCATTCCGGCGTTCGCCCTGCTCGGCTTGCTCATCCCGGTCCTGGGCCTGGGCGTGCCGCCGACCGTGGTTGCGCTCGTGCTGTACGGCCTGCTGCCGGTCGTGCGCAACACGATCGTGGGTCTCGGCGGTGTCGACCCGGCGGTGCGCGACGCGGCGCGCGGCGTCGGGATGAGCCGGTGGGGGGTGCTGACCAGGGTGGAGCTGAAGCTGGCCTGGCCCGCGATCCTGACCGGGACCCGCGTCGCCACCCAGATGCTGATGGGCATCGCCGCGATCGCCGCCTACGCCCGCGGTCCCGGCCTGGGCGTGGAGATCTTCGCCGGGCTGACCAGGGCGGGCAGCGCGAACGCGACCAACCAGGCGGTGGCCGGCACGCTCGGCATCGTCGTCCTCGCGCTGGTCCTGGACGGGATCTTCGCGCTGATCGGCCGCTGCACCGTCTCCAGGGGGATCCGTGGCCAGTGAGATCCGGCTCGTCGACGTGACCAAGCGCTACCCCGGCGTCGCGGCGCCCGCGGTGGAGTCGGTCAGCCTGACCGTCCCGGCGGGGGAGACGGTGGTGCTGGTCGGCCCCTCCGGGTGCGGCAAGACCACCACGATGCGGATGATCAACCGGTTGATCGAGCCGACCTCGGGCCGCATCACCATCGACGGCGTGGACACGCTGTCGCTGGACCCCGACGAGCTGCGCCGCGGCATCGGGTACGCCATCCAGCAGGCGGGGCTGTTCCCGCACCTGACGGTGGGCCAGAACGTCGGGACGGTCCCCGGCCTGCTGGGCTGGCGACGTCCCAGGGTGGCCGACCGGGTCGACGAGATGCTCGACCTGGTCGGGCTCGACCCGGCCGAGTTCCGCGACCGCTACCCCCGACAGCTCTCCGGCGGCCAGCAGCAGCGCGTCGGCGTGGCCCGCGCGCTCGCCGCCGACCCGCCCGTGCTGCTGATGGACGAGCCGTTCGGCGCGGTGGACCCGATCACCCGCGGCAACCTGCAGGACGAGCTGATGCGGTTGCAATCCGAGCTGCGCAAGACGATCGTGTTCGTCACCCACGACTTCGACGAGGCCGTCAAGATCGGCGACCGGATCGCCGTGCTCGGCCCCCGGTCGCGCGTGCTGCAGTACGACACCCCCGAGGCGGTCCTGGCCAACCCGGCGGACGACACGGTCGCCGGGTTCGTCGGCTCGGGTGCGTCGCTCAAGCAGCTCAGGCTGCGCCGGGTGCGCGAGGTCGAGCTGAGCCACGCGGTGACCGCGGCGGTGACCGACCGGCCCGCCGAGGTCGGCCGCCGGCTCGCCGCGTCCGAGCACCGCTACGCGCTGCTGCTGGACGCCCGGGACCGGCCGGTGAGCTGGGTGCACGAGCGGGACCTCGGACGACCGCAGCCGGTCGGCACGACGTTGTCGCTCCAGTCGACGCTGCAGGACGCCCTGGAAGCCATCCTCACGGAGGGCGGCGCGGCGGTCGTCACCGGCGCGCGCGGCGAGTACGTGGGGCTGGTGGAGGTGGACGCCGTGATCGGCACCGTGCAGAAGCTGCGCGACGACCACGCGGAAGCGGACGCGTGACGGCCGCGGCGGTCCGGACGCCCACCGCCTCAGCGCGTCGCGCCGACCGGCTGCGCCTGCTGGTCCAGCCGGCCGTCGTGGTGGCGCTGGTCGGTGGCGTGCTGCTGTGGGCGTTCGGCCGGGACCTCGACTCGATCGAGCGGCAGAGCCTCAACGCGCCCGCCCTGGTGGCCGCGACCTGGGACCACCTGGTGATCAGCCTGGTCGTGACCGGGCTGGTCCTCGTGGTGGCGGTCCCGCTCGGCGTCGTGCTCACGCGCCCGTGGGCCCGACCTGCCGCGCCGCTGTTCCTCGGCATCGCCACGATCGGCCAGGCGTCGCCGTCCATCGGCGTCCTGGTGCTGTTCTTCCTGGTGTCGGGGTGGGAAGGGCTGTGGGCGGCGGTGCTGCCGATCGCCTTCTACGCGCTGCTGCCGGTGCTGCGCAACACCGTGGTCGGGCTCCAGGGCGTCGACCCGTCGCTGGTCGACGCCGGGCGGGGCATCGGCATGTCCGCGGGCGCCGTGCTGCGCCGCATCGAGCTGCCGCTGGCCGTGCCGCTGATCCTGGCCGGGCTGCGCACCGCGCTGGTGCACGCGGTCGGCGTCGCGACCCTCGCGGTGTTCGTCAACGGTGGCGGCCTCGGGCTGCTGATCGACACCGGCTACAAGCTGTCGCGGGCGCCGGTGCTCGTCACCGGCGCCGTGCTGGCGGTCGGCCTCGCGCTGCTCGTGGACTGGCTCGGCGCCCTGGTCGAGACCTACCTCGGACCGAAGGGGCTGCGATGAGGCGGATCACCCGGCTGGTGGTCGCGGCGGTGGTGCTGCTGACGTCCGGCTGCGGGCTGGAGTCGTCGTTCGCGCTGCCCTTCGAGGTGGCTCCCGGTTCGATCCGGCCGGTGCCCGAACTGGCCGGGGTGGACATCGCGGTGGGCTCCAAGGACTTCACCGAGAACCAGGTCCTGGGCTACCTCGCCGAGGTCGCCCTGGTCGCGGCGGGTGCCGAGGTGCGCGACCTGACCAACATCCAGGGCTCGAACAGCTCCCGCCAGGCGCTGCTCACCGGTGACATCGACCTGTCCTGGGACTACACCGGCACCGGGTGGATCAGCTACCTGGGCAACACCGATCCGATCCCGGACGAGCGGGCCCAGTACGAGGCGGTCCGCGACGCCGACCTGGCCCGCAACGGCCTGGTCTGGTTGGACCACTCGGCGATCGACAACACCTACGCCTTCGCCGTCACCCGCGAGTTCGCCCGCACCCACGACCTGCGCACCACCTCGGACATGGCCGCCCTGATCGCCCGCGCGCCGCAGGAGGCCGTGTTCTGCCTGGAGACCGAGTTCGTCAGCCGCGACGACGGCTTCCCGGGCGTGGCGGCGGCCTACGGCTTCGACCCCGGCGCGGTCGAGGTCAAGACGTTCGGCACCGGCACGATCTACACCGCGACCTCGACCGGGCTGTGCAACTTCGGCGAGGTGTTCACCACGGACGGCCGGATCGTCGCGCTGGACCTGGTCGTGCTGGAGGACGACAAGAGGTTCTTCCCCCGCTACAACGCGGCGGTCGTGCTGCGCCAGGACTTCCACACCGCGCACCCGCAGGTCGCGCGGGTGTTGGCGCCGATCGTGGCGAGGCTCGACAACGACACCATCCGCGGCCTCAACGCCGAGGTGGACGTCGCGGGCCGTGACCCGGCCGCGGTCGCGCGCGACTGGCTGGTCCGCGAGGGGTTCGTGTCGCTGCCGGCCTGACCGGGCTCACGACCTCCCGTGCAGCCGGACCAGGGCCTCCTCGGCGGTCAGGCAGCCGGCGGTCGTCAGGTCCAGGTTCGCCAGCGAGGCGGTGTGCGCGGCGTCGTCGGCGGCCGTCACGCAGTCGCGCACGACGTGCACGGTGAAGCCCAGGTCGGTGGCGTGGCGCGCGGTCTGCTCGACGGTCAGGTTGGTGGCCACGCCGGTCAGGAAGAGCGTGTCGACGCCCTGGTCGGTCAGCCGGGCGGCCAGGTCGTTGCCGGCCAGGCCGGAGAGCTTCTGGTTGTCGACCACGGTCCCCGCCGTGCCGGTCACCTCCGGGATCAACCGCGCGCCGGGCGCGTCCGGCCGGAACGCCTGCTGCGCCTCGCCGACCGCGTGCATGAACCCGGTGTTGCGCACCAGCCCTCCCTCGCCCTCGGGGATGGTGAACCGGGTGAAGAACACCGGCACACCCGCCCGCGCGTGGAAGCGCGCCGCCCGCTCGACGACGCCGCTGCGGGCCACCGGCTCGGCGAGCATGGGTCCGAAGAACCCCTCGGGCTTGATGACGTTGACCTGCCAGTGCAGCGCCAACACGGCTGCTCGCTGTGCGTCCGGGCTCATGGTCGCCGATTGTGCACCGCGTTCGATTAGAGAGTTGTTAGAGCCCGTTCGTACGCTCGTCGGGCCTGGGGCAGTCCGGGGGGACACCGGAGGTCGGTGTACGGCGGTGGCTGCCCGCAGGGGGAGGGGCCCGTGAGGCGGAACCGAGTCCGTGCGTCCGTGTTCGCGCTGGTGGCGCTGCTGCTGGCCGGTTCAGCGGCGGGTGACGTGGCGGCGCCGCCCGGCCAGGTGTTCCCGACGCGCGCGACCGCCGCGCCGGAACAGCGGTGGGGTTCGGCGGCCGGGCAGCCGCACCTGGAGCCGGGCGTGGTCAACCGGACGTTGCCGCCGTCGCACCGGAGCCTGCACCCGCGCGTGCAGGCGCCGCCGCCACCGGTCAACACGGCCTCGGTGAGCGTCGGGCCGACCGCCGCGCGGACCGGGTTCGACCGGGCGACGAGCCGTGAGCGCGAGGACGCGCGAGGTCCGCACGAACGGGTGTACGCCAACGCCGACGGCACCGAGACCACCGAGTTCTCCGCCGCCCCCGTCAACTACCGGACCCGCGACGGCGCGTTCGAACCCATCGACACGACGCTGACCAGGACCGACGACGGCTGGCGGAACACGACCAACGCGGTCGGACTGGCGCTGGCGGCGCACGCGGACGGTGAGCACCGGGTCGAGCTGGACGACCGGCACGCGTTCGGCTACCGCCTGGCCGACGCCTCCGCGCACCCCGGCCGGGCCGAGGGCGACCGGGTCCGCTACCCCGACGCACGTCCCGGCGTGGACCTGCTGCTCCAGGCGCGACCGGGCGGGTTGAAGGAGACCCTGGTCCTCAAGGACGCCGGGGCCACGCGCACGTTCGCCTTCCCGCTGACCCTGACGAACCTCCGGGCGGAGCTGGACGGCCAGACGCTCGTGCTGGTCGACGGTGACACCGTGCACGCCGTGGTGCCGCCCGGCGACATGGTGGACGCGGCGGGCGCGGTGTCCCGCAAGGTGACCTACGCGCTGGTGGACGGCGTGCTGCAGGTCGAGCCGGACCGGGCTTGGCTGGACGACCCGGCCCGGGTGTACCCGGTGGAGGTCGACCCGACGGTGTCGCTGCCGGTGGACCAGGGCGCGGCGGACGCGGCCATGTCGGTGCGCGGGTCGACGTCGGTGGCGGGCGGCTCGGAACTGCGGGTCGGGCAGGTGGCCGGCGTGTCGGCTGCCTCGTACGTGCGGTTCGGCAGCCTGGTCGACCGCCTGCGCCACCACGTCGTCTTCGGCGCGCAGCTCCAGGTGGTGGGCTTCGACGCCACCTCGTGCCGGGCCCGCCCGGTCACGGTGCACCCGGTGTCGCAGGCGTGGACGGCCACGGGCTCGTACAGCTACCCCGGGCCTGCGGTGGGCGCCTCGCTGGCGAGCCGGTCGTTCGCGCACGGCTTCGTGGCGACGGGGGAGGCGTCGTCGCGGTGCCCGACCGCGGCCGAGGTGTTCGACCTGGGCGGTGCCGGCGCGAAGCTGGTGCAGGGCTGGGTGGACGGCACGGCGGCGAACAACGGCCTGTCGTTGCGGGCGGACGTGTCCGACCCGTTGTCCGGCAAGCGGCTCACCGGCACCGGCACGGCGAACCCGCCGCGGCTGTTCGTCACGCACAGCCCGTACAACGCCGAGTACGCCATCCCCGACCCGGTGCCCAACCCGCCCGTGCTGCAGAACCAGGACGGCAAGGTCAAGGTCACCGTGACCAACAAGGGCGCGGAGGCGTGGTCGACGGCGGACTACTACCTGGCCTACCGGGCGTACAACGCGAAGACCGGCGCGGCGGTCGGCCAGCAGCGGGCCGCGTCGTTGCCCGGCGCGGTGGCGCGGGGCGCGAAGGTCACCGTCGACGCGACGGTGAAGGCGCTGCCGCCGGGGTCGTACTTCCTGGACTTCACGATGGTCCGCACCGGCGGCGTGGTGTTCACCGACCACCAGGTGCCGCCGGCGCGGCTGGCGCTGGACGTGATCGACCTCGCGCCGGTGGTGCAGGAGCTGCACCCGCCCAACGGCTACCGCACACCGACCCTGACGCCACTGCTGTGGGGTCGCGCGCTGGACATCGACGCGCCGCCCGGGGCGTCGATGAGCTTCAACTTCGAGGTGTGCCGGGCGGACGACCCGAACCTGTGCTTCACCTCCGGCTTCCAGCCGAGTCCGCAGTGGACGGTCCCGGACGGGAAGCTGTTCTGGGGCCGGAGCTACCTGTGGCGGGTGGTCGTCCGGGACGCGGGCAACGAGGTGGCCTCACCGCAGTCCGGGTTGGACGCGGACGTGCCGCAGCCGGAGCTGGCGTCGCGGTCGGCGGCCGCGTCGGACGAGCGCGAGTTCGAACCGCGGACCGGTGGCGTGTCGAACGTCGCCGTGGACGCCACCGTGGCCACCGTCGGACCCGAGCTGTCCGTGGTCCGCACGTACAACAGCCTCGACCCGCGCCGGGACGGCGTGTTCGGCGCGGGCTGGACCAGCCGGTACGACATGCGCCTGACCCCGGACGACGACGGCACGGGCAACGTCGTGGTGACCTTCGCGGACGGCCAGGCGGTGCGGTTCGGCCGCAACCCCGACGGGTCCTACGCCCCGCCCTCGGGTCGGGTGGCGGCGTTGACCCAGGAGTCGGGCGGCTGGAAGCTCGCGGACCGGTCGGGCACCGTGCACCTGTTCACCGCGGGCGGCCTGCTCAGCCGCACCACCGACAGCGCGGGCCGGTCGGTGGTGCTGACCTACAACGCGGCGGACGGCAAGCTGGCCAAGGCGCAGGTGTCCAACAGCCAGAGCAACACCGCCGGCCGATCGCTGCGGTTCACCTGGACCGGTGGGCACATCACGGCCGTGACCACCGACGCGAACACCACGTGGACCTACGCCTACACCGGGGACACGTTGACCCAGGCGTGCGCGCCCGGCGGCCTGTGCACGAAGTACGCCTACAGCACCGGCTCGCACTACCGCAGCGCGGTGCTGGACTCGCTGCCGGAGTCGTACTGGCGGCTGGGCGAGGCGCAGGGCACGGCTGCGGGCAGCGAGGTGTCGGCCAACCTGGGCGAGGACGCGGGCACGTACGTGAACGCGACGCTCGGCACGGCAGGCGCGGTGGCGGGCGCGACCGGCACCGCGGCGTCGTTCAACGGCACCACCACGCGCCTGGACCTGCCCAAGGGCCTGCTGAAGAAGAGCCGTGACGGTGCGGTCGAGCTGTGGTTCAAGGCCAACACCACCGGCACCGGCGGCCCGCTGCTCGGCTACCAGGACAAGGCGTTCGGCACCGCACCGGGTCGAGGGGTCCCGGTGCTGTACGTCGGCACGGACGGCAGGCTGCGCGGCCAGTTCGGCGCAACCGCGATCGCGCCGCTGACCTCGCCGAACGCTGTCAACGACGGTCGCTGGCACCACGTCGTGCTGTCCCTGATGGGCACCACGCAGACGTTGTACCTGGACGGCGCGCCGGTGGCCCGGGGTACCGGCGTGGCGCTGGACCACGCTCAGCTGACGTTCAACCAGGTCGGCGCCGCGTCGGTCAGCACGCCGGGGTCGTGGCCCGCCTGGGGCACGGCGGCGCAGCGGTCGTTCAGCGGTTCGCTGGACGAGGTGGCGGTCTACTCGCACCCGCTGGGCCCGAGCGCCGTGGCGACGCACCACCGGCAGGGCACGACCGCCGCCGACCAGCTCGCGACCGTGACCCGGCCGAGCGGGAACGTGTCGTCGCGCGCCACCTACGACGCCGACCTGGACCGCGTCACGACCTACACCGACCGCGACGGCGGCCTGTGGAAGATCGGTCCGACCACGGTCTACGGCGGCGACGCCGACCTGCGGCGCGGCGTGCAGGTGCTGGACCCGGGCAACCGGCCGGTCCTGTACGAGTTCGACGGCGTCACCGGGAAGCTGCTGCGCACGGGCACGCCGTTGGGCCTGGGGCTGCGTGACGAGGACCAACCCGCGCCGCAGCCCGAACCGGTGGAGCAGTGCAGCGCGCCGGACCCGAACGACCCGAAGTTCTGCACGGTCATCCCCGGTGACGCGGGCGGGCCGGTGTTCGTGCGGCACCCGGTCAACGGCATGGCGATCCGCTCCTACCAGTACGACGCGAGCGGCAACCTGACCACCGTCACCAACGAGAACGGCGACGCGGTCACGATGACCTACGACGAGCGCGGCAACGCCACGTCCACCAGGACGTGCCGCCGTGCCGGCGAGTGCCACACCAGCTACACCACCTACCCGGCCGGCGGCGCGGCGGACCCGAGGGCCGACCAGCCGGCGGAGACGCGTGACGCCCGGTCGGCCCACGCCACCGACCCGACCTTCCGCACGTCGTACACCTACACGGCGACCGGGGAACTGGCCACGCAGACCGAGCCGGACGGCTCGACGGTCCGCCACACCTACACCAACGGCGCGGAGGCCGCGGTCGGCGGCGGGATCGTGCCCGCCGGCCTGCCGCTGACGACCGCGGACGCGCGCGGCAAGACCACCCGGTACGCGTACTACGCCAACGGCGACCTGGCGCGCCTCACCACGCCGTCCGGGCTGGTCACGAACTACTCCTACGACGTCCTCGGCCGGCTGACGACCGAGACGGAGGTCTCCGACTCGTTCCCGGCCGGCGTCACCACCACCTACGGCTACGACTCGCTGTCCCGGCAGACCCGCGTGACCGAGCCCGCGACGACCGACGCCGTGAACGGCACCAAGCACCAGCGGCAGGTCTCCATCACCTACGACGCCGACGGCAACCAGACCAAGGTCGAGGAGACCGACCAGCTCGGCGGCGGCCCGGCCCGCGCCACCTCCACCGCCTACGACGAGTTCGGCCGCCCGGTCCGGGTGACCGACGCCGAGGGCGGCGAGACGACCCAGGACTACGACCGGTTCGGCAACGTGGTGTCGTCCACCGACGCGGGCGGAAACCGCTACGACTTCGGCTACACCGCGCGCAACGCGATCGCCGAGGTGCGGCTGCGCGACTACCGCGCCGACGGCGAAGGCGGTCTGACCGGCGACTACCTGGTGCTGCGCTCGTTCTCCTACGACTTCGCCGGGCGCAAGGCCAGCGAGACCGACGCGATGGGCCGCCGGGTCGAGTTCACCTACTTCGGCGACGACCGCCCGCACAGGGTGGTGCTGAAGAACTTCCACAACCCCGACGGCAGCACGCGCGACTACGTGCTCCAGGAGAACACCTACGACGCGGCGGGCAACGTGACGCGGACGGTGTCCGGCGACGGCACGTCCACCACGACCGCCGCCTACGACCGCTCGGGCAACCGGACCACCGTGGTGCACGACCCCGAGGGCCTGGCGCTGAGCACGACCACCGCGTTCGACGCGGGCGGCAACGTGACGCGGGTCAGCCGGTCGGGCAAGGCGTCCAACGTGCCGTGGCCGGTGTCCACCGCGCCCGAGGTCGTCGACTACGTCTACGACGACGCCGGCAACGCCGTCCGCGAGACCGTCACCGCGGGCGCCACCACCATGGTCACCACCGCCGCCTACGACCAGCGCGGCCACAAGGTCGCCGAGACCTCGCCGCGCGGCAACGAGACCGGTGCCGACCCGGCCGCGTTCACCACGAACACCACCTACGACGAGTTGGGCCGCGAGGTCGTGGAGACCGCGCCCCCGGTGCGGGCGGAGAGCTCCGGCGGCACGCCCGGCACCGTGCGGCCCACCACGCGGACCGGCTACGACGCGTTCGGGCAGCAGACGGCTTCCGCCGACGAGGTGGGCCAGGTGCGGCGGTTCACCCACGACCGGCTCGGCCGGCAGGTCACCGCGTCCGAGCCCGGCTACCGCGCGCCCGGCTCGACCGACACCGCCACACCGACCACCCGCACCCGCTACGACGCGCTGGGCAACGTCCTGGAGGTCACCGACCCGCGCGGCAACACCGTGCGCAACACCTACGACCAGCTCAACCGGCTCGTCGCGGTCGACCGGCCGATGACCACCGACGGCGACCGGGCGGTGTGGCGGTTCGCCTACACCCGCACCGGCCAGGAGCTGACCGGCACCGACCCGCTGGGTGGTGTCACCCGCGCCACCTACGACGACCTCGACCGGCGCGTGACCAGCACCCACGTCGAGCGCCGTCCCGTGGCGGACAACCTGGTGTCCCGCTTCACCTACGACGACGCCGGGAACGTGGTGCGCGAGCAGAGCCCGACCGGCGCGGTGACGCTCTCGGCGTACGACGCGGTGGGCCGGGTGATCCGCACGACCGACCCGGCCGGCGTGGTCACGCACCAGGGGTACGACGCGAGCGGCCGGCTCGTGCGGCAGTCCGACGCGACCGGCCGCACGGCGCAGAGCACCTACGACACCGCCGGGCGGCTGGTGGCGCAGGCCGACCTGCGCCCGGACGGGTCCACGATCCGCTCGCAGCGGCACACCTACGACGTGGAGGGCAACCGGACCTCGTCCACCGACGCGATGGGCGTGACCGCGACGTTCGAGTACGACGCCGACGACCGCCTGGTGCGCCAGGTCGAGCCGGTGTCGGCCACGGAGTCCATCACGACGTCGTTCGGCTACGACGCGGCCGGGCGCCGCACCCGCTACACCGACGGCCGCGGCAACCCGACGTACTTCACGTTCAACGCGCTCGGCCTGGTCGAGTCCCTGATCGAGCCGCCGACCCCCGCGCACCCGGACCTCGCCGACCGCAGCTGGACCGCGGCCTACGACCTCGGCGGGAACCTGGTGCGGATGGCCGCGCCCGGCAACGTGGTCACCGAGGTCGCCTACGACGCGGCGGAGCGGCCGACGACGCGTTCCGGCAGGGGCGCCTCCGTCCCGACCCCGACCCGGACCCGGGCCTACGACGCGCTGGACCGACCCGTGCTGGCGGGCGGACCGGACGGCGACAACGCGTTCGCCTACGACGACCGCGGCAACCTGCTCAGCTCTCGCGGCCCGTCCGGCAACGCGGATTTCACCTACGACGCCGACGGCCGGCCCACGAGCCGCACCGACGCGGCGGGCACGTCCACGTTCGGCTACACCGGCGGCCGGCTGTCCACCGTCACCGACGGCCTGACCGGCACCACCCAGCGCTACGCCTACGACGCCGCGGGTCGGCTGTCCACCGTCGACTACGGCGCCGGCCGGGTGCGGACCTACGGGTTCGACGAGCTCGGGCGCGTCGCCTCCGACGTGCTGCGCAACGCGGAGGCCAAGACCGTCGCGGCCGTCACCTACCGCTACGACCACAACGACCGCCTGACCGGCAAGACCACGTCCGCCGGCGAGCAGACCTACCGCTACGACCTCGCGGGCCGCCTCACCGCGTGGACCAGCCCGGCGGGCACCGTCGACTACGCCTGGGACGCCTCGGGCAACCGCGTCGGGGCGGGCGGCAGGACCGCCACCTTCGACGCGCGCAACCGGCTGGTCCACGACGGCGACCGCGCCTACACCCACACCCCGCGCGGCACCCTCGCGTCCCGCGGCGACGTCACCTACGAGTTCGACGCGTTCGACCAGCTCGTCCGCGCCGGCGACCGCACCTACGCCTACGACGCGCTGGACCGGCTCGTCCAACGCGGGTCCGGCCGGTTCACCTATGCCGGGCTGTCCGACGAACCGGTGTCCGACGGCGTGGAGAAGTACGCCCGCGGGCCGTCCGACGACCTGCTCGCCGTCGGTGACCGGATCGCGATCGGCGACGAGCACGGCGACGTGGTCGGCGCGTTCCTCGCGGCCGACCTGGCGCTGCCGCGGCTGACCGACACCACGACCTACGACCCGTTCGGCAAGGTGGTCGCCGCCACCGGCGACACCGGCAACCTCGGGTTCCAGGGCGACTGGACCGACCCCGACACCGGCGACGTCGACATGGGCGCGCGTTGGTACTCGCCCGACACCGGCACCTTCCTGTCCCGGGACAGCCTCGACTACGACGAGGGCGACTCGGTGCTGGCCAACCGGTACACCTACGGCGCGGCCGACCCGTTGGGCAACGAGGACCCCGACGGGCACTGGCCCAAGTTCTCGTGCGGCATCTGCAAGAAGGTCGGCGACTTCGTCAGCTCGACCGTGGAGCGGGCCACCACGGTCTTCCGCAGCGCCGGTTCCGGCCTGCGGCGGCTCGAGGACTTCGGCAAGCGCATGTTCAAGTCCGCGGTCAAGCGCGTCACCGGCCTGGTGGACAAGGGCAAGCGGCTGGTCAACAGGGTCAAGGCCTGGGGCAAGCGCAAGTTCGAGGGCGCCCGGAAGTGGGTCTCCCGCAAGTGGAAGAGCGCCCGATCGTGGGCCGGGCGCCAGTGGAAGCGGGTCAAGAGCGGCATCGACAAGGTGCGGCGCGGCTTCACCAGGCTCGTCAAGAGGGCTGAGGAGCGCGGCAGGCGGATCATCCGCGACGCCAAGGAGAAGGCCGAACGCGCCCGCGAGTGGGCCGAGGAGACCGCGCGGCGGTTGGAGAAGAAGCGCAAGGCCGCGCGGGAGAAGGTCAGCCGCATCGCCCGCGACATCATCGAGCACTCCGCGAAGACGTTACCGGTGAAGCTCGTCGCGGCGGCGCTGAAACCCGTGATGTCCGTGGTGAAACCGCTGGTGTCGGCCGCGTCGCACGTGCCCGCCGCGGTCGTGGGCGTCTTCCGCGGCGACCCCTCGGGCGTGGCGCGGGTGGCGAAGGACCTGGTGACGGCGGCGACCAACGCGGTGGTCGCGCCCGGCGCGAGCATCGTGGAGACCACACGGGTGATCGCCGAGCTGCCGGTGTTCCAGTCCCTGCCGTGCGAGGGCGCGTTCAACTGCGCCTGGCGCGCGGGACTGGGCAGCGGGCCGCTCGGCCTGGTCGGCGGCGACACCGCACCGGACTACGTCACGCTCGACGGGTCGCTGGCCACGAGGGCGTTCGGCCCGATCGGGTTCAGCCGGTCGATCAGCATCACGGTCACCAGCCACGGCCAGGTGTCGTGGGGCATGGGCGCCGGCATCTCGACGCCGGGAGCCGGTGTGGGCCTGCGAGGCGGCTGGCTGCGCCAGGCCGACCCCACCAAGGAGGACATCAACAGCTTCACCGTCGGTCCGGCGGCCGGGTGGAACGGCACCGTGCAGCGCTGGTGGATCACGCCCGCCGCCGGCACGTCGCACACCCTCCCCGATGGGCGCACCGCCGTCGAGGCGGGCGTGTCCATCGCACCGCCCAGCAAGGACGGCGTCGACGTGGGCTTCGGGGTGTCGGAGTCGAAGTGCCTCATCGGGTGCCCGGAAAGCAGTTAGTGGTGACGCCCGGAAGCGGCGGCGCTGGGAGAAGAGGGAGAGCAATGTCCACAGTAGAGTCGCGGCGAGGGGTCGCGGTGCTCGTCACCGCGCTCGTGGCGCTGGCGCTGGCCGTTGTGCCGGGAAGACCGGCGGCGCACGCCGACGCGGCGAGCCGGGGCGGTGACTACGTGCCGTTCACGGTCGCGAGGTCGGTGCTCGACACGCGTTCGGGTGCCGGTGGTGTCACCGGTTCGCGTGGCGCGAAGAGCGTCACCACGTTCCCGGTCCTGGGTGTCGGCGGCATCCCCACGTCCGGGGTCAGCGCCCTGTACCTGCGGGTCGTGGCGGTGACGCCGACCGCCGACACCTACCTGACCGTGTGGCCGGACGGCGCAACGCAGCCCAGCGTGTCGATGGTGAACGTGATGGCCACGCAGACGTTGTCCAACGGCGCGATCGTGCGGCCCGGGGCCAACGGCCGGGTCGCCGTGTTCAACTCCGCCGGCACCGTGCACGTGGTGGTGGAGGTGCACGGCTACTTCACCACCAGCACCGGCACGACCAACGGCGGGTTCGTCCCGGTCACGCCCAGCCGGGTGATCAACACCAACACGGGCCTGGGCATCACGGCGGGCGCGATCCCGGCCGGCGCCAGCCGCACGATCAGCCTGGCCACGGCGGGTGTGCCGGTGGGCGCGGCGTCCGTGTTCGCGCAGATCACGCTGTCACCGCCGGCCGCGCGCGGTTACTTCCAGGCCACCGCGTCCGGCACGACCGGCGTGCAGCCGCTGATGGACTACGAGAACGGCATCAACAACGCCGCCGGCACCGCCATCACCCTCGGCGCGGACGGCAAGGTGATCGTCACCAACAAGGGCTCGGGCGCGGCGCACTTCGTGGTCGACCTGATGGGGTACGCGACCAAGACGTCCACCGCGGGCGCGGGCCTGCGGCCGGTCACCGGTCGGCTGTACGCGGGGCAGATCGCGGCGAGCTCGTCGATCGACGTCGCCGTCGGTGGTACGAACGGCCTGCCCACGCGGGGGATCGCGGGCGCGGCGCTGAGCATGCAGGCGGGCGGTGGCAGCGTCGCCGGTGCCCTGCGCGCCTGGTCGACCGGCACCGCCGAACCGGCCGCGACGCAGACCCAGTTCGCGGCGAACTCCACGCACCGGTCGTCCACCGTCATCAAACCGGGAACGGACGGCAAGGTCCGCGTCCGCAACCTCAGCTCCAGCGCCATCACCGTCTACATCGACCTGGAAGGCTGGTTCGCCGAGCCGCAACCCGTCGTGCCCGTCGTGCCCGACACCCCGGTCACGGTCGTGCAGGCGCCGGCCACCGGCGGGCAGCTCGTCGGCGCGCTCGAGTACGCCTACGTCGACAACATCGGCCGCGTGGTCATCGGCCACCAGGAGAACCTGGACAACTTCGGCACCGTCCAGTACACCGTGATCTCGGGCAACGAGGCGTTCACCGGCCGGCCGGCGCTCAACGCCAAGCCCGACGGTTCGCTGGCGGTGTTCGCCCAGTACTCCGACGGCGGCGACGTGTGGTCCAGCAGCCAGACCGCGCCCCGGGCCGCCACCTGGACCGGCTGGTCGGACCTGGGCGGTTCCCTGGCCGCCGCGCCCGCCGCCGTGACGCTCGCCAACGGCTCGACCGCCCTGTTCGCCGCCGACGTCGACGGCAAGCTGTGGGCGCACACCGCCGGCGTGTGGCGCAACCTCGGCGACGTGGACCTGACCGGCACGCCCGTCGCCGTGCAGGTCCGCGACGGCATCCAGGTGTTCGGCCGGGTGAGCGACGGCACCGTGGGCACCCTGCTGTTCCGCACCGACGGCACCACGTCCGCGTGGACCGGGCTGGGCGGCACGGGCCAGGGCACGCCGTCGGTCGTCGTCTACCCCGGTTACCGGCTGCGCGTGTTCGCCACCGCCGCCGACGGCGCCATCACCACCAAGGTCCAGGACGCGGCCGGGGTGTTCCCCGCCGCGTGGGACGGCGTGGGGACGCTCGTCGCGGCCGGCGCGCCGTCGGCCATCCTGGACCCGCAGCTGGGCCGCACCGCCGTCGTCGCCCGCGCGGCGGACGGCATCCTGCACGCCAGCTTCGAGACGACCTCGGGTTCCGGCGTGTTCGGCGACTGGTCGCCGGTGAACACCCCGGACCTGCCGTCCGCCACCGACCCGGCCACCACGACGGTGAACAACGGCAGCACTCCTCTGTGGACGATCACCTACCGCGCGCCCAACGGCACCGTGGTGGTCTACGACCGGCGCGGCGTGCCCGGTGCGGCGGCGTTCGGCGAACCGACCCTGCTGGCCGCACCGCGGTAGTCCCGCTCGCCCGACGTCCACCCGGCAGGAACCACCGCCGGGTGGACGTCGCGATCGAGTTCGCTGAGCGCGCGGCGCGGATGCACGCCCTGACCGCGCCACGGTCGCCGTGCCGGCCCGCTTCGACCTCGGCCGGGCCGGGTACGTCGTGCTCGGGGCACTGCTGACCGCGGTCGGCGTCGCGTGTGGCCGGTGCGGTGATCGTCCCCGGTACGGACGCGAACGCCGACCGCACGTCACCGGCGAGCGTCCCCCTGGAGCGCGGCGTCCCCGCACCGGCCTAGGGCGTGTTTCAGATGTGGCGTAGCCAGATGTTGATGGCGGCAATGTCGATGGTGGCCTGGTAGCGGACGGCGAGTTTGATGCCCCTATGGATGTCAAGCGGCTTCGGATAGTGGCGTGGATGTGTCGTCAGGACTGTTGATCAGCGAGTAGACCTCGCGGGCGATGTAGCGCTTGAGGCAGCGGATGGCTTCGCGGCGGGTTCTGCCCTGGGCCAGGCGGCGGGCGAGGTAGTCCTGTGTGCGCGGGTCCCAGCGCAGGCGGGACAGGGCGATGCGGTAGAGAGCGGCATTGGCTTGGCGGTCGCCACCGCGGTTGAGCCGTCGACGTCGGGTCTTCCCGGAGGACGCCTCGATCGGGCTGACGCCGCACAGCGCGGCGAACGAGGCCTCGCTGCGCATCCGGTCGGGGTTGTCTCCCGCGGTGATGACGAGCGCGGCTGCGGTGTCCGGGCCGATGCCCGGTCGTCGTAGCAGCTCGGGGACGTGTGTCTGGAGAACCGTCTCGATCCGGTTGTTGAGGTCGTCGATTTCGCAGGTCAGATCGCGGATACGGCGGGCGAGCAGCCGAAGCGTGTATGTCGCGGCCGAGCGGGGATCGGTCGGGGTGTCGGCATCGAGTTCGGCGCAGCGGCGGACGAGTTTGGGGTTGCCCAGCCCGGACAACGAGTCCCTCAACTCCGGGTCGGCGGAGACGAGTACGGCCTTGAGCTGGTTGATCGCCTGGGTGCGCGACTTGATCGCCGATGCCTTCGCCAGCTTGAACATGCGAATCATCTCGACCGGGCCGGCACCGGTTTTCGCTTTCGCGGCAGCGCGGCCGGACAGCACCGCCCTGGCCGCTGCCTCGGCGTCCCCGGCGTCGGTCTTGCCCCGGCGACGCTGGACCTTGTCGGGCTGGTTGACTTCCACCACCGCGATGCCCGCTGCGGTGAGATGACGTGCCAGGGCTGCTCCGTAGGAGCCGGTGCATTCGACACCGGCGTGGCGCACCCTGCCGAAGGACGAGGCCCAGGACAGCACCCGCCGATAGCCCGACACGGTCGTCGGGAACGTCTCACTGCCCAGCAGCACGCCGAGAGTGCTGATCACGGCGGCGACGTGGAAGTCCTTGTGCGTGTCGACACCGAGAACGATCTCCGGCCGGTCGGCCTGGTCGCGTTCGGGCTTGTCGGGGACACTGGGCACGGTCGTTTGTCTCCTGGTCGGCTCTCGGGACGGATCGGCCGTCGCCGGGCCGGTCGGGAGCGGTCAGGACTGTGATGGCGCCTTGTTAGCGGCAAGGCCCCTATCGGGACACGCTCCGCCGGTCCGGCGACAGCAGGCACCGCTCCAGGCCCATGGCCGACAGATCAAACTAAGGACACTTGGTCAGTCGTAGCGCGGGTCAGACCACCGACCCGGAGCGGCACAACATGATCCTCACAGTCGTAGCGGGTGGCGACCGCCCGGTGCTGCTTGAGCAGGTTGATGCCGCACTCGACGGCGTGGCGCTGTTTGTAGATCTCCCGGTCGATCGTGGGTGGCCGTCCACCGGCGGAGCCTTTGGCCTTGCGGTGGGCGGCCTGGTCGCGGGGTTGGTCGATGGTGGCCTTGATCCCTCGGTGTCGCGGGTAGGCGCGGTTGGCCTTGGAGCTGTAGGCCTTGTCGGCCAGGATCCGGTCCGGTCGGGTTCGTGCCCGGCCGGGTCCGACGCGCGGCACCGAGATCCGCTCGATCACCGGGACGAACTGCGGGCTGTCACCCCATTGCCCGGCGGTGACCAGCAGGGACAACGGCCGCCGGCCCTGCTCGCAGGCCAGGTGCAGCTTGCTGGTCCACCCGCCCCGCGACCGACCCAACCCGTGATCATCGGGCTCGACCCCTCCGGCCGGGGTGTCGGGCGGTTCGACCTGCAGATCCCCCTTTTACGCGCACCCGCGGCATGCTGGTGCGCCCGCATGATCGTGGAATCCACGCTCACGTCCCACACGATCGACCCCGCGGCATCGGCGCGGGCCTGCAACGCGGCCACGACCTGCCGCCAGACCCCGGCCCGCTGCCAGCGGCGGAACAACCCGTAGACGGTCTGCCAGGGGCCGTAGTCGGGCGGGATGTCGCGCCACGGGGCACCGACCCGCACCCGCCACCGGATGCCGTCGATCAACTGCCGCCTGCTCCACTTCGGCGGACGGCCCGGCTTGGCACCGACAGGCAGCAAGGGTTCCAGCACCGCCCACTGCGCATCGGTCAGGTCGGCCCGCCCCACTGCCACTACGCTGGCCACGAGGTCTCCGGTACTGCGGTTTTGCTTGGTCGCTAAACCACTTACCGGAGACCTCGCCACGTTCCGGCCACCGACACGCCGCCGCTCACCTCACCTTTGAAACACGCGCTAGAGCACGGCCAGGCGGGAGAACCCGTCCGAGCCGTACCCGGCCTCGACCGCCCGTCGCACCGCGGCACGCCCGGCGCTGAGCACGCCGTCGTCCAGGCCGTCCGCCCGGACGGTGTCGATCACGTCGTCCAGGATGGACGCCGCCGACTCGATCGTGGAGGCGTCACCGGGGAAGTGCCCGGCTTCGACGTGCTCGGCGACCACGTCGACCAGCTCCGGGACCAGGCCTGCCATCACCTTCGCGTGCTCACGCAGGTCCGCCGCGCCGATGTCCTGCGCGGCGGCCAGCCGGAAGGCGTGCACCACGCCGAACATCGACGTCCAGAACAGGTCCAGCAGGGACACGTTGAACCCGGCCGACCGCCCCGGGTCCGTCCCGACGTACGTGCCGTTCCCGCCGAGAGCGGCCAGCGTGGCGCGGTGGGCCCGGTAGACCTCGTGAGGCCCGCTGTAGAGCAACGCCGCCTCCGGCCCACCGACGACGCCGTTCAGGATCACCCCGTCGAGGTAGTCGATGCCGTGCGCTCCCGCCCACACCGCCGTCTCCCGTGCCTGGGCCGGTGACCCCCCGGTCAGGTTGACCACCGTCCGGCCCACCAACGCCTCGGCATCGAGGATGGATCGCACGGCCTCGTAGTTCAGCACGCACACGACGACGACAGGACTGGCGGACATCGCTTCGGCGGCCGACGCGGCGACAGCGGCGTCAAGGCCGATCGCCTTGCCCGGCGTGCGGTTCCACACGGTGGTGGGATGGCCGGCGGTAGCGAACGCGGTCGCCAGCGCCCGACCCATCGGGCCGAGTCCGAGGACGGTCACGGGTGTCATGCCGGCTAAGCTAAACCCTCACGTTGACGTCAGAGTCAAGTCCGGGGGCGGGATGCGGATCGGGGAGCTGTCACGGCGGACCGGCGTCAGCGAACGCGCGTTGCGCTACTACGAGGAACAGGGGTTGCTGCACCCCGAACGCCGCCCCAGCGGCTACCGCGTCTACCGCGACGCGGACGTGCCGCAGGTGCGCCGCATCCGGGTCCTGCTGGCCGCCGGGCTGGGCATCGCGCAGATCGCCCAGGCCCTCCCGTGCCTGACCGACGACGACCTGCCCGCCCCGACCTGCCCGGAACTGGTCGCCGAGCTCGTCAAGCACCGCGACCGGATCGGCGAGGCCATCGACGAGCTCGAGACGACCCGCGCCAACCTCGACACGATCATCGGTGCCGACCGTCGGGCGGGCTGACCCCGGTTCAGCCCGCGAGGCCGTAGAAGTGCACGGTCGAGTTGGGCTCGAAGCCGATCCGCCGGTACACGGGCGCGCCGGCCGGGGTGGCGTGCAGGGTGGCCCTGGTCAGGCCGGTGGCCCGGCCGCCCTCGAACAGGACCTTCCGCGTCACGGCCTCGCCGTAGCCCAGCCGGTGGCAGTCCGGGTCGGTGGCGACGAGCGCGACGAACAGGCGGCCGTCCGCCTCGACCGCGCCCGCGCACGTCACCGGCACGCCGTCGCGCAAGCCCAGGTACGCGTGCACGTCCCGCTTCCACAGGGTGGAACCCGCGAGGCCGTCACGGCCGTCCTCCAGCGGGAAGCCGTAGGCGCGCGAGTTCAGGTCGGCGTAGGCCAGCAGCTGGTCGTCGGTCGTCACGCGGACGAACGTCAGGTCGGGGTGGGTCGGGTCGGCCAGCGGCAGCAGGTCGCCCGCCATGCCCGTGCCGGGAAAGGCGTGCCGGAGCCCGGCGCGGTCGGCGGCCGCGCCGAGGGCGGCGCGCGCGTCGTCGGTCAGCAGGTCCTCGAACAGCCACAGGAACCCGGGTCGCCGCTTGGCGCGCATGAGGTCCGCGACCTCGTGGAGGCGCTGCTCGACCAGCTCCGCGTCCGCGCCGACGTCGGTCAACGTGACGCAGTTCCAGAACGCGAACCGGCAGTCGGCCCAGCGGACGGCGATGCCGGGGAGGTCCCGCACGTCGGCGTCCGGATCGCGATCGAGGACCATGCCGCGCCAGACGTGGGCGAGCTGCTCCGCCGATTCGATCGAGGCCGACAGGTCGGTCATGGGGTCCCCTTGTCGCGTGGTCGGATCGGGCCAGCCTAGCGAGTGGGTTCGGGCACCCGCACGCGCCATGATCGCCTTATGGCGTTGGACGCAGCCGTGTCGGCCGGTCGCCCTATAGCCGCGACCGCGGGGGAGGGGCAGGCTGCGAAAGAGCGCAACGTCCTGGGGGGACATGGCATGTGTCGTTCGCGTCCTTCTGCCGCGGTGCGCCCGTCCTCTTCGTCGAAAGGATCCGGCAGTGCCGTCTTCACGTCTGTCACACCGTCCGCGGCTGCGCCGCGCGGCGGTCGCGCTGGTTGCCGCCGGTGCGCTGCTGGCGCCCGCCGCGCCCGTGTCGGCCGCCGCGGCGGACCCGGGGACACCGGTCGCCCAGCCGACGCCCGACTCGCCGATCAGCGGCAGAGCGGTGCCGGCGCTGCGCGGTGACGCGGCCAGGGCCGCGGCGGGCGAGCGGCTCAGCGAGCAGGTCCTCAAGCGGGGCGAGGACTTCGCGGCGAGCCACGAGCGGCAGCAGGCGGCGACCGTGCCCCTGCCGCCGTGGAGCGGGTCCCTGCACACCGTGTGGGGCGCGTTCCCGACCGTCGTCTCCGACGGCGCGCAGGCCACGCACACGGTCAACCCCGGCATCAGCATCCCACCGGGCAACCCCGACGTGGTGTACGCGCCGACGCTCGTCCCCAGCGGCAAGACCTGCATCGAGGTCACCACGTTCTACTGGCAGGGCGGCAACGGCGTCGGCGCGTGGGACTGGTGCGCGGCCTCGCCCGGCTTCGCCGCGGTGGCGTGGATCGACGCCACGTTCCTGAGCACCTACACCACGTCGTTCCAAGGCCTGCCCGCGTACACCGTGCTGGACGTGCAGACCAACGCGGTGACCAACTCGTGGACCGCCTACCTCTACAACTACACGACCTCGACCTGGGACGCGCTGTTCACCAGCGCCGACACCAGCAAGCTGGTCGACCCGCACGGCGGCTGGAGCATGTTCGAGGTCTACACGGAGTACAACCCGGCCACCGGCGAGGGCTACTACTGCACCGAGACCTACGGCACGCAGTTCCACGCCGCCAACCTCCAGGTCAAGGTCAACGGCACCTGGACGTCGCTGACCACGGCCAACTCGTCGGTGACACCGCCGGGCAGCGTGTCCAGCACCGACTTCGGCTGCTACGGGCTGTCGTTCACGCTGCAGACGGCGAACAGCCACTGGCAGGTCTCGCACTGACCCGTCGGCGTGGTGCGGGTGGACGCCGCCCGCACCACGCCGGGTCGTCGGCCTCCCGCAACTCCGGCCGGAGCCGCCGCAGCTCGGCCGTCTCCGCCGCGTCCAGCCGACCGGGGTACGCCGCGAACGAACCGTTGCTCATCCCGCGAATTGCGCTCAGGACCACCCCGCCGCCGGAAACCACGTCCGCCGGAAGCATCCCCGCCGGGCGCCCACCCCTGCGCGGACGCCCGACCGGCCGTGACGATCAGGCCGCCGCGGGGCCGCGGTAGGTGGCGCTGCCGAAGCCGAGCACCGGGTAGCCGACGATCCCGAACAGGAACAGGCCGACGACGCCGAACCCGGCGCCCTTGCCGAACGACTTGGCCAGGTCGATCGACACGATCAACGCCATGACGACGTTGACGAACGGGATGATGAACAGGATCAGCCACCACCCGGGCCGGCCCACGATCTTGAGCTGCACGTAGAGGTTGTAGATGGGGACGATCGCCGCCCACCCCGGCTGACCCGCCTTCGTGAAGACCTTCCAGACGGCGGCGATCATGAAGATCCCGATCGCCAGGCCGATGAGG
Source organism: Saccharothrix saharensis (assembly GCF_006716745.1). Taxonomy (NCBI): domain Bacteria; kingdom Bacillati; phylum Actinomycetota; class Actinomycetes; order Pseudonocardiales; family Pseudonocardiaceae; genus Saccharothrix; species Saccharothrix saharensis. The sequence goes on along the minus strand of NZ_VFPP01000001.1, from coordinate 1,163,139 downwards.
GCCGGGATGAGGAAGAGGGACGAGTCGGTCTGGTTCACCGGTGGTTCCTTCCGGCAACCGGCGGAGGTGAGGGCGCTGTTCGCCCGCATCGGGGTTCCCCCGACCGGTCGTGACGCGGGACTTTCCCAGCCGGCGGGTCGGGACGTCGGACGGTTCACCGACTCGTGAGCTGTTCGAGATCAATCCAGTGCTGATGAGTCGGTGGACCTCCGGGTCGTGGGTGGACGTCAAGCACCCGAACCGGGGCGACCTCACGCTGGACCTCGTGGCGCCGGACGGCACGGCCTCCCTGCTGGAGGACGTTCCCGGCGGCGACAGCGGCGGCCTGATCGACGCCTGGAGCCTCCGGTTCGGCCCGGGCTGACCTAGCGGGGGCCGGACCGCCCCGCGGGCAGGACGAGCAGGCCGACGCCGCCGACCGCGATCAACGCACCGACCACGGCCAAGCCCGGATCGCCCACCAGGCCGATCGCCGTCAACAGGACCCCGAGCACGGCCGCCGCGGTGAGCCACCCGGTCGGCCGGTCGGCCCGTCCGCGGTCCGGGTGGGCCGGGACGTGGCGGTGTGCGGTGGGTGGTCCGGGGCGCGGGTCGGTCGGCGAGCGCAGGCGGGCGGCGAATTGCGGGTCCTCGGCCTCCAACCGCCGCTCGATCGCCCGCAGGCGGAGCCGGTCGTGGTGGTGGCGCAGCCGTGCCCGGTACCGGTGGCGTGCGCCGTACCCGGCGGTGACCAGCCCCGTGGCCAGGGCGGTGGCCACGGGCGGGGTTCGGGCGGCCGCGGCGAGGAGCAGGCCGACCAGCGAGAACCACAGCGCCCACCGCATGCCGCCCCCCTCCCGTCGGGTGCTCCACCTGATGGTCTCCGGGGCGGCCGGTCGGCGACAGGGGCGAAGGGCACCGAGAAGTCGTCCGCTGCTTGCCGGACACCGGCAACCCTCCGGCCCGCTCGGCCACGGCGGTTGCCAGACTGCTGCCCATGCCACCGACCAGGAGGACGTCCGCACCCGCGGCGAGCACGTTGACGGGCATCGCGGAGATGGCCAGCCGCGACGCGCAGGGCGTGCCCGCCGACCTCCTCGACGGGTACCTGGAGGAACTGGACGGGATCAGCACCACCCGGAAGTCGTTCCGGCCCGAGCAGCTCCGGGTCCGCCGCGAGGTCGGGGCGCGCGCGGCCGAGCGGGGCATCTCGCTGCACGGGGTCATCGACCTCCACCTGAGCGCCACGTGGCTGGCGTGGCGGTCGTTGTCCGGTGTGCGGCGGGCGACCGGCGCGGACGCCGTCCGGGCCGCGGGTGAGGCGGTGTTCAAAGCCGCCGACGCGGCCGTCACGGCGATCGCCGAGGGCTACGAGGAGGCGCAGCGGTGGGCGGTGCGCCGGGAGGAGTCGTTCCGGCGGGAGTTCGTCGACGACCTGCTCGACGGGCGCAACCTCGGGCAGTTGGCCGAACGGGCGGAGCGGTTCGGGCTGCGGCTGGCCGGCAGCACGGTGGTGGCGGCGGTCCGCTCCGCGCAGCCGCTGGTCGACGGCGGCGAGGTGGCGCGGGCGGTGGAGACGTCGCTGAACCTGCGCCCGGACTCGCGGGACGTGCTGGTCACCACCAAGGAGGGCCTGCTCGTCTGCGTCGCCCCGGACACCATGACCGACGTGCCGGACGAGTTCGTGCGCCAGGTGGCCGCGGCGCTGGGGCCGGACACCAGCTGGCGGGTCGGGCTCGGCCGCGCCCACCCGGGGCCCGGCGGCGTGGTGCGCTCGTTCGAGCAGGCCAGGTACGCCCTGGACATCGCCGAACGGCTGGGCCTGCCCGGACGCCTGCACAAGGCCGTCGACCTGCTGGTCTACCGGGTGCTGTTGCGCGACCGGGCCGCGTTGGAAGACCTGGTGTCGGTCGTCCTGCAGCCGTTGCGCGGCGCGCGGGGCGGCGCCGAGCCGCTCATGGAGACGCTGGCGGCCTACTTCGCCAACGGCCAGGTGGCGGCCGCGTGCGCCCGGCAACTGCACCTCGGCGTCCGCACGGTCACCTACCGCCTCCAGCGCGTCGCCGACCTCACCGGGTACAGCGTCGACGACCCGGCGCAGGCGCTGTCGCTGCACGTCGCCGTGCTCGGTGCGAAGCTCCTGGACTGGCCCGCGTCCGCCGAAGACACTCCCTGACCCTGTGCCGTCCACACCGGACGGCCCGGATCACCGCCCGGCGGGGTCGACGACCAAGCGCCGGACCGGTTCGCCGTCGCCCACGTGGTAGACCCACTCGCCCAGGTGGTCGGCCGATCGGGTCGTGCCGCACGTCGACGCCGTGCGGGACCACGCCGGGTCGACGGGCCGGCCCGTCGGTGCTCCCGTGATCCGCGGCACCCACCGCCCCGGCCGTCATTCCACTTGACATGTATTCGAACGCGTGTGCGAGGATCGGGCTGCGGTTCTTCCCCGGCCGCCGGGCCGTCGCCTCGGGAGCGGCGGCGCACGGTGTCGGTGGTCAGGGGTGTGTCGTGGATCGGCGTGAGTACGAGCGGATGGTCGACCGGTTCCGGCGTTTGGTGGCGCCGTTGCCCGCGTGGACCGTCGAGCGGCAGGACGGGCTGCCGGTGGTGGTCGACGACGTGCTGGGCAGCGGCGGGGTGGTGCTGCACCTGGACAGCCGGTGGAACGCGTACCTGGTCCGCTACTTCGAGGCGGTGGACAAGGACCGGCTGCTCGAACTGGTGGCGTTGCTGGAGGTCGTGCCGCCGGACGGGCCGGCTCACCGGGCGGCGGTCGCGTTCCTGCGATCACTGCGCCTCGGCGACGACTGACCGACCGGGGCGGGCGTGCCGGTGATCCGCTGGACGACGTTCAGCGGCGGCGCGTGGCGCGAACGACGACGTCGTGCAGCGGCGCCGCTCGGCCCTCCACCGTGCGGGTGCGCTCTTCGGCGGTGACGACCTGCCACTCGGCGTCGTCCAGGATCGCGGTGATGTCGGCGAGGGTGGCGGATGCCTCGGCGGGAGGCTGGTGCCCGTGCCCGTGCCCGTGCCCGTGCCCGTGCTGGTGCTCGGTGGCGTGCGGGGTGTGCAGGTGCCCGACGATCAGGAGGGTGCCACCGGGCGCGACCCAGCCGGAGATCCGGTCGTAGAACGCGATCTGCGGCATCGACGGGTGGGCGTAGTGCGTCGTCACCAGGTCGAACCGCGCGTCCGGGGCCCACGTGGTGAGGTCCGCCTCCACCCACCGCACCCGGTCGGCCGCCTCGGTGCTCGCGGCCCGTTCGGCGGCGCGGGCGAGGGCTTCCGGGGAGATGTCGGCCGCTGTGACGTGCCAGCCCCGGGACGCGAGCCAGACGGCCTCCGCGCCGGTGCCGCACCCGGCGTCCAACGCCGTGCCCGGCGTCGACCCCTCGGTCTCACCGACGATGTACGGGTTCGGCGCACTGCCGCCCCGCTGTCGGTCGGCGCCGGCCTCACGCCAGTGCTGCCGCCAGTAGTCCTGGTCGAATTCCGGCATTGTGACCTGCTCTTTCGTCGTTGCGGTCCACTCGCGACCGATAGTGCGCCCGAACGAGTGACAAGCGCAAACCCTCTTGCCGAATGGCAAAATCCTGGGCATGGACGACCACCAGGACCGCACGCTCGACGCCGTCGGGCCCAGGTTGAAGCACCTGCGACTGCGCCGCGAGATCACGCTGACCGAGCTCGCGGACGAGACCGGGATCTCCGCCAGCACGCTGTCCCGGCTCGAATCGGGCCTGCGCCGGCCCACGCTGGAACAACTGCTCCCGCTCGCGCGGTTCCACGGCGTCACCCTCGACGACCTCGTGGGCGCGCCACCGACCGGCGATCCCCGCATCAACCTGCGCCCGATCCCGTGCGACGACGGGTCGACCATCCTGCCCCTGACCCGAAGACCGGGCGGCATCCAGGCGTACAAGTTCGTCCTCCCCGCCGGCGAGGACGACCGCCGGCCGGACTTGCGCACCCACGAGGGCTACGACTGGGTCTTCGTCCTCAACGGCACGCTGCGCCTGGTCCTCGGCGAGCACGACCTCCTGCTCAAGCCGGGCGAAGCCGCCGAGTTCGACACCCGGACCCCGCACTGGTTCGGCGCCACCAGCTCGGGCCCGGTCGAGTTCCTGAGCCTGGTCGGTCGGCAGGGTGAACGCGCGCACGTGCGGGTGGCGCCATGACCTGACTTGACCGGTTGTGCAGCCTGGTTCGTCTTCGCGGCACGGGGTCGCGGTGGCCCGGCCGAGAACCGTCACGCGTTGGTGACGCGCCGGCCCGGTCTGCCTCCCGGCTCGCTGCCGTGCGGACCGACCAGGACACCGTCCCGCGGGGCCGCGCACCGGCGTCGACTTGGCGACGGTCCGACCGGGCACGGCTCGCGCCGCTGGAAGTGATGCCGTTGCGGTGCGCCGTGCCCGACCGCACCGCCGCTCGACCGGGAACCGACGCGTCGCAATCGGGCCGCCTCGGTCTCCGGGGTACCGCACGACCGGGTCGGTGCGGGGGTGCTCGGCGCTGTTGCCGCCGGACCCGGCTGGTGACCGACGGGACGGTGACGGTGTCGTCGCCGGTGCGGGTGTGCTTCGCGTTCGAGCCGCAGCGGTAGTGCGAGTCGACCTCGGCGACGCACGGCCACTCCGGGAGGTCGCGAGTGAGCCGGTCGCGTCACTGCGGCGAGAGGGAGAACTCGTTGCCGTCGGGATCGGTCAGGAGCACCAGGCCGGTCCGGTCGGGGTCGTCGCCGACGAGGGTCGCCCCGAGCGCGACCAACCGGTCCACCTCGGACCGCCGGCCACCGGGCACAGCCGGGGCGAGGTCGAAGCGCAGTCGGTTCCGGCCCGCTTTCGGGCGCAGCGGCGGGCCGCCCCAGGTGATCTTCGGGCCGCCGTGCGGTGAGCGGATCGCGGTTTCCTCGTCCTGGTCCCAGACCAGCGGCCAGGACAGTGCCTCGCTCCAGAAGTACCCGACCTCCCGCGAGCCGTCGCACGACAGCGCACCGAGAAAGCCGCACTCGGCGAGGAAGTCGTTGCCCGGCGCGATCACGCAGAACTCGTTGCCCTCGGGGTCGGCGAGGACGACGTGCGTCTCCTCCGGGCTCTGGCCGATGTCGACGTGCCGGGCCCCGAGGTCCAACGCCCTGGCCACGGTCCGCCGCTGGTCCTCGGCGGACGCGCTGGTCAGGTCGAAGTGCAGTTGGTTCTGCCCGGTCTTCGGCTCCCGGCTCGCGACGAACCGGAGGGGGAACCCGGTGTCGTCGTCCGGCCGGAGCGCGATGCCGGCCTGGGGGCTGTCGGTCGGCTCCCAGCCCAGGACACCGGCCCAGAAGCGCGCGAGGCCGAGCGGGTCGTGCGCGCCGAACCGCAGCGCGACGAGGTGACAAGCCATGGCGAACCCCCCTGTCCCGGCGCAACGCTAGCCATCGGGGGCGCGGCCGGGCAACGGGATCAGCTCCCCACCGGACTCGTCTCGCACACCGGCAGCGGTCGTGGGGCGGGTGGGCCGACGTAGCGGGCGGCCGGGCGGATGACCTTGCCGCCTGCGGCCTGCTCCAGCACGTTGGCCGACCAGCCGATGACCCGGCTCGCGGCGAACGTCGGCGTGAACATCGACCGGGGGATGCCGCACTGCTCCATCACGACTCCGGCGTAGAACTCGACGTTCGCGTACAGCTCACGCCCCGGCTTCAGCTCGGCGAGGACGTCCACCACGCGGCGTTCGACCGCGGTGGCGAACTCGGCCAGCCCCGGGTCGAAGCCACGCCGGCCGAGGTCGAGTGCGATGTCGCGCAGCATCCGGGCCCGCGGGTCCTCGGTGCGGTAGACGGCGTGCCCGAAGCCCATGATGCGGTCGCCGGAGCTCACCTTGGCCCGCACCCAGGCGTCGACCCGGTCGGGCGAACCGATCTCGTCCAGGCTGTCCAGCGCGCGGTCCGGCGCGCCGCCGTGCAGCGGGCCGACGAACGCGCCGATGGCCGCGGCGACCGCCGAGACGACGTCGGACCCGGTGGACGCGACGACCCGCGCGGTGAACGTCGAGGCGTTGAACCCGTGGTCGACGGTGGCGACCAGGTAGCTCTGCACGGCGGCGACGCGCGCCCCGTCGGGTACCTCGCCGGTGACCAGGTAGAGCCAGTTCGCCGCCGCGGACAGCTCGGCGCGCGGCTCCAGGGGTGGCAGCCCGGCGCGCAACCGGTGCAGCGCGGCGAGGATGGTTGGCGTCACCGCGCTGACCAGCACCGCGTCGGCCCGGCGGCGCTCGGGCGTCGCATCCCACACCGGCGGCAGGCCGCGGGCGGCGGCGAGCAGGGACAACGCGGTGCGCAGTCCCGCCAGCGGGGCGGACCCGTCGCCGGCGCGGGCGATCGCGGGCAGCACGTCGCGCACCTCGTCGGGCACGTGCCGCAGGGCGGCGACGTCCTCGGCGAACCGGGCGCGCTCGGCCGCGTCGGGCAACCGGCCCTCCAGGAACAGGAACCAGACGTCCTCCAGCGTCCGGGTCCGGGCCAGCTCGACCGCCGAGTAGCCGCGGTAGTGGTAGAAGCCCTCGCCGCCACGCACGTCACCCAGTTCGGTGGTGGTGACCACGACATCGCGCAGGCCAGCCGGTGCATCCATGACAACCTCCTCATCGACCTGGATCCACTGTCGATTTGCCAATCAACTATTGTCAATGTTGATGCAGTCAACATGGACGAGGAGCAGCAGGTCGTGCCGACCGGGAGTGACGAGCGTTACCTGACCACCGCCGAGGTGGCGCGGCGGCTCGGCGTGAAGACCGAGACCGTCTACGCCTACGCCAGCCGCGGCATGCTGCGCAGCGCCCGGCTGCCGGGACGGCGGGGGAGCTTCTTCGCGCAGGCCGAGGTCGAGGAGTTCGTGGCCCGGGGCCGCGACGAACGCCAACCGTCCGGCGCGGTCGAGCGGATCCGCACCGAGTTGACCCTGCTGGACGACGACCGGCTGAGCTACCGCGGCCACCTCGCCACCGACCTCGCCGCGTCGCACGGGTTCGAGTCGGTCGCCACGCTGCTGTGGACCGGCGAACTCGGCGATCCCGAACGGTTCCCGACCGATGTGCCGCTCGTGGACGCGGTCCGCGCCGCGCTGGCAGCCCTGCCGGACACGGCGCGGACGACGGACCGGTTCAAGGTCGCCACCGCCGTGCTGGGCGCGACCGACCCGCTGCGGTTCGACCTGTCCGAACGGGCGGTCGTCCGCGTCGGCCGGCGGCTGGTCGCCGTGCTCGCCGACGCCCTGCCGGGCCCGTCCGGTGGCGGTGACCGCATCGCCCAGCGGCTGGCGGGCAAGCTCGGGGACCGGCCCGTCGACCCCGGGTTGCTCGACCTGGCGCTGGTGCTGCTGGCCGATCACGACCTGGCCGTGTCGACGGTCGCCGTGCGCGTGGCCGCCAGTGCCCGCGCCCACCCGTACGCCGCGGTGTCGGCCGGCCTGGGTGCGGCGGACGGCCAGTACCACGGCGTCGCGAGCACCTTGGCGTACCGGTTCCTGCGTGATGCGGCGGACGACCCGTTGGGCGCGTTGGCCGAACGGCAGCGCACCGGCGGCGTGCCCGGCTTCGGCCACCGGATCTACCGCGAGCGCGACCCCAGGGCGGACGCGCTGTTCACCGCGTTGCGCCGGCACGGCGACGCCCGCGAGGTCATGGCCGTGGTGGACGCGGTCACGCCCGGCGCGGGCACCTTCCCGAACGTCGACTTGGCGCTGGCGGCCCTGGCGCACGCGTTCGACCTGCGCCCGGACGCCGGTGAGGCGATCTTCGCGCTGGCCCGCTGCGCCGGGTGGCTCGCGCACGCGATCGAGGAGTACCGGGAGCCCGGCCTGAGGTTCCGGCCGGTCGGCGTATACACCGGAAGGCGGCCACAGCGGTGATCAAACCCGCGTGTTCCCGAAGCGCCGGACCGGTGCGATAACGAACACTTTTCACAAACGCCCCAAAATCGCTATGGTCGATCGCAGACGGTAGTCACTCGGTCGCTGAGCGAACAAGGGACGTGGGATGCGCGCCGAAGACCAATGGGAGTCCGACCGACTCGACGTCGACACCTACCTGGAACGGCTCGGGATCACCGGGCCGCTCGATCCGACACCGGGAACCCTGCGCCTGCTGCACCGCGCGCACGTCACGACCATCCCGTTCGAGAACCTGGACGTGGTGCTCGGCCGCGGCGTCGACCTCGACCTCGGCGCGATGCAGGCGAAGCTGCTGGAGAGCCGGCGCGGCGGCTACTGCTACGAGCACAACCTGCTGTTCGCCGCCCTGCTGGAACGGCTGGGCTACCGCGTCACGCGGCTGCACGCCCGGCCGGACCTGCAGTACCCCAAGCCGTTGCCGCGGACCCACATGGCCTTGCGCGTGGAGCTGGAGGACGGCACGGCCTACCTCGCCGACGTGGGATTCGGCGACAGCGGCCCGCTGGACCCGGTGCCGTTCGCCGACGGCGAGGTGTCCGAGCAGGCGGGCTGGACGTACCGGCTGACCGAGGAACCCGACCGCGCCCAGCCGTGGTGCCTGCACCTGCGCCGCGGCGACGAGTGGTTCCCGGTCTACCGGTTCACGCTGGAGGCGCACCACCGCATCGACGCCGTGGTGGCGAACCACTTCATCTCCACCCACCAGCGCTCGCCGTTCGTGGGCCGGGTGTTCCTGGAGCGGATCGCCGAGCAGTGGCGGCTCAACCTGAACAACCGCACGCTGACCCTGCGCCACGCCGACGGCGGCCGGGAGGAGTCGTCGGTGGACGACGACCGGTTCGGCGACGTGCTGGCCGACCGGTTCGGCATCGTGCTGAACGATTCGGAGCTGAAGTCGGTGCTCGCGGTGTTGCCGGACTGACGAACCCGACGCGGCAAGCCCTCGGGCGGACCGCGTCGGCCGCCGGGCGGGTCCGGTTCGCAGAGGACCGCCGCGTGCGGTCCACCTCGCCGTCCAGGCGGGTCGGATCCCGACGGCGGGGGAGCTGTCCGGTCTGACCGACTGGATGCGACGCCTCCTCGCCGCGGGATCGACCTCCCACCCCGTGCTCACCGCCGCGGGCACCACGGAGGAGGTCCGCGGCCTGGTCGCCCACCGCGCCGCCGGGGACCGCGACGTCACCCGACCGTCCCCGGCGGGCGGTGCCGGGTCAGCGCCAGCCGAGCGCGGGGGCGACGTGGGTGAGGATGCTCTCCAGCACGTGGGCGTTGTAGTCGACGCCGAGCTGGTTGGGCACGGTCAGCAGCAGGGTGTCGGCTTCGGCGATGGCCTCGTCCCCGGCCAGTTGCTCGACCAGGACGTCGGGTTCGGCGGCGTAGGTGCGGCCGAAGATGGCCTTGGTGTCGGCGTCGATGTAGCCGATCTTGTCCGTGCTGCCGCCGTCCGCGCCGAAGTAGGCCCGGTCCAGGTCGGAGGTCAGCGCGAAGATGCTGCGCGACACCGAGACGCGCGGCTCGCGTGACCACCCGGCTTCCGACCACGCCTTGCGGAACGCCCGGATCTGCTCGGCCTGCTGCACGTGGAACGGCGCACCGCCCTCGTCGTTCTTCAGCGTCGAGCTCATCAGGTTCATGCCCCGCTCGGCCGCCCAGACGGCGGTCGCGTTGGAGCCGGCGCCCCACCAGATGCGGTCGCGCAGGCCCGCCGAGTGCGGTTCCAGGCGCAGCAGCCCCGGCGGGTTGGGGAACATCGGGCGCGGGTTGGGCTCGGCGAAGCCCCCGCCCTCCAGCACCTTCAGCAGCACCTCGGCGTGCTTGCGGGCCATGTCGGCGTCGGTGTCGCCGTCACCGGGCCGGTAGCCGAAGTACCGCCAGCCGTCGATGACCTGCTCCGGCGATCCCCGCGAGATGCCGAGCTGGAGCCTGCCACCGGCGATGAGGTCGGCGGCACCCGCGTCCTCGGCCATGTACATCGGGTTCTCGTACCGCATGTCGATCACACCGGTGCCGATCTCGATGCGCTCGGTCCGCGCGCCGATCGCGGCCAGCAGCGGGAACGGCGCGGTCAGCTGCCTGGCGAAGTGGTGCACCCGGAAGTAGGCGCCGTCCGCGCCCAGCTCCTCCGCCGCCACCGCCAAGTCGACGGCCTGCAACAACGCGTCGGCGGCCGTCCTCGTCCGCGAGTGCGGGGTGTCCGACCAGTGCCCGAAGGACAGGAAACCGATGTTCTTCACGTACGTGCGAACGCCTGATCAAGCTGATTGATTCCTCAACTACTCCGCTCGACCTCCGACCGCGTCGACGCGTGCCGGGCGGCCGTCGGCGCGATCACCGCGGTCACCTTGATCGTCGGGCTCATGGTGTTCACCGCCGTGCGCCGGTCGGGCGACTTCGACCAACCACCGCACCAGGGACCACACGTGCCGTGACACCGGGGTCGGCCGGCGGCGTCGCGTGGTCCGTCGTCGGCCCCGGCGCCGCGTGCCGACGAGACCTTCGAGGTGCGGTCCACGAACGGCCCGCCGGATCACCCGAACCGACCGGACCCACCGCCGAACCGGCACCACGCCGCGAGCAGCCCGGACCGGCGGACTCGTCCCCGCGGCGTTCGTGCGATCCTGGAGCCGCCAACGCGACCGGGGGTGGACATGGCGTCGAAGCGCAAGAGCGGCATCGCTCCGTACGTGGCGCTGCTCGTGGCCGTGATCATCTTCGTGCCCCCGGTGCGCGAGGTGGTCGCCGACCTGGCCGGCCCGGTGGTCGACCTGGTCAAGGACGCGTTCGGCCGGTGACACCCGCGCCGGGCGCCTCCTGGTGGACGTGTGGCGGCGCGGGGTGTACCGACAGGCGCGGATGAAGGCCGAGCAGCCCGCGGCCCTGACCGAAGCGGTGTAGGCGACTTCGTCCGCGTGGTTGACCGGCGCTCGCGACCCTCGGCAGACTTGCGCGGTCGTCGGCGGGGAGTCACCCGGGAGAGCGGATCTCCCTCCCGGTACCCCGACCCCAAGAGGAGAGCCTGTCGTGGGTAGCTCATCGCGCTGCACGGTCATCGTCCCCACCTACAACCGGAGGCGATTACTCGAGTTGACGCTGGACTCGCTGGCCGCGCAGGACCTGCACCGCGACCGGTTCGAGGTGGTCGTCGTGGACGACGGGTCCAGCGACGACACGGCGACGATGGTGCGGTCGTTCGAGGAGCGGTTCGACCTGCGGTACTTCTACCAGCCCGATGAGGGTTACCGGGTGGCCCGGGCGCGCAACGTCGGCATCCGGCACGCCCGCGGCGAGGTCTGCGTGTTCGTGGACTCCGGCGTGCTGCTGCACTCCGCGAGCCTGAGCGCGCATGTGGCCGCCCACGACGCCACCGAGGAACCGTTGGCGCTGAACGGTTACGTGTACTGCTTCAACCTCGACAACGAGGACGCCGGGCTCATCCGCAAGCACGTGGACGTGGACGACGTCGACTCGACCATCGCGTCCCTGGCGCGCACGGGGTCGTGGCCGGACGTGCGGGAACCGTTCTACGAGCGGTACTCCGACGACTTCGGCCACCTCCCCGCGCCGTGGCTGATGTACTGGACCTGCCACGCGTCGGCGCGCACGGAGCAGGTGCGCGCGGTCGGCTCGTACGACGAGGAGTTCCGCACCTGGGGCGGCGAGGACCTCGACCTGGCCTACCGGCTGCACCGCGACGGCGCCCGGTTCGGCGTGAGCCGGGCGGCGAGCTCGATCCACTACCCGCACGACAAGGACCAGGGCGACAACACCAGGTCCGCGCAGCGCAACTACCGCTACATCGCGGAGAAGTACGACACGCCGATCACCCGCGTGCTGACCGAGGAGCCGGCGATCCGCTTCTCGCTGTTCAACGAGGTCGTCGTGGAACGCGGACTGCCCCGCTGCGCCGACCACCGGGCGGGGGTCACCGGGTAGATGGGCGGCACGGTGTTCCGCTCGTGGACCGGGACCGCCCGGGAGCAGTTCGCCGCACGGCGGGGCATCGTCCGGTTGCTCCCGCGCGCGGGCCGCTCGCTGGTCGCGGCACTGGTCGTGGTCGAACTGCTGCTGGGGTGCCTCCCGGTCGTGTTCACGGTGGCGACGGCGGTGGTGCTCGGCCGGGTTCCGGCGGCCGTCGACGCGGGACCGGACTCGGGCGCGTGGCGCTCGCTCGTCGCGGTGTTCGCGGTCGCGGCCGGTGCGTTCGTCGCCAGGCAGGTGCTCTCCCCGGTGGAACGGGCGATGGGTGAGCTGGTGACGCGCCGCGTCGACGGCCGGGTGGTGGACGAGCTGATGGCCGCGTCGCTGCGCAGCCCCGGCCTCGGCCCGCTGGAGGACCAGCGGGCGCTGGACGCGCTGCGCACCGCCGCGCGGGAGGTGGAGTTCGGCGTGCAGAGCCCCGGCCGGGCGGCCACCGGCCTGCTCGCGCTGATCGCGCGGTACACCGAGCTGACGGGTTGCGCGGTCGCCGTGGGGCTCGTGTTCTCGTGGCCGGCGGCGGCCGCGTTGGTCGTCACCGTGCTGCTGTTCCGCCACGGCCAGCGCGGCGGGTTGCGCCGGTACGCCCGGACCCGGTCCCGGCTCGCCGCCGACCAGCGCGAGATCGACTACCTGCGCGACCTGGCGGGCGGGGCGGCGGCGGGCAAGGAGATCCGGGTCTTCGGCCTGGCCGACTGGCTGCGGCAACGCCTCCGCGACACCCACCTCCGCTACCTCGGACCGCTGTGGGCCGAGCGCCGCCGGATCTACCTGTGGCCGTTCGTCCGGTTCTCGGTGGTGGCGCTCACCGTCACGGGCGTGGTCTTCGCGGTGGTCGGCGCGACCGCGGGCGAGCTGACGCTGACCGGGTTCGTCCTGGTCACGACAGCGACCCTGGGCCTGCTCCGGCTGGCCGAGCACTACCCGGAGGCGGACCTGCCGACCGCGATCGGCATGAGGGCCTACGACGCCGTGCGGCGGTTCGCCGAGCACGTCGACGGCCACGAGGAGCAGTTGAGCCCACCGCGCCGGCCGACGGCACCCGAGCCGGTCGGCACGATCCGGTTCGAGCAGGTGAGCTTCGGCTACCCCGGCCGCCGTCCGGTGTTCGACCGCCTGGACCTGACGATCCCGGTCGGCCGCTGCACGGCGATCGTCGGCGTGAACGGCGCGGGCAAGACCACACTGGTCAAGCTGCTGGCCCGGCTCCACGAGCCCACCGGGGGCCGGATCACGCTCGACGGCGTCGACATCCGCGAGTTCCCCCTCGACGCGTGGCGGACCAGGCTCGGCGTGATCTTCCAGGACTTCGCCCGGTACGAGGCGTCGGTCGCCGACAACGTCGGTCTCGGCGCGGTCGCCCACCTCGACGACCGGGTGGGCATCCGCGAGGTCGTGGACTCGGTCGGGCTCGCACCGGCCGTGGCACGCCTGCCGCGCGGGCTGGACACGCCGTTGGCCCGGCACCTCACCGACGGCGCGGAGCTGTCCGGCGGCCAGTGGCAGCGCGTGGCGTTGGCGCGGGCGTTGTTCGCGCTGCGCCACGGCGCGCGGGTCGTCGTGCTGGACGAGCCGACCGCGAGCCTGGACGTGCGCGCGGAGGCGGGGTTCTTCGCCGGGTTCGCGGCCCTCGCCGAAGGCGCGACCACGGTGCTGATCTCCCACCGGTTCTCGACCGTGCGGCACGCGGACCTCATCGTCGTGCTCGAACACGGCCGGGTCGCCGAGCAGGGCGGCCATGCGGAGCTGCTGGCCCGCGACGGCCGCTACGCCGAGCTGTTCCGGTTGCAGGCCGACCGGTTCGTGGACGTGGTGGAAGGGCGGGTCGGGTGAAGGTCCTGCTGACCGGCGCCGGGGCGATGCTCGCCACGGCGTGGCGGCTGAACCCGCGCAAGACGGCCCTGGCGGTGCTCCTGATGACGGCCGGCGCGGTCGCCGCTCCGCTGCTGGCGACCGCGCTCGGGTGGATGACCCGGGAGGTCGTCGCGGGCGCGACGGGTCGCGCGGTGCTCGCCGGCCTGACCGCGGCCGTGCTGGCGGTGATGGTGCTGGCCTTCGCGCACTTCGCCCACCTGGCCCACTACGAGCTGGCCGAACTCGCCGAGCTGGACTTCGACGAGCGCGTGATCGAGGTGTCGAACGGTTCGGCCGGCATCGAGCACCACGAACGGGCCGAGCACGCCGACACGTGGACCGTGCTGCGGCAGGAGGGCCGGCAGTACCGGGCCGGCCTCGAGGCGCTGCTCAACGGTCTCGGCCTCCTGCTGGCCGTGGTGCTCACCGCGGTCCTGCTGGCCCGGCAGAACCCCTGGCTGCTGGTGCTGCCCGTCGCCGCCCTGCCGCCCCTGCTCGCCGGCCGCGCGGCCGAACGGGTGCTGGACCGGGCCAGGACAACGACCGCCGAGCCGACCCGGACCGCGCTGAACCTGTTCCACCTGGCCACCTCCGCGCGCGTGGCCGGGGAGCTGCGGGTGTCCGGGCTCGGGGACGAACTGCGCGCCCGGCACGACGTGCTGTGGCGGGCGGCGACGCGTGGCCTGTGGCGGGCACACCTGACCGCGACGGCGCTGCGCGCGGTGGGGCAGGTCGTCTTCGCGCTGGCCTACATCGCGGGCGTGCTGCTCGTGGTGCGTGACGCGATCGCCGGGCGGCGCGGTGTCGGCGACGTCGTGCTGGTGATCGTGCTCGCCGCCCAGGTGAACCAGCAGGTCGCCACCGCCGTCACGCTCTTGCAGGACTTGCAGCGGATGGCGGGCGCGTACCGGCGGCTGACCGAGGTCACCGACCTGGTCGGGGCGCGACCGGATCCAGGCCGCCGGTCGCCGCCCGACCGGCTGCACGACGGGATCACGCTCGCCGGCGTGACCTTCACCTACCCGGGCACCGACGTCCCCGTGCTGCGCGAGACCGACCTGCGCCTCCCGGCCGGCGCCACCGTCGCCGTCGTCGGCGAGAACGGCGCGGGCAAGTCGACGCTGGTCAAGCTGCTCTGCGGGTTCTACCGGCCGACCGGGGGCCGCATCCTGGTCGACGGGGTCGACCTGCACGACCTGCCGGTGGACGGGTGGCGCGCCCGGATCGCGGCGGGGTTCCAGGACTTCGTCCGGTACGAGTTCCCGGCCCAGCAGGTGGTCGGCGTGGGCGACCTGACCAGGATCTCGTCGGAGCCGGCCGTCCGCGCGGCACTGGACCGCGCCGACGCCACCGGCGTGGTGGACCACCTGCCCGACGGCCTGCGCACCCACCTCGGCAAGACCTACGCCGACGGCGCGGAGCTGTCCGGCGGCCAGTGGCAGAAGCTGGCGCTCGGCCGGGCCGTGATGCGCGAGTCCCCGTTGCTGGTGGTCCTCGACGAACCGACGTCGGCGCTGGACCCGGAGGCGGAGCACGTGCTGTTCCAGCGCCACGCCGAGCACGCCCGCCGGGTGGCCGCGCGCACCGGCGCCATCACGGTCTTCGTGTCCCACCGGTTCTCCACCGTGCGCACGGCCGACCTGATCGTGGTGGTCCGCGACGGCCGGGTGGTGGAGACCGGCGACCACGCCGCGCTCATGGCCGGTGCGGGGCTCTACGCGGAGCTGTTCGCGCTCCAGGCGAAGGCTTACGGCTGACCGGTGGAAACCCTCGGTCGGCGGGGCCGAGACACGCGACCCGGCCTGGCAGAACCGCGTCCGCGAGTTCGTGGACCGGTCGCCGGCCGAAGACCTGCGCGTGGTGGTCGACCCGCACCACGACTCGTGGCAGTGGGTCACCACCTACCCGACCGCGCGAACGCGCTCGCCCGGTACCGCGCGTCGTGGGCGCGGATCGCCACGGCGTTCCGCTGATCTCGGAGCCGGAGTTCTCCGCCGAGCCCGACCACGGCCGCACCACCCTGACGTTCCACGCCTGGAGCGGCACGCAGGTCACCCACCACATCACCAAGTCCAGCACAGCGGTTGCCGGCAGCACCACTTGACCGCGCACGTCCGCGACGCCTCCTCGCCGGTGGGGCGAGGGGGCGTCGGCGTGTGGAAGGCTGGCCACCGGTCCCCGATCCGGGAGGTGCGGTGAACAAACCGCTGGCGTTCGTCGCTCTGCTGGTGGTCGGGTCCGGCCTGTTCCTCCTGCTGTACGCCACCAGGATGTGGGTGCGCGCACCTGCTGGCGGAAACCAACGCCTGGGACGCCGAGCGGGCGCTCGCGGAGGGCCGCTCCGACGCCGCACGGATGGAGATCGGTTTCGTCAAGGGCGACCTCGCCCTCGCGGCCCGGCTCGGGGAGAACGCGCGGAACGCGGCCGCCGGTGGTCTGGCCCTGGTCGGTGCCGCGGAAGTCCTGCGCCGGAGGGCCGTGCGCAGGCGACGTCCGTCGGTCCTCGAAGCACCTAGGCCGGAGGTAAGACGACGTACATGACGTACGCGGTCAGCGCGGCGACCACCAGCGCGCAGACGGCCGTCTTCAGCCGCGTGGGGCGCGTGATGAGCAGCCCGAAGGCGCCGAAGGCCAGGGGGAAGACCCAGGTGGGCACGAAGAACCGCAGGGCCTTCTCGTCGACGCGGTCGAACGCGAACACGTAGAGGACGACCACTTGGAGCGCGCCGTAGCCCAAGCTGGTCAGGTAGAAGCCCCGCGCTTCCCGGCGGAGGCGGGCGTTGGCGCCCGACTGGCTCTCCGCCACGTACGCCGTCTGCAACGGGGTCAGCGGCGGCTGCCGTTCGGTCGACGCGGCCAGCAGCCGTTGCACTCCGTCCAGGTCGGTCCCGGTGAGCAGGTACGAATCGTCCCCCCGGTGCTCGTGCCACTCGGCGGCCCGGGTGAGCAGCCGGGTGTGGAACCGCAGCCACTCCGCGTCCCGGTCGAGCGTGTCGACCAACGCGTCCACACCGGTCGTGAAGTCGTCGGCGTCGCGCAGGAACAGCCAGTTCAGACCGGCGACCTCCGGCGGCACGTCCCGCGCGGGCACCTCGCGGCGCAGCACCGGGACCACCCGCTTGCCCGCGGCGACCGCCACCTCCAACTCGGCCAGGCACACCTCCGACGTGACCGCGTCCGGTGAGAGGACGAACACGAACGCCTCGGACTCGTCGATGGCACGCGCGATCTCCACCTGCCACGCCGCCGCCGGCGGGATGCGCTCCCAGTCGACCCACGCGCTCCGCCCGCGCTCCACCAGGGCCGCGTGCAGCCGGCGCACGAACTCCAAGTCCTTGCGGGAGTACGAGACGAACGCGTTCGACATGCTGCTCCAGCCCTTCCGGCGAGACGACCTTGATCCGTCGCCGGGCACACCCGGCGCGTTACCGCGCGGCAGGCTCGAAGGTCCCGTTCCGCGCGGGCGCCGATCTCTGCCCGTCGACGCGGTGTCGTTCACGCTCGTGCCGGACTTCGTGCCCGGCCGGTACGCGTCGGTGGCGGTGGACCTGTCGGACGGCCGCCGCCGGCCGCGTCCGGTACGAGGTGTTCGGCCCCGGGGTGCTCGACGGCCGCGCGGGCCGAGGCGTCGACATGCGGGTTCCACCGGCCCAGGTGACGATGGCCCGAGCGCACCGGATCACGGACGAGGACGCAGTCATGGGTCAGCGGGCAGTGCGGTCCACCGGCAACCGGCCACCGGCGACCGGTCGGCGGTGGTTGATGCTCGGCCTGGCCACGGTCGGCTTCGCGCTGAACTTCTGGGCGTGGGCGCTGCTCAGCCCGCTCGGCCCGCGGTTCAAGGACGACCTGGGGCTCAGCGCGTTCCAGCAGGCGTTGCTGGTCGCGGTCCCGGTGGTGGTCGGGTCGATCGGGCGGGTACCGGTCGGCGCGCTGACCGACCGGTTCGGCGGGCGGGTGATGTTCCCGCTGGTTTCGGCGGTGACGATCGTGCCGGTGCTGTTCCTCGGGCTGGTCGGGAACACGTCGCTGGCCGCGCTGCTGGTCGGCGGGTTCTTCCTGGGCGTCGGCGGCACGGCGTTCGCGGTCGGGGTGCCGTTCGTCAACCTGTGGTTCCCGCCCGAGCGGCGGGGCCTCGCGATCGGGATCTTCGGCGCGGGCATGGGCGGCACCGCCATCAGCGCCCTGACCACGGTCGACCTGGTCGAGTGGTCGGGTGTGGCGACGCCGTTCGTGGTGACGGCGGTGGTGCTGGCGGTCTACGCGGTCGTCGCGGCCCTGCTGCTGCGGGACGCGCCGGGGCGGACGGTGCCGACCGGGTCGCTGGGCGGTCGGCTCGCGGCAACCGCCCGGCTGCCGATCACGTGGCAGGCGTCGGCGTTGTACGCGGTGGCGTTCGGCGGGTTCGTCGCGTTCTCCGTGTACCTGCCCGCCTACCTGGGCACCGCCTACGGCCTGGCGCAGGCGGACGCGGCCGACCGGATGGCCGGGTTCGTGCTGCTCGCGGTGGTGATGCGGCCGGTGGGAGGGTGGCTGTCTGACCGGTTGGGGCCGGTGCGGGTGCTCGTCACGTGCCTGGCCGTGGTGGCCGTCGGTGCGGTGGCGCAGGCGTTCACCCCGGCGCTGGTGCCGTGGGGCACGATCGCGTTCCTGGCCATGGCCGCCGCGCTCGGCGCGGGCAGCGGCGCGGTGTTCGCGCTCGTCGCGCTGCTCGCACCGGCGGACAAGGTCGGTTCGGTCACCGGTGTGGTCGGGGCCGCCGGCGGCCTCGGCGGGTTCGTGCCGCCATTGGTGATGGGCGCCCTGTACGGCGCGATGTCGTCCTACGCGCTGGGCCTCGCCGCGCTGGCCGTCGTCGCCCTGGTGTCGCTGCTGTTCACCGCGACCGCGGTGCGACGAGCCACGCGCGTCCACCAACGGGTGAACGGCCGCCGGGAGGTGCAGGCGTGAGCACCGGGACCGAACCGGCCGCGGGCGGCGGTCTGGACGACGGGCTGGTCGACGCGCTGGTGCGCACCCGCCGGTTCTTCACCCGCGCCGACATCTCGCCGGACCTGCGCGCGGTGCACCGGATCGGCGGCCGGCAGGCCGACGAGTTCTACCGGGACCGGTGGAGCCACGACAAGGTGGTGCGCTCGACCCACGGCGTGAACTGCACGGGGTCGTGCTCGTGGAAGGTCTACGTCAAGGACGGGATCATCACCTGGGAGGCGCAGCAGACCGACTACCCGTCGGTCGGGCCGGACCGCCCGGAGTACGAGCCGCGCGGCTGCCCGCGCGGCGCCGCGTTCTCCTGGTACACCTACTCGCCGACCCGCGTGCGGTACCCGTACGTGCGGGGCGTGCTGCTGGAGCTGTACCGGGAAGCCCGAGCGCGCACCGGTGACCCGGTCCTGGCCTGGGCCGACGTCGTGGAGGACCCCGAGCGCGCCCGCCGGTACAAGGCGGCACGCGGCAAGGGCGGCCTGGTGCGCGCGTCGTGGGACGAGGCGACCGAGATGGTCGCCGCCGCGCACGTGCACACGATCAAGGCCTACGGCCCGGACCGGGTCGCCGGGTTCTCGCCGATCCCCGCCATGTCGATGGTGTCGCACGCGTCGGGCGCGCGCTTCGTCTCGCTCCTCGGCGGCTGCATGCTCAGCTTCTACGACTGGTACGCCGACCTGCCGGTGGCGAGCCCGCAGGTGTTCGGCGACCAGACCGACGTCCCCGAATCGGGTGATTGGTGGGACGCGGGCTACCTGATCATGTGGGGCTCGAACCTGCCGGTGACCCGCACCCCCGACGCGCACTGGATGGCCGAAGCGCGCTACCGCGGCCAGAAGGTCGTCGCGGTGTCGCCCGACTACGCCGACAACGTGAAGTTCGCCGACGAGTGGCTGGCCGCCCAACCCGGCACGGACGGCGCGCTGGCCATGGCGATGGGACACGTGATCCTGCGCGAGTTCTTCGTCGAGCGGACCACCCCGTACTTCACCGACTACGTCAAGCGCTACACCGACCTGCCGTTCCTGGTCCGGCTCGACCCGCACGGCGACGCGCACCGGCCGGGCAAGTTCCTCACCGCCGCCGACCTGGCCGACGGGGACGGCGGCGAGCACGCGGCGTTCAAGACGGTCCTGCTCGACTCCGCGACCGGGCGACCGGTGGTGCCGGGCGGCTCGCTCGGCTTCCGGTTCGGCGAGCAGGGCGCGGGCCGGTGGAACCTCGACCTCGGCGACGTCGACCCGCTGCTGTCGGCGCACGGCGGCGAGTCGGTGGAGGTGGAGCTGCCGCGCTTCGACGCGCCGGACGGCACGGCGTCGACCGTGCGCCGGGGCGTGCCCGTGCGGCGGGTGGGCGGGCACCTGGTCACGACGGTGTTCGACCTCCTGCTGGCGCAGTACGGCGTGCGCCGCGACGGCCTGCCCGGCGTCTGGCCCGCCGGGTACGACGACGCCACCCAGCCGTGCACGCCCGCCTGGCAGGAGACGATCACCGGCGTCCCGGCGAGCGCCGCGGCGCGGATCGCGCGGGAGTTCGCGGCCAACGCGGAGGAGTCGCGCGGCCGGTCGATGATCATCATGGGTGCGGGGACCAACCACTGGTTCCACTCCGACACGATCTACCGCGCGTTCCTCGCGCTGACCACGCTCACCGGCTGCCAGGGCGTCAACGGCGGCGGCTGGGCGCACTACGTGGGGCAGGAGAAGTGCCGGCCGATCACCGGCTGGTCCCAGCTCGCGTTCGGCCTGGACTGGGCGCGCCCGCCGCGGCAGATGATCCAGACCGCGTACTGGTACCTGCACACCGACCAGTTCCGCTACGACCGGTTCGGCGCCGACGCGCTCGCCTCCGCCGGGGCGGGTGGCCGGTTCGCGGGCCGGACCACGGCCGACGTGATCGCCCAGTCCGCGCGGATGGGCTGGATGCCGTCCTACCCGACGTTCGACCGCAACCCGCTCGACCTGGCCGACGACGCCGGACGCGCCGGCGTGCCGGCGGGTGAGCACGTCGTCTCGGAGCTGAAGGCCGGGCGGCTGAGGTTCGCCTGCGAGGACCCGGACTCGCCGCGCAACTTCCCGCGCGTGCTGAGCATCTGGCGCGCCAACCTGCTCGGCTCGTCGGGCAAGGGCAACGAGTACTTCCTCAAGCACCTGCTCGGCACCGACCACTCGCTGCGCGCCGAGGAGGCACCGCCGCACGCCCGGCCGCGGGACGTGGTCTGGCACGACGAGGCGCCGGTCGGCAAGCTGGACCTGCTGCTGTCGCTGGACTTCCGGATGACCAGCACCACGATCTTCTCCGACGTGGTGCTGCCCGCCGCCACCTGGTACGAGAAGCACGACCTGAACACCACCGACATGCACCCGTTCGTGCACTCGTTCAACCCGGCCATCGCGCCGCCCTGGCAGACCCGCACGGACTGGGCCGCGTTCCTGACCATCGCACGGGCCTTCAGCACGCTCGCCGAGAAGCACCTGGGCGTGCGCGACGACGTCGTGGCCACACCGCTGCTGCACGACACCCCCGACGAACTGGCCACACCGCACGGGGTGGTGCGGGACTGGAAAGCGGGCGAGTGCGAGCCCGTCCCCGGCGTCACGATGCCCAGGTTCACCGTCGTCACCCGCGACTACACCGCCGTCGCGGCCAAGATGGGGGCGCTCGGCCCGTTGGCCGACTCGCTCGGCGCCACGACCAAGGGCGTCACCTTCCACGTCGAGGACGAGGTGGAGCACCTGCGGCACCGCAACGGCGCCATCCGCGGCGGCCCCGCCGACGGCCGACCGTCGCTGGTGCGGGACGTGCACGCCTGCGAGGCGATCCTCGCGCTGTCCGGCACCACGAACGGGCACCTGGCCACCCAGGGCTTCCGCACCCTCGAACGGCGCACCGGAACACCGCTGGCGGACCTGGCCGCCGAGCACGAGGGCAAGCGGATCACCTTCGCCGACACGCAGGCCGCGCCGGTGCCGGTGATCACCTCGCCCGAGTGGTCGGGGTCGGAGACCGGCGGGCGGCGCTACTCGCCGTTCACGATCAACGTCGAGCGGCTCAAGCCCTGGCACACGCTCACCGGCCGCCAGCACTTCTACCTCGACCACGACTGGATGGCCGAGCTGGGCGAGCAGTTGCCGGTTTTCCGGCCGCCGCTGGACATGCACGCGCTGTTCGACGAACCGCGCGTCGGCGAGCGGGGCGAGCTGGGCATCGCGGTGCGCTACCTGACGCCGCACTCCAAGTGGTCCATCCACTCCGAGTACCAGGACAACCTGTTCATGCTCAGCCTGTCCCGCGGCGGTCAGACGATCTGGGTGTCCAAGGAGGACGCCGAGCGGATCGGCGTGTCCGACAACGACTGGGTCGAGGCGGTCAACCGCAACGGCGTGGTCGTGGCCAGGGCGGTGGTGTCGCACCGGATGCCCGAGGGCACCGTCTACATGCACCACGCGCAGGACCGGTTGATCGACGTGCCGCGCAGCGAGACGTCCGGCCGGCGCGGCGGCATCCACAACTCGCTGACCAGGCTCCTGGTGAAGCCGTCGCACCTGATCGGCGGCTACGCCCAGCTGTCGTTCGCGTTCAACTACCTCGGCCCGACCGGCAACCAGCGCGACGAGGTCACCGTGATCCGGCGCCGCGCCCAGGAGGTGGACTACTGATGCGCGTCATGGCCCAGATGGCGATGGTGATGAACCTGGACAAGTGCATCGGCTGCCACACCTGCTCGGTCACCTGCAAGCAGGCCTGGACCAACCGCTCGGGGGTCGAGTACGTCTGGTTCAACAACGTCGAGACCCGTCCCGGGCAGGGCTACCCGCGTGGCTACGAGGACCAGGAGCGGTGGCGCGGCGGCTGGGCGCTGACCGGGCGCGGACGGCTCAAGCTCAAGGGCGGCGGGCGGCTGCGCAAGCTGCTCACCATCTTCAGCAACCCGAAGATGCCCGCCCTGGACGACTACTACGAGCCCTGGACCTACGACTACGACAACCTCACCGACGCGCCCGCGCAGGAGCACACCCCGGTCGCCCGGCCCCGGTCGTTGATCAGCGGCGAGCCCACCCGGATCACCTGGTCGGCGAACTGGGACGACAACCTGGGCGGCGCGCCCGACCACGGCGACCGCGACCCGTTGCTGAAGGGCATCGCGGACAAGGTGAAGTTCGAGTTCGAGCGGACGTTCATGTTCTACCTGCCGCGCATCTGCGAGCACTGCCTCAACCCGTCGTGCGCCGCGTCGTGCCCGTCCGGTGCGATCTACAAGCGGTCCGAGGACGGGATCGTGCTGGTCGACCAGGACCGCTGCCGGGGTTGGCGCATGTGCGTGTCGGGCTGCCCGTACAAGAAGGTGTACTTCAACCACCGCACCGGCAAGGCCGAGAAGTGCACGTTCTGCTTCCCGCGCGTGGAGGTGGGCATCCCGACCGTGTGCGCGGAGACGTGCGTGGGACGCCTGCGGTACATCGGGCTGGTCCTCTACGACGCCGACGAGGTGCTGCGGGCCGCCACCACACCGGACGACGAGGACCTGTACGAGGCGCAGCGGCAGGTGTTCCTGGACCCGCACGACCCGGCCGTGGTCCGCGCGGCCGACCGCGCCGGCATCCCGGCGGACTGGGTCGAGGCCGCGCAGCGCTCGCCGATCCACGCCCTGGTCAACGAGTTCCGCGTGGCGCTGCCGCTGCACCCGGAGTACCGCACCCTGCCGATGGTCTGGTACATCCCGCCGCTGTCCCCGGTCGTGGACGTCGTCCGCGACACCGGTCACGACGCCGAGGACCACGGCAACCTCTTCGCCGCCGTCGAGGCGCTGCGCATCCCGGTGGAGTACCTCGCGCAGCTGTTCACCGCCGGCGACGTCGAGCCGGTGAACGCCGTGCTGCGGCGCCTGGCCGCGATGCGCAGCTACCTGCGCGACATCAACCTGGGCCGAGAGCCCCAGGAGGCCATCGCGGCGAAGGTCGGCATGACCGGCGAGCAGCTCTACGACATGTACCGGCTGCTCGCCCTGGCGAAGTACGACGAGCGCTACGTCATCCCGCCCGCGCACGCCGAGCAGGCGCACGGGCTGGAGGAGCTGGCCACCGAGTGCAGCCTGGACTACGAGGGCGGCCCGGGCATGGGCGGCTCCGGGCCGTTCGGCGAGGGCTCGGGCGGCACGTCGCCGATCGCGGTGGAGAACTTCCGGATGCTGCGCGACCGCCAGACCGCCGACACCCTGGCCGCCCCGGTCGACAAGGGCAACCGGGTCAACCTGCTCAACTGGGACGGCAAGGGGCACCCGGAGGGGTTGTTCCCGCCGCGCGACCGGCCCGGCGGGGGAGACCCGGCGGGCGAAGTGGAACCGAAGCCGTGAACCCGGCCCAGCGCGCCACCGCGTGGCAGGTCCAGTCCCTGCTCCTGGGCTACCCCGACGAGCAGTCGTACGCCCGGCTGCCGCTGCTGCGCGCCGCGACCCGGACCCTGCCCGCGCCGCTCGCCGTGCCGCTGCGCGCGTTCCTCGACCACATGGCCGCCACCCCGCCCACCGACCTCGCCGCGGACTACGTGGCCACGTTCGACCACCGCAAGCGGTTCAGCCCCTACCTCACCTACTTCGCCTACGGCGACACCCGCAAGCGCGGCATGGCGTTGCTGCGGTTCAAGCACGCCTACCGGGCCGCCGGGCTGGAACCCGACGACGGCGAGCTGCCCGACCACCTCGCCGTGGTGCTGGAGTTCGCCGCCACCGGCGACGCGGCCACCGGCCTGCGGCTGATGGGCGAGCACCGCGCCGGGTTGGAGCTCATCCGCCTCGGGCTGCGCGAGTCGGGCTCACCGTGGGCGCACGTGCTGGAGTCGGTGTCGGCGACCCTGCCGTCCCTGGGACGCCACGAGCACGACGCGATCGCCCGCCTGGCCGCCGAAGGGCCGCCCGAGGAAGAGGTCGGCCTGGCCCCGTTCGCCCCACCGGAGTACATGCCACGAGGAGGGCCGCGATGACCGAGCCGAGCACCCTCGACATCATGCTGTGGGTCGTCGTGCCGTACGTGGCCATCGCGGTGTTCGTCGTCGGGCACTTCTGGCGCTACCGCTACGACAAGTTCGGCTGGACCACCCGGTCCTCCCAGCTGTACGAGAGCCGGTTGCTGCGCCTGGGCAGCCCGCTGTTCCACTTCGGCATCCTCATCGTCGCGCTCGGCCACGTCGGCGGCGTGCTGGTGCCGAAGTCCTGGACCGAGGCGGCCGGGATCGGCGACACCGCCTACCACGTCGTCGCGGTGGTGCTCGGCGTGCTGGCCGGGCTGTGCACGCTGGCGGGCGCGGCGATCCTGGTCTACCGCCGCCGCACGGTCGGCCCGGTGTTCTCCGCGACCACCCGCAACGACAAGGTGATGTACGTGCTGCTGGTCGGCGCGATCGTGCTCGGCCTGGGCACGACGGTGCTGGGCAACCTCACCGACCACCCGCACGACTACCGCGACACGGTGTCACCCTGGTTCCGCTCGATCTTCTACCTCCAGCCGGAGCCGGAGCTCATGGCCGCCGCGCCGCTGGGCTTCCAGCTGCACGCGCTCGTGGCGTGGGCGCTGTTCGCGTTCTGGCCGTTCAGCCGCCTGGTGCACGTGTTCTCGATGCCGCTGGGCTACCTCACCAGGCCCTACATCGTCTACCGCAGCCGTGACCCGAGGCTGGGCAACCGGCCGGTCCGGCGCGGGTGGGAGCGGGTGCGATGACCGATCACCCCGAGGCCGTCGGGCTGCCCGACCGGGCCCTCGAACTGCTCGGCGCGGCCCGCGAGCACCACTCCCGGCGCTGCGCACCGCCGACCGCGGGTGGACGCCGGACGGCGGCCACCTCGCCGCCGGCCCACCGCAGCGGCACGCGCTGACCGCCCTCACCGACGCCGTCGTCCTGCTCACCGTCGCGCTCAGGTAGCGGCGATCGGCGTGAGCAGCAGGTCCTCGACGGCGCGGCGGGGGCCGGCGGGAACCGGTGAGCCGAAGCCGACGCGCAGCACGGTCTGCGGTTCGAGCGCGCCGCCGAGGGCGCGGCGCAGCTCCTCGCGCACGGGGCGCACCTCGATCGCCTGGGACAGGAACGACGCGGACAGCCCGAGGGTGGTGGCGGTGAGCAGCACGCGTTGCAGCGCCTGGCCCGCCTGGAGCTCGGCGAGCGCGCCGTCGTAGAACGAGCACAGCACCACGACCAGCGGGTCCGACTCGTAGTCCTTGCCCGGTGTCCGCTCGGCGGCCTGGAAGTCGCGCAACGCCCACTCGTCCTGGGGTGCCGGTCGCACGCCGGCGGACGTGGGCGGGATGCCGTCCCCGGTCCGCGGGCCGGTCCAGCCGGTCAGCTCGGCCCGGACACCGGGGTGTTCGCACTGGATGCGGTGCGCCCTGGCCACGAAGCCCTGAAGTCGGGCCCGCTCGTCGCGGTCGGTCACCACGTGCAGCCACGACCGCTCCCGTTCGGCCGCCCGCACCAGCGCGTGCCGGTGTCCGACGGGCACCGGCGCGTCCCGGAACGGCTTGCGGTTGGACCGCCGCGCCGGGATCGCCGCGATGAGCTGCCGGGTCTCCTCGTCCAAGTCGCGGAACCCGCCGTGGCGGACGGTGGCGAGCGCGCCGGGCGCCTCCGCGCCGGGCATCAGCGTCACCAGCGGTCGGATGCCGCGTTCGCGCAGCGCCAGCCGCAGGTTGAACAGCGCGGCGCCGCACGACAGCCGCAGTTCCCGGTCCTCCGGGTCGGTGGCGGGCAGCCTGCGAGCCGGGTCGACGTGCAGCTCGATCCGGTCGGGCGCGAGGCGGAACCGCCACGGCTGGGTGTTGTGCACCGACGGGGCGAGTGCCGCGGCGGTGAGCACGTCGGTCACCTCGTCCACCGCCAACCCGAGCACCCCGGTCACGTTCGTCATGTCGTCCCTGCCTTTCCGGTACCTCCACTGTGCGCTCGCGGCGGCCCGGGCCACACGGTCGAAGGTCCCTTCCGGACCGGGTCCTCCGGGGTTCGGCGTGCCCGCGCGACTGGTGGAGGCCAGTCTCCCCGCACAGGGTCCGAAGACCCTCCTACTACGCGCTGGAGGTTCCCCGCACGCCGGCGGCGTGCGGCACAGGTCGTGGGTGGTGCCCGGTCCTGGCCCTAGGTCCCGGTGCGACGACGACCGCCGCCGGCGCGGCGTGGGCTGCCTAGCGTCGGAACCGACAGAGCGGATCCGGAGGGGAACCTGTGATGGGTGCTCCCGTCGTGGTCGGTGTGGACGGTTCGCCCGCGAGCGAGGAGGCGATCGGGTTCGCGTTCGCCGAGGCGTCCGTGCTCGGCGCACCGCTGACCGCGGTCATCGCCTGGACGGACTTCCTGGTCGACAGCGCCTTCCACCTCCGCTTCACGGTCGACTGGGCGCGGGTCGAGGACGAGCAGCTGCGGTTGCCGGCCGAGCGCCTCGCGGGAGAAGTACCTCGACGTGCACGTGAACCGCGTGGTCGCGCACGACCGCCTGGTCGTGGGCAGCCACGGCATGGGCGGCTTCACCGGCATGCCGCTCGGCTCCACCAGCCAGGCCCTCGTCCACCACGCCGAGTGCCCGCTCGCAGTGGTCCGCCCCCGGTGGGGATCAACCGCGGGGAGGGGGTGGCCGGTGTCGGCCGCGGTCGCGGCCGGCATCGACCCGGAGCGGCTGCGCGAGGACCACCGGCGCGTGCTGGACGAGCTGGTGGCCGAGGTCGGTGGTGACGCGCGGCCCGTGCCGGCCGAGGGCGATGCCCGCGACGTGCTGGTGAAGGGGTTCAGGCGAGCGGGATGTCGTGATCGGGGCCGCGTTCTCCGGGGGAGCGGGGGCCGAAGCAGCGGCGGTCGGCTTCCTCGATGCGCACGTCGTTGATGCTCGCCTCGCGGCGGCGCATCAGGCCGTTGCCGGCGAACTCCCACAGCTCGTTGCCGTAGGAGCGGAACCACTGGCCCGCCGCGTCGTGCCACTCGTACTGGAAGCGGACGGCGATGCGGTTCTCGCGGAACCCCCACAGGCTCTTGCGCAGCGCGTAGTCGAGTTCGCGCTCCCACTTGGCGGTGAGGAACCGGACGATCTCCCGCCGACCGGTGAGGAAGACGTCCCGGTTGCGCCACGCCGAGTCCTCGGTGTAGGCGAGGGCGACGCGGTGCGGGTCGCGGGTGTTCCAGGCGTCTTCGGCGGCTTGGACCTTGGCGAGGGCGTCGTCGAGGTCGAACGGCGGGAACGGCGGGCGGGCGTCGGTCACGGTCGGGCGGTCCTTCACTGGGTGGTGAGCGGCGGGTTGTACGGGGACGGGGACACGGCGTCGGCGCGCAGCGGCAGCAGTCGGCCGGCGACCACGTGCCGCGGGGTGAAGTGGACGCGACGTCCCGTGCGGTCGTCGTCGCCGAGGGCTCCCGGACCGGTCCACTCGACCTCGGCCCGGCCCGACAGGTGCAGGGTGCGGCCGGTGGTGAAGTCGAGGAACAGCAGGGCGGTTTCGGGATCGGCGTGGATGTTGCCCAGGGTGGTGAACATGTTGTTGCCCGAGTAGTCGGGCCACCACAGCCCTCCTCCCTCGACGCGCACGAACCCCGGTGCGCCACCTCGGTGCGACGCGTCGTTGCCGCGGGTCGGGTGGGTGGTGCCGACGAGGACCGTGTCGGCGCGGCGGATCAGGTCGACGTCGTCGGGTGTGGGCTGTTCCCCGCGCCGGACCGGTGCGGCGCCCGGGTTCGCGGAGGTGGCGTGGAGGAGTCGTCCCTGGATGTACTGGGGGCAGTTGCCGAACGCCTGCTCCACGTCGACGCGCAGCCCGTCGACCCCGGCGTCGACCAGGGTGCCGTTGAGGCGCAGGCGCCTGCGGAGGGCGAACTCGACCGCGATCAGCCCCACCGGCTGGTCGGCCGGCAGGCCGCGGAGCGGATCGCCCGCGGCCGGTGACGTCCGCGCGGTGAGCGCGGTGGGCGGGTCGACGTGCAGGAACCCCGGCGGGCCGGTGAGCGGGGAGAGCCACAGGACGCCGTCGTCGTCGCGTGCGGTGATCGCGGCGAAGGTGCGCTCGGCGAGGAACCGCGCCACCCCCGCGCTCAACTGGGCCGGGGCGACCATGGCCGACAGCCGTGCGGCGTCGTCGGAGACACCCGCCCGTCGCTGCACGGCCAGCTCTCCTTCGTGGAAACCGGACATGCCGTCAACACCCCCTCGGTTCTTACGGTTGAGACCGTCAACAACCGTTAGAACGACTCTGGCACGCGCTCCGGACCATTGTCAACGGATGGAGACGGCCCTAACCGTTAGAAGTGCGCTAGCCTCGACGGCATGGACACGGACGCGCCGCTGCTGGGCGAGCCGCTGCCGGTCGAGTTGATGAACACCGTCTGGGCCGACCGGGACGGCGTGCACGACGCGCTGCGCGACCGCGACGGCGTCCGGGCGTGGCTGCGCCGCGTCTGCGCCAGGACGGACCTGCTCTCCCCGGGCGACCTCGACCGGCTCACCACGCCCGACCTGGACCGGCTCGCGCACCGGCTGACCGGCCTGCGCGACGCGCTGCGCAGGCTGGCCGCCGAGGCCACCGGGGATCCCCGCCCGGCAGCCGCGTCCGACGTGCGCGAACTCGACGCGGCCGTGGCCGTGCTCAACGAGGCCGCCGGCGACACGCCCCGCTGGTCGGTGCTGACGTGGACACCCGGCGGTGCGCCTTCCCGGCACACCCGCACCAGCGGCCAAGCCGCCTCGGCCGCCGTCTCGGCCATCGCCGAGGACGCCGTCACGCTGTTCAGCCAGGACGCCCGCGACCAGCTTCGCGCGTGCTTCGGACCCGGCTGCGTCCTGTACTTCCTCAAGGACCACCCCCGCCGCGAGTGGTGCTCGGCGGGTTGCGGCAACCGCGCGCGCTCCGCCCGCCACTACCGACGCCACCGGGGCACGACGGCGTGAACCCCGCACCGCGGTCCGGCCCGTGACCCCGATGCCCCAGCGCACTGCGCCAACCGGGCGCTCGTGCTCCGCCGCACACCGTCGTGGCCGGTCAGGGAGTTACGCTGCCCTGTGCGGGATCGCCGGGTCCTGGCGGGAGGCGCGGTGTGATGGACAGTCGAGCGGAGCCGAGCGCGCCGATCGAGGTCGAGACGACCTGGCGCGACCGCGTCGCGGTCGTCTCCGTGCACGGCGAGGTCGACATGGACACCTGCGACGAGCTGCGGTCGTGGGTGGTCGACGCGGTGGACGCCCGACCGGAGGCGTTGGTGCTCGACCTGAGCGGCGTGGTGGTCTTCGGCTCCATCGGCCTGTCCCTGCTGATCGAAGCCCGTCACCGCGCGCAGCGGTGCGCCGCCGGGTTCGCCGTGGCCACCGACCAGCGCGCCGTGCTGGCCCCGCTGACCGAAACCGGCGTCCTGGACCTGCTGGACGTGCACCCCACCGTCACCGAAGCCATCGCGACCGCCCTGGCCGCCGCGACGTCGCTCCGGGTAGGCCACTCCTAGGGCGGTGCCTGCCGCTCTGCCGGACCACACCGCCGACAAATGGGTAACCCCGGTCCATGCGCCTGCTGTCCGAGTCCCGACTGGCCACCG
This sequence comes from Saccharothrix saharensis, assembly GCF_006716745.1. NCBI lineage: Bacteria > Bacillati > Actinomycetota > Actinomycetes > Pseudonocardiales > Pseudonocardiaceae > Saccharothrix > Saccharothrix saharensis. The sequence continues at coordinate 1,132,870 of NZ_VFPP01000001.1, read as the reverse complement.
TGCTGCCCGCCGCCACCACCTGCCCGCGGGTGGTGGTCAGCGGGAACCACGCCACACCCCGTCACGCGCTGACCGTGCTGGACGAGGTGCTGCCCGAGTACCGCCTGTTCGCGCTGAACGCGCAGCCGGGCCTGCCCGATCGCGACGGCGTGGTGCTGGAGACGCCGTTCGTCGGACCGGGCATGCGCGGCAAGCGCGCGCTGCGGTACTTCCCGTCCCGGCTGTCGCTGGTGCCGAACCTGCTCCGGCAGTCGCTGCCGCCGGACATCGTGCTGGTGCACACCTCCACCCCGGTGGACGGCTGCGTGTCGCTGGGCACGGAGGTGAACATCCTGCCCGCGGCGATCGAGGCGGTCCGGGCCCGCGGCGGCCTGGTGATCGCCCAGCTCAACCTGCGGATGCCCCACACCTACGGCGACGGGGTGCTGCCGTGCGACGAGGTGGACTACGCCATCGAGGTCGACGAGCCGCTGACCTCACCGACGCCCCGCGAGATCGGCGAGGTGTCCCGCGCCATCGCCGAACGGGTGGCGGCGCTCGTGCCCGAGGCCGCGACCCTGCAGATGGGCATCGGTGCGGTCCCCGACGCGGTGCTCGCCGCGCTGACCGGGCGCAAGGGCCTCACGGTGTGGTCGGAGATGTTCAGCGACGGCGTCCCGGCCCTGGAACGGGCGGGCGCGCTCGACCCCGACGCCCCGGTGACCGCGTCGTTCGTCTTCGGCAGCCAGGAGCTGTACCGCTGGGTCGACCGCAACCCGCGGGTCCGGCTGCTGCGCACGGAGAAGACCAACGACCCGGGGCTGATCGCCCGCCGGCCGCGCCTGGTCTCGATCAACAGCGCGTTGCAGGTCGACCTGTACGCGCAGGCCAACGCCAGCCGGGTGCACGGGGTCATCTACTCCGGGTTCGGCGGCCAGACCGACTTCGTGGTCGGGGCCCTGCACTCGCCGGGCGGGCGGGCGATCGTCGCGCTGCCGTCCTGGCACCCCAAGGCCGACGTGTCCACCGTGGTGCCCCGCCTGACCGGTCCGGTGACCTCGTTCCAGCACAGCTACCTGGTCAGCGAACAGGGCACCGCCACCATCTGGGGTCACGACGCGGGCGAGCAGGCCCAGCAGATCATCGACCACGTCGCCCACCCCCGCGTCCGCGACGAACTCACCGACGCAGGCCTCGACCTCGGTTTCCCGCTGCGCCGGTCCCCGTCGGAGAGCTGACGCGGAGCAGGCGTCGAGATCGGTGGACATGCCCTCGGGCGGCGCCTGGATCGTGACCAGGCCGCCACCCCGTGTGGTGAAGAAGTGCGCTCGATCGAGTACGGCCGTTCGACCGCGGTGCGCATTCCGGCGGTGTCGGGCGACGATCGGACCACGCGCCGAGTGGTGCGATCCCCTGACCGCGAACGACCGGGCGTTCGCGGCGCGCCCCGTCCCGACGAGGAGTTCACCCACACGATGAGCGAGCGAGGTACCGGGTCCGATCGGCCGACCGTGCGCCGACGTGAGTGGCGGACCCTGTCGCCTGCCGATCTGCGGCAGATCGAGGCGATCTGGGAGGAGTCGTTCCCGGCCGCCGAACGCGGCGAGCACGACAGCGTTTCGCGCCGCGACAGCACGTGGTTGTGGACGGCCGACTCGCCCGACGGGCGGCTGACCGGCTTCGCCACCGCGCTGGCGCTGACCGGCTCGGGGGCGGCCTACCTGGAGTACCTGGCCGTGCTGCCCTCCGAGCGCGGTTCGGGGACGGGCGCCGCCCTGCTCGCCGCGATCGTGGACGACCTGCGGGCCGAGTCCCCGGTGCGGGGCATCGTGCTGGAGGTGGAGGACCCGATCCGGACGCCGGGGTGTGATCCGATGCCGGCCCGGCGGGTGGCCTTCTACGAGCGGTGGGGCGCGCGGCGGGTCGCGTCGCTCCCCGAGTACTCCATGCCCGACCTCGCGAACCCGGGTGGGCTCGTGCCGATGGTGGTGCTGTGGCGGGGACTCCGCGACAACCCCGTGCTGGACCGGGACGGGGTGGTGCGCGTGCTCATCGACCTGTACCACGGCTACTACGCGCACGCCGCGTCGGAGGGGCACCTCCAGGAGGTGCTCGACCGCATGAAGCTCGTCGTCCCGTAGCCACCGCGGCGTCGCGCCGACGGTGTGGGGTCGACGGTCGAACCGGAGTCGGCCCCACAGCCGAGCGACGCACCTCGTGACGGTGGAACGAGGTGTGAACCCGCTGAGCGCTGGTTCAGAAGTTCTTCGTTGCCACGAACCAGGGTGCCTTGGCGGCGAGCCCGGACGGGCTGAGGATGTAGGCGCGTGCCGTCGGGTTGGCGTTGAGGACCATGTCGAGGAACTGCACGACCGTCGTCATGCCGTCGGTCATCTGGTTGCCGCCGATGAAGCCGCTGTGGCCCGCCTGCGGCTGCCTGGCCAGCACCGCGGGCACGGTGGCCAGGTCGTAGTTGGCCTGGTTGTTGGCGTAGGCGATGTCGGAGGAGCCACCGTCCATGAACATCGCGGGCGTGTGCAGCTTGCCCAGTTCGGAGCGCGGGTAGCCGAACGCGCCGTCGGCGAAGAACCCGCTGTTCAACGAGACCACGCCGGAGACCCGGCGGTCCTGCGCGGCGACGAGTGCCTCCAGGCCGCCGCACGAGTGGCCCGCGGTGGCCACCTTGGTCAGGTCGAGGCGCTGACGCAGCGGCGCGCCCGCCCGGCCCTGTTCCCGCTCGGCCCAGCTGATCGCGTCGGTCAGGAGGGAGGGGATGGGCGACCCGCTGGGGACGCCGTTGGGCGAGCCGTCGACCGAACCGGTGTTCACCACGACGAAACCCTTCGACGCCACGAACGTCAGCGCCCGCGTGACCTCGCTGTTGTTGGTGTGGGCGCACGCGCCGTTCCCGAACGCCAGCACCGGGAGCGCGCGCCCGACCGCCTGCGGGTCGGACGGGCGGAACACGGTGAAGCGGTTGTCGCCGTACGCGCCCTCACGGGTGACGGCGAAGTTGTTCTCGATCATCGGACGACTCGGCTGGGGGGTCGTCGTCGTGGTCGTTGTGGTTGTCGTGGTGGTGGTAGACGTGGTGGTGGTCGTCGTCGTAGTGGTCGAGCCGGTGCACGTGGTGCCGTTCAGGCTGAACGCCTGCGGGGTAGTTGGGCGGGCGCTGGACGTGGCGTTGAAGCCGAACGAGACCGATGCCCCGGTGGCGATGGAACCGTTCCACGCCGCGTTGACCGCGGTGACCTGCGCGCCCGACTGGGTGTGCGACCCGTTCCACGACTGCGTGATCCGCTCGTCGCCCGAGAACGCCCACGAGAGCCGCCACCCGCTCACCGGGTCGCCGAGGTTCGTCACGACCGCCGTGGCCCCGAACCCGCCCGGCCACTGCGACGCGATCGCGTAGTCCACCCGGCACCCGGCCGCGGCGGTCGCGGGCTGCGACCCGATCAGCGCGCCGCCGGTCGCGACGAGCGCCGCCGCCGTCACCAGCGCGGCCGGTCGCGACGCACGGAATTCACTCCTGCGCATGGGTTTCCCCTCCACTGTTGGGCTGTCGTCGTCGGAACGCGGCGGGAGGGCCCGGGGCGGTCGGGCCCTCCCACCGCGCCTCGCGTCAGCCGACCCGGCAGGAGATGCTGGGCCAGCTCCAGTTGCCGCCGTGCTGGATGGTGAAGCCGAACGTGTTGCCGTTGCCGTTGGGCCGGGCGGTCATCACGTTGGCCGTTTCCCACGTCGCGCTGGTGTTCCACGTGGCGATGATCCGCTGCGGCGAGCTGACGGTCACCGTGACGATCCAGTTGTTCGTGCCCGACACCGTGACCTGGCCGTTGAAGCGGTCACTCCACTTCTGCCCCTCGGAGTACGTCGCCGTGCAGCCGCCGTTGCCGGGGTTCGACGTGGTGGTGGTCGTCGGGCCGGTGGTGTCGGTGGTCGTCGGAACCGTGGTCGAAGCGTTGTTCAGCACGGAGAGCACCGAGTTGTAGGCGGCTTTCTTGTTGCCGGAGCCGTCGAAGAGCAGGGGGGTGCCGGAGGCGCGCCAGGAGTCGGTGTCGCGGATGCCCCAGACGGTGATGCCGGTGCAGCGGGTGACGGCGAGGCAGGCTTGGACGACGCCTTGGTACTGCTGGGCCTGTGTGGAGCCGGAGCCTTCGATGTCGAGTTCGGTGATCTGGACGTCGACGCCGAGGTTGGCGAAGTTCTGCAGGGTGGTGTGGTAGTTGCTGGGGACGGGGTTGCCGCTGTTGAAGTGGGCTTGGAAGCCGACGCAGTCGATGGGGACGCCGCGGGACTTGAAGTCCTGGACCATGCGGTAGACGCCCTGGGTCTTGGCGTGGGACCAGTTGTCGGTGTTGTAGTCGTTGTAGCAGAGCTTGGCGTTGGGGTCGGCGGCGCGGGCGGCGCGGAAGGCGGCTTCGATCCAGTCGTTGCCGGTGCGTTGGAGGTTGGAGTCGCGGCGTCCGCCGCTGCTGCCGTCGGCGTAGGCCTCGTTGACGACGTCCCAGGCGTAGATCTTGCCGCGGTAGTAGGTGGCGACCTGGGTGACGTGGTTGAGCATGGCGTTGCGCAGCGCGGTGCCGGACATGTTCTGCATCCAGCCGGGTTGCTGGGAGTGCCAGGCCAGGGCGTGGCCGCGGACGCGCTTGCCCTGGTTGCGGGCCTGGTTGACGATCCGGTCGGCGTTGCCGTAGCTGAACTGGCCCTGGTTCGGCTCGGTCGCGTCCATCTTCATCTCGTTCTCGGCCGTGACCATGTCGAACTCACGGTTGAGAATCCCGACGTAGGTGGAGTCGCCCAGCTTGTTCGCGGCCACGGCCGTGCCGAAGTACCGCCCGCTCTGCTGCGCCGCGGCGGCGAGCGTGGAGGCGGCGCCGCTGGCGGGCGACGCCACCAGGAGCGCGGCGCCCGCGGCGGCGGCTACCAACGTCGACACGAGTGCGACTCGTGAGACTGACTTCGCTGTCAGCGTCATGTTTGGCGCTTTCTGGGGAGCACCCGCACTGCGGCGGGTGGATCGGGTGGGGGAGCGGAGCCGGTCGAAGCCGGCTCGAAACGTTAAGCAGTATTAGTCGAAACAGTTATGGCAATCAAGGCCGCTCCTCCGCCCGGTCGTGCGCCGGGTTTACATGCATGAACGCGGGAAGGGTATCCCAGGTGATCTTGACCAGGGTCGGAAACCGCAGCTCAGCCGTATGGTTAACCGGTTGTGTCTCACAGTGGTACGAGCCCTAACATCGTTAGTCGAAACGCGGTGTGTTTCGCAAAAATTCGAAAGAACATTCGCAAATTTCGATGTGCTGAGGCTGGTCGATCGGACCCCACGTCGGAGCAAATGGGTGAACCCCCTGCGGCTGGTTGCCGCAGGGGGTCGTGGCACCGCCCTTCCGGGTCAGGGCGTGGTGAGGTCGAACTTGCTCACCTTGACCGAGCCGCCCAGCGCCTGGGTGGCGTGGTTGAAGATGCCGAAGCGGTAGCCCATGAAGAACTGCCAGGCGTTGTTGAGGGTGAAGTTGGGGCCGAGCGTGGTGAAGGTGGTGCCGTCGGTGCTGTAGGAGAAGCGGGCGACGCGGTTGGAGCCGGGTTGGATGTCGGCGTTGATCCGCAGCCAGATCCGGCCGCCGCTGACCGCGGCGCTCGCGGCCTCGGTGCCGGTGCTGGTGGTGCGCCAGCTGCTGTCCATGGCAAGGCCGTTGGTCATGACGACGCGGGTCTGGCCGTTGTCGCGTTTGACGCCGATCCAGGCCGAGGACTGGCGCAGCATGGCCAGGCCGGAGCGGTCGCCGTCACGCATGGTGCTGTAGTCCAGCTCGATGGTGGCGGTCGAAGTCGGTCCTTGGATGCGGTGGGTGAGCGTGTTGCGGGCGGCGTACAGGTCGTTGGTGACCGTGGCCGTCTGCAACGTCAGCCCGTTGTTCACCGAGTACTTGGACGTGTCGGGGTCGTGGTTCCACTCCCACTGCGGCCCCAGGGTGGTGCCGGCGAAGGTGTCGGTCCCGGTGAGGGGTTTCACCGGCCTGGTCGGCAGCGGTGACGGGTAGTTCACGCCCCACCGGCCGTTGACCGTCTGGAGGGTGGGCCAGCCGTCGGCGGTCCAGGTGATCGGGGCGAGCGCGGGGACGCGGCCGCCGGGGTAGGCGTCGACGAACGACATGTAGTACCAGGAGCCGTTCTGGGTCTGGACCAGGCCGCCCTGGTGGGGCACACCACCGCCGGGGATCGGGCCGGGGAGGTCGAGCAGCACCTGCCGCAGCGTGTAGGGGCCGAACGGGTTGCTGGCCTTGAGCACGTACTGGCCGTTGGCGGGCCGGGTCAGCCAGATGTAGTAGCTGCCGTTGCGCTTGTAGAACCGTGCGCCCTCGAGGGTGCCGATGTTGGACGGGGTCTGGAACACCTGCTGGGAGCGGACCTGGCTGCGGCCGTCGGCGGAGAGTTGGGCGACGCTGATGGTGCCGTTGCCGTAGGCGACGTACATGGTGTCGTTGTCGTCGATGAGCATGCCCGCGTCGTAGTAGCACTGGTCGAGCTGGGCGTGCCGGTTCCACGGTCCTTCGACGCCGGCCGCGGTGTAGATGTAGGTGTCGTTGAAGTCGATGCAGCCGGCCCAGTAGTAGGTGCGGTTGCTCGGCCGGTACTGCAACGTCGACGCCCAGATGCCGTTGACGTAGGCGCGTTGACCGTTGGTCAGGTCGTACTTGGTGCCGAAGTCCAGCGACGGCACGGAGTGGCCGGCGAACTCCCAGTTGACCAGGTCGTAGGAGCGCAGGATCGGCGCGCCGGGGGAGTAGTGCATGGTGGAGGCGGTCATGTAGTAGGCGTCACCGACCCGGATGACCTCGACGTCGGCGAAGTCCTGCCACACCACCGGGTTGGTGTACTGCCCGCCCGGCTGCTGCGGCGTCGTGGTGGTCGTCGGCGTCGAGCCCATCTTCACCAGCTGCCACTGCTGGTTCGCGCCGCCCCAGTCGCTGTACTGGACGATGTTGCCCCCGTCCGCCGTCGACGCGTTCTGCACCTCGACGGCCTTGTTGCTGTTGCGGTTGATCAGGCGGACGTGGCCGCCGTCGGAGTCGGCGAGGCGGAACTGCTGGTTCGTGCCGTTGCCGTCGGCCCACTGGACGATGGACGCACCGTCGGCGGTGGAGAAGTTGTAGACGTCGAGCACCTTGCCGCTGTGGCGTGACTTGAGCCGGTAGTAGCCGTTGCCGGAGTCGACGAACTGCCACTGCTGCTGGTTGCCGTCGTTGCGCGTCCACTGGGTGATGCGCGCGCCGTCGTTCGTGGCGAGGTTGTAGACGTCGAGCGCCTTGCCGCTGTTGCGGTTGACCAGCACGTACCAGGCGTTGGTGTCCACGGTGGCCGCCGAGCTGGTCGCCGAGCCGAACACCACCATCACACCGCCGAGCACGACCGCGGCCGTCACCGCGGCCACTCGCGACCACCGGCTTCGCCGGCGCGCGAGGCGTCGTGGTAGTTCATCGGGGACGGACATGACAACTCCTTACCCGCCGCTTCGGGCGGCGTGCGGCCCGACGCCCCGCACGGGTGTGCGGGGCGTCGGGGGGTCGGTCAGCGTCGCAGTGTCAGCACGCCCGGTCGGTAGGGCAGCAGGCCGTAGTCGCCGCCGGAGTTGGGGCTGCGGCCTTGGTAGAGGAGTTGGAGGTTGCAGGGGTCGATGGTCTTGGTCTGGTCGGCGTTGGCGCGGACCAGGTCGCCGTGGCTGATGTCGTTGGTCCAGGTGGCGCCGCTGTTGGCCTTGCCCGCGAACGGGTTGCTCTCGGTGGCGGCCTGCGGGGTCCAGGAACCGCTGAGGCTGCTGGAGGTGAACGAGCGGAAGTAGCGGCCGTTGGAGCCGATGGCCTCGACGATCATCAGGTACTGGTTCTGGCCCTGGACCTTGTACACCTCGACCGCTTCGAACAGGTTGTTGGTCGTGTCGCTCATGATCGTGGTGTAGGAGGAGCCGAAGCTGCCGGGGAAGTTCCCGATCGGCATGACCTGGCGGTAGATCTTGCCGTTGTCACCGGCGAAGAACAGGTACATGTTCTGGCTGTCGCCGATGATGGTCTGGTCGATCGGGCCGGTGCCGGAGCCGGTGATGCTGGCCGTGGACAGGGTCTGCTGCGCCGACCACCCGTTGGGGTTGGTGGGGTCGGTCGAGGTCCGGTAGCTGAACGCCGTGCCGCCCCACTGGTAGGCGAGCACCCAGATGTTCTTCGGGGCGAAGTAAAACAGCGTGGGCGCGACGGTGCTGATGTTCATGGCCTGCTGCGGCGCCGAGGCCATCTCGGACCAGTTGCCGAAGAGCCCGAAGTTCATCGATCCCCAGCGCGTGCCGGTGTCGTGCGTGGTCGCGTAGACCAGGTGCTTGCCGTTGTACGGGACGTAGGTGAAGTCCTTGAGCGACACCCAGCCCGACCTCGGGTTCGCCAGCGACCCCGTCGAGGTCCAGCGGTAGGTCGACGGGAGCGAGCACGTGCCACCGGGCTGGGTGGTCGTCGTGGTCGTCGGACCGGACCCGACGCGGACGAACTGCCACTGCTGGTTCGCACCGCCCCAGTCGCTGTACTGGACGATGTTGCCACCGTCCGCCGTGGACGCGCCCTGCACCTCCAGCGCCTTGTTGCTGTTGCGGTTGATCAGCCGCACGTAGCCGCTGTCGGAGTCGGCCAACCGGAACTGCTGGTTGGTGCTGTTGTTGTCGGTCCACTGCACGATCGAGCCGCCGTCGGCCGTCGAGAAGTTGTAGACGTCCAGCACCTTGCCGGAGTGGCGCGACTTCACGCGGTAGTAGCCGCCGCCGGAGTCGACGAACTGCCACTGCTGCTGGTTGCCGTCGTTGCGCGTCCACTGGGTGATGCGCGCGCCGTCGTTCGTGGCGAGGTTGTAGACGTCGAGCGCCTTGCCGCTGTTGCGGTTCACCAGCACGTACCACGCGGTGGTGTCCACGGTCGCGGCCGACGCGGTCGTCGTGCCGAGCGCCGTCAGCAAACCGCCGACCAGCACGGTGACGACCGCGGCGGCGAGGCCTGCGAGCCTGCGGCGCCTGCCGGTGCGCGGGGTGGTGGTGGGCGGGTGTTGGCCTGACCCGGCCATGGGCGTGCTCCTCTTCTTCGGGGTGGGGGATGACGTACGGGCGCACGGCGGGCGGTCGCCCACCGTGCGCCGGGAGCCGTGCCGGATCAACCGACGCGGAGGAGTTGCCACTGCTGGTTGGCGCCGCCCCAGTCGCTGTACTGGACGACGTTGGCGCCGTCGGCGGTGGACGCGCCCTGGACTTCCAGCGCCTTGCCGCTGTTCCGGTTGATCAGGCGGATGTACCCGCTCGCGTCGACCACGCGGAACTGCTGGTTGCTGCCGTTGCCGTCGGCCCACTGGACGATGGCCGCGCCGTCGGCGGTGGAGAAGTTGTAGACGTCGAGCACCTTGCCCGACAACCGCGACTTCACGCGGTAGTAGCCGCCGCCGGAGTCGACGAACTGCCACTGCTGCTGGTTGCCGTTGTTGCGGGACCACTGGGTGATGCGCGCGCCGTCGTTCGTGGCGAGGTTGTAGACGTCGAGCGCCTTGCCGCTGTTGCGGTTCACCAGCACGTACCACGCGGTCGTGTCGATGACCCCGGGTTGGCCGCCGCCGCCCTCGTTCAGGGCGTTGAGCACGGCGGTGTAAGCGGCCTTCTTGTTGCCGGAGGCGTCGAAGAGCAGCGGGTTCTGGCCGGTGCGCCAGGAGTCGCTGTCCCGGATGCCCCACACCGTGATGCCCGTGCAGCGGGCGACGGCCAGGCACGCGCGGGTGACGTCGGCGTACGCGTTGGCCTGGTTGGAGCCGGAGATGTCCAGCTCGGTGATCTGCACGTCCACGCCGAGGTCGGCGAAGCGCTGGAGGTTGGCCCGGTAGTCCGACGGCGCGGAGTTGGTCAGGTGGGACTGGAAGCCGACGCAGTCGATCGGGACGCCGCGGGCCTTGAAGTCGCGCACCATGTTGTAGATGCCGGTGGACTTCGCGTTGATGCTGTCGGTGTTGTAGTCGTTGTAGCAGAGCTTCGCGCCGGGGTCGGCGGCCCGTGCGGTGCGGAACGCGACCTCGATCCAGTCGTTGCCGGTGCGCTGGAGGTTCGAGTCGCGGCGACCGCCGCTGCCGCCGTCGGCGAACGCCTCGTTCACCACGTCCCAAGAGTGGATCTTGCCCCGGTAGTAGGACGCCACCCTGGTGATGTGGTTGACCAGCGCCGAGCGCAGGGCCGAGCCCTCCATGCGCTGCATCCAGCCGGGCTGCTGCGAGTGCCAGGCCAGGGTGTGGCCGCGCACCTTCATGCCGCGGCCGAGGGCGTGGTTGACGATCCGGTCGCCGTTGGTGAACGTGAACTGGCCCTGGTTGGGCTCGGTCGCGTCCATCTTCATCTCGTTCTCGGCGGTGACGCTGTCGAACTCGCGGTTCAGGATCGTGGTGTAGGTGCTGTCGCCGAGCTTCCCGGCCGCGACGGCCGCGCCGAAGTAGCGGCCCTTCTCCGCCGCCGACGCCGCGAGCGTCGTGCCGGCCAGCGCCTGGCCGTTGACCAGCACCGTCATCGCGGTGGCCACGAGTCCCGCGACGAGCAGCAACGCCGTTGTTCTCGGCCGACGCCGGAGCGTCGGCCGAATGGCCGCTCGTGTCGAAAGGTTCATCACGTGTCCTCACGGATCAGAACACCGCGCGTCTTGGTTTCCGCGGTGGCAGGGGGCACCGGTCGACATCCGCCGCCCGACTCCGGTCCCGGCGATTGTTAGCGCTAACAATCTGTGGGACACACTGCCCGTGCGAAATCGAATCGCGGTGGGGCGCGTAGTCGTCACTGCGGGTGCGGCCGTGCCCTTCCGACTGTGAACGATGACACACGCTGGGTCAAGACGTAACGCAAATGTTTCGCGCGTCCGGCTGCGGAGTGCTGAAATGGCTGGTCCAGCTAAAGTTAACGCAAACATTTTTAGCCGTAGCGGAGGCGTTGACCGCGGATTGTCGCGCCGGCTAACGTGCGGAGCGGTGGCCGCGCGTCGGTGCACGGCGGACGGTCGACGTCACGTCCGCGGACAACCGGCGGTGCAGCAGCGCGAACACCACCAGCAGGGGCGTGACGAGCAGGATCGACCCCGCGCACAGCAGCGGCACGTCGGTGCCCCAGCGTCCCTGGAACGCGCCGAGCGCGCCCGCCGCCGTGCGTCGCGCCGGGTCGTCGACCAGCACGATCGCCAGCAGGAAGTGGTTCCACGTCCAGATCAGCAGCAGCACCGCCAGGGACGACAGCGCGGGCCGGGCCAGGGGCAGGTGCACCCGCCGGAACACCTGCCACGGCCCCGCGCCGTCCGAGCGCGCGCTGTCCGACAGCTCCGGCGGCACGCCCGCGAAGTGCGCCCGCGACCAGAGCACCGCGAACGGCAGGTGCACCGCGACCAGCGCCGCCACCAGCCCGCCGCGCGTGTCGAGCAGGCCCAGGTCCCTGACCTGGTGGTACAGCGGCGTGACGATGGCCTCCAGCGGCAGCACCAGTCCCACCGCGTACAGCCCGGAGACCACGCGGTGCCCGGGGAACCGCAGGTGCCCGAGCGCGTAGCCGGCGGGTGCGGCCAGGGCCAGGGTCAGCGGCACCACGCCGAGCACCACCAGCGCGCTCGACGCCAGCGACCCGCCCACCCGGCCGTCCCGGAACGCCGTCGCGAAGTTGGACCAGTGCGGGTCGCGCGGCCAGGTGAACCCCGGCGGGTACGTCCCCGGCGGGTGCAGCGCGGTCAGGAAGAGGTCGGCGAACGGCACGATCGTGACGGTGACCAGCACGAGCACCACCAGCCTGCCCGCGATCCGCTCGAACCGCCCGGTGGTCACCGCGACCGCCGCAGCACGGGCGCCACCACCGCGAGGACCAGCACCACGAGCACGACGGCCAGCGCCGACGCCCGCCCCACCTCGCGCTGCGCGAAGGCCAGGGAGAACACCTCCAGGCCCGGCACGGACGTGGCGCCGCCGGGTCCGCCCCGCGTCGTGGCGTACACGACGTCGAAGCTCGCCAGGGCCGCGATCGCCGTGACCGCCAGGCACACGCCCAGTTCGCGTCGCACGCCCGGCAGGGTGACCGCGCGGAACTCCCGCCAGGGGCCCGCGCCGTCCAGCCGCGCCGCCTCGTACAGCGCCGGGTCGATGCGCTCCGCGCCGGCCAGCACGAGCGTGGTGCACAGGCCGAGCAGCGCCCAAGCCCCGATCAACCCCACCGCGGCCAACGCCGTGGACGACTCGCCCAGCCACGCCCGGGTCAGGGCACCGAGCCCCACCGCGTCGAGCAGCCGGTTCACCGCGCCGGTGGACGACAGCAGCAGGCTCCACGCGATCCCGGCCGCCACCAGCGGTACCGCCTGCGGCAGGAGCAGCACGAGGCGCACCGGCCCGCTCGGCGCGGCACGGCGGACCAGGGCGGCGGCCAGCAGGCCCAGCGGCACCGGCACCCCGGTGAAGAGCACGACCAGCACCAGCGCGTGACCGATCGCGCCGTGCAGGTCGGGGTCGCGGAACACCGCGAGGTAGTTGTCCCAGCCGACCCAGGTGGCCGGGCCGACCCCGTCCCAGCGGTACAGCGAGTACCGGACCGTCGAGGCCAGCGGCGCGAGCACGAACAGCGCGTAGACCGCCAGCGCGGGCAGCACGAACGCCCAGCCGACCCGCCGCGGCACGGCTGCCTCACCGGCCGATCTGGTCGGTGTAGTCGGCCTGCACCCGCCGCAGCAGGTCCTCCGGCTCCACCTCGCCCGCCGCCAGCTCTTGGAGACCCGGTGTCCAGCTCTCGGCCAGGATGGCGCCGGTGGCGTTGGCGATGAAGTCCATGCCCGTGCCGTCGGCGACGACCCTGGTGGCGGCGGCCAGCGTGGCGGCCGTGGCCGAGCCTGGGTCGACGGGAGGCAGGTGGGCGTCGACGGGACCGAGGGGGAGGGCACCGCCCACCCGCACGGTGGTCTCCCGCGCCACCCGGTCGGTGACCGCCCAGTCGAGGAAGAACGCCGCGCAGTCCGGGTGCGCCGCGCCCGCCGGGATGCCGAAGGTCGGGGGACCGGCCATCGCCGCCCTCGGCCCGCCGGTCCGCACGGGCGGCACGAGGAAGAAGCCGACCCGGCCCGGCATCCTCCGGTCGAGCGTCGCGGACTCCCAATCGCCGTTCACCATGAACAGCGCCTGGCCGGAGGTGAACCGGTCGATCATCCGGGCGTAGTCGGTGGCGTTGAGGTCGGCGTCGAAGTACCCGGCGCGCAGCCAGCGCCGGAGGTGCCGGGCGGCCTCGGTGTTGACCGGGGTGTCGATCCTCGCCCCGGGCCGCTGGTAGGTCCAGGCATCGACGGCGGTCGGCGAGCCGTGGGCGGCCATGAGGCTCTGGAGCGGGAACGCCAGCCCGGCCACCGCGCCCGCGTTGAACCCCGCCAGCGGCGTGATGCCCGCGTCCTTGGCCCGTGCCAGGGCGTCGTCCCACTCCGCCAACGTCGACGGCTCGCGGAACCCGATCCGGGCGGCGAGGTCCTTGTTGTAGAACACACCGGTCACGCTCGTGGAGAAACCCATCGCGAACAGCGGGCCCTCGCCGCGCGGTCGCCCTCCCGGACCGACGCGCAGCGGCCGCAGCTGCGCGGCCGGCCAGTCGTCCCAGCCGAACCACGCCGCGTAGCCGTCCAGGTCGCGCAGCAGGCCGTCGGCCGCCAGGTCGGACACCTGCGGCAGGCGCGCCAGGTCCGGCGGGTTGTCGGCCAGCAGGCGCGGCGCGTTCTGCGTCAGCACCGCGAACTGCTCCTCCCGCACGTCCCACGTCACGTGCGGGTGCTGCCGGGTGAACTCCTCGGTGAGCGCCTTCGCCAGGGGGAAACCGGTTTCGAGACGGGCCCGCAGGACGACCGGCGAGCTGCCGCAACCCGGATCGGAGACCGCGGTCGCCGCCGGGCCGGAAGCGGCCGGGCGGACGTCGCCGGGCGGCGCGCACCCGGCCAGGACCGCGGCCGCCAGCGCGGTCGCGGTGAGCGCGCGGACTCGTCGAGCACGGGACAACGTGATCTCCCTCGGGCGAGCTAAAACGTGTTAGCCTCCCGGAGTTTCGGGACGGCGCGCCCGGGTGTCAAGCACGCGCGGTCCTATGAGGACGGAGGACGGGGTGGGACGGCGACGCATCACGCTGGCCGACGTGGCGAAGGCGGCCGGTGTCTCGACCACCACCGTGTCGCTCGTGCTGTCCGGCCGCGGCCGGGACCTGCGCATCTCCGAAGAGGTGGAGCGCAGGGTGCGGTCGACCGCGCAGGAGTTGGGGTACCGGCGCAACACCCTGTCGGTCGGCCTGCGGACGGGGCGCACCCGCACGATCGGGTTCGTGTCCGACACCGTGGCGAGTTCGCTGCTGGCCGGGAACATGATCCGGGGCGCGATGGAGGCCGCCCACCGCCGCGGGTTCATGCTGTTCGCCGGGGAGAGCGGCGGTGATCCCGATGTGGAGCGCGCCCTGGTCGAAGCCATGCACGACCGCCAGGTCGACGGCATCGTCTTCGCGGCGATGTACACCCGCCGGGTCGTCCTGCCCGACGGCCTGGACGACGGCCCGGCCGTCCTCCTCAACGCCCTGCCGGTGGGGCGCTCGACCTTGCCGTCCGTGCTCCCCGACGAGGTGGAAGCCGGTCGCGCCGCCGCGCGGGTGCTCGTCGACGCGGGCCACCGCGACGGCCTGCACGTGGTCGGCGCCGGTCCCCGCCTCGGCGACGTCCCGCCGAACAGCATCGCCGCCCGCGAACGGCTCATCGGCATGCACGAGGTGTTCGCCGGCGCGGGTGTCCAGCCGGTGAGCGCGCACCAGTGCCCGAAGTGGATGCCGGAGGACGGTTACGACACCACTCGGGAGATCCTGCGCCACCACCGCCCGCAGGCCTTGCTCTGCCTGAACGACCGACTCGCCCTCGGCGCCTACCAGGCGCTCGCGGAGGCGGCGTTGTCCGTGCCGGATGACGTCTCCGTGGTCTCCTTCGACGACCACCCGATCGCCTCCTGGGTCCGACCGCGCCTCACCACCGTCGCCCTTCCGCACCACGAACTGGGCGCGAAGGCGGTCGAGGTCCTCTTCGCGGCCTCGGAGCGGCCCGCGCGGGCCAAGGCCGGTCCGGTCGTGCACCGCGTGCCGATGTCCGTCCGGGTCGGTGGGTCGGTCAGGTCGTCGCGCGCACCGTCCGGGTGAGCCGACCGCCGAGCTTCTGTTCACGCTCACAAGACGATGCGACGGTGACGCGGCGTTCAAGGGGCTGAACGGAGCAATTCGTCGGTTCGGGTCGTCGGTTGCGGGCTATTTCCCGCAATGAGGACCGGTCGAATCAGCGGTGAGCTAAAGTTAGCGCTCACAACTTTAGCTTTGACCGGGGACCGCGAGTCGTAGTTGCATGAGGCGGACGTCAAGACGGTTCCGCTCAGGCGTGCTGCCCGATCTCCCCGGAGGTTCCGTTGAAGGCCCGTTCGTCAGTCCTCCCGCGCCGGGCAGCCGCGCTGCTCACCGCGATCCTCTGCGCCCTCGCGCTCGCACCGGCGGTGGCCAGGGCCGACAACCCCATCGTGCAGCACATCTACACCGCCGACCCGGCGCCGCTGGTCCACAACGGACGGGTGTACCTCTACACCGGGCACGACGAGGACGGCTCGACCTGGTTCACGATGAAGGAGTGGCGGGTCTGGTCCTCCGACGACATGGTGAACTGGACCGATCACGGCTCGCCGATGAACGTGGGCACGTTCTCCTGGGCGAGCAAGGACGCGTGGGCCGGGCAGGCGATCCACCGCAACGGCAAGTTCTACTGGTACGTGCCCGTGGTCAACCGGGCCACCGGCCGCATGGCGATCGGCGTGGCCGTGGCGGACAGCCCCACCGGCCCGTTCCGCGACGCGATCGGCCGCCCCCTGCTGGAGAACGGTGAGATCGACCCCACCGTCTTCATCGACGACGACGGCCAGGCCTACCTGTACTGGGGCAACCCGAACCTCTGGTACGTGCGGCTCAACGCCGACATGACGTCGTTCTCGGGCAGCCCCACCCGCATCCCGCTCACCACGGCGGGCTTCGGCACCCGGACCGGCGACGCCAACCGGCCGACGCTCTACGAGGAAGGGCCGTGGGTCTACAAGCGCAACGGCCTGTACTACAACGTGTTCGCGGCGAAGTGCTGCTCGGAGTTCATCGCCTACTCGACCGCGCCGACCCCGACCGGACCCTGGACCTACCGCGGCACCGTCATGCCCACCCAGGGCAGCGCCTTCACCAACCACGCGGGGATCGTGGACTTCAAGGGCGGCTCCTACTTCTTCTACCACAACGGGGCACTGCCCGGAGGCGGCGGTTTCACCCGGTCCGTGGCGGTGGAGCGGTTCAGCTACAACGCCGACGGCACCATCCCGACGATCAACATGACGACGGGCGGCGCACCGCAGGCGGGCGCGCTCAACCCCTACGTGCGCCAGGAGGCCGAGACCATCGCCTGGGGCTCCGGCATCGAGACCGAACCGTCCAGTGAGGGCGGCATGAACATCGGCTGGCTCGAGAACGGTGACCACGTCAAGGTCAAGGGCGTCGCGTTCGGTTCGGGTGCCCGGTCCTTCAGCGCACGGGTGGCGTCGGCCGGTGCCGGCGGCACGGTCGAGGTCCGGCTGGACAGCCCGAGCGGCGCGGTCGTGGGTCGCTGCGGGGTGTCCGCCACCGGTGGCTGGCAGAGCTGGACCACGGTCTCGTGCCCGATCAGCGGCACGTCGGGCACCCGGGACCTGTACTTGAGGTTCACCGGCGGCAGCGGCTACCTGTTCAACGTCAACTGGTGGCAGTTCACCGCGTAGCCGAGCGCGGGATCCGGCTTTGTTCGGTCGGCAACTTTCGAAAGTTCGCGCTCACAGAGTGGGGTGATGAACCGACGACCGACGTGCTTCTCCAGGGACGAACCCCCGTAGTGCAACCGTTCTTGACGAAGGTTGTGACACAGCTTACTGTCGTGAGCGCTAACAATCGGAGTTTGGATCGAAACTTTCGGCTCGGCGGTTCGTCGGGCGCGCTACCCGGGTTCCCGCACTCGCCGACACGCACCGGCCGGCCGTTCGGCGGCGGAAGCCTCCTGTCCTCGCACAACCTTGGAGAAGCGTCGTGTCACTTCGCCTGCCCCTGCTCTGCGCCACCGCGGTCCTGGCCTTGCTCGCTGCCTGCACACCCGGCACGGGAGGCGGTGGGGAAGGGGACGGCAAGTCGTTCGAGTTCTGGTCGTTCTCCGCCATCAACCAGAAGCTGACCGTGGACGCCTACCAGGCGAAGCACCCGGACATCCAGATCAAGCTGACCGAGGTCGGCACCTCCACCGAGACGGCCCAGTCGCTGACCACGGCGCTGGCCGGCGGGAAGGTGCCGGACCTGGTGCTGATCCAGGGCGACAACCTGCCGCAGTTCGTCGAGCAGCCGCAGAACTTCGTGGACCTGCGGACGCTGGGCGCCGACGACATCAAGGGCGACTACCTGGACTGGGTGTGGGAGCAGAGCGTCGCCAAGGGCGGCGAGGTGCTCGGCGTCCCCACCGACGTGGGCGGCATGGCCGTGGCGTACCGGACCGACCTGTTCGCCGCCGCCGGGCTGCCGACGGACCGCGAGGCGGTCAGCGCGTTGTGGCCGACGTGGGACGCGTTCATCGAGACAGGTAAGCGCTACAAGGCGGCCACCGGCAAGGCGTTCACCGACAACGCGGCGACCAGCGTGTTCTACCAGGCGGTCAACCAGGTGTCGGAGAAGTACTACAGCGCCGACCGCAAGCTGGTCTACAGCACCAACCCGCAGGTGAAGGCGGCGTTCGACCTCGGCATCAAGGCGGCCACCGCCGGGATCACCGCCGGGCAGTCCTCGTTCGAGAGCGCGTGGAGCGCCGGCATGGCCCAGGGGACGTACGCCGCCGTGTCCGCGCCTTCGTGGATGCTCAACTCCATCCGCAGCACCGCACCCGACACCAAGGGCAAGTGGGACATCGCGAAGATCCCCGGCGCCTCCGGCAACTGGGGCGGCAGCTACCTGGCCATCCCCAAGCGCGCGAAGAACCCCCAGGCCGCCTGGAACTACATCAAGGAGATGCAGTCGCCGCAGGGCCAGCTGGAGCACTTCTCCCGGGTCGGGGCGCTGCCCTCCACGCCGTCGGTCTACCAGGACGCCAAGCTCACCGACGCCAAGGACCCGTTCTTCTCCGACGCGCCGACCGGCACGATCTACACCGACTCGCTCCTGGGGCTCAAGCCGTTCTACATCGGTCCGGACAGCGCCGCGATCGGCCAGGAGTTCCTCAACGCGATCACCAACGTCGAGCAGAGCGGCGGTGACCCTGCCACGGCCTGGGACGACGCCGTGCGCAACATCAAAACCGCCATCGGCGAGTGAGCACCGTGACCGCCACGCTCACCCCGGCACCGTCAGCCGCTCTCCCGCCCCCGGCCGAACCGAAGGCCCGGGGGTTGGGGGAGCGCCTGGCCCCGTACGCGTACGTCGCCCCGTTCTTCGTCATCTTCGGGGTGTTCGGCCTGTTCCCGTTCGCCTTCACGTTCTACGTAGCACTGTTCGACTGGAACCCGATCGGGGACCAGGTGTTCATCGGGGCGGACAACTTCACCCGGATGTTCGCCGATCCCCGGTTCTGGAACGCCGCCGGCAACACCGTGAGCATCTGGGCGCTGTCGACCGTCCCGCAACTGCTGCTGGCGCTGGTGCTGGCGCACGTGCTCAACCACGCCCGGCTGCGGTTCGCGCTGTTCTTCCGGATGTCGGTCCTCGTCCCGTACATCACCTCGGTGGCGGCCACGGCGATCGTGTTCGCGCAGCTGTTCGACCGCGACTACGGGCTGCTCAACTGGTTGCTGGGGCTGGTCGGGATCGAGCCGATCGACTTCGTCCAGTCGACCTGGGGCAGCCACCTGCTCATCGCGACGATGGTGACGTGGCGGTGGTTCGGTTACACCACGCTGCTCTACCTGGCGTCCTTGCAGGCGGTGCCGCGGTCGGTGTTCGAGGCCGCGGCCATCGACGGCGCGGGACCGTGGCAGCGCTTCCGGCACATCACCGTCCCCTCGCTGCGACCGGTGATCATCTTCACCGTGGTGACGTCCACCATCGGCGGCCTCCAGATCTTCACCGAACCGCTGCTGATCGCCTCCGGCGCGCCGTTGACGTGCGGCGCGGTGCGGCAGTGCCAGACGTTGACGCTGTTCCTGTACGAACAGGGCTTCGGGCAGTTCGAGTTCGGCTACGGCTCGGCGATCGGCGTGGCGCTGTTCGCCATGGTCGTGGTGATCGCCGCGATCAACTACGTGCTGTCCACCCGGATCAAGGCGGACCGATGACGAGCACCGCGCCGCGAGGCCGCCAACCCGGACGAGTCCGCTGGTGGACCTACCTGCTGCTGTGCGCGGCGACCGCCGCGTGCCTGTTCCCGTTGTACTGGATGTTCATCGTCGCCACCACCGACACCGCGACCGCGACCAAGATGCCGCCGGAGATCGTGCCCGGCGGCAACTTCTTCCACCTCGTCGGCCTGGTCCTGGAGACGGTGCCGTTCGTGCAGTCGTTGCTGAACAGCCTCGTGGTGGCGACCGCGATCGGCGTCGGTCAGGCGGTGCTGTGCGCGCTGGCCGGGTTCGCCTTCGCCAAGCTGCGCTTCCGCGGCCGCAACGCCCTGTTCGTGATCGTCGTGCTGACCATGACCGTGCCCACGCAGCTCTCGGTGATCCCGCAGTACATGATCATGTCCGAGCTGGGCTGGGTCGACACCCTGCAGGCGCTGATCGTGCCCGGCCTGGCCAGCGCGTTCGGCATCTTCTGGATGCGGCAGCACATCTCGGCCACGATCAGCGACGAGTTGATGCAGGCCGCCCGGATCGACGGCGCGAGCACCGGGCAGGTGTTCTGGCGCATCGCGTTCCCGATCGTGCGGCCGGCCGCGTTCGTGCTGGGCCTGTTCGGGTTCGTCACCGCGTGGAACGACTTCCTGTGGCCGTTCATCGTGCTCAAGTCACCCGAGCGCTACACCGCGCAGATCGCCATCAAAGCGCTGCAGAACAGCTACGACGTCGACCTCGGCCTGGCCATGTCCGGCTCGTTCCTGGCCACGATCCCGCTCGTCGTGCTGTTCGTCCTGGTGGGCCGCCGCATGGTCGCCGGGATCCTCGAAGGCGCTTTCAAGGGCTGAGGCCCTCGCACAACAAGGGAAACGATGACTCCACCGAAGCCCGCGGTGTCGCACTACGACAACCCCGTGCTCCCCGGCTTCCACCCGGACCCGAGCGTGTGCCGGGTGGGCGAGGACTACTACCTGGTGTGCTCCAGCTTCGAGTACTTCCCGGGCGTGCCGCTCTTCCACAGCCGCGACCTGGTGCACTGGCGGCAGATCGGCAACGTCCTGGACCGCCCGTCGCAGCTCCCGCTGCCGGCCGACGCGATGGCGTCCGACGGCATCTACGCCCCGACGATCCGGCACCACGACGGCCGCTTCTGGATGATCACCACGAACGTGTCGCACGGCGGCAACTTCATCGTCACCGCCGAACGGCCCGAGGGTCCGTGGTCGGACCCCGTGTGGATCGACCTGCCCGGTATCGACCCCGACCTGGCGTGGGACGAGGACGGGAACTGCTGGTGCGCGTTCGCCGGGGCCCACGGGCCCAGCTTCTCCGGCGTGCAGGTCGCCCGCATCGACCCCGAGGCCGGGAAGGTGCTGGAAGGGCCGGTGCCGGCGTGGGAGGGCACCGGGTTGCAGTGGCCGGAGGCACCGCACCTGTACCGCATCGGCGAGTGGTGGTACCTGATGATCGCCGAGGGCGGCACCGAACGCGGCCACACCGTGGCCATGGCGCGTGCCCGCTCGCCGCGCGGCCCCTGGGAACCGGCTCCGGCCAACCCGATCCTGTCGCACCGCAGCACGGACCAGCCGATCCAGAGCACCGGTCACGCCGACCTGGTCACCACCCCGGACGGCGAGTGGTGGATGGTGCTGCTCGCGACGCGTCCGGTCGGGTACAGCCCCAAGTTCCACGTGCTCGGCCGGGAAACGTTCCTCACACCCGTGCGGTGGGAGGACGGCTGGCCCCGCGTGGGTCCGGTCAACCTGCGGGAACGAGCGCCGGCCGGCGCCCGGCCGGGGGAGGCGTCGCCGGAGCGGGACGACTTCGACGCCGTGGACCTCGACCCCCGGTGGATCTCGCCGCGGTCGCGCGCGGACGGCTCGTGGTCGCTGACCGAACGGCCGGGGTGGCTCGCCCTGCACGCCACCGGGTCGACGCTGGACCGACCGGGCTGCACGTTCCTCGGCCGACGCCAGCAGCACGTCGAGAGCCGGACCGCCGTGCTGCTGGACCACGGTCCCGGCCGGGCCGGGTTGTCGGTGCGCCTGGACGAGGGGCACCACTACGACCTGGAGGTGGCCGACGGGCGGGCGGACGTCATCGCCCGCATCGGCCCGCTGCGCCAGAGCGTCGCCACCCGCGCCGTGCCTCCCGGCCCGGTGACGCTCGCGATCACCACCCGTTCGGCCCGCAAGTGGTCGCGGGAGGCGCCGGGCCTGCACGTCGCCGCGCCGGACTACCTCGCGTTCCACGTCGGCGACGACCCCGAGCCGCTGGTCGAGCTGGACGGCAGGTACCTGTCCACGGAGGTCGCCACCGGCTTCACGGGCCGGGTGATCGGCATGTACGCCACCGAGGGCACGGCCTGGTTCGACTGGTTCGAGCACGGCCCGCTCGACGACCCGGAGCAGCCCTGACCCGTGCCGTCGGCGTCCCGGCCACGAGGGGTGACCGGGACGCCGATCGGCGGCGGCCCCTGCCGGCCGCCGGCTCTAGGCGCGGGTCCAGCGCTGGTTGCCGCCCGCGTGGCAGGTCCACACGACCACCGCGGTGCCGTTGGCGGTACCGGCGCCGGTGACGTCGAGGCACAGCCCGCTCTGGGCGTTGCTGATCGTGCCGTTGCCGTTGAGGTTCCACTGCTGGTTCGCGCCGCCCTGGCAGTCCCAGATCCGCACCCGCGTGCCGGCGGCCGCGTTGGCCGGCACGTCGAGGCACTTGCCCAGCACCTGGAGGGCCTTGCCGTTCTGGCTGAAGAGCTGGTTGGCGCCGGTGTTGCAGTCCCAGACGATCATCGGCGTGCCGTTGGCCGAGTTGGCCCCGTTGACGTCCAGGCACCGGCCGCTGGCCTCGCCCCGCAGCCGGAACGTGGTCGGCACCGGTGCCTGCTCACCGGTGAAGAACTTCCACACCTCCGACTTCACCCAGCTCCGGGCACCGCTCTCGCACCCCGCGCACCCGTCCACCGGCCCCTGCTGGTGCCCGCCGTCGAACGGGGCCCAGACCACCGGGTACCCGGAACGGCACCCCGCGTAGGCGGTGCTGATGTGCGTGGCGCTGCCCGCCGCCGGCTCGGGCGGGTTCTGCGCGGTGCAGCCGTTGTTCCGGACGAACCGGTCCCGCAACGCCCGCCCGGAGGTGATGTTGTCCGAGATGCCGTGGATGCCCATGTAGGCGATCGGCTGGGTGCCGCCGCTGCACCCGCTCAGCTCCCGCGGCGCGCCGATGACCGCCACCGCGCGGAACGACGTCGCCCGCGCGCACGCCAGCGCGTAGCTCATCGCCCCGCCGTAGCTGAAGCCCAGGGCGAAGCGCTGCGCCGGGTCGACGCACAGGTCGTCCTCGATCCGCCGCATCATGTCGTCGACGAACGTGACGTCCTCGCCGCCCGAGTTGGCCCAGCCGTTGCCGATGCCCTGGGGCGCGACGAAGATCGCGGTGTTGTTCGCCAGCCGCCGGAGCCCGTAGTGGGCGTAGACGTCGCCGTCGGTCCCGCCCGAGGCGACGTCGTTCATGGTGCCGCCCCACCAGTGGAACCCGAAGACCAGCCGGTGCTGGTAGGTGTTGTCGTAGTTGTCGGGGACGCTCAGGATGAAGCTGCGGCTCTTGCCGCCGCTCTGGATGGTGTGCGTGCCGCTGCGCAGGGTCGGCGCCTTGCCGCAGCCGGCGGTCGCGGTGGTGACGGTGTCCGGTGGTGGCGCGGGTTCGGCGCGGGCGACGTCGGTGCCGGCCAGGAGCAGCACGGCGGCCGCGCCGATCGACGTCCAGACCCGGTGCAGGCGGTTGTCCTTTGACACGGGTGTGCTTCCGTTCTGTGTGGTGGTGAGGGTGTGGGTCACCCGCTGCCCTCCGGGGCCGAGTCGGCGGGGATCGCCCCGGCGTCCGGTCCGGCGGGCAGGTAGACGTGCACGTGCCCCTTCCCGGCGTCGATGCTGATCACGTCCAGTTGGAGCGCGGCGACCGACCAGGTGCGCAGCGCCAGCGTGCGCTGCGCGCCGGCCAGCCCGAGCAGCTCGTCCGCCAGCGGCGGGGACGCGGTGACGGCGGCGGCGAAACCGTCGACGGCGGCGGCGAGCTGCTCGACGGCGGTCCGCAGCCCGGTGCGAGCCACGTTCACCCCGTTGCCGGCGGACGGCGTCTCCGCGTACCGCTGGACCTCCGCGGACACCACCTCGCGCCAACCGCGCACGTCGTCGACCGTGGGCGTGGTCCGCGCCGCCATCGCCTCCAGCACCGGTGTCAGGCGTTCCCGGCCGCCCCTGGCGAGCTCGATCAACGCACCCACCTGCTCGACGTCACGCCGCGCCTCGTCCTGCTGCAGCTCGGCGATCCGGCGCTGCGTCGCGTCCGGCCCCGACGTCCACGAGCCGGTCACGAACGCGACCGCGAACCCGAGCGCGAACGTCGTCACCAACGCGGTGACCGACGCCCAACGCGGACGCGGCGCGACGGGCTTGCCCGACCGCGCGCGCCCGACCTGCGTGCTCCTGCCCATGACGCTCCTCTTCGGCAAGCGGTGGGGCGGTCCGCGGCCCCGGCACGCGCCGGGGCCGCGGACCACTCGGTCAGGGCAGCGTCCACCGCTGGTTCGCGCCGCCGTTGCAGGTCCAGAGGATCAGCTGAGTGCCGTCGGCCGAGCTGCCGCCGGTGGCGTCCAGGCACTTGCCGTTGTTGCGCAGCGAGCCGTCCGACTGCGGCGACCAGTTCTGCGCCGCCGAGCCGTTGCAGCTCCACAGCTGCACCAGCGCGCCGTCGGCGGTGCTGCCGCCGTTGACGGTCAGGCACTTGCCGAGGGCCTGGAGCGCCTGCCCGGTGCGCGTCCACGTCTGGTTGGCGCCGCCGTTGCACGTCCACAGCTGGACCTTCGCCCCGTCGGCGGTGCTGCTGCCGTTGACGTCGACGCACTTGCCGCCGACGCCGACGATGCGGCCGGTGCCACCCCCGGTGCCCGGAGTGCCGACCCCGGCTCCGGTGAACGTCATCGAGTCGACGTCGAAGGAGTTGGCCGAGCCGGTCTTGAACACCAGGAACAGCTCGGTGGTGCCACCCGGGTTGGTGACGTTCACCGCGGGCGTGCTCGCGTAGTTGTCCCAGCCGCCCGTGCTCGGGACCGGGACCGTGGCGATCAGCGCCCCCGTCGGCGAACCGGCGCGCAGTTCGACCGACCCGCCGCCGCTGGGCGACGACAGCCGGAGCGACACCTGGCTGATGCCGGTGAAGTGGTACGGCGTGAACGAGATCCAGTCGTTGTTGCCGATGTCGCCGACCCGCCCGCCGGACTCCGCCCCGGACTGGGACACGACCCGCACGCCGGAGGAGCCGGTGAAGTACTCGAGCTGCTTGCGCTTGGGTTGCAGCAGGACCTTGCGGCTGCCTTCCAGGGCGGGCACGCCGGACGCCCCGTTGTCGGTGTACCGGCTCGCCGCCACCCAGAACGAGTTCAGGTTGGCGTGCGCGCTGTCGGTCTCGGCCTTCAGCGTGCCCGAGCAGCCGGGGATCGGGGCCAGGTCGTGCCCGTGCTGGTCGTGACCCAGCGCCGGGGTGGTGGTCACCCGGGAGCAGTCGACCGTGCCGTCCTCGGGGTCGGTGACCGCGACGGTGTACGGGATCGAGTCACCCCAGCCGAACATGCCGCCGTCCGGGATGCTCAGGTTGACCGTCGGTGCGGTGTTGCCCGAGGTCACGATCACGCTCGCCACGCCGGACTTGCCACCCACGTCGGTGACGGTGAGCTTGGCGTTGAACTGCCCCCGCGCCGTGTAGGTGTGCGTGGGGTTGGCCTCGGTGGACGTGCCGCCGTCGCCGAACTCCCATCGGTAGGTCACCGGCCCGCCCTCGGGGTCGCCGGAGCCGGCGCTGGAGAACCGCACCGACAGGGGCGAGGAGCCCGAGGTGGGCGTGCCCGTCGCGGTCGCGATCGGACTGCGGTCACCGCTGCGGTAGTCGATGCGGTACAGCCCGGAGTCCGGGTTGTCCCGGCCGTACCCCGAACCCCACTCCAGCAGGTACATGGAGCCGTCCGGGCCGAACTTCATGTCCAGCGGTGACTTGAAGCTCAGGTTCGGCAGGAAGTCGTTGATCTTCAACAGCTTCCCGTCCTGACCGACCCGGAACTCCCACATCCGGTTGCGCGACCACTCGCCGAAGAACGGCGTCTGGTCGAAGTAGGTCGGGAACTTGGTGGGCGACGGGTTGTTCGCGTCGTACTGGTAGACCGGGAACGCGCCGGGCGCCTCGCCGCCGGACGGGCTGCCCATCTCCGGGAACTTGTTGCCGTTCGCGCCGTTGCCGTACCACACCTCGGCCTTGCGCGCGGCGGGCAACTCGGTCAGGCCGGTGTTGTTCGGCGAGTTGTTCACCGGCCGGTCGCAGTTGAACTTCGAGCCCGACTGGCCGGTGGCGAAGTTGTAGTCGTTGAACGGGATGTTGTCGCCGATGCAGTAGGGCCAGCCGTAGAAGCCGGGCGACGTGATGACGTTCCACTCCACGATCCCGCCGGGCCCGCGGTTGGCGTTGTCGTTGGCCGCGTCCGGGCCGTAGTCGGCCGCGTAGACCACGCCCGTGGTCGGGTGCACGGAGAACCGGAACGGGTTGCGGAAGCCCATCGCGTAGATCTCGGGCCTGGTCCGGGCGGTGCCCGGCGCGAACATGTTGCCCGCCGGGATGGTGTAGGTGCCGTTGGCCTCCGGGTGGATGCGCAGGATCTTGCCGCGCAGGTCGTTGGTGTTGGCGGCGGTGGCCTGGACGTCGTTGCTCGCCCAACCCGGGCGCTCGTCGATCGGCGCGTAGCCGTCGGAGCGGTGCGGCTGGACGTCGTCACCGGTGCCGATGTAGAGGTTGCCGTTCGGGCCGAACGCGATGTACCCGCCCGTGTGGCCGGGTTCCGGCGCCTGCCGCGACGACGGCACCTTCATCAGCACCCGTTCGCTGGACAGGTCCAGCGCGTCACCGTTGACGGTGAACCGGGAGACCCGGGCGATGTCCTCGCCGCCGCCCGCCGGGGAGTACATCAGGTAGATCCACTTCGTGGTGGCGAAGTTCGGGTCGAGGGCGAGCCCGGTCAGGCCGTCCTCACCGCCGGTGTAGACGCTGAGGGTGGCCGCGGTGACCGTGGTGCGGGTGTCGGGCTTGTAGACCTTCACCTTGCCGCCGTACTCGGCGTAGAACACGCGGCCGTCCTTCGCGACGTCCAACTCCGCCGGACCCACGGTGTTGTCGTCCAGCGCCACCTTCTCGAAGCTGCTCCACACCGTGGGCCCGCAGTCGGCCTGCACCTTGCCGCCCGCCGACTCGACACCGCCCTTGACGTGCTCGCGGAACAACGGCTCGGAGTAGCTGGACGCCTGGTGGCCCATGGCGGTGGCCCACAGCCGGCCGCCCTCGAAGTTGCGGCACCACGAGATCGGGTGGTCGTAGCCCATCCGGCTCGAACCGGGGTCGTACGTCGTCTCGTCCGCGGTCACCAGCACGTGCGCGTTGCCCCGGACCGAGCGGGTGAAGTTGTACCACTCCTCGGTGCGCGTCCAGCGGTCCGGCAGCGCGGTGCCGGACGGGTGCTTGCGGTCGGCGACCTTGGCGGTGCCGGTCACGGTGGCCGAGTGCTGGGTCATGGTCGCGCCGAGCATCTGGTCCCACCACGGGAACTGCTGCTCCACGTTCATGTCCGTGGCGTTGTGGATGGCGACGAAACCGCCACCGCCGCGCATGTACTTCTGCGCCGCGGCGCGCTGGGCGTCGTTGTCCCACACCATGCCGGAGGTCTGGAGCATGACGACCACGTCGAACGTGGCGAGCGCGGCGTCGTTGAAGATCGACGAGTCCTCGCTCTTGGTCAGCTCCCACTCGTTCTGGGCGGCCAACTGCTCGAACATCGTGATCCCGGCCGGGATCGAGTCGTGCCGGTAAGCCCCGGAGGCGGTCTTGCTGAACAGCAGGACGTGGAACCCTTCCGGGTGCGCGGGCGCCGGCGCGGCGGCCAGACCCATCACCACCAGCGCGCAACCTAAGATCGACAGCAGGCGCGCGAATCTGTGTCGCATTTGCCACTCCTTCGGGGCTTGCAGGCGACTGGCTGGATTACGCGGCGGCGGCGGCGTGCGTGGGGGAGTGCGGAGACGTCCGGTGGTGTCACCGGACCGGTGTGCGCGTCCTGCGCGGGCCGGGTTGCCCGGGGAGGCCGGTGCGGCGGGAAGCGCCGGCACTGGCCCTGCGGCTGTGTCATACACCCGTTCGTGGAGCCGCTGCGATTTGTAGCACACATCCGCCGAACGAGTCCAGATCACGGCATCGTGCCGGCGCTCCCGACTGTCACCGACAGGGGGGTGCGGGCACCGTCGTGGTGCGGGGCGGCCACCGACGGGGACGCGGGTCCCCGGGGCCGGGCGCCGGCGGGTCAGCCGAAGAGGCGGCGCTGGATCTCGCGGCGGTAGTCGAGCAGCGTGTTGTCGATGTGGACGCCGGCGGCGGCCGCGGCGGCGTCGGCGTCCCCGTCGCGGATCGCGTGGTAGATCGCCAGGTGCTCCTCGACCGCCTCGGACGCGTGCCCGCCGATGGTGCCGTGCAACGCGATGGTGCTGGACTGGTGCTGCAGGCGGCGGGCTTCGCGCACGGAGGCGACGAGGAACTGGTTGTGGGACGCCTCGGCGACGGCGAGGTGGAAGTCCTCGTCGCCGCGGGCGAACAGGGCGGGCTGACCGGTCAGGTGGCCCTGGCGGCAGGTCTCGGCGGCGGCGCCGATGGCGCGCAGCTCGGCGGGGGTGGCGTGGGTCGCGGCCAGTCGGCTGGCCGCGGTCTCCTGGACGCGGCGGAACTCGAAGAGCATGTAGACGTGGTCGAGGTTGGTCGGCAGGAAGAACCCGCCCCACCGGGACGACCCGAGCATGCCCTCGTCGTCGGCCACGTAGAGGCCGCGCCCCTTGTGCGCCCGCACCCGCCCGATCGCGGAGAGGATCTTGACGGCTTCCCGCACGACCGTGCGGCTGGTGCCCATCCGCGCGGCCAGCTCGTTCTCGGTCGGCATCCGGTCGCCGGGGCGCAGCTCGAACTCGGCGATCAGCTGGAGGATCTGCTCCGCGACGAGCTCGTAGCCCGGTCGGTACGGACCGGGCGCCGGGGTGGTGTCCGACCGCCCGTCCGGGCTGTCCGGCACGAGTGCGCCATCCGTCAACGCCGCTCCTTAGTGACGGGTCGCCTGAAGAGCACGACGGCTCTCCGCTGCCCGCCCAGCCTACCGCTGCCGACGCGGACGGTGTCGAGCGCACGGCGAGGTGGCCGGCCCGCACGTCAGGGGCGTGTGGGCCGGCCACGCGGGAATGAGTCATACTCATCCGGTTCCCGTTGTGGCTGAGTCGAGTCGGCGTGCCTCCTCTCGGCCGGTGCCTCTCCCGTCAGGCGCGCTGGAGCAGGAAGCGCTGGTTGGCGCTGCCGGTGACGGTCCACTGGGAGATGCGGGCGCCGTCGGCCGTCGAGGCCGACCACACGTCCATCGCCAGGCCGCTCTGCTGGTTGACCAGGCTCACCACCCCGCCGCCGTGGTCGACCAGCCGCCACAGCTGGTTCGGCGTCCCGGCGTCACGCTGCTGGGTGATGTCCGCGCCGGTGGCGGTGCCCGAGACCTGGAGCACCAGGCCGCTGTGCCGGGCCCGGACGCGGTAGTGGTCGCCGGTCGGCAGGAAGTCGAACCGCTGGTTGAGGCCGGTCGTGGCGGGCCACTGGACCAGGAGCGCGCCGGCCGCGGTCGAGGCGGCGTTGACGTCGGCCCGCTTGCCGCTGTGCTGCGCGACGAGGTGGTAGTCCACGCCGGGCTCGACCAGCGGCGGCCGACCCTGGGAGGTCACGCGGTAGGTGTGGCGGGCCTGCCCGGTGAACCTGATCAGGTCCGGTTCCACCCGCTCCGGCTGGACCAGGGCACCGCTGGTCACGTCACGCAGCTCGTAGGTCCCGGCGAACACCCGGTTGCGGACCCGGACCTCGCCGTCGCGGTCCGGGGTGACGGTGAGCTCCGTGGCCCAGCCGCCGCTCCACGCGGCGCCCACCGTGTACCCGCCGCGGCCACGCAGGCCGTCGACCTCGCCGGTGGGCCACGCCGGCGGCAGCGCGGGCAGCAGGTGCAGCTCGCCGTTGTGGCTGTGCAGCAGCATCTCCGCGATGCCGGAGGTCGCGCCGAAGTTGCCGTCGATCTGGAACGGCGGGTGCAGGTCGAACATGTTCGGCGCGAGCCGCTCGGGCGTCACCAGCGAGCGGATCAGGTCGTGCGCCCGGCCGCCCTCCTCCAACCTGGCCCAGAAGTTGATCTTCCAGGCCAGGGACCACCCGGTGCCGGCGTCGCCGCGCAGCTGCAGGGTCCGCCGGGCCGCCTCGAACAGCTGCGGCGTGCCGCGCTTGGTGATCTCGTTGCCGGGGTGCAGGCCGTACAGGTGCGACACGTGCCGGTGGTTCGGCTCGGTCTCGACCCAGTCGTAGAGCCACTCCATGATGTTCCCGCGGGAGCCGACCCGCGTCGGCGCGAGCCGCTGCGCCGTCGCGCGGACGCGGCTGCGGAAGTCGGCGTCGACGCCGAGCACCTCCGAGGCGCGGGCGCAGCCCTCGAACAGGTCGCGCAGGATCTGCATGTCCATCGTGGGGCCCGCGCAGACGCTGGCGTTCGCGTGGTGCGGCAGCTCGGGGGAGTTCGACGGGTTGGTGACCAGCCACTTCAGCGTCGGCTCCTCCACCAGGGTGTCGAGGAAGAACTGGGCCGAGCCCTTCAGCGCGGGGTAGTAGGTGCGCAGGAAGTCCACGTCCCCGGTGAACAGGTAGTGGTCCCAGATCATGGTGGCGAGCCACGCACCGCCGGTCTGCCACATGCCCCACAGCGCGCCGTCCACGACCGAGGAGCCCCGCCACCCGTCGGTGTTGTGGTGGGTGACCCAGCCGCCGGCACCGTACTGGGCCCGCGCGGTGCGGGCGCCCGTCGTGGTGAGGTCGGTGATCATGCGGAACACCGGTTCGTAGCACTCGGCGAGGTTCGTCGAGTCGGTCGGCCAGTAGTTCATCGGCAGGTTCGCGTTGAGGGTGTACTTCGAGTCCCACGCCGGGGTGAGCTGGTCGTTCCAGATGCCCTGGAGGTTGGCCGGCTGGGTGCCCGGCCGGGACGACGAGATCAGCAGGTACCGGCCGTACTGGAAGAGCAGGGCCGAGAACTGCGGGTCGACGGTCGTGCCGTGGCGGGCGATCCGGACGTCGGTCGGCTGGTCCGCCGCCGCGGTGCGGCCCAGGTCGATCGTGGTCCGCGCGAACAGGTTCCGGTAGTCGGCCACGTGCCGGGTGCGCAGCACGTCGTACGGGGTGCCCTGCGCGCCGTTGAGCCGCCCGCGGGCGATGGCCTGGTAGTCGCCGCTCACGTTGCGGTAGTCGACGTAGCTGGTGCCGATCGAGATCAGCAGCGTCACGCTGGTGGCGTTGGCCACCCGGAGCGTGCCCCCGGAGCTGCTGGTCGTGCCGCCCTCGGCGATCGCCTTGGCCAGGACCAGGAACCGGACCGACCCCGCGATGCCGCGGTGGTCGCCGGACCGGCCGTCCAACCCGATGGTCGTGCCGTCCGGGCTCGACGCCGTGGCCCGCTGCGGCGTGCTGAACGACGCGGTGAACGAGATGGAGCCCGGCGTCTCGGCCGTCAGGCGCACGGCGATCACCTGGTCGGGCGCACTGGCGATCACCTCGCGCCGGTGCCGCACGTTGTTCGCCACGTACGTCACCGCCGTCGTGGCGGTGGTCAGGTCGAGCCACCGCTGGTAGCCCGACAGCCCGTTCGCCGCCGGGAACACGAGCCTGAGGTCGCCGACGGTCTGGTAGGCGAGCTGGGCGGCCGGACTGCCCAGCATCGCCCGGTCGATGAGGGCCTGCGCCTCCGTCCACCGGTTCGCGAACACCAGCCGCCTGATCTCGGCCAGGGCGCTCGCGCCCTGCGTGTTGGTGTAGTCGTGCGGCCCGCCCGCCCAGACCGTGTCCTCGTTGAGCTGCAACCGCTCGGTGTCGACGTTGCCGAAGACCATCGCGCCGAGGCGGCCGTTGCCGACCGGCAGCGCGCGGAGCCACTCCGAGCCGGCCTGCTGGTCGTACCACAGCGCCAGGTCGTCGACCGCGCGCACCTCCGGCGGCGCGGTCGACCCGGCACGGGCCACCGCCGTCCAACCACCCTGCGCGAGCAGGGCACCGGCGCCCGCCGCGCCGAGCTGCATCAGTCGCCTACGTGGCAGTTCCGTCATGCTGGACCCTCCAAAGCGGACGGTGGCGCGATCGGGAGCGGGGAACCGGACTGTCCTCAGTGGCCGTTCGGCCACGAGCCGGGTCACGGCGTCCGCCCGCTCGACCGAAGCCCTCGGGGCAACGTAGCCACCGCCGAACGGTGTCGTCAACGGTCGTCGCCCGAATGCTGTTAGCGATAACAGCGAAAGCCCGTACCGGACGATGTTGTCGAATGGCGTTCGACTGATAGTGGTTTTAGCACGCCAAATGCCCGGTTGAGCGAGACTGAATCACAAGTTAGCGCTAACAAGTTTAGCAAAGGACGCCGTTGACGCTCTCGGTCGTCGGTGGCTACGGTGCGGGAAGGTTCCGGTGGAATCCGCCCAGTGCGGCAGCCCGGCCGACACCCGTCAACGAAGACGAGGGGATTTCCCGATGCGAAGAACACGCTGGGCTGTGTCTGCTGAGGACAGTGCGGCGCGCGGGCGCGGGCCGGCCCTGGGGCACCGGGTCAGAGCGGTGGCGAGTGCCGCCCTCCTCGTTGCCGCCGGCGTGGTGGCGACGGTGCTCGGCTCCTCGTCGCCCGCCGCCGCGCACGCGGTCAACCCCGCCGACTTCCAGCAGGTCGAGCTGGCCCGGGGGGTCGGCGAGGTGGGTGAGCCGATGACGCTCGCCGTGCTACCGGACCGCTCGGTGCTGCACACCGCCCGCAACGGGACGCTGCGCCGCACCACCGCGGCCGGTGTCACGAGCGTGATCGGCACCGTGCCGGTCTACACGCACGACGAAGAAGGACTCCAGGGCATCGGAGTGGACCCCGGCTTCGCCACCAACCGGTTCATCTACCTGTTCTACGCGCCGCCGCTGAACACACCGGGCGGCGACGCGCCGGCCACCGGGTCGGACTTCTCCGCGTGGAAGGGCGTCAACCGGCTCGCCCGGTTCACCCTGAACGCCGACTACACGCTCAACATGGGCAGCCAGGTCACCGTGCTGGAGGTGGCGACCGACCGGGGCATGTGCTGCCACGTCGGCGGTGACATCGACTTCGACGCGGCGGGCAACCTGTACCTGTCCACCGGTGACGACTCCAACCCGTTCGACTCCGGCGGCTACACCCCGATCGACGAGCGGACCAACCGCAACCCCACCTACGACGCGCAGCGCAGCGCCGGCAACACCAACGACCTGCGCGGCAAGGTGCTGCGGATCAAGGTGAACGCCGACGGGTCGTACTCGATCCCGGCCGGCAACCTGTTCGCACCCGGCACGCCGAACACCCGGCCGGAGATCTACGCCATGGGCCTGCGCAACCCGTTCCGCTTCAACGTGGACAAGGCGACCGGCGCCATCTACCTGGGCGAGTACGGGCCGGACGCGGGCACGAGCAGCACCACGCGCGGTCCCGCCGGCCTGGTGGAGTTCAACCGGATCACCGCGGCGGGCAACTTCGGGTGGCCGTACTGCGTCGGCTCGAACACCACGGCCGAGGCCTACGTCGACTACACGTTCCCGTCCGGCCCGTCCGGGAGCCGGTTCAACTGCGCCGCCCCGGTCAACAACTCGCCGCGCAACACCGGCCTGGGCACCCTGCCCGCCGCGAAGCCGGCGTGGATCAAGTACGACAACTGCTCGTTCGCCGCGTTCGGCTGCGGCTCGGAGTCGCCCATGGCCGCCCCGGTCTACCGGTACGACGCGGCCAACCCGTCGTCGGTCAAGTTCCCGGCCGCGTTGGACGGGCACGTGTTCGCCACCGAGTTCGGCCGGCGCTGGATCAAGACCATCGACGTCAACGCCGACGGGTCGGCCGGCCAGGTCAACGACTTCCCGTGGCGCGGCACGCAGGTCATGGACGCCACCTTCGGCCCGGACGGCGCGCTGTACGTGCTGGACTACGGCACCGGCTGGGGCAGCGGCGACGCCAGCTCCGCGCTCTACCGGATCGAGTACAACCCGGCCGGGAACAAGGCGCCGACCGCCCGCGCCGCCGCCGACCGCACCTCGGGCGCCGCGCCGCTGACGGTGAACTTCTCGTCGGCCGGTTCCTCGGACCCCGAGGGCAGCGCGTTGAGCTACTCGTGGAACTTCGGTGACGGCACGACGTCCACGGCCGCCAACCCGAGCCACACCTACACCGCCAACGGCCAGTACCAGGTCACCCTCACGGTGACCGACAGCGGCGGCCGCTCCGGCGCCGCCACGGTGTCGATCTCGGTCGGCAACACCGCGCCGGTGGTCCGGATCGACTCGCCGGCCAACGGTGCCCTGTTCAGCTTCGGCGACGCCGTGCCGTACACCATCACCGCGTCGGACGCGGAGGACGGCACGATCGACTGCACCAGGGTGAAGCTGAGCTACGTGCTCGGCCACGACAGCCACGGGCACCCGATCACCACGCAGACCGGCTGTTCGGGCACCCTGCAGATCCCGGTGGACGGCGAGCACGACACGGCGGCGAACCTGTTCGCGGTGTTCGACGCCGAGTACACCGACTCGGGCGCGAACGGCCAGCCGCCGGTGACCACGCACACGCAGCACGTGCTGCAACTGCGGCACCGCCAGGCCGAGCACTACTCGACCCAGTCCGGCACCGGCCTGTACGACAAGGCCGCCGCCGAGGGCGGTCGAACCGTCGGCGACATCCAGAACGGCGACTGGATCGCGTTCCAGCCGTACGCGCTGGGCGGGACCACCCGGTTCACCGCACGGGTGTCGTCGGCCGGCTCGGGCGGCACGCTGTCGGTGCGCACCGGCTCGCCCACCGGACCGGTGCTCGGCACGGTGACCGTGCCGGTGACCGGCGGCTGGGAGACGTTCACCGACGTGTCCACGTCCCTGTCCAACGTGCCGACCGGGACCGTGACGCTGTACCTCACGTTCGCCGGCGGCACGGGCACGCTCTTCGACGTGGACTCCTACACGTTCGGCTCGTCCACGGGCACCGGGTCCGGGCCGATCGTCGGTTCCTCGGGCAAGTGCGTGGACGTCAACGGCGGCAGCTCGGCCGACGGCGCGAAGGTGCAGCTGTGGACGTGCAACAGCGGCGCGAACCAGCGTTGGACGCTGAGCGGGTCGACCCTGCGGGCGCTGGACAAGTGCCTGGACGCGTCCGGCACGGCCGACGGTGCCCAGGTCCGGCTGTGGACGTGCAACGGCGGCGCCGGCCAGAACTGGACGGCGGGCGCGAACGGGTCGCTGGTGAACCCGCAGTCGGGCAAGTGCCTGGACGCCAACGGCGGCAGCACGGCGGACGGCACGCAGTTGATCGTCTGGAGCTGCCACGGCGGCGCCAACCAGCGCTGGACCCTGCCGTGATGAACCCTGCCCCGCTCACCGCGTTAGGAGGGTCCAAGATGAGGCGTTCGTCGACGCGACGCGTGCTCGGTGCGGCCGTTGCCGCCCTGACCGTCGCCGCGCTCACCTCCAGCCCGCCGGCCGTCGCGGCCGACGCGCCGTACGACGTGCTGGTGTTCTCCAAGACCGCGGGCTTCCGCCACGACTCGATCCCGGCCGGCACCCAACTGATCCGGGACCTGGGCGCGGCCAACAGCTTCACGGTCACCACGACCGAGGACTCGGCCCACTTCACCGCCACCAACCTGGCCAAGTACGAGGCGGTGGTGTTCCTCAACACCACCGGGGACGTGCTCAACGCGACCCAGCAGACGGTGTTCGAGTCCTACGTCCGGGGTGGCGGCGGGTACGTCGGCATCCACTCGGCGTCGGACACCGAGTACGACTGGCCGTTCTACGGCGAGCTGGTCGGCACGTACTTCACCTCGCACCCGGCCATCCAGCAGGCGACGGTCCGGGTGGAGAACCGGGCGCACCCGGCCACCGCGCACCTGACCCCGGCCTTGACCCGGACCGACGAGTGGTACAACTTCCGCGGCAGCGTCCGGTCCTCGGCCCGGGTGCTGGCCACGCTGGACGAGTCGACCTACAGCGGCGGCTCGATGGGCGCGGACCACCCGCACACCTGGTGCAAGACCGTGCAGGGGGGCCGTTCCTTCTACACCGGCAGCGGCCACACGCAGGCGAGCTACGCCGAGCCCGGGTTCCGCGCGATGGTCCTCGGCGGCATCCGGTACGCGGCGAACCGCGCCAAGGCCGACTGCCGGCCCGAGACCGGCTACACGTCGCTCTACAACGGCTCCACCACCGGCTGGTCGCAGGCCGGGCCGGGCGGCTTCACCAACAGCGACGGCACCCTGACCTCGTTCGACGGTCAGGGGCTGCTCTGGCACAGCGCCCGGGAGTTCCGCTCGTACTCGCTCAAGCTCGACTGGCGGATGCCCGGTGACGACAACTCCGGCGTGTTCGTGGGCTTCCCGCCGAGCTCCGACCCGAACTCGGCGATGAGCAACGGCTACGAGGTGCAGATCGACGCGACCGACACCGCGGACCGGACCACCGGCGCGATCTACGGGGTCAAGGGCGCCGACCAGGCCGCCCGGGACGCCGCGCTGAACCCGCCCGGCGAGTGGAACACCTTCGAGCTGCTGGTCGAGGGCGAGCGCCTCCAGGTGTTCCTCAACGGCGTGCGGGTGAACGACTTCACCAACACCGACCCGGCGCGGTCCCTGGTGTCCGGGCACGTCGGCATCCAGAACCACGGCACCGGCGACGACGTGTCGTTCCGCAACATCCGCATCAAGGAGTTGGGCGGCACGACACCGCGCACCGGGCCGATCCTCGCCGCCTCGGGCAAGTGCGTGGACGTCAGCGGCGGCAGTTCGGCCGACGGCGCGCGCGTCCAGCTGTGGAGCTGCAACGGCGGGGCGAACCAGCGGTGGACGGTGAACGGGTCGACCCTGCGCGCGCTGGACAAGTGCCTCGACGCCGCCGGTACCGGCAACGGCGCGGTCGTCCGGCTGTGGACGTGCAACGGCGGCGCCGGCCAGAACTGGACGGCGGGCGCGAACGGGTCGCTGGTGAACCCGCAGTCGGGCAAGTGCCTGGACGCCAACGGCGGCAGCTCGGCCGACGGCACGCAGTTGATCATCTGGAGCTGCCACGGCGGCACCAACCAGCGGTGGACCCTGCCTTGAACCGAAGGAGTGCTCGATGAAGACCAGCGGTGAGGCACTCGCCTCCCCCCAGGCACGACGCCGACGACCGGTGACGGCCGCCGTGGCGGCGGTGCTCCTCGCGGCCGGCGCGATGACCGCGGTCAACGCCGTGCCGGCGTCGGCGGCCACGGTCGACCCGACCGCCTGGTACGTCCTGGTGAACCGCACCAGCGGCAAGGCGCTCGACCTGGCCGGCTCGGCGACCAACGACGGCGCGCGGATCACCCAGTGGACCCGCCACGACGGGGTCAACCAGCAGTGGCAGTTCGTCGACTCGGGCAGCGGCTACTACCGGATCCGGTCCCGGCACTCCGGCAAGGTCCTGGACGTGCCGAACTCGTCGACCGCCGACGGCGCCGCCATCCAGCAGTGGGCCGACCACGGGGGCACCAACCAGCAGTTCCGGCTGGCCGACTCCGACGGCGGCCACGTGCGGTTCATCGCCCGCCACAGCAACAAGGCGGTCGAGGTGCAGGGCGCGTCCACGGCGGACAACGCCGCCGTGGTCCAGTACTCCGACCACGGCGGGAACAACCAGCAGTGGCTGCTGGCCAAGGTGTCGGGCGGCGGTGACACCGGCTCCGGGTGCGGCAAGGCACCGACGTTGCGCAGCGGCACGCATTCCATCCAGAGCGGCGGCAAGACCCGCCAGTTCATCCTGCGGGTCCCGGACGGCTACGACAACACCCGCCCGTACCGGTTGATCTTCGCGTACCACTGGCGCGGCGGCACGATGAACGACGTGTCGTCCGGTGGGACGAGCGGCACGGCGTGGTCGTACTACGGGATGCAGGAGCAGTCGAACAACAGCGCGATCCTGGTGGCCCCGCAGGGCCTGGGCAACGGCTGGGCGAACTCCGGCGGCGAGGACGTCACGTTCACCGACGACATGATCCGCCGGATCGAGAGCGACCTGTGCGTCGACCCGAAGCTGCGGTTCGCGATGGGCTTCAGCTACGGCGGCGGCATGAGCTACGCGCTCGCCTGCGCACGGGCGACCGTGTTCCGGGCGGTGGTCGTCTACGCCGGGGCCCAGCTGAGCGGGTGCAGCGGCGGCAGCCAGCCGATCGCGTACTTCGGCATGCACGGCCTCACCGACAACGTCCTCAACATCTCGATGGGCCGCCAGTTGCGGGACCGGTTCGTGGCGAACAACGGGTGCACGCCCCAGACCCCGCGCGAGCCCGCCCAGGGCAGCATGACCCACGTGACCACCACGTACTCGTGCCGGGCGGGGTACCCGGTGCAGTGGGCCGCGTTCGACAACGGGCACATGCCCGGCCCGGTCGACGGCACCTACGCCGAGAGCGGCATCCGGACGTGGACCAAGGGTGAGGCGTGGAGGTTCCTCTCCCAGTTCTGATGTCGTCCGACTCACCTGCTCGGGTTCCCGGCCGGGGACCCGAGCAGGTGACGTGGTGTCCACGGTGGAAGGTGTGACGGTGTGAACGTGCGGCTGGAGGGCATCACCAAGAGCTTCCTCGGCGTCGCGGTGCTGCGCGGGGTCGACCTCGAGCTGCGGCCCGGCGAGGTGCACGCGCTGGTCGGGGAGAACGGGGCGGGCAAGTCGACGTTGCTGAAGGTGCTGGCGGGTGTCCACCGGCCGGACTCCGGGCGGATCGTGCTCGACGACGAGGAGGTCTCGTTCGGCTCACCGCGCGACGCCCACGCGGCGGGCATCGCGATCATCCACCAGGAGCTCGCCCTGCTCGACCACCGGTCGGTCGCCGAGAACGTGTTCCTGGGCCGGGAACCCGTGCGCCGGGGCCGGGTCGACGGTCGCGCGATGGAGACCGAGACCCGACGGCTGCTGGACTGGCTCGGGGTGCGGACGATCGACCCGGCGAGCCCCGTCTCGCGGCTCTCCGTCGCCCAGCGGCAGGTGGTGGAGATCGTCAAGGCGCTGTCCGCCGACGCCCGGGTGCTCGCCATGGACGAGCCGACCGCCGCGCTGGCCGACCACGAGGTCGAACTGCTGTACGCGCTGGTGCGGCGGCTGTGCGAGCGCGGGATGGCCGTGCTCTACGTCTCGCACCGGATGCGCGAGGTGTTCGACCTCAGCCGGCGCATCACCGTGCTCAAGGACGGCGCGTTCGTGGCGACCACGGCGACCGCCGACATCGACTCCGACCGGCTCGTGCGGTTGATGGTGGGCCGTCCGCTCGACGCCCTCTACCCGGAACGCGGCCACGACCCCGGCGACGTGCGGTTGGCGTTGCGCGGTGCGGGCAACGGCCGGGTGCGGGACCTCACGTTCGAGGTCCGGGCCGGCGAGATCGTCGGCCTGGCCGGGTTGCAGGGTTCCGGGAGGTCCGCGACGGCGCGGGCGATCTGGGGCGTGGAGCCGTTCACCGCGGGCTCCCTCGAAGTGGACGGGACGCCGGTCCACGTCGACGGGCCGCGCACCGCCGTCCGGGTCGGCATCGGCTACGTCACCGAGGACCGCAAGGGCGAAGGGCTGGCGCTGCGGCAGTCGGTGCGGGACAACGTGCTGCTCGCGCGCCGGGCGGCGCTGCGGGGCGCGGCGGCGCGGCGGTCCGACGACCTCGCCGCGCTGCTGGACGCCGTCACCGTCACCGCGCGGGGACCGCACCAGGAGGTGCGCTACCTGTCGGGCGGCAACCAACAGAAGGTGGTGCTCGGCAAGTGGCTCGCGGTCGAGCCGCGCGTGCTGGTCGTGGACGAGCCGACGCGCGGGGTCGACGTGGGCGCGAAGCAGACCGTCCACCGGTTGCTGCGCGACCTCGCGGGCCGCGGGATGGCCATCCTGGTGATCTCGTCGGAGCTGCCCGAGCTGATCGGCCTGAGCGACCGGGTCGTCGTGCTGCACCAGGGCTCGGTCGCGGGCGAGCTGCCGGCCGGCGCCTCGGAGGAGGCCGTGATGCGGCTGGCGACCGGGCACGGGCTCGGTGACGCCGCGTGAACCTCGTGCCGGAGCGGACCTTCAGCGGCGGGACCGCGCCGCGGTCCCGCAAGATCGCGCTCACGCCGACGGCGACCGTGTACCTCGCGCTGGTCGTGCTGCTCGTCGTGGGCAGCGTCCTGGTGGCTCTGAAGGGCGGTGTGCTCCTCGACCAGGGCGGCATCCTCACGATCCTCACCCGCGCCACCGCGCTGGGGCTGATCGCGGTCGGGCAGACGCTGGTGATCGTCACCGGGTCGCTCGACCTGTCGGTCGCCTACCTGGTCGGGCTGTGCTCGCTGGTCGCGGCCGAGACCATGGCGGGCAGCGGTGCGATGGTCGTGCCCGGCGTGCTGCTCGCCGTGGCGCTCGCGGCGGTGGTCGGCCTCGTCAACGGGCTGGTGATCACCGTGCTGAAGGCCAACGCGTTCATCGCCACCCTCGGGGTCGCGCTGGTGCTGCGCGGCTACCTGGAGCACAACTACACCGGGCCGGCCGGCAGCGTGCCGCGCTCGTTCCAACACCTCGGGTACGACCGGATCGGGCCGGTCCCGGTGGCCGCGCTGCTCGTGCTGCTCGTCGCGGCGGGCGCGTGGTGGTACCTGAGGCGGACCCGCGGCGGCTACCACATGTACGCCGTGGGCGGTGACGTCGAGGTCGCGCGGCTGTCGGGGGTGCGGACCGGCCGGACGATCGTGACCGCGCACGTGCTGTGCTCGGTCGCGGCGGGTCTCGCCGGGGTGTTCCTGGCCGCCCGGCTCGGGTCGGGCGCGCCTTACGTCGGCACCGACGCCGGGTACGACCTGGAGTCCATCGCGGCCGTGGTGCTCGGCGGCACGGCGTTGGCCGGTGGTCGGGGCGGTGTCGTCGGCACGGTCGGCGGCGTGCTGCTCCTGGCGACCCTGGACACCGTGTTCGACGACCTCGCGGTCGATCCGTTCTTCAAAGACGTGGTGCGCGGTGTCGTGCTCGTCGTCGCGGTGGCGCTGTACGCCCGCCGCCGATCGTCGCGGAGGTCGGCGTGACGTGGCGGCCCCGCCTGGCCGACGGTACCGCGCCGGTGCTGGTCGTGCTCGGCGCCCTGCTGGTGGCACTGGCCTTCACCGGTCCTGCCTACGCCGAACCCGCGGGCTACCTGGCGCTGCTCAAGCGGGCCGCGCCGCTGGTGGTCCTGGCGATCGGCCAGTACTTCGTGGTCGTGTCCGGCGGGTTCGACCTGTCGGTCGGGTCGCTGGTCACCGCCGAGGTGGTGATCGCCGCCCGGCTGATCGACGGCGACGACGCGAACACGGCGTGGGTGATCGCCCTGGTGCTCGGCTTCGGCGTGCTGGTCGGCCTGGTCAACGGCCTGGTCACGACGAAGCTGCTGGTGCCGTCGTTCATCGTGACGCTCGGCATGCTGCTGGTGCTCGACGGCGCGGTCTTCCTGTGGACCGGCGGGTCGCCGCGCGGCGCGTTGTCGCCGTCGTTCCGGGCGTTCGGCCGGGGCGGGTTCGACGTGCCGGTCCTCGGACAGGTGCCGTGGTCGGTGGTGATCCTGCTGGTGGTGTCGGTGGCCGCGGTGCTCCTGATGCGGAGCGGCACCGGCCGGATGCTGTCGGCGGTGGGGGACAACGAGCGGGCCGTCCGGCTGGCGGGTGGCCGGGTCGACCGGCTGCGGGTGCTGGCGTTCGTGCTCTCGGGACTGCTCGCCGCCCTCGCGGCCATCCTGCTCGCCGGGTTCGCCGGGGTGTCCGCGCAGGTCGGCACCGGCCTGGAGTTCCGGGCCATCACCGCGGTCGTGCTGGGCGGCGTGCTGCTCGGCGGCGGCCGCGGCTCGGTGGTCGCCGCGGCCGCGGGCGCGTTGTCGCTGGAAGCCCTGTTCTCGCTGTTGAACCTGCTCGGCGTCGCGGGAGCGCTCGAGTCCGCCGTGCAGGGCCTGATCATCATCGCCGCGGTCGCCTACGCCGCCCGCGGTACCGGCTCGTGGCGCAGGCTCCGGCCACGCCGCCCCGGGCCGGTGACCTCCTGAACGCCGCCGAAGAACCTGGGAGCAACACCATGCGCAGGAAGTGGTTCGCCGTCGTCCTCGTGGGAGCACTGGCCACCGCCGGTTGTTCGAGCGACCTGCCCACCGGGGGGCCGGGCGCCACGACGACGTCGGCGCGGGCCGACTCGGAGTTCTTCGACCGGGCCGAGTACGAGCGCCAACTGGCGCTGCGCACCGCGAAGCCCGTCGGGTTCGCGGACGCCGATCCGCCGGCCGGGCCGTGGGAGCAGGTGCTCGACCCGGAGATGGTCGACACCGCGCGGTTCGCCGCGCCGGGAGGCGACCACCACCTGTGCTTCTCCAACGCCTCGGTGGACAACCCCTGGCGGCAGGTCGGGGTGAAGACCATGCGGGAGGAGGTGAAGCTGCACCCGGAGATCACCCGCTTCACCGTGCTCGA
The DNA here is from genome assembly GCF_006716745.1 of Saccharothrix saharensis. Lineage (NCBI taxonomy): Bacteria > Bacillati > Actinomycetota > Actinomycetes > Pseudonocardiales > Pseudonocardiaceae > Saccharothrix > Saccharothrix saharensis. The sequence goes on along the minus strand of NZ_VFPP01000001.1, from coordinate 1,090,889 downwards.
CGCGGAGGCCAAGGACGACAAGCAGATCAGCGACATCGGGTCGTTCGCCTCGCAGGACTGCGACGCGCTGATCGTGTCGCCGAACACCACCGCCACGCTGACGCCGGCCGTCGAGGCCGCGTGCGCGACCGGCGTGCCGGTGATCGTGTTCGACCGGGGCGTCGACTCCGACTGCCCCGTCACGTTCATCCACCCGATCGGCGGGTTCGCGTTCGGCGCGGACGGGGCGGAGTTCCTGAAGGAGGAGGTGGAGGCGGGCGGCAAGGTGCTCGCGCTGCGCATCCTGCCCGGTGTGGACGTGCTGGAGCAGCGGTGGGCGGCGGCGAACGAGATCTTCACCGGCAGCGGGCTGGACGTCGTCGGGGTCGAGTTCACCGACGGTGACGCGGCCAAGACCAAGTCCATCGTCGGCGACTACCTCCAGCGGGAGGGCCGGATCGACGGAGTCTGGATGGACGCCGGCGCGACCGCCGTGGCCGCGGTCGAGGCGTTCCAGGACGCGGGTGTGCCGATCCCGCCGTTCGTCGGCGAGGACCAGCAGGACTTCCTGCGGACGTGGGTCGCCGAGGGGATGACCGCGGTCGCGCCCACCTACCCGACGTTCCAGTGGCGCACCCCGGTGATCGCCGCGCTGCGGATCCTCGCCGGTCGTGAGGTGCCGCGGGAGTGGGTGCTGCCCCAGCCCAAGGTGACCCAGGAGAACGTCCGCGACTACATCGCCCAGGACATGCCGCCGCTGCACTACGCCATGTGCGGCTGCGAGGACATGCCGGGCTACCCCGGTTCCTGGAAGTAGCGGACGGGTCCGGGCGGGCCGCCGGCGTCCGGCGGCCCGCCGAACCTCCCCGCCGTGGCGGCGCCACGCTGGAGGACCTCGCGCGCGCGGCGGGAGAAAGACTCCCCGGAACCACGTGTCCTCCAGCTCACCGGACCGGCCTCGGCGCCGCCGGTGCTCGGTCCGACCCGGCTGGTCGGCGCGAGCCGCACCCGTGGGTGCGGGGGTCGGGCTGACGTGACGGACCGGCTCCGCTCACCGGGGCGGGGCCACGGAGTTCCGGTGCCGCACGGGCATCGGGACGCGGTGGGTGCGGCCGCGGCGGGCGTGGTCGGAGCCGGGCTGCCCGGTATCGGCGAAGAGGAGGTCGACGGCCTTCGCGCCCAGGTCGTGGTGGGGGAGGGCGACCGTGGTGAGGGCCGGGCGCAGCCAGGAGGCGATGGGGTGGTCGTCGAAGGAGACCACCGAGACGTCGTCGGGCACGGTGAGGCCGGCGTCCTGCAACGCCTGGTAGGCGCCGAGCGCGAGCCGGTCGTCCAGGCAGATCAACGCGCGGGGCCGGGCCTTGCCCAGCAGGTCCGCGGTCGCCTCGAAACCGCACTCCGGTAACCACCAGCGGCACGGCCGCCCGCTCTCCACCTCGACGCCCACCTCGGCCAGCTCCTGGTGGATGCCCGCGAGCCGGTCGGACGCCGTGGTGCGGCCCGGCGGGACGTCACCCCCGGACGGGCCGACGCCGATGAGGTGGATGCCCTCGCGGTGGCCGGCGTCCAGCAGCACGCGCGCGGCGGCCCGGCCTGCCTGCAACTCGTCGGGCAGGACCGAGATGAGCGGTGACGGCTCGCGCGGCAGCAGGTTGAGCAGCACCGCGGGACCGGTGGCGAGCTCGCTCGGGGTGGTGATCGTCCGGGTGTGCGCGGAGGCCAGGATGAAGCCGTCGACCTGGTAGTCGCGCATCGTCCCGATGAGCGTGCGCTGGAACCCCGCGTCGCCCTCGGTCTCGCCGAACAGCAGCGTCACGCCGTGCCGCCGGGCCGCGCCGAGCGCCCCCTTGATCATGTGGCCGGCGAGCCGCGAGCTGGCGACCGAATCGGACACGAAGGCGACCGTCCGCGTCCTCGCACCGAGCCGTGCCGTCGAGACCCGGTTGCGGCGGTACTCCAGCTCCGTCGCCGCTTCGCGGACCCGGCGCTGCATCTCCTCGGAGATCCGCAGGTCCCGACCGCGTCCCGACAACACCAGGGACACGGTGGTCTGGGAGACGCCGACCACCTTGGCCACGTCGGCCAACGTGACCCGTCGTGCGCCCACTGTGGACCTCCCGTTCTCCGAGCCGGCGGCCGACGCACGGCGATCGGTGCGGGCGAACGGGGGACGGGGCCGTGCGGATCGGAAGCCACCCCAGGGAACGCTCGCCGCCTGTCCTCCGGATGAGTCTGACTCATCGCGCCGTGCTAGCTACTCATGACAGCCTGTGCGCGTCGGTGCCGTCAAGAGAAACGGGGCTATTTCCGGAGATCCGCGTTCTGTCCGGGTAAGTACTACTCATCGTTCCCTTGAGCGCCGGTGATCGGTATGCTGACCGGAGTCGTCCGCGGGAGCGCGACGACGCTCAGCGGAGTGGCTGTGCGGAGGGGGTGGTGTCGTCGCCTGAACCTAGCGCTCCAGGCGGCTCGGATCCCCGTCTTCGGTGCGGCGCGCCAACCACGCTTCGGTGATGTGGTCGTACATGGCTTCGGCGGCGCCCGCCGGGTCGTGCGCCGCGATCCGCTCGTAGATCCGGCGATGGCCCCGGTTCGACGCCACGCACAGCGCGCGTTCGGTCCGGCCCATGTAGCGGGCGGTGTTGATGACCTGGCTCTCCAACGAGCGCACGACACCGCGCGCGATCCGGTTGCCCGACGCCCGCATGACCGCGTCGTGGAACGCGCGGTCCTGCTCGTGGTAGGCGTCCGGGTCGGCGACGAGCTGGTCCATCCGGTCCACGAGGTCGCGCAGCCGGTCGACCGTGTCCTGGTCGGCCGTGCGGGCGGCCACCTGGGCCATGTCCGATTCGAGGAGTCGCCGGGTGACCACGAGATCGTCGAGCACGGCCAGCGTCTCGTCCTCGGCGATGGTCGCCGCGAGGACCAGCTCGTCCAGCATGTTCCACGTCGTCGGCTGGGTGACCAGGGTGCCCGCGCCCTGGCGCACCTGGACCAGTCCCTTCTCCTGGAGCACCTTCACGGCCTCGCGGATCACGGTCCGGCTCACCGAGAAGGTCTCGCCCAGCACGGGTTCCGGTGGCAGCGCCGTCCCGGGCGGGTGGACGCCGCGGACGATGCGCCCGACGAGCTCCGCGGTGACCGCCTGGGCCAGGTTGGCCGGTCGGCGTGCCCACTCGGGGGCCGCGGGTGGGTCGTCGGCCGGTCGCCGGCCCGCTGAGGTCATCTTTCCTCCGGTCGCGCGGTGCGCCCCGGTGCCTTCAGGGCTGGGCCGAGTATACGGAGCAGCGTTGACGTCAGACGTCATACGAGTTACGTTTCCGATCCAATCGCGCCGAGCGCGGAGATCGCCCGGTCGCCGTCTGGGAAGTGAGCAGCGATGAAGCAGCGCGCACTGTGGTCGGCCGCCGTGGTGTTGGGACTGGTCCTCGCCTCGGGGTGCGGCAGCGCCACGTCGCCGGGCGCCTCCGGCGGATCGGGCGACGGGCTGGTGGTCTGGGACTGGAAGTCCGGTGACGCGAGCGCCGCCGCGTACCTCGAGAAGGCCAAGGCCGACTTCGCGAAGACCCACCCGGACGTGGACGTGGAGTTCGTGGCGCAGCCGTTCGACCAGTACTACACCCTGCTCGGCGCCGCCATCCAGGCGGGCGAGGGGCCCGACGTCGTGCTCTTCAACGGCGGCGGCCAACTCCGGGACCGGGTCGACGCGCTGCTGCCGCTGGACGAGTACCTCGCGCCGGACCGGCAGCGGCTGGCCGGCTGGGAGGCGTTCGCCCGGGACGGCAAGACCTACGCCGCACCGGTGACGCTGCAAGGCCACCCGCTGTACTACAACAAAGCGTTGTACGAACAGGCCGGACTGGACCCCGAGGCGCCCGCCGACACCTGGGACGACTTCGTCGCCGACTGCGGCGCCATCGCCGGCAAGACGGGCGCGAAGTGCTTCGGCGTGGGCAACAAGGAAGGCATCGGCATCCAGTTCTTCCTGTCCGCCATGGGTTCCGCGGTGCTCACGCCGCAGGAGTACGACGACTGGATCGCCGGGGAGCGGGACTGGAGCTCGCCGGGCGTGAAGCGGGTCTTCGAGCTGTGGAAGCAGGCGAACGACGCCGGCCTCAACAACGACGGGGTCAACTCCACCGCGATGTTCAACGACGCGTTCGCGGTGTTCCAGTCGGGCAAGGCCGCGCACATCATCGGGCTGATGTCCGACATCGGGCACTGGAAGGACTTCGGCGAGTTCCTCGACCCGGCCGACGTGGGCGTCATGGCCGCGCCGGTGGTCAACCCGGCGGCGACGCCGAGCCTGCCGTACGACGGCGGCATCGGGTACGCGGTGGCCAAGTGGACCGCGGACCCGAAGCGCGCCGCCGACCTGGTGCGGTCGCTGACGTCATCCGAGGCGCTGAAGGCCTTCCACGCCGACGCGGGGGCGATCACGTCCGACACCACCATCGACGTCTCCGCCGGCGGCCCGGCCGTCACCGCGATCACCGCGGGGATCAAGGGCGGCAAGCCCGCGCTGCACGTCGCGCTGTCCAGCAAGACGATCGACCTGATGGGCCGCCTCTCGCAGCAGTTGCTCAGCGGCTCGGTCACCGTGGACGACGCCGTGGCGCAGCTGGCCGCCTCCGACAAGGCGAGCTGATCCGTGCCACCCGGGGGTTCTCCTCCCTCGGTCCGCCCGGTGGTCGCCGAGCGGACCGGGGAGGTCGTCCGAGCGGCCGCCCGGCGGCCGGTGGGGCGGGTGTCGCGGCGCGCCCGTCGCGGGTCGCGGTCCGAGCGCCTGGCGCCGTTCGTCCTGCTGGCGCCGGCCGTGCTGACCATCGTGGTGCTGCGGCTGTGGCCGTTGGTGCTCGGGGTGAACTTCTCGTTCACCGGTGACGGTGACCGCAACGGCACGCCGGTCGGCCTGGACAACTACGCGACCCTGCTCGCCGACCCGCTGTTCCGCACCGCGTTGCGCAACGTCGGCCTGCTGGTGCTGCTGCTCCCGGTGGCGGTGGCGATCCCCGGCCTGCTGGCCACGTTCATCCACCTGCGGGTGCCGGGGCACCGGGTCTACCGGGGCGTGTACTTCTTCCCGGCCGTGCTGTCCCCGGTCATCGTCGGGGCGATCTTCAACCTGCTGCTCGCCCACGACGGCCCGCTCAACGCGGTCCTCGGCGGGGTGGGCCTCGGGCCGGTGGACTGGCTCGGCGATCCGGACGTGGCGATCTTCGCGGTGGTCGGGGTGCACGTCTGGGCCACGTTCGGCATGGCGCTGGTCGTGTTCCTGGCCGGCTTCTCCACCCTGGACCCCTCGCTGCTGGACGCGGCCAAGGTGGACGGCGCGTCGCTGCCGCAGACCATCCGGCACGTGATCGTGCCGGGGTTGACCCGCACGATCCAGTTCGTCTTCGTCACCACCATGATCGGCATGCTGACGTCGATGTTCGGCCTGCTGTACGTGATGACCGGCGGCGGACCGGAGGGCTCCACCTACCTGCCCGAGTACTACGTCTGGGTCCAGCAGGGGCAGTTCAACCAGCCCGCGCTCGCGTCCGCGGCGTCCACCGCGCTGTTCGTGATCATGCTCGTCGTGGGGCTGGCGCAGATCGCCGTCCTGCGCCGCGCGGGCAGGGAGGGCTGATGGCCGGCCGGAGGTTGACGGGCTGGGTCGTCGCGGTGCCGATGGCCGGGCTCGCGCTGGCCACGGTCTACCCGCTGGTGTTCACCACCAACGTCGCCCTGAAGACCCGTCGGGAGTACGTCCTCGACCGGTTCTCCCCGGCCGGGTCGTGGCACTGGGAGAACATCGCCGCGGCCTGGTCGAGCGTCGGGATGGCGCGGTACTTCCTGAACTCGGTGATCGTCGTGGCGTGCGCGGTCGCCGTGCTGTCGCTGTTCGGCTCGATGGCCGGGTTCGCGCTCGCCCGGCTGCGCTTCCGCGGCTCGTCCGCGTTGTTCCTCGGTGTCCTGGCGGCGCTGTTCGTCCCGTTCCAGGTGATCATGGTCCCGTTCGCGCGGATCATGGCCGACACCGGTCTCCTCGACACCTACCCGGGACTCGTCCTCGCGTACGTGGCGCAGTTCCTGCCGTTCACGGTCTTCCTGATGACCAGCTTCTACGCGGCCGTGCCGCCCGAGATCGTGGACGCGGCGCGGATCGACGGGAACACCGCGTACGGCGTGTACTGGCGGATCATGCTCCCGATGGGCGCGCCGGCCCTGCTGTCGGTCGGCGTGCTCAACGCGCTGTTCTGCTGGAACGACGTGCTCATCTCGCTGCTCGTGATGCCGTCGGCGGACCATCGCACGCTGATGGTCGGCGTCACGTCGTTGCGGGGCCAGTACTCCGACGACATCCCCGTGTTCGCTTCCGGCGTGCTGATCGCCGCGGTTCCCGTCCTCGTCGTCTACCTGTTCCTGCAGCGCCGGATCGCCGACGGCGTCACCGCAGGGGCCACGAAGGGCTGACATGCGCATCACCGGCTACCGGACCCTCACCACCGTCCAGGACTGGGGTCGACCGGTCGGCGACGCCAACGGCGTGTTCGCCGACGGCGTCGTGCGGGTGCCGATCGTCCTCGTCGAGACCGACGCGGGCATCACCGGCGTCGGCTTCGGACCGCACGTGGAGATCGACTCGGTCTTCGCCGCCATCGAGGGCGAAGACCCGCGCGGCGTCACCGCGCTGTACGACCGGATGCTGCGACAGGTGTTCAAGGCCGGTCACGCGGGCGCGGTGTTCGGCACCATCGGCGCCCTGGACACCGCGCTGTGGGACATCAAGGCGCAGGCCGCCGGCGAACCCCTGTGGCGGCTGCTCGGCGGGCGGGACCGCCGCGTGCCCGCCTACGCGTCCGGTGTGGACATCGGGCTGGGCGACGACGAGCTCGTGGCCCTGTACGCGACCTACGCCGACCTCGGACTGCGGGTGGCGAAGCTCAAGGGGGGTCTGGACGTCGAACGGGACCGCGACCGGCTCATCCTGGTGCGCGACGTGCTCACCGACGCCGGTCGGGGCACGCGACCGGGCCTGATGCTCGACGTCAACGAGGCGCTGACCCGCAAGCAGGCGGTGCGCCACGTCGGCGAGCTGGAGCGGACGCTCGACCTGATCTGGATCGAGGAACCGGTCCGGCGGTGGGACGCGGAAGGCCACGCGGCCGTCGGGCGGGGCGTCCGCGCGTCGGTCGCCACCGGTGAGAACCTGACCGGCCTGGAGCAGTACCGCCCGCTGATCTCGACGGGTGCGGTCGACGTCGTGCAGGCGGCCGCGGGCTGGGGCGTCACGCACTTCCTGCGGGTGGCGGCCTACGCCCACGCCCACGACCTGCCCGTCAGCCCCATCGGCAACACGCCGGTGGGGTTGCTGCACGCCGCGACGTCCGTGCCGAACCACCTGGTCAGCGAGCTGCAGGAGCTGCGGCCACCGTCGGGGGTCGCGGTCGACTTCCACATCGAGGACGGGGCGTTCGTCCTGGGTGACAGCCCGGGGCTGGGCATCCGGGTCGACGAGGCCGCGATCGCCGCGTCCGAACTGCTCGTCCTGCCCGTGACCGAGGGCCCGCACGTGCGCCCGGAACGGGCCGGGCAGCGCCTGCTCGCGGTGGTGCAGGGCGTCGGCACGCCACCGGAGCAGCTGCACCCGCTGCCGTCCTGACGAACGGCCCGACAACGTTGTCCGGCTGACCGCGGTTCCTCGTCGGTCACCTCTTCCGCCGTCACGCCCGCGCGTCCGGCGGCCACACCCGCGCGACGCGCGCCCTCGTCGTGCGTCGCGCCACACCCGAGCCAGGAGGTTCCCTTGTCCGCGCCCTCTTCCGCCGCGTCGCGCAGGCTGCCGTCGGTCGGCACCGCCGCCGCGGTGCTCGCCGCGCTGGTCACCCTCGCCCCACCCGCGTCCGCCGCCACCACGACCCTCTACGCGTCACCGTCGGGCACCGGCACGAGTTGCTCCGCCACCCAACCGTGTTCACTGACCGCCGCACAGGCCGCTGTGCGGTCGCAGAACAGCTCCATGTCCGGTGACATCGTCGTGCAGTTGGCCGACGGGGTGTACCGGCTCGCCCAGCCGCTGCGGCTGACCGCGGCGGATTCCGGCACCAACGGCTACCGCGTGCTGTGGCAGGCCGCGCCGTCCGCGCGTCCCGTGATCAGCGGCGCCCGCGCGGTCACCGGCTGGTCGGTGGTGGACGCCGGTCGGAACATCTGGCGCGCTACCGTCCCCACCGGGATCGACTCGCGCCAGCTCTACGTGGACGGTGCGATCGCGACCCGGGCGCGCACCCGGGTCAACCGCGCCGACTTCACGTTCACCAGCACGGGGATGAGGTTCTCCAGCACGGCGTTGACCTATCTGAACAACCTGGCGAACCAGAACCGGGTCGAGGTGGAGAGCGTCAACTCGTTCACCGACCGGTACTCGCCGGTGCAGAGCATCAGCGGGAACTTCCTGACCATGCAGCAGCCCGCGTGGAACAACAACACCTTCGGCTACGACACGCTGAGCCAGCCGCACCGGGCGGGGCCGTTCTACCTGGCCAACGCCTACGAGTTCCTGGACACGCCGGGGGAGTGGTACCTGAACCCGGGCACGGGCGCGTTGTCCTACATCCCGTTGGCCGGGCAGAACATGAGCACCGCGAGCGTCGAGCTGCCCGTGGTGCAGTCGCTGGTGGACATCGGTGGCACCTACGACGCGCCGGCGCACCACATCTCGTTCAGCGGCATCACGTTCACCGGCACCAGTTGGCTCGGGCCCAGCAGCAACCAGGGGTACGTCGACCAGCAGACCGGCAGCTACATCGCGGGCAACTGGAACTGGCCCGCCGACCGGCTCACGTCGTGCCAGAACGGCTGCACCCAGTTCGAGGCGGCGCGGCCGCACTGGAACCAGATGCCCGCGGCCGTGCAGGTGTCCGCCGCCGACAACATCACGTTCAGCGAGTCCCGGTTCGTCAACCTGGGCCAGACGGCCATCGGCATCGGCAACGACGCCAACGCCCACGCGAGCGGCGTCGGCCTCGGCGCGAGCAACGTCACGGTCACCCGGTCGGAGATCGCCCACAGCTCGGCGGGCGGCGTCGTGGTCGGCGGCGTGCGCGCCGACGCCCACCACCCGACCGACCAGCGGATGGTCAACCGGAACATCACGATCAGCCACAACCGCATCCACGACCTCGGCGTGGAGTACCGGGGCAACGTCTCGGTGCTGAACACCTACGTCAGCACCGCCACCGTGGCCCACAACGAGGTCTACAACATGCCCTACTCGGGCATCTCGATCGGCTACGGCTGGGGCGCCAACGACGCCGGCGGCAACACCAACTACGCCAACCGCGGGCTCTACAACTACCAACCGCGGTACACGACGCCCACCACCGCGTCCAACAACCGGCTCATCAACAACTACGTGCACGACGTCATGCAGCAGATGAACGACGGCGGGTGCATCTACACGCTGGCGTGGAACCCGGGCGCTTCGATCAGCGGGAACCACTGCCAGCGGACCAACGGCTACTTCGGGGTCTACTTCGACGAAGGCTCGAAGTACTACTCCGTCACGGGCAACGTGTTCGACAACACCGGCACGTGGGCCACCGCCAACTACTGGGGCGGCGAGAACATGGGCAACTGGACGCTCACCGGCAACTGGTCGACCAACGGCAGCACCAACGTGACCAACGGCGACCGGGGCAACGTGGTGTCCGGCAACACGGTGGTGGCCAACGGCAACTGGCCCTCCGGCGCGCGGGCCGTGACGGCGAACGCCGGGCCCGCGGGGGGCACCGGCACCGGTCCGCAGAACGCCATGCTCGTGGGCACCCAGTCGGGGCGCTGCGCCGAGGTCGCCTCCGGCGGCGGCAACGGTGCCCAGGCGCGGCTCTGGGACTGCAACGGCGCTGCGAACCAGCGGTGGACCCACACCTCGGGCAAGCAGCTCGTGGTGAACGGGAACAAGTGCCTCGACGCCAGCGGCGCGGGGACCGCCAACGGGACCGCGGCGATCATCTGGGACTGCCACGGCGGCGCCAACCAGCAGTGGAACGTCAACGCCAACGGCACCATCACCGGCGTGCAGTCCGGGCTGTGCCTGGACGCCAGCGGCAACGGGACCGCGAACGGCACCCTGCTCCACCTCTGGGCGTGCCACGGCGGCACGAACCAGCAGTGGACCACGCGCGGCTGACCTGGAGGTCGGGACCGTCGCGACCGGTGCGCACCACGCCGGTGGCGGAGCCGACCGTTGCTTTAGCGCTTTTTTAGCCCCTACCGTCGGCATGCTTCGAAGCGGTTCGACGCCGCCACCGCTCCCGTCGCGCCCGCAGCACGGCTGCGGGCGCGCGCTGCCGCCGTTCACCCTGCCCTCCCACATCGTCGTAGGAGTGACAATGCAGCCTTCACCCGTTCCCGAGACGGGGCCCGTGCAGCGATGGTGGCGCAAGCCGGCGGCGGTGCGCGCGCGAGCCGCGGCCGCACTCGCCCTGCTGCCCGCGGCGTTGCTGACGTGGTCGGCGCCGGTGGCCGCGTCGGCGGCCGGCACGGGCCCGTGCGACATCTACGCGTCCGGTGGCACGCCCTGCGTGGCCGCGCACAGCACGACCCGGGCCCTCTACGGCTCGTACGCCGGCAACCTCTACCAGGTCAGGCGTTCCTCGGACAACACGACGCGGGACATCGGCCTGACGGCCGCCGGCGGTACCGCGAACGCGGCGACCCAGGACTCGTTCTGCGCCGGCACCACCTGCGTCATCACCGTGGTCTACGACCAGTCCGGTCGCGGCAACGACCTGTGGTACCAGGGCTCGACCGTGGTACCGGGGTCACCCCAGAGCAGGCCCGCGGTCGCGACGTCCGAATCGCTCGCCGTCGGCGGCAGCAAGGCGTACTCGCTCTACATCAACCCCGGCAACAGCTACTGGCGCGACGGCCACCTGACGGGCGTGCCGACCGGCGCCGCGCCGGAGGGCATGTACATGGTGACCAGCGGCACGCACGTCAACAACGGCTGCTGCTTCGACTACGGCAACAGCGAGACGACCCGCAAGGCGGACGCGGCGGGCGCGATGGACGCCATCAACTTCAGCACCCAGTGCTGGTTCGGCGGGTGCGCCGGCACCGGCCCGTGGGTCCAGGCGGACCTCGAATGGGGGCTCTTCCCCGGTGGAAGCCAGTCGTGGAACCCGAACCAGCGCGCGTTCACCAGCAAGTTCGTCACCGCGATGCTGAAGAACAACGGCACCACGCGGTTCGCGCTCAAGGGCAGCGACGCGCAGGTGGGCAGCCTCACCACCCTGTGGGACGGCGCGCTCCCCAACGGGTACAGCCCGATGAAGAAGCAGGGAGCAATCATCCTGGGCAGCGGCGGCGACTGCTGCAAGCCCGACGGCGGCGCGAACCTCAGCGCGGGGACCTTCTACGAAGGGGCGATGGTCGCGGGCTACCCGTCCGACGCGACCGAGAACGCGGTGCAGGCCAACATCGTCGCGGCCGGGTACACCACCGGCGGTGGCACCACCCCCGGTGGGGCGGTGCGCGCGGTCGGCGCGGGCAAGTGCCTCGACGTGCCGAGCGGCACGGCGGGCGCGCAGGCCCGGATCTGGGACTGCCAGGGCAGCTCCGGCCAGACCTGGACCCGGACGTCCTCGGGCCAGTTGACCGTGTCCGCCGGCGCCGGTCAGATGTGCCTCGACGCGTACGGCCAAGGGACGAGCGCGGGCACGCGGGCGGTCCTCTGGTCGTGCAACGGCCAGGCCAACCAGCGCTGGAACGTCAACGCCAACGGCACCATCACCGGCGCGCAGTCCGGCCTGTGCCTGGACGTGTCCGGCGCGTCCACCGCCAACGGTGCGCTGGTGCAGCTGTGGACCTGCAACGGCGGCGCCAACCAGCAGTGGCGGGTCGGCTGATCCCACCACGAGTTCCCTGCTCCACGGCGGTCCGGCACACCGGTGCCGGACCGCTGCTCACCACGAGGAGTGCAAGTGCGACAACGCGTCAACAGAATCGCCGCCCGCGGCGCGGCCCTGATCACCGCCGCGCTGGTCACCGCCGCGCTGCTGCCCGCGGGCCCCGCCGCCGCGGAGTCGAACGGCGGGGTGCGGGTCATGCCGCTGGGTGACTCCATCACCGAGGGGACGCAGGTGCCCGGCGGCTACCGGATCGGGCTGTGGCAGCGGTTCGGGGCGGGCAACTACCGGGTGGACTTCGTCGGCTCGCAGTTCAACGGCCCCGGATCGCTCGGCGACCACGACCACCAGGGGCACCCGGGCTGGCGCATCGACCAGATCGACGCCAACGTGGTCAACTGGCTGCGCAACACGAACCCCCGCACGGTGCTGCTCCACATCGGCACCAACGACATCCTGCAGAACTACAACGTGGCCAACGCACCCGCCCGCCTGTCGGCCCTGGTCGACAAGATCACCGCGACCGCCCCGAACGCGGACGTGTTCGTCGCCACGATCATCCCGCTGTCCAACTCGGGGCAGAACGCCGCGGCCCGGACCTACAACGCGACCATCCCCGGCATGGTGCAGAGCAAGGTCAACGCGGGCAAGCGCGTGCGCATGGTGGACATGCACGCCGCCCTGACCACGGGCGACCTGATCGACGGCGTGCACCCCACCGCCACCGGCTACGACAAGATGGCCGCGACCTGGTACGCCGCGCTGCGCGCCGTGCCCGGGAGCATCGGCGACCCGGTCGCGTCGCAGGGCAGGCAGGTCGTGGGCGTGGCGTCGGGGCGCTGCCTGGACGTGCCGGGTTCGACGACCGGCAACGGCACGCAGCTCCAGCTCTGGGACTGCCACGGCCAGCCCAACCAGTCGTGGACGCACAACTCCTCGCGCCAGTTGGTCGTCCTCGGCACCAAGTGCCTGGACGCCTACGGCCGGGGCACGACCAACGGCACCCAGGTGGTGACCTGGGACTGCCACGGTGACACCAACCAGCAGTGGAACGTCAACGCCAACGGCACGATCACCAACGTGCTGTCGGGGTTGTGCCTGGACGCGTACAACCTCGGTACCGGCAACGGCACCAAGCTGGTCCTGTGGACCTGCTCCGGCCAGTCGAACCAGCAGTGGACGCTGCGGGCCTGACCCTGACGCACGGGAAAGGCGGGGGACGACGTGTCCCCCGCCTTTCCCGTCATCGGCTCAGCCGACGCGGACGAGCTGCCACTGCTGGTTGGCGCCGCCCGAGTCGGTGTACTGGACGACGTTGGCGCCGTCGTTCGTGGCCGAACCCTGCACCTCGACGGCCTTGTTGCTGTTGCGGTTGACCAGTCGGAAGTAGCCACCCGACTCGACCGCGCGGAACTGCTGGTTCGTGCCGCCGTGGTCGGCCCACTGCTGGAGCGCGGCGCCGTCGGCGGTCGACGAGTTCGGTACGTCGAGCACCTTGCCGGAGTGGCGGGACTTCACGCGGTAGTAGCCGCTGCCGGAGTCCAGGAACTGCCACTGCTGGTTGGCGCCGTCGTTGCGGCTCCACTGGGCGATCCGACCGCCGTCGTTCGTGGCCAGGCCGTACACGTCCAGCGCCTTGCCGCTGTTGCGGTTCACCAGCACGTACCACGCGCTCGGGTCGATGACGCCGGGCTGCGGCGTGGTGCCGCCGTTGAGGGCGTTGAGGACGGCCGTGTAGGCGGCCTTCTTGTTGCCCGAGCCGTCGAACAGCAGCGGGGTGCCGTAGGAGCGCCACGAGTCGGTGTCGCGGATGCCCCAGACGGTGATGCCGGTGCAGCGGGCGACGGCGAGGCAGGCCTTGACGACGCGTTCGTAGTTGGCCGCCTGCGCCGAGCCGGAACCCTCGATGTCGAGCTCGGTGATCTGCACGTCCACGCCGAGGTTGGCGAAGTTCTGCAGCGTCGTCTGGTAGTTCGACGGCACCGGGCTCTGGGGGTTGAAGTGCGACTGGAGACCGACGCAGTCGATCGGCACGCCCCGCTGCTTGAAGTCCTGCACCAACCGGTAGACGGCCTGGGTCTTGGCGTGGGTCCAGTCGTCGGTGTTGTAGTCGTTGTAGCAGAGCTTCGCACCCGGGTCCGCCGCCCGCGCGGCGCGGAACGCGGCCTCGATCCAGTCGTTGCCGGTCCGCTGGAGGTTGGAGTCACGACGCGCGCCCGAACTGCCGTCCTGGAACGCCTCGTTCACCACGTCCCACGCGTAGATCTTGCCCCGGTAGTACGTGGCCACCTGCGTCACGTGGTTCAACATCGCGTTGCGCAGCGCGGACCCGCTCATGTTCTGCATCCAACCCGGCTGCTGCGAGTGCCACGCCAACGTGTGCCCGCGCACCCGCTTGCCCTGGGAGCGGGCGAGGTTGACGATGCGGTCGGCGTTGCCGTAGCTGAACCGGTTCTGCTGCGGCTCGGTGGCGTCGATCTTCATCTCGTTCTCGGCGGTGACCATGTCGAACTCCCGCTGGAGGAGCCCGGTGTAGGTCGAGTCGCCCAGCCTGCCCGCGGCGACGGCCGTGCCGAAGTACCGGCCCTTCTCCGCCGCCGCGGCGGCGAGCGTCGCGCCCGCCGCCTGGGCCGAGCCCTGCAGCGCCACCATGGTGGCGACCAGCCCTGCGACGAGCAGCAACGTCGTTGTTCTGACCGCTCGTAGTGAAAGTTCCATCACGGGCCCTTCGCGAGGTATTGTCTTGTTATCGCTAACAGGTGGCGGCGGAATCCGCAGGTGAAGGGGATTGTGCGGAGGTGCGGCGACGATGGCCGCGAACTCGGTGTGCCCTGCTGACTGTGAACGATCCTCCCGTGGCCGGTCAAGCCGTAACGCAATTGTTTCGTGCAGGTGAGTAGCGCTTCCGGTGGGCTGAACGGAGCAACTTCCCGGCCACCGCCGCAGTGCGGCGCGCCGATAAGACCTGGTCTGGACTCACTTCGGTCGAAGTGCTCAAAGTTAGCGCTCACATTTAGCTTTGACCTGTCCTCGGGCGCATAGTTCCATGGGCGTGACCCCGTATCGCGCACCGCCGACGGTGTTCCGGTCGAACCGAAGGGACGACGATGTCCGCTGGTACCCGGCGACTCCTGCACCTCGCCGCCGCTGCCGCCGCCGCGCTCGGCCTGGTCACCGCGTCCCCCGTCGAGCCCACCGCCCAGGCCGCGCCGGGCAGTCCCGCGCTCACCCCGCCGCTGGGCTGGAACAGCTGGAACAGCTTCGGCTGCGGCATCACCGAGGCGCAGGTGCGCCAAGCCGCCGACGCGATGGTGAGCTCGGGCATGCGTGACGCGGGCTACCAGTACGTCGTCGTGGACGACTGCTGGTTCGACCCGCAGCGCGACGCCCAGGGCAACCTGCGCGCCCACCCGACCAAGTTCCCCAGCGGCATGAAGGCGCTCGGCGACTACATCCACGGCAAGGGGTTGAAGTTCGGCATCTACCAGGCGCCGAACGAGAAGACGTGCGCCCAGGGCGTCGGCACCCACCCCGGCTCGACCGGCAGCAAGGGGCACGAGGTCCAGGACGCACGGTCGTTCGCGTCGTGGGGTGTGGACTACCTGAAGTACGACTGGTGCTCGGGCAGCGGCACCCGGGACGAGCAGGTCGCCCGGTTCACGATCATGCGTGACGCCCTGCGCGCGACCGGCCGCCCGATCGTCTACAGCATCAACCCCAACAGCTTCCACGCACCGACCGGCGACAAGTACAACTGGGGCGAGGTCGCCGACCTCTGGCGGACGACCGAGGACCTGCTGGACATCTGGCAGAACGGCAACACCAACAGCTACCCCATGGGCGTCGGCAACGTCCTGGACGTCACCGCCCCGCTCGCCGTCCAGTCCGGACCCGGGCACTGGAACGACCCCGACATGCTCGTGGTGGGCCGTCCCGGGCTCACGCTGACCGAATCGCGCTCGCACTTCGCGCTGTGGTCGCTGATGGCCGCGCCCCTCATGGCGGGCAACGACATCCGCACGATGTCGGCCGACGTCAGCGCGATCCTGCGCAACCCGCGCCTGATCGCGGTCAACCAGGACCAGCTCGGTGTGGGCGGTCGACGGGTGCGCGACGACGGCAACACCGAGGTGTTCGCCAAGCCGTTGAGCGACGGCTCGGTGGCCGTGGGCCTGGTCAACCGGGGCAGCGGCACCGCCACGGTGTCCACCACGGCCGCCCAGATCGGCCTGTCGGGCGGCTCGTTCACCCTCCTGGACCTGTGGACCGGAGGCGCTTCGACCACCTCCGGCACGATCTCGGCGAGCGTGCCGGCGCACGGCGTCGCGGCGTTCCGCGTCTCCGGGGGCAGTCCGATCGCCGCCACCACCGGCAGGCTGCGCGGCGCGGGCTCGGGCCGCTGCGTCGGCACGGAGAACGCCTCCACCGCCGCCGGCGCGGCCACGCTGCTGTGGGACTGCGACACCGCCGCGAACCAGCAGTGGACGACCTGGCCCGGCGGCGAGGTCCGGGTGTTCGGCGACAAGTGCCTCGACGCGTACAACCAGGGCACCGCCAACGGCACCCGCGTGATCGCGTGGTCGTGCAACGGGCAGGACAACCAGAAGTGGACCCTCGGCTCGGACGGGTCGCTCCGCAACACCCGGGCCGGGCTGTGCCTGGACGCCGAGCAGGCGGGCTCCGCCAACGGCACCCGGCTGATCCTGTGGACCTGCAACGGCCAGGCCAACCAGAGGTGGAGTCGCGCCTGACGGTGGCGTCGAGCGGCAGGCCCGTCCTCCGGCGCGGTCGCGCGACGCAGGCACCCGGCCCCTTCGCGCACGGCACCGCGAGGGTGCCTGGTCCACCCCGCCTCCGATCGGCTTCGCCCCACCCCGCTGTCCTCGGAAGGAACACCGTGCGCACCGCCCGCCAGCCCGTGATCGGCAATCCCGTGATCGGCGGATCCCACCCGGACCCGAGCGTGTGCCGGGTGGGCGAGGACTACTACCTGGTGTGCTCCAGCTTCGAGTACTTCCCGGGCGTGCCGATCTTCCACAGCCGCGACCTGGTGCACTGGCGGCAGGTCGGCAACGTCCTCGACCGGCCGGAGCAGGTGCGGCTGTCCACCGGCACGTCGTCCGCGCGCGGGATCCACCAGCCCACGATCCGCCACCACGACGGGCGGTTCTGGGTGATCGCGAGGGACCTGTCCGCGGGCGGCACGTTCGTCGTCACGACCGAACGCCCGGCCGGGCGCTGGTCGGACCCGGTGTGGCTCGACCTCCCGTGCGCCGTGCCCGACCTGGCCTGGGACCGCAACGGCGACTGCTGGTGCGCCACCACCGACGGGTGCACCGCCAGGGTGGACCCGTACCGGGGGACGGTGCTGGAAGGTCCGTGGCCGATGTGGACCGGCGACGACGCTCCGCACCCGGAAGCGCCCCACCTGTACCAGGTGGGTGGCTGGTGGTACGTGATGTTCGATCGCGGTGACGCGCCGGCCGTCGCCCGCGCGCGCAAGCCCCGCGGGCCGTTCGAGCCGGCGCCGGGCACCCTCGCCGACACCTCGGGGCCGACCCGGGTCAGCGGCCGAGCGGACCTCGTCACGACACCGGGCGGTGCCTGGTGGTTGGTGCGGCCGGGCACCCGCGAGCACCCGTCGGGCTTCCACGTGCTGGGGCAGGAGGTGTTCCTGACCCCGGTGCGCTGGGACAACGGGTGGCCCGTGGTGGACGAGGCGACGGTGACCGCGGCGGGGGAGTCGCCCGCCGCGCCGCACCCCTCGCGCGACGACTTCGACGAGGTGGTGCTGGCGCCGTTCTGGATCTCACCGCGCGGGCTCCCGGAGGGGGCCTGGTCGTTGACCGAACGGCCCGGCTGGCTGACGCTGCGCGCCACCGGCGACACCCTCGACCGCCCCGGCTGCACGTTCGTCGGCAGCAGGGTGCGGCACCTCGACTCGCGGGTGTCGGTCCGCCTGGACCCCGGCACGGCCCGCGCCGGCCTGAGCATCCGGCGCGACGAGGCGCACCGCTACGACTTCGAGGTCGTGCCGGGCCGGGTGGACGTGATCGCCCGGATCGGGCCGGTGCGCCAGGTCGTGGCCAGCCGCACCAGGGCTCCCGGTCCGATCACGCTGACCGTCCGCACCCGCACGACCGACCTCGTGCCGCCGTCGTTCGTGCGGCCGACCGACGAGCCCGTGGGCGTCGAGCCGTCCGGGCCGGACACCATCGCGTTCCACGTCGACGACGATCCGGGCCCGTTGGCGGAGCTGGACGGCCGGTACCTGTCGCCCGAGGTCACCAGCGGGCTCGCCGGGCGGGTCGTCGGCATGTACGTCACGCGCGGTGTCGCGGCGTTCGACTGGTTCGACTACCGCGGGCTCGCCTGAAAGCGCTCCGCGTGCGCGGCAACCTTTCTTGTGTGCGTTAACAAAGAAAGGGGCGCTGCTGGTTCGGATGGGCGAATCGGGTGGGGGATCGACTCGGAAAAGCCACTTGACAGCGTTGTGGATCTGCGCTCCGAAACCCTGCGGGGCAGAATCCGCTAAAGTTAGCGCTAACAGTTTTAGCGTCCCGGGCAATTGACTGAGGTGTCGGCCGTGGTTACATTCGAGCCGCAGTGCGCATCTTTCTCCATGCCTGGGAGCGCTCCCGGAAGCTGCAGCCCACATCACAGCAACGACGCTGCGAGGACCCTGAATGACTGCAACGAAACTGGCACGCGGCGGCGCCGCTGCCGCCGCCCTGACCCTGTGCTCCGGGTTGCTGGTCCTGGCGAGCACGTCGGCCGACGCGGCACCCGGGTGCTCGGTCGACTACCGGGTCAACCAGTGGGACAGCGGCTTCACGGCCAACGTCACGCTCCACAACCTCGGCGACCCGATCACGAGCGGGTGGACCCTGGAGTGGGACTTCCCGGGCAACCAGAAGATCACCAACGGCTGGAGCGCGACCTACGCCCAGTCCGGGCAGCACGTGAGCGCGAAGAACCCGTCGTGGGCGGGGAGCCTGCCCACGGGTGGGAGCGCGACCATCGGCTTCAACGGCTCGTACTCGGGCACGAACGCCCTGCCCACGTCGTTCAAGCTCAACGGCGTCACGTGCGGCGGCGGCCCGACGAGCACGACCACGTCGACCTCGACGTCAACGTCCACCACCACGACGACGACCACCACGACCTCGACCACGCCGGACACCCCCGGTGAGCACGTGGCCAACCCGTACGTGGGCGCCAAGGGCTACCTGAACCCGGACTACGTCGCCAACGTGAACGGCCTGGCCGACGCGACCGGCGGCGCCCTGGGCACCTCCATGCGCAAGGTCGCCCAGAACTCCACCGCGGTGTGGATGGACCGCATCGGCGCGATCACCGCCGGGCGAGGGCTGACCGGCCACCTCGACGAGGCGCTGCGCCAGGCTTCCGGCGGCACGCCGGTGGTCATCCAGGTCGTCATCTACGACCTGCCCAACCGCGACTGCGCCGCGCTCGCGTCCAACGGCGAGCTCAAGGTCAGCGAGAACGGCCTGGCGCGCTACAAGGCCGAGTACATCGACCCCATCGCGGCGATCCTGGCCGACCCGAAGTACCGCTCCCTGCGGATCGTCGGGATCGTCGAGCCGGACTCCCTGCCGAACCTCGTGACGAACCTGAGCAAGCCCAAGTGCGCGGAGGCCGGCTCCAGCGGCGCCTACGTCCAGGGCATCCAGTACGCCCTGAACAAGCTCAGCGCGATCCCGAACGTCTACAACTACGTGGACATCGCGCACGCCGGCTGGCTGGGCTGGGACACCAACATGGGCCCCGCGGTGCAGCTGATCGCCAACACCATCAAGGGCACCACCAAGGGCGTCGACAGCGTGGACGGCTTCGTGTCCAACATGGCCAACACCTCGCCCACCGACGAGCCCAACCTGCCCGACCCGGGCTTCACCGTCGGCGGCCAGCCGCTGCGGTCGGCGACCTTCTACCAGTGGAACCCCTACTTCGACGAGGCCGACTTCGGCACGGAGATGCGCAACCGGTTCATCGCGGCCGGGTTCCCCAGCGGCATCGGCATGCTGATCGACACCTCCCGCAACGGCTGGGGCGGCCCGAACCGGCCCACCGCCGCGAGCGGCTCGACGGTGGACGCCTACGTGAACTCCGGTCGCGTGGACCGCAAGCTGCACCGGGGCAACTGGTGCAACCAGGCGGGCGCCGGCATCGGCGAGCGGCCCACGGCCGCGCCGCGCGCGGGCTTCGACGCCTACGTGTGGATCAAGCCCCCGGGTGAGTCGGACGGCATCGCCACCAAGACCGACGGTCCCAACGAGGAGGGCAAGCAGCACGACCCGATGTGCGACCCGGCCTTCCGCGGTGACGACCAGGCCAACGGCGGCAACCTGACCGGCGCGATGGCCGGCGCACCGCACGCCGGTGCGTGGTTCCCCGCCGGGTTCACCTCCCTCGTCCAGAACGCTTACCCCGTGCTCTGAAAGGGAGGGACACCATGACTCGCAGAAGAGTGACAACGGCCGCGTGCTTGCTCTCCAGCGCGCTGCTGGCCGGAACCGCGGCCCTGGCGGTCGGCGGCACCACGACCGCGCAGGCGGCCGATTCCGCGTTCTACGTCGACCCGAACACGTCGAGTGCGAGGTGGGTCGCGGCCAATCCCGGTGATTCGCGTGCGGCGGTGATCCGTGACCGGATCGCGTCGGTGCCGGCGGCGCGGTGGTTCACCACGACGAACACCTCGACGGTGCGTTCGGAGGTCGGTTCCTACGTCGGTGCGGCGGCGTCGGCGGGGAAGATCCCGATCCTGGTGGTCTACAACATCCCCAACCGCGACTGCGGTGGTGCCAGCGGTGGTGGCGCGCCGTCGCACTCGGCCTACCGGGCGTGGGTGGACGAGGTCGCGGCGGGGTTGGCCGGTCGGCCGGCGGCGATCGTGCTGGAGCCGGACGTGCTGCCGATCATGAGCAACTGCCAGAGCGAGAGCCAGCAGTCGGAGACCCGGGCGTCGATGGCGTACGCGGGCAAGAGGCTCAAGTCCGGGTCGGGGCAGGCGAAGGTGTACTACGACATCGGCAACTCGGCGTGGTTGAGCCCGTCGGAGGCGGCCAACCGGTTGCGTGCGGCCGACATCTCCAACAGCGCCGACGGCATCGCGTCCAACGTGTCGAACTACCGGCGCACGTCCGACGAGGTGGCCTACACCAAGAACATCCTCAACGCCCTGGGCGACGGCAGGCTGACCGCGGTGATCGACACCAGCCGCAACGGCAACGGCCCGCTGGGCACCGAGTGGTGCGACCCGGCCGGGCGCGCGATCGGCACGCCCAGCACGACCAACACCGGCGACTCCCGCATCGCCGCGTTCCTGTGGGTCAAGCTGCCCGGCGAGGCCGACGGCTGCATCGCCCAGGCCGGCCAGTTCGTGCCACAACGCGCCTACGACCTGGCCATCGCAGCCGGCCCGACATCCACCACCACCACGACATCGGGCAGCAACCCGGGTGGTGGCTGCACGGTGAGACACCGCGTGGTCAGCCAGTGGACGGGCGGGTACACCGGTGAGATCGTGATCACGAACTGGGGGGCGCCGCTCACCGGCTGGACCCTCACGTTCTCGGCGCCGGGCGTGTCCGTCACGCAGGGCTGGAACGGGACGTGGACCGACACGGGCGACGTCGTCCGGGTCACGAACACGTCCTGGAACGGTTCGCTCCCGACCGGTGGGCAGACCACCATCGGGTACAACGCCGGCTACAACGGATCCGCACCGCCGTTCAGCTCACCCGCCCTGAACGGCACCGCGTGCTCCTGACGCGGTAGCCGCCTCGAATCGGTTCCCCGTCCCGGTGATCGCCTCCACGGGACGGGGAACCGGTCGGCGCGCGGCTCCCGGGTGGAGTGGCCTCCCGAAGACCGGAACCGAGCGAAAGCGAGAACAGGGTGAAACCAGCCAAGACCGCCGCGAGGTCGTTGGTCGCGATCGCGGTGTTCGTGTCCACTGCGCTGCTGCCGACCTTCGGAGACCACTTCGAGGCCTCGGCCGCCGTCCAGGCCACGTACTACGTCGCCCCCACCGGGGATGACGCCAACCCCGGCACCGTCGCCGCGCCGTTCCGGACGGTGCAGCGCGCGCGGGACGTCGTCCGCGCGACCAAGGGGACCATGTCGGGCGACATCCAGGTCTACCTCCGCGGGGGCACCTACCCGATCACCGGCGCCGTGGAGTTCACGCCGAGCGACTCCGGCACGAACGGGCACCGCGTCGTCTACTCCGCGTACCCGAACGAGAAGCCGGTGCTGAGCGGTGGTGTGCGGGTGACCGGGTGGACGCAGCACGGCGGCAACATCTGGAAGGCGCCGCTCAACCGCGCCAACAAGCTCCGGGCGCTCTACGTCAACGACAAGCGCGCGTTCATGGCCACCAAGACGATCACCTCCCAGGGGTGCTACGGCACCTACAGCGTCACCGCGGGCCAGGCCGCCTGGGCGCGGGAGTCGGGCTCCCAGTGCGATGGCGCCAAGTACGGCCTCGGTGACCTCCCCGCGATCTCCCGCAACGCCGACGACATCGAGATCGAGACGGCGACGACCTGGACGACCGCCATCGCGGGCGTCCGCCAGGTCACCACGAGCGGTGACGGCGCCAACCGCGTGGCGCTGTTCCAGCAACCGGGCGCGGCCATCGCGCAGGGCGCGTTCAACGGCAACCACCAGGTCGGCGGGACCCACAAGTTCATGAACGCCTACGAGTTCCTGGACTCGCCGGGCGAGTTCTACTTCGACAAGACCAGCCGGACGCTCTACTACTACAAGACCGATGCCGAGAACATGACGACGGCGGAGGTCTACGCGCCGAACAACGTCCCCACGGTGCTCCGCGTCGCCGGGACCTCCACGACCGACCGCGTCCGCGACATCACGTTCGCCGGTCTCACGGTGCAGCACTCGGACTGGAACCTGTTCACGGTGGCCGGCTCCTCGTTCAAGCAGGCACAGCAGGGCAACCTGGGCAACACCCAGTACGTGAAGGGGAACTTCCACGTCTACTACTACCGCAACGTCGACGTCGCGCCGGGCATCATCCAGATCGAGAACGCCGACGGCATCCACCTGGACCGCAACCGGGTGCAGCACACCGGCGTCGACGGGATCACCATGGTCAACGACGTGCAGAACACGAGGCTGACCGGCAACCACACCAACGACATCGCCGGCTCCGCCGTCTCCGTGGGCCATCCCCAGCACGTCTACACCGGTGACCACACCGCGACCAACGGCGAGAAGTACCCCGCCCACGTCGAGGGCCTGCCGAAGAACATCGAGATCAAGAACAACTTCCTGTACGACAGCGCCGTGCTGTTCCACGGGCACAGCCCCATCTCGGCGTACTTCGCGGACACCCTGACGATCCAGCACAACCGGATCGAGAAGAGCCCGTGGTCGGGCATCACGCTCGGCTGGGGCTGGTGGAACTTCGACGGCTCCTCGGGCTCGATCGCACCCAACCGCCCGACGACCACGGCGCGGAACAACACCATCAGCCACAACCACATCATCGACACGGTGCAGCGCCTCAGCGACACGGCCCCCATCTACACGCTGGGCAGCCAGCCGGGCACCACCATCACCGCCAACTACCTGCAGGGCGTCCCGGCCGGCCACAAGTACGGCCTGCACCCGGACGAGGGCTCGGCGTACATCAGCTTCCGCGACAACGTGCTCAGCGTGGACAAGAACATCACCTGGATGATCAACTCAGACGACTTCGGCCGCAAGCACGACCTGAGCATCACGCAGACCTACGGACCGGTCAACAAGGTGTCCCAGAAGGTCCTGCCGAACAGCACGATCCAGGACATCCTGACCTACTCGGACTACGTCTGGCCGGCGCCGGCCCACGCGATCGCGGTGAACTCCGGCCTGGAGGACGCGTACCGGGACATCGTCCCGCCGAGCAACCTCTCCCTGCCGGACCACGTGCTCCCGTCCAGCACGTTCGTCGGGTCCGGGGGTACGACGATCCCGATCCGCAGCGCCGGCGACGCGACCAGGTCGGTCTGGTTGGCACCGTCGGGCACGACCACGTTCGTCGCCGGTCCGACGATGACCAGGGCGAGCGGCACCGCGACGTCCATCGCCGTGCCGAGCTCGCCCGGCGACTACCGGCTCTACGTCGTGGACGCGCAGGGCAACCGGTCGGCCGAGTCGAAGTCGATCGCCCGCAGGCAGGGCGGCGGTCAGCAGGGCGTCACGATCGTCGGGGGGCAGTCCGGCCGGTGCGTCGACATCCCCGGCTCGACCACGACCAACGGCGCGCAGGCCCAGCTGTGGGACTGCCACGGCGGCAGCAACCAGCGCTTCACCCACACCTCGGGCAAGCAGTTGCAGGTGGGTGGGACCAAGTGCCTGGACGCGAACAACCAGGGCACGACCAACGGCACCACGGTGGTGCTCTGGGACTGCAACGGGCAGACCAACCAGCAGTGGAACGTCAACGCCAACGGCACCATCACGGGCGTGCAGTCCGGCCTGTGCCTGGACGCCTCCGGCGCGGGCACCGCGAACGGCACGAAGATCATCCTGTGGTCCTGCGGCGGTGGCGCCAACCAGCAGTGGAGCCTGCGCGCCTGACCGACGTCCCCGACCCGGCGGGGTGACGGCGGGCCCGAGGGCGTGCGGCAGTGGCCGGTGACGGTCGCGACGGACGCCCTCGGCGCACCGCCGCGGGAGCGGCCCTCGGGCCGGAGGTGTCCGGCGGCGGGTGGGCCGGGAGCCGCCTTTCGACCAGGACGACGGAGGAATGGTGCACCCGATCGGTGTGAGCACGTGGGTCTGGACGTCGCCGCTGCGGGACGCGGAACTGGCTGAGTTGGCGTCGCGGGTGGCCGACTGGGGGTTCGACGTGCTCGAGCTCCCGGTGGAGGAGGTCGGCGACTGGGACCCGGTGCGCGCCGCGCGCGTGCTGGCCGACCACGGACTGGCCGCGACCGTGTGCCTGGTCATGCCTCCGGGCCGGGAACTCGTCGCGGCCGAACCCGCCACCGTCGCCGCCACCCAGGACTACCTCCGGCGGGTCGTCGACATCGCGGCGGAGGTCGGGTCGCCGGTCGTCGCGGGACCCGCCTACGCCTCCGTCGGCCGCACGTGGCGCATGGGGGAGCGGGAGCGGCACGACCGCATCGCCGAACTGCGGGACAACCTGGCCCCGGTGGTCGAGCACGCCCGCGCGGCGGGTGTCCGGGTCGCGGTGGAACCCCTCAACCGGTACGAGACCAGCGTGCTCAACACGATCGGGCAGACCCTCGCCGCGTTGGACGGGCTGCCCGTCGACGGGTGCGGTGTCGCGGTCGACGTCTACCACCAGAACATCGAGGAGAAGCACGTCGGCGCGGCGATCCGGTCCGCCGCGGGGCGGGTCGCGCACGTCCAGGTGTGCGCCAACGACCGCGGCGCGCCGGGCGACGACCACCTCGACTGGCCCGACATCGCCGCCGCGCTCGCCGAAGCCGGCTACACCGGGCCGCTGTGCATCGAGTCGTTCACCGCGCGCAACGCGAGCATCGCGACCGCCGCGTCCATCTGGCGACCGCTCGCGCCGACCCAGGACGCGCTCGCCGTGGACGGGCTGGCGTTCCTCGGGGCGTTGGTCGCGGGCCGCCGCGCGGCCGGGGGCTCCGGCGGGTCATGATCGGTTGGCGACGCCGGCTCGCGTAGGCTGCCGCCGTGGCTGCGGATGGGCGCGCGGGCGGTGAGGTGCGGGTCTCCTGGATCGCGGACCTGGCCGGGGTGTCCGCCTCGACCGTGTCGAAGGTGATCCACGGGCGGCCGGGCGTGTCCGACGGGACGCGCCGGCGCATCGAGGAGCTGATCCGCGAGCACGGCTTCCAGAAGAACGAGAAGGTCGAGGCGGTCCCGATCGTCGAGGTGGTCTTCCAGTCGCTGGACAGCCTGTGGGCGTTGGAGATCATCCGCGGTGTCGAGGAGGCGGTCCGGCCGGACGGGCTGGCCGTGACGCTGACCGAGATGCACGGCGGCCACACCCCGGAGAGCGCCTGGGCCCGGCAGATGCTGGCCCGCCGTCCGGTCGGGGTCATCGCGGTCTCCGCCGAGTTCAGCGAGGCGCAGCTGGCCCAGCTGGGCAGTCGCGCCATCCCGCTGGTGGCGCTGGACCCCACCGGCGAGCCGACCCACTCGATCCCGTCGGTGGGCGCGACGAACTGGAACGGCGGCCTGGTCGCCACCCGTCACCTGATCGGGCTCGGCCACCGCCGCATCGCCATGGTGAACGGTCCGGCGGAGTTCCTGTGCTGCCGCGCCCGCCTGGACGGCTACCGCGCGGCCCTGGACGCGGCCGGCGTACCGCAGGACCGCAAGCTCGTGCGGACCGCGCCGCTCTACCACGACGGCGGCCGGGACGCCGCGCGCGAGCTGCTGCGCCTGCCCGACCGGCCCACCGCCGTCTTCGCGGCCAACGACCTGCAGGCGCTGGGCGTCTACGACGCGGCGCGGGAGCTCGGGCTGCGCATCCCGCACGACCTGAGCGTGGTCGGCTTCGACGACCTGGCGTTCACCCAGTGGTCGGACCCTCCGCTGACCACCGTGCGGCAGCCGTTGCGGCGGATGGGCGCGGAGGCGGCCGGGATGCTGCTGACCCTGGCGGCGGGCGGTGAGCCGGACAACGACCGCGTCGAACTGCCGACGAAGCTCGTCGTCCGGGGCAGCACCGCGCCGCCGCCGTGACGGTCGGTCAGCCCGTGCAGGTGTAGCCCGACGGCAACGCGGTGCTGCCGTCGGGGCGGGATCCCTGGAACCCGAACTCTGCCGTCGCCCCCGGCGCGAGCGAGCGGGTGGCCCGTGCGGTCACGGCCTGCCCGCTCGTCGTCACCGCCGCGTTCCACGACCCGGTGATCGAGTGCCCGGACGGCAGGGTGAACGCCACGCTCCACGTGATCGTCGACGTCCCGGTGTTGGTGACCCGCACCGGCTGGACCACGTACCCGGTGCCCCACCGGGTCTGGGTCGTGGCGACGACCGTGCAGCCGGACCCACCGCCCGGCACGGTCACCGTCACCGCCGAGGACACGGGCGACGTGTTGCCCGCCGCGTCCCGCGCCCGCACCTGGTACCGGTAGGTGCCCGCGCCCAGGCCGGAGTCGGTGTGGCTCGTGCCCGACGCCGTGCCGACCCGGTCGAACGGGCCGGACGTGCCGGTGGCGCGCAGGACGTCGTAGCCGGTCACCCCGACGTCGTCGGTGGAGGCGCCCCACGACAGCGACACCGAGCCACCCGAGGCCGACGCGGTCAGGCCCGACGGCGCGCTCGGGGCGGTCGTGTCCGCGGGCGAGCCGGACCCCGCCTCCTCCGCCGCCCACGCCGACAGCCACGCCAGCGCGGAGTTCCAGTTCAACGCCACCTCGTTGACCGACCAGGCGTTGATGTCGTCCAGGTAGCACTTCTGGGGCTTGCACCCCGCCAACTGCGCCTGCGCCACCGGGTCCTGCAGGTCGGCGTTCGGTCCGCCCGCGAGCGCACCCGGCGGCGGGGTCGGCAGCGACGGGTCGAGCTGGTTGGCCCAGAAGCGGTGGTGGGAGTTGCGGGTGGCGCGCTCGCCGTAGCCGGTCACGTAGGAGTGGTTGAACGGGTTGCGCCCGAACAGGTAGTCCAGCGCCTGGTACACGCCGTTGCGGTACTTCGCCTGGCCGGTGAAGTCGTGCGCCAGCGCCAGCACGTTCGCCGCGTTGGCGACCACGCCGTTGGAACCCCAGTAGTAACCGCTCGCCGGCGCCGGGTAGCCCTGGGTCGACGCCCGGTCGAGCAGCCGGTCGCCGTAGGAGGCGAACGCCGCGCGGGTCGCCGACACGTCCGAGGCGGACAGGCCGTTGGGCACCAGCGCCAACGTCGTGTCACCGAGTCCCGCGGTCCACCACCAGTCGAACCCGCCCTGCTCGAAACCCCTGCCCCGGAACATCGACGACCCGGTCACGTCCGCCCGGTAGCCGCTGGAGCCGGTGGTGGTGAACAGCTCCGCCGCGGCCCAGAAGAACTCGTCGGTCACGTTGTTGTCCACGTACGTGCCGCCGCCATTGCCGTCGTCGGGGTCGGCGTAGCGCGCGGGGGCGGCTTTGGCCGCGGTGTAGGCGCGTTGCGCGGCGGTCAGCGCGCGGGAGGCGAAGTCGGCGTCGATGGTGCGCCACACCCGGGCGGCCTGCGCGGCCACGGCGGCGAGGTTGAGCGTGGCGGCGGTCGTGACGGCCGACAGCAGGCGGGGTTGCGGGTCTTGGTCGGGCCGCGTCGGCAGGGCGGTCCAGTTCTCGTCGCTGACCTTGTGCCGCACCATGCCCGCGTCCGCGCGGCCCGGCGGGACCTGCATCCTCATCAGGAACTCGACGCCCCACCTGGCCTCGTCGAGGATGTCGGGCACGCCGTTGCCGCGCTCGGGGATCGCGAGCGTCCCGTCACCCAGCGCGGCCCGGTCCGCGCCGGTCACGTACAGGGTGCGCTCGTACTCGTTGATCAGCTGCCAGGCCGCGATACCGGTGTTCACCCCGTACTTGCCGTGGTCGCCGGCGTCGTACCAGCCACCGCGCACGTCGGAGGTGTAGCCGCACGACACCCGGCACGCCACGCCGTTGTCGCCCTGGTTGGGCGAGACGTTCAGGTGCCCGGCGGGCCGCGCGTACCGCGAGCCGACGTGCTCGGCCAGGATCGGCGTGCCGCTGCGCTGGTGGTAGAAGAACGCAAGGCTGTCGTACCGCAGGCGCTCGAGCGGATCGGCCGAGATGTCGAACGGGGTGCTGTCCGAGCCCGCGACGGACAGCACGTAGCCGGTGCCGGGCGTGTCGAACGACGAGAAGTCGACCACGTGGACGGTGTCGCCGGACAACGAGTCCGCGCCCCGGACGCTGGTCTGCCCCGAGGCCACGGTGGTCCCGGAGGCGTTGCGCAGCGCCCACGCCGCGGGCGAGGTGGAGCCGTTGACCACGGTGGCGTGCTTGGGCAGGCCGGGTACGTAGGCCACCTGGTTGACCTTGACCGCGGGACCGGTGTCGGGAGCCGCCGACGCCGACGGTGCCAGGGTGGTCGCGGCCAGCGCCAGGGCCCCCGCGACCGCCACCCCCCGACGGAGCGAGTGATGAGTGCGCACGGACAGATCCTCCTTGGATCACGCCGCCGCCTGGCCGAAACATTCTCGATCCAGAACGACAGTGTTGCGGACCGGGAGCGCTCCCAGAGGAGTGCTTTCAAGGTCGGATCGTGGCGTACCGGGAGTGATTCGGTCAACGTTCGTGGCTAAGAGAGAAATTTTCCTTCTCGGGTGGCCACGGTGCTCATCGGGCCGCCCGGCGATGTTCACGCTCACACAGAGTCGTCGCTGAGCGCGTCTTCCAAACTCCTGAACTGTGACAGCCAGTCGCACGGCTAAAGTGAGCGTGAACATTTTTAGCCCTCGGAGCCGTTGACGCCCTGTTCCGGTGCCGGCTACTGTCCAGACGGGCCGCCAGGTCCGAGTCGGTCACGCGTCCGCCGGTACGACCGCCCGTCAACGACGACGATGGGGACTTCGATGCGACGAGCACGGCCTACCGCTCCTGTCCCACCACGCTGGGCATCGTCGCCGCGGTGCAGTCCTCGCCCGCGAACGCCCTGACTCCGCACGCCCCCCCAGCTCCCTCGCGGCGAGCCGTCGTCCGCCCCCATCCCGCCTCACGACCGGTCCCGCCGGTCGCACCGCTGTGCGCGGCGGCGTGAACGCGCGGCGGCCACGCGGCACCCGACCGTCACCCGATCCCCAGGAGACCCCCATGTCGTCACCTCTCAACCGCCGCACGCTGCTGCAAGCCGTCGGCGTCGCGGCCGTCGCGACGGCCATGCCCACCCTGGCCCCCGGGTCCGCGCTCGCGGCGTCGGTTCCACCCGCCCGCGGTGACGTCGGTGCGGCGGCCTACGCGTTCGACCTCGGCGAGGTGCGCCTGAGCCCGGGCCGGTGGATGGAGAACCAGAGCCGGACGTTGACGTACCTGAAGTTCGTCGATGTCAACCGGTTGCTCTACAACTTCCGGGCGAACCACCGGTTGTCGACGCAGGGTGCGGCGGCGTTGGGTGGGTGGGAGGCGCCGAACTTCCCGTTCCGCACGCACAGTCAAGGGCACTTCCTCAGCGCGTGGGCGCAGGCGTGGGCGGTGCTGGGCGACACCACGTGCCGGGACCGGGCCAATCACATGGTGGCCGAGCTCGCCAAGTGCCAGGCCAACAACGCGGCAGCCGGGTTCAACACCGGCTACCTGTCGGGGTTCCCGGAGTCGGACTTCGACGCGATGGAGGCGGGCTCGCCGAAGGCTGTGTCGTACTACGCGCTGCACAAGACCCTGGCCGGGTTGTTGGACGTGTGGCGGCACGTCGGCAGCACGCAGGCCCGCGACGTGCTGCTGCGGTTGGCGGGGTGGGTGGACTGGCGCACGGCACGGTTGTCCTACAGCCAGATGCAGCGGGTGCTGGGCACGGAGTTCGGCGGGATGAACGCCGTGCTGACCGACCTCTACCAGCAGACCGGTGACGCCCGCTGGCTGGCCACCGCGCAGCGGTTCGACCACGCGGCCGTGTTCGACCCCCTGGCGGCCAACCAGGACCGGCTCAGCGGGTTGCACGCCAACACCCAGGTGCCCAAGTGGATCGGCGCGGCGCGCGAGTACAAGGCGACCGGCACGACCCGGTACCGCGACATCGCGTCCAACGCCTGGAACATCACCGTGGGCGCGCACACCTACGCCATCGGCGGCAACAGCCAGGCCGAGCACTTCCGCGCCCCCAACGCCATCGCCGCCTACCTCAACACCGACACGGCCGAGGCGTGCAACACCTACAACATGCTCAAGCTGACCCGTGAGCTGTGGCTGCTCAACCCGGACAACGCCCCCTACTTCGACTTCTACGAGCGCGCCCTGCTCAACCACCTCCTGGGCCAGCAGAACACCGCCGACCCGCACGGCCACATCTGCTACTTCACCGGCCTCAACCCCGGTCACCGCCGCGGCAACACCGGACCGGCGTGGGGCGGCGGGAACTGGAGCACCGACTACACCACGTTCTGGTGCTGCCAGGGCACCGCCCTGGAGGTCAACACCTCCCTGGCGAACTCGATCTACTTCCACAACGGCACCACGCTCACCGTGAACCTCTACACGCCCTCGGTGCTGACCTGGGCGCAGCGCGGGATCACGGTCACCCAGACCACGACCTACCCCGCCTCCGACACCACCACCCTCACCGTGACCGGCAGCGTGGGTGGGTCGTGGACGATGCGCCTGCGCATCCCCGCCTGGACCACCGGCGCGACCGTCAGCGTCAACGGCACGGCACAGGCCATCACCACCACCCCCGGCACCTACGCCTCCCTGACCCGGACCTGGACCTCCGGCGACACGGTCACCGTCCGCCTGCCCATGCGCGTCACGCTCCAGCCGGCCAACGACAACCCCGCCGTCGCCGCCATCACCTACGGGCCGGTCGTGCTGTCGGGCAACTACGGCAACACCGCGCTGAGCAGGCTCCCGGTGCTGGACACCACCTCGATCACCCGCACCTCCGGCCTGGCGTTCACCGCGCGAGCCGACGGCGCGACGGTCAACCTCGGCCCGTTCTACGACGCCCACGGCTTCAACTACACCGTCTACTGGAGCACGAGCGGCGGCGGTGGCGGCACGGCGGCCGGCTACCGGCTGGTCAACGCGGGCAGCGGCCTGGTGCTGGGTGTGCAGGACATGTCGACCGCCGACGGCGGCCTGGCCGTGCAGTGGAACGACACGGGCAGCGCCGACCACAACTGGGAGCTCGTGCCCGACGGCAGCGCGGTGCGGCTGCGCAACCTCAACAGCGGCAAGGTGCTCGGCGTGGAGGGCATGTCCACCGCGGACAACGCCCGCGTCCTGCAGTGGAGCAACACCGGCACGGCGGACCACAAGTGGACGGTCCTGGACAACGGCGACGGCACCCACAAGCTGCGCAACGGCAACAGCGGCAAGCTGCTGGGCATCCTCAACGGCTCCACCGCCGCCGGCGGGCAAGCCGTGCAGGACCCGGACAACGGCACCGCGGACAACCGCTGGCGGTTCGTGCCCTCCGGCGCCCGCCGCGTGCAGAACCTGGCCAGCGGCCTGGTGCTGGGCGTGCAGAACATGTCGACCGCCGACGGCGGCCTGGCCGTGCAGTGGGACGACAACGGCACCGCCGACCACCTGTGGACCGCCGTCGTGGACCCGGACGGGTACTTCCGGCTGCGCAACTCGCACAGCGGCAAGGTGTTGGGC
Organism: Saccharothrix saharensis; assembly: GCF_006716745.1. Classification (NCBI taxonomy): domain Bacteria; kingdom Bacillati; phylum Actinomycetota; class Actinomycetes; order Pseudonocardiales; family Pseudonocardiaceae; genus Saccharothrix; species Saccharothrix saharensis. Next base: position 1,058,728 of record NZ_VFPP01000001.1, on the reverse strand, counting down.
GTGGAGAACGCGGCCAACGCCAACGGCGCCCGGGTGCTGCAATGGGCGGACAACGGCACGACGGACCACAAGTGGCGGCTGCGCTACGGCTCAGGGGGCTACTTCCGCATCCAGTGCGGCAACGGCGGACGGGTCCTCGGCGTCACCGGCGCCTCCACCGCGCGGGGCGCGCAGATCGTCATCTGGGACGACAACGGCACCAACGACCACCTCTGGCGCTTCGTCTGACCGCCGCGACCGGGCAGGGCGCGCAACGGCGCGGCCTGCCCGGTCGGCTCGGGCACCCGGTCGGCTCGGGCATCGGGTCGGTAGCCGGCGGGTCAGGCGACAGGCGGGTCGGGCCCCGGTGGGTCGGGCTCGGCGGAGAGACCTCGTGGTGTGCGGCCAGGCCAGTCGTACGACCGGGTCGGGGCCGCGGCCACCGCCGTGGTCAGTAGCCAGTCGTCAATCGTCAGTCGTCGATCCGCTCGTGGGCGAACCAGTCGAAGTGGACGGTGCCCGCGCCGGCGTACAGGCCGATGACCCGGCCGGTGAAGCCACCCGCCACCTCGGTGGAGAGGTAGCGGCCGTCGAGGGTGGCCAAGGTGGTGAACGTCCCGTCCGGCTCGCCGATGCCGAAAGAAACGGTGTCGGGGCCGGTGCGGGCGTCCCGGAGGTTCTCCTCCTCCCGCACGTCCACGCCCAGCACCACCGGCCCGCCCGCCACCGCCCGGGACGCGACCGCGGTCTTCAGCGAGCCGACGCGGGCGACCACCCGCACCTCGTCGGCGCTCGCCTCGATCTCGTAGTGGTGCTCCTCGTCCAGCCGCACGGCCAGACCGCCCGTGCCGGTCGTGGCGTCCACCAACGCGCTCACCCGGCACGACGGGTGCTGCTGGCGTCGGCCGGTGAACACGACGTCGCGATCGTCCAAAGACGCCCCGCGTGCCCGGAGGGTCAACCACCCGGCGCGCTCGGCCGTCGTGCAGTGCCGTTCCCGGCGGTCCCGCAACGAGATCCAGGCCGGCCCGAGCGCGGGCAGGTCGAAGTCGTCGCGGTACGCCGCGGTCGGCTCCGGCGCCACGGGCCAGGGCACGCTCGCGGCGAGCTCCAGCGGACCGACCACCGGCCAGTCGTCCACCCAGGTCACGGGCGCGAGGAAGGTCTCGCGGCCCAGCACGTGCCAGCCGGGTGTCCCGCCGCCCGGCCGGACCCCGAGCAGCACCAGCCACCACGAGCCGTCCGGTCCCTGCACGAGGTCGCCGTGCCCGGTGTTCTGGATGGGGTGGTCGGTGCCGCGGTGGGTGAGCACCGGGTTGGTCGGGCACGGCTCGAACGGCCCCGAGGGCGTTCGGCCGCGGGCGATGGACACGCCGTGGCCGCGCTCGGTGCCGCCCTCGGCGATGACCAGGTACCAGTACTCGCCGATCCGGTACAGGTGCGGCGCTTCCGGCGCCTTCACGCCGGGCGCTCCCGACCAGATCCGCCGCGGCGCGTCGAGCACCTGTCCGGTGCGCGGGTCGATCCGGACCTGGGACACCCCCGCGACAGTGCACCAGCAGGTGCCGTCGTCGTCCCACGCGAGGTCCGGGTCGATGCCGGGCAGGTCGGGCAGCAGGACCGGGTCCGACCACGGCCCGGCCGGGTCGGTGGCGGTGACGAGGAGGTTGCCACCTCCGCTCACGTTCGTGGTGACGAGCCAGAACCGGCCGTCGTGGTGGCGCAGGGTCGGCGCGTACACGCCCGCGGACGACGGCGTGTCGAGCGGGAGGCGCAGCTGGTCGGGCCGGTCCAGCACGTTGCCGAGCTGCGTCCAGCGCACCAGGTCGCGGCTGTGGAAGAGCGGCACGCCGGGGAAGTACTCGAAGCTGGAGCACACCAGGTAGTAGTCCTCGCCGACCCGGCACACGCTCGGGTCGGGGTGGAAGCCGGGGAGCACGGGGTTGGTGAACGCGCCGCGTTCGGGGGACATGCCATCAGGCCTTTCCGTGGTCGGGGCGCGCGCCGGCGCACCGGTGCGGCACGGCGCACGGTGTGGTCGGCGGGGTCGGGTCAGGGCGTTCGGAGGACGGCGCAGCCGCGCGGTGGCAGCTCGGTCAGCGGCCCGCCGGTGAGCAGGTCGTGGTCGGCGCGGGGCAGCGGCACGGCGTCGTCGCCGTGGTTGAGCAGGAAGCACCACCTGCCGCGGGTGACGGCCTCCACACCGGGCGGCCACTCCCGCACCACCCCGGCCTCCCGCAGCAGGCGGTCCACCAGCGCGCCGTAGTCGGGCGCGTCCAGGACGGTGGAGAGGTACCAGCCGTGGCCGGCACCGAAGGCGTGGCGGGTGAGCGCCGGCCGCCCGGCGAGCATCCCTCGGGTGTAGGCGGCGACCGCCTCGGCACCTTCCAGGTGCAGGTACTCGCTCCACACCGCGCCGTGCGCGCCGTCGGACAGCGTGATCCGCTCGTCCCGCGGCAACGGCCGCGGTTCCTCGACCCGGATGCCGAGGGCTTCGCGCAGCGGCCGGGCCGGGTAGCCGCCGAGGCGGGCGTGCGGGCGGTCGTCGACCACGCCGCTGAAGTGCTGGACGAGCAGCGTGCCGCCCTCGGCGACGTAACGCCGCAGGTTCGCCGCCCCGGCGTCGGACAGCAGGAGCAGGGCGGGGGCCAGGACGAGCCGGTACCGGCCCAGGTCGTGCTCCGGGTGGGCGAAGTCGGTGACGACCCCCGCGTCCCACAGCGCCCGGTGCGCGCGCCGCAGCATCGAGTGGTAGTCGAGGTCGCCCGAGGGCAGGCCGTCCGCCTGAGACGCCCACCACGCCTCCGCGTCGTGCAGCACGGCCACCTCGGCGGTCACGGTCGACCCGGCCACCTCCGCGAGCCGGGCGACGGCCTCGCCGACCTCCGCGACCTCCCGGAAGATCCGGCTGTCCGGACCGGCGTGCGGCACCATCGCCGAGTGCCACGTCTCGGCGCCCGCCTTCGACTGCCGCCACTGGAAGAACAGCGCGCCCTCGGAACCGCGCGCGATGTGGCCGAGCGTGTGCCGCAGGACGTCGCCCGGGTCCTTCGGCAGCACCCGGCCCTCGGCGTAGACGGTGTTCGCGCCCTGCTCCATGAGCAGCCACGGCCGGCCGCCGCCGAACGACCGGGCGCGGTCCGCGCCGAACGCGGTGTCCGCCGCCGCGTCGAGGCCCGGCCGGTCCGGGTAGTGGTCGATGGTCACGAAGTCCAGTTCCCGGCCGAACGCCCACAGGTCGAGGTTCTGGTAGCCGGGCAGCATCAGGTTGGTGGTCACCGGGCGGTCGCTGCGGGCGCGGATCGCGTCGCGCTGCTCCCGGTAGGCGGCCAGCGCCAGGTCGGAGGAGAACCGGCGGAAGTCGAGCGACTGCCCGGGGTTGTGGTGCCACTGCGTGGCGCGCGGTGGCAGCACGTCGTCCCACGAGGTGTAGCGCTGGCTCCAGAACGCCGTGCCCCACGCCTCGTTGAGCGCGTCCAGCGTGCCGTGCCGCTCGCGCAGCCAGGTGCGGAACGCGGCGGCGACGTGGTCGCACCAGCAGAGCGTGGCGTACTCGTTGTGCACGTGCCACAGCGCGACCGCGGGGTGGTCGCCGTAGCGCTCGGCCAGCTCGGAGGCCACGCGGCGGGCCGCGTCGCGGTAGGCGGGCGCGGCGAGGCAGTAGGTGTCGCGGCTGCCGTGCACCAGCCGGACACCGTCGGGGGTCACCGGCAGCGCGTCCGGGTGCGCCCTGGTGAACCACGGGGGAGGGGACGCGGTCGGCGTGGCCAGGTCGACCGCGACACCGCCCGCGTGCAGCCGGTCGAGGTGGGCGTCGAGCCAGGCGAAGTCGTAGCGGCCCTCCTCCGGTTCCAGCAAGGCCCACGAGAACACGCCGACCGTGGCCAGGTTGACCCGCGCCCGGCGCATCAGCTCGTCGTCCTCGGCCCAGACCGGCTCGTCCCACTGCTCGGGGTTGTAGTCACCGCCGAACGCGAGCCCGCCGAGCCGTCGGGTCAGGTCGTGCGTCATGCCTGCTCCTCGTGCAGCGGTAGTCGTGCGTCGTCGCGGGCGAACGGCGGTATGCGGACCGCCCGTCCGCACCCGGCCGGCGTCGGGCACGCGCCTCGACGCGCAGCGTCCCGCCGTCGGCGGGCGTTGCCGAGTTCGCGGCAGTGCGTCCGGTGCTCCTGGCGGGTGGTGGGCGTCACGCCCGGCACGGGGTCAGGGCCGGCTGGGCGTGCGGCTGCGGTGCGGCCCCGTGCTCTCCCGAACGGTCAGGACGGGCCGGAGCAGGACGAGTTCGTCGTCCGGCGTCTCGTCGCGCCCGGCCGCGGTGATCCGCGCCAGCACCTGCTCGACGGCGACCCGGCCCAGCTCCTGCGCCGGGCCGGTCACCGCCGTCAGCGCGGGCGCGTACTGCTCGGCGAGCAGCTCGGGGCACAGCGCGATCACCGAGGCGTCCTCGGGCACGATCCGCCCGCTGATGCGCAGCAGGCTGAGCAGCGGGCCGATCGCGCCCTCGTTCTGCACCACGAACCCGGTGGTGTCCGGCCGGTCGGCGAGGATGCGGGCCAGCGTGCCGGCGGTGCTCTCGTAGGTCCCCTCGCACGGCCGGTGCACGAAGCGCAGGCCTCGTTCCTCGGCGCGTTCCCGGAACCCCACCAGGGTGCGCTCGGCGTACCCGGCGTGCCGCTGGTACACCCCCGAGCCGTACCCGATGAACGCGACCTCCCGGTGGCCCAGGTCGGCCAGGTGGTCGGCGCACAACGCGCCGGCCGCGGTGAAGTCGTGGTCCACGCAGGACAACCCGCTGCGGTCGTCGGGCAGGCCGATCAGCGCGGCCTGGGTGCGCAGCTCGCGCAGCACCGGGATGCGCTCGTCCGCCAACCCGACGTCCATCAGGATCACGCCGTCCGCCAGCCCGCTGAGCGCGACCCGGCGCACGCCCTCCGGGCCCTCGTCGTTGGTGATCAGCAGCACGTCGTAGCCGTGCTGGCGGGCCGTCATGGTGACCGAGATGGCGATCTGCATCATGATCGGCACGTAGACGTCCGCGCGCAGCGGCACGACCAGGGCGATTATGTGGGAGCGCTTGGCGGCCAGCGCCCGGGCGCCGGCGTTGGGGTGGTAGCCGAGCTCGGCCACCGAACGCTCGACGCGGCGCCGGGTCTCCTCGGAGATCGAGCGCTTGCCGCTGAGCACGTAGCTGACCGTGCTGGCGGACACGCCCGCGTGCCTGGCCACATCGGCGAGTGTCACCATGCGTGATGCTCCTGCTCCTCGTCCTCTTCCGGGCCCGATCCGGCGCCCGTGCGCGCCCAAGTGTGCCGGGTCAGCCCTTCACCGCCCCCGTGAGCACGCCGACACGGAAGTGCTTCTGCATGAACGGGTACACCAGCAGCAGCGGGACCAGGGTCAGCACGACCACCGCCATCTGCAACGACAGCGGCGCGGTCTGCGAGAACTGGGTGCCGAAGCCGGAGTTCACCGAGCCCGGCAGCCCGTTGCCGCGGTTGACGTAGGTCAGCAGCACGTACTGCAACGGCCACTTCTCGCTGTCGGTCGGCATGTACAGCATCACGTTGAAGAACGAGTTCCAGTAGCCCACGCCGTAGAACAGGGCGACCACCGCGGTCACCGCCCGTGACGTGGGCAGCACGATCGACCACAGGATCCGCCAGTCGCCCGCCCCGTCGATCCGCGCCGCCTCGATCAGGTCGGCCGACGTGTCCTTGTAGAACGCCCGGAGCACCAGGATGTTGAACACCGACACCGCGCTGGGCAGGATCAGCGACCACCACTCGCCGTAGCCGCCGAGCCCGGTGACGACCAGGAAGGTCGGGATCAGGCCGCCGTTGACGAACATCGTGATGATGAGCAGCACCAGGATGAACCGGTGGGCCACCGAGCGCGGCCGGGACAGGCCGTAGGCGCACAGGATCGACACGGCCATGGACAGGGCCGTGCCGACCAGCGTGATGCCGAGGCTCACCACCAGGGCGTTGCGCACGGTGGAGTCGCCGAGCATCACCCGGTACGCCTCGAACGTGATCTCCTCCGGCCAGAGCACCAGACCGCCCGCGCGGTTGACCGTCGCCTGCGTGGACAGGCTGGTCGCCACGACGATCCACAACGGCACCAGCACGACCGCGACGACGGCGCCGAGCGTGAGGCCCTTGGCCGTCTGCCCGGCGGCGGTGGGCGGTTCCTCCCAGCGCGGGCGCGTGGCGCGGGGCCGGCGTCGGCCGGCCGGCCGCCCGACGCCCCTGGTGTCCCCGGTGCGTTCCTTGATCAGCGTCTCGGTCATTTCCGGTACAACCCGTCCTCGCCGAAGGCGTGCGCCAGCTTGTTCGCGCCCCAGATGAGCAGGAGCGAGATGACGCTCTTGAACAACCCGGCCGCCGCGCCGTAGCTGTAGTTGTTGGTGGCGATGCCGTAGTAGAACGCGAACGTGTCGAGCACGTCGGCGGCTTCGTGGCCGACCGCCTGCCGCTGGATCAGGAACTGCTCGAACCCGACCGTGAGCGCGTTGCCCAGGCGCAGCACGAGCATGAGCATGATGACGCCGCTCATCCCGGGCAGGGTGATGTGCCACAGCCGCCGCCAGCGCCCGGCCCCGTCCACCGCCGACGACTCGTACAGGTCGGTGTTGATCGCGGCGAGCGCGGCCAGGAACACGATGATCGACCAGCCGGCCTCCTTCCAGATCGCCTGCGACGTGACCAGCAGGACGAAGGTGTCCGGGTCGGTCATGATGTCCCAGGTGCCGATGTCGTTGCGGCGCAGGAACTGGTTCAGCAGCCCCGCGCCGCCCAGCATCTGCTGGAAGATCGTGATCGCGAGCACCCACGAGAAGAAGTGCGGCAGGTAGACGATCGACTGGATGGTGTTGCGCAGCCGTTCGCTGAGCACCGAGTTCAGCAGCAGCGCCAGCGCGATCGGGATCGGGAAGAACAGCAGCAGCTGGACGAAGCTCAGGTAGAGCGTGTTCCCCAGCGCGCCCCAGAACAGCGAGTCGCTGAACAGCGCCTCGAACTGGGCGAAGCCGACCCACTCGCTCTGCCACACCCCGACCAGCGGGTTGTAGTCCTGGAACGCCGTCAGCAGCCCGAACAGCGGCACGTAGTTGAAGACGAGCAGCAGCCCGACCGCGGGCACGGTCATGAGCAGCAGCGTCCGGTCGCGCCGCAGCCTGACCCGCAGGCTCAGCCTGCGCGACCGCACCGGTGGTTCGGTGTCGACCCCGCTCACTGACCGGTTCCGTACTTCTGGAGGACGTTCTCGTCCATCCACTGGATCAGCTTGTCACCGCCGCCGGACTTCCAGGTGGTGATGGCGTCCTTGACCTCGGCGACCGGCTTCTTGCCGTGGTAGCAGTCCTTGATGGCGTCCTCGACGGCCTGCGCCGCCTCGGCGGTGGCCATCGACCGCGGCAGGCTGATGTTCATGTTCCAGAACACCGGCTTCTCCAGGTGCTGGACGTTCGCGGCCTGCCAGGCGGCGTAGTCGTTGGTGACGGAGTCGGCGCCGGGGTTGCTGATCACCGCGGGGGGCGAGGCCAGGAACGGGAAGGTCTGCGCCTGGACGAACTTCTTGCCGTCCTCGGTCGCCGTCGGCACCCCGTTGACCATCGTGTGGTGGACGCCCTCGACGCCGAAGTTGACCAGCGTGTACTCCTTGGTCCCGTACGGCGCCGCGAGGTAGTTGGCGACCGCGAGCAGCTCCTCGATCTGCTCGGGCTTCAGGTTGCTGTTGAGGTAGCTCATGATGCTGGTGGAGTTGCCGAGGTACATCTTCGGCTTCGTGTTGCCGCCCGCCGTGATGACGTCGAACGAACCGCGCCGGAAGTTCGGGTTGGCGGCGGTGCCGGACTGGTGGTCGGCGAGGTTCCACGCGCCGGTGCCCCCACCCGCGACCAGCACCTTGCCGGAGTAGAAGCGGACGTTGCCGTTGGTGTTGTCGCCCGCGATCGCGTCCGGGTGCAGGTAGCCCGCGGTCGCGAGCCTGTGGTGCCAGTCCAGCGCCGCGAGGAACTCCTCGGTCTCGTACTTGTGGACGAGCTTGCCGTTGTCGACCTTCCACCGCAGGGGCGCGCCCCACGACGGGAACAGGTAGTCCCACACGTCGTCGAACGCCCACACGCCGCCCTTGGCGTCGGTGAGTTCCTTGCCGAGGTTCATCAGGTCGTCGGCGGTCTTGACCTCGTCGGCGGTGATGCCCTTGGCCTCCAGCACGTCGCGCCGGAAGAAGATGGTGCCCGCGACCACGAAACCGCTGGAGAACGAGGGGATGCCGTAGATCTTGTCGCCCCACGCGCCCGCCCGCCAGGCGCCCGTCGGGATGGCCGCCAGGTTGGGGTACTTCTTGATGTTGTCACCGGACAGGTACGGGGTCAGGTCGGCCAGTTGCGACCCGGCCAGCTCGCCGACGTTGAAGTTGGCGTTCCACCAGGTCGGCAGCTGGATCCAGTCCGGCAGCTTCTTGGCCGCGGTCATGGTCGGGATGATGGTGGCGTAGTTGTTGCCGTCGGCCGGCTTCATCTCGAGCGTGACGCCCAGCGCCTCGTTCATGGCCTGGTAGAAGGAGTTGTCGGCGGGCGGGACCGTGCCCCACAGCGGGGTGACGGTCGAGTACCTGCCGCCCTTGCCCGGGACGCCGGACACCGTGGCCACGCGGTCCGTGGGATAGGTGAGGAAGCCCGGGTCGGTGAGGATGTCCTGGCTGCCCGCCACCGAGGCGATGTCCGCCTTGACCGACGTGCTCGGCACGTAGTTCGGCAGGGCGGACTTGAGGGCGTCGCTGTTCGCGCCGGCCTTCTGCGGCGTGCCGCTGCCGCCGCACGCCGACAGCAGGCCTCCCATCGCCGTGAGCCCCGCGACCGAGGCCGAGACGCTCAGGAACCTCCGGCGGTTCAGCTCAATCCCCATGACAGGGCCACCCTTCTTCATTGAAAGCGGAGTGTCGAAGCGCTTGACGATGTCGGGAGAGTAGTCATGTGACGTAAGGCACGGCAAGGGTCAGTTCCGGGCACGTTTCGAGGCCCTGTCGAGCCGATTGACAGCCTCGCGCGATCCGTGTCAGCGTTGAAGCGCTTCACCTGATCTGATGCGAGGGGTTGTGCCGCGTGAGTTCCTCATCTCTGTCCGCCACCGGGCGGCTGCCGTTCCACGACTCCGAGCTGGACGTGCGCAAGCGCGTCGATGATCTGCTCGGCCGGCTGACCCTCGACGAGCGGCTCGCGATGCTCCACCAGTACGCCCCCGCCGTGCCGCGGCTGGGCGTGGCCGCGTTCCGCACCGGCGCCGAGGCGTTGCACGGTGTCTCGTGGCTCGGCGTCGCGACGGCGTTCCCGCAGGCCGTGGGGCTCGGCGCGACCTGGGACGAGGACCTGGTGCGTCGCGTGGCCGAGGCGACGTCGGTCGAGCTGCGCGCGTTCCACCTGCACCGCCCGCCGGCCGAGGGGGAGGGCCGCACCAGCCTGCAGGCGTGGGCCCCCGTGGTGAACCTGCTGCGCGACCCGCGCTGGGGGCGCAACGAGGAGGGCTACTCCGAGGACCCGGTGCACACGGCCCGGATCGCGGAGGCGTTCTGCCGCGGCCTCGCGGGTGACGACCCGCGGTTCCTGCGCGCGGCACCCGTGCTGAAGCACTTCCTGGCCTACAACAACGAGGACGACCGCTGCGTCACCTCCTCCGGCGTGCGTCCCCGCGTGCTGCACGAGTACGACCTGGCGGCGTTCCGGCCCGTGGTGGCCTCCGGGGCGGCGACCGGCGTCATGGCGGCCTACAACCTGGTCAACGGCCGCCCGTGCCACGTCAGCCCGCTGCTCGAGGACGAGCTGCGCCGCTGGGCCGAACCGACCGGGCACGAGCTGTTCGTGGTCAGCGACGCAGAGGCGCCGTCCAACCTGGTCGACCTGGAGCACTACTTCGACGACCACGCCGAGTCCCACGCCGCGGCGCTCAGGGCGGGCATCGACAGCTTCACCGACCACGGCCTCGACAGCGACACGCCGGTCGAGCGGCTGCGCGAGGCGCTGGATCGCGGCCTGATCGACGAGGTCGACGTCGACCGCGCGGTGCGCCGGCAGTTGGCGCTGCGGTTCCGGCTCGGCGAGTTCGACCCGGACCTCGACCCGTACGCGGCGATCGGTCCCGAGGTGATCGACCACCCGCGGCACCGGGTGCTGGCCGCGCGTGCCGCCACCGAGTCGGTGGTGCTGCTGAAGAACGACGGGCTGCTGCCGCTCGACCGGGCCGCCGGGCCCCGGGTCGCGGTGATCGGGCCGCTCGCCGACGTGCTGCACGAGGACTGGTACAGCGGCACGATGCCGTACCGGGTCACGGTCGCCGCCGGTCTCGAAGAGGCGGTCGGCGAGGTCGTCCGCGTGACCGGCGAGGACCGCATCGCGCTGCGGTCCCGCACCACCGGCCGGCTCCTGGCCGACACCGAGTTCGACGTCACGGACTGGGGCGACGGCGTGGTGACGCTGCGGTCCGCAGACACCGGTCGCCACCTCGGCGCGAAGTACGGCCTGCTGGTCGTGGAGGAGGAGCGCATCAAGAGCTGGGACGTGCACGAGACGTTCCGGCTGGAGCCGGTCGCGGACGACGACGGGACGGTGCTGCTGCGCAACGTGCTCACCGGCCGTTACGCCGCGCTCGACGCGGTCGACGGCCGGGTGGCCGTCACGGCCGAGACGCCCGGGGCCGCCGAGCGCTGGTCGCGCGAGGTGGTGCGGGACGGCGCGGCACAGGCCCGTGCGGCGGCGTCCGCCGCCGACGCCGCGGTGGTCGTCCTCGGCAACCACCCGCTCATCAACGGCCGCGAGACCCAGGACCGCACCGGCACCGCGCTCCCCGAGCGGCAGGAGGCGGTGCTCCGCACCGTCGCCGAGGTCCGGCCGGCCACCGTCCTGGTCGTGATGAGCAGCTACCCGTACGCCGTGGACTGGGCCGACGAGCACCTGCCCGCGGTGGTGTGGACGTCCCACGGCGGGCAGGAGACGGGGCACGCGCTCGCCGCCGTGCTGCTCGGGGACGCCGAGCCGGCCGGTCGGCTGCCGCAGACCTGGTACCGGGGTGACGACGAGCTGCCCCACCCGCTCGACTACGACGTCATCAAGGCGGGGTGGACCTACCAGTACCACCGGGTCGCGCCGCTGTACCCGTTCGGGCACGGCCTGTCCTACACCGACTTCGCTCACCGCGACCTGCGGTTGTCGTCGGAGGTCGTGCCGCAGGGCGGATCGCTCGACGTGTCGGTGACGGTGGTGAACACCGGCGCGCGGGCCGGCAGCGAGGTGGTCCAGGTCTACGCGCGGGCGGTGGACGCGCGCTACGAAGCGCCGCGGCTGCGCCTGGTCGACTTCCGCAAGGTCCGCGTCGGCGCGGGCGAGGCCGAGGAGCTCGCGTTCCGGCTGCCCGTCGACCGGCTCGCGCACTGGGACGTCGCCCGCGGCGCGTTCACGGTGGACCCCGGCGACTACGAGCTCGTCATCGCCCGCTCCGCGGAGAACCACGTCCTCGTCGCCCGGCTCACCGTCACCGGCGAGGCCCCCGCGCCGCGCGCGCTGGTCGACCGCGACACCCGCGCCGTCGACTTCGACGACTACGCGGCGATCGCGCTCGTGGACGAGAACCGGACCACCGGCGACGCGGTCGCCCCGGTGGACCCGACGCGGCCGGCGGAACTGGTGTTCCGCGCGGCGGACCTGACCGGCGCGGTGGGCGTCGAGGTCGAGGTGGCGCGGCCGGGTGGTGCGGGGCCGGCGTGGCTGGAGTTCCGCGCGGCGGACCGGACCCTCGGCGCGGTGGACGTCCCGGTGACGGGCCACCGCTACGCGTGGACGACCGCCACGCAGCGGTTCGAGGAGCCGTTGGACGGTGTGCACGACCTGTCGTTGGTCCTGCACGGCGACTTCCGGCTCGCCGCGTTCCGCCTCACGTCGTCGCGGGCGGTTGCGGGCTGAGTGCGGATGTGGGGCCCTCGCCGATCCGGGCGGGGGCCCGCGGCTCACGGCCCGGCCGGTGAGCCGGTCCGGTCGGCGGTCGGCTCCCAGGCGGCTTGCAGGCCGACCAGCATGTCCGCGACGGTGTGCGCCCGCACGTCGGTGAGCGGATCGGTGGTGAAGCGGCTCGCGACGGCCCGCACGTGGTCCTCGGCCGGTCCGGCCAGGCCGTCGTAGACGGCGGCGAACAGGTCGCGGGCCGGTTCGCGGGGCCATCCCGGTGGCAGCAGCCGCAGCGGCAGGCGCGGGTCGAGGATCGGCAGGCGGCGGTAGGTGTCCATGACCTCCGTGCGGGCGCGGACGGCTCCCACGCCGGTGATCCGGGACGCGCGGATGTCGGGCAGCAGCGGGCGCCAACGGCGCAGGAAGTCCTCGTAGTGGCGCGTGATGGCGGCCGTGTCCCAGGCGTCGAGCGGGTCGCGCCCGGTCGAGTGGCCCAGTTCGACGTGCCGGGCGCGGAAGACGGTCATGGCGCCGAAGGCGAGCTCGGCCAACTGCGCCTTCGTCTTGTCGGTCAGGTCGTGCGGCGAGATCCAGAGGCCGTCGTAGAGGGGCGCGCAGCCGAACCAGCGCAGCCGGTCCCGCAGCTCACGCCGTCGGGCGACCTCGTCCTGCGGCACGGAGAAGGCGATCAGCGTCCACCGGTCGTCCCACGGCTCGTCGGCGGCGGCCGCGGCCACGATGGATCGACCGCCGGCGGCCAGGTTGAGGGCGGCGGCCGAGGTGAGCCGGTACGAGCTGTTGCGTCCCTGCCTGCTGCCTTCGAGCACACCGCGCCGGGCGAGCCTGCTGATCGTCGTGCGGGCGCCGGCGTGGCTGACGCCCGCCTCGGCGAGCAGCGCCACGATCGCACCCGACGGCAGCCACGCCCTGGCCCGCAGCGTGTAGTCGGCCAGCAGCGTCACCGTCAGTCCCTGCGGTGAGTTGCCGGACTGCCGCCGGGGGAGCCGGACCGCGTCGTCCGGGAAGATCTCCTCGATGTCGTACGGGCTGGTCACGGCGGCTCCGGCGGTGGCTCGGACGGGTCGTCGCCACCGACCCTAATCCGGAGGGCACCCGCCGCGCGGCCCGCGAACCGGTCGAGATGGTTGATTGACAGTTTCTTGGCCGAGCGGCAGTCTAACTGTCACACGATGGACGGGGTCCGACCAGCCGGCTGGTCACCCGCCGGGCACGTCCACGCGTGCACCTCCACCGCCACGCGGGCCGCACCTGCGGCCACCCCCTTGTTCGACCGTGCGCGAACCGAAGGAGTCAAGCGCATGAAGGTCACACCGAGTCTGTTACTGGCCGCGGCGACGTCACTGGTCGTGGCAGGCCTCGTCGCCGTCGCGCCCGCGCCGGCCTCCGCCGCGTCGCTGACCGAGGTCACGAACTTCGGCAACAACCCGGGCGGGATGCGGATGCACGTCTACGTGCCGGACACCCGCCCGGCCAACCCCGGCATCGTCGTGGCCATGCACGGCTGCGGCGGTTCGGGCCCCGGCTTCTACTCGGGCAGCGAGTTCGCCTCGCAGGCCGACCGGCACGGCTTCGTCGTGATCTACCCGAGCGCGCAGCAGGAAGCCGGGTTCGGCAAGTGCTTCGACACCTGGTCCGACGCGGCCAAGCGCCGCGGCGGCGGCAGTGACCCGGTGTCGATCGTCTCGATGGTGAACTACGTCCAGCAGCGCTACAGCGGCGACCCGAACCGGGTCTACGCCACCGGCTCGTCGTCCGGCGGCATGATGACCAACCACATGCTGGCGCTGTACCCGGACGTGTTCAAGGCCGGCGCGGCGTTCATGGGCGTGCCCTACAACTGCTTCGCCAACGCCGCCGACTACCCGCCCGGCAACAGCCGGTGCACCGGCGGTGGTGGCGCCAACCGGACGCCGCAGGAGTGGGGTGACGCGGTCCGCCAGGCCTACCCGGGCTACACCGGCGTCCGGCCGCGCGTGCAGCTCTGGCACGGCACCAACGACACCCTCGTGCCGTACGCGCTGCTCCAGGAGTCGATCGAGCAGTGGACCAACGTGTTCGGCCTGAGCCAGACGCCGACGTCCACCGACACCCCGCAGCCCAACTGGAACCGCCGCCGCTACTCCGACAAGGTCGAGGCGTACAGCATCCAGGGCGCCGGGCACAGCCTGCCGTCGAGCGGCATGGCCGCCCAGGCGATCGCGTTCTTCGGCCTGGACCGGTCCGTCGACCCGACCTCCACCACCACGACCACTTCCACCACCACCACGACCACGACCACAACCACGACGACTACAACCACTCCGCCGCCCGGCACGTGCCGCGTCACGAACACCGTGAACGCCTGGAACACCGGCCTGACCGAGAACATCACGATCACCAACACCGGCACCAGCGCCGTCAACGGCTGGTCCCTGACCTTCACCCTGCCCGGCGGGCAGACCATCACCGGCGGCTGGAGCGCGACGTACTCGCCGACGTCCGGTCAGGTCACGGCCAGGAACGTGGCCTACAACGCCTCGATCCCGCCGAACGCCTCCATCGGCATCGGCTTCCAGGCCACCCACACCGGCAACACCGCCAAGGCCACGTCGTTCAGCCTCAACGGCATGGCCTGCACGACCGCGTGACGCCGGCGAGGCGGCCCGGAGGGGTTCCGGGCCGCCTCACCGCTCAGCGGCAGGTGCGCGCCTCGTACGGCACTGAGAGGGCGGTCGACACCTCGTGCCCGTCGACCAGTGCCTTCGCCGTCACCTCCACCACACCCGCGGCCAGGTCCGACTGCCGCGTCATGAACGGGTGGGACCGGGTCCTGCCCGGCCGGACGTCGTCGAACGCCTTCGCGCCGAACGGCGTCCGGACCACGACGTCGACCGGCACGGCCTCGCCGTTGGTCACCCGCACGGTCAGCTTGGCGTTCGGGCCGGCGCACCGAGTGTCCGCCGAGCCCTCCACGTCCAGCGACGGCCTGGTGAAGCGCCAGCTGTCCACCTCCACCAGGTCCCGGCCCTCGGGCCCGACGAACGTGAAGTACACGTCGTGCGCGCCCGAGACGCCGTCGAGGTCGGCGGAGACCTCGGTCCACTCGCCGACCGGCCCGTCGACCGGGATGGTCGCCACGACCGGCGCGGTGCGGTCGTCCAGGCGGACCTGGATCGACCCGCCGGCGACGAGCGGCTTGACCCGCGCCGACACGCCGGTGGCCCCGGCGCCGAAGTCGGCCGACGACAGCGACGTCCAGTCGCCGTTGTCGACGTCGTGCAGGGCCAGCTGCGGCACGTCGTTCGGCGCGTTGAGGCGCTTGGTCGCCAGGCCCTGCTGCCAGGCGATCGTCTCCGCCTCGACCACCCGGTACGGGTCGAGGTGGCGGATCTGCTCGACGCCGTCGAACGTGCCGAGGACCTCCTTCACGGTCCCGTCGGCGTTGAACTCGAGCTTCGCGATGTGCGGGCTGCGGAACCCCTGCGTCGCACCGCCGGTGATGCGGCGGTTCAGCGTCTGCGCGTGGTAGGTGAAGTAGTGCTCGCCGTTCAGCTCGAAGACGGACTGGTGGTTGTTGCCGCCGGCGCCGAAGTACACGCCCGGGTTCTTGAAGATGACGCCCGCGTACTTCTCCGGCGTCCAGGGGCCCATCGGGCTGTCCGCCACCAGGTAGGCGATCGCGCCGGTCGGCGGGCCGTTCGGGTCGATCGGGCCACCGAAGCCGAAGTTGGACGAGTACGAGTAGTAGTACTTGCCGCCGCGCTTGAAGACGTGACCGGCTTCGAACATCAACGGCGCGTCGATGACCTCGGCGGCGCCCTCGGTGCTGATCATGTCGTCACCCAGCTTGATGACGCGGGTCGACTTCGGGTGGTTGGTGTTCTCGGCCGAGTTGGAGCCGTCGTTGCCGCCACCGCCGAAGTACAGGTAGCCCTGGCCGTCGTCGTCGATGAACACGCCCGGGTCGAACAGCCAGTTGCGGCCGTCCGAGGCGCCGGGGGTCTGGCTCGTGATCAGCAGGCTGCCGCGCTCGTCGCGCCACGGGCCCAGCGGCGAGTCGCCGACCAGGACGCCGGTCGCCGCGCCGTTGTTGGCGAAGTAGAGGAAGAACCGCTCCTCGCCGTTCACGACCCGGCTCTCGACCGCGGGCGCCCACGACTGCGAGGCGTACTTCGCGATGCCGTTCGGGCCGGCCACTCCGATCTCGCCGTGGTCGGTCCAGTTGACCAGGTCGTCGGACGAGATCACGGTGATCGTGTTGATCCCGCCGTAGGTGTTGGTCGGGGAGGTGCCGTCGGGGCCGGGGTTGTACACCTGGGTGTCGTTGGTCATGTACACGTAGACCCGGCCGTCGTGCACGAACGCGTTGCCGTCGGCGCCGAACTTGTGGGAGATCAGCGGGTTGCCCTCGCCGGGGTTCTTGCCCAGGACCTCGATGGTGGTGGACGGGGTGAACTCACGCAGGGTGATGTCGTCGACCTTGAAGTCCATCAGGTGGGTGGCCGGCGCGGCGGCCGGGTCCGCCGTCCACGGCGTCTCGACGAAGACGCGCGGCGTCGCGACGGACTGCCCGGCCGGGATGGTGAACGTGCCCTGGAGCAGGCCCCACTGGCCGCGCGGCACGGTGCCCGTGCCCAGGTTGGTGTAGGTCGACCCGCCGTAGTGCATGGTGACGAAGAACTGCTTGGTCGCCGGGCTCGCCGGGTTCTCGTACTTTACCCACGCGGTGACGGTGTAGGTCCTGCCCGCCTGCACCTTGCCCGCCAGGTCCTGCGCGGGCCCCGACCCGGTGGTCTTCCGGTCGGTCACCAGCACCGCCGCCGATCCCGAGTGGGCGTCGGCGGTCGGTGACAGGGTCGCGCTGTCGGTGGCGTTGCCGTTGTTGACGGCCCAGCCGGCGAGGCCGTCCTCGAAACCGGGGTTGGACAGGAGGTTCGGCCCGGCGGCCACCGCCGTCGGTGCGACCGCGAGGCCGCCCGCGAGCAGGACTCCGACGGCGGCGAGGACGACGGCTCTGCGCCGGCCCGACCGCTGTGGGCGTGGTCTGTGCACGTGGTTCTCCTTGCTGTGGTGCGTTGGCCGGACAATGCGGCAAAGGGCGTGGGGGACCGCGGGACCCACTGGGTTCGTCGGCCTCGGGCACGCCGGGGTACCCGGCGGAGAGGACCTCCGCTCGGAGGTGGAAGAGCAGGTCAGGAGGGGATGTGATCGTTAACATTCGCGCTCGATCAGTGTTGGCGATCACGCATTTGGGTGTCAAGACCGCCGCTGGGGTGGTCGGCGCGGTCGGTCGGGTCCGACCCGACCCGCGGCAGCGCCGCCACCAGCGGGTTCGTCCACAAGAGATGATCGGGGCGACGGACTGCCGCGAAACATTTGCGTGGCGCTAAAAATAGCGCCCGAACATTTAGCGCGCGTCCGCGTTGACTGTCCAAATAGGGCGTGGCTACATTGACTTGCTGGTCAGAGTCGATCGGCCTCGGTGCGGCGCGCCGATTACCGCGGGTGCCGCTCGCGCCGTGCGTCATCCATCGACTTCGTGGCCGGCCGACCGGTCCAGTGCGGGCGCCGCGCAGATTGGACAGGTAGTGGGGAGAACATCCGGTGTGCCCGCGATGGCTGACGTCGCCCGGCTGGCCGGGGTGTCCCACCAGACCGTGTCCCGGGTGCTCAACGGGCACCCGTACGTCCAGGAGCAGACGCGGCTGCGCGTGCGCGCGGCGATCGAGGAGCTGGGCTACCGCCCGAACCGGGTCGCCCGCGCGCTGGTGACGGGCCGCTCGCAGCTGATCGGCGTGGTCGCCCAGAACACGACCCTGTGCGGGCCCGCCTCGCTGCTGGCGGCGTTCGAGCAGGTGGCGTCGGCGGCCGGGTTCGTGGTGACCACGCACCGGGTCAACGTGCTGGACCGCGAGTCGATCACCAAGGCCCTGGAGCGGCACCGCGACCAGTGGGTGGCGGGCATCGTGGTCATCGCGCCGACGGCGTCGGCGCACGACGCGGTCGACACCGTGCCACCCGGCCTGCCGCTGGTGATGGTCGACGGCGATCCGGAGCGCTCCACCCCGCTCGTGACCGTCGACCAGGAGGCGGGCGCGGTGGCGGCCACGCGTCACCTGCTGGAGGCGGGCCACCGCACGGTGTGGCACGTCTCGGGGCCGCCGGACTGGTTCGACAGCGCGGGCCGGATCAAGGGCTGGCGGTCGGTGCTCGATGAGGCGGGCGCGGAGGTGCCGCCGGTGGTGCCCGCGGACTGGAGCGCCGCGTCCGGGTACCGGGCGGGTCAGATGCTGGCCCGGATGTCCGAGGTGACCGCGATCTTCGCGGCGAACGACCACCTGGCCCTGGGCATCCTGCGGGCGATGAGCGAACGCGGCCGGCGCGTGCCGGAGGACGTGAGCCTGGTCGGCTTCGACGACGTGCCCGAGGCCGCCTACTTCATCCCGCCGCTGACCACCGTCCGCCCGGATTTCGACGCGGTCGCCCGCGACGCCCTGGACCTGCTGATGGCGCAGTTCGACCACGACTTGGTGGCGGACGTCCGGCGCACGTCCGACCCCACGCTCGTGCCCCGGGCGAGCGTCCGGCCGCCGCGATGAGGCGCCGGGTCCGGACCGGGTCAGGTCGAGCAGTTCCGCGTGGGTCGGGGCGTCGGCCGCGGCGATGAGGCCCGGGACGCCGGTGTGCGCGCTGTCGGCCGGAACGCAGCCGTCAACCCCTCGTCGGTCAGCAGCCGGGCCGCGCGCAACCGGTCCGCGTGGGGGAACGGTGGGTCGAGGTCGAGGGTCGACCAGCCCGCGACCACGATCGACTCGCCCGGAGCGAAGCCCCGCAGCAGCGTCCGCGGCAGGCCCGACGTGAACGACGCGCAGCTCGGGGTCACGCAGGCTCGCGTCGCCGGCGGCGGAGCGCCACTACCCGCCGCCTTCCTGCGGCTCACCGACTTCCGGTGAGGATTTCGTCGATGCGCCGTGCGGCCGCGCCCATGCCGTCCTCGACCCCGACCTCGCCGGCGAGGACGTCCCGGACGGCCGGTTCGAAGACGTCGTCGTAGATGCGGGCGAACTCCACCGTGCCCGGCATGAGCGGTTGGGCGATGCGGGCGTCGTCGGCGAACTCGGCCACCAGGGGGTTCTCGTGGAAGGAGTTTTGGTCGAGGCGGATCGAGGGGTAGCCGGACCCCTTCATCCAGCTCTCCTGCGCCTGCTCGCCGACCCAGAACGACAGGAACCTCCGCGCCGCCCGCGCCTTGTCCGGGGTGAGGGCGGCGTTGAGCGCCAACGACGTGCTCGACCCCAGGGTGGCCTGGCGGACCGGTCCGGGCGGGACCGGGGCGAGGTCGAAGTCCACCCCGGCCTCCCTCAGGGTGCCGGTCGCCCAGGGACCGGTGATCGTCATCGCCGCCTTGCCGTCGCGGAACAGCTCCTCCGCGTCCGTGCCGGAGAGGCCGATCGGCGACACCTTCCTGTTCCGCACGAGGTCGGTCCACGTTCGCACGGCGGCGATCGACTCCGGTCGGGTGAGCGCCGACTTCGAGCCGTCGGCCTCCAGGAGGTCGCCACCGTGGCCCCACAGCAGGATCGGCCAGACCGGGATGGTGTCGTGGTCGGGGATCGCCAGGCCGTGCCGCGCGGGTGCGCCGTTTGCGGTCCCGGTCAACCGGATCATCGCGTCCCGCCACCGGTCCCAGGTGGTGGGCGGGCGGTCCGGGTCCAGCCCGGCCTCGGTGAACAGCGTGCGGTTGTAGCAGAGCTTGAGGCTGGTGAACGTCATCGGCACGGCGTACTTCACGCCCTGGTGGGTCACCGCGTCGACGGCCGCCGTGACGAGGGCGTTCGACGCCGGGTCCGCGGCGAACCAGTCGTCCATCGGCGCGAGCACGCCCTTCTTCGCGTACTGGGCGACCCGGGTGCTGTCGAAAGCGGCGAGGTCGGGCCCGCCTTCCGAGGAGTACGCGGGCAGCAGGTTGCGGAAGAACACGTCCCACGGCATGAGGCTCACCTCGATCCGGACGTCCGGGTTGGCGGCGTTGAACTCGTCCACGACCGCCTCCAACGTGGACGGCGCGGGACCTGCGTAACCGCTCCAGAACGACAGCCGCGTCACCGACGGGGACGGCGGACCGGCGTCCTCACCTCACCCGGCGAGCAGCGCCCCGGTGCCGGCCGCGGTCGCGAGACCTGCCATCGCCCGCAGGACGTCGCGGCGCGCCGGCAGCCTCGTCACGGCCATGGGTGGTTCCTCCTGTGTGACGTGGACCACTGCACTGTTAACGTTAACGGCAGGGCCTCGTCCGGTCCAACACCCGCCGGGTCGGACTTGTGGCGCACCACCGGTTCGACGGAGGCTCGAACCGGTTCGACAGCGGTCAGGGGCGTCGGGCGCCCGTGCTCGACCGCAGTGAGATGGCCGGCTGCAGGAGGGCGTCGCGCGGCGGCGCGTCGGGGTTCGCGATGCGCTCGACCAGCAGGTCCACGGCGAGTCGGGCCATCTCCTCGGCGGGCACGTCGGCGGCGGTCAGGGGTGGGTGGAAGGCCTCGGCCAGGCGGCTCGCGATCACGCCGGTGATCGAGAAGTCGCGCGGCACGCTGAGGTCCGCCTGGCGCAGGGCCCGCTGGAGGCCGGGCAGCGCGGCTTCGTTGATGGTCACGGCCGCGGTCACCTCGGGCCATCGGTGGCGGATGTCCTGGAAGCACGCCAGGCCCGCCGCGGGCTCGTCGGCGCAGCACACGGTGTGCGCGGTCAGGCCCCGCCGCTCGGCGGCGGTGAGGAAGCCCGCCGAGGAGCGCAGGGCGGGCCCGTACCCGGCGGCGACCAGTTCGTCGGACCGGTTGATCAGCACGACGTCGCGGTGGCCGAGGTCCGCGAGGTGGTGCACGCAGCGGGTGATCAGCTCGGCGTAGTCGACGTCGACCCACGACGAGGTGCCCGGCCGCTCGACGTGGCCGATGGTCACGAACGGCAGCGCCTCCTGTTCCAGGCGGGCCACGCGCGGGTCGTCGAGGAGGATCTCCATCAGGATCACGCCGTCCACCCGGCGGCCGGTGACCACGCGCTCGAACGACCGGTCGTGGTCACCGCCGCTGGGGGACAGCAGCACGTCGAGGTCGTGCGTGGCCGCCGCCTCGACGACGCTGGCCACGAAGCCCAGCTGCACGTCGGTCAGCCGCCTGCTCGCGGGCGGTATGACCAGGCTCAGCGTGCGGGTGCGCCCCTCGGCCAGCGCCCGCGCGCTGGCGTTGGGCCGGTAGCCCAACTCGGCGATCACCTCATTGATCCGCTGCGCCGTCGCCGTCGACACCGGGCGCTTGCCGCTGAGCGCGTAGGACACCGTGCTGCGGGACACGCCCGCCCGCTTCGCGATCTCGCCGATGTTCATGCGGCCTCCGTCCAACCGGTTCGACAACCAATGGAGGATACGACATCGAGGTCTTGTGCGGTTTCTGGCGCCTGTATACCGTGGCGAAACAGCGCAGTGGTCGAACCGGTTCGATGAGGTTCGCCGGGTCATCGGCGCAGGCGTTCGAGAGGACCACCCATGAAGCGCTCCACGTTCAGCCGACGTCTCACCACCGCCCTGGTCACCGCGGGACTGGCCCTGGCGGCGTGCTCCTCCGCCGGGCACCAGGACGCCGGTCCGTTCGCCGTGTGGGACCCGTACCCGCAGTTCGACGGGAACTCGGCGTGGGCGGAGGTGATCGACGAGTGCGGCGCGGCGGCCGGGGTGGAGGTCGAGCGCCAGGCGTACGACACCTCGGACCTGACCAACAAGGTGCTCCTCGCCGCGCAGCAGGGCACCGCGCCGAACGTGCTGGTGGTGGACAACCCGGTGGTCTCGACGCTGGCCGAGGGCGGGGTGCTCAAGGCCAACCAGGACACCGGGCTCGACGCGTCGCAGGCGTCGCCGAACCTGGTGGCCGCCGGGGAGTCGGGCGGCAAGACCTACGGGGTGCCGATCGGCGCGAACACCCTGGCGCTGTACTACAACAAGGCGGTCCTGGCGCAGGCCGGCGTCGACCCGGCGTCGCTGACGGACTGGGCGTCGCTGGACGCGGCCCTGGCCGCGGTGACCGGCGTGGGCAAGAAGGGGATCACGTTCTCCGCGATCGGTACGGAGGAGGGGTCCTTCCAGTTCCTGCCGTGGTTCTGGGGCGCGGGCGCGCGGCTGACCGACCTGTCCTCGGCGCAGGCCGTGGCGGCGGTGGAGCTGTGGAAGTCCTGGCTGGACAAGGGGTACGCGCCGAACTCGGTCGTGGGCAACACGCAGACGACCGGTTGGCAGGAGTTCGCCACCGGGGAGTACGCGTTCGCCGAGAACGGCACGTGGCAGCTCGGCAACGCGGCGGAGCTCGGCTTCGAGTACGGCGTCATCCCGATCCCCTCCCGGGACGGTGGTGTCGCGCCCGCGCCGACCGGCGGCGAGTTCGTCACCGTGCCGGTGCAGGGGCAGGCGGACCGCGAGGCGACCGCGGCGAGGATCGCCGCCTGCCTGACCGGCGCCGACACCGTGCTGGCCACCGACACGGCGCTGACCTACGTCTCGGCCATCCCGGCGGTGCGGGAGCGGCAGGTCGCCGCCAAGCCGGAGCTGGCGGTGTGGGTCGACGCGGTGCAGGCCGCGAAGGGGCGCACCGGTGACGGCCTCGGCACCCGCTACCCGCGGATCTCCCAGCCGTTGTGGACCGCGGTGCAGGCGGTGCTGACCGGGTCGAAGCCCGCCGCGGACGCCTTGGAGGCCGCCCAGAGCGCCGCGGCGTCGGCGAGGTAGCCCCGTGGTCCGCCGCACGCTCGTCGGCTGGGCGTTCCTCGCACCGCTGGTCGCGTACCTGCTCCTGTGCTACGGCTACCCGCTGCTGACGACCCTCGACCTGAGCCTGCGCGACTACACCGTGCGCACCTTCGTGCACGGGGGTGCGCCGATCACGGGACTGGCCAACTACGCCACCGTGGTCACCGATCCGGTGTTCCGCACCGCGCTGCTCAACACGGTCGTGTTCACCGCGGTGTCACTGGTGTTCCAGTACACCATCGGCTTGGCGCTGGCCGTGTTCTTCTCCCGGAACTTCCGGCTCTCGGCGACGTTGCGGGCGCTGTTCCTGGTGCCGTGGCTGCTGCCGCTGATCGTGTCGGCGTCGACGTGGGCGTGGATGTTCGACAGCGAGGCGGGCGTGGTCAACGCGGCGCTCGCGGTGTTCGGTGTCGACCGGGTGCACTGGCTGACCTCGCCGGACTGGTCGCTGGTGTCGGTGATCGTGGCCAACGTCTGGATCGGCATCCCGTTCAACCTGGTCGTGCTGCACAGCGGGTTGCAGAACATCCCCGCCGAGGTGCGCGAAGCGTCCGCCCTGGACGGTGCGAGCCCGTGGCAGGCGTTCCGGCACGTCACCTTCCCGATGCTGCGGCCCGTTTCCGCGGTCACGCTGCTGCTCGGCCTGGTCTACACGCTCAAGGTGTTCGACCTCATCTGGATCATGACGCGCGGCGGCCCGAGCGGGTCGTCCACCACCCTGGCCACCTGGTCCTACGAGCTCGGGTTCGGCAGCACGCTGCCCCGCTTCGGCCCCAGCTCGGCGGTCGGCAACGTGCTCATCCTGCTCGCCGTGGCCGCCGGACTGGTCTACGTGCGGGTGCAACGCCGGCAGGAGGCGTCATGACCCGTTCGTGGTGGCGCACCGCGGTGGGTCTGCTGCTCACCGCCGCGATGCTCTTCCCCGTCTACTGGATGGTCAACGTCTCGCTCACGCCGCCGGGGGCGATGCGCAGGTCACCGCCGGACCTGTTCCCGGGCGACCCGACGTTCGACGGGTACGCGCGGGTGCTGGACGAGCAGCTGCCCTACTTCGGCACCAGCCTGCTGGTCGCGCTCGGCACCGCGGCGCTGACGTTGGCGCTGGCCTCGCCCGCGGCGTACGCGCTGGCGAAGCTGCGCCCGCGCGGCCGGGGACCGCTGATGTTCGTGCTGCTGGTCGCGCAGATGATCCCCGGCATCATCATGGCGCTCGGCCTGTACGGGATCTACGTCGAGCTCGGCATCACCGACACGGTGTGGGGCCTGATCTTCGCCGACTCCACGATCGCGGTGCCGTTCGCCGTGCTGGTCCTGACCTCGTTCATGGCCTCGGTGCCCGACGAGGTCGTGCAGGCGGCGCGCATCGACGGCGCGGGCGCGGTGCGCACGTTCTGGTCCGTGGTGCTGCCCGCCGGCCGCAACGGGGTGGTCACCGCCGGGCTGTTCGCGTTCCTGTGGGCGTGGTCGGACTTCGTGTTCGCCGCGACGCTCGACAGCGGCGGGTCGATGCAACCGTTGACGCTCGGGATCTACCGCTACATCGGCAACAACAACCAGGAGTGGAACGCGATCACGGCCACCGCCGTGGTCGCCTCCGTGCCCGTCACCGCGCTGCTCGTGCTGGCCCAGCGCTTCGTCGCCGCGGGCATCACGTCCGGCGCGGTCAAGGACTGAAGGGATCGCGGTGGACGACTTCTCGGTGCGGGAGATCCCGTTCAGCCATCCGGGGGCGTGGTTCGGCCTCTCCGCGGTCGTGGGCCTCGCCGCGTACGCCGACGACCTGCACCTCGTGTCCCACCGCAACGGCATGCACGCGGTGCTGTCCTTGACGCCCGTGTCGGCCGGCGACCGCGTGACGACCGAGGTGCGCGCGAACGCCGCGCTGCTCACCTGGAGCGCGGGACGGGCACGGGTCGCGGCGGCGTTCGAATCGCCCACCGCGCTCCGGGTCTCGGGCACCGGGCTCGGCCTGCGCATCGCCGCCGCGGACGACACCCTGACCCCCTTCACCGGCACGTTCTTCTTCCACGACCCGGTCACGTCGTCGTACGTCTTCACCTCCTACGAGACCGGACACCGCTACCGGGTCACGGTGTTGACCGGCCACGAGGACGTGCGAGGGGCTTCCGCCCTCGGCACGGCGGAACGGGCGGTCGTCGTCGGCGGTGACGGCGGCCGGTGGGAACTCGTGGTGGAGGAGCTGACGACCGCCCGCGAACGGTTCACCACCGCGGCGGCGTTCGCCGACGTCGTGGCCTCCTCCCGGCGGTCCTTCGAGCAGTTCACCGACCGTGTCGCGCCCTGGCGCACCGACCGCACCCCGGCCGCCGAACTGGCCTGCTACGTGCTGTGGTCGGCCGCGGTGAGCCCGGCCGGGTTCCTCGGCCGCCCCGCGGTGCTGATGTCGAAGAACTGGATGGACAAGGTCTGGAGCTGGGACCACTGCTTCAACGCGCTCGCCCTCGCGCCCGGCGTGCCCGACCTGGCGTGGGACCAGCTCCAGGTCGTGTTCGACCACCAGACCCCGCAAGGCGCGCTGCCCGACTCGATCACCCACGCCGAAGTGCTGCACAACTTCGTGAAGCCACCCGTCCACGGCTGGGCGGTCGGCAGGCTGCGCGCGAAGCTGCCCGGCGGACTCCCGGCCGCCGACCTGCCGCTGCTCTACCGGCGGTTGGCGGCGTGGACGACGTTCTGGCTCGACCACCGCCGCGCCCCGGGCGAGGTGTTGCCGCACTACGAGCACGGCAACGACAGCGGCTGGGACAACGCCACCGTGTTCGACGGGCGCCGGCTCGTCCAGTCCGCCGACCTCGCCGCCTTCCTCGTGGTGCAGTCGGGTGAGCTGGCGCGGCTGGCTCGCGACCTCGGCGACGCGGCCGCCGCGACGCGGTGGGACCGGCGAGCCGCGGCCGTGCTCGACGCCATGCTGACGACGTTGTGGGACGGGACGGCGTTCACCAGCCGCGCGCTCGACGGCACTACCCGCACCACGGCGAGCCTGCTCGACCTCATGCCCGTCATCCTCGGCACGGCCCTGCCCCCGGACGTGCACGCGAAGCTCGCCGAGGGCGTCGCCCGGCACCTGACCGCCGTCGGCCCGGCCACGGAACGGCCCGACTCGCCCCACTACGAGGCCGACGGCTACTGGCGCGGGCCGGTGTGGGCCCCGTCGACCGTGCTCATCGAGGACGGCCTGCGCCGGGGAGGCGCGGTCGACCTCGCCGACCGGGTCAGCGCCCGCTTCCGCGCCACCTGCGAGAAGAGCGGCTTCGCCGAGAACTTCGACGCCCGGACCGGCGAAGGGCTGCGCGACCGCGCCTACACCTGGACCGCCGCCGCCTACCTGCTGCTCGCCGCCGACGCCGAGGCGCGTCGGGCCGCCGCGGAGCCCGTGCACACCCGTCCTCTCTGACGAAGGAGTCACCCGTGCCACCCATCCCCGCACGACGGCGAGGCCGCCGCTTCGTCCCGGTCCTCGCGGTCCTCGCCTCCGCGTTGTCGGCCGCGGTCGGACCGGCACCGGCCGCCCGAGCCGGTGACGAGTCGATCTCCGTCGACTTCTCCGTCGCCGGCGGTTCCCCGACCTACCGGGCGTCCGGCTGGATCTACGGCATGACCGAGGACGCGGCCGGTCCGGCGGACCACTTCTACCGCGACGTGAAGTTCCGGTACATGCGCGCCGGCGGCGCCCAGCTCGACGGCCCCGGCGGCTGGATCGCGGGCAGGTACGACCGCCGGTGGAACTCCACCCGCGCCCAGTTGCTGCGCACCCGGTCCCTGGGCGGCGAGTTCGTGCTCCTCGTGCACGACCTGTGGGGCGCCGACGGCTACCCGATCGCGAGGTTCCCCGGCGACAACGGGAACTGGACCGACTACGACAACTTCCTCACCCGCTTGATCGACGACGTGCGCGCCACCGGCGCCCCGGTGCAGTGGGACCTGTGGAACGAGCCGAACATCACCCTGTTCTGGAACCGGCCGCAGGCGCAGTACTTCGAGCTCTGGCGGCGCACCTACCACCGGGTCCGGGCCGCGTTCCCGCAGCAGCTGATCGTCGGCCCGAGCTGCGCGTGCGTGCCGTCCTCCGGCGGGTGGTGGACCCAGTACCTGGACCACGTCAAGGCCACCGGCACCGTGCCGGACATCATCAGCTGGCACTCGCTGCCCGGCGACCCGGTGGCCAACGTGGCGACCGCCAACGCCACGCTGGACGCGCGCGGCATCCCGCACCCGCGGCCGTACCAGATCAACGAGTACGGCGCGACGAACGAGCAGAACCCCGGCGACGGGTCCTGGTACATCGCCCGCCTGGAACGGGCCGGGGCCGACGGCCTGCGCGCCAACTGGGCCAGCGCCGGGAACCTGCACAACGACCTGGGCAACCTGCTCGTCCGCACCTCGGCCGGCGTGCACCAGCCCAAGGGCGAGTGGTGGGTCTACCGCTTCTACGGCTCGCAGACCGGTCAGATCGCCTCCGTCACGCCCAGCCCCGCTTACGACGCGTTCGCCACCAAGGCGACCGGTGTCGCGAAGGTCCTCGTCGGGGGCGGCGGCACCACGGGCACCATCGCCGTCCGGCTCCGGCGGCTCGACGCCACGAGCGGCATCGTGCAGAACAACCAGGTGCGGGTGGTCGCCCAGCGCATCCCGCACAACGGGGGCGGCGCGGTCCAGGGGCCGATCACGATCCAGAACGCCGTCGTGACGCTGTCCGGCGACGCCACGACGGTCAACCTCCCGCACACCAACGCCGACGACGCGTTCACCATCACGGTGCTGCCGCCGTCGAGCAGGGGTGTCGCGTCCGTGGCCGTCGCGCAGCACTCGCAGCAGTGCCTGGACAACGCGAACCTCGGCACCGCCGACGGCAACCGCCAGCAGCAGTTCCCCTGCGAGGGCGGCGACCAGCAGCTGTGGGACTTCCGCCCGGTCACCGGCGCGGCCAACACCTACACCGTCGTCAACCAGCAGACCGGCAAGTGCCTCGACGTCAACGCGTCGTCCACGGCCGACGGCGCGGCCGTGCAGCAGTGGAGCTGCACCGGCGGGGTGAACCAGCAGTTCACCCCGCGCAAGGTCACCTACTCGGGCAACGACGCCCACGACTTCCAGCTCGTGGCCCGGCACAGCGGCAAGTGCGTCGACGTCAGCTCGATCTCGACGGCGGCACGCGCCCCGGTGCACCAGTGGACCTGCAACCCCGTCGACCAGGGCGGCCCGCTCAACCAGACCTGGCGGCTCTGGGGCTTCTGACCGCGGTGATCGCCCCGGTCGGGTGCGCACCCGACCGGGGCGGTGCGGTCAGGCGCGGCTCCACCTCTGGTTGGCCTGGCCGTTGCAGGTCCACAGGATCAGCCGGGTGCCGTTGGCGGTACCCGCCTGGTCGGCGTCGAGGCACAGCCCGGCGTGGGCGTTGCGGATG
This sequence comes from Saccharothrix saharensis, assembly GCF_006716745.1. Taxonomy (NCBI): domain Bacteria; kingdom Bacillati; phylum Actinomycetota; class Actinomycetes; order Pseudonocardiales; family Pseudonocardiaceae; genus Saccharothrix; species Saccharothrix saharensis. The sequence continues at coordinate 1,030,600 of NZ_VFPP01000001.1, read as the reverse complement.
GAACCGTCGGAGTTGAGCGTCCACCGCTGGTTGGCCTGGCCGTTGCACGACCAGGTGATCACGCGGGTGCCGTTGGCGGTGCCCTGGTTGTCGGCGTCCAGGCACATGTTCCCGAACACGCGGATCTCCCCGCCCGCCCACGTGGTCCACAGCTGGTTGGCGGCGGTGTGGCAGTCCCAGAGCAGGGTGGCGGCCCCGGGTGCGGTGGAGGCGTTGTCCACGTCGACGCAGCGGCCCGAGCCCGCGCCGCGCAGCCTGCCGGTGGTGGCGGCGAGAGGGCTGCCGCCGCTGACCCGGAACGCCGCGACGCCGTGCGCCGGCACGCTCGCCGAGATCGTGCCGCCGGACGAGCTGGTCGCCCCGCTCCACAGGTCGGTGAGGGTGAACGAGCCACCGGACAATCCGAGCTGGGCGGCCGTGGCGGAGATGGTGGTCGTGCCGCTGCCCCGGTTGAACAGGCCCACGGCCACCGAGCCGTCGCTCAACGGCTTGGCGAACACCTCGGTGTTGCCGTCGTCGCGCACCCGTCGACCGCCCACACCGAGCTGGTCCTGGTTGACCGCGATCAGGCGCGGGTTGCGCAGGATCGCGCTGACGTCGGCCGACATCGTGCGGATGTCGTTGCCCGCCATGAGGGGCGCGGCCATCAGCGACCACAGCGCGAAGTGCGACCGGGACTCGGTGAGGGTGAGCCCGGGGCGGCCGACGACGAGCATGTCGGGGTCGTTCCAGTGCCCCGGGCCGGCTTGTGCGGCCAGGGGAGCGGTGACGTCCACGACGTTGCCGACGCCCATGGGGTAGCTGTTGGTGTTGCCGTTCTGCCAGATGTCCAGCAGGTCCTCGGTCGTCCGCCAGAGGTCGGCGACCTCGCCCCAGTTGTACTTGTCGCCCGTGATGGCGTGCAGGCTGTTGGGGTTGATGCTGTAGACGATCGGGCGGCCGGTCGCGCGCAGCGCGTCGCGCATGGCGGTGAACCGGGTGATCTGCTCGTCGCGGGTGCCCCACGGGTTGCACCAGTCGTACTTGAGGTAGTCCACGCCCCAGGACGCGAACGTCCGGGCGTCCTGCGCCTCGCGCCCGCCGCTGCCGGTCGAGCCCGGGTAGGTGCCCACGCGCTGGGCGCACGTGCGGTCGGTCGGGGCCATGTAGATGCCGAACTTCAGCCCCTTGCCGTGGATGTAGTCGCCCAGCGCCTTCATCCCGCCGGGGAACCGGGAGGCACTGGCCCGCAGGTTGCCCTGGGCGTCGCGCTGCGGCTCGTACCAGCAGTCGTCGACCACGACGTACTGGTAGCCGGCCGCGCGCATCCCCGAGTTCACCATGGCGTCGGCGGCTTGGCGGATCATGCCTTCGTTGATGTTGCAGCCGAACGAGTTCCACGAGTTCCACCCCATCGGGGGTGTCACCGCGGGACTGCCGGGCGCGGCGGCGGCGTGGTCGGCTGCCGGGGGCGCGGCGGTCACGATCGCCGCGAGCGCCGCGGCGATCGTGACCAGGACCGGGAGCCGCTTCCGCGAAAGAGTGGGCGTCATTGCCTCTCCTGTTATCGCTAACACGAACCTGTCAGGACTGGTGATCCGGTCGGGCGGCTCGACGGGGTCACGACATGTTCACGTGAACATTGAACGTTACAGTAGGCAGGCGGGTGGCGGTGTGTCCAGTGCCGAACAGCGTGGTCAGGCGCTGCCGCCGCGCACCAGTTCGGTGGGCAGCACGAGCCCGGGCTCGTCGTCGCGGCCGTGCTCGACCTGCCGCAGGCAGCGGGCGACCAGGGTGCGGGAGACCCGGTCGACGGGGATGCGCGCGCTGGTCAGGGTGGGTTCGGTCACCAGTCCGACCGCGCCGCCGTCGAAGCCGGTGACGGCCACGTCGGAGCCCACCCCGAGCCCGAGGGAGTGGGCGACGCCGACGACCGCGGCCGCCACGGCGTCGCTGCCGGTCACGATGGCGCTCGGCGGGTTCTTGCCGGTCAGCAGTTGGCGCGCACGGCGGCGAACGCCCTGGTCGGAGCCTCGGAACATGGCTGACTTCGGCAGGCGGACGCCGTGGTGGGCCAGGCGTCGCACGACGCCGTCGAGCCGGTCGAGCTTCCAGTACTGGTCTCCGTCGGCGGCCAGGTAGGCGAACCGCAGGTGGCCGTCGGCGACCAGCGCGTCCACCACCGCGCTCATGCCGGCGGTGTTGTCGACGTCCACCCAGTGCTGCGGCAGGTCCGGCGCGAGGCGGCCGAAGCAGGCGAACGGGATGCCGCTGTCGGCCAGGAAGCGGGCCCGGTCGTCGTCCACGGTCGACTCCGACAGCACGATCGCGTCCACGGCGTGCCGGGCGACGAGGTCCTTGAACACGCCCAGCGGGTCGTCGCGGCGGTGGGTGAACACCAGGACCTGGTGGTCGACCTCGGCCGCGGCCCGCACCAGGGACTGCAGGAAGCGCAGGGTGAAGCCCTGCGCCTGGTCCAGTTGCTCGCCGAAGATGTGGTAGCCGATCTGGGCCGTGCGGCGCGAGCGCAACGTCTGCGCGGCGCGGTTGGGCCGGTAGCCCAACGCTCGCATGGCGCTGGTGACCTTCTCGTAGGTCGCGGTGGAGTAGTACTCCTCGCGCCCGTTGAGGACGTTGGACACCGTCTGGCGCGACACGCCGGCCGCGGCGGCGACGTCCACGATGCCGACGCGCCGTCGTTCCCGATCCGCGCCTGCGGGCACCGGTCACCTCCTTCGTCACCGGACATCATCCACCCTGTCCGCGAGACCTCCCCGCGTTGAACGATCCATGTCCGGCGGTCTACGTGCCGCGCCCCGGTACCGGAGGAGGCCGCGTCGCCACGTGAACGCGGTGGGGGAGCACGACTCGACCAGCACGACGGGCGCGAGGGCGGGGTGGTGGGCCCCGGCAGGTGCTCGGCCGGGTGGGAACCGGTCAGCGCGACCGGGGGAACGGGACCAGGACGACCTGGCGGTGCGCGGGGAGAACCGGCGCGGGTGCCGGCCGGAGCCCCGCCGGGCGGCGGCCGGGTGCGTGGCGCACGGCCGGACCAGCCAGGTGTTCAAGCGCCCCGACCCGATGCTCTCGGCGAGGATCGCCGCGAAAGGTCGGCACGGCCTCCTCCGGGATGCCGGCACGGGCCCGCAGCGCCGCGAGGTCTCCGTCGAACGCGACCCACCCGCCCCGACGATCGCGACGCGGTCGGTGAGCGCTTCCACGTCGTCCACGTCGTGCCGCGCCGTTCGGCCCGAGCAGCCCGATGATCTCGCCACGCTCGACGGTCGGGTCGACGCCACGAACGGCGCGCGCGCTCGTCGGCTCGCGGCCCCGTCAGCCGCCGGCGGTCAGCGCGTCCGCGAGCCTGCGCAGCCACGGCCGGGCATCACCCCCGACGCCCGGGTGCTCGGCGCGGAAGTTGTCCCAGTCGACGTCGAGGTCGAGCACGGACGCCCAGGTGAACCCGTCGGCCTCGGCGCCGAGTTCGGGGCGGATCAGGTCGCGGACGAGCTCGAGCGGGACCGAGGTGCGCTCGGCCAGCAGCACGGCGTCGTACAGGTCCTTGCCCTGCGGGTACAGGTCGGTCACGAGCCACTGGAGCTTCCAGGCCAGCGACAGCGCGGGTGACGCGGCGAGCACCCGCGTGCCCCGCGGCGGGACCTCGACGGTGACCGGCGCGTCCGGCAGGTCCTCGTTGAACACCAGGTCGACCTGCACCGCGCCCTGCGGCAGGCCGGCGACGTCGAACGGGAACACCAGCCGCCGACCCGGGACCCGTTCGTAGGTCCAGATGTGCTCGGCCACCACCTGGTCGGCGCGCAGACCCGGACCGGGGTCGGCCCCGATGGCCGCGACCAGGCCCGCCAGCATCGCCCGTGCCTCCGGGCCGTCCGGGGCGAAGGTCCGCGGCACCACCACGAAGTCCAGGTCGCCGGGTTCGCGGGCCACCTCGCCGAGCCACGCGCGCAGCGCGACGCTGCCGCGCAGCACCAGGTGCCCGGCCCACGGCGAGGCGGCCAGGACGGCCAGCACGTGCGTCATCGCGGCCCGCCGCGCGGCCGACCAGCGGGTGCCGTCGGCGGGGTCGCCGAACACCGGCTCACCCGCCCGGAACGCGTGGCCGAAGTGCTTGAGCGCCGGGTCGAACACCGGGCGCTGCCGGATGTCGCGCCCGTCGGCGGCCAGCGGGCGGAACGTGGCCGGCGTGCTGAGCCCCCGGGAGGTCCCGCTGCCGAACAGGTCGTCGCGCACGGTGTGCCGATCACCCCACCGCTCCGGGTCCAGCCACCCGCGGTCGACGTGCAGCGCGTCGTCGTGGACGACGTACTCCTCCTCGACCTCCAGCACTTCATAACCCTTGTCGCGCAAAGCGGCCAGCAGGGCGTCGAGCCTGGTTCTGGCGGTGGCCCGGCCGACACCGCGGCACCGCTGCGTGACGAACCGCTCCTCGTGCCGACCGCGCTGTCGCCGGGCGTTGCGGGACACCGCCGCGCCGGTGTCGGCGATCGCCCACCTCAACCGGTCCGCCGCGCCGTCGTCGGAGGGCAGCAGCACCTTCACGTGGTGCTCGAAGTACAGCTCGTCGGAGGCGTCCAGGTCGGACTCGGGCACGCCCTCGTTCCACGGCGCGGCCTCGATCTTGACGCGGACCACGCCCAGCCCTTCCGCCGCCAGGTCGGCCCGCCACGCGTCGGTGAGGCGGTGCAGGTCCTCCAGCGTGCCGCTGCCCTGCACGGTCAGCATCGGTTGGGACGGTGTCTCGCCGCTGTTGAGCAGGATGTGGGTGAACTTCGCACCCCGCCGCGAGGCGAACGCCTCCAACGCGTGCGTGTCCTGCACGGCGCCGGTCAGGTGCACCTCGAAATCCCCCGCGACCATGCCCGGATTCTGCCATCACCGCCCGGACCGCCCTGGCGCGTGACAACCGGACGGTTCCGGACGCAGATCGTCCGGAACCGCTCTTACGATGCCCGGCATGGCTATCGCTCGCTTTCCCGGCATCGTCATCGACTGCCCCGACCCCCGTGCGCTCGCGGAGTTCTACGGCGCGATGCTGGACTGGAAGGTCGACGTCTCGGACGACTGGGCGGACGTCCGCGCCGACCACGGTCAGTGCATCTCGTTCCAGCAGGTGGAGGGCTACGCACCGCCGTCCTGGCCGACCCAGGAACTGCCCCAGCAGATGCACCTGGACGTCGTGGTGGACGATCTCGACGTGGCCGAAGCCGCGGTGCTCGACCTCGGCGCGACCAGGCACCCGCACCAGCCCGGCACGACCTTCCGGGTCTTCCTCGACCCCGCCGGCCACCCGTTCTGCCTCTGCGTGAACTGACCGCCCGCGGCCCGTCACGGACGGGTGATGGCGTTAAGGTCGCGCGCATGGCCGTCGGAGGTAGCAGGAGGGCGCGTGCGGCGCGCAAGCGGGTGCGCCGGATGCGACGCGTCGAGAACGACCTCTCCGCCGCGGAGTGGACGGCGGTGAAAGCGGCCTGGGGTGGCTGCGCCTACTGCGGTGCCAGTGGTGTCCCCCTCCAGAAGGACTGCGTGCAGGCGTTGTCGCGCGGGGGTCGGTACACGCTCGGCAACATCGTGCCCGCGTGCGCGTCGTGCAACGCGAGCAAGTGCAACGCCGAGGTGACCGGGTGGATGCGGCGGAAGCGGTTGGACGAGCGCGCCTTCCTGCTCCGCCACGTGGAGGTGAACGCCGAGTTGGCGCCGCGGTTCGCGGGCCCCGCTGTCGCCGGGAGCCCCGAGCACGACGAAGTGCGGTGACGGCTGCGAGTCCCGCCGGTCCACGGCCGGTTTCCCGCCATCGGGCCTCGAGGTCCAGCGGCTGTGCTTCCGCGACCGGCGCCTGGTCGCCCGGGACGTCCTCTCCCGGTGATCCATCCGCGACCGTCGACCCTGCTTTCGTCGAGGACGACGAGGAGGCGGTGGTCGGGGCCGGGATCCGGGTGCTCGCACACGGAGGAGACCTGCGGCAACGATGCGGTGGCGCCCGGCTCCGCGGCCTCCTCGCTGCGCCGGCTCGGAAACACCACCTCCGCGGAGCCGACCCATAGGCCGTCGTCCTCGCGCCAGTGCACGGCGCTCCGCTCGTCCCGGGCCGACGTCACGAGGACCGTTCGGCGCGCTCCGCCCGGCGTGCCACGCCGACCGCCAGGACCACGGCCAGCGCGAAGACCGCCGTCCCGGTCCACACCATCCAGGGCTGCACCGACAGGCCGGCGCTGTGGCGGGCGCCGGGCGTCCGGCCACCGTCACGACCGCTGACCACCACGGCGATCAGGACCGCGGCGGTGGCCGGCACCACCGCGAGTGCCGCGACCCGCCGCCCCACCGCCAGGGCACCGCGGGCCCGGCCGAACCGTTCGCTGGGACGACCGGGTGCGAGCAACCGCGCCAGCAGCAGCACGGCGACCGGCAGTTGCAGCAGCCACAGGGTGGTGCGCGGCCAACCGTCGAACCACACGTTCGTGCCGTACAGCAGGGTGTGCCAGACGCTGAGCACGTACACGGCGAGGACGAACCGGTGCAGGGCCCGCCACACGCGTGCGCCCGTGCGGGCGCGCAGGTAGTAGGCGAGCCCCAGCGGAATGGCCAGGTAGAACGCCAGCAACCCGAGCAGCACCGCGACCCGACCCGTGCCGGAGGGGTAACCTCCGGGCACGAACACCTCGACGAACGCGCTGCCGAGGCGGCCCGCCCAGCCCAGCCCGTGCTCGTTGACCCGCACCAGCTCGGCGAAGAACCAGAACGCGTGCGCGAACATCAACCCGATCGTGGTCAGGCTGGTGGCGCGGTGCCACCGCTCGACCGCCACGGGGGGCACGCGCAGCCACGCGGGTCGCGCGGCCGACCGGACGAGCCCGAGCATCGTCGTCAACCACGCCCAGAGCAGCGCCGTCCAGCCGAACGCCTGGCACAACCAGTACATCGGGTAGCTGTCGGCGTCGGCCAGGAACGGCATCACCGCGACGGTCGCGGACGTCCCGTTCCGCACCCGCGCGTACAGCCACGCGAAGATCACCGCCGTGATCACCGACGCGGCCACCGCGTCGACCACCGCCGTCCGCAGGTCCGCGCGCAACCCGACCCCGCGTCGCGCCCCCTCGACCGCTGCCTTCGCGGAGACCATCCGCCACCACCTCCACGACCCGGGACGACGCGCCGCCGATGCGCCTTCCTCGTCAGATTCAGTCGGAGGCGGACCCGCGGTGGTTCCCGCCCCGACCGCACCGGTTCAGCCGACCGACGCCCACCCGCGCCACTCACTCATCCGGGAGCGACCTCGCCCCGGCTGGGCTTGTCCTCCTCCGTCACGAGGTGCTCGACGCTGGACTCGTACGCCGGCCCCGTGAACTTCCGACGTCGTCCTTCCTGGCGGGACGGGAGATCCCGGTGTGCCGCCCTCCGCCGCCCAGGACGGTCAGCCGCGCACGTGGAGCCCGAACCCCGAGCGGCCCGCGGGTTCCAGCCCTTCCTTCAGGTGCAGCGAGGGGATCTCGTAGTCGCCGGCGTTCTGCCGCCGGAACGCGATCGGCTCGGTCGAGTCCAGGGTGAGCAGGCGCTCCCGCCACGCCTTGGCGACGTCCGGGTAGTCCTCGGTGGTCATCCGGTCGGTGCCGTACAGCACGAACGGCGGCAGCACCTCGATGCCCGGGTAGTAGAGGACGCCGTGCTGGATCGGGAACAGCAGGTCGTCGATGGGGCCGTTGATCCCGCGCGCGGCGTAGTGCGACTCCGGGCCGCCCGCGGTCACCGACAGCAGCGCCCTGCGGCCCGCCAGGGTGCCTTCGCCGAAGCGCTCGCCGTACTCGGTGGCGCTGTGCTCGCCGACGCCGTACGCGAAGTGGTAGGTGAACACCCGGTCGACCCACCCCTTGAGGATCGCGGGCATGCCGTACCACCACAGCGGGAACTGGAACACGATCGTGTCGGCCCACAGCAGCTTCTCCTGCTCGGCGCGGACGTCCGGGGTGAGCGTCCCGGCGTCGAAAGCCCGGCCCGAGTCCGCGGCGACCCGCAACGGGCTCGACGCGTGCGGGCCGTAGTCCGCGGCGTCCACGACCGCCTTCCAGTTCATCGCGTACAGGTCGCTCACCCGCACGTCGTGCCCGGCTTCCTCCAACGTGGACACGGCCAGGTCCTTCAGCGAGCCGTTGAGCGACCTCGGCTCCGGGTGGGCGTGCACGATCAGCGTCTTCACGGGGACTCCTTCGGATCGGGTGCCTCCGATGCTGGGTGCCGCGGCGGCCGTCGTTCAGGGGCGCCTCGTCCGTCGGACCGGGCTTCCTGGTACCGGCAGGACCACCTTCACCGGCGTCGCCGACGTCATACTGGGGTCATGGACGACCTCGCGAGCTTCCTGCGCACCCGGCGCGCCCGGGTCGACCCGGCGGCCGTCGGCATCCCCGCGGACAGCCGTCGCCGGGTCGCGGGGCTGCGCCGCGAGGAGGTCGCCCACCTGTCCGGCGTCAGCGTCGACTACTACGTGCGCCTCGAACAGGGCCGCGCGACCCAGCCGTCCGAACAGGTCCTCGACGCGCTCGCCCGCATCCTCGGCCTCGACGAGACCGAACGCGGGCACCTCGGCCGGCTCGCCCGGCAACGCCGCCGCCGCGCGCCCGTGCCGGGCGGGCGGCTGCGACCGGACCTGCTGCGCGTCCTCGGCCTGGTGGCGCACGCCCCGGCGGTGATCATGGACCACCGCCTGGACGTGCTCGCCGGGAACCGCCTCGCGGGCCTGCTGTTCGACCGCCCGATGCCGGGCCTGAACACCGCGCGCCACCTCTTCCTCGAGGAGGGCGAGTCCGGGCTCTACGCGGACTGGGAGGGGTGCACCCGCGACGTGGTCGGCCACCTGCGCCTGGCGGCCGGCAAATATCCCGACGACCCCCGACTGGCCTCGCTCGTCGGCGAGCTGGCGATGGGCAGCGAGCGCTTCCGCCGCCTCTGGGCCCGCGCCGACGTGCGCGCCCGCACGCACGGCCGCAAGGCCTACCGGCACCCGCTGGTCGGACCGCTGGAGCTGCACCAGGAGAACTTCGCGTTGCCGGACGACTCGGGCCTGGAACTGCTGGTGCTGTCCGCGCCCGCGGGCAGTCCCGCCGAGGACGGGCTGCGCCTGCTCGGGGCCCTGGACGTGGACCGCGGTGACGCGCACCCCGCCGGGCACGCCCGGGTCCGCGGGTGACGTTCTGCCGGGCGGGAGCACCGCCCGGCAGGCCGGAACTCAGACCGACGCGGTCGCCGTGTAACGGCTGACCGGGCGCGGCAGGCCGTAGTGCTCGCGCAGCGTCCGGCCGGTGTACTCGGAGCGGAACAGGCCTCGGGCCCGCAGCAGCGGCACGACGTGGTCCACGAAGTCCTCCAACCCCGACGGCAGCAGCGGCGCCATCACGTTGAAGCCGTCCGCCGCGCCCGTGGTGAACCACAGCTCGATGTGGTCGGCGACCTGCTCGGGCGTGCCGGCGACGACCTGGTGCCCGCGCCCGCCGCCGAGGCGCCCGAGCAGTTGGCGCAACGTCAGCCCTTCCCGCTGCGCCAGGTCGCGCACCAGCTCGAACCGGCTCTTCGCCCCGTTGACGTGGCTGACCGGCGGGAACTCCGGCAGCCGCGCGTCCAGCGGGTGGTCGGTCAGGTCGACGCCGATCAGCTCGGTGAGCTGCCGCACCGCCCGTGCCGGGATGATCAACCCGTCCAGCTCGTCGGCCAGCGCCCGCGCCTCGGCCTCCGTGCCACCGAGCACCGCCGTGGACGCGACCGTCGTGCGCTGCCTCCTCGTCCCGGCCACGATGGCGCTGCTCGGCGAGCGCACCTGGTGGACACCGGGCCGCGCGCGGGTGCCCACCGCCGCGCGGTGAGCCGGCGTCCGGGACATGATCGGACCGGTTCGCCGCGATCGGGCGGGGACGGGGTGCGGTCGGTCAGGGTGGTCGGTGAAGGGAGGACCCGTGATCTCGGCACTGAACCGGCTCGTCGACCACGTGGAGGAGCGCTTGGGCGAGGAGCACGACGTCGACGGGTTGGCCAAGGAGCTCGGCACGACCGGGTACCACCTGCGGCGGATGTTCTCGTCGCTGGCGGGCATGCCGCTGTCGGAGTACGTGCGCCGTCGCCGCATGACCGTCGCCGCGGGCGACGTCGTCCGCGGCGAGGACGACCTGCTCGGCATCGCGGTCCGGCACGGCTACGGCTCGACCGAGGCGTTCGGCCGCGCGTTCCGGGCGGTCCACGGCGCCAACCCCGGCGACGTCCGCCGTGACGGAGGTCCTCTTCGCGCACAACCGCAGCTCAGGTTCCGCCTGACCGTCGAAGGGACGACCCCCATGGACACCCGCATCATCGACCGCCCCGCGTTCCGGCTGGTCGGGCACGCCACCCGCGTCCCGCTCATCCACCACGGGGTCAACCCGCACATCCAGCAGCACATCACCGCGCTGCCGCCGGAGGAGCACGTCCGGCTCAAGTCCCTCGGCGACACCGAGCCGCCGGGCTTGTTGCAGGTCTGCGACGACCTCGACCCCGATGCCACCGAGGGCAGCGAGCTGACCTACCTGCACGGGGTCGCGGTGTCCCCGGACGCGTCGGTCCCGGACGACCTGGACGGCATCGAGGTGCCGCCCGGCCGGTGGGCGGTCTTCCGCAGCACCGGTCCGTACCCGCAGGCCCTGCAGACCACCTGGGCCGCCACCGCGACCGAGTGGTTCCCGTCCAACCCCTGGCGCCTGCGCCCGGGCCCCTCCATCGTCACCGTCCTCGACCGCTCAGCCGACTTCACCACCGCGACGTGCGAGCTGTGGCTGCCGGTCGAACCGGCGTGACGAACCGACCCGGTTGCCTCCCCGCCACCCTTCGGGGAGACAGCCGGGTCGCCCTGGGCGCGGTACTGACGGCTCAGGTCGGGGTCACGGTGAACAAGCGGCCGTAGTCGGTGATCTCGGGCAGCACGTGGCCGGCGCCCGCGAGGTGGAGGGAGTGCCAGAGCAGCACCTGGTTCGCGGTCAGGACGGCGAAGTCGCAGTCGCGTTCCAGGGCGTCGATCACACCCACCGCGCGGATGCCGTTGCCGGCGACGAGGACGGCGTCCGGCTCGGCGCGGGCGACCGCGGTGCGGATCCAGTCCGACAGCGCTCCCGGGGTGATCAGCTTCTGGTCGCTCGGCAGCCCGCACGGGCCGTGCTGCACGACGTCCAGGCCGTGCTCGGCGAAGTAGTCGGCGCCGAGGCCGGACAGCTCGTCGTCGAACCACGGCGGGTTGACGACGGCGATGCGGCGGGCACCCAGGGCGGCGAAGCCCGCCACCGCCGCCCTGGTGGTGCCGGTGATCGGCAGGCCCCGGGCGTGCTCGCCCAACCGGTCGAACAGGTCCTTCTCGCCGGCCGCGCCCAGGACGTACGCGGAACTGGTGAAGCCGAGCGCGATCACGTCGAGCGGCGCGGCGGCGAGCAGGTCGACGGCCGTGTCGACGTGCGGTGGTTCGACGAACGCCCGTACCGGCGCGTGCGGGATCTTGGGGTCCATCTCGCCGCCCGCCCGCATCGCGCCGAAGTGGACGCGGGAGCCGTGGATCACGACGTCACGTGGTGCGAGTGCCTGCATCTCGGACTCCGGGCCGACGTCGGCGTGCGGCACGACCACACCGATCCGGGCGCGGGCGCGCCAACCGTCGTCCGGGACGCGGGAGGGTTCGGTCATCGTGCGTCCTCCTTCCGGGCCGTCACCTGGTCGCCTCGGCGGCCAGGGAGCCGCCACGAACGGTGCCCGTGCCCTCCGGGTCGAGGAAGTCGGGGTGGTTGGTCCGCATCTGGTCCATCACGAACTCGTACGGCAGGTCGTCGAAGCCGCCGTGGTCGACCAGGAACTCCATGCTCTTGCGCCCGTCCTCGTCGAACGGGTGGTGGAGGCTGTCGTGGACGCCGTCGAACTCCAGCGGCTTGAGCCCGTAGAGCTTGCACAGCAGCCCGTTGAAGACCGGTGTCGCCTTGACCCACCTGCCGTCGAGGTGCACGGCGGTCAGGCCGTGGAAGAACACGTCGCCGCCGATGTGCGCGCGCAGCCGGTCGGACGCCAGGTGGTTGCGGACCTTGCCGTAGTGCAAGCGCGCCGGGATGCCCACCGCGCGGCAGCACGCCGCGTACAACACCGACTTGTGCAGGCAGAACCCCTGCTTGCGGGTCGCGACGGAACTGGCCCTGAACCCGTCACGGGACAGGTCCGCCCCGTAGACCTCGTAGAACACGTCGTCCCGGACCGCGTAGTACAGCGAGACCGCCAGTTCCCGCTTGTCGGCACCGCGATCCGCGACCGCGACGTCGATGAACTCCTGGACGGGCGCGGAGTCGTGGTCCAGGAATTCCGTGGGCGCGGTCAGCCGCGCCAGGTCGTCAGTCACGACGCACCCCCTGGGAAGTGGTGGGACGCAGGCCCAGCAACGCCGCGATGCGGTTGCGCTGCACCTCGTTCGTCCCGGAGTAGATCGTCCCGCCGACCGCGTTGCGCACGTCCGCTTCGACACCCGTGCCGGTGAGGTACCCGGCGCCGCCGAAGATCTGCACCGCGTCCAGCGCGGTGCGCAGGTTCGCCTCGCTCACCACCGTCTTGGTGGCGGCGACGTCGATCGAGGCGTCCTCGCCCGCCTCGACCTTCGCCCCGGTGTCGTAGAGCCACTTGCGGGCCGTCTCCACCGCGATCTTCATGTCGGCGACCTTGTGGCTGACGGCCTGGAACGCGCCGATCGGCTGACCGAACTGCGTGCGCGTCTTCGCCTGCCGCACGCACCGGTCCAAGCGGTGCGCCATCTCGCCGAGCGTGATCGAGAACGACAGCAGGATCTCCCGCTTCATGATGTGGTCCAGGATCAGGAAGCCCGCTCCTTCCCGGCCCACCCGCCGCGCCGCGGGCACCCGCACGCCGTCCAGGGTGACCGCGCCGAGCGGTGAAGTGCGCAGCCCCATCTTGTCGAGCGGTTCACCGATGCGCAGGCCCGGGGTGTCGCGCTCCACGAGGAAGCAGCTCAACCCGAGCGGACCCGGCTCGCCGGTGCGGACGTAGAGCAGGATCAGGTCCGCGACGGGCGCGTTCGTGATGAACATCTTCTCGCCGTCGAGGACGTAGTCGTCGCCGTCCCGACGTGCGGTGGTGGTGATGCCGGTGGCGTCCGAACCGGTGCCCGGCTCGGTGATCGCGTGCGCGGTGATCAGCTCACCGGAGATGATCCCCGGCAGGTACGCGGCCTTCAGCTCCTCGTCGCCGAACGCCTGCAGGACCAGGCCCACGCTGACGATCTGCGTCGACGTGGAGAAGCTCAGCCCCGCGTCCCGGCAGGTGTGGCCGAGCCCTTCCAGCGCCCGCATGGTCTCGGTGAGCGAGTGGCCCCGGCCGCCGTAGCGCCGGTCGAACGGGACGGCGAGGATGCCGCTGCGCTGGATCGCTTTCCACTTCTCCCGCGGGAACTCGCCCCGGGCATCCCACGACGCGGTGTCGCGGTTCAGGTCCTCGGCCCAGTCGGCGACGGTGGCGAAGGTGTCTGTGGTGGAGGTGTCGGTGGTCGCAGTCATGGTGATTCGTGCCCTCGCTAGTGCCGTGGGCGGGGGCCACCCGGCCGGCGGGCGACCCCCACCGTGACCGGATCAGTACTGGGAGAACCCGTCGTCGGATAACGAGTGCCTCTCGTCGCCCCGCAGCGGGGGGTTGAACACCGAGATGAGCCTCAGGTCCTCGTCGTCGGAGGCGACGAGGTAGTGCGCGTCGTGCTTGTCCAGCGCGTACAGGGTGCCCTCGACGATCTTGTGGCGTTCACCGTCGGCCGTGACGACCTCGCCGGAACCGCCGATGCAGTAGCACGCCTCCAGGTGCCGCCGGTACTGCAGGGCGCTGGTCGTGCCCTGGCGCACCAACGTCTCGCAGACGGTGAAGCCCAGGCCGTCGGACTCGGTGAGCAGGCGGTGGCTCGTGCCGTTGCCCCACTCGACCGGGGCGATCTCGTCGTAGCTGCGGACGATCACGTGGTCTCTCCTAGTTGAATGGGTTTTCGGGGAAGGGCCGCCCCGGTCAGACCGACGCGGCGGTGCTCGTCTGCCGGATGAACGAGCAGATGTGCTCGATGTCGCGGAAGCTCGCCGGGTCGAGCGGGATGTCGTCGACCGGGATGGCGTAGGTCTTGCTGATGTGCGAGATGAGCCGGACCAGGCCCAGGCTGTCGACGACGCCGTTCGCGACGAGGTCGAAGTCGTCGGTCAGGTCGGTGACGTCCTCACCGGACAGGAACTCGGCGACGATGTGCTCGCGGATCCGGTCTTCCAGGTCCATCAGTCAACGCCCTCCATGACGCTGTGCTTGATCAGGGTCCGATCCGGTTTGCCGGTGGAGGTGCGGGGCAGCGGTGCGTCACCGACGCGGATCGTGGACGGGATGGCGTGGCGCGGCAGGGTCTTCGCGCCGTGGGCGCGCAGTCGGAGCGAGGTCAGCCCGGATCCGGGCTTGCGCTCGACCTCGGCGTGCAGGCGGTGCCCCGCCACGTCGTCGGGCACGGCGACGACCGCGGCCGCCTCGACCTGCGGGTGCGCGGCCAGCACGGCCTCGACCTCCAGCACGTTCGTGCGGATGCCGCGCACCTTCACCTGGAAGTCGCGCCGTCCTTCCAGGACGAACGAACCGTCGGCGCACCGGGTCGCCAGGTCGCCGGTCCGGTAGAACGGTCCGCCGACGCCGTTCGGGGCCGGGCGGAACGCCTTGTCGTTGAGCGCGCGTTCCAGGTACCCGGTGGTCTGGAACGGTGTCCGAACCAGCAGCTCGCCGGTCCCCGGCCCGTCGACAACGGCACCGTCGTCGTCGATGAGCACGGCGTCCACACCGTCGATCGGCCGGCCGATGGGTATCCGCGGTCCCGCGGTCGCCGGGTCGACCTCGTGGATGAAGCTGTCGTTGGTCTCGGTGCAGCCGAAGACGTTGTACAGCCGGGCCCTCGGGAACGCGCGGGCGACGCGGGGCAGGAGCCGACGCGGGAGCGCTTCACCGGTGAACACGACGGTCCTGGTCGGGAACGTCAGGTCTTCGTCCTCGGTGAGCAGTCGGTGCACCAGCGGCACACCCTGGACGAACGTGACGCCGTGGTCGTCCACCAGCAGGCGCAGCCGCTTGCCGTCCGCGCCCGCGGCCGGGTCGACCAGCACGACCTGGGCGCCCAAGCGCAGGAAGACCCACACGTCGAGCAACGACAGGTCGAAGTTGAGCGGGGCGTAGCTGAGCGAGACGTCGTCCGCCGTCAGTTCGAACTGCTTCGCCGCCCACTGCGCGAAGTCGTCGAAACCGGACTCGGGCACGGGGACGATCTTCGGAGTGCCGGTGGAGCCGGACGTGGTGAACACGATCTTGGCGACGCTCGGGTCGACGGGTGCGAAACCCTCGGGTTCACCGGCCTCGACCACCGTCGACACCGGCCGCCCGTCGGCGCCCGCGGTGAGGACGTGCGAGCACCGTGCCTGCTCGCAGATGGTCCGCAGAGCCGCGGGACCCAGTTCGGACGAGGGCACGAGGACGCTCGCGCCCACCGTGAAGCAGGCGATCAACAACGCGATGGTCTCGGCCGACTTGTGCGCGGGAACGCACACCGGCCGTCGGGGGGTCACGCCGAGCGCGGTCAGTTCGGCCGCGTACCGCTCGGCGAGCCCGGACAACTCGCCGTACGTCCACTTCCGGTCCGCGCAGACCAGTGCGACCGACCGGGAGCGGTTCACCGCGTGTTCGGCGAGGTGACCGAGCAAACGCGACGAAGGCACGATTCCTCCTCGGAGCAAGATGTGCCGCGAAAAAGGGCTGCCTGAGCGAGGGACCGGCGCCGCGTGGCGCCGGGAGGTCGGCGTGGCCGCTGAAGCGGCAAGGGGTTCGCCCCGGCTGATCGCTCAGCGGTCCCGACCGTCCTGTCGCTGCGACCCCGTAACCTAATCGGCACTCAGATGCACGGTCAAGCAACTACTTCGGTCCCGGTGCGGGGATCACACATCGCCGCTGCCGAGTGCGCCCGAGTGGCGCACCAGGAGGGTGCTCCGGCTGTCGACGGCACTGCTGCGAGAGGGGGAACCGGGTCAGCCGGCGCTGCGGATCGCCTGCACGAGGCGGGCGAGCTCCTGGTCGGCGCCGGCGGTGTTCAAGGCGGAGCTGAGCACCTCGGCGTAGGTGACCGTGGCGGCGACGTGCAGCTGCCTGCCCTCGTCGGTGATGACGGCGTAGACGCCGCGCTTGTCGTCGGGGCACAGGTCACGGCGGGCGAAGCCGAGGGCGTCCAGGCGTGCCACGAGGCGGGTCACCGAGCTCTGGCCCAGGCCGATCCGGTCGGCGAGTTCCTGCATGCGCCACTCGCCCGCGGCCGACTTCGACAGCTCGGCCAGCGCCCGGTACTCCGACAGCCCGACGCCGTGGCGGCGCTGCATGGCCTGCGCCAACTGGCGTTCGACGAGGACGTGCAGGGTCAGCACCCGGTTCCAGGCGGCCTGGTCGGAGGCGGTCGCTTCGGTGGTCTGGCGGGGAGCTGCGCTCATCTCGTCACCTGCGCTTCGGATCGGGCAGCCAAGTCCATGCGTGAGCAACATTCTAGTCCGCGTTCGGCTTGGCCGGTGCCGAGGATGCTGGTACATACAACGGGCTGGGAACGACTCTACCGGCCGCGGCGCCGAGGGCCGAAGGTCTCGTGCGCCCCCCGTCCGGCAAAACTGCTGGTCAGTCCTGGTTGCCGCGTTCGAACGGAAGCTCCACTCGGACGCAGGTACATGCCTGTGCAAGAACCGAGCTGAGTGTGTGATCGGTGACGGCCGGATGGTCAAGAACATGTTTGCGCAGTTCAACCGCGTATCGAGGAGATCGGTGGTCCGTCAGCGGTGGAGGCTTGACAAGAGCATGTACATGCATGCAACCATCTAGTCCGTACCCGAGAGTGCGGACGGAGAGGAGACATGAACCCACCGGAGGTCGTCGTCTACTTCGACTACGTGTGCCCCTACTGCCTGCTCGCGGAGGACGTCATCGAGACGGCCGCCGCGGAGGCCGGTGCCGCGGTCCGGTGGCGGCCCTACGAGCTGCGGCCCCACCCGAACCCCACCCTCCGCCCGGAGGACGAGTACCTGCCCCGGGTCTGGCGCTCCTCGGTCTACCCGATGGCCGAGCGGCTCGGTGTGCCGATCAAGTTGCCGACCGTGTCGCCGCAGCCGTACACGCACCTGCCGTTCGAGGGCGCGTTGTTCGCCGAGCAGCACGGTCTGGCCAGGCAGTACCACCGGGCGGTGCTGCGGGCGTTCTTCCAGCACGACCGCGACATCGGCCGGCCGGACGTGCTGGCGGAGATCGCCGCCGAGGTGGGCCTGGACGCGGGGGAGTTCGCTGCCGCGCTGGCCGAGCGCCGGTACGCCGAGCAGCACCGGGCGGCGGTGGCCGAAGCCCGGCAGGCGGGCGTGCGGGCCGTCCCGACCATCGACATCGGCCGGCACCGCATCGAGGGCGTGCCGAACCTGGACAACCTGCGCGAAGCGCTGAGCTAGCAACGAAAGGAAGCGACATGCACTGGGTCTACCTGGCGATCGCCACCGTCTTCGAGATCGCCTTCGCGCTGTGCGCCAACGCCGCCAAGGGCTTCACCCGGCTGTGGCCGTCCGTCCTCACGCTCGTCATCGGCGCGCTGGGCACGTTCTTCCTGAGCCTCGCGCTCATCACCCTGGACGTCGGCGTGGGCTACGCGATCTGGACCGGCCTCGGCTCGGTCGGCATCGTGCTGCTCGGCACGCTGCTGTTCAAGGAGCGCCTCGACTGGCGCAAGGTCCTCGGCATCGCCGTCGTCATCGTCGGCGTGGTGGGGCTGGAGCTCTCCGGCGCGGCCGTCTGACCCGCCGCGCCCTCGGACCTGCACGTAGACCATCGCAAAGGATGCACACGAGATGACCACCTCGACCCAACCCGGCACCACCCGGCACGAGGACACGACCGCCACCGCGAACCGCCGCGCCTGGCTGATCCTGCTGCTCGCGGGCCTCGTCGAGATCGGCTACGCGGTCAGCGTCGGCGGCAGCAAGGGCTTCACCGACCTGAGCTGGTCGATCGCCGCGGGCGTGTTCTTCTTCCTCACCGTCTTCACGCTCAGCCTCGCGCTGAAGAACATCGACGTCGGCATCGGCTACGCGGTCTGGACCGGCATCGGCTCGTCCGGCGCGGCCGTCGTCAGCGCGTTCCTGCTCGACCAGCCCCTCACCCCGGCGCGCGTCCTCTGGCTGGCGGTGATCATCGGTGGCGTGGTGTGGCTGAAGCTGGCCTCCAGCCCGAAGTACGCCTCGGGGCAGGCGTGATGCCCACGCTGGACGTCGACCGGATCACCGACCACCTGCGGGACGCGGTGCGGATCGCACTGGCGGAGGTCGAGCGTGGCGGCATCCCGTTCGCGGGGGTGGTGCTCCACCCCACCGCCGGGGTCCTCGGCACCGGGGTGAACCGCGTGCTGGTCGAGCAGGACCCCACCGCGCACGCCGAGGTCGTGGCGCTGCGCGAGGCGGAGCGGGCCGGATCGGCGCCGGTGTCCGAGTCCGTGCTGCTGGCCTCGGGCGAGCCGTGCGGGATGTGCTACCGGTTCGCGTTCGACCTCGGCGTCGACACCGTCTACTACGCGGTCGGAGCCGATGAGGCGGCGCGGTACGGGTTCGACTACCGGGCCTCCCACCGCGGCCTCGACCGCGGCGGCCGGACCGTCGAGCCGTTGCGGGTGGCGGGAGCGCTCGACCCGTTCACGGCGTGGGCGCGGCGCGCCGGCCGGTGATCGTCGCGGGGGCACGGACCCGGGCCGTGCCCCCGGCCGTTCGTCGGCGATCCGTCGCGCGGGGCTCGCCGGTCACCTGATCGCCGGTCGACCGAACGCGTGGTCCCGACGTGCGGTGGCGGTCCCCGGCCGTCATCGTGGGCCGGGCGCGAGCACATCGCTGGAGGTCCGATGAACCGCACCGCGGCGGTGGCGCCGGGAGCGCTGCCGGTGATCGGTCACGCGTGGCCGATGATGCGCGACCCGTTGCGGTTCATCGGGTCGCTGTCCGCGCTGGGCGACCTGGTGGAGGTGCGGTTGGGCCCGGTGCGGGCCTACGTGCCGTGCCACCCGGACCTGGTGTGGCAGGTGTTGACCGACGACCGGGTGTTCGACAAGGGTGGGCCGTTCTTCGACCGGGTGCGGGCCACGATCGGCAACGGCGTCGGCAGTTGCCCGCACGCCGAGCACCGCAGGCAGCGGCGGTTGATCCAGCCCGCGTTCCACCGCGCCCGGCTGGAGCGCTACGCGGCGGTCATGGCGGAGGAGTCCTCGGCGTTGACGTCCGGTTGGCGGGACGGGCAGGTCGTCGACGTGTACCCGGCGTTGTTCGGCGCCGCGTTGCGCACCGTGCTGCGGTGCCTGTTCACCACCCGTGCCGACGACGGGGCGGTGGAGCGGATGCGGCGGTCGGTGGAGACGTTGCTGCACCAGATCACCGCGCGGATGTTCGTGCCCGCGGTGGTGCAACGGCTGCCGGTGCCGGTCAACCGCCGCTTCGACCGGGCGCTGGGCGACCTGCGGCGCGCCATCGACTCCATGGTCGAGGTGTACCGCCGCGGCGACGGCGACCGGGGCGACCTGCTGTCCTCGCTGCTGGCCGCACGGGACGAGGACGGGCGCGACCGGCTGGACGACGCCGAGCTCGGCGACCAGGTGCTGACGATGCTGGTGGCCGGGTCCGACAGCGTGGCGGCGACGGTCTCGTGGGCGCTGCACCTGCTCGACCGGCACCCCGACGCGGCGCACCGGCTCCGGGCCGAGGTCGACGAGGTGCTGGGCGGCCGACCGGTCCGGGCCTCCGACCTCGCGCGCCTGTCGCGCACCGGGCGCGTGGTCACCGAGGCGTTGCGCCTGTACCCGCCGGGGTGGCTGTTCACCCGGATCACCACCGAGGAGGTGGAGCTGGGCGGCCACCGGCTGCCGGCCGGCACGACGGTGGCGTTCTGCCCGCCCGCGGTGCACCTGCGCGCCGGGGTGCACGACCGGCCGCACGCGTTCGACCCGGACCGGTGGCTGCCGGCGCGGGCGCGGGAACTGCCCCGCGGTGGGTTCGTCACGTTCGGCGGCGGTGCGCGCAAGTGCGCGGGGGAGGCGTTCGGGCTGGCCGAGAGCAGCCTGCTGCTGGCGACGCTGGTGAGCCGGTGGCGGTTGCGCGGCGCGCGGGGCAGCGACGTCCGGCCGGTGGCGCTGTCCA
Organism: Saccharothrix saharensis; assembly: GCF_006716745.1. Classification (NCBI taxonomy): domain Bacteria; kingdom Bacillati; phylum Actinomycetota; class Actinomycetes; order Pseudonocardiales; family Pseudonocardiaceae; genus Saccharothrix; species Saccharothrix saharensis. The sequence continues at coordinate 1,010,369 of NZ_VFPP01000001.1, read as the reverse complement.
CCGCCCTGCGCCCCCGCCGCCTGCTGCTCGAAGCGTCCGCGCGGTGACGAACCCGGCCACCCACCGCGGTGGGTGGCCCACGTGGGCCTGGTCAGGGCGCCGCGGGTGGTAAGGGCTCCGCAACGGCACATCACTCGTGTCGGATCAGCTGCCACTCCTGCGCGCCGTAGGGACGGGGTGGTTGGAGGTCGACGTGAGGCGGGTCGATCGGCAGCGGTGCTTGGTCGAGCCGCAGTTCGCCATCGGGCAGCGGGGTCGAGATGAACACCCGGTCGGCTTGTGAGCTGATGCGCACCTGCCACTCGAACGGGCGGGTGTCGACGAGGACGAGTCGGTGCGGCCGCACCGTCGCGGCGGCGGGTGTCAGGTAGAGGCCGCTGCGCAGGTTCCGGATGGTGCACGTGCCGTCGCCGCTGGAGTCGACGGCCCACTCCTGGTAGCCGGGTTCGCCGAGCGCGGGCCGCAGCACGACCGGCGTGCCCGCGTCACCCGACTCGTCGGTGAGCAGGGCGTCCTCCTCACCGTAGAACGCGGCACCGTAGACGCCGTCCCGGACGGCGCAGGACGCTGCCGCCACGGCCGAGGGAGTGGTGGTCAACGCGGTCACCGTGCCGAGCGCGGCGACCCAGGCGACCGTCGTCGAGGCGGCACGTCGGAAGTCCATCATGGTCCGTCCCCTTTCCCGGGCTGCGGAGGGCATACCGCCATCCTCCGGCTCTCCCGCCCCACCGGACGACCACAGTGCCGCCACGAACGAGCGAATCCCTCCACACCGGACCGCGACCGCACTGCGTCGCACCGACCGACCACGGAGGTAATCCCTCCGGGCGACGGTTGGCGAACCGTTCGGGTGATCCGTCGTGCGCTCGGTATGCGCAGGTGTTAGACGGTTATCGGCTGGGGTGCGCACTCCGGCGAAGGCACGGCTCGCCACGAACCCCGGGGACGGAGAATGGGCACGACGACGCGGCTCCGACTGGGCTTGGCGCTGCTGCTGCTGTGGCAGACCGGACCCGCGTTGTGGGCGGCGGTGTCACCGGCCGGGTTCTTCACCACCTTCCCGACCTCCGCCCACGCCTGGGTGCGCTTGTTCCCGCCCTACAACGAACACCTCGTGCGCGACTTCGGGTTGGCCCTGTTGCAGTTCGCGCCCGTCGCCGCGGTCTGCGTCCGGTGGCCCGAGCCGGTGTTCGTCCGAGCGGTCCTGGTCGGTTCGTTGCTGTTCAGCGTGCCGCACCTGGTCTACCACGAGCTGCACGTGGTCCGCGTGGACGACCTCGGCTGGCAGCGGCTGTCGCTGTGGTTCCCGATCGCCCTGGCCGCGTGGTTGTTGTTCCGGACCAGGTCCTCCCGACGACCCGTCGAGCCGGGCGGCCCGCGACGCCCGTGACCTCGCGGGCCCGAGAGCACGGCGCGCGACCTCCACGCGGTCGCTGCCGGTCAGGAACGCCGCGAGGTCCCGACCTTCCGTGACGACGGCGGCGTGCTCGGTCGCGGTGAGGGCCCGCAGCGGGGTGACGGCGACGCCGTCCGCGTCGCTGGTCCAGGTGGCGGTGACCCGGCCGTCGACCAGGACGACGCGCGCGCCGGCGACCGACAGGCCCCGGTGGGCGTGGTCGATGATCCGGGTGCGGTCGTGGTAGCCGAGGATGGCGTTGTCGAACGCGGGCAGGAAGCGCACCGGCGCGGGGGTGTCGGGGTCGGGGCGCGGGGCGTCCGGCAGGTCGAGCAGTTCGCGGCCGTGCTCGTCGCGGAACGCGATCAGGTCGCCGCGGGCGGCGGCCACGGCGCGGGGCAGGCCGGCGAGGCCGGACCAGGAGCGCAGGTCGGCCGCGGTCGCCGGGCCGAACGCGGCCAGGTAGCGCGCCACCAGCGCCGCGCCGACCGGGTCGGAGCCGTCCGGCGCGGGTGGGGGCACCTCCCGGCCCAACCACGAGGACATCGGCACGGTCCGCGCGCCGGCCTTCCGGCGCCACAACCCGCGCGGTGGCAGTTGGACGGTCGGGATGAGGGCGGCGACCACCATCTCGCCCAGTGCCCGGGGTCCGGCCGACGGCCAACGGGGAGCGAGCGCCCGGCCGAGTTCGGGCATGGTGCGGGGCTCGCCGTCGGCCATCACGTCCCGGGCCGCCGTCGCCAGCTCGTCGAGGTCCACGCCGTCGAACTCGCGGCGGTACACGCCGAGGACCCGTTGGCGCAGCATGGGGTCGTGGCGGGCGCGCCAGGCCAGCGCGTCGTCGGCGGTGACGAGGTGGACCGTGCGGCGCATGAGGTGGGTCCGCACCACGCGCCGCCCGGTCAGCAGGTCGTCCAGCGCGGTCGGGTCGAACGCGCGCAGCCGTGACCACAGGCCGACGAACGGTTCCTGCGGTTCCTGCGCCTGCAAGCCGCACAGGTGCGCCACGGCGGCCGGCACCGGCACGTCGGCGCGGTCGAGCAGGAACTGCCGGGCGAGCGTCGCCCGGTTGAGCGCCCGTGAGTCGAGCATCTTCATCGCGGTGCCGTCCCGTCGGGTATTCGGGTGGGTGGGCGGCCCGTGCCGCCCACCCCGCGGACCAGGTGTCAGGCGTTGTGCTCGGCGGCGACGTCGACGACCCAGACGACGCCGAACCGGTCGCGCAGCATGCCGTAGGCGGGAGCCCAGCCCGCCGGGCCCAGCGGTACCACGACGGTCGCGCCGTCGCCCAGCCGCTCCCAGTAGCCGGTGACCTCTTCGACGGTCTCGCCGCGCACGGAGACGAAGAACGCGTTCTCGCCCGGGTCGTAGCCCATCCGCGACGGCACGTCGTAGGCCATCACGTGGAAGCCGTTCGCGGCGAGCACCTGGCCCCACATCACCTGGTCGGCCTCGGCCGCGACCTGGACGGCGCCCGCGTCGGCGTAGGTGACGACGGCGAGGTGCCCGCCGAAGGCGGATCGGTAGAACTCCAGCGCCGCGCGGGCGTCACCGCGGAAGTTCAGGTGGGTGGTGGTCGTGACGGACAAGGAGAGCTCCTCTGTCGACTCGGTGCCTGACGTGGACCACCTTCGCAGCAGTAGTGGACAGGGTGTGTCCTCTTCTTCCGGCACAATCGCGGACATGCCGAAAACCTCAGCACGACTGCTGTCACTGCTGTCACTGTTGCAGGCGCGCCGCGACTGGCCGGGCGCGCTGCTCGCCGAGCGGCTGGCGGTCAGCCCGCGCACGGTGCGCCGCGACGTCGACCGCCTGCGCGAGCTGGGCTACCCCATCGTGACCACCAAGGGGCCGGACGGCGGTTACCGCCTGGGTGCGGGCACGCAACTGCCGCCGCTGCTGTTCGACGACGAGCAGGCCGTGGCCCTGTCCGTGGCGCTGCGCATCGCCACCACGTCCGGCGCGGGCATCGAGGAAGCCGCGGCACGGGCGCTGAACACCGTCCGGCAGGTCATGCCCGCCAGGCTGCGCCACCGCATCGACACGTTCCGGGTCACCCCCGTCGAACGGACCCCGCGACCGCAGGTGGACAGCGGGGTGCTGATGGCGCTCAGCGCCGCGGTCCACGCGCGAGAGGTGCTGCGCTTCGACTACGGCTCCGGCGACCCGGCCGCGACACCGCCGCGCCGGGCCGAGCCGCACCACCTCGTCACCCGGGGCGGCCGCTGGTACCTCGTCGCCTGGGACCTCGACCGCGACGACTGGCGCACCTTCCGCGCGGACCGCGTCACGCCGCGCACACCCACCGGTCCCCGGTTCACCCCGCGCGAGGTGCCCGGAGGTGACGTGGCGGGGTTCGTCGCCGGGCGGTTCTCCGGGTCCGACGACCAGGGCGGCCCACCCTGCCGCGGCGAGGTGGTCCTCGCCGTGCCCGCCGCCGAGGTGTCGCCGTTCGTCCACGACGGCGTGGTGGAGGAACTCGGCCCGGACCGCTGTCGCCTCACGGAGGGCTCGTGGTCGTGGCACGCCCTGGCCGCCGGCCTCTGCCGGTTCGACGCCGACATCGAGGTGGTCGGACCGACCGAGCTGAAGGACGCGTTCGCCCACCTCGCCCGGCGTTGCGCCGAAGCCGCACGGTGAAGGCGGTTGTCGCGCGTGATCAGAACCAGTGCAGGCAGTGCGGCGCGCGTTCGGTGCGGAACAGGGCGTCGGCGCGCGCGGCAGCGGCCGGGTGGTGCGCCTTGACGTGGCCGGCGCGCACGAGCGTGCTCGGCGCCGTGCCGCCGAGGTAGACCGAGCCCAGGTCGCGCACGTCCAGCGACAGGTCCGGCTCGCGGTCCGTGGGCACGCACTCGGCCACGCCGCCGCGGACCGCCAGCTCGTAGCGGCCGTGCTCGTCCAGGAACGGGTCGCTGACGTCCAGCACCAGCTCGCCGTCGGCGGACCAGCCACGCGCGGTCAGCGCGCGGGGGACGTCCAGCAGCCGCACCCACAGCCAGTCGGTGTCGTGGCCCACCTCGGCGGCGCGGAGGTCCGCGAACTGCCACCGCAGCGGGTGGTCGGGCGGGACGTGCTTGAACACCACCTTGCCCACCAGGTCGTGGCCGAGCACGAACCGGGCCAGGGTGGTGAAGACGGAGTCGTCGGTAGCGATCGTCTCGTCCACGGTCAACGTGTCCCCGTCACCCAGCGAGTAGCTCGCGTACCCGTCCGGCACGCCGTCCGCGTCGCGGTGCACCGCGATGTAACGCGGTGCCGGCGAGGTCGGCGGCTGCCCCGCGCGCCGGTCCCACCAGCGGTGGGGACGCGACAGCGCCCCGGGCTGCGCCCGCCGGTACCGGTCGTAGACCTGTTCCAGCAGCTCACCGCATTCCGCCCGCCGCATCACCTCGACCGAGCCCGAGCCGGCGCCCGCGCCTCCGGCTCGCGAGGCGGCGAGCGCGGCCTTGTGCCGCTGCACGGTCAGCCGCCGCGTGCGGGTCGCCGGGCCGTAGCCGAACCGGCCGTAGATCGTCGCCTCGGAGGCCAGCAGCACGGACAGGAACTCGCCGCGACCCCGCAGCTCGGCCAGCTGGTGCCGCATCATCGCGCTGAGCACGCCCTGGCGGCGGTGCGTGGGCACGACGCCGACGGCGCTCACGCCGGAGGTCGGCACGACGACCTCACCGGGCAGGGTCAGCTCGAAGGAGTACGCGGCGGCGGTGCCGACGGGCCGCCCGTCCGCGGTCACCGCGAGCAGCCCGCGGTCCGGCTCCAACGCCGACCACCACGTGCCGCGGCCGTCGGCCGTCGTCTCCGGGAAGCGCCCGAACGCGGTGTGGAGCGTGTCGATGAAGACGCCGTGGTCCTCGTCGGTGGTCGAACGGATCTCCATCGCTGCCTTTCGCCGGACCGGGGCGCCGAGATCTCCGGCGCGTCCGCGGCAGTGCAACCGCAACCCGCGCCCGGGTCAAGTGAATAACGGCCGGTCACCCCGCGTGCAGCCGGGCGTAGACGCCACCGCCGCGCAGCAGCTCGTCGTGCGAGCCGGTCTCCCGGATCGCGCCGTCCCGCATGACCACGATCCGGTCCGCGCTCCGCACGGTCGACAACCGGTGGGCGACCACGAACGTGGTCCGGCCGCGGACCAGCCTCGCCAACGCCTGCTGGACCAGCGCCTCGGACTCGACGTCCAGGGCGGACGTGGCCTCGTCGAGGATGAGCAGGCGGGGGTCCCTGAGCAGCGCGCGAGCGATGACCAGGCGCTGCCGCTGGCCGCCGGACAGGTGGGAACCGCGGTCCGCCACCGACGTCTCCACCCCGTCGGGCAGGCTCTCGACGAAGTCCAGGGCGTTGGCGTCGCGCAGTGCCGCCCGGATCGCGGCGTCGTCGACGTCGGGCAGGCCGAAGGCGACGTTCTCGCGGACCGTGCCGTCGAACAGGATCGGCTCCTGCGGCACCACCGAGATGAACCGCCGGTACGTGCGCAGGTCGAGCCCCGCCATGTCGACGCCGTCGAGCAGGATCCGGCCCGATTGGGGCCGCAGGAAGCCGATGAGCAGGTTCAGCACGGTCGACTTGCCCGCACCGGACGGCCCGACCAGGGCGACCGTCTCACCGGGCGCGACGGAGAGCGTGAAGTCCCGCACGGCGGGCCGCCCGGTCTCGGCGTAGGCGTGGTCGACGGCCCGGAACTCCACCGCGCCGCGGACAGCCGTGACTTCCGCCTTGCCCTTGTGGTCCTCCAGGTCGGGCGTGCGCAGCACCTCGCTCGCCGAGCGGACGGACTCCAGTCCCTTGGAGATCACCGGTGCCAGGCTCATCAACGTGGCCAGCGACGTGGTCGACGTCGTGAGGAACGCGCTGAGCATGACGACGTCGCCCGCCGTGATGCCCCAGACGCCCAGGTAGGCGACCAGGGCCGAGGCCGTCAGGAAGACCACGCCGAGGATGTTGAGGAACACCCACGACAGCGACGCGACCCGGCCGTTCAGCAGGTCCAGCCGCAGTCCCGAGTCCAGGACCCGCCGCAGGGTGGCGTCCATCCGGCGCAGCGCGTGGCCCTCCAAGCCGTGCGCGCGGGTCACCGGGATCAACCGGGTCATCTCGTTCACCCGCGCGGCCAGGTGCTCGACGTCCTGGCGGAACTCCTCGTTGTGGTCGCGCAGGCTGGACCGCAGGCGCAGCACCACCAGGGCGGCGAGCGGCACGATCACCAGCAGCAGCGGCAGGAACTGCGGCGCGCGCACGCCCACCACGGTGAGCCCGCCGATCAGGACGGTGACCGCGCCCAAGCCGCTGTCGGTCGTCTGCTGCACCATCTGCTCGACCGTCTCGACGTCGCGGACGACCTTCGCCTGGAGCACGCCCGCGCTCGTGCGGTTGTGGTAGCCGATGGACAGCTCCTGCAACCGCGTGCACAGGGCCGACCGCAGCGAGGTGCCCGCCCGGCGCACGCTCCCGTGCAGCAGGCGGACGTAGAGCAGGTGCAGCGGGTAGTTGACGACCAGGATGAACATGATCAAGCCGGTGGCGACCCACATCCCGGCCAGCGGCAGGCGCAGCACCACGGTGTCCACGATGGTGGCCGTGACCAGGGGGAGCAGCCAGACCGGGCTGTGCTTGACGACGAAGACGGCCAGTGCGCCGAGCAGGTGCCGCCGGTGCGGGCGGAACAGGCGGCGGAGTGCGCGCAGCGCGTGCTCGCCGGGGTCGCGGTGCCCTCGCGGCGGGTCGGACGAGGTCACCGGACGGTGCTCCCTCCCTCGGCGGGGAACAGGTCTGGAAAGCGCTTTCCACAATTCCGGAGAAGCCCCGTCACTGTCAAGGCCGGCCGTGTGCGCCCGAAGTTCGGACGCACACGGCCGGTCGGGTAGGTCGGTCGTCAGCCGGCGTAGTGCACGTCCGGCCACGGCGGGGTGGCCATGCCGTTCCCGATGTGGAAGCTCGGGTGCGGCGGCTGGTTGTAGGCGGTGTTCTGCCAGGCGATGGCGACGCGGTACTGGGTGTCGTGCATCAGCGTGGGGATGCGCCGGTCGGTCTGGTTCGGCGTGGCGTAGATGCGCAGGGCCCGGTTGTCCGTGGTGGGCCAGACGACCTCCTCGCGCCAGTCGCCGAGGATGTCACCGCTCAACGACGGGGTGGCCTTGGTGCCGTTGTTGGAGCGCACGCCGGAACCGGTGAGCAGGCGCGTGTCGCCGCCGGTGCCGTACTTGTCGATGCGGGTCTGGTCGAGCAGCTCGCGGGTCGGGTCGCCGTCCCACCAGATGAGGAAGTTCGCCGACGACGGCTTGCGGCCGATGCCGGTGCCGCGCGTGTTGCGGACCTGGCTGTCGGCGGAGGACCAGGACTCCGCGCCGGGGCTGCCGGCGTAGATGTCGGCCGACACGCCGCGGCCGTTGTCGCCGGACGGCGCGGTCTGCCACAGCACCTGGCCGGTGCGGGCGTCGGCGAACCAGGTGCCGGGCTGGTTGCTGTTCTCGGAGACCTTGTAGTACTCCAGGCCCGGCCGCGAGGGGTCGAGGTCGCTCAGGTGCGCCGCGTCACCGTGGCCGAACCGGGTGTTCCACAACCCGCGCCCGTTGTCGTCGATCGTGGCCGCGCCGTAGACGATCTCGTCCCGGCCGTCGGCGTCCACGTCGCCGATGGTCAGCGAGTGGTTGCCCTGGCCCGCGTAGGTGCCGTTGCCGGAGGCGTTGGAGTCGAAGGTCCACCGCTTGGTCAGGGTGCCGTTGCGGAAGTCCCAGGCGGCGATGACCGCGCGCGTGTAGTAGCCCCGCGCCATGATCAGTGACGGGCGTGCGCCGTCGAGGTAGGCGGTACCGGCCAGGAACCGGTCCACCCGGTTGCCGTAGCTGTCGCCCCACGACGACACCGTGCCACGCGGCGGGTCGTAGCTGACCGTCGACACCGCCGCACCCGTCTGACCGTTGAACATCGTCAGGAACTCCGGCCCCGAGAGGATGTAGCCGTCGGAGTTGCGGTAGTCGGCGGAGGCGTTGCCGATCACCGTGCCACGACCGTCACGGGTGCCGTCCGCGGTCTTCATCGCGACCTCGGCCTTGCCGTCACCGTCGTAGTCGTAGACCTGGAACTGGGTGTAGTGCGCACCCGCCCGGATGTTGCGACCCAGGTCGATCCGCCACAACCGCGTCCCGTCCAGGCGGTAGGCGTCGATGAAGACGTTCCCGGTCACGCCCGCCTGGCTGTTGTCCTTGGCGTTGCTGGGGTCCCACTTGAGCACGAACTCGTAGTCGCCGTCACCGTCCAGGTCACCCACGCTCGCGTCGTTCGCGCTGTGGTCGCCGCTGGGCGCGGAGATCGGCACGTCCCGGTACCCGGACCCGAACGACAGGGAGGCCGGGGACGCCGCCTGCTCGGTGCCGTTGACCACCGCGCGCACGGTGTAGGAAGCGTCCGCCGCCGCGCCGCTGTCCAGGTAGTTGGTGGACGTGGTGATCGGGGAGGAGTTGAGCTTGGTGCCGCCCCGGTAGACGTTGAAGCCCGTCGACGGGGAATCGCCCGCCAACAGCCGCCAGCTCACCAGGTTGCCCGAACCCGACCGCACGCTCACCACGCCCCGGTCCAGCCGCTCAACCTGTTTGCGACCCGTCGGGTCACCCTGGCCAGGACCCGGGTCCGTCGTCGTGGTCGTGGTGGTCGTGCTTGTCGGGTCGACGTTGCCCGTGCAGGTCGTGCCGTTGAGGGTGAACGACGACGGCGTGCCGACCGAGTCACCGGTCATCGTGCCGTTGAACCCGAACGACGCCGTGCCCCCGGTGGGGATCTGCCGGTTGTAGTCCACGTTGGACGCCGTCACGCTCGCCCCCGAAGCGGAGAACACCGCGTTCCAGCCCTGGCCGTACCGCTCGGAGCCGGGGAACGCCCAGGCCAGCCGCCACCCGTCCACCGGGTCGCCGAGGTTCTTGATCGTGACGGTGGCGGAGAACCCGCCCTGCCACTTGTTCGACACCGCGTAGTCGACCCCGCAGCCGGGGGCGGCCGACGCCACGCCCGCCATGACGAGTCCACCGGTCAGCGCGCCGATCGCCGTAGCGGCGGCGACCACCCGCACTCGCGAGTTGATGAGCACCGTTGCTCCATTCGCTCCGTCATTCCTGGGAACGCTCCCAGAAATGCCTTGATGCGTCCCCGCGACCACAGGCGTCGGGGACGACCTCTCCGCCAGTCATGAAACGATTCAACTTTCCTGGGATAGGCTTGGAAAGCGCTATCCTGGTGGTGGGTAGACGGTACGAACGTCGTTGTCGCGCTGTCAACCGCTGGGTCGAAATACTTTCGGGCGTCTCGAATCGGGGTGCGGGCGTCCGGCCCACTCGCTGGGAGCGCTACCAGAAAACACGCCGTGATTCATCGGAGGTCTGGTGCCGCTGACGAACCGCGAAGCCGCGGTGGCGCTCACCGAGCACCACCGCGACTCCCGGATGTGGATCAAGGCTGGACGGTGAAGGTGTAGCTCTTCTGGCCGGTGGTGACCGCACCGCCGGCCGCCTTGGTGGCGGTGACCTCGAAGACGGCGGTGTAGGTGCCCGCCGCCTCGAACGCCCAGTTGGCGTGGGCATGGCCGTTGATCGCGAGGGTGCGGGTGTCGGGCAGGCCGTTGCCGCTGTCGAACCACACGCTCACCGAGCCGCCGAAGCCGGTGGTGTAGACGCTGAAGTCGGCGGGTCCGGTGACCGAGACGAGCTTCACGCTCACCGAGTTGTTCAGCAGCACGCCGGACGGGACACCCGAGGTGTCGAAGCCCGGCCACAGGATGCCGCTGACCGAGTTCTGCGGCAACACCCAGAACGTCGATCCCGGCGCGCCGAGGAACGAGTACGCGCCGCCGGAGGGGACGGTGGACCTGCTCGCCGGGACGGCGTTGAGCGTCACGGTGGACGGGTCGCGGTCGACGGCGGGGGAGGTGGTGCCGTCACGCAGGTCGAGCGTGAGGGCGCTGCCGGTCCAGTCGACGTCGATGACGTCGACGTGGCCGGAGGAGAGGGTGGTCGCGTGCGCGGTGCCCGTGGTGGCCAGGGCGAGTCCCGCGGCGAGCGCGACGGCGGCGAGACGGGCGATCATCGGTTCACCTTGAAGGAGTAGGTGGCGGGTGCGGACACGACGCGCTCGCCGGTCGCGGCGAGGGTGCCGACCGCGCGGACGGTGACGCTGTAGGTGCCGGCCGCCTCGAACGCCCAGTTGGCGTGCTGGTGACCGCCGGGGGTCAGGTCGATGCGGTCGGGCAGGCCGTTGCCGCTGTCGACCAGCACGGTCGGCGCGCCGACGGCGTCGGTGGTGAAGATGCTGAAGTCGTCGGGCCCGCACACGGTCACGACGCGCAGGCGCAGCGAGCCGTCGACGAACACGCCGGGCTCGACCTCCTCCGCGGCGATGCCGGGCCACAGCAGGTTCGGGTCCTCGACCTCGGGCAGCACCCAGACCGGCGCGCCGGGCGCGCCGAGGAACGAGTAGGCGGGGTCGGCGGGCACGGTGGTCCTCGCCGCGGACTTGGCGACGAGCAGGACCTCGGCCGGTTCGTACTCGGCCTCGGCGGCCTCGTCGTGGACGTGCAGGTGGAACTCGCCGTCCTCGTAGGCGACGCCGAAGACGTCGACGTGGCCGGTGTCGATCGTGACGAGGGACGTGGCGGAGGCGGTGGTGGCGACGAGGCCGGACAGGCCGGTCACCGCCGTCAGGAGCAAGGCGATGCGTGCGGTCGTGCGCAAGGTCGGTGCACTCCGATCGTGGGGTTGGCGCGGTCCGGACGGGGACCGCGGGACGAGTGTTGCACATGATTATCGTTCTCAAGACGGCCGAACGGCCCAGTCTGGAACGACAACCGTTGTCGGTAGGACCGGATGGTCTATTGAAAACGATTGTCGTTCGGATTAGGTTCGCGGTGCCCCACCGGTCGGGTGCCGGGCGTCTGGAGGTTCGAGAACACATGCGAGTGCGTGCGCCCTCACGGGCTGCCGCGTCCTTGTGCGCGGTCGTGCTCACCCTGACCGCGTGCACCTGGGCGGGGGACCGGCGCGACGGCGAGGGCCTGTCCGTGGTCACGACCACCGAGATCCTCGCCGACCTGGTGCGCAACGTCGGCGGGGCGCGCGTCCGGGTCGACTCGCTGGTCCCGCCCGGCGGTGACCCGCACTCCTACGAGCCCACTCCGGCGGACGCGAAGAAGGTGGCCGCGGCGGACGTGACGTTCACCAACCACCTGCTGCTGGAGGAGCAGCGGCTGATCAAGGCCATCGACGCCAACGCCCGCGAGGGCACGCCGAACGTCTCGCTGGCCGAGGCGTCGGAGACCTACGGCGCGCACGTGATCCCGTTGGTGGAGAACGTCGGGCTCGACGTGCTGTGGCTCGGGTTGCGGGTGCGCGGCGACGGCGAGGAGCGCGGCGCCACGCGGACCTCCGAGGTGCGGTTGACCGCGACCGCGGTGGAAGGACCGGGCACGCTCGTGACCTACCTGACCGAGTCCCTGGGCAAGCCCGTGGTGTACTTCGACTCGGGCGACGGACTGTCCGACGTGGACTCGACCACCTTGCCGCCCGCCGCGCACACGCACCTCAACTGGGCGTTCACCGCACCGGGGACCTACCGGCTGACGCTGCGGGCGTCATTGCTCAACGGCGCGGACGAGACGCCGCTGGGGGAGGGCACGTTCACCTTCGCGGTGGGCGTCGACCCGACCGGCATGGCGGGCACCGTGCTCAACGAGGGGCACACGGACCTGACCGTGGACCTGGACACCGGCGAGCTCTACACGTTCAACGACCGCGCGGGCGGGACCACCCAGGAGGTCGTGCCCGCCGGGCGAGCCGTGATCGAGGTGCCGAACAAGGCGATCACCACCGTGCCCGACGACCCCCGGTTCGCGTTCCTGGGCCGCGGCGGCGCGTCGGTGCACCAGTTGCCGCAGGCGGTGCTCGGCAAGCACGTGCACGGCGAGATCGACCCGCACCTGTGGCAGGACGTGCGCAACGGGCGCGCCTACGCCGAGCTGATCCGCGACACCCTGCGGACCGCGGACCCCGGCGGGGCGGCGGACTACGACCGCAACGCCCGCGACTACCTCGCCCGGCTCGACGAGCTCGACGCGCGGGTCCGCGACACCGTCGCGGCCGTTCCCCGCAACCGCCGCCACCTGGTCACCACGCACGACGGCTTCGGCTACTTCGCCGCCGCCTACGAGATGACGGTGGCCGGGTTCGTGGTGCCCAACCCCGCGCAGGAACCCAGCGTCGAGGACGTCCGCAAGCTGACCGAGACCATCCGCAACCTGGGAGTGCCCGCCGTGTTCATGGAACCCAACCTCGCCCAGCGCGGCTCGGTGCTCACCCAGGTCGCCCGCGACCAGGGCGTCCGGGTGTGCCTGCTGTACGGGGACTCCTTCGACGACCGGACCCGCGACTACGCGGCCATGATGCGCCACAACGCGGAGGAGGTCGCCCGGTGCCTCGCCTGATCCGGGCCTTGCTCGTCACCGCCGCCCTGCTGCTCGCCCCGCCCGTCGCGCACGCCGAGCCGCCCGTCGTCATCGCCGACGGGCACGTGGACCTCGGCCCGCGCCTGGTCGGCGGCGAGTGGACCCTCCAGCTCCGCGACGACACCGGGGACGGTCCGGTGTGGCGCGAGCCGGCCGACGTGGTGCTCCAGGTGGGGGAGGCGGCCGAGGTCACCGTCCCCGACGATCCCGCGTACGCGTTCCTGGGCGCGCCCGGCGGTGCGGTCTGGGTGCTGCCGCAGGTCCAGGACCAGCGGCTGGTGTGGCCGGGGTGGAACACGCAGGACCCCAGCATCGCCGAGGTCATCGGCCGCGAGGTGGACTGGCGGCTGCACGGCGTCGACGGTCCCGGCCGCTTCGAGCTGTTCCTGACCGGCAACTTCGGCACGCCGGAGACGATCTTCAGCAGCGGACGCCCCTACCCGCAGGAGACCGGGGTCGAGGCGGGCACCCACGTGCACGGCAACTGGGTGTTCACCGCGCCCGGCGCGTACTCGCTGGACGTGGAGATGGCGACCGCCGACGGCCGCTCGGACCGGGCGACGCTGAAGGTCCACGTCGGACCGGGTGACCCGGCGGCCGCGTTCCCGACCACCGGAGCCGGCGTCCCGTCGCCCGACGCCACGCCGGCACCACCCGCCGAAGGCGCGCCGTGGGCGTGGATCGCGGTGGGCGGTGTGCTGGTGGCCGGCGCGGTCGCCGCACTCGTCGCCCGTTCCCGCCGTGCCGCCAGGAGGACCGATGACTGACCCGGTGCTGGACATCACCGGTGCCACCGTGCACCTGGGTGGCCGGGAGGTGCTGTCCGGTGTGGACTTCCGGTTGCGGCGCGGTGAGCTGGTCGGCCTGATCGGTCCCAACGGCGCGGGCAAGACCACGCTCCTGCGCACCGCGCTCGGCCTCGTCCCGGTCCACCGGGGCACGGTGGTGGTCGGTGGTCGCGCGCCGCGTCGAGCGCAGGGCTCACTGGGGTACGTGCCGCAGCGCCACGAGTTCGCCTGGGACTTCCCGATTTCGGTGGAGGGCGCGGTCGCCACCGGCCGCACCCACCTCGCCGGCCTGCTGCGCCGCCGAGCGGCCCGCGACCGCGACGCGGTGGCCGAGGCGGTGGACCGCGTCGGCCTGGCGGGGCTGAGGACCCGGCCGGTCGGCGAGCTGTCGGGCGGCCAACGGCAACGCGTCCTGGTCGCCCGCGCGTTGGCGCTGCGGCCGCGGGTGCTGCTGCTCGACGAACCGTTCACCGGAATCGACGCGCCCACGCAGGAGTTGCTGAGCACGCTGTTGGCCGACTTGCGCGACGAGGGCGTGGCGGTGCTGATGACCACGCACGACCTGGCCGCCGCGACCTCGCTGTGCACCCGGCTGTGCCTGCTCAACCGCGTGGTCGTGGCCGACGGCGAGCCGGCCGCGCTGGCCGACACCGACATCTGGCTGCGCACGTTCGGCCTGGACCGGGCCGGGCAGCTGCTCAAGGCGCTGGGGGTGACCGGGTGACCGCGTTCCTCGAAGCGCTGGCCGCGCCGTGGGAGTACGACTTCTGGCGGCGCGCGTTGCTGGTGGCGTTGATGTCGGGCGTGGTGTGCGGCGTGATCGGCAGCCACGTGGTGCTGCGCGGCATGGCGTTCATCGGCGACGCGGTCGCGCACTCGGTGTTCCCGGGCATCGCCGTCGCCTTCGTGCTGGGGCTGGACCTGGTGCTCGGCGGCGCGGTCGCGGGCGTGGTGACCGCGCTGCTGATCGCGGTGTTCACCCAGAACCGCCGGCTCAAGGAGGACTCGGTCATCGGGATCTTCTTCGCCGCGTCGTTCGGGCTGGGCATCGTCATCCTCAGCACCGCGCCCGGCTACGGCGGGTCGCTGGAGTCGTTCCTGTTCGGCTCGATCCTCGGCATCAGCGACTCCGACGTGGTGTCGGTCGCGGTGATCGGCGCGGCGGTGCTGCTGTGCACGGCGCTGTTCAACGGCCGGTTCGTGGCCGCGACCCTGGACCGCGAGCAGGCCCGCGCGGTCGGTCTGCCGGTGTTCCGGCTGGACGTGGTGCTGCACGTGATGGTGACCCTGGCCATCGTGATCTCGTTGCAGGCGGTCGGCAACGTCCTGGTGCTCGCCCTGCTCGTGACGCCCGCCGCGGCGGCCCGCCTGCTCACCGACCGGCTCGGCGTGATGATGCTGCTGGCGCCGCTGATCGGCGCGGGCGGCAGCGTGCTCGGCCTCTACCTGTCCTACGCGTTCGACCTGGCCGCCGGCGGTCTCATCGTGCTGACCCTGACCGCGGTGTTCCTGCTGTGCTGGTTCTTCGCCCCGCGCCACGGCCTGCTCACCCGTCCCCGCCGGGCCGCGGCGGCCATCGCGCCCATCGAGGAGGAGTCGTGACCCCGCACCGCACCGGCGCGCTGGTCGGCGTGGCCGCCGCGCTGTTGATGACCGCACCCGCCACCGCGGCCGAACCCGCACCGGACGCGGTGCTCGACGTGGAGAACGGCGCGCTGGTGCTGGACGCGCCGCCCGACCCGCTCGTGGTGCCGGCCGAGGCCGAGCAGGTGCGGTTGCGCTGGGACACCACCGCCATCGAGCCCGGCACGGTGTTCGGCGACGTCGTGCGGTTGCGCGTCTCGGTGGAGGCGTCCGGCGCGCCGGAGCAGGAGCCGGTGGTCGTGCCGGCCGACGCCGTCGGGACCGTGGAGGTGGACGTGCCGCCGCCCGGCGACCACGTGCTGCGCGTCGAAGCCGCGGCCCACGCGCTCGACGGCACCCCGTTGACCGCCACCCGGGACTACCCGGTGTCCGTGGCCGCCCGGCCCGCGACCGCCGATGAACCGGTGGCGCTCCCGCAGGCGCGGCCCGTCGCCCCGGCCGCTGTCGCCCCGGCCGTCGTAGCGCCGCAACCGCGCGCCGAGGCCCCCGCGCCCCGGGCCGAGGCCGCCGCGCGGCAGCCGTCCACGGTCACCGGCCGGGTCACCCTGGACCGCGGCCACGTCGACGCCGTCGCGGTGCGCCTGCTGCCGGACGGCCTGCGCGTGCAGGTGAAGGACGGCACGGTCACCGGCGCCACGACCTGGCGCGAACCGGCGGACGTCGAGTTCCGCGTCACCGCCGCGGCGCGCACCGCGCTCCCGGCGCAACCGGTGCTGTCCTTTTTGGGCAGCGCGGGCGAGCAGGTGTTCCTGCTGCCGCAGACGCAGGACGCCGACCTGCTGTGGACGGGCTGGAACACCGAGGAGCTGCGCCCGGCCGAGGTGTCCGGCCCGGTGACGTGGGCGCTGACGGCGGTCGACGGGCCGGGAGCGTTCGGCCTGTTCACCACCGGCTCGTTCGGCGCGCCGGAGGTCGTCTTCAACAGCGCCGACGGCCTGCCGGACGCGTTGTCCGTCGCGCTCGGCACGCACGCCCACGCCAACTGGGCGTTCGCCGGACCCGGCCGCTACCGGCTGACGTTCACCGTCACGGCGACCGGTGCGAACGGCGCCGCGCTGACCGACGCGGAAACCCTGACCTTCGTCGTCGGCGACGGCGGCCAGGCACCGCCCCCGCCCGCCGCCGAGCGGCAGACCGGCACGGCGAACCGCCTGGCCTCCACCGGACCCGCCTCGGTGCCCGCCGCCATCGGCCTCGCCGTCGCCCTGCTCGTCACGGGCGCCGCCGCCCTCGTGCTCGCCCGCCGCCGCCCCGCCAAGGAGATCCCGTGACCGCCCCGACCCGCGCACGAGCCGCGGCCGCCGTTCTCGCGGTGACCGCCCTCGCCGCGCTGTCCCTCGCCCCGGCCCTGGCCCAGGGGTCCACGACCGTGGTCGACGTCGGGCACGTCGACCTGCTCGCACCGGTGGTGGTCGACGGCGTGCTGGACATCCGCTACAAGGACGGCAACACCACCCCGCCCGCGGTGCTGGACCCCGAACGGGTCGTCACGCACGTCAAGCCGGAGTCGCGCATCCAGGTGCCCGACATCCCCGAGTACGCCTTCCTCGGCCCCGTGGGCAGCGACCTGTGGCTCATCCCCGAGGTCCAGGACCCGAACGTGGTGTGGGCCGGCTGGAACACCGAGTCCCTGACCGCCGACCAGGTCGACCCGGCCTCGGTGAGCTGGACGCTGGACGCGGTCGGCGGTGACGCCCCCGGCAGCCCGGCGCCGGGCCGGCTCACCGTGTTCCAGACCGGCCCGGTCGGCGAGCCGCTGCCGCGCGTGTTCGACACGTCCCTGCCGCTGCCGCAGCGGCAACCGCTGGCGACGGGCACCCACGCGCACGCCAACTGGACGTTCTCCGCCGAGGGCGTCTACCGGCTCACGTTCACCGTCGAGGCGACCGGCTCCGGCGGGGCGCCGTTGCGCGACACCACGACGTACGCCGTCGCCGTGGGCGCGGTCGACCCCGCGACCGTCGAACCCGGTACGGGAACGCCACCCAGCACCACTACTACGACGACAACCACCACCACGACAACCACGACGACCACGACCACTACTACGGGCGCGACGACGACCACCACCGCGCCACCGACCTCGTGCGTGGTCCTCGACAACGGCCACGTCGACCTGATCGCCCCACGCCTCGTCGACGGCGAGCTGGGCACCCACGTCAAGGACGGCACCGCCGGACCCGACCGGGCCGTGTGGCGCGATCCCGCCGACGTGGTGCTGCACCTGGTCCCCGCCGCGCGCAACACCGTGCCCACCGATCCCGCCTACGCCTTCCTGGGCTCGCCGGGCGCCCCGGTCTGGCTCATCCCGCAGACCCGGATCCCGGGCATCGTGTGGGCGGGCTGGAACACCGAGTCCCTCGACCCGCGTGACGTCCGCGGCGACGTCCGGGTGAGCTGGTCCGCCGTGGACGGTCCCGGCGAGGTCGCGGTGTTCCTCACCGGCATCACCCCGACCGTGCTCGTCGACTCCGGCGACGGGCTGCCCGACGCCGTCACCGTCCCGCTCGGCACCCACGCCCACGCCAACTGGGCGTTCGGCGCGGAAGGCGTCTACCGGATCGCCGTCGAGGTCACCGCCACTCTGGCCGACGGCCGCGCGGTCGGCGACCGCGACGTCTTCACCGTCGCCGTCGGCACCGCCGACCCGACCGCCGACGGGGCCTGCGCACCACCACCACCCACCTCCACGACTCCCGCCGTCACCACCGCCCCCGTCCCGCCGACAACGTCATCGGCGGCCTCCGCGCCGAGGCCGACCGGGCTGGCGTCCACCGGCGTGGACCACGTGGGCACCGCGGTGGCGCTCGCCGTGCTGCTCACCGCGGCAGGCACCGCGACGGTGGTCCTGGCGCGGCGCAAGCGGGTCCGCCGGACGTGAGCGGGTCGCACTCCGGTGCTCGCCGCTCCGACCACGAGGCAAGCCGTCCGGCACCACGTCGGCGTGCACGCCGTGGGCGTCGCCGGGAACGTGACCGCCGCAGCGCGTCACCCCCGTGACGACGTCTCCGGCCCGTTGTCGGCGGTCCAGTCGTCCGGCACGAAGGTCAGCACACCGTCCGGCGTGATCGCGTCCACCCGCGTCAACCTCGCCATGTCCCCGGGATGGCTCGCGTGCAGCGTCCGGAGCTGGTCGAGCAGCCGTCGTCGCAGCGCTTCCGGCGTCGGGGCGGCCCCGGAGGACGACTCCGGCCGCGGGTGCAGCGCGATGTTCTCGTGCAGGTCCACGATCACCCGCAGCCGGTCCTTGTCGGCGTAGGTCGAGAGCTTGGACGCCACGTTCCGGCCGAAGTTGTTGACGACCTGGTCGACCCCCCGTTCGCCGGACACGGTCGTCGTCACGCGGACGTGGTCGCCGATCTCCTCCGCCCGCTCGTAGAACTCCTGCGCGCCCACCCCCTCCGCGGGCTCCGCCGGGTCGTCGCCGACCAGGTAGTCCGGCTTCTTGGCGGCTTCGTTGAACGGCCACGGGTGCAGCCGCCGGTCACCCGACTGCCACAGCAGCTTGGCGTTGATCAGTTCGAGCAGGTCGTTCTGGAGCACGGTGGGCAGGCTGCTGGGACCTCCCCACACGGGGGAGTTCTGGTTCTCGGCGATCCGCACGTGCGCCGGGGTGCGCGCCTCGTTCCGCAGCTCGTAGAGGATGTCCCGGGCGTCGAGCGCCGGCGCGGCGGGGTCGGCGAGCGAGGCGATGAACCTGCGGATGTGGTCGGTGTACTTCGTCGGGTCGTCGCCCCGCAGCCGGCGGAGGATCCTGTTGTCGGGCCCGAGCAGGTTGTTGCCCCGGTCGAGCTCGCGGATCTCCCGCGCCCACGTGCCGGGCCACTCGCGCGCCTCGTCGACCTCGGTCCCCGTTTCCCCGACCGCCGGGGACTCCTGGTCGGGCGCGTCGAGGTGCGTCGTTCCCGGGTCCGGTCGGCGGGACGAACCCTCGGCGCCTTCCCGGTCGCGCTCGGCCTGCGCGATGGTGCGGAGTTCGCCGATCAGGCCGGCGTACCGGGCGTCGTCGATGTCGACCGGCGGGTGCCGGTGGTCGTCGGTCTGCCCGGCGTCGCCCGTCGGCGTCGCGCGGGCGGCGTTCACCAAATCGGTCAAGCCCTGCACGAAGGCGCTCCGCGCCGAGACGCGGCCCGTCTTGCTCTGCTGCCACCGGCCGATCGCGGCGAGGACCTGGTCGAGCCGGCCTCGGTTGGCCGGTGCGTCAGGGGCCGAGCGGTAGCCCTGGGCCCACACCCGCAACGTGCGGTCGACTTCCCGGAGCAGGGTGGAGCGCGGTTGCCACCAGGGCAGCGCGGACGCCTCGCGCCACCGTTCGGCGTACCCGGCCAGGGCGTCCTGCGCCGAGTGCGCGCCCCTCGCCTGCCCGCCACGCGCGGTCCGCTGCACCTCCAGCACCGGCGTGGCCGTCGCCGAGTGCACCCCGACGTCCGGTGCGGGGTCCTCCACCCGTCGTCCGCCGCGCCTGGCCTCCCGGCCGTGTGCCCGCATCGCCCCTCCGTCCAGCCGCCCGTCCCGGGCCGACCCTGCCCGCCGCGACGGTGGCGGCGCAGGGCTCGGAGGGCAGCGTCGGGGCAGAGTCGTTGCCCGGTCGGGCCGCGGGCGGGCTCAGCCGCGCGCGGCCGCGCGGAGCCAGTCGGGGACGTGCTCGTCGGCGCGGGGGAAGATCTCCAGCTCCCGACCGTAGGCCCGCGGCGGCGGCGGGGTGCGGAACCGGGGCTCGTCCTGGCGGTTGTACTCGATCGAGTACTTGTCGGGGTAGTCGAGCCAGTAGGTGGCGTGCAACCACGTGCCGCGCCCCGGACGGGCCATGCCGGCGCGCAACCGCGCGAACAGGTCGAGTACCTCCTCGGGCAGGTCCCAGCCGAACATGCCGCCGTTCGCCATGCGCAGCAGGCCGCCCGCCTCGACGTGGTCGCCGAGGGACTTGTGGTCGACCTGGAGGTGGCTCCACCCCGCCGGCAGGTCGAGCACCAGGCGCTCGGTGATGAGCTGCAACAGCTCGTCCTGCTGGACCGGGTTGAGTGGTTGCGTCATGGCGTCAGTATCCCGCACCGGCCGGATCGTCGGTCGGCAGCTTGTCCCGCAGCCAGCCCGGCACGTGCTCCGGGTCGCGCGGGAAGTGCTCCAGGTCCAGCGCCCACTCCCGCGCGGTCAGGTCCGGGGACCACTTCGGGTCGAAGTCGTGGTTGTACACCACGTGGAACTCGGCCGGCGGGTCCACCGTGTACCGCAGCGAGAACCACGTGCCACGCCCTTCCACGTACATCAGCTCGCGCAGCTCCCGCAGCGTCCGGCCGACCGACAGCGGCGGGTCGACCGGCGGGCTGGAATGGTCGGGCATCAGCACGGTCAACGCCATCCAGTCGGTCGTCACGGCCACCGACGCGCGCAGGTCGATCCGGAACCAGCCCTGCGGGCACGCCTCGACCAGGTCGCGCCCGATCTCCTGGAGCAGGTCACGGGGTTGGCGGCGGGAGGACGACACGGTTGTTCCTGGCGGGTTCGGGGACATTGTGGAAGCTCCTGATCTCCTGCACGGTGCGGGGCGGCGGCGGGTCGGACACCGTGAAGTGGTACCGCACGTGCAGCTTGTCCGGCGTGTGCACGTCCGGCGTGGTGCGTTCGGCGAAGAAGTCCACCCGGTCGACCGACGTGCCGTCGACCGCCGCGCGGCGCGCGATGTCCTCCTCCATCCGCCGCCACGTGTTGTCCGTCGGCGCGTCGTCGATCTTCATCGGGCGGTTCTCGTAGGCCCACTGCGGGACGTGGTTGATCCGCTCGCCCGGTCCGCCGCCCTCGAACGGCACGATGTGGCCGCCGTCGAACTTGAAGAGGTCGTGCCGGTTGCCGTAGTAGTTGAACGGCGCGTACTCGCCCGCGGTCGGGCTCTTGAAGCCCTCCGGGCCGCCGCTGGCGATCCGGCCGGTGTCGGGTTGGACGCCCTCGCCGACCGAACCGGGCGTGACGCCGCGCCGCGGACCCCAGAACTCCTCGGCCGTGGTGCCGCTCGGCGGGTAGACCGGGCGGCCGCTCGCGGCGACCGTGTCGCCGTGCACGTCGGTCCGGTACATCTGTTGCGGCTTGGTCGGGTCCATGCCCTCCATGTGCCGCGGGCCCACCGCGAACGTCGTGTTCGGCGCGGGGACCGGCAGGCCCGCGTCCCACGTCTCCTGGGTGCCGAGTTCGGGGTTGAAGCCTTCCCTGCTGTTGCCCGACCAGGTGTGCACGTGCGAGACCCGGCCGTCGACGTCGGTGTAGAACGTGCCGTGCCAGTCGCCGTTCTCGTTGTAGACGTCGTAGCGGGCGTTGCTCTCCAGCGGGTTGTCCGGGTCGTTGCCGCGCACGGAGAACGGGCCGTCGCCGTCGGGAGGGGGAGCCGGGTTGTAGTTCTCGTGCGGCGGCATCGTCCGGTAGGTGCCGTCCGGGCCGCCGGGCGGGTCCCACTCCACGGCGGGTGGCGTCGCGGTCTGGTCGAAGTCGTCGAAGCGGTCGGCGGGCCGGTTCTCCGGTGGCGCGTCGGGCGTCGTGCCGGTGTCCGACGTGTCCGGGGTGTCCGCGTCGTTGCCGGTGCTCACGTCCGCGCCGGTGTTCGCGTCCGGGATCTCCTGGCCGCGGAACGTGTGCGTGCTGACGCCGGTGTCCACTTGGTACACCACGCCGGGCTCGGGCCGTGCGGTGTCGGGGTTGACCGGCACGCCCGAGCTGTTGCGGGTGTTCGGCACGCTGGTGTCGACGTGTGTGACGTTGCGGTTGGCGTCGGTGTAGTAGGTGCCGCGCACCGAGCCGTCCGGATTGTGGACGACGACGCGGGAGTTCGGCTCCAGCGGCGGGCCGCCGTTGAAGTCGAGGACGCGCTGGTCCGGGTCGACGTCCAGGTCCACGCGTGGCAGGTCCTGGGGCGGGTCCCAGTCCACGCTGCGCTGCGGCGTGGGGTCGCGGCCCTCCGGCGGGTCGGTGATCGAGTTGTCCCGCACGCCGCGGTCTTGGGCGTCGGTGGGGTCGAGGTCGGTCTTGTCGGTGTCGTCGGTGCCGGGGGCGAAGCCGTCGGTGCCTGTTTTGGTGGTGGTGCCGTCGGGGTGGTGGGTGTTCCACTCGCCGTTGGGTGGGATGCGGGGTTGGCGGGTGCCGTCGGGGCCGGTGTGGGCGTCGCTGGTGTAGACGCGGCCGTGGGTGTCGGTCCAGGCGGGTTTGGTGGGGGCGAGGACGTCGGCGCCGGTGTGGCGGGCGAGGCGGTTGGCGAAGTCGTTGCTGCCGGCGTCGCAGCCGATGAGTCGGAGGGGGGTTCTGCCGTCCCAGCCGTTGCGGCGCAGGAGGTCGCCGTAGTCCTCGGGGGTGTAGGTGTGGTTGCCGATGCGGGCGCGGCCGTCGGGGGTGATGTGGACGTCGGCGGTGAAGTAGCGGGGGTCGGGTGGGACGCGGTGGGGCAGGTCGCCCATGTCGCTGTCGCCGCGGTGGTGCGAGATGCCGGCGGGGGTGGTCTCGCCGTGCCGGGCGTGGGCCTGGTCGATGTCGGGCCGGTCGGCGTCGGATCGATCGGTATCGGTCCGGTCGCTGCCGGTCCGGTCGGCATCGCTGTCGGTGCGGTCGGCGTCGCGGTGCGGGGTGTCGCCACCGGGGGAGTGCGGTTTCGGGGCGTCGGTGTCGCGGTGGGGCGGGGTCCACGCGTCCGGGACGCGGCGCGGGGTGGGCGTGTCCGGAGCGTGCCGCGGGGCGGGTGCTTGCGCGTCCGGGTGCCGCTGGGGTGGCGGGCCGTCGAACGGCCGGTTGGGAGTGTGGGGCAGGGGCCCGTCGCCGCCACGGGGACGGCTGAAGTCCGGGCCTGCGGGACCTCGGTTCGGCGCGCCGTGGTGCGGGCTGTTGTGCCCCGGCCCATTCGGTGAGTGCGGCGCAGTGGTGTGACCGGGTCCCGCGTGCGGCGGCATCGGGCCACCTTGCGGGCGGGCGTGCGCCGGACCGGCGGGGTTCGTGTGTGGCGGGTTCGGCCCCGCGTGGGGCGGCCGGCCGTGCGACGGCCCGGCGTGGGACGGCCCCGCATGTGTCGGCCCGGCGTGGGGCGGTCCGGCATGCGGTGGGCCTGCCTGGGGCGGCGTTGCGTGAGGCGCACCTGTGTGCGGCGGCCCTGCGTGTGACGGGCCGGTGTGCGGTGAGCCGGCGTGGGAGGGACCGGGACCGGTGCTCGAAGGGCTTGTGCCCGAGGGTCGGTGTGAGGGTGTGAGGTTCTCGGGACCGCGTGCGGTCGGGATGCCGGAGCCCAGGTCGCCCCGACTGCCGGGAGTTCCGGTCCAGCCCGCGCCGCTGCCCGGACGCGCGCCACCACCACCGGGTGCGCCACCACCACCGGGCGTGCCGCCGCCTGCGGGCGCGCCGGCAGGCGGAGTGCCACCCGCGCCGGGACCGGCAGCGGGGTTGCCGGGACCGGTGCCGGCGTTGCCACCGGTGTGAGGCTGGTCGGGGCGTGGAGGTGCCTCGGGAGCCGCGGCCGTGGCCGCGGAAGTCTGGTCGACGCGGTGCGACGGGGTGGTCGGGTTCGACGCGCCGCCACCATTCGGGCTGCCACCGGGGCTGCCACCGGAACCGCCGCCACCGCCGTGCGAACCGCCGCCGCCGGTGCCACCACCGCCAGTGCCGCCGCCGCTGGGGCTGCTGGCGGTGCCCGGGCCGCCGTTGCCATGACCACCGGGCGCGGGCTGACCGCCCGGACCGCCCCGGTGCTCGCCGACCGGAGAGCTGCTGCTCGGTGCGGGTTGGCCGCCGGGACCGCCCCGGTGTTCGCCGAGGGGGGTGTTGCCGCCGGGTGAGTTGCCGGTCGGCCTGCCGCCCGGCGTGCTGCCGGGGGTGTTGCCGCCGGGTGCGGTGGTGCCCCGGGGTACGTCGTGGTCGGGGGTGTTCGGGTCGCGGCCCGGGCGGGGTGTGGACGGTGGCAGGTCGGTCGGGTCGCCGCGGCCCGGGCGGGAGGTCGGGGGTGTGTCGGTGGTGGTGCTGCTGGAGGTCGAAGTGGTGTCCGCGGGGCGGTTGGATGGTGCGCCGCTGTCCGAAGTGGACGGACTGCCGGTTCCCGGGGTGCCGCTGCCGGAGGGGGTGTCGATGTCGGCCCGTCCCGTCTGGAGGAAGCCGCCCTTCTTGATGTTGCCCGGGTCCAGCACGTCCAGGCCGGTCGCCTTGCCCGCGAGCTTGCCGACCACCTTCATGATCTTCTCGAAGACCTCCACCAGACGCTTCAGCATCGGCGAGACCTTCTTGATCGTGTTCAGCAGGTCCTGGATGATCTTCGCGATCTTCGCGGCCCACTTCGAGATCGCCGTCACGGCCTGCGCCACGATCACCGGCGTCCCGAACCCCAGCGAGAACACCGCCTCCAGCACCCACGCGATCAGCTTGCCCACCAGGTCGGCGATCAGGTCGCGCACCATCTCGCGGACGAACGCCACCACCATGCCCATGAGGCCCACGACCGTGCCCACCGTGCCCGCGGCCGACGCGGCACCCGCCAGGGCGTCACCGTGCACCTTCGAGTTGGTCAGGTAGGCCTCCGCGGCCGGTCCGGTCCACCCCGCCGTGCCCCGCTTGACCCCCGCGTCGTACTCCTCGGCGATCTTGCCCAGCTCGGTCGCGACGTTGTTCCACGTCGTGGAGTACGACTCGATCACCGGCGGATCACCGGCCAGCCAGTCCAGCATGTCCTTCAACGGCTGCACGTGCTCCATCAGGAACGACGCCGCCGACGACATCAACGTCCCGAACGGATCGATCGCCATCGCCGCCGCGTCCGCGGCCAACCCGACCATCCCCAGGCCGGCCTCGACCCAGTTCCCGTCCTTGATCCCGTTGAACGCGTCCATCGCCGACTCCGCGATGGAGATCCCCGTCGCCCACCCGTTGTCACCCGTACCGGCGTTGAAGAACGAACCCGACTCCGCCGGCGGCGCAGCCACCAACGGGTTTTCCCCCGCCATCCGTCCATCCTCCCCGCGCCATCCGTCCGACAGATGATGACGCATTGGAGCCCTGCTCGGTTCCGTAAACGCCGGATCAGCGTGTCGGAGGTCCGCGCCGGCCGATCGAGGGCCGCTGACGGGCGCCGGTCGGCGTCAGCGGCGGGCCGGGTCGGGGACCTGGGCGACCAGGTCCCCGGGCGCGGACAGCCGCCACGCCTCGAAGACCAACTCGGACAGCTCGTCGGCCTCGACGCCCGCCAGGTGGACGACCACCCAGCCGAAGCCGCCGGACGTGAACTGCTCCTCGAACACGTCGGGCCGCTCGGCGACCAGCGCCTGCTGCTCGGACAGCAACTGCTTCAGGCCGACGGTCCGCGTGCGCGGCCAGTAGTAGCCGAACTTCCGGCCCCGCACGCTGAACGAGCGGTAGTCCCGGCTTTCCGCGCGTTCGACGTCGACGAGCGCGTTCACCATGCGAAAGAAGTCGTCACTGCTCACTGCCACCGCGTGCCCCCACAGAAGTCTCAGCCCGGAGTGTAGTGCGGCACCGACTTCAGCGAGACCACCGCCGCCACCACGCCCAACGCCGCCAGCACGGCGAAGACGGCCGGGTACCCGCCGAGCGGTCCGGCGAGCGCGGCGGCGACCCACGGAGCGGCGGCCGAGGTGACGGTCAGCGGTGCGTGGAGGATGCCGCTGAGCCGACCGTAGTGCGCCGTGCCCCAGCGGTCGGACACGGCGGTGGCCTGGACCAGCGTGAAGATGCCCCGCACGACACCCGCCAGGACGGCGGCGGCGACGAGGGCGGACGCCGGGCCGGGAACCAGTCCCAACAGGAGGGTGGTGGCGGCCGCCGTCAGCAGCACGCCCGCCGTTCGCGCCCGCACGCCGGCCCTGGCGACCAGCGGTCCGTAGCCGAGGCGGCCGAGGACCTGGCCGACACCGCCCAGGCCGAGCGCCCACGCGGCCGTCGTGGTGGACAGGCCGCGTTCGGCGAACAGCGGCACCAGGGCGACCACGATCGCGTGCACGGCCAGCGCGCCGAGGCTCATCGCCGTCACGAGCAGCACGAACGGCCGGCTGCGGGCGATCGCGGTCGGACCGCGGGTGTGCGCGCCGGCGGGCTGCTCGGGCCACGGCAGCCGCAGGCCGAACAGGTGCGCGGGCACCGTGATCACGCCGAGCAGCCCGGCGAGCACCAGGTACGTCTGCCGCCAGTCCAGGTGCGCGGCCAGCCCGGCGGTGAGCGGGGCGAACACGGTGCTCGCCAAGCCGCCCGCTACCGTCACGGCCGTCAGCGCGGCCACCCGGCGGTCGGGACCGTGCCAGCGGGTCAGGGCGGCGAACGCCGGTTGGTACAGCACCCCCGCCATCGCCACGCCGACCAGCACCCACCCCGCGTAGAACCACGGCAGGGACCGCGCCGACGCGACCACCGCCAACGCCGCGACGGACAGCACCGAGCCGGTCGTCATCACCACGCGGGGCCCGTGCCGGTCGAGCAGCCGGCCGACGGGCACGCCGACCACCGCCATGACCAGTTGCGCGACCGAGAACGCGCCGATGACCGCGGTGTCGGACCAACCGGTGCCCGCGCCGATGGCGGGCGCGAGCACCGGGAAGCCGTAGAACAGCACGCCCCAGCCGGTGACCTGGGTCAGGCACAGCACCGCCAGCGCCCGGCGCGGCCCGGCGTGCCCCCTGAGCACGCCGGGCCGGGCCACGTCAGACCCGGGCACCCGGGGCGGTGAGCGTCAGGTCGGCCACCTGCGGGGCGGCGCAGCACCCGCCCGAGGACGCGGGCTCCGCGTCGAAGACGCCCGACCCGCCGCAGACGCCGGTCTCGGGCAACGTGAGCTCGACCCGCGCCGCGGACTCGTGGTCACCGGCGATCTCGGCGACCACGCTGCGCACCTGCTCGTACCCGGTCAGTGCGAGGAACGTGGGCGCCCGCCCGTAGCTCTTCATGCCCACGAGGTACACGCCGGGCTCGGGCTGCCGCAGTTCATCCGCGCCGTGCGGGTAGACGGTGCCGCACGAGTGCACGTTCGGGTCGACCAGCGGCGCCAGCCTGGTCGGTGCCTGCAGCACCGGGTCCAGGTCCAGCCGCACCTCCGACAGCCACGAGTGGTCCGGTCGGAAGCCGGTCAGCGCCACGACCTCGTCCACCGGGTCGAGCCGGTGCCCGTCCTCCGACACCAGCGCCACGCGCTCGCCGGCGCGTTCGACCGCCGCGGTGCGGAAGCCGGTGACCACCTCGACGTGCCCGGCCTTGACCGCCGCCCGCGCCCGGAGCCCGAGCGCGCCGCGCGCCGGCAGCTGGTCCGCCTCGCCGCCGCCGAACACCGCGCCGACCGCGCCGCGGCGCAGCAACCACGTGATCTTCGTGCCGGGGTGCCGCTCGGCCAGGTCGGTCAGCGCGACCAGGGCGGTGAGCGCGGAGTGGCCGCTGCCCGCGACGGCGATCCGCTTGCCCGCGTACCGCTCCTCCTCGGCCACGACGTCCGGCACGCGGTAGCCGATCCGGTCCGCGGCCTCCCGCTCACCCGCGGCGGGCAGGCCGTCGCCGCCCAGCGGGTTCGGCACGCCCCACGTGCCCGACGCGTCGATCACGGCCCGCGCGGTGATCCGCTCGCCGCCCTCGACGTGCACGGTCAGCGGCTCGGTGTCGCGGCCCGCGTCCACCACCCGGTCCCGGCCCCGGCGCGCCACGCCGACCACGCGGGCATTCACCCGGACGTGGTCGCCGAGCGCCTCGGCCAGCGGCACCAGGTACTCGGCCGCCCACTGCTCGCCGGTCGGGTAGCCGTCGGGGTCGGGGGCGCGCCACCCGGTGGGCTCCAGCAGGCGGCGGGCGGCCGGGTCCACCAGCTCCGACCACTGCGAGAACAGCCGCACGTGCCGCCACTGGGCCACCGCCGCGCCCGCCTGCGGGCCCGCTTCCAGCACCAACGGCCGCACACCGCGCTCCAGCAGTCGGGCGGCCGCCGCCAACCCGACCGGCCCGGCGCCGACCACGACCACGGGGAACTCGTCCACCACACACCTCTTTCATCGGTGCTCTTCGATCAAGCGAAGGGTAATTTATCGAGAAGCATAGATTGATGCAACCATCGGTGGTTGTCGATAGTCTGGGCGCATGACGACGATGCTGCCCGCGGTGGGCCTCGCGCCCGAGGACGCCTCGACCTACGCCGAGTGGTTCGCCTGCCTGGCCGACCCGACCCGCGTGCGCCTGCTGCACACCGTCGCCACCCACCCCGGCGAGCTCACCGTGGGCGCGCTGACCGAGGCCGTCGGCATCAGCCAGTCGACCTGCTCGCACCACCTGCGCAAACTCGCCGACGTGGGGTTCGTCCGGCTGCGCAAGGAGGGCACCGCGACCCTGGTCTCGGTCAACCGGGTGTGCTGCACGGGCCTGCCGCACGCCGCCGACGCCATCATGGGCACCATCGTCACCAAGCCGTGCTGCCCGACCGACCTGCCCGCCGACGTCACCGTCCGCGCCCTGACCGACGACGACTGGGTAGACGTGCGCCGGATCTACGCCGAGGGCATCGCCACCGGCAACGCCACCTTCGAGACGGAAACCCCCAGTCGCCGCACGCTGGAGTCGAAGTGGCTGCCCGGGCACCGCTGGGTCGCCGTGGTCGACGGCCGGGTCGCGGGCTGGACCGCCGCCACGCCCGTGTCGACCCGGGAGTGCTACTCCGGCGTGGCCGAGACCTCGGTCTACGTCGGCGACGGCTTCCGCGGCCGGGGCGTGGGCAAGTCCCTGCTCCACCGCCAGGTCACCGCCGCCGACCAGAGCGGGCTGTGGACGTTGCAGACCGCGATCTTCCCGGAGAACCGCGCCAGTATCTCTCTGCACCACTCGGCCGGCTACCGCACCGTCGGCGTCCGCGAGCGCATCGCTCAGCACCACGGCGTGTGGCGCGACACGGTCATGCTGGAACGCCGCGCCGCCGGGGGCTCCGCCTGCTGAGGTGCGCCCGATCGGGGCCGCCGATGTGCGGCCCCGGGTGGCGCGGGTGACACTGGGCGTGCCGTGGTCCGTCTACAAGGGACGGTCGCATGCCGTTGCGCGCAGAGTCCGGTCTCCCCGAGCTGATCCGGCCCATGCTGGCCGCGCCCGGGCAGCTCCCGACGGGCGCCGGGTGGGCGTTCGAGTTCAAGTGGGACGGTGTCCGCGCGGTCACCTACGTGCGCGGTGGGCGGGTGCGGGCGATGACCCGCAACGACCTGGAGGTGTCCGCGACCTACCCGGAACTGCGGGCGCTGGCCACACTTCCGGGTGACCACGAGGTCGTGCTGGACGGGGAGATCGTCGCGCTCGGCGCACGGCGGCAGCCGGACTTCGGTCGGTTGCAGGCGCGGATGCACGTCGCCCGACCCGGTGACGAGCTGCTGGCCCGCGTACCGGTCGTGTACTACGTGTTCGACCTCCTGCACGTGGACGGTCGGTCGCTGCTCGGCGCGCCGTACGCGCGGCGGCGGGAGGAGCTGGGCGGGCTCGGGCTGGGCGGCGTGCCCGGGGTGCGCGTGCCGCCGTCGTTCACCGAGGTGGACGGCGAGGACGTGCTCGCGGTGGCCTCGGACTACGGGCTCGAGGGCGTGGTCGCCAAACGGGTCACCTCGCGCTACGAGCCGGGGCGGCGTTCGACCGCGTGGGTGAAGGTGCCGCTGGTGCGCACGCAGGAGGTGCTGATCGGCGGTTGGCGGCCCGGTGACGGTCGCCGCGCGGGCACGATCGGGTCGCTGCTGCTGGGCGTGCCGTCCGACGACGGGTTGCGCTACGTGGGCAAGGTCGGCACCGGGTTCACCCACTCGGCGCTGCTGGACCTCCAGGAAAGGCTAAGGCCGTTGGCGCGCACCGGTTCGCCGTTCGTCGACCCGGTGCCCGCCGACCAGGCCCGCCGCGCGCACTGGGTGCGGCCGGAACTGGTCGGCGAGGTCGAGTACCGCACGTGGACCACCGACGGGCGGCTGCGGCACTCGTCGTGGCGCGGGCTGCGGCCGGACAAGCAACCGGGCGAGGTCCGGCTGCCGTGAACTGTCGGTGTTCGCTGTTACCGTCCCGCCAGTCGATCGACGAGGGGACGGACCGGTGGACGAGGAGAAGGCGGCGCTGTCGCTGTTTCTGGAGGCGCAGCGCGAAGCCGTGCCGGCGATCCTGGACGGACTGGACGAAGCCGCGTTGACGACGGCGGTCCTGCCGTCGGGGTGGACGCCGCTGGGCGTGGTCGAACACCTCGGCCACGCCGAGCGGCACTGGTTCCAGGAGATCGTCCTGGGCCACGCCGAGCCGTTGCCGTGGCCGGACGACGCACCGCCCCTCACCACACCACGGTCGCCCGAGGAGGTCTTCGCCTTCTACCGGGCCCAGTGCGCGCGGTCGAACGCCGTCCTGGCCGCCACCCCGCTGTCGGCCCGCCCGGTCGGCCGGCACCCGGACCCGCTCGGCGCCGAGACCACCGACCTGCGCCGGATCGTGCTGCACGTGATCGAGGAGACCGCCCGGCACGCCGGCCACCTCGACGCCGCGCGGGAGCTGCTGGACGGCAGGACCGGCCTCGGGCCGCGCTGACGCCGAGGCGCGCCCCGCTCCCGCGCACCGGGTGAGCACGTCCGGCAGCCGGTCGGCGTGCACTACCGGACTTGTCACCGCCGGACCGTCACCGCGGGCGTGAACGGACCGAGCAGCCCCAGCGCGGTGGCCAGTCGGGGCAACCGGGCGTCCGGCTCGCGGATCCACCGCACCGGGCCGTCCGCCGTCACGCTGGGCGGCAGGGGCAGGTACTGGCCGTCGGTCATCAGCCGCACGTGCGGCGGCAGCGCGGGTGTCCCGGCGTCGGCCGTGTCGACCAGGAACGCCCACAGGCCGGCCGACAGCGCCAGCGCGGGCAACCCCGCCCCGACCCGGCCGCCGATCCCGGCGCGGACCAGCAGTGCGCCGATACCGCGACCGATCGGCAGGTGCACGTTGCCGTCGGACAGCACCAACGGCCACCGGCGGCCGATGGCCAGGCGCTCGACGGTCGCGTGCAGCTGGTTGGCGTAACGGGTGGCCGCGCACGCGGCTGGGTTGTCCATGGTTCCCCCATCCCTCGGCGGAAGTGCTCGACAGGGGTTCGGCGCCGGGGCCCGTTCGGTTCGACCACTCGACCAGGTGACTGACGAGCAGGTGGGGGAGGAGCGGCCTAGCGTGGCCGGGTGTCGGTGCGGCTGAGCGAGTCGATCATCACGCTGGTGCTGTTCGCGCTGGTGGTGCCGGTGGCGGTGCTGCCGTGGGTGCACTGGCAGTACCGGCGGCGCGGTCGGCTGAGCGGGTGGGCGGCGGTCGTCGCGGCGGGCAGCGCGCTGTACGGGTGCGGGTTGGTGGCGTTCACGCTGTTCCCGCTGCCGGACGTGACGGGCGCGTTCTGCGAGAGCCGGGCGCTGCGCGACTACTGGCAGACCCGGCCGTTCGCGTCGCTGGACGACATCGCCGCCGCCGGGTACTCGCCGACGAGCCCGGAGTTCCTCCAGGTCGCGCTGAACGTGGTCCTGTTCGTGCCGCTGGGGTTCCTGCTGCGCTACCGGTTCGGGCGGGGCGTGGTGGCCGCCACCGCGATCGGGGCGCTGGTGTCGCTCGCCGTGGAGACGACCCAGGGCACGGCGGTGTTCGGCCTCTACCCGTGCCCCTACCGGGTCGCGGACGTGGACGACCTGATGACGAACACGGCGGGCGCGGTGCTCGGCTGGCTGCTCGCCCGGTGGCTCGGTCGGCTGCTGCCCCCGGCCGTGCCGGAGCCCGTGCCCGACACCGGGCGGCCCGGCCTGCTGCGCCGCGGGTTCGCGTTCGCGGGCGACCTGCTGACCCTGACCCTGGTCCAGTTCGCGTGCCGGGTGGTGCTCGTGCTCATCGGTGAGGGGACCGGCACGCCGTGGCTGACCGAACTCGCCACGTCGGACTGGTTCGGCGGCGCGCTGGGCGTGCTGGTGCCGGTGGTCGCCACGGTCGTCGTACCGCTGCTGCGCGCCGACCGGGCCACGCCGGGCCAGGTCGCGTTCCACCTCGCCCTGGTCGATGCGCGGACGGGTGGCCGCGCGCCGGCACGCGCGGTGGTGCTGCGGTTCGCCTTGTGGTGGCTGCCGGTCCTGCTGCTGATCTCCACCGGGCACAGCGGCGTGGTGTTCTTCGCGGCCCTCGTGGTCGGCCTCGCCGCCCGCTCCCGCACCGACCGCCGCAGCCTGCTTGGCCTGATCTCCACCACCGACACCACCACCACCACGCGTGTCCTGCGCTCGCAACACCCGTGTCCGACGCCCGGCACGCCCGAGTTGAACGCCCAGCGCGAACCGGAGCCCTAGAGCGGCGCGTTGCCGTGCTTGCGGCGGGGCGTCTCGGCCCGCTTGTCCCGCAGCACGGCCAGCCCGCGCGCGATGGCCGCACGCGTCTCCACCGGGTCGATCACGTCGTCCACCAACCCGTGCTCGGCCGCGTGGTACGGGTGCATCAGCTCCGACCGGTAGTCCGCGACCAACGCCGCGCGCAGCCGCGCGGGGTCCTCCGCGGCGGCCAGCTCACGCCGGTGCAGCAGGTTCACCGCGCCCTCCGCGCCCATCACCGCGATCTCGTTCGTCGGCCACGCCAGCGACAGGTCCGTGCCCACCGACCGCGAGTCCATCACGATGTACGCCCCGCCGTACGCCTTGCGCAGGATCACCTGCACCCTCGGCACGGTCGCCTCGCAGTACGCGTACAGCAGCTTCGCCCCGTGCCGGATCGCGCCACCCAGCTCCTGCTCGGTCCCCGGCAGGAAGCCCGGCACGTCCACCAACGACACCAGCGGGATGCCGAACGCGTCGCAGAACCGCACGAACCGCGCGGCCTTCTGCGACGCGGCGATGTCGAGCACGCCGGCCAGCACGACGGGTTGGTTGCCCACCACGCCGACGACCCGCCCGTCCACCCGCGCCAACGCGCACACCACGTTGCGCGCCCAGTGCTCGTGCACCTCCAGGTAGTCGCCGTCGTCCACGACCTCCGCCAGCACCGACCGGATGTCGTAGGGCTTGTTCGGCTCCACCGGCACGATCTCGGCCAACCGGGGCCGGTGGTCCGTGCTGGCGCCGCACGCGGGCAGCGCCGGCGGCGGCTCCAGGTTGTTCGACGGCAGCAGCGACAGCAGCTCCCGCACCCCCGCCAGGCAGCTCGGCTCGTCGTCGTGCACGAACGACGCCACCCCCGAACGCGACCCGTGCACGTCCGCGCCGCCGAGGTCGGCGTGGCTGACCCGTTCGCCGGTCACCTGCGCGACCACGTCCGGCCCGGTCAGGTACATCTGCGCGGTGTCGCGGACCATGAACGTGAAGTCGGCCAACGCGGGGGAGTACGCCGCACCGCCCGCGGACGGCCCGAGCACCACCGCGATCTGCGGCACCACGCCCGACGCGGCCACCTGGCGGCGGAAGATGCCGCCGTAGCCGTGCAGCGCCAGCACGCCTTCCTGGATGCGCGCGCCACCGCTGTCGTTCAACGCGACGATCGGCGACCCGGTCGACACCGCGAGGTCCATCACCTTCTGGATCTTCGCCGCGTGCGCCGCGCCCAGCGACCCGCCGGAGATGGTGAAGTCCTGCGCGTAGACGAACACCCGGCGGCCGTCCACGGTGCCGGAGCCCGCGACCACGCCGTCGGTGTGCGCGCCCGTCGTGCCCCGCCGGTACAGGTCGACCTCGACGAACGAGCCGACGTCCAGCAGCAGGTCGAGCCGTTCCCGCGCGGTGAGCTTGCCCAGCTTGTGCTGCCGGGCCACGGCTTCCGGACGTCCGGCGGCGATGCGCGACCGCTGCCTGCCGTGCTCGTCGCGCAACCCGGCCATCGACCGCTCGGCGGTCGCGGCGGCGGGCTCCGCGCTCCGCCGGACCGCCACGAAATCGAGTTCCGAAGTGCTCATCCGGACACCCCCTGGCGTCGGTCGGGAAGACCCGAATGTAGTCGGGGGCGTCTATACGCCCTCCATCTTCGGACAATGCCGAAGTGACGGACAACCATTTTCGCCGCCTCACGCGAAAGGGTCCGTGAGCCGGAAATCCGGCTCACGGACCCAAAGGCCCGCGCCAGGTCAGAAGGCCTGGTTCGCGAAACCCTTCCGGGCCGCCGCGGACAGGAACGACTGCCACGCCGCGCTGCTGGTGTGCGGGTCGCCGGTGGTGCCGAGCCGGGACTTCGCGGTGGTGAAAGCGCTCTGCGTCTTCGGTCCCCAGATGCCGTCCACCACCAATCCGGAGCTCATGAAGTTGTTGCACAGCGCCTGCACGAACTTCGTGTCGCTCTCCGACCCCGTCACGCACCGGACCGGCAGACCACCGAAGTCCGAGTGGATGTGGTCCTCGTGGGCGGCGTTGTACCAACCGTCCAACGCGAACCGGAACCGGCGACGGCACACCGCGTCCACCGCGAGGTAACGGCGGCGCGTGGCGAGCGTGCCCGACGCGTGGTCGCGATCCAGCGGCGAGCTGACCTGGCCACCGCTCCACCGGACGTGGTCGAGGTCCATCGCGGTGCCCGAACCGTGCTCGCCGGGTTTGTTCACGTAGAAGCCCGCCGACACCAGGTAGGTGATGCTGCCGTACGCCGAGGACAGCGACCGCAGGTCCCTGATCCACAGCACCAGGGAGTCGTAGAACGCCTGCGTGACCTGCCAGTTGCGCAACGTCGTGTTGCCGCGGCCGGACCGCCAGTAGTAGACGGGGGTGCCGTCGATCCGCTGGAACGTGATCATCGGGTCGCCTCCGCGGTGATCAGCCGGCCGCCGGTCAGCCAGCCGGAACGGGCGCCGGCCAGACCCAGCGCCTTCGCGTCCCGCGGCACGGCCGGACGGGTCCGGTCCCCGTCGAGCACGCCGGTGAGCGGGGTGGCGTCGACCACCTCGTTGCCGACCCAGTGCACCCGGCCGGCGACCGCGACCAGGCCGCGCACGGCGACGCCGTCCAGGCGCGGGCGGGAGGTCCAGGTGACGCCGTCGCGCGAGGTGTGCAGGACCGTGCCGGAGACGTCGACGGCCGCCACGACCCAGCCGTCGGGCGTGGCCGCGACGGCGGTGGCGGACAGGCCGTCGGTCCACTCCAGGCCGCGGACCGGGACGGTGCTCCAGCCCGACGGGGTGCGGCGGGCGGCGATGCGGACGGCCGAAGCGCGCTCGTGCTTGAGCACGGAACCGAACGCCAGGCCGCCGCCGACCGCGGTGAACTCCGAGCGCACGCCGTGCAGCCGGCGGGCCTCGCGCCACGTGACGGCGTCGGTGGACTCCCAGATCGTGGCGATCGGGTCGCCGCTGAGCGCGCCGACGGCGTGGTACGTGCCGCCGTCGCCGGTGACGTCGACCAGGTCGGCGCCGGTGAGGCCGTCGGTGATGCGCACCGAACCGCCTTCGTCGACGATGACCCATTGGCCGTTCTGCTCGGTCAACATGAGTGGGGTGCCGTCGGGCGCGAGGAACACGCCCGCGGCCTTGCGCGGGTTCGCCGCGGCGTCCGACGCGGGTGCCGCGGCAGCCGCGTGGGCCGGTAGTGCGCTGGCGAGCGCCGCGGTCGCGGCGGCACCCAGCACGAACGTTCGCCGATCGAGCACGTCAGTCCTTTCGGGGCAGGGGGAAGTGCTGACGTGGCACAGGGCCGGTTGGAACTTTTCCAACCCACAAAGTATGGGCGACCGACCGTTCCGGCAATGGTCCGTTCCGCCCAAAAACCCGGGTGCCCCCGAAGCGCTGGGGTAGGATTCCCGGTGTTCGCGACTGGCGTGCCGAGGGTGGGAACGACCACCGGGGAGCGTTGAGCCGAATCGCACCGCGCGCCTGGGTGCTACGGCAGCGCCCCCGCGCGCGTGGAGGTCGTCGTGCACGAACCCGCCATCCCGTCGTTGACCGGAGCCGACCCCGAGGTCGCCCGGCTGGTCCAAGCCGAGGCGCGCCGCCAGTTCGAGAAGGTCCGCCTGATCGCCTCGGAGAACTACGTCTCGACCGCCGTGCTCGAAGCCACCGGCTCCGTGCTGACCAACAAGTACTCCGAGGGCTACGCCGGCCGCCGCTACTACGAGGGCCAGCAGGTCGTCGACCCGGTCGAGGAGCTCGCGGTCGGCCGGGCCAAGGCGCTCTTCGGCGTCGACCACGCCAACGTCCAGCCCTACTCCGGCTCCCCGGCCAACCTCGCCGTCTACCTGGCGTTCCTCGACCCCGGCGACACGGTCATGGGCATGGCCCTGCCCGCGGGCGGCCACCTCACCCACGGCTGGGGCGTCTCGGCCACCGGCAAGTGGTTCCGCAGCGTCCAGTACGGCGTGTCCAAGGAGACCGGCGTGGTCGACCTGGACGAGGTCCGCGACCTGGCCCGCGCCGAACGCCCCAAGGTGATCTTCTGCGGCGGCACGGCCATCCCGCGCACCATCGACTTCCCCGCGTTCGCCGAGATCGCGGACGAGGTCGGGGCGGTGCTCGCGGCCGACATCGCGCACATCGCGGGCCTGGTCGCGGGCGGCGCGCACCCGTCACCGGTCGGGCACGCCCAGGTGATCACCACGACCACGCACAAGACGTTGCGCGGCCCGCGCGGCGCGATGATCCTCACCGACGCCGAGCACGCGAAGGCGATCGACAAGGCGGTGTTCCCCGGCTTGCAGGGCGGGCCGCACAACCACACCACGGCCGCCATCGCGGTGGCACTCGGCGAGGCGTCGGAGCCGTCCTTCGGCCTCTACGCGCACGCCGTCGTGCAGAACGCCCGCGCCCTGGCCGCCGCGCTGCTCGACCGCGGCTTCGACCTGGTCTCCGGCGGCACCGACAACCACCTCGTGCTGGTGGACCTGACCAGCAAGGGCATCGGTGGCAAGCCCGCGGCCAAGGCCATGGACCGGGCGGGCCTGGAGGCCAACTACAACACCGTCCCGTTCGACCCGCGCAAGCCGTTCGACCCGTCCGGCGTCCGCCTGGGCACGGCCGCGATCACCACCCGCGGCCTCACCGGGCAGCACATGCCGCAGCTCGCGGAGTGGATCGACCGGGCCGTGCGGTCGGCGGACGACGAGCAGGCGCTGGACCGCATCGCCGCCGAGGTCGCCGAGCTGATGGCGGGCTACCCGATGCCCGGCTGGGCGTAGCGGACCACGTCGGCCAACCGCGCCACGTCCGCGCGGAACGTTTCGTGCCGCACGGTGACGTGGTCGGCGACGTGACCGGTCACCGGCAGCTGGTCGACGGGCAGCACCGCCCCGTCGACCAGCACCGGGACCACCGGCACCGAGCGCCGCGCCGCCCGGGCCACCTCGGCGCGCATCAGCTCCGTCGGCGCCCAGTCCGGGCCGACCACGGCCAGCAGCACGTCGCACTCGCCGACGTCGCACACCACCGACCGGCCGAAGTCGTCCAGCCGGTCGGCGATGCGCCCGGCGAGGTGCAGGTCCTGCGGACGCCGGTAGCTGAGGAACAGCCGTGCGGCCCGCGGCGCGGACAGGTCGATCCCGGCCAACGCGGCGAACGCGCGGTCGCGCAGGTCGACGGGGTCGACGCCGCACCGGGCCAGCACGTCGAGCGCCCCGCCCCGGTCGGCCGCGAGCACGCCGAGCAGCAGGTGCTCGGTGACCACCTGCCGGTGCCCCAACGCCAACGACTCCCGCACCGCCTCGGCCAGCGCCCGCTTCGCGCCGGCCGTGAACGGCGGGTGGCCGGGCGGGGTCGGGTCGCCGGGACCACCCAGCTCCCGCACCCGCGCACGGCACGCGGGCAGCGACAGGCCGACCGACGCCAGCACCGACGCCGCCGCGCCACCTTCGCCGATCAGCCCGAGCAGCAGGTGCGCGGTGCCGATCGAGGTGTGGGCGAGCCCCCGGGCCTCCTGGAGTGCCACCACGGAGACCCGGCGGGCGCTCTCGGTGAACCGTTCCACCACCAGTCCTTCGCCGCCGTCGACCAGTCCGGGATCGGACCGTCACCAGACCATCGCACCGAGTTTCCGGGTGTTACCGGAACTTGTCAGTAGCGGCGCGGCGCAACCGGGTCATCTCGTCACCGCCGCCGTGCGCGGTGTCGCCGACGAGGACCAGTTCGGCGTCCGGCCACGCGTGCGCCAGTTCGAACGGCGTGCCGATCAGATTGCCCAGGTCGAGCGTTCCTTGCACGATCACGCCCGGAATGCCCGCGAGCTTCCACGCCTCCTCCAGCACGACCCCTTCGGGCAACCACGACCCATGCGCCCAGTAGTGCGTGACGAGCCGGGCGAAGGCCAGCCCGTGTTCCGGCGGGTCGAAGCGCAGCCCGCCGGTGGACAGCGGCTGCAACGCGTCCTCCCACGTGCACCACTCCTGCGCCGCCCGGTGGTGCACGGCCGGATCGGGCGACAGGAGCAGTTCCAGGTATCCCGCGGCGGGATCGCCGGTGGGCACCAGTTCGCGGAACCGGGCGTGCGCCTCCGGGAACATCGGCCCCAGCCCCGTGGTCAGCAGGTCGGTCTCGGCCCGGCGGCCGGTGGCCACGCCCGCGTGCACCATCTCCGACACCCGGTGCGGGTACCGCTCGGCGTAGACGAGGCCGAGGACCGAGCCCCACGACGCGGCGAACACCAGCCACCGGTCGATGCCCAGGTGCCCGCGCAGCCGTTCCAGGTCGCCGACCAGGTGGTCCGTGGTGTTGGTGGACAGGTCCACGACCGGTTGGCCGGCGTGCGGCGTGCTCCGACCGCAGCCGCGCTGGTCGAACAGCACCACCCGGTACGCCCGCGGGTCGAAGTACCGCCGGGCGCGGGGGGTGCAGCCCGAGCCCGGCCCGCCGTGCAGCACCACGGCCGGTTTGCCGTCCGGGTTGCCGCAGACCTCCCAGTACACGTGGTGCCCGTCGCCGACGTCGAGCATGCCGTGGTCGTGCGGCTCGATCTCCGGGTACAGCACGGTTCCTCCCTCACAGATGCAACAGTGCTATTATATTAGTACTCACACAGTTGTCGGGAACACGGCCCGCACGTCCGCGCCCCCGATCCACAGCCCGATGGCGAACGCGGTCGTCGCCTCCAGCAGCTCGGCCCGCTCCAGCAGCCCGGCGTGCACCGGCACGCACCCGGTCGACCGCGCCAGTTCGCCCACGACCTCCAGCGCGTCGGCCGAGTCGCCGCACATCGGCACGCCGAGCGGCCGTCCCTCGAACGCCAACGACGGCCGGCGCCACACGTCCACGTGGCACAGGTTGAACGCCTTCACCACGTGCGCGCCCGACGCTTCCGCGAGCCGTGCCGCGACCCGCGGCTCGTCCAGCACGAACCGGCCCGGCACCACCGAGTTGGTGCAGTCGACCACCACCCGTCCCGGTGCCTGCCCCAGCACCTCGGCCGCCACCGC
Organism: Saccharothrix saharensis; assembly: GCF_006716745.1. Taxonomy (NCBI): domain Bacteria; kingdom Bacillati; phylum Actinomycetota; class Actinomycetes; order Pseudonocardiales; family Pseudonocardiaceae; genus Saccharothrix; species Saccharothrix saharensis. Next base: position 970,768 of record NZ_VFPP01000001.1, on the reverse strand, counting down.
CGCCGGCACGGCGAGCAGCACCGCGTCACCGAACGCCACCGCGTCCTCGGGCGTCCCGGCCACCGCCCCGACCTTCGTGGCCAGTGCTTCCGAGCGCTCGCGCGAACGCCCGCCGATGAGGACCTCGTGCCCCGCCCCGCTCCACCGACCGCCCAGCGCGTCGGCCATCCCGCCCGACCCCGGCACACCGATCCGCATGGTCGCTCCCCTGGATCCGCGCAGAAGTGATTGGCTGGGACCGACGTTGAAGAGCCGGACGGGCACCGAACGGTGTCCACCGCACCAGGGGGCCGCTCGTGACCTTCCTCGCCGGCTGCCGCGCCCGGCAGGCGTTCGACCTGCTCGCCAACACCTGGAACCCGGTGGGGCTGCACGCGTTGCGGCACGGCCCGCGCCGCCCGTCCGAGCTGCGCCGCGAGATCGGCGGCATCCGACCGAAGGTGCTCACCGAGACCGTGCGCCGGCTGGAGGCGTCCGGACCGGTGACCCGCAACGCTGGGCGTGACCGCGTCGAGTACGGCCTCACCGACCTGGGGCGCAGCCTGCTCGACCCGATCGACGCGCTCGGCCGGTGGGCCCACGAGCGGGGTGACGAGGTCGCCCAGGCTTGACGGACGAACAAAAACGGTGTTTTATAACAATGTTGTGTAACACCGTTGTGGAGAGGGGTCGTGATGGGCGTGCGAGCCGGGTTCGAGACCCTCGGCCAGGAGGTCGACGTCGAGCTGGAGGTGCGCGGCGAGCTGCCGCCGTGGCTGGCCGGCACGTTGGTGCGCAACGGGCCGGCGAAGTTCGAGACCGACAAGGGCTCGTTCCGCCACTGGTTCGACGGCCTGGCCATGCTGCACCGGTTCGGCTTCGCCGAGGGCGCGGTCACCTACCGCAACCGGTACCTGGAGACGCCGTCCTACCTCGCCGCGCGGGACGGCGGGCACATCGCGTACGGCGAGTTCGCCACGGACCCTTGCCGCTCGATCTTCAGCCGCTTCTTCGCCCACCCCCGGCTGCGTCGCACCTCCAACGCCAACGTGAACGTCACCTCCGACGGCGACCGGGACTTCGCGCTCACCGAGACGCCGATCGCGGTCGAGTTCGACCGGAACACGCTCGCCACCGTCGGCCTGGCCGACTACGACGACGCGCTCGACGGCCACGTCACCACCGCGCACCCGCACCGCGCGCCGCTGTCCGGCGACCTGGTCAACTACGTGCTGAGGTTCGGCAGGCGCAGCGCCTACCGGCTCTACCGGCAGCGCGGCCTGACCCGCGTGCCGCTCGCGTCGCTGCCCGTCGACCGGCCCGGCTACCTGCACAGCTTCGCCATCACCGAGCGGCACGTGGTGCTGGCCGTGTTCCCGCTCGTCGTCAACCCCCTGTCACTGCTGCTGCGCGCCCGGCCGTTCATCGAGAACTACCGGTGGCGGCCGGAACTGGGCACCCGGTTCCTGGTGGTCGACCAACGGGACGGCTCGGTGGTCGCGGACGAGCGCACCGACGCGTTCTTCGCGTTCCACCACATCAACGCCTACGACGTGGACGGCGGCGTCGTCGTGGACATCGCCGCGTACCCGGACTCCACCGTGGTCGACGCGCTGTACCTGGACCGGGTGCGCGGTGACGCCGAACTGCCGCTGGCGTTCCCGACGCGCTACGAGGTCGACCTGTCCGGCGGCGGCGTCCGGTCGCGGCGGCTCGCGGAGGACTCGCTGGAGCTGCCGCGCATCGCCTACGGGTCGCACAACGGCCGCGACTACCGGTACGCCTACGGCGTCGGCGCGCACGACAACGGCACGCGCGACTTCCTCAACCGGCTGGTCAAGGTGGACGTCCGGAGTGGACGGACCACCGGGTGGCACGAGCCCGGCCGCTACCCGGGCGAACCGGTGTTCGTGCCCGCGCCGGACGCCCGGTCGGAGGACGACGGCGTGGTGCTGTCGGTGGTGCTCGACGCCGGAGTGGGGCGGTCCGGGCTGGTGGTGCTCGACGCGGCGACGTTCACCGAGCTGGCGCGGGCCGACGTGCCGCACGCGATCCCGTTCGGCTTCCACGGTCAGTTCCGCGCGCGGTGACCCTCAGGTCGCCTCGACCGTGAGCACGCACCCGTCGGGGCCGACCGTGGGCACGTCCGGCTCGTCGAACCAGTGGCCGCCGTCGCCGAGGTAGCGGAACCGGTGCGTGCCGGGGGAGAGGATCACGGTCACCGTGCGCGTGCCGTCACGGCGGGGCACCAGCTCGTGCACACCGGGGGTCCAGTCGTTGAACGTGCCGACCACGCTCACCGGCCCGCGCGGGTCGTCGAGGGGCAGTGAGAAGGTCACGCGGCGCTTCGGGCCGAACAGGCGAGTGCTGCGGAGCATCTTTCTCCCTCGCGAGTCGATCTTTGCCATGCCTTCGGGGGCACCAGCGTCGCGGTGGTGTGCTCGTGTTTCAAGCCGGCGCGCCTGTTCGAAGTGGACGCTCACCCGTTGGGGTGACATAGGCGGCACGAGGTCCGCTCCGGAGTCATGTCCATAGACGAGCGTCTATGAAGTGAGTCGCGCTGCATCGACCCGATTCGATTGACTGGTCCACGTCGAGGATCGAACAATCCCGGTATGAGCCCTGTCGCGACACCTCTGGCGGCCGACCAGGCCGCCGCGTACGCCGAGCGCTTCGGCTGCCTGGCCGACCCGACCCGGATCCGACTGCTGCACGCGGTCTCGGCGGGCGAGGCCGCCGTCGGCGCGTTGGCCGCGGCGCTCGGGGTGACCCAACCGACCTGCTCGCACCACCTGCGCAAGCTCGCCGCCGCCGGCTTCGTGCAGCTCCGCCGGGTCGGCACGACGACCCTGGCCTCGGTCGACCCGTCCGGCCGCGCCTTGCTGCCGCAGTCGGTCGACGCGGTGCTGGGCGCGATACCCGCGGCCGCGCTCGAACCGCCCGCCGACGTCGCGGTGCGCGCCATGGTGGAAGACGACTGGTCCGACGTGCGCCGCATCTACGGCGAGGGCATCGCCACGGCTGACGCCACGTTCGAGACCGGGACGCCGAGCCGCCGGACGCTGGACGTCAAGTGGTTGCCGGACCACCGGTGGGTGGCGGTGGTCGACGGGCTCGTCGCGGGGTGGGCGGCGGCCACTCCGGTGTCACCGCGCGAGTGCTACGCCGGTGTCGCGGAGACGTCGCTGTACGTCGACGCGCGGTCGCGGGGGCGCGGTGTCGGGAAGGCGTTGCTGCACCGGCAGGTCACGGCGGCGGACGCGGCCGGGCTGTGGACGTTGCAGGCGGTCGTGTTCCCGGAGAACCGGGCGAGCATCGCGTTGCACCGGTCGGCCGGGTTCCGCACGGTCGGTGTCCGGGAGCGGATCGCGGTCCACCGCGGGGTGTGGCGGGACACGATCATGCTGGAGCGTCGCGCCTGAGAGCGGGAGGAGGGGTCTGCACTCGTTCCCACTTGAACGTATAGCGCACCGGGGGTCTTGTGGCAAGACCCCGGCTGTACCGCAGAATCTCCCGCCTGAGCGGTCAACCTGGGAAAACGGGGTCGTCACGTGCGGAGAGCGGGATCACAAACGGTGCAGTCGATGCAAAGTTGCAGTGAGTGCAGGAATTTCCCTACCCTGATCCGGTGACCACGCAGGGGGCCGAAGGGCTCCGCGACCGCAAGAAGCGGCAGACGCGCAAGGCCCTCGGGCACGCCGCCGTCCGCCTGGTCGCCGAGCACGGGCTCGACCACGTGACCGTGGAGGACATCAGCGCCGCCGCCGACGTCTCACCGCGCACCTTCTTCAACTACTTCCCGAGCAAGGAGGACGCCGTCCTGGGCCCGGACCCCGATGCGGGTGCCCGGATGCGGGCCCGCGTCCTCGCCCAGCCGGCGGAGTTGTCCGCCGCCGCGGCGGTGCGCGAGGCGTTGCTGGCGGAGGTCGCGGCGGAACTCGCCGACGACCGCGAGCACTGGCTGCTGCGGATGCGCGTGGTGCAGCAGCACCCCGTGCTGCTCGCCAAGGTGTTCTCCGGCGGCGAGGCGCTGGAGCGCGACCTCGTCGCGGGCATCGCCGAACGGGTCGGGCTGCCCGCAGACGACACCTACCCGCTGCTGCTCGGCGCGGCGGTGGGCGCGGCGTTCCGGGTGGCGGTCACCCGCTGGTCGAGCACCGCCGCGCCGCTGCACGACCTGCTCGCCGAAGCGCTCGACCTCCTCGCCCGCGGGCTCGCCGACCCGCCCCGCGAGCCGTAACCCCACCACCACAGCTTCGAACCACCGCGAACACCAACTGGGGGATCCGATGTCCACCGAAACCGGCACGACCTCGCGCCGGGACGTCCTGCAAGCCATGTCCGGCCTCATGCTGGGCATGTTCATGGCCATCCTGGCCTCGACCATCGTGTCGAACGCGCTGCCGCGCATCATCGCCGACCTGCACGGCTCGCAGTCGGTCTACACGTGGGTCGTCACCACCGAGCTGCTCGCCATGACGGCGACCGTGCCGCTGTGGGGCAAGCTCGCCGACCTCTACAGCCGCAAGCTGCTGATCCAGCTCTCGCTGGGCCTGTTCGTGGTGGGCTCGCTCATCGCGGGCTTCTCCCCGAACGTCGAGGTGCTCATCGCGAGCCGCGTCGTGCAGGGCCTCGGCGCGGGCGGCATGACGGCGCTGGCCACGATCGTGATGGCGGCGATGATCCCGCCGCGCGAGATGGGTCGCTACGCGGGCATCTTCGGCGCCGTCTTCGGCGTCGGCACGGTCGCCGGGCCGCTCATCGGCGGTGTCATGGTGGACACCTCGTGGCTGGGGTGGCGCTGGTGCTTCTTCATCGGCGTGCCGTTCACCCTCGCCTCGATCTTCCTGCTCCAGCGCACGTTGAAGCTGCCGGTCGTGCGCAAGGAGGTCAAGATCGACTACCTGGGCGCGGTGCTCATCGTCGGCGGTGTCTCCACGCTGCTGGTGTGGTCGACGCTGGCGGGTCACCAGTTCGAGTGGGCCTCGGCGTGGACCGTTCTGCTCGTGGCGGTCGGCGTGGTGCTGCTGGGCCTCGCGGTGTGGGTGGAGTCGCGGGCGGCCGACCCGATCGTGCCGCTGACGATCTTCGCCAACCGGACCGTGGCGCTGACCACGTTGGCCAGTGCGCTGGTCGGCGTGGCGATGTTCGGCGGCACGGTGTTCCTGTCGCAGTACTTCCAGATCGGCATGGGCAAGACGCCCACCCAGGCGGGCCTGATGTCGCTGCCGATGATCTTCGGCCTGCTGGTGTCGTCGACCGTCGCCGGTCAGCTGATCACCAAGTGGGGCAAGTGGAAGGCGTTCCTGGTCGCGGGCGGTGTGATCATGGTCGGCGGCATGCTGCTGCTGGCCACGATCGACGCGAACACCGGCGTGTTCGTGGTCAGCGTGCACATGGCCGTGCTCGGCATCGGCGTCGGGATGCTCATGCAGAACCTGGTGCTGGCCGCGCAGAACGACGTGCCGGCGCGGGACCTCGGCGCCACCACGTCGACGCTGACGTTCTTCCGCAGCCTGGGCGGCGCGATCGGCGTGAGCGCGTTGGGCGCGGTGCTGGCCAACCGGGTGACCGCGTTGAGCGAGGAGAAGTTCGGCCCCGCTCCGGCCGGCGCGGAGAACACGGTGCCCGACCTGGCGCTGCTGCCGGAGCCGGTGCGGGTGGTCGTGCGCGAGATCTACGCCACGGCCACCGCCGAGCTGTTCCTGATCGGCGCGCCGATCGCGGTGCTGGCGCTGGTGGCGGTGCTGTTCATCAAGGAGAAGCCGCTCAAGACGCTCAGCGGTGACGAGCGGTTGGCGGCGGAGATGACCGCGGGGCACTAGCGCGGCGGGACACGGTGTCGCACCTGTCCGGTCCCGGGCCGGGCAGGTGCGACACTTTCGCGCGTGTCAGGATTGCGCGAACGCAAGAAGCTCGCCACGCGGACGGCGTTGGCCGACGCCGCCCTGCGGCTGTGCGTGGCCCACGGCCTCGACGGCGTGACCGTCGAACAGGTGGCCACCGAGGCGGGTGTCTCACTGCGCACGTTCTTCAACTACTTCTCCTCCAAGGAGGAGGCCGTCGTCGCGGGCGACGTCGCCACTGCCGCCGCGTTCGTCCAGGCCTTCGCCGACCGGCCGCGCGAGGAGCCGGTGCTGCGGGCGCTGCACGCCGCCCTGGTCGACGTCGTGCCCGACCGGATCGACCCGGAACGCGTGGCGCAGCTGCGCGCCCTGCGCCGCACGCCCGCCCTGCTGCCGCACCAGATCGCCGCGTTCGCCGTGCAGGAGCGGGAACTCGCCGCCGTCGTCGCCGCACGGGTGGACGTCGACCCCGCCACCGACCTGTACCCGGCGATGTTCGCGGCCACGGTGATGGCGACGCTTCGGGTGGTCGTCGGCCGGTGGCTGGAGGCCGCCGAGCGGCCCGAGCTGTCCGAGCTGATCGGCGTGATGATCGACCGGCTGGACGCGGGTTTCGCCACCGCGGGGCTCGACCGGTAGCAGGTCCGCCGGCCCGCGGTCGTCGCGGTGCACCTCCGGGTGGTCCCGGTTGACAGGCAAGTGGTCACTTGCCTATAAAGGTCGCGTGGACGCAGAACCCGACCTTTTCAAGGCTATCGGCGACGCGACGCGACGCACCATCCTGGACGAGCTGACCGACAAGGACGGTCAGACGTTGTTCGAGCTCTGCGGCCGGCTGACGGTGAAGCACGGTCTGGCCTCCTCGCGGCAGGCCATCTCGCAACACCTCGCGGTGCTCGAACAGGCCGGGTTGGTGCACACCCGCCGGCAGGGCCGGTACAAGTTCCACCACCTCGACACGAGCCCGTTGCGCTCGATCGTCGAGCGGTGGCCCATCGACCGAGAGGCACCCAACCCGTGATCCGCATCAACGTCACCAGCGTGTTCGTGGACGACCAGGCCAAGGCGCTGGCGTTCTACACCGAGAAGCTCGGCTTCACCAAGAAGACCGACGTGCCGGCGGGGGAGTACCGGTGGCTCACCGTCGTCTCGCCCGCCGACCCGGACGGCGTGGAGCTGCTGCTGGAGCCGTCGGCCCACCCGGCGGCGGGCCCGTTCAAGGAGGCCCTGGTGGCCGACGGCATCCCGTTCACGTCGTTCGCCGTGGACGACGTCCACGCCGAGGTCGAGCGGCTCAAGGCGCTCGGCGTCGTGTTCACCCAGGAGGCGACCGACCTGGGACCGGTGGTCACCGCGGTCCTGGACGACACCTGCGGCAACCTGATCCAGCTCGCCACCATGAAGTAGTCGCCGGCGGTCACGCGTCCCAGGTGATCGGGAGCGCGTGCACGCCGTAGACCAGCATGTCGTCGCGCATGGGCACCTCCGCGGCGGGCACGGCCAGGCGCAGGCCGGGCAGCCTGGTCAGCAGGCCGGTGAACCCGACGGTCATCTCCACCCGGGCCAACTGCTGGCCGAGGCACTGGTGCACGCCGTGCCCGAACGCCAGGTGCGGCCCGCGCGGGCGGGTCACGTCCAGCACATCCGGCCGGGGGTACTGGTACGGGTCGCGGTTGCCCGCGGGCACGGAGACCAGCACCGTGGAGTCGGCCGGGACCACCTCGCCCGCGATCTCCACCTCCTCCCGTGTCGTGCGCACGACACCGAGGTGGACGATCGAGAGGTAGCGCAGCAGTTCCTCGACCGCGCCGCCGACCGACGACGGCTCCGCGCGCAGGGCGGCGAGCTGCTCGGGGTGCTCCAGCAGTGCGAACGTGCCGAGCGCCAGCATGTTGGCCGTGGTCTCGTGACCCGCGACCAGCAGCAGGTTCGCCATGCCGATCAGCTCGTCGTCGGTGAGCGTGGGGTCGGCCTGGATCAGGCCGGACAGCATGTCGTCGGTCGGCTCGGCGCGTTTGCTCCGCACGAGGCCCTGCATGAACGCCCGCAGCTCCTCGGCCAGCCGCATCACCTCGTCCACGGGCACGTCGAGCTTGAGCAGCTTCCCGGTGCGCTCCTGGAACTCGCCGCGGTCGCCGTACCCGACGCCCAGCAGTTCGCAGATCACCAGCGACGGCACGGGCAGCGCGAACGCCTGGACGAGGTCGGCGCCGGGACCGGCGGCGATCATCGCGTCGAGGTGGTCGTCGACGATGCGCTGGATGCGCGGTTCGAGCTGACGCATCCGGCGGACGGTGAACTGCCCGGTGAGCAGCTTGCGGTACCGGGTGTGCTCGGGCGGGTCCATGGTGATGAAGCTGCCCGCGCGGGCCCGCGCGTCGGTCATCCGGGCGCGGACCGGCGCGGGCAGCTTCTCCAGCACGCGGCGGCTGCGGAACCGGTCGGAGCTCATCCGGGGGTCGCCGAGCAGGGTGCGGGCCAGCTCGTGACTGGTCACGATCCACGCGGGGTCGCCGTCGAGCATGGTCACGCGGTGCACCGGACCGTCCTCGCCGAGGCGGGTCAGGGCGCTCGGCGGGTCGAACGGGCCCGCGTCCCGGGTGGTGAACTCGGGCGGCAGCGGGACGGTGGGCCGACCGGTGCCTGGGCGTTTCTGTCGGGAAGCGGTGGTCATCGGCGGTCCGTTCCCGACCCGGTTGTGTGACCGGGCCGATGCTCGGCGTGGTGGTGACCCACGGTACCAAAACGTGCACGCTGTGCAGCTTTCCTGCTGTAACTCAGTGCACACCGAGCAAACTTGCACGACGTGCAACTTTGAGCGATAGTTGTATGTGGCAAGCAATGCGAGGAGAGGGAGGACGGCATGGACGCCGCCGCGCGGCAGCTGGAGGACCGGTTGCGCGACCTGCTCAAGGTCGTGCGCATGGTCAAGCAGCGACCGCACGCACTGGCTCCAGGCCTGATCGGCACGCTCAGCCTGATCGACCGCGCGGGCTCGGACGCCACCGGCTGCCACGCCAAGGAGCTGGCCTCCAGCGCCGGGCTCGACCCGTCCACGGTGAGCCGGGCGGTGGCCGCGCTGGTCACCAACGGGCTGGTCGAACGACGCGCCGATCCCGCCGACGGCCGCGCCAGCATCCTCGTGGTCACCGAACGCGGGCACGCCGCGCTCGCCGACGCCCGCGACTGGTACGACCGGTTGCTGGGTCGCGCGCTTGCCGACTGGAGCCCTGAAGAGGTCGAGGCGCTGACCCGGGCACTGGGGCGCCTGACCACCGACGTCGAAGGAGCCCTCGGCTCCACCTTGGAGGCCGCGCGATGAGCGCACCCGCCACCACCGACAGCACCGTGATGAGCCACCGCCAGGTGCTGGAGGCTCTGAGCGGTCTGCTGTTGGTGCTGTTCGTCGCGATGCTGAGCGGCACCGTCGTCTCGACGGCGTTGCCGCAGATCATCGGCGCGCTCAACGGGTCGCAGACCCAGTACACCTGGGTCGTCACCGCGACCCTGCTGACCGCGACCGCCACCACCCCGATCTGGGGCAAGCTCGCGGACCTGTTCGACAAGAAGACCCTGGTCCAGGTCGCCATCGTGATCTTCGTGGTCGGCTCGGTGGTCAGCGGGTTCGCGCAGAGCGCGGGCCAGCTCATCGGGGCGCGCGCGTTCCAGGGCATCGGCGTCGGAGGTCTCCAGGCGCTGGTGCAGGTGGTGATCGCGGCGATGATCCCGCCGCGCGAGCGCGGCCGGTACAACGGCTACCTCGGCGGCGTGATGGCGCTGGCCACGGTCGGCGGTCCGCTGCTGGGCGGCCTCATCGTGGACACCTCCTGGCTGGGCTGGCGCTGGTGCTTCTTCATCGGCGTGCCGGTCGCCGTGGTCGCGCTGTTCGTGCTCCAGGCCACGCTGAAGGTCAAGACCGCCCGGCGGGACGACGTGAAGATCGACTACCTGGGCGCGAGCCTCATCGCGGTCGGCGTGAGCGTGCTGCTGGTGTGGATCTCGTTCGTCGACGGCTCGTTCGCGTGGCTGTCGTGGCAGAGCTTCGCCATGGTCGGCGCCTCGGTGGCGCTGCTGGGCGCGGCGGTCGCCGTGGAGGCCCGCGCGGCGGAGCCGGTGGTGCCGCCGCGGATCGTCAAGCAGCGCACGACCGCGCTGGCGATCCTGGCCAGCGTGGCGGTGGGCATGGCGATGTTCGGCGGCGCGGTGTTCCTGGGCCAGTACTTCCAGATCGGCCGCGGCTACAGCCCGACCGAGGCAGGCCTGCTCACCATCCCGATGATGGTCGGCGTGCTGGGCGCGTCCATCGTGTCCGGGCGGCTGATCACCAAGACCGGCCGGGTCAAGCCCTACATCGTGGTGGGCGCGGCCACGTTGGTGCTCGGGTTCCTCGCCCTCGGGCAGATCGACCACGACACGTCCCTGGTCCTGGTCGGCGGCGCGATGCTGCTCGTCGGCACCGGGGTCGGAATGAGCATGCAGAACCTGGTGCTCGCGGTGCAGAACACCGTGCCGCTCAAGGACATCGGCGCGGCCAGCTCGACCATCGCGTTCTTCCGGTCGCTCGGCGGCACGATCGGTGTGTCGGTGCTGGGCGCGGTGCTGGCCCGGCGGGTGGAGGACCACATCACCCGCGACCTGGCCGCGGCGGGCATCCCCGTCGGCGGCGCGGGCGGCGGCAACCTCAACCTGAACGTGCTGCCGGACGCGGTGCAACACATCGTCCGCAACGCCTACGGCGACGCCACCGGGCACATCTTCCTGATCTCGGCGGCCATCGCGGTGATCGGCGTGGTCGCGGCCCTGCTGCTCAAGCCGATCACCCTGCGCACCAGCCTCGACCTGGCCGAAGACAAGCCGAAGGTCGACGTGGCCCCCTGAGACCGCGCGCGGCGGGTGGCCGGAGTTGGCGAGAACCCGTTGGGGTCTGGCACTCCGGCCACTGCCGCGTCCGCCGCAGTGCTCCTACCGTCCAGGACGACCTGATCTCCTGCGACGACAAGGACCGCCAACCATGGTCGTGGTCTCGGCACTGCTCATCGGCGTGCTGTACGTGCTCGTGAACTCCCTCGTCCCCGACCGGCACCGCCGACCGTTCAACGCGGTCATGGTCGGCGGCGCCGGTGCGGCGTACCTCAGCGGCGGCGGGTTGGGGGCGTGGGAGTTCGCGATCACCGCCGTGATCACCTTCTGCGCCTACCGCGGGCTGACGTCGTGGACGTGGATCGGCATCGGGTGGCTCGTGCACACGGCCGCCGACGTGGCGCACCACCTGCACGGCAACCCGATCGTGCCGTTCGCCGAGCACTCGTCGCTCGGGTGCGCGATCTGCGACCCGGTGATCGCCCTGTGGGCGTTCGCGGGCGGTCCGGGCCTGCGGTCAATGACCCCCGCAGCACTGGTGCGGGCTCTCCGCCTCCGCCGGTCGCAGCACGCCGCCGACCGCGGGTTCCACCAGTAGCAGCAGCTCGCCGTCCGCGCAGACCGGGCGCAGGAAGCCCAGCGTCCGCACGGGGTCGCCCGGCGCGACCTCGACGCCGATGCCGACCACCCGGTCGATCGCCGACACCGCCACCACCTCGGCCGCGGGGTGCGTGCCGGTGAGCAGCGACTGGCCGGGGAACCGGACGCACCGGCCGTCGACGCGGTCGCGGCCCGCCCTGGCGGCGCGTGCGGCCGGGGTGTCGGAGTCGTCGACCAGCGCCACCGGGCCGCGCAGGGCCGCCGCCAGCCGGTCCACGTCCACCTCGCCGGTCACGTGGGCCGAGAGGGTGGTGACGGCGACGGGCCCGGACCGGTCGATGTGCGTGCACACGAAGTCCGCGGGCACGTCACCGAGCGCAGCCAGCAGCAGCGCGTCCCGGTGCGCCGCGCCGTGCTCGCCGGGCAGGGCGGGCACGGCGCCGAGCCAGCTCATCAGATGACGTCCACGAACACCGGGTTGGCGTAGAACCACAGGTCCGACCACGGGTCGGCGTCACCGACGACGTCCATCACCGGGTGGCCGTCGGAGGTCAGCCGGTTGCCGTCCGAGCCGCGCAGCCGCAGGTAGAACGCACCTTCCACGCGGCGGAACACGTGCGTGAACCGGACCGTGCCGCGCGCGGTGCGGGCGACCTCGAACGACTTCACCACGGTCGTGGCGGGTGCGGTGAACGCGTCGCGGTCGGCCGCCGGACCGGTGACGGGACCGGCGATCAGGTCCACCTTCGCCAGGCGCGGCACCAGGCCCGCGAAGTTGGCCCCGCGCGCCAGGTCGACCTCGACCACCACCTCGACGTCGTGACCGCGCCGGACGAACGTGCGGCCGCCGATCGTGACGCCCCGGTTGTCGCCCTCGCCGAGCGAGCGGACCCGCACGGTCAGCCCGTCGACGATCCGCCCGTGCACCGCGACGACCTTGCCGGCCTGCATGCCGCGCATCACGTCCACATAGGACTTCGAGTCCGCGCCGACCAGGGTGGAGCTGTAGAAGCCGGGCCAGTAGTCGCCTTCGACCTGCGGCACGCCGGTGTCGACGGGTGCGCCCTTGCTGCCGGTCTCGCTGTGGTTGCCGGTGCCCTGGACGTGCGTGTCCCGGTGCACCCGGTGCGCGTCGGAGGTGGCGGTGACCCACCACGGCCTGCCCTCGGCCAGCAGCGAGTCCCACAGCCCGCCGACCTTGGCGGTCATCCAGTCGAAGCCGCCGTAGGTGCGGTACGGGTTCTCCGTCGCGGTCGGTGCGAAGCCGGGGAAGCTGTCCTGGTTCGGCGAGGCGTCGTAAAGCCCGCGGGCGGCCCCGCGGCCGCCGTTCGCGGTCGGGACGCCCGCCGCCTGGTGGCCGGGCGCGCCCTCCATGCCGACCGCCACGCCGGGTGCCGCGTCGCGCCAGCCGCGGAACTCGTGCGGGCTGTCCACACCGCGCCGCGACGGGTGGTTGGCGAACATCAGCGCGATCTCCGTGCGGCCGGAGAGCACCTGCGCCTCCAGGTACCGCAGGGCCGCCAACGCGTACGGCTCGCCGTCGGCCGAGGTCGAGCGGGTGATCAGACCCTTGCCGCCGCTCGCCACCGGCGTGGACAGCACGCCCCCGTCGTAGGCCGCCTCGAACGCCCGCAGGATGTCCACCGCGGACCGCCCGGGCGGCAGGAACACCGTGGCGTGCTCCGCGCCCGGGATGTTCCACTCCAGGCCCTGGTAGACGAGCACGTCCCGGTACGACCTGCGGGCCCGCTCGATGTCCGGCGCGACCTGGCCGATGGAGAACTTCTCGTGCGCCACCCCGCCGTGGTCGGTGATGACGACCCAGTCGAGCCCGTGCTCGCGCGCCTTGGCGACCTGCTGCGCCACCTCGTACTGGCCGTCGGACGAGTACTTGGTGTGGATGTGGTGGTCTCCGGCGAACCACCGACCGCGCCCACCCCACGGGTTGACCGGAGTGGCCGGCCGGTCGCCGTGCGCGTGGGCGGGCAGCGCGCCCAGGGTGGTCGCCACCCCGGCCGCGCCCAGCCCGGCGAGGAACCGGCGTCGCGCCACCGAGAGCGGCCGGTCGTCCTCCGCGTCGCGCCAGCTGCCCTCCACGCCCTGGTGGTGGTGTTCGTGGCTGTGGTCGTGCGACATGCGGTACTCCGATCATGACCCGAACGGGGGCAGGCGGAAGTATCGTTTCGCGCCGTGGCGCCGGGTGGTGCGCGGAGTCGAACTCCCGGTGAACACTTCGTCGCGGCACCGGGGTCGTCAAGACGGCGTAAAGGTCCGGGGGCGGGCCGCGCGGGCCGGTGGCCACGCGCACACTGTGGGCCGTGGCAGGCAAGCGCAAGCGCGGTGAGCTGAGGATCTACTTCGGCGCGGCACCCGGTGTCGGCAAGACGTTCGCCATGCTGGGCGAGGCGCACCGGCGGCGTGACCGGGGCACGGACGTCGTGGTCGGCCTGGTCGAGACGCACGGCCGGGAGAACACCGCCGCGCTGCTGGACGGCTTGGAGCACCTGGCCCGCCGGCGACCCGACACCGAGTTGGACGTCGACGGGCTCCTGGCGCGCAAACCCGAGGTGGCCGTGGTCGACGAACTCGCGCACACCAACGCCCCGGGCTCGCGCAACGCGAAGCGGTGGCAGGACGTCGAGGAACTGCTGGAAGCGGGCATCGACGTGCTGTCCACGGTGAACGTGCAGCACCTCGAATCGCTCAACGACGTGGTCGAGCGCATCACCGGCGTGCGGCAGCGCGAGACCGTGCCCGACGAGGTGGTGCGGCGGGCCGAGCAGGTCGAGCTGGTCGACATCACGCCGGAAGCGCTGCGCCGCCGCCTGGCGCACGGCAACGTCTACGCGGCGCACCGGATCGACGCGGCGCTGGGCAACTACTTCCGGGTCGGCAACCTGACCGCCCTGCGTGAACTGGCCCTGCTCTGGGTGGCCGACCAGGTGGACGTGGCGTTGCAGCGCTACCGCTCGGAGCAGCGCATCACCGACACCTGGGAGACCAGGGAACGGGTCGTCGTCGCGATCAGCGGCGGCCCGGAGAGCGAGACGCTGATCCGGCGCGCCCGGCGGGTCGCGGCACGCGCGGGCGCGGAGCTGATGGTCGTGCACATCATGCGCGGCGACGGGTTGGCCGGGGTGTCGCCGCAGCTGGTGGCCGGGTTCCGGCGGGTGACCGAGGACGTCGGCGCGACGTTCCACACCGTGGTCGGCGACGACGTGCCGACCGCGTTGCTGGACTTCGCGCGCGGCGTGAACGCCACCCAGCTCGTGCTCGGCACGTCCCGCCGGTCGCGGCTGGCCCGGGTGTTCGACGAGGGCATCGGCGCGGCGACCATCCAGGCGTCCGGGCCGATCGACGTGCACATGGTCACCCACGACGAGGCGCGGCGCGGTCGGCGGTGGCGGTGGGGCGGCATCCCGCGCGACCGGGTGCGCAAGCCGTCGGGGTGGGTGTTGGCGGCGTTGCTGCCCGCCGTCGTGACGGCGATCGGTCTGGCGGGGCGGGACGGCCTGTCGCAGTCCACCGACCTGGTCGGGTTCTTCCTGGCCACGGTGGTGGTCGCGCTGGTCGGTGGGCTCGGTCCGGCGCTGGTGGCGGCGTTCCTCGGCGCGGGGCTGCTGAACTTCTTCTTCACCCCGCCCTACCACAGCCTGACCGTGGCCACCCCGGCGAACCTCGTCACGCTGGTCGCGATGCTGGTGGCGGCGGGCCTGGTCGCGCTCGTGGTGGACCGGGCCGCGCGCGTGGCCGAGCAGGGCGCGCGGGCCCGCACCGAGGCCGCGTTGCTCGCCTCCTACGCGCGCACGGTGCTGACCAGCCCGTTCCCGCTGGCCCGGATGCTGGAGAAGGTGCGGGAGAACTTCGCGCTGGAGTCGGTGGCGCTGCTGGAGCGGCGGGACGGCGAGTGGGAACGGGTGGCGTGCGTCGGGCCGCGGCCGTGCTCCGAGCCGGACGAAGCGGACGTGGACGTGCCGGTGACGGCCGACGTCCACCTGGCGCTGCGCGGCCGGACGCTGCCCGCCGCCGACCAGCGGGCGCTGGAAGCCGCGGCCGGCCAGGCGCTGATGGCGTTGCGGCAGCAGCGGATGGCCGCCGAGACCGCCGAGGCGCAGCGGCGGGCGGAGACCACGGAGCTGCGCACGGCCCTGCTTTCCGCCGTGGGCCACGACCTGCGCACGCCGCTTACCTCGATCAAAGCCGCGATCGGCAGCCTGCGTGACGCCGATCTGGTGCTGTCGGAGGAGGACACCGTCGAACTGCTGGAGACCGTCGAGGTGTCCGCGGACCGGCTCGCCGGGCTGATCGACAACCTGCTCGACTCGTCCCGGTTGGCCACCGGCGCGGTCGTGCCGCAACTGCGTGCGGTGACCTACGACGAGGTGGTGGCGCGCGCTCTGGCCGGCATCGACGAACGCGCCACGGTGTCGGTCGACGTGGCCGAGCACCTGCCGCCCGTGCTCGCCGACCTGGGCCTGCTGGAACGCGTGGTGGCGAACGTGGTCGACAACGCGCTGCGGCACGGCAGGCTCACCCCGCGCCGCCTGGTCGACGTGGACGGCGACGGCCGGATCAACGCCGACGAGCCGGAGGTCGCGGTGCGGGCCAGCGCCTACGGCGACCGGGTCGAGCTGCGCGTGGTCGACCACGGGCAGGGGCTGCCGAAGAACACGGCGAGCGCGGTGTTCGCGCCGTTCCAACGCCTCGGCGACCGGGACGCGACGCCGGGCATCGGGCTCGGGCTGAGCGTGGCCAAGGGGTTCGTGGACGCCATGGGCGGCGCCCTCACCGCGGAGGACACCCCCGGCGGCGGCCTGACCATCGTGATCTCGCTGCCGATCGCGGCGGTGACGACGGCGTGACCGCGGGGGCCGACCCGGTGCCGGCCCCCGCGACCGCGATCAGCGCCGCGGCGTCGTGGTGATCAGGTTCCACTTCACGGCCTTGAGCGTGCCGTCCGCGGTGGTGCTCTCGCCGACGATCGTGCCCCGGTCGTTCAACGCGGTCGGCAGGCTGTGCGCGCCGCCGAGCGAACCCAGGTAGGTGATCCGCCCGTCGCGCCACAGGAACGCGCGGGGCGCGTCGGGGTTGTCCGCGGAGGTCCAGCCGATCACGTCACCGCGCTCGTTGACCGCGACCGCCTCGGACGGTCCCGGCACGCCCAGGTCGACCGCCTTGCCGCCGGCGGGCCACAGCGTCGCCTTGCGCACGCCGGTGAACTCGGTGGTCCAGCCGACGACGTCGCCGCGCTCGTTGATCGCCTGCGGGCCGTCGGCCACGCCACCGGACGCGCTCAGCACCGTGACGCCGGAGCCCTCCCAGCGCAACGCCTGCGTGCCCTGGTTGCCGACGACCACGCCGGCCTCGTTGATCGCCTCGACGGAGTACATGCCGCTGCCGGGCACGGT
The DNA here is from genome assembly GCF_006716745.1 of Saccharothrix saharensis. NCBI lineage: Bacteria > Bacillati > Actinomycetota > Actinomycetes > Pseudonocardiales > Pseudonocardiaceae > Saccharothrix > Saccharothrix saharensis. The sequence continues at coordinate 954,075 of NZ_VFPP01000001.1, read as the reverse complement.
GGCCAGCGGCTCGCACGACGTGGTGGTCACGCAGCGGAACGCGTACGCGTCGCCGCTGAACATGGGCAGCTTGTTGCCCGCGACGACCCCGGCCTCGTTGACCGCGCTCAGCCACAGGTGCGGCCCGGTCAGCGGCAACGCCGTGTGCTTGCCGTCCCGCCACACGACCGCGCGCTCCTGGTGGTAGCCCGACGACGAGGTGGAGTACGTCATCGGGACCACGCCGTCGTTGTTGATCGCCGACGCGATGACCCAGCCGCCGCCCGGCGAGATGTCGGTGACCTTGCCCGCCTGCCAGATCCGCGGCCGCTGCACGTACGGGCCCGCGCCGCTGACGGCCTGCTGGATCAGCACCTGGCCGACCTCGTTCAGTCCGGACGGCGTGCCGAGGCCGAGGTCGGTGGCCGCACCGCCGGGCGACCAGTGCACGGTGTGCGGTGCGCCGTTGCCGGAGGTGGCCCCGATGACCTGGCCGAGGTCGTTGACCGCGATGGTGCGGTGGGTGGGGTAGCCGGGCAGACCGGGCAGTTCGGTGATCAGGGCACTCGCCTGCGCGGCGGGCGCGGTCACCAGCGGCAGGGCCGCGGCCAGCGCGAGGACGGCGGCGGGCGTGCGTAACTTGGGCATGGTCGCTCCATTGCGAGATGTCCGCTGAATCGATTCGAACGTAGCCTCGGCGACCCGGTGCCGGCGTCGGCCGGACAGCGGAATGCGACCCGCGTACCACGTCGGCCCGCATGACGACCGGGCGGGAACGGTTGGGCCAAGCGGGTATCGCGCCCCGGATGTGCGCCTCCCCGAAGCAACGCGGTAGCGCTGCGCGGTGTCCTAGTCACTGAGGGCAGTGGCGGGCACACCGAGCGCCGCCACGGTGAGGGGAGTCCACATGTCCCGCAGGACCAAGGCATCCGGGCTGGTCGCGGTGGTGGTGATGGTCGCCGCGACGGTCCCGGCCGCGGCCGAGCCGCCGGAGGCGACCGGCATGCGGCCGGGCGGCGCGCCGCCGGAGGGCACGATCACGCTGGTCACCGGCGACGTCGTCACCGTGCGCGACAACCGCGCCCGGGTGCGGCCCGGTCGCGGCCGGGCCGAAGTGCGGTTCGTGCAGCGGCTGGACGAGCACGGCGACCTGCACGTGCTGCCGACCGACGTGCTGGCCGACGTGCGCTCCGGTCGGCTGGACGAGCGGCTGTTCGACGTCACGGGTCTGATCCGGGCCGGGTACGACGACCGGTCGACCCGCGTCACGCCGCTGATCGTGACGTCGACCGGCCCGGCGGTGGCCGGGGAGCCGTTACCGAGCATCGGCGGGTACGCGGTCGAGGCGGCCAAGGACGGCGCGTTCTGGGCGGGCGCGCGGGCCGCGGGCGTGACGAAGGTGTGGCTGGACGGTCCGGTCCGCGCCACCCTCGACCGCAGCGTCCCGCAGATCGGCGCGCCGCGGGCGTGGCAGGCCGGGCACACCGGGACCGGCGCGAAGGTCGCGGTGCTGGACACCGGCGTCGACGCGACCCACCCGGACCTGGCGGGCGCGGTCGTGGAGTCGCGCAACTTCAGCGACAGCCCCGACACCGACGACCGGGTCGGCCACGGCACGCACGTCGCGGCGACCATCACCGGTGCCGGCGAGTACCAGGGCGTCGCGCCGGACAGCGCGGTGCTCAACGGCAAGGTGCTCGGCGACCACGGCGGCGGCTACGAGTCCGACATCATCGCGGGCATGGAGTGGGCCGTCGCGGCGGGCGCGGACGTGGTCAACATGAGCCTGGGCAGCTCCATGCGCACCAACGGCACGGACCCGATGTCGTTGGCCGTCAACCAGCTCACCAGCACCGGAGGTGCGCTGTTCGTGGTCTCGGCGGGCAACAGCGGCCCGTCCGAGCAGACGATCGGCAGTCCCGCCGCGGCCGACCTGGCGCTCACCGTGGGCGCGGTGGACCGGTCGGACGGACTCGCGGAGTTCTCCTCGCGCGGACCGCGCTGGGACGACGACGCGATCAAGCCGGACATCACCGCGCCGGGCGTGGACATCGTGGCGGCCAAGGCGGCGAACGGCCGCATCGGCACCCCCGTGGACGACGGGCACGTGGCGCTGTCCGGCACGTCGATGAGCGCACCGCACGTGGCGGGCGCGGCGGCGATCGTCGCCGCGCAGCACCCGGACTGGACGCCCGCGCGGATCAAGGGCGCACTCATGGCGAGCGCGCAGCCCAACCCCGACCTGACCGCCTACGAGCAGGGCGCGGGCCGGGTCGACGTGGCGGCTGCCGTCGCGCAGTCGCTGACGTCCGAGCCCGCGTCGGTGAGCCTGGGCGTGGCGCGGTGGCCGCACCAGGACGACCAGCCGATCGAGCAGAAGATCGTCTACCGCAACACCGGCACCGGCCCGGTCACCCTGACCCCGAGCGCCGACCTGCGCGACCCGGACGGCAACCCCGCGCCCGCGGGCATGGTCACGTTCTCGCCGTCCTCGCTCACCGTGCCCGCCGGCGGTGAAGCCGCGCTCGCCGTCACCGTCCTCACCTCGCTGGACGGGCCGGACGGCCGGTACAGCGGTGCCGTGGTGGCGACCGGCGGGGCCACGCCGCTGCGCACGCCGGTCGGCGTGACCAAGGAGGTCGAGAGCTACGACGTGAAGCTCACGTTCCTCGACCACACCGGCGCCCCCACCCCGGACTACTCCTTCCGGTTCGTCGACATGAACCACCGCAAGGCGTACCTGGCGCACGACCCGTCCGGCACGGTGGTCGCCCGCGTGCCCAAGGGCACGTTCTACGCCGACGCGTTCATCCAGACCAGGGCGACGCAGCAGCTCACCCAGGTGCTGGAGCCCAGCACCGTCATCACCGGCCCCGCCGAGTTCGTGTTCGACGCGCGCGCGGGCAAGCCGATCGCGTTGACCGTGGACGAGAAGGACGCGGAGGCCGGCTACACGGAGGTGTTCTTCCGCCGGACGGCGTCCTGGGGCGACACGGGTACCGGCTTCATCGGCTTCCCGCCGGGTGCCGTGCTGTTCGTGCCGTCGAAGACGTCCGCACCCGGTGCGGCGAGCTTCGAGGTGGCCGGGCGGCTCGCGAAGCCCGACGGCAGCGGCGGTTACGTCGGCAGCCCGTACCAGTACTCGGTCGCGTGGCGGCACGACGGCGCGGTGCCCGACCGGCTCGACCGCGCGTTCCAGCGCCGTGACCTGGTGCGGGTCAAGTCGCTCGTCGCCTCGGCCGGACCGGGCACGACCGGCTTCCGGGACCAGATGGCGGGCGGTCCGCTGCCGCTGGAGATCGCCGAGTACTACACGCCGGGCATCGACTGGTACGGCGACTTCCTCCAGATGCCCGAACCGCAGGCGTTCCCGCCGCAGAGCTTCCAGAGCACCGCGCAGCCCCGCCGGTTCACCGCGGGCCGCCCGGTGGCCGAGAAGTGGAACGCGGCCGTGTTCGGTCCCGCGTTCCCGGACACGGGCCGCGCGCACGAGTGGGGCGGGCGGCTCGGTGACGAGGTCGTGGTGTCGCTGCCGATGTTCACCGACCAGGACTCGAACCACTACGGGTTCTCCGACGTCACGGCGGCCAGGACGACACTGCACCGCGACGGCGTGCTGCTCGCCGAATCGCCGTACGACGGGTACGTGGCGGGCGTCGTGCCCGCGGGCAAGGGCGCCTACCGGGTGCACGCCGAGGCGGAGCGGTCTGGCGTGGCCGAGTTGTCCACGCGCGTGGTGGCGGACTGGTCGTTCACCTCGGAGCACGTCGCGGGCGAGGTGCCGGCCGCGTTGCCGCTGCTCGCGGTGCGGTTCGCGCCGTCGTTGGACGCCGAGAACCGCGCGGCGGCCGGACGGCCGTTCGCGATCCCCGTGTACGTGCAGCGCAACGGCTCGGCCGACACCAGGGGCGTCGCCAAGCCCGCGGTACAGGTCTCGTTCGACGACGGTGCGACGTGGCGGCCCGCGCCGCTGGTCAAGGTCGGCGAGCGGTGGCTCGCGGCGGTCGTCCACCCGGCCGGCGCGACGTTCGTCTCGCTGCGGGCGCAGGCGCGTGACGCCGAGGGCAACGCGGTCGACCAGACGATCATCCGGGCCTACGGCCTGCGGTGACCGACCTCCGGACGCGCCCGGTCACCGGCCGGGCGCGTCCAGCGGGTTGCTCCGCACGCGTTGCGCCCAGCCGTCGCGCATCAGCCCGGCGGCGGCGCACCGCGGCTTGCGCTGGGCCTGGTCCTCGGCCCGGAGCAGGAACGCGTCGGGGAACCCGAGCCTGGGGTAGCGGGTCAGCACCGCGTCCACCACGTCTTCCGGGAACCGGTCCAGCCCGCGCCCGCACACGTCGGCGCTCACCGCGACCTGCAACAGGTGGCTCTCCGGGTCGTCGTCGGCGGGCACGTCGTCCCGCATGTGCAGCACGATGACCTCGGCCAACCGGTCGCGCCGCACCCGTCCCCACCCGGCACCGGCCGCGAACACCCACGCCACGTGCCCGCCCGCCTCCTCGAACGGCAGCGTGTGGCTGTCGAACGGTGGGGTGAGCGCGAGGTCGTGCAGGAGCGCGGCCACGTACAGCAGCTCGCCGTCGTGGGGGATGTCCACGGCGGACGCGTGCGCGACGGCCCACGAGTAAGCGCGCGACGAGTGGTTCAGCAACCAGGGTTCGGCGTACTCGTGGCACACCTCCAAGGCTGCCGCGGCGGCCCTCGAGTCGGGCCGGGTGAAGATGAAGTCCACAGCGGCGAGCCTAGGGGAGGGCGAATACCGGTGCGACACCGAAGCTCGGTGTAGCGCCCTACCCGGCGCGAGCGATTCCGGCTGTGGCGCAACAGGCGCGGGACCCACCGCGGCTGTCCCCGACACCCGGAGCGCCCGTGTTCCGATCATCCCGATTCGCGGTGGTGGTCGCCGCTGTCGCGCCGCTGCTCGGCGGCGTGCTGCCCGCCCGCGGGGCCGACGACTTCCGCACCCGCGTCGACATCCCGACGCGGAACCCGCGGGCCGAGGTCGGCATCCCGTTCCTGATCACCGGCCACGTGCTCGGCTCGTGGACGACCCCGACCGGCCGGGTCGAGGTGACCACCGACGACGGCCGACCGAGCCGGGCGTCCACGTCACCGGCGCGGGCCTACGACAAGACCGACGTCAGCCCGGTGTCGACGCCCGGCACCGCCGTACACGTGGCACGACCGGGCCGCTGCCGCTCGCGGGCTGCCTGGGCATCCTCGACTCGTCCTCGTGGCGCGGCGACCGCGACGCGGATCCTGACCCGGTGGAGGTCGGCACGCGGATCCGCTTCGCCCGCCCGGTCGCCGAGCAGACCGGCCGCGGCGAGCCCGACAGCCGCCGGATCGCCGGGTTCCAGCAGGCCGTCCCCGTGCGGCCCGGCGTCGACTACGTGGCGTCGTACTACACGCCGGAAGGCGGCATCGGGCGAACGAGCACTACTGCACGGGGACCGTCGGGTCCGCGCCGTTCATCGCGCCGCACAACGGCGTGTCCGGTGCGGGTGGGTGCCGCTACGGCGTCGGCGGCGGATTCCCGACCGACTCGTGGCACGACAGCAACCACCGGGTCGGCCCGGCGTTCTCCGAGTAGGCCCGCCGCCTGCTCACGACACGACGCCGTCGGCGACCAGGCCCGCCCACACGGCCTCGCCGACGGTCGTCAGCGCCGAGTGCGGCCGGATCATCACGGTGAACGTGCCGATCCGGCCGTCGGCGTCGAGCTCGATCAGGTCGATGCCCTCGACCTGCTTGCCGTCGACCACGGTGCGGAAGTGCAGCACGTGGCCGTCGGGCCCGTCGTACTGGCCGACGTACCGGAAGTCCTCGAACGTCCGCTGGAGCACGCCGAACAGCGCGCGCACGGTGTCGATGCCCTCGAACGGCCGGAACTTCACCGGGCTGTGGAACGTGATGTCGTCGGCGAAGAACTCCGTCGCGCCGACGATGTCGCCCGCCTCGACCGCCGCCTTGAACCGCAGTGCCGCGTTCACCCTTGCCTCCTGGTCAGATCGTGGCCGCGAGTCGCGTGCCCTGGTCGATGGCGCGTTTCGCGTCGAGCTCGGCGGCGACGTCCGCGCCGCCGATGACGTGCGTGACGACGCCGCGGCCGGTGAGCGCGTCCACCAGGTCGCGCACGGACTCCTGGCCCGCGCACACCACGACCGTGTCGACGTCCAGCACCCGCGGCCGTTCGCGTCGCGGCCCGAAGGTGATGTGCAACCCCGCGTCGTCGATCCGCTCGTAGTTCACGCCGGTGAGCTGCTCGACGCCCTTGGCCGCGAGCGCCGCCCGGTGCACCCAACCGGTGGTCTTGCCCAGGCCCTTGCCGATCCGCGATTCCTTGCGCTGCAACAGGTACACCTGCCGCGCGGGTTCGGTGGGCCGGGGCGCGGTGACGCCGCCGCGGACCCGCTCCGGGTCGGTGACGCCCCACTCGGCACGCCACTCGGCCACGTCGAGGGCGGGGGAGGAGGCGTGGGTCAGGAACTCGGTGACGTCCACCCCGATCCCGCCCGCGCCGATCACCGCGACCCGGTCGCCGACCGGCGCGCCGTGCCGGACGACGTCCACGTAGGACAGCGCGCGTTCCACGCCCGGGATGGCGGGCACGCGCGGCGCGACGCCGGTGGCGATCACGACCTCGTCGAAGCCGGCCACGTCGTCGGCGGTCACCCGGGCACCGAGGTGCAGCTTCACGCCGGTCAGCTCGATCCGCCGCCGGAAGTAGCGGATCGTCTCGGCGAACTCCTCCTTGCCCGGGATGCGACGGGCGATGGCGAACTGGCCGCCGATGTCGTCGTCGGCCTCGAACAGCTCCACGTCGTGCCCGCGTTCGGCCAGCGCGGTCGCGGCGGCGAGGCCGGCCGGGCCCGCGCCGACCACGGCGACCCGCTTCGCGCGGCGGGTCGGCAGCAGCCGGAGCGTGGTCTCGTTGCCCGCACGCGGGTTGACCATGCAGGACGCCCGCTTCATGGAGAACGTGTGGTCCAGGCACGCCTGGTTGCAGGCGATGCACGCGTTGATCTCGTCGGCGCGGCCGCTCTCGGCCTTGCGCACCCAGTCCGGGTCGGCCAGGAACGGGCGCGCCATCGACACCATGTCCGCGTCACCGCGCGCCAGCACCTCCTCGGCGACCTCCGGCATGTTGATCCGGTTCGAGGTGACCACCGGGATGCCGACGTGCGGGCGCAGCCTGGCGGTGACGTTCGTGAACGCCGCGCGCGGCACGGACGTGACGATCGTCGGCACGCGCGCCTCGTGCCAGCCGATGCCGGTGTTGATGATCGTCGCGCCGGCCGCCTCGACCTCCTGGCCGAGCGCGACCACCTCGTCCCACGTCTGGCCGTCCTCGACCAGGTCGATCATCGACAGGCGGTAGACCAGGATGAAGTCCGGCCCGGCGGCCTCGCGGCAGCGGCGCACGACCTCGACCGCGATCCGCCGCCGGTGCTCCGCGCTGCCACCCCAGCGATCGGTGCGCTTGTTGGTGCGCGGCGCGAGGAACTGGTTGATGAAGTAGCCCTCCGAGCCCATGATCTCGACCCCGTCGTACCCGGCCTCGCGGGCGAGCGCCGTGGCGCGGGCGAACGCGTCGATCTGCGCCCGGACGCCCCGGTCCGACAGCGCGCGGGGGCGGAACCTGCCGATCGGGGCTTTGATCGGGGAGGCGGACACGCTGAACGGGTGGTAGGCGTACCGGCCCGCGTGCAGGAGCTGGAGGGCGATCTTGCCGTCGTGCTCGTGCACGGCCTGCGTGACCACGCGGTGGCGGCGCGCCTCGCGGTGCGTGGTGAGCTTGGACGCGAACGGGTAGAGCGAGCCCGCGCGGTTGGGCGCGAAACCGCCGGTGACCATGAGGGCGACGCCGCCGCGCGCCCGTTCGGCGAAGTAGGCGGCCAGCGCGTCGAAGTCCTTGGCGCGGTCCTCCATCCCGGTGTGCATCGAGCCCATGAGCACCCGGTTGCGCAGGGTCGTGAAGCCCAGGTCCAGGGGCTGGAGCAGGGTCGGGTAGGCGGTCATCGCCGGTCGTCCTCTCGCATCGCGGCCAGCACCTCGTCGCACCACTCGACCAGCGCGCGCTCGGCCCGGATGCCGCCGCGCAGGACGAGGTACTGGTGCAACCGCCGGCCGGACAGGGCCGACGGGTCCGGGAAGTCCTTCTTCTCGATGGCGAGGTAGACGTCGAGGCGTTCGGTGTGCAGGTCGCGGTGCCGGGCGACCTCGCGGAGCAACGCCCCCGCGTCGCCCGACGACGCGCCCCGCACCTTCACCGACAGGTCGTGCCGGATGGTCTCCGGCTCGCCGGGCGCGGCCAGCCAGCGGGCCAGCTCGTCCCGGCCGGCCGCGGCGACCTCGTAGACCTTCTTGTCCGGCCGGCCGTCCTGGGCGACCTCGTGGCAGGACACCCAGCCGAGGTCCACCATGCGCTTGAGCGTGCGGTAGATCTGCTGGTGGGTGGCGGCCCAGAAGAAGCCGATGGACTTCTCGAACCGCTGGGCCAGCTCGTAGCCCGAGCCCGCGCGCTCGTCCAGCGACACGAGGATCGCGTGCTCCAACGCCATGACGGTGACCGTAGTCGTGCAACGGGGTGCACTGCAACTAGTTGCATAAGGCACTCCCCGGCAGAGCCGCCTGCCGGGGAGTGCTGGGGTCGGTGTCAGGCGTCCTTGACGCAGGCGCTCGCCACGTAGCCGTCCCACGAGATGTCGTCGCGGAAGTCGACCGGGATCCAGCCGGTGGCGTTGGTGGCGCCGCAGGCGGTGTACTTCCCACCCGACTCCACCGGGTAGCACGACAGCTTGTCGTTCTTGCTCACGGTCTTGAGGGTGCTGTAGTTGGTGCCCTTGCCGGATCGGATCCGCAGCTTGTCGGCGGTGACGATCACGGAGCCGTACCCGGAGCAGGTGGCGGCGGGCAGCGGCGCCTGCCGGTCGGACGAAGGATTCGGTGCGGCGCCGGCGACGCCGCCGAACGTCACGCAGCCCAGCAGCGTCGCGCCGACGGCGATCACGGACTTTGCCTTGTTCATCACTACCGCCTCGTTCGATGGGTATCTGGTCCGGCGGGGACCGGCGGCGCGGGCCGACCGCGAGGGCGTTGCCGAACGTGGTGGTCGCCGCGTCGGTGCTCACGATGGCGCACCCATGGTGTGAACCTCTTGCAGAGTTCCTGCACGTCGCTGGTGCAGGCGCTATGCCTGGTGTCGGGGAGAGGTTCCGGCTCACGGGGGGTGGGTGGCGTGGCGGTGGTGTTGCGTCTGCTGGGGGAGGTGTGCGCCGAGGTCGACGGGCGACCGGTGGACCTGGGCGCGCCCAGGCAGCGGTGCGTGCTGGTGGCCCTGGCGGTCGACGCGGGCCGGGCGGTGCCGGTGGACCGGCTGGTCGAGCGGGTCTGGGGCGCGCAGGTCGCCAGACGGGCGCGGGCCACGTTGCACAGCTACATCTCGCGGTTGCGGCGGGCGCTGGCGGGTGCGCACGGCGTGGTGATCGTGCACCGGTCGGGCGGCTACGCCCTGGTCGCCGACGCGGTGGTGGACCTGCACCGGTTCCGCGAGCTGTGCGGCGGCGACGACGTCCGTGCGCTGACCGAGGCGTTGGCGCTGTGGCGCGGCGAGGCGTTGACCGGCCTGGCCGGCGAGTGGGTGCAGGCCGTGCGCGACCGGCTGCGGCAGGAGCGGTCGGCCGCCGAGCACGACCTGGTGGACGCCCGGCTGCGGGCCGGGCAGGGCGCGGAGCTGGTGGCCGAGCTGTCCGCGCGTGCCGCGCGGCACCCGTTGGACGAGCGGGTGGCGGGCCAGTACCTGCTCGCCCTGCACCGGGCCGGGCGGACGCCGGACGCCCTGGCGCACTACCGGGAGGTCCGCGCCCGGTTGGTGGAGGAGCTGGGCACCGAGCCGGGCGTCGCGCTGCGGGAGCTGCACCGGCGGCTGCTGGCCGCCGACCCGGCGCTCACCGCGTCACCGGCGCGGGCCGCGGTGGTGCCCCGCCAGCTGCCGGCCGCGCCCGTGCCGTTCGTCGGCCGCCGGGACGAGCTGGGCCGGCTCGACGTCACGTGCACGGCCCCCACGGTCGGGATCTCCGCCATCGTCGGCGCCGGTGGCATCGGCAAGACGTGGCTGGCGCTGCACTGGGCGCACCGGCGGCTGGACCGGTTCCCCGACGGCCAGTTGTTCGTGGACCTGCTCGGTGACGAACGCGCGCCGATGGACCCGGTGGTGGCGGTGCGCGGGTTCCTCGACGCGCTCGGCGTGGACCGGCAGCCGACCGATCCGCACGCCCGCGCCGCCCTGTTCCGCAGCCTGGTCGCCGGGCGGCGGATGCTGCTGGTGCTGGACAACGCCGCCGACACCGCCCAGGTCACGCCGCTGCTGCCGGGCGGCCGGTCGTGCGCGGTGGTCGTGACCAGCCGCCGCAGCCTGCCGGGGCTGATCGTCGGCCACGGTGCCGCGCACGTGCCGCTGGACGTGCTGTCCGGGACGGAGTCGCACGCGTTCCTGGTCGCGCGGCTGGGCGCGGCGCGGGTGTGCCGGGAGCCGGCGGCGGTGGAGGAGTTGGTGGAGTTGTGCGGCGGGGTGCCGTTGGCGCTGGGGATCGCGGCGGGACACGCCTGCACCCGACCCCGCGTGCCGCTGGGCAGTCTGGCCGCCGAACTGCGCTCGACCGACCTGCGTTCAACCGACCTGTGCTCGACCGACCTGGCCGGCCCGGGCGAACCACCGGCCACCCCGCCCCGCACCCACCACCGGCCCACCCGCGACCAGGGGCGGCTGGTGGCCCTGCCCGCGCTGACCCCGGCGCACAGCCGACCGGACCACCGCTCCACCGCCCCGGAACCCTCCTACGCCACACACCACCACCGCTGACCCCGGCCCACCTCGCCCACACGGGCCGCAGGCGGCGTCCGATCCGGTGGCGGACCGGCGAGAGCGGGACGGGTCCTGATGGTGGCGGCCAGGGGCGCCGGGCGGAGCCGGTCCCGTGCGAGTGGGCTGGAGGTGCGGTATCAGGCGGTGGGGTTCCGGCGGGTGGCGATCAGGACTTCCAGGCCGTCCAGGATGCGGCCCAGGCCGAATCGCCAGCCGTTGTCGCGGGGCTCGTCGTCGATCGACCGCGCCGCCTCGTGCAGTGCCGGGAACCGGTCGCGGTGGTCGTGCAGGATCGTCCGCAGTCGCTTCTCCGCAGTCCAGGGCTGCGTACCCGCCGTCGCGGCCGACTGCGTGTTGCGGATGTGCCCGCTGAGCAGGAACACCGCGTCCATCCGCTCACCGCCGTCCAGGCCCGTGCCGTCGAGGGTGGCCACGGCCGACTCCGTCCAGCCCACCTCGCGCGGTCCGGTCAGCCGCTCGCCCGTGGTCGCGGCGGGCAGCCACGGGTGGCGCTGCCAGGTCCGGCGCATCAGCTCGGCCCACCGGACCAGCCCGGGCCGCCACCCGCCCGGCACCGACCGCAGGTCCGGCGGCTCGCCGACGGCCGACTCGATCATCACCGCGACCAGTTCCGCCTTGCTCGCCACGTGCCGGTACAGCGCCATCTTGGTCACGTCCAACCGGGCCGCGACCTGCTGCATGGACACCGCACCCAGGCCTTCCGCGTCGGCCACCTCGATCGCCGCGGCGGCGATGCGGTCGACGGTCAGCGCGAGCCGGGGTGGCCGGGCGGGCTTGTCACGCGAACCCCACAGCAAGTCCACGCCCTGGTCCTCGCTCGCCATCCGCTCACCGCTTCCGGAATCGGGGGTTGCCCGCCCTGTTGATCTGTGTCTATCGTACACCCAGTGTCTGCCGGACACTCAAGTATCCGCAGGACACAACGTGTCCGTCCGTTCCATCTGGGGGCCTGACCATGTCCGTGAAGATCTTCGTGAACCTGCCGGTGACCGACCTGGCCAAGTCGATCGAGTTCTTCGCCGCGCTCGGCTTCGCGCACAACCCGCAGTTCACCGACGAGAACGCGTCGTGCGTCGTGTTCAGCGACACCGTCTACGCGATGCTGGTCACCGAGCCGTACTTCAAGACCTTCACCACCAAGAAGATCGCGGACGCCGCCGCCACCACGGAGGTGATCGTGTCGCTGGCCTTGGACAGCCGCGAGCGGGTCGACGAGCTGGCGGACAAGGCGCTGGCCGCGGGCGGCGGGTTCGTCAAGGAGCCGGAGGACCACGGCTTCATGTACGGGCGCAGCTTCGAGGACCTCGACGGCCACGTGTGGAACGTGTTCTGGATGGACGAGTCCGCCGCGCAGTGATCGGCGAACACCGGGCGGCGGGGGAGTGCGGGGTGCTCCACCGCCGCCCGGCGCGCGTCAGAACTGCAGGGACCAGCCGTTGATCCGACCGGTGTCCGCGGACGCGACGTCCTGCACGCGCAGCTTCCACGTGCCGTTGGCGACCTCGGCGGACGCGTTCACCGTGTACGTCGTCACGACGTTGTCCCCGCTGTCGCTGCTGGAGCTCTTCACCCGGTACGCCGAGCCGTCCGGCGCGATCAGGTCGATCACCAGGTCACCCCGGTAGGTGTGGGTGATGTCCACGCCCACCGCCAGCGCCGACGGCGCGTTGCCCGCCACGCCGGACACCGTGATCGGGCTCTCGACCGTGCTCAGGTCGGGGATCGTCACGTCGGTGAGGTTCTCGAACCGCGGACCCGGCGGGGTGCCGCCCGAACCGGCCAGCGTCCACAGCGCGTAGGCGATGGCGTCGCTGTTGCGGTCCAACGCGGTGACGTCGACGTTGCTGGTCGTGTCGCACGAGCGGTGGTAGCAGCGGTCGAACGCGACGCCCGCCGTGCCGCCCCACTTCTGCGCCTGCGCCGAGGTCTTGGTGGTCTCCGCGCCGGTGAACGTGCCGCCGACCGGGATGCCCGCCCGCGCGAACGCCGCGTGGTCGGACCGCCCACCCACCGAGGTCAGCTCGGTCGGCACGCTGAAGCCCGCCTGCAACGTCTGCTGCAGCTCGAGCGACCCGGTCGGCTGACCGGAGGCGCTGTAGACGAAGTAACCAGGGTTCGGCGAGCCGATCATGTCGAAGTTCAGGTAAGCCTTGATCCTCGACCGCTCGGTCGTCGGCAGGTTGTTCACGTAGTAGGTCGAGCCGATCAGGCCGAGCTCTTCCGCACCCCACCACCCGAACCGGATGTGCTTGCGCGGCGCGAAGCTCTGCCGCGCCACGGTCAGCGCGACCTCCAGCAGGCCGGCCGAGCCGGTGCCGTTGTCGTTGATGCCCGGACCGGCGCTGACGCTGTCGAGGTGCCCGCCGAGCATCAGCACGTCGTTCGGGTCGCCGCCCGGCCAGTCCGCGATCAGGTTGTACCCGGTCGCGCCGCTGCTGGTGAACTGCTGCACGGACGTCTGGTACCCGGCCGCGTCGAGCTTCGCCTTGACGTGGTTGACCGACGCCAGGTAGCCGGGTCGGCCGTGCGCCCGGTTGCCGCCGTTGTTGGTCGCGATGGTCTGCAGGTCGTTCAGGTGCGCCTGGACGTTGGCCACCGGGATGTCCGGCACGGCCACCGCGCCCACCGGGGCCGCGGTCGCGACCGGTGGGCTGAGCAGGGCCGCGGCGAGCAACAGGGCGCTCGCCGCGGTCGTCGTCCTTCGCAAGGACATGGCTGCCTCCGCAGGGTGTTAGGGAAAGCCATGCCGAGCGTGCGTGCTGCGACACCACCGCGGTAGCGACTTTCGTCGTGGCGCGATCGGACGCAGACCAGTGAGTTTTACAACCTCGATAATTTCAGTGCTGACCAAATGTCACTGTCGGGCGCGCTGGGCGCGTGCCCGGCGCTTGCCCTCGTGCATGGCCTGGACGCGGGCCACCGGGATGGTGTGCCCCTCGGCCACCAGGTCCTCGGGCAGCTCCTGCGGTGCGGGCATCCGCGAGTGCCACGGGTCGTCGTCGCCGAGCAGCGCGGGCGCGGTCCGCACGGTGAAGTCGGCCGGCGTCACGGAGTCGAGGTCGTCCCAGCCGACCGGGAACGACACGGTGGCGCCCGGCCGGATGCGGGGGCTGTAGGCGGCGGCCACGGTCGCGCCGTAGGCCCGCGTCGAGTCGAGGAACACCCGGCCGCCCCGGTCGTCCTTGATGAACGCGGTGGTCGCCAGCTCCAGGTCGAGCCGTTCGGCCCGTGCCGCCAACGCCCGGGTCGCGGCGGCCACGTCGTGGTCGACGCCGGTCACCGGCACGAACACGTGCACGCCCTTGGAACCGCTGGTCTTCACCACGCCCGAGAGCCCGTCGTCGGCCAACGCCCGCCGCACCAGCTTCGCCGCCGCCACGACCACGTCGAACCCCGCGCCCTCCGGCGGGTCGAGGTCGAGCACCAGGTGGTCGGGCCGGTCGAACGCGTCGGCGGGCGCCAGTGTCACGTGGTACTCCACCGCGCGCTGGTTGGCGAACCACAGCAGCGTGCGCCGGTCCTCGCACAGCGCGTACCGGATCTCCCGCTTGGACGTCTCCGCCCACAGTGACACCGAGCGCACCCACGGCGGCGTGTACTTGGGCAGGTTCTTCTGCGTGAACGGCTCCTGGCCCGGCCGCACCCGCACGACCGACAGCGGTCGACCCGCCAGGCCGGGGATGATCCGGTCCGCCACCGCGTCGAGGTAGTCGACGAGGTCGCCCTTGGTCGCGTCGGCGCCGTCGAACAACGGCTGGTCGAGGTTGGTCAGCGCCACGCCGTCCCGCTCTTCACCCATCGCACCACCCTTGCGGTTGGCGGTGCCGCGGGCAAGCCGGGGCACGGCCCGCTCGCACCGGGAGCGGGCCGTGCCGGCGGTGATCAGGCGGGGAGCCGCCAGACCTGGTTGGACGCCGCGAAGCAGTCCCAGATCTGCAGCCGGGTGCCGTCGGCCGAGCTGGGGCCGGTGGCGTCGAGGCAGCGGCCCGAGGCGGGGTTGCGCAGGGTGCCGTCGGAGGCGGCCTGCCACTTCTGCGCGCCCGTGCCGTTGCAGTCCCACAGCTGGACGACGGTGCCGTTGGCGGTGCCCGCGCCGGAGACGTCCATGCACTTGCCGAGGGCGCGCAGCGAGCCGTCGGAGGCGACGGTCCAGCTCTGCGCGGCGGTGCCGTTGCACGTCCACAGCTGCACGGCGGTGCCGTTGGCCGTGGCGGCACCGGCCACGTCGACGCACTTGCCCGCGATGCCGGTGATGGGGCCGGTGCGGCCGGGCGGGGTGGTGCCGCCCATGACGGTGTCGTAGATGGCGCTGACCAGGGAGGTGCTGCCGGTGGTGTCCTGCGACAGCTCCCAGTTCATCACGCCGCCCGCGTTGGCCACGGCCCACTGGGTCTTGCGCTTGATCGTGGGTACGCCGTTGTAGCACTGCTGCACGCCGCTGACGGTGACGCAGTCGCGGTTGGCGTTGGCCGGGTCCATGGCGACCAGTTGCGCGTAGGTGTAGTAGGTCGGCCGGCTGTAGAACGGCACGCCGAGCACGGCCTTGGCGGCGGGCAGGCCGCGCGACTTCCAGTAGTTGACGGTGCCGATGGACCAGTCGTAGTTGGCGTGGGGGCTGCCGCCGTCGTAGGCCATGATGTTGAGCCAGTCGACGTGGCCGAACACGGCGGTCTGGACGCCTTCCGCGGTGCCGCCGCCGGAGACGACGGCGGCGGTGAGGAGCTTGCCGCGGCTGTGCATGGCGGTGCTGAGCTGTCCCATGAGGGCGGTGAAGTTGGTCGCGGACGCGCCGGGGTCGGGGTATTCCCAGTCGATGTCGACGCCGTCGAGGTTGTACTGGTTCACGGCGTTGACGACGCTGTTGACGAACGTGGTGCGGCTGGTGGCGTTGGCGGCGAGGGCCTCGAACGCCGAGTCGTTGCCGTCGTTCCAGCCGCCGATGGCGAGCGAGACGCGCACGCCGTTGTTGTGGGCCAGGGTGACCAGGGACGAGAGCTTGCCGGGGTCGGGGATGGCCTGGAGCGTGCCGTTCGGGTTGGGCAGGGCGAACGCGTAGTTGATGTGGGTGAGCTTGGTGTACTGGACGGCGTTCACGCTGCCCGCCCAGGACGGCAGGTAGCCGACGCTCTTGAAGCCGTTGGGCAGGGTGGTGGCCTGGGCGGCCGGTGCGGCGGCGACGGTCACCGCGAGGCCGGCCGCGGCGGTGGCGAGGGCGAGGCCCGCGGCGCCCCACCGTGATCGTGCGGGGGACTGCATGGACGTGGTCCTTTCGCAGGGAACGGGTGCCCGTGGCTTTGCGCCCGCGTGCGTGCGGCGGGGTTTCGCGTGGGCGCTCGGCGGGGACTGGCAGCCGCGGCCGACCTTACTAGCGCCCTTGATTCAAGTCACGATAAAAGTCGACGGAGAGGGTGAGCCGGCGCAACCGGCCGGGATCGGCGATGACCTCGTAGGCGGCGATCCGGTCGTCCCGGACGGTGACGGCGAGGACGAGCCGGAGCCGCCCGCCGGGTGCGACGACGATGCCGACGCGTCCGTCCACGAGGGCCGGTGCCGCGTGCCGGGCGTTCGCGGTGAGCAGGACGGTCTCGGTGGCGACGGCGTGCGCGCCGCGGACCTCGACGGCCGCGCCGGGCGGCAGGGCGGCGGGGTCGGCGCGGCGGACCACGTCGGGGTCGAGCACGGTGAGCAGGGCGTCGAAGTCGCCGGCGCGGGCGGCGGTGAGGAACGCGTCCACGACGTGCCGCTGGCGGGTCAGCTCGGCCGGCGGGAGCTGAGAGGTGCCGCGGACCTTGTGCCGGGCGCGGCTGGCGAGCTTCTTGGTGGTGGCGCTGCTGCGGCCGAGGATCGGCGCGATCCGGTCGAACGGCACGGCGAACGTGTCGTGCAGGACGAACGCGATCCGTTCGGCGGGCGTGAGGGTGTCGAGGACGACCAGGAGCGCCCGGCCGATCGAGTCGGCGAGCAGCGCCTCGAACTCGGGGTCGTCGTCGGCGGGCGTGTCGGGGACGTGGTCGACGGTGTCCTCGCGGCGCGTGCGGCGGCGGCGCAGCGCGTCCAGGCACACGCGGGAGACGACGGTGCGCAGCCAGGCGGCGAGGTTGTCGACCTCGTCGGCGTCCACCCGGCACAGCCGCAACCAGGTCTCCTGCACGGCGTCCTCGGCCTCGGCCGCGGAGCCCAGCATCCGGTGGGCGACCGCGCGCAGGTCCGCGCGGTGCGCCTCGAACCGGTCCGCCAGCTCGTCGTGCATCGGTCCCCTTCCGCTCGCCGACACCGGGTAGACGACGTGGACGGGTGGAAGGTGACGGGACAAGTCTGCGCGGACCCCGGGAAGTTCCCCATTTCACCTCTGTGAACCGCTGCGGGGAATTCGTTGACCGCCTGTCGGGGCGAGGCCTATAAAGAGCGCGTCCCCGGGGTGGGCCGCGACACCCCCGGCCTCGGCGAAGGGTTCGGCATGAGGAGACGGGTGTCGGCGCTGTGCCTCGCGGTGGTGTGCGCGGTCGGCGTGGCGTGGTCGCCGGCGCGGGCGGCCGCGGCGGAGCTGTCCGCGGCGTTCAGCCAGTCGTCGGTGTGGAGCACGGGGTACGGCGGTCGGGTGGTGCTGACCAACTCCGGTGACGCGGAGAGCAGCGGCTGGGTGGTGGAGTTCGACCTGCCGCCGGGGTCGTCGGTGACCAACGCGTGGAACTCGGTGCTGACCCGGGACGGGCAGCGCCACCGGTTCGCCGACGCGGGGTTCAACGGGCGCGTGCGGCCCGGCGGCACGGTGAGCTTCGGGTTCACCGTCACGGGTCTCGGCCTGCCGACCGGCTGCACGGTGGACGGCGTGCCGTGCGACGGCGGTGGTCCCGCGCCGGACACGTCCGCGCCCACCGTGCCGGGTGGGGTGCGGGTGACGGGGGTGACGGCCGGGTCGGTGTCGTTGGCGTGGGACGCGTCGACCGACGACGTGGGTGTGACGGCCTACGAGGTGCTGCGCGGCACGACGGTGGTCGCGTCGACGTCCGCGACCGCCGCGACCGTCGCCGGTCTGCTGCCGAGCACGGCGTACGCGTTCTCCGTGCGGGCGCGTGACGCGGCGGGCAACGCCTCGGGCCCGAGCGCCGGGGTGACCGCCACGACCGGCGCCGGCGGGTCCGTCGTGGACGTCTCCACCGCGGCGCACCTGCAAGCGGCGCTCGCCTCGGCCGTGCCGGGGCAGACCATCCGGATGGCGGCGGGTGTGTACCGGGGCGCGTTCGCGATCACCCGACCGGGCACGGCCGCGGCTCCGGTCACGCTCACCGGTCCGGTGGACGCGGTGCTGGTCAACGACGGGCCGTCGGGTGCCGGGCCGGGCTGCCCGGTGCCGACGCCCGGCTGGGACCCCGGCTACGGGTTGTGGCTGCACGACGCGCCGCACTGGAACCTGGCCGGGTTCACCGTGCGGGAGTCGAAGAAGGGCATCGTCGCGGACAACTCGCACCACACCGTGATCGACCGGGTGCGGGTGCACCACGTGGACGAGGAGGCCGTGCACTTCCGGCGCTCGTCGGCCGACAGCGTCCTGCGCGACTCGACGATCAGCCACACGGGGCTGGTGCAGCCGGGGTACGGGGAGGCGGTCTACATCGGATCGGCCGCCTCGAACTGGGACTGCCACGGCAACTCCGGTGGTGTGGATCGCGGTGACCGGGTGCAGGTGGTGGGCAACCGCATCGGGCCGGGCGTCACGGCGGAGCACGTCGACGTGAAGGAGGGCACGTCCGGCGGCGTGATCCGGGGCAACACCTTCGACGGGTCCGGCATCTCGGGGCAGAACTCGGCGGACTCGTGGGTCGACGTGAAGGGGACCGGTTACCTGGTCGAGGGCAACACCGGCACGTTCGCCGCGCCCGGCGTGTTCGCCAACGGCTACGAGACGCACAACCCGGCCACGACGCCGTCGTTCGCCAACGGCTGCGGGAACGTGTGGCGGGACAACCGGTCCGACCTCGGCGGTGTGGGGCAGTACGCCATCCGGATCACGTCCACGTCGAAGTGCGCGGGTACGCCGAACGTCGTGCACGCGTCGAACACGGTGACGCGGGCGGTGAGCGGTCTGACCAACATCGCCGTGACGCCGTGAGGGGAAATGCGGGTGCGGTCGGTCCGCCCGGTGGTGTGTGATCGGGCGCATGGCGATTGCGTCGGGCGAGCCGGGTGTGGACGGGTTGGGCGCGGCCGTCGGCGCGTTGCGGGAGTGGCAGCACGACGGCGCGCCGCCGCACCTGCACCCCGGTGACCTGGGCTGGTTCTGGCGGTTCGGCGCGGGGGCGACGGCCGCGGCGGTGCGGACCTGGAGCCGGGGCGGCCGGGTGCTCGCCGTGGGGCTGCTGGACGGTCCCGGGCTGGTCCGGTTGACGACCGCGCCGGACGTGCGGCGGGACGAGGAGCTGGCGCGGCGGTTGGCCGAGGACGTGGGCGCGCCGGAACGCGGTGTGCTGCCCGCGGGCGCGGTCGCGGTGGAGGCGCCGACGGGCGCGCTCGTGCGGGACCTGCTGGTCGAGCGCGGCTGGCACGCCGGTGAGCCGTGGACGCCGCTGCGCCGCGACCTGGCGGGGCCGGTGGCGGAGCCGGGCGTGCGGATCGAGGTGGTCGGTCCGGAGCGCGCGGGTGTGCGGGCGGCCGTGCAGCGGGCGTCGTTCGACCGGTCGACGTTCACCGAACAGGCCTGGCGGGCGATGGCGGCCGGGTCGCCGTACGCCGACGCGCGGTGCCTGGTCGCGTACGACGGTGGCGAGGCGGTGGCGGCGGTGACGGTGTGGTCGGCGGGTCCTGGCCGGCCCGGGTTGCTCGAACCGATGGGTGTGCACTCCGCTCACCGGGGTCGTGGTCACGGCCGGGCGATCACCCTGGCCGCGGCGGCCGCGCTGCGGGAGCTGGGTTCGTCGAGCGCGCTGGTCTGCACCCCGAGTTCGAACGTCGGCGCGGTCGCCACCTACCGGTCGGCGGGCTTCGAGGCGGGGCCCGAGATCCGGGACCGGTGCCGGGCGTGACGCGGGTCGGCACCGGTGACCGATCGTCGGTCGCGCTCACCGTGAATCGTATTTCCGGGTATCGATCCGAAACGCTATCCGGCTTTTAGGTTAGGCTCGCCTCATTGTTTTCGTGTTGCGGGGTGCCGTGTTCGGTGGCAACGTCCCGGGCAGCGAAACTGCTGCCCAGAGGAGCGGTCATGACCACCACGGAAATGCCGGCCGTCAGCGAGTGCACCGTCACGGGTTGTTCCTACAACCACGATGGTTGCCACGCTTTCGCGATCACCGTGAGCGGTGCGAACGGTGCCGCCGATTGCGGGACGTTCATCCCGCTCGCCCGCAAGGGCGGGCTGCCGAAGGTCGTCGCCCAGGTCGGCGCGTGCTCGCGCACCGACTGCGTGCACAACTCCCAGTTGGAGTGCACGGCCTCCGGTGTGCGCGTCGGGCCCGGCCAGGGCGACCACGCCGCCAACTGCCTGACCTACACCCGGGCGACCGACGCGTCGAGCCCGGCCACGTCCTGAGGTACGACCGCCGCCGGCCGGTCAGCACCCCTCAGAGCTGACCGGCCGGCGGGCGGGACGGCGTCCTCAGCGCCGTCGGTGGTGCTGCCGCGCCACCACGAGCGCGGCGGCCAGCAGCACCAGGTTCTTCAGCACGAACTCACCGGTGACGCTGAGCAGCAACGGGTTGCCGTGGCGGAACGCCAGCGCCGGCTGCACCACCAGCACGAGGAACGTGCCGAGCAGGTGCAGCGCCGTCAGCGCCGCCACCGGCCGCACCGCGACGCCCACGACCAGCGCCATCCCGGCCAGCACCTCGAACGCGCCCACCGCGGGCACGAGCCAGGGCGCGGGCAGGAACGGCACCGTGTCCGCGACCAGGTCGCGCACCGGTGACGTGCCGGCGACCTTCAGCACCCCGAACCACAGGAACACCACGCCCAGGGCGATCCGCAGCAGCGGAACGCTCCGCTCCAGCACGGCGTCCACCGCGCGTGCCGCGGACCGCGCCGCGCGGGACCACGCCGTGCGCGACGGCTCGGCGGGCCGCGCCCGATCGGTGCCCGGCGGCCCGGTCGTTTCCGTGCTCATCGTTTCTCCCCCCTCGTCGGTCGACCGTGTCGGCCGGGATCAGTCGCCGGACCGGCGGGCGGTCGCGAGCGTGTCCCCCAGCGACCGCAACCGCGCGTCGGTCCGCTGCACCTGTTCGGCGACCACGTCGAGCGCCCGGTCCAGGTGCGGGCGCACCGTGGCCGCCCAGTCGACGGCGCCCGCCCGGTCGCGGGCGTCCGGGGTCGGCTCCGGGAACGCCGAGGCCACCGCGTACACCACCGCGCCGAGCACCGCGTCCAGCACCAGCTCCGGCAGCAGTGACAGCACCAGGTTCGGCAGGTGTCCCGCCTCCTCGTCACCGGCCCGCGGTCGCCACGGGTCCAGGTGCGGCCGGACGGTCTCCCACAGGCCCGCGTCGACCGCGCCCACGCCGTACCTGCCCGCCCACTGCAGGGTGTCCGCCTTGGTCACGGTGGCCGTCAGCACCTGGCGCACGTCGGTGCCGATGCGCAGCAGCTCGGCCAGGTCCAGCCGCTCCGGTGCGCCCATCAGCGCCGGCCGCAGGTCCATCGCGACCTGGTGGTGCCAGCGCGTCGCCCACACCGCGCGCCACCACATCGCCTCCTGGGTCGCCGGCCGGGCCAGCCACACCGCGATGTTGCGGTAGTAGGCCTTGATCTCCTCGTACGCGGCCCGGCCCGACGCCGACGCGGCGAACCCGACGCTCTTGACCGGGTCCTCCGGCACGGTCGGGTCGCCGACCAGGTTGACGTTGAAGAAGTGGTGCCACGTGGCGTCCACCGACACCCGGCCCACGCCGACCTGGTGCCCGTCGTAGGCGCCGATCGCGCCGAACGTGCTCGCGTCCAGCCGCCCCTTGCGCGGGTCCAGCGCCGCGGCCCGGGCGTTGATGGTGGACCACGCCACGAC
Source organism: Saccharothrix saharensis (assembly GCF_006716745.1). Lineage (NCBI taxonomy): Bacteria > Bacillati > Actinomycetota > Actinomycetes > Pseudonocardiales > Pseudonocardiaceae > Saccharothrix > Saccharothrix saharensis. The sequence goes on along the minus strand of NZ_VFPP01000001.1, from coordinate 932,218 downwards.
CTCGGGCGCGAGCCCCGCCGGGTACTCGGTCATCTCGTACCCGTCGAAGGTGAACGACCTCGTCAGGTCGTCGGGCACGTAGCACTCGCCCTCGTGCGGGTGGTCCGGCAGCACGCGGATCGTGCCGCGCGGACCGCACAGCAGCGGGTGCGGGTAGGCCTGGTGCGCCCACTTCGGCGAGTCCGACGTGGCGTACATCCGGGGCGTGATGACCTGGGGGATGTCGTCGGACTGGTCGTTGAGCTGGAACAGCGGGTCGTGGCCCTCCGACAGCGTGTCGTTGCGGTCGGGACCGTCGATCGACGGCGCGACCGGCTCGCCGTTCGGGCCGGGCTCGGGCCAGTGCCACCTGCGCATGCTGCGCACCCGCGGCAGGTCGCCGCACAGGGACACGCCCAGGTCCTCGTGGTCGCCGGTGGCGAACACGCCGCCACCGCCGTCCATGAACTCGGCCAACGCCCGCAACTCGGTCTGGTCCAGCGGCGGCCGCGGCGCGCGGGCCACGCCGAACAGCCAGATCTGGTCGTACTGGGCCAGGTCGTGCTCGTCGAACCGGAACGCGGGGAGGTCGGCGGTCAACGCGGGCAGGTTGGCCTCGCGGTGCGCCTTCGTCACCTCGAACCGGACCCACGGCCCGGGCGGCGCCTCCAGCACGTCCACGAGCGTGGCCAGGCCGAAGTCGGCCCGGTCGAAGCTCGCCGTGCTGTCGGTCACCATCAGGATCTTGACGGCGGCGGGTTCGGCCAAGACCGACGTGTTCGGCATCTGTCGTCCCTCTCGGTTCACGGGGTCATCCCTTCGATCTCCACCAGCAGGTCCGGACGGCAGACGTCGACGGTGAACACCGCGACCTCCGCGCGCCGGGAGAACTCGTCGCGGCACAGCCGCGTCACGATCGGCACGTCCTCGGGGCGCTTGACGTAGACCTTGACCGCCCGCAGGTCGTCGAGGCGGTAACCGCCGTCGATCCCGTGCCGGGCGAGGTTGTCCGCGCCGATGAGGGCGGCGATGTTGGCCAGCGTCACCTGGACCTGGCGGGCCACGTCGCCGGCTGCGACCGTGGCGTGGTCGAGGATGCTCGCGGTCCCCGACACGTACAGCGAACCCCGGCCCTGCTCCGGCCGCACGTACGTCGCCCGCGCGAAGCTCGGCGGCCTCGGCCCGTACTGCGGCGGGTACTCGTGCGCGGGCACCTGCAACGGGTTCTCCAGGTGCACGGCCTCGTGCGACCGGTGCGCCAGGAAGTAGAACGCGACACCGCCGCCCAGCGAGCCGATCCCCGTGGACGCCGGCATGGCGTGCCCGCGCTCGTCGAACGCCTTGCCCCGGCCGACGCAGAAGTCCCGGTACACCTCGGTGCCGCGCGCGCTGCGGTCGGTGATGCCTTCGAGCATGTTCCACATGCGGACCACGTTGCGGTAGCCCAGGCCCTCGACCAGCTCGAACGCCGCCAGGTACGCCTGGCGCGCCGCCTCACCGCAGTCCGCCGACGGCCCGATCCACCCGGCGCAGAACAGCACCTCGCCGTCGTGCGCGTAGAGCAGCCCCTCGTGCTCTCCGGTCCGCACCACGTCGCCGTCGGTGTGCCAGACCTCCACGACCTCGGCCTCACCCGGCCGCACCATGTGCAGCGGGAGGACCGGCAGGCCGTGCTCCCACCGCGGCGGACCGCCCGCGGTGGAGAAGCGGACGGCGCCCAGCACGGTGTCGCCCGCCAGGTCGGCGAAGTCCTCCGCCGACCGGAACGTGCTCGGCGGCGTCACGATAACGTTGCCACGCAATGGTTTTCCCCCTCTAGTGGTGGACAGCGCGCCACGCCGCGACCACGGCGAGCGCCTGTCCGGGATTGAGCCGGGGGTCGCAGAGGCTCTCGTACGAGCCGGTCGGGAACCCGTCCCAACCGCACTCCTCGACCTCGTCCGGCGTCGTCTCCAGGTGCAGGCCGCCGGCCACCCCGCCGGCGTCGTGCACGGCCGCCAGGAAGCCCGCGACCTCGCGGACGACCGTGTCGACCAGTCGTGTCTTGCGCCCCCGCGCGTCGGTGACCGTGTTGCCGTGCATCGGGTCGCACAGCCAGATCACCGGGTGGCCCGCCGCGCGGACCGCCGCCACCAGCGGCGGCAGCAGACCGGCCACCCGGTCCGCGCCGAGGCGGGCGATCAGCGTCAGCCGACCCGGCTCCCGCTCCGGGTCCAGCCGCGCGCACAGCTCCCGCAGCTCCTGCGGCCGCATGCCCGGGCCGACCTTGCAGGCGACCGGGTTCGCCACCGACGCCAGCAGCCGCACGTGCGCGCCGTCCACGTGCCGCGTCCGGTCGCCGATCCACGGCCAGTGCGTCGAGGTCAGCAGCGGGACGCCCCGTTCGTCCCGCCGCACCAGCGGCAGCTCGTAGTCCAGCACCAGCGCCTCGTGGCTGGTCCGCAGCCACGGGTGGTGGTGGCGCAGCAGCTCCGTCACCCACCGCGCCGCGTGGTAGCCCGCGACGAGCCGGGCCGGGTCCGGCTGCCGCGCCAGCACGTGCGGCTGCGGCGCGTTGACCAGGTCACCCCGGTACACCGGCAGCTCGACGCCCTTGACGACCTCCGTCGGCTGCGAGCGCGGCTTGGCGAACTGCCCCGCCATCCGGCCCACCCGCACCACCGGCAGCCCGCCGCCCAGGGCCGTGGCCAGCCGGTCGACCAGCGCGGCCTTCGGCGTCACGTGCCGCGGACCGCACTCGGCGAACGGCTCGGCGCAGTCGCCGGCCTGCACGACCAGCCCCCGCCCGGCCGCCACCTCGGCCAGCTCCGACCGCAGCGACCCCACCTCGACCGGCGACACCAGGCCGTCCCACCGCGCGAGCCGGGCCCGCATCGCCCGCGCCCGGCGGTCCGACCACGACGGCTGCTGCGCGGCCGGCAGCGATTTCCAGTGCGCCGTCTCCCATTCGGACAAGAGCCTGGCGTGGCTGCGCGTAACGGGCTCGCTGGACACTCGCGCCTCCGTTGATCCGGTTTCTCCCACTGCTTTCGAGAGCAATACTGCTGAATCGGGGGAGGCTTTTCGTCGGTCCCGGGGCGGATTCACCGCCTGCGCTTTCCCGTGCTGCGTCGCCCGATCGAGGTAAACCGGCAGGGGGATCGTCAAGCTCCGACGCGGGGGGGACGATAGATCCGGAAGGGGGTGGTCCCATTGTTCCGGACGCGCGGAAATGGGCGCGCGGCGAACGCGGGGATCGCGTGACAAGGGGAGGGAATATGACGTCCAGTTCCACCGTGCGGCTGGTGGTGTCGGTGCAGGCGCACGGATTCGAGGAGAAACCCCGGGAAGGCCACCTGGCCACCGGGTTGCTCGCCGAACCGGGCGTGGTGCTCGTGCCCGCCGCGACCGACGGCATCGCCGAGGCCACCGAGGGCATCGACCTGCTCGTGCTGCCGCTGCCGCTGGGCGAGGGCGGCCGGGTCGAGCGGCTGGTCGCCGAACGGGTCACGTTCTGCCTGCTGCCCGGCGGGCAGGGCCGCCGGTTCGCGACGATCCGGATGGCGAACGACTCGCGGCACGAGCCGACCGTCGGCGAGTTCACCGAGAGCCGGTTGGAGGAGGCGCTCAAGGAGCACGACGCCGACCTGTGGGCGGCGCTGGAGTCCCTGGGGGCCGTCGAGCCCGGCTCCCGTGACGCGGTCACGCCGGAACTGCTCGGCCGGGTGCCCGAGGTCGAGGCCGCGCAGCGCAGGCCCGAGTTCGAGGAACCCGAGGACGGCATCGTGCCCGGCGACCCGTGCGACCTGCTGCCCACGTGCCGGAAGGGGACGGCCTGATGGACCGTGGGGGACGGCCACCGCGGTTGTCCCGTGCCACGGCGGTCGACACCGCCCTGGCGGCGTCGGCCGCCGTGGTGGACGTGTTCCTGTTCTCCGCGGTCAGCAGCCGCAAACCCGAGGGCGCGGGGATGTGGGTCTTCGTCGCCCTGGTCGCGATCGGCTTCACGGCGCTGCTGGTGCGCCGCAGGTACCCGGTGCTGGTGTTCGGCGTCATCTGGGTCTGGGCGGTGCTCGTGACGCCGACCAGCGAGCAGGAGTTCCAGCCGACCGCCACCCCGTGCGTGGCGCTGTTCACCGTGGCGCTGCGGAGCGAGCGGAAGGTCTCGGCGGGCGCGCTGCTGGCGTGCGGCGTGCTCGCCGTGCTGGCCGGGCTGCGGGAGGCCGCGTCCCGGCCGCCCGAGGCCCGACTGGTCGCCACCTACGCCACGCTGGTGTTCTACCTGCTCGTGTACGGCTGCGTGTGGGCCGGCGGGCGGTGGGCCCGGCTGAGCCGCCAGCACGCCGAGGACCTGGAGTTCCGCCGCCGGGTCGAGGCGCACGAGGCCGTGATGGGCGAGCGGACCCGCATCGCGCGCGAACTGCACGACATCGTGGCCCACTCGGTCACCGTGATGGTGCTGCAGGCGGCGGGCGCGCGGCGGGTGCTCGACAGCGACCCGGTGCGCGTCCGCGACGCGCTCGGCCACATCGAGGAAGCGGGCGAGCAGGCGATGGGCGAGCTGCGGCGGATGCTGACCGTGCTGCGGCTCAGCGACGACGACGAAGCGGGTGGTGGGGTGACGGGCCGGCCGCAACCCGGCCTGGCCGACGTCGAGCACCTCGTCGGCACGGTCTCCGCGGCCGGCGTGCGGGTCCACACGCGGGCGGAGGGCGAGCCGCGGCGCTTGGCGGCCAGCGTGGACCTGGCCGCGTACCGCGTGGTGCAGGAAGCGCTGACGAACGTGACCAAGCACGTGGGGCCGGGCGCGGAAGTGGACGTGCGGCTGCGGTGGGAGGCCGACGAACTGACCGTCGAGGTGACCGACGACGGCCGGGGCAGGCGGCCCGAGTGGGCGGTGTCCACGAACCACGGCCTGGTCGGGTTGCGGGAGCGGCTGGCGATCGTGGGCGGGCGGTTGGAGGCCCAACCGCTGGCGCCGGGCGGGTTCCGGGTGACGGCCGTGCTGCCGGTCACCGGTCCGGCGGGCGAACCGGTGCGGGAACACCGGTGATCCGGGTGATGCTGGTGGACGACCAGCCGCTGGTGCGGGCGGGGCTCGCGATGCTGCTGGACGCCGAGCCGGACATCGAGGTGGTGGCCGAGGCGGACGAGGGCGCGGGTGCCGTGGCGCGGGCCGGTGAGCTGCACCCCGACGTGGTGCTGATGGACGTGCGGATGCCCGGCGTGGACGGGGTGGAGGCGACCCGGCGGATCATCGACGCCGACCCCGAGGGCGAGGACCACGCCACCAAGATCATCATCCTGACGACGTACCACGTGGACGAGGCGGTGTACGCGGCGTTGCGGGCGGGCGCCTCCGGGTTCCTGCTGAAGGACGCGGTACCGCGCGAGCTGGTGGACGCGGTGCGCACGGTGGCGTCCGGCGAAGCGTGGCTGGACCCGACCGTCGCCAAGGGCCTGATCCGCGAGTTCGCCGCCCGGCCGCGCCACCACATGCCGACGTCGGCGGACATGGGTGAGCTGACCGTGCGCGAGCGCGAGGTGCTGGTGCTCGTGGCGCACGGGCTGTCGAACCCGGAGATCGCCGCGCACCTCGTGGTCGGCGAGGCGACGGTGAAGACCCACCTGGGCCGGATCCTGATGAAACTGGGCCTGCGCGACCGCTCCCAAGCCATCGCCGCCGCCTACCACAGCGGCCTGGTCGTACCGGGCAGCAGCCCACCGCCACCCTCCGGCCGACCGTCCTGACCGCGCAGCGCCCACCGCCACCCCCGGCCGGCCGTCTTGATCGTTACGGTCGGCGCAACGGGCCGGGTGCGCGGTACCGTGCGGTGGTGCGCATCCTCCGGCGCCGGGCACACAGCCGTGCCGAACCGACGAGCGTGCTGCTCGACCCGGCCACGGCGGAACTCGTGCGGCTGACGGCGCTGCTGGAAGTCGTCGTCCAGGCCGTGGCGCTGCAGGACCGGGCCGAGGCCGTCATCTCCCACTGCGCGCAACCCGGCGAGACGCCCTGGGACGTCGCACGCGCCGGCCGTGCCGTGGCGAGCCAGTACAGCAGGCTGTCCGGCTGGGCGGCCGACCTGGCGTGGCAGACCGACCGCCCCCCACCGCCGCAGCGGATCGTCGAACTCCTCCGCTACCACCTCGGCGTGCTGGACTGCGCCCTGAAACTGGCCTTCCCCCGCTACCGCACCGACCGCCTGGAATCCCGCCGCCTGTCCATGACCGGCCTCGGCCCCCCGGCCCGCGAACTCCGCGACCTGGAATCCGCCCTCCGCCACCGGATCACCACCCTGACCGCGTGAGTCGAACGCTCAGGTCCCGCGTGTCGAACCTCCAGGCCGCGTGAGTCGAACGCTCGCGTCCCGCGTGTCGAACGCTCGGGACCCCCGAGTTCGCCGTTCGCGTACGACTCCGCGATCACCCGCGGTACCTGAACGTTGAATTCGGGGGTCCCGGAGGTTCGACACGCGGGTCCCGGAGGTTCGACTCGCGGGTCAGAAGGTGGGGAGGCCGGAGGCGAAGGGGTAGAGGGGGTTGCCGTAGGTGGACGGCACGGGGGCGCCCGAGTCGATCCTGGCGCGGATGTCGGCGCGTTCGGCCGCGGTCGCGCCCAGGTCGTAGGGCAGGTCCCAGTGCTCGGTGGCGTCGGCCGGGACGTCGGTGCCACCGGGACGCAGCACGTCGGACAACGAGCGCGGCAGTTGCCACGGCAGCCTGCCCGTCGGGCTGTAGTCGCCGAACAGCAGCGACGCCAGCGCCGGACCCATCTCCTCACCACCGCGGTACGTCACGACGATCGCACTGGCCAGGTCGTGCCACTCCGTGATCACGTACGGCCGGGGCAGCACCAGCGCGACCACGACCGGGATGCCCTGCCGGTGGAAGTCCCGGATCAGGGCCAACTGGTCCGGCGGCAGGTAGGGCTGCTCCTTCGGCCAGCTCGTCGCGTGGGTGTACGACGTCTCGCCCACGGCGACGATCGCCAGCTTCGGTGACGGCCCGGTGTCCTTGTGCACGGTCACCCCGGCCTGCGCGGCACGCGCGCGGATCGCCTGCAACATCGTCTGCGACCCGTACTCCTGGTGGAAGTAGCTGGTCCAGATGCAGCACGCGGCCGTGTCGTCGGCCCGCGGACCGGCCACCACGATGTTGTCACCGCGGTTGAGCCGCACCGGCAGCACGCCGCCGGTGTTCTTCAACAACGTCATCGCCTCGCGCGACGCCTGGTTCGCCAACGCCGCGTACTCCGGCTTGTGGAACCGGTACGGCCCGTTCACCGGGTCACCGTACGGGTTCTCGAAGATCCCGAGCTTGAACTTCAGCCGCAGCACCCGCCGCACCGCGTCGTCGATCCGCGCCGCCGGCACCGCCGCGGTGAACTGGCCGATGGTGAACCCCGGCGCACCGGGGTCCGCGCCACCCATCACGTCCGAACCGGCGTTCGCCGCGCCCACCCACGAGCCCGACGGCAACCAGTCGGTCGTGATCAACCCGGTGTACCCGAGGTTCTGCCGCAGGTACGCGAGGATCTTGGCGCTGTCACCCGCGCCCGGACCGCCCGGGTCGAGCAGCGAGCTGCCCGCGTACCCCGGCATGATGTTCACCGCGCCGGCCTCCATCGCCGCCCGGAACGGCGCCACGTGGTACTTGATCGTCACGTTGTCGAACACGATCAGCGCCTCACCGCCCGCGCCCTCACCCGGCCAGTGCTTCACGGTCGCCAGCACGGACGCCGGGTTCAGCTCCGGCCCGCCCTGCAACCCGGCCACCAGCGCCCGCACCTGCGCCTGGGCGACCTCGGTGCTCTCGCCGTTGCCCTCCTGGATGCGCGGGTACAGCACCTTCGTGCCCACCTCGGCCAACGGCCCCAGCACACCGCGCGTGCCCACCTCCAACTGCTCGCGCCGCTGCATGTCGCCGAGCTTGTAGTCCAACGGGTAGTTCCGCGCCGCCGCCAACGCGCTCTGCAACGGGTACGTGGTCTTGTACCCGGCGATCGTGTCACCGGCCGACACGAACGGGATGCCCAGCCGCGTCCCGCTCGACCCGAGCAACGCGGTGTGCAGGTCCTGCGCCTCCGCCGGCCCGAAGTGCCACCCCGACCGCGGGAACGCCTGGGCGTTGTAGAACATCTGGTACGCCTTCTCCTCGATCGTCATCCGACCGAGCAGGTCGTTCACCCTCGTCTCGACGGGCTGCCGCCAGTCCTCGTACGGCTCGACCGTCCCGTTCTTGTTCAGGTCGCGGCTGCCGTTCACCACCCGCACGCCGTCGGCCACGGTCGTCACCGTCGGCAGGTACAGGCTGAACGTGCGGATGGCCGACGCGCTGGTGCCGCCCGAGCCGTCCACCGCCACCACGAACCACTTGTACGTCCACCGGTCGGCGACGTCCCACGACGGCGTGTACGTCGTGCCGGTGGGCTCGGCGACCTTGGTGTAGAGGTCGATCAGGTTGCCCGACGCGGTGAAGTCGTAGTCCGTGCGGCTGACGTTGAGCCAGACCTGGTAGCGCACCGCACCCGGCACGGCCGCCCACGAGAACACCGGCCGCCGGGTGGAGGTGATCATCGCGTTGTCGGCGGGCGCGGACAGCGCGAACCGGCCCGTCACCGCCGGTGCCTTCGTCGGCGGCGAGAGCAGCGGCGGGGTGGCCGCCGAGGTGTCGACCGTGCCGAACACCTGGAACTCCCACAGCGACACCCCGTACCCGGTAGCCCGCGCGGTGGCGAACAGCCGCAGGTAACGGCCCGTGCCGGCGACGTTGAGCCGTTCCGTGCCGCCCGCGCCGGTGGTGGTCGAGTGGATCGACGTCCAGTTCACCGCGTCGTCGGACACCTCGAGCCGGTACCCGCGCGCGTACGCGCCCTCCCAGTGCAGCACGACCTGGTTGATCGCGGCGACGCCGCCGAAGTCGACCCGCAGCCACTGGTCGTCGGCGAACTGGCTGGACCAGCGGGTGGTCGTGCGGCCGTCGAGGGCCGCGGCGGGCGCGTTGCCGCCCTCCCAGGTGGACGCCGCGACCTGCTTGAACGCCGAGATCGGCGTGCCGGGGGTGGCGGTACCGGTGGTGCCGTAGACCTGGAACTCCCACAGCGAGTACCCGTAGCCGGTGGCCCGGGCGGTGCCGAACAGCCGCACGTGCCGCCCGGCGCCGGCGACCGGGATGCTCTGCGTGCCGCCGGTGGCGTTGGTCGCGGTGTGGACCGTGGTCCACGTGACGCCGTCGGCCGAGGTCTGGAGCTGGAACGCGGTCGCGTGGGCCGCCTCCCAGGTCAGCACGACGCGGTCGAGCACGGCCGTGGCGCCCAGGTCGACGCTGATCCACTGCGGATCGGCGAACGCGCTGGACCACCGGGTGCCCGCGTTGCCGTCGGTGGCGGCGGACGCGGGGGTGCCGGCGTTCTCGGTGGACGACGCGGTGGTCGGTTTGCCCTGCGACAGCAGGACTCCGGCCGCTCTCGCCTCCACCGAGGCGACGAGCTGCCCGGCGACCAGGGCGGCGAGGACGGCGAGCAGGGGCAGGACCCGGCGGCGGTGCCGGGGTGGCGCTTCGGGCATGGCGACTCCAGGCAGGGGTGACCCGCGGCCGGTGTGCCGCCGGCCGCGGATCGTCGACGAACTCTTGGAGAGCGCTCTCCCACAGCGAACTTCACCGCCGTGCCGCCGTCAAGACAACGGCGGACCGGTTCTCGCGACCCCGGCGGCCCCGTTCCGGTCGCGTCCGGGAGCGGCGCATAGGATCGCCGGGTGACGATCACGATTCCCGGTTTCGGCGAGCTGACGCCGGTGGACCACGTCCCCGACGGGGTGGCGTGCTGGAACGCGACCGTCGCGGACACGGCGGTGAGCGTGCTGGTGGAGCACCCGGCCACCACCGCCGACCTCGACCTGGCGTTCATCGGCTCGGTCCTGCACGACCGCGCGCGGCTGCTGGCCGTCGCGCACGAGGCCGCGGCCGACCACCTGCGCGAGCACCCCGGCTACGGACCGGGCGCGGTGGCCGAGCCGGAGTTCACCTTCCACCCCGGCCGGGACTGGCTGGTCCGGTTCGCCGAGGTCCGCGTGCCCGGCTTCACCGAGCTGGGAGTGGTGGTCGTGTTCCACGACGAGGACGTGGTCGGGGTGGACGACCTCGCCGACGTCGACCTCGCGGACGACTGACCGCTCAGCCGGGGATCGACTGGGCGAACACGAAGGCGCCGTCGGGGTCGTAACGCGCCTTCACCGCGCGCAGGCGGTCCGCGTTCGCCCCGTAGTACGCGGTCAGCCAGCCGGGTCACCACGCCGAAGTTGCCGCCGCCCGCGCCGCGCAACGCCCAGAACAGGTCGGGCTCCTCGGTCTCCGACGCCGTCACGACCCGGCCGGACGCCAGCACGACCTCGGCCGACACCAGAGCGTCGCACGTGAGCCCGTGCAGCCGGCCGTGGCAGCCGAACCCGCCGCCCAGCGCCGCGCCGACCACGCCGACCGACGGGCACGACCCGACCGGGACCAGCCGACCCGCCTTCGCCAACGCCTCGGACAACCGTCCGATCCGGACACCACCGCCGACCACGACGAGATCGCCGGTGACGTCGATCCCGTCCGAGGGCGTGAGGTCGAGCAGGAGGCCGGTCGTGCTGGAGTGGCCCGCGTTGCTGTGCCCGCCGCCCCGGACCGCGAACGGCCACCCGCGGTCACGGGCCGGCGCGAGCGCGGCGACCACGTCGGCGGCCGAGGAGCAGCGGGCGACCTCGCGTGGCAGCACCTCGTGCGGTCGGCCGACGAACCGACTGCGCGACCACGCGTACCGGGGGTCGTCCGGCCCGACCAGCTCAGGCATCGGCGTACATCCGGCTTTGCAGCTCGTACAGGTCGGCGTACCGGCCGCCCAGGGCAAGCAGCTCGGCGTGCGTGCCCTCCTCGGCGAGCTCACCGTCGTGCAGCAGCAGGATGCGGTCGGCGTGCCGGACGCCGGCCAGCCGGTGCGTGATGAGCACGACGGTCCGGTCCTCGGCGAGCGCGCGCAGCGACTCGTACACCGCGAACTCGGCCAGCACCAACACCGCCATCCGACCACCTCTTCGCGGGGCAGGGCCCCTCGATGTACCAGGAGGTCGTCGCCGCGGGCACCGGCGTTGCCGCAGCGTCGCAGGGCTCCGGCGCAGCGGCGCGCTCACCGCACCCGGTCGGTGTGCACGAAGCGGTCCGGGCGCAGCACGACGGCGCCGGTGCGGTGGCGGGCGAACCAGTCGGTGAGCGTGCCCGTGACGTCCACCAGGTCGTCCCCGGTGCGGGGAGCCCCGTCGGCCACCACCCGGAGGAACCGCGCGCGAGGACCGGACCAGTCCCGCGCGGTCACGGTGTCCACGTCCGGCCCGATCACGGCGAAGTCGGGCCCGAGCACGTCGTCGAGCAGCCGCCGCACGCCGCCGACGACCACCTCCGGCTGGGGGAACATCACCCGCCCGTCCGGCAGCGCGGGCAGCGGCTTGAACTCGAAGTGCCGCACCAGGCGGCGCACTCGCGGCACCGTCTGCACGGCACGCAGCACCACGTCCCGCGCGAACGCGGCGAACCTGTTGCGCACGAGGAAAACCCGGCCGAGCCGCACGCTGGTGCGGGCCATCGCCTCGGTGTGCGGGCGGCGTTCGGCCTCGTAGCTGTCCAGCAGGGCGTCGTGCTCGCCCGGACCCAGCGCCTGGGCGAGCTTCCAGGTCAGGTTCGCCGCGTCGCGCAACCCGCTGCACAGGCCCTGCCCCAGGAACGGCGGCATCTGGTGGGCGGCGTCACCGAGCAGGAACACCCGCCGGTCGCGCCACCGCTCGGCGACGAGGTGGTGGAACGTGTAGACCACGGCACGCGTGACGGTGAAGCGGTCCGGGTCGACGTAGGGCGCGACGAGCCGGGCGACCGTCGCGGGGTCGGTCATGGCGGCCGGCTCCTCGCCCGGGCGCAGCATGAACTCCAGCCGGTAGGTGTCGAACGCGCCGGGGGAGACGAACGCGGGCCGCCGCCAGTCGCACACGAACGTCGTGTGCGGCACGCGCACCGCACCGGGCGCGACGTCGCCGGAGACCGCCAACCACGGTTCGGCGTAGGACGTGCCGGTGAGCGTGATGCCGGCCGCGACCCGGGTGGTGCTGCGGGCACCGTCGCACCCCAGCACGTACCTCGCGCGCACCGGGGTTTCCTCGCCGGTGTCGAGGTCGCGCAGGACGGCGGTGGCGGCCTCGTCGTCCTGGCTCAGCCGCACCAGCTCGACGCCGGTGCGCAGCGCCACGTGCGGGAACCGGTCGAGCCCGGCGCGCAGGGCCGCTTCGAGGCGTGGCTGGTCGAAGAAGTGCAGGGGACCGCTGCCCAGGCCGAAGTCGACCTCGTCCAGGGCGATGGTGGCGAACGCGCGGCCCTTGGCGTTGACGTACTCGGCCCGCCGCGGCGCGTGCATGTCCCCGGCGACCTCGTCGAGCAGACCCGCTTGCTGGTAGATCCGCAACGCCTCGTCGTCGCACGAGAACGCGCGCGGCTGCCGGTGCGGCGCGGTGTCGCGTTCGACCACCAGGGTTCGCACGCCCCTGGCCCCGAGCAGGTTGGCGGTGAGCGCGCCGACCGGCCCGCACCCGACTACGACGACGTCGAACTCCATGCGTCCTCCTCCTGGTGTCGGGTGACATGCCAGCGGAGCGCTGTTGGAGTTCTGTGGGATCAGCGTGGGAAGCGCGCCCTCACCAGGTGCGCGCCCTGCGCCTCGGCCAGCCGCGCACCGGTGTCCAGGTCGGCCGGGTCCTCGACGGCGAGGCCGCGCACGCGGTGCAGCTCGGCGGCGACGACCCGTTCGCCGACCTCGTCCGCGAGCGCGAGACCTTCGTCGGCCAACGCCGCCGCGGTGGTCCGGTCCCCGGCGACCAGATGCGCGTCCGCCATCGCGGCGAGGGTGATGGTGCGGGTCGAGCGCAGGCCGAGCCGGTGGACGCCTTCGCGGGCCGCCCGCAGCGCGGTGAGGCGGCTGTCGTCCCCGCCGCGCGCGGCGGCCCACTCGGCGACGAAGTCGGCGGTCGTGACGAAGTGCGGCATGTGCCGGCGCGCGCCGATCTCGCGGCACCGGCGGGCGGCTGCCCGGGCGGCGGCGACGTCGTGCTCCTGAAGCGCGGTCCACGCGGTGAACAACGCGGCGTTGGCCCGCCCGTACGGGTCGTCGGCGCGTTCGGCCCGGGCGCGCGCGGCGGCGAGGTCGGCGCGTGCCGCGTCCGCGTCACCGCGCAGGGAACGCACCAGGGCGCGGAAGTCGTGGGTCGCGAGCGTGGGCAGGCGACCGACCTGCCCGACGAGGTCGTGCGGGTCCAACCGGTCGATCGCGGCGGTCAGGTGGTCCTCGGCCTCGGCCAGGCGGCCGGTGAAGTAGCCGACCACGCCGAGCAGGTAGTGGCCCGCCGCGCCGATCACGCCGTCGGCCGCGGCGAGGCGTCCCGCCAGGTCTTCGGCGATGGCGAACTCGGCGCGGTTGCAGGCCAGTTCACCGAGCACCCACAGGGCGGGGCGCACGTCCGTGCCGGGCTCCACCAGCGCCAGCAGGTCGCGGGCGCGTGCCGCGGCGGAGTCGACCGCGTCGCTGCCGATGCCCACGGTGATCTGGAGCAACGACGTGCGGTGCAGTTGCACGGCCAGCGCCCGTTCGGGCTCGGTGAGCAGGGCGGCGGCCCGGTCCAGATGCGCCAGGGCGTCCTCGTAGGCGAGGCGGCGGGTGGCGTCGTCGGCGGCTTCGAGGGTCCAGCGCAGGTGGTCGTCCTCCCGCCCGCGCGCCTGTCCGTAGTGGTGGGCCAGTTCCGCCGGCGTGAGGGTGCCCCCGCCGGTGTCCGCGAGCCGGGCGTGCAGGTCCGCGCGACGGGTGGGGGACAGGTCGGCGTAGGCGGCCTCGGCGAACAGCGGGTGCCGCAACCGCACCACGCCGGCGGCGGGCTCGGTGACCAGGTGGGTGACCGGGCCGGTGAGCCGGACTTCGGCGGACGTCACGGCTTCGAGCAGGTCCACGTCCAGGTCCCGGCCCGCGACGCTCAGCACGTCCAGCCAGTCGCGGGTGCCCTCGTCGAGGGCGTGCAGCCGGCGGCGGACGGTGTCGCGCACGCTCGGGGGCGGCGCGCCGGTTCCTTCGGGGGAGGTCAGCAGCTCGGTGAGGAAGAACGGGTTGCCGCCGGTGCGGGTGAGCAGGTCGAGCACCAGCTCGGCGGGTGCGGGCGCGCCGGTGTGCTCGCGGACCAGCGCGGCGACCGCGTCGGCGTCCAGGCCCGCCGGTCTCAGCTGCCGGTGGCCGGGGCTGCGGGCCAGGTCGGCGAGCGTGGCCACCAGGGCCGGGTCGTGCTCGTACGGGCGCAGGGTGGCGATCACCAGGGCGCGGGAGGCGTGGACGGTGGTGGCCAGGTAGCGCAGCAGGAGCAGCGAGTCCGCGTCGGCGGCGTGCAGGTCGTCCAGCACGAGGACGAGGCCGCGGGGACGGGCGGCGGCGTGCACCAGCGCCGAGACGGCGTCGTAGGTGCGGAAGCGGGCGCCGGGGTCGATGTCGGTGCCGGTCGTGCGGCCGTCGCGGAAGCCCGCCAGCGCCGGGTCGTCCGCCTGCGGCGCGAGGGCGCGCACCACCTGGGTCCACAGCCAGAACGGCGGGGCGTGGCCGAGGTCCGGGCAGCGTCCCCACACGACCGGTACACCGGCGGCGGTGGCCCGCCGGGCGACGGCGCCGGCCAGGCTGGTCTTGCCGATGCCCGCTTCGCCGACGATCGCGACGAACCGGCCGCCGGTCCGGCCCGCCGCCCCGAGCAGGCCACCCAGGAGGTCGATCTCCTCCTCGCGGCCGACCAGGCCGGTCCCCACCTCCGGCGGCCGCTCGGGCGCGGCGGCGGCGATCGTCGGCACCGAGTGCGTCAGGACCCGCCGGTGCAGGTCGCGCAGCACTCCGCCCGGCTCCACGCCGTGCTCGTCGGCCAGCACCCGGCGGCCCTCGTCGTACACCGCCAGCGCCTCGGTCTGCCGACCCGCCCGGTACAGCGCCAGCATGAGCTGCGCGCGGGCGTTCTCCCGGTCGGGGTGGGCGGCCACGAACTGGCGCAGCTCCGGCAGCACGGCCAGGTGCCGACCGGCCGCCACCGCGGCGGTGAAGCGGCCTTCGCCGGCCGCCGTCCTGGCCTCCGCGAGCCGTGCCGCGTCCGGGCGCACGGCGCTCAGGTCGGCGGCGGCCACCTCACCGCGCCACAGGGCCAGCGCGTCGGCGTAGTGGCGCTCGGCCGCCTCCCACCCGCCCTCGGCGAGCGCCCGTGCGCCGTGACCGGCCAGGGTCGTGAAGCGGACGGCGTCCACGGCGTCCGGCGGCACGCTCAACTCGTAGCCACCGGTGTGACCGCGCACCAGCTCGGCCGGCGCACGCCGACCCCGCTCCGGTTCCAGGGCACGGCGCAGCACCGCGACGTACGAGCGCAGGGTGACCTGCGCACCGGACGGCGGCCGGCCGTCCCACAACGCGTCGACCAGCCACTCGGTGCTGACGAACCGGTTCGCGCGCAGCACCAGCAGCGTCACCAGGTCCCGCTGCCGGGGACCGCCCAGTGCCACCGGCTCACCGTCGCGTTCCACCCGCAACGGCCCCAGGACGCCGAACCGCACGGTGCCGAGCACCAGCAGAGGGTAACCGGGTGCGCCCGCCGTCCCGACGCGAACGACAATGTGGACATGACGACACCCCAGGTCGCCAGGCCCTCGATCCTCACCGTGGACGACGACCCGGGCGTGTCCCGGTCCGTGGCACGCGACCTGCGCCGCAAGTACGGCGAGAAGTACCGCATCGTGCGCGCCGAGTCGGGCCCGCAGGCGCTCGACGCGGTGCGCGAGATCAAGCTGCGCGGCGAGGAGGTGGCGGTGCTGCTGGCCGACTACCGCATGCCCGGCATGAGCGGCATCGAGTTCCTGGAAGCCGCGATGGACCTGTTCCCCGCCGCACGGCGGGTGCTGCTCACCGCGTACGCCGACACCGACGCGGCGATCCGCGCGATCAACGTCGTCGACCTCGACCACTACCTGCTCAAGCCGTGGGACCCGCCGGAGGAGAAGCTGTACCCGGTGCTGGACGACCTGCTGCGCGCCTGGTCGGCGGCCGACCGCGGGCCCGTCCGGCAGGTCCGGGTCGTCGGGCACCGCTGGTCGTCGCGGTCCTACGAGGTCCGCGACTTCCTGGCCCGCAACTCCGTCCCGTTCCGCTGGCACGCGCTGGACGACGGCGACGCCGAGGCGGGCCGGCTGCTCACCGCGTGCGGCGAGGACGGCGCGCGGCTGCCGGTGGTGGTCACCGCCGACGGCGAGACACTGGTCCAGCCGTCCGACGCCGAGCTGGCCGCCCGCGTCGGCCTGTCCACGCGGCCGTCCACCGACTTCTACGACCTGATCGTGGTCGGCGGCGGTCCGGCCGGGCTGGGCGCGGCGGTCTACGGCGGCTCGGAGGGGCTGCGCACGGTGCTCGTCGAGCGGCGCGCCACCGGCGGCCAGGCGGGCACCAGCAGCCGGATCGAGAACTACCTCGGCTTCCCCGACGGCGTGTCCGGCGAGCAGCTGACCGACCGGGCCCGCCGGCAGGCGCTGAAGTTCGACGTCGAGGTGCTGACCGCGTGCGACGTGGTCGGCCTGGAGGCGCGCGGCGCGGCCCGGGTGGTGCGGCTGGACGACGGCACCGAACTGGCCGCGCACACCGTCATCCTCGCCACCGGCGTGTCCTACCGGATGCTGGACGCGCCCGGCCTCGCCGAGCTGACCGGCCGGGGCGTGTTCTACGGCGCGGCCACCACCGAGGGGCCCGCCTGCGCCGGCGAGGACGTCTACCTGGTCGGCGGGGCGAACTCGGCGGGACAGGCGGCGCTGTACTTCGCCGCGCACGCCCGCCGCGTCGTGCTGGTCGTGCGCGGCGACTCGCTGGCCACGTCCATGTCGCACTACCTGGTCGAACAGCTCGCCCGGGTGGACAACATCGAGGTGCGCACGTGCACCGAGGTCGTCGACGGCACGGGGGAGCAGCACCTGGAGACCGTGACGCTGCGGCACAACAAGACCGGCGAGACCACGACCGTGCGCACGTCGTGGCTGTTCGCGTTCATCGGCGCCGCACCCCACACCGACTGGCTGGCGGGCACGCTGGACCAGGACGAACGCGGCTTCGTGCTGGCCGGGCCGGACCTGGTCGCCGACGGCGCGATGCCCGACGGCTGGGACCTCGACCGGCCGCCCTACCACCTGGAAACCAGCCTTCCGGGCGTGTTCGCGGCCGGTGACGTGCGCGCGGACTCGGTGAAGCGGGTCGCCTCGGCGGTCGGCGACGGCGCGATGGCCGTGTCGCTGGTCCACCGCTACCTGGAGAGGTCCTGACGTGGAGAACCTGGCGGTCGACGACCTGCGCGGGCTGTTCCTGTTCGAGCACCTGTCGGAGGCGCAACTGGAGTGGCTGGTCGCCCACGGCCAGGTGGAGACGCACGCGGCCGGCACGCAGGTGCTGCGCGAGGGACAGCCCGCGACCTGCTTCTTCGTGCTGCTGGACGGCACGGTCGCGCTCAGCCGCGTCATCGGCGGCCAACGCGTGGAGACCAACCGCACCGACCACCGCGGCGCGTACTTCGGCGCCACCCAGGCGTACCTGGGCGCCGACGCGGAGGCCAAGACCGCCTACCAGATGACCGCCGACGCGGTGACCGACGTGCGGCTGTACCAACTGCCCGCGCACGACTTCGGCGCGATGTTCCGCTCCTGGTTCCCGATGGCCATCCACCTGCTGGAAGGCCTGTTCTTCGGCATGCGCAACACCGAGCGGATCGTCAGCCAGCGGGAACGGCTGCTCGCGCTGGGCTCGCTGTCGGCCGGCCTGACCCACGAGCTGAACAACCCGGCCGCCGCCGCGGTGCGGGCCACCGGCGCGCTGCGGGAGCGGGTGGCCGGGATGCGGCACAAGCTCGCGCTGCTGGCGAGCGGGTCGATCGACCCGGCCACCCTGCCGGTGCTGGTGGAGCTGCAGGAGAGCGCGGTCGAGCAGGTGGCGAAGGCGCCCAAGCTCGGCCCGATGGAGACCGCCGACCTGGAGGACGAGGTCGCCGACTGGCTCGACGCGCACGGCGTCACCGGCGGCTGGGACCTGGCGCCCGTGCTGGTCGCGGGCGGGCTGGGCGTCGAGTGGCTGGACCGGGCGGCGGCGCTGTGCCCGCGGACCGCCACCGAGGCCGCCGTGCGCTGGCTGGCCTACACGGTCGAGACCGAGACGTTGATGAACGAGATCGAGGACGCCACCACCCGGGTGTCCACACTGGTCGGCGCGGCCAAGCAGTACTCGCAGGTCGACCGGGCGCCGTTCCAGGTGGTCGACGTGCACGACCTGCTCGACTCCACTCTGGTGATGCTGGGCGGCAAGCTCCGCGACGGCGTGCGCGTGGTCAAGGACTACGACCGGACGCTGCCGCCGCTGCCCGCCTACCCGGCCGAGCTCAACCAGGTGTGGACGAACCTGGTCGACAACGCGGTGGCCGCGATGGCCGGACTCGGCACGCTGACCGTGCGCACGTCCCGGGTCGCTGACGACCTGGTCGTGGAGGTCGGCGACACCGGAACCGGCATCCCGCCCGAGGTGAAGCGGCGCATCTTCGAGCCGTTCTTCACCACCAAGGCGGTCGGCGAGGGCACCGGGCTCGGCCTGGACATCTCGTGGCGGATCGTGGTCGAGCGCCACCACGGCGACATCCGGGTGGAATCCGAGCCCGGTGACACCCGCTTCCGGGTCCACCTGCCGCTGACGCCGCCGTCAGCAGTGCTTGCGCAGGACGGCGCCGGAGGTGCCGGCTAGCGAGACCTCGGTGACCGACGTGCCGCGCTCGGTGACGTGCCCGCCGTCCAGCGGCACGGTCACGGACCGGCTGTCGGTGCGGTTGGCGTTGACCACGACCGTGCCGCACGCGAAGTCGCGGACGAACAGGTTCGTGCCCACCGACCGGTACGGCCCGGACGGCGCGCCGAGGTCCCAGTCGTACTCGGCGTGCCACGGCGTCGGGTCGCCGTAGCCGTCCGTCTGCTCGATGCTCGCGATCGCGGCCAGGTCGCCCGCCGCCATCAGGTAGCTGGCCAGCGCGAACCGGTACGCCCGGTCACCGGCCTCGCTGTGGTGCGGCTGCACCAGGGTGATCTTGCCGCGGGCCTCGTTGTCGGCGATCTCGGCCACCTGCTTGCTCCACCCGTCGGCGTACTCCGACAACAGGTTGTCGTCGTCGAACGCCAGCCACCACTCGTCGAAGCCGCCGTCGAGGTACTCGGTGTAGGTGTTCCAGGCGTTCCCGTGCAGCCGGGCGTTGGACAGGTTCGCGACCGTCTTCAACCCGGCCGAGACGAACTCGTCGCGGGTATTGGCCAACATCGACACGTAGGCGTCCTGCAACGCCGAGTCGGTCGGGTACTTCGCCGGGCACACGCCGGGGTGGTAGGCGTCGCACGGGAACAGCGCGTTGTCCATCCACACGCCGTCGAACCCGGTGGCGACGCTGCTCTTGACCACGTTCGCGGCCCAGGCGTCCTGGTAGGCCGGGTTGCCGACGTCCATCTGCCAGTGCCCGGGATAGCCGTCGTACTCCATCCGGTTGCCGCCCTGGTCGAGCAGGAACCACTCGGGGTGGTCGCGCTCGGCCGTGCAGAAGCCGACGCCGGCGGGCAGGTCCGCGTCGTCGACGCCGTCGCGGCACGCGTACGAGCGGGTGGACGACAGGTCCTTGTAGACGAAGACCTGCACGGCGGGGTTCGCCGCCTTCAGCTTGGCGAGCAGGTCGCCCTGCCAGGCGTTGAGCACGATGTACGAGCGTCGGCGGGCCTCGGTGGCGAGCATCTCGTCGGTCACCGGTGTGTCGCTCATGTGCAACCAGAACGACTTCACCCGCCCACCTCCTCCCGCGTCCTCGCCGGTGCTCGCAGTGCCCGCGGGCGCGAGCAGCGCCGCCGCGGTGGCCACGGCGGCCAAGGTCGACAGCAGTATGCGGCCTCGGCCGCCGCGGGTGGGCCGGTGACGGCCGCGTTCATTCCGATGGGGGGACATGCCGGACTCCCGGTTTTACGGCAGGCGGCACCCACTGGGGATCACGACGGCAATGTCGCGCACAACGGGGAGAAAGGGGCGCGCCCGCCCTCGATTCGGTCGCGATGATCGCCTACCGGTCAGTAGGCGAATGCGCGACCGCAGTAAAACCGCTGGTCGTCCGGCAGGTCAAGTAACGTGCGCCACACTACGCACGAAATCGTCCGTCTCTATTGGTCGCGAGTATTCCGGTCAACTGGCGAGAAGATCATGGCGACGTCGTGCGCGCGGTCGCGGCGACCGGCGGCGCACCTCGGCGCACCCGACGATCGCCACACCCGCCAGCAGCGGAAGGACCACATCCCCCTCGACCGCCAGCGCGCACGTGAGTGCGATCCACAGCAGCAGCCTCATGGGAGAAGGTTAGAGAGACGCCGGTCACATTCGCACCTGATTTGGGCAAGACTTGAGGTAGGCGCCGGCCGTCGGGCGCGCTGCCGGTCGACCGGGTCGCCCAGGCTCCGGGCCGACGAGCCCTTCTGCGGCCGCGCTGTGGCGGTCAGGACGCGGCCGATCCGCCCGGTGCGCGCCATCGCCGCGTCGCGGCGACATCGGCGGGGCACCCGGCCGCACCGGCGGACCTCCCCGTGGCCCGACGGCCGCGCACCGGCACCGGTGTGCTGGGTCTCCCGTTGGCCTGCACGAACCTCACCGCGGGACGTCACGCCTCCGCGTTGCCGACACGTGGCGGCCCGGTCGGCCCGGGGCCGGGCGGGCACCCGTCCGGCAGCGGAGCGGCGGCGCCGGGGCCAACCCCCTTCCACGACGGGCACGGGGGCGGTGCGTACTCCGACGTCTCCTCGCCATGGCCGGGGTCGCCGTCGTCACGCTGATCGTCCACTGACGACACCCGGCCCGGAAGGCGCCGGACCGCCCGAGGAACGCGAGACGTGGTCCGAGTGGACGGTCGCCAGGACGTCCTCGACCAGCGGTTGCACCCACGTCGACGTTCTTCCGGCAGCGCGCGTCCGGTCACGGCGAGGCGACGAACCCGCCGATGCCGATCGTTTTGTCGGACCCGCTCGCTACCCTCCGCGCCACACCGTCGTGAACGACTCGCAGGAGGAACCGTGGGCTGGCTCGATGTCCGATCTCAATCCGGGCACGCTTCGGGGTACCAGGTGCGGCTCGGGGAGAACGGGCGCGTCCAGTGCCGCAACGGCAAGGGAAAGCTCCTGTCCTCGGTGCCCGCGTCGCTCAAGGACGACCCGGGCGTCGTCCAGTTGCGCCAGCTCGCCGAGTGGCTGGCCAGGCACCGGGCCGAGTGCCTGTCCGCCGTGGACGGCTGGATGGTGCGCTCGCTGCCCGTGCCGGCGGCGCTGATCGCCGAGGTCTGGGCGGACGCGGCGTGGGCCGAGGCGCTGCGCGACCTCGTCGTCACCGCCGACGACGGCACGGGCGCGGAGACCGGGTTCCTGCGCGACGCCGACCCCGAGCGCGGGCTCGGCGTGGTGACCCTCGACGGTGACACGCGGCGGCTCAAGCCCGAGGTGGTGTCCATCCCGCACCCGGTGCTGCTGGAGGACCTGGAGGAGCTGCGCGAGTTCGGCGCGGAGCTCGCCGTCGAGCAGAAGGTGCAGCAGCTGTTCCGGCAGACGCACACCCGCCCCGCCGGGCTCGCCGGCAAGACCTCGGTCG
The DNA here is from genome assembly GCF_006716745.1 of Saccharothrix saharensis. NCBI lineage: Bacteria > Bacillati > Actinomycetota > Actinomycetes > Pseudonocardiales > Pseudonocardiaceae > Saccharothrix > Saccharothrix saharensis. The sequence goes on along the minus strand of NZ_VFPP01000001.1, from coordinate 910,506 downwards.
ACGACTTCGCCGGCGGCAAGTTCGAGCAGCTCAACCACGCGCTCAGCCGCTGCCGCACGCTCGGCTACCCGGTGCGCGGGGGTGACGCGGTCTACGCCGCGTTCGAGGACGGCCGGGCCGTGGAGGCCCGGTACTGGCTCGGCTCGGACTACCCCGAGGGCGAGGCGTGGACGGGCGACCTGAGGTGGGCGCTGGCGGACGGAACCGCCCTGCCGCTCGCCGACGTCGGACCGGTCGCGTGGTCCGAGGGGATGCGCATGGCGGCGGCGATCCACGCCGGTCGCGTCGTCGAGGAAGCGGTGGTGGCCCCGTGAACGCCCTGAACCCGGAAGCGCCCAGCCCGAAAGCCCTGATCGCCGCGGGCGCGGTGCTGCCCGGCACCGCCGAGGTGGGAGACGACCGCGACACCGTCACCGCCCGCCACTACGCCCACCCCGGCCTGGACGACCGCGTCGTGGTGCGGCTCGTGCCCACCGTGCTGGGCCGCGCCGAAGACCTGACCTGCGAGTACCTCGGCTTCGACGCGCCGGCCCGGGTCGCCGACGTCGGCACCGGCAAGCGCAGCGCGATGGGCTTCCCCGCCTGGGCGCTCGTGCACGACCCCGCCAACGCCCACCACGCGCTCAACCTGGTCAAGGACGTCGAACGGCTGGCCCGCACCGCCAAGTCCAAGGCGGGCGCGGCGAAGGACGGCTTCACCCGGCTCGGCACCATGCTCGGCCGGTCCGCGCCGCACTTCCTGCCCACGTTCTACGAGCAGGCCGGGCGGATCTTCCTGGAGCACGGCAACACCACCTACGCGGCGAGCATGTTCGGCAAGGCGCGCGAGGCGGAGGAGGTGCACGACCTGGCGGTCGACCCCGAACGCACCCGCGAGGTGTTCCTCGAGTTCGCGTTCGCCGGCGCGTTGACCGCCAAGGCGCTGTCCGCGCACGCCAAGGGCCTGGCCCGCAAGCACGACCCGGAAGCGGCCTACGACCTGTTCTTCACCCTGTGCGTCGAGCGCACGCGGGGCGGCCTGCCGCCCTACACCGGGATGCCGGAGGACCTGCGGCGGTTGGCCAAGGTCGCCAAGCGCGACCTCGCGGCCGAGGACCGGCGGCTGCTGCGCGCGATCCTGGACACCTCCGCGATCAGCCGGGCGAGCGGCGCGTTCTGGAAGTCCTACCGCGCTTCGCTGGTGGCGCTGGCCACCGAGGACGCGCGGGTGCGCGGCCGGCTGCTGGCGTTCGTGCCCGACTCGGAGTCCGTGCTGGAGACGTGGCTGGAGATCCTGACCGCCTGCGGCGCCACGCGTGCCCTGATCGGGCCGGACGAGGTCGAGGCGAACCCGGCGGAGTGGCTGTCGTCGGTCCTGGCGGTGCGCGCGTCGGGGTGGCGCGGCACGGCGCGCTCGGTGCGGCTGCTGGAGCTGGTCGAGGCGATGGCGGACCGGCTCGTCGCCGACGCCGTGCCGGTGCGGGCGCTGCGCTACTGGCGCCAGGGCGACCTGGACGTGCTGGACCTGATGGTGTCGCGGAACGTGCCGCTGGCGGCCTCCGACCGGGACCAGCAGCTCGACGTCGGCGGCTGGCTGGCCGACGACGCACCCGGCGGGCGCGATCTCGCCGCGCTGGCCGCGTCCGAGCGGTTCGGCCGTTCGCTCGGCGAGGGCGTCGTCGCGCACGCCCGCTCCCACACCCGCTCGGGCGCGGTCGCCCTGGACGTGCTGTCGTCGGTGATGGCGGTGCCGGGCCTGCGCGGTGCGCTGAGCTCGTGGATCGGCTCGCACGTCGATCGCGTGGCGGTCACCGGCCTGCCGGACCTGGCCGACCACCTCGACAAGCTGAGCGTCCTGCGGGTGCCGGAGGCGTACGTGGACGTGCCGGAGGCGGCCGAGCGGCTGGCCGGCACCGACGTCGCCGCCGCGTTGCACACGACGCTGCGCGCGGGTCTGCTCGACGAACTGGGGTGGCCCGCCCTCGAGGAGGCCGTCGAACGCCTGGCGGACGCGGGCACGCCCAAGGACGACGGCGTGGTGGTGTGCGGCGAGGGGTGGCCCGCGCTCGTGCTGCGGCGCGGCGAGACGTTCGTGGTGATCGGCCCGGACGGCGTGCTCGCCGAGCACGTCTCCCGCATCCCGGCCGACGCCCGGCACCGCTGGGGTTTCGCGCCGAGCGCGTCCTGGTTCGACGGCGTCCTGCTGGTCCGCTGGCAGGGGCCGGACGGCGAGCTGGCGTACTGGAGCGACGCGCCGGACCAGGTCTTCGCGATGGGCGACAGCGACCGCAGCTACTACCGGCACAACACGCCGTCGGCGTCGATCGCGCAGGCCGACGGCGGCCGGACCGCCGGCGCGCGGGTCGTGCACCGCGGTGACACGGTCGTGCCGACCCCCGGTGAGGTGCACGGCGACGGCACCACGCTGTGGGCCGGCCTGTGGCACGACCACGCGTGGCGCTGGTTCGAGGTCGACCCGGCCACCGGTCAGCGCGGTCGGGCGAGCCTGCCGCGGTTCGTGGAGGACTTCGCCGCCGACGGCACGACGCTGGTCCTCGGCAGCTGCGACCTCCGGCCCGCGGTGGCCGGGACGGTGGGCAGCCCGCTCGGCGCGGCGGACGGCCTGCACGGCTGGCGGGTGCGCCGGGAAGCGGACGGCTCGCACGTCGGCGAAGGCGTCGACGGTCGCCGCGCGCGGCTGGCCGCCTGCCCGACCGGTGTGCTGCGGCTGCCCGGCGGCGCGGAGGTCGTGCTGACCGGCGGGCGCGAGTCGATGGTGCTGTTCGACCGGGACGGCACCCGGCTGGCCGCCGTGTCGTCCGCCGCCCAGCACCCGCCGTACGCGACGGGCACTCCGTTCGTGCCGCCGCTGGACTGGTGGCACCTCCTGCGGCCGCGCGACGAGGCCGGGTCGGCGGCGCTGCGCGGCGTGACGCGGGAGGCGGTGGAGCGGATGCTCGCCGCCGCACGCGCGGAAACGGGGGAGAAGCGCACGGTGCGCGAGCGGCTCAAGGCGCTGGTGCGCGGCGAGCGCGACGGCCTCGCCGGCGTCGTCACCGCCGCCCTGCCCGGCCTCACCCACCCCGCGCTGGTCTCCGGCGTGGTGGACCTCGTCCGCCGCGCCGCCGTGCTGGAGCGCTCCTTCCGGGGTTACGCCGACCTCGCCGCGGCGGCCCGCGAGGTCGACCCGGTCCTGGCCCCCACCGGCCCGGAGGTCACCGAGGACGAGGTCAACGCCGCGCTGAACTGGTTCGGCGGTTACCGGTCCTACAACTCGCGCGGCCCGGTGCCGACGGCGCTGCCCGCGCTGCTGGCCGCGCTCACCGAGGCGGTCCTGCGGCCCGAGGGCCGGTCCCTGCCGGTGTCGAACGCGCCGCGCTGGTTCGACGTGCTGCCGCACCTGCCCGCCCTGGCCCACCGCGCCGCGTCCCCGCTCACCCCGGACGACCAGCGGGCCGCGCTGGCGCTCGTGCTGCGGTCGATCGCGGACTGCGGCCTGGCCGACGCCGCCGGGCACTGGCGCACCGTCGCCGTGACCGTCCACAAGGGAGAGGCGAACCCCAAGGACCGGGTCACGCCGGTCGGCGACGGGTTCATCGCCCTGTTCGAGACGCGGTGGCGCCACGAGCCGGGCAGCCGGTTCGACGGCGTGCAGTTCAGCCGCACGCCGGGCGCGTTCGAGCTGCCGAAGGACTGGACCCTCGAGCGGTCGCAGGAAGTGCGCACGCCGTTCGGGCCGCATCGGGTGGCCCGGTTCCTGGAGGTGCTCGCCGAGCGCGGGCCCGCGCCGTGGTTCCCCGAGGCGGTGCCCGCGCTGGTGGAGCTCACCGGCCTGGGCACGGCCGAGGCGACCCTGCTGCTGGCCGGCATGCCCGGCGTTGACCGTCGGGACGCGAACTTCCTGGCCACCGCCGACCGCCGGCTGCTCGGCCTGTCCGCGGCGGGCGCCAAGGCGGCCAAGGAGCGGTTCCGCCGACAGGACGACGGCTTCCGGCTGCGGCTGGTCGCCGCCGCCGTGCCCGCCGACCCGGCGGAGCTGTGGACGACCGGGCCGAACGTGGCCGCGGTCGCCGAGGTGTGGACCGCCGAGTACGGCCACCGGGCCGCGGTGCCCGACGACGTGCTGGTGGACGCGGCGAAGCTGCTGAACCTGCAGAACGCGGGCGAGTACGTGACCGGCGTGGTCAACCCGGACTCCACCCCGTGGCTCGCCGTCGACGCCGACCTGACGTTCACCGGCTCGGGGTTGCAGGCCCGCAACCGGGACGGCTTCGACCGCACGGCGCTGTGGGCCGTGCCGCAGGCGTTGCTGTGGCTGGCCCACCGGCTCCCGGCGGGCTCGCCGCTGCGCGCCCGGCTGCCCGAGGCGTTGGCGATGGCGCGGCAGCGGGTCGCGCACCCCGGCTTCGCGGTGGACCTCGGCCGGTGGGTCGCGGCGGAGAGGCTCGCCGCGCTGCTCGGCGCCGACCTGCCCGAGGACGGCGGGCGCTACCAGTACGGCGAGTGGCTGGAGCTGGCCCGCGCGGGCGACGCGCACTTCCACCTGGTGCTGCGGCCCGGCCAGGTGGGGCCGGCCGACCGGGACCTGATGGAGGCCGTGACGGCGTTGAGCGGCCGGCAGGACGTGCTGCGGATGCTGGACCGGCTGGCCGACGACCGCCTCACCGCCGTGTGCGCGGTCCCGGCGCCGGAGGGCGTCGACCCGGCCGCCTACCACCAGGACCCGACCCTGTCCGTGCCCGAGCTGGTGGCGCAGGTCGCGACGCGGTTCGACCTGACCGAGGACGCGGCCGCGCTGTACCTGCAACTGCTGGCGCTGCCCGACCCCACCGACGCGAACGTGGCCCGGTGGACCGGGTGGAAGCCCGCCCGGCTGCGCCAGGCCCGCGCCGCGCTCGCCGAGACCGACCTGGTGCTCACCGCGAAGCGGGCCCGGGCCGGGCGGTCGCTGTTCCTGCCCGGCGGGTGGTTGGCGCTGGCCGCGCCGCACGTGCCGCTGGAGTCGTGGAAGGCACCGATGTTCGACCACACCCCCGACCAACCCGGCGTGATCGTGCCGCGGGAACCCGTGGCCGACCTGTTCGCCCGCGCCTGGCAACGGGTGCTCGACGGCGACGCGCCCGCCTACGAAGAGCTCAAGACCGGAGGACGCAGGTGACCGCACCCAGGCAGGTCGAACCGGCCGAGGACGCCCACCGCGAGGAGTTGGCGTTCCTGGCCGCCTACGACAGCGGCCCCCGCCCGCCGGGGTGGCGGCTCACGCCGCGGGCCGTCGTCACGTTCGTGATGGGCAGCGGTGAGCCGTTGGCGCTGCCCAAGGGCGTGTCGGTGGACGGCGTGCCGTCCCGGCTGGTCATCACCCCGAAGTTCGTCGGCGAACGGGCGCTGGTCGAGCGGGCCGTGGTGACGCTGGCCGGTGAGCGCGGGCTGCTGCTGGTCGGCGAACCCGGCACGGCCAAGTCGATGCTGTCCGAACTGCTGGCCGCCGCCGTGTCCGGCAGCAGCCAACTGGTCGTGCAGGGCACCGCGGGCACGACCGAGGACCAGTTGCGCTACGGCTGGAACTACGCGTTGCTGCTGGCCGAAGGCCCGAGCCCGCGTGCGCTCGTGCCGTCACCCGTGCTGACCGCGATGCGCGGCGGCGGCGTGGTGCGGGTCGAGGAGGTCACCCGCTGCCTGCCGGAGGTGCAGGACGCGCTGGTGTCCATCCTGTCCGACCGGCGCATCGCGGTGCCGGAGCTGTCCGCGCCCGAACTCGCGGGCCCGGACGGCGCGACCGTGCACGCCGCGCCCGGCTTCACCGTGATCGCCACGGCGAACCTCCGGGACCGGGGCGTGTCGGAGATGTCGGCGGCGTTGAAGCGGCGGTTCAACTTCGAAACCGTCGGGCCGATCGGCGACCTGGCCGCGGAGACGGAGCTGGTGCGACGGCAGGCCGTCGCCGCGCTGGACCGGGTCAGCGCGCCGTTCGCGGTCGACGACGTGGTGCTGGAGGTGCTCGTCACGGCGTTCCGCGACCTGCGCAACGGCGTGTCGGAGGAGGGCTGGGCGGTCGAGCGGCCGTCCACGGTGATGAGCACGGCGGAAGCGGTGTCGGTCGCGACCTCGCTGGGCTTGGCGGGCGCGTACTTCCCCGGCGATCGGGACCCCCTGTCGCTGCTGCCCGGCCACCTGCTCGGCGTCGTGCGCAAGGACGACCCGAGCGACGCGGCCCGGCTGCTGGGCTACTGGGACGGCGCGGTCCGGCGGCGGGCCGAGTCCGGCGCGCGCACCTGGCGGCGGCTGTGGGAACTCCGTGACGTCCTCGATGCGTGAGCCGGCCGACCACCGGCACCCGTACCTGATCGGGGTCCGGCACCACTCGCCGGCGCTCGCGGCGGTGGTGCCGGCCCTGCTGGACGAGTTCGCACCCGAGGTGCTGCTGGTGGAGCTGCCGCAGGAGCTGGGGGAGTGGCTGCCGTTCCTGGCCGACCCCGACCTGGTCACGCCGGTCGCGCTGTCCGGCGCGTCTCCCGGTGGTGAGCTGGCGTTCTACCCGTTCGCGGACTTCTCGCCGGAGCTGGCCGCGATCCGCTGGGCCCGCCGCAACGGCGTCGAGGTGCGGCCGTGCGACCTGCCGTTGGCGTTGCGGGGCGAGGGGCACCGGGCGCGGGAGCGGAGCGCGTCGCCGTTGACCGACGCGTTGCGCGGCGCGACGACCGGCCGTGACGGCGACGACCTGTGGGACCGGCTGGTCGAGGCCGCCGCGCCCGGCCAGACACCGGAAGCGGTGCGGCGCGCGGCGTTGCTGGTCGGCTGGGCGTTCCGCCAGGACGCCGTCGTCGACCCGTACGACCTGCGCCGCGAGGCGTGGATGCGGCGGGCCGTGCGGGACGTGGGCGACCGGCGGTGCGCGGCGGTCGTGGGGTCGTTCCACGCGGCCGCGTTGCTGGACGGCCCGGTGGACTCCGCGGAGCCGGGGTCCGCCGACGTCGTCACGTCGTTGGTGCCGTACGGGTTCGCGTTGCTGGACGAGAGGTCCGGCTACCCGGCGGGCATCCGCGACCCCGAGTGGCAGCAGGCCGTGCTGGAGGCGGCGGGCGACCCGGGCGCGGTGGAGGCCGCAGCCGCGTCGTTGATCGTGCGGATCTGCGCGCGGGTGCGGGAACTGGGCCACCCGGCCGGTCCCGGTGAGGCGCGGGAGGTGTTGCGGCTGGCGGTCGACCTGGCCCGGCTGCGCGGCCTGCCCGCGCCCGGCCGCGGCGAGCTGGTGGAGGCGGTGCAGACCGTGCTGACCCACGCCGAGCCGCTGGGCCGCGGCCGGGTGGTCGCGCGGGCCGCCGGTGACGTGCTGGTCGGGCGGCGGACCGGGGTGCTCGCGCCCGGCACGCCCCGGTCGGGCCTCGCGCCCGCGGTGGAGTCGCTGGTCGCCGCGCTGCGGCTGCCAGGCCCGGACTCGCCGGAGCCGGTGTCGCTGCGGCTGGACCCGTTGCGGTCGGAGCTCGACGCGCGGCGCGAGGTGGCGTTGCGGCGGCTCACCGTGCTGGGCGTGACCTACGCCGAGGAGACCGCGACCACGGGCGTCGGCGGGGGTGACGCGCTCACCACCCGGTGGACGGTGGCCTGGACACCGGCGACGGCGGCCACGTTGCCGGTGGCGGGGATGTGGGGCGCGACGGTGGAGCTGGCCGCGTTCGGCCGGCTGCGCGCGCGTCGCGGTGAGCGCGAGCAGACTCCCGGTGCGGTGCTGCGGGACCTGGTGGACGCGTCGCTGTGCGGGCTGCCCGCGATGGTGGACGTGCTGCTGGGTGACGCGGCGACCGTGCTGCCGTCGTCGGCGACGTTGCGGGAGCTGCTGGCGGCGCTGGACCTGCTCGACCGGTTGCGCGCCGGTCACGTGCCCGGGACTCCCGGTGACGTGCTCGACGGGCACCCGTTGCTGGCGCGGGAGCTGGAGACGGCGGCCGTGGCGCAGCTCGACGGGCTCGCCGGGTCGGACGACGTGGCGGACGCGCGGGCATTGGTGGAGCTGGGGATGCGGCCGGAGGTGCACGGGTTGCGCCTCACGGCGTGCCTGCGGACGTTGGCCGACTCGGGCGCGCCGCTGATCGCCGGCGCGGCGGGTGCCGCGCGGGTGCTGCTCGGGTTGACGCCGGCTCCGGTGCTGGGTGAGCGCGTGGCGTCCTGGGTGGACGGTGCGACGACACCGGAGGCCCGGGGCGTGCTGCGGCGGGGGTTGACCGGCGTGCTGGCGGCGGCCGGGCCGTTGCTGGAGACGCCGGAGGCGCTGACGCCGTTCCTGGACCGGGTGGAGGGCTTGGGCGACCGGGACTTCCTCGACCGGCTGCCCGCGTTGCGGGGCGCGTTCACGTCGGTGGGTCCGGCGGCTCGAGCCCGGGTGCTGGCGGTGGTGGAGGAGCGGACGGGCGAACGGGTGGACGCGGTGGGTGCGCCGGACCCGGAGCTGCTGGCGGGCTGGCTGGACGCCGAACACGCCGCGGTGGAAGTCCTGCGAGCCCACGGCCTGCGGTCCGCGCGTGGTGACCGGTCCGCCGTGCCGGCGGCGGACGGCCGGGACGGGTTGTCGGCCGGCGGCGCTGAGGCGTCGGCGGGCCCGGTGGCGACCGGCGTCGGGACAGCGGGTGAGTCCGCTGCCGGTGGCGGGATGTCCCGCGAGTCCGCGGGGTCGGCCGGCGGAACGGCGGGCGGTGGTGCGGTGGCGGTGCGCGCCGGTGGGCCGTCGGTGCCCGGCGGACCGGGCGCGTCGGGCCGGCGCGGGTTGTCCGATGCCGGTGCGTTGACCGCCGAGGTCCGATGGCGGCTTGTGCTCGGGGCCCGCGGCGAGCGTCCCGCGGGGGCCGGGCGGTTCGCGGCGGCGTTGGACGAGCTGTACGGGCGCGACGGTGGTGAAGGTGCGGCGCGGGGTGAGCTCGGCGCCGATCGGTCGTCCCCGTTCCCCGACGTGCGCGAGTGGTCGGAGGAGTTGCGCGACCTGTTCGGCGAGGGCGTCCGCGAGGAAGTCCTGGCCGCGGCGGCGGAAGGTGGGCGGTTGGAGGCAGCGCTGGAGATCGACCCCGGGTCGGTCCGGCCGTCGGTCGACCTGCTGCGGAACGTGCTGTCGTTGGCGGGCGGGCTGTCGGAGTCGGCGCTGGCGCGGCTGAGGCCGTTGGTGGCGCGGCTGGTGCGCGAGCTGACCGAGCAGTTGGCCAACCGGGTGAAGCCCGCGTTGACCGGCATCCAGCTGCCGCGGCCGACGCGGCGGCCGGGTGGCCGGCTGGACCTGCCGCGCACGCTGCGGGCGAACCTCGCCACCGCCCGTCGTGACGCCGAAGGTCGGGTGGTGGTCGTGCCGGAACGGCCGGTGTTCCGCACCCGCGGGCGCAAGGCGAACGACTGGCGGCTGGTGCTGGTGGTGGACGTGTCCGGCTCGATGGAGGCGTCCACGGTGTGGTCGGCGCTGACGGCGTCGGTGTTCGCGGGCGTGTCCGCGCTGTCCACGCACTTCCTCGCGTTCTCCACCGAGGTGGTGGACCTGACCGACCGGGTGGCCGACCCGTTGTCGTTGCTGCTGGAGGTCCGGGTGGGTGGCGGTACCCACATCGCGGGAGCGTTGCGCCACGCCCGTTCCCTCGTGACCGTGCCGGAGAGGACGATGGTCGTACTGGTCAGCGATTTCGAGGAGGGCGGTCCGGTCGGACCGCTCGTCGCGCAGGTGCGGGAGCTGGTCACGTCCGGCGTGACGGTGCTCGGCTGCGCGAGCCTCGACGACCGCGGCGTCGCCCGCTACTCCACGTCGGTAGCGGGCGCGCTGGTCGCGGCGGGCATGCCGGTCGCCGCGCTCAGCCCGCGTGAACTGGCCCGCTGGGTGGGGGAGAAGGTGCGCGGATGACCGTGCCACCGGTGTTCCCCGCGGTGGTGGGTGACGTGCTCGACACCCTGCCGCCCCGGCTGCGCAAGCGGGTCGACGCGTCCCTCGGACGCGTGGCCGAGTGGACCGTGACGGTGGACGCCGACACGGCGGGCGTCACGCTCGACGCCGAGACCACGCTCACCTGGACGTTGCGCCAAGGCACGCTCACGGCGGCCGACGACCTGGTGTGCAGTTGCCTGCTCGCGCCGAAGTGCCTGCACCGCGGCATCGCCGTGGCCGCGGCGGAGGTCGCGGACGGCGTGCCGGAGCCGGTCCCCGACCGGCAGCCGACCGCCGATGCCGTCCCGGCGGCCGACGCGGCCGACGCGGCCGACGCGGCGGACGAGACGCCGTCCGATGGCGAGCGCGCGGCGGCGGCGGTGCTGTGGCACGCGTGTGCGACGGTGCTGCGAGCCGGCGCGACCGGCAGCGGCGCGGTGGTGCGGGCCGGGTTGCTGCGCGCCGTCCACACCGCACGGGTCGCGGGCCTGCACCGGGCCGCCGCGAACGGCCTGCGCATCGCCGCCACGCTCGCCGCCGCACGGGCGGGCGACCCGTCGTTCGACCGGGAGGTGCTGACCGCCGAACTGGTCGAGCTGATGCTGCTGTGCCACGACCTGCGCACGTCCACCGGCCCGGTGGCCGAGCTGCGCGGCACGGCCCGCCGCGAGTACCGCCCCATCGGCTCGCTGCGCCTGTACGGCCTGTGCACGGAGGTCGTGGTCGCCGCGTCGGGCTACGCCGGTGTCGTCACGCACCTGGTGGACGACGGCGGCGCGCTGTGGACCGTGCCCGCGATCATGCCGGGTGGCGCGGAACGGGTCGCCGCCGCCGCGAGCGGCCCGGTGGTGATCGGCGAGTCCGGGCTGAGCCAGCGCGCGCTGGGCCGCGGCGGTCTGCTGCTGTCGGGCGGCACGGCGTCGCCGGACCACCGGCTCGGCGCCGGCAAGGCCGTCCGCGCGGTGGCCGCGTCCGCCGCGTCGTGGGGCGAGCCGCCGTTGGCGGGACTGTGGGCGCAACCGCTGCCCGACCAGGTCACGCGCGCCTTCCACGCGCGCACCAGACCCGACTCGCACCGGGCGGCCGGCGCGGACCTGCTGTTCGTGGCGGGAATCGTGCTGGGCGCTGCGGGCGACGCGCTGCGACTGGCCGTCGGCGAGGCGCACGTGGACCTGGTCGGCGAACGCGACCGGGCGCGGGAGAACCTGCGGGTCCTCGCGACCGCACCGGGCCTGCGGTTGCGTGCCGTGGCACGCCTGCTGCCCGACTGTCCCGGCACCGCCGTCGCGCTGGCCGTCGAGGGTGACCTGGACCTGCCCGACGAGCTGCGCCACCACGTCGACCTCGGCCTGGACCAGCTCCAGCGCTCGCACGTCGCCGGTGACGGCACGCGGGAACTGCCGCCGCGACCCGAACCGACCGATCGCGTCCCGCGCCCGGTCCGCCCGCTGGAGAACGTGGTGCACCGCATCGCGCTCGGTGGCCGGGCCGTGGCGGCCGTCGCCTCCGCCGAACGGGAGGTGGCCGCCTTCGCCCGCAACGGCCTCACCACCACCGCGAGCCTGCTGGCCGACCTGGCTGACGCCTCGCGCGACCGCGGCCGGGACGCGTTCGGCCGGGTGGTCCGCGACGAGGGCGACGACTTCCCGTTCGCGTGGCTGCGCGCCGGTCTGCACGTCCGCGAGTTCACCCGCGCCACCGCCCGCCGCGCGTGGCTGGCCGCGGTCGAGCACGGGTGAGCCACGTGCGGCCACCATGACCGCCACGCGGACCACGCCCGAGCACGAGACCGGGGCCGACCGCTCGGACACCGCCGCACGACGCCCGACGGGGTGCGCCGGATCGCCCGCCGGGCGTTCCGCGGCTCGGCGGTGCCGACGTCGTGTCGGGTCACGCTTCGGACAGGCGACGCCGGGTGCGCGGCCCGATCGCGCGCCGAGAGGTGACGGGCGCACGCATACCACCTCGGCGAGCCGGCGCCGAGGAACCGTCGGTGGCGCGTGTCGTCGCGTACGTCGAGGTCCAGCCGGGCGGTCAGTGGTGCTCGTAGGCGAAGTTCGTCCCGGTCACGGCACGTTCCGCGGTGATCACCGTGTCGCCGACGAGCAGCGCGCGGTCGTCCACCAGGGGGGTGCCGTCCTCGCTCCGGCTGAGCCGGATGCTCAGCAGGGCCGGTGAACCCGGTTCGCGCTTGAGCGCACGAGCCTGCGCCGCGGACAGCGCCACGGCCCGGATCGTCTCGCTCGCCTCGCGCACCGGCTGTCCCATGTCCTGCAGCAGCAGGTACAGCGACCGGCGGCGCAGGTCGTCCGGGTCGATCCGCGCCCCGATGGCCTCCGGCAGGTACGACGTCTGCAGCAGCAGCGGAACCGACCGGGTGCTGCGCAGCCGCTTGACCGCCAGCGCCCGGCCGTCCGCGCCGACACCCAACCGGGCGCTCACGTCCTCCGGCGGCACGACGACCTGAGCGTCCAGCACCTCGGTCTCCAGCTCGATACCCTGCTCGATCAGGTCCTGCGACAGGCTCCGCAACCCGGTGAGGTCGTAGGCGAACGCGGGCTGCCGCACGAACGTGCCGACACCGTGCCGGGTCTCCAGCAGCCCGTCGGCCTCCAGCGCCTGGATCGCCTGCCGGACGGTCATCAACGAGACGGCGAACTCGTCGGCCAGCTCGCGCTGCGCGGGCAGCGGCGTGTCCGCCGGGTAGCGGCCGGTGGTGATCCGGTCGGCGAGCACCCGGTAGATCGCCAGGTACTTGGGCACCCGCGACTCGTACTCGCGGCCCGTGCGCCGCCCGTCGTTCACCGGTGGACCCTCCGACCGTCAGCCCCCGACCGGGGAGTGCTGCACGGAGGATAGCGCCCGGCGGAACGTGGCCACCTCCTCCACGACCTGGGCGACGGGCGCGCCGTCGACCAGCATCCGCATCAGCACCGAAGCGATCACGATGCCGTCCGCGTCCGCGCACGCCTCCACCGCGTGCTGCACCGTGGAGATGCCGAAACCGGTCACCACGGGCAGCTCGGTCATGCCCTTCACCCGCCGCGCGGTCTCACGGGCCGTCTGGGCGAGGTCGGCCCGTTCACCGGTGATCTGCATGGAGCTCATGCAGTACACGAACCCGGACGACGCCCGCGCGATTTCACGGCACCGGTCGTCACCGCACGCGGGCGCGACCAGCAGCACCGCGTCCACCCCGGCCTCCGCCGCACGGGCCCGGTACTCCGCCGACTCCTCCAACGGCAGGTCCGGCACGATCACACCCCGCACACCCACCGCCGCGAGGTGGTCGACGAACCCGCCGACGCCGCGTTCCGGCGCCAACGTCATAGCCACGTTCGCGTACGTCATGACGACCAGCGGCACGTCCAGGTCGAGCCCGGCCAGTTCGTCCAGCAGCGGTCCCGGCCGACCGCCCCGACCGGCGGACAGCGCGGAGGCCCGCTGCACCGTCGGCCCGTCCAGCATCGGGTCGGAGAACGGCAGGCCGATCTCCACCGCGTCCGCCCCGGCCTCCACCACGCCCCGGACCAGGTCGAGCCAGTCCGGCACGACCCCCGCCATCACGTACGGGATCAACAGCCGACGCCCGTCGGCCCGCAAGCCCAGTCCCACGCTCATCCCAGGTGCTCCCTGATCTGCTGGATGTCCTTGTCACCGCGGCCGGACAACGTGACCAGCACCGTCGACCCGGCCGCCAGCTCACCGGTCGCGGCGGCGTCCACCACCCACGCCAGGGCGTGCGCCGACTCGAGCGCCGGCAGGATGCCCTCGGTGCGGGTGAGGAGCTTCAACGCCCGCAACGCCTGCTCGTCGGTCACGCTCGTGTACCGCACGCGCCCGGTCTCGGCGAGGTGCACGTGCTCCGGTCCGACACCCGGGTAGTCGAGCCCGGCCGAGATCGAGTGTGCTTCGAGCACCTGGCTGTCCTCGTCCTGCAGGAAGTGGGACATGAACCCGTGCAGGACGCCGAGCTTGCCCTTGTCGACCGCCGCGCCGCCGGCCGCCTCCACGCCGACCAGCCGGGCCGGAGTGTCCACGAACCCCGCGAACGTCCCCGCCGCGTTCGACCCGCCGCCCACGCAGGCCACCACCACGTCCGGCACCTCCGCGCACTGGGCGCGGGCCTCGTCACCGATGACCCGTTGGAACTCCCGCACCATCCACGGGTACGGGTGCGGGCCCATCGTGGAGCCGATGCAGTAGTGCGCGTGCTCCGTCTCGTTCACCCACGCGCGCAGCGCGCCGTTGGTGGCCTCCTTCAACGTGCCGACACCGTTCGCCGACGTCACCGGCACCACTTCCGCGCCCAGCAGCTCCATCCGGAAGACGTTCACCGCCTGCCGCCGCACGTCGGTGTGTCCCATGTAGACGGTGCAGGCCAGGCCGAGCAGCGCGGCCGCGGTCGCCGTCGCCACGCCGTGCTGGCCGGCCCCGGTCTCCGCGATCAGCTTGCGCTTGCCCATGCGCCGGGCCAGCAGCGCCTGGCCCAGCACATTGTTGATCTTGTGCGACCCGGTGTGCGCGAGGTCCTCCCGCTTCAACAACACCCGCACGCCCAACCGCTCCGACAACCGCACGCACTCCGTCAACGGCGTGGGCCGCCCCACGTAGGTCGCCAGCAGCCGCCGGTACTCCGCCGTGAACGCGGTATCGGCCCACGCCTCGCGGAACGCCACCTCCACCGCCTCGGCCGCCGGTACCAGCGCCTCGGGCAGGTAGCGCCCGCCGAACCTCCCGAACCGACCGGCCGCGTCGGGTGCGCGCATCACGCCGGTGACCTCGTCAGTGAACACATCTAGAACTCTAGAACTCCGCGTGTCGGACGTCAAACGGCTTGCAGACGACAACAAGTGGCCAGGGGCGCCGGGAGCCGCTTGCCCGGAATACCGGTGCCCGGGGAGTCGACGTCGGCCTCGCCGTCGATTGACGACGACCTGCACGACCGACCGCGGCTGTCCATGGGAACGCGGCACGTGCCGGCCCCGCGATCGAGCCGAGCACTCCCGTCCGCGTGGGTGGGGTGAGCCGGATCCGGTCCGCTCCGGCACTGCCGTCGCGCACGATAAGTCCACTGTGGACTTCGGGGAGCGCTCGTCCGGACGTCGGGCGCGATGGTGGTAAGAAGGTTCGGCTACTCGTGCCGGCAGAGGGAGATGGAGGCACCATGGCGGACGCCTTGACGACCTGGTTCACCGAGAGCCCGTTCTCACGGGACCTCGGCGTCGTTCGTCGAGCGGACGGGCGGGTCGCGATCAGCTCGAACCGCGCCCAGGTGGCGGGCGACGTGCTGCACGGCGGCGCCGTCGCGGCACTGGCGGCGCTCGCGGCCCAGGGCACGGACCCGGAGGTCCGGTCGACGAACACCTCGCTCCAGATCGACTACGTCCGAGCCGCGCGCGGCGACGGCTTCAGCGCGACCGCGTCGACCGTGCGCCGCGTCCGGGAGTTGGGTTTCCACCGCACGACCGTGCACGACGCGGACGGGCAGGTGGTCGCCGTAGCCGGCGGCACCCTCTCCGCCGAGCGCGCGGGTCGCGGCAACGCGTCCCCCGCCACGCCCCTGGCCCCCGATCCCGGCGACTTCTCCCGTGCGCTGGGCACGATGCCGTTCCTGCTGGACCGCGGCCTGCGGGTAGGGGGAGTGGGCCGCGGCGAGTTCGAGGTGACCATGCCGCCTGCCGAGCGGAACCTGGACGCGAACGGCCGCATCCACGTGGGCGCGGTGCTGACCCTGATCGACGTGGCCGGCACGAGCGTGCCGTGGACGCTGGCCCGTCCGTCGGGCACCGGGGCCACCGTCTCCCTCCAAGCGCGGTTCCTCGGAGAGGTGCCGGCCGGTGGCCTCACGGCTCGCGCCCGCGTTCGCGCCCACGACGACCGGGTGCACTGGAGCGATATCGAGGTGTTCGCCGCCGAAGAGCGTGAACTGTGCGCGCTCGGCTCGGTGGTCTACCGCTTCGCCTGAGCCTGTCCGGCCGGTCAAAACAATTGCTCGGCCGTTGACATGTCCGAACGGCCGTCGATACCATTACCTGTATAGGTAGTGGTGTGGCAGCGATGTCTTTGATCGGGGGGCGAATGTGCGTGTAGAGGTGGGTTCACATAAGGTCTGATCGTGCGCGCGGTAAGGTGTGCGCACGGAGATGTGCTGCTGTTTGCGCTGGTCACACGCGTGTTCTTATGAGTGGTGCGGGAGTGTGGGCCTGCGCTGGATAAACGATGAAATCGTTGTGTTTGATTGTTTTCGCGCATCGCGCAAAACCGCTTGCCGATATCCTTCGGGCTGCGGTCGACGGTGACTGAGCGGATGGCGGCGGCCCTCTGGGACGGTGTTCGGGGTCATGCTGTCCGATTGTCCGTGAAACGCACGCGAGTGAGGAGACCGTGGTCGTGTACGAAACTTTGAAGAACATTCTCGTCGAGACTTTGAAGATCGCGCCGGAGCAGGTCACTCCGGAGGCGACCAAGGACGACCTGGAACTCGACTCGCTGGCCGTGGTCGAGTTGTCCATGGTCCTGGGCAAGGAGCACGGCCTGCACATCAGCGACGAGGAGCTGCAGGACGTGGAGACGGTGGGCGACATCGTGGCGCTCATGGAGGAGCGGCGCGGGGCCGGCCGGTGAGCGGGCTCGACATCGCCGTCACCGGGCTGGGCCTGGTGACGCCGGGCGGGGTGGGCGTCGAGGCGAGCTGGGCCGCGGTGCGTGCGGGCCGCTCGACCGCGGCCCACGACCCGGCGCTCGCCGCGAACGAGGTGTCGATCTCCTGCCGCGTCCCGGACTTCGACGCCGACGCGCTTCTCGGCGCCCGTCGGGCGGTGCGGCTCGACCGGTTCGCGCAGCTCGCGCTCGTCGCGGCCCGCGAGGCGGTCGCGGACGCGGGCTTCGGTGCCGACGCCTGGGACCCGATGCGGGTGGGCGTGGTGATCGGCACCGCGTCCGGCGGTGGCGAGACCTTCGAGCGGCAGCACGGTGTGCTGGTCCGCGAGGGCGCCGCGGGCGTGTCGCCGCTGCTGCTGCCGATGCACCTGCCGAACATGGTGGCGGGGCAGGTCGCGATGGACCTCGGCGTGCTGGGTCCGAATCTGGTGGTGTCGACCGCCTGCGCGTCCGGCGCCACCGCCATCGGCACGGCGTGCGACCTGCTCACCGCGGGGCGGTGCGACGTGGTGCTGGCGGGCGGTGCCGAGGCGCTGCTCAACCCGCTGACCATGGCGGGATTCGCCCGCATGGGAGCGTTGTCCACCACGGAGGACCCGGCCGCGGCGTCGCGCCCGTTCGACGCCGGGCGGGACGGGTTCGTCGCCGGTGAAGGCGCGGCCGTGCTGGTGCTGCAACGCGCCCGGGACGCGCGGGCCGAGGGCAGGCGCGTGCGGGCGCGGATCGTCGGCTACGGGGCGAGCGCCGACGCGCACCACATCACGAACCCGCATCCGCGGGGACGCGGTGTGCGGACGGCGTTGCTCGGGGCGTTGGTCGACGCGGACGCCGCACCCGGCGACGTCGACCACGTCAACGCGCACGGCACGTCGACGCCCCTGAACGACCTGGTGGAAGGGCGGTTGCTGGCCGAGCTGCTGCCCGGCAAACCGCTGGTCACCTCGACCAAGGGCGTGACCGGGCACCTGCTGGGCGCTGCGGGCGCGGCCGAGGCGGCCTTCTCGGTGCTCTCGGTCGAGCACGGCCTCGTTCCGCCGACCGCGAACCTCGACACGCTCGACCCGCGGTTGGAGATCGACGTGGCGACCGCGGAGGTCCCGCGCGCGCTCGACCTCGTGCTGAGCAACTCGTTCGGATTCGGTGGGCAGAACGCGGTGCTCGCCATCGCGAAGCCGTGAGCGGCTCGTGCTGAAGGGGGACGACAGGATGATCACGACATGGTCGACCGCACCGCGCGGGGAGACGGCCCGATGACCGGAGCGGTGGTGCTCGGCGTGGGCGGCAGCCTGCCGGGCCGGGTGGTCACCAACGACGACCTGGCCACCCGGCTCGACACGTCGGACGAGTGGATCCGGTCGCGCACCGGCATCGGTGCCCGGCGGTGGGTCGAGCCTGGCACGGCCACGTCGGACCTCGCGGTCGACGCCGGCGCACGGGCCCTGCGCTCGGCGGGTGTGTCCACTGTGGACGCGGTGATCGTGGCCACCACGACACCCGACCGGCTGTGCCCCGCGGTGGCCCCCGAGGTGGCGGCCAGGCTGGGCCTGGTGGGCACGCCGGCCCACGACGTGGCCGCGGTGTGCACCGGGTTCCTCTACGGCTTGGCCAACGGCGTGGGCCTGATCGCCAGCGGCGCGGCGCGCACCGTGCTGCTGATCGCGGCGGAGACCTTCTCCACCATCCTCGACCCGCAGGACCGGGGCACGGCCGTGATCTTCGGCGACGGTGCGGGGGCGGTGGTGCTCGGCGCGGCCGGACCAGGAGCGCCGGGCGCGGTGGGCCCGTGCGTGCTCGGCAGCGACGGCATCGGCGCCGACCTGATCCAGATCCCGGCCGGCGGGTCGCGGCAGCGGTCCTCCGGCCTGGCCGCCGCCCCTGGCGAGCACTACTTCAAGATGCGCGGCAAGGAGGTCTTCCGGCAGGCCGTCGAGCGCATGGCGGAGGTTTCCCTCGACGCGCTGGCCCGTGCGGGGCTGACCGTCGGCGACATCGACCACCTCGCGCCGCACCAGGCCAACATGCGCATCTGCGCGGCGGTGGCGCACCGCCTGGGGGTGCCCGAGGACAGGGTGCTGGCCAACCTCGACGAGGTCGGCAACACCGCCGCCGCGTCGATCCCGGTGTTGCTGGCGCAGGCGGCGGCCGACGGCCGGGTGAAGGCGGGCGACCAGGTCTTGGCGGTGGCCTTCGGCGGCGGGTTGACCTGGGGTGCGGTCACCCTGGCGTGGCCGGACGCCGTCGCGAGCTTCGGCACGTTCGTGCCGGCGGGGAGCTGACCGGTGGCCGATCGTGCGCAGCGGGCCCGCGGCTTCCTGGACCGGCGCGGCCCGGCCGTCGAAGTGGTCGAGCGCACCGGGTCGACCACCGTCGCGAGGACGGTGGTCGACCCGGCCGACCCGGTGTTCGCCGGGCACTACCCGGGTTTCCCGATCCTCCCGGGCGTGTCGTTGGTCGAGTTCGCCCACCGCGCGGCTCACGCGACCCTCCCGGGTCCGGACGGGGCCGCCGCGCGGTGGGCCGCCGTCGAGCAGGCGAGGTTC
Organism: Saccharothrix saharensis; assembly: GCF_006716745.1. Lineage (NCBI taxonomy): Bacteria > Bacillati > Actinomycetota > Actinomycetes > Pseudonocardiales > Pseudonocardiaceae > Saccharothrix > Saccharothrix saharensis. The sequence goes on along the minus strand of NZ_VFPP01000001.1, from coordinate 891,435 downwards.
CTGGCTCCCGTGCCGCCGGGCGCGGAGCTGACCGCGCGACTGGAGTGGCGACCCGGCGCCGACGCCTCGACCCTGCGCTGCGACGTGGCGATCGCCGGCCCGGAAGGCCCGGTCGCCCGCGTGAGGCTGCGGTACGAGGTCGGGCACGGGTCGACGGAGAGGACGACGACGTGAGCGCCGCCGATGTGATCCGGATCCTCCCGCACCGCCACCCGGTCCTGCTGGTGGACCGGGTGGTGGAGGTCGTGCCGGGGAAGTCGCTGACGGCGGTCAAGGCGGTCAGTGTCAACGAACCCTGCTACACCGACCTCGCGCCGGGTGACCCGGTCGACTACCCGTCGACCCTGCTGGTCGAGTCGTGGTGCCAGGCCGCCGTGCTGCTGGCGCGCTGGGGTGAGCCGGACCCGGCTGCCACGACGGGGGCCGTGGTCCTGTTCGGCGCCATCGCTGACGTCGGGTTCCACCACCCGGTCACGCCCGGCTGCGTCGTCCGGCACGAAGTGCGGCTGCTGTCGGCCGCGGGACCGACCACCGTGTTCGGCGGGCGGTCGGTGGTGGACGAGCAGGTGGTGATGACGGTCGGCCGGGTGGTGACGACCTCGCGCGCCGCCACCGAGCTGCGCGCCTGACCTCATCGGGGCGCGGCGGTCCGGCCCGACCACGGGCGCGCCGACTCCAGCCGCGCCGCCAAGGCGATCAGCGTGGCGTCCTCGCCGTGCCGGCCCGTGAGCATCACGCCGATCGGCAGGCCCTCGTCGTTCCAGCAGCCCGGCACGTTGACGCTCGGCAGGCCGCAGATGTTCGCCAGGGCCGTGTACGGCATGAACGCGGCCATCCGCCCGAACTCGGCCGCCGGATCGGCGTCGTCGCGCAACGAGCCGAGGATGCCGGGCGGTTCGGCCAGCGTCGGGCTCAGCACCACGTCGTAGTGGCCGTACAGCTCGCGCGCGAGGCGTCTGCCGGCCAGCCGGAACGCCCCGACCGCCCGCGCCAGCCGCACCCCGGTCACCCCGCCGGACAGCTCCCGCAGGTAGCGGGTGAACGGCATGGTCGCGTCCTCGTCCGCCACCGGCGGCAGCGCGGCGACGACCGCCAGCACCGCGCCGAACGCCTCCACCAGCGCGTAGTCCGCGGGAACCACCACCTCGTCGACGTGGTGGCCCAGCTGCTCCAGCAGCTCACCGGTCGTGCGGTGCGCGGCCACGCAGTCGGGGTGCGGTTCGACATCCGGCACCATCGGCGTGGCCATGGCGGCGATCCGCAGCCGACCGGGGTCGCGGCGGGCGTGGTCGAGCAACGAGCCCGCCCGCGGGCCGCCGGGTGCCGCGCCCGCCAGCACGTCGAGCAGCGCCGCGGCGTCCCCGACGGTGCGCGCGAGCGGTCCGTCGACGGACAGGCCGAACGGGTCCGGGCCGGTGCCGTCGTCCACCAGCCCGCGGCTGGGCTTGACACCGACCAGGCCGCACGCCGAGGCCGGGATGCGGATCGAGCCGCCCAGGTCGGTGCCGTGCGCGAGCGGCGCCAGGCCCGCCGCCACGGCGGCCGCCGACCCGCCGCTGGAGCCGCCCGGCGTGCGCCGGGGGTCCCACGGGTTGCGCGTCGGCGGCGCGATGGCGTTCTCGGTGTAGCAGGGCAGGGCGAACTCGCCCAGGTTCGTCTTGCCGAGCAGCGCCATGCCGGACCGGCGCAACCTCACCACCACGTCGTCGTCGTGCTCGGCCACGCGATCGGCGTGCGCGGCCGACCCGGAGGTGAAGCGCACGCCCGCCACCGCCACGTTGTCCTTGACCGCGATCGGCACGCCGTGCAGGGGGGACACGTCCTCGCCGTCGCGCAGGGCCACCAGCGCCGCGGCGGCCTCGGCCCGCGCCCGGTCGGCGGTGACGGCGAGGTAGGCGCCGACCTCACCGTCGAGCCGATCGATGCGGTCCAGGTGGTGCTCGACGAGCTCGAAGGGCGTGAGCTGTCCGTCGCGCACCGCCCGGGCCTGCTCCAGCGCGGTCAACTCGTGCGGTTGCGTCATGGTGCGTCCCCCTCCGGGGTCAGGTCGAGGTGGCCGCCGCCCGCCTGCGCGCCCGCACGAGCGCCAAGAGCCCGAGCAGGAGGTTGGCCGCGGCGACCGCGGTCGCGAAGCCGAAGCCGAAGCGGAAGCCGGCGGTCAGCGAGTCGGCGACGGGTCGTCCCGACTCCGCGAGGTCGGCGGTCCGCGTCGCCGCGACCGTCACCAGGGTGGCCACGCCGAGTGCCGCACCGGTCTGGCTGAACGTGTTGAGCAGGCCCGAAGCCACGCCGGAGTCGGCGGGCGGCGCGGCCGACACGCCCAGCGCGGTCAGCGAGACGAAGCAGCACGGCAGGCCGAAACCCATGATCGCCAGCCCGGGCAGCAGGTCGACCGGGAAGCTGCCGTCCACGGGCAGCCGCACCAGGAGCGCCGTGCCGACCATTACCAGGGCGCTGCCCACCACGTACGCACCCGGCGCGCCGACGCGCCCGATCAACCGCGGCAGCACGGCGACCACGGCCAGCGCGGGCAGCCCCATCGCCAGCATTCCCAGCCCGGCCTCGAACGCCGTGAAGCCCAGCACCCGCTGCTGGTAGACGCTGACCATGTAGAACACCGAGATCTGCCCGGCCCAGGTCAGCGACAACCCGACGCCGCCCACGAGCAGTCCGGCACGGCGGAAGAGCCGCGGCGGCATCAACGGGTCGCGGACCCGCGACTCGACCAGCGCCAAGACGGCGAACAGCAGCAGCGCACCCGCGATCGGGCCCAGCGTCGCGACCGAGGACCACCCGTGCTCGGTCGTACCGATCATGCCGTGGATCAGCAGCAGCAGCGCGGCGGTCGCGATGAGCGCGCCGCCGGCGTCGAAGGAGCGGCGGGGCGCCGCACTCCGGGCCGGGTCCGCGGGGATCAGGACCAGGGCCGCGACGAACGCGGCCAGCGCGATCGGCAGGTTGACGTAGAAGGCCCAGCTCCAGCTCAACGTCGCGACGACCAGGCCGCCGAAGACCACGCCGAACGTGCCGCCGAGCACCGCCAACCCGCCCCACGCCGACAGCGCCGTCCGCCGCTCCCGCGGGTCGGTGAAGGTCGTCACCACGATCGACAGCGCGGAGGGGGAGAGGACCGCGGCGCCCGCGCCCTGGAAGGCTCGCGCGACGATCAACGCGGTCGGCGAGTCGGCCAGGCCGCACGCCAGGGAGGACACCGCGAACACGGTGAGCCCGACGAGGAACACCCGCCGCCTGCCCAGCAGGTCGGCGCACCGGCCGCCGAACAGCAGCAGTCCCGCGAACGTCAGCAGGTAGACGTCCACGACCCACTGCTGGTCGCTGGTCGACGCGCCGAGGTCGGCGCCGATGGACGGCAGCGCCACGTTCACCACGGTCGAGTCGAGCAGGACCACGAACTGGGCGGCCGCGACCACGGCCAGGATCGCCCAGCGGCGTGGGTGGGCGGCTGATCCCGGCGGCGCGGTCGTGGCTGAGTTCTGCGGGTCGGTCACGGTTCCCCCTTCGGGTCGGCGCGCCGCCCGCCGACACCCCGGCGGAATAGGTGCGCGCGCACTTATCCGAGGGGGACCCTAGATGTGTGCGCGCGCACCGATCAACTCCTAGACTCCTCCGGGTGGACGACACTGCCGCCGACGACGCCTGGTGGGTGCTGACCCGCCTGCAGCACGACATCGCCACCGAGTTGGACGAGGTGCTGGTGCGCGCACACGGCCTGTCGCTGAGCTGGCTGGAGGTGCTGCGCGCCATCGCGACGGGGGCGAAGCCCAGCCGCGTCCTCGACATCTCCGCGGCGGTGGCGCTCAGCGCGTCGAGGGTGTGCCGGGTGCTGCACACGATGGAGGAACGCGGTCTGGTGATCCGGACCTCCTCGCCGTCGGACGCCAGGGCGACCGAGGTCCGGCTGACCGAGGAGGGGTTCGAGCTGCGCCGCCGGGCGCAGGAGGACTTCGCCTCGGCGCTGCAACGTGCCTTGACCAGCCGCCTGTCCGCCGACGACGTCCGGGCGCTGACCGGCGTCGGGCGCCGAGCCGCGACCGCCGCGCGGACGTGAACCCGTCGCCGTCCTCCGGGGGAGTGCGGGTGCCCGGCCGGGACCGCGACGGCGAGTGGGCCCGCCGCGGTCCCGGCCACCCCGAGCCGATCGAGCACCCCACCGAGCCCGCCCGCGCAGGCCGTTCCGCCCGATGACCGCACCCGACTCCTCCTCGCCGCCGGGCCCCACGCCCGCGCCCCGGTCACGAGGGCTGCCGGGCCAGTGCCTTGGCCAGCCGCCGCCGCGCCACCGCCATGCGCCACGCCTCGATCGGCCACCGGGCACGCGTCCGCCACGCCTCCGGCGGCAGCCTGACCGCGCGGTGCAGGTCGAACACCACCTCGTCGTTGACGCGTTCGCCGGCCATCAGCCGGGCCACCACGTGTGCGCTGAAGGCACCGAACATCAGTGCCGCGTACACCAGCTGCGGCACGCTGTAGTCCGGGTTGCGCAGGTTCGGGCTCACGTCGGCGAGCATTTCCGGTGGGATGCGGCGCATGGGGATCATGCGCAGGATCAGCTCCCACACGTTCAGCGTGTCCACGTCCGAACGCGTGATGCGCCCGCCGAACTCCGCGGTCACCTCCCGGTAGTCGTAGCACTGCAGGTACTGCACGCCGGCCATGTCCCACCCGGTGATCAGCGGCACCCGGCGGCGCAGCGCCCACTCGTGCAGCAGGAACTTCGCCTGCAGACCGGACGGCGTGGTCACGTCCACCCCGTCGACGATCGCCCCGCACGTCGCGGTCAGTTCGTCGACGTTGTCCCGCGTGACGCCCTCGGGGAACACCCGCACGCGGGCGTGCGGGTTGATCTCCAGGATCCGCTCGCCCGCCACCTCCGCCTTGTTCCGGTCCAGGTCGCGCACGGTCGCCGGTTGGCGGTTGAGGTTGTTCAGCTCGAACAGGCCGGGGTCCGCCAGCAGGAACCGCTGGGCGCCGAGCCGGGTGAGCGGCTGCACCGCCGCGCCGCCCACCGAGCCGCACCCGGCGACGAGCACCGTCCCGTGCCGCAGCGCCGCCTGCTGGGCCGGGCTGACCAGGCCCGCGTTGCGCCTGGTGAGCTCGGCGTAGAAGTCCTCGGGTGACAGGTCGCCGACCGTGGTGGTGGCGACCGCATCGGATGTCATCGGACTGCTCCCCCCTTCGCCGCCGCGGCCGCACGCCTGCGCTGCCACAGCTTGCTGATCAACGCTCGCACCGGCTCCTCGCCGGGGTGGTACGACAGGTGCTCCTCGATGGTTCGCACGTCGTCCGCATAGGACGGCGGGACGGCGCCGACGAACGGCTTGGCCAGGTTCTCCTGCGCGTAGATCGGCCAGTTCGGGTCGGTGCGCGGCAGGGACGGCGACGTGCCGTGCACCACCTCCAGATCGAGACCCATCAGCTCCAGGTGCCGCATCGCGACCCGCTCCTTGGCGTCGCCCACCACCAGCACCCGCCGATCCGGTCCCCCCAACCGCAGCAGGGTTCGACCGAACCCCAGCACCACGTGCCACGGCACCCTGGTCGCGGCCGGGCCGGGTGGCATGGCTTGGTCGCGCAGGAAGCGCTTGACCTCGAACACGTGGTGGACGGTCCAGCCGGGAGCGGCCCGCGCGGCGAGCAGGTCCACCCGGTGGGCGGCCTCCGTGGGGAACCGCTCGCGGTCCGCGGAGTCCAACGGCAGGGGCCGCACGTCCTTCGAACCGCTCAGCCCGACGTACCCGCGGACCTTGCCGGTGGCGGAGCACAGGGTCACGGTGTGCGTGTTCTCACCGCCGGCCCGCGAGCGCAGCTCCTCGTGGAACAGGGCCCGCCGGAACACGATCTCCGGGCTGATCCAGCCCAGCCGCACGTACTGGGCGAGCCGGAAACCCAGCAGGCAGCGCAGGTACCGGTCGGGTAGCTGCGACTCCCGCACCGAGAGGGTGACGAGCCCGTCTCCCGGGTCGAACACGTGGATCGGCTCGCCGTCCACCGAGTCGCGCAGCCTGCCGATCGTCATCCGGTCGTGGAGCTTGATGATGTCCTCGACGTAGCGCTCGGCGACGCGTGCGGTCACAGCTCATCCGCGCGGTAGAGGCAGTCGGTGATCGCCAGCGCCAGCACCTCCGGCGTGCCCTCGTAGATCCGGGCACCGTAGGCGTCGCGCAACATCTTCTCCACGCCGTGGTCACGCAGGTAGCCGCGGGCGCCGACGAGGCTCACGGCGGCGTCGGCCACCTCGATGGCGACCCGGTCGGCGAAGAACTTGGCCGCGGCGGGCTCGTACTCGGGCGCGGGCAGCTCGTTGTCGACCTTGTTGGCCGCGTACATGTACAGCAGTCGGGCGGCGTCGATCTTCGCGGCCATCTCGGCGAGCTTGGCCGCCGTGAACTGGTGCTCCCGCAGCGGTTTGCCGCCCTGGACGCGCTCGCCGCACCAGGCGCGCGCCTTCTCGAACGCGCCGCGGGCCACGCCGGTGGAGATGCCCGCGACCGAGGCGCGGGCCATGTTGCTCTGCGCCATGTTGATCGCCATGCCGCCCAGCTCGCCGCCCACCACGTTCTCCACCGGTACGACGACGTCGGTGAACGTCAGCTCGCTGCCCAAGCACGCCCGGTAGCCCATCTTGTCCGCCACCGGGCCGCGTTCCACCCCCGGCTGGTCCAGGTCCACGATGAACGATGTCAGCCCGGTCGCGCCGGGGTGGCCCTCCAGGTTGGCGAACACCGAGGCGAAGGCGGCGAACCTGGCGTTGGTGATGAACTTCTTGCGACCGTTGAGCACGTAGTGGTCGCCCTCGCGCCGCGCCGTCATCACGTCGCGCGCGTGCACCGCGTTGGCCGGGATGATCAGGTCGCAGCCGGCCTCCTCCTCGGTGACCGCGTTGCACGCCAGCACCGGCTCGTCACCCGCGAACCGCGGCAAGTACCGGGATTGCAGGTGCGGGTCGCCGGAGTACAGGATCGGCGTCTGACCGAGCATCGTGGCGCCGAAGACCAGGGCGACACCGGGGTCCGCCGCGGCCAGCTCCTCCATGGCCACGGAGATGCCGAGCATCCCCAGGCCCAGCCCGCCGAACTGCTGGGGGATCGCCACCCTGGCCAGCCCCAGCGAGTACCCCTCGCGGACCAGGTCCCAGTCGAAGTCGTCGGCGGCGGCCTGGTCGAGCTGCCGCGCGCGCGGCAGCACCACGTCCTGGGCGAAGGCGCGGACGGTGCTCTGGAACGCGCTGATCTCGTGGGGCAGGCGGTCGAAGTTCAGCTCGAAGTCCGGTGTGCGGGCGTGGGCCGTCGTGGTGCTCATGCTTTCCTCCCCAGTGGTGGCTTGCTCAGTGGCTGCCGGCGGCACGGGCGGGCTCGCCGGTGAGGCCGGCGTCGCGGGCGACGGCCGGGTAGTGCTCGAACACCGGCACGAGCGCGGGCATGACCTCCAGGACCTTCGACACCTTGCCGAGGATCTTCATCCGACCCGTGGTGACCAGGGCGGGGAAGGTGGTCAGCCCGAGCCAGAGCGCGTGGGCGTCGTCGCAGGACGACTTGACCACCAGCGTCGCGTGACCGGGCGCTTCGTCCCCGGTGAGCAGCTCGTCAGCGCTCACGAAGGCCCGGCAACCGGGATCGCGGTGCTCGAACAGCATGGTGATGCCCGCCTCGCGCAGGCCGCGGGTGAACCGGTCGTCCTGCCGCGCCGCGGCGAACAACGACCCGAACACCTCGGTCGCGGCTTCGGAGCTCGGGAAAACAGACATGGTCGTCCCCCAATTGGTGGTTGGCACGTGGTCGGTGCTCGGTCGAGCGGACGTCGCGACGGGTTCGTGGGCGTCGAAGCCGTATCCGCGCGGCGTGGCGCGTGCTCGACCGGGCGGCCGGGCGGCCCGGCTGCCCCCGGTGAAGCATCGCCGACCGCGTGCGCCGCCCGCATCACGAGAATCGGTGATGCGGGCGGCGTTTCACCCCGGACGTCGGCTCGGCACCCCGGGAGCAGCGGTTCCGCGCCGGCACCCGGTCGGCCCGACCGGTCCGCGAGTGGTGTCGAACGGCGGCTCATCACGTGCTTCACGGCACCCGGAGGTGGGGACATCACGTGAATGCGTGAGGTGTGGACGCGGCGGTAGACGACCGATAGCGGTGACTCCGCGCCGTTTCAACCGATCGGTTCGGCCCTTTCCACGAACGGACCGGGCACGCAAGACCGAATATGCGGCAGGTTCGGTCGGGTTTTACATTGTCCCTGGCAACGATTCTCGGATAGAGTGGTGAGTGGTCGCTCAGGGGGCGGTGCGTGCACTGATCAGGCGACCGTCGTGCCGTGATTTTCGATCTCGGAATGCATTCCTTCCGGGTGGGAATAGTGCGACTCCGCTACACCTGGGGGGTTCATGCTGTGTGTCGAAACGGTGAAGGCCGCGGACCTGTCTCTATTGGGCCGTGAGGAATCGACGGACCGGCTGCGGCGGGCACTGGCCGAACTGGGGACCGGCAGGGGCGGCTGCGTGGTGGTGGAGGGCTCCGCCGGGATCGGCAAGACCAAGTTCCTCGAGCACGTGGCCGATCAGGCACAGCGGCAGGGCGTCCGGGTGCAGCGGGGGCGTGCCACCGAACTGGACTCCTCGCTGCCGCTCGCCGCGCTGTGCGGCATGTTCCGCACCGCGGGGGCAACCGGGGTCGGGCCGCTGTTCCGGGTCCGGCGGGACAGAGAGCCGCACGACCTCGTGGAGGAAGTCGTCGCGCGGATCGCCGACTGGGCGGGCGGGCGGCCAGCGCTGGTCGCGGTGGACGACGCCCACTGGGTCGACGAGGTGACCGCGCACGTGCTGCGCGCCGTCATCCGGGACACCCGGTCGCGGCCGGTGCTGTGGGTGCTGACCCGGTGCCCGGTGGGCGGTGCGGTGCCCGCCAAGGCGATGCTCGACCTGATCGTGCGCGAGGGCGCCGAACTGCTCGTCCTGCCGCCGCTGTCGAGGGCCGTGGTCAGGCGGATGTGCGCCCAGCTGCTGCGGGCCGAGCCCGACGAGGCCGTGCTGATGATGGCCGAGCGCTGCGGCGGGAGCCCGTACCTGCTGGAGAAGCTGCTCACCGCGGCGCTGAAGGCCGAGGTCGTCCGGGTCGAGGGCGGTCGGGCGTTCATGGTGGAGTTCGCCCTGCCGGGCGACTTCGTGGACGCCGTCGAGCGGTACCTGGAACCGCTGTCGGAGCGGGCCCGGCGGATCCTCACCGTCGCCTCGGTGCTCAACCGCCCGTTCACCCTGCACGAGGTCGCCAAGCTCAGCGGTTGCGGGATACCGGGGTCGCTGCCGGTGGTCAAGGAGGTCATCGACGCCTCGGTGCTGGCCGGCGACGGCGCCCGGCTGGCGTTCCGGCACGAACTCGTCCGGGAGGCTCTCTACGAGGGGTTGCCGGCGGCGTTGCGCGCGGCCCTGCACCGCGAGGCGGCGGGGCTGGGACGCAGCGAAGGCGTGTCGCCGGTGGAGTCGATCGAGCACCTGATCCGCAGTGGTCAGGCCGAGGCCGAGGCCCTGGGCGTGCTGCTGCGCCAGGCGGTGGAGGAGACGGCCGACCACGACCCGGTCCCGCGCGACCGCGCGTTCGCACCGGGCCGCCCCGCCGAACCGGTGCGGGGCGCCGTGCCCGGCTCAGGTCGTGTGCCGGCCGCACGTGCCCCGGTCGAGGCGTCGCGACCGCAGCCGTCGAACGACGTGTCGGCGGAACTGCTCGCCACCAAGGCGCAGAACCTGGTGCGCCTGTACGAGTTCGCCGCCGGCGAGCAGCTCGCGCCCACCGCGGACGGCACGGGCGAGCGGATGACCAGGGCCGCGCAGCTGTGCACGCGTGCGGCGCTGGCCGACGTGGCTCGCGGCCGCGGCAGGCTCGACCTGTCCCTGGTCCTGGCCCGCGAGGCCGTGCAGCTCGCCGAGCGGATCGGACGGGAGAGCCTGGCGCACCACCCGCGGCTGCAGTTCTGCCGGACCGCGACCGCGCTGGACCTGTTCGACGAGGCCCGGGCCGTGGCCGAGCAGGGACGGCGGGTCGCGAGCGCGATCGGCGGCGCGTGGTCGCACCCGCAGTACCACCTGGTGCTGGCCGAGCTGCACTTGGCGGCCGGTCGGCTGGACGACGCGCGGTCGACGGCGGAGGCCGGGCTGGCGACCTCCGCCGACCGGAGGGCGCCCCAGGCGGTCATGCCGCTGCTGGCCCTGCTCGCGAGGTTGGCGCTGCGCTGCGACGCGCCGGAGACCGCGGCCGACCTCCTGCACGAGGCCGACCGGGTGGCCGCCCGACAGGGTGAGCACGGGTACGAACTGGCCTTCGCACGGGCCGAGTACTGGGCCGCGCTCGACCGGGCGGTGGACGGGTTCGAGGCGGTGGAGGCGATGTACCCGTCCCTGGTCGCCTGGCCGTTGCCGCTCGTGCAGGAGCCGCTGGTGGCGATGCGGCTGCTGGACCTGGCGAGGCGGGCGCGCCGGCCGGAGGAGGCGTGGTCGGTCGTGACCGCGGTCAAGGCCGTGGCGGCGCGCAATCCCCGGTCGCGGTCGCTGAACGGGGTCGCCGCGCACGTCGACGCCCTGCACCGGGGCGACACGGCGGCGTTGCGGCAGGCGGTCCACCTCCTCCGGGACACCCCGAGGCCGCTGGTGCTGGCGGCGGCGCTGGAGGACTTGGCGCTCGCGGAACGGGACGACGGCAGGCACGAACCGGCCGCGCGACTGCTGGCCGAGGCGGAGGAGCTGCACCGCCACGCCGCCTCGGCGCGCGACCGGGAACGGGTGGCGGCGCTGAGGCGCGGCTTGGCCGGCCCACCCGCCGGCGGGACAGCCGACACCACGGCGTGGGACAGCCTCACGCCGTCCGAGCTGAGGGTCGTCCGGTTCGTCGCTCAAGGCCTGACGAACCGGGAAGTGGCCCAACGACTCTCGGTGTCCCGGCACACCGTCGACAGCCACCTGCGGCACACCTTCACCAAATTGGGGGTGGGGAACAGGGTGGAGCTGACGCGCGCTTTCCTCGCTCGCGAAGGCGCGATCCCGAACGGTGCGGTGACGTCACACTAGTGCCGGCGGCCTTTCGACCGCTCACCACTGTCCTGGAACGGCCGTGCGGAATCGAATGTTCGATCTCGTGGATGACGGCGACGTAAAGGAAGAGGAGATTCCACCACTGCGTATTCCACCGCCGGTGAATCCCGATCTCCCGGGTTGGGCACGGTGTGGCCGGAGGCGGTGGGGCGGTCAGCCGGCGCGCAGGGCCAGGACGGTCGGCACCGCGGCTGGTTCGCCGCGGCGGCTGCGCCGCGGGCCCGGAGTCGGGGCCGCCGACGAGGCGGTCGTGGACGACCAGGCCGACGCCGGCGCCGATGTGAGCACGGCGAAGCCGTCGACGTCGCGGACGTCGCCGAACCGGTGCTCGGCCTCCAGCAGGACGCGCGCGAACCCGTGGACCACGCCGCCGATGCCGACCGGGGCGACCGGTCGTCCTGGGTCGTCCAGTGACACGACCGGTTCGGCGTCGCAGGGCCGCTGAGCCCGGCCGGACCGGGGGCCGCCCCGTCCGGCGTCCGTGGCGGCCGGGTTACCGCGCGGGCGTGGAGATCCGTCGGGGGGACCCGGCCGACCTGACCGCGATCGTGGCCATGCCGGAGGCGCGGTGGCGTGGCTGGACGCCTCCGGTCGCACGGGCAGTGGGGGAGTGAGCCGTTCTCCGACCAGCCCGGTCGGGTCGAGGGCATCGCGGAGAAGATCCGCGTGGGCACGGCGTGGATCGCCGAGGTCGACGGCGTGCCGGCGGGTGCATGACACTCGCGCACCGACCGCCCCGGTACGTCGAACCGGCCGCCGAGCCGGAGGCGTACGTGACGCTGCTCGTCACGGCGCGGTCGCACGCGGGGCTGGGCGTCGGCAGCGCTCTCCCGGCGCACGCCCGCGACGAGACCCGCCGGGCGGGCGTCGAGCCGCTCCGGGTCGACTGCTACGCCGGTTCGGGCGGCGCGCTGGTCGACTGCTACCGGCGCAACGCGTTCGAGCCGACCGAGCCGTTCACCGTCGGCTCGTGGCCGGGGCAGGTGTTGGCCCAACGGGTCCGCACTTCGCCGGAGTAGCCACCCGACGGGTGGACGGGCCGCCCCGTTCGGCCCTGCGTCACCCTCGCGGGAAACCGCCGTTCTGCGTTTTCCCGACCCGTTCCCACCCGTTCCGGCGCATTCGGCGACAATCCGCCTCACCCCATCAGGGCGTTGGCCCCCGGTTTCCGGCCTAGTACGGTTCGGTCTACCGAGGGTGGCCACCTCCGCTGTCAAGCAGTCCGCGGCACGTCCGCGGCATTCGATCCGGTGTGAGGTGGTCTCCGATGACGTTGGACGCGCTCGAACTGCTCAAACAAGGTTTGCCGGACAGTTCCGCGCCGCGCCGGCGGGTCGTCGTGGTCGGTGCCGGGATGGCCGGGCTGACCTCGGCGATGCTGCTGAAGGAAGCGGGCCACGAGGTGACGATCCTCGAGGGCCAGAACCGGCTGGGCGGGCGCATCCTGACCCACCGCGATTTCGCGGGCGACATGTACGGCGAGTTCGGCGCGATGCGGTTCCCGCAGCAGCACCCGCTGGTCTCGTGGCTGATCGAGGAGAAGTTCAAGCTCCCCACCAAACCCTTTCCCATGTACGACGAGGACACTTTCGTGTACTTGCAGGGAAAGGGCGTGCGGCGCCGCGACTTCACCGCCGACCAGTTCTCGTTCGACCTGCTGTCCGGTGAGGCGGACAAGGCGCCGCACGACCTGCTGCGGCACACCGTGCAGCCGTTGATCGACATCATGGAGCAGGAGGACGAGGCGAAGGCCTGGCACCGGCTGCTCACCGACTACGACCGGTACACGCTGCTCGGCTACCTCAAGGAACGCGGCCTGAGCGACGGCGCGCTGTCCATGCTCGGGCCGTTGTTCAACCTGGAAGGCCGCTACCACTTCTCGCTGGTCGAGTGGTTCTCCCACTTCTACGAGGACGTGTTCGGCCACCTCGTCTACATCGTGGACGGCGCGGACTCGCTGCCCCGGGCGTTCGAGCCGACCCTGATGGACGACATCCGGTTCGGCGCGCTCGTGCACGGCATCGACCAGGACGATTCCGGAGTGCGCGTGCACTACCGCGCCGGCCGCCGCACGCAGACGGTCGCGGCCGACGAGGTGATCGTGACCGTGCCGTTCGCGAGCCTGCGGCACATGGAGATCCAAGGGCTGGACCCGGACAAGTGGTACGCCATCCGCAACACCTACTACGGCCGGGCGCACAAGCTCTTCATGCAGTTCAGCGAGCGGTGGTGGGAGAGCGCGTACGGCATCACGCACGGCCTCACCGTGACCGACCTGGCGATCCGCAACATCGTCTACCCGCCCGCGGGCCAGGACACCCGGTTCGGCAAGGGCGTGATGATCGCGTCGTACTGCTGGGAGCAGGACAGCATGCCGTACACCCCGCTGGCCGGCGAGGAGAGCGTGATGCAGGCGCTGGAGGACCTGGTCAAGATCCACCCCGAGGCGCGTGACACGTTCGAGTTCGGCGTCTACAAGGACTGGGCGCTGGACTGGTTCGCGTGCGGCATCGGCCCGCTGTTCCGGGCGTTCGAGATGAGCGAGACGTTCTACGAGGACGTGATCCGACCGGTGAACCGGGTGTGGTTCGCCAACGACGCCTGCGACCGGCGGCACCGGCGGTGGGTGGAAGGTGCGCTCAAGGCGGCGGTGAAGAACGCCTACGCGATCCACGAGGGGCTGCGCGACGAGATGCCCTGGAAGGACTGAGCGTCAGCGCGGCGAGGCGGACGCCAGCGGCACCGGTGTCTCCTGACCGGCCCACGTGCCGGTCAGGACGGCGCCGGTGAGCTCGGCGCCCGGGTCGAGCCGACGCAGCACGGTCAACTCGGCGGTCTGCGTGACGATCAGCGTCCGCTCGCCCTCGGTCACGCGCTCGACCGCACTCGCGGCGGCGACCTCCGCGCCACCGTCCCCGGTCACCGCGATGCCCATGGTGAGCTCCCGCCGCTGGAGCCGGCCGTCGACCTGCCAGAACTCCTCGACCTGCCCCTGCCCGGTGAGGATCGCCTCGGCGAGCACCGCCGCGTACACCGGGTCGCCGACCGCGTCGTACACCCAGCGCTTGCCCAGCGTCGAGTGCTCGGAGGTGCCGATCAGCCACTGCTCGGCCCCGTCCAGCGGCGCGTCGCGGTAGGTCAGCGGCACCTGGTGCACCGGCCCGTCGCCGACCTGGACCAGCATCGTCTCGATCCCGACCGCGCCGGCCGGGTCGTCGAAGCGGTAGCCCGCCACCCGCCGCACCTCGCCGGTCGGGCCGGTGTGCCAGCCGCGGCCGGGCAGCCAGCCGGCCAGCAGCTCGGCCTTGGTCGGGGTCAGCGTGGCTTGGTGGATCAGGGCCATGCCGCCATGGTAAACGACCAAGATCAGCGCGTGACCTGCGCGGCGTCGTGCAGCGCGTGGGCGACGCGGTCCGGCGGCCAGCCCAGCTCGGCGGCGAGCTGGTCGGCGGCCTCGGGGGTGACGGCGCGGACGAGCGCGGCCAGCACGGTGACGACGTCGCCGCCGACCGAGGTCGGCCCGCCGGACATGTCGTCGCTGAGCCGAGCGAAGAACCGGCGCATGTGGTCCAGTCTGGCGCCGGCGGGCGTGGCCGGGTCGAGCACGTCGACGCCGCGCTGGGCCGTGTCGGCGAGCAGCGCGTTGGTCCGCGCGCTGGTCAGCCACGTCCGCAGCCACATGTCGTCGTCGATGGAGTACGTCTCCCGCCGTCGGGTACCGCGTTCGCGGCGCAGCAGTTCCAGCCCTTCGAGGTAGCCGACCGCCTTGGACACCGACGCCGGGCTCACCCGCAACCGGCCGGCCAGCTCGGCCGCGGTGAGCGCGCCGCTGTCGGTCGTGACGAGGCTCGCCAGCACCCGTGCGGCCATCCGCGGCAACCCCATCCCGACCATCGCCGCGGCGAACTCCTCCGCGAACGCGAGCACCGCGCGCGGGTCACGGCCCTCCGCGCCGACGACGACCGGCGGTTCGGGGTGCGTGGCGGACCTGCGCCGCCGGGCACGTCTGCGGGTCGCCTGGTGGGCGCGGTCGGCCCGGTAGTCGCGGGCCCCGCCGTTGCGGCCGACCTCGCGGGTGATGGTGGACGTCGGTCGGCCCAGCCGTCGCGCGATCTCGGCGTAGCCCAGCCCCCGGGCCAGGCCCGACGCGATGTCACGGCGGTCCTCGTCGGTCAGCCTGCCTCCCGGCACGTTCCCGCCCTCCCGTCGTCGGCGCGGTCCAGTGTGCGTTCACGGGCAGTACATTGCAACGGAGTCGGTCGATTCATTGCGTTTCCCGGCAACACGATTGCAACTCTTTCGACTTCCTAGCCAGGTGAAAGCGCCTGGAGTCAGCCCACTCTCGTTGCTGCATGAAAAAACGCAACGTAGCTTTCACACCCCATGAAGATCGAAGGGGGAGGAATGACGAGCGAGCAAGTCGTGCTCGACGTCGAAGGCCTGCGCATGCGCTACGGCACGACCGACGTCCTGCACGACGTCACGTTCCACGCCCGCCACGGCGAGGTGCTCGCCCTGCTCGGCCCGAACGGTGCGGGCAAGACGACCACCATCGAGATCCTGGAGGGCTTCCGGATGCGGTCGGCGGGCCGCGTGTCGGTGCTCGGCGCGGACCCGGCCCACGCCGACGAGGGGTGGCGCGCCCGCGTCGGCGTCGTCCTGCAGTCGTGGCGCGACCACGGCAAGTGGCGCGTCCGCGAGCTGCTGCACCACCTGGGCACCTACTACGCCTGCTACGCCACCGACCGGATCGCGCGACCGTGGGACCCGGACGAGCTGGTCGCGGCCGTCGGCCTGGCCGCGCAAGCCGACCGGAAGGTCAGGACGCTGTCCGGCGGTCAGCGGCGCAGGCTGGACGTCGCGGTGGGCATCGTCGGCCGCCCGGAACTGCTGTTCCTGGACGAGCCGACCACCGGCTTCGACCCGGTGGCCCGGCGCGAGTTCCACGAGCTGGTGCGCCGGCTCGCCGCGCAGGACGCCACCACGATCCTGCTCACCACCCACGACCTGGACGAAGCCGAGAAGCTCGCCGACCGGATCGTGGTGCTCGACGGCGGCCGGATCGTCGCCGACGGCACGGCCGAGGAGCTGGCCCAGCGGATCGCGGGCGAGGACGAGGTCCGCTGGACCCACGCCGGACGGTCGCACGTGCGGCACGTGCGGGAGTCCACGAAGTTCGTGCACGACCTGTTCCGCCGCCACGGTGACGGCATCACCGACCTGGAGGTCCGCCGGGCCTCCCTGGAGGACACCTACCTGTCGCTGGTGCGCCGGGTCGAGGCGGGAGGGGTGGCCGGGTGAACCCCACCACGACGGCATCGCGTGCCGGTTGGCGGAGGGGCCTGATCGAGCTCCGGCAGTCGCTGACCAACGGCGCGGACCTGTGGAACCACGCGTTCTGGCCCGTGCTGATGCTGGTCGTCACGTACTTCCTGCGTGACGTGTCGTTCGGCGGGACCGGCTTCTCGGTCGGCGCGCTCGCGCTGCCGAGCATCCTGGGCATGAACGCCGCGATGGCCATGGTCACCATGAGCCAACTGCTCGCCGCCGAACGCGAGGACGGCACGCTCCTGCGC
Source organism: Saccharothrix saharensis (assembly GCF_006716745.1). Taxonomy (NCBI): domain Bacteria; kingdom Bacillati; phylum Actinomycetota; class Actinomycetes; order Pseudonocardiales; family Pseudonocardiaceae; genus Saccharothrix; species Saccharothrix saharensis. The sequence continues at coordinate 874,770 of NZ_VFPP01000001.1, read as the reverse complement.
GCCAAGGCCACGCCCAACGGGATGCTGGGCTACCTGGTCGGCAAGATCGTCTTCGTGGCCGGTGGCCTGCTCGTGGACCTGGCGATCTTCCTGGTGCCGGGGGTGTTCCTGGTCTCCGGCCTGGTCACCGGCAGCGTGGACGCGTGGCTGACGCTGGCGTGGGTGCTGGCGCTGGGCATGCTCGCGGCCCTGCCGATCGGCGCGGTGCTGGGTTCGGTGTTCGCCGGCGCCCGCGGGCAGGGCCTGCTGATGCTCCCGATCCTCGGCATGATCGCTGTCTCGGGCATCTTCTACCCGGTCACGGCCCTGCCGGGCTGGGTGCAGTGGGTCGCCCAGGTCTTCCCGGTCTACTGGCTCGGCCTGGGCATGCGCTCGGCGCTGCTGCCCGACGCCGCCGTCACCGTGGAGATCGGGGAGTCCTGGCGGCACCTGGAGACCGTCGGCGTGCTCACCGCGTGGGCGGTCCTCGGCCTGGTCCTGGCGCCGGTCGTGCTGCGGCGGATGGCGCGGCGGGAGTCCGGGTCGAGCGTGGCCGAGCGCCGGGAGAAGTCACTCCAACGGGTCCGGTAGGCGGACAGGCCGCGACAGGGCGCAACGAAAGAGCCCCCAAGCGCGACCAAACAGAGGAGAGCGACGTGCCCGGATCGGAGGGCGTGACCATGACCGTCTTCGTCAGCTACACCCGTGCCGACGAGAGCCTGGTGCGCGCCCTCCGACAGGACCTCGACCGGATGGGGCACCAGGTCTGGCTCGACCACGAGATCCACGGCGGTGAGCTGTGGTGGCGCGAGATCATCCGCACGATCCAGGCGGCGCGGGTGTTCGTGTTCGCGCTGTCCGAGGCGTCCTGGAAGTCGGTGCCCTGCCACACGGAGTTCGAGTACGCGCAGCAGCTCGGCGTGCCCGTGCTCCCGGTGCAGGTCGGGCCGCTGGACCACCTCCGCATCCCGATCATGGAACGCCAGCTGGTCGACTACCGGGAGCGCAGCGCCGACGCGGTCGTGGCGCTGGCGGGCGCGCTCACGGAGCTGACCGCCCGGCCGCGCGTGCTGCCGAACCCCCTGCCACCCCCGCCGAAGGTGCCGTTCGAGTACCTGTACCGGATCGCCGAGCTCCTCGGCCCCGCGCCGATCCCGCCGGAACGGCAGGAGACCATCATCGGCCAGTTGCGCCGGCACCTGCGCACCGAGCGCGACGAGGTCGCCCGCGCCGACATCGTCAAGCTGCTGCGCGAGTTCCGCGAGCGCGGCGAGATCACCAACCTCAACTCGCGGGAGATCGACGAGATCCTGGCCAACGTCGGGCCGGGCGCGGGCGAAGACCTGCCCGAGGGCGCCACCTGGCTGTCGGCGGCCGACGACTGGGAGAAGAACCCGGTGGTGATCGGTCCGCCGCCCCCGCCGGAGGAGGAACCGGTCCAGCCGCCGAGCGGAGGTCCCGGGACGACACCGACCTGGCTGCGGGACGTGATTGCGGCCGAGGGACAACCGACCGTCGCGCAACCGAAGCCCGCCACGCCGCCGCCGAGCAGGCAGTGGTGGCAGGGCGGCGACTCGGCGTCCACGCGGTCGTCAGCCGAACGGCCGGCGGCGCCGCGGCCCGAACCGCGTCCACCGGAAGGGCTGAAAGCCGCCGTCCCGGAGGAACAGGCCGTGCCGGAACCGCCCGCGCGGAAGTGGAGCGCCCGCCGGTTGGGCCGCCTGAGCGTGCTGTTCTTCGCGCTCGCGGTCGTGTACCTGGTGGCCGCGCTGAACGTGCCCGCGATCGGCGTCGTCGCCGTGCCGATGCTGATCGCGGGAGTGGTGTTCGCCGTGCAGGCCCGACGGCGGCAGGAGCGATGACCTAACCCGCTCCGCGCCGCCGCACCCACCAGACGGTGGACGCGACCAGGGCCGCCACCACGACGCCCAGCGCCGCGCCCGCCTCGGAGTCCGCCAAGAGCCCGAAGACCAGCAGCGCGACGAAAGCCGCGACCACGAGCACGCCCGCCGGCACGGGCCGCTCGCGCGCAGGCTGCTCGACGGGCGCGGTCGGCGCGGACGGTTCAGCCGCGGCCCACCAGTTCCCTTCCCGCGTCACGACCGGGCGGGCGACCGGCGGCCGCGGCGCGGGAACGGGCACCGGCTCCACCACCACGGGGGTCCGCTCCCACCACGGCGTGAACCGGGGCGCGAGCAGGTCGTCCAGGCCCGAACTCGCGACCCACCCCGGGGTGCAGCACTGCTTGAGCCGCCCGGCCACCTCGGTCACGTGCGGGTCGCCGATCACCGCCAGGTGCGCCCACGCGGGCGTGTCGAACGGTGGCCGGAAGTCCTCCCGCCGCAACAGCAGGTTCTCGCCGGTGTAGCAGGTGCGCCACCCCGTGGGATCCCTCGCCAGCGCCAGCAGGGACAGGTAGATGACCAGCCCGGAGAACGTGTCCATCCACCGGCCCCAGGGCCGCTGTTCCGGTTGGTAGTTGCGGTGCCCGGTCTCGCCGGGCGCGAGCGCGCCGGAGAGCCGGGCGATCCACGAGCAGTCGAAGTCCACCAGCCGCAGGTCCCCGTCCCGGCTCACCAGGACGTTGCCGTGCTGGAGGTCGCCGTGCGCGAACTCGGCCCGCTGGATCCGTGCCACCAGGTCCCGCCACGTCACCGCGAGCGCGGCCAACGACGCGGTGTCCCGGCGCTCCACCAACTCGTCCACGTGCCGGTTCAACGTGTGCCCCTCCACCCACTGCATCCGCACCACCGGCCACGAGCGCCCGTTGACGCGGACACCGCCGTCCACCCACCGGGGCAGGGCGACCACGTTTTCCAGGCCGTGCGACGTGAAGTGCTCGTGCAACGCGCCGTAACGCTCAGAGCTCGACACGTCGTCCCGGGTGAAGAACCGCAACGCCTGCGGCTCGCCGTCCGCGACCGCCTTGAACACGACGGCGCTCGTGCCGGCCGCCGGCATCGGCACCCCGTACAGCGGGTGCGCGACGAGCTCCAGCCCGCGCAGCTCGTCGGCGACGAAGCAGTCCGGGCGCTGCACGGCCTTCATGTACTCGTCGGGCGTCGGGTACCGGGTCACAGGCACACCACCAGGTGCGTCGCGGGAGCCCGGGTGAACCGCACCCGCACCAGGGTGACGTCGTCGTTGACCATCTCCCGCGCCGCCCGCCGACCGCGGACCAGTTCCCGGAACGCCTCGGGGTGGTCCAAGCGCGCCAACGCCGTCCACAACGCGGGCCCGTCACGCAGGTCGGCCGCGGCGACCCACTGGGCGAACGCGTCCGTGGCCAGGTAGAGCAGGTCGCCGTCGGCGAGGTCGCCGTTCGCGAACACCGCCCGGTCGACCATGTCGTCCAGCGCGGCGGACCCGGTCGGCAGACCGTCCGGGTTGGACCCGAACCCATCCGGCGCGATGGGTGGGAACTGCGCCACGACCCGGTGCCCGCGGACGTGGAACAGCACCGCGTCACCCAGCGCGACGGCCGTCCAGCGCGGTCGCCGTCCGGCCAGGTCGTGCAACTCGCAGCCCAGGAACGTGGCGAACGAACCGACCGTGGCCTGCTTGAGCCGTTGCAGGTCGGTCGCGCCGGCCAGCCGGGGGTCGTCGTGCCACCGCGCCTGCATGTCCGACGCCCACCGGCGCAACGCCGCCGCGGTCAGGTCCGGCGCCGCGCCCTGGTCGCCGACGAAGCCCGCGACCAGTTGCTGGGCCCACCGGGCCGAGCCGAAGCCCTGCGTGGCGCCGTCGGCCACGGCGAACCGCGGTCCGCGCCCGGCGCCGTCGGCGGGGGCCGCCGCCGCGCCGTCCTCCCACTCGGCCTCGGCGTTGCCGTGCTTGGGCGCGTAGAAGACGACCTGGCGGGTGTGGCTCACGGCGCTACCTCGCGCGGTCCGGGACCCTGGTGCCGATCTGCAGCACCCGCAGCAGGGTCGAGCGGCCGACGTTGAACGCGAGGCCGCGCGCGCCGGGCCGGACGTCGTAGCCGTCGACCCGGGCGTTGTCGACCATAGGCGGCGGCAGCGGGCTGCTCAGCTCGAACAGGTCGGGGCCGGGGGACGGCAGGCCGTTCGGGTCGGACGGGAACACGATCTCGTCGACCTCGAACGGCGAGAGGAAGACGTTGAAGAACAACGTCGCGCCGTCGTCGGTCTCGATCGACGTCAGCCGCCGCACCCAGTCCCGGAGGGTCGCGCCGTCGTACGGGCTGTCGGTCACCATGCCGTCGGTGATGTTGACGACGATGGGCGGGAACGAGTCCGGGTGCGCGGCGGCCCAGTCGAACACGTGCGCGCCGGCGACCGCGATGGCCTGGCACATCGGCGTGCGGTAGCCGTGCACCGGGTCCACCCAGACCGGCATGCGCGCGCTCACCGGCATCACGTCGATGGACGGCTCCTCCCGCACCGCAACGGGGTGCTCGGCCAGCTCGGGCAGCGGCACGAGACCGCGACCGGCCAGCGCGCCGCCGAACGCCGACTCCACGCCCTCGCCAGGTTCGGTCACGCGTGCGCCGTAGCTGAAGATGCCCACGTCGAAGTAGTGCCGCACCGGGGCGTTGACCTCGGTGGTCGCCTTGATGCACATGTCCAGCAGGATGTTGTTCACCGCCAGCGCCGCACCCTCCGCGAGCGACGCGCCGGTGCGGCCCCAGGCGAGCTTCATCGAGTCCGAGCGGTCCAGCAGGATGACCACGCACCCCGGCTCGGACCGGGACACGGACTGCCGGTACTTCTCCACATCACACCCCCTCGTCGTCGGTCGTCACGTCATCCGGTGAGGTTGCGGCGGACCACCGTCGTCGGCCACGGTGCGCCCGCGCGCCACTCCCACCGGTGCCCGCACCTCGGGTTTCGGCAGCGGAACGCGTAGGTGTCGGCGCCCTGCTCGAGGTCGAGGCGGAAGTCGCCGCAGCGCGGGCACTGCGCGACCACCGCGCTGTCCACGTCGTAGCCGTCGCGCGACGGCCGCGGTTCGGCCGAGGCCGGTGGCGGGGCGGTCGCGGGGCGCGCGGGCGTTTCGGACCACCAGGTCCGGTTCGCCGCAGCGGGTTCCGGTTCCGCCAGGGCGCGCACCGGTTCCCGCGGCGCGGCAGGCGCCGGTTCCCGTTGCGCGGCGGGCACCCGGTGCGGCGTCGGACGCCGGTCGACGGTCAGCAGCCCGAGCGCGACGACGACCCCGAAGAGCCCGCCGACGACCACCACGGTCACCGCGCGCTTGAAGTCCAGGTCGAGCAGGTGGAGGCCGACCAGCCCGCCCAGGGCCGCGCACAGTGCGGTCAGCGCGGTCACCACCGCGTTCCCGGTGGTCATCGGGGAGCCTCCGACCGGGTGACGGGCAGCTCGACCAGACCCTCGGCGGCGACCTCCGGCCAGCACGTGAGGTCGCCGAGCCGGCGCGCCGGTGCCGGCGCCGACCAGCCCTGCGGCAGCCGCACGCAGATCGTGAGCGGCCCGTCCGCCGGAACGCCGTCGATCCGGCCCTCGGCGTTCACCGTGAGGGCCGATCCGGTCCCGGCGAACACCTCGACCCGGGCGTTGTCCAGCGAGGCCCGGTCCTGACCGTGCGCCACGAACCGGATGTCGACCGACCGGGTGGGCGCGGCGGGTTCGCCCACGACCGCGCCGAGCAGCAGGACGGCCAGGAACGAGACGACCAGCGCGTAGACCGGTGCCAGCCACCGGCTGCGCAGGGCGTCCGGCAACGCGGCCCGGTTTCCGCTGGTGCCTCCCGACGTGTGCACCTCGACCTCCGTGCGGAGTGTGGCGTGTACTCCGGGTATCGCGAAGGATCATGCGGCCGTGTCGGTGTGTCCCCCGGACGGGCGAACGGTCAAGGGAGGTTGCCGGTCGCGGCCAGGAACAGCGCGACGGCCGGGAGGAAGTTGTTCACCTGGTGGGCGACCACGCTCGCGAGCAGGTTGCCGGTGAGCAACCGGGCCAGGCCGATGGGGATCGACAGCACCAGCAGCAGCGGTGTGCGCAGCAGTTCCAAGTGCGCGACCGAGAACACGAGGCTGGTCGCCACGAACACGACCCAGCGGTTCCAGCCCAGGTGCTCGAACGCGCGCCACAGCACGCCGCGGAACAGCACCTCCTCGGCCAGCGGCGCGATGAGCCACACGGCGAGGAACGCGACCACGGCCGCCACGGGCGTCAGCTCCCGCCCGGCGAACGCGTCACCGACCGCCGAGGAGGCCTGGTCCTCGCCCACCCACGCGGCCCACACCGCCGCCGCGGGCAGCGTCAACGCCAACCCGCCCACGCCCAGGGCCAAGCCGATGGCGATGTCCTTGACGTTCCACCGGACCGCCAGCTCCCGCCACACCCGGCCGGCCCTCGGCCCGGCGCCGACCCGCCCGGTCCCGATCGCCGCCACCACCGCGGCCAACGACGTGGGCGCGACCAGCAACGCGAGCAGCCGGCCGTCCTCCAGCAGCGCGGTCTCCGCCGAGCCGTACGACAGCAGCACCAGCACCGACACGACCAGCATCGTGAGCTGCCCGACGAGGAACACGGCCACCAACGAGATCCCGGCCCGCCGTTGCCGGGCCGGCGCCGGCTCGTCCGGCGGCACGGCCCGGTGGTCGTCGTGCGGCACCGACCCGATCTGCTCTTCGCTCACAACCGTGGATAACCCGGCCCGCCGACGAGGTCAACCCGACACCGCGGGCACGCGACGGATCGAGACCAACGCGCGGCTCAGGCCGGACCCCGGCCGCCCGTCGACCGGCGGTGGCGCCAGCGCTGCTCGCCGTCGTCGCGGAACTCGCCCGTGGCGCGCATCCCGATCCGCCGCGCGACCGCCTCGCTGGACAGGTGCTCGGGCGCGATGTGCGCGTGCACGTCCACCGCACCGTGCTCGACCAGCCACCCCACCACCGCCTCGGTGGCCTCGGTGGCGTAGCCGTGACCCTGGAACGGGACGCCCACGACCCACGCCACCTCGGCGACGAGCCCCTGCGCACCGGCCGTGACCGTCGCCTGCACGGTGCCGACGGCCTTGTCGTCGGAGGTCCGGCGCACGACCCAGTTGAGCCGGCCCTCGCGGCCGTCGTCGGAGGAGGGCCGCTCCCACCGCCGGTACCGCGCCGCGAGTTCGGCGGCGGTGGGCGGTGCGCCGCCGATGACCGCGTAGAGCGCGGGGTCGCTCAGCACCGCCGCCATCTCCTCGGCGTCCGCGGCCCGCACGGGCTCGACGCGCAACCGTGCCGCGCGCACCACGGCGTCCTGCGGCCACCGGGCCGGCACCACCATCGGTCGACCCACGTGTCGCCCCCCAACGTCACGTGCACAGTAGTCACTCCGCACCGGCCGGCCACCACGAGATTCCGACGTGCGGCAATCGTCACGCCGAGGGGGCATGATCGGGAGGTGGTCACCTCACGGCGTGCCCGGCACGAGCGGCTGTCGGCGCGGTTGGCATCACTCGACGACCGCGCCCTCGCGGCCCTCGTCGGCACGCGCGAGGACGTCGGCGTGGGCGGTGGCTCCTCGGTGGTCGACGTCGGGGGCGCACCGGTGTTCGTCAAGCGCATCCCGCTCACCGACCGGGAACTCGCCCGGCCGCACGCCACGGCGAACCTGTTCGACCTGCCCGTGCACTGCCAGTACGGCATCGGCGGCCCGTCGTTCAACGCCTGGCGCGAGTTGGCCGCGAACCGGGTCGTCACCGACGCGGTGCTCGCGGGCGGCACGGCGGCGTTCCCCTTGCTGCACCACTGGCGGGTGCTGCCCGGCCGCGCGCGCGTCGCGGCCGAGCACGCCGACGTGGACGCCACCGTCGCCTTGATGGGCGGCAGCCCGGCCGTCCGCGCCCGGCTCGAAGCGCTGGCCGCCGCGTCGCACAGCCTCGTGCTGTTCTGCGAGCACATCCCGCACCCGGCGGCGGACTGGCTGGCCGAGGACCCGGCGGCCAAGGCCGAGGAGGTCGAACGGCAGTTGACCGGGATCGCCGCCTTCCTGCGCGACCGCGACCTGCTGCACATGGACGGGCACTTCGGCAACCTGCGCACCGACGGCGAACGGCTGTACCTGACCGATTTCGGGCTCGTCACGTCACCGGCGTTCGACCTGTCGGCGGACGAACACGACTTCGTCCACCGCAACGCCGCCCACGACGCCGACTACGCCGCCATGCGCCTGGTGAACTGGCTGGTGACCGAGGTGTGCGGCGTCACCGTGCCGCCGGGCGACGTCCCCACCGCCCGCAACGCCTTCGTCCACCGGTGCGCCGCCGGTGGCGTCCCGGCCGACGTGCCGCCCGCCGTGGCCGCGATCCTGGCCCGTCACGCGCCCGCCGCCGCCCGGCTGAACGACTTCTACTGGCGGTTGTTCGACGGCGAGTTCGACGCCGGGTACCCGGTCGGTCACGGTGACCGCATGCCTCGCAGGTAGGACACGGCCGCCCACGGGCGGCGGCCGAACGCGAGCACCTTCCCCGTGGCGACGGCCCGCGCGAGACGGGTGCGGCGGAAGATCGTGAGCATCATCGTGGCCGGGTCGAACCGGACCTGCGCGTCACGGCGCCGCCCGTCGGCGGGCTCGACCTGTAATCGGCCGTTGTCACTGGTCAGCACGACGGGCGTGGTGTGCTTCGAGCGGAATTCGAGGGTCACGCGGCCGTCCCCGCCGCCGCCCGCGAGCAGCCGGCCGGACCGGCCGCCGAGCATGGGCATGAGGAACAGGTCGAACGTGAGCGCGGCCTCGTGGGGTGTGATCGGCCACGGCACGTCCAGCGCGCGGGCGATGTCCAGGCCGTGGATCAGGATCTCGTTGAGCTGGTGGGCCACGTGCGCGGCGGCGGGCAGCCGGGCGCTGCCGAGCCACGGCCGCAGCTCGCGCGGGTCGACGTCCTTCGCCCGGGCCAGCAGCAGGTCGACCTCTTCGAGCAGGGTGTTCGACACCACGTCCAGCGCGCGTTCGGGGAAGTGCTCCAGGGTCAGCGCGTTGAGCCGCGCGAACCCGCCCAGGCTCGACTCCTGCCAGCCCCGGTCCAGGTCGGGCTCGTCGAGCGGGGCCAGGTCACCGCTGATCAGGCCGGCGTTGAGCCGCGCCACGACGGCGACGTGCGCGGCGGTGTCGGCCACCGACCAGTCACCGATCGCGCGGCGGTCCGGCGTGCGGCAGTCCAGGAGCATGCGGGTGAACCGCTGCGCGGCCGCGGCGAGGGCGTCCCGCGCGTCCTGCCACCGCTCGTCGGTGATGTGCAGCTCCACGAGTCGCCTCCCGCGCCGTCCGACGTCACTTCACCGAACGTAGTGAGCGGGCTGATGGGCGAACTACCGCTCAAGTGCTCTAAAACGGCGACGGCCGGGTTCGCCGAGCGGCGCCGACGCCAAGCTCACCGGGTCGGCAGTTCACCCGTGCTGGTGAGCCGCTCGGCCAGGGCGCGCAGCTTCAGGTTGGCCTGCTGGCTGGCCCGCACGAGCACGGCGAACGCCTGGTCGGCGGTGAGCTTGTGGCGTTCCATCAGGATGCCCTTGGCCTGCCCGATCAGGTCGCGCGTCTGCACGGCCTCGGCCAGGTGCTCGCGCTCCTGTGCGGTGGCCAGCGCGACGGCCGCGTGCCCGGCGAACAGCAGGCCCACGTGCTCGGACTCGTCGTTGAACGCGTGCGTGTCCGGCGAGTACAGGTTCAGCGCCCCGAGGTCGTCGCCGGACATGTACAGCCGGAACGACAGCATGCTCGCCACGTCCAGCTTGATCACCCGCTTGGCGAACACCGGCCAGCGCTTCTCCTCGCCCAGGTCCGGCGCGCTGACGATCTTCTGCTGGTAGAGCGCGGTCAGGCACGGCCCCTGGCCGGTGTCGTACTGGATCTGGTCCACGTCGTGCGGCACGTCGCCGGTCGCCGCGACGGTCCGCACGTCGCGCTTGCCGATGATCGTCATGATCCCGGCGTGCCACGCGCCGGGGATGGTGCCCACCGCCGCGCGCACGATCTCGTCCAGCGTGTCCTGCGCGTTGCCCTGCCGGTGCAGGGCGCGTGCGACCTCGTTCAGGCGCGCCGCCAGGTCATCGCTGGTCGTGTCCTCGGCCACGGGCCACCTCCGCTGGAAGTCGTCGGTCAACACAACCACACCAAGTCCCGGTGTGCCCCGTCACGCCTTCGCGCACACCATGGGGTCGCGTGGAATACGAGCCGGAAGCGTTCCGTTGAACCGGGTGTCGGCCCTGCCCGAGGTGCGCGGGGCGAAGTCGTCCGAAGCCGCTGCGTCGGCGGATGACCTCCAGCGATTCCCCTGGTAATCACGCACGGCCAGCCGTGCGCGAGTGCGATCCGGCAAGGAGACGACATGTCGTTGACGGTGCAGATGCCCCGCCAGACCCGCCCCACCCGCGAGGCCGAGCCCGCCGCGACCACTCGGCAGAGTTCCCGCGAGACCGACCCGGTCGGCCGGTACCTTCGCGAGCTCACGTCGACGCCCCTGCTCACCGCGGACGAAGAGGTCGTCCTGGCCAAGCGCATCGAGGCGGGCGTGTACGCCGCCGAACTGGTGCGCCGGGCCGAAGCGGGCGAAGGGCCGCCGGTCGACGCGCGGCGTCACCGTGCGCTGCGCACCGTGGTGCACGAGGGCGCGCGGGCGAAGGACCACATGATCCGGGCGAACCTGCGCCTGGTGGTGTCGGTGGCCAAGAAGCACGCGTTCCGCGGCCTGCCGCTGCTCGACGTCGTGCAGGAGGGCAACCTCGGCCTGATCCGCGCCGTGGAGAAGTGGGACTACGTGAAGGGCTTCAAGTTCTCCACCTACGCCGTGTGGTGGATCCGCCAGGCCATCGAACGCGGCCTGGCCGAGCAGACCCGCAGCATCCGGCTGCCGATGCACGTGCACGAGGAGGTCGGCAAGCTGCGCAAGGCCGAACAGCGGCTGCGGCTGGAGACCGACCGCGAGCCGACCGCCGAGGAGATCGCCGAGGTCGTCAAGATGCCGGTGACCAGGGTGGTCGACCTCTTGGCCGCGAGCCGTGCCGCGCTGAGCCTGGAGACCCCGATCGGTGACGACGGCGGCGCGTCCGTGGCCGACCTGATCGAGGACGCGGAGGCGGTGGACGCCCAGGAAGCGGTCGAGCAGCAGGAGCTCGCCGAGCAGTTGCGGGCCCTGGTCGGCACGCTGCCCGAGCGCCAGGCCCGGATCGTCACCCAGCGTTACGGCCTGTCCGACGGGCGTGCGCGCAGCCTGCAGGAGCTGTCCGAGGAGCTCGGCCTGACCCGCGAGCGCGTCCGCCAGCTGGAGAAGGAGTCCCTGCGCCTGCTGCGCGACCCCGAGCGCAACCGGGCCCTGCTCGCCCTGGCCGGGTGAGCCCGCCCGCGGCCAGGTTTTGCGGCCCGAGCCCCCTGGTAGCAGTCTCGGTGGTCCCACACCGCGAGGAGTGCCCGCCATGACTGAGCCCGCCCACCGCCTGACCACCACCGTGCTGGACCGGGGCGTCCTCCTGGTGGCCGTGTCCGGCGCCCTCGACGCCGCCACCCACCGGCCGGTAGTGTCCGAACTCGACGCCGTGTTCGAGGCACGCCCGCCGGGGGTGGTGCTGGACCTGAGCGCGGTGGAGTTCATGGGCTCGGTCGGCATCGCGATGCTGGTCAACTCGCACCACCGGGCCCTCCGGCTGCGGATCCCGTTCGCCGTGGTGGCCGACAGCCGCGCGGTGCTGCGGCCGTTGCAGATCAGCCAGGTCGACTCGACCCTGCCGCTGCACGCGTCCGTGGACGAGGCCGTGGCGGCGCTGCGGCTGGTGTCGACCTGACCGCACGCCGTGCGCGCACCAGCCGGAACAGGCCGAACGCCGCCAGGACGCCGAGGAGGGCGAGCACGAGCGGTCGCAGCGTGCGGGTCCACGGCCAGGCCGGGCCGCTGAGCGCGAGGTGGTCGACCGGGTACTCCAGCACCCTGGCCGTCCACGTAGCCGTGGCCACGTCCGTGGTGCGCGCCAGGTCGCGCAGCACGCCGTCGAACGGGAAACCGCCCTCCCGGTGCGGGTAGACCGGGCCGGCGTGCACGTCCGCCGCACCTCGACGCGCGGCTTCCGCGCCCGGCACGACCAGGCGGTCCAGGTCGGCGGACGGCTCGCCCCTCGGCGCGAACGTGAGCCCGTGCCGCGACCGCACCGGCGTCGCCCCCGACGCGACGGCCACCGTGCGGACGGCCAGCGACTGCCCGTAGGTGTCGAACACCGAGGCCAGCTCGATCTCGCCGACGCCGTCGGTGAGCAGCACCCCGATCGTGTCGCGGTTCCAGCCGAACGCCGTGTTGAGCCCGACGACGGCGTCGGCCGGCCGCACCCGTGCCTGCTCGATCGAGGCCGCCGTGCCCGGGCTGTGGTGCGGCCACCCGGTCCGTTCGGCCGCGCGGGCCGCGGCCTCCGGCCCGACCAACCGCTCGACCACGCGCAGGGTGCCGTCGACGCCGGACAGGATGCCCGCCGTGCTGATCACGTCCCCGTCGTCCACGTACCGCGTGCCGGGCACCCAGTCGACCCCCGGGTAGTCCTCCTCGAACGTGTCGAACCGCAACCAGTGCGCGGTCGCGCGACGCCCGTCGAGCAGGCCTGCCGACGCGAGCACGCCCGCCCCGTTGCACACGCTCAGCAGCAGCGACCCGCCCGCCGCCTGCCGGGCCAGCCAGCCCGTGACCGGCTCGGACGTGCTCTGCCCGACGTCGGGCATGGCGGGCACGACCACCACGTCCGGGGCCGCGCCGCCGAGCAGGTCGGCCAGCCCGGCGAACGTCAGGTCCGGCACCAGGTCCAGGCCGCCGGTCAACGGCGCGGGCCGGCCCGACGGTGCGACCGCGTAGACGTTGAACGCGCCGGTCGTGGCCAGGACCTCGAAAGGTGCGAGGGTGTCGGACACGACGGCGCCCCGGTCGCCCACCACGACGACGGCGGTCGGCTTGCCGGGGTCGCGCCGTCCGACCGCGGCGCGGTCAAGTCCTCGAACGCGGCGCGGACGGTGGGCGCGCCGAACGCGGTCGGCAGGGCCAGGGCGGCGAGCAGGTACACCAGGATCCGGGCGAACGCGCGCATGGCCGGTCAGCACCCGTACTCGTGGCGGCGACGCCACATCACGACCAGCATGGCCGGCACCATCAGCACGTGCCCGGCGGTCATCAGCGCCATCCCGGACAGCGCGCCCGCCCAGTGGAACGGCAGCAGCACGACGAACGGCGCGTACATCGCGGCCGACATCCCGGCGATGCCCACCCAGCCGTGCCGCCGGATCCTCATCCACAGCCCCATGCCCAGCGACATGTTCGTGGCCATCACCAGCACGTGCGCGGTGGCGTTGTCGGCCAGTCCCGGCCACGCGGACGACCAGACCGGTTCCAGGGCCACCATGCCCACCACCATGGACACGGCCATCTCCGCCGCGTGCCGCGCGAAGCGCCACCAGTGCTCGCGGCCCGTGCGGGCGATCGTCTGCTCCGAACTCATGACAGCTCCTCCGTCGCGATCCGTTGTGCGCAACGAAGATCCTGGGCCGCAGGGGGAGCGGGGTCAGGTGCCGAAGGTCATGCGTCAGGTCACATGACCCTCAGCAGAGCCCGAGTTCCCGCGCCCGCAGCGCGGCCTGCGTCCGGTCGCGGACCTGGAGCTTGGCCAGCACGCCGGTGACGAGGTTCTTCACCGTGCCCTCGGCCAGGTACAGCGTGCCGGCGATCTCGCGGTTGCTGCGGCCCTCGGCGAGCAGCCGCACCACGTCGAGCTCCCGTTCCGACAGCGGCACGGGCGGTCGGCGCGGTGGCGCGTCGTCGTGCGGCAGCCGCGCCACCCGCGCCACGAGCTTCGCCGCCACGGACGGCTGCAACACCGACTCGCCGCGCCGTGCCGCGACCAGCGCCTCGACCAGGCGGGCCGACGAGACGTCCTTGAGCAGGTAGCCGAGCGCGCCGGCGCGGACCGCCGCGAACACGTCGGCGTCGTCGTCGAACGTGGTCAGCGCCAGCACCCGCACCCCGGGCTGCTCGAGCCGCAACCGGTCGGTCGCCGCGATGCCGTCCAGCACCGGCATCCGCAGGTCCATCAGCACGACGTCCGGCCGCAGCTCGGCGCACAGCCGCACGGCCTGTTCGCCGTCACCCGCCTCGCCGACCACCTCGATCTCCGGCTGGACCTCCAGCAACGTCGCCAGCGCCTCGCGGAACAACGCCTGGTCGTCCACGATCAGCACGCGCACGGGCGAGTCGGTCACGCCGGCACCTCCACGGTCAGCGTCACGCCGCGCCCGGTCGCCGAGTCGACCGACACCCGTCCACCCAGCCCGGCGACCCGTTCCTCCAGCCCGACCAACCCGAACCCGTCACCCGACCGCTCGCCCATACCCCGGCCGTCGTCGCGGACCTGCAAGCGGACCGCGTCACCGCGCCCGTAGTCGAGCACGAGGGTCGCGGCGGTCGCCCCGGCGTGCTTGCGCACGTTGGTCAACGCCTCCTGAGCCGCCCGGAACAACGACTCCTCGACCTCCGCGCGCGTGTCGCGAGCCGCGCCGAGCACCTCGAACCCGGTCGGCACACCCGCCTCGGTGACCTCGGACGCCAACGCCCGCAACGCGTCCACCAACGGCTCGGGGCGGGGCTCGCGCAACGCGGCGACCGAGCGGCGGACCTCGGCCAGCGCCTGCTTGGCCTGGTCCTGCGCCTTGGCCAGCATCGCGTCGAGCCGGTCGCGCTCGGCCGTGTCGATCACCGCGCGGGCTGCCTGCACGAGCATCTGCACGACGGTCAGGTGGTGGCCGAGCCCGTCGTGGATGTCCCGGGCGACCCGGTTGCGCTCCTGGGTGGTCGCGAGCTGCTCGGCTTGGGCGGCGTACCCGCGCAGCCGTTCGTTGGCCACCGCGAGTTCCGCGCGGGCGCGTTGTTCGCGCACCAGCAGCTCGGTGATGACGACCGTGAACGCGGTGACGGCCAACGTGCCCAGCCCTTCGCGCAGCCCGTCGGGCCACGCCATCTCCACGTGGATGAGGGGGATGACGGCGGCCACCGCCGCGGCGGCGGGCAGCGGCAGCAGCAGAACGCCCTGCGCCACCAGCACGACCAGCAGCAGCACGGCGCCGACCGCCGCGCCGGACAGCGCGAACAGCAGGAACCCCAACGGCAACTGGACCAGGACGTAGGCGACGGCGAAGGCGCGTCCACGCCGTTGCGCGAACGGGAAGCCGAAGATCGCGAGCAGACCGTAGGCCAGCCCGACGAGCAGCGTCGGTACGAGGAGCTGTTCGAAGCTCTTCGACCCGAGCGGCAGCGTCACGTACGCCACCGCGGTCAGGATGCCCAGCGCCCTCTGCACGCCCCTACTGTGCGCGAACGCGAACACCATGGTCAACCGAGCCCGCCGAGGCAGCGGGGCGGCCGGGCGGCCGGCCGGGTGCTCCCTCACCTGAATCGAAACAGTGGTAGCCGGAGGGTTGGCCGCTCACCCGGTCGGGGTAACCGGGGAGGGCGTCAAGCAGTCGGCGCGTCGACACCCCGCCGCAGCGGGGGAAAAGGTGGCGATGCGCGGTGGAACTGGATTTCGACGACGCCCTCACCTGGGGCCTTCGCGGCTACGTGCGCCGGGTCACCGAGGAACTGGGGCTCACCGGCGAGTGCTCGTACGTGCAGGCGGAACGGCCCGCCGGCGCGTACCTGGCGCTGGAAGGCAGGTTGCCCGGGTTCCCCGACCGCGACGTGGCACTGCTGTGGGACGAGGAGCGCGGCTGGTCGGCCGCGGTCGAGACGCACAGCGGTGAGGACGTCCTGGTGCAGGCGCACTTCGGATCGGACGTCGTGCCGCCGCCGCAGGCGGTCGCCCGGTGGGCGCGGGCCCTGTTCCTGGGGCGAGTGACACCGGAACCGCGTTCCGGCGCGCCGCGCGACCGGCGCCAGGACCTGGTGAGCCGCCTCGCGCCGTACACGGCCGCCGCGCTCGTGCCGGTGCCGCGCGGCGCCTGACCGTCCACTGAGGACGAGTGCGGGACGCCCCGACGGGGTACACCTCGGCCATGGGTGCCCAGCCGCACGTCGCCGCGTCGAGCCAGTGGGTGGACGAGGACGGCGTCCGACAACCGTCCGGCGACGTGCACGCCTGGACCCCCGGCACGAACCAGACCCTGTGCGGGCGAGCCCTCAGCCGCAGCGGGCTCGGCCGGTTCCGGCACGTGCCGTGGGCGGACGCGGTGTGGCTCGCCCAGACCGCCGAGCAGAACCTGTGGCTGTGCCCCCGGTGCGTCGCCGCCACCACCCCACGCGCCGAACGCGACGGGCGCAAGTGGACCCGCCACCGCCCGCGCCCGTAGCGGGACCGCCCGCCCCGGTTGCGCCCGAGGCGGTGGGATGATCTCCCCGACAGCGGGGGAGGACCTGTGGACGTGGTGCCGGTGCAACGCCTGGCGGTCCGGTCGGACGTGCCGCGGATCGGCGCGCTCATGCGCCGGTCGGTGCTGGAGCTGTTCCCGCGCTTCCACGACGAGCGCGAGACCGCGAGCGCGGCCCGCTACCTCACCGAGTCCGACCTCGTGCTGATCGACGACGGCACGTACTTCGTCCACGAGGTGGGCGACGAGGTCGTGGCGTGCGGCGGGTGGAGCAAGCGGGACAAGCTCTACACCGGGTCGGGCGACCGGCCCACCGACGGTCGGCTGCTCGACCCGGCGACCGAGCCGGCCCGGGTGCGCGCGATGTTCGTCCACGACGGCTGGACGCGCCGGGGCCTGGGCCGCGCCACGCTCGCCGCGTGCGCCCACGACGCCCGGGCGGCCGGCTTCCGGTCCCTGGTGCTGATGGCCACGCTGCCCGGTGTGCCGCTGTACCGGTCGTTCGGGTTCCGCGAGGTGAGCCGCGCCCGCGTTCCGCTACCCGATGGGGTGACATTGGCCGGGGTGGAAATGGCCTACTCGCTCGACTGAGCGAAGCGCTTTTTCCACGGTCAGGTGACCGCATCGCACGATCCGGTGGTGGCGCTGCCGGTCGACGCGACCCCTCCTACTCTCGGCATGTTCCCCGCGTGCAGAGAGCTGATGATCCCCATGACCGGGTCCACCATCCTCATCGCCACCGAACGGGCGGCGGACGACAACACCGTGCCGGCCGCGAAGATCGACCAGGTCTGCGCCCACCTGCGCGAGTGCGGCCACGAGGTGATGGTCGTGCACTCCACCACCGACGCCGCCTCGGCGATCACCGCCCAGGCCGACCTCGCCGCCGCCGTCGTGAGCTGGGAACTCGTCGGTGGCGCGCTCCGGTCCTCCGACACCGGCACCGCCGTCGAGGGTGGGGTGCTGCGGATGCTGCTGGACCGGTTCTCGTCACGGCTGCCGGTGTTCCTGCTGACCGCGGGCGACTACAGCGACGAGACGCCGCTGTGGGTCTCCGAGGTCATCAACGGCTGGATCTGGCTGCTGGAGGACACCCCCGACTTCATCGCGGGCCGGGTCGACTTCGCCGCCAACCAGTACCTCGACCACATCCTGCCGCCGTTCTTCCGCGAGCTGCGCCGCTTCGACGACACGCACCCGTACTCGTGGCACACACCGGCCCACGCGGGCGGCATCGCGTTCCTCAAGTCGCCGGTCGGGCGGTCCTTCTTCGACTACTTCGGCGAACGGCTGTTCCGCACGGACATCTCGGTGTCGGTCGGCGAGCTGGGCTCGCTGTTCGAGCACACCGGCCCGGTCGGCGAGGCCGAGCGCAACGCCGCCCGGATCTTCGGCGCCGACGAGACCTACTTCGTCCTGCACGGCACGTCCACGTCGAACCGGATGATCATCCACAGCGCGGTGGCCAACGACGAGATCACCCTGCTGGACCGCAACTGCCACAAGGCGATCAACCACGGCGTCACGCTCGCCGGCGCGCGGCCGGTCTACCTGGTGCCCACCCGCAACGGCTACGGCATCACCGGGCCGATCCCGCCCGAGCGGCTGACCGCCGAGGCGGTGCGCGCCCAGGTCGAGCGCACGCCGATCGCCGCGGACGCGGTGAGCCCGGAGGCCGCCTACGCGGTGATCACCAACTCCACCTACGACGGCCTGTGCTACGACACCGTGCGGGTGACCGAGCTGCTGGGCGCGTCGACCCGGCTCCTGCACTTCGACGAGGCGTGGTTCGCCTACGGCCGGTTCAACCCGCTCTACGCGCGCCGCTACGGCATGGCGGTCGACGGCGACGGGCTGCCGGACGCCGAGCGGCCCACCGTGTTCGCCACCCACTCCTCGCACAAGCTGCTGGCCGCGCTGTCCCAGTCCGCGATGCTGCACGTGCGGTCGGGCGGCAAGGCGCCGTTCGACCGGTCCCGGTTCAACGAGACGTACATGATGCACGGCACCACGTCGCCGCTGTACCCGATGATCGCCTCCTGCGACGTCGCGGCGGGCATGATGGACGGCCCGGCGGGCCACTGGTTGACCACCGAGGCGATCACCGAGGCGGTCCGGTTCCGCCAGGCCATGATCCGCCTCGGTCGGCGGCTCGCCGACGCGGGCGACCGGCCGCCGTGGTTCTTCGGCGTGTGGCAGCCGACCGAGGTCGCCGTTCCCGCCACCGGCGCGCGGGTCCCGTTCCACGAGGCGCCGCTGGACCTGCTGCGCACCGAACCGGGCTGCTGGACGTTGGAGCCCGACGCCGCGTGGCACGGCTTCGGCGACCTGGAACCCGGCTTCTGCCTGCTCGACCCGGTCAAGGTGACGATCACCTGCCCCGGCGTGGACGCGTTGGGCGACGTGTCGGCGTTCGGCGTCCCGGCCCGCGTGGTCACCGCGTACCTGGAGACCCGCCGGATCGTGGTGGAGAAGACCGACGTCTACACGTTCCTCGTGCTGTTCTCGATGGGCATCACGAAGGGCAAGTGGGGCACGCTGCTCGACGCGCTCACCGACTTCAAGCAGTTCCACGACGAGAACGCCCCGCTGGCCGAGGTGCTGCCCGACCTGGTGAAGGCGCACCCGGAGCGGTACCGCGGGCTGACGCTGCCGCAGCTCTGCGAGCAGATGCACCACAGCCTGGCCGACAGCAAGGTCGTGCAGCTGCTCAACGAGGCGTTCACCAGCCCGACGCCGCCCACGGCCGTGATGACACCGGCCGAGGCCTACCAGCGGTTCATCCGCGGCCGGACCGAACTCGTCCGCCTGGACGACCTGGCCGACCGGGTGGTCGCGACCCAGGTCACCACCACACCGCCCGGCATCCCGGTGCTGGTACCCGGCGAGCGCGTGGGCTCGCCCGACGGGCCGCTGCTGAGGTACCTGCGCGTGCTGGAGGCGTTCGACCGGCGGTTCCCGGGGTTCGCCGCGGAGACGCACGGCGTGCACCACGAAGGCGGCGAGTACTGGATCTCCTGCGTGACCGGGTAGCGGAGGCGGGCATGCGGTTCGGTGGCACGCGGGTGGAGTTCCTGGGCGGTCGGACGGGCTGCCTGACCATGCTCGTGGTGTCCATCCTGCTGTCGGTCCTGCTGACCGTGCTGCTCAACGCCCTGCTGTGAGCGCAGCGGCCCCCGATCCGCGGCCTTGCCGGCCGCGCCGGAGGTGCGGGGTGTTCCTAGAGGCGCAGCAGGGCGCGCACGGTGGTGCCGTCGGCGGCGGTGTGCAGGCGCACGAGGTCGGCCAGGTCGTTGACGAGCAGCAACCCGAGGCCCGACGCCCCGTGGTCCTCCGGTGGTCGACGCCCGGCCAGCGGGTCGGTCAGCCGGCCGCCGTCGCGGACCTCGCACACCAGGTGGCCGTCCTCGGCCCAGACGCCGAGCCGGCACGGGCCGGCGGTGTGCACGAGGCTGTTGGTGACCAGCTCGCCGGCGATCAGCTCCACATCGGCCAGCCGCCGCTCGGTCAACCCGAGCAGCCGGCCGCGCTGCGCGGCGAACCGCCGGGCGGGCGAGAGGTCGGCGGGCCCGGCGACGGCGAACGCACCGTCGGCCGCGTCGGGCAGCGGTGCGTTGTAACGGGCCACGACCCGGTCCGGTGCGTAGCGGTCACTGGCGTAGCGCCGGTCGCCCTCCCAGACCACCGGGTGCGTCTCCCGCGCGTCCGCGATCACCTCGGCGTCCAGCGCGACGGTGTCGTAGGGGCACAGGATCGTCACGTCACGGCCGGTGAACGCGGCGTTGATCAGCGCTTCGTGCTGCGCGCACGCCGGGTACTCGACGCCGGACCGGCCGGCCCAGATCGGCTCGCCGACGATGCGAACGTGGCGGTCGGTGCGGGCGTCGGCGAACCGGCGCAGCACCCGCGCGATGATCCGGCCGGGGTTGCGGCCCTCCCGGGTCATGTCGAGCATCGTCACGTGCCGGGCGGTGCCGCCCAGGGCGTCGCGGAGCAGGTCCAGCCGGGGGCCGGGCACGGCCACCGCGACCGGGTGGTCGAGGTCCAGGCCGTCGGTCACGAACGGGACCAGGCCCGCCAGGTACTCGGCGTCGGAGGCGTAGAACAGGGCCGGGTGGGCGAACACGGGATCGGGTGCGGTGCTGATGGCGTTCACGCCACAGGCTCCACCCGGACGGCGTGCAGGTCGAGCAGGTTCGCGATGCGCGACGCGCCCGGGAAGGCGGTGCGCAGCACCAGCGTGGTGTCCCGGCCGCGAGCGTACCGGTCCAGGCCGATCAGGCCGCGGTGGTCGATGAAGGTCAGCCCGGCGGCGTCGAGCACGAGCTGCCCGCCGCGCGCCGGTGGCCGGATCCGGTCCAGCACCTGCACCAGCACATCCCGGTTGAACATGTCCACCTCCCCGCTGAGCGCGGCGCTGTGGCCCGGTCTGGCCGAGGCGTGCAGGCGGAAGCCGGCGCCCGGGAGGTTCGTGCTGGGGTGGACGCTGGCCAACTGCTCCAGCGCCCGCTCGCCGACCCGCGTCCGGTCGTAGGCGCACAGCGCGGAGAACGGGTGGTCGGCCATGTACTGGTCGACCAGGTGCTCGTAGTGCAGGAACGCGGTCAGCTGGTCCTGGCTGCGCACCAGCGCCGTGGCCTCCGCGGCGACCCGGAACCCGCGGTACCCGGCCGCCAAGGCCTGCTCGGTGGCCGTCGCGTAGGACCTGACCTGACCTTCCGGGTCGATGACCGGGCCACGGGCGTCGAGCGACGCGACCTCGGCCGCCCCGTCGGCCAGCGCCACCGCGATCCGGTCGACCGAGCGGACGGCATCGACCAGCGCCTGGGCGTCCCCGGAGCCCACGTAGCGGACCCGCTGCCCCCGTTCGAGCCCGTCGAGCAGGAACTCGGCGACGCGCAGCCCGACGTCGGCCGGGTCGTCGTAGGACCAGCAGACGTGATCGTGGCGACCCAGGTCCCGCGTGTGCTGCACGATCCCCGACCTGCGCATACGAACCAACTTAGCGGTGAGGGCCGAGCACGGCACCCGATGGTGCCGTCACCCGGCGTGCCGAAGCGGTGATCGTCGGTCGACCGACAACCGCACGGGATGCGCGGCGACGACGTCCCGGGTGCCGTGGTCGACTCCGAGCTTGCCGGCGGGTCGGGCGCGCCCCGCCGGAGAGGTGGCGTCAGCCGGTCGCCGCTGTGCGGTCGAAGATCGCGGGGTGGCGGCCGTAGGGGACGGCTTCGAGCAGCGTCACGCGGAGGGTGCCGCCCGCGGGGACGCGGTAGGCGCGTTGTTCACCCGGACGGGCACCGGTCAGCGCGGTGCCCAGGGGCGAGTCGGGCGAGTAGACCTCGATGTCGCCGTGCTCGGCGGCGCGGGTGCCCAGCAGGAACGTCTCCGTGTCACCGGTGTCGTCGTAACGGACGGTGAGCACCATGCCGGGTTCGGCGATGCCGTCGTCGGGCGGGTCCTCGCCCACCACCGCGTTGGCGAGCAGGTCCTGGATCTCGCGGAGGCGGTCCTGGCGCTGCCGGCGCAGCGCGGCGCGGTCGTCCTGGTCGGCGGGGTCGTCGGCGACGCCGGCGGTGCGGTTCAGCTCGGCCAGTTCGGCGCGCAGGCGCTGGTGGGCGTGCGGCGTCAGCCAGGTGCGCCGGGGTCGGGTGTCGGTCATGGTGGCCTTCGGGTGCTCGTGGGTGGGTGCCGTCAGGGCGGCCGGGGGAGGTGCGGGCCGCCCTGACGGCTCGGGTGTCCGCGGTGCCGGGCGTCCGGCTGCGCCGGCCCCTCGGACGGGATGGTTGGTTCGTGGTCAGCCCCGCGCGCGCAGCCGGAGGATCCGGTCGACGTCGCGGGCGTAGCCGGTGGCGATGTCGGTCAGCACGTCGAGCTGCACGCGCAGGAACGCGTTCTCCTTGCGCAGCCAGTGCAGCTCGGCGCGTTCGTCACCGTCGATCGGGTCGCGGGTGGCTTCCACGCGCGCTCACCGCAGCGGGTCGAACGCGCGCAACGCGTCGGGCTGCTTGCCGGTGGTGATCTGCTCGGCCAGCAGCCGCCCGGTGATCGGGCCGTGGGCCAGTCCCCACATGCCGTGGCCGCCCGCGACGTACACGCCCGGTGGTCGCACCTCGCCGATCAGCGGCCGGCCGTCGGGCGTGACCGGGCGCGGGCCGACCCACACGTCACGGCGCTCCTCCCAGCGCACGCCGTCCAGCAGCGGTCGCGCCGAGGCGATGATCGCCTCCAGCCGCGCCACCACGCCGGGCGCGTCCGGGTCGCGGAACTCCATCGTGCCCGCGACCCGGAGAGCGCCCTGGTACGGCGTGCACGCCACCCGTGCGGCGGGCAGGTAGACCGGACCGGGCACCGGGTGGTCCACCGGCACGGTGAACGAGTAGCCGCGGCCCGCGCGCACCGGGACGCGCACGCCCCACTTCGTCGCCAACCGGGACAGCCACGCACCGGTGGCCACCACGGCGACGTCGGCGGTGACGACCTCGCCCTGACGTGTGCGCACCGTGACGCCCCTGCCGTGCGAGTGGACGTCGACCGTCTCCAGCACGCGGATCATCGCGCCGCGGTCCTCCACGGACCGGGCCAGCGCCCGCACGAAAGCTCCGGGGTCGAGGTGGCGTTGGCCGTCGATCCGCACGCCCGCGGTGAGCGCCGGCGACGCGAGCGGGACGAGGTCGCGCAGCCGGTCCCGGTCGAGCTCGGCGTGCTCGACGGGCTGACCCGCGTCGGCCATCCGGCGCAGCTCGTGCAGCAGCCCCTGCGCCTGCCGGGCGTTCTCGAAGCCCGCGGTGATCGGCGCGTCGACCGTCGGCGCGTCCAC
Organism: Saccharothrix saharensis; assembly: GCF_006716745.1. Classification (NCBI taxonomy): domain Bacteria; kingdom Bacillati; phylum Actinomycetota; class Actinomycetes; order Pseudonocardiales; family Pseudonocardiaceae; genus Saccharothrix; species Saccharothrix saharensis. The sequence continues at coordinate 851,685 of NZ_VFPP01000001.1, read as the reverse complement.
ACCGTTGGCGGTCAGCACGTCGAACGCCTCCACGCACTCGGCGTTCAGCGACCGGTTGGCGCGCACCGCCCGCGTCCACGACGACCACCGGCAGTGCGCGGCGAACCGCAGCAGGAACGACCACAGCCCCGGGTCGGCCGACAGCGGGATGTGCAGCGGCGCGGAGGGGTTGAGCAGCGACCGCAGGCCGAAGCGCAGCACGGACGGCTCGTTCAACGGGATGGTCAGGCCGGGCGAGAGCCACCCGGCGTTGCCCCAGGACGCGCCCGCGGCCACGCCCGTGCGGTCGAGCACGGTCACCTCGACGCCGCGCTCCTGCAGGAACCAGGCGGTCGACAAGCCCACGATGCCCGCGCCGACCACGACCGCCGACCGAGGCCCGCCGTCGCTGCGCCCGACGTCGACCATGACCACCTCCACACCAGCCCGAACTGCTCGTCGAAACCAGCATCGCGCGGTCGCACCACCAGGCTGTTGTCCGTCGCCGACAATCAGGGTGGGTGGTCTTGTCCGGAACCGACAGCTAGTCGGACGCGGCCAGGTCGATGATCATCGCCAGCCGCTTGCGCGGGTCGTCCAGGTCGAGCGCGGTCACCTCGACCATCTTGCGCAGCCGGTAGCGGATGGTGTTCGGGTGCACGCCCAGCCGTTCGCCCGCCCGGGCGAGGTCGCCCTGGGCCTCCAGCCAGGCGCGCAACGTCGGTACGTAGTGGGTGGCGTGGTCGCGGTCGTGCCGGCGCAGGTCGGCGACCGGGCCGCGGGCCGGGGCGCGACCGGCCCGCGCGGCGGCACGCAGGCGTTGCAGCAGGATGTCGTCCCACGACTCGTCGTAGGCGGGCGGCACGGCGCCCGGCGGGCGCGCCTCGTGCAGCGCCAGGCACTCGTCGGCCTCCTGCCGGCTCGCGGGCAGGTCGGCCGCCGCGGCGGTGCCGCCGATCCCGGCGGTCACCGTCACCTGCGCCGGCAGCGCGGTCCGCAGGGCGGCCACCCACTCCCGCGCCGCGGCCACCGGCTCGCCCGGCAGCACGGTGTAGAGCGTGGTGCCGGACAACGTGCTGCGGCCCGGCCGCGACCAGCCGAAACCGGTGGTGGCGCGGTCGAACGCGAGCAGGAGGGCGGCGTGCCGCTCGGCGGCGATGTGCGCCCGGACCGCGATGACCCGCGCCGCTCCCTGCGGCAACCCGAGCCGGCTGACCACGGTCGCGGCGTCCGCCGTGCCCTCCAGCAGTCGGATCACCAGGTCCGACTCAACCTGCCGCTCCAGGTCCGCGCTGGCGCGTGAGCGCAGCAGGTGCAGCGCTACGGTCCGGGCGCCGTCGGCCAGCGCCGTGCACCGCGCGCCGGTCAGCGGCACACCGCAGGTGACCCACACCGACCCCAGCAGCTCCCGGCCGGCGCGCACGGCGACGACCATGCGCCCGGTCAGCCCGTGCGCCGGGTCCTCCTCGACGAACAGCGGCTCGTCGTAGGAGGCCAGGTACGCGGACACGCCACGCCGGTCGAACAGGTCCCGCAGCCGTTGCGGCGCCTGCCGGCCCAGGATCGTCTCCAGCCGCGCCGGGTCGGCGCCCTGCTGCGAGCTGGAGTACGCCAGCACCCGCGCCCGCCGGTCCTCGATGGTGACCGAACCGCCGACCGCGCCCGCGAGGCTGTCGGCCAGCGCGAACAGGTCCGTCGGGCCGCGACCCGACTCGGTCTCCCGGCCCTCCAGCACCAGCCCGTAGACCACGCCGGCCAGTTGGCTCCACGACACGGCCGGGTCGACCAGCATCACGGCGACGCCCTCCGCCTCGCCGACCGCGGCCGCCTCCCGCTCGGCCTCGCCGTGCAGCAGGACGACCGCCGCCTTCGCCGTCGCCGCCCACCCCACGGCCTGCGCCACCGACTCGGCCCCGACGGCGAGGAACACGTCACCGCCCACCGCCCGCGCGTCGTCGGTCTCGCGCATCACCACGCTGCGCAGCTCCGTCGACCGCGGCACGGGGCAGCACGCCAGCTGCACGCCGTAGCCGCCCAGCACGTTCACCAGGCGGTCCAACCTGATCACGGCTGCTCCTCGACCTCGTCCCGCCGGCGGATGGTGACCAGTTCGCTCGCGTCCCCACGGCGCAGCCTGCGGATCATCGACCACGCGATCCGCTCCGCCTGCGACTTCGCCAGGTCCGCCTTCTCGCCCGCGAACAGGTCGTCCACGGTATCGGCCCAGAGCCCGAGCCACCGCGTGAAGTGCGCCGACGTCAGCGGGAAGCGCTCGTGCAGGTCGAGGTGGACGCGCAGCAGGTTGCGGCGGTACGTGCCGGCGCGGAACAGCACGGTGGCCCAGAAGTCCGCGATCACCGGCAGGTGCGTGGCGAGGTCGAGCCGGGCCACGTCCCGGAAGACCGGACCGAGCAGCGCGTCCTCGAACGCCCGCCGGTAGAACTCGGTCACCACCGCCAGCGCGTCCTCCCGGCCGGTCAGGTCGCGGCTCACGGGAGGGGCCCGGTCCGGCGCGGCACGAGGTCGAGCAGCACGGGACCGGCGGGTTCGGCGACCAGCGCCCGGACCGTGACGTCGTCCAGCACGGCGAGGAACGCGAGCTGAGCCGTGCGCAGCGCGCTGCGCAGGTGGCAGCCGCCCCGCAACGGGCACGGCGGCCCGTCGCAGTCCACCACCTCGCGGTCGCCCTCCAACGCCCGCACGACGGCGCCGACGGAGGTGTCCAGCGTCGTGGGCGGCACCCCGACGCCCCCGGTCCGGCCGCGCGCGGTGGCCACGAATCCGTGCCGCTGGAGGCGCTGCACGACCTTGGCCATGTGGTGGCGCGGCACGTCGAGCGCGTCGGACAGCTGGTCGACGGTGAGCCGACCGCCGTCGGTGGCCAGGAGCATCACCACGCGCAGCGCGATGTCCGTGGACCGGATCAGGTGCATGGTGGCGACCGTAGCAAAAGCGGTATTCTGCATTCCTGTTCAGGGTCGGACCAGGCTGGGGGCGACGTGGAGTCCGAGGAGAGCGGTCGCCCGGAGCCGGTCGGGGACCCGGTGTGCTGGTTGTCGCGGGTGTGCCCGGAGTGCGGTGCCCTGGACGAGGGGCCGGCGCGGGCGGTGTGCCCCCGGTGCGGCGCGGAGATGCCCGAGCGGGAAGGCCGGGGTTGAACCCGCAATCGTTCATTGCCTGACCTTTTGTTCACGAGTGTGACCCGGGCGGGCCGATTCTGTTCACGAATATGACCGGCCGCATTTGCCCCGCACTTGGTGGTGATCACCTCGACCGGCGATTACCTCGGCGTTCGACAGAATTCGACACCGGTGTCGGACGGTGTCGAAAAAACCGTCGTTGACCTGGTGGTTCCGCAGCCTCTAACATCCGCTGGGAAAGCGGTTTCCCTGATTTCCCGCTCTCGCCATTCGAGCTTCGGGAAACGTGCTGTCGGAATCCGGGACGGCTGACCTCGGCGGTCTTGGGAAGTGAGAAGTGGAGTGTTGATGAGCACAGCGGATCACCGTCGATCCACGCGACCCGCACCATCGCGTGGCACACGATGGCGCCTGAGCCTGGCCGCGGCGGCGGGCGCCACGGCGTTGGCCGCCGGCCTGCTCGCCTGGCCCGGCGCGACGCCGGCGGACGCGGCGGTCGGCGCGGGCACGTACACGATCAAGAACGCGGGCAGCGGCCTGTGCCTGACGGTGCCCAACGCGAGCGCGGCGAGCGGCGTGCAGCTCCAGCAGGCCTCGTGCGGCGGCGGCGGCCAGGCGTGGACGCTGACCTCCGTCAGCGGCGGGTTCAAGATCACGTCCGCGGCCGGTCTCTGCCTCGGCGTGCGGGACGCGTCCACGTCGGCGGGCAAGGCGATCGAGCAGCAGTCGTGCGCGGGCACCGCCACTCAGACCTGGTCGCCGACCGCCGGCGGCAGCAACTACCGGGTGGTCAACAACAACGGTGGCAAGTGCATGAACACCCAGGACAACTCCACTTCCGCCGGCGCGCTGGTGCAGCAGAACTCCTGCGACAGCGTCGCCACCAAGCAGTGGACGTTCACGCCCACCAGCGGCGGCCCGACGTCGACCACCACGTCGACCTCGACCACGTCGCGCACCACCACCACGACCACCACCACGGGCAACCCCGGTGGCGGTGACGGCAGCGGTCCGTGGCCGTCCGACACGGGCAGCGTGCACCAGACCACGACGCGCAACGTGGGCACGTACTTCAACGGCGGGATGAAGAAGTACTACGGCATCGGCGACGGTGGTCAGGGCGAGAGCCAGGACCCGATGTTCGTGGTGTCCAACGGCGGCACGATCGAGAACGTGATCATCGACGCGCCCGCGGGTGACGGCATCCACTGCGAGGGTTCCTGCACCATCCGCAACGTGTGGTGGAACGACGTGGGCGAGGACGCGGCGACGTTCAAGTCCTCCAGCTCCTCGGCCCAGTACCTGGTCGACGGCGGCGGCGCGAAGTCGGCGTCGGACAAGGTGTTCCAGCACAACGGCGCGGGCACGCTGACCATCCGCAACTTCCAGGTCAACGGCGCGGGCAAGCTGTACCGGGCGTGCGGCAACTGCGCCACGTCCTACCAGCGGCACGTGGTGATGGACGGTGTCACGGCGCGGTCGACCAAGGCGCTGGCGGGCATCAACACCAACTGGGGCGACACCGCTCGCTTCTCCCGCATCACGGTCTACGGCAGTGCGGTGATCTGCGAGAAGTACCAGGGCGTCCCGAAGGGCTCCGAGCCCAAGAAGATCGGTGAGGGCGCGGACGGCAGGAACTGCTTCTACTCCCCGTCCGACATCACCTGGCGCTAGGCACGACGGTTCGTGGGCGGGGCCGCGACCACCGGTCGCGGCCCCGCCGCCGTGCGCGCGTCGTCCCCGCCCGGCCCGATCCCGACGTGGTCGATCCCGCGAACCGGTCACCGGCGCGTCACCGGGTGACTACACTGCGACGCGGCCCACCCGGGGCGAGCCGCGAAGCGAGGTGTGATGCCCGAGCCGTTACCCGGCCACGTCACCGCTGTCCGAGCCGGGAGCTAGCCGCCGGATGGACGCCGAGACCCGGCCGTTCGAGGATGTGGTGCGCGACCGCACCGGCGCTGACTTCGTCCGGCGCGACTGGCTGCACGAGCGGGTCGAACGGGCCCTGGCCGACGACGAGAGCCGCTACGCGCTGGTCACCGGAGAGCCCGGCGCGGGCAAGACCAGCCTGCTGGCCGGGTTGGCCGACGCGCACCCGGACTGGCTGCGCTACTTCGTCCGGCGGGACAGCCGGACCGCGCTCGCCGGCGGGGACGTCGCGTCGTTCCTGCTGTCGATCGGCCACCAACTCGCCCGCCGACGGCCGGAGATCTTCGCGCGGGACCGCCTGGAGATCGTGGTCCGCCAGCACGTGGACGCCGTCGGGGCCGGCGGCCGCGCGGTCGGCATCCGGATCGGGGACCTGACCGCCTCGCCGTTCCACCGCACCGCGACGCTCACCCTGGAACAGCGCGTCACCGGCACGGTCTCGGGCAGCGTCAGCGGCGTCGAGATCGGCACCGCGAACCTGGAACCGAGGCTGCTGGAACCGGACAACCTGGCCCACCTCGCGCTGATCGGCCCGGCCGAGGTGCTGGCGGCCGAGGACCCGGACGCCCGGATCGTGGTGCTGGTCGACGCGCTGGACGAGCTCGCCGTCGAACGGGCGGGCCTGCTGGACTGGCTCGCCCGGGGCCCGCGACTGCCCCGCAACGTGCGCTTCGTGCTCAGCTCCCGGCCGCACGCCGTGCTCGAACCGCTCCGGTCGGCGCGGGCGGGCCGGCTGCACGAGATCGCCATCGACCCCGCGTCCCGCGAGGTGGTCGAAGACCTGGCCGGCTACGCCGAGCGGGCGTTGGGCACGCCGGCCGTCACCCGCGCCGCGGTGGCCGCCGGCCGCGACCCGGAGCAGGTGCGCCGGGACGCGGTCGGCAAGGCCGCCGGGAACTTCCTTTACCTGGCGACCTACGCACGGGCGCTGGACGACGCCGCGGCCGCGGGCGACGACCCGGATCTGGTGGCCGCGCTGCTCGCCTCGGCCGACCTCCCGCCCGGCCTCGGCGGGCTGTACGCGTTCTTCGTCGCGACCCTGCACGCCGACCTGGACCGGCTCAGGATGCTGGAGATCCGTGACCCGACCGGTCCCGCCGACACGCTGACGCCCGCGTGGGAAGGCGTCGGCCAGCCGATCCTCGGCCTGCTCACCGTGGCGCGCGAGCCCCTGGCGGTCGAGGAGCTGACCGCGCTCGCCGGCATCCGGGTGTGGCCGCGCGCGGTGCGCAACGTGCTGGCCCGGCTGCGCTGGCTGCTGGACGAGCGGGACGGTCGGGTGGCGTTCTACCACGCCTCGATCGGCGAGTTCCTGGCCGGGACGCGGCACCCGGACCACGCCGTGGACGCCCTGGAGTGGCACGAGCGGATCGTGCGGCACTACCGCGGCACGGCGGCGTCCTGGGCCGACGTCGACTGGTCCGCCGTGGACCGCTACGGGTTGGTCCAGCTCGCCGAGCACGCCGTCCGCTGCCGCGACGCGGTGGCCGACGACGCGGTCGGGCTGGTCTGCGGCGGGCTGCGCCGCGCGGTCCGCGCCAGGCTCGGCTCCGACCGCCACTTCCTGCGGCTGCTCGACCTCGTCACGGACCGGGTCGTGACGCGGTCCCCGGTGGCCACCGGCCTCCCGACCACCCTGTACCTCGGCGTGGTGCGCCGCCAGGTGCTGCGCGGCGGGCGGACCCTCGCGCCGGCCGTGCTCGGGCTGATGGCACGGCTCGGCCGCACCGACGAAGCGCTGGAGCACTTGGCCGCGCTGCCGCCGTCGTTGGAGCAGTTCGAGGCGGCGGCCGCGATGGCCGAGCACCGCCCGGAACTGCTGGAGCTGGTCGTGGAGACGGCGTTGACCGTGCCGCCGCACGAGGCCGGGGACGGCGGCGCCGAGGGGGAGAGCCGGCACCCGCTGAAGCGGGCCGCCCGGTTGCTCGCGCCGCACGACCTGCGCCGCGCGCTGCGGCTGTGGGAACGTGCCGACGGCCGGCCCGAGGAGCCGGACCCGCTCTACCTCGCGGCCGCGGCCGCCGCCGACCCGGCCCGTGCCCGTGAGCTGGTCACGTCGATCCGCGCCGACCGCGCCGGCGCGTGGCTGGACCTCGCCGCGCGGACCGAGCCGGCCGACGTGCCGGAGTTGCTGCGGGCGGCGGAGGAGAGCCTGCCCGACGCGCCGATCGTCGACCGGTTGCGCGCCCGCGCGCGGCTGGCCGTGGCATCGGACGACCGCGCACGGCACTTCGCCGCGCTGCGGGCCGAAGTCGACCACTCCGCCGACGACCCGAACGAGGTGACCAAGGGCTTGGTCCGGGCCGCCGCCGAACTGGTCGGGCACGACGACGCGACCGTCCGGGCGCTGCTGGGCCGGGTGGACACCGCCGAGCTGAACGGCATCGTCGAGGACGCGTTCCTGCGCGCGGCGGCGCTGTGGGTGGAGCTGGGCGACCTCGGCCGGGCCGTCGCCGTGCTCGACCGGGTGCTCGCCTGGAGCACCACGGTGTGGACGGTGGTGCGGGTCAGCACGGTGGTCGCCCGGTTCGACCCGGACCAAGCGCGGCGGATGGTCGACCGCGCGTACGCCATGATCGGTCCCGCGGGTGCGGGCGACGGCGGGATCAGCCGGATCTTCCGCGAGTCGCACCTGGACACCGTCGCGGTGGAACTGGCCGGTCACGACCCGGACCGGGCGGTCGCGGTCGCCGGTGAGCTGGCCGGCGTCGGGTGGTCCGAGTCCGGCCACGACCGGTACACGACCCTGGCCCGCGTGGCGCACCGCCGGCTCGACGTGGGCGACGCCGACACCGCGCGCTCGATCCTGGACGGCGTGCTGCGGTCGGCGGAACTCCCGCCGCCGCTCGTGGACGGGCCCCGGCTCGGCCCGTACTTCCCGGTCGACGGCCCGCACGCCGACCGGCCGCGGGCGCCCCAGGACGCGTTCGAACACCTGCCGTACCTGATGAACCACACGCGCGACTGGCAGTTCCTCAGCGAGCGGCGCTTCCACCGCGACCCGGCCGACGTCATCCGCGCCATGACCCCCGGCTCGTGGTCGACGGGCAACCCGTACGGACTGGCCCGCACCGTCCGCGTGTTCGCCGAGGTCGTCGGAGAGCGGGACCTGTCGCTCGCCGCGGCGCTGGTCAACGCGCTGACCGACGGCGGCGAACGGGCGGTCGCGATCGCCTCGCTGTTCCGGTCGGCCGTCCACGCCGGTCTGGACGAGGCCGCCGGGCGCCTCTGGGACTCGTTCAACGAGTCCTTGGCCTTCATCCCGCGCTACGAGTGGGCGGCCGAGGACCAGGACCCCTACGCGTTCGCCTACGTCCGCCCGGACCACCGAGCCCGGTTCGAAGCCGCGCTGCGCCTGATCCCGTACGAGGCCGATCCCGGCATGGCGTTGCTCACGGCCGCCGGCACCGGGTTCCTCCGGTACGCCTTCCAGTTGTCGTTCGGCGCCTTCGCGTCGGCCGCGTACGTGGACAGCGTGCGGCACGGCGTCGAGCCGTTCCCGGTGTTCCGGGACATGCACGAGAAGGCGCTCACCGTGGCACCGCCGCCGGCCGGCGAGGACCCCCTGCTGGAGGTAGCGCGCGCTGCGGTGGCGCTGCACGAGTTCCGCCGATCGCCGGAACGGCACCGCGCCGGCGCGATCAGGATCGAACACCCGGTGTACGCGGCAGTGGTCGACCTCGTCTCGGCGACCGACGGGCCGGCCGGTGCGGCGTTCACCGAACGGGTGCGCGGCCTGCTGCCCGGCGAGCGCCTGCCGGCGGCGGCCGGGCTGGTCGCGCTCGCCGCCGAGCTGTGGCCGGGGCACGAGCGGGTCGAACGGCTCGCCGCCGAGGTCGTCGCCGCGACCGAGGGCCGCGGCGCCCAGCGCGTCGTGGCGCTGCTGCCGTTCGCCGCCTCGCTGGCGCTCGGCCACCTGGTCGACCCGGTCGGGTTGCTGGCCGAGGCGCGGCGGCTGCCCGCCGACCCGTTCAGCCGGGTGGAGCAGGACGAGGTGCTGCTGAACCTGTTCCCGGTGCTGCTCCGGCAGCACCCGGCGGTCGCGCTGCGCCTGCTCGCCGAGACCGTGCCGGAGAACTGGGAACGGGCCATGGCGCTGCTGGAGCACGCCGCCCGTCCGCTGGTGGCCGCGTTCGGCCCGGAGGTGGCCGACCGGGTGGTCGACGCGGTCCGCCGAGGGCTGGCCTGCGTGTCACCGGACGGCACCGCGCCCGCCGAGGTCGACGGCGTGCTGATCGGCTCCTGAGCGATCTCCCCGGCGGCGCGGACGAGTTCCGATACCGTGTGCAGCGACCGGGCGGCGTGGCGTGAGCAGGGCGAGGGGCAACGACGGTGACCAGCTGGATCGACGTGATCAACTATGTCCGGACGCGGTACGAGGTGTTGGAGGAGACCGACAGCTGGCTGCGCTTCCGGCTCGACCTGGGCCAGGACCGGACCCAGCAGGTCTCGGTGCACCACGTGCCGGAGTCCGACGGCGTGGCGTGGGTCGAGATCTCCTCGCCCGTCGGTCGGGCCGACGCGATCGACCTGAAGCGGCTGCTCCAGCTCGCGGGCACGTCGGCGGTCGGCGGTGCCGCCGTGGTGGACGACGTCGCGCTGCTCAAGCACACCGTGCCGCTGGAGGACCTGAGCGTGCGCGAGGAGTTCGAACGGCCGCTGATGTTGCTGGTCGCGGCCGCCGACCGGTTCGAGCACGAGCTGACCGAGGGCGACAGCTTCTGAGACCGCCGCGTCGTGCAACGTTGTTGCACGGTGGGACGCCATGACGGCCGAAAGGCTCGGAGGTCATCCCGTCCGCCGTGTCCGACGCCTCACGGCGGCTCGCCGACCGGGCCGACTTCCCCCAGGCCCGGTGGTCAGGACAGCGGCAGCTCGGCCCACACCGTCTTGCCGCCGTCGCTCAGGTGGGTGCCCCACTGCCTGCGCGACAGGGTGTCCACCATGATCAGGCCGCGGCCGCGGAACGAGCCCAGGCGTGACGCCCCGGCCACCGGCAGGCGGTCCGGGCTGCCGTCGTCCACCTCGATCCGCAGCGAGTCGCGGTCGCGCGCCCGGTGCACGCGCAACCGGCGCGGCGCGCCGGCGTGGTCGTAGGCGTTGGACACCAGCTCGGTGCACACGAGCATCAGGTCTTGCAGCACGTCCTCGGCCAGGTCGGCCAGGATGGTCGCCAGCCACTGCCGGATCTGCGCCAACGGCGGCACCGACGTGTTGAGGTCGACGCTGATCCTGGCCGCGAGTGCGTGGTCCGACTGAGTCATGGGCCGTTCCCCCAGTGCGAGCGGTCCAGCCGCCCTGTCTGTTCAAAACGGCCCTTGGCGCCACCGGGTACCCCGGACGTGGCAAGTGCACACATCCCGTCCTCCGGACGCGGTGAGCGCATGCCGTGTCACGGATCGTGATTTACCCTGGCTCTTCGTGAGCGAGCACAAGGTCCAGGTGGAGGGCGATCCGGTCGCCGTGCTGCGGGTCGCCGTCGACTGCGCGGTGCAGGCGGTGCTGCGCCTCGATCCCCGGCACGCCGACGCCCGGCAGGAGATCAACCGGGTGCTCACCGGCTACGCGGCGACCGTCGCCCCGGTGCTGGACCGCTTGCGGGACCTCGCGGACCGCACGCCGAACGGTCCGGTGTCGGCCGCGCTGGGCTTCCTGCGCGACGCGGACGACCAAGCCGCCTCCGGCGACGTCCAGGCCGCCCGGGTCTTCCTGCTCGCCGGTCGGGCCGCGTTGTTCCGCCTCGCCCGCGCCGGGCCGGACGGCGGCTGATCAGGCGCTGCGGCGGAACGGCCCGCCGGTCCACGTCTCCGAGCCGGACAACGTGTCGCGGGCCAGCCGGTCCAGCACGTCGGACATCCGGCCCGCGCGGGCGAACGCGCGCCGTTGCCGATCCGCGCCACCGCCTTCGGCGTCCAGGGTGGACAGCAGCCCGCGCACGAGGTCGACGTCGTCGAGCTGGTCGTGGACGCGGTGCAGCAGCCGGTCGAGCAACATGCGGGTGGGCACCAGGCGTCCGGACAGGACGTCCAGGGACTGCCCGGCCATGCCGTCCCGCGCGGCACGCCACGTGGCGGCGCGCAACACCTCCACCGGCACGGGCGACGCACGCAGACCGCGCCGGAGGTCGGCCAGCGCGGTCGTGACGAGCGCGCGCACCAACGCGGCCAGCAGCACCGCTTCGTCCACAGTGGCGGCGACGTCGGCGACCCGGACCTCCACGGTCGGCAGGTGCGCGGACGGCCGGACGTCCCAGTAGATCATCCGCCGGTCCCGGGCCGCGCCGCAGTCGAGCAGCATGTCGCAAGTGGACTCGTAGTGCGCCGCCGACTCGAAGTGCGGCGGCGGGCCCGCGCTCGGCCACCGCGACCACACCACCGACCGCCAGCTCGCGTAACCGGTGTCCAGGCCGTGGGCGAAGGGGGAGTTCGCGGTGACCGCCGCGAGCACCGGCAGCCACAGCCGCACGTGGTTGCACACCTGCACCGCCGTCTCCAGGTCCGGCACGGCGACGTGCACGTGGCAGCCGCAGATGGACTGCTCGGCGGCGAGCAGCCGGTAGTCCTCGGCGAGCGCGCGGTAGCGGTCCTCGGCGTCGGTCGGCAGGTCCGGCCCGCCGACGGGCGGCGCGCCCACGGCCAGCAGGCGGAGGCCGAGCGCGTGCGCGGCCTCGGCGGCGACCAGGCGCAGGCCGAGGAGCTGTCGACGCACGTCGGCGAGGTCGTGGCAGATCGGGGTGCGGGTCTCCACCTGCGCCTGGACCAGCTCGACGTCGAGGTCCACGCCGAACCGCGCGTTGGCCGCCTCGACCACCTCCCGGCCGCGCGGCACGGGTGCCCCGGTCCGGGCGTCCACCAGCAGGAACTCTTCCTCGACTCCGAGCGTCGGAGCCTGCGCGCCTGCCAGACTGCCCATCGCCGCCTCCGGGGGCTGTTCGACCAGGGCGGTGGGATACCCCTGATCGGATGTACCAACCCCTCCCCGCGGCCGTGCCTCCCGGCCGGATGCGCTAGTCCGATCAGGTGAAGCCGTCTGGGATTGCTCAAGTGCTCGGCCAGTACTGCCGAACGGCCAACTACGAACGTGTCGTCAAGGCCTGCCTCGCCGTCGCCCGCTGCACCGGCATCACCGTCTGGGGCATCCGCGACACCGACTCGTGGCGTGCCTCGGGCACCCCGCTGCTGTTCGACGGTTCGGGCAACAAGAAGGCCGCCTACACCTCGACCCTGAACGCCCTCAACGGCGGTGTCGTGCCGACGTCCACCACAACGACCAGCACTACGACGACCACCAACCCGCCCGGCGGCAGTTGTACCGCGACGTACTCGGAGGGCACGAACTGGAGTGACCGCTTCAACGGCCAGGTGACCGTCACGGGCACCGACAACTGGGTCGTCACGGTGACGGTGAGCTCGCCGCAGAAGATCATCGCCACGTGGAACACCAGCGCCACCTGGGACAGCTCGGGCAACGTGATGACCGCCCGTCCCAACGGCAGCGGCAACGTGTTCGGCTTCACCATCCAGCACGGGGGCAACTGGAACTGGCCCAGCCTGGCGTGCCGCGTCGGCTGACGCCGTGACGGTGCGGGAGGTCCGGCGCTGCTCGCCGGACCTCCCGCACGGTTCAGCCGACGGTCGGGTCGCGGCCCGGGGTCCGCCTAATGACCTCCGGCGGACATGGCGAACAGCATGAGCGACAGCAGGAGTTGCAGGGCGGCGACGCACGTGCCCGCGACCGCCGTCCAGTCCAGGCGGTACTCGGTCCTGGTGGTCATCGAGCGCACGCCGCAGGCCACCGCGCCCAGCGCGAGCACCGGGCCGCCCGCCGGGATCGGCCAGCTCAGCAGGGCGAGGCACAGCGAGATCGGTCCGAGCCAGGCGTCCCTGCCCGGCCGGTCCTTGGCGGGGAACTGCCGCATCATGCCGTCCATACTGCCGTGCCCCCGACCCGCCGCGTCCGTCACAGCCACCGGTTGCGCTTGAACAGCCGGTACAGCCCCACGCACACGGCCAGGGTCACCGCCACCACCAGCGGGTAGCCGTACCTCCAGCGCAGCTCGGGCATGTGGTCGAAGTTCATGCCGTAGGTGCCCGCCACCATGGTGGGCACGGCGATGATCGCCACCCACGCGGACATCTTGCGCATGTCGTTGTTCTGCTGCAACGACACCTTGGCCAGGGTCGCGTCGACCAGCGTCGTCAGCACCTCGTCGAACGCGGCGACCCGTTCGGCGGCGGCGGTGAGGTGGTCGTCGACGTTGCGGAAGTAGGAGCGCACCACGTCGGGCACCAGCGGGCCGCAGGAGCCGTCGCTCAGCTTGCGCAGCGGCCCCGCGAGCGGCACGACGGCCCGGCGCAGCTCCATGATCTCCCGCTTGACCAGGTACATCTGCTCGACGCTCAGCTCGCTGCGCGGCGCGAACACCGCGGTCTCGACCAGGTCGATGTCGCCCTGGAAGGCCTCGATCACCTCGCCGTAGCCGTCCACCACGCGGTCGGCGATCTCGTGCAGCACCATCGCGGGTCCGGCGGCCAGCAGTTGCGGGTCGGCCTCCAGCTGACGGCGCACGTCGCCCAGCTCCGAGTGGTGCCCGTGGCGGACCGTGACGACGTAGTCGCGGCCGAGGAACACCATGATCTCGCCGGACTCCACGATCTCGTGCGCCGTGGTCGGCGAGTCGTGCTCGATGAACCGCAGGGTCTTGAGCACCATGAACAGGTTGCCGTCGTAGCGGTCGAGCTTGGGGCGCTGGTGTGCGTGCACCGCGTCCTCGACGGCCAGCTCGTGCAGCCCGAACGCCTCGGCCACGTCGCGGATGCGTTCCTCGTCCGGCTCGAACAGGCCGACCCACACGAAACCCGTGCCCCGGGTGCGGACCTCGGCGGCGGCGGCGGCGGGGGACCGGTCGCCGGGCAGCCGCACACCGTCCACGTAGACGGCGCACGCCACCACCGCGTCCTGCTTCCGGTCGTCGACCGGATCGGGGACGCCATCGGCGGCAGCGCTCACCATGCCGGTGATCCTGCCGCACCCGAGCCCCTGACGGGTGGTGGGAGCGAATGCGCGTTCGAATCGCCGGTTCGGGGCCGCGAGGGTGCCCGGGTCGGGGTGCACGTCCCGCGCGGCCGGACGTGCTCGGTGGTTGTGCGGCGGCCTTGGCCTGGGCTTCCCCGGTTCCGGGCGCGCTCACGCCCGGCTTGTCGACCGCGGTGTTGGGGAGCGTTGCCGGCCGTCGGCGACACGTCGGAACCGAACCGGGGAAGTGCCCAGGACCTCGACCCCGCGGCCAGGCCTGAGCCGGTCGCGAACCACCCTGGCGCTGACCGCGCTGTTCTTCGGCTCGTTCGTGATCAGCAGCGCCGAGCTCCCCGGGACCGCCCTCACCACCAAGTGCGCTGCGAGGCCCGTTCATCGGCACGGCCTTCGCGGTGGACGCGGGCATGATGCCGCCGGAGCGGACGGGCAGGGCGATCTCGTCCGTCCTTCGGCGGCACGGCCGTCGCCACCGCGCTCGGCGTGCCGATCGGCACCCTGATGGGCCGGGCCCTCGGCCGGGAGGCGTCGTTCCCGGCCATCGTCCCGGCGGACGTGCTGACGGGAGTGGTCATCCCGGACGTGCCCCACTCCGGTCCCGGCGGCTTCGGGGCGCGGACCCGGCACGCGTTCGTGCCGAAGGCGCCGGCCCTGCTCGGTTGGGCGGTCGACGGCGTGCGGACGGTCCGATGCTCGTCGCGCTCGCCGTCTGCGCGGCCGGTGCCGTGGCGGTTTGGGCGACCGGCTTCCTCCGGCCGGCCCCCGAAGCGTCACGGACCTGAACGGGTGGTTTTCCGGGACCGGAGCCGCACGGTCGGGTTAAGTTGCCCGGTGTGATGCGATCCGCGTGGGTTGTGGTGCTGGCGCTGGTGGCGGGGTTGGTGGCGCCCGTCCCGGCGATGGCGGTGGTCCGGTCGCCGGGGGAGTGCGCGACGTCGCTGGAGTGCACGGCCGCCGAGATCGACCGGATGACGGTGGCCCAGCGGCTGGAGTTCCTGCGCCTGGTGCAGAGCGGTCCCGCCGCCGGGTTGGGTGCGCCGGACCGCTGGCGCAACATCGAGGGCGTCCTCGCGTTCTTCCACGACCACGGGCTCGGCACGCCGGGCACCTGGATCTCGCACGTCGACGCGGCGATCCTGGAGGGGATCGAACGCGGCGTCGCGCTCGCGCTGGGCCGGTCGACGGACGGCTACGGCAACCCGGGCTCGGCCCGGTGGGCCGCCTACCTGTCACGGCTGCACCGGGGTGAGCTGACCGTCCGCAACGAGCACGACCGGGCGTGGAGCGAAGCCGAGCAGGCCTCGACCGAGCACGGTGTCGCGATGGCCGAGCAGCTGCACGGGCTGCGACCGACCGCCGTGGAACGCCGGTTCTTCCTGTTCTCCGAGTTCTACCGCTGGTCCCTGCGCAACCGCCCGGTCGTGCTGGACCTGCTCCTGATCTACGGCGCGCTGCTCAACCCGGTGCTGATCCTGCGCCGCGTGCCGTTCGTCGACTGGCTGACCGACGTCCGCGAGTCCACACCGTCCCGCAAGGGCTCGGAGATGGCTTACGCCTACGCGCAACTGGATCCGGTCAACGGCGCGTTCAGCACGGTCGACCTGCTGTTCGCCTACATCCCCGAGCTGTTCGAGGAGTTCCAGGCCACCCGCTAGCGCCGCCGCTGCCGCGGTGTCCACGGCAGCGGCAGGTCGTCACCCTCCGCGCGCGGCACGACGTGCACGTGCAGGTGCCGGACGCTCTGGGTGGCGTGCACGCCCTTCGAGGTGATCACGTTCGCGTCGGGCAGCTCGGCCGCCAGCTCTGCCGCGCGGGCCATCACCGCCGCCGTCACCACCGAGTCGGTGCCGACGTCGGGCACGTGCACGCGCGGCAGGACCAGCAGGTGACCGGGGTGGACGCCGCCGGTGTCCGGCCGGATCGCCACCGCGTCGGGCCAGGAACGGCGCACGTCAGCCGGCGCGTCACCGGCCACGATGAGACAGAAGACGCAGGTCATGGTGTCAACCCTGGCCGGGTCGGCAGGCCGTGACCAGGTGTTGCCCGTTTCCCGGGGCGGTGGGAAACGGGCGACACGGCCCGCTTCGGCTCGCTGGTCCACGCGGACCCGGCCGGCGCGGTCGGTCAGGCCCGGGACGGTTCCGCGCCCACCGGAGCCGGGTGGTCGTCGGACGCCGTCTCGTCCAGGAAGCCGCCCGACTGGTGGTGCCACAGCCTGGCGTAGGCGCCGTCCGCGTCGAGCAGTTCGGCGTGCGTGCCCTGTTCGACGATCCGGCCGCGGTCGAGGACGATCAACCGGTCCATGCCCACCACGGTGCTCAGGCGGTGGGCCACGACGAGCGCCGTGCGGCCCTCCATCAGTCGCCACAGCGCGTCCTGGACCAGCACCTCGCTCTCCGAGTCCAACGCGCTGGTCGCCTCGTCCAGCAGCAGCACCGGCGCGTCGCGCAGGATGGCCCGGGCCAGCGCGACCCGTTGCCGCTGCCCACCGGACAGCTTGATGCCCCGTTCGCCGACCATCGTGTCGAACCCGTCGGGCAGCCCGTCCGCGAACTCCGTCACGTGCGCCGCACGGGCCGCGCGCAGGATGTCCGCGTCGGAGGCGTCCGGCCGGGCGAAGGCGATGTTCTCGCGCAACGTCCGGTGGAACATGGCCGGGTCCTGCGGCACGTACGCGATCAGGCTGCGCAGGTCGGCCTGGCGCATCCGGGCGATGTCCTGGCCGCCGATGAGGATGCGGCCCCCGTCCACGTCCATCAGCCGCAGCAGCAACCGGGTGAGCGTGGTCTTGCCGCCGCCGGAGCGGCCGACCAACCCGACCCGCGCGCCCGCCGGGATGTCGAGATCCAGCCCGGCGAACAGCGGATCGCCGCCGCCGTGCGCGAACACCACGCCGTCGAACCGGACCCCGGAATCCTCGGGCCGCAACGGCTCCGGATCCTCCGGGTCGAGCACGGTCGGCTCTTCCAGCAGCAGCTCGGTGAACTGCGCGGCCTCGGTGAGCGCGCTCTCGAACCGCCGGTAGATCTGGTTGAACTCGAACATGATCCGCGTGGCGTTGTTGAAGTAGGTGAACGTCACCACGATCGCCTCCACGCCGAGACCCCCGCTGACCCCGACCGCGACCGCGAGGCCGAGCACGCTGGTCAGCACGGACAGCGGCGCGACCACGGTGTCGATGCGCAGGTTGCCGTAGTCCCAGGACCGCAGCGCCAGCACCCTGGTCTCGGCGGTGCGGGTGCGGTGCTCGGCGCTCTCGCGGTCCTCGGCGGCGAACGCCCGCACGGTCTCCATGTTCGCCAGCGTGTCGGCGACGTGGCCGGACACCCGCGCGTAGGCGGCCTCGCGCTCGTCGACCAGGCGCTGGCGACGGCGGATGAGCGGCGCGACCACGAGAGCCGTGACGGCGATCAGGCCGAGCAGGACCACGACGAGCAGCGGGTGGTAGGTCCACAGCACGACGCACGCGAAGCCGAGCGGTACCAGGTTGGCGACGATCCGGAACGCCACCGTGTCCACGAACTCCTCGAAGCGCGACGCGAAGCTCAGCACCCGCTTGGTGAGCGACCCGGCGAAGTTGTCGTGGAAGAACGCGGCGTCCTTGCCCAGCAGCGCGTCGACCCCGAACACCGACAGGTGCTCGATGCCGCGCCCGTCGGTGCGGTTGAGGCAGTGGACGCCGATGCGCCACAGCAGTTCGGCGAACAGCGCGAGACCGGCGAACGCGAGCAGGTACGGCAGCACGGTGGCGAAATCGGCGTTGTCGCTGTCGGCGAGGCGGCCCGCGAGCGCGCCGATCGCCAGCGGCGCCAGGTAGAGCAGACAGGTGTTGCCCAGCGCGGGCAGCACGAGCGCGCCCACGCCGAGGAAGCGGTGCCGCCTCAATTCCCGGCCGTAGAGGCGCAGGACGAGCAACACCGCCTTTTTGCGGTTGTTGACGGGTTTTCCGGACCTTGGCGCAGCCATCCGACTCCTTCCGGGGGCACCTTGGCGTCGCCGATGGTGCCGCACCGGACCGGGTGACGGCGATCGAATAAACACCGCCGCGCCGGTTCCGGCGGGCGAATGTGCTTATGTGCCGCCAAATTCCGGCGGAGATCACCGTGCATCGGGATCAGCCGCGGGCGCGGCGGTAGTCGGACGCCACGGCGAGCAGGGTCGCCGGCGCCGTGCCGTGCTCGGCCCAGTCCACCAGCGCGCCTTGCCGGCCCCGCGCCGCCACCGCAGTGCGCCCCACCGGGGCGGGGAAAGCCGGTAGGCGACCGCCGGTCGAGCAGCCGTTCCGGGACGAGGGCGTCACCGGTCTGCCGTGGCAGGCCCGGACCACGGCCTCGCGGCGTCAGCCCAGGTCCGCGAGCAGGGCACGGGCGTGCTCGCGGAACGCGTCGGTGGCCGGGTGCGTCGCGGCGCGCGGCCACACGATCCGCACCGCCACGGACCCGCCGTCGGTGATCGGCACGTAGCGGACGGCGGGGTGCGGGTGGCTGTGCGCGGTCGCCGAGGCGGTGACGCCGACCGCGTCACCGGTGGCGATGGCGGTCAGCCACTCGTCGGTGTTGGCGACGTCGATGGTCGCGGGACGCTGCCCGACCGGCCACAGCGCGGCGCTGGAGCTGCACGCGGCGGCGCAGAACACGACGGGTCGGTCGGCGAGCTCGACCAGCCGCACACCCGGTGCTGACGCGAACGGGTGATCTTCGGGCACGGCGGCCACCCGCGGTTCGCGGTAGAGGTCCACCGAGGCGAGGTCGGGGTCCGGCTTGTGCGGCGAGCGCACGAACGCCACGTCGATCCCGCCGTGCCGCAGCGCGGTCTCCGGGTCGTCCAGGCGGAGCATCCGCGCCTCGGTGTCGGGCCGCGCGTCGCGCCAGCCCCGCAGCAACGGCACCGTGTGCCGGCCGAGCGCGGCCCACGCGAACCCCACGCGCAGTTCCCGCGGACCGGCCGTGACCTCGGCCAACGCGTCGTCCACCTGGGCCAGGACGCGGCGGGTGCGGGCGAGCAGGCGGGTGCCGGCCTCGGTCAGCGCCAGGCTGCGGGTCGTGCGCTCGACCAACCGGGCACCCAGCCTGCGCTCCAACTGGTCCAGGGTGCGGGAGAGCGCGGGTTGGCTGATGCGCAACGCGGCGGCCGCGCCGGTGATCGTGCCCTGGTCGCCGATCGCCGCGAACGCCCGCAGGTGCCGCAACTCCACGTTCATAACCGCAGAGCATAAGTGCTGCGCAATCGGCATTTCGCGGGCGGTGCGGATCGGCTCTAGCGTGATCGCCATGAAGATTGTTCTGATCGGTGCCGGTGGCACCCTCGGCACCGCGGTCCACAGCGCACTCACCGCCCGCGGCCACGACGTCGTCACGGTCGGGCGGTCGGCCGGCGACCTGCGACTGGACTTCACCGAACCGGAACAGGTCACCGAGCTGTACGAGCGGGTCGGCCGGGTGGACGCGGTGGCGTGCGCGGCCGGCAGCGTGCCGTGGCGGAAGATCACCGAGATGACCCCGCAGCAGTACCTGGACGCGTTCCGGGGCAAGGTCGCGAGCCAGGTCGAGCTCGTCCGGCAGGGCGTCGGCCGGATCGCCGAACGGGGCTCGTTCACCCTGATCACGGGCGTGCTGACGCGCGAACCGGTGGTGACCGGCACCGCCGCGTCGCTGGCCAACGGCGCGGTGGAGGCGTTCGTCCGGGCCGCGGCGATCGAGATCGCGCCGCAGCGCGTCAACGCCGTGAGCCCGACCGTGTTCACCGAGAGCCTGGCGGCCTACGGCAACCTGTTCACCGGCATGGAGGCGGTCGACGTGGCGAAGGCGGCCCAGGCCTACGTCCGGTCGGTCGAAGGCGCGCAGACCGGTCAGGTGTACGCGCTGTAGGACCGGTTTGGAGGAGGTCTCCGCGCGGCCATAGGCTGGTGTTCCACGGCTGTAGGGGGTCTTGGTGGATGCAGACCGGATCGAACGGGACACGCTGATCGACGCCGCGTTGGAGCGCGTGTGGGCGCTGGTCGTCGTGCCCGGGTTCTGGGTGGCCGACGAGGCGGGCGCGCCCGGGACCGTGGCGGAGGAGGGCGAGTCCGTGCTCACCAGGAGCCCTCACCTCGGCGACGTCTGGGTGCGCGTGGAGAAGGTCTCGCCGCAGACGTACGTGGCCTACCGCTGGGCGAGCGCGTTCCCGGGGGAGGAGCTGCGCGACGACAACAGCACCCTCGTGGAGTTCACGTTGAGCACCGAGGGGGACCGGACCCGGCTGCGCGTGGTGGAGAGCGGGTTCGCGGGACTGGGCGCGCCGCAGGAGGTGCGCGACAACGCCGTGCAGCACAACACCGGCGGCTGGTCCTACGTGTTCGACGTGGTCAAGAAGCGCGCCGAAGGGGCATGACGGGATGCGGGCACGGGAAGCGTGACAGACGAACGCCGTGATGTCGCCGACGAGGTCGACAGCGTGCTCGCCGCGCTGGTCGACCCGACGCGCCGCCAGTTGCTCGACCTGCTGGCGGCGCACGGGGAGACCACTGCCACGAAGCTCGCCGAGCAGTTGCCCGTCTCCCGCCAGGCGGTGGTGAAGCACCTCGCGGTCCTCGACGCCGCCGGCCTCGTCTCCGGTGGCCGGGTCGGCCGCGAGGTCCGCTACTCGGTGCGGCCCGCCGGGCTGAACGTGACGGCCCGGTGGATGGCCAAGCTGGCGGCGGACTGGGACCGGCGGCTGGCGGCGATCAAGCGCATCGCCGAGGCGGCGGAGCGTGACGCGCGCTAGTGCACGACGTGCTCGCCGCCGTCCACGATGACGGCCTCACCGGTGACCCGGTCCATCGCCGGCAGTCCGGGCACGGCCTGCGCCACGTGCCCGGGGTCGGCGGTGCGGTGCAGCGGCACGGTCCGCCGCTCGGCTTCCGCCCGCACGGCGAGACCCGCCTCGCCGTGCGGCGACGTCCGCCGGCGGTGGCCACGGTGCCGGGGGCGACGGCGTTGACCCGCACGTCCGGCGCGGGGGCCACGGCGGGGTGGCGGGTCAGTTGCCGCGGCCCGGCGGTCGCGGATCGGTCACGGCGGCATCCGGCCGGCTGTCAGCGGTCGGGCAGCCGGGTGCCGCGCAGGCCGAGCGGCACCCGGACCGGCAGGTGGACGCGGGCGAAGGGCCCTTCGATCTCCCTCATGCCGCCAACGCATGGGGGAGATCGCCGGAACCCCTCGCCGTGACGGAGATCGCCCGCCCGCGCACCGGTGCAGCGGGCCGCGGCGTCAGCGCGACTGCAGGGCGTCCACGGCGACGGCCTGGGCGATCACCACGCGGCGGTCCACGTACGGGTCGTCGATCCGGATCAGGTAGTGGTCGCGGATCCAGGTCTTCTTGTCCACGCTGAACACCGGCTGACCGTCGCGGGTGAAGTCGAAGTGGTAGCGGAACGGGAACGGCAGGTCGTTGACCAGGGGCAGGAAGCCCCACAGCCGGCGCAGGACCGCGATGCCGTGGTTGCGCTCGCGGCCGGTGGCGGTCGGCGCGCCCGGCTGGTCGAGGTGCCAGGTGGAGTTGGTCAGCGACTTGCCGAAGTCCTTGCGGAACAGGCCGATGGGCCGCCCCGCGCCGTCGGTCACGTCGTAGCCGCTGCCGAGGTCGATCACCTTGCGCGCGCGGAACCCGGCGAGCACCTGGTTGCGGCTCGCGTCGGTGTAGATGGTGACCTGCTCCTTGAAGGCCATCCGCTTCTGCTCGACGAACGCCACGAGCGGGCCGGGCTCGCCGCCCTGGTCGGCGAAGATCTCGTAGCGGTTCACCATCAAGGTGACCTTCTGGTGCATGTGCAGCAGGTTCATCGACGGCGAGAGCATGGTGGTCCCCCTGGACTCCGGTGGGTCCGAAGTTTCTCACTCGACCGGATGAAGATCACCACAGGGACCGGGGTGGTGGGCCGGTCGCCCGGCCCACCGACCGGGGTCAGGCGGCCTGCGCCTGGTTGTAGAGGTTCTGGGCGTCCGCGCCGAAGTACGGGCCGAACATCCAGTTCGGGAACAGGTTGATCTTGTAGCTGTTCACCGAGTTGACCGTGCCGGTGCCGGTCGCCTCGGAGAACGCGCGGAACCACGGGCCGCCGCTCGCGCCACCGGTCATGTTGCACGTCATGCCGATGCCGTCGCTGAGGAAGGCGTTGAACGTCCGCCCGCTGCAGTAGATGAGCTTCGTGCCGTCGTAGGGCGCGGCGGCGGGGTAGCCGAACGCGTAGGTGTTGTCGGCCTTCGGCAGGTTGAACGCGATGCCCTGCGCGCCGACGACGTCGGTCAGGGACTGGCCGTTGAGCTGCCCGACGACGATCGCGCCGATGTCGTAGTTGATGTCCTCGCTCGCGTGCCACTGCGGCGTGGCGAACGTGGCGCGCGCGGCCCACGTGCCGTACGGGGCGTTCCCGCTGTCGTAGGCCGGGACGAAGGCGACGTTGGTGTGGTAGGCGCCGTCGAGCTTCACGCAGTGCCCGGCCGTGACGACCGTGCTCTTGTTGGCGCTGGTGACGGCGTTGCCGCTGCACGAGGCGTTGCGGCCCTGGTAGGTGAAGAACACGCGGCCCGCGGTCTTCACGACCGCGCCGCCACCCGTCCACGCGCTGCCCCCGTTGGGGAAGGCCAGCGGTGCCACGGTGGTGGGCTCGCCGGCGCGGACGGTCGGGCGCACGGCGGACAGCGGTGCGGTGCGGATGTCGAGCGGGACGGCGGCGCGCATCCGTTCCGGTGTCCAGTAGGCGTCGGACGAGGGAGCGGACTGCGCGGGAGGGACGGCGATCAGCGACAGGGTCAGCGCGCTCGCCAGGGTGAGCAGTCGTGTCACGGCACGGTTCATGATCTTCCACCTTTCGTGGGTCGATCAACGGCAGGGACCGTGCACTGGAAATTACTCAGCGCAACGCCCGCGCGTTTCCGGCGAATGGGTGAGAAATTTTCGTATTCACCGGGGACAACCGCCATTCTTCCCCTGGAAAGCCTGGCAATACTCCGGTCAGGTGAAATGTCCGCGAGGGGAAACACCGTGCCCGAGCGGTTCGTTCGGCAAGTGTCAGTCACCCGGGAGGTGAAGGACCGTGGCCGACCACTACGCGACGCTCGGGGTGTCCCGGAACGCGAGCCAGGACGAGATCCAGCGCGCCTACCGCGCCCTGGCCCGGCGCCACCACCCCGACCTGGATCCCGAACCCGGCGCGGACGAGCGGTTCCGGGTGATCTCCGAGGCCTACCGGGTGCTGTCGGACCCGGAGCGCCGCCGCCGTTACGACGCGTCGAGGCGGGGCCCCGTGCAGGCACGTCCCGGGCGGGTGCCGGTCGGCGACCAGGTGTGGGTGAGCGCGGGGGCGGGTTTCGGCACGGGGTTCGGATTCGGCCCGGGCGACGTCCTCGGGGGTGGGGGGCCGATCCGGGGCGTGGACCACGAGGCCGAGCTGGAGCTGACCGTCGAGGAGGTCTACCGGGGCGGGCGGCGTTCCATCACCCTGCCCGGGGCGCGCGCACTGCGGGTCGAGATCCCACCCGGCGTCACCGACGGGCAGCGGATCGCACTGCCCGGTCACGGCGGGGCGGGCGTCGGCCGGGGTGCGGCGGGCGACCTGTACCTGGTGGTCCGGATCGCACCGCACGACCGCTACCGGGTCGAAGGCCGGGACGTGGTGGTGGAGCTGCCGCTCACGCCCTGGGAAGCGGCGCTGGGCGCCACCGTCGGGATCGACGCGCCGGGCGGGCCGACTAGGGTCGAGGTGCCTCCGGGCACGTCGAGCGGACGACGGCTGCGGCTGCCCGGACAGGGCCTGCCCGATCACCGCGGCCCGGCCGGCGACCTGTGCGTCGAGGTCCGGATCGAGGTGCCCGCCGCGCTCGACGAGACCGAGCGGCGCCTGTTCGCCGAACTGGCCGCCGCCTCGACGTTCAACCCGCGCGCTTGACGTTCCAGCCGGTGGAATCCCTAAGTTGGTACCGTGACCGCCTGTCCTGAGTGCGGGACGCGCTCGTGCGAGGAGCTGTTCCACGTCGTGCTCGCGCTCGACCACGCCCGCCGCCCGCCGTGGGGGCCGCTGCACGGCGTCATCGTCTCGTGCTTCCTGCTCCAGCACCCCGGCCGGTTGCGCGACGGCGACCGCGCCCGCCCGTGGGCGACCCTGCACGCCTACCTCGACGGCGGTCCGGCGGCCGCGACCCGCCTCGCCGGAGCCCTGCGCCGCGCGAACTCCCACCGCGCCGGCGACGGCGTGATCGCGGACGTCGTGGCCGCCGTGCCGGTCGCGCCCCTCGGGCCGACGCCCGGGGCCTTCGCCGTGACCATCGGCGACGTCGCCGTGGACGGCACGTTCCCGGCGGCGGGCTTCGCGGACCGCGTCGCCGCCTGGGCCGCCGCCACCGTCGCCGCCTGGCGCGCGTGATCGCCCCCGTCCCGCGGTCGGTCGAACGGCTATTCGGTCGAGCCCGCTGTACGGCGAACGGCCCGCGTCGTAGCTTGGGTCGACGTTGCCCGAACCGCATCCGCAGGTCGGGCCGCAACACGATTCCGCCCACGGGGAAGTGGTCGACATGGTTGACGCACAAAGGGAGTCGCATGGCTTCATGACGCTGGACGACCTGGCCGAAGCAGCGCCGGTCCCGGCGACCGAGGACATGCCCGGGGAACTCGGAGAAATGCTGCACGCGCATTCCGGGCCGTTCGTCCGCTCGGCGGCACGGCCGAAAGCGGAGTTCGACACCGTCGAGGTGCCCGGCGTGCCCGGGACGTGGCGGATCGTCGGCGACGACCGCGAACGCCTGCACACCACCATTCCGGGACGCGAGCAGACCGAGCTCACCGCGGCCGACGTGACGCGGGCCGAAGCGACGTCGGAGACCGAGGGGTACCGGCCGCCGTGGGTGCCGCTGGAGCACATGCCCCGGCTCACGCCGTTCCGCGCGGACGGCCGGCTGTTCTTCGAGCCGCGGGCCGTCGAGGAGTCCAACCGGCTGGCCTACCCCCAGCGGACCGTCGGCATCGTCCTGAGCAGCCACGGGTTCCGGGGCAGCGGCGTGCTCGTCGGCCCGAACCTGGTGCTCACCGCCGGGCACGTCGCGCCGTGGGGGCACAGCTCGTGGAGCATGGAGTTCATCCCGGCGTTCCGGGAGGGGGACCGGCCGTTCGGCAGCTCCTTCGTCGAGGCCTACCGGGGTTTCCACACCGGCAGCGAGGTCAGCGGCAAGGACTACGTGATCTGCAAGCTCTACAACCCGCTCGGCACCGCGCTGGGCTGGATGGGCACCAAGTCGTTCGGCAACGAGGACGAGTACCACCGACGCCGCTACGTCACGTCGGGCTACCCCGGTTCGTTCGGCACCCGACCGGCCGTCGAGTTCGACCTGGGCGTGCGGGACATCGACAACGACAGCCCCGGCCTCGAGCTGGAGTTCGCGCTGCGCGCCGACGTCGGTCCCGGCTGGTCCGGCGGTCCGCTCTGGCTGCCCGCCGAAGGACCGGCCGTCGCCGGCGTCTACAGCGGCCGGGAGACCGACGAGCTGGACCCGAGGCGGCACGTCTTCGGCGGCGGTGGGGGCATGGTGGACCTGGTGAAGTTCGGTTTGGCGAACTGGCGACCGTAGCGCCGGGGTTTGCGCGCGGCGGAGACGGGGCACCTGGGAAGGTCCCGTGTCCCCGGCCGGAAGGTGCCGCCGTGTCGCTTCCTGTCAGTGGCGAGCTGTTGGCCGGGCGGTACGAGCTGGCCGGGACGCTCGGCTTCGGTGGGATGTCCGAGGTGCGCCGGGGGTGGGACACGGTGCTGCGGCGCGCCGTCGCGGTCAAGGTGTTCCGGCCCGAGGCCGACGACGACACCGCCCGTCGGTTCCACAACGAGGCGCGCACGCTCGCCCGGCTGTCCCACCCCGGGCTGGTGGCCGTGCACGACGCGGGCGTCAGCGACGGCACGGTGTTCGTGGTGCTCCGGCTGGTCGAGGGGGGCACCCTGCGCGACCGGATCGCCGACGGGCCGCTGCCGGTGGCCGAGGTGCGCGAGCTGGGCGCGCGGCTGGCCGACGCGCTGGCCTACGTGCACGAGCAGGGCGTCGTGCACCGGGACGTGAAGCCGTCCAACATCCTGCTCGACGCCGACGGCACGCCCCACCTGGCCGACTTCGGGCTGGCGCACCTGGCCGACACCACCCGATTCACCCGCACGAACCAGATGGTCGGCACGGCCGCCTACCTGGCGCCGGAGCAGGTGCGCGGTGACGCGTTCGGCCCGGCCGCCGACATCTACTCGTTCGGCTTGGTGCTGCTGGAGTGCCTGACCGGTCGCCGCGAGTACCCGGGCGGTGACGTCGAGTCCGCCGTCGCCCGCCTGCACCGCCCGCCGGCCGTGCCCGAGGACCTGCCCGCCGACCTGGTGCGCCTGCTGTCGTTGATGACCTCCCTGTCGGCCCGCCGCCGACCGTCGGCGCCCGACTGCGCCCACGTGCTGCGCACCGGCGAGACGGTGGCACGCGCGGCCGGGTCGGCGCCGCGGCCGCGCCGGCACGTGAAGGCGGTCGCCGCGTCGGCCGCCGCGCTGGTGGGCGCGTTCGGCCTCGCCTGGGTGCTGACGCCCGACCAGGCCCCGGCGACGTCCGCGCCCGTGGAGACCACGTCGCGGACGGCCGTCCAGAGCACGACGCCACCGCCGAACGTCCCGGTGGCCGCCACGGTCACGACCGAGGTCGTCGTGGAACAGCCGGCCGCCGGCCCGCAGGAGAAACCCGTACCGCCCGGCCACGCCAAGGGGGAGAAGGGGAAGGGTCCGGCCAAGCCAGGGAAGGGCAAGCCCTGAGCCGGAGCACCCGCGCTCACCTCGGTGGAACCCCTCGGCGTCCGGCCGCGTCGGTCCTGCAGTGACGGCGTGGTGGAACCCGGGGGAGTGATGGCGGAGGCGTTCGGGCCTTATCGTGTCGGCGAGCTGCTGGGCCGCGGTGGCATGGGCGACGTGCACCGCGCCTACGACACGGTCCACGACCGCGTGGTGGCGTTGAAGCGGCTGTCCGCCGTGCACAACGACGACGAGGAGTTCCGCGCCCGGTTCCGGCGCGAGTCGCGGATCGCGGCACGGCTGCGCGAGCCGCACGTGATCCCGATCCACGCCTACGGCGCGATCGACGGCCAGCTGTACCTGGACATGCGACTGGTCGAGGGACGTGACCTGGCGGCGGTCGTCGAGGGCGGTCCGCTGGACCCGGCGCGGGCCGTGCGGCTCATCGCCCAGGTCGCGGGCGCGCTGGACGCCGCGCACGCGGACGGTCTGGTGCACCGGGACGTGAAGCCGTCGAACATCCTCGTCACGCCGGACGACTTCGTGTACCTGGTGGACTTCGGCATCGCCCGCAGCGCGCTGCCCGCCGGCACCCACCTGACCGCGTCCGGTGCGGTGATCGGGACGCTGGACTACCTGGCCCCGGAGCGGTTCGGCAACGGCGCGGTGGACGGCCGTGCGGACGTCTACGCCCTGGCCTGCGTGCTGCACGCGTGTGTCACCGGCCGCCGCCCGTTCGAGGCGGACAGCGCCGCCGCCCTGCTCTGGGCCCACCTGCAACAGCCGCCACCGGCCGCGTCCGCCACCGACCCGACCCTGCCGCGCGCGTTGGACGACGTGATCCGCCAGGGCATGGCCAAGGACCCGACCGACCGCTACCCGACGGCGGGCGCCCTGGCCACCGCCGCCGCCCGAGCGCTCACCACGGTCCCACCGCCCACCCCTCGACCGGCTCCTGCTCCGTCCTCCCCTCCAGTCGCGACTCCGGCCTCGGCCGTGATCCCGGCTCGGGCTCCGGGTTCCGCTCCCGGTCCGGCCCGACGTCCCGGTTCCGGCCCGGTTCCACCCGTCGCCACCCCGTCCGGCCCGCTCCGGGTTCCGCCGCCGCCGTCCGGCACGGCCCCGGCTCGGGGTCCGGTCACGATCCCCGGGCCTCCCACCGCTCCGCGCAGCCGGAAGGTCGCGCCGATCGCCGCCGGGGCGGTCGGGCTGCTGCTCGTGGCGGTGGTGCTGGTCTGGTCCGTGGACTGGAAGGGCGGCGGCAACCTGGCGAGCCCGACCACCACGACCGAAGCGCCGACCACGGAAGCCACCTCCACGACAACCGCCACGGCGGCGACCTTTACGACCACCACCAAGGCCGACCAGCAGGTCACGGTGCTGCTGAGCCGACTCCCCGCGGTCTACCGCGACAACCCCGGCTGCGTGCCCACGCCGTCGGGCACGGGTGTCGCGGCGACCGTCACGTGCGCCGCGGCGAACTCGGCGCACTTCCGCTTCCCGCCCCCCGACGAGGCGGTGTTCCACCTGTTCACCGACCGCACCTCGCAGGACGCCCACTTCAAAGCCCTGGTCGACGCCCACGGCATCCCGCGCGACGACAGCCAGGGCGGCTGCCGTCCCCTGACCAGGTCGGCGCACTACGCCCTGTACCACCGGCCCGAACGCGACCCCGCACCCGGCGAGTACACGACCTGCTTCGTCGCCGACGGCGTCGGCCAGGTGTGGTGGGTCGACACGCGGACCACGACCACCGGCGTGCTGCGGTCGTCGACGGCGCTCGACCCGGACGCGCTCGACCAGCTCGGCTACTGGTGGAACGGCATGATCCTCAGCTCGACGTCGTGAGGTCGGTGACCTTGCCGGCCAGCACCGCCCGTTCCCGCTCGTTGCCGCACAACCGCACGGCCCGCTCCAGCTCGACCCGCGCCTCCTCCACCCGGCCGAGGCGGCTCAACAGCTCGCCGCGCACGCTGGGCAGCAGGTGCGAGTTCGCCAACGCCTCGGACCCGACCAGCCCGTCCACGATCGACAGCGCGTCCGCGGGCCCCCGCGCCATGGACACCGCCACCGCCCGGTTCAGGTCGACCACCGGCGACGGCACGAGCCGGCCCAGCGCCTCGTACAGCAGCACGATCCGGTCCCAGTTCGTCTCCTCGACCGACGGCGCGACGGCGTGGCACTCGGCGATGGCCGCCTGCAACCCGTATGCGCCCCAACCCCGACCCGCCTGCTCGGCCCGGGCCAGCGCGGCGCGCCCGCGGCGGATCGCGGCGTGGTCCCACCGGCGGCGGTCCTGGTGCTCCAGCAGCACGGGCTCGCCGTCCGGACCCGTGCGGGCGGGGAAGCGCGCCGCGGTCAGCTCCAGCAGCGCCAGCAGGCCGTGCACCTCGGGCTGGTCGGGCACCAGCCGGGCCAGCACCCGGGCCAGGCGCTGGGCCTCACCCGCCAGGTCGAACCGGATCAGGTCGTCGCCCGAGCTGGCCGTCGAACCCTCGGTGAAGATCAGGTAGATCACGTTGAGCACCGAGCCGAGCCGGGCGGTGCGCTCCTCGGCCGTCGGCACCGCGAACGGCACCCCGGCCGCGCCGAGCGCCTTCTTGGCCCGGGTGATCCTGGCCTGCGCGGTCGCCGTCGGCACCAGGCACGCCTTGGCGATCTCGTCGCTGGTCAGCCCGCCGACCACGCGCAACGTCAACGCCACCCGTGCCTCCCGCGACAGCACCGGGTGGCACGAGATGAACATGAGCGCCAGCACGTCGTCGTCGATCTGGTCGGGGTCCCACGGCACGTCGTCGACCCGGGTGGCCTCCCCTCCCGTGACCGCGCCGCCCTCGTCGAGGTCGCGGGCGAGGACGGCGTACTTCTCGTCCAGGGTGGACCGCCGGCGGAACGCGTCGATCGCCCGCCTCTTGCCGACGGTGAGCAACCAGCCCGCCGGGTTGCGCGGCACGCCGTCGCGCGGCCAGGTCACCAGCGCCTCGGCCAGCGCCTCCTGGGCCAGGTCCTCGGCCAGCGCGAAGTCACCGGTGTAGCGGGCGAGCGCGCCGACGATCCGCGCCGACTCGATGCGCCAGACGGCGGCGACCGCACCGCGGCCGGTGGGGTCGCTCGCCGTCGCACCGCTCAGAGCTGACCGGTGGCTTCCCGCCACGCCCGCTCCTTCTTGATCCACTCGTTGTCCTGCGGGAACTCGTCGATGGTGGTGACGCGGCGGATCTCGGTCTTGAAGCCGGGACCGGTGATCGGCTGGCGCTTGGCCCACTCGACGGCCTCCTCCTTCGACGCCACGTTGAGGATGTAGAAGCCGTTGAACAGCTCCTTGGTCTCGCCGTACGGGCCGTCGGTCACCACCGGCGGCTCGGACGAGTAGTCGACCACCACGCCCTCGGAGGCGTCGGCGAGCCCCTCGGCGGCGACCAGCACGCCCGCCCGGATCAGCTCGTCGTTGAACCTGCCGATGGTCGCCAGCATCTCGTCGAAGTCGATCTCGCCCATGCCCGCGAAGGCCTCGTCGGTCGCGCGCATGATCAGCATGTACTTCATGGTCGGAAGCCTCCTCGGCCGTCGTCCGGGCAGCCTACTTCGGTGGGTGGTCCACACCGCCGCACGGCACGCCCGCGGCACGGGGGGTTGCCGATTTGGCAAGCTGTGCGGGTGGACGACGACCTGGATCGCGTGCTGATCGCCGTGGGCCCGCGGCTGCGGGCGGTGCGCCGGGCGCGCGGGGTCACGCTGGCCGAGTTGGCCGCGGCCACCGGAATCTCGGAGAGCACGCTGTCGCGGTTGGAGAGCGGTCGGCGGCGGCCGAACCTGGAGCTGCTGCTGCCGCTGGCGCGGGCGCACGGCGTGCCGCTCGACGAGCTGGTCGGCGCGCCGCCCACGGGCGACCCGCGCGTCCACCTCCGGCCGGTCCGCCGACACGGCATGACGTTTATGGCGTTGAGCCGCCGTCCCGGCGGCACGCAGGCGTTCAAGATGGTCATCCCGGGCGCACCGCACGACGCGGTGCCCGAGCCGAAGACCCACGAGGGGCACGAGTGGCTCTACGTCCTGAACGGACGGCTGCGCCTGGTGGTCGGCGAACGGGACATCGTGCTCGCGCCCGGCGAGGTGGCCGAGTTCGACACCCGCGTCCCGCACTGGCTGGGCGCGGCCGACGCCGCGCCCGTCGAGCTGCTGATCCTGTTCGGCCCGCAAGGCGAACGCGTCCACCTGCGCACCCGGACCTGATCCGGGGAGGGCGAAGCGCGCCGGTGTGCCCCCCACGTCGCTGTGAGGGGCACACCGGCGTGCGTCACGGGGTCCGGCAGCTCACGGTCGGCGCGGCCCACTGGCCGTTCGCCATCACGGTGAAGCCGAACGTCGTGCCGGCGCCCGCGGCGAGGTTGCCGTTGCCGTTGGGCTTCATCGTCATCACGTTGCCGCTGGAGTCCCAGCTCGGCGTGCCGTTCCAGGTCGCCGAGACCTTCTGCGGCGACGTGACGGTGACGGTGGCGGTCCAGCTCGTGATCGCCGAGGAACCGGCGCGGATCGTCACCTCGCCGTTGAACCGGTCACCCCACTGCTGGCTCGTGCGGTAGGTCGCGGTGCAGGAGCCGGTGCCCGGCTGCGGCGTCGTGGTGGTGGTCGTCGGACCGGTGGTCGGCGGGGTGTCCGTCGGCGCGACGGCCCGGCCGGTCGACGGCGAGATCATGCCCGCGCACAGGCCGCGGCTCGCCAGGTTCGCGGCGATCTGCGGCACGGCGTTGATCGTGGTCTGGTAGCCGTCGTGCATCAGGATGACGCCGCCGTTCTGCAACGTGGACGCCGCCTGCACGATCTGGGCGGTGCTCGCGCCGTTCCAGTCCTGCGAGTCGACGTTCCACAGCACCTCGGTCAGGCCGAACTGCGCCTCGACCGACTTCAGCGTGGCGTTGGTCTCGCCGTACGGCGGGCGGAACAGCTTGGGCGCGACGCCCGTCGCCGACTGGATGGCCTGCTGGGTCTGGGAGATCTCCGACTGCATCTGGGACTGGCTCAGCTGCGTCATGTGCGGGTGCGACCAGCTGTGGTTCTCCACCCACATCCCGGCGTCGCGCTGGCTGCGCGCGAGGGCCTGGTTGGCCGTCACCTTGTTGCCCTGGTTGAAGAACGTGGCCCGCAGGCCGGCCGAGCGCAGCGCGTTGAGCAGCGTGGTGGTGGTGCCGGCGATCGGGCCGTCGTCGTAGGTGAGGGCCACGTAACCGTTGGTGCAGTTGGCGTTGTTCGGCGGCGTGGTCGTCGTCGTGGTCGGCCCCGGCGTGCCTGCGGCGTTGAGCGCGTTGAGGACCGAGTTGTAGGCGGCTTTCTTGTTGCCGGAGCCGTCGAAGAGCAGGGGGGTGCCGGAGGCGCGCCAGGAGTCGGTGTCGCGGATGCCCCAGACGGTGATGCCGGTGCAGCGGGTGACGGCGAGGCAGGCTTGGACGACGCCTTGGTACTGCTGGGCCTGTGTGGAGCCGGAGCCTTCGATGTCGAGTTCGGTGATCTGGACGTCGACGCCGAGGTTGGCGAAGTTCTGCAGGGTGGTGTGGTAGTTGCTGGGGACGGGGTTGCCGCTGTTGAAGTGGGCTTGGAAGCCGACGCAGTCGATGGGGACGCCGCGGGACTTGAAGTCCTGGACCATGCGGTAGACGCCCTGGGTCTTGGCGTGGGACCAGTTGTCGGTGTTGTAGTCGTTGTAGCAGAGCTTGGCGTTGGGGTCGGCGGCGCGGGCGGCGCGGAAGGCGGCTTCGATCCAGTCGTTGCCGGTGCGTTGGAGGTTGGAGTCGCGGCGTCCGCCGCTGCTGCCGTCGGCGTAGGCCTCGTTGACGACGTCCCAGGCGTAGATCTTGCCGCGGTAGTAGGTGGCGACCTGGGTGACGTGGTTGAGCATGGCGTTGCGCAGCGCGGTGCCGGACATGTTCTGCATCCAGCCGGGTTGCTGGGAGTGCCAGGCCAGGGCGTGGCCGCGGACGCGCTTGCCCTGGTTGCGGGCCTGGTTGACGATCCGGTCGGCGTTGCCGTAGCTGAACTGGCCCTGGTTCGGCTCGGTCGCGTCCATCTTCATCTCGTTCTCGGCCGTGACCATGTCGAACTCACGGTTGAGAATCCCGACGTAGGTGGAGTCGCCCAGCTTGTTCGCGGCCACGGCCGTGCCGAAGTACCGCCCGCTCTCGGCGGCCGACGCGGCCAACGTCGTGCCGGCGCTCGCCACGCTCGGCAGCACGACGGCCAACGCGCCGAGCAACCCGACCGCGCCGGCCAGCGCCGCGACGCGTCGCGGCCCGCCTCGTGCCACCGGCCTGCCGGCAGCGGTGACAGCAGTTCTGGACATCACTTCCTCCAAGGGGTCGAACCGGACCGGCACTGCCTCGGGTGCCTGCCTAGCGCCGACGGCGTTCCGAAAGTTGCGATACGACCGGCTGGCGCTTTCGAAAACTAAAGCGGATGATCGTCGGAGTCAAGGATTGAGATTCACCTATAGAGACGCAAGAGTGCAGGTAGAGGCGCATGCAGGGCCGATCGCACTACCTTCTGCGGCTTACGAAAGTATCGGTGGCCCGGTCTGGTGTGGCGACGTCACACACCGGCGCGTTGCGAAGAGTGGCGTGATTAACCAGCGACGAGCGGCCATGACGACTCCTAGCGTCGCCGTATCGAACGTGACCGCCATCACTCAACGCGGAGGATGCGCCCATGTCGGATCGTCACCCCGCCCCGGCCGTCCGGGGTCCCGTCGCGACACTGGCCGCCGTGCTGGTCGTGCTGTCGGCCGCCGCGGTCGTCGTGGTCTCCCCGCCGCGACCGGCCGCCGCCGCGACCTGGCAGGAGGTCACGGGTTTCGGCTCGAACCCCGGCAACCTGCAGATGTTCCGCTACGTGCCCGCCGGCCTGCCCGCGGGACGGCCGGTCGTCGTCGCGCTGCACGGCTGCACGCAGAACGCCACCGGCTACGGCACGGCCACCGGCTGGCCGCAGCTCGCCGACCGCGGGAAGTTCACCGTCGTCGCGCCGCAGCAGCGGTCGCAGAACAACGCCAACTCGTGCTTCAACTGGTTCGAGCCGGGCGACACCCGCCGCGGCTCCGGCGAGGCGCTGTCGATCAAGCAGATGGTGGACAGGGCCAAGCAGGACAACGGGGCCACGTCGGCGTACGCCAGCGGCCTGTCCGCGGGCGGCGCGATGACCGCGGTCCTGCTCGCCACCTACCCGGACGTGTTCTCCGGCGGCGGCATCGTGGCCGGGCTGCCCTACCAGTGCGCCACCTCGGTGGGCGCGGCGTTCGGCTGCATGAACCCCGGCATGGACCTCACGCCCGCGCAGTGGGGTGACAAGGTGCGGGCCGCGTACGTCCACTCCGGACCGCGGCCGAAGGTGTCCATCTGGCACGGCACCGCCGACACCACCGTGCGGCCGCTCAACGGCACCGAGCTGGTCGAGCAGTGGACCGACGTCAACGGCACGGACCAGACGCCGGACGTCAGCGACACCGTGGCGGGCTACCCGCACCGCGTCTACGGCGGCACGGTTGAGCACTACTCGATCACCGGAATGAACCACGGCCAGCCCGTCGACCCCGGCACCGGGGCCGCCCAGTGCGGTGCCACGGCCGCGTACGTGCTCGACGTCAACGTCTGCGCCGCCCACCACCTGGCCCGGTTCTGGGGACTGGACGGCGGCACGACCCCGACCTCCACCACGACGACGACACGCCCGCCCTACACCGAGACGGTCACCGCCACCGCCACCGACCACTACGTGGCCCGGCGGATCGACGTCGGCGAGTACAACACCCTGGGCGCCCGCTACGGCTACACCACACCGTTCCCGCTGTACCGGTGCGGGGCGGACTGGACCGACAAGGCCGACTGCTCCGCGATCTGACCAGCCGTTCCACCCGGCGGTGCAACCTCGGCGCATCCCCACGAGTCTCCTTCGCCGAAAGCGCTTCCACTTCTGGGGAGGACACGTGCGTCGAGCACGATGGTCGGCGGTCGCCGTGCTGGCCGCCGGGCTGGTGAGCCCGGTGGCCGCACAGGCCGAGCCGGTGACCGGGGGAGATGCCCGGACCATCACGTTGATCACCGGTGACAAGGTGGTCGTGGACGGCCGAGGGGCGGTCGTCCGCGTCGAGGGGCGGCCGGGAACGCGGTTCGTCCGGTACGTCGACCAGGACCACCAGTTCGTGGTGCCCGAGGACGCGCTCGACGAGCTGGCGCAGGACCGGGTCGACAAGCGGTTCTTCGACGTCACGGCCCTGCTGGGGTTCGGCTACGACGACGCCGCGACCGACCGGATCCCGCTGCTCGGCCAAGGGCTGCGGGCGTCGGCCGCGATCGTGAAGTCCGAGGCCGCGCGGCGGTGGGCGGACCGCCGGGTCGAAGCGCGGGCCGGGGACAAGCTCTGGCTCGACGGCAAGGCCAGGATCACGCTCGACCAGAGCGTGCCGATGGTCGGCGCGCCGGACGCGTGGCAGGCCGGGTTCGACGGCAGCGGGGTCACCGTGGCCGTCCTGGACACCGGCTACGACCAGGCCCACCCGGAGTTGGAGGACGTCGTCGTGGCGGCCCGGGACTTCACCGGCGAGGGCATCCAGGACAACGTCGGCCACGGCACGCACGTCGCGGCCACCGTCGCCGGGCGGGGTGGCCGGTACGCGGGCGTCGCCAAGGGCGCGAAGCTCGCCGTCGGCCGGGTCTGCGGCACGTACGGCTGCCCGGAGAGCGCGGTCATCGCGGGCATGGAGTGGGCGGCGCGGGAGGTCGGGGCGAAGGTCGTCAACCTCAGCCTCGGTGGCGACCAGAGCGACGGCACCGACCCGCTGTCGCTGACCGTGGACCGGCTCACGGCCGAGACCGGTGCGCTGTTCGTGGTGGCGGCGGGCAACGACTACACCTACCGCAAGGTCTCGACCCCCGCAGCGGCGACCGAGGCGCTGGCCGTCGCCAACCTCACCAAGCAGGGGCAGCTCAACGAGTCGTCCTCGCGCGGGCCCCGGTTCGGCGACCACGCCGTCAAGCCCGACCTCGCCGCGCCCGGCACGGACATCGTGGCGGCACGGGCGAGCGGCACGCTGCCGGACCAGGCGGTCGGGGACCTGCACGCGCGGCTGACCGGCACGTCGATGGCCGCGCCGCACGTGGCGGGTGCCGCCGCGATCCTGGCGCAGCGCCACCCCACCTGGACCGGGCCGCAGCTCAAGGCGCGGCTGATGACGTCGGTCGAGCCGGTCGCCGACACACCCGACCACGTCGGCACGGGCTTGCTGGACGTGCGTCGCGCGATCGGGCAGCCGGTGCGCGCGGACGTCGGCAGCCTCTCGTTCGGCCTGGTGGCGTGGCCGCACACGGAGGTGCACGAGAAGACCGTCACCTACCACAACGACGGCGACCGGCCCGTGACGCTCGACCTGCGGCACGACCTCGGCGCCGACTTCGCCGTGCCGTCGAGCGTCACGGTGCCCGCGCACGGCAGCGCGCCGGTGGTCGTGCGGCTCGACCCGCGCAAGGGCCTCGGCACGTTCTTCGGTCACGTCACGGCGACCGCCGACGGCGTCGTCCTGACCACGTCGGTCGGCGCGTACGTGCAGGAAGAACGCCACCCGCTCACGGTGGAGATCACCGGCCGGGACGGCAAGGCGCCGTTCAACGAGGTCCTGCTGCTGGTCGACCTGGAGACCGGGCAGTCCAGCACGCTCCCGCTCGACGCCGAGGGCCGCGGCACGGTCCGGCTGCCGGTCTCCGACTACGCCGTCCTCGGCCGGATCGAGCAGCACTCAGCCCTGGCGAGCTGGTTCACGCCGGTCTCGGTCACCGAGATCGCGGGCCGGGTGTCGATGACCGCCGCGGTGACCGTCGAGCTGAACGCCGCGGCCGGCGAGCCGATCACGATCGACCTGAACGACGACCGCGTGCGGCCGCTGGAGCGCGAGGTCGACCTGAGCGTACCCATGGCGCCGGGCAAGACCTCGGGTGTCACCGGGCCGGTCGAGGGTGCCACGCCGGTGTACGGGCTGTCGTTCGGCGACCCGCTGCCGCAGCTGTCCTACTCGACCTCGCTGAAGGCCGCGCAGCCGCGCGTGGCGCTGGGCGGGTTCGGCCTGCCGGTGCGCTACGCCGACGCGAGCCCGTACTTCGAGCCGGGCACGCACGAGTTCCGCACGGCGAGGCCCGATGGTGACGTCAAGGGCGCGCTCGTGGTGCTGGAAGGCACGGACGAGGACCTGTACGCGGTGGCGCAGCGGCTGAAGGACGCGGGCGCGGCGGCCGTGCTGCTGCTCGGGCCGCTGCCGTTCCCGGGAGCCGACCAGACCGCGTTGCCGGTGCTGTCGGCGTCCGACCACGGCGCGGAACAGTTGGTGGCGCAGGTCGGACGCGAGGTCGCGGTCCACGCGATCGGCTCCTCGCCGGTCAGCTACAACCTGTACTTCCCGGAACGGGGTGCGCTCCCGTCGGGCAGGACCTACGAGGTCCGGCGCGGTGACCTGGCCGAGGTCAAGGCGCGCTACCGGTCCTCCGGCGACGACGGGCTGGTCCGCCAGCGCCTGTACCCGGTGCTCCGCGGCACGGCGAACCTCGGCATCGTGATGGACGAACCGCTGGTCGCACCGGTCGCCCGCACCGAGTACTACAGCGCGGGCAACGGCATCGGCTGGTACCAGGAGGGTTTCATCGGCCGCATGTTCGGCGTGGACGCGCGTGATCCGATGGTCGGCATCTGGTCGGACCTCGGACCGGTGGCGTTCGAGCCGGGCCGGGAGTACCGGCGTGACTGGAACGCCGCGGTCGCCGCGCCGAGGCTCGGCGGCACCTCGGTCGTGCAGTGGGCGGCCGGCGGTGGCGTGACGCGGACCGGCAACGGCATCGAGGCGAAGGTCTCGCCGTTCGCGACCGCCACCGCCGTCGAGTCCTGGACGGCCACCGGGTACGGCAGCATGGAGCTCAAGAGGGACGGTGTCTCGCTCGGCTTCACCGGCGACCCGCGCCTCGGCCGGTGGCAGGTGCCCGCCGAGGCCGGCCGCTACGAGCTGTCGCTCGACGCGGCACGCGGCGCGCCGCAGGTGGAGCTGTCGACGAACGTGCACACCACGTGGGGCTTCACCAGTGCGGGCACGGCGCAAGGCGGCCTGCCGCTGTTGCAGGTGGGCTACGAGGTCCCACTCGACCTGCGCAACAGCGCGCGGGCCGGGGTGCCGCTGCCGGTGCGGTTCACCGCGACGCGGCAGGCGGGCGCGGGCAAGGCGGCGGTGCGGGAGATCAAGGCGTTCGCGTCGTTCGACGACGGCGTGACCTGGACGCCGGTGACCAGGATCGTCCCGGCCGGCGGCAAGCCGGGCGGGCACGTCTCGCTGCGGGTCGTCGCCTCCGACACCGAGGGCAACACGGTCGACCAGACCGTGCTGCGGGCCTACCGGCTCAGGGGCTGACGACACCCGGTGGGGACCGCGGCCCGCGCCGGGTCGCGATCCCCACCGGCGCTCACCCCCGCCGCGCCCGGCGGTGGACCAGGGCGGCGACACCCGCCGCGGCGGCGCAGCCGGACAGCAGGGACTTGCGCTGTGCGGTCATGGGCGTGATGTCCGCCTTGAGCCCGTGCCGGCCGGTCCGGCTCAGCAGGTGCCTGCCCAGCACCCACTCCCGCACCGACCACCACGCCGTCAGCGGCCCGATGAGGGTCCGCGGCACGAACCCGACTGGGCAGGCACCCCAGCGTGGTCCGCCACCCGACCTGGTGGACCACGACACCCGGCGACGCCACCACCCACAGGACGCTCCACCAGCGCCACAGGGCTTCGACGCCGTGGCGCGCGATGAACGGCACGGACGAAAAGGTGGCCGGCCCGCCCACCACCCGGTGACCACCTGGGTCGCCACGACCACGAACGACGACGCGCCGTGCGGCGGTGCCCGGTGCTTCACCGTGCTCTGGGCGTAGCCGGAGGTCCACCGGTGGACCTGGGACAGCAGCTCCCGCAACGACGTCGGCTCGCGCGGGTGGACGAACGCGCCTGCCGTGAGCGCCACCCGGTGGCCGCGGCGGTGCAGCAGCCAGGTCAGGGTGAAGTCCTCGGTGATGTCGTCCTCGGGGAACACGCCGCACTGCCGCAGCACGTCCTCCGGGGGCAGTTCGCCATCCCGCTGAGCACCATCCGGCGGCCGAGCACGTCCCGCAGCTTGCGCACCCAGCCGTTGGAGATGGCGTGGGAGAGCGTGCGGTACCGGCTGTGGGTGGAGTCGGTGTCGCCGGGCAACGCGGCGGGACAGGTGCCCACCGCCCCCGCGCCGATCGTGCCGACCACGAGCGAGACGGCGTCCACGCTCAGGGTGGCGTCACCGTCCAGGGCCACCACCAGGTCGCCGGCCACCAGCGGGAGCGCCATGTTCCGCGCGGCGGCCTTCGACCCGCCCCTGCCCTCGATGACGATCGCGCCTGCCGCGCGGGCGCACTGGACGGTCGAGTCGGTGCAGTTGTCGACGACCACGACGACCTGGTCCAGCGGGAAGGTCTGGGCCAGGCCAGGAAGCCACCGTCTCCCGGATGGTCGCCTCCTCGTTGTGCGCGGGGATGACGACGGACACCGTCATCGGCTGTTCGCCGGCGGCCGTCCGCTCGCGCGCCTCGGACGCCTTCGTGCACGCGTTCACGAGGTGCCCTGACCGGTCGCGCGGACGGAGCCGGCGCACGGGCCCAGCACGCTGCCGAGGTCGCCCTTGATCCCGTCCTGCCGCATCAGCCGCTCGACCGTACAACGGGCCACGGTGAAGCCCTCGCGCCGCGTCTGCTGCCGGATCCGCCGCGCGCCGTGCCCTGGGTTCGCCTGGTGGATCCGGCGGATGTGGGCCGGCAGCGGGTCGTCGCGCTGCCGGCGGGCGGACGGCTGGTGCGCCTCGCGGACCGGCCGTCGCGACCTCCCGGCGACGCGTCGTCACCAGCGGTCGGAGGTGGCGACCGCGACCAGTTGCTCGACCGTCAGCGGGGGGTGGGGGCCGAGGAGGGGGCCCATGCCCTTCGGTGACCGGCGGTTGCTGACGTGCATGATGAACACCACGCCGTCCGGGCGGACGAGCTTGACCTCGTTCGTCGTGCCCGACCCCTCCAAGGCCACCTGGCCGGTGGCCAGCTTGGAGCCGTCGGGCAGGTCGCGCACGGTGCAGCCCGGCTCGTCCGGCGCGGGGCACCACGCCCGGTCGCCTCCCGTGCCGGGGTACATGAGCAGGTCGAAGCCGCCGGTGACCCCGGCCGACGTCAGCGTGCCGCCGATCGACGCGCCCACCTGCGTCCCCTGCTGGTCCCCGCCGTCCGGCGACGCGCTGTCCGGGGACTCGGGCAACGTCATCATCGTGGCGCCCGGACCGCGTTCGGTGACGACGAACGTCGCCAGGTCGCCGAGCACGGCCTGGAACCGCTCGGCCAGCACCTCGGGGCTGTCGTGCGCGAGCGGTGGCGTGGTCGTGACGACGGGCTCCGGCGCGGAGGTCGACGCGCCGGGCTGGGCGGTGGACGTGCCGGGGTCGGCGTTCGGCACCAGCAGCACCGCGCCGGTCGCGACCCCGGCCACCACGGCGGCGGCGAGGGCGATCGGCACCAGCCTGGCGGCCGGGCGCGACGCGGGGGCGCGGGGCAGCTCGAACGGCCTGGCCGCGGTCACCGCGTCGGCCCGCCGCTCCAGTTCCGCGAAGGCGTCGTCGAGCGCGCGCAAGTCGGTCATCTCGTCTCCTGGTAGGTGTGGGGGTTGGCGGCCAGGTCGAGGCGGAGGGTGGCGAGCGCCCGCGAGATCTGGCTGCGCACCGTCGTCACGCGGCAGCCGAGCTCGACGGCGATCTCGGCGTCGGTCAGCCCGGCGTAGTAGCGCAGCACGACCGCCGCCCGCTGCCGCCGCGGCAGCCGCGCCAGGCGGTCGATCAGCGCGTCCCGCCGCGCACGCTCGTCGGCGCCGTCGCCGATCGACGTGTCCGGCCCGATCTCGGCCCTGGGCGTCGTGCGGGCCAGCCGCCTGCGCCAGGACAGGTACTCGTTGACGACCATCCGCCGCACGTAGGCGTGCGGCTCGGCCATCGCGGAGATCCGGTCCCACCGCTCGAAGGCGCGGCCGAGCACGTCGCTGACAATGTCCTCGGCCAGCCAGGCCTGGCAGGTCAGCACCGTGGCGAACCGCATCAGCGCCGGACGCCGCCCGACCACGTACTCACCGAACTCCATCGACTCTCTCCCGATCGGCCAACCGGCTTTTGATCACGCTCCTCAACGGGGAACCCGGCCGATCCGTTGCACGCGGTGCGGAAGAACTTCCGCGCTGCCGCCGGAGACGTCGCCGCACCCTCTCACGGCGCGCAGGTTGCGTCCTGCGCCGCGGCCACCACCTTCCGCGCGTCGGCGCTTCGGCGAGCAGACCCGCCGACACCCACGTGGCCGCAGTCGCGTTGACCTGCCGGAACAGGTGGCTTCCGGCCCGGAACGGGGTCGCCACCCCGGAGTCGCGCCCGCCGGACGCGGTGACCGGCTCACGGCGGTGGGAGTACCCGTGGTTGGGGTCCACGGCGCCTTCGCGGAACGACGCGAACCCGACCCCTCCAGGGTGGGGTGCAGCGGCTCGCCGGGCACGGGCACGGGCGCGGTGCTGGGCCGCAGGTCGCCGGACAGGCCCGCGTCGCGGTGGAGCCCGAACCCGGGGAACGTCCGGCGGACGTCGCGCGCGCCGGGGTCACGGGGCGGAGGTCGTGGGCTCGGCCGCCGCTGCCGTTGTGTGACGGTGAACCGAAAGGAACGGGCTGTCGGCGGCACGCCGGGCGTGCCGCCGACAGCCGGACGGGCACGGGGTCAGGTCAGCTGGATGTAGTCCAGCTCCGCGTACCCGGTGCCGCCCGCGAAGTGGGGGGAGCCCTTCGCCAGGCGGATCACGTTGTAACCGGCCTTAAGGTTGACCGCGGTGTTCACCGTGCCGAACTGGGCCCACCCGGACGTCGCCGGGTAGCTCACCGTCGACCAGGCGCTGCCGTTGTAGGCCAGGCCCTGCGTCGCGGTCGCACCCGTGCCGTTGGCGTACCCGATGGTCATCGTGTAGCTGCGGGCCGTGGGCACGTTGACGACGAAGTCCACGTAGCTGGCGCTGCGCGGGTCACCGGTGTTGTCGATCCGGCCGACGTAGCCGCCGTTGGACGCGTTGCCCGCGGACAGCCGCTCCGCGCGGAACACCGACGCGTTCTCCGCCTCGTACCGCTGCTGGTAGGACGGGGCGCCGCTGGTCGGCTCGACCACGAGGTGGTACGACGCCGTGGCCGACATGTTGGCCACCGGCACGGTGATCTCGCCGTTGGTGACCGGGTAAGTCGTGTTGGCGATGGTGGTCGGCGCCGACACGGTGGTGAAGCGG
This sequence comes from Saccharothrix saharensis, assembly GCF_006716745.1. Lineage (NCBI taxonomy): Bacteria > Bacillati > Actinomycetota > Actinomycetes > Pseudonocardiales > Pseudonocardiaceae > Saccharothrix > Saccharothrix saharensis. The sequence goes on along the minus strand of NZ_VFPP01000001.1, from coordinate 809,474 downwards.
CCGGAGCCCGGCGTGGACTCCAGCCGGACGCGGACGCTGCCGCCGAGCCCGCCCAACCCCGTCACGCGGACGTTGTTCGTGCCCGACTCGTCGCCGAACACGACGTCGACGCGACGACGGGTGCTGTCGTAGGAGGCGAAGCCGTCCAGGCCGGTCTGGGCGCGCGGGGTGGTGCGCACCATGTTGCCCGCCATGTCGCCGTACCACTTGTACAGCCACCAGGAGGCGGTCGGCTGGCTGTTGTGGGTGAGGCCGTTGACGGTCCCGTACTCGTACCAGAACGCCCGGTCGGCCGCCCAGACACCGGCGCGTTCCAGCTTGGCGATGTAGTTGGTGACGCGGCCGGGCACGTCGATCTCGGCCGTGGTGGCGTACTCGTTGATGAAGACGCGTCGCGGGCTGATCCCCAGCGACGACTCCATCGACCGGTACTCGGCGACGTGCGCGGCGATACCGGAACTGCCGGACAGCTCGTGCCAGACCACCAGGTCGGGCAGGGTGTTGGTGTTCTTGGCGTTGGTCAGGAACGCCCTCATCCGGGTGGGGTTCCAGTGGGAGTCACCGGGGCCCGCGACGGGCGTGACGGTGTCGCGGGTGCGGATGCGCTGGACGGTGCGCGTCCAGCCCGCGTTGAAGTCGCCCGCGGCGGCGGTGTTCCAGGTCCAGTCGGCCTCGTTCCAGATCTCGTACGCGGTGACGTTGCTGACCGTGGTGGCGGCCAGGCGGTCGTTGACGATCTGGTCGACCTTGGCGAGCCAGTCGTTCCAGCTCACCCAGCGGTAGGGGAAGTCGCGGTAGATGTCCGGCATCCGGATCACCTGGGCGGCGCCCACCCGGTCCGCCTGCGGCGCGACCAGGAGGGCGTCACCACCGGGCGGCTGGCCGTTGGGCGCCTGGCCGACGCGTGGCGGCGGCTGGGTCAGGGTGTGCATCTTGATGGGCAGCAGCATCGGGTCCGGTGGCCGGTTGTTCTCGGCCAGCGCGTACAGGCCGCCGGCGGCCACCCGGGTGACCGGCCGGAACGGCACGCCGGCGTCCACGACGAGCGTGCTGCCCGCCGCCTGGGCGGAGTGCGGGGGTAGGGCCACCAGGGTGGTGGCGGCGAGGGCGGAGACCGCTATCGCGGTTCGCAGTGTCGGCTTTGGCACCGTGCACCTCGTTCGGGGGTTGGGGGAGGGTGTGTCATCCCGTGGTGGTGGTCGGGATCCAGACGCGCATCGGACCGGGTGACCGGTTGCCCCACAGGAAGTAGGGGACGGCGGTGAGGCGGAACGGGGTGGCGGCGGGTTCGGGGACGTCGGTCCGGTACAGGGCGTCGTCACCGGGCGGCACGGTGGCGGCGGGCGCGGTCAGCGCCACCGGGACGCCGGGCAGCCCGGTCGGCTCGAAGGCGGCGGTCGGGTCGACCCGCACGTCCTCCAGCACGACGCCGGCGGGCAGGTCGACCTGCTCGACGCAGTAGACGAGCGGTCCGCGGGCCAGCGCCACGCAGCCGCGCACGGCGTCCACGTGCGGGTGCGCGGTGACCACGCGGACCGGCATGGCCAGGTCGAGCGTGACCGTGGCGCCGTCCGACCAGTCCCGGTGCAACCGCAGGTAGCCGTCCTCGGCCCGCACGTCGACCGGCACGCCGTCCACCCGCACGGACGCCTCGGCGCACCAGCCGGGGACGCGCAGCGCGAGCGTGAACGGGACCGGTCCGGTCACGTCCAGCTCCACGCGGCCGTCCCACGGGTACCGCGTGCGCGTGACGACCTCACCGGCCGCCGTGCGCACCGCGCCCGCCGAGTACAGGTGCACCTGGACACCGGTGTCGTCGGTCGTCGCCGCGTAGCCGTGCAGCGAGGCGACGAGCCGCGCGAGGTTCGGCGGGCAGCACGCGCACGAGTACCACGGCAGCCGCTGCGACGGCGCGTCCTCGTGCGAGCCGTCGTGCCCGGTGCGCAGGTGCAGCGGGTTGGAGTAGAAGAAGTTCGTGCCGTCCTCGGACGTCGAGCCCGCGACCGCGTTGTAGAGCGCGCGTTCCAGCTCGTCGCCGTACCGGGACTCGCCGGTGGCCAGCAGCATCCGCCAGTTCCAGTGCACGCTCGCGATGGCCGCGCACGTCTCGCCGTACGCGCGGTCGGCGGGCAGCTCGTACGGGTCGCCGAACGCCTCGTCGCGGTGCCGGGAACCCTGCGCGCCGGTGATGTAGGTCTTGCGGCCGAACGCGTCGTCCCACAGCCGGCGGGCGGCGTCGAACAGCTCCTCGTCACCGGTCTCCACGGCGACGTCGACCACGCCCGCGAGCAGGTAGAGCTGCCGCACGACGTGGCCCGCCACCTCCTCGGCCTGCCGCACGGGCACGTGGTCCTGCAGGTAGGCCGAGCCGAAGCGCTCGCCGTCGAGCACGCCGTGGCCGCGCCGGTCGACCATGCGGCGCGCCAGGTCCAGGTACGGCCGGTGGCCCGTGACGCGGAACAGCTCGACCAGGGCGGTCTCGACGCCGGGGTGCCCGTCGATCCCCGGTGGCGCGTCCGCGCCGCCGAACCGGTCGACCAGCAGGTCGGCGCACCGCCGCGCGACCGCGACCAGGTCGTCACCGACACCGGCCCGCGCGGCGGCCACGGCGGCTTGGATCAGGTGCCCGGCGACGTACAGCTCGTGGCTGTAGTGCAGCTCCTGCCACCGCAGCTCCGGTTTCACGACGGTGTAGTGGGAGTTGAGGTAGCCGTCGTCGCCCTGCGCCTTGACCAACAACGCGGCGGTCGCGTCGACGAACGCCCGCAGCCGCTCGTCGTCCGGGTTCGAGGTGAGCTGCCAGGCGGCGGCCTCCAGCGTCTTGTGCACGTCGGAGTCCGCGAACCACATGTCGCGGAACTCGCCGGTGGCCTCGCCGGTGACCAGCCGCAGGTTGTCCAGCGCACCGGAGACCTGAAGTTGTGCGATGCAGTGCGGCAGCGTGCCGGTGGCGTTGCGGCGCTGCCACCGGCCGAAGAAGCCGTCGGCGGCGAAGGTGACGTCGTCGAGCGCGACCGGGCACAACGCGGAGGTGGCGCCGGAGGTCGGCTGGACGGGACCCGGGTGTGCGGTCATGGGTGTTCCTTCCAAGCCCGTGAGTCAGCCCTTGAGTGCGCCCGAGGTGAAACCTCGGACGTAATGCCGTTGCAGCAGCAGGAAGACGACCACGCACGGCAACGCCGACGTGACCACCCCCGCTTGCAGCGCCTCGAAGTCGACCGACCCGAGGCTGCCGGACTGGAGGTTGAACAACGCGACCGGCAGCGTGAACTTCGCGCCGTCGGTGAGGAAGATCAGCGGCGCGACGAACTCGTTCCAGGCGGCGAGGAACGAGAACAGGCCGACCGTGACGATGCCCGGCAGCACACCGCGCAGCAGCACCCGCCACAACGCGCTGCCCGGCGTGCACCCGTCGATCAGCGCGGCCTCCTCCAGCTCGCGCGGCAGCGCCTCGAACGAGCTGCGCATCATGAACAGGCCGAACGGCAGCTGGAACACCGCCAGCACCAGCCCGAGGCCGACCAGCGAGTTCTGCAGGCCGATCCAGCCGAGCAGGATGTAGAGCGGGACCAGGATGGTGGTGTAGGGCACCATCAGGATCGCCAGCGTGACGACGAACAGCAGGTTGTGGCCGGGAAACCGCAGCCGCGCCAGCGCGTACCCGCCCAGCGTGGTGGCGAGCACGGTGACCACGGCCGCGACCACCGCCACCACCAGCGTGTTGACCAGGTACGCGCCCAGCCCGCCGCCGTGGTCGGCCAGCCGCTCGTAGTTGTCCAGGCCCCAGCCCGGCTCGCCGTCGGCGGCACGCCTGCCGTTGACCGACGAGTACAGCGTCCACAGCACCGGCAGCAGGAACAGCACGGCCAGGGCCGAGCCCGTGACGTGGAACCCGGCGGTGCGCGCGCGTGACATGGCGCCCGACCTCCTTGCGGTGGGAACGGTCACCGGCCGCGGCGCAGCAGCCGCAGCTGCGCGCCGTTGACGACGATGAGGACGGCGAGGATCGCCACGGAGACCGCCGCGGCCCGGCCGAGGTCCTGGGACAGGAACGCCTCGCGGTAGACGCTGATGACCACGGTGGCCGTCTCGTGCCTGCCACCGGTGAGGATGAAGAACTGGTCGAACGCCAGCAGCGACCCGGTCAGCGACAGCACCATGGTCAGCGCGAGCGTCGGCCGCAGCAGCGGCAGCGTCACGCGCCACAGGACCTGCCACCGGTTCGCGCCGTCGGCCCGCGCCGCCTCGTAGAGCAGCGGGTCGATGCTCTGCAGACCGGTCATCAGGATCAGCATGTAGAAGCCCGCGAACCGCCAGGTGATCATCCCGACCGTGGACGCCAGCGCGTTGTCGGTCGAGCCGAGCCAGTCGACCGCGCCGAGCCCGAGGAACCGGACCAGCTCGTTCAACGGCGACGCCTCGGTGTTGAACAACCCGTAGAACAGCAGGCTGGTCGACGCGAGCCCGACCACGCTGGGCAGGAACAACGCGGTCCGGTAGACGCCCACGCCCGGCCGCGACTCCTGCACCAGCAGCGCCAGGCCGAACGCGACGAGGCCGAGCACGACGGTCGTGACCGCGGTGTACTTCAGCGTGAACCCGATCGCCCGCAGGAACAACGGGTCCTGCAGCGCGCTGTAGTTCTCGACCCCGTTCGGGGCCGACGCGCCCAGCAGCGGCCAGTGGTTGAACGACATCCACACCATCAGCACCAGCGGGATGACGAACAGGACCACCACCAGCAGCGCCATGGGACTGGCGTAGAGGAGGCCGAGCCTGCGCCGCGCGCTCCCGATGGTCTTGCGGCGACGGCCCGGTGGCGTCGTCGGCCGGCTCGGCGCGTGCGGTCGGGTCCGCGTGGCGGTGGCCATCGTCACCTGCCGGCCAGCGACTCGGTGATGGTCCCGTTGTGCTGCTTCAACGTCGCGCCGACGTCCTGCGAGCCGAACAGCGCGTCGGTGACCGCGGCCGTCCACGGACCGTTGGTGTCGTTGAACGTCTTGCCGAAGTTCACCGAGATCGGCGTCCGGCCCTCGCCCGCGAGCAGGTTGAACACCCGCAGCCGGTTGTCCTGCTTGGCGTAGGTGTTGTCGGCGAGGTCGCTGCGCACGGTGATGTTCTTGTTCTTCGCCAGCACCTCGACCTGCGCCTGTTCGGACAGCGTCCAGGAGATGAAGTCCCACGCCGCCGCGGCCTTGGTGGAGTTGGCGCTGATGCCCAGCACGTCACCGCCGACGAACGACGACCGGCCGCCCTTCGGGCCGGGGATCGGCGCGACGCCGATCTGCAGCTCCGGGCCTTCCCGCATGCCCTGCAACGCGGTCGCACCCATGGGCTGGATGCCGATCTTGCCCTCGGCGAACAGCTGCGTCCACGTGGGACCGGACTCGTTCTTCGCCGACGCGGGCACGATGCCCTCGGCGTACATGCGGCGCATGGTGCCGTAGACGTCGGCCGCCGCGGCGCCGTCCAGCGTCGCGGCCGTGCCCTGCTCGTCCAGGACGGTGCCGCCCGCGGCCCAGATCATCGGCCAGGTGGTGAACAGCATGCAGCCCGGGCACGCGCCGCCGTAGAAGTAGCCGTCCACGTCGCCCAGCGCGTCGACCTTCTTCGCCGCCTCGTACAGGCCGTCCAGGGTGGCAGGCGGGTTCTCCGGGTCGAGCCCGGCCCGCTTGAACAGCACCTTGTTGTAGAACACCGCGGACAGGTCGATGTCGTGCGGCACGGCGTAGACCTTGCCCTGGTGGGTCGCGGCCTCCACGTGCGCGGGCGCGAGCCTGCCCTTGAAGTCCAGCGTGTCGACCCGGGCGGTGAGGTCGAGGTAGACGCCCTTGGCCGCGTAGTTCGGTGCGTAGACCACGTCGGCGGCGAGGACGTCCGGCAGCTGCTTCGCGCCCGCGGCCGTGCCGACCTTCTGCTGGAAGGAGTCGGCCGGGAAGACGGTCAGCTCGACCTTGTTGCGGTGGCTCGCGTTGTAGGCGTCCACCAGGGTTTGGCTGAACGTGGCCGTGGGCGACCGGGTCCACATGGTGATCGTGGTGCCGTCGTCCACGGCGGTGGTGCCACCCGCGTCGGCGGCGGACGGTCCGCTCTGGCACGCGGCGAGGAGCAGCAGTGCCGCCGCGGCGGTGGCGAGCAGCCCGCGTGCGCGCAGCGGTGGGGGTGAGCTCATCTGGGTGTCTCCTCGTGCGACCACGCGCCCGGCTCGGGCAGGACGGCGTGGGAGGGAAGGCGTGGGACGGACAGCGTGGAAGGAGAGCGTCGAGGGGAAAATTAGGAAACCGGTTGCCTTGAGAACGTAGGGACGGCGCCGGACCGTGTCAAGAGCGAGTTGAGCGGCTGTGACGTGCTGATTCGTCGTTCTGCTCAGCAGTGCGGGCCGCGCGCGGTAACCTTCGCCCATGCCGCCGAGGAAAATGAAGGACAACGCCGGGTCGTCGGCCCGCCCGGCCACGATCAGCGACGTGGCCCGGCTGGCGGGCGTCTCGGTCGGCACCGCCTCCAAGGCGCTCAACGGGCGCGGGTCGCTGCGCGACGAGACCCGGCGGCGGGTCCGGGCCGCCGCCGACGAACTGGGCTTCCAGCCGAACACGGCCGCGCTCACGTTGAACTCCGGGCGCACCTACACCGTCGGCATGATCACCACCGACACCATCGGCCGGTTCAGCATCCCGCTCATGACCGGCGCGGAGGACTCGCTGGGCGCGGGCCGCATGTCGGTGTTCCTCTGCGACGCGCGCGACGACCCGATCCGCGAGCAGTACTACCTGCGCACGCTGCTCAGCCGCCGGGTCGACGGCATCATCGTCACCGGCCGCCGCACGCAGGCCCGCGCGCCCGTCGGCGTCGACCTGCCCGTGCCGGTGGTCTACGCGTTCATCAGCTCCACCGACCCGGACGACTGCTCCGTGGTGCCCGACGAGGTGGGCGGCGCGCGGAAGGCGGTCGACCACCTGCTGGCCGTCGGCCGTCGGCGGATCGCCCACGTCACCGGCCCTGAGCACCACCACTCGGCGGCCGTGCGCGCGTCCGCCGCGGTGGAGCGGCTGGCGGCGTCCGGGCTGGACCTGGTCGGCCCGCCGCTGTTCGGCGAGTGGAGCGAGGCGTGGGGCAGGCAGGCGACCGGCATCCTGCTCGGCGCGGCCGAGGGGTTCGACGCGGTGTTCTGCGGCAGCGACCAGATCGCGCGGGGGGTGGCCGACGCGTTGCGCGCGGCGGGTCGACGGGTGCCCGACGACGTCGCCCTGGTCGGCTTCGACAACTGGGACGTCATGGCCCTGGCCTGCCAGCCGCCGTTGACCAGCATCGACATGGAGCTGGAGGGGTTGGGTCGGACCGCCGCGGACCTGCTGCTCGCCGCCATCAACGGCGAGCCGGCGCCGGGGCGGCACGTCAGCCCGTGCCGGCTGGTGCTCCGCGAGTCCACCGCCGTGTCGGTCCGGCCGGGCGCGACCAGGGTCGGGCGGGTCTAGGGCCACGGCGCGGTCGGCTGGGCATCGCCGTCGCTCCTCGGACGCCCGCACGCTCGTCGCGGTGGTGGCGCAGGCCTTTGCGTGGCGCTGTCGGAAAGCCGATCATCGGCTCGACCCCGGGCCGATCCCGGTGCCACGCGGAGTGCGCTGGTCGGCGTTGGCGATAACACCGCGCGATCGGGGCGGCGTGGGGACCGTCCACCCGAACGGGCGATTACGACGCTGCGCAGTGGATCTTGCACGCGTGGTGCGCCAGGATGTGGCCGACACGAGTGACGTGTCGCTCCCCGAGGCGGCCCGACGCCCTGGCACGAACGGCAGGCCAGCATGACCTCTGTCGCGAGCAACCTCCGGCCGCCGTCGACCGACGGCGCCGCCGCGCTCCCGTTCGGCGTCCTGACCGACGACCTGGTGCCGGTGGCCGACCTCGGCGCGGGCCGCGGACCGCGGTGGCTGGACGAGTGGCTCGACGCGAACCTGGCGCTGGTGATGTCGTGGCGGCGCACCCTGCACGCGAACCCCGAGCTGCGGCGCGCGGAGTTCCGCACCACGGCGACGATCGTCGGGATCCTGCGCTCACTCGGCCTGCGACCCCGCGTGCTGCCCGCCGGCACCGGCGTGATCTGCGAGGTCGGCAGCGGGCCCCGGTGCGTCGCCCTGCGCGCGGACATCGACGCGCTGGCCGTGCCGGAGGCCACCGGCGAGCCGTGGGCGTCCCGCGTACCGGGTGTCTCGCACGCGTGCGGCCACGACGTGCACACCGCGATCCTGCTCGGCGCGGCGGCGGCGCTGGCGTCCGCGCCGTCGTTGCCCTGTCGCGTGCGGCTGCTGTTCCAGCCGGCGGAGGAGGAGCCGGGCGGCGCGCACGACGTGATCGCGGCCGGCGGGGTCGAGGGCGTCGAGCGGATCTTCGGCCTGCACTGCGACCCGAAGGTGCCGGTGGGGCGGATCGGGACCAAGGTCGGACCGGTCACGTCCGCGTGCGACATGCTCGACCTGCGGGTGGTCGCGTGCGGCACGGGCAGGCGCAACGAGCTCAGCTCCGACGTGGTGCACGCGCTCGGCGTGGTGGCGACCGGGCTGCCCGCGATGCTGGCGCGCCGGGTCGACCCCCGGTCCGGCACGGTGCTGGCGTGGGGCCTGATGGACGCGCCGGACACGACCGGCGGCACACCGCGCGCCGGCGTCCTGCGCGGCACCCTGCGCACCGGCGACCCGGTGGTGAACGGCCAACTGCCCGCGCTGGTGGAGGAGATCGTCGGCTCGTTGCTGCGCCCGACGGGCGTGCGGTTCGAGCTCGAGCACGTCCGGGCCGTGCCGGTGGTCGACAACGACCCGGAGAGCACCGCCCTGTTGCGGCGGGCGATCGCCGAGGCGCTTGGACCGCGGGCGGTCGCCTCGGCGACCCAGTCCACCGGCGGCGAGGACTTCGGCTGGTACCTGGAGCACGTGCCGGGCTCCTACGCGCGGCTGGGCACCTGGTCGGGCGAGGGCCCGCAGGGCGATCTGCACCAGCCGACGTTCCACGCGGACGAACGGGCCCTGCCGATCGGTGTGCGCGCGATGGTGCACGCCGCACTCGCCGTGCCGGCCGCCGGCTGAACGAGGGCTCCGGGCGTTCAGCCGGCGTTCAGCGGCTTGTCTGGCCGCGGTCTTCTGCTGTGCCGCGTCGGCCGGGATCCGGGGGTTCCCGGCGGGTGGCGCGAACCGGGGGGAAGCGGTCATGACGGCAGTGGATCCGAGCAGTGCCCGCGGCAGCACCGAGTACTTGCTGCTGCTCAGACGTCGCCGGGAGGTCGCCGGGCTGTCCTACCGCCAGTTGGACCGGCGGGCGCGGCAGTGCGGTGAGGTGCTGCCGCCGAGCACGGTGGCGACCATGCTGCGCCGCACCACCCTCCCGGCCGTCGACCTGCTGACCACGTTCGTGCGGGCGTGCGGCGGTGACGACGCCGAGGTGGCCGCGTGGTTGGCCGCACGGGCCCGGATCACCGCGCCCGACCCGGACCCCGGTGCGCGCGCGGCGACCGGGCCGTGCCTGCCCGTGCCACCCCGCCAACTCCCGCCGGGGCCGGCCGAGCTGGTCGGGCGCGACCGTGAGCTGGCGGAGCTGGACGAGGCGACCGGCGGTCGGGAACGCGGGCTCGTCCTGGTGACCGGTGGGCCCGGTACGGGCAAGACCGCGTTGGCGGTGCACTGGGCGCACGGGTCCGCCGGCCGGTTCCCGGACGGGCAGCTGTACGTGGACCTGCGCGGGCACGGCCCGGGTGAGCCGGTGAGCGTGGGTGTGGCGCTGGCGCACCTGCTGGTCGGGCTCGGCGTGCCGGCGAGCGCGGTGCCGTCGCGTGACGAGCAGGCCGCCGCCCTGTTCCGGTCGGTGGTCGCGGACCGCCGGATCGTGCTGGTGCTGGACGGTGCCGCGTCGGCCGACCAGGTGCGGCTGCTCAGACCGGGCGGACGTGCCTCGTGCACCGTGGTGACGAGCCGGGACCGACTGGTGGGGCTGACCGTGCACGACGGCGGCCGGTCGGTCGGTGTGGGCGCCTTGGAGCGCGGGCACGCGGTGCGGGTGCTGGCGCGGTCGGCGGGGGAGCGGCTGGTGGCGCAGGAGTCGGGTGCGGCCGGGACGTTGGCCGACCTGTGCGACGGCCTGCCGCTGGCGTTGCGGATCGCCGCCGGCGCGCTGGACCGCGACGCGCGCACCCCGATCGCCGACCTGGTCGCGGAGATGCGGGTGGACGGCCGGCTGGCCGCGCTGGGCGTGCTCGACGACCCGCGGGCCCGGCTGGACGTGTCGTTCGGGTACTCGTACGACGCGCTGGGCGATGTCGAGCGGCGGGTGTTCCACCTGCTGGCGTTCTCCGGCGACCTGTCCGCGTCGGTGGTGGCGGTGACGGCGGACCTGGCGCCGGGTGCGGCACGGTCGGCGTTGCGCCGGTTGTCCGACGCGCACCTGGTCGCCAGGCGGGCGGGCGACCGCTATGCGGTGCCCGGCCTGCTCCGCGAGTACGCGCGCACCCTCGCGACTCCGGACCGCATCAGCCGGACCGCCACCGACGCCGCCTGAGCGGCGCGATCACCAGTCCAACGTGAACTCGTCAGGGACCGTCGAGCGGCACGTACTCGTACCCGTCGACCTTGGCGCTCACCGGCACCCGGTCCGGGCAGTGGGCCCAGCCGGTCGGGCCGAGCAGCCCCGCGTCGGCCACCGTGAGCACCGTGCACCCGTTCGGCCGGTCGACGTCCACGTCGACCTCGAACAACCCGACCCGCTGGTCGCCGAGCCGCCGGTCCGGCTCCACGACCGGCGCGACACCGGCCGTGAGCCGGCCGGGTCGGACCGACCGCGAGCCGGCAAGCGAAGGCGACCGCCGCCGTGGTGAAGCAACCGCCGGGCGGGGGGCGCCGCCCAGCCGTGAGCGTCACGGGCACCGACGCCGCGGTGGCGGTCCACCAAGGGGACCGCCACCGCGCCACACGTCCAGCCGTGAATCGCCCTCCTCGTCGATCAGGGGGACGTCGCGCGCAGGCCTCCGGTTCCGCTGTCGAGGTAGTCCTTGAACTGCACGGTCACCGAGTGCGTGTCCGACGGCCAGTTCGGCACGGCGATCGTGCGGGTCCGCCCGTCGCTGCCGCGCGAGGTCTGGGTGATGCGGATCGTGCCGCCGCCGGCGGCCTGGGCGGGCAGGTAGGCGTCGACCGCGGTCAGGAACGGCAGCGTGGTGAACGGCGGCAGCACGACACCCGGCGTGGACGCCCGGTCGCAGTTGTCGTCGAACGCGAACGCGGCGATGACCTGGCGCAGCTTCGGCGAGACGGCCGGTTCGAGCACGTTGACGCCGTCGAGCTCCAACCGGTCGCTGTCGGGCTGGTCGGACCACCACTCGCGGTTGCGGACGACGGTGAGCGCACTGTGCCCCGGGCACCGGTCGATGTTGTCGGTGATGCCACCGGGCCGTGACACCTGGAGCCGCACGAACCGGTCGCTGCGCTCGAACGGCTCGAAGTAGAAGTGGTGCGGCACCTGGCCTTCGCGCAGCACGACCAGCTCGTAGTGCTCGCGGCCGTTGACCGGCAACGGGCCGAACGAGCCGTCCGCGCCGGTGCGGACGCTGTGCCTCGGCGTGCCGACCCGCGCGCCGGTGCGGCTGTCGAGCTGCCAGACCTGCACCACGCCCTCGACGCCCGCGTTCTGCGGGTAGTACGTCGCCCGGCCCGCGATCCGGACCAGCGAGGGCAGCTCGGGCACCACGCGGGTGGTCCACGCGGACCGGCCGCGCAGGAACCGGTGCACGTGCGCGAAGCCGTCGGCCGAGGTGGTGGTCTCGGTGTGGCCCAGGGTGGTGAGGTGCACGTTCGTCGCGCCGCCGATGGAGCCGTTGGGCTGGAGGCTGCCCCACAGCGCCAACGTCGGCACGCCGCCGGGTGGCGTGGCGCTGGACCGCCCGTCGACGTTGACGTACTTCCGCACCGCCGCGGCCCGTTCGGGCACGGACAGGTAGGTGTGCATGACCGTCGTGCCGCGCGAGTGCGCGATGACATCCACTGTGGACGAACCGGTCCTCGCCCTGACGCCCGCGATGAACGCCTCCAGGCCCGCGATGGCGTGGTCGTTGGTCGGGATGCTCGTGTCGTACTCGAAGGCGTGCAGCAGCGCGTCGGGGTAACCGTTGACCGAGAACCGCTTGGCGTTGGACTGCCACTGCTGGGCCGAGCCCTGCTGGCCGTGGACGAAGACGATCGGGGTGAGCGCGTCGGCCCGGGCGGGCGCGGCCGCGACGGTCGAGACGAGTGCGACGATCAGCGCCGCGAGCGGGATCCTCATCGCGTTTCTCCGATCGCGTCCGCCAGGTTCCGCCGCGCGTCGGCGGGCAGCAGGTAACCCGCGCGGACGCCTGCGACGTCCGCGGCGACGACCCGCTGCACGTAGGCGGCGCGGTCGGGGTAGAGCCGGGTCAGCGTCGCCTCGTCGAACGGCACGTGCGTGCCGAACAGGCGGCAGAACGTCTCGCCGGAGTTGTCGCCGGTGTTCAGCGCGCGCGGCGCGGCCAGCTGCGACAACCGGATGCCGCCCAGGGCGAGCCCCAGCGCGTCGCGCTTCTTGGTGACGCCGTCCGCTTCGAACTCCAGCGGCCGGGCGGTCGGCGGCGGCGTGCCGCGTTCGACCCAGCGGCGCAGGTGGTCGTAGGAGGCGGCGGTGACGTGGTGCAGCGGGATCCGGCTGAACGGCGGCCGGTCGCAGTCGTACTGCGGCGCGCCGCCGAGGTCGCGTTCGGAGAGGGGGGCGCGGTAGGTCTGGCCCTCGTAGCCGGAGTGGGCCGCGCCGGCGACCTCCCAGCGGCGGAAGCGGTCGGTGTCGGCCGGGCGTTGCGTGGTCCGCACGTCGGTCTCGGACAGCACCTGGAAGACGGGTTCCGCGCCGACCCGGGTCGGCGCCGGGCCGACGATGAAGCCGTACCCGTCGAACACCGGTCGCCGCTGCGGCAGGACCCGGTCGTACAGCACGGTCATCCGCCCCGCGGACTGGGACGCGCCGACGGCCAGCAGCGTCCTGGTCCGCAGCCCGCCCATGACCGCGCCCGAGTCGATCGCGCGACCGGCTTGGGTGAACACGTCGTAGGACAGCTCGTCGGCGGTGAACCGGCCCGCGCCGGTCACGTCCAGGGCGCCGTACCGGGCCGGGCTCCAGGTCTTGAGCTGGTCGACCCCGACCCGCTGCGCGGACACGCCGACCCAGGCGTGGCCGGCGCGGGTGACCGATTCGGCGTTCCACAGGGCGTCCAGGTCGTACCCGGCGGTGACGTTCTGCCACTCGACCAGCGTGGTGCCGGTGAAGTCCCGGGCGTGCGCGGGGCGGCGCACGATGACGCGGGTCGCGTACGGCACGGCGGTGGCGACCTCCGTGCCGTCCGGCGCGAAGCCGTCGGCCGTGCCGAAGAGGTGGAACTCCTGCTCGACGTAGCCGGCGGCGGCCAGGTCGTCGGGGGTGGAGAAGAACGGGTGGGTGTCCTCGATGCGGTCGGCGAGCCGGTCGCCCGGCACGGTGCCGGGCAGCGGGCCGACGACGCGGGGCACGGGCGCGGCGGGTGAGGCGGAGGCGGGGACGGACGTCGGGAGGACCAGACCGAGCACGGCCGCGGCGAGGCCGAGGCGGCGCCAGGGTGAACGGGGCATACCGGCTCCCACAGCGATGGGGGATGGGATCATCGCCGACCGTAGCCGGCCGCGCACGGGGCGCACCAGCACGCGGGCCCATCGTGAGACCGCCGTCGCAGCAAGGGATCAGGGGCGCTGGAGGAGCACCGTGCGGGCGGCCGTTTCGGCCAGGGCGGGGTCCAGCGGGGCGCCGGTGAGCAGTTCGGCGTACAGGGCGGACTCGACGATCCGCACGTACAGGAACGCCACCTGGTCCAGCGCCGCCGTCGACCACGGCCCGCCGTCGACTTCGAGCAGGATCTCCTTCTGCGCCGACACGGCTCGCCGGTGCACGCCCCCGGAGTGGTTGAACAGCACCCGCGCCGCCGTCTCCGGCTCACCGCGCAGGAACGCCCGGAACGGCCCGGCCGCGCGCAACTCCGCCACGAACCGGCGCGTCACCTCCAGCACGCCCTCCACGCCGCCGTTGGTGCGCTCCCGCCGGGCCCGTGCCAGCAGCCGGTCGGCCAACACCCACAGCACGTCGGCCAGCAGCACGTCCCGGCTGTGCACGACCCGGTACAGCGTGGCCCGGCTGATGGCGAGGCTGGCCGCCAACGCGTCCATCTCGACCCGACCGTGCCGCAGGAAGAACCGGCAGGCGCCGCGCAGCACCTGGTCCTGGCTCACCACCCGCCGGGTGCCGGTCGCCCCCACGGCTCGCCCTCGCTTCCGCCGGCGCGCCCGTCCGGCCCACCGGCATCATCGCGCTCCGCCCAGCCGGCCGCGAGGTCCGTCCCGGTGTGTGCGCCACGTCACGATCGCCGGTGGCCGGTCGCGGCCCGGCGTGCGGGTGACGCCCTACTTCGCGGTGGAGGCCGGTTCCTGGAACAGCACGGGCGGTGCGTCGCCGGCCGGGCGCGGCGTGGTCGGTTCCCGGCGGGGCGCCCACTCCTCGACGACCGGCTCCAGCTCGGGCACCTCGTCGACCCGGCTCTCCAGCACCGGCGCGGCGGTCTGCTGCACGGCGAGCTGCTGCTGGACCTGGCCGATCCACATCAACCACATGGCCTCGTCGCGGTGACCGCGGTACTCGGCCTTCAACCCCGCCAACGCCCCGCGCACGCGGGCGGCGATCACGGGGTCCTCCCGCACGGCGGACCAGACGGCGCGCGCGGCGGCGTCACGGGCCTTGACCAGGAGGCGGACCTGGTCGGTCAACTCGGGTGCGGGCAGGCTCGCCCACGCCGCTGCGATTCTCTGTGCCTTGGTCACGGTGCCATCCTTGTCGAGCGGACGGCGCGCGGTGGCCGTGACACGATGTTATCAAGCTCTCGTTTTTCCTGGTCAGCCTCCGGGCAACCGATGACGTTCAGACACCGCTCGGATACGTCTCGGGTTCGAACGCGTCCACCCGGCGCACGGGCAGGGGCCGGACGGCCCGGCTCTCGTCGAACCACAGGAACGCGTCGTAGCGCTCACCGAGCACGGTCGACACGTAGTTGCCCCAGCGCTCCCGATCCGGGTGGTAGACGACGCCGATCGCCCGGTGGGGCAGCACGGCGGTGAGCAGGTCGGGCCGGTCGTCGCGCGGGAACACGAACAGGGCCGCCGCGGGCGCGGTCCGGTGCAGCGCGTCCTCCAGCGAACCCGGCCGGGCCGGCGGCACCGCCACCTCCCTGGTGCCCGCACCCCACGCCTCGCCCGCGATGACGGTCCCGCGATGGGTGCCGAAGCCGACCAGGACGACCTGGTCCCTGCCGTGGCGCTCGCGGGCGAGCTGCCCCAGGTTGACCAACCCCGAGCCGGCCATGTCGGTGGCACGGGCGTCGCCGACATGGGTGTTGTGCGCCCACACGACCGCCTTCGACCGGGGCCCGTGGTGGTCGAGCAGCCGGGCCAGGGTCTCGTCCATGTGCCGGTCGCGGACGTTCCACGACGACTGCCCGCCGACCATGGCCCGGTAGTACCGCTCCGCGCCGGCCACGACCTCGGCGTTCTGCCACGCGCCGAACCGGCCCGTGCCGTCGGCCGCCGCGTGCCGCCGCAGCCGCACGAGCAGGTCCACCACCTCGTTCTCGCAACCCCGCGGCACGAACCGGGTGGAGATCGCGTACTCCCGCGGGTCCTCGCCGTGCGGCTCGAAGCACCGGTACGCGGCCAGCGCGGCGGGCACCTCATCCGGGTCGTGCTCGCGCAGGTGGGTCAGCACCTCGCGCAGCGACTCCCACAACGAGTAGACGTCGAGCCCGTGGAACGCCACCCGCTCCTCGGCCGCCGGCACGGCGTTGTGGGCACGCAGCCACCGGCAGAAGTCGACGACCTCCTCGTTCGCCCACATCCACGTCGGCCACCGGTCGAACGCGGCCAGCGCGGCACGCGGGTCGCCTGGTGCGCCCGGCAGCCCGCGCACGGCCCGGTCGACCCGGTCGCACGCGGGCCAGTCGCCCTCCACGGCCACGAACGAGAAGCCGCGCTCGGCGATCAACCGCTTCGTCAGCTCGGCCCGCCACCGGTAGAACTCGTGCGTGCCGTGGCTGGCCTCGCCCAGCATCACGACCCGGGCGTCACCCACCCGGTCGAGCAGCACGTCGATGTCGCCCGCGTCGCGCAACGGCGCGGCCATCGCCGCGACCTCGTCCCCGTAACGGCTCATGGCTCCCTCCGCGCCCTCGGCCTACCCGAACCCCGGCGCGGCAAACCGCTCGGCGATCGCAAGGCAGTCGTCAGGCGCGCAGGGGCGCGGTGGTGGGAGGCTCGGGGCGTGACGGCCGGCCACGACACGGTTGTCCTGGTCGTCCAGGACGAGGACTCGACCCCGCCCGACGAGGTGGGGCGGTGGTTGCACGACCACCTGGAGGGCTGGCCCGCGTTCGACGTGCTGCTGGTCGGGCTGGTGGTCGGCGAGCTGTACGACAACGCCCGACGGCACGGTTCGCCGCCGTACGTGCTCGAACTCGTGCTGGACCGGTGGCGGCAGGCACTGGTCGTCAGCGTGCGCGACCGGGCCGTCCGCCCCGCCGCCCCGTGGTCGTCGTCGGCCGGGTTGTCGCTGGTCGCCGGGCTGTCCGAGCGCTGGGGCGTGCTGACGCAGGCGAGCTTCACCACGGTGTGGGCGGAGCTGGTCTTCGTGGACTGAGCCCGCGCGGTGCCCACCGCCCGATCGTGGCGCATAGGTCCCGGCCGATCGGGAAGACAGGCACGGTGAACCTCCTCGGCATCGACCCGGTGCGCGCGGCAGGCGGCATCGCCAAGGGGCTGGTCGGGCTCGTCCTGGCCCCGCTGGAGCAGACCGCGGTGCTGAGCCGCGAGCGGCGGAGGGTGTGGTCGTGCCCGGGACGCCTGCACATCGAGGCGCACGGCGTGCACGGCCCGCGCGGCAAGCAGGTGGCCGGCCGCGTCGAACGCGCCCTGGAGGACCACCCCGGAGTGCTCTGGGCCCGCGTCAACGCACCGTCCGCGCGCGTGATCGTCGCCGTCGAAGACCCCGCGCCCGCCACGAAGGACCTGGTCGAGCTGGTGCGCCGGGCCGAGGCCGAGCCCGCGACGGAGGACGAGCGGCTGGTCGAGGACGAGCTGCACCACCCGGCGGACGGCCTCAAAGGCACCCGGCTGCTGCCCACGCTCGCCGCCGACGCCGCGGGCCTGGCGTTGGCCGCGATCACGCGGATCGCGCCGTGGGCCCCGGTCCCGGGCGAGCTGGGCGCGCTGATCGCCGCCGTCGACCTGCACCCCAAGCTGCGCGAGCTGGTCGCCGGACGGTTCCAGGGTCGGGAACGGGCGGACACCGCGACGTCGGTCGTGGCCGCCCTCGTGCACGGCCTCGCGTCACGCAGCGAGGGCACGGTGCTCGACATCGCCCAACGCGTGCAGCAGTGGCGTGAGGTGAAGGCGCACGAGCGGGCGTGGTGCGCCGCCGAAGCCGACCTGATCGGCGGCCCCGACGACGCCGAGGCCGAGCCGATCGTGGTCGAACGGCCTCGCCCCTTCCCCGAGAGCCCGGCCGACCGCTACGCGCGCCGGGCGTTGGCGGCGGGTGCGGCGGCGACGGCGGCGGCGATCCCGTTCACCGGGCTGCGCCGAGCCGCCGCGCTGGGTGTGGCGAGCCTGCCGAAGGCGCCGGCGGTCGGCGAGGCCGCGTTCGCCGCGCAACTGGGCCGCGTACTGGCCACCAGGAACGCACTGGTGATGGAACGCTCGGTGCTGCGCCGCCTGGACGCGGTGGACGTGCTGGTGCTCGACGAGGCCGCGCTCGGCTCGGGCCGGTCGGTGCTCAGCGACCTCGTGCCGCTGCCGGGCACCGCACCGGCGGATGCGGCCGAGCGGGCGTTCGCCCTGTTCGACCCCGAGGACGTGACGGCGGTGCGCCGCGACGACGAGTGGGAGCTGGGCCCGATCGACCGCCTCGACCCTCGGGGGCGCCGGGGCGTGCGTGAACAACGGAAGCTCGCCGGCCACGCGGGCGTGCTGGGCCTGACCAAGGACCGCAGGCTGCAAGCCGTGCTGGCGGTGGACGTGGAGACGCCGCCCGCGGTGGACGCGCTCGCCTCGGCCGCGCGGGAGGCGGGGTTGCGGGTGGTCGTGGCCACGGACCGCGACCGCCCGCCGATCCGGTGCGCCGACCAGGTCGTGCCGTCCGGCACCGGCCTGGTCGGCGCGGTGCGGGAACTCCAGGGCAACGACCACGTGGTGCTGGTCGTGTCCGACAACCGCCGGGCGCTCGGCGCGGCGGACTGCGGCGTCGGCGTGCACCGGGACGGCGTGCCGCCGCCTTGGGGCGCGCACGTCGTGGCCCGCGACCTGGACGCGGCCGTGCTGCTGGTGGAGGCGGTGCCCGCCGCGCGCCGGGTGAGCCGGGACGCGATCACGCTCGCGCAAGCGGCGAGCGGTATCGGTGCGGTGAGCGCGTTGAGCACCCGCGGTCCGGCACCCGCCCGGAACGCGGCGCGCGCGGTCGACGGCGCGTCGGCCATCGCGTTCGTGGACGGCGTGTGGCGGGCAAGGCGGCTGTCCGGCGGACGCGGTGTCGTCACGCCCGCGTCGTCCCAGCCGTGGCACCTGATGCCCGCGGCGACCGTGCTGGACCGGCTCGGCTCGGGCCGCGACGGGCTGACCGGGGAGGAGGCGCGGCGCAGGCAGCGCACGTCCGCCGGGCGGCAGGCCGTCGGCACGAGCCTGGGCAGCGCGTTCCTGGCGGAGCTGGCCAACCCGCTCACACCGGTGCTGGCGGGCGGCGCGGCCGTGTCGGCGGCCGTCGGGTCTCCGGTGGACGCCGCGCTGGTGGCCGGGGTGGTCGGCGTGTCGGCGTTGATCGGCAGCGTGCAGCAGGTCGTCACGGACCGGGCACTGGCCACGCTGCTCGGCCGTTCCGCGGTCCGCGCCACCGCGGTCCGGGACGGCCGGGACCGCGAGGTGACGGCGGACGAGCTGGTGACCGGCGACGTGGTGCGCCTGGCCGCCGGAGACGTGGTGCCCGCGGACTGCCGCCTGCTCGACGGCGACGGGCTGGAGGTGGACGAGTCGTCGGTCACCGGCGAGTCCTTGCCCGTGACCAAGGACCCGGCCCCGGTGGTGGCCGCGGAGCCGGCCGACCGGGCGTCCATGCTCTACGAGGGCACGACGATCGCCGCGGGTGACGCGCTGGCCGTGGTCGTCGCCACCGGTGACGCCACGGAGGTCGGCCGCGGCATGGCCGCGGCCCGCCGCAACACGCCGACCACGGGCGTCGAGGCGCGGCTGGCCGACCTGACCCGCAAGACGCTGCCCGTGGCGCTCGGCTCGGCGGCGGCGGTCACCGGCGCGGGGCTGCTGCGCGGCGTGCCGCTGCGGCAGAGCATGGGCGCGGCGGTGAACCTCGCCGTCGCCTCGGTGCCCGAGGGGCTGCCGTTCCTGGTCAACGCCGCCCAGCTGGCCGCCGCGCGACGGCTGGCCGAGCACGGCGCGCTCGTCCGCAACCCGCGCACGATCGAGGCGCTGGGCCGCGTCGACGTGCTGTGCTTCGACAAGACCGGCACGCTGACCGAGGGGAGGTTGACCGTGAGCCGCGTCGACAACGGCCGCCGCGGCGCGGACCCGGACGAGCTGAACGACGAGCTGCGCCGGGTGATGGCCGCCGCCGTCCGCGCCACGCCGGCCGCGGACGACCCGGACGAGCTGGCCCACCAGACCGACCGGGCCGTCCTGGAGGGCGCGCGGCGGGCACGCGTGGGCCCGACGACCGGCGCGCGCGGGTGGGCGCTGGTCGAGGCGCTGCCGTTCGAGCCGTCCCGCGGCTACCACGCGACCGTCGGCCGGGTCGGTCGGAAGCG
Source organism: Saccharothrix saharensis (assembly GCF_006716745.1). Lineage (NCBI taxonomy): Bacteria > Bacillati > Actinomycetota > Actinomycetes > Pseudonocardiales > Pseudonocardiaceae > Saccharothrix > Saccharothrix saharensis. Next base: position 789,562 of record NZ_VFPP01000001.1, on the reverse strand, counting down.
GGTGCTCAGCGTGAAGGGCGCACCGGAGACGGTGCTGCCGCGCTGCGACGCCGACCCCGGTGAGCTGCGCCGGCTGGGGGAGCGGGTGGCACGGCTGGCCGGTCGCGGCCACCGGCGTGCTGGCCGTCGCCGAACGCACCGGCCCCGAAGGCGACTCGATCACCGACGACGACGTGCGCGGCCTGACCCTGCTGGGTTTCGTCGCGCTGGCCGACCCCGTGCGCGACGGCGCGCCCCCGGCCGCGGCGAAGCTGCGCGAGGCCGGTGTGCGGATCGTGATGATCACCGGCGACCACCCGGCCACCGGGGAGGCGATCGCCGGCGAGGTCAGCGGTGACGACGACCTAACCGTGGTGACCGGCTCGCGGCTCGACGAGCTGGCCGACGACGAGCTGGACGCCCTGCTGCCCTCGGTGGACGTGGTCGCCCGCTGCACCCCGGCGCAGAAGGTGCGCATCATCGAGGCCTACCAGCGGCTCGGTCGGGTGGTCGCGATGACCGGCGACGGCGCGAACGACGCGCCCGCCATCCGGCTCGCCGACGTCGGCATCGCGCTGGGCAGGCGCGGCACGCCGGCCGCCCGGGCCGCCGCCGACCTGGTCGTCACCGACGACCGCCTGGAGACGATCATCTCCGCGCTGGTGGAGGGCCGCGCCATGTGGGCGTCGGTGCGGGAGGCGTTGGCGATCCTGCTCGGCGGCAACCTCGGCGAGATCGCGTTCAGCGTGCTCGGCTCGGCCCTCACCGGCCGGTCGCCGCTGACCGCGCGGCAGTTGCTGCTGGTGAACCTGCTGACCGACCTCGCGCCCGCGCTCGCCATCGCGTTGAGCCTGCCCGCCCGCGAGTCCGTGCCCGACCTGCTGCGCGAGGGACCGTCCTCGTCGCTGGGCAGCGCGTTGACCAAGGACATCACCGCCCGCGCGATCACCACCACGCTCGGCGCCACGGCGGCGTGGACGGCGGCCCGCCTCACCGGCCGGTCCCGTCGGGCGAGCACGGTCGCGCTGGCCGCGCTGGTCGGCACCCAGCTCGGGCAGACCCTCGTCACCGGCGGGCTGGACCGGTCGGTGCTGGCCGCGAGCCTCGGGTCGGCCGCCGCGCTCGGCGCCGTGATCCAGACGCCCGGCGTCAGCCGGTTCTTCGGCTGCACGCCGCTGGGCCCGGTCGGCTGGGGCATCGCGCTGTCCAGCGCCACCGCCGCGAACGTCCTCGGCCTGGTGCTGAACCCGCTCGTCACTCGACGTGCTGAGTGACCGTGCCGCGCACGAAGTGCCGTTGCGCCACCAGGAACAGCAGGACCATCGGCACGGTCGCGATGGCGCTCGCGGCCAGGACCAGCTCCCACTGCTCCTCGCCGCCCTCGCCGAACCGGTCCAGCACCGCCTTCAGCCCGCGCGGCAACGTGTAGAGCTCCGGCTCGCGCAGGTAGATCAACGGCTTGACCAGGTCCGTCCACGCCGCCTTGAGCTCGAACACGAAGACCACGACCAGGCCCGGCTTCGCCAGCGGCAGCGCCATCGACGTGAACAACCGCCACGGGCTCGCACCGTCGACCTTCGCCGCGTCGAACACCTCGCCCGGCAGGCCGAGGAAGAACTGGCGCAGCAGGAAGATGTAGAACGCCGAGCCGAACAGGTTCTGCGCCCACAGGGGGATCTGCGTGGTCGCCAGGCCCAGCGCGTGCCACTCCAGGTAGACCGGCACCATGGTCACCGCCGCGGGCAGCATCATGGTCGCCAGCACGACGCCGAACAGCGCGTTGCGGCCGGGGAACCGGAACAGGGCGAACCCGAACGCCACCAGTGCGCTGGTCACCGTGGCCGCGACCGCCGCCGCCAGCCCCACGGCGACGCTGTTGCCGATCCACGTCAGCAGCGGCACCGCCTGCCACACCTCGACGTAGTTGCCCGGCGTGAACGGACGGGGCAGCAGCGCGTTGTCGAACACGTGCGCCCGGTCCTTCAACGACGCGCTGACCAGCCACCAGAACGGGTAGCCGAACGCCACCGTGACGACCAGCAGCGCCACCCACACCCCGACGCGCTTCACGACCGATCACCCTCGTAGTGCACGTACCGGCGCGACAACCGCACCTGCACGGCCGTGATGACGGCGATCACCGCGAACAAACCCCACGCCAACGCCGACGCGTACCCCATCCGCAGCGACCCGAACGCCTCCTGGAACAGGTGGATCACGTAGAACAACGCGGCGTCGCCCTCCGCGGAGGCCTTCGCCCGCGCCCCGAAGAACATCGCGTACGCCTCGGTGAACACCTGCAGGGACGCGATCGTGTTGACCACCGCGGTGAAGTACACCGTGCCGCTGATGCCGGGCAGCGTCACGTGCCAGAACTGGCGCCACGGGCTCGCGCCGTCCAGCCGCGCCGCCTCGTACCGCTCCACGGGGACGCGGGTCAGCGCCGCCAGGTACAGCACCGCCGTGCTGCCGACCGTCCACAGGCTCATCACCACCAGCCCGGGCTTGATCCACGCGGGGTCGGTGGTCCAGTTCGGGCCCTGGAACCCGAACCAGCCCAGGAATCCGTTGATCGCGCCGTGCTGACCGTTGAGCAGCAACAGGAACATCGCCGCGAGCGCCACCGGCGGCGTCATCACGGGCAGGTACAGGACGGTGCGGAAGAACCCGCCGCCGCGACCGGCGCGGCGCAGCAGGCTCGCCAGGGCCAGCGCCAGCACGATCTGCGCGGGCACGTGCAGCGCGGTGTAGAAGACCGTGTTCCACAACGCGGTGCCGACCCGCTGGTCCGTCATGGCCTCGCGGTAGTTCTCGAGGCCGACGAACGTCGGCGGCTTGAGCATGTCGTAGTGCGTCAGGGACAGCCAGAGGCTGAACAGCATCGGTCCGGCGGTGAACGCCAGGAACCCGACCACCCACGGCAGCAGGAACAACCACCCCGCCCGCGCCTCACGTCGGCTGACCGTCACGGCACTACCTCCCGCCCACCCGCTTGAGCGCCCGTTCCGCCTCCCGCTGCGCCTGGGCCATGGCCTCCTCCGGGCTCTGCTGCCCGACCAGCACCCGGTTCACCGCGCCCTCCCAGGCGCGCACCAGCTCGCTCGCGGCCGGGCTCGGTGGCAGGGCGAAGGCCTCGTCCTGCAGGGACAGCACCACCGGCACGCCCCGCTCCAGGATCGGGTTGCCCTTCGGGTCGAACACCTCGCGGAAGATCCGCTCGTCGGCGACCCGGTCGGCGGTGAACGTGCCGCCGTACGGCCGCCCGGCCTCGGCCAGCGCGTCCCGCCGCGCCTTCGCGGCGGTCACCCAGGTCTCCGTGTCGGTCATCGTGACCAGGAAGCGGCAGGCCTGCTCCGGGTGCCTGGCACCCTTGGGGATCGCCCAGGCCTGCCCGCCGGACTCGGTCAGCACCCGTCCGTCCCGGTCGGTGAACGGCGTGATCGTCACGTCGGCGTCGGGCGAGTTGGTCGCCAGCGTGTTGACGTACCAGGAGTCCATCGGCATCGCCGCCAGTTGGCCGGTCGCGTACTGGTTGTTCGCGCCGAACTGGTCGAACGTGTCGCGGAACGCCTTGAACGACGCCCAGCCACCCTGCCGCGCCACCAGGTCGGTCGTGTGGCGGACCGCCTCGACCACGCGCGGGTCGTCCAGCCGCGCGTCGGGCCCGATCAGCTCCGCGCCGTTCGCCTTGGCCCACAGCGGCAGGAACTCGGGGACCTTCGGGTCGAACCCGATGCGCTCCACCCGACCGCCGTCGACCCGGGCCAGCCGGTCGGCGAGTGCGCCCATCGCGGCCCAGTCGGCCGTGGTGAGCGCCGCCGGGTCCAGGCCCGCGGCCCGCACCACCGGGTTGTTGACGATCATCAGCCGGACGCTGGAGAACTCCGGCAGCCCGTACACCTCGTCCTCGTAGGTGACCTGGCGCAGGGCCGCCTCCCGGAACCGGCCGAGGTCGACGCCGTGCGCGCGCAGGCAGCCGTCCAGGCTCTGCACCGCGCCGCGCGCCGCGTAGCCGCCCAGCTTGCGCCGTTCCGCGTACACCAGGTCGGGCGGGTCGCCCGCGGCCACCGCGGACAGGAACTGCTGCTCGTCGAACGCGCCCTCGCTGATCCGCAGGTCGACGTCCGGGTTGCCCTCGCGGAACACGGCCACGCGTGCCGTGGCGTGCTCGTCGGGGAGCCCGAAGCCCATGGTGACCAGCGCGTCGGCGGAGCGCGAACCCAGCCCGCCGCACCCGGCGAGCACCAGCGCGGCCGTGACCAGCACCGACGTGCCCGAGAGCCCCCGCATGCCGCCTCCCCGCGCCCGACGACGTCACCGGGACGGTTCCCACCCCGGCGTCGCCTCACACCAGGGTCGCCCGGTTGGCGCAAGGCGGCCCCGCTCCGCGCTCGGCACGAGGCCGGTCAGGGGGCGTCGAGGTGCCGGCTGGTCGTGCTCCCGGTCGAGGTCGAACTCGCCGCCGCTGTGACCGAGTGCCTTCTTCCACGTCTGGAGCGGCTGGATGCTGAACAGGTAGCCGCGGTCGTCCACGCCTTCGGGATCAGCAGCCAGGGGTGCGCGCCGCTCGTGGAGTGGGTGGTGGCCTCCACCTTCCCGCTGCGGTGCTTGACGTAGCGGGTGACCGAGGTGGGCCAGGCGGGCGGCGGTGGGCAGCTTTCCCGCCTGTCGACCGGAGATCGCCGGACTGCGGCGTGGCAGCGGAGGTGACAGGACCACACGATCGTGCGGCACGGGTCGGTGGGCAGCACTTCACGGGCGTCGGCGCGGTGCCGGCGCGGGCAGGTAGCGTCCCACCGAATCCGTGTTCGCCCGCAAGAGTTGCGGAGGTCCCCCGATCATGAGTTCCAGCGCATCACCCGTCGGCCGTTGGGTCCACACGTGGGTGTCCGCACCGCAGGTGACCGAGCCGGACAACCTGCCGCCCGCGCCGTTCACCCGCGAGGGCCTGGTGCTCGCCGACGCCACGCTGCGGCAGACCGCGCGCGTCACGGTCGGTGGCGACCGGCTGCGGCTGCGCTTCTCCAACGCGTTCGGCGGCGCGGTCCTGCCCATCACGGCGGTGACCGTGGCGCGGCCGGTCGACGGCCGGGCCGGGGTGGCGGCGATCGAGCCGGGGTCGGCCCGCCCGGTCACGTTCCACGGCCGCGCCGGCGTCGTCGTTCCGGTCGGGGCGCAGGTGGTGTCGGACCCGCTGGACTTCCCGGTCGGGGCCGAGGCGAACCTGACCGTGACGGTGCACCTGGCCGACGGGCAGGCGTCCGACCTGGTCACCTCGCACCCCGGCTCGCGCACGACGTCCCACGTCGCGGCGGGCGACCGGGTGGCGGCCGACGACCTGCCGGGCGCGACGACCACCGACCACTGGTACTTCCTCAGCGGCATCGAGGTGTGGTCGGAACGGGGCGGTGCCGCCGTGGTCACCTTGGGCGATTCCCTCACCGATGGGCGGGGTTCCACCACGAACGGCAACGACCGGTGGCCGGACCGGCTGTCGGCCCGGCTGCGGGCGCACCCCACCACCTCGGGCGTCGCCGTGCTCAACCAGGGCACCGGCGGCAACCGGGTGCTCGCCGACGGGATCGGCCCCAGCGCCCTGGCCCGCCTCGACCGCGACGTGCTGGCGCAGACCGGCGTGGCCTGGCTGGCGGTGTTCGAGGGCATCAACGACATCGCCACCGCGCACGCCACCGCCGTCACGCAGAAGCAGGTGGCGGACGACCTCTGCGCGGCCTACGAGCAGATCGTGGTCCGCGCCCACGCGCACGGCATCAAGGTGTACGGGGCCACGTTGGCACCGCTGGGCGGCAACGAGGCGTACGACGACCCGGACGGCCACCGTGAAGCGGCACGTCAGGCGGTCAACGAGTGGATCCGCGCGGGCGGGGTGTTCGACGCCGTGCTCGACTTCGACGCGGCGGTCCGCGACCCGGACGACCCGCGCCGCCTGCGTGCCGCCTACGACGAGGGCGACCACCTCCACCTGACACCGGCCGGCTACCAGGCGCTCGCCGACGCGGTTCCACTGCACTTGTTCGAAGAGTCCATTTGACACGTCTGTCACGGACCTGTTGGCACGCAAATGTTTCGTAGCGGTTCAGCAGTGTGAACGTCGACAGTGGACGACTGTTTTCCTTGCCCGGACAGGGAGAGCGACATAGGTTTGACGATGTCACCGATCCCGCACCGGGAGGAACCTGTCCATGATCGGCGTGCACCCCGCCTGGCTCCCCGCCTCCGCGTTCCGGGCGATCGGCTCGCGGCGGACCCGCGTCCTCGGGGAGGGGCCGGTCGTCGCCACGGTGCGCGGCGAGATCGGAGCGGCGGCGGCCGAGCACGGCGGTGCGCTGGTCGACGACGGTCCGGTGGACCTGGAGCTGGTCTGCGCGCCCGACGCCGGGGAGACCGACCCCGAGGCGTTCGTGGTGGGGCGCGCGGGCACGACCACGGTGGTCCGCGCGGTCGACGGCCCGGGGTTGCTCTACGGCTTCCACCACGTGGTGCGGCTGGGCGAGTCGGCGTTCGCGGGTGAGGCACCGCCGAAGCGGCACGCGCCGCGCCAGCCGGTGCGGATGCTGGACCACTGGGACAACGTCGACGTGCACCCGGTGATGGGGCAGGTCGAACGCGGGTACGCGGGCGGCTCGATCTTCTACGCCGACGGCGCGGTCCGGGCCGACCTGTCCCGGACCCGCGCCTACGCGCGGCTGCTCGGCTCGATCGGCGTCAACCGGGTGGGGTTGAACAACGTCAACGTGCACCGCACCGAGGCCAGGCTGCTGACCGACCTGCTGCCCGAAGTGGTGCGACTGGCCGAGGTGTTCCGACCGCACGGGATCAGGGTGCACCTGTCGGTGAGCTTCGCCGCGCCGATCACGCTGGGCGGCCTGCCCACCGCGGACCCGCTCGACCCGGCCGTGCGGGACTGGTGGGCGCGCACGACGGCGCGGGTGTACGCGGCGGTCCCGGACTTCGGCGGGTACGTCGTCAAGGCCGACTCGGAGGGCCAGCCCGGACCGTTCGCCTACGGCCGTGACCACGCGGACGGCGCGAACGTGCTGGCCCGCGCGCTCGCCCCGTTCGGCGGGACGGTGTTCTGGCGCGCGTTCGTCTACGACCACCACCAGGACTGGCGTGACCGCTCGACGGACCGGGCGCGGGCGGCGTACGACCACTTCGCCCCGCTGGACGGCGCGTTCGACCCGAACGTGGTGCTGCAGGTGAAGGCCGGTCCGGTGGACTTCCAGGTCCGCGAGCCGTTGTCGCCGGTGATCGCGGCGATGCCGCGGACCCGGCTCGCGGTCGAGTTGCAGGTGACGCAGGAGTACACCGGGCAGCAGAAGCACGTGTGCCACCTCGTGCCGCAGTGGCGGGAGATGCTCGGCTTCCGGCCGTGGGGCGACGATCGGCCGACGGTCGCCGACATCGCCGCGGGGCGGGCCGCCGCGCCCGGGGGTGGTGTGGTGGCCGTGTCGAACGTCGGCGACGACCCGTTCTGGACCGGGCACCCGCTGGCGCAGGCCAACCTGTTCGGGTTCGGCCGGCTCGCGTGGGACGACCGGGTCGCGTCGGAGGCCGTGCTGGACGAGTGGATCGGCCTCACCTTCGGCGAGACCACCGCGGTGCGGGAGGCGTTGCACGAGGTCATGGGCGGCTCGTGGCTGACGTACGAGCGGTACACCGCGCCGTTGGGGGTCGGGTTCATGGTGAACCCCGGTGACCACTACGGTCCGAGCGTCGACGGCTACGAGTACTCGCGGTGGGGCACCTACCACTTCGCCGACCGCGACGGGGTGGGCGTCGACCGGACGCGGGCCACGGGCACGGGTTTCGCCGGCCAGTTCCCGCAGCCGTGGCGGGAGGTGTACGAGTCGGTGGAGACGTGCCCGGACGAACTGCTGCTGTTCTTCCACCACGTGCCGTACGGGCATGTCCTGCACTCCGGGACGACGGTGATCCAGCACATCTACGACACCCACTTCGCGGGCCGGGACGAGGTGGCGCGGATGGCGGACACGTGGGCGAAGGTCGAGGGGCACGTGCCGTCCGAGGTGTACGAGCGGGTGGCCGCGTTGTTGGCGGAGCAGCTGCGGTGCGCGACGGAGTGGCGGGACCAGGTGAACACCTACTTCTGGCGCAAGTCGGGCGTGCCGGACGCCCGCGCCCGCACCATCCACTAGCGTGTGTCGAACGCTCAGACCGCGTGTGTCCTACGTTCAGGACCCCTGAGTTCAACGTTCAGGATCGCAGCGGACGACCAGGACGGCGGTCGGGGGCAGCTCCAAGGGCTCGCCCGAACTCAGCGGCCGGTCGGTCAGGAGGTCCGTGCCGGGCACGGGGATCGGGACCGTGCGGGCGGGGCCGTGGTTCAGGATGAACAGGTAGCGGGTGCCGTCTGCGGTGATGCGGTCGGTCACCTCGACGTCCGGGCTGTCCGCGAGCGGTCCGAGCAGGTCGTGGTGGGCCAGGGCCGAGCGCACGACGGCGTCCACGCCCGAGTCGTCCAGCAGCGTCGCGACGTACCAGGCGTGCCCACGACCCCGCGCGGACCGCGTCACGGCGGGCGTGCCGGCGTAGAAGTCGGCACCGTAGGTGCCCAGCACCTCGGCGTCGTCCGGCACGACGACCTCGAACACGTGCCGGGCGTCGTGCTCCGCGCCGAACAGCGTCACGGGGTTCACCACGTCGGGCTGCTGCGCGTCGGTCTCCTCGACCCGCAGGCCGAGCAGCGCCCCGAACGGCCCCGGCACATCGGTCAGGAACGCGTTGTCGTCCTCGTCCACGCGGCCGGACAGGGCGGTGGTGACGAACGTGCCGCCACGCTCCACCAGCGCGGTCACCCGGTCGGCCAGGTCGCCTTTCACCATGTGCAGCAGCGGCGCGACGACGACCTCGTAGCCGGACAGGTCGGCGGTCACGGGCACCACGTCGAGCGGCACGTTGGCCTGCCACAGCGCGCGGTGGTAGGTGGTGAGGACGTCCAGGTAGCGCACGTTGCGGTTGGGTCCGTCGGACATCTCGACGGCCCACCAGCTGTCCCAGTCGACCAGCAGCGCGGCACGCGCGGGGGTGCGGCCGCCCAGCACCGCGTCACCGACGCGGGCGAACTCGGCGCCCACCTCGGCGACCTCCCGGAACACGCGGGTGTCCGTGCGGCCCGCGTGGTCGAGCACGGCGCCGTGGTACTTCTCGCACGCGCCGCGGGACTGCCGGAGCTGGAAGTACAGCACCGCGTCCGCGCCGTGCGCGACCGACTGCCACGACCACAGCCGCAGCACGCCGGGGCGCTTGACCGGGTTCACGTCACGCGACGCGGTGACCGAGGGGGTCTGCTCCATCACCCAGAACGGGTCGCCGTCGCGCAGGCCGCGCATCAGCCCGTGCGTCAACGCCATGCGCGCGGCCGTGCGGGTGGACGAGCGGTCCGCCGGCGGGTAGTTGTCCCACGACGCGAAGTCCAGGTGCGGCGCCCAGCGGTGGTAGTCGATCGGCTGGTAGAGGCCCATCATGTTCGTCGTCACGGGCGTGTCCGGCGCGTGCTCGCGGATGGCCGCCTTCTCCGCCAGGAACCCTTCGAGCAGCTGGTCGGACATGAACCGCTTGTAGTCCAGCGTGATGCCCTGGAACGCGGTGTGGTCGGGCCCGCGCCAGTGCTCGGACAACGCGTTCGGCGGCTCGATCTGCGACCACTTGGTGAACGTGTGGGACCAGAACGTGGTGTTCCACGCGTCGTTGAGCCGGTCGAGCGAGCCGTAGCGCCCGCGCAGCCACTTGCGGAACGCGTCGCCGCACTCCGGGCACCAGCACGCGCCGCCGTACTCGTTGCCGATGTGCCAGGCCACGACCGCCGGGTTGGTCCCGTACCGCCGTGCCAGCCGCCCTGCCAGCGCCACGGCCGCACGGCGGAAGTCGCGCGAGGAGGGGCAGGCGTTGTGCCGCTGCCCGTAGACGTGCCGCCGCCCCTCGAAGTCGACCCGGCAGGCGTCCGGGTACTTGCGTGCCAGCCACGGCGGCATCGCGCCGCTCGGGGTCGCCAGCACGACCCGCATGCCCTCGGCCGTCGCCCGTTCCACGATCGCGTCCAGCGTCGAGAAGTCGTAGCGGAACTCGGCGGGTTCCAGGTGCGCCCAGGCGAACACACCCACCGTGACCGTGTTGATGCCGGCGAGCTTGAACGCGGCGTAGTCGTCGTCCCAGACCTCCCGGGGCCATTGCTCCGGGTTGTAGTCGCCGCCGTAACCGATGCTCGGGGGCATGATCTGCGAGGTCACGCGGTGAACCTTTCCGTGGCGTCACGCAGTACCGGTTCGGCGTTGCGCAGCAGGAGGAGGGTGAACGGTGCGGCCAGCAGCGCGAGCACCCAGTCCGAGGTGAGCACGACGAGCCCTCCGGCCGCGACGAGCAACGACAACGCGCCGAGCGCGCTCGCGGGCCGTGCGGCCAGGTAGTAGGACGCGAGGCGTGCCGTGTCACGGGTGCGCAGGGAGAGCGTGGACGACAGCACCAGCGCCTGCGTCGACCAGACCAGGACGGCCACGGCGACGACGACCAGCACGAGGCCGTACCCGGCGGGCACGGCGGCGAGCTCCAGGTTGGCCAGGCTGAAACCGATCACGGTGAGCACCGCCAGGGCGGGCAGCCACCAGCGCAGCACGTCGAGCCAGTTGAGCCGGTAGCCGCGGCGGAAGTGCCGGGCGGGGGAGAGGTCCCGGTCGGCCAGGAACACCCGCCAGGCGTAGACGGCGGCCGACAGCGCCGGGCCGACGGGGGCGAAGCACAGCCCGACCAGCGGCGCGTTGCCCGCGCCGCGATCCAGGAACAGCAGCGCGAGGAACCCGGGGGCCGTCGTCAGCACGATCATGGCCTCGATGACGACGAACCAGTACACGACCGAGGCGATGCGCGACAGGATGCCAGTCCCGATCTCGGCGGCGGGATCACCCCGTCGTGGCGCGGACACCGTCACCGCCTCTCGTGCGGCGCCACGAGCCGGTCGTCGGACGCGCCGAGCAGCCGCCGGTCGTCCAGACCCTCGTGCTCTTCGGCGTGCACCGGGACCACTTCGACGAACGTGACCTCGTGCCGGGCCAGCGCGAGGTCCAGCGCGACCCGCCCGGCCACGACCTCGGCCGACCGGTGCTCCACGGCGGGACGGGCGCAGTCGCGCAGCACGTCGAGCGTGCGCGGGCCGGGTGAGCGGGGACGGCCCAGTTCGCGCCACGCGCCGAACGCGTTGCCGTCGTGCTCGTTGACCCGTTCCCGGCGGACGAACGCGCGCGGACCCGTCATCGGCACCGACAGCCGCACGTCGTGCCGCTCGGGCGCGTCCGGTCCGTCCGTCCCGCCGACGGGCTGCCAGGCCAGTGCGGTGACCCGGCCGTCGTCGGTCGCGCACACCAGGTGGTCCGCGCCGCGGGCGAGGACGTGCGTGCCCATCCGGGCCATGAACGCGTACAGGTGGTAGGTCGGCTTGGGCACCTGCCGGTGCGTGAGCAGGCCGAAACCGCCGTGGAACAGCGAGGTCGGCACGTTCTCCTCCTCGAAGACGTCGCAGAACGTCCAGTAGGAGTAGGAGTCCACCAGGTCCGTGCCGCCGGTGAGCACGGGGGCCAGGTAGGCGGCGTGGTAGGCGGTGTCGTGGATCGGGTTGTCCGGCCGGTAGGAGCTGTTGAACTCGGTGATGTGCACGGGCAGCCCGGCCAGCGCGGTGCCCGCCAGGTGCTTGCGGGGCGCGTCGAACTGGTCCAGCAGGTGGCGCGGTGCGGTCAGCGTCTGGTACGTGCCGAACGGCACGTGCTGCGCGGGGCCGGACGTGTAGGCGTGCCTGCTGACGAAGTCGACCGGAACGTCACGGCGGGTGACGAACTCGGCGAACGGCTCCCACCACTCGTCCGAGCCGGGTGAGATCGCCGGGCCGCCCACCTGGAGTCCGGCGTCGACGTCCTTGATGGTCCGCGCGGTGATCTCGTACAGGCGGAAGTAGGCCTCCTGGTCGGCGTCCTTCCAGAAGTTGACCAGGTTCGGCTCGTTCCACACCTCGATCGGCCAGGTGCGCACCTCGTCCGCGCCGTAGCGGTCGACCAGGTGGCGGACGACGGCGCGCACCAGCGCGGCCCACTCGTCCCAGTCGTTCGGCGGGGTGATGTTGCCCTTCCACCAGAACACGGTGTCGTCGCCGGAGGCGAGCGCGGTGGGCATGAACCCCAGCTCGACGAACGGCCGGACACCCAGCTCCAGGAACCGGTCGAAGACCTGGTCGACGTAGGTGAACGAGTACCGGGTCACCCCGTCGTTCGAGCGGCGGTGCACGCCCATGTCGTCGGACAGCAGGCCGTGGCCGCGGATGTGGCGGAAGCCGATGTCGCGCTGCACGAGGGCCAGGGACTCCTGGTAGTCGGCGCGCAGCGCGACGTTGAGCCGGCCGGTGCCCACGCAGTGGCGCCACGACTCGGACAGGCGGCCGATCGGCTCGCCGGGGACGGTGACGCGGTTCAAGTGCCCTCCAAGACGATCGGGTCCGGCCGCGGCGTGGACACCGCGGCCGGACCCGCCCGATCAGCCGTTCTTCTCCTTGTAGCGCTTGTGCGCGCCGTTGACGATCTCGACGAGGTCGTTCGAGCCCTTCGCCTCCAGCTCCTTGACGTAGGCGTCCCACGTGGACAGGTCGCGCTGGCCGAGGATGAACTGCAGCGTCGACTGCGTGACGAAGTCCTTGAGCGGGCTCTCCAGCAGTGCGGCGCGCTCGCGCTCGTCCTCGTTCAGCGGCGCGGGCGGCGGCAGCGGCTGGACCTTCTTGTCGGCCATCGTCTTCTGGAAGGCCACTTCTTCCTCGGTGAACATCGACTGCAGCAGCTCGTTGGCGCCGCCGTAGTAGAAGACACCGCCCTGGAAGCCGAAGTCGCGCTGGAGGTTCTTCGGCGCGCCGACGTTCATGCCGCCGAACGCGATCTCGGGCTTGAGCGTCCGCTTGCCCGACGCGTCCTTGTCGTAGGTCGTGCCCAGCACGCCCCACTTGGTGAACTCCTGGGCCTCGTCGGAGTACCAGAGCCAGTCGATGAACTGCATCGTCGCGACGAACTTGTCGCTCTCGGCCGCCTTGGCCGACACCATCAGGCCGCTCTCCAGGCGCGTGCCGCGGATGACGTCACCCTTGGGCCCGGCGGGCAGCGGGATCTTCGCCACGGTCGCGCCGGGGATCTTGGAGACGTTCGGCCGGTAGTCGTTGACGATGTTCTGCGCGTTGCTGCTGATCGCGAACGACTTGCCGCTGGCGAACTTCTGGATCGCCGCGTCGTCCTTCTGCGTGAAGCTCTCGGGGTCCATCAGGCCCTCGGAGACGAGCTTGTGGAAGAACTCGACCAGCTGCTTGTACTCCTGGGTCGCGCCGGTGAGCTCGTACTTCTGCGCCGACTCGTTCCAGATCGTGTTCTTGACGTAACCCCACCCGGCCTGCGTGCCGAAGGTCTGCCCGGCGTAGTTGAGGATCGACTTGCCCTCGAAGCGGTCCGACAGCGGGTAGCTGTCCGGGTTCGCCGCCTTGATCGCCTTGAGGACGGTGTAGACCTCGTCCCAGTTCTTCGGGGTCTGCAGGTTCAGCCGCGTCAGCTCGTCGGTGCGGAACGCGAGCGTGTAGTCCTGCCAGAGCTTCTCGTGCATGCCGGGCAGCACGTAGAACTTGCCGTCCTCCTGGCGCAGCGTGTTCAGCTCCGGCTGGAGCTTCCACCTCTCGACCTTGTCCTTAAAGTGCGGCATCAGGTCGATGTAGTCGCTCACCGGGAGGATCGCGCCGGAGGAGACGAACTGCTCCTCCTGGCCCGGGTAGGTCTTGGAGATGATCGTCGGCGCGTCACCCGAGCTGATCAGCAGGCCGCGCTTCTGGTCGTAGTCGCTGTAGGGCACGACCGTCGGTTTGATCGTGACGTTGGTCCGCTGCGTGATCTCCTTCCACAGCAGCCAGTCGTCCTTGATCGGGTAGTGTGACTGGTCGAGGTAGAGCAGGCTGACGTCGACCGGCTCGGTGGCCTTGAACTGCGCGCCCGCCTTGTAGTCGGCCATCGACGCGGTCTTCTTGCCGTCGAGGTCGACCCCGCCTCCGGCGTCCGCGCCTTCCTCGCTGCACGCGGCCAGGCTGACCACGAGGCTGCCGGCGACGGCAGTCAGAAGCGTTCGCTTCCATTTGGTTCGCATCGTGCTGTCTCCTCAGGTGATTGACGCCGTCGTCAACTCGGAGCGGACGCGCTACTGCTTGACCGCGCCGAGCATCACGCCCGACACGAAGTAGCGCTGGATGAAGGGATAAACGGCGATGATGGGCAGGACGGTCAGCACCATCGTCACGGCCTTGATGTTGGCGGAGATGGCCACGGCGTTGGTCTCGACGGCGCCGACCGACGTCGCCGAGGTGGCGCCGGCGATCATGTTCCGCAGGTACACGGTGACCGGGAACAGGTCGGCCCGGTCGAGGTAGAGGAACGCCTGGAACCAGGAGTTCCAGTTCGCCACCGCGTAGAACAGGACCATGGTGGCGAGCACCGCCTTGGACAGCGGCAGCACGATGCGCAGCAGGATGCCGTAGGTGTTCAGGCCGTCGATCGCGGCGGCCTCCTCCAGCTCCGTCGGCAGGCTCTCGAAGAACGCCTTCATCACGAGCAGGTTGAACACGCTGATCGCGTTCGGCAGCACGATCGCCCAGATCGTGTTGGTCATCCCGAGGCCGTTCACCAGCACGTAGTTCGGGATCAGGCCGCCGTTGAAGAACATGGTGAACACCGCGATGCCGACGAGCAGGCCGCGGCCCTTGAGCCGGTGCTTGGACAGCACGTACGCGTAGATCGTGGTGAGCACGATCGAGATCGCGGTGGCCGTCACGGTGTAGATGACGGTGTTGAGGTAGCTGTTCCAGAACGCGGGGTCGGAGGCGACCAGCTTGTAGGTGTCGAGGTTGAACCCGCGCGGCACCAGGTTGACCTGGCCGGTGCGGATGTAGACCTCGCTGCTGAACGACTGCGCCACGATGTTGACGAACGGGTACAGCGTCACCGCGACCACGCCGAGCAGCACGATCGTGTTGACCACGCGGAAGGCCCGGTAGCCGGGGGAGTCGTCCAGCGACGTGCGGCGCCCGCCCGCGGGCTTGTCCAGCCGCTCCATGACGCGCGAAGGGTCGGTGGTCACCACAGGCTCGTCCCCACTGTTCGGCGCGAGATCGCGTTGGCGGACAGGATCAGCGTCAGGCCGATGACCGACTCGAACAGGCCGATCGCGGCGGCGTAGCTGAAGTTGTTGGACACCAGGCCGACCCGGTAGAGGTAGGTCGAGATGACGTCCGCGGTGGGGTAGGTCAGCGGGTTGTACAGCAGCAGGACCTTCTCGAACCCGACCGCCATGAACGTGCCGATGTTGAGGATCAGCAGCGTGATCATCGTGGGCCGGATGCCGGGCAGCGTCACGTGCCAGGTCTGCTGCCAGCGGTTCGCGCCGTCGATCCGGGCCGCTTCGTAGAGCTGGGAGTCGATCGTGGTCAGCGCGGCCAGGTAGAGGATCGTGCCCCAGCCGACGGTCTGCCAGACCTCGGAGGAGACGTAGATCGTGCGGAACCAGCTCGGGTCCTGGATGAACGAGACCGCCTCGCCGCCGAGGGCGCGCACGACCTGGTTGACCGTGCCCTCCAGCGACACGAGCTGCATCACCATGCCGGCCACGATCACGATCGACAGGAAGTGCGGCAGGTAGGACACCGTCTGCACGAACCGCTTGAAGTAGCGCGAGCGGACCTCGTTGAGCAGCAACGCGAGCACGATCGGCAACGGGAAGGTGAACACCAGCGACAGCGCGCCGAGCGCCATCGTGTTGCCGAAGACCTCCCAGAAGTTCGGGTCGTTGATGAACATCTTGACGTAGCGCAGGCCGACCCACGTCTCGCCGTAGATGCTGCCGCCCGGCACGAACTTGCGGAACGCGATGACGTTGCCGAGCATCGGCGCGTACCGGAAGACGAGGAAGAACAGCAGCGGGACGATGACCAGCGTGTAGAGCTGCCAGTCGCGCTTGAACGCCTTGCGCCACGTGGTCCTGTACCGCGGTGACCTGGCCGTTCCCGGTGGTCTCCCGGGCTTGTCCGGTGCGGTGTCGGCCGCCGGTTCGCTGATCTGGGTGGTCATGCTCGCTCCACCTCCTCGTGGATGACCGACACGGCGGTGAGCCAACGCCGCGTGTGGTCGACTTCGCGCAGCGGGCCGACGAGGTCGAGGTCCACCGCTTCGTGCACGTCGGCGCTCGACCGGGACACGCGCAGCTGCACCGCGCCCGGCTCGACCACGCGCCGCCCGCCGAGGCCGGTGAACGACGTGGCGTCGGACGGCACCCGGAACGTGACGCGCGCCGACGCGCCGCCGGCCAGCTCCACCCGCGCGTAGCCGATGAGCCGCACGACCGGGCGGGTGACCTGCGCGACGGGGTCGTGCAGGTAGAGCTGCACCACGTCCGCGCCGGCGCGCGTACCGGGGTTGCGGACGTCCAGTTCCAGCTCCACGTCGCCGTCGGTGGCCCACGGCCGGTCGCCCGGGGTCACGCGCACGGGCGACCACGTGAACGTGTCGTAGCCCAGGCCGTGGCCGAACGGGAAGGCGTGCGTCGGGTCCACGTTGGACACTTCGGTGCGCCGACCCAGCGGTGCGGACAGGTAGGTGCCCGGCTGGCCGGAGGGGTCGCCCGGGATGCCGAGCGGCAGCCGGCCCGACGGCGACACCGCGCCGGTCAGCACGTCGGCGATGGCCCGGCCGCCGAGCTGGCCGGGGAAGAAGGCCTGCACGACCGCCGCCGAGCCGTCGGCCAGGTCGCCGATCGCGTACGGGCGGCCGGTGACGAGCAGCAGCACGACGGGCGTGCCGGTGGCCTGGACCGCGCGGACCAGGTCGGCCTGCGCGCCGGGCAGGTTCAGGTCGGTCGCGTCGCACCCCTCGCCCGACGTGCCCCGCCCGAACAGCCCCGCCAGGTCGCCCACGGCGACCACGCACACGTCAGCGTCCCGTGCGGCGGCCACGGCGGCCGCGATGTCGTCGGCGTCGGGTTCGGCGGCGACCTCGCAGCCCTTGGCGTGGGCGATGTCGCCGCCCACGGCGTCGCGCAGCGAGGACAGCACGGTCGGGATGTCCAGGCCGAGCCCGCTGTCCGGGTGGTGCACGCCGATGTGCGCGGGGAACGAGTAGCAGCCGAGCATCGCCATCGGGTCGTCCGCGAGCGGCCCGACCACGGCCAGCCGCACGTCCGGCCGCAGCGGCAGGACGCCGTCGTTGGCGAGCAGGACCAGGGACTCGCGCGCGAGCCGCAGCGTGACGTCCCGGGCTTCGGGCGAGTCCAGCCGCAGCTCGTCGACGCCCGCGGGGAGCGGCGTCCAGTCCGGGTCGAGCAGGCCGAGTTCGACCTTCTGGCGCAGCACCCGGCGCAACGCCCGGTCGACCAGCGCTTCGTCCACGTCGTCGCGCTCGACCGCATCGCGCAGCGGGTTGCCGTAGCAGCGCACGGTCGGCAGCTCCACGTCCACACCGGCGGCCAGGGCCAGTCCGGCGGCGTGCGCCTCGTCCTCGGCGACCCCGTGCAGCGTCTGCAGGAACTTGACCGCGAAGTAGTCGGCGACCACCGTGCCGTCGAAGCCCCACGTGTCGCGCAGGAGCGTGGTGAGCAGGCCGGCGTCGGCGGCGGACGGCACGCCGTCGATCTCGGTGTAGGACTGCATGACCGAGCGCACGCCGCCATCGCGCACGGCCATCTCGAACGGCGGCAGGATCACGTCGGCGAACTCGCGCGGCCCGATGGCCACCGGCGCGAGGTTGCGCCCGGCGCGGGAGGCGGAGTACCCGGCGAAGTGCTTGAGCGTGGCCACGATCCCGGCCTGCTCCAGGCCGCGCACGTAGGCGGTGGCGACCGTGCCGACGAGGTACGGGTCTTCGCCGATGGTCTCTTCGGTGCGGCCCCAGCGGTAGTCGCGGGTGACGTCCAGGACCGGCGCCAACCCCTGGTGCACGCCCGCCGCGCGCATCGAGCGGCCGATCAGGCCGGACATCTCGGCCACCAGCTCGGGGTGGAACGACGCGCCCCAGGCCGGCGGCGAGGGGTAGGCGGTGGCCTGCCACGCGGCGAAGCCGGTGAGGCATTCCTCGTGCACCAGGGCCGGGATGCCGAACCGGTTGGCTTCGGCCACCTCCCGCTGCGACGCGGCCAGGGACCGGGCGCCGGCGACCGGGTCGACCGGCCGGGTGCCGAACGGTCGGGTGAGCTGGCCGAGGCCGGAGGAGATGACGTCCGCCCAGACCACGGGTTCGCTCGTCATGTCGTGCTGGTGCGGGGCCACCCCGGCGCCGGACGGGTCCGCGCCGACCCAGACGCCGACGAGCTGCGCGAGCTTCTCCTCGAGCGTCATCGCGGCGACGAGCGCGTCGGCCCGTTCGGCGGCGGGCAGCGAGACGTCCCGCCACGTCGCGTTCGGCTGGTCGGCGGCAGTCGGGACGGCGTCGCCCACCGGCGTCGTCGCGACCTCCGTCGTCCTGTTCATCATCGACCAGGTACCCCCGCTCACATCCGCGTGAAGACCGAAACTATCGAAGTACTTTCCGACATGCCGATCCGGTGGGGAGACCGTAGG
The DNA here is from genome assembly GCF_006716745.1 of Saccharothrix saharensis. Classification (NCBI taxonomy): domain Bacteria; kingdom Bacillati; phylum Actinomycetota; class Actinomycetes; order Pseudonocardiales; family Pseudonocardiaceae; genus Saccharothrix; species Saccharothrix saharensis. Next base: position 770,943 of record NZ_VFPP01000001.1, on the reverse strand, counting down.
AGGATCTCCGCAAGACGTCAACAGTCCGTGTCCTTCCTGTGTCTTCGCAGTTCACAGGTATGAACAGGCCTGGAAGAGGCGCCCCTTTTGCGTTAATGGAGTAATGCTCCAAGCCGTCATGCTGGTGGTCGAAAGGTCGAACCTTTACGCTCGGCCGTCGAAACTTTAGAACCGGTGTGCGGGGCGCGGACCGTGACGCGGACAGGGGGCAGCATGAGTTCGTCGACCGATCGGGACGCCGCCGGCGCGGTGCCGGAGAAGACGGTGAAGGGCGCGGCGTCGATCTCCTCGATCGCCGCCGAGGCGGGCGTGTCCATCCCGACCGTCTCGAAGGTCCTCAACGGACGACCGGACGTGGCACCGGACACGCGAGCCCGCGTCGAGAGCATCATCGAGCAGCACCGGTACCGCCGACGACGAGCGCGGCAGTCGTCCCGGCCCGCGCTGATCGACCTGGTGTTCCACGAGATGCACTCGGCGTGGTCGACCGAGATCATCCGCGGGGTGGAGCTGGCCGCGGCGAACGAGCGCGCCGCCGTGGTGCTGTCCGAGCTGGGCGGCGAGCACCGACCGCGCCGCGAGTGGTTCGACGACCTGCTGGCCCGCCGTCCGCTCGGCGTGATCCTGGTGCTGGCGGGGCTGGACGCCGAGCAGCGCCGTCAGCTCACCACGCGCAACATCCCGTTCGTGTTCGTGGACACCGCCGGCGAGCCGCCACCCGGCGTGCCGACCGTGGGCTCGGCGAACTGGGCGGGCGGCCTGGCCGCGACCCGGCACCTGCTCGCGCTCGGCCACCGCCGGATCGCGGTGATCTCCGGTCCCACCACCATGCTGTGCAGCCGTGCGCGGGTCGACGGGTACCGCAGCGCGCTGGAGGACGCGGACGTGGTCGTGGACCCGGATTTCGTGCGGTACGGCGACTTCTACGTGCAGGGCGGGTACAACCACGGGATGGCGCTGCTGAGCCGTCCGGACCGGCCGACGGCGATCTTCGCGGGGTCGGACTTCCAGGCGCTCGGCGTCATGCGGGCGGCGCGCGAGCTGGGTCTGTCCATTCCGGACGACCTGTCGATCGTGGGCTACGACGACCTGTCGGTCACCGAGTGGATAGGGCCCCAGCTGACCACGGTGCGGCAGCCGTTGCGCGAGATGGCGACCACGGCGGCGCAGATGGTGTTCAGCCTGGCGCGCGGCGAACGCCCGCCGAACGAGCGCATAGACCTCGCCACGGAGCTGGTCGTCCGCGAGAGCACCTGCCCACCCCGCGAACCGAACGCTCGCGTCCCGTGAGTCGAACGCTCAAGTCCCGTGAGTCGAACGTTCAGGTCCCGTGAGTCGAACGCTCAGGTCCCGTGAGTTCCACGTTCAGGTCGCGGGAGGAGCCGGGGGAGCGGGTTCCCCCGGCCCGCCTCACCGCAACGGCGTGTGCGCCGGGTCCACCCGTTCACCGTCGCGCACCGGACCGGGCGGCGTGCCGTCGCCGAACGGCCGCCCGCCGAGGGCTTCCCGCCCGTGCGGCGTGACCCAGCCGGACAGGTCCGGCCCCGCGGGCACGATCCCGTTCGGGTTGATGTCCTTGTGCACCAGGTAGTAGTGCTGCTTGATCTGCGTGAAGTCGACCGTGTCGCCGAACCCGGGCGTCTGGAACAGGTCACGGGCGTACGCCCACAGCGCCGGCATCTCGGCCAGCTTGTTCCGGTTGCACTTGAAGTGCCCGTGGTAGACCGGGTCGAAGCGCACCAGCGTGGTGAACAGCCGCACGTCGGCCTCGGTGATCGTGTCGCCGACGAGGTACCGCTGCCCGCTCAGTCGTTCCTCCAACCAGTCCAGCGCGGTCCACAGCCGGGCGTACGCGTCGTCGTACGCCTGCTGCGTGCCCGCGAACCCGCACCGGTACACGCCGTTGTTGACCTCGGTGAAGACCCGCTGGTTGACCGCTTCGACCTCGTCGAGGTGCCGCACCGGCAGCAGGTCCGGCGCGCCGTCGCGGTGGTGCTCGCGCCACTCGGTGGACAGGTCCAGCGTGATCTGCGCGAAGTCGTTGGTCACCACCGCGCCGGTCGTCGTGTCGACGATCGCCGGCACCGTGATGCCGCGCGGGTACCCGGGGTCGAGCTTGAAGTAGGCCTCCTGCAACCGCTCGATGCCCAGCACGGGGTCCCGCCCGCCCGGGTCGAGGTCGAACGTCCACGACCGCTCGTCGTGCGTGGGTCCGGGCAGCCCGAGCGAGAGGACGTCCTCCAGCCCGAGCAACCGGCGGACGATGATCGACCGGTTGGCCCAGGGGCACGCCCGCGCCGCCACCAGCCGGTACCGCCCGGCCTCGACCGGGTAGCCGTCCCGCCCGTCCGCCGTGACGCGGGTCGTGATGTACCGCGTGTCGCGGGTGTACTCCTTCCCCTTGACCGAGTACGTGCCGCCCCGCTCGTGCTCGGGATTGCCCTGGTCCGCCGCGGATGTCGAAGTATCACTCACGTTCGTGAGCCTACGTCCCCGCACGGCCCGCGGCCTCCCGGCGAGCGGACCGGACCGCGAGCGCGGTGAGCGCGGCCTGGCCCGGACGCCAACCGGGTGTCGTCACGGCGACGTAGCGGGCCGTGACGTCCAGGTCCAGCCCGGCCTGACGACGCCGGGGCGCGGTGGTCGGCGGCCCGTAGGTCCGGCCGTCCGCGCTGGTGCTGATCGCGCACTCGGGGACCGGGCCGGCGGTCCACGTCAGGTCGACGCGTCCGATCCGCCGGTCCGCGCCGAGGTCGACCACCATCCGGCCCGCCGGTCCGGGCGTCCACGCGGTGCCCGGGTCGCCGTCCACGGCGGCGGACGGGGACGTCATGCCGGGCGGCAGGGGAGAGGTCGGGAACGTCGTGCGGCCCAGGGCCAGGTCGTCGAGCGGGTACGGGCGGGTGTGCGGCAGCGTCACGTCCCGCCGCACGCCGGGCGGCAGGGTGACCGGCACGCGGCGGCCGTCGGCGGCCACGAGGGTCAACCGGGCGACCCGCCCCGCACCGGTCAGGGTGACCTCCGCGCCGTGGCGCACGACTGCCGTCACGCCGACCGGCACGTCCCCTTCCAGCGTGAACCGGGGCGGTTCGACGCGCGCCGTCGCGGGTTCCATCCGCAGCTCGTGGTCCGTGCCGGTCGCCGTCACGACCTGGTGACCGGGGTAGAGCCGCAGCGCGCCACCGCCCTGGTGGACGGAGACGGTGCCGCTCACCGACGCGTCGGAGAGGTTGAACAGGCTGAGGAACCCGTCGGCGGCACTGGCGCGGACGGCGGGCGAGGTGCACGTCGGGGGCGTCGACGCGGCCGACCCCGGCAGGTCGGCCACACCGACGTACCCCTCGACCACCATGGCGGCGGCCGGCCCGTCGGACAGCACCACGGTGTCGCCGGACACCGTGATCGGGTTGGGCGAACCGTGCACGACGAACCCCGCGCGGCCGTCCACGTCGAGCCAACCGCCGGTGCTGCGCAGGTCCGGCCTGGGGTACTCGGCGGCGGTCGTCCACGTGACGCCGTCCGGTGACGTCTCGACCCGGTACGCCCGCCCGGCCGCCGCCTCCCAGTGCAGCTGGACCCGGTCGAACGTCCCCGGTCCGCCGAGGTCCACCGCCAACCAGCTGTCGGCCCGTCCCCGGTCCGCCCGCGACACCGCCCACCGGGTGGTGTGGCTGCCGTCGGTGGCCGACCCGGGCTCGCGGCCGGTGTCCCAGGACGACGCCGTCGTGGCCCGGCCTCGCGCCAGGTCCGGCCCGTCCGAGGCCCGCACCTCCAGCGTGAACAGCGAGTACCCGTAGGTCGGGTGGGGTGACACGCCGACCACGCGCACGTGCCGCGCCGTCACCGGACCGAACACCAGGTCGTCCACCCGCGCGACACCGGGAGGCAGCACGCGCGCGTCGGCGGACGCCACCGTGACCGCGCCTTCAGCCGCCGTGTACGTGCGCGAACCGTCGAGACCGGGCACGCCGGGCATGGTCAGGTTGTGCACGTCCACCCGACCCTCGCCCGCCGCCAACCCCGAGGTCGCGTACACGACGGTCCCGGTGGGCAGGGTGGCCGTGCCGACGTGACCGCCCGCGAACGACAGCAGGTTCGCCGTGCCGTCGAACCCGTCCCGAACCCCCTCGTACACCACGACCGAACGCCCCCGCACGGCCAGTGACGTCGACGGCACGAGCATCGGCGTGCCGCCGCTGACCACGAACAACCAGTCGTCGTGCCCCGGCTGCCAGGCGAACTTCGTGAACCCCGGCTTGGTCACCGTGCCCGCCCACGCGCGCGCCGACTGGTGCGCCACCAGGCCGGGCTCGCCGCCGTAGTCCGTGACGGTGGCGGCCGACGAGAAGAACTCCTCCTCCGACACCGGCTCCACCGCCGGCCCCGTGCGGCCGCGCCACTCGTGCAGCAGGTAGCTGATCGCGAGTTCGGCCCGCGCCTCCGGCTCGTACTTCGCCTCGCCGGAGAACTTCGCCAGCCGGTGCACCGGCGGGTAGGCCTGGTACGCGGCCAGGCGGGCGGCCAGCGCCGCCTCCGCACGCGCCGCCAGCCGATCGCCCAGCACCTGCGACCGGAACGCCAGCGGGATCACGTCCCGGCCGTAGAGGTGCTCCCGGTCGTCCACCATCGGCATCAGCGGCTCGCCGGCGTCGCTCATCGTGGCCAGGATCGTGCGCCACAGCCGGTCACCGTTGGGCTGCGCGGTCAGCACCTCCGGCAGCGGCACGCCGGCCAGCAGGAAGTGCACCGCGTTGCGGCCGGACGTGCGCCACAGCTCCTCCTGGTAGTGCGGCCCGTAGGAGCCGTGGTTCTCCACGATGAACGTGTCGTGGAGGTTCCTGGCGGTGTTCGCCGAGACCGGCACGCCGTCCACCAGCGCCGGGTTGGCCAGGTCGGCGGCGGGCAACCCGGCCTCGTTGCGGCTCCACCGGCCGAACGCCGCCCGCCACGCGTCCGCGTCCGGGTCGTCGGCCGCCCAGGCGAGCCCCGGCGCGAGCGCCTGCGCGTAGACCCCCATCTCCTCCAGCTTCGTGTCACCCCGGTGCCCGCCGGCCAGGCCGTTGGGCGTCCACCCGCCCGAACGCGGGTCGTTCGCCGTGCCGAGCGCGGCGGTGTAGGCGGCCTGGCCGCGGGCGATCGCGTCCACGGCGGTCCGCGTCGCCGCGTCGAGGTCGGCCCAGAGCAGGCGCGCGGCCAGCACGAAGTACGACTGGAACGTGGTGTCCCAGAACAGCGTCCGACCCCACTCCGCGCCGCCCGCCAGCACGTTGCTCGCGGCGAAGTGCCGGATCGTGTCGACGGTGTGCGCGTGCAGCACCGCCTTCGCCACGCCGGTGCCGGCCGCGTCGTAGTCGCCCCTGGTCAGCAGGACCGCGTTGCCGAGCACGACGGCGAACCCGAAGTCCGTCCGCCGGTACCGGCCCGCCGCCGGGTCGTACTGCTGCTCGGCCCACCGCGTGTGGCGCGACAGCACCTCGTAGTAGACGCGCGCCACCGGGTCCACCGCGGCCGAGGGTTCGGCGATGGCGAACCGGGGTGCGAGCGCCAGCGCGCCGCCGACACCCACGGCCCTCAGCAACTGGCGACGGTTGATCCTCATCCCCGATGCCCTTCCCACGCGCAGGCCAACCGGGCGTCGGCCCAGTCGGCGTGGTCGAAGTCGCGGCCGTCGCCGCCGTCGGTCACGCGGAGGCTGAGCATCCGCACGCCGGTGGTGTCCACCGCGACCGGCCGCGCCGGGTCGCCGCCGCGGACCACCCCGCTGTCGAACAGCGGCCGGTCGTCGCCGAAGACCTGGAACACCACCGACCCCGGTTCCGTCGTCTCGTCGTCCAGCCCGACCACTGCCGTGAACGCCCGGCAGCCGCCGCCGAGGTACACCGACAGCTCGGACGGCGCGTGCGCGCCCATGCCCTTCTCGTGCACGACACCGCCAACGGTCAGCGGGCCGCCGTCGCCACCGGCGTTCTCGCCGTTGGACCGGTCCCGCTCGACCGGCCCCCACCCGTTGCTCTCGCTCATGAACGGCAGGTCGCTCACGTGCGGGTCCCCGGTGGGCACGGGTGGCGGCACGAACGCCCGCACCGCCTGCTCCACGTGCACCCGGGCGTGCCCCGGCGCGCGGAACTCCGCGAACACCGGCACGTCCACCGCACCGACCGGGCTGTCGCCGCCCACCCGCGCCGTCCACCGGCCGGTGATCACCTCACCCGCCCGCACCGCGCGCCGCTCGACCGGCGCGCCGGTGATCGTCCAACCCCCCGGCGCGGTCGCGGTCAGCACGACGTCCTCCACGTCGGCCTCGGCCGTGAAGCTGCCGGTCACCTCGAACTCCGTGCCCGGCGCCGCGTCCACGACCCCCGGCGGCGTGACGGCGAGCGTCGTGGCGGGCACCGGCACCACCGGCCGGTCGCACGTCAGCACCCCGGGCAGGTACGGGCAGATCACCGCCGCGAACCCGCCGTCGCGCGGCACCGGGACCTCCAGCGTCGTCGACGACCGCGCGATCCGGCCGTCCCGCCGCACGTCAGCGCGCCCGACGCCGTCCCTGACCACCTCCACCAGCCACTGGCCACCGCCCAGGAACCCCAGCGACGCCCGCAGCGTGCGCGCGTCACCGGCCGCCACCGCGCCGACGAACCAGCGGTCACCGGACCGCCGCGCCACCACCGCGTGCTCGGACGGCTCGCCGCCCAGCACCCGGGTCTCGTCCCACACCGTCGGCACCTGGTTCAGGTAGCGCAACGCCTCCGGGAACCGCTCGTAGGCCTCCGGCTTGTCGGCGAAGTGCGTCCACCCCGACTCGTACAGCACCGGCAGCGCCACCTCGTGCGCGACCGACGCCTCCTTCGGCCCGACCTCCAGCGACACCGGCGTGTAGTCCATCGACCCGACCGCGTTGCGGGTGAAGAACTGCACCGGGTTGTTCGCCGCCGGCGGCGAGTTCTCGGCGCCGCGCACGGCCTCCATCGTCATCACGTGCGGCCACGTGCGAGCCAGGCCGTGCGGGATGGTCGAGCCGTGGAAGTTCACCATCAGGCGCAGCTCGGCGGTCTTCGCCAGCACCGCGTCGTACCACTGGTAGCGGGCCCGGGAGTCGGACTCCATGAAGTCCAGCTTCACGCCCCGCACACCCCACTGCCGCACCCCGGGCAGCACGGTGTCGCGTTCGGCCTGCGTGTCCAGCGCGGACCAGTGGAACCACAGCAGCACCTCGACACCCCGCGCGCGGGCGTACCGGACCAGCTCCGGCACCCAGGTGTCGCGCCACCCCTCGTCCACCAGCACGTACTCCCAGCCGTTGCGGGCGGCGAAGTCCACGTACTGCTTCTGGCGGGCCAAGTCGCCGGGGCTGGCGTGCTCGCTCAACCACGACCAGGCGACCTTGCCCGGCCGCACCCACGAGGGGTCGGCGACCTTCGACGGTGACGCGAGGTCGTCCACCAGGGTGGACTGGCCGACGGTCGCCAGGGAGCCGACGATCGCCGTGCGCCAGGGCGTGCGCACGACGTCGGTGACCTGCTCGTCGGCGAGCACGACCCGGTAGTCGGCCGACCCGGCGGCGTGCCGCAACCGGCTGCCCGCGTACCGGCCGTCCAATTCGGACTCCGTCAGCAGCGCGTAGTCCCCGCCCACCCGGAACAGCGAGGGGTGGCCGAAGTCTCCGTCCGCCGCACCGGCCGTCGTGCGCACCCGGTTCGCCTCGTACCAGGCGTTGTAGGGCAGCAACCAGGCCGGGGCGTCCGCGGGCAGCCGGTACGACGACGCCTCGCCGGTCACCGTGACGGGGTCCGGCACGACGTACCGGTAGGCCACGCCGTCGGGCGCGGCCCGCACGACGAGGTCCAGCCGCACGCCGCCCGCGCCCGCGAACGCGAGCGTGGTCTCGGTCATCCGGTTCTGCCGCACGAGCCGCTTGCCGGTGGTCGTCGCGTACCGCTCGGTCACCGGCCGGTCCGTGCGGCCGAGCGCACGCAGGCCCCGGGTCAGGTCGGCGCCGGTGGTGCGCAACCCGATCGGCGACGGCGCGAGGACCGTGCGGCCCTGCCGGGAGACGGCGAACGTCAAGCCGCCCGTGCCGGGGTCGAGCGCCACGTGCGCGGCCACGGCCGCCGTGCCCGGCGCGGTGATCACCCAGTCGCCGGGAGCCGCCGCGGCCCGCGGCACGGGCACGGGCACGAGGACGGAACCAAGGACGGCGAACACGGCCGCGAACCGGGCCGCAGTGCCGCCGCGAAGCGATGACATCGTTGTCAACTCCCACTGCCGGTCGCACCGGATGATGTTGTTCCGTCATCGTGGGCGGACGTCGGACGAGAGGTCAAGGTCGCGGACCGGACAGGTTCTGTCCTGGTGCGGGCCTTGACAACGGGCGGGGCGGCACGCCCGGCGCGCCCGGCTCTGGCAGGCTGCCGCACAGGCGCCGCGAGGCGCGACGCGGTGGAGGGGACGGAAGACGTGAGCGCTGAAGACCGCCGCCGGCCCGATCGCGGTCAGGCGATCGGGCACGGGGTGACCTGGCTGGCGCGGTGGAGCGCCCGGCTGGCGCTGGTCGCCATCGGCTTCTGGCTGCTGTGGACGCTGATCGGCAGGCTGTGGGTGGTGGTGATGCCCGTCCTGCTGGGCCTGCTGATCACCACCGTGCTGTGGCCGCCCGCCCGGTGGCTGCGCTCGCGCGGCGTGCCGGCCGCGCTGGCCTCGACGATCGTGCTGCTCGGCGGCCTGGTCGTGCTCGGCGGCGTGGTGGCGCTGATCTCGACGTCGATCGCGTCCGGTGTGCCCGAGATCGCCGACAGCGCGACCCGTGCCCTGCAACAGGCGCTGGACTGGGCGGCGGGCCCGCCGCTGAACATCCGCGAGGGGCAGCTCGACCAGTTGTTGCAGCAGGGCATCGACCAGTTGCGGTCCAGCGTCGGGTCGATCGCGAACAGCCTGCTCACCGGTGTGGGCACGGTGACCTCCGGTCTCGTCACCGGCATCGTCGCGCTGTTGCTGGCGTTCCTGTTCGTCAAGGACGGGCCGCGGTTCACGCCGTGGCTGCGTGGCGTGATCGGCGAGCGCGCCGGCGGGCACGTGACCGTCGTGCTGGAGCGGGTCTGGACGACGTTGGGCGACTTCATCCGCACGCAGGCGATCGTGAGCCTGGTGGACGCGGTGCTGATCGGCCTCGGCCTGGTGGTGCTGGGCGTGCCGCTGGCCGTGCCGCTGGCGGCGTTGACGTTCCTCGGCGGTTTCGTGCCGATCGTCGGCGCGTTCATCGCCGGCGCGCTGGCCGTGCTCGTGGCGCTGGTCAGCAACGGTCCGACGACAGCGCTGATCATGCTCGTGGTCGTGGTGGTGGTGCAGCAGGTGGAGGGCAACGTGCTCCAGCCGGTGCTCCAGTCGCGGAGCCTGCGCCTGCACGCCGCCGTCGTGCTGCTCGCCGTGACGGCGGGCAGCACGCTCTACGGCATCGCGGGCGCGTTCCTCGCCGTGCCGGTCGTCGCCGCGGTCGCGGTCGTGCTGCGGTACCTGGGCGAGGTCATCGACCGGCGCACCACGCCCGAGGGCGAGGTCCCGGACCGGCCGGACGACCCGGATCCCGTGCCGGACGCGCGACCGCCGGGCTCGGCGGACGGCGCCTGAGCGCCCGGCCGGCCGCGGCATCGGTAAGCCGCAGCCGGCACCGCGGCACGGGTGGAAGCGGCCCCGGCGCGGTGACGTCCCGGTTCCCGCCGCTCGGTGCGCCGGCGCGCCGGAATCCGCCCGTCACGGGGAACTTCCTTGCCGAAATGCCTGGTTATCATGCGCGGATGCTCCGACGCACGTACGACGGCCAGGTCTGCTCGATCGCGCGGGCGCTCGAGGTCGTCGGCGAGCGCTGGACGTTGTTGATCGTGCGGGACGCGTTGTCGGGCGTCACCCGGTTCGACGGGTTCCTGCACCGCATGCCCATCGCGCGCAACGTCCTCAGCGACCGCCTCAACGGCTTGGTCGAGCACGGCGTGCTGGAACGGGTGCGCTACCAGGACCGGCCGCCGCGCCACGAGTACCGGCTCACCGCCAGGGGACGTGAGCTCGCCCCGGTGGTGCTGGCGCTCATGGCGTGGGGTGACCGCCACCTGCCCGCGCCGACCGGTCCGCCGAGCGTGGCCGAGCACGAGGGCTGCGGCGGGACCGTCCACACGCGCCTGGTCTGCGACTGCTGCGAGCGGCCGGTCCCGCCCAACGCGGTGGTCAGGCGGTCGGGCGGCGTCGCCACACCGCCGGGACCGGCAGCAGGGTGAACCCGGCACCCGGTACCCGCTGGACACCTTGCCGCGGAAGGGATCCGCGCGATGGCGATCTCGCTCCGCGGCCGTCCGGTACCACCGGGTAACTTGAGGGGCCGGTCGTGGTGATCAGTGACGGCCGGCGTCGCCCGCGGGTGGGGTCGGTGTCCGGGAGCGCGCGTTCGACGCGCGACGCTGGGGGTTGGGTGTGACGAGCCGGTTCGGCGCTCTGCTGCGACGATGGCGGCAGCGGGCCGGGTTGAGCCAGGACGACCTGGCCGATCGCGCGGGGCTCGGTGTCCGCACCGTCCGCGGCCTGGAGACCGGCCGGCGCGGCAACCCGCAGGTGCGCACGGTGCGGCTGCTGGCCGACGCGCTGCGCCTGGACGGTGCCGAGCGCGCCGAGCTGTTCACCGCCGCGGGGCACGGGGAACCCGCCGGCCCGGACGAGGGTGAGCCGGTGCGGGTGGTCGGGCACGGCGGCGGCCACCGGCAGGCCTCACCCGGACCGGTGCTGGCCGCCGACCCGCTGGTCGAGGCCACCGACGCGCTCGCGTCCGCGGTGTACGCCCGCTGGCTGCGGGAGGAGGAGCAGCAGCAGGTGCACGACCCGGTGCCGCTGCCGGTGGGCTGGCGGCCCGCGCCCGAACCGCTGCGGGACAGCTGGGCCGACATCCGGCAGGCGCAGCCGGGCCAGACCGTGCGCCCGCTCGACCTGACCGGGCGGCTCGACCACATCGTGGAGGTCTACCGGCGGGTGCCGTCGTCGCGGCTGATCGTGCTCGGCCGGGCCGGGTCCGGCAAGACGATCCTGACCACCCGGTTCGTGCTCGACCTGCTGGCCACCCGCACACCCGCCGACCCGGTGCCGGTCATCTTCGGCCTCGGCTCGTGGAACCCGGTCCGCACCGAGCTGCGGGACTGGCTGGCCGACCAGCTCGTGCGCGACCACCCCGGCCTCGCCGCACCGGGCCCCGGCGGGTCGACCCTGGCCGCCGCGCTGGTCGACGCCCACCGCGTGCTGCCCGTGCTCGACGGGTTCGACGAGGTGGCGGGCGGCCTGCACCGGGCGGCGCTGGCCGCGTTGAACGCGACCACCCTGCCGCTGCTGCTGACCAGCCGGGTGGACGAGTACCGGGCGGCGGTCGCGGCCACCGGCGTGCTGCGGGCGGCCGGCGCGGTCGAACTGGTCGACCTGACCCCGGCCGACGTCGCCGACTACCTGCCCCGCACCACCGGCCACGCGAGCAACGCGTGGCAGCCGGTCCTGGACCACGCCCGGGAACACCCCGACGGCGCGCTCGCGGCCGTGCTCACCACCCCGCTGATGGTGGCCCTGGCACGCCGGATCTACAGCGACACACCCGGCCACGACCCGGCCGAGCTGGTCGACACCGAGCGGTTCCCGGACCGGGAATCCGTCGAACGGCATCTGCTCGGCGGTTTCGTGCCCGCGGTCTACCAGCATCGACCCGGCGTCCGGACCTACGACATCGACCACGTCCGGCGCTGGCTCGGCCACCTCGCCGACCACCTGAGCCGGCTCGGCACGCACGACCTGGCGTGGTGGCAGCTCGGTACCTCGATGCGCCGCCGCACCAGGGCGCTCGCGGTCACGCTCGTCGTCTTCACCGGCGTCTGGCTGGGTGACGTGGTGCTGGAGAGCGTGGTGCTGGGCGGGATGACCTGGTCGGTGGTCGGGCTCGGCGCCGTCATCGGCGCGCTCATCGGGGTGGCGTTCGGGCTGGTGCACGGGCACCTCGCCCGGGTCCAGCCGCTCGAACCGGTCCGGTTCCGGCTGCGGCTGCGGGCGGGAGCGGGATCGAAGTGGCCGCGGGTGCGGGTCAGGGCCCGCATGGGACTGCTGTTCGGCGCGCTGGTCGGCTGCTCCTACGGCGTGCTCATGATCCTGGCGAAATGGCTGGTGGGGGACATCCCCATCGGGCCGGCGATGATCGTCGTGGACGCGGGCGTGTTCGCCGTGGTGTTCGGGTCCGGCGCGGCGCTCGCCTTCGGGCTGATCGCCGCGGGGGAGTCACCGCAGGACATCCGGACCGCGGCGAGCCCGGCCGGCCTGCTAGCCGCCAACCGGAGGACCGTGCTCGCCCAGATGGGGCTGTTCGCGCCGTTGTTCGCGGTGTTCTTCTTCGTCATCACCTGGCTCATCGTCACCGCGCTGATGACGCTGCCCGGCGGTGGCCCGTTCGGCGTCGTGATCGCGTGGCCCGGCCTGGCGGGGGTGGTGCTGGGTCTCGTCGGCGGCTTCGGCGGCGGGTTCGGCTACCTGATCAGCATGACCGCGTGGGGTCAGTGGGTCGTGTTCGCCCGCTTCTGGCTCCCGTTGACCGGACGCGTGCCGTGGGCCGTCCACGCGTTCCTCGACGACGCCTACCGGCGGGGTGTGCTGCGCCGCGCGGGCGCGGTCTACCAGTTCCGCCACGCCCGCCTGCAAGATCACCTGTCCGAGGGGCACCGCGCTCGCCGCTGACCCGTTTTCGCAGGTCAACGGCACCGGCCATACATGGCCTCCGCACGGCCTGTCGATGGCCGCCTCCCTCCCGCGAGCATGGGCGACGTCGGCCGTGGGAGGGGGAACACCGGGTGTCTGGAGAGGAACCGGCGTCGACGGGCGCGGTCAACTGGGAGGCGTACAGCCACGAGGAGCTGTACCGCATGCTGTGGGAGGACGCGGACGTCGCGGACGTCGGCACCGTCGCCGCCGAATGGGCCGAGCACCGCGCCGCGCTGGACGCCCACGCGCGGGCGCTGAGGGACGAACGGGCCGCGCTGCTCGACGGGTGGCACGGCGCGGCGGCGCAGGAGGCGGCCGACCGGCTGGCGGCGCTGGCCGCGCGGGTGGACGGGCTCGCCGAGGTGGCGCACGCCGGCCAGGTGGCCGCCCAGGACGCCGCCGACGCGCTGGCCAGGGCCAGGGCCGTGATGCCGCCACCGCCGGGTCGACCCGCGGGTGATCAGGGGACCGCGGCGCAGTCCGCGTTCGGCTTCGCACCACCGCCCGTGACCCTGCCGAGCGCACCGCCCGCCCTGGCACCTCCGGCCGCCCCTCCGGTGACCGTGCCCGCGATGACGGCGTTCCCGATCGGGCAGGCCCTTCCGACGATGTCACCGTCGTCGTTCTCGTCCTCCTCCTCGATCCAGAACCACGGCTCGATGTCCACCCCGACCGGCACGTCCGGCATGGGCGCGGCGTTCGGCGCGGTCGGCGGCGCGGCGTTCAGCTTCTACTTCGGCGCGGCCGGCGTGGGCCAGCGGAAGGCGGAGGCCGTCCGCGCCATGCAGACCTACGAGTCGAGCCTGGCCGGCGGCGGCAAGCTGCTCGACGAGGCGAGGGACGCGGTCCCACCGTCCTCCCGGACGACGCCGCGCGCGGACGGACCGGCGGCCGGAGGGGTGCCGGCCGGCCCGTCCGCGGGAGGACGCGGCGGGGTGCCGTGGACCCGGCTCCTCGCCGGTGGCGGCTCGGGCGTCGGACCGGTCCCCGGTGGTTCCGCGCCGGCCACCGGGCACGGCGTGCCGCTCGCACCCGGACCACGAGCGGGCGTGCTGCCCGGCCCGGCCGGTGTGCTCGGCGTGCCGAATCCGGTGACTGCCGACGCACCCGTGCCCAAGGGGGCGGCGCAGGCCGCGATGGCGGCACCGGTCGGCGGCCGGGCCGACGGCCGGGACGACGAGCCGCACGAGAACCGCATGCCGACCGCCGACCACGGGGTGTTCGAGGTGGACGACTCCGGCAGCCCGGCGGTCATCGGCCTGGTGACGGGAGCGCAGCCGTGAACGCGAACCAGGGCTACCGCGTCGAACTCGACCTGATCGCGAACCGGATCACCGCGCTGACCAGGTTGGGCGACCTGACCGGCGACCTGGCGACGGCGGTGGGCCGGCTCGCCGAACGACAGCCGAAGCTGGGCACCGCGCCACCCGCCGTGGAGCTCGCGACGCGGCTGCGTGCCGCGGCGGGGGAGTCCGGCCTGGCCGGCGAGGTGAGCGCGGCGCGACGCGAGGTGGAGGAGTTCCGGCAGTGGGTGTCCGCCGCCGGGTCGTCCTACACCGAGGCGGACGCCGACGTCGGGACGTCCGTCCGCGCGGCGGGCGAGCGGCCGGACGGGTCGACGACGTGACCGCCGCGATCGAGCACGAAGCCGTCCTCGACCCCGTCGAACTGGACCTGCTCGCGACCCACGCCGGCGTCGCGTTCCCGTTCCCGATCCGGGTGCCGTCGTTCGGCCGGGTCACCCGCGAGCGGGACGACCTGCTCGCCGGCGCCGGGCACGCGCTGCGCGCCCGTGGCCTCGCCACCGCGACCGGGCCGGTGGGCGTCACGGCCGAGCTGGTCACCGCGCTGCGGGAGCACCGCGGCGCGGTCGACCTCGTGGTGATCGGCACGACCGGGGCCACCGGCGCCGTCGCCGTGGTCCACCAGGACCGGGCGGTGGTGTGCCGCCAGCCGCTGCACGGGGACCGGGGCGGCCAGGTGACGGTGACCGCGGTCCCGGCCACCCGGCTGGCCGGCGAGCTCGCGGCCCTGATCCCCGCGGTGCGTGCGGCGGCGACCCTGCCGATCACGTTGCCGCCCGGCGTGGTCGAGGGCGCGTTGCGGATCCTCGGCGACCCGGAGTGCGCGCCCGCCACCCCGGACCACTTGCGCGAGCTGGTCCGCGCGTGCGGCGGCGACGGGACCGCGGTCGACCGGCTCGTCGACCTGTTCCCGGCCGTGTCGGGCCGGGGGCAGCTCGGTGTCGTCCGCCGCGCCGACGGCCCCGCCACCCGGCCGCACGAGGTGTCGTGGCTGGACAGCGCGCGCGGCCGCGTCCGGGTGGACCGCGGTGACGGTGGCTGGACGAGCGTCAACCCGCTGCGGCACGACCACCTCGTCCGCCTGCTCCGCGAGAGCGCGGCGCTCGCCCGCGCCTGAAGACCACGAGTGGAACCAGGGAAGGGGAAGACCATGGATCCAACGCAGTCGCCGGACCACCGGGAACGCGCGGCGAGCGCGAGTCGGAGAGGTGCCCGCAGGGGTCGCACGACCGGCCGGACCCGTCGTCTGGTCACCGGTGTCGCCGGCGGAGTCGTCCTCGCCGTCGCGGTCGCGGTGACGACACCGGTCAGCGCCGTCGCCGCGGTCGACGACCACGCCGCCACCAAAGCGGTGCTCGACCGCTACCAGGCCCAGGCAGGACCCGGCGCGGCCGTCCACGCCGGTGACGACACCGGGTCGTGGACGCTGAGCAGCGGCACGGCGCAGATCAACCGGATCCGCCCGATCACCCCGACCCAGCACTTCCGCATCGGCAGCCAGACCAAGACGTTCACCGCCGCCGTGGTGCTCCAACTCGTCGACGAAGGCCGCGTCGCGCTCGACACGCCGATCGGCCGGTACCTGCCAGGGGTGTTCACCGGCAACTACGACGGCAACGTCATCACCGTTCGCCAACTCCTGCAACACACCAGCGGCATGGTCCGCGACGTCCGCGACGCCGCCGCCAACCCGGACGGCGGCTACTCGCTCGCCGAACTGGTCCGGTCCGCCATGGACGAACCCGCCCAGTTCGCCCCCGGCGCCGGCATGGCGTACTCCAACGTCGCCTTCCTGGTGCTCGGCCTGCTCGTCGAACGGCTCACCGGCGGCACCATCCGCGACCAGATCACCAGCCGGGTCATCACCCCGCTCGGGTTGACGAGCACCACGTTCCCCGCACCGGGGACGCGCGCCCTGGCCGACCCGTACCTGCCCGGTTACGTGGGCGGCAGGCTCGGCCCGTTCTTCTTCTGGACCGAGGGCACCACCAACACCGAGCTGACCTTCTGGAGCTCCGCCGGCGCGATGGCCTCCACGATGGTCGACATGGCGAAGTTCTACCGGGCCGTCCTCGACGGCCGGGTCATGTCACCGGCGGCGCTCGCCGAGATGCGCCGGACCATCGCGCCGGACCACTCGTACGGGCTCGGGCTGTCGCGGGTGGCGCTGCCGTGCGGCGGCGAGGCGTGGGGCCACAACGGCGCGCTGTCCAACGGGCACTACTCGATCACCCTGGTCACCGACGACGGCCGGTTCGCGGCGCTGGTGACCAACGGGAACGTCGTCGAGTCCCGGCTGTTGTCCATCGAGGTCCTGACCACGGCGTTGTGCGAGGAGGCGGCATGATCCGGCGACTGACCACCCTGACCCTCGCGGCCGCCCTCGGCGTGTCCGGCGCCGGCTTCGCCGCGTCAGCCGCTCCACCTTCGTCCGCCGCGCCGCCGGTGTTCGTCGACGGGCACGGGTTGACCGTGGTGAGCCAACCGGCATGGGTGGGCGCCAACGAGCGGACGTTCGTGTTCACCGTCCGCACCCCCCACGTGCCGGCGTATTCGGTGATGGAGGGCCAGGTTTCCGGCGACCACGTGATCATGGTGACCCTGCCGGAGGGCTACGCCGAGTCCACCGCCCGCTACCCCGTCCAGTACCACCTGCACGGCCACCCGGACCGGCCGAACACCGTCGCGAACCTGCGACTGTTCGAGGAGACCACGGCCGGCGTCCCGCTGATCACCGTCGCCCCCAACGGTTCGGGCCGCGGCTGGTACACCAACTGGGTCGACCCACCCGCCGCGCTGGGGCCGCAGAACTGGGAGACGTTCCACCTCGACCAGGTGATCCCGTTCGTCGACGCGAACCTGCGCACCGTTCCGCGACGGGACGGGCGGGCGATCTCCGGTCACTCGATGGGCGGATTCGGCGCGTTCCACTACGCCGAACACCGACCGGACCTCTTCGCCTACGTCGGAAGTTTCTCGGGCGGCCTCGACCTGCTCAGCCAGGAACAGCGGGCGGCGGTCGTCGCGACCACCCAGTTGGCGGGCAGCGGTACCCCGACGGTGCCGGTGGACGCCATCTTCGGCGTCCCGATCTGGCCGCTGGACGGGGTGTGGAACCGGGAGAGCCCGGCTCAGCACGTCGCGTCGCTGCGCGGGATGGGCGTGGCGATGTACACGGGGAACGGGGGTGATATGACCGTGAACCCGGTGCAGGCCATCGTCGAGAACCGGGCGTGGGCGACGAACGTCGTGACGCGGGATCACCTGATCGCGTCGGGCATCCCGCACACGTTCATCGACTATGGTGACGGCAGCGGGTGGGCCGAGGGGTGCACGGGCAAGCACGCCGAACTCCCGTGTCTGCTGGCCGACATGAACCACTTCGTCGACCTGCTGATGGCCACCCTGACCCACTCCTGAGCTGCGGTTCGGCTGGTCACTGCTTTCACCGTCGAGTGAACCTGCCGAACCACTCGAACAAAACACCGTTTCCGGAACCCTGAAACGTCGGAAGGGACAACAACGCCGCCACCGCCCACCCCCACTGCCGAGATCACCCCGGCCCGAACCTCGCTGGACCCGAACCGGACAGGGACCGCCCGCGACCGCGGAACCGGCCCGAACCGCGGGAGCCGGCCGGACCTTGGGAGCCGGCCGGAGCGGGACCGGGGGCGCGGGAGCACCGGAGCACCGGAGCACGGGACTTCGCGGAGGAGTTCAACGGCCGCCCCGAACGGGTACCCGGAGGACATGGGTATCGACGACAAGTTCGACGCCAAGGCCGACGAACTCAAGGGCAAGGCGAAGGAAGCGGCCGGTCGGGCGACCGACGACCCGGACCTGGAAGCCGAGGGCCGGGGCGAGCAGGTCAAGGGCAACCTGAAGCAGGCTGCCGAGAAGGTCAAGGACGCGTTCAAGCGCTGATCTACCTCGCACGTCGGCGGGTGTCGCGGACCGGAACCCCGGCCCGCGACACCCGCCGTCGTGCTGCGGTGGTCGGCCCCGGCCACCAGGGCGGACTGCCCCTCGACGGTTCCACCGCGTCCCGCAGGGAGTTCGTGGGATCTCGACCACCGTGATCGGCTCCGTGCCGCGTACCACGGCCATGCGCAGGACCACTGCGAAAACCAGGAGACGTCGTCGCGCTGAGCGGTCCCGTCGGTGGATGGAACGGTGCTCTGGCCGTCTACAACAGTGGCCGCATAACCGAACTGGACGCTGCCTCACGCGTCGAGTTGCCCCACGCGTCGAGTTGACGACCATTTTCACCGCGTATCAACCGACCTGGCGACAGGCTCGGCGCTCGTGACCTCCGGCCTGGTCACCGCCTGCATGGACGGCAACACTTCCTGGTCAAGGCCGCCGCGGATCTCGCCGTGCCTCCCAGGTGCGGCTGGAGGTCGACTTGGCGCGCATTCCACTGGCACCGACGGCGAAGATCGCAGGACGCACCCTTGGCATTGACGCGACCGCTCTGGCCGTGGGAGGGGTGGCCGGGGACGACCGCCTCCGGTTCGCAGATCGCGCGCGGCGCAGCCAGCGGCGAGCTACCCCCTGGAACCGACCCGACCGTGAGCACGGTCCGGTGGCGCTGCTCGGCTTCGTGCCGGTGCAGCGTGGCGACCCGGCGTCGATGAGCGACGGCATGAGTCGGGCAGCGGTGCCGGTGCTCAGCGAACCCGCTGGGCCCATGCGCGGTTGATCCGTTCAAGTCACCTCGGGATGGTTCCAGCCACCGCACGATGTCCGGTGTGAGCGCCTCGTGGGTGACTCCACCCCGGATGACGCGACCGGATGGGTCGTGATGCTGATGAACCGCTGCGGTGGTCGGAAGCGCTCTCCTACACTCGGCGGCTCGGTCAACCCCTCGACGCGGAGACGGGTACTCGGTGAGCGGGACGGACTTCGACAGCTTCATCTCTTACAGCCACAGCGGTGACCGCCCGGTCGCCAAGGCGCTCCAGCGGACACTGCAACGGCTGGGGCGGCGGTGGTACCGGCCATCGGCACTGCGCGTGTTCCGCGACGACACGACGCTCGCCGCCGCGCCGGACCTGTGGACCTCGATCGAACGCGCCCTGCGCCGGTCGCGGACCTTCGTGCTGCTCGCCTCACCCGAGGCGTCCGCGTCCCCCTGGGTGGGCAAGGAGGTGGCCCTGTGGCGCGAGGAACGTTCACGCGAGGACTTCTTCCTCGTCCTGACCGCCGGCGAACTCGTGTGGGACGACGAGGCGGGGGACTTCGACCACGAGCGGACCACCGCGCTGCCGGAGGCGGCGCGAGGGTGGTTCGACGCCGAACCGCTGTGGATCGACCTGCGCGGACATCGGGAGCGAGTGCAGCGCGCGCGGTTCCGCGACGCGGCGGCGGCGGTGGCGGCGGCGATCCACGGCGTGGCCAAGGACCGGTTGCTCAACGAGGACGTGCGGCAGCAGCGGCGGTTGGTCGGCGTGCTGTCCGCGCTGCTGGTCGTCGCGCTGATCGCGGGTGTCGTGGCCTTCTCGCAGCGTGATGCCGCGATCGGGCAGCGCGACCGCGCGGACGAGCAGGCGCGGATCGCGTTATCGCGCGCGTTGGCCGCCGAGTCCGATGTGCGAACGGCCACCGACCCCCAGCTCGCCGCGCAATTGGCCCTCGCGTCCCGTGCGGTCGCGGAAACGGCCGAGTCCGGTGGCGCGCTGCTGCGAAGGCTCGACGAGAACCGCCACGTCCTGGCCTACCCGCGGCGCGGCGGCGACCAGCCGAGCACCTTCATGCACGCATCCTCCGGCACGGCGTCCCGAGTCGCGATCACCGGTGACGGGTCGGTCGTGGCGTTCGCCCACGAGGGCGACCCGGAGGTGACGTTGTGGCACGTGCGGGAGCATCGGGAGGTGGGACGGCTGAGCACCGGCAAGCCGGCGCCCGAGCTCGGCCAGACCTGGAACGGCGTCTCGTTCGACCGCACCGGGTCGGTGCTCGTCGCCTCCGCCGGCACCGACCTCGTCGTCTGGGACACCGCCGACCGCGGGGTCGTGCGCACCATCCCGGGCGTCGGGGCGGTCGACGACTTCGAGCTCTCCCCTGATGGGAGGTGGATGGCGCACGTCGACTCGGAGTCGGACGTGGGGTTGCGGTTGCGGCGCGTCGACACGGGGGAGGAGGTGTCCGTGCCCAGGAGACCTGTGCCGCCGTCGATGCCGATGCTGGAGTTCGACCGCGACAGCACGCACTTGTACGTGTCGTTCCCCGACGGCATCCACGCTCTGCACCTGGGAACGGGCTCGTGGTCCAGTGCTCCGGTCGTGGTGTCGGAGCAGGGGCGCATGCATGCCGTGGCGCACGACGCGCGGCAGTTCTTCTTGGTCGCGGACGGCGTCGTGCAACGGTGGCACGAGACCGGGGCGAGGCTCGCTGACGTGCCGGTGGCCGGCATGACCCTGGGCACCGCGGTGGACGTGTCGGCTGACGGCCGGACCGTCGTGGCGACCGCGGGGAGGCGGCTCGTCGCGGTCGACACGGCGACCGGCCGCAGCACCGACCTCGTCACCCACCGCTCGGGCGCGGTGGACTTCGCGCTGTCCGGCACGGGTGACGTGGCCGTGTCGATCAGCATGGACGGCGACGTCGTGGTGTCCACACCGACCGTCGACCACCGGTCGCCGGCGAGCACCTCGAGCACGCGGAGGATCCTGTCGGCGGCCGTCGCGGCACGGGCACCGGTGGCGGCGTTCGGCGGGAAGGACGGGATCGACGTCGTGGAGCTGCCGAGCCTGAAGACGCGTCGGCAGTTGCAGACCGGTGTGTGGTGGAAAGAGCCACGGATGGCGCTCAGCCCGGACGGTCGGCGGCTCGCCGTCCTGGAGGAAGAATCCGTGCACGTCTTCGACGCCGACACCGGCGCCACCATCGCCCGGTGGCCAAGGGCCTGGCCGGGAGCGGTGCTGGACGGTGGAGTGGGTGTCGCGTTCGTGGGTGATGGCACGCGGTTGCTCTTCGACTCCGAAGGCGGTCCCGGCCTGCTGGACGTCGCGACCGGCGAGGTGGTGCAGGTCTTCCCGGTTCGGGAGTCCACCGGCGGCGGGTTCGTCACCACCCCCGACGGCCGCTTCCTCGCGCTTTCCCTCAGATCCGTCTCCCCGGAGGTTCGCGATGGCGGCTCGGTCGTCGAGATCTGGCGGTGGGACGGCAACCGCTACGTCGATCCGGTGCGCGTCTCCGAACCCGCCGTGGCTCGAGCTCTCGCGATCACCGAGGACGGGACCACTCTGGGGATCGCCGACATCGACGGGCGGGTCGTCCTGGTGGACCTGGCTCATCCGGAGCAACGCCGGTACCTCCAAGGCGAGGCCGCGTACAGCTCGATGACCTTCACCTCCGACGGCGAGACGGTGGTTCAGGCGGATTGCGGGTCCGGCGGCGTGATCTCCTGGAACGTCTCCGACGGTGTCAAGGGAGCGGCGTGGCACCGGGGACCTGCACCCGACCAGGCGACGTGCTCGGACATCACGCTGCTGCGACCGGTACCCGTCATCAACGGGATCCTGGGAACGGACGCAGAGGGCGGGATGACGCTCTGGCGGCTGGATGTCGCTGCTGCCGCGGACGTGCTGTGCTCCACCAACGGCGTTCTCGACGAGGTGAACAGGGCCCGCTACCTGCGCGATGTGATCGGTTCGGTGCCCTCCGACTGCTGAACGACGCACTGTCCGTGCCGGGCCGCCGCGCCACCGTCGACCGCCGGACGCCGCCTTCCTCGGTCACCTCGATCTCGGCGCCCGTGCCCGTCCGATGCGGTTCGCAGGCCAGGCGTGCCACGCTCCCGGCGCGTACCGGATGCACCTGCCGATCCCCCTGGCCGGCCCTGTCGGGGTTGCCGGTGCCGTGCGCGATCATGACCCTGTTCCGATCATCCGCGTGGCCGGCGTCTTCCGGCATCCGGTGACTCCGGCGACCGGCCCGGAACGCTCGGCACGGCGGCGCACCGTCCCGGAACGCCGTCGTCGTGTTCGGTTGCGGCGGTCAGGCGGCACAAGCACGAGGTTCCCGGTGGTCAGCGCACTCCGCGCGGGCGGAACTGGATGCTGATGCGCGGTCCGACCGCTTTGCCCGCTTTCGGCACGGCGTGCTCCCACGTCCGCTGGCACGACCCGCCCATGACGATCAGGTCGCCGTGCCCGAGCGCGTACCGGACGGTCGCCCCGCCGCCACGCGGGCGCAACGCCAAGGCGCGTGGCGTGCCCACCGAGACGATCGCCACCATCGTGTCCTCGGTCGAACCTCGCCCGATCGTGTCACCGTGCCAGGCCACGGAATCGCGGCCGTCGCGGTAGTAGCACAGCCCGGCGGTGCGGAACGGCTCGCCCAGTTCCTCGCCGTACCGGGCGCTCAGCTCGTCACGCGCCCGCGTCAGCACCGGATCGGGGAGCGGTGCGCGCTCGTCGTAGAAGCAGAGCAGGCGCGGTACGTCCACCACGCGCTCGTACATCTGCCTGCGCTCGGCGCGCCACGGCACCTCGTCGGCCAATCGGCGGAACAATGCGTCGGCACCGGTCAGCCAGCCGGGGAGCACGTCGATCCACGCGCCGTCACCCAGCACCGTCCGCCGCACGCCGGTCAGCGGGCGCAGCGCGGGCGCTTCGGCGCCGTCGTCGAACAGCGACACCTGCATGCGGTCAGCATAACCCGCGGGTCGAACACGCGTTCGACCCAAATGCCTCTATGGCTTCAGTGTTGACTAAAAAATCATGCGTCCGGCTCGGGCTTGCGCCGTCGGCCACCTGTCCTGACCTGCTTGGACGGCTCCTCGACAGGCTCGGCCTGCTGCTTGCCGGCACCCGCCGCCTCGGCGGTGCCAGGGTGGTCGGCGAGCAGGATGGCGGCCAGCTCGTCGTAGATAGGTGTGCTGCTCATGGAAGATCCTCTACCCCGTTTGGACGGAAACTACACGCGTGTTCTTCGAGGGGTACGGCCAGGGTTGCGAAAACGATCGACGTCCGCGAGTTTAGATCCGATTTGTCCGGTTATTGGCGCATCCGGGTGACCCGTCGCACAACACGCTCCTACTTCCGATAGACGGATGTCCTAGTAATCTGGAGGGCAGTTCCGCGCCTGCCGAAGGAGCCAGTCGTGACCGCTGCCCCGCTGCACACCCCGCTGCACCCGGTCCGCTTCGTGACCGCGGCCAGCCTGTTCGACGGGCACGACGCCGCGATCAACATCATGCGGCGCATCCTGCAGTCCCAGGGCGCCGAGGTGGTGCACCTCGGCCACAACCGCTCGGTGCGCGAGGTCGTCGCCGCGGCCGTGCAGGAGGACGTGCAGGGCATCGCGATCAGCGCCTACCAGGGTGGGCACGTCGAGTACTTCAGCTACCTGGTCGAACTGCTGGCCGAACGCGGCGCGGAGCACATCAAGGTCTACGGCGGCGGTGGTGGCGTCATCGTGCCGGAGGAGATCGAGCTGCTGCACTCGCGCGGCGTGGCGCGCATCTTCTCCCCGGCCGACGGCCAGCGGCTCGGCCTCGCCCGCATGATCAACACGATGGTGGAGGCGTGTGACTACCCGCTGGCCGAGCGCGCGCCGTCGTCGTGGGACGGCTTGTTCACCGGCGGCGAGGACGTGCTGGCCCGTGCGATCACGCTGATCGAGGCGGGTGCGCTGCCCGCGGACGTGCGCGACCGGATGGCCCACGTCGCGGCCGAACGGCCGGTGCCGGTCCTCGGGATCACCGGAACGGGTGGTTCGGGCAAGTCGTCGCTGACCGACGAGCTGGTGCGCCGGTTCCGGCTGGACCAGCAGGACAAGCTGCGGGTGGCGGTGCTGGCGGTGGACCCGACCCGGCGCAAGGGCGGCGGCGCGCTGCTGGGTGACCGGATCCGGATGAACTGCCTGGACGGTGACCGGGTGTTCTTCCGCTCGCTGGCCACGCGCCGGGCGGGCTCGGAGGTGCCCGAGGGGTTGGCGGACGCGATCGTGGCGTGCAAGGCGGCCGGGTTCGACCTGGTCGTGGTGGAGACGCCGGGCATCGGTCAGGGTGACGCGGCGATCGTGCCGTTCGTCGACCTCTCGCTGTACGTGATGACGCCGGAGTTCGGCGCCGCGTCGCAGCTGGAGAAGATCGACATGCTGGACTTCGCCGACGTGGTGGCGATCAACAAGTTCGAGCGGCGGGGCGCGGAGGACGCGCGGCGGGACGTGGCCAGGCAGCTGGTGCGCAACCGGGAGGCGTTCGGGGCGTCGTGGGAGGACATGCCGGTGTTCGGCACGTCGGCGGCGACGTTCAACGACGACGGTGTGACGGCGCTGTACCAGCACCTGCGCGGTGAGCTGGCGCAGCGCGGGTTGGACGTCGCGGAAGGCGCGTTGCCGGTCGTGGCGGGCCGGGTGTCGACGTCGGCGGCGACCGTGGTGCCCCCGACGCGGGTGCGGTACCTGGCGGAGATCGCCGAGACGGTGCGCGGCTACCACCGCGCGACCGAGACGCACGTGGACGCGGTGCGGCGGGTGGCGCACCTGCGGGCGGCGCGGGCGGAGCTGGAGGCGGCCGGGCACGACACGGCGGCGATCACGTCGTTGCTGGAGTCGGCGCACAAGCAGGTCGACGCGGTGTCGGCGGAGTTGCTGGCGTCGTGGCCGGAGGTGGTGGAGGCCTACAGCGGTGACGAGATGGTCGTGCGGGTGCGGGATCGGGAGATCCACACCAAGCTGACCCGGGAGACGTTGTCGGGCAACAAGGTGCGGCGGGTGTCGTTGCCGCGCTACGAGGACGACGGCACGTTGCTGCGGTTCCTGCGCAAGGAGAACCTGCCGGGTCGCTTCCCGTACACGGCGGGGGTGTTCCCGTTCAAGCGGGACGGTGAGGACCCGGCGCGGATGTTCGCGGGTGAGGGTGACGCGTTCCGGACCAACCGCCGGTTCAAGTACCTGTCGAAGGGTTCGGAGGCGACGCGGTTGTCGACCGCGTTCGACTCGGTGACGTTGTACGGGCGTGACCCGGACACCCCGCCGGACGTCTACGGCAAGATCGGCACGTCGGGTGTGTCGATCGCGACGCTGGACGACATGAAGGCGCTGTACGCCGGGTTCGACCTGACCGCGCCGACGACGTCGGTGTCGATGACGATCAACGGTCCGGCGCCGACGATCCTGGCGTTCTTCCTGAACACGGTGGTGGACCAGCAGGTGGACAAGTTCCGCGCCGAGCACGGCCGCGAGCCGTCCGAGGCGGAGGCGGACGAGCTGAAGGCGTGGGCGTTGTCGACCGTGCGCGGCACGGTGCAGGCGGACATCCTCAAGGAGGACCAGGGGCAGAACACCTGCATCTTCTCCACCGAGTTCTCGTTGCGGATGATGGCCGACATCCAGGAGTGGTTCATCCAGCACGAGGTGCGCAACTTCTACTCGGTGTCGATCTCGGGCTACCACATCGCCGAGGCGGGGGCGAACCCCATCAGCCAGTTGGCGTTCACGCTGGCCAACGGGTTCACCTACGTGGAGTCGTACCTGGCGCGGGGGATGGACGTCGACGACTTCGCGCCGAACCTGTCGTTCTTCTTCTCCAACGGCATGGACGCGGAGTACAGCGTGATCGGCCGGGTGGCGCGGCGGATCTGGGCGGTCGCGATGCGGGAGCGGTACGGGGCGAACGAGCGGTCGCAGAAGTTCAAGTACCACGTGCAGACGTCGGGTCGGTCGTTGCACGCGCAGGAGATGGACTTCAACGACATCCGCACCACGTTGCAGGCGTTGTGCGCTTTGTACGACAACACGAACTCGTTGCACACCAATGCTTACGACGAGGCGATCACGACGCCGACGGAGTCGTCGGTGCGCCGGGCGATGGCGATCCAGTTGATCATCAACAAGGAGTGGGGGCTGTCGGCGAACGAGAACCCGTTGCAGGGATCGTTCGTGATCGAGGAGCTGACGGACCTGGTGGAGGAGGCGGTGCTGGCGGAGTTCGACCGGCTCTCCGAGCGCGGTGGTGTGCTGGGCGCGATGGAGACCGGGTACCAGCGCGGTCGGATCCAGGACGAGTCGATGCGGTACGAGCAGCGCAAGCACGACGGTTCCCTGCCGTTGATCGGGGTCAACACGTTCCTGCCGGAGGGTGGCGAGCGTGAGCACGTGACGATCGAGCTGGCGCGGGCGACGGAGGAGGAGAAGCGGTCGCAGGTGGAGCGGACGCGGGCGTTCGCGGCGGCGCACGCGGCCGAGGCGGAGCCTGCGTTGCGGCGGTTGAAGGAGGCCGCGGCGTCGGGGGAGAACGTGTTCGCGGTGCTGATGGACGCGGCGCGGGTGTGCACGCTGGGTCAGATCACCGAGGCGTTCTTCGAGGTGGGTGGCCAGTACCGGCGCAACGTCTGATCGGCTGAACCGTGCCGCCGGGTTCTTGCCCCGCGCGGCGGAGCCCGGTACTACCCTCCTGATCACCACATCGGGGAGGGGTAGCGTGACGGATCCGCTCGCGCTCTCGGTGCTCGGCGCCGCGGCGCTGACCGAGGGCATCAAGTTCCTGTACGGCCAGGCGACGGAGTTGCTGCGGCGGCGCCGGGAGCGCCGGGACGAGGCGGCGGCGCTGGAGGTGGAGCCCGCCGAGGTGCCCGAGCTGGACGGTGAGCTGCGGCTGCCGTTGCGCGCCGACGGCGCGGTGCTGGAGCGGGTGGAGCCGGACCTGAAGGAGTTGCGCCGCAAGCTCCAGGACTACGCCGACGGCGTCGAGGAGGTCGCCTCGGACGACCGGGGCCTGCTGGAGTCCGCGGACGCGGTGCGGCGGCTGCTGGAGGCGGTCTACGGGCAGCGCATCACGTTCCGGGGCGAGCAGCGGGCGGCGTCCGGGCCGGTGGTCGAGGGTGGGATCGACGTGGACGTGGTCGCCGGGTACGTGGCGGCGGTGCGGGCGCGGGCCGTCACGGGTGGCGCGACCGTGCGGGCGTCGGTGCGGGCGAACGAGGTCGCCGAGGGTGCCGAGGTGATCGGCGTGGACGTGGATCGGATCGGCGGTTGACCGATCCGGGGTTGTCCGGGCTGACCGGGGCCGAGCTGCTCTTCGAGGACGTGGTGCGGGAGCACCTGGCCCGCGGCCTGGTGGAGCGGACGTGGTTGCTGGACCGGGTCGAGCGGCACTTCCGGGACCCGGGGTGCCGGTTCGTGCTGCTGCTGGGCGGTCCGGGCACGGGCAAGAGCACGGTGCTGGCGTGGCTGGCCCGGCGTTACGGCTTGTCGCCGCGGTACTTCCTGTCCGGGCTGCGCGGCGGACCGCCGGCCGGCGGTGACGCGAAGTCGCTGCTGATCCGGCTGGGCAACCAGCTCGCCGCGCTGAGACCCGGGGTGATGGGCGCGGACCTGGACGTGCGGGTCGAGCAGGCCGTGGGGGAGGTGCGCGGTCGGGCGGTCGGCGTGCGGGTCGACGTGCTGAAGGTGTCCCCGTTCCGGCACACGGCGATGCGGGTGGCGCAGCGGGCGGACGTCGTGTCGGGCGAGGTCATCGGCGTCGAAGTGGGGCTCGTGGTGTCGGAGACCCGGCTGCTCCAGGTGCCCGACCTGCAAGAGTTCGCGTTGTTGGACCCGGCGCGGCGGCTGGCCGAGCAGGAGCCGGACGCGCTGGTGGTCGTGCTGGTCGACGCGTTGGACGAGCTGCGGTTCCGGGCGACCGGTGCGGGGACCGCGGACGTGCTGGACTGGCTGGCCGAGGTGCCGGAGCTGCCCGCGAACGTGCGGGTGGTGGCGACCGCGCGGCCCGACGAGCGGCTGTTGGCGCGGTTCCGGCAGGGGCAGGGCCGCTGGATCTGCGAGGAGCCGATCGAGGCGTCGGCCGAGGAGGTCCGGCGCGACCTGGTGGAGCACGCCCGTGCGCTGCTCGCGGACCCGGTGGTGGCCGGGCTGCCGGTGGTGCGGGCGACCGGTGCGGACCGGCTGGCGCGGCGGATCGCCGGTCGGTCGGACGGCAACTTCCTGTACCTGGCGTTGTGGGGCGCGGCGCTGCGGGAGGCGAGCGAGGCGGGTGACGCCGTCCGGGTGGCCGCGTTGGCGGACTTCGAGGTGCTGCCGGCGGGGCTGGACGGGTTCTACGAGTACTTCCTCGCGTTGGTCGTGCGGGCGGTGGAGCAGCACGAGGCGCCGGGTGGGCTGCGGTTCTGGGACGAGGTGTGCCGTCCGCTGCTGGACGTGCTCGCGGTGGCCTTCGCGCCGTTGCCGCCCGTGGCGCTGTTCGCCCTCGCCGGGGTGGCGCGCCGGCGGCGTGAAGCGGCGCGGGCGTTGGACCACCTCGGCGGGCTGCTGGCGCGCGACGGCGACGGGGTGCGGCTGTGCCACCTGAGCTTCGCCGAGTTCCTGACTTCGGCGGAAGATCAACGGGTGGTGGATCATTGGCACGTGGACGCCGACGAGAACCACTACCTGATCGCGGACCGGCTGATCGACCGCTGGGGGTCGGGCTGGGCCGCCTGCACGGACGACTACGCCCTCGACCACACCGTGGCGCACCTGGTCTCGGGGATCCGGACGGCCCGGTCGCCCGAGGTGCGGGCCGACTGCGCCCGCGCGTTGACGGCGTTGCTCGCCGCGCCGGACCACGGGCTGGCCAAGGCGCGCCGGCGGGGGCTGGACGTGGTGCTGTCCGACTACGTCGACGCCGTCACGGCGGTGGACGGGGCGGGGACGGCAGCCGGGTCGGCGCTCGCGGGCGGGCTGAGCGGCGTGGTGGCGCGGCTGGTGGACGACGGCGTGCCGGACCTGGCGGGCGTGCTGCACGCGGTGCTGGGGTACCGGCCGGTCGCGGCCGAGCTGAACCGGGAGGTCCTGGCCCGGCTCACCGACCCGGAGTACCTCGCGGACGCGGTGGCGGACGAGGAGCGGCGGTCGGCCGCGCTGATCGCGTTCTCCCACGGCCAGGCGACCCGGCTGCGTCGCACCGGTGTGCCCGCGGACCTGGAGGAGGCCCGTCGTCTGCTGCTCGACGCGGTGGCGGGGGTGCGGGACATCGACCGGAGCACGTCGACGCGGCAGCGGGCGGTGCTCTACTACGAGCTGGCCTACCTGGAGTTCCTGCACGGCGCGCACGAGCAGGCGGCGTCGTGGTTCGCGCGCTCGGTGGAGGCGGCGCAGGAGTCGGGGGACCTGGTCGGCGCGGCGTTCACGAGGCTGGTCGCGATGCGCGTGGCGCTGTTGAGCGGCACGGTGGAGCACGACGACTACCGGGCCGCGCACGAGGAGGCGTTGGCGTTGTTCGCCGACGGCGGGGTGGGCAGCCCGCACCTGTCGCGGTGGACGACCTCGGCGCACGCCCAGCTGCTGGACCTCGCGCTGTTCACGGAGGACCGGGACGGGGTCGTGGAGCGGCTGGGGACGTTGGCCGAGGACCGGTGGTACGGCGACAGCGGCCGGTCGGACATGTTCGACCGCTACCGGGCGCGCGCGGCGGTCGTGACGGGGGACTGGCCGACCGCGGCGGAGCTGTACGGGCGCCTGCTGGCCGAGGAGCTGGGCGACCCGCCCGCGCACCGCGAGGAACTGGCCCGCGACCTGTACTACTACGGTCGCGCGCTGGCCGGGCTCGGTGACGGTGACCGGGCGCGGCGGGTGTGGGAGCTGGCGTTGCGGTGCCCGGACAACGCGGCCAACTGGCCGTGGAAGCCGCGGGTGGAGGAGGTGCTGCGCGGCCTGGGTTGACCGGTCCGCGTGCGGGCACCCCGCCGTCATGAACTCGCTGTTCTTCGTCGGCAACGCGACCACGGTGCTGCGGTTGGGGCCGTTCACGCTGCTCACCGATCCCAACTTCCTGCGCCGCGGCCAGTGGACCCACATCGGGCAGGGGGTCCTGGCCCGGCGGCGCGTGGACCCGGCGGTGGGGATCGACGACCTGCCGCCGGTGGACGCGGCCGTGCTGTCGCACTTCCACGGCGACCACTTCGACCGGATCGCCGCCCGCCGGCTGGACCGCGACCTGCCGATCCTGACCACGCCGCACGCCGCGCGCCGGTTGGCCCGGCGCGGGTTCCGAGAGCCGGTCGCGCTGTCCACGTGGGCCGACCTGAGCCTGCGCAAGGACGGGGCGAGCCTCACCGTGACGGCGTTGCCCGGCCGGCACGCGCGGGGCCGGCTGGCCCGGCTGCTGCCGCCGGTCATGGGCAGCATGGTCGAGTACCGGGCCGCGCCCACCGCCACGCCGTTGCGCCTTTACATCAGCGGCGACACCTTGGTGCACGACGACCTGCGCGAGATCCGCGAGCGCTACCCGTCGATCGACGTCGCGGTGCTGCACCTGGGCGGCACCAAGGTGCTCGGGGTGCTGCTGACCATGGACGGCGAGCAGGGCGTCGACCTGCTGGAGCTGTTGCGCCCGAAGCAGGCGGTGCCGGTGCACTTCGACGACTACAGCGTGATGAAGTCCCCGCTGTCGGAGTTCGTCGCCGAGGTCGAGCGGCGCAGGCCCCCGGTGGCGGTGTCGTACGTCGACCGGGGTGCGACGTTCGCCCTGCCCGGGTGACGACCACTGCCGACCCGCTCGTCTCCCACCCGAGTGAGTCGCCGCCCGCTGGGTACTCGCTGACTTCGCGACGAAAGGCGGAGTGATGAACGCAACCGTGAAAGCCGTCGCCGTCACCGGCGTGGGTGCGGCGGTGGCGGTCGGCCGGCGGATGACGACCCGTCGGCGCGAACTGCGCCGCAGCCGGTCCGACCACTGGCTCGCGGTGACCGTGGACCGGCCGTTCGACGTCGTGGCCGGGTTGGCGGAGCTGCCCGGTCCGATGGGCGAGCTGCGCGGGCGCGTCGAGGTGCGCCTGCGCCCCGCCCCGGGCGACCGGGGCACCGAGGTGCTGGCCGTGCCCGAGGACGACGACGTGTCGAGGGAGGACCTGCGCGTGGCGTTGCGCAAGACGAAGTCGCTGCTGGAGACGGGTGACGTGATCCGGCCCGACACACCGCCCACCACCCACCCGGGCCCGGCGGGCAAGCTGCTGCGCGCGGTGATCGGCAAGTCGGCGGGGGAGGGGCGGCTGTGAGGGCGTTGTGCTGGGAAGGCGTCAACGACGTGCGGGTGCAGGACGTGCCCGACCCGCGGATCCTCAACGACGGCGACCTCATCCTGAAGGTGCGGCTGAGCACCGCGTGCGGCTCGGACCTGCACCTGCTCACCGGCCACATCCCGTTCATGCAGGCCGGTGACGTGATCGGGCACGAGTTCATGGGCGAGGTCGTCGAGGTCGGGCCCGGCGTGACCCGCCACGCGGTGGGCGACCGGGTCGTCGTGGCGTCGTTCATCGGGTGCGGGCAGTGCTACTACTGCCGCAACGACCTGTGGTCGCTGTGCGACAACACCAATACCAACCCCGGCATCACGCAGGCGCTGTGGGGCGCCGACCCGGGCGGGATCTTCGGCTACTCGCACGCGATGGGCGGCTTCAAGGGCAGCCACGCCGAGTACGTGCGCGTGCCGTTCGCCGACCACAACGCCATCCCGATCCCCGACGGCGTGGACGACCTGAGCGCGGTGTTCGCCTCCGACTCCGCGCCCACCGGGTGGATGGGCGCGGACCTGGGCGGCGTGCGGCCGGGTGACGTCGTAGCCGTGTGGGGCAGCGGCGCGGTGGGGCAGATGGCTGCCCGCTCGGCGCAGCTGCTCGGCGCGGAACGGGTCGTCGTGGTGGACCGCTTCGACTACCGGCTGCGGCAGGCCGAGTCCGTGTTCGGCCTGGAGACCTTGAACTACGAGCACGTCGACATCGGCGCCGCGCTGCGCGAGATGACCGGCGGACGCGGCCCGGACGTGTGCATCGAGGCGGTCGGCTGCGAGGCGCACAGCTACGGCCCCCAGTACGCCTACGACCAGGTCAAGAGCAAGCTGAAGCTGGAGACCGACCGGCCGATCGCGGTGCGCGAGGCGATCCACGCCTGCCGCAAGGGCGGCACCGTCTTCGTGCTCGGCGTGTTCAGCGGGGTGGTCGACAAGTTCCCGCTCGGCGCGGTGATGAACAAGGGCCTGACCTTGCGCGGCGCGCAGCAGCACGGGCAGCGCTACATCCCGATGCTGCTCGACCGGATGGCCTCGGGCGAGCTCACCACCACCCACCTGGCCACGCACGTCCTGCCGCTGGAGGAAGGCGCGCGCGGCTACCGGCTGTTCAAGGACAAGGAGGACGACTGCGTCCGCGCGGTCTTCCGACCCTGAGTCACGCAACGTGTATCCAGCCACTGCTCCGAAACTCCTAAAGAGTGAACCCAGAAGGAGTAACGAGGGCGGGTGAGGCCCAATGAGGTGGTTTACCGGAGAAACGTTCACCGTCCTGGCCTGCACGGTGGCGGCCGGTTGCGCCGCCCTGCCGGGACAGCCGACCCGGCAACGGGCCGACGAGGTCCCGTCCGCGGAACCGACGACGTCGGAGCACTCCGCGCACGGCACCCCGGGGCGGTCCGGGGAGGGATCGGCGACGCGGCCCGGAACCCCGGAGCCGCAGATCCCCACCCCTCGCGTGCCGCAGGGGAGCGCCAACCCGCCCGGCGTGCCCGGCAGCCCGATCAAGTACGACACCACCGAGCTGGTCGGCGCGGGCGTGGAGGAGACGAAGGAGACGATCGAGGGGAGGATCCGAGGCAACCGGGGGTGCGACCGGGACCTGTGCGGCGTGACCGTCGTCGTTCCCCGGGTCGGCGGGAACTGCGTCTCGGAGATCTCGCCGGGTGCGCCTCCCGGCGGCGGTCCCGAGCGTGCAACCGGGTGGAACGGTTCGGATCCACCGGGGCGCGTGCGCCGGTGAGACCACCGGGCAGACCCCGTCGTCGGAGGGGGCGACGCCCGAGACGACACCCGAGGCGACGGCCGGAACGGCGCCCGGGACGACGAGCAGCGGGCCGTGACCGCCGTGACCGCCCGCCGGAGCGCGAGCCCGGCGCAGCCCGCGACCGACCCGGTCGTGCCGCAGACCGGGCCGGCGCGGGCGTCGCGGATCATGGCGTCGGTCGTCGCCGACACCACCCTGCTCACCACCCTGCTGTACTTCTTCGGCCTGGTCGCGACGCAGGTCTTCTTCGCCCACTTCCGGGTGCACTACACGCTGCTCGGCCAGACCCCGGACGAGGTGCTGGCCCGCGGCGCGGACGGGTTGTTCCTGCCGCTGGCCGGCATCGCGATCGCCGTCCTGTCCGGCACGTTCCTGGCCCGGTACGCGCGCACCCGGCTGCCCGCCCGGCAGTGGGCGGCGTTGCCGCGGGTCTGCGCGCCGATCGCCGCCGTGCTCGGCATCGCCCTGCTCGCGGTCACCGTGCCGATCACCGTCCACCCGGAGCCGTTCCGCGCCTACCCGGGCCTGCCGGGGCTGGGGTTCGCGGTCGGCATCGTGCTGCCGGCCTTCGCGTGGCGGCGGTCGAGCGTCACGGCCGGTCGGGGCCGCAGGGGCGCGCGGTTCGGCGTCGCGGAGTCGGTGGCCGCGTTCCTGCTCGTCAGCATCGGTTTGTTGTGGTCGGTCGGGGACTACTCCAGCGCGGTCGGCACCCGGCGCGGGTTCGAGGTCGAGGCACGCGTGCCGGACATGCCCGCGGTGGTCGTCTACAGCGGGGAGGGCCTGAACCTGACCGGTGAGGGCGTGCGCCAGGTCGCCTGCGGACAGCCCGACGGCGCGTACAAGTACCGCTACGACGGGTTGAAGCTGCTGCTCCGGTCCGGCGGCCAGTACGTGTTCCTGCCCGCCACGTGGCGGTCCTCGGCGGGCACCGCGTTCGTCGTGCCCCGCACCGACTCGCTGCGCCTGGAATTCGGCCCGCCGGGCAGCACGCCGGCCCCGACGTGCTGACCGCTCACCGGCTGGAGGACCGCACCACCAGCCGGGTCGGCAGGAACGCGGGCGCGGGCTTGTCCCCGCCGTGCACCATGGTCAGCACGGCCCGCGCCGCGGCCACCCCGATACCGGCCTTGTCCTGCGCCAACGTGGTCAGCGGCGGATCCACCAACGCGGCCAGCTCGATGTCGTCGAACCCCACCACCGCCAAGTCCTCCGGCACCCGCAGCCCCGCGTGGCGCGCGGCCAGCAACGCGCCCACCGCCATCTCGTCGCTGGCGCAGAACACCGCCGTCGGCGGCTCCGGCAACGCGATCAGCGACCGCATCGCCGACTGCCCGCTGGGCCGGTAGTAGTCGCCCTCCACCACGTACTGCGGCGGCACGGCCAGGCCGGCCCCGGCCATCGCCTCGCGGAAGCCGTCCAGCCGGTCCACCGCCGGCCGGTTGGCCCGCGGCCCGGTGACGGTGGCGATGCGGCGGTGGCCCGCCTCGACCAGGTGCCGCACCGCCATCGCCGCACCGCCCACGTTGTCCGACGTCACGTACGTCGCCCGCGGCCCGTCGACGTCCACGTCCACCGCCACGCACGGCAACCCGGACTGGGCGAACGCGGCGAACGCCGGGGCGTCCGAGCCGCTGTCGATGAGCACCAGCCCGCCCAGGTGGTGGCGCCGGGTCATGTTCACGTACGCCACCGGGTCCGCCAGCGACGCGCCGACCGCCCGCAACGCGGCGGACCCGCTCGTGGCCAGCATCAGCAGGTGGTAGCCGTGCGCGCTCAACGCCGACTTCAACCCGATCAGCAGCTCCTGCAGGTACGGGTGCCGCCAACCGGGCCTGCGGTGGTCGGTGTCCCACACCAGGCCGATCAACCCGGACCGCTTGGTGGCCAGCGCGCGCGCCGACTCGTTGGGCCGGTAGTCCAGCTCGCGGGCCACCCGCTCGACCACTTCGCGCTTTTCCTTGCTGACTGTCAGCGGCTGGTTGAAAACGCGTGAAACGGTCGCCACGGACACCCCGCACAGCTGGGCGATCTCACGGATCGTGGTCATCTCCCGCCCTTTCTTTGTAACCGGTTTCAAGCGTTCAGCCGGTGCGTCCTGACCAGGGTGGACACGGTATCACCTGCGGAAACTCCGAAGGAGTGGAACAGGCAGGTTATCGGTTCGTTACTTGACGGTGTCGCGGCCCGGGGCTGTCATGTACACCACACCGGCCGGACGCACGTCCCGGTCGAATTCGCCGGAAACCCCGGAACAACCCCGCGGGTCCCCGGCGTGCCCGAAAACGGCCCGCTTAGTGATGGAGAGGGAGAGCCGCGTTATGAGACGAACTCCGACCTTGGTCGGCGCCGGCCTGCTGGCCGCCGCCCTGGTCGCCGCCGGCTGCGGCAGCGGCGCGAGCGACGGCAAGACCAGGATCACCATCGGGCTGTTCGGCAACTTCGGCTACCAGCAGCTGTTCGAGGAGTACGAGAAGGCGCACCCGGACATCGACATCACCGACCGCACCGCCTCCTACTCCGACCACCACAAGAACCTCGCCGCCCACCTCGCCACCAACAACGGCGCGGCGGACATCGAGGCCGTCGACGTCGGCTACATCAACCAGTTCAAGGCCAACCCCGGCCAGTTCGTCGAGCTCGGCGCCGACGTCAAGGACCGCTGGCTGGACTGGAAGTGGGAGGGCTCGCTGTCCAAGGACGGCAAGCAGATCGGCTACGGCACCGACGTCGGCGGCCTGGCCATCTGCTACCGCCGCGACCTGTTCGAGGCCGCCGGCCTGCCGTCCGACCGCGACCAGGTCTCCGCGCTGTGGCCCACCTGGGAGCAGTTCATGGCCACCGGCAAGCAGTTCGCGGCCAAGGCCCCGGCGGGCGCCAAGTTCTTCGACGGCGGCCCCACCGTGCTCAACGCGATCGTCGGCCAGGCGCCCACCGGCTACTACGACAAGACCGACAAGATCGTGGTCGGCGACAACGCCGACATCCGCAAGGGCTGGAACCTGGTCGCCCAGGGCGTGGCCGACGGCCTGTCCGCCGGGCTGCTGCACAGCACCCCGCAGTGGAACACCGGCTTCAAGCAGGGCCAGTTCGCCACCCTGGCCTGCCCGGCGTGGATGATGGCCAAGATCAAGGACCAGGCGCCCGAGACCTCGGGCAAGTGGGACCTCGCGGCCGTGCCCGGCGGCGGCGGCAACTGGGGCGGCTCCTACCTGACCGTGCCCAAGCAGGGCAAGAACACCGACAAGGCCGTCGCGCTCGCCGCCTGGCTCACCGCGCCCGAGCAGCAGGCCAAGGTCTTCGCCAGCGCGGGCCTGCTCCCGTCCACGCCCAAGCTCTACAGCGAGGAGTCGGTGGCCAAGAAGCAGGACCCGTTCTTCAACAACGCGCCCGTCGGCAAGGTCTTCACCGACGCCGCCCGCGCGCTGAAGCCGCAGTACCAGGGCCCGAAGGCCGGTGACGTGCAGACCGAGATGGGCAACGCCATGCAGCGCGTCGAGCAGGGCAAGCAGAGCCCGGACGAGTCGTGGAACCAGTTCGTGGGCGACGTCAAGAGGCTCGAGAGCTGATGAAGACGGACTGGCGCGAACGCCGCCACCGGTGGGACATCCGGTACGCGCCCTACGCCTACATCGCGCCGTACTTCCTGCTGTTCGCGGTGTTCGGCCTGTTCCCCCTGCTCTACACCGGCTGGGTGTCGATGCAGGACCGCAACCTGCTCGACGGCGACGCCGCCACGTTCATCGGCGTGGACAACTACGTCCAACTGCTCACCGCGGACCCGTACTTCTGGAACGCGATGGGCAACACGCTGAGCCTGTGGCTGCTCACCACCGTCCCGCAGATCCTGTTCGCGCTCGGCATCGCGCAGCTGCTCAACCGGCGGCTGCGCGGCCGGACGTTCTTCCGGATGGGCGTGCTGCTGCCGAACATCACCTCGGTGGCGGCGGTGACGATCATCTTCGCGCAGCTGTTCGGCCGTGACTTCGGCCTGATCAACTGGGTGCTGGACCTGTTCGGCGCGGGCCGGATCGATTGGCAGGCCGGCACCGGCAGCTCCCACACCGCCATCGCCGCGATGGTGGTGTGGCGCTGGACCGGCTACCACGCGCTGATCTTCCTGGCCTCCATGCAGGCCATCCCGACCAGCGTGTACGAGGCGGCCCGGCTGGACGGCGCGAGCGCGTGGCAGCAGTTCTGGCGCATCACCGTGCCCATGCTGCGGCCGCAGATCATCTTCTCCACCGTGATCGCCACCGCGGGCAACATGCGGCTGCTGGCCGAGCCGCTGCTGTTCAACCCCGGCGCCGCCGCCGCGACCGGCGGCTCGGACCGGCAGTTCCAGACCGCCGCGCTCTACCTCTACGAGCAGGGCTTCGCGAAGTTCGACTTCGGCTACGCGTCGGCCATCGCCTGGCTGCTGCTCATCGCGACGGTCGCCATCACCGGGTTGAGCTACCTGGCCGCCCGCCGCATCCGGACCGACTGAAAGGGCAGCCACAACCATGACCAGCGTGCTCGACCGGCCGGCGCCCGCCGCCCGGCCGCCCGCCCGCCGCGGGCGCGGTGCCGTGCGGCTGCCCGGACCGTGGACCTACGCGGCGCTGATCGCGGTGCTCGCCGGGTCGGCGTTCCCCGTGTACTGGTCGCTCGTGGTGTCCTCGCAGACGCCGGACAAGGTGGACAGCGTGCCGCCCGTGCTCGTGCCGGGCGGCAACCTGTTCGCGAACATCTCGCGGGTGTTCGACCAGTCGGACTTCGCGCTGGCGATGATGAACTCGCTGATCGTGGCGGGGACCATCACCGTGTCGGTGGTGTTCTTCTCCACCCTGGCGGGCTTCGCCTTCGCCAAGCTGAAGTTCCGCGGCCGGTCGGCGCTCATGCTGCTGGTGGTCGCCACCCAGGCGGTGCCCACCGAGCTCGGCGTCATCCCGCTCTACATGATGATGAGCGACTTCGGCTGGGCCGGCGAGATCCACGCGGTCATCGTGCCCGGCCTGGTGACGGCGTTCGGCGTGTTCTTCATGCGCCAGTACTTCGAGCGGGCCGTGCCCGACGAGCTGCTGGAGGCGGGCCGCATGGACGGGTGCAGCTCGCTGCGCCTGTACTGGAACGTGGTCCTGCCCGCCGCACGCCCGGCCGCCGCCGTCCTCGGCCTGTTCACGTTCATGCAGGCGTGGAACGACTTCTTCTGGCCGCTGGTCGTGCTGACGCCGGAGAACCCCACCGTGCAGACCGCCCTGTCCACCCTGGCCAGCGGGTACACCACCGACTACACCCTCGTGCTCACCGCGGCGACCATCGGCACCGTGCCGGTGCTCGCGGTGTTCCTCCTGTTCGGCCGGCAGATCGTCGGCGGGATCATGCAAGGAGCTCTCAAAGGATGACCGACTTCCCCCAAGGATTCCGCTGGGGCGTCGCCACATCGGCCTACCAGATCGAAGGGGCCGTGGACGCCGACGGGAGAGGACCGTCGATCTGGGACGCGTTCGGCGCGGTGCCGGGCGCGGTCGCCGGCGGCGACACCGGAGCGGTCGCGTGCGACCACTACCACCGGGTGCCGGAGGACCTGGCGCTGCTCGGCGAGCTCGGCGTGGACGCCTACCGGTTCTCCGTGGCGTGGCCGCGGATCCTGCCCACCGGCGCCGGCCGGGTCGAGCAGCGCGGCCTGGACTTCTACCGCCGGTTGGTCGACGGGCTGCTGGAACGGGGCATCGAGCCGTTCCTCACCCTCTACCACTGGGACCTGCCGCAGGCGTTGGAGGACCTGGGCGGCTGGCGGTCGCGCGACACCGCGCAGCGGTTCGCCGAGTACGCGGTGGTCGTGCACGACGCGCTGGGTGACCGGGTCACCAAGTGGACCACGTTCAACGAGCCGTACGTGTCCTCGATCGTCGGGTACGGCGAAGGCAGGCACGCTCCCGGCGCGCGGGAGGGCCACGGCTCCCTCGCCGCCGCGCACCACCTGATGGTGGCGCACGGGCTCGCGGTCCAGGCCATGCGCGGCACCCCCGGCCACGAGTTCGGCATCGTGCTCAACCAGTCGCCGTCGACCCCGGTCACCTCGTCGGAAGCGGACGTCGCCGCGGCGCGCAGGCACGACCTGCTGCTGCGCCGCCAGTTCACCGAACCGCTGTTCGCGGGCCGGTACCCCGACGACTACGAGGAGACGTTCGCGGGCGTCACGGACCTGTCGTTCCGCCACGACGGCGACCTGGAGCTGATCTCCACCCCGCTGGACTACGTCGGCATCAACTACTACTACCGCCAGCACGTTGCGGACGCTCCGCACCGCGACCCCGACCCGGCCACCCGCACCTCGATCGACGTCGGCATCGACACCACCCGGCTGCCGGACGTGCCGCGCACCGCGATGAACTGGCCGGTCGAGCCGGAAGGCCTCACCCAGACGCTGGTCGGCCTGAAGGAGCGCTACCCCGACCTGCCGCCGGTGTACGTCACCGAGAACGGGTGCGTGTACCCGGACAACCCCGGCTTCGTCGACCAGGAGCGCATCGAGTACCTGCGCACCCACCTCGCGGCGGCGCACGACGCGCTCACCGCCGGCGTCGACCTGCGCGGCTACTTCGTGTGGTCGTTCCTGGACAACTTCGAGTGGGCGCACGGCTACAAGCACCGGTTCGGCCTGGTGCACGTCGACTACGAGACGTTGGTCCGCACGCCCAGGGCGAGCTTCCACTGGTACCGCGACCTGGTCGCCGAGCAGCGGGCCGGGACGGCCGCCGCGGGGTGACCTGCGTGGCTGCCGTCGCGCGGAGGCGCGTCCGCGCGACGGCAGCCGTGCCCCGGGTCGTGCCCGCGACCCTCACGGCCACGGGTTCGGCTCGCACGCCTTCCCGTCGGGGGTGACCGTGACGCCCTGGTCGCTGCCCGTGGTGATCGACGCCAGGCCGTCGTTGTCCACGCTCAGCGTCTGCTGCATCATCACCGGCGCCGGCGCGCCGTCGGCCGGGCACGTCTCGTGGCCGCGGCCCAGGAAGTGCCCCACCTCGTGGTTCACCGCGTAGATCCGGTAACCGCGCAGGTCGTCGCCGTAGGTGCGGGCGCCGCGGAACCAGCGGGCCGTGCTCAGGTGCACGATCGACCCGATCCGGCACGACGTGTCGTAGGGCAGTTCGAACCCGCACAGCGACCGGGCGGTCCGCTGCGACGTCAACCGGATCCGCAGCTCCGGCTGCTCGTCACCGCCCACCCGCCGGAACACGTGCCGCGTCGACCACCCGCGCGGGTGCCGCAACGCGTGGTCCACGACCGCGGCGAACGAGTCGTCGCCGTGCGGCAGCACCACCCCGTCCTCCACCTCGATCGCGTACGGGGTGCCGGTGCCGCCGCCCGGGCCGGCCGGCGGCACCACGTGCCACGTGCCGGAACCGTGCTCGGGGAACGGCGGACCGGGCGGCAGGTCCGCGCCGGAGCGCACCGCGTCGACCGGCGGCGCGCTCCCGTTCCGGTCGGCCGGGGCGGGCGTGGTCGCCACGACCCCGGAAGCGGGCCACGACACGGTCGCCGGACGCGCCTCCATGCCGACGTCCAGCGCCACGACCGCGGTCGTCGCGAGGCCCAGCCCGGTCAGGTACGGCAGCAGGGTCATCGGCCTCATGCGGGCTCCAAGCCGGCCGAGCCGTAGGTGCAGGCGGCGTTCCACAGCAGGAACGACGGCGCGCCCGCCTCCGCGGAGCCCCGCACCTGCGCCTGCACCTCGCCCGGCCCGTAGTTGTGGCCCAGCGAGAACGCCTGCAACCACGGGATCACCGTCGCCCCGGTGTCCTTCGTCATGCCGACGAAGTCCGCGACCGACGCCCGCACGATCTCGTACGGCTGGGCGTTCGGGTTGGGCACGCCGTACTCGTTCGGCCCCCAGTGCGACGGGTAGACCATCGGCGAGACGTAGTCCACGTGCGCCGCGATGGCCGGGATGTCCTGCGCGACGTCGGTCGGGCTGTGCGCGGCGATGCCGAACACCGACGCGCCCAGGTACGCGCCGTGCTTGCGCACCGCCGCCCGGTTCTCCTCCAGGAAGTCCACGATGGACTGCTCGGGGCTGGTGGCCAGGCCCGGGAACACCATCTGACCCAGCGGGCCGTCCGGCCGCCGCACGTAGTCGTACAGGACGTCGTCGAAGCCCAGCGAGGCGGCCTCCTCGGCGATCGCCGTGTTGTACGCGCGCACCTCGGGGTTGGCGAAGTTGGTGAACGCGTACTGGCCGTAGTGCGCCGACCAGGGCGCGCCGGAGGAGTTCTGCGCCACCCGGTCACGCGCGCCCGACTCCCACGACGCCTTGCCCAGCACCGGGTCGCGGAACGCCACCAGCCTGCCCACCACCCGCAGGTTCAGCTTGTGCAGCTCGTCGACCGCCGCGCGGGCGTCGTAGTAGTTGCGGGTCGCGCCGATCTGCCGGGCCAGCGGCACCTGCGAGTCGTAGCCGATCTCGCCGCTCTCGTCCTTGATGTCCAGCTGCACGGTGTCGATGCGGCCCTCGCGCGCCATCGCCAGCACCGGGTCGCGCAACGACGCCGTCGCCCACGCGGCCGCGCTCATGTGCACGCCGCGCATCCCCGGGTGGGTCACCTTCACCGGGACCTCCTGGCGCTGCGCGTTGCCCGCCGCGTCGCTGGCCTCGACCATGACCCTCGCGGGCACCTGCGGCAACGACGCCTCGAACCGGCCGTCGCGCAGCTCCACCCGCTGGTCACCGACCTTGACCGAGTCGGCGCCGTCCGCGCTGCCCCGCACCGTCACCGGTCCGCGCGGCGACGCGGCCTCGACCACGTCGACCCGCAGCGCGGGCGGTGTCGCGTCCACGGTGAACTCCCGCTGCACCTCCACGTCGGGCATCCACGGCAGCGGGTTGGCCGCCCGCACCGCCAGCGTGTGCCTGCCCTCGGCGAGCTTCACCCCGCTCA
This sequence comes from Saccharothrix saharensis, assembly GCF_006716745.1. Lineage (NCBI taxonomy): Bacteria > Bacillati > Actinomycetota > Actinomycetes > Pseudonocardiales > Pseudonocardiaceae > Saccharothrix > Saccharothrix saharensis. The sequence continues at coordinate 729,195 of NZ_VFPP01000001.1, read as the reverse complement.
ACGTCATGCGGCCGTCCGCGCGCCGCGCCTGCACCGGCTGTCCGTCCACTTGCACGGTGACACGGTCGAGCCCGCTGACCTCCGCGGTGGTGATGGACACGCGCTCTACACCCGAAGGAGTGACAGCGCTGCCGTCGCCCAGTTCGGCGACGGCGAGCCCGACGCCGCGGCCGTGCACGATCGTCGTGACGACCCCCGCGATCAGCAGCAGCACCACCACACCGACCACGGGGATCAGCACGCGCTTGAGCTTCCGGGGCGAATCCGACATCGGGCGACTCCGATCTGGGCACGGCTGCGGTTACCAGCGACTTGACCGGGTGGTGCGGCACCAAACCCGAGGTCATCCGAAGGGGTGTACCCCGGTGTCGACCTCCCCGCCACGCGGAACCATCCGGTTGTGAACACCACGTCGCGGAGCCCGGTCCGGACCGTCGTGGCGCTGCTCGCGGCCGTGTGCTGCGGGTGCGCCGCCCAACCCGCGGCGGGGCCGCCCGACCAGGCCGCGGCGCAACTGCCGGCGGCGTCCTCGGCCGCCCCGCCGTCGTCCCCGGCGCCACCGGACCCGGCGGCCGTCGGCGCGAACGAGCTCGGCCAGGTCCCGATCCTGATGTACCACCGGCTGGTCGAGCGGACCTCGTCGGTCTACGACCGGACACCCGCCGCGTTCCGGGCCGAGCTGGAGCGGCTGGCCGCCGAGGGGTACGTGCCGGTGACGACCGCCGAGTACGCGACCGGGCGGATCGACCTGCCGGCGGGCGCGCACCCCGTCGTGCTGACCTTCGACGACGGTGACGCGACCCAGTTCGCGCTGGGACCGGACGGCCGGCCCGCGCCCGGCACGGCGATCGCCATCCTGCTGGACGTGGCCGCGCGGCACCCCGGCTTCCGGCCGGTGGCGAGCCTGTACGTCAACGCCGGCCCGTTCGCGTCACCGGACGGCGCGGCGTTGCGCTGGCTGCGCGGCCACGGCTTCGAGATCGGCAACCACACCCGCGACCACACGAACCTGGCGGCGGCCGACGACCGGGGCGTGCAGGAGGCGATCGCGTCCGGGCAGCGGGAGATCCAGCAGGCCCTGCCCGACTACCCGGTGGCGAGCCTCGCGCTGCCGTTCGGCGCGATCCCGGCGAACGGCGCGCTCGCCCTGCGCGGCGGCGTCGAGGGCACGTCGTACGAGTACGCGTGCGTGCTGATGGTGGGCGCGGGACCGGCGCCGTCGCCGTTCGCGGCCGACTTCGACCCGGCGCTCACCCCCCGCATCCGCTCGCAGGACCCGACCGGCGAGGACGCGCGCTACGGCTCCACGGTCTGGCTGGACCAACTGGCCGCCGCGCCGGAGCAGCGCTACACCTCCGACGGCGTGCCGGACCGCATCTCCTACCCGGCCTCGTCCGGCCTCACGCCCGCGCCCCGGTTCGCCGACCGGGCCGTCGCCTACTGAGCCCTGCCGACCCGGTCGCCCGCCGGCCGGGCCTCACGCCGTGGCGCGGGCGTGGTGGCGCAGTGCCACGGCGGCCCGTTCCAAGCTCCCCAGCACACCCGGCGGCAGCTCGTGGTGGCGGCCCACGACCTCCTGCGCCATCACCTGCATCGGCGCGGACTCCTCCGCCTCCACCACCGCGAGCACCTTGAACGCCGTCCCCGGCGCGAACAGCACGCGCTCCTGGACCACGCTGCCGAACGAGTCCACCACCGACACCCGCCGACCCGTCACCGACCAGAGCAGGAACTCCACCCGCCCGTCGACCGGCACCACCGGCCCCGCCACCGTGTTGAGCAGACCGTGCTCCACCAGCACGTCACCCGTCCGGAACCGGCGCGCGTCGCCCCAGCACACCGTCACGCCCTGGTGCACCGGCAGCCGCCGCAACCCCGACACCACCGCCGCCGCGTACGGCCACAACCTGCCCAGCTTCCCGCTGCGCAACGCCTCGACGAGGATCTCCTCGTCGTGCCGCAGGCACGCCGACACCGCCGCCAGGTCCGTCACCACCGCCTCGAACGCCTCCGGGTCGTCCGGGCGCTCCACGATGTGCCGGCACGCCACCGCCGCGTGCTCGCCGTACCGCTCGCCCAGCATCCGGCGCAACGCGTCGCGCTCCTGCTCGGTGCTGCGGTGCTCGACCGGCACGACCTCCTCGCCCGCCAACTCACCCCACTCCGGCGCGGGGGACTCCGCCAGCGGGCCGTCCACGCTCAACGGCACCGGCTCGTCCACCGTCACCAGCGGCGGCGGCTCCTCGGCCACCGGCGGCGTCGGCATCGGCGTCGGGTCGCAGAACACGACCTTCAGCAGCCGCCGCACCTCCGGCTCCAGCCGTTCCACCAGCGACGCGCCCGCCACGGCGACCGCGCCCGCCGTCGTGCGGCCGGGCGTGCCGACGGTCAACCGGGCCCACTCCGGGTCCACCGGCAACGACCGCACCTCGGGGCCGTTGTCCTCCGCCTCGCGCACCCACAACCCGGACGGCACGACCTCCAGCACCACGCCACCGCCCAGGTCGTAGACGCCCGGGTCGCGCTCCACCAGCCCCGGCACCGGCACCCGGTACCCCGAGACGACCGGCGCGCCGGCCGCCGGGTAGCGGACCTCGGTCACGTACGGCCGCCACGTCTGCTGCCCGCGCGGGTTCACCGCCACCACGGCCGCGCCGTTGCGCTGCGACCCCACCGGCAGGCCCGTGTACAGCGAGACCGGCTCGCCGAGCCCCTCCGCCACCGCCTGAGCCTGGTGCTCGCCGCCGTACCAGACCAGCCGCACCCGCGTCCGGGCCGCCGACGGCAGCCCGCCCACCAGGCGGCACACCTCGTCCGCCGGGATCGGCGGCTGGCCCGGACCGCCGACCACGACGGTCAGCACGTCGTCGCGGCACGGCAGCCCGATCACCGCTCGCGCGTCCGGCGCCTGCGGGTCGAACTGCGCGCGTTGCGCCCGCAGCCACAGCCCCGCCGGGATCGGTTCGGAGACGCCCACCTCACCCGTCGGCCACGGCACGTTCGGGTCGACCGCCTCCCAGTTCGGCACGGGGAACCGCCGACCCATCGGCACCGGCGACGCGCCCGGCAGGAACCGCAGCCAGCAGCCGTACCCGCCGTTGCCCGCGACGAACGCCACGCCCGGCACGGTGGTGACCGCGCCGTCCGGCGCGACGACTTCGGTCTGCAACTGCTCGGACAGCCACTGCGCGGGCGCGGTCGGCCGCATCGAGCCCGAGTTCGGCGTCATCAGCCGCACCGGACCCCGGCCCTGCAACGCGGCGGCCACGACCGGCCAGAACGACGTCTCGTCGCCCTGGGGCGGGTCGACCACCACGACCGTGCGGCCGCGGTCGACCGGCAGGCCCCGGGCGAGCGCCACCGCGGCCGGCCCGGCCCCACCGGGCGGCCCGACCACCAGCGTCGCCCCCGCGAACGAGGCCGAGAACTGCGGCGGCGGGGGTGCCGGCGGCGCGGTCTGGACCATGGGCTCTCGCTCGACCACCGGCTCCACCTGCGGGGCACGCTCCTTCGGTGCGGCACGTCGGAACTTCAAGGCGCCCGATCACCTCCATGCACGACAGTGCGGGAACGGCAGCACTCTACGCGGGTGGCACCCGATCGGGGGAAGGCGCACTCCGCCCGCGCTCGTCCACTGTGGACCGCAGCACCGCGCCGACCAGCGCGCCGAACGCCACGTGGTCCGCCCACTGCGCGGCCCGGTGCAGCCCCCGGACCGCCGGGAACCGCCGTCCGAGCACCTCCAGGTCGACCGCCGCGATCACCGCCCCGGCCACCGCGCCCGTCCGCGCGTCCAACCGCCACCGCCGGTCCACGGCCCCCAGCACCGCCGTCCAGAACGCCGACACGCCGAGGTGCGAGACCGCGCCGCGGATCACACCCGTGCCGCCGAGCAGGGACGCCGCCGCCCGCGTCGACCGCAGGACGTCACCACCGGTCCACAGCGCGTGCACGGTCGAGGGCGCGCCGCCGAGCGCCGACGCGACCAGCCACGCCCGCACCAGGCGTGGTCCGGAACCGCGCCGGGTACCCGGCGGGGGAGAATCCGCTCGGGCGCGCTTGCTCCGTCGTGGTTCCATGTTCGAACCTGTGTTCGAGTATGACAAGATCACGGGTGTACCACCGACACCGTAACCGGTCCCGGGGACCCACGCGGCCCGCCCGCGTTCCTCGGCTACCGTGAACGCCGCTCGACACACGCCACGACCTGGGGAGAACGACCCGGTGACCGCTGAGATCCTGTACGGGGCCGACGACCTGACCCACCTGGAGGGTCTGGAGGCGGTACGCAAGCGCCCCGGCATGTACATCGGGTCCACCGACAGCAGGGGCATCAACCACCTGTTCACCGAGGTGGTCGACAACTCCACCGACGAGGGCGTGGGCGGCCACGCGACCAGGATCGTCGTGACGCTGCACGCCGACGGCAGCGTCCAGGTCGACGACGACGGCCGCGGCATCCCCACCGGCACGCACGCCAAGTCCGGCCTGTCCGGCGTCGAGCTGGTGCTCACCCGCCTGCACGCGGGCGGCAAGTTCGGCGGCTCCGGCTACAAGACCTCCGGCGGCCTGCACGGCGTCGGCGCGTCCGCCGTCAACGCCCTGTCCCACCGCTTCGACGTCGTCGTGCGCCGCGAGGGCAAGACGCACGAGATGTCGTTCGCGCACGGCGTGCCCGGCGTGTTCGACGGACCCGGCCCCAAGGCCGCCTTCACCCGCCAGTCCGGCCTGCGCGTGACCGGCCGCACCAAGCGCACCGGCACGTCCATCCGCTACTGGTACGACGCCCGCTACTTCGAGAACGGCGCCGCGCTCGACGTCGAGGCCGTCCGCACCAAGCTGCGCAACACCGCCTTCCTCGTGCCCGGCGTCACCTACGTGCTGCGCGTCGCCACCGACGACGCGATCGACGAGGAGACGTTCCACTACCCGGGCGGCCTGGTCGACATGGTCGACTTCCTCGCGCCGAGCAGCGACAAACCGGTCACCGGCACCCTGCTCATCACCGGCGACGGCGTCTACCACGAGAACGCGGCCGACGAGAACGGCGTGATGCGGTCCAAGGTGGAACGCCACGCCGAGGTCGAGATCGCGCTGCGCTGGGGCACCGGCTACGAGCGCACCGTCGAGTGCTTCACCAACACGATCCGCAACGTGCACGGCGGCACCCACCGCCGCGGCTTCGAGCGCGCCGCGCTCAAGGCCGTCCAGGACGCCATCGGCAAGACCCGGGGCCTGCTCAAGCCCAAGGAGGACCCGCCGACCCTCGACGACGTGCTCGAAGGCATGACCGCCGTCGTCCACGTCCGCATCCCCGAACCGCAGTTCACGTCCCAGACCAAGGACGAACTGTCCACCGCGGGCATCACCAAGGTGACGCTCGGCGTGGTCGAGAAGCACCTCAAGGCCTGGACCGAGGACCGCCGCACCAAGGGCGAGGCCAAGATCGTCCTGCAGAAGGTCGTCGACGCCTCCCGCGTCCGCCTCACGCAGAAGCAGCAGAAGGACGCCGCCCGCCGCAAGACGGCCCTCGAAGGCGCCGCGATGCCCGCGAAACTGGTCGACTGCCGCACCACCGGCGTGGCCCGCAGCGAGCTGTTCCTCGTGGAAGGCGACAGCGCCCTCGGATGCTTCACCGGTGACACGCTGGTGGCCCTGGCCTCGGGGCGTGCGATGAGCTTCGCCGAACTCGCCGCCGACTGGGAACGCGGCGTCACGCACTTCGGCTACACGACCGACCGCGCCGGCCGCGTAGTCGTCGCACCGCTCGTGGAGCCCCGGCTGACCAAGCGTGACGCCCCCCTGGTGCGCGTCACCCTGGACAGCGGCGAATCGGTCCGCTGCACTCCGGACCACCTGTTCCGGCTCCGCGACGGCTCGTACCGGCGGGCGGACCAGCTCCAGGCGGGCGACTCGCTGATGCCGCTGTACCGGTCGGTCTCGGCCAGGAGTTCGGGCGACCAGCTCGAGGGCTACGAGCAGGTCTGGATGAACGACCGCGAGGAGTGGGTCTACACGCACTACCTCGCCGATGCCCACAACCTCCGACACGGCCTGGACAGCGCCGACAACGGCACCGTCCGCCACCACGTGGATGTCGACAAGCGCAACAACGACCCGCGCAACCTCCGGCGGATGACGTGGGACGACCACGCCGCCCTGCACGCCTCGATGATGGGCGAGCACGTCCACGCGGGCTACCGGGCTTGGCTCGCCGAGGGCGGCATCGAGTTCAAGTCGGCGATGCTGTCGGCGCAGTGGAAGGACCCGGACTTCCGCCAGGCGTGTCTGGCGCGGTTGGCGGCGCTGAACCCCGACCCGGAGTTCCGGCGGCGGATCGAGCAGGGCTTCCAGGACTGGTACGCGCAGCTCGACCCGGACCAGCGGGCCGGGTACGCCGAGCGGATGCGTCAGCGGCAGGCGGCCTACTGGGCACACCCCGAACACCGGGAAGCCGCGGCCGAGCGAGTGCGGTCGTTCTTCGCCCAGCCGGGTCGCCGGGCGGAGTGGAGCGAGAGGTCGAAGCGGCAGTGGGCCGATGATGACCTGCTGGCGTGGCGCTCGCGGAAAACGGTCGAGCAGTTCGCCGACCCCGCCGAGCGGGAACGCCAACGGGCCGCGGTGGTCGCGTGGCACGAGGAGCACCCGGAATCCGGAGAACGGCACTCGCTGCGGATGAAGCTGCGGATGCTCGACCCCGACAACGACCACTTGGCCAAGGCGCAGGCGGGGCGACGTCGCTACGTGGAGTCGGTGCCCGGGCCGGAGCGTGTCGCCAAGCAGCGCGAAGGCAGGCGACTGGCCGCGCTCAAGCGACTGCGGCCGTTCCTGACGTTGACCGACGCCGAGATCGCCGCGGCGTACGAGAGGGACCGCTTGGCCAACGCCCGCACGGGTTTGGAGTTCGACCGGCTGCTGGAGGCTTTCGACAGCGACCTCGCTCGGCTCCGGGAGGCCGCTGCCCACGTCAACCACGGGGTGGCCTCGGTCCAACCGCTCACCGAGACGGCGGACGTCTACGACCTGACGGTCGACGGCTACCACAACTTCGCGCTCGAAGCGGGCGTCTTCGTGCACAACAGCGCACGCATGGCGCGCGTGTCGGAGTACCAGGCGCTGCTGCCCCTGCGCGGCAAGATCCTCAACGTGCAGAAGGCCAGCCTGGCCGACACCCTGCGCAACGCCGAGATCGCCAGCATCGTGCAGGTCCTCGGCGCGGGCACCGGGCGGACGTTCGACCTCACCACCATGCGCTACGGCCGGGTGATCCTGATGGCCGACGCGGACGTCGACGGCTCCCACATCCGCACGCTGCTGATCACCCTGTTCGCCAAGTACATGCGCCCCGTGATCGAGGACGGTCGGCTGTACGCGGCGATGCCGCCGCTGCACAAGGTGATGACCAAGGGCCGCAACCCGGAGACCCACTTCACCTTCACCCAGCGCGAGATGGAGCAGAAGGTCGCCAGGCTGGAGAAGGCCGGCAAGACCGTGGTCAAGCCGGTGCCCCGGTTCAAGGGCCTGGGCGAGATGGACGCGGACGAGTTGTGGGAGACCACGATGAACCCCGCCACCCGCTCGGTGCGCCGCATCACCATGCACGACGCCGAAGCCGCCGAGGCCGCGCTGGAGCTGCTGATGGGGGAGAAGGTCGAGCCGCGCCGGGCGTGGCTCGTCGAGTCGGCCGCCCGGGTCGACCAGTCCGCGATCGACGTCTGACACGCCCGACACAGAGGGAACGACCGACCATGGCACGCCGCAAGACCCCCACGACCAGGGTCGACCCGTCCGCCTTCGACCGCGCGGGCGCCCAGGTCTTCGACAACTCCCTGACCACCGAGATCGAGGACTCCTACCTGGAGTACGCGTACTCGGTGATCCACTCGCGGGCGCTGCCCGACGCGCGGGACGGCCTCAAGCCGGTGCACCGCCGGATCCTGTTCTCGATGAACGAGCAGGGCCACCGCCCGACCAGCCCGTACGTGAAGTCGTCGCGCGTGGTCGGTGACTGCTTCGTGCGCGGCGCGCTCGTCTCGACGCCCGGGGGCCTGCGGCCGATCGAGGCGATCGAGGTCGGCGACCTGGTGCTGGACGGCCGGGGCGAGCCGGTCGCGGTCGACGAGGTCTACGAGAACCCGGTGTCGGAGCTGGTGCGCGTCACCTGGTCGGACGGCCACTCGATGCTCGTCACGCCCGGCCAGCGGTTCCACACCGGTGCCGGGTGGGCCGACGCCGACTGGACCGCGGCCCGGGACCTCGCGGGCGTGCGCACGACCGGGTTCGGCGCCGAGCGGCACGCCACCCTGCTCGCCGACGGCGACGCGACCGGGTTCGTGCTCGGCCTGCTCGCCACGTCCGGCGAGGTGCTCGCCGACGGGCGGGTGCGGCTGGAGTCCACCGACGCCGACGCGATCGACACCGCGCACGGCTGGGCCATCGCGCACGACGTGACCACGTCCCGGGAGAAGGACGGCGAGCGGCTCGCGCTCACCTTCGCCCGGCACCCCGCGCTCGCCGCGGCCGCGACCGGCCGGCTGGACGCCGTGCTGCGCGACCGCTCGGCCTGGACGCCGTTCCTGGCCGGCCTGTTCGCCGCCGCGGGCCAGGTCCGGGACGGCATCGTGCTGCCCGGCGGCGACGCGGAGTACGCCGTGCTGGCCGACGCGGGCCTCCGCGCCCGGCGTGACGCGACGACCCTGACGGTCACCGGCCGGGACGCGGCCGCGCTCGCCGTGGCCCTGCTGCGCTGGACCGGCGTCGGCCCGCGCCAGGACGGCCTGGTCCAGGTGATCCGCGCGGCCCGCCACGCCGACGACGCGCCGTTCCCGCACGTGGTGTCGGTCGAACCGGCCGCGCCGGACACCACCTACGACATCCGGGTGTCGAGCCCCGAGCACGCGTTCGTGGTCAGCGGGTTCGTGGTGCACAACTGCATGGGCAAGTACCACCCGCACGGCGACACGGCGATCTACGACGCGATGGTCCGCCTGGCCCAGGACTTCTCGCTGAACACCCCGTTGGTCGACGGGCACGGCAATTTCGGCAGTCCGGACGATGGACCGGCGGCCAGTCGCTACTGCGTCGTGGGTGATACCCGGATCCGGCTCGCCGATGGTGGCAGCCCGCGCATCGCCGACTTGGTGAACCTTTCCGCGGATTCCGAAGCCGATGCCGATTTCGAGGTGTTGGACAAGGACGGCAAGGCCGTGCGGGTCGACAAGGTGTTCAACTCCGGTGTGCACCCGACCCTCCGGATGACGACCGGGTCCGGTTTCTCGGTGCGGGGGAGCGAGAACCACCTCGTCCTGTGCCTGGAAGCCCCGATGGGTGTGCCGATCTTCCAGTGGCGGCGGCTCGACGAGTTGCGGCCGGGAGCGGTCGTCGCGGTCGCCCGGAACGCGTGGTCGCAGGTGGTGCCGACGGCGCAGGAGTACATGCTGGGTGTGCTCGGCGGAGCCTGGGTGTCGGCGGGTTTCGCCAGTGCGGACCGGGCCGGGTTCAACAACACCGACGAACACTTCTTCAACGAGGTGCTCCATGCCTACGACCAGGTGGTCGGGGGCGAGCGTTGCGTGTCCGAGCGTCAGACCCGTCGGGATCGCAAGCTGATCCGGGAACTCGACGTGCAGGAGCACGCGGGCGGGATGGAGGCGTTCCGCAACAGTCCGCTGGCGGAGTTCGTCGGGCACCAGGAACGCGACAAGTTCGTGCCCGAGTTCGTGTGGACCGGTGGTTGGGGGATCAAGCGCGCTTTCCTGATGGCGGCGTTCGAAGGTGACGGCGGTTGTCGTGAGGCGAACAACGGCTTCACGATCCAGTACACGACCTACAGCGCCACACTGGCCGCGCAGATGCAGGAATTGCTGGCGGAGTTCGGCGTGATCGCCGTCCAGCGCCAGTACCGGCGTCCCAGCGGCCCGGTCGAGCACCGCCTGGTCGTGTCCGGGCTTCGCGATGTCCGTGCCTTCGCCGAACGGGTCGGCTTCCTCAGGACCAAGCAGGCCAAGCTCGGCTCCTTGCTCCGGCGGTTCCCGCTGCGGACGCACCGGTTGAGCGCCGACCGGGTGCCGTTCGTCGCCGAGTACGTGCGCGCCGCCCTCGACTTCGACCGTCGGGGCGGTGGCCGCGAGTGGCTGACCCAGCACGACTTCGACCGCGTCGAGCGGTGGGAGACCGAGCGCTTGAGGATCATCGACCGGATCGAGGACACCGAGGTCCTGGCGACGATCCTGCCGATCATGGACTCGGGATACCGCTTCGAGGAGGTGACCGATGTGGTGGCGTGCGCGCCGGCCGAGGTCTACTCCGTTCGAGTGGAGTCCGAGGACCACTCGTTCCTGGCCGGTGGGTTCGTCAACCACAACACCGAGGCACGCATGTCGCCGGCGGCGATGTTGTTGGTGGGGGAGCTGGACGAGGAGACCGTCGACTTCCGGCCCAACTACGACGGGTCGTTGCAGGAGCCGTCGGTGCTGCCCGCGGCGTTCCCGAACCTGCTGGTCAACGGCACGTCCGGGATCGCGGTCGGGATGGCGACGAACATGATCCCGCACAACCTGGGCGAGGTCGTGGCGGCCGCGCGGCACCTGGTGACGCACCCGGACGCGACGCTGGACAAGCTGATGGAGTTCATCCCCGGCCCGGACCTGCCGACCGGTGGCGTGCTGCTCGGGCTGGACGAGGTGCGCAAGGCGTACGAGACCGGGCGCGGCGTGGTGCGGATGCGGGCCAAGGTCGAGACCGGGTTGCTGGAGGGCAGCCGGGGCAGGCAGGCGATCACGGTCACCGAGCTGCCTTACGGCGTCGGCCCGGAGAAGATCATCGAGAAGATCACGGACGAGGTGACCAAGTCCAAGCGGCTGACCGGCATCTCCGACGTCAAGGACCTCACCGACCGGGAGAACGGCACCCGCGTGGTGATCGAGTGCAAGGTCGGGGTGAACCCGCAGGCGCTGCTGGCCGACCTGTACCGGCTCACGCCTATGGAGCAGTCGTTCGGCATCAACAACCTGGTGCTCGTGGACGGCCAGCCGCGCACGTTGGGCCTCAAGGCGCTGCTGGAGGTGTTCCTCAAGCACCGCTACGAGGTCGTCACCCGGCGCACCCGGTTCCGGCGGCGCAAGCGCGAGGACCGGCTGCACCTGGTCGAAGGCCTGCTCAAGGCGCTGCTGAGCATCGACAAGGTGATCAAGCTCATCCGGGGCAGCGAGAACGCGGCCGCCGCGAAGGAGGGCTTGATGAAGTCGTTCAAGCTGTCCGAGATCCAGGCGACCTACATCCTGGACACGCCGTTGCGCCGGTTGACCCGCTACGACTCGCTGGAGCTGGAGGCGGAGCAGGAGAAGCTGCGCGGCGAGATCGCCGAGCTGAGCAAGATCCTGGACGACCCGGCGGTGCTGCGGAAGGTCGTCTCGACGGAGCTGGCGAAGGTGGCCAAGGACCTCCAGCAGGAGCGCCGGACCACGCTGCTCGACGGTGACCTCAAGGAGGTGCTGGCGGCGTCGAAGCCGGCCGGGCCGCTGGAGGTCGCCGACGACCCGTGCCAGGTGATCCTGTCCGCGACCGGGTTGGTGGCGCGGACGGCCGCGGAGTCGGAGGAGTCGTCGGAGGCGCGGCGGCGCAACGGGCGGACCAAGCACGACGCGGTGGCGGCGACCGTGCACACGACGGCGCGCGGCCAGGTGCTGCTGGTGACGAACCGGGGTCGGGCGTTCAAGACCGACGTGCTGCCGTTGCCGGTGCTGCCCGAGCAGAGCGGCACGGTGTCGTTGAGCGGGGGCATGGCGGCCGGTGAGCTGGTGGACCTGCAGGCCGGTGAGCGCGTGGTGGGCATCGCGCCGCTGACCGACACCGAGTCGCCGGGGCTGGCGCTCGGCACCCGGTCGGGCACGGTGAAGGTGTGCGCGCCGGAGTGGCCGGTGCGGTCGGACGAGTTCGAGGTGATCACCCTCAAGGAGGGTGACGAGGTGGTCGGCGCGACGTGGTTGCGCGGCCCGGACGAGACGCTGGTGTTCGTGACGTCGGAGGCGTCGCTGTTGCGGTACCCGGCGTCGCTGGTCCGCCCGCAGGGCCTGCGCGGTGGTGGCATGGCGGGCATCAACGTGGGGTCGGACGCGAAGGTGGTGTTCTTCGGCGCGGTCCGCACGGACGACGACGAGCACGGTGAGCCGATGGTGGTCACGTCGACCGGGCAGAGCGTGAAGGTGACGCCGTTCGCCGCGTACCCGGCGAAGGGGCGGGCCACGGGTGGTGTGCGGGCGCACCGGTTCCTCAAGGGGGAGGCGGCGTTGGCGCTGGCCTGGGTCGGGCCGAGGCCGGCGGGCGCGGCGCGCAACGGGTCGCCGGTGGAGCTGCCCGTGCCGGACGAGCGCCGGGACGGCTCCGGGCACGCGCACCCGGGTCCGGACGTGGTGGGTCACCTGATCGAACGCGACTGACGATCGTTGTCGGCGGCGCTCGGCGGTGTGACCACACCGCCGAGCGCCGCCGACGCCGAGGACCCGCGCCGTGGCCGGGACGCGCGGCGGTAACCGTTCCTGCCGCACCGGGACGAGGCGTTCGCCGTGCCGGCGGACGCCGCCGGCGCTCTACCGCGAGATCCACGACGTGCTCGTGCCGGTGGCGTGGTCGCCAACGCCGACCGGATGCCCGAAGGGCCGATCGTGGGGAGGGCTGCGCCGGCGCACCCGGCGTCGGCCGACGCCGCGCGTGACCGGGGTGGAGGGCGACCCGGCCGACTTCCACCCGCCCGCCTCATGGCACCTCGGCGCCCTGCGCGCGGCCGGGTCCGACGAGGTCGCGGTGCGGTGGCGGCGGGACGACACGGTGTTGGTCGTGGCCCGTCGGCACCTGTGGGGGTGCGGTTGTCCCGCTGACGGGTGACCGCCGTCCGTGGCAGAGTCAGGACGTGATCACCGAGAGCTAAGTGCTGTTGCCGGCCCGCTTCACCGGGCCACCGCAGTCGGGGCAGGGCGGCTACGTGTGCGGATGCTGGCGGGCCTCGCGCCGCCCGCCGAGGGCACCGCCGTGGTCACGCTGCTGCTCCCGCCCCCGCTGGAGCGGCCGATGCGGCTGGAGGCCGGGCCCGAGCAGGCCGTGCTGATGCTCGGCGAGCTGGTCGTCGCCGCGGTCAACTCGACCACCGAACCCGTTCGTCGCCGCGGTCACCTCGGGGCGTGCTGGACTGCCCCGGCGGCTGGACCACCGACCCTCGCGACGACCCGATGGTGCTCACCCGGATGACCGCCGACCTCGTCGGTCCCGTCCGGCTGGGCGAGCCGCACGTGGTCGTGGCGCGGCAGGTCCGGCGCGTCGGCCGGGTCGCCACCAACCTGACCTCGGTGTACGGGCCGGACGGTGCGCTGGTCGGCACGTCGTCGGCCGAGTGGACCGCGTTGCGACCGTGACGCCGGGTCGGCGTCAGCCGCGCGGCCGGTTGCCCAGGAACACCGGGCCGTAGCGCTCGGCGTTGGCGTTGGGGTGCAGGACGGCGTGCAGGTTCACCGCGTGCACGTCCCGCCGGATGCGGTGCAGCGCCGGGCTGCCCGCGCCGAGCACGTCGACCGCGTCGCGGGCCCGCAGGCAGGCCTCGCCGAGGTCGCGGCGCACCCCGGCGCGGTCCTCGGGCGTCCACTCCTCGCCGCCCGCGGCCTTGAGGTCGACCAGGGCGGCGGTGCGGCGGGCGTGGACCTCGGCCTCGTCGGCCAGCACGGTCGCCTCCCGCAGCGCCGACGGCGCCGCCGAACCCCGGGCCACCTCGACCGCCGCACGGGCCAGGCCGACCGCGGGCGCGCTCACCGCGGCGCAGGCGGCGGGCATGAACGGCGCGCGGAACATCGGTTCGGCCGCGTCCGGGTGGGCGCGCAGCACGGGCGCGAGCCGCAACACCCGTTCCGCCGGCACGAACACGTCCTTGGCCACCGTGGTCACGCTGCCGGTCGCACGCAGTCCGGTGGTGTGCCAGTCGTCCACGACCTCCAGGTCGACCAGCGGGATCGCCAGCGCCACCGGCGACTCGTCCGGCAGCAGCAGGGCGGCGTTGGTGGTCCAGTGGCTCTGCGGCGCGCCCGCGGTGAACGCCCACCGGCCGTTGACCAGCACCCCGCCCGCGACCGGCCGGGCGGTCGCGGTGGGGCTGAGGATGCCGGTGACCCGCACGTCCGGCTTGGCGAACACCTCGCGCCGCACCTCGGTCGGGAACTGGCCGACCACCCACGTGGAGATGGCCCACACCGCCGCCGTCCACGCCGCCGACCCGTCGCCGCGCGCGAGCTCGGAGATCACGTCGACCACCGTGGCCAGGTCGGCCTCGTGGCCGCCGTGCTCGGCGGGCACGCGCAGCCGCAACACCCCCGCTTCCGCCATCGCCTCGACCGCGCCCTCGTGCAGCCTGCGGTTCTCGTCACCCCAGGCGGCGTGGGCGCGCAGGACCGGGACGATCTCCGCGGCGCGCCGCACCAGCTCGGGCTGACCCGTCCCGTGCATCACCGTGCCGTGCCTCCCCCAGTGGTGACCCGTGACACACACCTTGGCGTGCTCCGCGCCACCAGACAACACCGGAATAGCCGGCGACCCGGTACCGTTGTGCCGGTTAGTTGAAAGCGCAACTAGTTGAGGAGTGGCCATGCAGTTCGGTGTCTTCACCGTCGGCGACGTGACGCCCGACCCCACCACGGGCCGGACGCCGACCGAGGCCGAGCGCATCAAGGCCATGGTCGCCATCGCGCTCAAGGCCGAAGAGGTCGGCCTGGACGTCTTCGCGACCGGCGAGCACCACAACCCGCCGTTCGTGCCGTCGTCGCCGACGACGATGCTCGGCTACATCGCGGCGCGCACCGAGCGGCTGATCCTGTCCACCGCGACCACGCTGATCACCACCAACGACCCGGTGAAGATCGCCGAGGACTACGCGATGCTGCAGCACCTGGCCGACGGTCGGGTCGACCTGATCATGGGTCGCGGCAACACCGGTCCCGTGTACCCGTGGTTCGGCAAGGACATCCGCGACGGCATCGACCTCGCCATCGAGAACTACGCCCTGCTGCACAAGCTGTGGCGGGAGGACGTCGTGGACTGGGAGGGCAAGCACCGCACCCCGCTCCAGTCGTTCACCTCGACCCCGCGCCCGCTCGACGACGTGCCGCCCTTCGTCTGGCACGGCTCGATCCGCAGCCCGCAGATCGCCGAGCAGGCCGCGTACTACGGCGACGGCTTCTTCGCCAACCACATCTTCTGGCCCAAGGAGCACTTCCAGCGGCTGATCGGCTTCTACCGCGAGCGCTACGAGCACTACGGGCACGGCGCCGCGCACCAGGCGATCGTCGGCCTCGGCGGCCAGGTGTTCATGCGCCGCAACTCGCAGGACGCCGTGCGCGAGTTCCGGCCGTACTTCGACAACGCCCCGGTGTACGGGCACGGCCCGTCGCTGGAGGAGTTCACCGAGCAGACGCCGCTGACCGTCGGCAGCCCGCAGGAGGTCATCGACAAGACGCTGACCTTCCGCGAGCACTTCGGCGACTACCAGCGCCAGCTGTTCCTGATGGACCACGCGGGCCTGCCGCTGAAGACGGTGCTGGAGCAGCTCGACCTCCTCGGCGAGATCGTGCCCACGCTGCGCCGCGAGTTCGCCGTCGGCCGCCCGGCCGACGTGCCCGACGCCCCCACCCACTCCTCGCTGTTGAAGGCAGGTGTCCGATGACCACGCTCGCCGTCGTGCAGGCCGGGCTCGGGTCGCCGTCGTCCACCCAACTGCTGGCGACCCGGCTGGCCGAGGCCACCGAGCGGCTCGTGCCCGGCCTGGAGGTGCGCACCACGCACCTTCGGGACGTCGCGCGGGACATCGCGGACAACCTCGTGACCGGGTTCCCCAGCGCGCGCTTGCGCGAGGTGGTGGAGTCGGTGGTCGGCGCGGACGCGGTGATCGCCGTGACGCCGACGTTCAACGCGTCCTACAGCGGGCTGTTCAAGTCCTTCGTGGACGTGCTGGAGCCCGGGTCGCTGGCGGGCAAGCCGGTCCTCATCGGCGCGACCGGTGGCACCGAGCGCCACTCCCTGGTGCTCGACCACGCGTTGCGCCCGCTGTTCGCCTACATGCGGGCGATCGTCGTGCCGACCGGCGTGTACGCCGCGTCGTCCGACTGGGGCGCGGAAGGGCTGCCCGGCCGCGTCGACCGGGCCGCGGGCGAGCTGGCCGACCTGCTGGTCGGCCGGGCGCCGGCCAAGCCCGCCACCACCGATTTCGTGCCCTTCGACCAACTGCTCGCCGGACGCTGACGGGCCGGTGCGGCGAGGCGGAAATGACGCGACCACCGGCACCCGTGCCGCATAGGGTCGGCCCATGTCCGCCTCGCTGCAGCTCGCGGTGCGCAACGCCGCCGCCCTGACCACCGGGCTCGCCCGCTCCCGCGGGCACGACCTGATCAGCCGGCCGGCGTTCCTCGCGATGAGCGGACCGACGCTGCTGCGCGTGCTCGCGGTGCGCCCGGACCCCGACCCGGACGACTTCGCCGAGCTGGTGCTGCTGGTCAAGCGGGCCGAGGCCCGGGTGGTGGTGGAGGACTCGTTCGGCACGATCGACGGCACCGCCCTCGGCCTCACCGCGCGGTACCTGCCGGTGATGATCCGACCGCCCGACCCCGTGCCGCCACCGGCGCTCGAGATCACACCGGTGCGGACGGCCGAGGAGTGGGCCGTCGCCGAGCAGGTCGTGGTCGACGGCTTCCCGCTGCCCGGCTTCGCGACCGGCGACGCGCTGCCCGTGGCGCTGGGGCACCGCGAGGGCTTCCGGATGCACACGGCGTGGCGCGACGGCGTGGTGGTCGGGGCGTGCCTGACCGTCGTGGAGGACGACGCGGCGGGCGTGTACTGGGTGACGACCCTGCCCGAACACCGATCCCGCGGCGTCGGCCGCGCGCTGATGCACGCGGTGATCACCGGGTTCCCCGTGCCGGTGACCCTCACGGCCGCCAAGGCGGGCCTGCCGCTGTACGAGTCGCTGGGCTTCTCGGTCGTCACCCAGGCCACGTGGTGGTCCAACGCGGACTGACGGACATTTCGCCCTCGTCTCCCGGCCCGCAGCCGTTACCTTGGGCTTATGACCGCAGAGGTGGGGCAGCGGTCCCGGCTGGCCGCGGTGGACAACCTGAAGGTGTTGCTCGTCGCCTGGGTGATCGGCGGGCACGCGCTGCTCGGGTACTCGGCGGTGGGCGGGTGGCCGTACGACGAGGTCAACGAGGTCACCTTCGAGCCGCACGTCGAGGCCGTGCTCGCCGCCGTCCTCGGCCCGTCCGGCCTGTTCCTGATGGGCACCTTCTACCTGCTGTCCGGTCTCTTCACGCCCGAGTCGGTCGCGCGCAAGGGCGCCGGCCGGTTCATCCGCGACCGGCTCCTCCGCCTCGGCCTCCCGTTCGCCCTGTCGGCCCTGCTCGTCTGGCCGCTCACGCTGTGGCCGGCCTACCGGGCCGCCGGGCACGACGTGACGCCGTGGTGGGTGTTCACCCACCGCGACCCGCTGCTGGACTCCGGCTCCCTGTGGTTCGTCGAGATCCTGCTGTTGTTCTCCATCGCCTACGCGCTGGTCGGCCGACCGCGCGCGGAGCCGTTCACGCTGACCGGGGGCCACCTCGTCGTGGTCACGGCGGGTGTCGTGGTGAGCACCTTCGCGGTGCGGCTGTGGTTCCCGGCGCGCAGCGGCCAGATCGGCGACCTGCACGTCTGGTGGTGGCCGCAACTGATCGCCATGTTCGGCGTGGGCATCGTGGGCGCGCGCTCGGGCCTGGCGCAGCGGGTGCCGGACCGGATGTGGCGCGGCAGCCGGGTCGTCGCGGCGCTGACCTTCGTGTCCGTGCCGGTGGCCGCCGTCGTCCTGGGCGTGTCCGACCTCGCCGGGCAGGCGGGCCCGTTCCTCGGCGGCTGGCACTGGGAGGCGCTGCTGTTCGCCGTCGTGGAAGCCGTGCTGGTGGTCGGCGGGTCGCTGTGGCTGCTCGGCCTGGCGCAACGGCGGCTGACCCGCGACGGTCCGCTGGCCGCGGCGCTCGCCCGCGGCGCGTTCGCCGCGTTCTTCATCCAGGGGCCGGTGCTGATCGTGCTCGCGGTCCTCGCCCGGCCGCTGCCGTTCCCGGCCGAGGTGAAAGCATTCCTGGTGGCCGCGGTGGCGATCGCGGTGTCTTTCGGGGCCGGCTGGCTATTGACCGCGCGCACCCGGCTCGGCCGCTTTCTCTAATGCGTTTGACTGTCGGCGTTTAATGCGTTAAATAGGCTCCTCGGGTACCCGGTGTTCACGTGGTGGGAACCACGGACGGGTGACGTCGGCGCCACACCGCGTGGTTTCCACACCGTGGGACACCTGGGCATACCCGAGACGGGGTCACGCGTCCGCGTGTGGGAGACTGCGCGCCATGGCTCCTCTTCGCTTCGCCCTGCCCAACAAGGGCTCGTTGAGTGCTCCCGCGGCGCAAATGCTGGCCGAAGCGGGTTACCGGGTGAACAGGTCCGGCCGTGAGCTGATCGTGGCGGACCCGGCAAATGATGTGCAGTTCTTTTTCCTGCGTCCCCGCGACATCGCGGTGTACGTGGGCGAGGGGTCGTTGGACGTCGGCATCACCGGTCGTGATCTGCTGCTCGATTCCACCGTGTCGGCGAAGGAAATCCTGCCGCTCGGCTTCGGCCGGGCGTCGTTCTACTTCGCGTCCAGGCCCGGCGGCATCCACGACGCCGCGGGCCTGGAGGGCAAGCGGATCGCGACCAGCTACCCGAACCTGGTCGAGCACCACCTGTCCGACCTCGGCATCAAGGCGCACCTCGTGCGGCTCGACGGCGCGGTGGAGACCGCCGTGGAGCTGGGCGTGGCCGACGCCATCGCCGACGTGGTGGAAACCGGCATCACGCTGAAGACCTCCGGCCTGGAGACGTTCGGCTCGCCGATCCTCAAGTCCGAGGCCGTGCTGATCCAGGGCGACACCGTCGCCGACGCCCCGGACGCCGTGCGCGCGGTCGAGATCCTGCACCGCAGGCTGCAGGGCGTGCTGATCGCCCGCCGCTACGTGATCCTCGACTTCGACTGCCCCGTGGAGGCGCAGGAGGAGGCGTTCAAGCTGGTGCCGGGCATCGAGTCCCCGACGGTCTCGCCCCTGGCCCGCGAGGGCTGGGTCGCCGTCCGCTCGCTCGTGCCGCGCGACGACGCGCCGTTCATCATGGACGAGCTGTGGCGCGTGGGCGCCCGCGCGATCCTGGTCAGCTCCCTGGACACCTGCCGCATCTAGCAAGCCCACCCGGACTCCACGTTCCCGCACGTCAACGCGTGCGGTGACGTGGAGTTCGCCGTTGCGAGCGCCGAACTCACGCCTGGCGGACGGAGGACTCGCGCGCCGCGGACGCGGGACTCCCGCGGGTGCTAGATCCGGTCTGGCGGGGGATCTCGCGCCTCCTCGGTGAGAGGAGGTGGCCGATGCAGCGGTCGCGCATCGCGGTGATCGTCGGCAGCACCAGGGAGGGACGTGTCGGCGACGGCGTCGGCCGGTGGGTCGCCGACGTCGCGGCCCGACGCGCCGACGTCGAACCGGTCGTGCTCGACCTGGCCGACTACGACTTCCCACCGTGCTACCCGAGCCGACCGACCCCGGAGATCCGGCGGTTCACCGGCCAGGTCGCCGACGCGGACGGGTTCGTCGTCGTCACGCCCGAGTACAACCGCAGCTTCCCGGCCTCGCTCAAGCAGGCCATCGACTACGCCTACGACGAGTGGCACGCCAAGCCGGCCGGGTTCGTCTCCTACGGCTACCGGTCCGAGGGCTTCCACGCCGTCGAACACCTCCGCTCAGTTTTCACCGAGTTGCACGTCATGACAGTGCGGACGAACGTCGGCGTCAACCTGCTCGCCGACGAGCCGCTCGACACCGAGCACCGCCGCCGCGCCGCGGACGCGATGTTCGACCAGCTCACCTGGTGGGCGTCGGCCCTGAAAGATGCCCGCACCCGACGCCCGTACGTCTCCTAGGGGAAGGAATTCCATGAACGCCATCGAAACGTCGGGCCTGGTCAAGGTCTTCGGCGACACCCGAGCGGTGGACGGCGTCGACCTGACCGTGCCCGCCGGGACGGTGTACGGCCTGCTCGGCCCGAACGGCGCGGGCAAGACGACGACGGTCCGCATGCTCGCCACCCTGCTGCGCCCGGACGGCGGCGAAGCGCGGGTGTTCGGCCACGACGTGCGCGCCGACCCGAACGCGGTCCGCCGACTGGTCAGCCTCACCGGTCAGTACGCCTCCGTGGACGAGGACCTGACCGGCACCGAGAACCTGATCCTGCTGGCCAGGCTCCTGGGCCACACCCGCGTCCACGCCCGGGCCCGCGCCGCGCAACTGCTCGAGGCGTTCGGCCTCACCGACGCCGCCGCCAAGCAGGTCAAGCACTACTCGGGCGGCATGCGGCGGCGGCTGGACATCGCGGCCAGCATCCTCAACACGCCGAAGCTGCTGTTCCTGGACGAGCCGACCACCGGCCTCGACCCGCGCAGCCGCAACCAGGTCTGGGACATCGTCCGCGCGGTCGTCGCGCACGGCACCACCGTGCTGCTGACCACGCAGTACCTGGACGAGGCCGACCAGCTCGCGTCCCGCATCGCGGTGATCGACCACGGCAAGGTCATCGCCGAGGGCACCAAGGGCGAGCTGAAGGCGTCCGTCGGCGTCGGCGCGGTGCACCTGCGACTGCGTGACGCCGACCAGCGCCCCCACGCCCAGCAGGTCCTGGCCCGCGCCCTGGCGACGGACGTGCAGCTCGACCACGACCCGGTCGCCCTGACCGCGCGGCTGTCCGGCCGGGCCACCGAACAGGCCGCCGAGGCGTTGGCCCAGCTCGCCCGCGAGGGCATCACCGTCGACACGTTCTCCCTCGGCCAGCCCAGCCTGGACGAGGTCTTCCTGGCCCTCACCGACAAGAAGGAGGCGGCGGCGTGACCGTCACCAAGGAAGTCGAGCTCCTGCCCGCGCCCAAGGCGGAGGACTTGGCGGCGGTGCTGCTGGAGACCGAGCAGCCGCGCCGTCCCAGCGCGCTCTCGGCGTCGCTCACGTTCGGCTGGCGCGCCGTGCTCAAGATCAAGCACGTGCCGGAGCAGCTGTTCGACGTCACCGCGTTCCCGATCATGATGATCCTGATGTTCACCTACCTGTTCGGCGGCGCGCTGGCCGGGTCACCGGGGGAGTACATCCAGTACCTGCTGCCCGGCATCACGGTGACCAGCGTCGTCATGATCACGATGTACACGGGCGTCGCGGTGAACACCGACATCGAGAAGGGCGTCTTCGACCGGTTCCGCACGCTGCCGATCTGGCGTCCCGCGCCGATGGTCGGCTACATCCTCGGCGACCTGCTGCGGTACGTGCTGGCGTCCACCGTGATCATGGTCGTCGGCCTGGTCCTCGGGTTCCGGCCGGACGGCGGGTTCGTCGGCGTCGTGCTCGGCGTGGCGGTGCTGGTGGCGTTCTCGTTCGCGTTCTCCTGGATCTGGACGATGTTCGGCCTGCTGATGCGCAGCGAGAAGTCCGTGATGGGCATCAGCATGCTGGTCCTGTTCCCGCTGACGTTCCTGTCCAACGTCTACGTCGACCCGGCGACGATGCCGAGCTGGCTGCAGCCGTTCGTCAACGTCAACCCGATCAGCAAGCTGGTCGAGGCGGTCCGCGCCCTCATGGCCGGTGGCGTCGACCAGGACGCCCTGCTCTGGACCCTCGGCTACGTGATCGTCTTCACCGCCGTCTTCGGCGCCTGGACGATGCGCCTCTACAACCGCAAGTGACCTGAGTAGACGCACGTCGCCCCGGTCGACACGGTCTCCCGCAGGTGGGCCGCGAGACCGGGGTGGCGTCCGTCCAGCTTCCGCAACGCGTCCCGGATCCGCGCGGTCACCGCCTTGCGGGCCCGTTCCGCGTCATCACCGAGCCTGCGCGTGCGCCCCGCCAACCCCGCCGCGGCACGCAGCTCGTCGAGCAGCGCGGCGCGTTCCCGATCCAGGGCCGCCGCCCGCTCGTCGTCGACCGCGTGGTCGATCTCCTCGTCCAACCGCGCCAGCCTGCGCCGGTACCTCGCCTTCGCCTCGTCGTCCAGCACCGGGTCGCCACCCAACCGGGCCGACGCCACCGCCTCCGGCGCGAGCAACGCCACCGCCGCCACCGGCTCACCCGGGCTGCTCACCAGCACGTGCAGGTCGCGCAACCCCTTCGAATCCGGCATCCGCACGGTCACCCCGTCGTACGACAACGCCCACACGTCGCCGTCACGCCGGAACTCGACGTCCCGCACCACCGTCGGCGCGGGCACGTCCGCCAGGTAGCGCCGCGCCCGCTCCGCCCACGGCCGCGCCCGCATCCGCTCGGCCGACCGCTGCGCCGCCCCGAGCTCCTCGACCGCCTCCTCGTACCGGTCGAGCGCCAGGTCCACCACGCCGAGCCACAGGTCGACCGGCCCGCTCACGTCGCACCCGTACAGCGACACCAACCACTTCCCCCGGTGCGGCGCCAACCGCTCCCGCACCCGCACGGCCAACTCCCGATCACCCGCCGCGTGCGCGAACTGCGCCAGGAACCGCAACCACAACGGCTCGAACGCCGGCTGGTGGCGGTCGTCCTCGACGTGCAACCGCGCGGTCGCCACGTCACCCCGTTCCAGTGCCGCGATCCCCGCGAGCAACCCGGGGAACGGGTGGCTGCTCGCCAGGATCTCGGGCGCCAACGCGTCCACCGCGGCGAACTCGCCCCGCATCACCAGGAACGCCCACCGCAGGTGCAGGTACATCATCCGGAACCCGGCGTGGCTGCTCGCGCCCATCTCCGTCGCCTTGGCCAGCAACGCCTCCGCCTCGGCGAACCGCCCCTGCATCGCCGCGATGATCGACTGGTCGATGGCCGCCGAGAAGTGGAACCGGGTCATGCCCAGCCGCTCCGACAACGCGACGAACGCGTGCACCTGGTCGATGTACCGCGGATCGCCGAGCTCGACGAGCGCCACCCACCGGAACGACGTGGCGAAGTGCTCGACCGTGTGCGAGCCGCTGCGCCGCGACACGCTGATGAGCTCATCGGTCAACGCCAACCGCTGGTCGGCGTTCCCGATGCCCATCGTGGTGTCGTGCACCGCCCACAGCCCGGAGACCAGCGCGTCGTCGTCACCGCCACCCCGCGCCGCCTCGGTCGCGTGCAGGCTCATCTCCCGCGCCAACACCTCCGTCGGCACGTCCGGCGGCGGCCCGATCAACCTGCCGTACGCCTCCCGCACCAACCCGCCGGCGCGCCCCTCGTCCTCCGCGAACCGGTACACCGCCAACGCGACCTGCGCGAAAGGACCGGGATCGGCCACCTCCCGCGCCTGCGCCGCCGCCTCCTCGAAGATGCGGCGCGCCTCGACGGGCTCCGCGCAGTGGTACAACTCGTTGCCCAACTCCAACGCCACCGCGATCCGCCGCCTGCCCTCGGCCCGTTCCAACGCCCGTCGGTAGTGCCCCGCGGCCTCCTCGACCGCCATCCGCCGACTGGCATCCCGCGCCGCCGCCACGATCAGGTCCACCGCGCGATCGGCGGCCACCCTCCCACCGGCCAGGTACGCGTGCCGAGCCAGGTCCGCCGGCAACACGTGCTCGGCCAACTCCCCGTCCAACGCGCACACCACCGCCGCGTGCCGCTCGTCCACATCCGACAACGCCGCGTACAACGTCTCGCGCACCAGGTCGTGCGCGAACGAGAACCGCCCCCCGCCCGACCCCAGCACCAACCGGGCCTGCGCCGCCTGGTCGAGCAACCGGTCCACCACCGGCACGGGCAACGACGCCGTCGCCGCCAACACCTTCCGGTGGAACTCCCGCCCCAGCACGGCCGCGGTGGTCAACAACCCGCCCACCTGCCCCGGCAGCAACGACAACCGACGCCGCAACGCGTCGCGCACGCCCGGCGCGACCGCTGTCACCGGCCCGCCACCGTGCCAGAGCCGAGCGGTCTGCTCCACGAAGAACGGGTTGCCGCCGGTCCGCCGGTGCACCTCGGCCACCAGCCCCGCCGCCGGCTCGCGGCCCGCCGTCCGCGCCATCAACTCGCCGACCTCATCCGACGACAACCCCGCCAACGCCACCGTCGCCGCACGGCTGAGCAACGGCCGCAACGGGTGCTCCTCCCCGTCCACCTCGTTGTCGCGATACGTCCCGACCAGCAACACCCGCTCGAACCACGTGTGCTGCGCCGCGAACTCCAACAACTTCACCGACGCCGGGTCCGCCCAGTGCAAGTCCTCCAGCACGACGACCACCAACCGGTGGCGTGACGCCGACACCAACGCCGACGTCACCGCGTCGTACAGCGGAAAGCTCTCCGGCGTGTGCTCCGACGGCGCCTCGCCCAGCAGCACGGCCAACGGTCCCGAACCGACCTCGCCCCACTCCTCGGCGGTCACCGCCCGCCGCAACGCCCGGATCACCTGCACCCAGGGCCAGTACCCCGGCGCGCTGTCGGAGTCCCAACAGGACCCCCCGAGCACCAGCGCCCCCAACCGCCGCGCCTGCTCGGCCACCGCCGTCACCAACGCCGTCTTGCCGATCCCCGCCTCACCGGCCACCAACACCAACCCGCCATGACTCCCCACCGCACGCTCGACCTCCGCGCGCAGCACCCCCACTGCATGATCACGTCCGATGAGTTTCATGGCAGCTGAAACCTAACCCATCACCCCGACACGAACCGCCCGATCCACCCCACCCCTGTGCCCTCACCCCTCCGCCCCCAACTCACTCAAGCGCCCGAACGCCGCATCCACCGCCCCCGCCAACAGGTCCGGATCCCCGTCCGCCAACGCGTTCCCCGCCGCGTAGCAGGCCAACGCGATCTGCGGGGCCAACACCGCCACCTCCGCCGACGCCCCGCGCTCCACCAGCGCGGCCCGCAGCATCTCCCCGAGCCTGGCGAACTTCCGCGCCGCCCGGTCCCGCAACTCCGGGTTCTCCCGCAGCAACCGCTCATGCGCCCGGTAGTGCTCGCCATCCGCCGTCAGCTCTCGGCACAAGCCCACCGCGACCTCGCGCAACTGCGCCACCGCACCCGCGAGATCGGTCACGGCAGGCAACGCCCGGTGCCGCTCGGTCACCCCCTCCACGATCGCCTGCTCGTCCGAGAAGACGACTTCCTGCTTGTCCCCGAAGTACCGGAAGAACGTCGTCCGCCCCACCTCGGCGCGCTCGGCGATGTCGGTGACCGTCACCGCCGCGAACCCGCGCTCGGCGAACAGCTCGAACGCCGCCTCCACGATCTGCTCCCGCGCTCGCTGCTGCTTGAGCTCTCGCAGCGGCACCCGTTCCGACATGCCCAGAGCATAGCGTCCCGGCATCAAGTCCTATACGGTACTGAGTACCACTTAGAACTCAATGCCAGCGGAGGCTGCCATGGGCACGACCTTGATGACCGGCGCGAGCCGAGGCCTCGGCCGCCACGCCGCCGAACACCTCCTGCGCCACCACCCCGACTGCCACCTGCTCGTGTTCAACCGCCGCGCCGGCCTCGCCGCCGAACTGGCCGCCGCCACCGGCAACCCCAACGTCTCCGAGGTGATCTGCGACCTGGCGTCGTTCGGCGACATCCGCCGCGCCGCCGCCGAGGTGGACCGGCCGCTGGACGGCTTCCTGGGCAACGCGGCCCTGCAGATGGCGACCACCCGCAAGCTGACCGCCGACGGCGTCGAGATGACGTTCGGCGTGAACGTGCTGGCCTACCACCTGCTGCTGAACCTGCTCCGACCGCGCTTCACCAATCCGGCGCGCATCATCGTCGTCGGCAGCGACGTGCACGACAGCGCGCACAACAGCATGGGCCTGATCCCGCCACCGCGCTGGGACGACCCGCGCGAGCTGGCCAAGCCGGGGGAGGGCACCGCGAAGGCGGGCCGACGCGCGTACGCCACCAGCAAGCTCGGCGTGGTCTACCTCGTCCACGCGCTCCGGCGCCGCCTGCCCGACGGCGTGGACGTCTACTCCTACAACCCCGGCCTGGTGCCCGACACGGAACTGTCCCGCGACGCCGGCCGGCTGGGCCGCGCCGTGTTCCGCGCCGTCGGCAGAGCCCTGGTCGCCCTCCCGGTCGCGACCACGGCGGTCAGGGCGGGCCGGCTGCTGGCGGAGACGATGGCGGGCCCCCGCCCCGGCGACAGCGGTTCCTACATCAGCCGGGGCGAGGTGATCCCGTCCTCTCCGGAGTCCTACGACGAGCGGCGCGAGGAGGAGCTGTGGACCGCCGCCACCGCGCTCACCGGCCTCAGCCGCACGCCACACCGTTCAGCGTGAACCCGCTGGGCGCCCGACGACGACCCGGTGGCCCGATACCCGACCGTCACGCTCTGCCGGGCGCGAGGTTCCAGCCGCTGGTCGCCGCCACCCCGGCCCGTTGTCCTGCGACGTCGTGGTCGTCGTGGTCCCCCGGGTGGCTGCCCCGGATCGGCAACTCCGCCGCGTCCCGCTCGGACCGGTTCGGGTCCTGCGAGAGGTCGTCCGGCACATTCCGGTACCCGCTCACCGTCGCGTGGCCGACGTCGCCCGACACCGTGCCCATCCGGCCGGTCCTGCGGCGGCAGTCCGCTGCCCGACGAGCAGGTGCCGTAGTGGCAGCCCCGTAGGTCGACGGGTAGCCGACCGGCGCGCCGTTGGTCGGGAGGTCGACGGTGGTCGCGGCGGAGGCCTGCGGCGGGCTGACGGGTGACCGCCAGGCCGGCCACCACGCCGGCGACGGCCAGTCCCGGCGCGGCCGATCGGGGAACTCGTGGAGGCGTCGACGAACAACTCCTTTGTTGTGCGTGTCCTGCGGCCTATGCTCGCTGGGAGCGCTCCCAGACACGGGGGACGAGGCCGGCGCCCAGACCAACGACGGTGAAGGGACCAGACGACGTGAGGTTGTTGCTGCTCGTCTCCCTGATAGCCCTGACCCTCACCCCACCGGCCACCGCTTCCCCGGCGGCCTGGATCGAGGCCGAGACCGGCACCCTCACCGGCACCACCGTCGACACGGCCACCGAGGGCTTCTCCGGCACCGGCTACGTGACCGGGTTCGACGAGCCCACCGACAGCCTGACCATCACGATCCCCGACAGCCCCGGCGGCCTGCACGACCTCACCATCCGCTACGCCGCCCCCCACGGTCCCAAGCAGACCGCGGTCTCCCTCAACGGCACCTCGATCGGCGAAGCGGCCCTGGCCGCGAGTGCCACCTTCACCGAGGCGACGGGCGTGAAGCTGGCGCTGGCCGAGGGCGACAACACGCTCACCTTCACCACCGCCTGGGGCTGGTACCTGATCGACGCGATCAAGGTGACCCCGAGCGCGCCTCCCGCGCCGGGCGTCCACGAAGCCGAGGACGGCGTGCTCGACGGCACCGTGGTCGAGTCGAGCGTCGCGGGCTTCTCCGGCCGCGGTTACGTGGCCGGCTTCGACACCGGCACGGACCGCGTCACGATCACCATCCCGGACAGCCCCGGCGGCCTGCACGACCTCACCATCCTCTACGCCACCCCGTACGGCGCGAAAACGGCCTCGCTCTCGCTCAACGGCGCGGGCCTGGGCGACGTCCAGTTCCCCGAGCACCCCACCTTCACGTCCATCCCGGCGGGCAAGGTCCTGCTCCGCGGCGGCGACAACACCGTCACCATCACCAACAACTGGGGCTGGTACCTGATCGACGCGATCAAGGTGACCCCGAGCGCGCCGCGCGCTCCGCACCAGGTGACGGGCGCGCTCACCGACCCGGCCGCGACCGCCGAGGCCAAGGGCCTGATGCGCTACCTGGCCGGCAACTACGGCACCACGATCCTGTCCGGCCAGCAGGACCAGGCGAGCATCGACTGGGTCGAGCAGAACACCGGCAAGGTCCCGGCCATCGGCGGCTACGACCTGATGGACTACTCGCCCAGCCGGGTGGAGCGGGGCACCGTCGGCCGCGACGTCGACCACGCGCTGGCCCACGACGCCCGCGGCGGCATCGTCACCCTGGCCTGGCACTGGAACGCGCCGTCCGGCCTGATCGACCAGCCGGGCAAGGAGTGGTGGCGCGGCTTCTACACCGACGCCACGACGTTCGACCTCGCCGCCGCGCTCGCGGACCCGACCTCGACCGACTACCGGCTCCTGATCCGCGACATGGACGCCATCGCCGTGCAGCTCAAGCGCCTGGCCGACGCCGAGGTCCCGGTGCTGTGGCGACCGCTGCACGAGGCCGAGGGCGGCTGGTTCTGGTGGGGCGCGAAGGGCCCCGAACCGGCCAAGGAGCTGTACCGGCTCCTGCACCAGCGGCTGGTCGGCCACCACGGCCTGCACAACCTGATCTGGGTGTGGAACTCCGTCTCACCCGACTGGTACCCCGGTGCCGACGTGGTCGACGTGGTCAGCATGGACTCCTACCCGCCGCAGGGCGACCACGGCCCGGTGATCGGACCGTACGAGCGCCTGGTGGAGCTGGGCGGCGACCGCAAGCTGGTCGCGCTGGGCGAGGTCGGCTCCATCCCGGACCCGGACCTGGTGCGCGCCTACGAAGCCCGCTGGTCGTGGTTCGTCACCTGGTCCGGCTCGTTCATCCAGGACGGCGTGGTGAACCCGCGCGACTTCGTGCAGCGCGTCTACGACCACACCGATGTCATCACGCTCGACGAGCTGCCCGACTTCAAGGAGACCCCGGGCGACTGCACCGCGACCATGCGCGTCATCGCGCAGTGGGGCACCGGCTACCACGTCGAGATCACGGTGCGGCACCAGGAGAACTCGCCGTCCGCGGGCTGGCGGGTGACCTGGCCGTTCGCGGACGACCGGATCCGGCACGCCTGGGGCGCGACCATCACCACCGACGGCACGACCGCGACGGCGAAGAACGTCTCGTGGAACGCGGCCGTCAAGCCGGGGGAGAGCACCACCTTCGGCTACCTCGCCAGTGGCTCCCCGACAGCGCCTGCCTTGACTTGCGCTATCGGGTGATCACGTCCGGTGGACCGGCGGGAGCGAACAGGGGACCGGACGCGGTGTCCGCACCCACCTCCCGCCACCACCGGGCTTGTTCCGGTGTCGTGACGCCGGCCGCGGTCACACCGATGCCGGCGTCACGCACCACGCCCAACACCCCGGCCAACACCCGCGCCACCGCCGACCCGGGCCGCGCCGCGGGGGACTGGGCCACCCGCACCGCCCGCACCGGCACGCCGTCGAGCAGCCGCGCCACGTCGTCCGGCGCGGCGGTGAAGTCCTCCACCTCGATCCCCACCCGCTCCTCGGCGAGGTACCCCAGGTTGTCGACCGCCTCACCCCTCGCCCCGAACGGCGCCCGCCCGGACCGCCCTCGACCGAACAGCGCCTGAGCGGGCACCCCGAGCCGCAGCGACGCCGCCGGCAACCCCGTGTCGGACAACGCCTCGCGCACCACACCGTGCAGGTCCGGGTCCGCCGCCTGGCTCGGCGTCAACGCCCACCGCACCGGCACGTCACGGCCCGCCTCCCGCCACGACCGGGCCTGCTCGCACGCCACCCGCAGGGCCCACCCGCCCAACGGCACGACCAGCCCGGTCTCCTCGGCCGGCGCCAGGCACTGCTCGTGCGGCAGCGCGCCCAACGCCGGGTGGTCCCACCGCAGCACTGCCTCGGCCGACTCCACCCGGCCGTCCGAGAGCCGCACCACCGGCCGGTACAGCACCCGGATCGAGCCGTTCTCCCACGCGCCCGGCATGGTCGCGGCCAGGGTGAACGCGTGCCGGTCGCGCTCGTCCCGCGCCGGATCGGACAGCTCCCACTGCCTGCGCCCGTTGCCGGCGGCCCGCCGCAGCGCCAGGTCGGCCGAGTCGAGCACGTCCGACGGCGTCGCGTCGCGCGGCGGCCGGTGCACCACGCCGATCGTCGCCGACACCGCCAGCCGCTTCCCGCCGGCGTGGAACGGCACGGCCAGCAGGTCGTTGATCCGCCGCACCAGGGTGACCACGTCAGGCGTCGTCGGGGAGTTCTCGACCAGGACCGCGAACTCGTCGTGCCCGAACCGGGCCACCATCGCGTTCTCCTCGGCCACGACCGCTTCCAGCCGGCCGGCCACGACCTTGAGCACGTGGTCGCCGACCGCGCGGCCGAGGCCGCCGGTGACGCGGGAGAAGCCGTCGAGGTCGAGGTGGAACACGGTGACGCCGGCGCCGGGCTCGGCCGTGCGCAGCGCCTGCTCCAACCTGCTGGTGAAGTACTGGCGGTTGGGCAGCCGGGTCAGCACGTCGTGCAGCGCCTGGTGGTTGAGCTGGCCCTGCAGCAGGTTGACGTCGGTGGCGTCCTCGGCGAGCACGATCACCTGGGGACGGCCTTCGAGCCGGCGCAGCGGGGACAGGGTCAGCACGACCCAGGCCGGTTCGCCGTCGGCGCGCAGCAGTTGGCGCGGCTGGGTCGTCGAACCCGTGCCACCGTCGACCAGTCGCGCGAAGTCGACCCGCAACGCCACCCTCTCGTCGGGGTGCGCCAGGTCGAACAACGACGACCCGGCCAGGTCCTCGGGCATGCGGTCCACGATCCGGGCCAACGCGCCGTTCGACCGCACCAGCACGCCGTCCTCGTCGGCGGTCGCGATGCCGGTCGACAGGTGGTGCTCCAGCAGCTCGAACCTGGACTCGGCGTACTGCAGCTCCACCTGAGCCTCGCGCATGGCCTTGTAGAGCGACCGGCCCAACTGCTCCTGCTGCGCCAGCACGGACGCGCGGGCCCGGTCGGCGAACCCGGCGGCGAGCGAGGCGACCACGTCGACCACGCGCTCGCGCAGCCGGTCCGGCGGCGCGAGCGCGGGCATGCCGAACAGACCCTTGCCGACGACCTCCAACGACAGCTGCAACGCCTCGGCCGTGGTGCAGTTCAGGTCGACCAGGGCGTCGCCGACCTCGCGGCCGGCCCGCTGCGCCAACGACTCGCTCGCCACGCCCGCGCACAGCCGCTCGACCAGGCCGAGCAGCCGTCGTTCGAGCTCCGCGCTGCCGAGCGGCACGAACGTCCGGGAGCTGAGCAGGTAGGCCCACTTCTTGGCGAGCTTGGTGCGGGCCCGCACCCCGTCCGCGTCCTGGGGGAGCGCAGCGGTCACGAACGGCCTCCGGTCACCGGCCCGCGACCCGGTTTCCGGCCCACGCCCGCCCACACCTGGGTGTTGTCCTCCGCCCGGTCGGCGATGTCGCCCGCACCGCCGGGCCGCCACAGCGCGTGCCCCACCACGCCCGGCGGGACCAGGTCGTAGCCGTCGAACAGCCCGGTCACCTCGGCGTGCGTGCGGTACACGAGGTTGTCCTTCGACCTGCTCTCCCGCACGGTGTCGGCGGCACGGCGCATGGTGTCGGCGCGGTTGTCGGCGGTGGCGTGCGAGATCACCACGAAGCTTCCCGGCGCCAGCCGGTCGCGGTAGCGGGCCAGCAGCCGTCCCGGATCCTCCTCCGGCCGCACGAAGTGCACGACCAGCAGCAGCAACAACCCGACCGGCTCGTCGAAGTCCAGCAGCCGGGTCACCTCGGGCCGGCCCAGCACGTCGTCCGGCTCGCGCAGGTCCGCCTGGACCGCCGCGCTGTCCGGGTCGCCGGCCAGCAGCAGCCGGCCGTGCGCGGTCGCCACCGGGTCCTTGTCGACGTAGACCACCCGGCAGCCGGACGTCACCTCCTGCGCGATCTCGTGCACGTTGCCCGCCGTCGGGATGCCCGAGCCGATGTCGAGGAACTGCCGCACCCCGCGCTCGGCCAGGTAGGTGACCGCGCGGCGGAGGAAGGACCGGTTCAGCCGGACCAGGTCGCGCGCGCCGGGCAGGACCTGGAGCATCTTCTCGCCCATCGCCCGGTCGACGGCGAGGTTGTGCGCGCCGCCGAGCAGGTAGTCGTAGGTCCGGGCCACGCTCGGCACGGTGGTGTCGATGCCGTCGGGCACCCAGTCCAGGTCGCTCATCGGGGCGCTCCGGGTGTTTATCGCGGATCGGGTCGGAGATGGGCGGACCAGGACATACAACCGCCTTCGTGCGGTCGGCACCAGCGGATTCGACAACTTAACTCCAATGCGTGATCCCGTCCGGCTCCGAATGGCGCATAGAGTGCACGCCGATGACTCGCCGTCCGAAAACCGGGCACACCGGGAAAACCGAGCCGTCCACGGTTCCCGGTCGACCACCGCTGCTCGGCCACACCGCGGCCCTGTTGCGCCGACACCTCGCGTTCCGCGCTGACCTGCGCAAACGTGGCCCGGTCGCGCGGATCCACCTGGGCCCGCTGCCGCTGCACCTCGTCACCGCGGCCGAATTGGCGCACCAGGTGCTCACCGGCGAGACGGCCAAGTTCGACAAGGGCATCTCCGCCGACAAACTGCGTCGTGCGTTCGGCAACGGGCTGGTCGGCATCAACGGCGATTTCCACCGCCGACAACGCCGGATGATCCGACCCGCGTTCCACCGCCGTTCCCGCACCCGCTATTCGGAGACGATGACCGCACCGGCCGCCGACGTGGCGAATTCCCGGCGGGATGGACAAGTCCTGCGGCTGGACCGCGTGGTGCGGGACCCGGCGATCTCCGTGGTCGGCCGCACGGTGTTCTCCGCCGACTCCGAGTTGGCGGTGAGTGCTGAGATCCGGGCGCACCCGCCGACGTCGATCCGGCTCGGCGCGGTCCACGCGCTGTCGCCCGCGGGGCTCGAGAAGCCGCCCATCCCGGAGAACCGCCGCGTCGACCCGGCGGTCGCGCCCGTGCACCGGGTCGTGGACGACGTGCTCGTCGACCGTGCCGCCACGGTCGACGACCTGCGCCGGCCGCCGAACCCGCGGCGCGTGATCAGCGAGGTGCCTCGCCGCTACCCGCCGTGGCTCGTCCTGCGGCGCACCAACACGTCGGTGCCGCCGGCCGGCGTGCGGGTTCCCGCGGGCACGGAGGTCGGGTTCAGCGCGCACGCGCTGCACCACGACCCGCGCCACCACGACGACCCGGCGCGCTCCGACCCCGACCGCCGGCTCCCCGACCGCGCCGCCCTGCCCAAGGGGGCGTACGTGCCGTTCGCCGGCGGCCCGCACCACTGCCCGGGGCACGCGTTCGCGCACATCGGGATCGCGGTCGTGGCGGCCACCCCGGCCGCCCGCCGGCGGCTCGTGCCCGTGCCGGGCGTTCCCGTCCGACCCGGGGTGACCGGTCTGCTCGACCCGAACCGGCTGCCGATGACCGTTCTTTCCCGCCGTTGTGCCGCCTGACGATGGAGGTCGTCCTTCTTGCGTAACCCACTCGCCGCCGGGGTGGTGGCGTTGCTGCTGGCATCGCTGACGCCCGCGCCCGCCTCGGCCGCCGCCTCGTGCCGTGAGGTCGACGCGCCGGTGACGGTCCTCGGCCGCACCGAGGTCGTGCACGGCACGCTGTGCGTCCCGGCGCCCGGCGCCACCACCGTCCAGCTCCTCGTCCCCGGGTCGACCTACAACAGCTCCTACTGGGACTTCCCCGACGGCAGGCACTCGTTCCGCGCCGCGCAGAACGCCGCCGGCATCGCCACCTTCGCCGTCGACCGGCTCGGCACCGGGCGCAGCTCGAAGCCCCTCGCCGTGACGCTGACCGCGTTCGTCCAGGCCGACGCCCTGCACCAGGTCGTGCGGGGGCTGCGGTCGGGGGAGTACGGGCCGCGGTTCGGCCGGGTCGTGATCGGCGGGCACTCCCTCGGCGCGGCGATCAGCGCGGTCGAGGCGGCCACCTACCGGGACGTGGACGGCGTGCTGCTGACCGGCATGACGCACCGGGTGAACCCGGCCGGCGTGGCCGCGGCGTTCGCGAACTTCCGCCCGGCCAACCTCGACCCGAAGTTCGGCCTGCTGCACCCGCCCGGCTACCTGACCACCGCGCCCGGCACCCGGCACGCGAGCTTCCACGCGCCGGGCCCGCTCGTGCCGGACGTGGCGGAGCTGGAGGAGACCACGAAGGACGTGTTCTCGCCGACGGAGGCCGCCGACGGCCTGGGCGTGGCCGTGCTGCTGCCGTACACCCTGCTGATCGACGTGCCGGTGATGACCGCGGTCGGTTCGCGGGACGGCGCGGTGTGCGGCCTGCTCGCCACCGACTGCTCGACCGCGGCAACCCTGCACGCGGCCGAGTCGCCGTACTTCGGCGGCCCGCTGCGGGCCTACGTGCTGCCCGACTACGGGCACTCGATCAACCTCGCGCCCAACGCGCGGGACTACTACTCGGCGGTCTCCTCCTGGGTAGCGCGGGAGGTGGACCGCTGACCGGTGGTGCGGGGTCCGCACGCGCCGCGGACCCCGCACCACCGCGGCCTCACCCGGTGGGCACCTCGGCCCACACCACCTTGCGGTCCTCGTGGCGGTCGAACCCCCAGTGCACGGACAGCCGGTTGACCAGCAGCAGCCCGCTACCGGCGGCCGGGTCGTCCGGCCGGCCGAGCACGGGCAGCAGGCTGGGGCTGCGGTCCTCCACCTCGACCCGCACGACGCGCCGCTCGGCCACCCGCAGCAACCGCATCCGCCACGGCCCTTCGGCGTGCTGCCGGGCGTTGCCCACCAGCTCGGCGGCGATCAGGGCGAGGTCGGTGACCCTCCGCTCGTCCACCTCGTACCCGACCTGCCGCACCAGGGCGGCGATGTCGTCGGGTGTTCGGTCGCCGCCCAGCGCCAGGTCCAGCCCGTCGTCAGGCAGGTCCACCA
Organism: Saccharothrix saharensis; assembly: GCF_006716745.1. NCBI lineage: Bacteria > Bacillati > Actinomycetota > Actinomycetes > Pseudonocardiales > Pseudonocardiaceae > Saccharothrix > Saccharothrix saharensis. The sequence continues at coordinate 694,524 of NZ_VFPP01000001.1, read as the reverse complement.
TGTTCACGGCACGCTCCTCCGGCACCCTGTTTGCTCAAGGCGCAGCCACGAGGTAACCGCTCGGCCGACCTGCCAAACCACGATTTCGATCTCTTTTTCGCGAGCTGTGCGGCACCGACCCGCTGTTAGGCTCGGCCCGTGGTGACGGAGATCGACATCCGCCTGGACGACGGTCGCGCGCTGCACGCGTACGACGCCGGTGAGGACGCCGGTGACCTGGCCGTCTTCTGGCACCACGGCACGCCGAACACCGGCGCGCCGCCCGCACCGCTCTTCCCCGCCGCGCGCCGGCTGGGCCTGCGCTGGGTGTCCTACGACCGCCCCGGCTACGGCGGGTCGACGCCGCGTCCCGGCCGGGACATCGCGTCCGCCGCCGGTTGCACCGAGGCGGTCGCCGACGCGTTGGGCATCGACCGGTTCGCCGTGGTCGGCCACTCCGGTGGCGCGCCACACGCCCTCGCGTGCGGCGCGTTGCTGCCGGGACGGGTGGTCGGCGTGGTCGGCGTGGCCGGGCTCGCGCCCTTCGAGGCGGACGGGCTCGACTGGTTCGCGGGCATGACGGCGTCCGGGGTGGCGTCGTTGCGCGCGGCGCACGCGGGACGTGCGGTCAAGGAGCGGTTCGAGGCGTCGGGCGTGGTGTACGACCCGGAGTTCACCGAGGCGGACCTCGCCGTGCTCGAGGGTGACTGGTCGTGGTTCACCGAGGTCGTCGGCCCGGCGGTGCAGGCGGGACCGGCCGCGCTGATCGACGACGACCTGGCCTACGTCAACCCGTGGGGTTTCGACCCGGCGGACGTGACGGTGCCGGTGCTGCTGCTGCACGGCGGCCGTGACCGGGTCGTGCCCGCTTCGCACGCCGAGTGGCTGGCCGGCCGGTGCCCCGCCGCGGAACTGAGGCTGTCGCCGGACGACGGCCACCTCTCGATCGTCAGGTCGGCTCCGGCCGCCCTGGACTGGCTGCGCGCCCGGGTGTGACCACCGGCGTGACCACCGCGGACCCGGCGGGTCGCGGCGCGAGTTCCTGCGCCAGCTCCACCGCGGCGCGCGCCGGGTCGTGTCCGAAGCGGCTCGGGAACGCGTCGTGCACCCGCCAGCCCGCGCCGCGCAGGGCACGCCACCGGGCCAGGTGCGCCGCCGTGCCGTCCGGGTGCGGTCGGGTGTCGACGGCCACCGCCGACGCACGGTCGCCCACCACCAGGTCGACCCGCCACCGGCCGACCGGGTAGCCGGTGCGCGGCGCCAGGCCGAGCGCGGCCAGCTCCGCCGCCAGCCGGGTGGTCCACTCGTCGGACGGCGCCACGCCCCCGGTCCCGGTCGGCGGCACCTCCGCGTGCCGCAGGTAGTCCGCGACGAGCCCGACCGGCCGCGCGGCCGACGTGATCACGTGCACCAGGCGTCGGGCCCTGGTCGTCAGCACGGCCAGCAGGGTGGGGTCGTTGGCGAAGCGCCAGGCGGCGGGTGGGTCGGCGTCGGTCAGCGCCAGGCTGATCACGACCTCGTCGAACTCCGAGCCCTGAACGCCGTGCACGGTGCCGACGCGCACCCCACCCGTGGTGATCTCGTCCAGGCTCAGCCGGTCGAGCAGGGCCTGTTCCACCGCGTCGGCCTGCGCCCGGAACGGCGTCACGACGCCGATCGAGCGGACGCCCGCGGCGATCCGGCGGCGCAGGTGGGCGAGCACCGCGTCCACCTCGACCGCGTTCACGCCCTTGTCGTCGCGCACGCCCTCGACGTGCTCGACGTCGATGCAGTCGGCGTCCGCGATCGACGGGTGCGTGGTGAGCAGCGAGATCCGGTCCTCGTAGAACCGGGTCGCGGCGAACCCGATCAGGTGCGGCGGGCAGCGGTGGTGCTCGGTGAGCCAGTGCACGTTAGCCGCCGCCGCGCCCGCGTCGAACAGGCTGACCTTCGGCACGTCGAGCCGGTCCGCCAGCGCCACCGTGCCCTCCGCGGTCACCGCCTCGCGCACGGCCTGCTCGCCGACGAACGACACGTGCCGCAGTTGGCGCGGGTCGCCGGCGATCACGACGCGCCTGCCGCGCAGCAGCGCGGGCGCGGCCAGCGGCTGGTCGACGTGGCTCGCCTCGTCGACCACCACCAGGTCGAACATGCCCGGCACGGCGGGCAGGATGTCCTCGACGTCGGCCAGCGTGCCCACCCACAGCGGCAGGGCCTGCACCAGGTGCTCGGTCGAGACGTCGGTCAACGCCCGCCGGCGCGCCGCCCGGCCCGACCGCAGCGCCGTCGCCAACGCGGCCACCGCCCGCCGGGGCCCCGCGCCGCGCCGGCTGACCGCCAGCACCGCCAGCCACGCGGCGACGGCGGCGTGCCCGCGTGCGTCCTCCTCGGCCAGCAGGCCGCGCAACGCCTCCAGCGACGTGCCGCCGTTCGCGGCGACGCGGATCTGCGCGGCGGACTGCTCGGCCGCCCGCACCGCCGCTTCCAGGTCCGGCACGTCGACGTCGTCCGCCGCGCCGGTCAGCCTCCGCGCCGTCCGCAGCGCCCACCGCGTGCGCAGCCCGCCGAACACGCCGTGGCGCGGGCGCAGCACCCCGTGCAACCGCTCGAAGTCCACGCCGTCGCCGAACGCGAGCGGCGCGACGGCGCGGTGGGCGGGCATCAACGCCTCGAACCGCACCGCCGCCTCGACCAGTTCCTCGTCCCGCAGCGCCGCGCCGACCGCGCGCTCGACCCGCGCCACCGCCGCGACGGCGCCGCGCCTGTTCCGGTCGAGCCGGTCCACCTCACCCTTGGCACTGGTGGCGGCCAGGCCGGTGCTCAGCTCCTGGGCCACCTTGTGCCGCAGCTCGGAGTCGCCGAACAGGACCGGCACCGGGCCTCCCGCGCGCCGCAACGCCTCGCCGAGCACGTCGGCGGCGTTGCGCGTGCGGCTGGCCAGCAGCACCGAACGACCGGACGCCACCGCGTCCAGCGCGATCGCCGCCACCGCGTGGGTCTTGCCGCTGCCCGGCGGCCCGCCGACCACGGTCACCGGCGCGGTGCGGGCCGCCACCACCGCCGCCCGCTGGCTCGGGCTCAACGGCACCGCGCCGGGCACCACGTCCTCACCGGTGGAGTCACCGGCCGTCGCGTCCTCGGCCGACGAGTACAGGGCCGACGAGTACAGGGCGGCCAACGCGGTCGCCTCCACGCCGGACCGGCGGGCCCACGTGCGGAGCGCCGCGCCGCGTTCGGTGCCGACCACCGGCTCGCCCGCGTGCAGCCCGGCCCCGGCCACCACGACCAGCTCGTCACCGCCGATCAGCGTCCGCGGGTCGTGCTCGGGCCCGAGCACCGGCACGTCGGCGAACCCGCTCGCCGCCAGCGTGGCCGCGATCCACTCCTCGCCCCTGTCCAACCGCGTTTCCAGCTCTGCGGCCTTGGACCGGTCGGCCGGCAGCGGGAACACCGCCACGTCACCGGCGACGTGGAACGCGTAGCTCCGCCCGACCGGGCGCAACCGGACCGGTCGTGACACCAGCGGCAGGCACACCCGCCGGCGCCGCCCGTCCACCGCCGTCGGTCCGCACAGGAACGCCCAGCCCAGCCGCAGCAGCCGGTCCTCCTGGTGCAGCGCGTCGAACGACGCCAACCGGTCGATGGCGCCGCGCCGGCCGGGGTGCGGTGTCCACGGCGCCGGTGTCCAGGCGGGTGGCTCCACGTCCGTGGTGAGCGTCCGCCACGCGGCCTCGTCGGCGCCCAACCACACGAGCCCGGCCGTCCTGGTCAGGTCGAGCCGCACCCGCTGCGGCTGCTCGGACGCGCTGAGCCGGGCCAGCGTGCGCAGCACTGCGGGAACGGTCACGGGCGAATCCTGCCACCCGGGTCCGACAGCGGACCGCGGATCGGGCGCACCGGAGGAAGCCGAACGGCGTCCTGCGGGGCGCGACTTCAGGCGCGGCCGTAGAGGCCGGGGTAGCCGGTACCGGCGAAGTGGTCGGCGAACGGGCGGATCGCGGTGGCGAGCCGGATCAGCGCGCCGTCGCGTTCCAGCGCCTGCTGGATCACGGGCCGGTGGCCGGGGTGCGCGCCGAGCACCACGATCACCTCGGCGACGTGCTCGGCCTTCACCGCCTCGCCGACCGGGGCCAGGCACTCGCGCACGGCCAGCGCGTCGGTGCGGGCGATGCGGCGGCCCAGGCCGGCCATCCGGACCGGGTCGGCGGCCAGCGCCGCGGTGAACCCGGCCACCGCGACCTCGTCCCGGGCCAGGTCGCCGAAGTCGGCGAGCAGCGCCAACGACAGCATCTCGTAGCCGGTGCGGAGCCGCTCGGCGCCGATCGAGTGGGTGTCGACGCGGAACGCCCGCACCAACCGCTCGGCCGCCGCCACGACGTCCCGCCGCCGGACGACGCCGTCGGCGTTGGAGTCGAACAACCGCAGCCGGCGCGTGAACCGCCCGACGAGGTCACCGTCCGGCATGAGGAACCTCAGTGCGATGCATGGCGCCCCCTGCACCGATGTTATCGGCCGTGGAGCACCGTTTTCACTGTCCGAAGGGATGAACGCGGCCCGGCGGCGCGATCCCCTCCCGGGTCCGCCCGGCGCGGTCGGGTAGGATCCCCGCCGGTGCGGCTCGGCCCGCCCCGCGACCGGTGTCGACGACGTCCCGGCGGCAGACCCCCTCTTCCGGACAGGAGACGACGCGTGCCCATCCCGCCTCGCGCCCTGTCCTGCCCGCCGTAGCGGGCCGTTCCCCCTCAGCTCCCCGTACCGCCGCGGCAACGCCCGGCGGCCCACGTCCGCGCGCCCGAACGGCGTGCCCGACCACGACAGGGTGGTTGTGAACCCCTCCGCACCGACCACGGCACCACGCCCGACCTGGCCGACCCTGCGCGCGTTGCGCGACCCCAAGACCCTGCGCACCGAGGTGCTCGCGGGCCTGGTGGTGGCGTTGGCGCTGATCCCCGAGGCGATCTCGTTCTCGATCATCGCCGGGGTCGCGCCCGGCGTCGGCCTGTTCGCCTCGTTCACCATGGCCGTGGTCATCTCGGTGGTCGGCGGCCGGCCGGCGATGATCTCCGCCGCCACCGGCGCGGTCGCCCTGGTCGTCGCGCCGCTCGTGCGCGAGCACGGCCTGGGCCACCTGCTCGCGGCCGTCATCCTCGGCGGGTTGGTCCAGGTGGCGCTGGGCGCGCTCGGGGTGGCCGGGCTGATGCGGTTCGTGCCGCGCTCGGTGATGGTCGGGTTCGTCAACGCGCTGGCGATCCTGATCTTCCTCGCGCAGGTCCCCGAGCTGGTCGACGTGCCGTGGGCGGTGTACCCGCTGGTGGTCGGCGGGCTGGTGCTGATGGTGCTGTTCCCGCGGTTGTCGAAGGTGGTGCCCGCGCCGCTGGTGTCGATCGTGGCGCTGACCGCGGTGACGGTGGGCGCGGGCATCGCGGTGCCGACCGTCGGCGACCGGGGCGAGCTGCCGTCGTCCCTGCCGACGCCCGGCCTGCCGGACGTGCCGTTCACGCCGGAGACGCTGCGCGTGGTCGCGCCGTACGCGGTGGCGTTGGCGCTGGTCGGGCTCATGGAGTCGCTGATGACCGCGAAGCTGGTGGACGACCTCACCGACACCGGCTCGGACAAGCGGCGCGAGTCGATCGGCCAGGGCGTGGCCAACGTGGTGACCGGGTTCTTCGGCGGCATGGGCGGCTGCGCGATGATCGGCCAGACGATGATCAACGTCAAGAACGGCGCCCGCACCCGGCTGTCGACGTTCCTGGCGGGCGCGTTCCTGATGGTGCTGTGCGTGGTGTTCGGGCCGGTCGTGTCGCAGATCCCGATGGCCGCGCTGGTCGCGGTGATGGTGCTGGTGTCGTTCGCGACCTTCGACTGGCACTCGATCGCGCCCGCGACGCTGCGCCGGATGCCCGCCGGCGAGATCGGCGTCATGGCCGTCACCGTCGCCGTCGTGGTGGCCACGCACAACCTGGCGATCGGCGTCGTGGTCGGCTCCGTCGCCGCCCTGGCGGTGTTCGCCCGCCGGGTCGCCCGGGTGGCGACCGTGGAGGCGCGCAGCGACGGCGAACGGGTCGTCTACACGGTGACCGGTGAGCTGTTCTTCGCCTCCAGCAACGACCTGGCGCACCGGTTCGACTACGCGGGCGACCCGGACCGGGTGGTCATCGACCTGTCGGCCGCGCACGTCTGGGACGCGTCGTCGGTCGCCGCGCTGGACGCCGTCACGGCCAAGTACGCCGACCGGGGCAAGACCGTCGAGATCACCGGCCTCAACCGGCACAGCGCGAAGCTGCACGGCACCCTGACCGGCCGGCTAAGCGCTCCCTGACCGGGCGGCGCGCACCTCCGCGAGCGCGGGCGGGTCGCCACCGCGGCGGTCGAGCTCGGCCAACGCCTCGCGGTGCGCGCGGTCCAGGGCGTCGGCGGCGGGCACGGCGATGTCCGGCGTCACGCCGACCAGCTCCCAGTTCGTGCCCGACACGGGGTTGACGGCCCGCGCGGTCGGGATCGTCGCCTCCAGGTGGGGGTGCACGGTGAAGCCGCGCCGGGGGTGCGCGCCACCGCCCGTGCGCTCGCCGACGACGGTCGCCCGGCCGAGCTGCTGCAGGTCGTAGGCCAGCTCCTCGGCGCCGGAGAACGTCTTGCCGCTGGTCAGGACGTACACCGGTTTGGTGCCGCCGAACCGCCTGCCCGGCACGTGGGTCGGGCTCCAGAACTGCCGGGACGCCTCGCCGCCCCGGTCGTGCATGGTGTTGAGGTGCGTCGCCTCGTCCAGCAGGTGGCCGCAGACCAGCGCGACCGTCTCCGGGTCACCGCCCGTGTTCGCGCGCAGGTCGATGATCAACGCGTCGCCGCGGGAGGCCAGGGTGAACGCGGCGGTGATGCCCTCGGCCGCCCACGCGACCGGGAACAGCGACGGCCCGAGCTCCAGGTGCACCACGTTGCCCGTCATCCTGCGCAGTCCGGGCACACCGCCCAGGGACCGCCCGAACGAGCGGGCGACCTCCTGCATGAGCGCCGCGTCGTCGCCTTCGGGCACCCGGTCGGGGTGGAACTTCAGCCGCAGGTGCCGATCGCCGTTCACCGACGTTCCTCATCAACATCCCGGTGACCGCGCTGATCCTGGCCTGCACGCCGTTCGTGATCACCGAGAGCCGCGTGCCCGAGCGGGTCAAGCTGGACGTGCCCGGCGCGATCACTGGAGGTCGGCGGTGACCGCGGTGCCCAGCTCCTCCGGCGTGGCCACGTCGTAGGCGCCGGCGGCCAGCCGCGCGGCGAGCAGCGCGTCCAGCTCCTCGGCCACGTCGGCGGTTGGGGGAGACGTTGCGCCGGCTGGTGCGGCAGGCGCGGGACGCGGGAGGTGACGAAGCCGTCCACGGCGTCCTGGTGGCCCTGTACCGGCAGGCCTGAGCCCGGCACACTGGACGTCGGCGGCGCTTCCCCCGTTGCCCGACACCAGGGGGGACGAGCATGACCAGGTACCGGGCGGCGCTGGCCGCCGCCGCACGAGGCTGGCCGGTGGTCCCGTTGCGCCCGCACGGCAAGGAGCCCGCGCTGCGCGGCTGGGACGACGAGGCGACCCTGGACCGCGACCGGATCCGGCACTGGTGGTCGCGCCGGGCCTACAACGTCGGCATCTCCTGCGGTCCCGCCGGGCTGCTGGTGGTCGACCTGGACGTGCCGCACGGCCGCGAGGCGTTCGCCCGCCGCGCCTGGCAGCACGGCGCGGAAGACCCGCGCGACACCTACACCGTGGCGACGCCCAGCGGGGGAGAGCACCGCTACTTCCGGGCGCCCGACGTGCCGCTGGGCAACAGCGTGGGCCGGATCGCGCCGCACGTCGACACGCGCGGCGCGGGCGGGTACGTGGTCGCCGCCGGTTCCCTGCTGGGCCGCGGCCGGTACCGGGTGGTGCGGGACGCGCCGGTCGCGCCCGCACCCGGGTGGCTGGTCGCCGTGCTGACCCCGGAACCGCCGGAGGACCTGCCGATCCCGGCGCAGCGGCCCTCGCCGCGCCGGGTCGACGCCTACCGCGCCGCCGTGGTGGAAGGCGAGGCGGACCGCGTCCGCGACGCCCGGCCCGGCACGCGCGCGCACGTCGTGTTCACCGCCGCGTGCCGCCTCGGCGAGCTGGTCGGCGCGGGCTGGCTGGACGAGGGCACCGCGATGGCCGTGCTGCTGACCGCGGCCTCCCGCCACGACGGCGTGGACGGCTGGACCGCGCGGGAGGCGTTGCGGCACGTCGAGAACGGCCTCGCCCTGGGTCGGCGACGACCACGCGTGCTGCGCTAGGGCTCGGGCACGTCGACCCCGTCGCGGTCGGCCCACTCCAGCAGCGGCTCCAGCGAGAACACCGCGTCGTCGATCCCGGCGTGCAGGTCGCCCAGCTCGGCGAACCGGGCGGGCACGGTGGCGATGGTGAAGTCGCGCGGGTCCAGCGAGTCGATCTCGTCCCACCGCACCGGCGTGGACACCGTCGCCTCCGGCACGCCCCGCACCGAGTAGGCACTGGCGATGGTGTGGTCGCGCGCGTTCTGGTTGTAGTCCACGAACAGGCTGCGCGGGTCGCGGTCGCGCCGCCACCAGGCCGTGGTCACGTCGTCGGGCGCCCGCCGCTCCACCTCGCGCGCGAACGCCAGCGCCGCCCGCCGCACGTCGGCGAAACCCCACTCGGGCTTGATCCGCACGTAGATGTGCAGCCCCGACCCGCCGGACGTCTTCGGCCAGCCCACCGCGCCCAGCTCGTCGAGCACCTCGTGCGCCACGTGCGCGACCCGCCGCACCCGGTCGAACGGGCAGTCCGGCATCGGGTCGAGGTCGATGCGCCACTCGTCGGGCTTCTCGGTGTCGGCGCCGCGGGAGTTCCACGGGTGGAACTCCACCGTCGACATCTGCACCGCCCACACCACGTCGGCCACGTGGGTCACGCACAGCTCGTCGGCGTGCCGGTCGTACCGGGGGAAGTGCACCCGCACGGTCCGCACCCACGGCGGCGCGCCGCTCGGCAGCCGCTTCTGGTGCACCTTCTCGCCGGCGACCCCGGACGGGAAGCGGTGCATCATGCACGGCCGCTCGCGCAGCGCGCGCACGATCCCGTCGCCGACCGACAGGTAGTAGTGGGCGAGGTCCAGCTTGGTCTCCCCGCGCGCGGGGAAGTAGACGCGATCCGGGTTCGAGATCCGCACGACGCGGTCCCCGACCTCCAGCTCCACCGAAGGCACCTTTCCGGCCATGCGGGCAACCTAACCCGGATCGCGCCGATCAGCGCGTCACCAACCTCCTTCCGCGGTTCGTGGCGGCGATCGCGGCGGCCGCGACGGCGACGGCGGCGCCCACGAGGGGGACGGCCGGGGCGTGCACCGCGCCGCCGAGCACACCCGCGCCCGCGATGCCGGTGTAGATGGCGGAGGCGTTCAGGGCGAGCAGGAGGTTCGCCCGGTCCGGGTCCACCGCGACCAGCGCCGCGAACAGGGGCGGGTTGAACGCCCAGAACAACGCGCCCCACGCGGCCATCACGACGACCGCCGTCGCGCCGGCCAGCATCGTCGGCAGCACCACGAGGACCGCCGCGCAGCCGCCCAGCGCCACCAGCAGCGGTGTGCGCGGCCCGTGGCGGTCCGCGGCCACGCCGCCGATCGCGTTGCCCAGCACCCCGCCCAGGCCGTAGGCCAGCAGGTGGCCGCCGTCGGGCGGGCGGCCGGTGATCGGGCCGAGGTAGCCGTACACGCTGAACGTGGCCAGGCACGCCAGCAGCGACACGGCCAGCAGCCGGCGCACCGGGGGATCGGCCAGCGGCGCGAGCCGTTGCCGCAACGCCACCGCGGGCCCCGGCCGCACCGGCGGCACGGCGGACCGCACCACCAGCGCCGCCACCACGCACAGCGCCGCCACCAGCACGAACGACGCCCTGTAGCCGTAGCGGTCGGCGACGAACCGCCCGGCCGGCACGCCCAGCAGCGTCGCGGCCGTCAACCCGGCGGTCACCACCGCCATGGCCTTGGCCTTGTGCTCCGGGTTGAGCTGCGCGGCGACCGCGGTCGCCGCCGGCGTGGCCAGCGCCGCCCCGCACGCGGTGAGCACGCGGGCGACCAGCAGCAGGTCCAACGTGGGCGCGAGCGCCGCGCCGACGTTGCCGACCGCGGCCACCAGCAGCGCGGCGACCAGCAGGGCCCGCCGCTCGAACCGGGCGGTGAGCATCGCGAGCACCGGCGAGCCGACCGCGTAGGCCAGGGCGAACGCGGTGATCGTCCGCCCCGCGGCCCCGGTGGTGACGCCGAGGTCGGCGGCGACCTCGGTGAGCACCGCCGCGACCACGTACCCGCTGGACCCCGCCGCCACGGTCGTCGCGGCGAGCGCGGCGGTCCGGGCGCGCATCAGGACACCAGTCGGGGCGGCGCCGGGGTCAGGTAGCCGGTCAGGTCGGGTGGGCGGCGGCCGGTGAACGCGACCCGGTAGACGGTCTCGCGGACCAGCGCGACGGGCCGGCCCGCGCTGAGCAGCGTGGCCTGGCACCACAGGGCGGGCACGTCGGCCGGGTCGTCGGGCAGCGGGTCGGCGAAGTCGGGGTCGTCGGGGGCGCGGGTGGTGGTGGCGTAGTGGGTGGCCCGGCGCGCGCCCGTGACCAGCACGCCGAGCGGCGTGTAGCCGCGGTCGAGTTCCTCGCGCGCGGGTTCGTCCAGTTCGAGGCCGCGCTGGTGCACCAGCGCGGTGATCGCGGCCAGGCGCGGGCCGTGGTCGCCGAGGTGGGGCACCAGGTAGCCCTCGCGCCGGGTCACCTCGGTGTGCGGGGGTAAGCCGAGCAGGCAGGCCTGCCGGGGGGTGAGGCGGTGTCGGGTGTCGGGTTGCCGGGGGTCGCGGCGCAGGCGGTAGCCCACCCACAGGGACAGCACGCGGGTGAAGGGGACGGGTACGTCGCGCAGGAGCCGGGCCATGGTCTCGGCCCGCGCGCCTGCTTCGTCCGCGTGCTCGACGGGTGCGGAGTTGATCATCGGGTGCACCTTCCGTGAGGGCCGCACAGGTCGTTGTGCGGGCGTCGGTGCGATGGACACCACGATGAGGCCGCACTGATGCGGAGACATCGGTCGGGTGACGGAGAAGATCGCGCGCCGAGTCCGGGTTGGACGGTCGTGGCCGAGGCGACCGGGCGCTGTGCCGTGTGGGCCGTCCGGCCGCGTGGACTACGTGCTCCCGTACCCCGCCACGTGCGGCGGCGACCCGCCACCTCGGCGTCCCGGGCTCCCGAATTGCCCAGGTGGGGGACTCCGACGCCGGCCGGAGTGCGCTTTCCGCGTCGTCTGCGACCGCTTCCGCGGTGCGCTCGGTCAATTGTCGTGAACCCTCCTCGCGATTAGCGTGACGCCGCGTTCGCGAGAACACGACGACCGACCGAGGAGAACACCGAAGACGGGCCGACCGGCCCGCCATAAAAAAGGCGAATGCCGATCACGGCCCCATAGGGGTGGCCTATCAGGTCGTCGCCGAAGTCGCTTTGAATTAATTTCTTCGCGACTCCCTGTTAACACATCGGGCCAGGTGGACGGTGCCGTGACCCGGCACGTCACCCGGCCGGACCAGTGCTGCCCCGAAACAGGTCGAGGTGCTGTGCGCTCTCTTTTGCTGTTCGACGGTCTGGGTGGGACCGACGATCACCTGATAACCGGCCTGCGCGAGCTGCGCGCACGGCCGGAGAACGCCGCGTTCTTCCACGCCGTGTACCGCGCGCTGGACGAGGCGGTCGATTATCTGGGCCCCGACGCGCGGCCGGACGGGTTGCCGTTGGAAAAGTGGCTCGGCGGTGTGGAACCACCACCGCCGGACTCCGTCGCGGCCGGTGTGTGCGTGCACGTGCACCAGCTCTGCCGGCTTCAGCCGCAGGGCGGGGGCGACGGCGTGGTGGCGACGCTGGGGCACAGCATCGGCTTGCAGGCCGCGGTGGTGGCCGGCGTCCGGGCACGTCGCCTGGACGAGTTCCTGGCGTTGGCCGTCACGTCGGTGAAGCTGGTCGCGGTCAGCCTGGTCCGGGCGCACCGGATCGCGCCGGACGGGGACGTGGATCCGGACCTGGTCGCCCGGTACCGGCGCGGCCGCGGCGGCCCGCCCGGCCCGATGGCGTCGGTGACGGGGATGCGGCGCGACGAACTGGCCGCCCTGCTGGCCGACTTCGGCGCGGTGGCGCTCGGCCTGGCCAACGCGCCCACCGCGCACGTCGTCAGCGGCGCCACCGCCGACCTGCTCGCCCTGCGGGCCGCGCACGCCGACGCGTTCGACCGCCCCGGCGTGTCCTGGGCGTTCCTGCCCAACACGATCCCGTTCCACAGCCCCGCCCTGGCGGACGTGCCCGCCCGGGTCCGCGCCGACCTGGACTTCGTCGGCCCCACGCCCGCGCCCGACCGGCTCGAGCTGCCGGTCTACGCGGGCGACGGGCCCCGCGACCTCCGGCACGCCGACGACCTGGTCGACGAGTACCTGTGCCAGGTGTTCGCGCGGCCCATCGACTGGGAACCGGCCGTGCGGCACGCCGTCGCGGACTCCGCCGCGGACCAGGTGCTGGACTGCGGGCCGGGCGCGGGCGCCCGCCGGTTCACCCGCGAGTGCCTGCGCGCCGGCGACCGCGCCGTGCGCGTCGAGTCGTTCCGCCGACCCCACCCAGCCGGATAGGAGATCCGCCGTGTTCTGTCTGCTCTTCCCCGGTCAGGGAGTCCAGCGCAAGGGCATGGGCGCCGAGCTGTTCGCCCGCCACCCCGACGTCACCGCCCTGGCCGACGACGTCCTCGGCTACTCGATCGAGGAGCTGTGCGTCCGCGACCCCGACCGGCGGCTGCGCGACACCCGGTACGCCCAGCCGGCCGTGTTCCTCGTCAACGCGCTGTCGGCGCTGGACCGGCTCGCCGAGCACCCCGGCCGGTACGCCTTCTTCGCCGGGCACAGCCTGGGCGAGTACAACGCGCTGGTCGCGGGCGGTGTGCTCGACCTCGCCGACGCGCTGCGGCTGGTCAAGCGGCGGGCCGAGCTGATGTCGACGATCAGCGGTGGCGGCATGTCCGCGGTGCAGGGCGTGCCCACGGCGTTCGTGCGGCGCGCGTTGGCCGAAGCCGGCCTGCCGAACGTCTTCCTGGCCAACCTCAACGCCGACACCCAGACCACCATCGCGGGCGACCGCGCGGAGGTCGCGGTGGCGGGCAAGGCGATCGCCGCGTTGCCGGGCGCGCGGGTCGTGCCGATCAACGTCAGCGGGCCGTTCCACACCCCGCTGATGGAACCCGCGGAGACGGCGTTCCGCGAGGTGCTGGCGGGCTTCCCGTTCGCGCCCGCGACGACACCGGTGGTCTCCAGCGTCACCGGCGAGCCGTTCACCGGCCCCGACCTGCTCGCCCGCCAGCTGTCCGCGCCGGTGGAGTGGGTGCGCGCGGTCAAGACCCTGCGCGAGGCCGGGGTCACCGAGTTCGACGAGGTCAACGGCCGGACCTTGACCTCACTCGTCATCAAGATCCACTGAGGGGTACCGCCATGAACACCGACATCGCAGTAGTGGGCCTCTCGGTGGACGTGCCCGGCGCACGCGACCTGGACGCCTTCTGGCACATCATCAGCACCGGCACGAGCACCAGCAGGCCGTTCCCCGCCGACCGGCGCGAGAAGCTCGCCGAGTACATCCGCTACCTGCGGGCGACCAGCATCGACCCGGTGCCCGACCCCGACATCGACTACCACAACGGCTACTTCCTCGACGCCGTCGACCACTTCGACCACGCCGCGTTCGGCATGAACCCGCGGCAGGCCACGCTCACCGACCCGCACCACCGGATGGTGCTGCGGGCGATGTACCTGGCGTTCGAGGACGCGGGCTACTCGCTGGACCGGCTGCGCGGCAGCCGCACGGGCGTCTACGTCGGGTTCGCGGTCAACCCCGGCTCGACGTACCTGGACTACATCAGCCGGGTCGACCCGTCGGTCGGCCAGCAGGCCATCACCGGCAACATCCCGGCGATGCTCGCCAACCGGCTGTCGCACTTCCTGGACCTGCGCGGCCCCAGCATGGTGGTGGACACCGCCTGCTCGGCCACCCTCGTCGCGGTGCACCAGGCGAAGAACGCCCTGCTGCTCGACGACTGCGACATGGCCGTGGTCGGCGGCGCGCGAATCGTGTTCGCGCCGGTCAAGCACCGGCACTCCAACATCGGCATCGAGTCGTCCGACGGCGTCACCCGCACGTTCGACGAAGCCGCGGACGGCACGGGATTCGGCGAGGGCTCCGGCGCGGTGGTGCTCAAGCGGCTGGACCGGGCGCTGGCCGACGGCGACCGGGTGTACGCGGTGATCAAGGGCAGCGCGGTCAACCACGACGGCAACACCGAGGGCATCACCAACCCGGACTCCGACTCGCAGGCCGACCTGCTGCTGTCGGCGTGGCGCAACGCCGACGTCGACCCGCGCACCATCGGCTACTTCGAGGCGCACGGCACCGCGACCCGCGTCGGCGACCCGATCGAGCACGAGGGCGTGAAGCGGGCGTTCGCCAAGCACACCACCGACCGGGGTTTCTGCGCCGTCGGCACGGTCAAGGCCAACGTGGGTCACCTGTTCGAGGGCTCCGGCGTGATCGGCCTGATCAAGGCGATCGCCGTGCTGCGCCACCGGATGATCCCCCCGCAGGCAAACTTCACCACCCCGAACCCGAAGCTCGACTTCGCCTCCGGCCCGCTGTACGTGCCGACCAGCCTGGAGCCGTGGGAGTCCGACGGCCCTCGCCGCTGCGGCGTCAGCGCGTTCGGGCTGGGCGGCACCAACGCGCACGTCGTGCTGGAGGAGTTCACGGCCGTGCCCGACGAACGCCCGGCGTCGTCCGGCGCGCACCTGTTCACGCTCAGCGCGGCCACCATCAAGTCGTTGACGCGGATCGTGGAGCGGCACATCCGGTTCATCGACGGCGGCGGGCTCGACGGCGTGGACATCGCCGACGTCTGCCACACCAGCCGGGTCTCGCGCGGCGGCCACCGGCACCGGGTCGCGCTCGTCGTCACCGACGCCGCCGACCTGCGCCACCAGCTCGCCGAACTGCTCGCCGACCGGCCGACCCCGCTGCCCGAGGGCCCGCTGGGCGACCAGGCCCGGGTGTTCACCCGCGGCGGCGAGGTCGACTGGAAGACCCTGCTCGGCGACCGCGCACCGCGCGTCGTCCGGCTGCCCGGGTACGCGTTCGACGAGACGCCCGCCTGGGTGAGCTTCCCCGACACGTGGCGCGAGAAGCTGAACTTCGACACCACCGACGAGCGGCACCCCGTGACGCACGACGTCGAGTTCCAGGACGCGCCCGCGGCACGGCCGGTGTCCGCGCCGAACGCCGGGGTGCTGGCCCTGGTCGACCCGGACACCGACGCCGAAACCGTCCTGGCCTGCTTGGGCGACGTCACGTTCCTGCGCCTGGGCGAGCCGATCGGGTCCGGCACGCCGTTCGCCGCGGACGACACCGCCGCGCACGAGGAGATCGCCCGGCTGGTGGGCGACGGCGTCACGCACCTGGTGCACGCACTGGCGTTCGAGGACGCGCCGGCGACCGACGTGGCCGAACTCGAACGGCGCGCCGGCAAGAACCTGCACAGCCTGTTCCTGCTGACCAAGGCGCTGATGGCGGCGGGGGTGAAGGTCGACCTGACCGTGCTCACGCGCACCGCGGTGTGCGCGGAGGAGGGCGACGCCGTCGTGGCGGAGAACGCCGCCCTGGTCGGGTTCGGCAAGGTGGTCGGCCGCGAGTACCCCTACATCAAGGTCAAGCACGTGGACGTGGACGCGTCCGTGCCGCCCGCGGCGCTGCGGGCCGAGGTGTTCGCCGACGAGCACGGGCTGTTCCTGCTGCGCGGCGACCGGCGCCTGCGCGAGGTGTTCGTGGAGGTGCCGGAGGTCGAGCCCGCCGGCGCGGACGACTACCTCAAGCCCGGCGGCACCTACCTGATCACCGGCGGCACCGGCGCGCTGGGCCTGGCCGTGGCGGAGCGGTTCGCCGCCGCGCGGCCCGACCTCACCCTGGTGCTGCTGAGCCGGTCGGGCGTGCCGCCGCGCGAGCAGTGGGACGACCCGATCGCGGTGCCCACCGGCTCGGCCGCGGCCAAGCGGGTCGACGCGGTGCGGGCGCTGGAAGCCGCAGGGGCGACGGTGGCCGTCGTGGCGGCCGACGCGGGCGACCCGGAGGCGTTGGCCGAGGCCGTCACCGCCGTCCGGCGCGACCACGGGCGCATCGACGGCATCGTGCACGCGGCCGGCCTGCCCGGCGGCAGCACGATCATGTTCCGCCGGTCGGCCGACTTCGACGCGGTGGTGCGGGCCAAGCTGCACGCCGCGTTCGTGCTCGACCGGCTGACCGGCGACGACCAACCGGACTTCATCGCCCACTTCTCGTCCGTGGCCTCGGTGTTCCCCGCCCCCGGCCAGGCCGACTACGCGGCGGCCAACTACTACCTGGACAACCTCGCGCGCGCCCGGGCGGGCGGGCCGTGCCACGTGATCGCGCTGGACTGGGTCGCCTGGAAGGAGATCGGCATGGCCGTCGACTTCGGCACCAACGGCGACACCATGTTCAAGGCGCTGCCCACGGCGGTCGGCCTGGACGTGCTGGACGCGGGCCTGAGGTCGACGCGCTCGCGACTGTTCGCGGGCGAGCTCAACTACCGGGGCGAGCTCATCCACCTGCTGCGCTCCTACGACGTGACGTTGTCGGCCGACATCGAGGCCAAGGTGGAGGCGGAGATGCAGGCGCTGGAGCAGCGGCTGGTCGAGGCCGCGGAGAAGACCCGGGCGAGCGTCGCGGCCGTGTCGGTCGAGCTGGAAGGCCGACCCGACGGGCAGTACAGCGACGTGGAGCGGTCCGTCGCCCGGTGCCTGGCGCTGGCGTTCGGCTACGACGCGCTCGACGTGGAGGCCGACTTCTTCGACCTGGGCGGCGACTCCATCATGGCGGCCGGCGTGGCGGGCACGATCGCGATCTGCCACGGGGTGTCCTACGACGTGGCCGACCTGCTGGCCGACCGCACCATCGCCGAGATCGCCTACCACGTCGAGGACCTGGCCGCCTTCGCCGCGGAAGTCGCCTGATGTCCGACGTCTCCGACATGACCGCGGGGCCGGCGCTGCGGCGCATCGTCGGCTTCGCGCTGCCCCTCACCGCGGCCAACCTGCTGCAACAGGGCTACCTGCTGGTCGACGGCATCGTCGTCGGGCACTACGTGGGCGTCGAAGGGCTGGCCGCGGTCGGCGCGAGCGGGCCGTTGTTCTACCTGCTCAACGCGATGTTCATCGGGTTGGGCACGGCGTTCACCATCCGGCTGGCGCACCTGCGCGGCGCGCGGCAGGACGGCGAGCGGCGCGGCGTCGTGCTGTCGCTGGCGCTGCTGACGGCGGTGTGGTCGGTCGGGTGCGTCCTGCTGGTCACGGTGCTGGCCCGGCCGACGTTGGCGCTGATGGGCATCGAGGGCGCGCTGGCCGACGACTGCGCGGAGTTCATCGGCACGCTGTCGCTCGGGTTCCCCGGCATCTTCGGCTCGGCGGCGGTGAGCGCCTACCTGCGCGGCTTGGGCGACTCGCGGGCCGCGATGTGGGTGCAGGGGTTCGGCAGCGTCGTCAACGTGGTGCTGGTCCTGCTGTTCGTCGCGGTGCTGGACCTGGGCATCTCCGGCGCGGCGCTGGCCACCGCCGTGGCCGCCACGGCGGCGCTCGTCGCCGGTCTGCTGCACGCCGCGCGCACGCATCCCGTGCCGGGGGTGGGGGAGCGGCCCGCCGTGCGGCGGGAACTGCGGGACGCGGTGCGGCTCGGGTTCCCGTTGGCGAGCCAGCACATCATCCTCGCGGTGGGGATCATGGTGCTGGTCTGGATCGTCCAGGGGTTCGGCCCGGTGGTGCTGGCGGCGTTCACGATCGTGTCGCGGATCGAGCAGTTCACCGCGATCCTGTTCCTGGACTTCTCCGGCGCGGTCACCGCGTTCACCGCGCAGAACCTCGGCGCGGGCCGGGAGGAGCGCACCCGGCGAGGCCTGTGGCAGACCCTCGGGCTGACGGTCGGCCTCACCGCGGCGCTGGCCGCCGCGGTGCTGCTCGCCCGCGGCCCGATCGCCGCGCTGTTCACCGACGACCCGGCCACCCGCGAGCTGACCGAGCGGTACATCGTGATCATCTACCCGTTCTTCGCGCTCTACACGGTGATGGTGGTGCTGCACGGCCACCTCAACGGCGCCCGCCGCACCACCGCGCCGCTGGTCTGCACGGTGATCGCGTTCGTGCTGGTGCAGATCCCGTTCGCCTACCTGTTGCACGGCGTGTTCGGCATCGAGGCGGTGATGTGGGCGGTCGTCGCGGGCTGGACCGCGGGGCTGGCCTACTCGGTGTGGTGCCTGCGCCGCGTCCTGTTCGCCCAACCCGCGGGAGTCGCGTCGTGATCACCGAGAGCAGCGCCGAGGTCGAGTTCCACGGCGGCCGGGCCCGCACCGGCCACCTGACGTGGGGCCAGCAGGGCACGTGGGACGGCCTGGAGCACTGGCTGCCGGAGGTCAAGCCGTTCTTCTTCCTCACCCGGTGGCTGCCGGTACCGTTGCTGCTCGAACTGGGCGACGTGCTGGACGTGGTGGGCGAGCTGCTGCGGCGGCACGAGTCCCTGCGCACGCACTTCCACGTCAGCCCGAGCGGTGACGTGACGCAGGAGGTGCTGGGCTCCGGGGTGCTGCGGGTCGACGTGCACGACCGGCCGGCCGACGACCCCGTGCAGTTCGGCGACATCGTGACCACGTGCTGGCAGCGCGGCACCGCCACACCGTTCGACCACGCCCGCGAGCTGCCGATCCGGCTGTCCGTCGCGCTGCACGAGGGCATCCCGGTCCTGGTCGTGTTCGCCCTGTCGCACATGGCCGCCGACTACACCGGCACGGAAGTGCTGGTGACCGAGATGGCGGCCCTGTTCAAGGCCCGCGCCGACGGCTCGCCGCCGCCCAGCCCCCGCCCGTCGCTGCAACCGGTCGACCTCGCGTCGTCCGAGCGGTCGCCGGACGGCCAGCTGCTCAACGTCGAGGCGATGCGCCGGCTGCGGGCCGAGCTGGAGCGGATGCCACCGGCCACCCCGGCCCGCGCCGAGCCCGCGTCACCCCGCTTCGTCGGCGCCGACCTGGACTCCCGGGCCCTGCCGGTGGCCGTGCGGCTGGCCGCGCGGCGGTGCCGGACCACCACGTCCGTGGTGATGCTGGCGATCGCGACCGCGCTGGTCCGCTGCTTCTGCCCCGGCCCGCTGCACCGCCTCGACGTCATGCAGAGCAACCGGGTGACGCCCGAGCTGATGGGCAGCGTCACGACCCTCAACCAGGCCGTCCGGACCGTGGTCGACCTGCGCGCGGACTCGTTCGCCGACCTGCTGCGCCAGGCGGAGCGCACCATGGCCGACGCCCGCGCCCGCTCCCGCTACGACACCCGCGCGGCGCGCGAGGTGGTCCGGGCGTGGGGCGGCGTGCTCGAACCCGGCACCCAGTTCAACGACATGTGGTCCACCGTCCCCAAGTCCCGTGCCACGACCACGGAGATGGACACCTCGACGTCGGAACTGACCTGGCCCGCCACCTCCGACGCCGAGGACATGGTGCTGTACCTGGACACCCGCGGCACCGCCGACCGGATGCAGCTGGTGCTGATGGCGGACACGGCGGTGCTGGCGCGGGAGGAGATCGGCGGCTTCCTGCTCGCGTTCGAGCGGGTCGCGGTCCTGCTGGCCACCGAGGACGTGCCCTTGGCACGGGTGGGGGAGCTGTTCGCGGAAAGCCGGGTGGAGCCGCTGACGGGCTGAGGCCGCGTCGGGCGGCCGCGCGCCGAACGCGGCTGCCCGGCACGCCGTCGACCGGGACCGTCAGTTCTCGACCGGCCGGGACGCCAGCCACAGCCGGTGCTCCCGGCCCATCGACTTCTCGGCCTCCGCCACCGCGTCGGCCCACGACGCCTCGTCCGCGTCCAGCAGCTTCACCCGCACCAGCGCCAGCTCTCGCGCGGCCATCGAGTAGCTGGTCGCGAGCGTCGAGTGCCGCCGCGTGCCGAGCCACGCCGCACCGCTGGCCACCGCGGCGGCCAGGACACCGGACATGTCGACCTCCCACACGCCGAACGTCCGCACGCCCGCGAGCACGATGGCGGCCACCTCACCCGCGATCAGCGCGCTGCGCCACTGCAACGCGCGCGTGCGGTTGTGCTGCGCCCGACCCGAGTACCAGGTCTTCTGCTCCTGCAGCCGGTGCTCCAGGTAAGCGGCCCGGCGCTGCTCGAACGGCGCCGCCCGCAACGCGGTCATCGCCGCCGTGGGCGACGGGTCGTCGCCCACCATCGCCAGCCGCTCCTCACTCGCCGCGACCACCTCGGCCACCCGGTCGCGGTACAGCGCCTGGGCGCCCGGCGCGTCCGCCGGGAACGGCGCACCGGCCGCCGCGTACCGCCAGGCCAGCGTCTTGATCGACTCGGCGACCGCGCGCCCGGCGTACCAGTCGCGCTCGGGCTGCTGCGTCCACAGCAGGATCTCCACCACGAGCGCCACCGAGAACGCCACCATCGCCAACGCGCCACCGGGAGAGGCGTCCCCGAAGAACTTCCACGTCATCGCGCCACCGATCGCCGCCAGCACGGCGCTGATCAAGCGGATCCTGCTCCACGCCAAGGCCTGTCGCTGGCCGCGCAGCGAAGCGCGCTCGGCGTCGTGGAAGAGCGCGGGAAGGTCGGCGTCGGTCATGCCCCTCCATCCGTGGTGCCCGTCGGACCGCCGCCGGCACCGCGGCGTCCACCCCGGTGCCGGCGGCAGCCGATCATCCCACCGGACGGTCCCACACCGCCGAACGACCCGCCGACGTGACCACCCACCGGGCCTAGCGCGGCACCTTCGCCCAATCGACGTCGGAAGCCAGGTGGAAACCGGTGTACGCGGGCTGGTTGTAGGCGGTCTGCTGACGGGCCACGTCCGCCCGGTACTGCGGGTCGTGCATCAGCGTGTAGAGCTTGTGGCCGGTGACCTCGGTGCTCAGGTAGACCCGCAACGCCGAGCTGTCCGCCGTGCGCACCACCAGCTCCTCGCGCCAGTCGCCCAGCACGTCCGCCACCAACGACGGGTTGCCCTTCGTGCCGTTGTTCGTCCGCGTGCCCGTCGCGGTGAGCACCGTGCCGCGCCGCCAGTCCTTGACCGTCGGCGTCACGTCCTGCGCGCCGTCGACGACCTGCGTGGTCAGGTCCGCCGCCCAGCGGATGCTCGCGTTCGTGCCCGGGATCGCCGTCGACAGCGGTCGCCCGTCCGCCGACCACAACCCGGCCGCGTCCGTGCCACCCGGCAGCGACGCCCACGTCTCCAACCCGGGCTCGTCCGGCAGCACGTCACCGACCATGCCGCGCCCGGTGTCCCGGCCGGTGTACCCGCCGTAGATCACCTCACCGGTGGCCGCGTCACGCAGCGCGTAGCCGTAAGGCGCCGAGGTCGCGCCCTCGTGCACCATGTAGACCTCCAGCCCCGGACGGGCCGGGTCGATGTCGGTCACGTGCAGCGCGTCGCCGTGCCCGAGCCGCGCCACCGCGCCGGGGTTCGCGCTGCCCGGCGGCAGGACACCCGACGAGTGGTACAGCACCTCGCCGTCGTGGTCGAGGGTGGACGCGCCGTAGACGATCTCCTGCTTCCCGTCCCCGTCCACGTCCGCCACGCTCAACGAGTGCGCGCCCTGCGTGGCCAGGCCGCCGTGCGTCGGCGACGTGCCGTCCCGCCCGTGCACCGGGAAGTCGAACGGGTTGCTCATCGGCACCCAGCCGCTGTCCACGAACCAGTCCTTGACCAGCTCGCGGCCGTTCCACCGGTACGCGGCCAGCGTCGTGCGCGTGTAGTAGCCGCGCGCGAACACCGCCGACGGCCGCTTGCCGTCCAGGTACGCGACACCCGCCAGGAACCGGTCCACCCGGTTGCCCGGCTCGATCCGACCCAGCGCGTAGTCACCCCACATGAGCCCGTCGTCGTGCCTGCCCGGCTCGTACCGCACCGTCTCCAGCTCGCGGCCCGACCTGCCGTCGAACACGGTCAGGTACTCCGGGCCGGCCACGATGAACCCGGCGAACGCCCGCAGGTTGTTGCGCGTGCTGCGACTCGGCGCGTACACGTCCATGAAGTGGTCGGCCAGCGCCCGGGCGTCCGCGTCGGACAGCGGGTAGGCGTAGCGCGGCTCGATGCCGAACGCCTGCTCCAACGTCGCGGGCCACCGACCCGCCACCACCTCGGGGTGCCGGTGCCAGGCCCGGAACATCCCCACCACGTGCTCGTAGTAGCCCGCGGCGCTGAGCCGGTAGTCGTCGCGGTGCGAGTACCCCGCCCGCACGTCCTCGCGCGGCATCGTCACGTACCGCTCGGACACCGCGTTCCCGCGCCGGTCGTACGTCGTCACCTTCGTCCCCGGCGCGGTCTTCATCATCATCTCCGAGCGGCCGTCGCCGTCGAAGTCGTAGACCAGGAACTGCGTGTAGTGCGCGCCGGCGCGGATGTTGACGCCCAGGTCCACGCGGTGCAGCAGGGTGCCGTCGAACCGGTACGTGTCGATGTAGGTCGGCCCGGTGTAGCCGACCTGCGAGACGTCCTTCTGGTTGGACGGGTCCCACTTCACCACGTACTCGTAGGCGCCGTCGCCGTCCACATCGCCGACGCTGACGTCGTTGGCCGAGTACGTGTACGTCTCACCGGCCGGCGTCACGCCGTCGGCGGGCTTGCGCAGCGGCAGGTCGTAGGACCCCGCGGCCCACGGCGACACCGGCCTGCTCGTCTTGCCCTGCCGGCCGCGCACCACCGGCGCCACCCGGTACTCCGAGCCGCCGTCCGGGTCGAGGTAGTTCGTGCTGTCGGTGACCGTGGCGATCCGGCGGCCGTCGCGGTAGACCGCGAACGCCGGACCGGCCAGGCCGGTCGCGGTGTGGCCCGTCACCTCGTGGCGGAGGAGCCGCCAGCTCAGGAACACCCCGCCGTCGGTGCGGGTGGCCACCAGGCCGCGGTCGAGGCGTTCGAGCCGCGGCCCGTCGGGCGTCGCCGAGGCGGGGGACGGGCTCAGGACTAGCGCTAGGGCCGCCAGGAGGGCGGGCAGGGGTCTGACGCGGGTCATCGGCTGCCTCCAAGGAGCGCGACGGTGCGCGAGGTGCGTGACGACGCCACACGATGAACCGTTTCAACGCGAAAGGCAAGGGCAGGTGTCGGGATAGTCGTGTCGGTGGAACGCGAGCCTTGACGGCGTGCGGGGGCTCACCTACGTTGGTTGAACCGATTCAATCCACGGGTGAGGGTGATGGGACGAGTGTCTCGCCGCGGCGCGGCAGGCCTGCTGGTCGGTCGGGTGTCGCCGTCCGGCTGCGGCCGCGAGTCGACCGGCGGCCCGGTGACTCCGCGGTTCGCCGCGGCGCCCGACCGGCGACGACCACGCCGAGGTGTTCGACGGCGTCGGCGGGTTCGGGGTGCTGCACCACTCCCGGAACCCGCTGGTGATCCCGGTGGGGGCGGGAGTCACCCTGCCGTCGGCGCTGTGGCTGTTCATCGACCGGGCGACGCGGTCCGCGTTCGGCCCGATGTTCGCCATGTCGGTGCTGGAGCTGCTGCCCGTCGGCCCGTTCTCCTCGGCGTTCCAGCGCCTCCTCGTGGACGGTGCGGCGACCTGCGGGATCAACGGGTGAACGCCTCGGCGCTGCCGGCCGGGGTGCTGCTGATGGGTGGGCTGCCGGGCGCTGCGGTGCCGGGGCCGGTGGTCGCGCGGGCGCCCGCGTTCGCCGTGGTCGTGCCGGGCCTGCTGGTGTTCGCCGCGGTCGCGGTGGAGCGCCGGTGACGCCGCGGGTGGTGCTCGCCGGAGCGGGCGGCTACGGGCGGTTGTACCTGCGGGAGATCGCCGCGCTGGAGGCCGAGGGCCTGGTCCGCCTCGCCGGGGTGTGCGAGGTCGACCCGCTCGACGGCGAGGCGCGGCGGCTGGTCGGCGACCGGCCGGTGTCCGCCGACCTGCCGGCGCTGATGCGTGACGCGGACGTCGGCATCGTGTCCACGCCGCCGCACACCCACGCGCCGCTGGCGCACCAGGTGCTGGACGCCGGCGCGCACCTGCTGCTGGAGAAACCGCCCGCGCCGACGTTGGCCGACTGGCACGACCTGGTCGCCCGGTCCGGGGGCGCGGTGGTCCAGGTCGGGTTCCAGAGCCTCGGCTCGCACGCCGTGCACCGGCTCGCCGAGCTGATGCGGTCGGGCGCGTTGGGCGAGATCCGGGGCATCGGCGTGCGCGGCACGTGGTCCCGGGACGACGCCTACTACACCCGTGCGCGGTGGGCGGGCCGTCGCACGCTCGACGGCGTGCCGGTGGTGGACGGCGCGCTCACCAACCCGTTCGCGCACGGCATCGCGACCGCGCTGGCGCTGGACGGCAGCACCGGCGTGGACGACGTCCACGACATCGAGCTGGAGCTGCTGCGCTCCCGCGACATCGAGGCCGACGACACCTCCTGCCTGCGGCTGCGCACGCGCAACGGCACGGTCGTCGTGGCGGCGGTGACGCTGTGCGCCGAGGTCGTGCGCGATCCCGTGCTCGTCGTCCACGGCAGCCGCACCCGCGCCGAGCTGCACTACGCCGAGCACCGGCTGGTGATCGACGGCATCGAGGAGCGCCACCGGCACGTCCCGCCGCTGCGCAACCTGCTCGACCACCTGGCCGACCCGGCCGTGCCGCTGCAGGCGCCGCTCACCGCGACCGGGGCGTTCACGCGCGTGCTGGAAGCGGTCCGCACCGCACCCGACCCGACCCCGATCGACCCCTCCTGGCTGCGGCGCAACGGCAGGCGCGTGGACGTCGACGGCGTCGACCACGTGGTGGCCAAGGCCGCCGAGCACCTGCGCACGTTCGCCGAGCTGGAGGTGCCGTGGTCGCCGCTGGGCGGAGTGGCCCGGTACGGCTGGGACGGCGTGCGGCTGCCGCTGGTCGTGCCGCGGCCCGCGCTGCACCCCGTGCGCACGCTCGGCGGGGTCGTGGTCACCGGCGAGCACCCCGACGACCACCCGTGGCACCGGGGGATCGGCCTCGCCCTCCCCGACGTCAACGGCGTCAACCTGTGGGGCGGGCGCGACTACGTGCCCGGTCAGGGGTACGTGCCGGGCGAGCTGGGCCGGGTCGAGGAGACCGGACCGGGCGAGTTGGCCTGGTGCGACTCGGCGGGTGCGGTCCTGCTCCGGGAACGCCGCCGGGTCCGCAGGCGCGTGGTCGACGGCGGCTGGGAGCTGGCGTGGACCAGCGTGCTGACCGCCGAGCGGGACGTGGTGCTGCACAGCCCCGGGAGCAAGGGCCGGGAGGGCGCGGGCTACGGCGGCTGGTTCTGGCGGCTGCCCGACCTCGACCCGCTGTCCGTGCGCGTGTACACGCCCAACGGCGCGGGGGAGGCGGAGGTCAACGGGCGGACCGCGCCGTGGCTCGCGGTCGTGGTCGCCGACCCGGCGCACCCGTGGACGGCGGTGGTGTCCGGGCCGACCGACCCGTGGTTCGTGCGGGTCGGCCGGTACCAGGGCATCGGCTCGGCCCTGGCCTGGGACGAGCCGCTCGTGCTCGCGCCGGGCCAGGAGCGGGAGATCGCCGTGACGGTGGCGTTCCACGACGGCGTGCGACCGCCGTGACCGCGAACAGTCCAGACCATTGACAAGCGTTGCGGCGCAACCATAGCGTCCGTGTGAAACGTTTCATTTCCGGAGGTCGACGTGCGACGTGTCTGCTTCCTGCTCCGGGTGCGCCCGGAGCGGCTGGAGGAGTACCGGGAGCGGCACCGCGAGGTGTGGCCGGAGATGCGGCAGGCGCTGCGCGAGACCGGGTGGGGCAACTACAGCCTCTTCCTGGCCGACGACGGGCTGCTCGTCGGCTACCTGGAGACACCCGACTGGGACGCCGCCCGGGCGGGGATGCGCGACCGCGAGGTGAACGACCGGTGGCAGGCCGAGATGGCCGAGTTCTTCACCGCGCTGGACGGCAGGCATCCCGACGAGGCCATGAGACCGCTGACCGAGGTCTTCCACCTCGACTGAGCAGGTAAGGAGTCCGGAGTGGACACCAACACACCAGCACCCGGGACGGTCGCGGTGGCCGAGGCACTGGCCGGGCAGCGGATCGAGCTGCCGTCCTGGGCGTTCGGCAACTCGGGCACCCGGTTCAAGGTGTTCGCGCAACGCGGCGTGCCGCGCACCCCGCACGAGAAGATCGCCGACGCCGCCGCGGTGCACCGGTTCACCGGTGTGGCGCCGTCGGTGGCGCTGCACATCCCGTGGGACGCGGTGGACGACTACGCCGAGCTGGCCGAGTTCGCCCGGGACGAGGGCGTGTCGATCGGCACGATCAACGCCAACGTCTTCCAGGACGACGCCTACGTGCTGGGCAGCGTGTGCTCGCCGGACCCGGCGGTGCGCCGCAAGGCGGTCGACCACCTGCTCCAGTGCGTCGACATCATGGACGCGACCGGGTCGCGCGACCTCAAGCTGTGGTTCGCCGACGGCACCAACTACCCCGGCCAGGACAGCATCCGCGCCCGCCAGGACCGGCTCGCCGAGGCGCTGCGCGAGACCTACGACCGGCTCGGCCCGAACCAGCGCGTCCTGCTGGAGT
Source organism: Saccharothrix saharensis (assembly GCF_006716745.1). Lineage (NCBI taxonomy): Bacteria > Bacillati > Actinomycetota > Actinomycetes > Pseudonocardiales > Pseudonocardiaceae > Saccharothrix > Saccharothrix saharensis. Next base: position 667,945 of record NZ_VFPP01000001.1, on the reverse strand, counting down.
ACAAGCTGTTCGAGCCCGCGTTCTACACCACCGACGTGCCGGACTGGGGCACGGCGTACGCGCACTGCCTGGAGCTGGGCGAGCGGGCGCGGGTCGTGGTGGACACCGGTCACCACGCGCCGGGCACCAACATCGAGTTCATCGTCGCGGTGCTGCTGCGAGCGGGCAAGCTGGGCGGGTTCGACTTCAACTCCCGCTTCTACGCCGACGACGACCTGATGGTCGGCGCCGCGGACCCGTTCCAGCTGTTCCGGATCATGGTCGAGGTGGTGCACGGCGGCGCGCTCGCGGCCGACTCCGGGGTGGCGTTCATGCTCGACCAGTGCCACAACATCGAGCCGAAGATCCCCGGCCAGATCCGGTCGGTGATGAACGTGCAGGAGGCCACGGCGAAGGCGCTGCTGGTCGACCGGGAGGCGCTGGCCGCCGCGCAGGCGGCCGGTGACGTGCTCGGCGCGAACGGCGTGCTGATGGACGCCTACAACACCGACGTGCGGCCGCTGGTGGGGTCCGTGCGCGAGGGCATGGGGCTGGACCCGGACCCGATGGGCGCCTACGCCCGGTCGGGGTACGGCGAGCGGATCGTGGCGGAACGGGTGGGCGGCGAGCAGGCGGGGTGGGGAGCGTGAACGACCAGGTGCGGGCACTGCTGGCCCGCTCGCACGAGCTGGGCGCGGACCCGGCGACCACGAACTACGCGGGCGGCAACACCTCGGCCAAGGGCGTGGGGACCGACCCGGTCACCGGCGCGCCGGTCGAGCTGTTGTGGGTGAAGGGCTCGGGCGGTGACCTGGGCACGTTGACCGAGCGCGGCCTGGCCGTGCTGCGGTTGGACCGGCTGCGCGCCCTGGTCGACGTCTACCCCGGCGTGGACCGCGAGGACGAGATGGTGGCGGCGTTCGACTACTGCCTGCACGGCAAGGGCGGGGCCGCGCCGTCGATCGACACCGCCATGCACGGCCTGGTGGAGGCCGCGCACGTGGACCACCTGCACCCCGACGCGGGCATCGCGCTGGCCGCGGCGGCGGACGGCGAGGCGTTGACCGAGGAGGTCTTCGGCGACCGCGTGCTGTGGGTGCCGTGGCGGCGTCCCGGGTTCCAGCTCGGACTGGACATCGCCGCGATCGCCCGCGAGCACCCGCAGGCGATCGGCGTGGTCCTGGGCGGGCACGGCATCACCGCGTGGGGCGCGACCTCGGCGCAGTGCCGGGAGCGGTCGCGGGAGATCATCCGGCTGGCCACCGGGTTCCTGGCCGCGCGCGGCCGGCCGGACCCGTTCGGCGCGAAGCTGCACGACCCGCTGCCCGCCGACGAGCGCCGCGCCCGCGCCGCCGCGCTGGCACCGCTGCTGCGCGGACTGGCGTCCGCGGACCGGCCGCAGGTCGGCCACTTCACCGACGCCGACGTGGTGCTGGACTTCCTGGCCCACGCCGAGCACCCGCGGCTGGCCGCGCTGGGCACGTCCTGCCCGGACCACTTCCTGCGCACCAAGGTCCGGCCGATGGTCCTGGACCTGCCGCCGACCGCGCCGCTGGACGAGGTGGCGGCACGGCTGCGCGAGCTGCACGAGGCGTACCGCGAGGACTACCGGGCCTACTACGAGCGCCACGCCACCCCCGACTCGCCGGCGATGCGCGGCGCGGACCCGGCGATCGTGCTGGTGCCCGGCGTCGGCATGTTCTCCTACGGCAAGGACAAGCAGACCGCGCGGGTGGCCGGCGAGTTCTACGTCAACGCGATCAACGTGATGCGCGGCGCGGAATCGGTGTCGAGGTACGCGCCGATCGACGAGGCGGAGAAGTTCCGCATCGAGTACTGGGCGCTGGAGGAGGCCAAGCTCCAGCGGATGCCCGCGCCCAAGCCGCTGGCCACCCGCGTCGCCCTGGTGACCGGTGCGGGCTCGGGCATCGGCAAGGCCGTCGCGCTCCGGCTGGCCGCCGAAGGCGCGTGCGTGGTCGTCGCGGACGTCAACGCCGACGCGGCGCGGGCCGTGGCGGACGAGCTCGGGCCGGACACCGCGGTGGCGGTGGTCGCGGACGTGACCGACGAGGACGCGGTGGCCGCGGCGGTCGGCGAGGCGTGCCTGGCGTTCGGCGGGGTCGACCTGGTGGTCAACAACGCCGGCCTGTCGATCTCCAAGCCGCTGCTGGAGACCACGACCCGCGACTGGGACCTCCAGCACGGCGTGATGGCGCGCGGGTCGTTCCTGGTCGCGAAGGCGGCGGCGAAGGTGATGGTCGAGCAGGGGATGGGCGGCGACATCGTCTACATCGCCTCGAAGAACGCCGTCTTCGCCGGGCCGAACAACGTCGCCTACGGCGCGGCCAAGGCCGACCAGGCGCACCAGGTCCGGCTGCTGGCCGCCGAACTGGGGGAGCACGGCATCCGGGTCAACGGCGTCAACCCCGACGGCGTGGTGCGCGGGTCGGGCATCTTCGCCGGCGGGTGGGGCGCGCAGCGCGCTGCGGTGTACGGGGTGCCGGAGGAGGAGTTGGGCGCGTTCTACGCCCAGCGCACGTTGCTCAAGCGGGAGGTGCTGCCCGAGCACGTGGCCAACGCGGTGTTCGCCCTCACGGCGGGGGAGCTGTCCCACACGACCGGCGCGCACATCCCGGTCGACGCGGGCGTGGCGGCGGCGTTCCTGAGGTGACCGGGCCGACCGCGCCACCGGAGGCGGGTGAAACGTTTCAACCCACAGCTCGGCGGGTTAGGATCACCAGGTGGTGCCATCGCCGGACCGGGAGCGGTACCGGCCGATAGAGTCCACTCCCTCCACACCTTCAGTCCGCCGAGGAGGCGCGGTGGTGTCACCGGTGAGCATCCGCGACGTGGCCACGCGTGCGAAGGTGTCCGTCGGCACGGTGTCCAACGTGCTGAACCGTCCCGAGGTCGTCGCACCGGCGACCAGGGACCGGGTCATGGGCGCGATCGAGGAGCTGGGTTTCGTCCGCAACGACGCGGCGCGCCAACTGCGGTCGGGCACGCCGCGCGCCATCGGGCTCGTGGTGCTGGACGTGGGCAACCCGTTCTTCACCGACGTCGCCCGCGGTGTGGAGGACACCGCGAGCGAGGCGGGGCACGCGGTGATCCTGTGCAACAGCGACGAGTCGCCGCAGCGCGAGGCGCGGCACGTGGAGCTGCTGGCCGAGCAGCGGGTGCACGGCGTGCTGATCACGCCCGTGGACACGGACCTGGCGGCGGTGCGGCGGCTGCGTGACCGGGGCATGTCCGTGGTGCTGCTCGACCACCCGACCACCGACCCGGACCTGTGCGCGGTGGCCGTGGACGACCGGGCGGGCGGCGAGCTGGCCGTCACGCACCTGCTGGCCGAGGGCTACGAGCGGATCGTGATGGTGAACGGGCCGTCGCGCATCCACCAGGCCCGCCAGCGGCACGAGGGCGCCCTCGACGCGGTGCGCAAGGCGGGCCGCGACGAGGGCGTGCTGGAGGAGCTGAGGGTCCCGGCGCTCAACGTGGTGTCCGGGCAGCGGGCGGCCGAGCAGCTCCTGGCCCGCTCCGCCCGCCCGGACGCGGTGTTCTGCGCGAACGACCTGCTCGCGCTGGGCGTGCTGCAGGTGCTGGTGCGTGCGGGCGTCCGGGTGCCGGAGGACATCGCCATCGTCGGCTACGACGACATCGACTTCGCCGCCGCCGCTGCCGTGCCGCTCACGTCGGTGCGCCAGCCGCGCCAGCAGATCGGCCGCACGGCCGCGGAGCTGGTGATCGCCGAGACGATGACGCCCGCCGAGCACGAGCACAAGCACGTGCTGTTCGCGCCGGAGCTGGTGGTGCGCGAGTCGAGCCGCCGGGTGCAGCGGCCCCGGCGTCGAGCACGGGACTGAACCCTTTCAGGCCGCATCGGTCCAGCTAGGAGCGTCCGCCGGTACCCGTCGAGCGGAGTGCGGCGAACCGTTTCACGCTGTTGACACCGGTTCCGGCTCGGTGCTGTCATGTCGGCAGCGAGGGCGTTCCCGGTCCGGTTCTGGGAGCGCTCCCGGAATGAGACGGAGGAGCAACGGTGCTCACCAGTTCGTTCAGGGTGCGGGCGATCGGCGCGGTCACCGCGATCGGCGCGCTGACCGGTGGACTCGTCATGGCGGGCGTGGCGTCGGCCGCCCCCGGCTGCAAGGTCGACTACGCGGTGCAGACGAAGTGGCAGGGCGGGTTCACCGCCAACGTGACCATCACCAACCTCGGCGACCCGGTGGACGGGTGGCGGCTGGCCTGGGCGTTCCCCGGTTCCGAGCGGTACGGCCAGGGCTGGAACGCGGTGTTCTCCGCTTCGGGGGCGAGCGTGACGGCGTCCAACGTGGACTACAACCGGCAGATCCCCACCGGGGGCACGGCGTCGTTCGGGTTCAACGGCACGATGACCGGTGACGTGGTGGGTGTGCCGTCCACGTTCACGCTCAACGGCACCACGTGCACCGGGGCCCTCAACCCGACGACCACCACCACGACCACGACCACGACTGACCCGGGCCCTGGCCAGGGTGACCCGACGGGCCGCAAGCAGGTCGAGCGGTTGGACCGGGGCGTGGTGAGCGTGCGGTCGGGTTCGGGCAACCTGGTGAGCTGGCGGCTGCTGGCGGGCGACTCGCCGTCGACGGGCTTCACCGTCTACCGGGGTGGCACCAAGCTCAACGCCACCCCGATCACCGGGTCGACGAACTACCTCGACAGCGGCGGGGCGGCGGACGCCTCCTACACCGTGCGTGCGGTGGTCGACGGCGTGGAGCAGCCTGCCTCGTCGGCGTCGCTGGCGTTCGGCTCGGGTTACCGGGACGTGCCGATCCAGTCGCCGGGTGCCGGGTACGGCGCGAACGACGCGAGCGTGGGCGACCTGGACGGCGACGGTGACTACGAGTTCGTGCTGAAGTGGGATCCGGACAACGCCAAGGACAACAGTCAGGCGGGTGTGACGGGGAACGTCTTCGTCGACGCCTACCGCCTGGACGGTTCCCGGTTGTGGCGGATCGACCTGGGTCGCAACATCCGGGCGGGTGCGCACTACACGCAGTTCCAGGTCTACGACTACGACGGTGACGGCAGGGCCGAGGTCGCGATGAAGACCGCGGACGGCACGCGGGACGGGCGGGGCGCGGTGATCGGCAACGCCTCGGCCGACTACCGCAACTCCTCGGGCTACATCCTGACCGGGCCGGAGTTCCTGACCATGTTCGACGGTCGGACCGGCGCGGCGATGTCGACGGTGAACTACGACCCGCCGCGCGGCAACGTGGGCTCGTGGGGTGACACGTACGGCAACCGGGTGGACCGGTTCCTGGCCGGCACCGCCTACCTCGACGGCGCACGCCCGTCACTGATCATGGCGCGGGGCTACTACACGCGTGCGGTCGTCGCCGCCTGGGACTTCCGCGACGGCACCCTGACCAAGCGGTGGACCTTCGACTCCAACACCTCGGGCAACTCCGGGTACGCGGGGCAGGGCAACCACTCGCTGACCATCGGCGACGTGGACGCCGACGGCCGGGACGAGATCGTCTACGGCGCCGCCACGATCGACGACAACGGGCGGGGCCTGTGGACCACGGGTCTCGGGCACGGTGACGCGGCCCACCTGGGCGACCTCGATCCGTCGCGGCCGGGCCTGGAGTACTTCAAGGTGTCGGAAGACTCCTCGAAGCCGGGTTCGTGGTTCGCCGACGCGCGCACCGGCGCGCGGTTGTGGACCACGGCGTCGGGCAGCGACAACGGCCGCGGCGTGTCGGGCGACATCTACGCGGGCAGTCCGGGCGCGGAGTCGTGGTCCTCGGCGGACGGCGGCCTGCGGAGTCCGAGCGGCGCGAACGTCGGCCGCAAGCCGTCGTCGGCGAACTTCCTCATCTGGTGGGACGGCGACCCGACCCGCGAGCTGCTCGACCAGACCCGCATCGACAAGTACGGCACCGGCGGCGACACGCGCCTGCTCACCGGTTCCGGCGTGGCGTCGAACAACGGCACGAAGGCCACCCCCGCGCTGAGCGCCGACCTTGTCGGCGACTGGCGCGAGGAGGTCGTGTGGCGGACCTCGGACAACTCGGCGCTGCGGATCTACTCGACGCCGCACCCGACCGACCGGCGCATCCCCACGCTGATGCACGACACGATGTACCGCGTCGCCATCGCGTGGCAGAACACCGCCTACAACCAGCCGCCGCACCCGAGCTTCCCCATCGGGAACGGCATGGCCACCCCGCCGTGGCCGGACGTGCACTACGCCGGCTGACCACCCGCTGATCACCCTGCGTGCCGTGGCCTACCTCACCCGGGGGTAGGCCATCGGCCGTTCGGGGTGTGGAACGCCCGGTCTGTGGGTACCAGTCCGGGGATCGAGGGAGGTCACACCATGGGCAAGCACAGACTGGGCCAGGCAGAGGGACGTCAGTGGGGCGGTCCCGACCTGGTCAACGGCGCGGAGGACGCGCTGGGCCGGTCCGACGGCGAGCAGGCCGAGCCGGCGGCGGAGCGCGCGGAGGACGACTAGAACTCGATGTCGTGGTCTTCGGCGACCGACCTCAGCGGTGTGACGGTCGGGCGTCCGGCGGCCAGCAGCGCCGCGTCGGTGCCGGGGGACAGGTCGTCCTCGACCAGCACGGCGGCGAGGGCGATCGTGCCGTCGTCGCTGTCCTTGATCCTGGTGCGCACGGCGCCGAACTCGGCGAGCCCGGCCCGTTCCGGTTCGCCCACCTCGGCCCGGTTGGGCACGTTGAGGTTCACCACCGCCCCGGCGGGCAGGGCGGCGACCCGGTCGAACAGCGTCGCGGCGACCGCCACCGCGGTGTCCCAGTGGTGCGGCACGTCGACGTCCAGCCCGACGTCGAGGGAGACCGCCAGGGCGCGGGCGCCGTTGACGGCGGCGGTCAGCGCCGCGCCGACCGTGCCGGAGTGCAGGACGGCGCGGCCGACGTTCGCGCCGCGGTTCACGCCGGACAGCACGAGGTCCGGCGGGTCGCCGAACGCGCCCTGCGACGCGACCAGCGCGATGAAGGCCGGGTGCGCGGCGACCGCGTAGGCGGGCACGCCGTCCAGCCCGGGCAGCTCGCGCCGCTCGACCTGGACGCGCCGGTCGTCCTCGGCGGCGGTCAGACCGGCGCTCGTGCCGCTGGACTCCCGCGCGGGCGCGGCGACGACGGTCGTCCAGCCGTGCGCGACCGCGCCGCGGGCCAGGGCGGCCAGCCCCGGCGAGTCGATGCCGTCGTCGTTGGTGATGAGCACCCTCATGCGTCCTCCCACGGACGCAGTCCTACCCGGTCGACCAGTTCGCGAACCACGTCACCGCTGCCGGTGCCGAGCCCGTGCCGGGTCACGTTGACCGCGCCGGCCGCCGCGCCCAGCTTCAGCGACTCCGTCAAGGATCGGCCCAGGGCGAGCCCGGCGGCCAACCCGGCGGTCATGGAGTCGCCGCCGCCGCGCGTGTCGACCGGGCTCAGGTCGGGAGCCTCCACCAGGTGCAGGTCGCCGTCGAGCCAGGCCAGCGTGTCCTCGGCGGCCCGGGACACCACGACCGCGCTCGCGCCGCACTCGGCGATCTTGCGGCAGCCCTCGACCAGGTCGGGCAGCGAGTCGGACGCGGCCAACCCGTCGGACACCAGCTCCTCGTGGCTGACCTTCACCACGGTGGGCCCGCCCGCGAGCGCGGCGGCGAGCCGGTCGCCGGAGAGGTCCACGACGACCTGGCAGCCGTTGCCGCGCAGGTCCTTGGTGAGCCGTTCGTAGACGGAGTCGGGTACGGGCGTGTCCTGCCCGGCGGGTCCGCTGAGCACGGCGACGCCCGCGTTGAGGGCCTCGACCAGGGTCATCTCGTACAGGTCGTCGAGCTCGTGGCGGGACAGCGCGTCGGCGGGCATCCGCACGATCTGGTCCCGTGCGCCGTCGCGCCGGTCGTGCACGTACCCGCCGTTGCGGGCGGCGACGTCGCGCGCCCTGAGCTCGACGCCGATCAGGTGCCGCAGCACCTGCCCGGTCTCACCGCCCAACGCCGAGCACAGCACGACCTGCGCGCCCAGGGACTCGATCATGCGCGAGATCCACACACCCTGCCCTCCGGCGTGGATGTGGATGTCGGGCGTGCCGTCCAGCTCTTCGACCGTCACCGTCAACTCGGGGGAGGGCGCGAACACCGCTACTTGACCGGGCATACCGGACATCTACCCGTTCTGCCGTGATCGAATCACCGCGCAGGTAGGCGCGGTTCGGCCAGCCAGGCGCGGAAGAACGCGGTCAGCGGCTCGCGGGCGTGCCGCTGGGCCAATCCCACGAAGTCGCTCGTGGTCGCGGTGCCGTGCCGGTGGCCGTCGGTCCACTCGCGGAGGACACCGAAGAACGCCGCGTCACCCAGCTCCCCGCGCAGGCCGTGCAGGGTCAGCGCGCCGCGCTGGTACACGCGGTCGTCGAACAGGTCGGCCACGCCGGTGTCGCCGACGCGGAGGTCCTGCGGGAGGCGGGCCAGCCGCGCGTGGGCGCGTTCGGCGTGCGCGGCGGCGGACGGGCCGCCGGACCGCTCCGACCACAGCCACTCCGCGTAGCAGGCGAAGCCCTCGTTCAGCCAGATGTCGCGCCAGTCGGCCAGGCCGACGCTGTTGCCGAACCACTGGTGCGCCAACTCGTGCGCGACCAGCCGCTCGTGCCCGCGCCGCCCGTCGACGTGGTTCGCGCCGAACACCGACATGCCCTGCGCCTCGACCGGCACCTCCAGCTCGTCGTCGGTCACCACCACCTGGTAGTTCCGGAACGGGTAGGGGCCGAACAGCTCCTCGAACACGGCCATCATCCGCGGCTGGCGGGCGAAGTCGTGCCGCGCCGCGCGCAGCAACCGCGCGGGCGCGGCCACGTCCTGCCCCTCGGCCAGCGCCAGCCGTTCGTAGCGGCCGATCTGCACCGACGCCAGGTACGTGGCCATCGGCTCGGCCTGCTCGTACACCCACGTCGTGCTGCTGCCACCGGCGCGCAGGTCGACCGGCACGCCGTTGGCCAGCACGGTGTAGGGCGACGGCGCGGTCACCGAGACGCGGTAGGTGGCCTTGTCGCGCACCAGGTCGTTGCACGGGAACCAGGACGGCGCGCCGATCGGCTGGCTCGCCACCAGCGCGCCGTCGGTCAGCTGGTCCCAGCCCAGCTCGCCCCAGTGCCGGGAGCGGACCGGGCGCGCCACCCCCGAGTACCGCACCTCGACGGTGAACGCGCCGTCCACCGGCCGCGCCGGGCGGACCCGCAGCTTCCCGCCGCCGTGCACGTGCCGGGCGGGCCGGCCGTCCACCAGCACCCGGTTGACCGTCAGCGTGCCGAAGTCCAGCACGACCCGCGCGCACGGGCCGTCGGCCACGGCGGACAGCGTCGCCCGCCCGGCCAGCCGCCCGGTGTGCGGCTTGTAGTCCAGCTCCAGGTCGTAGTGCGAGACCCGGTAGCCGCCGTCACCGTGGTCGGGCAGGTACGGGCCGGTCATCGCCAGGCGGAGATCGGGTTGCCCAGCCAGCGCGTGCCGTCGGGCACGTGCTCGCCGCGCATCACCAACGACGCCGGGCCCACCGCCGCGTGCGCGCCGACCGTCGCGCCCGGCAGCACGATGCCGTGCGGTCCGAGCGTGGCGCCGGCGGCCAACTCCACCTGGTCCATGCGCAGGATCCGATCATGGAACAGGTGGGTCTGCACCACGCACCCCCGGTTCACCGTCGCGCCGTCGCCCAGCCGCACCAGGTCCGACTCCGGGAACCAGTACGACTCGACCCACGTGCCGCGGCCGATCCGCGCGCCCAGCGACCGCAGCCACGCCGCCATCACCGGCGACCCGCCGGCCCGGCCGACCAGCCACGGCACGGCCAGCACCTCGACGAACGTGTCCGCCAGCTCGTTGCGCCACACGAACCCGCTCCACAACGGGTGCTCCCGCGCCCGGAACCGGCCCACCAGCAGCCACTTCGCCGCCGCCGACACCGCGCACGCCAGCACACCGGCGGCGAGCAGCACCGGCCCGGCGAGCCACGGGCCCACCTCGCGCAGCGCGAACAGCACACCGACGACCAGCGCCACGTGGCACATCACCGGCACCACCCGGCACAGCTCGACCAGCGCGCGGGCCACGACCAACCGCCGCGGCGGGTCGAACGTGCGGCTCTGGTCACCCTGCTCGGCCGCGCGCGGCAGCTTCATCGGCGGCATGCCCAGGTACGAGCTGCCCGCCTTGGCCCGCTTCGGCGTCGCCGACAGCACGCCGACCAAGCCCCGGTTCGGCACCGAACGGCCGGGCGCGGTCATGCCCGAGTTGCCCAGGAACGCGCGCTTGCCGATCCGGGCCGCGGCGATGCGCAGCCAGCCGCCGCCCAGCTCGTAGGAGGCGACCATGGTGTCGTCGGCCAGGAACGCGCCGTCGCCGATCGTGGTCATCTTCGGCAGCGCGAGCACGGTCGACGCCTCGACCCGGCGGCCGACCCGCATCCCGAGCATCCGCAGCCACACCGGCGTGAACAGGCTCGCGTACAGCGGGAACAACGCGACCCGCGCGGTGTTCATGAGCCGTTCGGTGGTCCATGCCTGCCACGCGACCCGGCTGTGCACCGGGTACGTCCCGGCGCGCAACCCGATGCCGAGCAGCCGCACCGCCACCAGCACCGACAACGCGTAGGAACCCAGCCACACCACCGTCGCCGGCGGCACCGCGAGCAACGCCGACCCGAGCGTCACCGGCTCGCGCACGACCAGCAGCACCGGCGGCACGGCCGCCGCCACCGGCAGCAGCCCCAACGCCGACGTCGTCACCGCGTAGACGAGCCGCCACCACCACGACCGCGGCGGACGCGGACCCGGCCGGCCCGCCTTGCCGTCGCGCTGCGCCGGCACCCCCGCCCACCGCTGGCCCGTCGGCACCGAACCGAGCACGCCCGAACCGGGCGCGACCACCGCCCGCTTGCCGACCCGCGCACCCGGGAACAGGGTGCTGCGCGCGCCGACGACCGCGCCGCCGCCCACCCGGATCCGGCCGACGTGCAGCCGGTCGCCGTCCACCCAGTACCCGGACAGGTCCACCTCGGGCTCGATCGCGCAGCCCTTGCCGAGCTTGAGCAGGCCGGTCACCGGCGGCGCGGAGTGCAGGTCCACGTCCGGGCCGACCTTCGCGCCCAACGCGCGCGCGTAGTGCGTGAGCCAGGACCCGGCCAGGTTCGTCGCACCGCTGAACTCCGCGAGCCGTTCAGCGGTCCACAACCGCAGGTGCACGCCGCCGCCGCGCGGGTACGTGCCAGGACGCAGACCGCGCAGCAGCAGCCGCGCCCCACCGGCCGCGATGAGCACCTTGCCGGGCGGGCTGACGAACACCAGCCACCCCGCGGCGATCCACCACCACGACACGGGCGTGGTGAAGCCGACGACGTTGCCGACCGCGGCCAGCGCCACCGACCACCGCAGCCCGACCAGGCTCATCAGCGGCACGAGCAGCAGCGACTGCACCAGGCCGGTGCGCCGCGGCGTGGGCGCGACCTCGCGCGTGACGCGCTGGTGACCGCTCAGCTCGTCCAAGCGGGCGGCCAACGCGCGCAGCGTCGGGTGCTGGTAGACGTCGTTGACCGAACCTCCGGGGTGGCGGGTCCGGATCGCGGTGACCAGTTGGGCCGCGGCGAGGCTGCCGCCGCCGTGCGCGAAGAAGTCCGCGTCACGGCTGCCCACCCGGGTGCCCAGCAGCCGCGACCACTGCTCGGCCAGCCACCGCTCGGTCCCGGTGAGGTCGTCGGTCGGCGCCGCCGCGTCCAGCTCGGGCAGCGGCCACGGCAACGCGGCCCGGTCCACCTTGCCGGACGTGCGGGTCGGCAGCGTGTCCACGGTGGCCAGCAGCGGCACCAGGGCCGCGGGCAGCGCGGAACGCAACCGCGACAGCGCGTCGGCCTGCTCGAAGCCCTCCGGCGCGACGACGTACCCGACCAGCACCTGGTTGCCGGCCCGCGTGGTGCGCACCGCGGCGGCGGCGCCGGCGACCCCCGGCAGCGCCTGCAGCGCCGCGTCGACCTCGCCCAGCTCGATCCGCCGCCCACCCAGCTTGACCTGCTCGTCCGCCCGGCCCAGGAACAGCAACCCCTCGGGCTCGGCGCGGACCAGGTCACCGCTGCGGTAAGCGCGGTCCCACCCCAGGGCCGGCAGCGGCGCGAACTTCTCCGCGTCCTTGACCGGGTCCAGGTAGCGGGCCAGGCCGACACCGCCGATCACCAGCTCCCCGGAACCACCCATCGGCACCGGCACGCCGGCCGCGTCCACCACGGCCAGCTCCCACCCGTCCAGCGGCAGCCCGATCCGCACCGGACCCGCACCCGTCAACGGCGCGGCGCACGCCACCACGGTCGCCTCGGTCGGCCCGTAGGTGTTCCACACCTCGCGACCGTCGACGGCGAGCCGTTCGGCCAGCTCCGGCGGGCACGCCTCACCACCGAAGATCAGCAGCCGGACGTCGTCCAGCGCGTCCACGGGCCACAGCGCGGCCAGCGTCGGCACCGTGGACACCACCGTCACCTCGCGCTCGACCAGCCACGGCCCCAGGTCGAACCCCGTGCGGACCAGGGCGCGCGGCGCGGGCACCAGGCACGCGCCGTGGCGCCACGCCAGCCACATCTCCTCGCAGGACGCGTCGAAGGCCGCGGACAGGCCCGCCAGCACCCGGTCGTCCGGCCCGATCGGGTCGTCGGCGAGGAACAGGCGCGCCTCGGCGTCCACGAACGCGGCGGCCGACCGGTGCGAGACCGCGACGCCCTTCGGCTTGCCCGTCGAACCGGACGTGAAGATGATCCACGCGTCGTCGTCCGGCCCGGGAGCGCCGACGAGCCCCAGGGGCGTGCCGCGCAGCCGGAGCCCGTCGGTGACGACCGCGCACACGTCGGCTTCGCCGAACACCAACTCGGCGCGCTCATCCGGGTCGTCGGCGTCGACGGGCACGTACGCCGCGCCCGCCGCGAGCACGGACAGCACCGCGAGGTAGAGGTCGACGGTGCCGGACGGGACGCGGACGCCGACCCGGTCACCGACACCGATGCCGGCCGCGGCCAGCGCCCGTGCCCGCGTGCCGACCTCGTCCAGCAGTTCGCGGTAGGTCAACGACGTCGTGCCGTCGTCCAGCGCGGGGGAGTGGGGGTGCCGGCGCGCGGTGTCGGCCAGCACGTCGACCAGGGTGCGCTCAGGGGCGGCCGAGCCGGCGCGGAACACCGCCGGCGTCTCGATCAGCGTGGGGAGTGCGGTGTCGGGAGCGATGGTCACCGACGGGCACCGGGGAAGCGAAATGGCACAGTGAAGTCCTCCAAGAAAACGCCGACCTGCGACTTTACCGGGGATTCACGTGCCCGTCGCGCCCATGTGACCGCGAGTGGGTGGTGTCACATCGTGCTACGGCACCGGATCTCGGCCGATCAGTCCACAGTGGAGGAACCAAGTTCTCTGTGCACCAACGGCATGATCTCGGTGCCGAGCAGTTCGATCGCCTCCATGACGAGGTGGTGCGGCACCCCCGACCAGTCCATCTGCAACGCGTAGCGGTCGGCGTTCACCAGGCGGCCCACCGAGATCAGGCGTTCCGCCACCTCCTGCGGGCTGCCCGCGAAGATCGACCGCGCCCCGCGCGTCCACGCGTCGTACTCCGCCCGCGACGGCACCGGCCAGCCACGCGCCCGCGAGCCGTACTTCATCGTCTCCAGCCAGTACGGGTAGAACGCGTCCTTGGCGTCCTGCGAGCGGCGCGCGACGAGGCCGATCGCGCTCATCGTCACGCTCAGCTCGGCGGCATCGTGCCCACCCGCTTCGCCCGCTTGCCGGTACACGTCCACCAGCGGCGCGAACCGCTCCGGCTCACCGCCGATGACCGCGTACACCACCGGCAGGCCGAGGAGCCCGGCCCGGATCGAGGACTCCGGGTTGCCGCCGGTCCCGACCGAGATCCGCAGGCGCTCGCCGTACGGGCGCGGGTGGACGTGCGCGTTCCGCAGCGGGGCCCGGAACTTGCCCGACCACGTGATCGGGTCCTCCCGGTCCAGTCGCAGCAGCAGCGCGAGCTTTTCCTCGAACAGCTCGTCGTAGTCCTCCAGGCTCGCGCCGAACAGCGGGAACGACTCGGTGAACGACCCGCGCCCGGCCAGCAGCTCCGCCCGGCCCCGGCTGAGCTGGTCGAGCGTCGTGAACTGCTGGTAGACCCGCACCGGGTCCTCGGTGCTGAGCACGGTGACCGCACTGCTCAACGTGATGCGCGAGGTGACGCTCGCCGCGGCGGCGAGCACCGTGCCCGGGTTGGAGATGCCCTCTCAAACACGCAGATGTGGGACTCGACCCACCTTCAAGGTGAAGGATGCGAGTCACACGTACAAACTAGCAGCGGAGACGGCGATCCGTACAGGTGGGACCGATCCCACACCGGCATCGCAACGTCGTCACCGTCAGTGCACGCCGGACGTGGACGATGCGGCCACTGCGGGCGAGAAGCCAGGCGCACATTGACCTTCTCGCGGTCGCTGAGCCGACTCGCGACGCCGTCGAGTCGGACTGGGTTACGCGCCGCGATGTGCGGCGGCGGCGTGTGGCCGACATGCTGCTGGCGGACGCAGAGCGGGCGCTTGAGAATTGCTATTCACCGGCCCAGAAGGGGTGTAGCCGATCAGGACGACCACGCCGATGACGATCCACAACACCAGGTAGACGAGCCCTTCGAGTAGCGTGCGGGTTTCCCGGCCGATGCGGCGGCAGGGCATCGCGCCGAAACTGGACGGTGTCCGCCCTGCTGTGGAAGCCGCCCAGGAACCTGAAGATCGCCGACACGGGCCCGGCGTCGGCGGCCCAGAAGTCGTGCACGACCAGCTTCATGCCTCGCGGTTCCCGTCGCGCCACGAGCTGGCCGACGTGGTCGGCTAACCCTACCGGTCAGGACGATGATCCGCCACGGATCTTCCAGCACACTGACTGGCATGGACTTATCGCCCGAGTCGGTGCTGCGGATGGTGCTCATCTGGGCCGTGGCCATGCTGGCGTTGTCCGGGCTAAGCGAACGGCGGACGCGCCGGTTACTCCTCGGGATGCTGTACCGGAGAGTGTTCCCGCTTCTGCTGGTCGGGCTCTTCGCGGTCGTAGTGTTTCTGGTGCCCGACCGCTTCCCGCAGTGGTGGGACAGGTGGTGGCGGTACGTGGTTCCGCTGTCCACGGTGCTCCTCGGCCTGGCGCTGTGGCTGCGACAGCAGGGCCAACGGCTGATCTGGAGCGGTTACTGGGAATTCCGTGATCCCACCCCGGAACCCGAGATCGGCGTGGAGGGTCTGACCCGACCTCCGATCACGAGGCTGCGGGTGCTCGGCTACATGATGATGCTGGTCGGTCTCGCCCTCACGGCCGTTCCCACACTGGTGTTGCAGCGGCGCGACATCACCCCGGACTGGGTGGAGCCGAACGGGTTCCTCATCGGCGTCGCCGGGGTGTTCACCATCCTTTACGGCGGCAAGACGCTTAAGCTCGCCCGCACCCGGCGGGCGCGGGAACTCTCGTCGCGGCCGATCCGCGGGAATGCGTGGTCGGGATCGCTGCTGTGGGTCGCGGCCTGGCTGTGCTGTCTGGCCGGGCTGGTGCTGACGCTCGGCGGGCTGTCGGTGATGATGGACCCTCGCGACCTCGCGTGGTGGCAGACGTTTCTCACGCTGTGGACCATGATCCTGGGCGGTGCCGTGTTCACGCAGGGCCGCAAGGCGTTCCTGCGGGCAAGGCGGCACCGGACCCGTTTCATCCCGGATCATCGGCACCTCCGGGCCGGTTCCTATGTGCTCTACCTGCGCTCGTTCGAGGAGGACGAGCGGCACACGGCCCTGCATGAGGTGCCGCTACCCGGTCTGACCGGTGGTGCGATGTTCGGATTCCTGGTGTCCGGGCGTTCGGCGGAGGAGCACGTCGCCGAGATCCTGCGGCCGGTCGGGCCGTTGGTCGCGGTCGGCGCACCGGGTGAGCGGCTGCCGCATATGGGCGCGGTGCGCCTGTACCTGCCCTATGAGGGCTGGCAGGAGCCGGTGCGCGAGCTGATGCGTGGATCCCGGCTGACCGTGCTGACCCTCGGCACGAGTGAGGGCACGATGTGGGAGTTGGCCGAGGCGTTCCGGCTGCTGTCTCCGCAACGGCTGGTGTTGTTCATCCCGAACCTGGGCGACGCGGACTACCGGCGCATCCGCGCATCCGTGCCGCGTCTGCCGGAGTGCCCCGTGTGGCTGGCCACCGGGCACCGAACTGTGATCCAAGGCGTCATCCATTTCGCTGCGGACTGGACGCCGTCCATCGTGCCCGTCGTGGACGACCACGGCGACGCGACATCGAACCTCTTCACGGCAATGATGCCCGCGCTGCTACCCGCCTTCACCGCGCTCGGGGAGTACGAGAAGGAAACCGGCGCCGACCGACTGTGAACTGGTGTCCGTTCGACGAACAGCGCTGTCGTCCCCGGCCTGGGTTACAGGTCGCGCCACGTTCCCCGGCCGTTGTGCCACGACGTCCACCGCATCCCGCCGCCGTGTTCGAGGGTGAACAGGTCCATCTCGTTGGTGTAAGGGGCGACCGCCGTGACGACGGACTTCGGCGCGGCCGTGCTGCTCGGGATTGGAAACCAGGGGCGCCAGGTCTCGTCGGGGTTCTTCCAGGTCGACGACACGGTTCCGGTGGGGCTGACGGTGAACAGGTCCATCTGAACGGGTTGTGTGCCACGACGGACACGGTCGCGCCGGGCGCCGCTACGCCGTCGGAGACGGTGTTCCAGCCCAGCCAACTATTGAACGGATGGCCCCACCAGGCGGTCCTGATCCGGCCGTCCGAGCCGACGACGAACAGTTCCATGCGGTCGGGGTTGCGGGCCAGCGCGGTGACCGTCGTGCCCGGCGCGGCGATCGGGTCCTCGGTGACCGCGGCCCAGCTGTGCCAGTCTTCGACGGTGTTCCACCAGTTCGTCAGGACGTGGCCAGCGGCGTTGGTCGTGAATAGGTCCATGAGTTCGGGTTTGCGCGCCACCACCGACACCGTCGCACCGGGCACGGCGACCGAAGCCTCCGTGAGACGGTACCAACTCTGCCAACCCCTGATCGGACCGTCCCACCGGACCGACACGACCCGGCCGGCGGTGTCGGTGACGAACAGGTCGATCAGGTCCGCACTGCGCGCCACCGCCGACACTGCGGCCCCGGGCAGCGTGACCACCTGGTCGTCGATGGAAAACCAACTGTGCCCACCCTCGGCGGGATTCCACCAGTTGGTCAGCACGCGCCCCTCGGCGTCGGTGTCGAAGACGTCGACCTGATCGTGCTTGCGCGCTACGGCGGTGACCGCCGTGGTCGGCCCGGCCGCAGGCAGGTCTCCCAGGCGCTCCCGTGCAGGCCACCACGCGCTTTGGTTCCACCACCGTGTCCAGACATGCTTGTCCGCACCGACTGCGAAGGTCTCCAGGTGGCCCGGAATACGGTCGAGAGCCGACTTCCCGTGGTTGGACAGCACCGACAGGTCGGCGTAGAAGAACCTGTTGGGCGAACCGGCGCCGGGATCGCGGACCTGGTTGATCGTGGCGGCGGCGGTGAGCGTGTCCCTGACCTGCCGCGGAGTCGCCAGGGGGGCTGAGCGCCAGGTAGCGCGCCGCGATCCCCGCGACGTGCGGGGCCGCCATCGACGTGCCGCTGAGCGTCGCGCTGTCGTTGTCGTTGCGGTGGTACGCCGACACGATGTTGACGCCGGGCGCGAACAGCGACAGACAGAAGCCCCGATTGGAGAACCCAGCCCGTTGGTCGTTGCTGCCGGTCGCCCCGACCGTGATCACACCTCACGCCCGCGCGGGCGTGGATGCGCACGCGTCGGCATTGTCGTTCCCCGCGGCCACCACGACGGTGGAACCCAGACCGGCAAGACGGGTGACCGAGTCGTCCACGATTGGGTCACGCCGGAGGTGCTGAAGCTCATGTTGACCACGGCGGGCCGGGCACGGACACCGGCCACCCAGTTGATCCCGGCCAGGAAGTCCGACACACGGCCGGGATTGTCGGGCGTCGGCTGCATGCCCGGCGTCGTGAGGGCGAGCAACTGGACGGTGCGCACGCCAGGCCCGCCGCTCGGGCCCGTCGGACCGCTGCCTGGACGCGTGGCGGGTGACCGGGTTCTCCGGCGGCTATCGGGTAAGCATACGGGGTTGCAACGACGGTGAATTGTAGAAATGGGGCGGCATGCAGCTCGACGACGGCTCCATCGCGATTGTGAACGCCAAGTGGCCAAGTGCCTTGGACGCCCCCCCGTGGGCGGGTTCGCGTACCGGGCCCGTAAGGCCTGCAACAGGCGTACCTCCAGGCTCACATCGCCGACGCTTCGACAGAACGCTGTCGTGCTGCGATCACCCGGCTCGGCGCGTGGATCCGCAGCGGCCTGACCCGGCGCGAGACAGCCCAGGTAGAAGATCACCTGGATTACTCTCTCACTGCTGCACGCTGGCTGCCGTGGCGCTTGTGTTTTCCCGAGTAGTACGGCCGGTCGGCGGCGACGCGGTTGATCCGGAACAGGGTGTGCCGTCAAGGATGACGTAGGTCTTGCTCATGGCGATTTTCGGCGCGTCGGCCAGGTCCGGTGCCAGCGCCGCCAGGAGTTGGGCGGCCTTGTGGATGTAGTGGCAGACGGTGGCCGGGCCGGCGCCGAACCCCGCGGCCAGGCGGCTGTAGGTGTCGCCGCAGTGCAGATAGGGGCAGGACCGATAGGGCTTGGCGTCCGGGACGAGCCCGGAGATCCCGTTTTATGGTTAGCGGAGTCTGCGGGTTGTCATCGGCTGTCATCGGCGGAAATTATCGACGGGATCGCGTGCGAACTCGTCGAGTTGTTGTCGGATGCGTTCTGCTTCGTCTTCTCTACCGTGTTTTCGGTAGAGCTCGAGCGCTTGGCGCCATGCTGTGATCGCCTGCTCGTGGCGGCCGAGGGCGGCGTAGGAGTTGGCGATGGTGGCGAGTGTGGGTGCGGCGGCGTATGTGTGGCCGAGTGTGTGGAGCAGGGTGAGCGCGAGGCGGTGGTGCTCGACGGCTTGGTGGTGGTGGCCGGTGGCCTGGTCGATCCATCCGAGGACCACCAGGCTGTCGGCTTCGCCGGCGATGTAGTTGTCGCGGCGGGCGAGGCGCAGTGCGGCGTTGCAGTGTTCACGGGCGGTGCCGTGGTTGCCGTTCAGGGTTTCGTACCAGCCGATCATGGTCAGCGTGTTGGCTTGCCAGGCTGTGTTGTCGAGGGTGCGGTAGAGGTCCATTGCTTGTCGGGCGTGTCGGAGCCCGTCCGGGTGGGCCTGCGGTGGTGCTTCATGCCGGGATGCGACCCAGGCGATGGTGTAATGCAGGTACGCCTGTTCGTGCATGTCGGTGTGATGGGCGCTCAGCGTCAGGGCGCTGTCGAGGTGTTCGGTCGCATCGTCGTGCCGCCCCAGCCTCGCGAACGTGAGCCCGAGTCGTCGGTGGATCATGGCTGTGACTGCGGGCTGGTTCAGTTCTTCGGCGGCGTCGAGCGCGGTGTTCCACACGGGCAGTTCGTCGTCGTAATGCCCTCGTCGGAACTGGAAGGTGTGAAGACTCCAGGCCAGCTGCCATGTCGCTTGGTGCCAGTGGTGCGCGGCAGCGGTCTGTTGTGCGCCGAGTATGTGGTGGTACTCGTGGTTGAGCCATGACAAGGCGGCGGGGTAATCGGGGAGAGCTTGGGGGAGGACCGTGTCAGCGGGTGGCATGAGGTGGATCGGTTGGCGATGGGGGTCCAGGAGGTGGTCGGCGACGTTCGCGGTATGCAGGTAGAACTCGACGACCCGCTTCAGCGCCCCGCGTCGGGTGCTGTCGGGCAGGTCGGCTGCGAGCGTGGCGGCATAGGTGCGTACGAGGTCGTGCATGGCGTATCGGCCGCCGGAGCGACGTTCGACGAGCGAGGCGTCCTCCAAGACTCGCAGGACGCTGCGTGCTCGTCGTTCCGGTAGCCCGCTGAGGCTTGCGGCGGCAGGCAGGCCGATGTCGGGGCCGGGCGCGATTCCCAGCAGTGCGAAAACAAGTCGTTGCTCGTCGGTGAGGTGGCGCAGGGACCACGACAGAACCGTAGGCAGGCTTGCGGTCGGATCCTCCGACGCCAAGGCGTCCAGGCTCGAGTCGCGCAGTTCGGCGACGGCGTCGGACAGTGCCAGTCCGGTGCGGGCGCGGGCGCGGGCGGCGACGATCGCCAATGCCAGGGGCATGCCGCCGCATAATCCGATGAGGTCGACGGTGGTCTGCTCGTCGGTGCCGAGAACGTCGCTCCCGAGGTCGGCGGCCAGCATCGCCTGGGATTCCGCGTGGGTGAGTACTCCCAGGGTGAGGGGTTGGGCGCTGTGACGGGCCGTCAACGCGGGCAGTCGATGGCGGCTGGTGACCAGCACGGTGCACGAACGACTGCCGGGAAGCAGCGGCACGATCTGTTCGGTGGTGGCCGCGTTGTCCAGGACGATCAGCATCCGTTTGTCCGCGACAAGGCTACGGAATCGGGCTGCCTGGGTGTCGAGGTCGGCGGCGTCACCTGAATCGGCGCCCAGGGCGTCGAGGAATCCCCGTACCGCCGCCACCGGCTCGACGGGCGCTTCGTCGGGGCTGAATCCCCGTAGGTCGATGAACAACTGCCCGTCGGGGAAGCGGTCCAGGTTGTTGTGCGCCCAGGCAAGGGCTAGCCAGGTCTTACCGACGCCGCCGAAGCCCGCGATCGTGCAGAGGGCCGCTGTACCTTGGTCCTCCAAGATGGTTGTCAGATGCGCCAGTTCGCCGGTGCGGCCGATGAATCGTCGTGGAGGGGCGGGCAGTTGCCGCGGAACGGTTACCGAGGCATATCCCGCAGCTGCGGGATATGCCTCGGTAACGGTGGTCGAGGTGGTGAGGCCGGGGTCGGCGGTGAGAATGCGCTGATGCAACTCGTTCAGGGCGGGACTGGGGTCGGTGCCGAGTTCGTCTGCCAGGTGGCGTCGAGTGTGCTGGAAGTGTCGAAGGGCCTCGGCCTGCCGCCCCGACCGGTACAGGGCCAGCATCAACTGGCCGACCACTCGTTCGTCCGACGGCTCGGCAGCCGCGCGGGTGGTCAACTCGGGCAGGAGGTCGCGGTGCTTGCCGCAACGCAATGCCCAGTCGACCTGATCGGCCTGGGCGGCCGCGTGCTCGAGGTGTAGCCGCCGCCGCACCGAGTCGGCCCACTGCGTGTTCGACTCCGCCAAGGGCTCACCCCGCCACAATGCCAACGCTTCACCGGCCAACGTCAACGACCGGACGGCATCGGGATTCTCACGGGCTGCGGCCCACAGCGCTCGAAAGCGGTGCAGGTCCACCATGTCCGGCTTGACAGCCAGGAGATAGCCGTCCCCGCGATAGGTGATCGAGATTCTTGCGCGGGCCAACGCCCGACGCAGGTGGGCCACGTAGGTGCGCAGTGTCGGCCTGGCGCTGAAGGGTGGGCGCTCACCCCATATCCGGTCGATCAGCACACCCACCGGAACCACACGACCCGCATCGATCGCCAGCGCCGCCAGCACTGAACGTTGCCTGGCGTGCCCCACCGCCACCAACAGATCGCCGCAACGGACTTCCAAGCCACCCAGAATATTCACCATGAACTCCTGGGCGTCGTCCTCGGCGCACCCCTCCCGCGTCACCGGCATCGATCACCCGCCTTCAGTGCCGGCCTTCGCACCACGCCCGACCTGACGTGACGACGAGTTCCTTCCCGATCGGTCATAGATACCGCTGTCAAGCAGGGAATTCAACGACCTTCCGGCGGACTTCCGGCGTCGGAAGCCGATGCTGGCGACGCCGGGCAGAGGGGGCTCGGACGGCAGGGCCGGGACGGGCGTCGTGCCACCCCCAGGGCACAGAGCCCTCCCGGCCCGCTCGCCGAGACCTGGGATCGGCTGCCCGACTGCCCGGTGTGCGGCACCACCGCGCCGGTCGGGCCGACGGCGGCAGATAGAGCCGACCAGTACGCCTGACCGGCTCCAAGTCACGGACGACAGACCACTTTCGCTTGGGTAGTTCACCGTGAACGGTGGGCGGCCGGTGTCGGACCGGGCCAGCGGTACCGGAACCGGACCGTCAGGCAGCGGCCAGCTCGGGAACGAGATAGGCGGCCAACACCCAGTTGTCGAACCCCGCGCCGAAGCACATCGGACAGCTGACCCGGTCGACGAACTCATATGCCCAGAGCCAGGATAGGCCGGGGTAACGAATCTCGTCCCAGACCTCGCTGGTAGTTCAGTGAAACACCGGCAACCAACGATCCACCTCCCGGCGACCGTGGGGAATTGGTCTGACGGCTCGCCAGAGGTACACCTGCGTAGCCAGTGGTACCGGGAGACGGGCCGGTGGGTGGGGACCACCTCAGGGTCACGGGCCGTGGCCGTCATCCGGGTCGACGGACGTTGGCGGGTCAGGGTGTGCTTGCCGGGGCCGTTATCGGGTGTTGTGGAGGTCGGCAAGTTGTCGTTGCACCCGCTCGGCGTCGGCCTCACGCCCTTGCTGTCGGTACAGCTCCAGTGCTTCCCGCCAGACCGTGAGGGCTTCGTCATGTTGACCGAGGGCGGAGTACGGATGGCCGAGGTGTTCGAGGACGTCGGTGGCGGCGGTTGTGTGGCCAAGGCGGTGGAACAGGGTCAAGGCCTGTTGGTAGTGATCGAC
This sequence comes from Saccharothrix saharensis, assembly GCF_006716745.1. Taxonomy (NCBI): domain Bacteria; kingdom Bacillati; phylum Actinomycetota; class Actinomycetes; order Pseudonocardiales; family Pseudonocardiaceae; genus Saccharothrix; species Saccharothrix saharensis. The sequence goes on along the minus strand of NZ_VFPP01000001.1, from coordinate 645,293 downwards.
GGCCTGGTTGTGCTGGCCGGTTTGGTGGTCGATCCAACCCGAGACGTCCTGGATGTTCGCCTCGCCGAAGAGGTCATGCTGGCTGCGGTGCAGGGCCAGGGCAGTCTGGCAGTGCTTACGGGCCGTATCGTACTCGCCTAGGTGGGCGCTCAACCAGGCCACCATGTTGAGCGCATGGGCTTTCCAGGCTTGTTGGTCGAGAGCATTGTGGATTTCTAGAGCGCTTTTGGCGTGCTCTAAGGCTTGCTGACCGTTTGCCCGCACGTACAAAGCCCACGAGAGTTCGCCGTGGGCTTGGGCCTGTTGGCTGGGGTCGTCGTGGTGTTCGGCGAGTGCGAGGGCTTGGACCAGATGCCGGTCTGCCTCCTCGTGTCGCCCCATATCTGCATAGGCGCGGCCGAGGCGTCGGTGGCTGAGGACAAGTGCGTTGGGGTCGGGCAGATGGGCAGTGGCGTTCAGCGCGGTCCTCCACACGGTGAGGTTGTCGTGGCGGTGTCCGCGCCGAAGGTGGAAGGTCGTCAGAGCCGAGGCCAGTTGCCACACGATGTGGTGGCGGTGCTCTGTGGCGGCGACGTGCTGTGCGGCCAACAGGTGGCGGTGTTCCGCGTCCAGCCATGCGAACGCGGCCGACCTGTCGGCCAACGGTTGAGAATGACCGCCGGACGTCGGTGGATCGAGGCGAATCTGATGGAGTTGGGGAAACAGGAGGCGGTCAGCGGCATAGGTGGTATGCAGGTAGAAGTCGACCACCCGATCCAGCGCCGCTCCCCGGACAGGTTCGGGCAGGTCGTGAGCGATGGTGGTGGCGTAGGCGCGCACCAGGTCGTGCATCGCGTATCGGCCGCCAGAGGTGTGGTCGAGGAGGGAGACGTCGGCCAGGGCGCGCAGCACGATGCGTGCTTCCCGGTCCGGCAGGCCGGTGAGGCTGGTGGCGGCGGGCAGGCCGATGTCAGGGCCGGGGGCGATCCCGAGCAGCGCGAACGCGGTGCGCTGAGTGTCGGTGAGGTGGCGCAGGGACCAGGACAGCACGGCGGGCAGGCTGGCGGTGGGGTCGTCGGCGTCGAGGGCGTCCAGGCCCGACTCGCGCAGCTCGCTGACTGCCTCGGCCAGGGGGAGGTCGGGTTGGGCGCGGGCGGCGACCAGGCCGAGCGCGAGCGGGAACCCTGCGCACAGCGCGATCAGTTCGGCGGTGAAGTGGGCGTCGTCGGCGATGCGGTCGGCGCCGAGGATGGCGACGAGCAGGGCGTGGGACTCGGCGTCGGTGAGCACCCCGAGGGGCAGCGGGTGGGCGCCGTGCCGGGCGGTCAGGCCGTGTAGTCGGTGGCGGCTGGTGACCAGCACGGTGCAGGTGGTGCCGCCGGGCAGCAGCGGCATGACCTGCTCGGTGGTGGCAGCGTTGTCCAGCACGATCAGCATCCGCTTCTCGGCGACCAGGCTGCGGTACAGCGCGGCCTGGGCCTGGGGGTCGACCGGGATGCGGTCGGGGGGCACGCCCAGGGCGTCGAGGAAGCCGCGCACCGCCACCGCGGGATCGGTGGGTGTGCCGTCCGGGCTGAACCCGCGTAGGTCGACGAACAGTTGCCCGTCGGGGAACCGGTCGAGATGGCGGTGGGCCCAGGCCAGGACCAGCCAGGTCTTGCCGATGCCGCCCGCTCCGCCGATCGCGAAGATCACCCCGGTGCCTCGCCGGTCCAGTGCGGCGTTCAGGACGGTCAGGTGGTCGGTGCGGCCGGTGAACCTCCGGGGCGGGGCGGGCAGTTGCCGCGGCACCATCAGTGACGGCGCGCCAACTGTGGTTGTTGTTGTGTTCGTCGGGCTGAGGGTGGGGTCGGAGGTGAGGATGCGCTGGTGCAGCTGGTGCAGTGCCGGGCCGGGGTCGATGCCCAGCTCCTCCACCAGGTGCTGCCGGGTGCGCTGGTAGTGAGCCAGGGCGTCGGCTTGACGGCCGGCGCGGTACAGCGCGAGCATCACCTGCCCGGTCACCCGCTCGTCCAGCGGCTCGGCCTCGGCCCGTGCGGTCAGCTCCGGCAGCACCTGTCGGTGCCGGCCGCAGGCGAGCGCCCAGTCGATCCGGTCGGTCTCGGCGGCGGCGCGTTCCCGGCGTAATCGCTCTCGCACTGCCTGCGCCCAGGCGGTGTCCAGCTCGGCCAGCGGTTCACCCCGCCATAACGCGAGGGCCTCCTCGACGACCGTCAGGGCACGCTGCGGGTCTTCCTGCCCCCGCGCCGAGGCGAAGAGCCAGCGGAACCGGTGCAGATCCACGGTGTCGAGCTCGGTAGCCAGCACGTATCCGCTGCCGTGTCGGGTAACCGTGGCCCTGGACGTGGCCAGCGCCCGGCGTAGGTGGGTCAGGTAGACGCGCAACACCGATCGCGCCGTGTTCGGCGGGCGTTCGCCCCAGACACGGTCGATCAGGCTGTCCACCGGCACCACCCGGTTGGCCTCCGCCGCCAGCACCGCGAGCACCGACCGCTGGCGGGCGTGCCCTACGGGTTGCGGCCGGTCATCCAGCCACATCTCCACCTCACCCAGCACCCCCACTACGACGCGACGATCAGCTTCCACCGCAACCCCTCCCCTCATCCTGGATACCGGTTGGGAGCAGGAGATACAACGGAGATTTAGCGGGTTCTTAGCGCGCTGCCGCGATGGTGGACAACACCACGACGGCCCCCAACCGGATCCACTTCGAGAGCGAGTTACCCGTACATGCAGGGCGACGTGCAGCAGGAGCCAATCCGGGAGTGTCGTTCCGTTCGTGGCCAACTCGCGATAGACCGCGAGGCCAATCCTCGGGAAGGAACCATCTTGAAATCGATTATCAAACCGCTCGGCGTGGCGCTGGCCGCCCTGTTCACCGTCCTGGCGTTGTCCTCGCCGGCCTTGGCCGCGCCGAGGTCGAGCGCAACGGCGCAGCAGCAGGTGGGAACGCAGCAGGCGGTCAGTGTCGACAGTGTTGACGGCTACTACAACGGCTCCGTCGTCGTCGGCACGAACGTCGTCAAGGCCAACGGCAGCATCGCGGACACCGGGTTTCACCGCAGTTCGAGTGCGCTTTACATCAAGATCACATCAAGCGCAGGCACCTACAACCTCCCGTTCGTCACGGTAGGCAACAACAGCAGCTTCGTCTTCCCGACCCGCGAGGCGAAGTTCCCCGGGACGTTCATCCGGGGGACGGCCACCATGTGCTCGTGGATGAACTCGGGCAGCAGCAGCGTGTGGTCCTGCGGCACGCCGCAGTCCATCAGCTGATCGAACCGGGCGAGGCGCCGCAGCCGCAGCAGCTGCGGCGTCCGCCATCGATCATCAAGTGCTGCAGGGGCACCAGATCGTGAACCTTGCCCATACCGCGGCGACCATCAACTTGGTACGCGACGGCCATTCTCTATCAACGGCCCGTGAGGTTCCCCCGGTAGCCAGGAGTCTTCCCAGGCATGGTCCGATAGGGCCTGAAGGGAGTCTCAATGTCGGTGTCAAGCCGCGTGGGCTGTGATCGGGAGTGAGGCTTGGTAGTGCCGGTTGTCGCGCAGCAGTGCCCATAGGACGTTGATTCGTCGGCGTGCCAGGGCCATGAAGGCCTGGACGGGGCGTTTGCCTTCGCTGCGTTTCCTGTCGTAGTAGGCGCGGGAGGTCGGGCAGCAGCGGATGGCGGTCAGGGCGGCCATGAACAGTGCTCGTCGCAGTCCGCGGTGGTAGCGGGTGGCCTTTGCAGGCGGCCGGTGCGTTTGCCGGAGTCGTGGGGCACCGGTGCCAGTCCGGCGTAGGCGGCCAACTGGTCGGGCGAGGTGAACAGGTCGGGGTCGCCGACGGCGGCGAGGAACTCGGCGCCCAGGCGGAATCCCATGCGGGTAGGCTGGTGATCACCGTAGCCTGGTGGTGGCGGCGGAACCGGGCCTCGATGGCGGTGTCCAGCTCGGTGATCCGCCCGTCGAGGTCGGTCACCTCCTTGGCCAGGCCGGCGACCAGGTCGGCGGCGATGTCCTCGCCGGCAGACGGGCGGTCTGCGCCTTCGCGGCGGATCGCCTTCGGGCGTTGGTAACGCGACAGCCGTACCACCCAGGCGCGTGGGTCGGTGGGGCTGGCCGCCCGTTCCAGCGCGGGGCAGACCGCGGTCAAGTGTTGGCGCAGTCGGTTGAGAGCGCGGGTGCGGGCGGCCACCAGGTCCGCACGGCGGGTGGTGAGCATCCGCAACTCGACCACGAGCTCGTCGGTGGGGCGCAGCTCGGCCAGATCGCGTCGCATCCGGGCCTGGTCGGCGATGACACGGGCGTCCTTGGCGTCGGTCCTGCCCTCGCTGCGGTAGCCAGCCGCGGCGCGGCTGACCGCCTTGCCGGGCAGGTAGCTCACCGACTGGCCGTGTTCCCACAACACGGTCAGCGGCAGAGCCGCCTCCACGGTGGTCAGGTCCACCGCCCACTGCGCCTGGTCGGCGCCCAGGCGGGTCATTTCGCCCAGCAGTGCCAGCAAATCGGCCTCGTCGTTGGCCACTCGCCGGGACAGCAGACGGCGTCCCTCGGCGTCCAGCACACAGGCCCAGTGGTGTTCCTTGCCGACATCCACCCCGACCCACACCGGGTTCAACCAATCCTCCCGCTTGCACGTTGACGCAGGTCAGCTTATGGACGCTCCGCTGGCACCTCCTTGAACGCAGCGACGGTTCGCAGACTTCAATCAGCGGTCGGCAGCGTCCGGACAGGTCGGGTGGCCACTCCCTTCAAGCCGCACCCGCAGGCCGGCAAGGCGTCCCAGCCATACCCGACCCGTCCAGGCATCCGGCACGTCGTACCGGACGACTACCAACTTAAGAAGTCGTCCGTGGCACCACCGAAGAAGTACCCCGACGAGTTGCGGGCTCGGGCTGTCCGCTTGTACCGGGAGTCCGACCCCAAGCCGGTGATCCGGCGCCTGGCCGAGCAGCTGGGCGTGCACCACGAGGCGTTGCGGAACTGGATCCGGCAGGATGAGGCCGACCGCGGCGAGCGGGACGACCGGCCCACCGGGACCGAGTCGGAGGAGCTGCGCCGGCTGCGCAAGGAGAACGCGGAACTCAGCGCGCCAACGAAATTCTGAAGACCGCGTCCGCGTTTTCGCGGCGGAACTCGACCCGACCCGCCGACGGTCGTGAAGCTGATCGAGCAGCTTCGCGACCGCTTCGGGGGTCGAGTTCGTCCTCCGGGTCCTGGGCGTCGCCTCCTCCACCTACCACGGCTGGGTGGCCCGACAGACCGACCCGTCGGATCGCGATCGCGAGGACCGGGCGATCACCGCGGAGATCGCCGACATCCACACCGCCTCGGGCGGTACCTACGGCAGCCCGCGGGTGCACCAGGTCCTGCGACGTCGTGGTATCCGCGTGTCGCGCAAGCGGGTCGAGCGGCTGATGCGCCAGGCCGGCCTGCAGGATGCCTTCCTGCGCAAACAGTGGCGCGCCCCGTCGACGAGGCAGGATCCGCGGGCCGCACCGGCACCGGATCGGGTGAACCGGGACTTCACCGCACCCGCGCCGGACCGGTTGTGGGTCGCCGACGCCACCCGGATCCGCACCGGCGAGGGCGTCTTCTGGCTCGCGGCCGTGCGCGACGCGTTCTCCAACCGGATCGTGGGCTGGAAGACCAGCGACCGCTGCGACACCGACCTCGTGCTCGGCGCCCTGGAATACGCGATCTGGTCCCGTGATGTGCGCGACGGACAGCTGATCCACCACAGCGACCGCGGATCGACCGGCGGATTCAATCGGTCGTCGCAACACCAGCTTGTTGGAGCGAGGATAGATGATCGTTGAAGGCTTCCGCAGGTGTCCTCCAGCCGAGGGTCTTGCGGGGTCTGCTGTTCAGTGCGGCGGCGACGGCTTCGATCTCGTCGACGTCCCATCGGGACAGGTCGGTTCCCTTGGGGAAGTACTGGCGCAGCAGGCCGTTGGTGTTCTCGTTCGTGCCGCGCTGCCATGGGCTGTGCGGGTCGGCGAAGTAGACCGCCACCCCGGTCTCGATCCGCAGCTGCGCGTGCCGGGCCAGTTCCTTGCCGCGGTCCCAGGTCAACGACCGCCGCAACTGGTCGGGCATGGTCGTGAACCTCGCCGCGATCGCGTCCTTCACCGCCAGGGCGCCGCGACCGGCCAACGCGGGACCGTTCTTGACGTGCCGTTCGGTGCCGAAGCCTTCCATGCGGGGCAGGTGCAGCAGCATCGTGAACCGCGTCGTCCGCTCCACCAGCGTGCCGATGGCCGACCGGTCGGCGCCGATAATCAGATCGCCTTCCCAGTGACCCGGCACCGCCCGGTCCTCGACTTCGGCCGGACGCTCGCTGATCATCACCTCGGCGGTGACGTGACCGCTCGCGCGTTGGCGGGCGCGAGCACGCGGCACCCGCAGCGCACGACCGGTGCGCAGACAGGCGACCAACTCCCGCCGCAGCGCGCCGCGCCCCTGGACGTAGAGGGCCTGGTAGATCGCCTCGTGCGAGATCCGCATGGACTCATCATCGGGGAAGTCCAGCGGCAACCTGCGACTGATCTGCTCCGGACTCCACGCCGTCACCCATTCGCGGTCCTCTTGCCGGGGTTTGCCGCGGCCGTTCCACTTGCGCGCGATCGGCCCGACCTCCACTCCTCCGGGCGTGCCGATCGCGCCGGCAAGCCGGTCCTGGACGTACTCGCGGAGCAGATCATCGGCGGCGAGCTTGGCGGCCTTCGGGCGTCGGGCCATCAGTTCGGCCTTCCACTGCGCGATCGAGGCCCGGTAGTCCAACCGACCACCGCGGGTGGCGGCGTTGCGGCGCAACTCCCGCGAAATCGTCGACGGTGACCGCCCCAACCTGCGGGCGATCTCGCGCACGCCGACGTCCTGGACCCTCAGCAGCGCAATCTCCTCGCGCTCGGCGAACGACAGATACCTGCCAGATGGTGGGGTGAGACTGATCGAGGGCACGCCACCACGCTGCCGGAACCACCGCCAGCCCACCGGCCCCGACACGCCGCACGCGACAGCCGCATCCTCAGTGGACACCCCTTCCGCGATCGCATTCCAGAACGCACGCTCCACATCACGACGAATCGGAGGCCGCCCCGGGGATCTCATCGCCGGACGCCCCGTCACAGTCGTCATCCACCCTGCTGGCCGTCCCATCCGACCCCTCCACGATCAAGGTGTTGCGACGACCGGTTGAATCCGCCACCTACACGGCCTTCCGCTTCGCGGAACGGTTGCAGGACAACGGGATCCTTCCCTCGATGGGATCGATCGGCGACTCCTACGATAACGCGCTGATGGAGAACTTCTTCTCCACGCTCAAGATCGAACTGGTCTACCGCCGCTCCTGGCGCACCCGCGACGAGGCCGAGAACGACCTGTTCCGCTATATCGACGGGTTCTACAACACCGAACGCATCCAGAAGGACCTCGGCTGGCTCAGCCCCGACGAGTACGAAGCCGCCTGGCACGCCGCCCAGGCCCATCCAGCTACCATCCCGGCGGAACCGACCGCATCCAGGTAACAACCACCTCGGGTCATCGGGGGAACCTCATCCCGGTTACCCTCGCGAGGTCAGGCGTCTCCTGGCACACCTGATCACTACCATTCACGACCGCACCTGGGCCTGGGCCTGGGCCTGGTCCCACTGGCGCAGACTCCACCGACACCGCGCCAAAGAAGCCCACTATCAGCGAAGACAAATGCAACATCACGAGGTGCGACTGGAGTACTAGTTGATGTGGCGTCCCCGCCCGACCAGGCGGGGACGCCCACGGGAGGTAGGTCAGCAGCGCACGGCCGAGCCGTAACCTTCCAGATTCTCGTCCCAAACCCAGCCGGCGATGTCCTCGCCGACCACCCGGACCCACGTCCAGGTGTTGCCGTAGTCGTTGACCGTGTAGCAGTGGTAGTGCAGTCGCGTGCTGCTGTCGATGTAGCCGTCGATCGAACAGTCCCCGTACGGGCCCGCCGAGCGGACCGGGACGCTGCCCTTGGACGGGTAGCCGTTGTTGAACGTGTCCTTCGGCGAGTGTGAGTGCGGACGACACGCCGCCGTCGCCGACACGCCGCCTTCGGCCGACACGCCGCCTTCGACCGGCACGGCGGCTGCGGGCGACGGTGCCATGGAGATGAGGCAGATCCCGAAGACGCCGAGCGCGGCCAACGATTTACGCAACGCCATGTGGTTCCTCCGTATGGTGGATGAATCGGCACGTCCTTCACCCGTGCCAGGTGACCCGCCTCGGCAGCGGTACGACCTTTGGTGTCGAGCACCCGATCGCACCGATTGCTCCACTCGGATCACTTCGAGCGGATTTCTCGGCTGGCCTGTGCGTTGCTCAGCGTCGCGGCAGCGCGCTAAGCAACCGCTAAATTCCCGTTGTAATGCCTGTTCTGAGCCGGTATGCAGGAGAGTGAGGGGGTCGCGGTGGAGGTGGATCGTCGCGTCGTGGTGGGGGTGCTGGGCGAGCTGAAGTTGTGGCTGGACAACCAGCCACAGCCCTTAGGACACGCCCGCCAGCGGTCGGTGCTCGCGGTGTTGGCGGTTGAGGCCAACAGGATGGTGTCGGTGGACAGCTTGATCGACCGTGTCTGGGGCGAGCGGCCGCCGGGCACGGCGCGCTCGGCGTTGCGCGTCTACCTCACTCACCTGCGCCGGGCACTCGCCCCGAGCGGGATCACGATTACCCGGTCGGGCGGCGGCTACGCACTGGCTGTCGAGGCGGACATCGTGGACCTGCACCGTTTTCACCGGTTGCTCGCCCTCGTGCGCGAGCAAACCGATCCCCAGCGTGCCCTGGCGGTCGCCGAGGACGCCCTCGCGTTATGGCGGGGTGAGCCGCTGGCCGAGCTGGACACCGTTTGGGCGCAGGCGATGCGGGAGCGATTACGCCGCGAGCGCACCGCCGCCGAGACCGACCGGATCGACTGGGTACTGGCCTGCGGCCGGCATCGGCAGGTGTTGCCTGAATTGACTACTCGGGCCGAGGCCGAACCTTTGGACGAGCGTGTTGCCGGACAGTTGATGCTCGCGCTGTACCGCGACGGTCGTCAGGCCGACGCCCTGGCCCACTACCAGCACACTCGCCGGCACTTGGTGGACGAGTTGGGCACCAATCCCGGCACGGCACTACACCAGCTGCACCAGCGCATCCTCACCGCCGATCCCGCCCTCGCCCCGACGGAAATTGCAACTGTCACAGTCGCAACCGGGTCGTCGCCGGTGCCGCGGCAACTGCCCGCCCCGCCCCGCTGGTTCACCGGCCGTGTCGACCACTTGGCCGCGCTGGACGCCAACCTGGACCACCAAGGCACTGCGGTGATCTTCGCAATCGGAGGGGCGGGCGGCATCGGCAAGACCTGGCTCGCGCTGGCCTGGGCGTACCGGCACCTCGACCGGTTCCCCGACGGGCAGCTGTTCGTCGACCTGCGCGGCTTCAGCCCGGACGGCACACCCACGGACCCGGCGGTGGCGCTGCGCGGATTCCTCGACGCCCTCGGCGTGCTCCCTGACCGCATCCCGTCCGACATCGAGGCCCGGGCCGCGCTGTTCCGCAGCCTGGCCGCTGATAGACGCATGCTGATCCTGCTGGACAACGCCGCCAACACGACCCAGGTCACCCCGCTGTTACCCGGCGGCGACACCTGCACGGTCTTGGTCACCAGCCGCCACCGACTTTCCGGCCTGGTCACTGCGCATGGCGCTCACCACCGAGCCCTCGACGTGCTCACCAAGGTTGAGGCCCGTGTCCTGTTCGCCCGTCGGCTCGGCGTCGAACGCATCACCGCCGAACCGGCTGCCGTGACCGAGCTGATCGCGTTGTGCGGCGGTTACCCGCTGGCGCTGGGCATCATCGCCACCCGCGGCCGCACCCAACCCGGCCTTCCACTGGCCGAACTCGCCGCTGAACTGCACGAAACCGGGCTCGACGCGCTGGACGACACCGACCCTGCCGCCAGCCTGCCCATCGTCCTGTCTTGGTCCCACCACGCCCTGTCCTCCGAACAGCGGACGGTGTTCGCGCTGTTGGGCATTGCCCCCGGCCCCGACATGGGCCTGCACGCCGCGGCCAGCCTCACCGGCCTGTCGCCCGTGCAGACCAGAACGGCGCTCAACAAGCTGGCACAGGCGTCACTGATCGGCCGGACCGCCGATGGCCGGTACCGGATGCACGACCTGATCCGCCGCTACGCTGTCGACGCCGCCCATCGCGGTCTGACCGAGCAGCATCGGAATACGGCGTTGCGGCGTGTAATCGACCACTACGCGCACACCGCTCACACCGCATCGCGACTGGTACACCCGCACAACCGCGATGTTGTTCCGCGACCGGCTGCACCGGGTTGTCGCCCTGAAGAGGTCCACTCGCAAGTACAGGCATGGGCGTGGTTCCACCGTGAACACGAGTGCGTTTTGGCCGCCCAACACGCGGCCGCCGAGCGGGGTGACCACCGGACAGGGTGGCTGCTGATGAGATTCCTGTACCCGTTTCACCACTTGAGCGGGGATTTTCACCGGCACGCCGCATCCTGTCGAACTGCACTGTCGGCCGCTCTTCACCTCGAGGACCCGGTGATGCACAGCGACGCACACCGCCTTCTTGGCTTAGCACTGTGTCGCATCGAACGGTATGAGGAGGGCATGGACCATCTGCGCATGGCCGAGACCCTGGCTCGGCGACTCGGCGACGCTCGGTGCCTGACACGGACCCACGAAGGTTTCGCTCTGGCCTGGGACCAGCAGGGGCAACACGAGCTGGCGCTACGGAGCGCCACCCGTGCTTTGCGCTTTGTCGCCTCGCTGCACAACCCGGTATGGCAAGCCACAGCCCACACCATCGCGGGCCGCAGCGCGGCACGTCTCGGCCTCCATGAGCTGGCCACGAGCCACTGCCTGGCTGCGATACCCCTACAACAGGAGCACGGCGACCACGACGGCGAGGCCAATTCCGTGTTCACCCTCGGCTTGGTCGCCCAGGACACCGGAGACAGCGACCGGGCGGTGCTCCACTTCCGCCGATCTTTGGCGGTATTCCGAGCCCACGCCAACGCCCCCTTGGAAGCCGACACTCTCGACCTGCTCGGCCACGCTTATGCCGCACTCAGGCAGCAAGACCGAACCCGCGAGGTGTGGCGGGAAGCGCTAGATCTGTACCAAGAACAAAGACGCCGCGAGGATGCTGAACGTGTGCAGCGGCAACTCTGCGAACTCGATCTCGAAGGCGACCCGGCCATAGAATCCGCAAAATAATCCGAACCATTTCGGGGTGGCAAAGAAGCGCGAAGTGCTGCGGGTGCCGGTGGTGGTCGCCTTGTAATCCGGAAAGGTCGAGAGCCATCGGCAACCCGCGGAGTGTCGGGTCTTCGAACGCTCGGTGAGCCTTTGGAGGCGTCCCTATCGACAGGACGGCTGTGACGTCCTGGCGACGCGCAAAGAGCGTCCTGGCCCGGTTGAGCCGATCAGCGCGGAAGATCGCGGCTTGTCACGACGATGACCGCCTAAACGCCCTGAGCTTGCCTTTTTAGGTCCCGGACGGGTGACGGACACCCTGGTTGATCACGAAGCAGCCCTTGGTCGATCATCACTCTTGCGACAGAAGGATGTTCGACCAAAGGGCTGCGTGATCAGTGTGCACCATCTCGACGGCAAGAGGTCACTCGGGGCGTTGTCCGGTTCAGGCAGGAGTTCCACGAGTGTCTGACCCGCCGGGCGGACGGGCTGTTCGAATTGGCCGACGCCGTGCTGTGCGCCGACGGACCGGTACGGACCCTGGTGGGGTTGTCGCTGGCGCCGGGCACCGACGCGGGCACGGTGGTCTTTACGACGCGGTCAACAACGGCCGCATCGGGGTCGACCGGTTACGTGACGCGCTGGCCTGGATGCCGTTACCGCGTGCCGCCGACGGCCGCCTGGTGCTCTCGGTCGACGTCTCACCGTGGCTGCGACCGGACGGCGAGACCTGTCCGCAGCGCTCGTTCTGCCACGTCTACGGGCGCGGTCGCAACGAGCACCGCATGATCCCGGGCTGGCCGTACTCGTTCGTGGCCGCGCTGGAGACCGGCGGAACGTCGTGGACCGCGCTGCTGGACGCGGTCTGCCTGGCGCCCGGCGCGGACGCCGCCGTGACCGTCGCCTAGTTGCGCGGGGTGGTCGAACGGCTGATCGCCGCCGGGCAGTGGAAGCAGGGTGATCCGGAGATCCTGGTGGTGCTCGACGCCGGTTACGACGCGCCGCGCATCGCGTATCTGTTGACCGGTCTGCCGGTGCGGGTGCTGGGGCGGATGCGGTCGGACCGGGTGCTGCGCCGTCCGACTCCACGCCGGGGTCCACAACCCCATGGGCGGACGTTCTCCCAAGCACGGCGGCGAGTCCGTCTTCGGCGACCCGGCCACTTGGGGCGTGGAGGACGTGCTGACCCGCACCGATACCCGCCTCTACGGCACTGCCACCGCACAGGCCTGGAACCGACTGCACCCACGACTGACCCGCCGGGCCGCCTGGATCGACCACGACGGCCCACTGCCGATCATCGAGGGCACCGTCATCCGCCTGACCGTCGAACACCTGCCCTCCGGCGGGGTGAACAAACCGGTCTGTGGTGCTCCGACACCGACGCCGGGCCCGCCTAGTAGGGCTTTGTTAGGTCGAGTGATGGGATGTGTGGGCGGTGTGGTTTCCTGCGGTGGTGACGCCGGAGGAGATGGCCGAGGTGCGGCCGGTCATCGAAGGGTTCGCCGCGGAGGTGTTCGGCGGGTTCGCCCGGCGTGACCAGCGCGGCAAGGGTGAGCTGTATCTGCGTGGGCTGCTGTTGGACGGCAGGCGCAAGTCGATGCAGCCCATGGCCGAGCGCCTCGGTGTGGACCATCAGCAGTTGCAGCAGTTCGTCACCACCTCGACCTGGGACCACGTCGAGGTCCGGCGCAGGTTGGCGGTGTGGGCGGCGGGGTTCGTCGACCCGGACGCGTTGGCCGTGGACGACACCGGGTTCCCCAAGGACGGGACCTCCTCGCCCGGGGTGGCGCGGATGTACTGCGGGGCGTTGGGCAAGCGGGGCAACTGCCAGGTCGGGGTCAGCGTGCACGCGGTCACCGACTGGACCTCGGCCGCGGTGGACTGGCGGCTGTTCCTGCCCGAGTCCTGGGACGACACCAAGGCCGACGACGAGCGGACAGCCGCGGAGATCGCCCGCAAGCGGGCCCGCTGCGCGATCCCCGACCAAGTGCGGCACCGGGAGAAGTGGCGCCTGGCCCTGGACATGATCGACGAGCTGCTGGACTGGGGCATGCCGCGGCGGCCGGTGGTGGCCGACTCGGCCTACGGCGACAACACCGCCTTCCGCCAGGGGCTGACCGACCGCGGTCTGACCTACGCGGTGGCGGTCTCGGCCTCCACCAGCCTGCATCCCGGCTCGACGGCCCCGGTCCCGCCGAGCTGGTCGGGCATCGGCCGCCCGCCGACGAAGACGACCTACCCGGACAAGCCCGTCACCGCCAAGACCCTGGTCACCGAAGCCGGGCGTTCGGCGGGGCGGTTCGTGGTCTGGCGCCACGGCTCCCGCAGGAGCGCGGGCAACCCGACCGCGACCATGCGCTCCCGCTTCCTTGCGCTGCGGGTGCGCCCGGCCAACCGCAACATCCCCCGCGCCCCCGACGGCAGCCTGCCCGAATGCTGGCTACTGGCTGAATGGCCCACCGGAGAACCCGAACCCACCGACTACTGGCTGTCCACCCTGCCCGTCGACATCCGCCTGCGCGACCTAGTCAAGCTGGCCAAAATGCGCTGGCGCATCGAACACGACTACCGCGAACTCAAGGACGGCCTCGGCCTGGACCACTTCGAGGGCCGCTCCTGGATCGGCTGGCACCGCCACGTCACGCTGGCCTCGGTCGCGCAGGCAATCTGCACCCGGCTGCGCCGCACCCCAAAAGCCCCTGCGCAGGTCTGACCCTCTACGCCGTCCTGCGCGAACTCCAAGCCTTACTCGCGGCCTGGACAGGCGTCTGCCACACCTGCCGACAACCCGTCCAGGCCACGACCACACCACAGCAACCGCAGGTCAACAGCACCTAACAAAGCCCTACTAGGGCGTGTTTCAGATGTGGCGTAGCCAGATGTTGATGGCGGCGATGTCGATGGTGGCCTGGTAGCGGACGGCGAGTTTGATGCCCCTATGGATGTCAAGCGGCTTCGGATAGTGGCGTGGATGTGTCGTCAGGACTGTTGATCAGCGAGTAGACCTCGCGGGCGATGTAGCGCTTGAGGCAGCGGATGGCTTCGCGGCGGGTTCTGCCCTGGGCCAGGCGGCGGGCGAGGTAGTCCTGTGTGCGCGGGTCCCAGCGCAGGCGGGACAGGGCGATGCGGTAGAGAGCGGCATTGGCTTGGCGGTCGCCACCGCGGTTGAGCCGTCGACGTCGGGTCTTCCCGGAGGACGCCTCGATCGGGCTGACGCCGCACAGCGCGGCGAACGAGGCCTCGCTGCGCATCCGGTCGGGGTTGTCTCCCGCGGTGATGACGAGCGCGGCTGCGGTGTCCGGGCCGATGCCCGGTCGTCGTAGCAGCTCGGGGACGTGTGTCTGGAGAACCGTCTCGATCCGGTTGTTGAGGTCGTCGATTTCGCAGGTCAGATCGCGGATACGGCGGGCGAGCAGCCGAAGCGTGTATGTCGCGGCCGAGCGGGGATCGGTCGGGGTGTCGGCATCGAGTTCGGCGCAGCGGCGGACGAGTTTGGGGTTGCCCAGCCCGGACAACGAGTCCCTCAACTCCGGGTCGGCGGAGACGAGTACGGCCTTGAGCTGGTTGATCGCCTGGGTGCGCGACTTGATCGCCGATGCCTTCGCCAGCTTGAACATGCGAATCATCTCGACCGGGCCGGCACCGGTTTTCGCTTTCGCGGCAGCGCGGCCGGACAGCACCGCCCTGGCCGCTGCCTCGGCGTCCCCGGCGTCGGTCTTGCCCCGGCGACGCTGGACCTTGTCGGGCTGGTTGACTTCCACCACCGCGATGCCCGCTGCGGTGAGATGACGTGCCAGGGCTGCTCCGTAGGAGCCGGTGCATTCGACACCGGCGTGGCGCACCCTGCCGAAGGACGAGGCCCAGGACAGCACCCGCCGATAGCCCGACACGGTCGTCGGGAACGTCTCACTGCCCAGCAGCACGCCGAGAGTGCTGATCACGGCGGCGACGTGGAAGTCCTTGTGCGTGTCGACACCGAGAACGATCTCCGGCCGGTCGGCCTGGTCGCGTTCGGGCTTGTCGGGGACACTGGGCACGGTCGTTTGTCTCCTGGTCGGCTCTCGGGACGGATCGGCCGTCGCCGGGCCGGTCGGGAGCGGTCAGGACTGTGATGGCGCCTTGTTAGCGGCAAGGCCCCTATCGGGACACGCTCCGCCGGTCCGGCGACAGCAGGCACCGCTCCAGGCCCATGGCCGACAGATCAAACTAAGGACACTTGGTCAGTCGTAGCGCGGGTCAGACCACCGACCCGGAGCGGCACAACATGATCCTCACAGTCGTAGCGGGTGGCGACCGCCCGGTGCTGCTTGAGCAGGTTGATGCCGCACTCGACGGCGTGGCGCTGTTTGTAGATCTCCCGGTCGATCGTGGGTGGCCGTCCACCGGCGGAGCCTTTGGCCTTGCGGTGGGCGGCCTGGTCACGGGGCTGGTCGATGGTGGCCTTGATCCCGCGGTGTCGCGGGTAGGCGCGGTTGGCCTTGGAGCTGTAGGCCTTGTCGGCCAGGATCCGGTCCGGTCGGGTTCGTGCCCGGCCGGGTCCGACGCGCGGCACCGAGATCCGCTCGATCACCGGGACGAACTGCGGGCTGTCACCCCATTGCCCGGCGGTGACCAGCAGGGACAACGGCCGGCGGCCCTGCTCGCAGGCCAGGTGCAGCTTGCTGGTCCACCCGCCCCGCGACCGACCCAACCCGTGATCATCGGGCTCGACCCCTCCGGCCGGGGTGTCGGGCGGTTCGACCTGCAGATCCCCCTTTTACGCGCACCCGCGGCATGCTGGTGCGCCCGCATGATCGTGGAATCCACGCTCACGTCCCACACGATCGACCCCGCGGCGTCGGCGCGCCGTCGTGGACGACCGCGCCGGGTGCGCGGGCCGAGCGTTCGCCAACTCGATCGGCGCGCGGCCGTTGGTGGTGCTGTCCTCGGGCCATTCCGCATCAAGGTCTGGCCACCCTGCGCCCTGACGACGGAGCCGAGCTTGCCGTTCCACACGAGCAGGTCCACGTCGCCGCCGGGCAGTGGGTCGAGGACGTGGGAGAACCACCAGGTCCACGACCCGTCCGCAGTGCACCGGTGCAGCACCCACCCGAAGTACTCGCTGTCCAGCACCCGTAGGTGCGCACCATGGTGTAGAGGTAGGTGCCCTGCGCTGCACTGCGCTGCACTGCGTCCCGCATGACGGCGTACTCGTTGGTGATCCGGTCGTACTTGTCGTGGATCGACCCGGGACCTAGGAACGAGCCCCCGGAGTCGTGGGTCTCGGCAGGGGGTCGCCTTGTCGGGCTGAGCCTTCTGGCTCTGCCGAGGCCACCGCTGTCGTGCGGATACCGAGACGGCCTCAGCGCCTCGGGTGGGATGAGCCTATCCGTGCTTGCTCGTCGCGACGGTGACGAGAGTGGATGTCAAGGCAATCCTGCGGACAAAAGCCGCTTCGAGTGCGACCCCTGGCATGTCCGCTGCTGCGGTGCGATGTGACTCCACTTCAACGACCTGCGTTATGCTGGCGGCCTGCCGCAGCGGCGCTGTTTGCATTGTTCGCTAATACTTGTATCTTGGGGGTAGCCGTGATTGACGACAGAACCGACGACTCTTCACGGTTGTCACCCGACGTGGGCTCCACGCCTGCTGCCAACATCATAACCGGTGGCAGCTACGGCAATGTCGTACAGTCCCAATCGATCGATTCACTTACCATAGGCAACTCGGTGGAGGCGGTGCGAGCGAGCAGATTCTTGGACTGCTACGTTATAGTCAAAGATGTCTTGACCGATGTGTACGAGATCCGTGAAAAGTGCGAGCAAGTATTGCGGCTGAAGTCGGAGCAAGCGAGGGTTGCGCTCGAATCCGACCTTCAGAAAGCGGTGGAGCGGCTCACGGTCAAGAAAGCGCGATTCGAATCGACGCTCTATGCGCTGGAGCCGCTATGCAATGCCTCGGGGTGTCGATTTCTCGAGCATGTCCACGTTACGGCCGAAAGCATGGCTCATGCAAGCGAGTATGTAGCAATCATGGCGATCTGGGGAGGGTTCCCTCCAGGGTATCCGGTCGAGAACATCGCGCCTCTTCATGCGGGTTATCGGAAGCTTCCGGATATGGAGACTCACCGGACAGTGATGCTCACGCTGCTGGAGCGTCTAAAGGGCCTCCTCGTCGTTGACGGACAGTTGGAAGTATAGTCCGATGATGGCACGACGAAGCTGTCACTACCGGGACCGGTGACGGTCATCGACAGGATCCCGCCTGATTGACTGCTTGGTGACCTGGTTTGAATCGCCCGTCAAAATAATCGCAAGTTGTCGATGACTTTCGAGTGGTACAGTATCGCCCTCCACTACGTCGGACACGGGTTGATCAGCAGAACCGACTCTCCCGTTCGCCGGCACATTCGGTGCCAGGACGAGCCGGTTGAACTCCGGGTTTTCTTCATAGGGGGTGTTCTGTGCACTGCTGTACGCGTTCCCTGCAGGTCGTAGGACTGCGAACTGTGGGTCGAGGGGGCGATCGATGGGCTGCCCTTCTTGCTCGGCAAACGACGGCTCGCCGTGCAAAAAGGGTTGACTGTGGGCCGAACAGATGTCGGCGTACTGGTCCACCTGGCGGCGCGGCAGCATGGAATGC
The DNA here is from genome assembly GCF_006716745.1 of Saccharothrix saharensis. NCBI lineage: Bacteria > Bacillati > Actinomycetota > Actinomycetes > Pseudonocardiales > Pseudonocardiaceae > Saccharothrix > Saccharothrix saharensis. The sequence goes on along the minus strand of NZ_VFPP01000001.1, from coordinate 627,466 downwards.
CTCGGTTGAGGGGCCTTCGGCGAAATGCCCCTCGCGAACATTGGCTCTCCGGTAGGATGCGGCCATGGATCGGCAGTCGATGTGCCTCGTTGAAGGTGCTCGATGACGAACTGGGGCTCATGGCGGACAAACAGGGTGGGACCCTCTGGGGCTTTATGCCGTCATGCGACCCGGGTCGGCCCGGTCGTTATCAGCCGCCCTCCTGGGCGGAGCTAGTTCAGGGAATAACCTTCGGCGAGCAAGGGAGTATCGACGATGCCTATGGATCCGACGACAGCAGCCCTGGCCATGACCGCCGCGACGACCATCGTGGGGGCCATGGCCACCAGTACCTGGGAAACTGCCCGCACCTGGACCGTGCAGCTATTCCAACGTCGTGGCCGTTCTCCGCAGGAGGTCGAGGCCCAGCTGGACAGAAGTGTTGTCCGCGTGACGCGCGCCGAAGACTCCGGAACTGCCCGTGAGACCCAGATCTTACGTTGGAGGGATGACCTGGAAGATCTGCTATCTGAGCACCCGGATGCTGCTGACGATCTCGAGTCCCTGGTCCGCGAGGTGCAGCAGTTGCTTCCGCCTGTCCAGCAGCAATGGATAGCGCACGTTATTGCACACGGTGGAATTGCTGCGGGAGCTGTGGGACCCGGCAGCGGCGTTCACATCCACAATTACTCAGGCTCTGGACAGGTGCGGCCAGCCGCTTCTGAGCCGAATTCTGTCGCCAACACCGGCGATGCCGAGTGACCCGGTCAGCTGAAGCGCGAGAGGAACCGGAAGAAGCGCGTAATCCCCAATTGATAGTACGTGCGGAGGGCGGCTTCGCCTACGGGGTGATCGGTGCCGACATCCACGTCTTCGGCGACGGCACCCCTCTGTACCTGCTGGAGCTTTGGCGCGTGCCCCGGACTCCGGAGCCGGACTGGTTGCTGGAGTCACCCAGCCGCATGCTTAACGCACGCTACGAGGTGGCGGACTTCACCGGCCGCGAGGAGGACCTGGCCGAGCTGCACCAGTGGCGCGACAGCCGTCCGCGCCGGGCAGCGCGATGGCTGTACGGGCCCGGCGGGCAGGGCAAGACCCGGCTCGCCGCCGAATTCGCCTCCCGGTCCGCCGACCAGGGTTGGACGGTCGTCACGGCGGCCCACGGACCCGGCACCGTCCACCCGCCACCAGGGAGCCAGGACCTGCGGCTGCGCCATGCCCGCGGTGTGCTCCTCATCGTCGATTACGCCGACCGCTGGCCGCTGACCCATCTGTCCTGGCTGTTCAGCAACGCCTTGCTCCACAAGCCCGACATGCCAACACGCATCCTGCTCCTCGCCCGCACCGGCGACTCCTGGCCCGGCGTGCGCGCCACCCTGGCCAATCACGAGGCGAGCACCTCCACCCACGAACTCGCGCCGCTGTCCTCCGACGGCTCCGCCCAGCGTGCCGAAATGTACGATGCGGCGCGGAGCAGCTTCGCGGCCTTCTACGGAATCGCCGACCCCAGCGACATCCCGCCGCCCGCGTCCCTGGACCACGAGGACTTCGGGTTGACCCTCGCCGTCCACATGGCTGCCCTGGTCGCTGTCGACGCCCGAGCCACCGGCAGCCGCCCGCCGTCGGATATGGCGGGCCTCACCGTCTACCTCCTCGACCGTGAGCACCTGCACTGGGCCCGCCTGCACGGTGACGGCACCCATGAGTTGAACCCGGCGGAGCGTACATACCGGACTTCACCGCAGGTGATGAACCAGGTGGTGTTCGCCGCAGCGCTGACGGGCGCCGTCCCTGCACCGACCGGCGTGGCGATGCTGCGCGACCTCGGGTTGGAGCTCGATGCGCCGCAGATCCTCACTGATCACGGCGTCTGCTACCCGCCCGCTAACCCCACGATCCCCACCGTCCTGGAACCGCTCTACCCCGACCGCCTCGCCGAGGACTTCCTCGCCCTGACCCTGCCCGGACACACCGCTGACTACCCGGCCGCCCCCTGGGCCCCGGCCACCGCAAAGACCGTACTCACCGCAGAAACCGCAGAGACCGCGCACACGGCGAGGACTTGGGGCCCCACCGGAAACGCGCCCACGGTGGGCGAGGCCGCCCCTCCCCCCTACCTCTCCCGCGCCATCCCCACCCTGACAGCGGCAGCGGAACGATGGCCACACGTCGGATCCGACTACCTCTATCCGCTGCTGAAGCAACACCCCCAGCTGGCCGTCCAGGCCGGCAACGCCGCTCTGTTCGCACTCGCCATGCAAGAGAGCGCCGACACCGACGCTCTGGAGGCCATCGAAAGGCTACTGCCCCACGGACCGCACGCAGACCTCGCCCAGGGCATCGCCGCCATCACCTACCGCGTCATCTACCAACGCATCGAACGCACCGACGACCTCCGCCTGAACGCCATGTACCGAACCCAACTCGCCGAACGGTTGCACTATGCCGGCTTCCACGAGCTGGCCGCCGACATGGCCCACGCCAGCGTAGAGATCTGGCGCCGACTCGCCGATGACGAACCGTTCATCAACGCGTCCCTCCTGGCTTCCTCACTGAACTGGTACAGCACTTACCTCGCAAAGCTCGGCCAGCGAGAGGAGGCGCTGCAGACGGCCGAAGAGGCCGTCGCACTGAACCGCCGGCTCATCGACGGCGACCACACCACCTCCCACGACGAGCAGACACTGGGAGACGCTCTGGGCAACCTCGCCACCCGGCTGTCCGAAGTGGGCAGGGGTGCCGAAGCCCTTGCTGCCGCAGAGGAGGCCGCCGCCATAAGGGACCGCCTCGGAGCCGCCGGCGTCCACTTCTACGTGAGTGAGAACGCCCGCGACCAGCTCAACCTCGGCGCGCGTCTGGCAGATCAAGGGCGTACGGAGGAGGCCCTCGCCGCGATCGAGAAAGCCGTGATCGGGTTCCGAAAGGTTGTAGAGGTCAATCCCGCAGCCCACACCTTCGAACTCGCCACGGCACTGAACAACTACGGCAGCCACCTGCTCGAGGTCGACCGACTCGCCGACGCCCTCGCCGCCGCGGAGGAGTCCGTGACGCTGTGGCGTCAACTCGTCCTCAAATCGAGCCTTGCCCACGATCAAGGGCTCGCCATGGCTCTCTTCAACCTGGGAACCTGCAAAGTGGCTGCGGGACACCAGGCCGAGGCATACGCGGCCACTGACGAATCGGCCAAGCTCTACCGCAAGCTCGCCGCCCGGAACCCTGCGGCCAATGATGAGAGCCTGGCGACAGTGTTGGGCCGCCTCACCACCCTGCTGCAGTCCGAGGAACGCTACGCCGAGGCCCTGCCGATCACCACGGATAGGGTGGCCGTATGTCGTCGGCTGGTCGCGGCCGATCCTGCGGCGTACGAAGCAGGACTCGCACATGCCCTGTTCGAGCAAAGCATGATGCTCTCCGAGTGCAACCGGGAACTGCAGGCCCGGTTCGCCGTTGAGGAAGCCGTCGACATCCACAGACGCCTGGCCGGAGCGGACCCGGCTGCCCACCTGCCGCGCCTCGCCCAAGCCCTGTACGCCTTGAGCGCGTCGAAATACGACATGCATGACGACATGTCGGAAGTCCTGAACATCCTCTCGGAGAGCATGGTCATCTACCAGCACCTCGCCACCGCCGATCCGGAGACCTTCGCCGACACCGCGCGGGAAGTCAGAGCCACCTTCGCAGAGCTCTTGCCGGAGCCTCAGGGGCTGTAGCCCAACCCGCCGAAGACCTGGTCCATCACCGACTTCCGTCGGCGCAGCGCAGAGAGCGGCCTGGGCGTCGCGGCTGATTCAGCGGCCGCTCACAGCGGCGGTCGAACGGGCTCCACCCACGGCGCAGGCTGTGTACGGCGAGGCTGAACCACTCAGCGAGGTCACCGACGGTGTCCGTTAGCTGCTGCGGTCGAGAGCCCCGAGCGCTTGTCCGGAAGGGAGACGAAGGGTGTCCTGTGCGCCAGGCTCCACATCAGGACGTGTGCATGCTCCTGATCCTCGGAAGATAGCTGAAGTTGCCGTGGCCCACCGGAGAGTCAACTCGTGGTACTTGCGCAGTTGAATGTAGTTCAACCGAGTGGCGTTGCCGCCACCGACCCGTCGAACGAACGTCCTCTTCTGCCGACGAGCGGACGTGTCGGGGGCGCGGGCAAAGGCTCACCTCCGCGATCAGGCCCGTCGTGGCGCCTCCTGCCGCTAGGGTCGCGGGGTGATGACCAACCCCGGTTCCGGTCCTCCACCGGAGCGGCGGTGGACGTGGAAGCATCCGGTCGGCCCGCGTTGGCTGCTCCGCAGTGACATCGGCGTCAATGACACCCATGACGACATCTCGTTGGCACTGCGCGCGGAGATCGAAGGACTGTTCGTCGACCTGCCACCCCGGCCGCGGGAGCGGTTCACGCTCGTCGACTGCACCCCTGCCGGCATCTCCCGATCTCCTCGACCGGCTGCCCGCCGAGGCACTTGGTACCGAACGATAAGCATGGCAGTTCGCTGTCGATGATCTTCGCCGGCCACCATGCCCGTTCAAGGCGCGCGGCGGCATGTGCCGACACACCGGGTGCCAGCACCGGGGGAGCACCGAGTCCGGCGAGGCTCAGCGACCTGGCGGCAGCAGCGGCGACGTCATGAGAGCTGCTGCAGACGTCGACGACCGGCGCGTACCAGTGCCCGTCGGCGTGGGCCATCGATTCGAAGTCGGCCGCTTGCACGACACGGCGGGACAGGTAGGGCTCCGAGACGTCCAGCAGAGCCATGCTGGCAGCGAAGTTCGTACCCCCGCTCGCGCGGGAAAGACCCGGGTAACGCGGTGGCCGCCTTGCGTCATGCCGGACCACCCCCGCTCGCGCGGGGAAGACTCGGTCAGCACCGCCGCCGCGTCGGCGCGCAGCGGACCACCCCCGCTCGCGCGGGGAAGACGGCGAGCGCAGGCCCAGCCGGGTCGCTGTGCCCGGACCACCCCCGCTCGCGCGGGGAAGGCTGCGCGTCCTCCGGGTGGGGCATCCGGAGGCCGGGACCACCCCCGCTCGCGCGGGGAAGACCCCGAAGGGGTGAGCAACAGAAACGCGACACCGGGACCACCCCCGCTCGCGGGGGGAAGACACTTCTTGACCAGGCACGATACACGCCGGATGGTTGATTCTCATTCGGTTTGGTCGCATGGGGAAGACTGCTGATCGGCTGTGGTGTACTGACCTGTAGCGACCGCTGGCTGCTCTCAGCAGGAGTCTCACGACGGTACTCCGACCCGACGGCGAGCCTGAGTTTCGCCTGTTGTGGCGACGGGCAGTGGGCACCCGCGAGCAGCCGCACCGCGCAGGCACCTGGCTACGCCTGGTTCTCGTAAGGTGTCAGGTCGGCGGCGGCATCATGCCCGAGTTCGACCAGTCTGGTCCGCAGCGGCAGGAAGTTGTCGTCCGGGCGGTCGCCGCTGAGCATGTGCAGGGTCTTGAGCGCGACCTGGGCGACGTGGTGCTGTTCCCACGGTTCGCCGCGGCCTTGGAGCAGTAGGAGGATCCTGGTGCTGTCTCCTGGGACCGGAACGGTTTCGCAGCGGTCGGCGATCTCGCCAGGGTAGTCAATCCGTCCTTCAGTGAGGGTCAGGGTTCGGGCCGTGAGCGGTGCCCAGATGGTGTCGGGCAGGCCGGTGACGAAGGCCCATCGTCCGGTGCGGCGCAGCACCTCAACAGGGGCGACGTCGCGGTTGGCGTCGAGCAGGGCCTGCCAGAACCGTGTCGCGGTGGCGAGCACTGGTGAGTCCGCCGAGCTGTTCTGCACCAGGTGCGCCATGTCCTCGGCTGCCTCGGCCAGGACGGCGGGATCTTTGCGCAGAACCGCGATGACCTCGTCGACGTCGTAGCCGGGTTCGCCGTGCAGGGTGCCCAGCAGCAGGCAGGGGACCGCGCCGGCGCTTCGCAGCGCCGCGGCGATGATCTCGTCGCGCAGGGTCTGGTGCAGCCACGGGGTGGTGTACCGGGAGTACGCGAGCACGAGGTCCACCGTGGCCCGGCCGATGTCGCCGTCGCGGAACAGCGCCTGGACCCGGGAGTCGAGCCAGACCGGGGCGATGCGCTCCAGCCGTGGGCGTTCCCATGCCAAGATCGCCCGGTATCGCATGGCGACCAGGCCGGTTGTCCGGATGACGCGGTCGAGGGTGTCGAGGAACCGCGGGCGGATCGCTGCGGTGTTGCGCTGTTCCCAGTCGGCCAGGGCGAGCACCGTCTGCAACCCACGTCCGTGCGGCGTGCCGATCGCCCGGTTGTAGGAGACGTCCACCGGGTCCTCGTCGGCTTCGGGTGGGGAGTCGAGGGCGGACAGTGCCCAGGACCAGGCGGTGTCCAGATGCTCGTCGGCCATGGGTGCGTCGTGCTCGGCCAACGCGGTGACCAGCTCGATGATGGCGGTGTCGACGTTGTGCCAGCCAGGCTCGAAGTCGAAGTCGTCGTTGCCCAGAATCGTCGGCGCCCACCGCCGGGACCTGGCCAATCGTGCCGCGGCGATAATGCCCCCGGCGTAGGAAATGACGTCGGCTGCCTTCTCGGTCAGGGCGCGGAAGTAGTGCAGCACGTACACGGGTTCGCGCAGCGTCTCGACCACGGCGACGGGGTCGGTCGACCACGTCGAGGGCGCTGCTGCGACGACGGCCTGAAGGGTGCGGGCCAGCTCGCGGGCGCTGATCAGCCGCTGCTCGCTGTCGGCGTCGGGGCGCCACCCGGCGATCAGCCGGGCGGCGTCGAGTACGGGCAGGGCCGCCAACTGCTCCTCGGTGTAGGCAGACTGCCCCCACTGGGAAAAGAAGGCGGGGATCCTCCGGTCGAATGCCTCACGGTCGAGCCTGCCGTGGTGCTCGGCGACCGCCGTGATCGGTTCCTGCCATCCGGTGAGCAGGTGTTCGGGCAGGATCGCCGACCAGCGCCACGCCCTGGCCCAGTCCCGGGGCAGCACGGCGGGGTCGGCCGGGAGCGGTGAGGGGGAACCCAGTGCGTCGGTCCACGCGGCGAGCCGGGCGGGACCCGGGCGGGCGGCGAGTACCGCGTCGACGAGCTCCTGGTCGTCACCGGTGGCCGTCGGCGAGGCCAGCCGGCGCGTGATGTGGTCGATCTTGTCCTGGAGCGGGATGTCCTCGGCGCAGGCGAGGATCCGGCAGACGAGACGTTCACCGACCTGGCCGGGGATGGCGGTGACCCAGGCGAGCAATTGCCGGCTCGCCACCCCGAGCACCTGGGCACGTGCCATCATCCGGGCGAGGTAATGGGAGGCCACGATCAGGAACTGCCGGTCGTTCTCGCCCAGGTCCGTGGTCAGCCGGGCGATGCCCAGGGCGACCCAGTCCGCGTTCTGCGCTCCGGCGGCCAGGCGGACCTTGGCCGCGACCATCCGGGTCCGCTTCTCGACGTTGTCCGGGGTCATCCCGGTCTCCAACCGGTCCAGCAGCAGCTGGTAGTAGTAGTTGTCCCGGTCCATAGGGCCGGCGTTGAGCAGCGCGGTGCCCACACGCTCGACGAGGGGATCGGTGGGGTCGGCGCGCTTCACCGTGCCGGCCGCCAGTGACCGCACCGCCCGCACATCCGGGTGCGCGGTGGCGATGTCACCAACGATGGTGTGGCCGTCGGCTCCCAGTTGGGTGGCCATGGTCAGCAGCATGAACCGGGCGTCCAGGCGTTGCTCCGCCGGTAGCTGCTTGCAGTCGGCGAGCAGTCGTCGCGCCAACGCCGCGACCGCCGCGGACGCCGAGCGCCCCAGCCCTTCCAATAGGCCGGCCACCGGCCACGGTGTCCCGGACTCCGGCAGGCGCACCACACCGGCCTCGTACAGCGGGTCCAGCCAGGCCGGGTCGACCAGACGGGCGAAGAACAACCTCAGGTGGTGCGGATTCGACGCCGTCTCCCGCAGACGGTCGACCTGCTCGGCCCCTCGCCACGGCTGAGCGGCCAACTCCCGAAGCCTCAGCACGATGGCGTCCGGTGGCGTGAACATGCGCACGAACCACGCCAGCGTGTCCTGATACGACCCGGTGACGGTGTCCAGTGCCGTGTCCCGGTGCAGGCCCTGACTCACGGTCCTGCGCAGGCGCTGGTACTCGATCACCGGGTCGAGGTCACCAGCCAGCGGGTCGACACCGGACTTGTCCCGCAGGTAGCCCAGCAGCCGGTTCTGGTGATAGGAGTCGCGCTCCTGCTTTTCAGTCGTTTTACGGATCACGGCCCTGAACACATCCAGCGACGCGGCGTCGTCGTTGCCCGGCTGGGCCGCCTCGCGCTCGAACCGCTCCCACGCCTCGACGACCACCGGCAACCCGCCCGGCACGGGAGTACGGCCGGTGACCACCGCGTCCAACGCCTCGCGCAGGTTGTACGCGGCACTCTCCGCCAACCGCAGACCCGACTCGTCATGCACCGCCTGCATGATCAGAACAGCCGCGGTCCGCAACGCCGCCACAACCTTCTCACCTTGCGCGGACAGCTCGGCCACGACGCGCTCGACCACCTCCGGAGGCAAGTCGAGCAACAAACGGTTGTCGTTCTGGCTCATCGTCACGACTCAGTGTGAGCACCACGGCCGCATGAGCCCGACCCGACGCGCCGAACGCCCGCTGCAACACGCCGCGAGACAACGATCGCTTCGCTATGCCGTCCGCCGCTGCAACCGCAGTCAAGAAACCGACGGTGGATGCCGGACAAGACCAAGCGGCTGATGGCGTGGCAGATCAACCGACCGGCGACTGTGCGCAAGAAGGTAAACACATCCACCCGACCCGGCAGAAACCACTCCTCTCCAAAACGCCGACGGTTCGCGCCCGTCGCCAGCGAACCAGGTGACCGCAACCCGTAGTACATGGCTGGCGGCCGCGACTACCCGCCGACACCACCGCAACGGAGTACGGCAGATGGACCACCCCCCGCTCGCGCGGGGAAGACACTTCTTGACCAGGCACAATACACGGTGGATGGCCGTTTTTCGTTCGGTTTGGTCGCGTCGGGACGACTGCTGGTCCGCTCTGATGCGGTGACGCTGTGTCGGCTGTGGTTACCTAACGGCGGGCACGGTGCGCCGATGTCTCGCGTCGGTGTGGTGGGTGCGTGCCGCCTGCTCAGTGCACCTTCACCCGCCGGATGACGCGTTCGGGTGCGATCACCGGGTGTTCTCCACGCTGTGTCTTACGGCCAGGGCGTGTGACACACCTCGCTGTGTGCCGTCGGTTCGAGACGAGCGCCTGACTTGGTCGAATCCGGCTATGGCGCTTGCTGGTCAGGGCGGTTGTGAAACGTCGGGTGTCGACGTTGGCGGCGGGGTTGGCCGGCCGTGGTTGTCACAGCAACGTCGGTGCCGAGGTGGGGTGATGGGGGGCTGTAGGTCGATGCCGGTCGGGGGTGGACGCGCCGGTTACTTTGGGTTCTGGTTCATGTCGGCGACGAGCTGTAGGTAGGCGAGTTCGTACGGGTTCGTGTCCGGTGCTTCGCGGGCGTCGGCGAGGGCCTGTCGCAGGAGGCGATCGGCGTGTTCCCTGGTCGCGCCTAGGTGTTCGGCCTGCTGGTGGTAGTCCTCCTCGGACTGGATGGCGTCGGTGTAGGGGTTGTTCACGCTGTAATGCTGCCTCGGAGTACTCGAGCTCGCCGATCAGAGGGTGTGGTGGAGCTGCCTTGCTGTCGATGCTGCGTTCGCGCTTCGGCTGATTCCCGGTGACGATGAATGGCCGTCGGTGCTGGAGGTGGTCGGAGTGGGCCGTGCGGCCGTTGTTGCCGGTGACCAGCCGGTCATCCCGCCGATGCTGGCGACCCTAGCGCGTGTTTCAAAGGTGAGGTGAGCGGCGGCGTGTCGGTGGCCGGAACGTGGCGAGGTCTCCGGTAAGTGGTTTAGCGACCAAGCAAAACCGCAGTACCGGAGACCTCGTGGCCAGCGTAGTGGCAGTGGGGCGGGCCGACCTGACCGACGCGCAGTGGGCGGTGCTGGAACCCTTGCTGCCTGTCGGTGCCAAGCCGGGCCGTCCGCCGAAGTGGAGCAGGCGGCAGTTGATCGACGGCATCCGGTGGCGGGTGCGCGTCGGTGCCCCGTGGCGCGACATCCCGCCCGACTACGGCCCCTGGCAGACCGTCTACGGGTTGTTCCGCCGCTGGCAGCGGGCCGGAGTCTGGCGGCAGGTCGTGGCCGCGTTGCAGGCCCGCGCCGATGCCGCCGGGTCGATCGTGTGGGACGTGAGCGTGGATTCCACGATCATGCGGGCGCACCAGCATGCCGCGGGTGCGCGTAAAAGGGGGATCTGCAGGTCGAACCGCCCGACACCCCGGCCGGAGGGGTCGAGCCCGATGATCACGGGTTGGGTCGGTCGCGGGGCGGGTGGACCAGCAAGCTGCACCTGGCCTGCGAGCAGGGCCGCCGGCCGTTGTCCCTGCTGGTCACCGCCGGGCAATGGGGTGACAGCCCGCAGTTCGTCCCGGTGATCGAGCGGATCTCGGTGCCGCGCGTCGGACCCGGCCGGGCACGAACCCGACCGGACCGGATCCTGGCCGACAAGGCCTACAGCTCCAAGGCCAACCGCGCCTACCCGCGACACCGAGGGATCAAGGCCACCATCGACCAACCCCGCGACCAGGCCGCCCACCGCAAGGCCAAAGGCTCCGCCGGTGGACGGCCACCCACGATCGACCGGGAGATCTACAAACAGCGCCACGCCGTCGAGTGCGGCATCAACCTGCTCAAGCAGCACCGGGCGGTCGCCACCCGCTACGACTGTGAGGATCATGTTGTGCCGCTCCGGGTCGGTGGTCTGACCCGCGCTACGACTGACCAAGTGTCCTTAGTTTGATCTGTCGGCCATGGGCCTGGAGCGGTGCCTGCTGTCGCCGGACCGGCGGAGCGTGTCCCGATAGGGGCCTTGCCGCTAACAAGGCGCCATCACAGTCCTGACCGCTCCCGACCGGCCCGGCGACGGCCGATCCGTCCCGAGAGCCGACCAGGAGACAAACGACCGTGCCCAGTGTCCCCGACAAGCCCGAACGCGACCAGGCCGACCGGCCGGAGATCGTTCTCGGTGTCGACACGCACAAGGACTTCCACGTCGCCGCCGTGATCAGCACTCTCGGCGTGCTGCTGGGCAGTGAGACGTTCCCGACGACCGTGTCGGGCTATCGGCGGGTGCTGTCCTGGGCCTCGTCCTTCGGCAGGGTGCGCCACGCCGGTGTCGAATGCACCGGCTCCTACGGAGCAGCCCTGGCACGTCATCTCACCGCAGCGGGCATCGCGGTGGTGGAAGTCAACCAGCCCGACAAGGTCCAGCGTCGCCGGGGCAAGACCGACGCCGGGGACGCCGAGGCAGCGGCCAGGGCGGTGCTGTCCGGCCGCGCTGCCGCGAAAGCGAAAACCGGTGCCGGCCCGGTCGAGATGATTCGCATGTTCAAGCTGGCGAAGGCATCGGCGATCAAGTCGCGCACCCAGGCGATCAACCAGCTCAAGGCCGTACTCGTCTCCGCCGACCCGGAGTTGAGGGACTCGTTGTCCGGGCTGGGCAACCCCAAACTCGTCCGCCGCTGCGCCGAACTCGATGCCGACACCCCGACCGATCCCCGCTCGGCCGCGACATACACGCTTCGGCTGCTCGCCCGCCGTATCCGCGATCTGACCTGCGAAATCGACGACCTCAACAACCGGATCGAGACGGTTCTCCAGACACACGTCCCCGAGCTGCTACGACGACCGGGCATCGGCCCGGACACCGCAGCCGCGCTCGTCATCACCGCGGGAGACAACCCCGACCGGATGCGCAGCGAGGCCTCGTTCGCCGCGCTGTGCGGCGTCAGCCCGATCGAGGCGTCCTCCGGGAAGACCCGACGTCGACGGCTCAACCGCGGTGGCGACCGCCAAGCCAATGCCGCTCTCTACCGCATCGCCCTGTCCCGCCTGCGCTGGGACCCGCGCACACAGGACTACCTCGCCCGCCGCCTGGCCCAGGGCAGAACCCGCCGCGAAGCCATCCGCTGCCTCAAGCGCTACATCGCCCGCGAGGTCTACTCGCTGATCAACAGTCCTGACGACACATCCACGCCACTATCCGAAGCCGCTTGACATCCATAGGGGCATCAAACTCGCCGTCCGCTACCAGGCCACCATCGACATCGCCGCCATCAACATCTGGCTCCGCCACATCTGAAACACGACCTAGGCCGAGTTGCACGACCTGGACGAGGCGGTGCTGGCTCGGATGCAGTGCCAGCAGGTGCTCTAGGAGCCCGGCCGCGACATCGAGATCCTGATCGCGGAGGCCGCGCGGCCGCATCCGGTGCGCACGCCCACCAAGACGGCGGCGCAGCTCGACCGGTTTGTAGGCAAATTTCCGGCAGGCGGAGGACACTAGGCGGGCAGTTCGGGTGGGGCTGTCGCGGTAGCTACTCGTGTGAATGTGCTGATGATCGTGTGCCAATGGAAGTCGGCGAGGCCGTCGGGTGAGCGGGTGGTCACGTCGTCGGGGTTCATCGCTGTCACGTGCGCGGCGAGGAGTGTTTCCAAGCTTGTCTGGTATGCGGGGTGTTTGCGGAGATGTTCTTTGACGCACGGTACGACGACAATCGGTACTTCGGTGCCCAGGAGTTCGTTGAGTAAGCCCAGGGCGAGGTTGTCGCTGATGCCGTGCGCCCACTTGTTGATGGTGTTGAAGGTGGCGGGGGCGACGAGTACGGCGTCGGCTCGGGGTAGGGAGTCCCGCTGTCCTGGTGGGCTTGCTTCGGTTCTGATCAGTGTTCCCCTGCGGGTGGTGAGGTCGTCGAGGTTCATCCACGATGCTGCTATGGGAGTGGCGACAAGGCACACCTGCCATCCGGCGGAGCGAAGAAGATCGATCAGGTGCGTGATACCGAGTACCGGTGGTGCGGCTGTGACGATGAGGTAGACGGTGCGTGGGCCGCTGTTCATGTCAGGACGCCGATCCGTTTGGCCAGACCTCGCAAGCCGGGTGTCTTGCTGCGTTGTTCGCGGGTCATGAGTTCGCCTACGAGCGTTCGCCCGGTCTGTTCGGTGGCGAGCAGTTGCGGGGCGACGCGTTCGACTTCGAGCAGGTGGATGACTGCCAGCGGGTCATCACCGAGTTGGGTGTGTGCCCAGGCGTTGTCGAGGTGGAAACGTCCTTGTCGGCCGTGCAGTCCGGTGGGCAGGGTGGTGACGTCCACGGGGTCGGCTTGGGCGAGCAGCAGGCGCGGGTCGTCGGCCGATGCGGCTGTGGATACCCGATGGATCTGGACATTGGTCGGCCCGAATGCGGTGAAGCCGATGTTGCCGTCGTGTCCGAGTGCGGCTGCAAGTTGTTCGGCGTGGTCGAGGCGTTGACGGGTCTCGCTGTGATCGTACCGTTGGGCGGCGATGACGGCGGCGATGAGCGCCATCATCCCTTGCCACGTGAGGCTGTGCGGGTCGCTGCCGTGGAGGGTGGCGAGGGTGGCGACAGCGTGCCGCTCGGCTTCGTCGAAGGCGTTGAGGCGAAGCAGGGCGCAGGTCAGTTGATAGGCGGCGGAGGCCTGCCCGAAGACATCATCGGCGGTCTCACTGGCGGTTCGGGCTTGTTCGGCGGCCTCGTAGGCGGCGATGCCGTCGCCGATTTTCGTGGCGAGCTTGGCGGCCAGGACCGAGGCCTGGCACTGCACGTTCAGCGCTCGGTACTGGTCGTCGCCGGTGCTGTCGTCAACCAGCGCGGCGACCGTCTCCAGCACTGCGGGCAGCGCCCGGCGGACTTCGTCGTAGCAGGCCGCCTGGTAATCGCGGTGCAGCCTGTCGACCAATGCCGCGGCATAGCGCGGAGCACCGGGAGCCGACCTCACGGCCGCACTGGTGCGCGGTTCGCCGAGCAGTTGCTCGAGTTGGTCGAGGGTGACGTCGAGGGCGTCGGCGAGGGGCTGTCGGTATTCGGGGTAGGGGGCGCTTGTGCCTGCTTCCCAGCCGCGGATGGTGCGGGGGCTGACGTGTAGCAGCGCGGCCAGGCCCTCCTGGGTGAACCCGCGCTTGGTTCGCCGCTCTTGGAGCTTCCCGCGTTTCGCCATCCCCGTCGTCCCCTTCGTGTCCGGGTCCGAAACAGTAGTTGAAACGGTGGGGAAGCAGCAGGTGAATCGAGCCGAAGCTCGGTGCATCACCCGTTCGACGGATGAGCGTTGCCGCAGGATTGCCGCAAGTCTGCCGCTAGATTTCCGCCTCTGGCGCGCCGTCGCCATCCGCGCAACCGGTCACGTCCGGGACGGTGTGCCCCCGCCGAGCGGTACTGAGGCGACGTCGGTCCACTCGTATGCCTTGCGGTCCCTGTTGAGATTGATCAGCGACACCGAGGTCACGGTGACCTCGCCGGTGTATCCGCCGTGGGCGTCCAAGGCTTGCGCGACGGGTTCGGCCGGGCCTGCGGTGTTGGAGTAGCCGAGGCTGACGTGCGCCCGGAATCCGGCCTCGGGCTCGGGCACGTTGTCGTGCCCCCAGACGTCACCGATGGCGGCGCGGATGGCCAGCCGCAATCGAGCCAGCGGTTCCAGTGGTCGGGCGGGCATCTGGATGGTCTCGGGGTCGACGTGGGCCGGGCCGATGGCGACGGTGAACGGCTCCAGCTCGGCGCAACGCTGGCGGGCGGCCCGCACGATGCGGTCCACGTCGTCATCTGCCACCTCGTCGGTGAAGCCGATGCCTTGAAGCGTCAGGTGCAACCACCGGCTCGGGACCGGGTCGAGTTGGGGCAGCTTTTCCAGGACGGGCGCATAGTCGGCGACGAGGCGTTGCGCGCCCGGCTGGTCGGCGAACGTGACGTGCCAGGTGTAGAAGGATCGGCCGGTCTTCCAGCCAGGTCGCCACCACCAGTGGTCGCGCATCGGCTCGGTCGCACTCACGCGGTCAGCTCCTCGATCACGGTGTCCCTGCGAAAGTCGGTAACGGCCCCGTGGATGCGCCGCGCTGTGGCATCGGTCGAGCCGCCGATCTCTGTCGCCAGTGTGCCTACCTCGGTCACGCGGTGGACCAGCGGGCGGACCCGGTTGACGGGAGGTGTGTCGAGCACCGGGCGCAGGGCGCCCTCGGCGCTGGCCAGATCGCGCAGCACGAGGTGCGCCTTGACCTGCTGGACGCGGGTCATGCGCTCCGAGCCCCGGTTGCGGAGTTCATTCGGGGCGGCTTCAAACGCCGCCACGGCCCGGTCGGCGTAGGCCAGGGCACTGTCGGCGCGGCCCAGCACCAGGTCGGTGTCCGACCACAGCGATCCGGCGCGCTCCAGCGAGCAGGTCAGCGGCCCGGCGAGTTCGTCCTCGGCGCGCGTGACGGTCTCGGCTATCTGCTGCGCCTGAAGTAGCGTGCTGTCGGCCCTGTCGGCATGTCCTGCGCGGGCCAGGTCCAAGGCGAGGGCGCTGGACAAGAACAGCTTGGCTGTGCCTGTGCCGGTGTAGTTCAGGCCGTCGGCCGCGTGCTGGGCGGCGGTGTCGTAATCGGCCTGCCAGAAGGCCGCGGTGTGCTGGGTGGCGCGTACCCAGGCACGTAGCGGGTTGTGGTCGGCCCGCTCGGCGCACATCCATGCCGCGCGGGCGTGGTCCTCGGCGGCATCGGGGCGGCCGAGGTCGACCGAGATCCAGGACAGCAGGGTGAGCGACCACCCGGCCGCGGCGTATAGCTCGCGGGCGTGACGCGGGGCCTGATGCCCGGACAGCAGGCCAAACGCCCGGTCCCGCAGCGCCAGGGTGCGGGAGAACAGCGGCAGGGTGGGTACCTTGAGGTAGGCATGAGCGATACGCCGCACCTCGGTGTGCATCTGCTCGATGGTCAGATCGCCGACGTTGGTGGATTCCGCCCAAGAGAGGAAGTCAAAGGACTCCTCGGCCGCGTTCATCAGCAGCTCCTCCACATTGTCCGGCTTCCTTTTGCCGCCCGAGGATCCTGCGAAGAAGGCTGGGACTCGACCTCGTCCGGCGGTGTGAACTGTAGTGGAGTCGAAGCGCGCCGCAGAGGTGATTCCGGATTCGCCGAGGGAGAGTCCATCGAGGAGTCGGTCAAGGCCGTCGAGGGTTACATCGAGGGCGTCGGCGAGCGGTTGGCGGTGTTCAGGGTAGGGAGCGCTGGTGCCCGCCTCCCAGCCACGCACGGTACGAGGGCTGACGTTCAGCAACGCGGCCAAGCTCTCCTGGGTGAACCCACGCTTGGTTCGCCGCTCCTGGAGCCCTTCGCGCTTCGGCATCCCCGCTGCTCCCTTCGTTCCCTGGACCCGGAACGGTAGTCGGGACGGCAGAGAAACAGCAGGTTATTCGGCATCGTGGCATGGTGCATCACCCGTTCGGTGGACAGTTGATACCGCAAGATTGCCGCAAAGTTGCCGCTTCTTCGCCTGGCGTGAGTCAGTAGCGGGCGATTGGCTTTCACTCGGCATCCGTCATCGTCTCGGTTCCCGCCCACGCGACCGCCTTTCTCTTGGGCGAAAGGCGGTCACCGCGCAGGCGGTCGGGTCGGTAACGGATGCCTTGTCCGAGCTCGACTCGCAGGGGGGAGCACTTCGCACATGCCGTATGTCACCACTGCCGCGGTTGTCACCACATTGCCAGCCCATGCCGAAGACGCGGTCGATGGCGACGTGTGCCGGACCTCGGTGTGTGCTGGGAGCGGTGGCATGAAGTCCGGTGGCGTCGACACGGCCAAC
This sequence comes from Saccharothrix saharensis, assembly GCF_006716745.1. Lineage (NCBI taxonomy): Bacteria > Bacillati > Actinomycetota > Actinomycetes > Pseudonocardiales > Pseudonocardiaceae > Saccharothrix > Saccharothrix saharensis. The sequence continues at coordinate 610,864 of NZ_VFPP01000001.1, read as the reverse complement.
CACCTCGGTGGAATGGTGCACGGCCCGGCCTTGCAAGCGGGCAGCGTCGACGTGTTTAACATCCAACTGCCGGGCTCAACCGCTGGCGCCGTGAGGGTCCCGCAGCAGCTGCCGCCGGTCACCCGGGCGTTCACTGAACGGCAAGGGGACCGGGAGCGGTTGAGCCTCGTGCTCGCCGAGACCCACGGAGCCGGTGATCAGAGGGGCGAAGGGCTGATGGTGGTCGGCCTGCATGATGCCACCGGCATCGGGAAGTCGACCTTGGCGGTGCGGTGGGTGCTCGACATCGGCGAGCAGTTCCCCGATGGGGTGCTGTATGCCCGCTTCGACATCGGCGGCCCGGGACAGACCCGTGAGTCGGAGTCGGTCCTGGCGGGGTTTCTGCTCGCGCTGGGCGTGGCGCAGCATGCGCTGTTCGCCGATCCGGAGCACCGCGCCGCGTTGTATCGCACGCTGACCGCCCACCGGACCTTGGTGGTGCTGCTCGACGACGTCGACCACGGCTGGCAAGTGACGTCGCTGCGGCCCGGTGGCTCCGCCTGTCTGATGGTGACCACTAACCGCCACCCACTGGGATCGCTGGTCGAGCACGGCGTGCGCGTCCACCACGTAGGACCCCTGGATTCCGAACACAGGCTGGCCTTGTTCCAAGGCATTACCGGCCCCGATCGCGCGTGTTCCGACCTCCTGGCCGCCGCCAGGCCGGTCGAGCTGTGTCACGGGCGTCCGCTGACCATCGCCGCCTTCGCCGCAGCCACGGCGCTCCGCCCCGGTATGCCGTTAGCGGACCTGGTCGACGACCTCAACCGCCCGTTGGACACCTTCGACCGAATGGCGACAACCTCGTGAACCACGCAGTCCGGGCAGACTACGACGGCTTGACCCCGCTCGGCCAAGCTCTCTTCCGGCTGATCGGCACTCAACCGACCAGCCGGTTCTCATTCCGCATGCTGACCGCGCTGCTCCCACCCGCTCCGGAGCACCCGCTTGCGGCCGGGACCAAGGAGGCCGCCGACTACCAACTCGACCTCGACCCGGCGAACTCCCTATCCCGGCGGGACAGCCGCGTGCGGCAGCTGATCGACGAGTTGACCAGGGCCGACTTGCTGGTCGACTACCCGCTCGACACCGCATCCGAGAGTGCCGCCGGCGATCCGACCGGCATGGCCGGGCCGGTGTGGACCATCGAGGCGGTGCCTCACCAGGTCGCCCGTGAACTCGCCGACACGCTCGACCTTCCGGAAGTCCGGGCCGCCGTCGTCGTGCGTGTGGTCGACCAGGTGCTGTGGCCGGCGTTGCGTGCCGCCGACACGCTGGTCACCCCGTACCGGCGCCGGATGCCTTCCCTTGCTCGGCCTGGGGCCCTGGCCGCGATCGGCGAGGTGGCGTTCACCGACCGCGCGCAGGCGCTGACCTGGCTCGACCTGCACATCGACACCATCGCGGCCTACGTCCGTGCCCTGTACACCATGGGGGAGTACCAGCGGGTGCTGCTCCTGGTCGACGCGTTGTGGCCGTTGTGGCTGCACCGCAAGCACTACACGATGCGCTTGGAGCTGGACGCGCTCGCGCTGCGCGCAGCCGGGGAACTGCACGACGAGGCCGCTCAGGCGGAGATGCTCAAGCGGATCGGGCTCGTGCAGATCTCTATGGGTGGGTACGAGGAGGCCCACGAGGCGCTGCGGGCGGCCTTGGCGCTGCGGTTGACGCTGCGCGACCAGTGGGGGCAGGCAGACTGCCGCAACGCCCTGGGTCTCTACCACCGGGCTGTCGGCAACAGTGACTTCGCCGCCACGCAGTTCCGCCTGGCCGCGAACACCTACCGGGTGGTGGGCGCGTTGCGTGAGCAGTGCTTGGCCAACCACAACCTCGGCGCGCTCTACGTGGACACCGGCCAGTACAACCTTGCGCTGGTCCAGTTGCAGCGCACTGTGGAGGAGTTCGCCGCGCTGGCCGAGCCGGACGAGTACAACGCCCTGCGCGTGCGCATCGATCTGGCTCGAGCCCACCTAGGTCTGCGGCACTACCGAGAAGCCCGTGATCTGGCGGTCGAAGCCCTGGGCGGGTTGGCGGCCTTCGCCAATGCCGTGGAGAGCGCGCGGGCTGTTGAGCTGCTGGCCGACATCGCGCGCGCCACCGAGGATTCGTCCTATCGGCAGCGTCTCGCCGAAGCCCTGAGCCTGTACGAATCGGTCAACTCGCCCCACGCCAACCGAATCCGTGACTTGCTGGCCGACGTGACGGCCCAGGACAAGCACTGACCACCAGCTGGACACCATCCCCGACCATTCGGACCCCTGGACGTGCTGTGACCTTGGCCGAAGACGACTTCACCGACTCCGCCCGCCGCCTGTGCACCGCGGTACGCGCAGCCCCGCAGGACGACCTGGAACGCAGCGCCGCTCACGCTCTGTCGCCCGAGCACGGACCCGACTGGCTCGACACCGACCTGACCCAGCTGGTGGCAGCCGGTCTGCTCCAGCAGACCGGCGAGAAGGACACCGCTGCGCTGGACACCTACGCCGCATCGGGCGCGTGGCGCGCGTACATGCTGACTCTCTTCGACCCGGGCTCGATCGCGCTGGTCGCAGGTAACGCCGACGGCGCGCTGCGCGAGCTCGAGACGGCGGAAACGGTGTTCGCCGAGCTGCTCGAGCAGAACGACTGCAACGCCGCACTGATGCTGGCCGCCCGGGGCCGCGCGCTGACCGCGCCGGGCCGGTTCCGCGAGGCGCGTGCCGTGCTGGTGAAGGCGCCGGAGCGGGTGCGGCAAGTCGCGCCGGGCAACCTGACCGAACAGAGCCGCATCGTGAAGGCGCAGGCCGACGTCGCCGCGGCTACCCAGGATCCCACCTGGCCCGCGCTGCTGCGTCAGGCGCTGAATCTGTTCGACCGCGCCCACTCGCCTTATGCGGACCGGATGCGCCGACGCGTGCATGGGACGGCGCTGTTGCCGCTCGGCTCGCCGCCGGGCGCCTCGCCTCCAGCGCCGCGTCCCGACCCGCGCCGACGCGGGGAGGGCGGGTGGTGAGCATGGAGGTGGGCAACGCTGTGGGCGGCCGGGTCGTGGGCCCGGTGGTGCAAGCGGGGGCGATCACCGTGCACGAGCTGCTGCCGGTGTTCGTGCCACCGGTGCCACGCCAACTGCCGCGCCGTCCGGCACTGTGGGTCGACCGGGAGCGCGAGCTGGGCTGCCTGACGGCCGTGCTCGCCGCGGGCGGCGACGGCGAGGGCTCCGGCGAGGTAGTCGTGGTCAGTGGTCTGCCGGGCATGGGCAAGACGGCGTTGACGCTGCGCTGGGCGCACCGACACGCCGAGCTGTTCCCCGACGGGCACCTGCACGCCGACTTCACCGAGCAGGGCCTGACCGCCGCAGTGGTGCTGCGGCGCTGGCTGCGGGCGCTGGGAGTGGCCGAGGCAGGGCTGCCTCCGACCGATGTCGAGCTGGCGGGGCTGTGGCGGTCGATGACCAGCAGCCGCCGGCTGCTGCTGGTGCTGGACGGCGTGACCGACACCGCGCAGGTCCGCGACCTGCTGCCCGCCGCGCCGGGCTGCCTCACGGTTATCACCAGCTGCCGTCGCCTGCCCGGCCTGGCCATCAACGGCGCACGGATGGTGTGGCTGCTCGCGCTGACCGACGAGGACGCGATCGACCTGCTCGCCGCCTACGCCGGTCCCGAGCGCGCCGGCGCCGTGCACGAGCTCCGTGAGTTGGCGGCAGCCTGCCACGGCCACCCGCTGGCGCTGAGCCTGCTGGGCGGACAGCTCGCGGCGCACCCCGAACTCCCCGTCGGCCTGCTGGCCGCCCGCTACCGCGACCGCGATCCCGAGCCCGCGCAGACCTGGACGGCCGCCGTGACCCTCGCCGAGGACGACCTGCCCGCCGCCACCCGCCAGCTGTGGCGGACGTTGCGCGCGCTGCCGGTCCCCGACATCGGCCGCGACACCATCCGCGTCCTGGCCGCCGACCCGGCCGGGGCCGACGCCGCGCTGACGGAGCTGGTCGACCGCAACCTGCTCGCGCAGACCACCCGGGACCACGGCGACGGCGACGTCCGCTTCCACGTGCCCGCGATCCTGCGCGCGACGGGCGGGCCGCCCTACGACGACGTCGAGGTGATCGCGGCGTTGCAGCGGCTGGTCGAGTACGTCGCGATCCTGGCCACGGCCGCGTCGGAGGCGGTCGAGCCGGGCAAGCACGCGGTGTCCCCGCTGCGGGGCCTGTACCGGTTCGCTGGCCGCGCCGCCACGCGCGAGTGGTTCGACCGCGAGCACGCGTGTCTGCTCGCGGTGCAGCGGCTGGCCGTGGACTTGGACCTGGACGACCTGGCCTGGATGCTCGGTGAGGCGCTGTGGGTGCCGTTGCGGTCGGGCGGGCATGTAGCCGACGTCCTGCTCTCCCAGCGCATCGCCGCCGAGGCGGTCGGCCGTCTCGGGGTGCACGCCGACGGGCGTCGGGCGCAGCGCTACGAGTCGACGGCGTGGTCGCGGCACGGGTGGGCACTGCTGCGCCTGGGCCGCCCCGACGAGGCGGCCCCGGTGTGCCTGCGGGCTATGGGGCTGGCCGACGAACGCGGCGACGACGTGGCGCTGGCGACCGCGTTGTCCACGCTCGCGCAGGCCCACATCGCGGCCGCCGACCCTGCTGCGGCGCTGCCGGTGCTGGACCGGGCGATCACGGTGGACCGCCGTCGCGGGGCGCCCTGGTGGGTGATCGGGCTGCGCTGGCGGCACCGGGCCGAGGCCCGCCACGCACTGGGCGACCTCGTCGGTGCCCGCACCGCGGCGCGAATCGCGGTGCACCTGACCCTGCTCAACCCCGTGCCCCGGCCCGTGGAGACGGCCAGGGCGCTGACCGTGCTGGCCGCGATCCTGCTCGACCTCGGCGACCCGGACGGCGCGCGGGCCGAGGCGACCCGGGCGCTGGGCCTGCTCGACCCGCCGACCGACCGGCTCTACCTAGCCGAACTGCACGAGCTGATCGGCCGGGTTGAGACCGCGGCCGGCGCCCACGACGACGCCGCCCGCCACCGCGCCCTGGCCGCCGGGCTGTTCGAGCACGCCGGTCACCCCCAGCGTGCGTCGGGCCTGCGCGCACAGCACGGGCCGGAGCCGGACCGGCAATGACACCCCAGCTACCCCCTCCGACGGGCCGCCCCCTCCTCGCGGGCCCGTCACCAGGTCGACAGGACGTTCCCCCGGACTCCTGTCGACCGCCACCGCGTCCCGGCCTGGTGGGGCGTCCCGGCCGGGACGCGGTGCCGCTTCTCCTGCTCGGCTGAGCCGAACCACAACCACGACGACACCGGACCGCGAGGACTCGCGACATGACCCGCTCCGCACGGCCGATCCGCTACCGCAAGATCACCGGCACCGCACGAAAGAGGATCGGCGACCGGATGAAGAAGCAGTACGAGAAGGGCGCGAGCATCCAGGCACTGGCGGAGTCCGTCGGCCGCTCCTACGTCTTCGTGCGCACCGTGCTCCTCAAGGCCGGCACGACGCTGCGCAGCCACGGCGGTCCGCGCCGCGCCAACCGCACCTGACCCCGGCTGGTCACCCTCACCAGCCCGGACACATCCGCCACCATCGAAAGGGACGCCCAATATGACCACACCGGCCAAAGGCACCCGCGTCACCGGCACCGCACGGAAGGACCTGTCCGCCCGGCTGAAGGAGCAGTACGGAAAGGGCGCGAGCATCCGGACACTGGCGGAGTCGATCGACCGCTCCTACGGGTTCGTGCGCCGGATCCTCCTCGGAGCCGGCGTGCGACTGCGCGGCCGGGGCGGTGCTCGGGAACAGCAGAAGGGCTGACCACACGTGGACGAGCCGCGCCATGCGGTCGCACGGCTGTTGGGGGAACTGCGCACCATCTCCCGCACCACCGTCGGCCGGGGGGACGAGACCGGCCACACGTGGTTCGGCGCGCACCGCGACCACTTGTCGGCCACGCTGCGCGACTCGCTGACCGAGCCGGAGCCGGCGGTCGCGTTGTTCGCCGAGGTGTGGCCGGTGGTGCCCGTCGAGGTGAACGAGGCGTGGGCGCGCGACCTGCTCGACGCCGGCGCGGAACTCGCCGCCGTGCTGCCCACGTCGCTGCTGTTGGCCACCGGCTTCCGCCGGGCCGCGGCGTCCCTGCGCCTGCGAGGCGCGCTGCGCCTGGCCGCCGTCGCCGGAATGCGCGAGTTGGCGATCCACCGCCTGCGCGACGACGACCCGGACACCGCCGCCGCCGCGCTGGGCGACCTGGCCGCCACCTACCGGGCCCAGGGCCGGCTGCACAAAGTCGTCGGATGCGCCGACGAGGCGCTGGAGCTGTACCTGCTGCACGACGACCGGCCCGGCACCGCGGCGGCGCTTGTCCATCTCGGAGCGCTGATGCTCGAGGTCAGCCGGCACGACTCCGCGGTCAAATACCTCTCCCGGGCCGACAAGCTGTTCACCGAACTGGACGATCCCGCCGGACGTGCGGCCTGCCTGCCCGAGCTGGGCCGGGCGCTGTGGCTGTCCGGGAACCGCGCCGAGGCGTACCGGCGGTTCAACCGTGCCATCGGCCTGCTCATCGGCACCGGGGGCGACGCCACCCGGTCCGTACGCGACAGGATCCGCGAACTGGAAGAAGGAGACCGTGCGGCTACGGATGACCCCTCACACCCGGGTGGTGCTGGCGGCGGTACTCGCCAACCACGCACGTGGTGAGGAGACCTACGGCAGCGCTGTCTCCACCGAGCGGGGGATGTATCCCGCCACGGTGATACCGATCCTGCACCGGATCGAAGTACTCGGCTGGCTGACCTCGCGGGTGGAAAGCGACGACGAGTGGCCCGGCGACAGGCCACGCCGCCGCTACTACCGGCCGGTGCCGGGATACGACGCCCGGATCCGGGACGCCCTGGCGGAGGCCGATCGCCGCCGTCCCCTGCCGACCCTGGCACCTCTACCCGCGAAGCGCCGCACGAACCCGGGATGAACCGGCTATCACCGTCGGTGCATCCGACGGATGACGACTCATCAGCTGACGTTACGGAAGGTTCCACGTTGCAGAGCACCACGTCGTCGGGACGGTCGCTCCCGCAATCACCGGGGAAGCGGAAAGTGGGCAGCGCCCAGACGCGCGAGCTGGGCGAGGAACTGCGCCGCCTGCGACAGCGTCGCGGGCACTCGACCGCCGATCTGGCTCGGTACCTGGGCTACTCGGAGGCATGGCTGTCCAAGATCGAATCCGGGACACGCCGCGCGAGTCCATGGGAGATCGACGTGCTGCTCGGCTTCTGTGATGCCGACCTGGCCACCCGCGACCGCATCAACCGGCTCGTCGACGAGCCGGTCACCGGGCATTTCCTCCGTCCCCACCCTGGGCGGGCACCCGACGAGTTGACCGTGTTGGCCGTGCACGAGGCGGTCGCCTCGACGATCACCTGTTACGAACGGTCGGCGGTGCCCGCGCTGGTGCAGACCGAGGGCTACGCCCGTGCGGCGCTGGCGCACTGCCAGGACGTCGAGCAGGCCGTGCGCCGTCGTCTGGAGCGCTGGCAGCGGCTGCGCTTCAGGACGTCGTGCACCGCGCTGTTCTTCGTGCACGAGTCGATGCTGTCGGACGCGAGCGACGATGAGATCCCGCGTGATCAGGCTGCGACGCTGGCGTCCCTGGTGACCGATACGCCCAACGTGCGCGTACGGCTCGTTCCGACGACCACCGACCCGCTACTGCGGCACGACTTCACGGTGATGACCTTCGAGGCCCCCGTCGAGCCCCTGGCCTACAGCCAGACCCAGCACGCGACCGTGTTCGCCGAGGGCGACCACGCACGCGCCTACCGGTCCGCGCTGGACCGCCTGGACCAGGTGGCGCTCGATCCGGACCAGTCCGTGCGGACGTTGTACCGACTGGCGGACACCCGGACCAGGTCACGCCGCCCCGACTGACAACCGAGCCGTGTCGTCCCCGACCCGGCTCCCCGCGTTGCCGAACCCGCCAGAGAAAGGTCCAAATGGACGACGAGGACCGTCATGATCCGGAGAGCGCCCGGCCCGGAACCGCCCGCGACCGGGAACTGGGAAGAGAGGTGCGGCTACTGCGCAGCGCAACGGGCCGACGTGCGGTCGCCGTGGCCGAGAGCCTGGGACGCTCGGCCGGATGGCTGGCCAAACTCGAGGTCGGCAGACGAAGCGCGGACGCCCGCGACGTCGGAGCCCTCGTCGGACAGCTGGGTGCGGACGCAGCGACCCGTGACCGCATCCAACGCATCGTCAACGAGCCCAGGACCGGCAGCTTCCTGCGCCCCAACGACCCGGCCGCGGACTCGCTGACCGCGCTGGCCGTGCACGAGGACCTGGCCGTGGCGATCTCGACGTACGAACCGCTGATCATCCCGAGCCTGCTGCAGACCGAGGACTACGCCCGTGCCATCAGCGGCGACGAACAGGTCGCCAGGATTCGCAGGGAACGCCAGGAGCGTCTGTTGCACCATCCCCGAGGCCCGGTCGTGCACTTCTTCGTCCACGAGGCCGCGGTCCATCAGATGGTCGGCGATCCGCGCGTCATGACCGAACAACTGCTGACGCTGACGATGTGGCATACGGACAACGTCCGCGTGCGGCTCGTGCCCATGAGGACGAACGGCGGCACGCTCGTGCGCCATGGCAGCACGCTGATCACCCTGCGCGAGCCGGAGCCGCCCGTCGTCGTCCAGGAAACCGACACGGTCACCGTCTTCCAGGACGACCCGCAGGCCGTGGCCGTACACGAGCGGAAGTTCCGCGATCTCGCCGCGCGGGCACTGGACGTCAACAATTCGGCCAGGGTCTTCGCCCGGTGGGCCGACACCTACGACCGGTGACCCGCATCGTGACCGGTCCTGCGACGTCACGCAGGACCGGCCGAGCAGAGATGCCGCGTCGCGCCGCTGGTTGTCCGCGTACGACGCCAAGTATTCCCACGACGCAACTGGTTTGGGCATGTCGGTGGCGAAGACTCCGCATACTACGCGCCCAGGCGCCCACGATGTCGATTCCGGTCGCCGGTCGTGCCCAGGAGTATCCGGATTTCAGTCGGGCTTCGTCGTACGGACGTCGTGAGGCGCGAGGTTGTCGCGCAGGCCGCGAAAGGAGGGTGGCTCAGCCTACCTGCGGGAGTCCAGCTGCGGTAGGCGAGTACGGAGCGGACCCAGCGGGCGGTGCGAGCGAGGGCGCCGAACCGGCGGGAGGTGTATTGGCAGCCGCGGTCGGCGTGGAAGATCACTCCGGGTTCGGGGCGGCGGTGTCGCACGGCGTTGTCCAACGCCTGGGCGACCAGGTCGGTGCGCAGATGATCGGCTGTGGCCCAGCCGGCCACGCGGCATGAGGCGATGTCGATGGACGGGCTGTGCGGGGTCTCGAGCGGAGTGAGCCGGGCGGTCAGCGTGGTGAGGGTGCGGTCGGTCCATCCGGTGCCCGTGTGCGGTGCCAGTCGGGAGTAGCTTCAGCCTGCTCTACGCCTTTTGATTTCTCGAGTCTGGTGACGTTGGCGTTGACGTCGCTGATCCGTTGGTCGCCGGTCAGTTCGGCAAGGCCGCCTTCGACGCTGTCGGCCCGTTGTTGCTGATCGGCTGGGCGGAGGTCGGGCCGGAGCTGTTGCGGGCTGTGAACGGGACGGTCGTCGTCCGGGATGATGCGGTGGTCGAGGAGGGCACCTCATGGTGGCGACGATGTCGTATTCGACGCGGCGGCTGCGCTCCTGCATCAGGCTCGGTTGGAGGACGCTCGTCATTAGGAAGCGCACCGGGGTCCGATCTTGGCTGAGACCCTGCGCAGGCGTCTTCGGATTGGGGTACGTCGGCACGGCGTCTGGTCGAGGCGTGCGGTCCGAACGCGCTGGCATGCCGTGATTGGACGAGGGTGGCCATGGACTGACGGGCCGCGCGCGTGAGGAAGACTCGCCCCGCTTACGCGGGGAAGACCACGCGTATCAGGCCGCCCAGCTCCGGGTCCTCGGACCGCCCCCGCTCGCGCGGGGAAGACGAACCGGTCGGTGGCCGCGCCGGAGCCGTTGGTCGGACCATCCCCGCTCGCGCGGGGAAGACCTCGGTGTTGAAGCGGGCGATCCGGGCCAGCGGGGGACTACCCCCCGCTCGCGCGGGGAAGACGTCGAGGTCTCGACCGTGTAGGTGCGGCCGGCCGGACCACCCCCGCTCGCGCGGGGAAGACATCGGCACGAAGGCCACGACGGGCATCGGCGCGAGACCACCCCCGCTCGCGCGGGGAAGACACCACCGCGTCGCATACGCCGAGTCGGCGCTGCGGACCACCCCCGCTCGCGCGGGGAAGACGCCGCCCTCAGGCAGCAGCTGCGGGAGCGGCACGGACCACCCCCGCTCGCGCGGGGAAGACCGGCTCGCCGACCTGAGCGAGGTGTTCGGCGAGGGACCACCCCCGCTCGCGCGGGGAAGACTCGGTCCGGATCACCCGGACCTCGACCACGTCCGGACCACCCCCGCTCGCGCGGGGAAGACGTACCCGAACACCAGCGGCGCACCGTCGCGAACGGACCACCCCCGCTCGCGCGGGGAAGACTGGTGGGCGGTGGACTTCGGCTACCGCAACCCGGGACCACCCCCCCTCGCGCGGGGAAGACCGGGACGGGATCGAGCGTCGCAGGCCGCCCTTGGGACCACCCCCGCTCGCGCGGGGAAGACCGGGACGGGATCGAGCGTCGCAGGCCGCCCTTGGGACCACCCCCGCTCGCGCGGGGAAGACCACGTTCGCCACGCGGTCCGCCAGCGCCAGGTCGGACCACCTCCGCTCGCGCGGGGAAGACTCGGCCAGGGACGTTGGGGCGAACGACTGCGGGGGACCACCCCCGCTCGCGCGGGGAAGACCAGGCCTACGAGCTGTTCGGCAACTCCTCGCAGGGACCACCCCCGCTCGCGCGGGGAAGACGCAACTCCCCCACCGGCTCAGCAACCTTGTCCTGGGACCACCCCCGCTCGCGCGGGGAAGACCGGGTCTTCTCGACGTTCAGGTACGGCCGCCGCGGACCACCCCCGCTCGCGCGGGGAAGACGCTCGGCGTCACGAGCCGCCACCTGCGCGCCGAGGGACCACCCCCGCTCGCGCGGGGAAGACGTGCCCGGGTAGACGATCTCCAGGCCGAGCACCGGACCATCCCCGCTCGCGCGGGGAAGACTCGGCAGCGTCCACCTTGCGCCGCCACTCCCGCGGACCACCCCCGCTCGCGCGGGGAAGACGGTGTACGTACACCGCAACCCCTGCCCGTGGACGGACCACCCCCGCTCGCGCGGGGAAGACGCGAACAGTTGCCGGTACATCCACCGGATCACCGGACCACCCCCGCTCGCGCGGGGAAGACGGAACCGGTCGCTCCCTGCAGGAGATGAAGGACGGACCACCCCCGCTCGCGCGGGGAAGACGGAACCGGTCGCTCCCTGCAGGAGATGAAGGACGGACCAGCCCCGCTCGCGCGGGGAAGACTGGTCCTGGCGCAGCTCGCCGTCCGTGGTCAGCGGACCACCCCCGCTCGCGCGGGGAAGACCACTGCGGCACCGCGCGCATCGGCACCAAGGCGGGACCACCCCCGCTCGCGCGGGGAAGACGCAATCGCCGCCACCCGGTCCAGCGGGTACTCCGGACCACCCCCGCTCGCGCGGGGAAGACGATCCGGCGGCTGAACTCGGCGTAGGTGATGGGGGACCACCCCCGCTCGCGCGGAGAAGACACGCCGGTCAGCTCGGCCAGCTTCTCCACCAGCGGACCACCCCCGCTCGCGCGGGGAAGACACTTCTTGACCAGGCACGATACACGCCGGATGGTCGATTCTCATTCGGTTTGGTCGCATGGGGAAGACTGCTGATTGGCTGTGGTGTATTGACCGACCTGTAGCGACCGCTGGCTACTCTCAGCAGGAGCCTCACGACGGTGCTCCGACCCGACGGCGAGCCTGAGTTTCGCCTGTTGTGGCGACGGGCAGTGGGCCCCCGCCGGGCAGGGGCGGCCGAAGCGACCCAGGGGTCATCGCCCTCCCGTTCGCTGTGTGCGCCGCTGGTCGATCGAACTGGGCGAGCTCGCCGACGACGCCGTGGTGCTGTGGGTGGCCGGTGCGGTGACCTACTCGAGAATGCTGCCTCTGAGCAGTGGCTTCGCTCGATTGCTGCTGTCGGAGCGGACACGGTGGTGGTGAACCTGACGGGCGTATACCCGCTGTGCAGCGAGGCAGCGGTCGCGTTGGTGCTGCTGACGGCCCGATTCAGCGGGCGGGGGCGCGTTCTGCGTCTGGTGCCGTCGTCGGTGGTGCGGCACAAGCTGGCCGTCCGAAAGATTGTAGAGGTCAATCCCGCAGCCCACACCTTCGAACTCGCCACGGCACTGAACAACTACGGCAGCCACCTGCTCCAGGTCGACCGACTCGCCGACGCCCTCGCCGCCGCGGAGGAGTCCGTGACGCTGAAGCATGATGCTCTCCGAGTGCAACCGGGAACTGCAGGCCCGGTTCGCCGTCGAGGAAGCCGTCGACATCCACAGACGCCTGGCCGGAGCGGACCCGGCTGCCCACCTGCCGCGCCTCGCTCAAGCCCTGTACGCCTTGAGCGCGTCGAAATACGACATGCATGACGACATGTCGGAAGTCCTGAACACTCTCTCGGAGAGTATGGTCATCTACCAGCACCTCACCGCCGCCGATCCGGAGACCTTCGCCGACACCGCGCGGGAAGTCAGAGCCACCTTCGCAGAGCTCTTGCCGGAGGCTCAGGGGCTGTAGCCCAACCCGTCGAGGACCTGGTCCATCACCGACTTCCGTCGGCGCAGCGCAGAGAGCGGCCTGGGCGTTGCGGCTGATTCAGCGGGGGAAGACGTGCTGCCCGTCCCGATGGCGTCGAGCACGGGCGGACCACCCCCCGCTCGCGCGAGGAAGACTGAACCGCTTGTAAATCAGCGCTTCGAGCCTCAGGACCATTCCCGCTCGCGCGGGGAAGACCGGCACGAGACCGTGCGCCAGGTCGACCTCCTGGGACCACCCCCGCTCACGCGAGGAAGACGCCGCGATGGACCCGGCCGAGCAGGTCAGGCGGGGACCACCCCCGCTCGCGCGGGGAAGACCACCGGCACGGCCGGGTGCGCGTACGGGTCCTGGGACCACCCCCGCTCGCGCGGGGAAGACCACCGGCACGGCCGGGTGCGCGTACGGGTCCTGGGACCACCCCCGCTCGCGCGGGGAAGACCACCGGCACGGCCGGGTGCGCGTACGGGTCCTGGGACCACCCCCGCTCGCGCGGGGAAGACGAGCACGGAGACGCCGGCTGTCGGGTCGTGGATGGACCACCCCCGCTCGCGCGGGGAAGACGGTGACGACCTTGCCGACGACCCACAGCCAGCCGGACCACCTCCGCTCGCGCGGGGAAGACGTCGACGGCGAAGGACACGACCCGGCGTCCGCCGGACCACCCCCGCTCGCGCGGGGAAGACGGATCGTGGGCCCTGGGCTCGTCGTTTATGGACGGACCACCCCCGCTCGCGCGGGGAAGACCGTCTGGTTCCCGGCGCGGACACGACGTATTCGGGACCACCCCCGCTCGCGCGGGGAAGACCGCCAGATCGGCCTGTGCGCAGCCGCCGACTGGGGACCACCCCCGCTCGCGCGGGGAAGACACTTCCTGACCAGGCACGTTACAGCGGCGGAGTCGTTTCTGGCATCGGTTTGCTCGGGGAACGCACGGGCCGCCGAGTAGCTTAGAGTGGCCGTGTCTCGCTTCGGAGCTGGCGGAGGGTCGCGGTTGGCGGGTCTCGGCGGGTTGTCTGTCGGCGAGGGTGGTCGCGCTGTACCGGTTGAGGTTCAGCGTTGCCGTAGCGGCGTCGGCGGGCTGCTGTGCTCCAGTTTTTGCCGCCGGGTGCGGGAGTGGTGTCGTCGGGTTGCGGGTCGGCGGGGCGGAGCATGAGTTGGACGCCGTCGTAGTCGACGGGGTGCCAGGTGTGGTGGTGGACCTTGAAGTCGAGTCCTTATTCGTTGTCGGCGTGGTGGACCATGATGGCGCGTCCAGTGCGGACCATGTCGATGACCCGTGCCCACATGAGGTCGCGGACGCGTTTGCTGACTTTGCCGACGAGGACGCCGGGGGAGATTTCGAGGAGCCAGCGGGTGAGGTCGCCGCGGAGTCCGGTAGGGCAGGCGGCGACGACGATGACGGTGACAGGTCGTCGTCCTGGTCGTGGTAGTTGGTGCCGCCGGCGACGGCTCGTCCGTTGTCGTCCCAGAGCATGACGACGTTGCGGGATTCGAAGTCGGGATCGTCGAATGCTTCGGGGCCGTACTCGACGAGCCCGTCCTCCTCGCGGAGCAGGGTTTAGATGTCGCGGACGCAGTGTACGGTCATTGTGCCGTCCTGGACGATGCCACGGCGGACGGTAGTAGTGCCCGTGAGCGCTTCAAGGCATTGGGCTTCATACGCTCTCTAACTGCACGGACGAGGTTACAGGCAGGTACACCACCCCCACTCGCGTGGGGAAACCAAGCCCGCCCGGCGAGCCCGCGCGGCCGGGATGGGCCACCCCCGCTTGCGCGGGAAACTTGCGCCACCATCGAGCGCGCCAAGGGACTATCTCCGCTTGTGCGGGGAGAACCCTTCGTAGGGATTGTACCTAACCCCGACCTCGTTCTGTATGCGGTTCGCTCTAGAGTCGGAAAGAGGCGACCACGTCACCGGCCGCCATACGACACCGGTGCCCTACGCAGATGGGATGGTCCTCTATGTCGCTGCAGGTAAAGCGGCCCGTGGTAAGCGCCTGCGTCAGGTGCGTGCCGGCAGGCGATCGCATCCGGACTATCTCGCTCGCGCGGGACACATCGTTTCGGTGCTCGGTGAGCGAGCTGGCGTAGGCCCACTCAATTGGTGGAGAGAACTCACTGTGCAGGTTGTACTCGACCATGCCGACCCATCGCCCTCTTGGGCAGTGGAGTCGGCAAGTACGTCGATCCCACGGGTGGGTGTCCGCTTGTTCTGGTGTCTCGACACCAGGCTCGCCTGGTGTGTGCTCGGGATGTCGGC
This sequence comes from Saccharothrix saharensis, assembly GCF_006716745.1. NCBI lineage: Bacteria > Bacillati > Actinomycetota > Actinomycetes > Pseudonocardiales > Pseudonocardiaceae > Saccharothrix > Saccharothrix saharensis. The sequence continues at coordinate 595,827 of NZ_VFPP01000001.1, read as the reverse complement.
AGCCGGGTCCTCGTGAGTGCCATCGCCTAACGTCGGGAACCGCAATTTTGCGGGATGTGCCAGCGTTGGTGAACTGTCGGCCATTGCAACTGGCCTGCAGTTCAGTGGACTGCGTCATTCGGGTGACCTTCGAACGCGGATGTAGTCGGGTGGATGCCGGATTGGCGTTTCTGTGCACGATCTGCTTGTATGTCCAGCCTCGGGAGTCGGGGGGGCAATCGAGAAGTAATTGAAGGTGGGTTGTTGTGGGGTCACCTCCCGTGTGGGGTGCCTGGGGGAAGGCGTCCGGGACACGGTTGCCTCATCCGTTGGTCTGTCACATCGTCGACACGGCTGCGGTCGCAGAGCTGTTGATGCCGGTCCTGTTGGGGCCTGGGTGCGTGAGGGAGTTGCGAGCCGCGTTCTCCGCCACTGGCGACCCTGACGGCTGGATCGCGTTGCTGTGCGGTCTGCATGACCTGGGGAAGTACGCGCCGGGGTTCCAGGCTCTTCGTGCCGATGTGGCTGTGGAGCGGCTGCCGGTGGCGGCGGTGGATGTGTTGTATGTGGAGCGGCCGAAGGGGGTGGGGAAGGTGGACACGCCGCACGGGACGGTGACGGCGTTGCACGTGCGGGGGATGTTGCGGCGGTGGGGGATGGAGACGCCGGGGGCGGTGACGGTCGCGGCGGCGTTGGGTGGTCATCACGGTTACTTCCCGGCTGTCGATCAGGTCGAGCAGGCGAGGCGTGAGGTCAACGATCACGGCGGTCGGCGGTGGGCCGGGTGGCGTGACGAGATGGTGGTGGAGGTGGCGCGGGCGCTGGGTTTGGCTGAGCCGGGGTCGTTGCCTTGGGGTGGGGTGCGGGTTGGTGTCGAGGTGGCAGTGTCGTTGGCGGCGTTGACGTCGGTGAGTGACTGGATCGCGTCGGACACGTCGAACTACACCTCGCCGCAGGGTGGGTTCGATCTGAGCGACTATGTGGAGCAGGCACGGGAGCATGCCCGTGAGGCCGTGCGGACGGCCGGGTTGCGGGCTTGGGTCGCTCCTGTCGATACGTCGTTCGGCGTGCTGTTCCCGCACCACGACAAGGTCAGGCCGGTGCAGCGGGCGGCGGAGTCGCTGACGGCTGGCCGGGACGGGTCGACGATGCTGGTGGTCGAGGCGCCGACGGGTGAGGGTAAGACGAATCTGGCGCTGCAGGTGGCTGCCACGCTCGTGCGGGATTTGGAGTTGAGCGGGGTTTACGTCGCGATGCCGACGAAGGCGACGAGTCATCAGTTCCTCGGTGAGGTCGAGGAGTTGTTGGAGCGTTTGGGTGATTCGACGGCGGTGCGGTTGATCCACTCCGAGGCGAGGGAGTTCTTGGAGGAACGTGCGGTCGAGCCGTCCGACGTCGGTCGGGATCACGGTGAGGATTCGGATGTGGCGGCGGGGGAGTGGTTCACCCGCAAGAAGAGCCTGGTGGCACCTCTGGGGGTGGGCACCTTGGATCAGGCCTTGAAGTCGGTGGTGCGGTCGGGGCACTTGTTCGTGCGGTTGACGGCGTTGTCGAGCAAGGTCGTGGTGTTCGACGAGGTGCACGCCTACGACACGCAGATGTCGAAGCTGCTGGATCGGCTGCTGATGTGGCTGGGGCGGTTGGGCGCGTCCGTCGTGCTGATGTCGGCCACCTTGCCGTCGCATCGTCGTCGTGAGTTGGTCGTGGCGTGGCAGTCCGGGTTGCTCGGTGTGGCGCCCTCGGCGGTTCCTGCCGAGGACGGCAGCGCTTCCTACCCGCGGGTCACGATCGCCGGCCGTGAACCGGCCAGGGTGGTGGGGGTCGGTGTGTCGGAGGAGCTGAACGCCGACCGGCGGGTGGTACTGGACAAGGGCATAGCTGACGATGAGGTCGCCGACTGGTTGATCAAGCACGCTGAGGGTGGGCGTGCCGTGGCCGCAGTGCACAACATGAGACCGCGGGCCAAGGCCACCTACGAGGCGGTGCGCGACAAGGTCGAGCACCTGCCCCCGGACCGACGGCCGGAGGTCGTCCTGCTGCACGGGGACATGACCAACGCGGTACGCCGTCGTAAAGAGGCGGATCTGCGGTCGTGGTTCGGCCGTGACGGCAGGCGGCGGCACGCAATCGTGATCGGTACGCAGGTGTTGGAGCAGAGCCTGGACCTGGATTTCGACGCGATGCTGACCGATCTGGCACCGGTCGATCTGTTGATCCAACGCGCCGGCCGTGTCCATCGACACCGGCGCGATGACCGCGGGGAGCTGGTGCTGGGCATCACCGGTGTGACCGACACACCGGAGGGGCCGAAGTTCCCGAAGGGTCTGCACGGCGTGTACCGCTTCCACCTACTGGCCAGGACGTGGGCGTTGCTGCGTGAGCGGTCGATGATCACTTGCCCGGACGACGTGTCCGGTTTGATCGACGCGGTCTACGGACCGGAGGACGCGGTCGAATGTCCGGCCGGGTGGGAGGCGTCGTGGCGGGCGTGGGCGCAGACCTATCGCCGGGCGGTCGACAGGGAGCGGGCTCAGGCCCGTGAGTGGTACGTGCCCATGCCGATGGCGTTGGAGCGGTTGAACGAGATGACCGACATCCCCAAGTACGTGACGAACCTTCGGAGCGGGGGCAGGCGGCGTGGCTGAGCATCCCGAGCCGTTGACCATGGCGGTGTCCGTCGCCTTGCTGAAACGCGATCCGTCCTCCGGTGCGGTGACCACGGTGTCGGGTAACGAGCCGCTCGACCTGGCCGATGATCGACTGTCAACGGCGGTGACGGCGCAGGTGCTCGACGATGCCACGGTGTTGTCGGCGCCCGACGGCGTCCCCGAGGCGGTGGTGCACGCACTGCAGGCGGCCGCGGTGCCGGCGGCGTTCGCGGCGCAGCCGTGGTTGCTGCACCACCGGGCGCTGGTGTTCGAGAACGGACGATGCGTAGTGGGGGATCGGGTGTTGCACTACGACGAGGAGCTCGGTGTGTACACCGATGATGACCTGTGACCGGCGCTCGGTTCGATCTGCTCAGCGAACGTTGGATTCCCGTGCTGGACATGGATGGCTACGCCGATGAGGTCGGTCTGGAGGACGTTCTTCTTCGTGCTCATGACCTGCGGCGGATCACCGGTGACACGCCGCCGATGACTGCGGCTCTGCACCGTGTGGTGTTGGCTCTGCTGCACCGTGCCTATGGGCCGGAAACGGAGCGGGACTGGGGCCTGTTGTGGCGCGACCCGGAGCTGCCCCGCACCCGCCTGCGGAAGTACCTGACGGGCAAGGAGTCGAGGTTCGACCTGTTCGATCCGGTGCGCCCGTTCTTCCAGTGCCCGGCGTTGGCGAAGCTGACGCCGAGCACCCCGTTCAAGCTGGTGCCACACCGGGCGGTGGGCAACAAGGTCACGTTGTTCGACCACACGACGGCGTCGGACCGGGTGACGATGACGCCCGCGGAGGCGGCCCGCTGGTTGGTCACCGCGCAGGCGTTCGACCCCGGTGGGATGAAGACACCGTTCAACAAGGACAAGTCGTCGCAGAAAGCCCCCTGCAACACGATGGGGGTGGTGCTGGTCGAAGGCGCGACGCTGAAGGAAACCCTGCTGCTCAACGCCCTTCGCTACGATCCGGAACTGGAGCGCCCGGACGGCACGTGGCCGGACGACCACCCCGTGTGGGAACAGCCGGAGCCACCGGGCGGCGAGCCGGAGACCTCGCAGGTCTCGCGAGGCTGGACGGATCTGCTGACCTGGCAGTCACGGCGGATCCTTCTGTTCCACCGTCAGGTCGACGACCGGCAGGTGGTGGACGGGGTGGTCGTGACGCCGGGGGACCGGTACGACGGGTCATCGGCCGATGAGGAGAAGATGGCGGCGTTCCGCAAACCGGTCGGGACCAACGGCAAACCGATGAAGGACAAGCCGCTGCTGCCGGTGCGCCTGCACCCGGTGCGCGGCGTGTGGCGGCACAGCGTGGAGCTGCTGCTCACCGACCGGCGCGAGGAGAACAAGTCCCGCCTGCGGCCCAGAACGCTGCACGCGATCCCGGACCGTGTCGTGCACGGCTACATCCCGGCTGACGCGGTCTACACACTACGGGTGTACGGGCAACAATTGGACGACAACAACTCGGTCGTCGAGACCTACCTGGAAGATCACGTGCCGGCGCCGGTGGCGTTGCTGAGGGCCGACGACGAGGTGTTGGGCGCGTTGATCGGCACGGCCATCAGCCTGGCCGACAACGCCGGGGCCGCGCTGCGGCACATGGAACGCGACTACCGCAAAGACAAACGCGCAAAGCCGTCAAGCACCCTCGATCTGGACTACTGGCCCAAGCTGACCGCGCCCTTCGCCACCCTGCTCACCGACCTGGCGACGGCATGGCCCGAAGGCACTGCCTCCACCGCGGCGGTCACGGCATGGTCGAGGCACGTGCGCCGCACCGCGCAACACGCCGCGCAGCGGTGGACCGGTGGTGCCCAGGCCGAGGCGGCCGACCTGCTGCTGATGGCCAAGTACCTCGACCGGTTCCTCACCCGCCTCACCACGCTGATCCGCACCTTCGACCACGAGGTGCGCAACTACATCCCCCGGGAGGAGGAATGACCGAGCCGATGACCGTTCGCGACCGCCGGCAAGCGTTCGTCGACAACCTCTACGCCCGCGAACGCGGCACCCGATCGAAGAATCCCAAGTACGCGGGCGACTGCCGTCAGGCTCTGGCACGGATGCGCCGGATGTTCTCCGGCACCCGGCAGCAGACCGAGGCGTTCGAGTACGTCTTCCCCTACGACCCGCCGCAGGCCGAGCAGGACACCTGGCTGCTGGTGGCAGGGCTGTTCGCACTCAACCCTCAGCCACCGCGCAGCAGGAAGGGCCGCCGCACCTTCGGCGCCTCGATGGGCGAGCTGAAGGCCAAGACCGGCACCGCCGCCGACCGCCGCTTTACCCAGCTACTGGCACGCGACCGCGACGCCCTGTCACACCACCTGCGCCAGACCGTCCGCCTACTCGCGTCCCACGGCATCCCCATCGACCACCACCAGCTGCTCGACGACCTGGTGGTGCTGCTCGGCGAGAACTACCGCGGCGACCACGCCCACCAGATCCGCCTGAACTGGGCTCGCGACTACCACGTCCCGGCCAGGAACGGCCGGTCGACCGAGGCGGTCGCCGACAACGACGACGAAGAACCCGAACCCGGAGACGCATCGTGATCCTCGAACTGCACCTGCTGCAGTCCTTCCCGGTCAGCAACCTCAACCGCGACGACGTCGGCCAGCCCAAGACGGCGACCTTCGGCGGACACACCCGCGCCAGGATCTCGAGCCAGTCGCTCAAGCGCGCCGCGCGGCTGCTGTTCAACTACCACGGCCTGGACGCCGGTGAGACCGGAGTGCGGACCAAGCGTCTGGTCGACAGCACCACCGAGCTGCTCGTGGCACGAGGCCGTGAGGAGAAGGAGTCGCGGGAGATCGTGATGGCTGCGCTGGGCCACCTCGGGTTCGGCGTCGACGTCAACAAAGGGCTGACCCAGTACCTGCTGTTCGTCGGCCGGTCCTCGATCGAGCACCTGGCCGAGTACTGCCTGGCGAACTGGGACACGCTGGCCAAGATCGAGAAGAAGGGCACGAAAGCCAAGCCGGACAAGGCCACCTCCGCGGAGGCCAAGCGCATCCTCGACGGCAGCCGCGCGGTCGACGTGGCGCTGTTCGGGCGGATGATCGCCGACAACAAGGACTTCAACGTCGACGCCGCCTCCCAGGTCGCCCACGCGCTGTCCACCCACGCGGTGGTCAACGAGTTCGACTTCTACACCGCGGTCGACGACCTCAAGGCCACCGAGGACTCCGGCGCGGACATGATCGGCACCGTCGACTTCAACTCCGCCTGCTACTACCGCTACGCCAACGTCGACCTCGCCCAACTCGCCCACAACCTCGGCGACGACGCCGAGCTGGCCGCGCGTGGTGTGCGGGCGTGGCTGCACGCGTTCGTCAACGCCGTGCCCGGCGGCAAGCAGAACTCCACCGCCGCCCGCACCATGCCGGACACCCTGCTCGGCGTCGTGCGTGACACCGGCGCCTGGAACCTCGCCAACGCCTTCCTCAAGCCGGTCACTGACACCGACCTCATGGCCGCCTCCACCGAACGACTCGCCCACCACTTCACCCAGCTGCGCACCTTCTACGGCAGCACCGGCCTGCACACCGTCGCAGGCGCCTCCGTTACCGGCGTGCTGCCCCACCTGCCGGACGAGGAGATCGTCACCGGTATCGATGAGTTCACCGGCCGACTGCTGGCCGCGGCAACGGCATGACCACCGCCTCACTGGCCCTGTGCTTCGACGCCCCACTGCAATCGTGGGGCACCCGATCACGCGGCATCATCCGCGACACCACCCGCGAACCCACCAAATCCGGGGTCGTGGGTCTGCTCGCCGCCGCACTGGGCAAGCACCGCGGAGACGACGAGGCGACAGAGGCGCTCGCGAACCTGCACATGGCGGTCCGGGTCGACCGCGAAGGCATCCTCGAACGCGACTACCACACCACCCAGAACGTGCCCACCACCGAAGGTAAAGGCCACCGCACCGTGGTCAGCGAACGCTACTACCTCGCCGACGCGCTCTTCCTCGTCGTACTCGAGGGCGACCCCGCCCTGCTGCAAGAACTGCATGATCGGGTCGATCGCCCTCACTGGCCACTGTTCTTCGGCCGCCGTGCCTTCGTTCCCGCCCGCCCTCTCCTCACGCGCGAGGCACTGAGTGAACAACCCGCCGCCGACGTGATCGCCACCCACTCGTGGCTGGAAATCGATGTCGACGTGCGCAACACCGAACGCCTGCGCCCAGCCACCGACAGAGCCCCGCTGCGGACCGTCACCGACTGCACCCCCACCACACCCGGCGCCGAACCCCGCCACGACCACCCCGTCAGCATCGCCCAACGAACCTTCCGTACCCGCCACGTCCTGGTAGCCGACACCGACCTGACCGACGAGATGATCCGCACAGGAGAGACCTCGTGTTCCTGACCAAACTGACCGTCAACGTCAGGTCCCGCGAGTTCCGCCGCGACTTCGCCAACATCCACGACCTGCACCGCACCGTCATGTCCGCCTACCCCGACACCGACGGCGACATCCCCGCCCGCCAAGCCCACGGCGTCCTCTGGCGCCTGGACCCCACCCACATCGGCTACACCGCCTACATCCAAAGCCACACAAACCCCACCTGGATCAAACTGCCCCGCGACTACACCACCACCACACCCGAAGTCCGCCCACTGCAACCCGTGCTCGACGCCATCACCCCCGGCCGCAAACTGTCCTTCCGACTCCTCGCCAACGCCACCCAGGACACCCGCCCCATCCCACTCAAAGGCAAAACCCGCCGCGTCGCACACCACCAACCCGACGACCAGATCACCTGGCTCATCCGCAAAGGCGAACAACACGGCTTCGTCATCCCCACCGCCCGCGACGGCCAACCCGACGTCAACCCCTCACCCGTCCCGAGAATGACCGGCCACAAAGACAACACCACCATCACCATCGACCCAGTCCGCTTCGACGGCCACCTCATCATCACCGACCACATCGCCTTCACCCACGCCCTCACCACCGGCATCGGACGCGCCAAAGCCTACGGCTGCGGCCTCCTCACCCTCGCCCCACCACGCAACACATAACCCACCCCCACCGGGGCCGTGAAGATCATGGTGGCAGAGCTGAAGCGTGCCGCAGTCGCGGGATCTTCGCTCGCACGGGAAAGGCCCGGCCGTTATGCAACCGGAACTCTGTATACGGACCACCCCCGCTGGCATGGGGAAGACTCGACCATGCGATCCCCGACGACACGCCACGTGGGATCACCCCCGCTCGCGCGGAGAAGACAAGCCAGCCATGCGCCAGCGCTTCCCCTTCGGCGAACCACCCCCGCTCGCGCGGGGAAGACATGCGCGGCGGCGGCAGTGATCCAGTGGGGACCACCCCCGCTCTCGCGGAAGACCGGCCGCAGGATTGAGGTAGGGCATGGCTTCGGACCACCCCCGCTCGCGCGGGGAAGACTGTGGCTGGACGAGTTGTGGACAGCACGAGAGAGGACCACCCCCGCTCGCGCGGGAAGACGTCGCCGACCGCGGCGAACAGCTTGGTGAGCGCGGACCACCCCCGCTCGCGCGGGGAAGACGGAACCGCTGGTGACGGAGTACACCGGCGACTGCGGACCACCCCCGCTCGCGCAGGGGAGACGAGAAGGAACGCCGGGCCATGAAGCCCGAGAGGATCACCCCCCGCTCGGTCGGGGCTGACCGTGAGGTGCTGTGCTTGCGGGTGGTGGCCGCGGACCACCCCCGCTCGCGCAGAGAAGACGGCACCGTCAAGGAGCTGAACGAGTTCGCCGACGGACCACCCCCGCTCGCGCGGGGAAGACCGCGCGAACAGGCCATTGGGCAGCCACCAGTGGACCACCCCCGCTCGCGCGGAGAAGACGTGTGGACGAAGGCACCAGGCGCGTCCTTGGCGGGACCACCCCCGCTCGCGCGGGGAAGACGACGCCGGTCAGCCGATCGACGCGAGGTACGCCGGACCACCCCCGCTCGCGCAGGGAAGACGCCTCGCTGAGAGCCTTATGGGCCTGATCCACGGGACCACCCCCGCTCGCGCGGGGAAGACGACGACGCCGCCGAGGCCGACCGGGGCCTGCTGGGACCACCCCCGCTCGCGCGGGGAAGACAGGCACGTGGACACCACGTTCGACCTGGAGGCGGGACCACCCCCGCTCGCGCGGGGAACACTTTGGCATCCACTTCCACACGAAGCAGGCCGACGGACCACCCCCGCTCGCGCGGGGAAGACAGCAGGGCGGTGGACGCGAGGGCTAAGCGGATCGGACCACCCCCGCTCGCGCGGGGAAGACACTCCTTGACCAGCCACGATACACGGCGGATGGCCGTTTTTCGTTCAGTTTGGTCGGGTAGGGACGACTGCTGTTCCGCTCTGGCGTGGTGACGCTGTGTCAGCTGTGGTTACCCCCGGAGGGCACAGTGCGCCGATGTCTCGCGTCGTTGTAGTGCATGCGTGCCGCGGCCCAGTGCGCCTTTCCCGTCGGATGACGCGTTCGGGTGTGACGATCACCGGGTGTTCTCCACGCTGTGTCTTACGGCCGGTGCGTGTGGCACACCTCGCTGTAGGTCGTCGGTTCGAGACGAGCGCCTGACTTGGTCGAATCTAGGTGCGGCGCTTGCTGGTCAGGGCGGTTGTGGAACGTTGGGTGTCGACGTTGGCCGCGGGGTTGGCTGGCCGTTGCCACAGCGACGTCGGTGCCGAGGCGGGGCAGTTGTGGGTGGCTGTATGTCGATGCCGGTCGAAGGGGTGGACGCGCCGGTTACTTCGGGTTTTGGTTCATGTCGGCGACGAGCTGTAGGTAGGCGAGTTCGTATGGGTTCGTGTCCGGTGCTTCGCGGGCGTCGGCGAGGGCGCGTCGCAGGAGGCGATCGGCGTGTTCCCCGGTCACGCCTAGGTGTTCGGCCTGCTGACGGTAGCCCTCCTCGGACTGGATGGCGTCGGTGTAGGGGTTGTTCACGCTGTAATGCTGCCTCGGAGTACTCGGGCTCGCCGATCAGAGGGTGTGGTGGAGCTGTCGGTGCTGCGTTCGTGCCTCGGCTGATTCCCGGTGACGATGAATGCCCGTCGGTGCTGGAGGTGGTCGGGGTGGAGCGTGCGGCCGTTGTTGCCGGTGACCAGCCGGTCATCCCGCCGATGCTGGCGACCTAGGTGAACCGCCGTCGGGTCCGGGGTGGGCGGTGGAGTTCAAGTGGGACTTCTGTGCACGGTTTCGAGCTGTTGGTCCAGGCACCCAGGCCGACACGCCGCGCCGCCGCGTTCAGCGATACACAGGGTGTGGGCTCTGCTCTAACTCTGATGGGCGCCCTGCTTGATGGAGTGGCACGAGCAAGCGGCCGGGCCACGCGCATCGCGGAATGACAGGATGTTTGTTTTGCGAGGCGTGGACGTCCGTCCTTAAGGGGACACCCTGCCACCTGGTCGAGGAAGCCGATGCGCTGGGCTGCGGTCCGTTCCCCCTCCTACGGAGAAGGACAGTTCGTGGAGTCGTCTGCCCGGTGTTGGGCGTCCGTTACGTATGTGAGGTACATCAACTGGCCGAAGCGAGCTTCCGGATAAGAAGATCAACTATTCCTATCACGCCGAGACTGACTTGCACATGGGCAACAGTGGGCGGCAGGCCCGGTATCGAGACATCTTCCAAGTAGACCGGAAGAATGTACTCTCGTTCACGCATCTCGAACGCTCTCACCTGCGCTGCAACGCGCTCATGATTCGTCCACATCTTATCTCTGTATGCCTTGCTTACTAAAAGAAGACAAAAACGGCACTCGTGAGCGTAGACATCATACAGAGTGGTGTAGAGGTTTGCGCCCCAAAGGGATGCCCGTTGATCATCGTCGTAAAATACGCGAATGCCGCGCTCGGTCAAGAGTCTCGCCAGCTGCGACGCAATTTCACGATCCTCGCCAGCGAAGGATAGGGCCACATCGTACTTGTGACGACGGAGCGCCGGTTCGCGGATTACCCTCGCATGCCAGGATCGGCACTGGTCGATGGCGTTGTCCGTTATTTCGTTGAGTAATCGCTTCGGCGCCGACGGATCTATCCTGTAGTAGTGGTCGATCCTGTTTCGAATCTCGTAGGGAAAGTCCGGCCTGCGCGATCGAATATCCGCTTCCGATGCAAGAAGAACAAAAACGACGTCTGGATACTGCACTCGGGTGTTCAAGATGAATAGAGACGACTGGTGCGGATCGAAGCGGTCGGAGAGCGGGTCGATAAACACTGTGTTTACCCGAACACCATCGTCACGGCAATGCCGGATCAAGCCGTAGGAGTACTCGGCGGACTCCGCTTCTGCCACAACTATCAGATTTGCGTGAGCTTCAAGCCGACGGGAAACCGATCGCAGTTTCTGTGAATCTCCGATCATGATAACCTTCAGGGCCACAGCGTCATCTGATTCGCTCATCTGCAACTCCCTCATCAAGTTGAAGGAACTCAATCCTATCGTAGTCCGAGTCGCATCGTCGCCAAGACAAGCGGATCGCCTGCAACCATACGTTACACCTCGAAGCGGGATGTGCAGCGTCAGCACACCCACATCAGCATGAGTCGATATCGATCGCAAGACCAATGCTGTTCAAAGGGCGAGCATATTCAAATTGTGAATCACGGCCGCGTCGTCGACCCGTAGGTGCAACTCTCCGGTCAGCGCTGTCGCCGCGGCCATCGCACGCGAAACGATCTCGGTCTCCAACGTGGGTCCTCGCACGTGCTCGCTCATCGGGCGGCCTTCTGGATCGCCTCGAACTGCGCCTGGGTGTAGAAGGGTTTGTCCTTGCTCCGGTGGACGCGGCCGACGCGCATCTCGATCGTGCGGGCGGTGTCGGCGCGCAACTCGGGCAAGGCCAACGCAACCACACGCGAGTCCAGCAACCGCTCGTGGCCGGACATGGCCGTCGGTTGCCGACCCTGTGCCCGGGGTGCAGGGTTGACCAGGTGCAGCCGCCACCGGTTCCACACTGCCGGAGTCAACTCGGCCACCGAGCCCACCTGCTGCTCGGCCAGCCGTCTCAATTCTGGAGGCCTGGCGGCTGCTGCGCAGACTCCGCTGCTCCACCACCCGCATCACCGACCTGACCAAAGCCGTGCTCACACTCCACCTCAACGGCGGATGAGGTTGAAAAGGGCTCAAGCACTCGAAGCTCCTGGCGATGGCCTTGCTCTTGGTCGCTAAGTCATCTACCAGGAGCTTCGCTATGTCCCCACCACGGTCACCGCCCACGCCGTCAGGTTGGAAAGGGCTCAGTGACACCGGTAGGTATTGGTGATATGTGTGATGTCGGCGGTGAGATCGGAGAAGTGAATCCCGCAGGCGGTTACGCCACTACGCGTGCGATAGAATCCTTCTACCGTAAAATTACGGCCACCACAGCTTCACCGTACGAGCTTGCGGTCTATGTGCGCCACAACGTGGTGTGACTGTCACACGAACGGCAGAGTTGCCCGGTCGGTAATCCGCATGCCCTCAAGGCCCAGTCGTGGTCGGCTGTCGAACAAGGCGTGGGAGTCTCGTGGGCAGCGCAGCGAAGTCAAAGGTGCTGTTCCAGCGGTTGCCTGCCGTCCGACTCCGGTAGTGCACGAGAACGGTCGACGCGGACCGTAGTGTGCTGTGTGGTGCGTCGAGCGAATATCGTTGGTGACGCATGTCTCTTCGGTCGTTCCATATGTATCACGCTTGGTGACGCTCCAAGCGTCGATCTCGGCCACGCGAGTGATCCTCGCAATCATGGGTGACAAGCAGTGGAAATTTCCCTAACGTCGCTGACGGCCGATCGAGCCGGCATCGAGGGCTGAGGTCCGCAGGAAAACCGTGAAAGGCGTCACTTGTCGTGGTGTCCGGCGGACTTCTTTTGGCATCTCGTATCTCTGTTCCTGTCGTTATGGGGAAATCATGCATAGAAGGCGCGGATCCGCTTTGTCGTCCGCCGTATTAGCTTGTACCGCGAGTCTGGCGCTCGGTCAGGGCCAGGCCCTCGCCGCGCACAGCGCTCCGGAGGGCTCCACGTTCACCACCGTCACCTCGGTTCCAATGGTGCAGGCGGCGAGGACCTTGCTGGCCGACCGCATCGGACACGTCACCACCTCCGCGACACCCGACATGCGCCCGGCCACGGCGATTCCTCGACCGATCCGACCGATTCGGTCGAGGCGGGAACTGGCGGAGATCGCCCGGCCGGGCAAGGTCGCCTTCCCTCCCACCGCCTCGTCCGGACACCTCGACGCGGCGGCCGAGGGGCTGCCGGTCCGCGACCGGATCACGACCCGGGAGTGCTGGGACTTCTTCCGCAACGCCTCCTCGCCACCACCGAACTACTGGTACAAGAACCGGTTCAACGGCTGCCACGGTGTCACCCTGCTCTCCGAGCACTTCGAGGTCCGCAACGGCCGCCCCACACTGATCGCCGCCGCGTTCGTCGACGCCGCGGTGATGGTGAGCATGAACGAGAACACCCGCACCGGCGAGCTGTCCGTGGAGCTGGGCAACTGGCGTTGGACCGACGGCTACCCAATCACCAAGAGGTGGACCTTCGGCGCCGGCTGCTGGGACGTCAACCCCTCAGGCCCCGAGTGCACCCCCGACACCGTCTCCCACAGCGACACCCCGCAGGGCTGGGGCGCCAACCCCCGCCGCACCGCCACGGTGCAGTTTCCCACCGGCGGCTCCACGATGCCCGACGACCCTTCACCCAACGAACAGCGCCGCATCTACGAGTTCGCACCCTACTTCTACCTGCCCAACAGCCCGGGCTCGAACTCCTTCTACGGCGCCCCCAACCTGCACCTGCGCTGCGACCAGGCCCGCACCGCGGTCAACGCCAACTACGCCCGCGGCGCCGACTGCGTCTTCCACGAACAGGCCGGCATCTTCCAACTCAGCGCCTCCAACCCCGCCGTCGCCGAATCCGCACAACTCATCCGCGACGCCCAGGACAACCTGCCCGCCACCAAACCCGGCACCCCCGGCACCTGGATCCCGGGCAAGTTCGGCACCCCCTACCCGCTGACCCGCATGTACTACGACACCGTCGCCCGCGACAACAACCGACTCGCCGCCGTGGCCGAATGCAAGAAGCACTTCGGCCCCGACTACAGCCAGCGCAACGACCCCAACGACCCAACCGCCACCAACGACTGCGACGAGTACCCCTTCTCCGTCACCCACCAAGGCGTGCAGATGACCATCAACGCCAACACCGATCGCAGCTACGCGGTCCGACCACTGCACTCGGTCCACAACCAGAACGCCGGCAACAGCCTGTCCCAGTTCCTGGCCGACGACCACCTCGTCGAGGAAGACCCGTTCTACGTGCTGATCAAGGACTGATACCTTCCGCGGCGTGACCGGGAACAACCCTTCCGGTCACGCCGCGTGCACACCTCTTACGGGAGATCAGACCTCGCCATGACCGCGCAGAAGACCACGACGATCACCGCACGCGTCTCCATCGAGTTCGCCCAGTTCGTCCTGTTCGACTACACCGGCCAGGCGACCACCACCGACCTGCTCGCCCGCCGCACACCCGGCTGGATCGCCGTCGCCGGACCCGGCGGAGCCGTCTTCAACGCCGCCGGCCGCCAATCCCTCGCCGCCGACGTCACCCTCGAACTGTGGACCGACACCCCACCCGACGACCCCACCGACCCACACATGGTCACCGAACGCTTCGACGGCGAGTTCACCGTCGACACCGAGCAGATCCTGCTCGCCTGCACCACCGGATCACCCAACGACGTCACCGTGCACCTGCCCCACCCCGGCGCCTACCGCCTCCGCGCCCACCGCCGGAAACAAACCGCTGAGGACGTGGCACCGACCGACACCTGGACCCTGCAGATCTGGCCCGCCTGAACTGCGGCACCGCCACCGATCGGACAGCGCTCACCAACCACGACACAAACAACGTGCCGCGACCACAGGAACTTGACCCTTGGATGTTGGACACGAGATACACGTCGATTGAGGTCAGGCGGGCCGGGTGGTGATCGGCACGTCGGGGCAGTCCCGGGTCAGGGCGGTGAGCGTGGCGCGTTCGGCCGGGTCGACGGTGAGTTGCCGGCGGGTCTTCACGGTGACCCAGGCGGTGAGGTAGCAGCATGCCGCCGGCTGGTGGGGCGGCATCCATTGCCGTGGGTCCTGGTCGGCTTTGCCGCGGTTGGATCGGGCGGTGACCGCCCACAGCGCGTCGAGTTCGGCGAGGTCGTTGGCGTAGTCCTCGCGGCGTTGCGCGGTCCAGTCGCGGGCGCCGCTGTCCCAGGCCTCGGCCAGCGCAACCATGTAGTCGATGTCCAGGCCGTGTGCGTCGTCGACGTGGGTGTCGTCGTAGAAGGAGTACCAGCGTCCGCCGGTCAGAGTGCAGCGGCCGGTGACCTGCGGTGGCTCGACTACCTCCTCCAACAGCACTTCGGCCCGCGTCGAGCAGCCGTCGCGATCGGTGTCCACCCAATGCTTGAACGCGTCGTGGTGGTAGCCCTCCCGGTTCTCCTCGGCCACCGACAGCCGCGCCACCGCTTCGCGCAGCAGGATCTCCTCCGGTGCCGCGGCTGCGCGGGCCGCGCCCGGGACGGCCACACCGAGCGTCACCGCGCACACCACTGCCAGACCGACGCACCTGCCCCGCATGGCCACACTCCTCGTCCTCACACCTGGTTCTACGGTGCTTAATGGACGGTGGGGTTTCGCGCAGCGCGGCGTCGGCGGCTACACCCGTCCGGGCGGCCCGCGCACTTCGTGGGGGCGCATCGCCGAGCCGTGCTCGACAGGCATCCGCGCAACAGGCTGTCCACCGTCGATCGGCCGGACCCGAATTGGCCGAAGCCGCGAACCGGCCGGCCCGGGTCGCTGCTCCGTTCGGGCGGCCGGTATTCCACTCGACCGGTACAGGAATTTCCTGTCAAGTCAGCGTGTTGCTCGGATGGAGTATTGGTGTCGTCTGATGAGGTGATTCGCTCGGGGACAGTTGGGAGTCTGGTGGTGTGGCCGAGGCTGCTGGCAGAAGCGCCGTTGTCCGCCTTGGAGCATCGCCGTGGTGAAGCGCGACCAGATTCCGTAGCGTCGGGCGCGTGCCCGACTTTGTGCGCAACGAAATGTCCGGTGAGGCGGCGGCGGTCGTCCAGGCCGGGTCGATCACGGGCGGCGTGCACGTGTCCGTGCACACGCGGCAGGCCGCTTCCTCGCCCGCCCGGCCGATTACCGAGTGGCACCCGTTCGACCTGGACGTGCACCGGGCCGTCACGGCCGCCGACGCCCGGCTGCCGGATCTTCCGGCGTACGTGGCGCGCGAGCACGACCAGGAACTGGCCGGGCTGCTCGCGGCGAAGCGTACCGCGATGGTGGTGCTGACCGGTGAGTCGTCCACCGGCAAGACCCGTGCGCTGTACGAGGCGGTCACCGCCGAACTGGCCACGTGGCCGCTGCTCTACCCGCGCACGGCCGAGGATCTGCTGCACGTGCTGGCGAACGGCGTCGAGCCCGGCACCATCCTGTGGCTTAACGAGACCCAGAACCACATGCTCGACACCCACGGCGAACGCGCCGCCGCCGCGCTGCGCGCCCTGCTCGAACTGCCCGGCCCGTTCGTGGTCGTGGGCACCCTGTGGCCGCAGTACTGGTCCGCCCTGACCTGCCCGAACCAGCCGCAGGCCCGCGACCTGCTGCACCATCGCGTCACGCGGATCCGGGTCGCCAAGCGGTTCACCGCCGCGCAGATGGCCGCCGCCCCGACCGACCCCCGGCTGGCCAAGGCACTCGCCACCGCGCACGACGGCGAAGTCGTCCAGGCCGTCGCGGGCGGCCCCGCCGTGGTCGAGCGCTACGAGCACCCCGACACCCCCGAGGACCGATACGCGACCGCCATCCTCACCGCCGCCCTCGACGCGCGGCGGCTGGGCCACCATGCCCTGCTCACCACTGCCCTCCTGACCACCGCCGCACCCGGCTACCTGTCCGACGACGACCGGGTGGACGCGCCCGGGACGTGGTTCGAGACCGGACTGAAGACCGCCATCACCTCCCTGCTCGGCGTCGCTGCGCTCCGCCCGGTGCGCCTCGGTCCCGGCGTGGGCCCACCCGACGGCTACCACCTGCACGACTACCTCGACCAGCACGGCCGAACCACCCGACGGCGCGCCCTCACCCCGGACTCCCTGTGGGACGCCCTGCTCGCCCACGCCCGGGACCCCGAGGACCGCTTCCGCCTGGCCCGCAATGCCTACCACCGCCTGCGCTACCGCCACGCCGACCCGCTCTACCGCACGGCTGTCGCCACTGGCTCCACCACCACCGCACGGAACATGCTCGACGTGTTAGTCGACCATGGGCGCGAGGCCGAAGTCGGAGACCTACTGGACCATCAACCCGATCGCTACGACTTCCAATTCGAGGCTTGGCGGGCGTTGGACCGACGAGAGCTGCCTCGGCGCGAAGTCTTCCTTGAGTTGCTTCAGCGCCGGGGTGTCTGGGCAGGCCTGCTATTGGCCGAGCACCTGGTCGAAGTCGGCTCACTCCATCAAGCGCTCGCAACGCTGCGCCGAATGCCCCAACAGGAACAGGTCACAGAACGCCTGGTCGAGCTGCTGGGCCGAGCCGGACGGTGGGACGAAGCGCTGGAGGTCGTTCGCGACAGCAGGCGGCGCTCCCACGGGTGGACCGACCGCTGGTTCGCGGAACGGTGGGCGGACGTAGGTGACATCGAACAGTTGCGTGAGCTCGCAGCGAGCAAGGTGCCCGAAGCCGTCTGCAACCTCGCCGCTCACAGCATCGCGACCGGCGGCCGCGCCGAGGCTGTCGTCGCGGAGCTGGTGGCGTCCGGACACGTACCGACCGAACGCCTGCTTGGTGTTCTGCTCGACCAAGGCAGGATCGAATTGGCGATCGAGTTGGCCAGCCACACCTTCGCAGTCGACCTGATGGTGCGCATGTTGGTGTCGAGGAACAGGCGGGTCAGGGCCATCCGGTTCCTCCGCGACGTCACCACCAAGCCCCGGCTGCGGCCCGTGCACGTGAAGCACCGGATGCTGCTGGCGGACTTGCTGGCCGACGAGGGACGCTGGGAGGAAGCGCTCAATCTTGCACGGGGCAAGTCCTGGGCCAAGGAGTGGATCCCGCAGCGACTGGCTAAAGCGGGCAACGTGGTGGTGCTGAGGAGAATGGCCGACACCGGCCAGGCCGACGCTCAACGGGAGTTGGCCGCGCTGCTCGCCAAACACGGACGGCACAGCGAACTGCTCGACCGGACGAGGAGGGGCGACGAGCACTGCGCGTTCCAGCTCGTCGCCCTCGCTTACAGCGCGAAGCTCCCGGACAGCGAGCGGTTGCTCGCCGAAGGGCTGTGACCGCGGCAACGACCGATCCAGGTCGGCGGTAACACCTGGCGTACCTGTGCAGGCGCCGCGAGCACCGTTATCTGAAACGCGCGGGTCGGTGAGCTTGTGCCGGCCAGTCGTTCGGGTTGCCCTGTCGGGATTCGGGGAACGGGATGACGTTGGGGTCCGGATGTGCGAACGCGGCCCGGAGCTGCTGATTTTCCAGGGTGAGCTGGTTGACGACGCGGACCAGTGCCGGGACGTCGGCGCGCAGGCGGGCGAGTTCGGCGTTCTTGCCGGCATCGGTCTTGTGCAGCGAGGCGATGGTGGCGCGCAGGCGGACCTCGTCGCCGGAGGTGGCACCGCGTTCGCGGCGCGGTCGTAGAAGCGGACCTTGAGGTCGGTGTGGCGTTGGGTCAGTGCGTTGCGGGGGACGTCAGCTTCCAGGGCCAGGGCGACGACGGTCAATGCCCCGTTGGACCGCTGGGGTGTGCCGGTGAGGATGCGGTCCATTGCGGCGAGGATGCGGTCGCGTTCGTCGGGCGCGGGCTCATCGGGAGTCCTCGTCGATGTCGATGTTTCGCGGGTCTTTGTGGTTCGAGGTGATGCGGGTGCGGTCGTGGGTGTCGGCGTGGCCGCGCAGCGTCGCGGCGGTGCCGTGCAGGCGTTGAGCGAGCGGGCCGGGGGCGCGGATCGCTCGTCGGTCCAGCAGGTCGGCTCGTTCGCGCAGCAGCGTGGCGTGGTTGTCGGTGCGGGCGATGTTGCCGCAGCCGGGGACGCAGTGGTCGAGCCTGGGGGTGTCACGGATGTCGTCGCGGGTGGCACAGGGCGGTGGCCCGTTTGTAGTGGCACAGCAGCAGGGCGTGCGGGTTGTCGTAGAGCATGGCGTCCTCGTTGCCGAGCAACCTCCGCGCGGTGGTGGCGGTGATGATCGTGCTGGCGAAGGTGGGGGCAGTGGCGGCGGCCTTGATCGCGCGGCGGGCGGCCGGACCGGACACGCCGCCGTGGTCGAGGTCGTGGTGCAGGTCGGCGACGGTGTCGGCGACCGCGCGGACGCTCTCGACGTCGAGCAGTTCGTGAATGCCGCCCCGGCCCCGGTTGGCGTAGCCGGCCGAGACCGCAGTGCGCAGGTGCCCGTACTGGACGGCCAGCGCGATCAGTCCGCCCGGTCGGCGGGCGATGTGCCAGGCCAGGGATCTGCGGAAGCGGGCGGTGCCGATGGCACCTGCGGGGTCGGGCGGGATCGCCTCGCCGGTCAGGCCGCGGGTGGTGGCCTCGGTGTTGGCCCAGGCCACGAAGACCTCGATCCGTGGTGCCATCACCGCTGCGGTGACCGCCCCTGTGCGCTGCCGCGAGGTTCCGAGGTGCCGTTCGGTGGCGAACAGCAGCCCGCCCGCGGGCACGAGGCGTTCCAGCACTCGGATCGCGGCGACCACCGGCCCGATGGCCACCCAGGGCACATCGCGCTCGACACCGGCCGAGTCGTGGTTGCCGTGCTCGTCCAGCGCGGTCTTGAACACCGCGCCGCGGATGAGGTGCCGCCCGAGGGCGCCGTTCTCGGCGGGTTCGGGGTCGGGGCAGCAGCCGCTGCGCCAGCCCAGCACTACTGGTGGAAGGTACTTATTCCAACCATGCGCTATTCCTCGCTGGAGACGAGGGCCTGACCACGCTGGCGTTATGGTCACGGAGGGCAGCGCCGATTGCTGGGACAGCCAGCACCTCGCATCGTCGTGTGTCGTCGGCGCCTGCCGCCGCTCGAACGTCCTCTTCTGCCGATGAGCGGACGATGCAGTCTGGTGGATCGGCCGACTCTGGGCGCTGATCTTGTTTCGGAGCGGTGACGTTCCGGCGTCCAGGTCGGGTGCCGTGCTAGACACCGTCGTTGTGGATCCCGACTTACTGTTTGCTCTATTGGCGCCGCCCATCGCGACGTTACTGGTGTTCAGCGGCCTGGCTATGGTCGCCGTGGTTGTCGACGAACTCAGTGGCCGGGCGCCGAGCGTGGGGCGCTGGCGAGCAATGAGTGACGGGCCGATCCCAGGGCTTCGATGGTGGGTCGTGCAACGCCACCTGTGGAGGACCGCCCGAAACGCGGGGATAGCCGCGATGGTGCGACGGGTGTGTCGAGTAGGACTGCTGGTCGTCGTCGCGGGTGCGGCGGGATTCGCCGCAGGAGTGCTCGTCACGTTTCCCTACTACGCGACACTGGCGCTGTCGGGGCACGCCGTACCGGACGGCGTGCCGCTCGTCGTGATCCTGGGCGGCGTGTTGGGAGTAGTGTCCTTGGGACGGCGCGTGCGGGCGCTGGTAGGCCGAGGGCAAGGATCCGGTCCCGATCCGAGCGCCGTCCGACGGGCGCTGAGCCTGCGAACCAGGATCTCTTTAGACAGGCGAGTACACCTCTACACCCACCTGCGGTGGGCGGTTGGCGTCTCCGCCCCAGCGGCTCTCCTCCTGGTCCTCGCGGCTTCTACAGCCGGCCGTGAGTCGATGCCGCCCGCCGCAAGCTCGGACGGATCCGCCTGGACCACCGTCTTCCTGGGCTCGGCCTTACTCGTCCTCATAGTGTTCAACAGGCTCGCCACCGCAGTCGCCGTCGTGTTGTCGCCAGCACACGCTGCTGTCGCCCTCCGTCGCTGCCTCGATCAGGACGACCGCCCAACAGCGCGCACCGGATGGGCTCACGACCCGTTGGGGAGGCAGCGTCGGAACCTTGAACAGGCCGCCCGTGCGCTCACCCTCGTGGGCCGTCGCCTCGACAGAGCATGGCCCGGACACCCGCTCGCCTCGAGCGTCCTGGGAGGAGCCCGTTACCTACGGCGCTTCCTGAACGGAAGCGACTCACTCACCAGCGCCTACCCCGACCAACTCGTCGACGTGCTCAACGGACTCATGATCGTTCTGGCCGAACCCGGCGACTCGCAGAAGGTCGCCGCCCTGGGAGTTCTCGTGGGTGCATTCGACGCGGAAGGGCAGCCCTTGGGCGAACTGCGGCGAGAATCGCCTGGCCGCTGGACAGTGGCGCTCACGAGGACGGGCGACCTGCTCGACAGGTACTCGCGGATCGCCACTGCGGTTTGGGCGATCTTCAGCCTTGTCGTAGTCACAGTCTTGATCCTCACCGACAACCTGGATCTGACCAAGTTCCAACTCCAGAAGTGAACCAGCCGGTCGCGAGGCTGTCGTCCCCTATGGAACGGCACCGACACACACCTCGTCTGCGGTGCACGTAATGATAGAGGTCAACTTTCAGCCGGGCGTTATGCAACGTCCGGCGTGCTGTGCTCGGAGGGCGAGGTAGTCGGTCCAGTCTCGGCGGGCGTAGGTGACCCAGCGGACTGCGGTGTTGACGTGGAGGCCGAGGAGGTCGGCGAGGACAGCGGCGGGGAGGTCGGCGCGCAGGGCGGCGGCCCCGGCCGTGCTGGAGGCGGCTGTGCGGGCCGCCTGGGTGAGGCGTCGGCGTTCCGCCTCGGCGGCGAGGATGTCGCCGCCGAGGTCTTCGACCATGCGCAGCGCCCAGACCAGCAGCGGGCCCATCGTGTGCTCGGACAGCGGTTCGGTGCTGTTCTCCCCGCCGGTCGTGGTCGCGGCAGGCAGGTAGTCGTCGATGCCCCGGTCTTCCCAGGGCGGGCGGCCGATCCGGCAGGGCCGGGCGCTGAGCTGGTCGAACGCCCACAGCCGCGTCAACGCGAGCAGCAGCTCGTGCAGCCGCGGCCACACCCCGGCTTCGGTCCAGTCACGCAGCCGCCGCCAGCACGTCATGCCCGACCCTTAGCCCAGCTCCTGGGGCAGGAACTCCCACTGGATACCCGTGTAGAGCACGAACAGGATGCCGCACAACGCCTTGCGGTCGTCCAACCGCCGACGACCGGGATACCGGAACCGCCGCTCGACCTTCGGCAACAGCGGCTCGACCAACTCCCACAGCTCGTCCTCGACCTCCCACGGCCGACGCCGGGCCACACCAACCTCCCACCGGACAACACCACATCCGACAAGATCAAAGCATAGCCAAGATCATTCTGTTAGGACCTCTAAAGAACTTGATCCACAGGTCTTGACGATAGCTCCCGCCGAGAATGGGTTGAGGTGCGGTGGCTGGATGCCGATGGCGTTGGGTAGCGGACCTCGTTGGGGGAGGCGGCGCTGGTGCTGTTCGGAATGTGGCCTTGCTTGTGTTGAGGATGAACCGGCGACTTTCCGCAGTTGTGCGGTGTACGTCAGCGGACGAGCCGGGGATGGTATCTCCGTGGGCGGCACGTGAGCCTGGATGGATTGGGGTGAGTGACCGCGGACGACTCCAATGACGATCATGTAGTGGCCGGTGTGCGGCAGGACTCGACCGTGCTTGGGTCCGGGTTGTCGGTGCAGGCTGGCCGAGACGTGACGGTCGTTCATCAGGCGGTTCCGGTACGGGCGGCATGGCCGGTACGGGTCGGGCTACCGCACGCGCTGGCGGAGCACTATCAGGAACGCCGAGCTCACGCGGTGCTGATTGAGACGTTGGAGGCCGGGCGCGCGGTCGTGGTAGTCGGGTCCGGGCGGCGCGCGGATGTGGTGGTGTCGGGGTTGGGCGGGGTGGGCAAGTCGCAGTTGGCCGCTCGCCACGCCTGGTCGGTGTGGTCCGATACGGAACTGGACTTGGCGGTGTGGGTGTCGGCGTTGTCGCGCGACGCGGTGGTCACCGCTTATGCCGAGGCCGCAGCCCGGGTGCTGATCGAGCAGGATCCACAGATCGCCGACCGGCCGCCGGAGGATGCGGCGCGGCTGTTTCGGGAGTGGCTGGCCACGACATCGCGTCGCTGGCTGGTGGTGCTCGATGACGTGCAGGACCCGGCCGACCTGCGCGGTCTCGACCCTCCACCCGGTGCCGGCGGGCAGGTCGTGCTCACCAGCCGACGGCGCGACGTGGGGTTGGGACGCGGCGGACACCGGGTGATCGAACTGGATGTGTTTGCTCCCGACCAGGCCCTGTCCTATCTCACCGAGGCCCTGGCCGGCACCACTAGTAGTGCCGACCGGGAGCAGTGGCAGAGGTTGGCTGAGGAGCTGGGGTGGTTGCCGTTGGCGTTGAGCCAGGCCGCCGCGTACCTGGCCGATCAGCCACTGCTGACCGTCACCGCCTACCGGGCGATGCTGGCAGACTGGCGCCGAACTCTCACCGACCTCACCCCACCCGAACACACCCTGCCCGAACACCAGGCCACGGTCGCCGTGACCTGGTCGGTGTCCATCGACCGCGCCGACCGGATCGGAGATCCGGCCCGGCCACGAGGCGCGGGACTGGCCCGCCGACTGCTGGAGATCGCCGCCCTGCTCGACCCCAACGGCATCCCCCACGATGTATTCACCGTCCAACCCATGCTGGACTTCCTCACCACACTCGCGGGCAGGCCGGTCGCCCCCGATGACGTCTATGACGGACTGACTCGACTGCACCGGTTTAACCTCATCACCCTCATCCTTGACCGACCGGCGCGGGCGGTGGCGGTACACGCCTTGGTCCAACGCGCCGTCCGCGACACCCTCACTTCCGGTCACCTCCACCATCTCGCGCACACCACCGCCAACGCGCTACTCGCCGCCTGGCCTGCCAGCGAGATCTTCTCTCGAGATCTCGTTCAAGCCCTGCGGTCGACCACCACAGCCCTTCACCTTCACACCATCCCCGCCCTGCTTACCCCCACTCTTCATGACGTGTTCGATCGTGTAGGTGGATCACTGAGTTTCAGCGGTCAGATCCAGGCCGCAACTACCTATTGGCGCACGCTGCACGACCACGCCTGCACCCATCTGGGACTCGGCCATCCGGTCGCTCTGACCATCCGACGACAGCTCGCGTTCTTACTGAACGAGGCCGGCGATCGGGTTGGTGCGGTGGCCGGCTTGGAGGCCTTGCTGGCAGACCGCCTACGGGTGCTGGGACCCGAACACCCCGATACTCTGCCCACCCGGCACGGCCTGGCCCGCTGGCGCGGCGAAGCCGGTGATACGACGAGTGCGATCGCCGACTACGAGAGCTTGCTCGCAGAGGTGCAGCTGACGACCAGTCATGATTTTCACGCTCTCGTGGTAATGCGTCGCGGAATCATTCACTGGCAACATTGGCGACACGGAGCGCACGTCGGTGATCCGGCGGACGCGGTGGCCGCCTTTGAAGTCCTGCTCGCAGACCTACTCCAGGGTTCAAGCCCCGACGAGCTTTCCACCATGCATATCCGCCGCGAGCTAGCCAACTGGCGGGGGCGGGCTGGCGACCCGGCGCGTGCGGTGACTGAGCTTGAATCATTACTTGCCGAGGTGCCGCACGTTCAAAATCCCGACAATCCCATTGCCTTCGCTATCCGTCGCAAACTTGCCGGCTGGCGGGGCGAGGCTGGTGACCGGGCTGGCGCAGTGGCAGGGTATGAAGCGTTATTGCTCGATCAGCTGAGAGATCCGGGACCCGACCCCGACCACCCCGACATTCTGACCACCCGCCACAAGCTCGCCCGCTGGCGAGGTGAGGCCGGTGACACGGCCGGCGCGGTCGCTGAATTCGAGGCGGTACTGCCCGACCAGCTACGGGTCCTAGGCCCCGACCACCCCAACACCCTGAACACCCGCAGCAACCTCGACCGATGGCGAAATGCTCTTGAGCAGGAGGGCGTCGACACTGAGACCTGACGCCTGCCGTCGTCGCAGCCGTACGACATGGTCGAGCCACTGCCACTGCCACTGCCACTGCTGCTCGGCGTGAGGGAGGGGTGGACGGCCTGGCGGGAACGTTACGACGACACCGACGTGTGTCTCCTCGGTGTACCGGCGAAACCCCCGTCGACTGCCCGAACAGACCTAGCACGATGTCCGCCCGATGATCCGGAGTAAGGAAGATCGGGTCGCTGGACTGCACCCGACCTCGTCCTCACGTACCACCAGGTCAGCCCAACCGGTCACCAACCCCGCCCCGAGCCGCACCCCATGGCACCCAGAACACACACCACTCCGCCACGTTGCGATTCCCTCTCGACGTGCACCAAAACGCACATCTAATAGGGAATAGTCGTGCTAGACCTATCGAGTCCTTCCGCGCCGGCGGTGGTGACGGGAGGCGGTGGTTCGGCCTCGCCCGGCCGGCGGCATGATCGCGCGGGTCATCGCGGCGGCGTGGCCGGACCACCAGTACGGCGCCTCAGCGGGTCGGGTGCGGGCGGTGTGTTCCCCTCTCAGGTCGGCGTGTTCACCATTCGGGAAGCGTCGTCACCAGGTGGGTGACGACGCTCATGCCCTGGCGCGGCGGCCGGTCAAGGCGTGAGTCGTCGTTTCGTCAGCGGTGCTGGACGTCGGAGGCTTGCGACAGATACGCGCCTGGCAGTGGCGGGGAGCACCGCTTGCAGCGCGGGTCCCTCGCGTTCGGGTTGCGGCGTTCGAGCCGGGCCGCGATGTCGGCGGCGGTCATCCGGCGGGTCTTCGTCCAGCTCTCCCAGTGCCGTTCCAGAAGCCTGTCGATGCTGCCGCAACCGTCCAGTTCGATGGCGTAGGCGTGCAAGGTCGTGAGGTGGTTGACCGGGTTCGCCGTGCTCACGGTCGGACAGTCCCAGGCGTGGATCAGGCTCTTGTTCAGCAGGTACGGGTGGGAGTCGGGGGTCATGGCGTCCTGCTCGTGGCGCCATCGGGAGATCAGGTCGTCCATGAGCTGCCTGGCTTCGGCGTGGCTGTCCACGGCCCAATCGCAATAGGCACAGCAGCCCGAGGTCCAACTGGTGGCCGTCCGCATCCAATCCCGTGCCTGCGCGGCGTCGATCTCGCCGTCGGCGACGCGGTCCAACAGCCATTGGGTGGCCTCGGCCTCGATCAGCCACTGCGTGTCGTGGCTGCGTGACCACTGGGCTTGCACCTCCATCTCGCGCGGGAAGCGATGTGGGCCGATGTGCAACTCGACGTGGCGAGTCGTTCCGATGGACATGACGCGAGATGATCCCATCAGGGTGGCCGCCGTCTGCGCGGCGAGCCGGCTCGATGGAGGTGGTGGTCCGGCCTCGCCCGACTGGCGGCGTGGCCGGACCACCGGTACAGCGCTTCCGCCAGGCGGCGCGCCCGGTCGGTCGCGGTGATCGAGGGACGGGGACGTCGTGGACGTTGCGGTGGCCGACGACGGCGAGCACGACCCGGATCCCCGTGGTTGGCGCGTCGGTCAGTCGGCGGGGTAGAGGCGGAGTTGCTCGTCCTGGTGGCCGTGCCAGGGGTCGGTGTGCTGGCCGGGCGGGGAGATGCGGATCTCCCCGCATCCGGTGCACCTGGTGGCGGTGGCGGTCTCGGGGATGTGGAGCGGTGCGGGGTGGTGGTCGGTGGGATGCTGGCGGAGTTCGGCGCGGGCTTCGAGCAGCGGCACGGGTTCGATGGAGCGGGCCTGGTCGCGGTCGTTGCCGGTGGCGGCTTTGTGGGCGTGGAGCAGGGCCTGGTCGAGTAGGGTTTTGCAGGCGTGCCACTCGTGGTCGCCGCCGTGGGGGACGTCCGTGGCCGCGGCCAGGGCGCGGATCGCGCGCCGTGCTTCCTTGGCCGCGGTGGCGGGGCGGCATCGGGGCAGGTGTTGCAGCGGTAATTCCATGCCGCGCACGGCGTCGGCGGTGAAGTCCGGGTAGCAGTTCTCCAGCAGGTCGGCCGCCGCTTCGGCCAGGAACAGCACGCCGGGTCGTGCGGCGACCTCGGCCAGCGCGAGGGTTGCGCCCGAGATCAGCTTCCGCTCGTTGTCGTAGGCGATGCCGCTGTCGAAGGGCTGGTCCTCGGGTTCCTCGTAGTCGAGGGTGGCTTCGAGGTCTTCGGCGAACTCGACCATGTCCGCGCGGCGCAGCGCCGCGGCCAACCGTCGGCCCGCCGCCTCGGTGTCGAAGATCCGGAACCCGTCCGGGGGTGGCGCGTCGGTGGTGGGGGTGGTGGTGAAGTCGCGCAACGTCTCGGTGTACTTGGCGTCCTCGGTGGCACGGACGTAGGCACGGGCCTTGCGGGCCGCGGTGGACTGCTTCCTGGGCATCGCCGTGTGCTTTCCCGGACATCCCGCGCCTGTCCGCGAGGGCGTGCGGAACCAGGGACGTGGGCCCCGAGAGACCTTGACCGGTGTCGCCGTGCCGGGCGCGGGCCGGGCGGGCGTCGGTGAGCGGCGTGCACGTCCTGCCGCGTGGCCGACACCCTAACCGGTCCGGCCCCTCACCGCACGATCACCCCGACGAGCCGGGTTCGGGGCGGAGTCGTAGCCCTCGGGTCGTGCGCGGCGGTCGAGGAGCAGCCGGCGCGGCTACGGCTGCCCCGCCGGCCTGATCACGCAGGTTCGATCCGAGTCGGCCCGGCGGACTTCCCGCCGGGCCGACACGGCGTTCAGCGGCCGATGCGCCGCAGCGCCGCGTCCAGGATGGGCACCAGGTCCTCGGGCAACGTGTAGTCGTGCACGGTCTGGGACCGCGGCGCGTTCGGGTCGGGGCGGGGGATCGCGACGCGCAGCCGTTCCCCGCTTCCGTCTTGGCGGCCTCCCAGCACCCGGCGCGCGGAGGTGTTCACCGTCAGGGTCATGTGGTGCAGGTTGTGCTGGCCGGTCAGCTCGCGCAGCCGGGCCGCGGTCGCCGTGCCGCCTTGGTCGATCAGCACTCGCAGGAACGTCGAGCCGGCGGGCCGCGCGCCCCGCAGAGCCTGCTCGGCCAGCTCGACCGTCCACAGCACGCCCTCCACGTGCCGGGGCTCGATCCGCTCGTGCGACAGCGTGGTCGGATCCGGGTGTCCATCGACCGCGTCGTGTCCGGTCCCGGGCGTGCCCTGGTCGATCCGGTCATCGTGATCGAGGGCGCGCACTGTGAGGGTGTGTCCGGTGAGCACCAGACGGGTCAGCACCGGGCCCGCGCAACGTTGGCACAGCCGCTGGTCGGCGCCGTTCGGGTGCCGGTGGTGGACGGCCATGTCCGCGTCGAACTGCCCGCAGGAGTCGCAGTCGTCGTGGGCGTGCGGGTAGGGCCGTGGCATGGCGGCATTCTTCCGCGCCACCGCGTCGCGCCGTCCGGCCACCGGACCGTCCGACGCCACGACCGGGTGGCCGCACAGTGTGCCGTCGTGGAGGCGCTGCGGCAGTTGACGGGCGAAGTGGGCTGGCTGACCAGGCTTCCGGCGACGATGAGCACCGTGTTGATCGTGTCGGCCGTGGCCACGTTCGGCGGGAGCCGCGTGCGGAAGTGTGGGCTCGTACTGCGGCACCGGCGTGGTCGGGTGCACATCGGTCACCGTGCCGAGCGGCGGGCGGGTGTCGGTGGCGACACGAACGATCTCCCGGCCCTGACCCTGAGGTGAGGAGTTCTCGTGTCTGGCACGGTCGCTGATCCGGTCGCCTTGGAAGCGGATGCCCGCGCGCGGTGGGCGTCGTTTGAGCCGAGGACGTTGACCGGTGAGGACCGGGACGGGCGGCGGTTGGAGATCCCTCCGGGGGAGATCCTGGCGCCGATCCTGCGGCGGGCGCGGCTGTTCGGCGCGTCGACGTCGTTGTGCGAGGCGGTCGTGGCGCGTCTGGTGGCGGCCGGGGTGGAGGCGGTGGTGGACCGGACGCGTGAGGATGTGCGCGAGGACGACGCGCTGGTGGTGGACGGGCGCGGTCCGGTGCAGGTGATGGCGTTGCGGGCGGGGGAGCGGGTGGTGCCGGTGCGTCCCGGTGCGAGTCTGCTGCGGGTGTGGGCCGTGGACGGAGCCGGGGATCCGGCCGACCCGCCGGTGGCCGAGGTCGTGGTGGACGTCGACGCGGACGGGTGGGTGCCGGCGGGTCGGATCGCCGAAGCGCTCGCCCCCCACCTGGCCTGACCTTCCCGGCACCGGGTGGGCGGGGTGACGTCGCGGCGGTGGTGGACCCGGTGGTCGTTGTCGGTGGTGCTCGCCGTCCGCACTGGCGGGCGTGGCGGGCGCAGCCGACAGCCGGCTCCGCGGTCGACGGGGTGCTCGGCCGTTCAGACCGGCGCGGGTGTCGGCCGGCTGTCCATGCGTGTCGCCTCGGTGAGGCGGTCGATGCGGGGGACCAGAAGTACGCGTCGGGTGCCGGTGAGCACGATCCCGGCGTCGCGCAGTCTGCTGAACGCCTGCTCGGCGGTGCGGGCCCGCATTCCGGCGATGGAGGCCAGCTCGATGTTGGTCAGGTGCAGTTCCAGGCTCCACCGGCCGTCGGGGGTGCGGTGGCCGTACCTGCGCACGAGGTGGTCCAGCACGAGGGCGATGCGGGACTCGGCGGGCAGGGGCACGGCCTGCCGCAGCCGGTTGGCCCAGCGCAGCTCGTCGTTGTTGTCGCGGGCGATGTCGAGCAGCACCTCGGGGTGACGCTGGAGGAACCGGCGGAACTCCTGCGGCGGGATGAGCCGGGCCACGACCTCGCCGCCGGCGATCACGGTGGCCGAGCGGGGGCGGTCGTCCAGCGCGGCCATCTCCCCGACCAGATCACCCGCCGCCCGCACCGCCAGTAACGCCGGGTCGTCGGGTTCGCCGGCCTGGATCTTGACCGCGCCGCGTAGCAGCAACAGCGCGTGGCGGTCCTCACCACCACGGCGCAGGAGCTGCGTGCCGGGCGGGTAGCCGATCGGGTGGCCCAGGGTCAGCATCGCCTGTGCGACGTGGTTGTCCAACCGGCCCAGCAGACCTCGATCCGGTAGATCCTCTATTGCCTTCACCCCCCGACGCCCCGCATCCTGCCCGGCACCGCACACCCCGTTGCCCTGGTGCCATCTCATCACCCGCGCGGGTGCGCGGGGGACACGGTTGCGGAGCGCCGGTCGTGCGGATCGGTGACCGGGGGACCGGGGAGGGGGTAGGTGTGATCGGTTTGACCTGCAAGTACACGCGGGTGAGAATCCCTCGCATCTTCTGGAGTGGCTGATCTTCCCCGTCGGCCGTGGCGTGCGCGGACGGGTTGTCGTGGTGGTCGACGGGTCGGCGGATTCCGCCGTCGGGGTTGTGGCGCGTGGCGGGCGTGTGCACGCGCGGGACGGCTACCGGCCGCCGCAGGACGTGGCCGGGGCGCGGGTGTTGTCGGAGCGGCCGGTCGCGCGGGTGCCGTTCGCCGAGTTGCACGTGCACTCCAACTTCTCTTTCCTCGACGGTGCGAGTTATCCGGAGGAGCTGGTGGAGGAGGCGTCCCGGCTCGGCCTGGACGCGATCGCGTTGACCGATCACGACGGGTTTCACGGGGTGGTGCGGTTGGCCGAGGTGGGGCGGGCGTTGGGCGTGCCGACCGCCTACGGAGTGGAGATGAACCTGGGCCTGGTCGACGGCCGGGCGGGGTCGGCGGACCCCGGCGGCGAGCACCTGCTGGCGTTGGCACGGGACGCGGAGGGGTACCGGCGGCTGTGCCGGGTGGTGTCCGCGGCGCATCTGGCGGGGAGGGCAAGGGTAGGCCGCGCTACGACCTGGAGCAGGTGGTGGACGAGCTAGCCGGGCACGTGCTGGTGCTGACCGGCTGCCGCAAGGGCCGCGTGCGCCGGGCCCTGACCGTCGAGGGTGCGCAGGGCGCGCGGCGGGAACTGGCCTGGCTGACGGACAGGTTCGGGCGAGGGCATGTGGCGGTGGAGCTGGTCGA
Source organism: Saccharothrix saharensis (assembly GCF_006716745.1). Taxonomy (NCBI): domain Bacteria; kingdom Bacillati; phylum Actinomycetota; class Actinomycetes; order Pseudonocardiales; family Pseudonocardiaceae; genus Saccharothrix; species Saccharothrix saharensis. The sequence continues at coordinate 565,353 of NZ_VFPP01000001.1, read as the reverse complement.
CCAGCGGCTGCCGGGGCATGACGCGGCCAACGACGTGCTGGCCGGGTTGGCGGAGGACTTCGGGGTGCCGCTGGTCGCCCGGGGGCGGGGTGCACTACGCGCACCCGCGGCAGGCGCGCCTGGCGGGGGCGATGGCGGCGGTGCGGGCGCGCGCGAGCCTGGACGAAGTGGCCGGCTGGTTGCCGCCGGGCGCGACACGGCACCTGCGCAGCGGGGAGTTCGCCGCGCGCCGGTTCTCCCGGTTCCGCGGCGCGGTGGCCAACGCGGCGGTGCTGGGGTTGGAGTGCGCGTTCGACCTGCGGCTGGTCGCACCCCGCCTGCCTCCGTTCCCGGTCGGGGACGGGCACACCGAGGACTCCTGGCTGCGGGAGCTGACGATGCGCGGCGCACGCGACCGCTACGGCACGCCGCAAGGCGAGCCGCAGGCCTACGCGCAGCTGGAGCACGAGCTGACCGTGATCGCGCAGCTGGGGTTCGCCGGCTACTTCTTGATCGTCGCGTCGTTGGTCCAGTTCTGCCGGGAGCGGGGGATCTACTGCCAGGGCAGGGGTTCTGCGGCGAACTCCGCGGTCTGCTATGCGCTCGGGGTGACCACCGTGGACCCCGTCAAGTGAGACTTGATGTTGGAGCGGTTCCTCAACTCCGAGCGGCAGGGCTCACCACCGGACATCGACATCGACATCGAGTCCGACCGGCGTGAGGAGGTGATCTAGCACGTCTACGACCGTTACGGCCGCCAGCGGGCGGCGCTGGTGAGCACGGTGATCACCTATCGGGCGCGGTCGGCGGGGCGCGACGCCGCGCGGGCCCTGGGTTACGCGGCCGGGCAGGTGGACACCTGGACCCGGCGGATCGGGCTGTGGCAGCTGCTGTCCGCGCTGACCGGCGCCGACACCCCGACGACCGCCGGTGCGGCCGACGGGAGCGGCGCAGGACGGGAGGGCGGCGTGCGGGACGACGCGCCGCTGCCCGAGGCGGTGCTGGACCTGGCCCGCCAGTTCGAGGACGTCCCGCGGCACCTGGGCATCCACCGCCAGTAGGCGAGGTTGTCGCGGGTGGTCAGTTGTAGGGGTGGCCGGGGCCCAGCACCCGATGGAAGTCGTCGAGCAGCGTCCGTAACTCGGTGGCGGCGCCGACCGGGTCACCCGCCTCACCCCGCCAGTGGGCGAGGTGCCTGCGGGTGTACAGGGTGTCAGGATGGTTGGGGCCCAGCACCCGACGGTAGTCGTCGAGCAGCGTCCGTAACTCGGTGGCGGCGCCGACCGGGTCACCCGCCTCACCCCGCCAGTGGGCGAGGTGGCTGCGGGTGGTCAGGGTTTCGGGGTGGTCGGGGCCTAATACGCGGAGTTGGTCTTCGAGCAGCTCTTGGCACTCGGTGGCGGCGCCTGCCGGGTCACCCGCCCCACCCCGCCAGCGGGCGAGGTGGATGCGGGTGGCCAGGGTGTCAGGGTGGTCGGGGCCCAACACCCGGAGCCGGTCATCGAGCAGCGTCCGGAACTCGGTGGCGGCGCCTGCCGGGTCACCCGCCTCACCCCGCCAGGAGGCGAGGCCGTTGCGGGTGGTCAGGGTGTCGGGGTGGCCGGGGCCCAGCACCCGACGGAAGTCGTCGAGCAGCGTCCGGAACTCGGTGGCGGCGCCTGCCGGGTCACCCGCCTGACCCCGCCAGCGGGCGAGGTGGCTGCGGGTGTACAGGGTGTCGGGGTGGTCGGGACCCAGCACCCGACGGTAGTCGTCGAGCAGCGTCCGAAACTCGGTCGCGGCGCCAGCCCAGTCACCCGCCTTACCCCGCCAGGAGGCGAGGTGGCTGCGGGTCGCCAGGGTGGCGGGGTGGTCGGGACCCAGCAGCCGACGGTAGTCGTCGAGCAGCGTCCGAAACTCGGTCGCGGCGCCAGCCCAGTCACCCGCCTCACCCCGCCAGCGGGCGAGGTGCCTGCGGGTGGTCAGGGTGGCGGGGTGGTCAGGGCCGAGGTGTCGGGTGGTGTCCTCGTAGAGACGGGCGAAGTGGGTGACGACGGCGTGGACCTGGCCTGAGTCGCCGAGCGAGTGTCCGGCGCGAAAGAGCACGACGTGTGCGTCGGGGGTGAGCAGGGCGGGGGTGGTGGTGTCGTGCAGCGTGGTGGTGGCGGAGCGCAGGGCTTGGGCCAGTGCGACGTCGCGGGTGTCGATTTCAGGCCAGGCTTCGACCAGGGCGGTTGCCGCGATGAGGGCCAGTTCAGCGGTGGTGTCGTCGGTGAGGGCGTCGCGGACGGCCCGTTGCAGCAGGGCGTGCATGCGGATCGATCGGTCGGATCCGATGGTGGCCAGGCTGAGTTGGTGCAGGACACCCAACGCGTCGGCCACATCGTCGGAGGTGACGGTGCGGCTGACAACGGTGGCCAGGTGCTCGCGGATGGCGGTGGTGGTCAGCACTGTCAAGGGTGTGCCGTTGGGGTCGAGCAGGCTGAGCAGCCGCAGCACCGGCCGGGCGAGACCCTTGGGTCGCAGGGTGTCGGCGTGTTCGATCGACAGCGACCAGGTCGCGGCGACGGTGTCACGGTGGTGGTCGGGCAGTTCACCGGTGGCAGGCATGAGCTCGGCCAGGGTGCGGCGGCGGTCGGCCAGCCGCTCCCGGTATCCGGCCACGGTAAGCAGGGGGTTGTCGTTGATGAACGCCGCGGCCTGGGCCAGGGCCAGCGGCAGCCCGCCCAGGTCACGGGTCAGCCCGCGCAGGTCCTCGGGGTCTGTGTCGGGTAGGACACCGCGCAGGTAGTCCTCCGCCTCGGTCTCGGTGAACACGTCCAACTCGACGACCACCCGGCCCTGGCCCAGGGCGCTGTCGCGGTGTCGGGTGGTGACCACCACCCGACCACCCCGATGGTGCCGCGGCCAGAGATCTCGTAGGTCGCCGGGGTCCTGGAGATCGTCGAACACGATCAGCCACTGGCGGTCGGTGGCGGCCAGCCAGTCCCGCAGCAACCGCGCCGCGTCCTGCGGGGGCCGCGTGTCGATGTCGGGGTGCCGTTCGCACAACACTTGTTTGGCGGTCTCGGTGTAGGCGGTGAGCACCGCGTCATGGGACAGGGCGCTCACCCACACCGCCACGTCCAGCCCGGGGTCCTTCCACAGCGACCAGGCCAGACGCGCGGCGGTCTGGGATTTGCCCACCCCGCCCTGACCCCGCACCACCGTGCCCGTGCCGGTGGGGGCTCCGACCAGGACCGCCGCGTCCCCGACGGCCAACGCCGCGGCCACCGCGGTGTCGGCGTAGCGGGGTTGGTAGTGGTGGTCCACCGGCGGCGGGGTGCCGACACGGACCGGCCACGTCACCGTCCGCGCCGGGTAGGTGGTGTGCTGGTGGTAGACGTTGGTCTGCGTGTTCCCATTGCCGGCCAGGACTCCCTGGCCGCCGTGCACGACCGTCGACGGCCTCCAGGGTGACTGGTCCGGCTCGTCGGGTTCGGTCATCGGGGCTGGGAGAAGGTGTTGTGCTGGATGTTCCCGTCGCCCACCAGGACTCCCTGGCCGCCGTGCACGACCACCCGGTACTTCCCGTTCCCGGCGCCACTGGGGTCGGCCAACTCCAGCAGTTGCCGGGCCGCCGCGAGCAGTTCGGGGTCGGTGTCGGCGCTGACCCCGTGGAGGGCCGCCGTCAACTCCCCGGCCTGCCCGCCCGTCGCGACGGCGTCGTCCTCCACAGCCCGCACCACCTCACCCGCCACGGACCCGTCACGACGCAGAACACCCAACACGCCTGCCTTGAGGCTCAGGTAGGCGTCCTTCACCGCCGTGGACGCGGTATCGGTCAACCCCGCCGCCGCTCCCGCCGCCAACGCCGTGACCAGTAAGTCCACCGACTCGATCACCGAACCCGCCCCTCATCGCACGTCGACCTTGTTCACCGGGGTGATCGTCGCCACCCGTCCGCCCGCTACACCGGTGACGATCATCGCCCACACCGCCACCGGACGGAAACCACCCGGACGCAGACACACACCGACCGCTAGACCCCGCCGAGATCTTCACCGGCCAACCCGCGACCGGCGTTAGTTCAGAGAAGCAGGCGTGTTCGTGCTTGCAGGGGGTGCCGTAGGGGCGGCCGCATTCGCCGAGTTCGAGCTTGCGGGCCTGGAAGTGCTGCTGGAACTCGCGCCACTCCTGCTCGGTCGGCTACGCACTGCCCGGCACCACCGGCGTCGCACCCGCCCCCGCCCTGCCCGGCATGACCGCGCTGGAGCTGCTGACCGCCGACGCCTGGGCACCGGCATCTCCCCCGACTCCCACCCCGTGAGCCTGCTGCGCGCCCACCTGGCCAAACGCGGCGCGCTGACCACCGCCGAGCTACCCGAGGTCGAGCACGGCACCTGGGTGCTGGTCGGAGGGGTGGTCACCCACCGGCAGCGGCCACCGACCGCGGGCGGCGTCACGTTCCTCAACCTGGAGGACGAGACGGGCATGGCCAACGTCATCTGCTCACCGGGCCTGTGGGACCGCTACCGGGTGCTCGCCTCCTCGGCGACCGCGCTGCTGGTCCGAGGCCGGATCGAGTCCGACCACGGCGGCGCGGTGGTCAACATCCAAGCCGACCAGCTACTAGCGCTCGACCTGGCCGCCGTGCTCTCCCGCTCCCGTGACTACACGTAGCCGAAGGCTTGCTTAATGAACCCCTGGTGCGGTGGACTTGCCGCTAGCGCCCGGGTTTAGAGTGAGAGGGCCGGAACCGGGACGCCACCCGGCTCCGACCACTTAGTGGATCTAGGTGAACAGATCGAATACGGTGTAGTCGCCGTTCTTGACCTGGCTGTACAGGCGCACCAGCCTGAACATCCAGTGGAGCGTCGGCTGCCACTTAGCTGAGAGCCTGGCCGCCGCTGCACGGATGGTGGCCAGGCTCTCGCGCGCCTTGAACGGTGTGGAGTTGGTCTTGACGGCGGCGATCGTTCGCCGATGCTGCTGCGTTCGCCGTGTGCGTTGAACGCGTGCCCGGCGTTTCTTGCGTGGCCGCTTCGGCACCGGGACTCCCTTCTCTAGTGATCTTCCGGTGACGAGATCTCGTCGCCGCAAGTTATGCTGCCAGATCCTGGTTTGGGCGTAAATATTCCGGCAGGGAGCGTTTAGGGCCGCTCGTACCTTGGGGAGCGTTGGGCCGCTCGTCCCTTCTGACCTGGGCGTTCGGGTTCCGCAGCGTGTAGCCGTAGGGCGTGAAGGCTGGTGCATTGCCACGCGCAGGCACGGAGTTGATCCGGTAACAGATGCCGCGTTCACGGTCGCCGTCTTCGTATGCCCGATGCTGGGGATCATGTCGCACACGTAGTAGGGGTAGCGGCGTCGACACGTGGAGTGGCGAAGCAGGGCCGAGGAGGCCGGGTTCGACGTGAGAGTCAAGGACGTTGGCGACGTCGCCGCAGCGTGTGCGTGAGGTAGTCGGTCATCCATTCTGGGCGTCGACGTCGGTGTGGATAGCAGGTTGACGCCGCACGGCGGCCATTGGAACGAGTCCGGCGAGGACCTTGGCGGGGTAGCGGTGGGTGAGGCCTTCGATGACCCATATCTCGTATCTCGGCTTCGTGGAGGGAGTCGCGGGTGGAGTGGAGGTGGCTGGGCCAGTCGGGGTCGCGGTCGGATCGGACGGGGACCATGTAGCGGCCGGAAGGTGCAACCTGCCGACGTGAACCGACATGACGAGGGTGTCGCCCGTCGCGGTCGTGCTGTGACGCCGGGTGGTGGCATGGTCAGGGTCGGACGTAGCCGGTGTGCGGCGGGCAAAGGGGTGGCTGTGGGGGGTCGGAAGGCGAAGGTGTGGACGGCTGCGGGTGGGGCGCGGGCGGCGCGGGAGGCGCGGATCGGGACCGCGCGGTTCCTGGGTGAGGCGCCGATCGCGCGGGCGTGGCAGGCGTCGCGGTTGATGTCGGACTTCGAGGTCAAGATGGAGACCTTGAGCGCGCAGACCGACGCGGGGACGGCGCGGTCGGTGGCCATGTCGTTGCTGCTGGGCGGTCTGGGATACCCGATGTCCTGGCGGCCGGGGCACTGGATGGAGGTCGCCGAGCGGGTGCTGGCCGACGAATCGCGCTGGTTGGGCGAGGCCGATCTCTACATCGTGAGTCCGGAGATGTGCGACGTGGTGGTCGCCGCGGCGCAGACCCTCACGCTGGAGGACTTGAGCCTGCTGTCGGCAGACGACCTGCCCAGCCCGTCGGGTGTGCTGGTGTTGCCGCATCCGTTGCTGGTCCGGGCGATCAACGGCAACCTCGGCGACGACCGCGCCTACCACTGGCATTCGCCGGTGGAGCTGGCGGTGCCCGACCCGGCCGTTGGCGGGTTCGAGCGCAAGCCCGCGGTGCGGTTCTCGGTCTACCACGACACCCACGGCCCGGTGCGGCCCGACTCGTTCCTCGATGTCGCGGCGATGGCTCGCGCTCAGGGGACCCCGCTGCCGCCGTTTATGTTGGACGCCATGCGCTGCTGGGCCTTCGGCCAGACCACGACCGAGGAGCAGCGCCGTGCCCTGGCCGACTTCGGCGAGATCGCGCGCCGGACCGGGCGGCAGGCGCGCGAGGAGGTGCAGGAGCTGGGGTTCGAGGAGGAGCGGGTGATCGGCGAGTACACGCCGGGCAGCGAGATCGACGACCACGACGACACCTTCGCCATGCGGTTCCTCTACGCGTTCTGGCGGCTGTGCGAGCAGCGCATCGTGGTGACCGACCCGGCCGAAGTCCGCCACTCCGCGCGGGTGGCCGCGGCCAAGGCGGGCGTCTCGCCCGAGGTGCGCGTGGCCCGCCTGCGCACCACCGCCTCGCCGGGTGAGGCCGACTCGGGCGCGGGGGAGCCCGGTCGGCAGTGGCGGCACCGCTGGGTGGTGCGGATGCACAAGGTGCGCCAGTGGTACCCCTCCGAGCAACGCCACAAGGTCATCTACCGCGGCCCGTATCCCAAGGGGCCGGCCGACAAGCCGCTGTTGGGCGGTGAGGAAGCCATGACCTCCCGGTGGGACCGTCGGGTCTGCTCCAGTCCGCCGTAGGCCGAGCCGAGGAACGGGACGTCGTCGGTGACGTAGGTGCTCGGCTCGGTGTACTCGGTGCGGACGGTACGGGCGCGGGGCCAGCGGGCGCGGGTGCCGCGGTGGCGGCGTGCCACGGCGCCAACCCAGTCGGTGTGATCGCTGCGCAGGCTTTCCCAGCGGCGTTTCCACGTGCAGGTGGCCTCGGGGGAGGTCTCGCGGGTGGCGGTGAGCACGGCCTGGACGGTGTTCAAGTCAGGCAGGGTGGGGTCGATGAGGAGGTTGGTGAACAGCGCCGGGGGCGCCCGGTGCGTCGGGAGAACTCCTCGGCCGTGAGGCGGCCAGATTGTCGATGAGGTAGGCAAGCGCTGATGCTGTTACTGCGGTGTTCGCACTGAGCCCTTTCCAACCTCATCCGGCGGCGAGGTGGAGTGCGAGAACGGCTCGGGTCAGGTTGGTGATGCGGGTGGTGGAGCAGCGGAGTCTGCGCAGTAGTCGCCAGGTCCTCAGGGTGGAGACGGCTCGTTCGCCGAGTGCGCGGATGCGGGCGTGGGAGCGGTTGACCGCCTGTTGGCCGGGCGAGAGGTTGTGCCACCTGCCTCGGTAGGGCACGCGGATCGGACCGCCCGCGCCTCGATAGGCCTTGTCCGCCCAGCACGGGATGTCCGCTGTGGTCAGGGCGTCGACGATGCCGTGGGTGCGTGCCGCGGTCAGGTCGTGGGCCGAGCCGGGCAGTGCGGGCGAGGTCCACAGCAGGCGTCCGGCCGGGTCGACGAGAACCTGGACGTTCATCCCGTGTCGCTTGTGTTTGCCCGAGTAGTACGGGCGGTCGGTGGCGACTCGGTCGATCCGGAGCAGGGTGCCGTCGAGGATGACGTAGGCCTTGCGCGCGGCGACGTGCACCGCGTCGGCCAGGTCCGGTGCCAGTGCGGCCAGGAGTTCGACCGCTTCGTGGATGTAGCGGCAGACGGTGGCCAGGCCGATGCCGAACCCGGCGGCGAGACGGGTGTAGGTGTCGCCGCAGCGTAAGTGGGCCAGGACCAGCAGGGCTTGGCGTCCGGGATCGAGGCGGCGCCACCTGCTGCCGATCCGGCGCCGATGCACGGTCAGTTCCCGGGCGAGGAAGCGGAGATGCGAACTGGACAGGTCGATCGCGGATGGGTAGACAAGCACTCGAAGCTCCTGGCGATGGCCTTGCTCTTGGTCGAGAAGTCATCTACCAGGAGCTTCGCCACGTCTCCAACCCGCCACCACCAGGTTGGAAAGGGCTCACTGCCTCAGCATCCAGCCGGTTACGGCCATGGAACGGCACCCGCGGCGCTGTCGCGTGAAACAGGAACATGTGCACCGCTTGGGCTGTGGCCTGGTCGTCATGTTGCCGCCAGGTATTCCCGTAGCAGCGGCGGAGAGCTTTTGCTTGGAGTGAGTGGCCAGCCCTCGGTTCGACTGAGGTCGCGGTCGGGGATGACGCTCTCCGCGCGCCGAGGGCTGGCGCGGTGACTCTACCTGCCGCCGACGGCGGCGCATGGCGGCACAACCGCCGTGTGGACGTCGCGGTCACCCTAGGCGACGGCCACTGAATCGCCGTCGAGGTGCAGGATTCAGCCATCGGCGTCGAGGAGGCGAAAGCCCACACCGGGCTCGACCGCCGCCTGGGTTTCCTGGGCGTGTTGTGGGTGTTCACCGTCAAGCGCGCACGCGCTCTGCTCGCCGCCGCGCAGCCCCCAGCTCGGACAAGTACATCGAGGTCCGTGTCTCTAAGGAGATGCTGTCGGTGAACAACCGCTTCAAGCAAGGCGTGTTCGTTCTCGACGTCGATGCTGGCGAAGTATGGCACCTGCGGTTGGGCTCCGCGGTCGAACGCGAGGGCTGTGACCAGGACAGGCAGGCCCACTACTACCAACCCCGCACGCTCAAGCACGTCACTTACACGCCGGCCAGGTTCTACCTGGGCACCCGGCTCGAATGCTACGACAAGGAACGGGCGGTCATCTTCGCGCCATCGTGATCGCTAACCGCGCGCATCACCCGACCAACAACACTCTATCCATTGCCGTGGGACCTGGTCGGCTTTGCTGCGGTTGGATCGGGCGGTGACTGCCCACAGCGCGTCGGGTTCGGCGAGAAACCTAGTAAAGACCGCAGTGCGTTTTGGCAGGGTGTCTCAGAGCGGCTTGGGGGCGAGCGGGTGAGGGTCGCCGGTCAGCGCGGCCAAGGCTTCGGCTACTTCGCTGATGCCGGCGCGTACGTAGGTGGTGGTGACGCCGGTGCGGGTGCTTGAGGCGGCGTGTCCGGCGTAGGCCCGCGCGACGGCGTAGCCGAAGTTGCGTTCTACCCAGGTGAGGGTTGTGTGTCGTAGCCAGTGCGTGGTGATGCCGAGGGTTCTGACGGTGTCGATGTGTTCGCCGATGCGTTCCCAGAGATGGTCATAGCGTCGTGCCGTGATCGGCTTGCCTTTGCGGTTGCGCAGGATCGGGGTGTCGTCGTCGCGGTGGCCGCGGGTCTGTGTCAGGTGTAATAGGTTGGTCATCAGGGTGGGGGAGACCGGTTGCCAACGAGTGATGTCCCCTTTCTCGCGGAGTCGGATCAGTGACCGTTGCGGATCGAGGTCACGTGGTCGGATGCCGAGTCCTCCTGCTCGACGTGCTGCGGTTTCCAGGTGCAGGCGGATGATGATCGCGTCCAAGGCAGGATCGTTGCCGGTTGTGGATGCGACGTCCACGATGTCGCTGAGCAGGCCGTTGTCGATCGCGTGTCTAGTGGATCTGACGGTTTTCGGCTTGGTCACGAGTTCGGTGGGATCGTCTCGTGGGTCGAGCACCCTGTTCCAGATCGCGTATCGGTAGAGGCATCGCAACGCGCGGTAGGCGTGTAGTGCGGCACTGTGCCCTCCGCGGCTGGAACGCCGTACGACCGCGGTCGTACGGGCGTGTCCGATGAACCAGTTGATATCGGTGGCGTTGATCTCGTCGATGCGTACTGCACCCCAGACATGGACGAGTTTGTGCCAGTACGGTGTGTAGGTTCGGCGGGTTCCGGCTGGCACCGCGCCGCTGACGGTCGGAACGAATTCCGCGATTGTGGGCGCCGTCGGTCGCGGATCGGTGTAGGACAATTCTTCGAGGGAAATGCCCATGCGTTCGAGGAATAAGCGCGCCATGGCCAGTTCGTCAGTTGTGGCCAAGAGAGGTCCTTGTGTGTACGTCGTGGTGAATCTGGGACTGGTGGAACCCTCGGGCCATCTCGGCGAGGTTCTGTTGTGGATGGACGATGAGCATGTCATGTTCGACTGCGGCGATCAGTAGAATCTGCCGATTTGTGCTGAGTCCGCAATAGTGCAGCAGGTTGACCGGCAGCAGCAACCGCCCGCGCTTCCCGACGATCAGTTCACCGTCCGGGTCCGGGCGGAGCAGAAGATAGTTGCGCCCCAAGACGGCTGCGAGGCCCTGACCCGTCTGCCAGCCCAAGTGATTGAAGATCTGTTGACTGGCCAGACGTCCACGGTGGTCCGCTGAGGACAACGCGAAGCGCAGTGTGGAGTCGTTGACCCTGGCGTACAAGTCGCCGACATCGAGTCTTCTTGATCGGGCGCGGGATCGACCGGGGAGAACCGCTGGTAGCGACAGTGCCCGGATGACGACGTCTTCGGGATCGGAGTTCGGTAGTGTCATAGGCGTGGGTTGATCGTGAAATGTGTCGGTCCAATTATTCATGCCTCTCCGCTGGTGGATAAGTCGCCGTACGATCTCGTCCGTTCCATAGTGAGACCGTTGGGTGCGATTGGGATGCTTGTGTATCTGCGAGAGGTTGCGGCGGGTGTCAGGCCGGGCGGCGTGGTCGTGATAAGCAGACCGTGCGACTAAAGGCCCGCGCTGCCTGATTCTCCAATGTTGCGGTGCTCCCACAGGAGGTGCGTGGATCGTGCGGGTTTCGCGGCTTCGGAGCCTCCTGTTCGTTCGTCGGGGCAGATACGTCCCTGAGGCGGTCGACTCCGTGCTGCTTTGGAACGGAAGTTTGAGATCATGACTCTAACTGATCCGGTGCGGGTTGCCAAACTTTTCACGCTCTGAAAAAGCGGCTTTCAACGGTCGAAACAGATTGCTGCGTATATTTCGTGGAGTGGAATGGCGGGACACCTCAGGGGCTGGTGAAAGGTCGCAGAGCGACGGTCATCGAGGGTGCCCATGTCAGTCTTGTGGGCGCTCGAAGCCTGCAGGTCAGCCGAAAAGTAGAACGTCATAGGACGTAACGGGTGGCGTAGCTGTGCTCCACCACATCGGCACGCCAGACCGGCCGGGAGCACTGTCTTCGGACGCCGCCGCTGGTCTGCTGACAGTCGACGCGGCCAGCCCGGGCGTTGCGGTACCCGAACCAGGCCATCGTGCCTCCTCTTCCCCCGCCTGGCGCTCACCGCCCACTGGCTTGGTGCCCGTCCCTTGACCCGCCACCAACCTTCCACGTGCCCCTCTCTCCCTGCCGGTCGCCGTCCTGGACGGATACCTTCTGGTCTCCACTCTCGACCTGCTCCAAGACCTTCTCCGATCAGCGACGATGCTCGACGCGGCTCCGGCATAGCGCTGACTGGACCGCCGAGCAGGCTTAATCGCGGCTGTGCACGGGCCGGAGGACGAACTCGGTCGGGATGGAACGCTCACTGGCTCGCACACAACCGTTCGACAGAGTGGGCCCGCAACGTGACAAACAGTCGGTCAGTGGCCTCGCGTCGGACGGTGCGGATGGACCGTTCGGCGTCCGCCTGGCGAGTGGAGACCGGCATGCCCGCCGCCGAGTACCTGGAGCAGCTCGTCGAGAAGCAGCTGGAACTGCGCAACGGCCCGGCGACGGCCGAACGCGTACGCCGGCCACGGTACGACGGATGTCCGTTCGCCAGCCATAATCACGAGTGGCCCGATACTCATGATTACTTCAGTGCTAACTAAAACCTAACTCGATCAGACGGCGCGGATCCGGAGCGGAGTGACCGGGAAGCGGAAACGACGCAACGCGACATCGAGCCGCCCCACAACGGACCCGGAGGTCATGTGGGCGCGGAATTCTTCTTCAGCCCGCAAGGTCGCCGAAGGTCGCCGAGCTCGTCGCGTGGCCACGCAACCAGCCCGATACCCAGGGGTGTTGCGCTGGACCTGTGCCCGATCGGTCCCGACTGCGACGAATGAACCATCTCGCCGGTCAATCAGCCCGCACCCCTCTACAGGCTCGGATGTCCGCCTGCGCCAACCGCACCGCGTGAGCCGTCTCCCCGGTCGCGTCGATCAAAGCACGACGACCCGGCCAAGGCCTCCCCGCCCGCTCGGCCTCCCGACACAACAGTCGGACCCGTTCGACCAGAGCACGTTGCCTCTCGTCCTGCCCCCGCTCCCGCGCGGGCATGTTGAGTCGGGCGAGTGCCCCACGCACAGCAGAAACCGTCACCCCGGTCGCCTCGGCCAACGCCGCCCGGTTCGGCCGAGGCATGCCGGCTGCCTCGGCCTCCTCGCGCAACCGGCGAATCCGCTCGACCAGATCGTCCTGCGCCCGCCGCCTCAGGGCATCGGCGACCTTTCTCTGCGCCGCCCGCACCGCGTACACCGACGCCCCGGTGATCTCGACCAGGACATCACCGTCCGGCCGCGGCTTCCCGGCCCGCTCAGCCTCCTCGTACAGCGCCAGAACCCACTCGAACAGACTCCCCAGCCCGGCGGTCCGGGCATCCTCGGCACGCAACCACTCACGCAACCCCACACGCTCCCGGGAACCGTCGACCACACGCGGCAACCCGACCGCGGTCGACACCCCCTCCACCGCACCCGCCGAGTCCGCCGACGGCGCCAACGGATGACGCTCACCGGTCAACGCCTGCACCGCCGCGGCGACCTCGCCGATACCGGCCTTGACGTAGGTCTGGGTGGACCCGTGCAGACTCGACTGCGACACCACATGCCCGGCGAAGGCCCGGGCCACCGCGTAACCGAAGTTGCGTTCCACCCACGTCAACGTCGTATGCCGCAGCCAATGCGTGCTGACCTGCGCCACCCGCACACTCTCCAGACGCCCGCGCAGCCGATCCCACAACGACCCGTACCGCTTCCTGCTCATCGCAGCACCGTCGAGGCGACGGAACACCTTGTCCCCGTCGTCCCGGGCACCCCGCCGACGCGCATGCTCGAGCAGATGCCCCATCAACGTCGGCGACACCGGCTGCCACCGCCGCGTCCCGCTCTTCTCCCACAACTGGACCAACGACTGGTCGACATCCAGATCCCGCACCCGCAACGCCAACGCACCACCCGTACGCGCAGCGGTCTCCAGATGAAACCGCAACAGCAACACGTCCAACTCCGGATCCACACCCGTCTCCCGGGCCACCCGGAAGATCTCCGAGATCAACTGCGGACTCACGGCATGACGCCGCGACGACTGCTTCCTCGGCATCTCCACCTGCCGCAACACCACCTGCCGCTCACCGATGAACCCACGCTGCACCGCATGCCGATACAGATACGACAACGCCTGATAGGCATTGCGCATCGCGTTCGACCCACCGGTGTTCGACCGCCGCACCACCACCGTGTCCCGCACGTGCCCCAAAAAGTCGCGCACGTCCTCCGGCCGCACCTCGTCCAGACGACGTGACCCCCACACGGCCACCGCCTTGGTCAGATACGAACGGTACGACCGACGCGACGCCTCGCTCGACACCGCCCGCAACGCCTGCGGCACCAGCTCCGCGAACGTCGGAACCCTCGGCGCCACCACCGCACCGACCAGATCGGCCGGCGTCAGCCCCATCTGCTCGAGCACCTGCAGCGCCACCGACACGGCGCCGGGATCGGCACGGCCCCCGGCCGCGACGCCGCCGACGGACCCCACCTCAGTCACCGGCCACCTCCGGCTCACGCCGCGCACCGGCGCCGGCCGAACCGGTCGGCAGGTCCCCCAATTGCTCCCGGACCGGGGACGCCTCCGACACCATCCGCTCCGCGTCGGGCAGCAGCCGGTCCACGACCTCCAGGCCGTGCACCACCAGCGCCGACAACGACGGCACCGCCACCAGCAAGACATGCTCCCGCGATCCGAACCCGCACCACCGCAGCAGCGGGGCAGGCACGGCTACCATGACCCGCTCGGTCAGGGCGGAGCCGCCGTCCGGATCGCGCCGCATCACCAACACCCCGCTGTCGTGCGCGTGGATCGACACCGGCGTCCCGCGATCCCATCCCAGCAATCCGAACAGCGGCCGGTCGGCGATGCGGCCTTTGCCGTCGAACGCGCGCACGGCGTAGCGACGGACCGGCGGTGTGCGCGGTCTCGCGAGAACGCCGGGGCCGGGCGCCTCGGTCCGGCGCAGATCCAGTTCGCGTCGTCGCGGGGTGGATCCCTCGACGTGGGGGAGGGGAGCACCGTCGGGATGGCACCGATTCCCGGGGACGTCGCGGTCGTGACGCGCTGCCGTGGGGTACGGCGGTGGTGCGCCGGCCGCCGGCTCGGGCCCGGAGCCGAACGTGAGGCTGGGGACGATCCGGTCACCCACCGTGGCCCTCCGGAGGGGAAGCGTCCCACCGGGGAGCGGGGGAGTGGGCCGGTCGCGGCGTGGCCGGGACGGTCGGCCGGGCGGCTATCTGGCGTGGGAGGAATCCCACATCGGCGTGTTCGATATCGAGTAGTCGGCCAGGTGGTGCTCGCCCAACCCGTAGAAGCCCAGGTTCAGCTCGTCGGCCAGCTTGATCCGTTCGACGGTCTGCGCGAGCTTGTCCGCCACCGACACGCGCTCGCCCGTCACCGGGTCGGGGTGCCGGTCACCGAAGCTGTAGACGCCGAGCTGCATTCCCTTTGTGGACACGTCAACAATCTAGCGGGCACATTGATGACACGTCAACATGTTGCTAGCGTGACCCACATGGGCGGACCGCGGTGGCTGGACGAGCGGGAGGCGCGGGTGTGGCAGGCCTACCTGGCACTCAACCGCGAGCTGCACAGCGCCGTCGAGCGCCGGCTGCTGCGCGACTCGGGGCTGTCCAACGCCGACTACGCCCTGCTCGTGCCGCTGTCGGAGGCGCCGGACGGCGTGGTGCGGTCGCGTGAGCTGGGCGCGCTCGTCGGCTGGGAGCGCAGCAGGCTGTCCCACCAGATCGGCCGGATGGAGAAGCGCGGCCTGGTCGTGCGCGAGGAGTGCGCCGAGGACGCGCGCGGATCGATGGTGCGCCTGACGGCCGCCGGACGCGCCGCGATCGAGTCCGCCGCACCGGGCCACGTCGCGACCGTGCGCCGTTACGTCTTCGACGACCTGACGCCGGAGGAAGCCACCACCCTGGACCGCGTGTTCCACCGGGTGCTGGACCGGATCGCCGCCGACCCCTGACCGGCCACGACGTGCGGCCGCCGTGCGGCCCGACTCGCTGGAGCGCGCGGACAGGGCCGCGACCAACCCGTTCACCACCGTGCGCGTGGTGCTCGAACCGGCCGACCACCACCCCGACCTGCCGGTTCGCCGGGACCGTGCCGAGCCCGGATCACCCGGTCGGGCGAAGCGTGCAACCTCGGACAACCCGAACCGCATCTCTCACGTTAGCCGGAGAAAACGGCCGGCCCGGCGGCGTCCAGGGCCCGGACCGCTCACGACCCGGACCGCTCACGACCCGGACCGCTCACGACCCGGACCGCTCACGACCCGGACCGCTCACGACCCGGACCGCTCACGACCCGGACCGCTCACGACCCGGACCGCTCACGACCCGGACCGCTCACGACCCGGACCGCTCACGACCCGGACCGCTCACGACCCGGACCGCTCACGACCCGGACCGCTCACGACCCGGACCGCTCACGACCCGGACCGCTCACGACCCGGACCGCTCACGACCCGGACCGCTCACGACCCGACCCGGACCGCTCACGACCCGGACCGCTGACAGCCGACCATCCGGGCCGCCGGCCCCCGGGCGGCCCTCTGGCCCTCGCGCCGGCTCGGGCTCGGGCGAAGGGCTGCGGCTCGGGTGGCTTCCCCGGGCGGGCAGCTCACGCGGCGGGTGCCGCGTCGAGTTCACGCGGCGGGGGTGGCGTGCACGCGGGCGCGGTTCGGGCGTCGGGGGACGATGAGTCCCCGACGGCGGGCCAGCCACAGGAACACCACGGTCAGCGCCGCACCCGCCGCCACGGCGTACACGCTGCCCTCGGGGCCGAAATCGCCGCCGGTGAGCCAGGTCGGACCCGAGAGCGTCGCGTCCAGCAGACCGGTCGCCGTGTCGTTGCCCGACACGTCCGCCCCGAAGACGCCCGCGAGCGCGAAGTTCCAGCCGAAGTGCAGCCCGATCGGCAGCCACAGGGTGCGGGTGGCGGCGTAGGCGGCGGCGAGCATGAAGCCCGCCTCGATCGCGATGGCGGTCGCGCCCCAGGCGGTCGCGTTCGGGTTGGGCAGGTGGGCCAGGCCGAACACCGCGCCGGACAGCGCGAGCGCGACCCAGGTGCCGGTGCGGTGCTCGACGATCCGGAACAGCACGCCGCGGAACAGCAGCTCCTCCGTCACGGCGGCGGCGGCCATGAAGCCGAGCACGGCGGCGGCGCCCGTCAGGGAGCCGAAGCCGTCGATCCGGTAGCCGCCGAGGAACGCGAGGTTGGCGATGACGGCGCCGCACATCGCCAACCCGATCAGCACCCCGCGACCGGTCGCGGCGGCGCCGCCGCCCGGGGCGATCTCGGCGGGCGCGCGGTGTTCGGTCCGCCGCACCACCCAGGCGTAGGCGAGCACCGCCAGCACGGCGGTCGCGACGCCGAGCACCAGCGTGAGCCACGGGTTGCCCGCCACCGCGGCGACGGCCTGGTTGCCCGCGAAGGCGACCGCCGCCACGACCACGAGCTGCAGCACCAAACGCATGAAGACCTCTCCTCCCGGTCCGCGACCGTTCGGCCGCGGACCGGGAGGACGCTACGGATCCGACGCCCTCGGCGCGTCACCGTGCGGTGGACACTCGCGTGTAGCTCGCACGGGGGACAACGCGAGCGGGGCTCAGTCGGCCAGGCCGGCCAGCAACGTGATCAGCTGGTGCCGGCTGGTGATGTCCAGCTTGCGGTAGATGCGGGTCAGGTGCGTGTGCACGGTGGCGGGGGAGATGACCAGCCTGGTGGCGACCTCCGGGTTGGACAGGCCGTCACCGACCAGCCGGGCCACGTTCCACTCGGCCGGGGTCAGGCCGCCGGGGCGGAGGTCCGGAGCGGCGGGCACCTCGTCCAGCACGACGGCCAGCGCCTGCTCCACCGACTCGGCCGGACCGGCGTACGCGCGCGCGTACTCGTCGTCCCCGAGCACCGCCTTCGCCCGTGCCACGGCCTGCGCGGTCATCCACGCGAACGGCACCAGGCCGTCCACGCGCACCCCGGTCACCCGGTGCAGCCCGTGCGCCAGCCCCAGCATCCGGGCCGCCGCGGACCCGTCGCCGGCCCGCGAGTGCGCCCAGCCCAACGCCTCGATCGACCACAGCGGACCCCACTTGTCGCGGATCTCCCGCTGCACGCGCAGACCCTCGATCAGCACGTCCAGCGCGCCCACCGGGTCACCCCACCGCGTCTGCACCACACCGCGGCACCAGTGCGCCCAGCTGATCCCCCACTGCGCCCCGAGCCGCTGGCACTCCGCGTGGAACTCCTCCGCCGCGGGCTCGGCCTGCTCACGCGAGCCGAGCAGCACCAACGACACGGTGAGCATGATGTGCGCGAGGTGGTGGTCCACCGCGAACGCCGGCCCGAGCGCCCCGAACTCCTCGTGCGCCTGCCGCAACAGCTCGACCCCGTCGACCGCGCCCAGCGCCAGCACGGCGTAGGCGCCGCGCACGAACGTCACCGCGGGCACCGGCCCGCCGACCTCGCGCGCCAGGGCGTCGGCCTCGTCCACCCGCCGCGCGACGAGTTCCCGCTCCACGCCCAGGCACAGCGCGATCCACGCGTCGAGGGCGATGGCGCTGGCCCGCAGCGGGTCCGCGGTGGGCGGCGTGGCGGCCAGCGCGCGGCCCAGCCACAGCCGTTCCTCGGGTAATCGACCGGCGTAGGTGTACCAGCGGGTGCGGGCCAGGTCGACGCTCATCTGCAGGCCCGCGTGCGCGGTGGCGGGGTCGCGGATCAGGTCGTTGAGCACGACGCGGTGGTTGGCCATGTCCGCGTCGACCGCGGCCAGCAGCGCGGCCTCGTTGTGCCCGGCGAACGACTCGGCCAGCCGGGCCGCCTCACGCCGGAAGTGGTCGCGGTGCCGCTGCCGCACGCCCTCCTCTTCGCCGGCGGACCGCAGTCGGGCCGCGCCGTGCTGCCGCAACGGCTCCAGCAGGTGGTAGCGGCTGCGGTCGGCGGACGGCAGCGCGATCGACTTGTCCAGCAGCCCGGCCAGCGCGTCCGCGACCTCGTCGGCGGCCAGCCCGTCGCCCGCGCACACGTCCTCCGCCGCGGTGAGGTCGAACCCGCCCTCGAACACCGACAACCGCGCCCACAGCAGGCGTTCGGCGGGTGTGCAGTGCGCGTGGCTCCAGTCGATCAGCGCGGCCATGGTCTGGTGGTGCTCGACCGCGGTGGTGTCGTTGGCGGTGAGCACGCGCATCACGTCGTCGAGCCGGTCGGCCAGCAGTGACACCGGCATGGACCGCATCCGCACCACGGCCTGCTCGATCGCCAGCGGGATGCCCGAGACGCGGCGCAGCACGCGCACCACGTCCGGCCAGTTCTCCGGCGTCACGCGCCAGCCCGGGACGCTCGCCTCGGCCCGGTCCACCAGCAGCGCCACGGACTCGTGGTCCAGGTCCAGCGGCGCGTCCTCGGCGGGCACGTCCAGCGGCGGCACCATCACGAGCACCTCGCCCGGCACCCGCAGCCGGGCCCGGCTGGTGGCCAGCACCCGCACACCGGGCGCGGCGCCGAGCACCGCGCGCACCAGTTGAGCGACCGGCTCGACCAGGTGCTCGCAGTTGTCCAGCAGCAGCAGCACCTGCCGCGGCCGCAGGTAGTCCACCAACGTCTCCAACGGCGTGGTGGTCGCCTGGTCGGGCACGCCGACGGCGCTCAGCACCACCTGGGCCAGCAACTCCGGGTCACCGCCGCGCGCGGACGCCAGCTCGACCACCCGCACGCCGTCGTCGTACGCGCGGTGCACCTGCGCGGCGAGCTCCAGCGCCAACCGGGTCTTGCCGCCGCCGCCCACGCCGGTGAGCGTGATCAGCGGCGCGGCCCCGATCCGCCGGCGCAGCTCGGCCAGCAAGTCCTTGCGTCCGATGAACGAACTCAGCGCCCGCGGCACCGCACCGCCTCCCGCTGCCCGCTCGGTCATCCGGACACCGTACGACATCCGTCCGTGCGCGGTCCGTGAGATCCGGGAAGCGACGAACACGCGGGTAATCTTGCAAAGGCTTGCAAAGATCGCTCGTCATCAGGCCTCGTCAAGCCGTTTACACCTGCGTCGCACCGGGTCTAGCCTGCAAAGAATTGCATTACCTTGCGCAATGGAGCGTGACGGGAGCAGTGATGCGAGCGAGATCGCGACGACTGACAGCTTTACTGGTGGCCTTGGGCCTGGCCGGTGCGACGTGGACCGCGCCGGGCGGTTCGGCCGAGGACCGGGCGCCCGAACCGCCCGCTGTGGCGGCGGGCAACACCACTACGGTCTTCTACCGCCTGCCTTCGGGGTGGCCGGTGGCCAACATCCACTACCAACCGCGCAACGGACCGTGGACGGCTGTACCGGGTGAGCGCATGGAACCGGCGGCGTGCGCGGGCTGGGTGCGCAAGTCCGTGTCGCTGGGCGACGCGACCGGGCTGCTCGCGGTGTTCAACAACGGCTCCGGCACCTGGGACAACAACAACGGGCAGAACTACAGCCTGGGCACGGGCACCGCGACCGTCGCCGGGGGAGTGACCGGCGTCGGCGACCCGTGCGGCACGACACCCGGCCCCGAGCCCGGTCCGACCGACCACGCCGAGGTCTACTACTTCACCAAGACCCGGAACTGGACCGCGACGCGCATCCACTACCAGCCGACCGGCGGCACGTGGACGGCAGTGCCCGGCGTGCCCATGGAGCAGGTCTGCGCCGACTGGGCCCGCGCCTCGGTCGACCTGGGCCAGGCGACCGGCCTGAGAGCCGCGTTCAACGACGGCTCCGGCCAGTGGGACAACAACAACGGCGCCGACTACGCGTTGCGCACCGGGCGCAGCACCGTGAAGGACGGCGTCGTCACGCCGAACGCGACCGACCCCTGCGGACCCCCTGCCCCGCAGGACACGATCGCGCCGAGCGCGCCCACCGGCCTGCGCGCCGCCGCGTCCGCGCTCACCGTCTCGTTGTCGTGGACCGCGTCCACGGACAACGTCGCCGTCGCGGGCTACGAGATCACCCGATCCGGGGGAGCGCTGGGCACGGTCGTGCGCAACACCGGCGCGGTGGGCTTCGCCGACGGGCCTCTCACCGCGAACACGACCTACGCCTACTCGCTCAAGGCCTACGACGCGGCGGGCAACAAGTCGACCTCCACCGCATCGGTCTCCGTGACGACCGGCGACATCCCGCCCGCGCCACCGGGCGGCACGCCCCTGGGCGGCGACCCGCGGGAGGACTCGATCTACTTCGTGATGACCGCCCGTTTCAACGACGGCGTCACGGCCAACAACCGGGGCGGCAGCCAGCACGTGCGCTCCGGCAACGCCGCCAACGACGACCCGATGTTCCGAGGTGACTTCCAAGGCCTGGTCGACAAGCTCGACTACGTCAAGGGCCTGGGCTTCTCCGCGATCTGGATCACGCCGGTCGTGCTCAACCGCTCGGACTACGACTTCCACGGCTACCACGGCTGGGACTTCCACCGCGTCGACCCGCGCCTGGAGACACCCGGCGCGACCTACCAGGACCTGATCGACTCCGCGCACGCCAAGGGCCTGAAGATCTACCAGGACGTGGTCTACAACCACAGCTCGCGGTGGGGCGCGAAGGGCCTGTTCGAGGCGAAGGTGTTCGGCGTCCGCGACAACCAGTGGTCCTGGTACTACGACCAGCCGGTGCAGGGTTTCGAGTACGACGGCCTGACCATCGACCCGAACACCGGCAAGTCCTACTACAACGGCGACCTGTGGTCGACCACCGAACCGGCCGGGAACACCTGCGTCGACTGGGGCGAGCCGACCCGGCACAGCAGCCCGGAGGGCTACCGGATCTACAGCTGCCAGTGGCCGAGCCCCACCTCCGGCATGTTCCCGGCGCAGCTCTACCACCGCTGCTGGATCGGCAACTGGGAGGGCGAGGACTCGCGGTCGTGCTGGCTGCACGAGGACCTGGCCGACTTCGACACCGAGAACCCGATCGTGCAGAAGTACCTGATCGACGCCTACAACCGGTTCATCGACATGGGTGTCGACGGCTTCCGCGTCGACACCGCCGTGCACATCCCGCGGGTGACCTGGAACCGCCGGTTCCTGCCCGCCATCCAGCAGCACGCCACCGCGAGGTTCGGCGAGAAGGGCCGTGACTTCTTCGTCTTCGGCGAGGTGGCGGCGTTCGTCAACGACAAGTGGAACCGCGGTTCGGTCAACCACTCGGCGCAGTTCTTCACCTGGAAGGAGCGGCGCGAGTACAGCGCCGACGACGCGGCGGCGTCGCTGGAGCAGTACACCCACGAGCAGGGGATGGGCACCGGCGGGCAGCCGACCAGCCGCAACGCGTTCCTGGACGGCAACGCCTACCACGTGCCGGACCACTCGGAGTTCTCCGGCATGAACATCATCGACATGCGCATGCACATGAACTTCGGCGACGCGAACAACGCGTTCTGGAACGCGAAGGACTCCGACGACTCCACCAACGACGCCACCTACAACGTGACGTACGTGGACTCGCACGACTTCGGGCCGAACAAGTCCAGCGTGCGCTACGCGGGCGGCACGGACGCGTGGGCGGAGAACATGAGCCTGATGTGGACGTTCCGGGGCATCCCGACGCTCTACTACGGCTCGGAGGTCGAGTTCCAGGCGGGCAAGCCGATCGACTGCGGCCCCACGTGCCCGCTGGCGACGACCGGTCGGGCCTACTTCGGGGACCACCTGGCGGGCCAGGTGACCGCGTCGGACTACGGCGTCGTGTCGTCGGCGTCCGGCACCGTCGCCACCACCCTGCAGAAACCGCTGGTGAAGCACGTGCAGCGGCTCAACCAGATCCGCCGCGCCGTCCCCGCGCTGCAGAAGGGGCAGTACTCGACGGAGGGCGTGTCGGGCGGGATGGCGTTCAAGCGCCGGTACACGTCGGGGACGGTGGACAGCTTCGCGCTGGTCGCGATCTCGGGCTCGGCGACGTTCACCGGCGTCCCCAACGGCACGTACCGCGACGCCGTCACCGGTGACACGAGGACCGTCACCACCGGGTCGCTGACCGCGAACCCCGGCGGCAAGGGCAACGCGCGCGTCTACGTCCTGGACCTGCCGGGCAACCCGGCCCCGGGCAAGGTCGGTGCGGACGGCCCCTACCTGAGGTGACCACCGGCGGGTGGGCGTGCCTCTCCCACCGCCCGCCCGCCGGCCCCACCGGACCGGCGGTGCCCGCCGCGCTCAGATCCAGGCCAGGACCGACTCGACCTCGACGTCCAGCTCGGACACGGGGATGTGGCCCAGTTGCTCCACGACCACCCGGCCGTCACGGCGGCGCCACGTGCCGCGCACCTGCCCGTCGACCACGATGTGCGGGCCGGCGGTCTGGACGAGGGGCGCGTGCAGCGGGTCCAGCAGCAGGGTGCGGTCGGTGTAGCCGAGCAGGAACGTGTCGAACGGGCCGAGGAGGCGGACCGTGCCGTCCAGGTCGGTGGCGTCGGTGGTGGGCAGTTGCCAGCCGTGCTTGCCCTCGACCAGGTCGTCGAACGGGAACGCGGCACGCACGTCCGGTTCCGGCACGCCGCTCCACGCGGTGAAGTCCTCGACGGTCGCGGGACCGTAGGCGCGCAGGTAGCGGCGGACCAGTTCGGCGACGCCGCGCGGCTCGTCGTCGGCGCGGGGGAGCAGCCGGTAGGTGGACTCGCCGGCCACGACCACGCCCTTGTTGGCGGCGTAGGCCAGCAGGTAGGCGGGTGCGGCGGTGGCCGGGTCGAGCGGCACGCCGACGTCGGCGAGCCGGGCGACGACCTCCGGCTTGGTCAGCGGTTCGGTCAGGACTTCCCGCAGTGCGCCCAACGCCCGCGCGCACACCTCGTCGGTCAGGCCGAGCTCCAGTCGCCGACGTCGGGACCGGGCCACGTTCACCGGGCCCAGCAACCCCACCAGCCAGCCGACGTCCTCACGGCGCAGCAGGTGCACCGCCCCGCGCATGGCACAGGTCCGCACCACGTCCCCGGCGTCGAGCGCCGCACGCAGGTCGGCGGGCGTGACGCCGGAGGTCCGGGCCCGCACGGCGAGACCGGCGGCGGTGACGTCCTGCGCCTGCACGGCCAGCACGTCGCGCAGCAGCTCGGACAGCGAGCGGGCGGGGGTGGTCAGGCGTTGCGCCCGCATGCGCAGCGCCCTGGCCCGACCGGCGGTCACCGCGGCCCCGCGCCCGTCGACCCGCGCACCACGAGCTCGGGCAGGAAGACGAACTCCGCGTGCGGTGCGGGCGTGCCGCCGATCTCCTCCAGCAGCGCGTTGACCGCGGCCTGGCCCATCGCCTCCACGGGCTGCCGCAGCGTGGTCAGCGGCGGGTCGGCGAACACGATCAGCGGCGAGTCGTCGAACCCCACCACGGACACGTCCTGCGGCACGCCCAACCCGCGCTGCCGCGCCGCCCGGATCGCGCCGAACGCCATCAGGTCGCTGCCGCAGATGATCGCCGTGCACCCCTTGTCCAGCAGCGCCGTCGCGGCGGACTGCCCGCCCTCCACGGTGAACAGCGAGTGCTGCACCAGCGCCTCGGCCTGCTCGGCGGTGTAGGGGAGGGCGGTGCGCATGTGCTGCACGAAGCCCTCGATCTTGCGCAGCACCGGCACGAACCGCCGCGGTCCGACGGCCAGGCCGATGCGCTCGTGCCCCAGCTCCACCAGGTGCGACACCGCCAGCCGCATCGCCGCGCGGTCGTCGGTGGACATGAACGGCGCGGAGATCTTCTCCGTGTAGCCGTTGATCATGACGAACGGGATGCCGCGGCCCGCGAGCTTGGTGTAGCGGCCCATGTCGGCGGTGGAGTCGGCGTGCAGGCCGGACACGAACACGATCCCGGCCACGCCCCGGTCCACCAGCATCTCGGTCAGCTGGTCCTCGGTCGACCCGCCCGGCGTCTGCGTGCACAGCAGCGGCGTGTAGCCGGCGCTGGTCAGCACCTGCTCCACGACCTGCGCGAGCGCGGGGAAGATCGGGTTGCCCAGCTCGGGCGTGATCAGCCCGATGAGCCCGGCGCTGCGCTGCCGCAGCCGGGGCGGGCGTTCGTAGCCGAGCAGGTCCATCGCGGCCACCACCGCCTGCCGGGTGGCCGTCGACACGCCCGCCTTGCCGTTGAACACCCGGCTGACCGTCGCCTCGCTGACCCCGGCCTGCGCGGCGATGTCGCTCAACCGGGCGGTCACGCCGTCCATGTCGGTCCTTTCCGTCGCGGCGACACGCGCACCCGAGGAAAGACCTTGCAAAGCCTTTCAGCAAGACCTTGACAGTCACATTTCGGGCGCCAACCCCGCTGAACCGAGGCAGAGGGCCGCCTGCCGAGCGCCGGCGGCCATCGCCGAGGGCACGTCCGCGCCCGCGAGGTGGGCGACCAGGAACCCGGAGAAGAAGGCGTCGCCGGCGCCGTTGGTGTCCACGATCTCCTCGATCGGCACCGCGGGCACCCGGTGGACGGTCCCGTCGACCAGGGCCAGCGCGCCGTCCGCGCCGAGCGTGGCCACCGCAGGCTTGCCGAGCGACCGGAGGAACGCGACCAGCGCGTCGTGGTTCGCGCTGTGCTCGTCCTTGAAGGCGTCGTCGTTGAGGAACACGTGGTCGGCGGCGTCGAGGAAGTCGCGGTGGAACTCCGCGACGCCGTCGTAGTCGTGCACGTCGCACCACACCGGCACCCCGGCGTCACGTGCGGCGCCCAGCAGTGGACGGGCGTGGTCGGCCAGGTCGATCACCGCCGCGTCGGCGGACGCCAACGCGGCCAGCGCCCGGTCGTCGTGCTCGGCGTGGTGCAACCGGGGGAGTTCGAGGTAGATCGACACCCGCCCGCCGTGGGGGTCCATCAGGTTGAGGTGCTGTTCGGTGGCGGTGTCGACCACCTCGGCGATCACGTCGACCCCGGCCCGGTCGAGCACGTCCAGCACCGACCGCCCGGCTTCGTCGTCCCCGACGACGGTCCGCAGCGTGACGTCCGCGCCGAGCGAGGCGAGGTTCAACGCCTTGCCCGCCGACGTGCCGCCGACGGTCACCCGGTGGCCGCCGGCGAACGTGGTGTGCGGCCTGGCCCGCGGCAACCGGTCCAGCAGCACCAGGCGGTTCCACGACACCGGTCCCGCGACGAACACCTTCGGTCTGCGCATGGGCGCCAGTGTGAGGGGAGATCGACGAACCGGCGAGCGGCGGGCACGCAACCCTGCAAGCGCTGTCTTGCATATCTCTATAGCTTCAGTGTTGACTGAAATTAATCACTCACCGTGGTCCGGCGGACAGCAGGGCAAAAAACAGCACGGACGCCTGAGCCCGCACGGGCTCAGGCGTCCGTGGGAGACTCAGGACTGCTCGGACCACCAGCGGCGGCCCGCGTCGCCCAGGGTGGAGATCGGGTCGTAGTAGGGGTACCGGCGGTCGAGTGCCTCGGGGTCGTCGAGTTCGATGCCGGTGCGGTAGTTCTTGGTCCAGTAGGAGATGCCCAGCTCGCGGTCGTACTCGTGGAGCTGGTGGACCCAGCGCTTGCCGACGTAGGGGACGTCGCAGACGATGCGGGGCGTGGCGTAGCCGGGCAGGTAGCCCATGATCGCGTGCTGGAGTTCCTGGGCCTCCCAGACGGCGACGCGCCAGTGCTCGGCGTTGGGGATCATGTCGCACATGTAGAAGTAGTACGGCAGGATGTTCGCCTCGCCTTGGAGCGCGAAGCACAGGTCCAGCAGGTCGTCGGGGGTGGCGTTGACGCCCTTCATGAGCACGCCCTGGTTGCGGACGTCGCGGACGCCGATCTCGAGGGCGGTGCGGGCGGCTTCGGCGACGAGCGGTGTCACGGACTGCACGTGGTTGACGTGGGTGTGGATGGCGAGGTTGACGCCGCGGCGGCCGGCGGTGCGGGCGACGCGTTCGAGGCCTTCGACGACCTTGGGCTGGAGCCAGTGCTGGGGCATGCCGGCGAGGGCCTTGGTGGCGAGGCGGACGTCGCGGACGGTGTCGATGTCGAGCAGTCGCATGAGGAACGACTCGAGCTGGGGCCAGGGGACGTTGGCGACGTCGCCGCCGGAGACCACGACGTCTCGCACGCCGGGTGTGCGCTTGAGGTAGTCGATCATCCGGTCCTGGCGGTCGACGGGTTTGAGGGTGAGCTTGTGCTTCTGGACCAGGGGGGTGGAGTTGCCGACGAGGTCCATGCGGGTGCAGTGGCCGCAGTACTGGGGGCAGGTGGAGACGAGTTCGGCGAGGACTTTGGTGGGGTAGCGGTGGGTGAGGCCTTCGACGACCCACATCTCGGCTTCGTGGAGGGAGTCGCGGGAGGAGTGGGGGTGGCTGGGCCAGTCCGGGTCGCGGTCTGATCGGACGGGGATCATGTAGCGGCGGACGGGGTCGGCGAGGAAGGCCTCGGTGAAGGTCTCGGGGTCGGGTCCGGCGTCCGGTGCCATGGTGTTGAGCATCTGGGGTGGCACGAGCATGGACATGGTGGCGGTGTGCTGCTGGTCGGCGGCGAGGTCGTCGTAGAACCGCTCGGTGAGCAGGTCGCCCATGAGGGTGCGCAGTTGTTTGGGGTTCTTGACGCAGTTGACGCGTTGCCACTGGGCGTCGCGCCACTGGGTTTCGGTGACGTGGCGCCAGCCGGGGAAGCGGCGCCAGTCGGGTTCGACGAGTTCCTGGCGCGTGTAGGTGTAGGGCTGGAGGTCGGCCCTGTGCTGCGTGGGTGTGACCTCGTGCAGCGCGGTCATCCATGCTCCCTATCGGTCGAGTGGCGTGAAGATATGCTGCCAGATGGCCGGTTGGGCGTAAATATTTCGGCGGGGAGCGTTTCGGGGCGTTCGTTCGTTGGGTGGGGTATGCGCGTGTTGGCGGTTGTGCTGGTGGGTCTGGCCGTGGAGGTCACCGCTCTGGTGGCGGCGTTCGGGGCGTGGGGTCTGTTGCCGACCCTGGGTCTGCTGGTGCTGGGTGGTGTGGTGGGTTCGGTGTTGCTGCGCCGCGAGGGTGTCCGGGCTATGGCGGCGTTCTCGGAGGCGGTGCGGACGCGGCGTGCGCCGCACCAGGAGTTGGCGGACGGTGTGTTGATCGCGGCGGCCGGGGTGTTGATCGTGTTGCCGGGGTTCGTGAGCGATGTGGTGGGGTTGTTCCTGTTGTTCCCGCCGACGCGGCGGTTGGTGAGCGGGCGGATGGCGCGGCGTGCGGCGGAGCGTGAGCGGTCGGTGGTGTTGAACCTGCGGTACGGGCAGCACCCGGCGGCCGGTGGGGCGGTGGTCGACGGTGTGGTGGTGGAGGGTGACGTGGTGGATGTGCGTCCGGAGTCGGTGGAGCGTCGCGAGTTGCCGTGATCGGTTGGTGGGGCGTGTCGGCGGGGGGTGGCTTGGGTATGTGAAGCGGCATGACCGTCATCGGTGTGCACGCTTCGCATGAGCAGGTTCACCCGTCGCGGCTGTTGGCGGCGGTGCGGCGGGCGGAGGAGGTGGGGTTCGACGCCGCGATGAGTTCGGACCACTTCTCGCCGTGGAGTGCGCGGCAGGGGCAGAGCGCGTTCGCGTGGTCGTGGTTGGGTGCGGCGCTGGAGGCGACGAGTCTGCCGTTCGGGGTGGTGAACGCGCCTGGTCAGCGGTACCACCCGGCGATCATCGCGCAGGCGATCGGGACGTTGGGTGCGATGTACCCGGGTCGGTTCTGGGCGGCGTTGGGCAGTGGTGAGGCGAGCAACGAGCACATCACGGGTGGGGGTTGGCCGCGCAAGGAGGTGCGGAACGCGCGGTTGCGGGAGTGCGTGGACGTGATCCGGGCGTTGTTGGCGGGGGAGGAGGTCAGTCACGACGGCCTGGTGACGGTGGACCGGGCGCGGTTGTGGACCAGGCCCGAGGAGCCTCCGCTGTTGATCGGTGCGGCGGTGAGCGAGGCGACGGCGCGGTGGTGTGCGGGGTGGGCTGACGGGTTGATCACCGTGAACGCGCCGACGGAGCGGTTGGAGCGGGTGGTGGCGGCGTACCGGGACGCGGGTGGTCGGGGGAAGTTGCACCTGCAGGTGCACGTGAGTTGGGCGGAGTCGGAGGACGAGGCGCGGTCGGTGGCGCACGAGCAGTGGCGGAGCAACGTGTTCCCGCCGCCGGTGTGCTGGGACCTGGACACGGCGGAGCACTTCGACCTGGTGTCGGAGGACGTGTCGGTGGAGCAGGTGGCGCGGGTGGTGAACGTGTCGTCGGACCTGGGGGTGCACGCGAAGACGATCCGGGAGTACGCGGAGTTGGGGTTCGAGGAGATCTACGTGCATCACGTGGGGCAGGAGCAGGAGCGGTTCCTGGACGCGTTCGGTGAGCGCGTGCTGCCGGAGGTGCGGTCGTGAAGTTGACCAGGACCGCGGATCTGTGGTGGAAGAACGCTGTCGTGTACTGCTTGGACGTGGAGACGTTCCACGATTCGAACGGTGACGGGTTCGGTGATTTCCGGGGGTTGATCGACAAGATCGACCACTTGCACAAGATGGGTGTGACGTGCTTGTGGTTGATGCCGTTCTTCCCGACGCCGGATCGCGATGACGGTTATGACATCACGGATTTCTACAGCGTGGACCCGCGGTTGGGGACGTTGGGTGATTTCGTGGAGTTCGTGCGGACGGCGCGGGACCGGGGCATGCGGGTGATCGCGGACCTGGTGGTGAACCACACGTCGGACCAGCACCCGTGGTTCCAGGCGGCGCGGGATCCGGGGAGTCCGTTCCACGACTGGTACGTGTGGCGGGACGAGCCGCCGGCGGACGCGGCGGACGGGGTGGTGTTCCCGGACAAGGAGAAGTCGCTGTGGACGTACGACCGGAAGGCGAAGCGGTACTACCTGCACCGGTTCTACCGGCACCAGCCTGATCTGAACGTGGCGAACCCGGCGGTGCGGGACGAGATCGCGCGGGTGATGGGGTTCTGGATGGAGTTGGGGTTGTCGGGGTTCCGGGTGGACGCGGTGCCGTTCTTGTTGGAGGCGCCGATCGAGGCGTTGCCGGATCCCCATGATTATCTGGCGGATTTGCGGGCGTTCCTGTCGCGGCGCAACGGTGAGGCGATCCTGTTGGGTGAGGTGAACCTGCCGTACACGGAGGCGATGGCGTTCTTCGGGAAGTCGGACGGTGTGGGCGACGAGTTGCACATGTGTTTCGACTTCATCGGGATGCAGCAGATGTACTTGTCGTTGGCGCGGGGGGACGCGAGTCCGTTGACGCACGCGTTGAGGGAGCGTCCGAATCCTCCGCGTGATTGTCATTGGGCGACGTTCGTGCGCAACCACGACGAGTTGACGTTGGACAAGTTGACCGAGCCGGAGCGGCAGGAGGTGTTCGCGGCGTTCGGTCCGGACGAGGACATGCAGTTGTACGGGCGGGGTTTGCGGCGGCGGTTGCCGTCGATGCTCGGCGGGGACCTGGGGTGGATCAAGATGGTCTACAGCCTGTTGTTCTCGTTGCCGGGTACGCCGGTGCTGTTCTACGGCGAGGAGGTCGGGATGACCGAGGACTTGTCGTTGGAGGGCCGGTTGGCGGTGCGGACGCCGATGTGGTGGGACGCGGTGGCCGAGCAGCGTGGTGATCCGGATTCGTTGTTGGCGTGGGTGCGGTTGTTGGTGGAGCGGTACCGGGAGTGCCCGGAGTTGGCGTGGGGGTCGTTCTCGACGATCGACACGGCGGCGCCGTCGGTGTTGGCGCACCGGTGCGAGATCGACGGCGGGGTGGTGGTCGCGGTGCACAACTTCGCGGGTGAGGACGTGTCGGTGGAGGTGCCGAAGGTCGAGGGTGTGCTGACGGATCTGCTGGTGGACGGCACGGTGGAGCCGGGGAAGGACGGGACGGCGGTGGTGGAGCTGGGTCCGTACGGGTGTCGGTGGTTCCGTCAGGTGAGCCGGTAGCCGTGGGCGGGCCGGTTGGCCATGCCGTAGCGGGGTTGGACCTCGGCCTTGCCGGTGGTGACGAGGTGTTCGAGGTAGCGGCGTGCG
The DNA here is from genome assembly GCF_006716745.1 of Saccharothrix saharensis. Taxonomy (NCBI): domain Bacteria; kingdom Bacillati; phylum Actinomycetota; class Actinomycetes; order Pseudonocardiales; family Pseudonocardiaceae; genus Saccharothrix; species Saccharothrix saharensis. The sequence continues at coordinate 535,082 of NZ_VFPP01000001.1, read as the reverse complement.
CTGACGCGGGAGAGGCCGGCGCGGTCGCCGACTTCTTGGGCGGACAGGTCGTGGTCGGTGGTGCGCAGGGTGTCGACGACGAGTTTGAGGGTGACGGGGGAGAGGCCCTTGGGCAGGGCGGTGCGGGGTCGGTGGTGGAGTAGTTGGTCGACTTCGTCCTGGTCGAGCCAGGGGCCGAGGCGTTGGACCTCGGTGCGGCGGGCGAGGTATTCGCGCATGCGGTCGAGGAAGGCGGTGCGGGTGAAGGGTTTGACGAGGTAGTGGTCGACGCCGCGGGACATGGCCTGGCGGACGGTTTCGCGTTCGCGGGCGGCGGTGACGGCGATGACGTCGACGGGTGGTCCGGGGCGGGCGCGGAGTCGGGTGAGGACTTCGAGTCCGGAGATGTCGGGCAGGTGGATGTCGAGCAGGACGAGGTCGGGGTGCAGGGTGTCGACGGCGCGGAGCGCTTCGCCGCCGCCGTGGGCTTCGCCGATGACGGTGAAGTCGGGGAGTGCGTCGAGGAAGCCGCGGTGGACGGCGGCGACGGCGAAGTCGTCGTCGACGACGAGGGTGCGCACGGGGTGGTGGGTCATCGGGCGGCCTCCGGGAGCCAGACGTCGAACGAGGCGCCGCCGAGTTCGGAGTCGGTGAGGTGGAGTCGCCCGCGGCGTCGGGTGACGACGCGGGAGACGAGGGCGAGGCCGATGCCGCGGCCGTGTGCGCCTCGGGGTGCTTTGGTGCTGACGCCGAGGGTGAAGATGTGGCGGCGTTGGTCGTGGTCGACGCCGGGTCCGTCGTCGTCGACGACGACGCGGACGCCGGTGGTGTCGGAGTGGACGAGGACGCGGACGGTGCCGCCGGGGTCGACGGCGTCGACGGCGTTGTCGACGAGGTTGCCCAGGACGGTGAGGGCGTCGTCGCCGGTGCGGGCGTCGACGGTGGTGGCGGGGTCGAGGCGGAGGGCGACGCCGCGTTCGTGGGCGGTGGAGGACTTGGCGAGCAGGAGTGCGGCGAGGGCGGGGTCGGTCATGGCGCCGCCGATGATGTCGGAGGTGACGGAGCCGGCGCCGCCGACGCGTTCGATGTAGCGGACGGCGTCGTCGCGTCGGTCGAGTTCGACCAGGCCGCTGATGACGTGCAGGTGGTTGGTGAACTCGTGGGCTTGGGCGCGGAGGACTTCGGTGACGGTGCGTTGGCCGTCGAGTTCGCGCAGGGCGTCGTGGAGTTCGGTGCGGTCGCGGAGGGTGAGCACGACGCCGACGGGGCGGCCGTGGGTCTTGGCGGTCATGCGGTTGGCGACGAGGACGCGTTCGCCGGCGAGGACGAGGCGGTCGGCGATGTCGTCGTGGGTGCGGGCGAGGTCGAGCAGGCCGCCGTTCTCGAGGACGGTTTCGGCGGGTTGTCCGGTGGGGTCGTCGGTGAGGCCGAGCAGGCGGAGGGCTTCGTCGTTGACCAGGACGAGGCGTTCGCGGTCGTCGAGGGCGACGACGCCTTCGCGGATGCCGTGGAGCATGGCGTCGCGGGTTTCGAGGAGGTGGGCGATCTCGTCGGGTTCGAGGCGGAAGGTGCGTTTGCGGACCATGCGGGTGACGAGGGTGGCGCCGAGGACGCCGACGAGGGCGGCGGCGGCGAGCCAGCCGATGAGTTCGGGGAGGTCTTCGGCGAGGTCGGCGGCGAGTTCGCTTTCGAGGATGCCGACGGAGGCCATGCCGATGATGGTGCCGGTGGCGTCGCGGATGGGGACCTTGGCGCGGAGGCTGGTGCCGAGGGTGCCGGTTTCGGTGCCGACGAAGACGTGGCCGGACAGGGCGGTGCTGGGGTCGGTGGAGACGGGTTCGCCGATGCGGTCGGGGTCGGGGTGGGCGTAGCGCACGCCGGTGCGGTCGGTGACGACGACGTAGGTGACGCCGGAGGCTTTGCGGAGCAGTTCGGCGAGGGGCTGGATGGTGGCGGCGGGGTCGGGGGAGGTGAAGGCGTCGACGACGGTGGGCAGGCGGGCGACGCTTTCGGCGACGGAGAGCATGCGGTCCTTGTAGGCCTCGCGGATGCGGTCGCTCTGGAGCTTGGCCGCCAGCAGGCCCGCGGTGCAGGTGGTGGCGAGGACGATGACGACCTGCAGGACGAGCAGGGTGACACCGAGGGGGACCGAACGGCGGCGCATGGCAGAGCATTCTGGCCCAGCGCGTGTGAGCGGGGCCACGACCAAAACGACCAATACGTGTTTTACGACCTTTGCCCGCTGGTGTGGTGGGTGTGCTCTTAGCGTTCCGGCCCACCGCGGTGACAGTGCCGCGGTGTCGGTTGGACCGTGGAGGACCCGATGGCAGGACAGCACACCCGACTTCTCGCGGCCGTGGCCGCCGCGGGCCTGGTGCTCGCGGGGTGTGGGGGCGGTGGCGGCGCGAAGGGCGACGACGTCGGCAGGTTGGAGATCATGGCGCCGGCGGACCCCGGGGGTGGGTGGGACCAGACGGCGCGGGCGATGCAGGCGGCGATCGACGGTGCCGGGTTGGCCGATTCGGTGCAGGTGAGCAACGTCGGTGGCGCGGGCGGCACGGTGGGGTTGCAGAAGTTGGCGACCGAGAGGTCCGAGAGCTACCTGATGGTGACCGGTCTGGTGATGGTCGGCGCGGTGGAGACCAACGGGGTGGACAAGCGGTTGGAGGACACCACGCCGATCGCGCGGTTGACCGCGGAGGACGAGGTGGTGGTCGTGCCCGCCGACTCGCCGTACCGGACGATCGAGGACTTGTTGGCGGCGGTGGACGCCAAGGGCCAGGGTGTGACGATCACCGGTGGTTCGGCGGGCGGCACGGACCACGTCCTGGCGGGGATGCTGCTGCAGGCGTTGGACATCGACCCGGGGAAGCTGAACTACGTGCCCTACTCCGGTGGCGGTGAGTCGTTGGCGGCGTTGCTGGGCGGGAAGGTCGACGCCGGGATCTCCGGGGTGGGCGAGTACGTGGAGCAGATCAAGGCGGGCAAGCTGCGGGCCCTGGGCACGTCGGGTCCGAAGGAGCACCCGGAGCTGAAGGCGCCGACGTTCAAGAAGCTGGGCAAGGGCGTGGAGCTGATCAACTGGCGTGGTGTGGTGGCGCCGGGGTCGATCTCGGTGGCGGCGAAGGACCGGCTGGTGAAGCTGGTGACCGACATGCACGCCAGCCCGCAGTGGCAGGAGGAGTTGAAGAAGAAGGGCTGGACGGACACGTTCCAGACCGGGCACGACTTCTCCACGTTCCTCACGGTGGAGATCGGCCGGATCAAGCCGGTGCTGCAGGAGATCGGCCTGGTCCAGTGACCTCTCCCGACACGACCCCGACACCGGGGGCGGAGCGGTCGGGGTCGGCGAAGGCGGAGGAGTACGTCTTCGCCGGCCTGGTGGTGGCGTTGGGCGTGTTCACGCTGGTGGACGCGACCACGATCGCGACCCGGGGTTCGCTGGGCACGGTGGGGCCGCGGGCGTTCCCGTACGCGGTGGGGGCGCTGCTGGTGGCGACGGGGGTGGCGACGATCGTGGCCACCCTGCGCGGCCGGCTGGGCCCGGCCGAGGACGCCGAGGACGTCGACACCTCCGTGCGCACCGACTGGGTGACGGTGGCGAAGCTGGTCGCGGTGCTGGTGGCGCACCTGGCGCTGATCGACGTGGCCGGGTGGCCGGTGGCGGCGGTCGTGCTGTTCTTCGGCGCGGCGTGGACGTTGGGCGCGGTGTGGTGGAAGGCGCTGGTCGTGGCGGTGGCGCTGGCGCTGGTGGTGCAGGCGCTGTTCGCGTCCGGGCTGGGGCTGTCGCTGCCGGCCGGCGTGCTGGAGGGGGTGCCGTTGCTCGATGGGTAGCCTCACCGCCCTGCTGGAGGGCTTCGCGACCGCCGCGCAGCCCGAGTACCTGCTCTACGCCCTGCTCGGCGTCACCCTGGGCACCGCCGTCGGGGTGCTTCCGGGCATCGGGCCCGCGATGACGGTGGCGTTGCTGCTGCCGTTGACCTACTCGCTGGAACCCACCGCCGCGTTGATCATCTTCGCGGGCATCTACTACGGCGGCATGTACGGCGGGTCGACCACGTCGATCCTGCTGAACACGCCGGGCGAGTCGTCGTCGGTGGTCACGGCGCTGGAAGGCAATCGGATGGCGCGTGCCGGGCGGGGCGCGGCGGCGCTGGCCACGGCGGCGATCGGGTCGTTCGTGGCGGGCACGATCGCCACGGTCCTGCTCACCGCGCTGGCGCCGGGCATCGCCGAGCTGGCCGTGACGCTGGGTCCGGCGGACTACGTGGCGTTGATGGTGGTGGCGTTCACCACGGTCGCGGCGCTGCTGGGCGCCTCGCCGGTGCGCGGGCTGGCGTCGTTGGCGCTGGGCCTGTTCATCGGCCTGGTGGGCACCGACACGCTGACCGGGCAGCAGCGGTTCACGCTGGGTGTGCCGACGTTGTCGGACGGCGTCGACGTGGTCGTGGTCGCGGTGGGGGTGTTCGCGGTCGGCGAGGCGCTGTACGTGGCGGCGCGGATGCGGCACGGCCCGGTCCAGGTGGTGCCGGTGGGCGGGAAGTGGATGACCGGCGAGTTCTGGCGGCGGTCGTGGAAGCCGTGGCTGCGCGGCACCGCGATCGGGTTCCCGATCGGCACCATCCCCGCGGGCGGGGCGGACGTCTCGACGTTCCTGTCCTACGCGGCGGAGAAGAAGCTGTCGAAGCGGCCGGAGGAGTTCGGGCGCGGGGCGATCGAGGGCGTGGCCGGGCCGGAGGCGGCCAACAACGCGGCCGCCGCCGGGGTGCTGGTGCCGCTGCTGACGCTGGGGCTGCCGACCACGGCGACCGCTGCGGTGATCGTGGCCGGGTTCCAGAGCTACGGCATCCAGCCGGGGCCGCTGCTGTTCGCCAACGACTCGGCGCTGGTGTGGGCGCTGATCGCGTCGCTGTACATCGGCAACGTGATGCTGCTGGTGCTGAACCTGCCGCTGGTCAAGATCTGGGTGAAGGTGCTGCAGATCCCGCGCCCCTACCTGTACGCGGGGATCCTGCTGTTCGCGGCGCTGGGCACCTACGCGGTGAACTTCGTGGTGGACGACCTGATCGTGCTGCTGGTGATCGGCGTGGCCGGGTTCTTCATGCGCCGCCACGGCTACCCGGTCGCGCCGCTGGTGGTGGGGCTGATCCTGGGGCCGATGGCCGAGGAACAGGTGCGGCGCACGTTGCAGATCAGCGAGGGGGATCCGGTGGCGTTGGTGGCCGGCCCGTTCGCGGCGGTGGCCTACGGGCTGCTGGCGGTGACGCTGGTGGCGGCGGTCGTGCTGCGGATGCGCCGCCGGACCTGACCCCTCCGGCTGCTCGGTGCCCGGCCCGGGCGCGTGTCCCGGGCCGGGCACCGCCGCGTCCGGCGGTCCTGGCGTCCGGGGTTCGTCGCGTTCGGGGTTCGGACGTCCACAGCGCGTCCCTTGCGGAATCTCGCCCGCTCACGTGAAGATATCCGCGTCCTGGCCCTGTAGACCGAAGGATTTCCATGACGTCGCCGTACGGTGCGCACCGCGTCCTCGACCCCGCCGGGGTGCTGCCGCAGCAGGCGCACCGGTTGGACGCCACCCCCGTGTGCGGACCCGACGAGGTCCTGGTCGACGTCACCCGGCTCAACCTCGACGCCGCCTCCTACCGCCAGCTGCGCGAACAGCACGGCGTGCACGGCGTCCGGCAGGCCGTGCTGGACATCGTCGCCGAGCGCGGCAAGATGCAGAACCCCGTCACCGGATCGGGTGGCATGCTGCTGGGCACCGTCCGCGAGGCCGGCCCCGACTCGCCGCTGGGCCTGCGCCCCGGCGACCGCATCGCCAGCCTCGTCTCGCTCACCCTCACCCCGCTGCGCCTCACCGACGGCCTCGCCCGCTGGGACGGCGCCGACGAACAGGTCCCCTGCGCGGGCACCGCCGTGCTGTTCGGCCGCTCCATCGCCGCCGTCCTGCCCGACGACCTGCCCGAACAGCTCGCCCTGTCGGTGCTGGACGTGTGCGGCGCGCCCGCCCTCACCGACCGGGTCGTGCGCCGCCGCCACGCCCCGTCCGTGCTGGTCCTGGGCGGCGGCGGGAAATCCGGGTCGCTGTCGCTGGCCGCCGCCCGCCGCGCCGGCGCGTCCCGACTGGTCGCCCTCGTGCCCACCGACCGCGAAGCCGCCGCCGTCCGCGACGCGGGCCTGGCCGACACCGTCGTCGTCGCCGACGCCCGCGACCCCCTGGCCGTCGCCACCGCCGTGGGCGGGCAGGCCGACGTCACCGTGGTGTGCGTGGACGTGCCCGGCTGCGAACACGGCGCGATCCTGGCCACCGCCGACGGCGGCACCGTCGTGTTCTTCTCCATGGCCACCTCCTTCCCCGCCGCCGCCCTGGGCGCCGAAGGCCTCGCCGCCGACGTCGAGATGCTCGTCGGCAACGGCTACGTGCCAGGTCACGCCACGTTCGCCCTGGACCTGCTGCGCACCGAACCTGCCGTGCGGGCCCTGTTCGAGCACCGGCAGACTCAGCAGGCGTGACTACAGTGAACGGCGCCCCCGCGGCCACGCGTCTGCTCGTCGGGGGACGCATCCACTCCCCGACCGCCCCCGACGCCACCGCCATGGCGATCACCGACGGCACCGTGGTGTGGCTGGGCCAGGACGGCGTTGGCCGCGCCCTGCACCCCGACGCCGAGGTCGTCGACCTCGACGGCGCGTTCGTCGCGCCCGCGTTCGTCGACGCCCACGTGCACGCCACCTCCGCCGGGCTGTTGCTCACCGGCCTGGACCTCACCGGCTGCCGCTCCCTGACCGAGCTGCTCGACGCCGTGCGCGCCGCGGGCGGCGACTTCGTGTGGGGCCACGGCTGGGACGAGACCCGCTGGCCCGAGCAGCGGCCACCGAGCCGCGCCGAGCTCGACGACGCCGCCCGCGGCGCCCGCGTCTACCTCTCCCGCATCGACGTGCACTCCGCGCTGGTGTCCACCGCGCTGCTCGACCTCGCCCCCGCCGCCCGCGACGCCGACGGCTACACCCCCGACGGGCCCCTGTCCCGCGCCGCCCACCACCACGTGCGCCGCGCCGCCAAGGACGCCATCCCCGTCGCCCGCCGCCGGGACGCCCAGCACGCCTTCCTCACCCACGCCGTCTCGCGCGGCATCGCCTCGGTGCACGAATGCGCCGGACCCGACATCTCCGGCCGCGACGACCTCGCCGACCTGCTGGCCACCGACCTGCTCGACGTCGTCGGCTACTGGGGCGGCCTCGACCCCGTCGACCTGCCCGTGCGCGGCCTGGCCGGAGACCTGTTCGTCGACGGCGCGCTGGGCTCCCGCACCGCCGCCCTGTGCGAGCCCTATGCCGACGCCGACACCACCGGCGCGCTCTACCTCGACCCCGACGCCATCGCCGAGCACCTCGTCACCTGCACCCGCGCCGGGCTGCAGGGCGGGTTCCACGTCATCGGCGACGCCGCCGTCGCCGCCGTCGTCGACGGCTTCGCCCGCGCCGCCGACCTGGTCGGCACACCCGCCCTGGCCGCCCGCAAGCACCGCCTCGAACACCTCGAGATGATCACCCCCGACCAGGCCGCGCGCCTGGCCTCCTGGGGCGTCGTCGCCTCCGTGCAACCGCTGTTCGACCACGCCTGGGGCGGCCCCGACGGCATGTACGCCCGACGCCTGGGCCCCGACCGCGGCACCGCGCTCAACCCGTTCTCCCGCCTGGCCGCCGCCGGCATGGTCCTCGCCCTGGGCTCCGACGCGCCCGTCACCCCCGTCGACCCGTGGGCCACCGTCAAAGCCGCCGTCCACCACCGCACCGACGGTCACGGCATCTCCGCGCGCGCCGCGTTCACCGCCCACACCCGCGGCGGCTGGCGCGCCGCCGGCGTCGACGACGGTCTCACCGGCACCCTGCAACCCGGCGCCCCCGCCACCTACGCCGTCTGGGACGCCGCCCACCTCGAAGTCGCCGCCCCCGACACCCGCGTCCAACGCTGGTCCACCGACCCCCGCTCCCGCGTCCCCGCCCTCCCGGCCCTCGACGGCCCCACCCCGACCTGCCTGCGCACGGTCCTGCGCGGCCGCACCCTGTTCGACCGGGGTGAGCTGGGGTGAAGGTCTGCCTCTCCCGGTCCGGCGACGCCGGGAAGACGTTCGCGAGGTTCCCGCACGGCCGGCTGCCGCGGGTGATCCAGTCGGTGCAGCCCCGGATGGTGAAGCCCCGGATGTCGGACATCGCCATCGCCGAGGGCAGCCAGAGCCCGCGCGACCTCGAAGGCACGTCGTTCGGGATCGTCGTGGTCTCCGCGGCGAACCGGACACCCCGGTCGGGCCCGGTGCGCATCCACCTCCGCGAACCCGACACCACCGAGATCCGCTTCCCGTCCGAACAGGAGTGAACCCGATGGCGTTGCTCGACCTCGACCCCGCGGTGGTCGCCACGGCGCGCGAACTCGCCGCCAAGGCCGCCGAACCGGTGGTGGCCCTGGCCAAGGCCCACACCACGGTGGCGGTCGAGCGCGCCACGCTCCGGCTGGCCGGCATCACCGGCGCCGACACCACCCACCGCGCCGGCGACGTGCCGTGGGTCAACCGGGTCGTCGACACCGTCCGCGAGCACTGCGGCCTCGAACACGGCGTCGCCCTGCCCGTCTTCCACGCCCTGCGCCACCACGACCTGCCCAGCCTCACCCACCTCGCCGAAGCCACCGCCGCAGGCCAGGTCCGCTACACCCTGCCCACCGGCCGCGACCGCGACCGCGCCCGCAGAGCCGCCACCACCGCCATCACCCGCGGCCTGCGCACCGTCGACCGCAACCGCGCCCGCCGCGACAAGCTCGTCGCCACCCTCGGCGACCCGCCCCGCCGACCCTGGATCTACCTCATCGTCGCCACCGGCGACATCGACGAGGACGTCGTCCAGGCCGCCAACGCCGCCCGCGCCGGAGCCGACATCATCGCCGTCATCCGCTCCACCGGCCAATCCCTGCTCGACTATGTCCCCGAAGGCGCCACCCACCACGGCTTCGCCGGCACCTACGCCACCCAGGAGAACTTCCGCATCATGCGCGCCGCCCTGGACCAGGTGTCCAAGGAAGTCGGCCGCTACGTCCGCCTCACCAACTACGCCTCCGGCCTGTGCATGCCCGAGATCGCCGTCCTGGCGGGCCTGCAACGCCTCGACATGATGCTCAACGACTCCATGTACGGCATCCTGTTCCGCGACATCAACCCCATCCGCACCTTCGTCGACCAGCGCTTCTCCCGCCAAGTCCACGCCCGCGCCGGCATCGTCATCAACACCGGCGAGGACAACTACCTCACCACCGCCGACGCCGTCGACGCCGCGCACACCGTCACCGTCTCCCAACTGCTCAACGAGCACTTCGCCCACGAAGCCGGCCTGCCCGACCACCTCCTCGGCCTCGGCCACGCCTTCGAGATCAACCCCGGGGTCCCCGAGTCGTTCCGCCTCGAACTCGCCCACGCCCTGCTGGCCCGCGAACTGTTCCCCGACGCGCCGCTGAAGTGGATGCCCCCCACCAAGCACATGACCGGCGACGTGTTCCACGGCTACCTGCTCGACGGGTTCTTCAACCTCGCCGGCCTGCTCACCGGCCAGTCGATCCTGCTCGTCGGCATGATGACCGAAGCCGTCGTCACCCCCTTCCTGTCCGACCGCGACCTCGCCCTGCGCAACGTCCGCTACGTCCTCGACGCCGCCGGCGGCCTGCGCGAGGACTTCCGCCCCGCCCCCGACGGCCTCATCGTCAAACGCGCCCACCAGGTCCTCGGCGAAGCCGTCGACCTGCTGACCCGCATCGTCGACGACGGACTGCTCAACGCCATCGCCGACGGCACCTTCGGCCTGATGAAACGCCCCGCCACCGGCGGCAAGGGCGCCGACGGCGTCGTGGAGAAAGCCGACGACTACCTCAACCCCGCCGCCGACCTGCTGGAGGCACACCCGTGAAGCGCCACGTCCGCCCCTACGGCGACACCACCGGCGATGGCATGGTGCAGACCTCGTTCACCCTGCCCGTCCCCGCCGGCCCCCGAGCCGACGGCGCCGCCCGACAACTGGCCAACAAGATGGGCATCGACCCCGCCATGGTCGTGCACTCCCACCCCATCGGCGACGACTTCACCTTCTTCGTCGTCTACGGCTCCGTCCGCCACATCGTCGACCTCGACGACGTGCGCGTCGTCGAACGCGAATACCCCCTCCTGCCGCCCGCCGAGGTCAACACCACCATCCGTCGGATCCTGCGCCGCAAACTCGTCGTCGTCGGCGCCTGCATCGGCACCGACGCCCACACCGTCGGCATCGACGCCATCCTCAACATCAAGGGCTTCGCGGGGGACAAGGGCCTGGAGTACTACCGCGAACTCAAGGTCGTCAACCTCGGCGCCCAGGTCAGCGTGCCCGAACTCGTCCGCCGCGCCCGCGCCGAGAAAGCCGACGCCGTCCTGGTCTCCCAGGTCGTCACCCAACGCGACGCCCACCTGCTCAACACCCGCGAGATGTCCGCCGCGTTCCGCGAAGCCCTGGGGGAGCGGCGCCCGCTGCTCATCGCCGGCGGACCCCGCTTCGACCCGCTCATGGCCGCCGACCTCGGCGTCGACCGCGTCTTCGGCCGCGGCACCACCCCCGGCGAAGTCGCCAGCTACCTCGTGCACGCCATCCAGACCACCAAGGCCGCCCCCGCGAAGACGGCCACCCCCGCGAAGAAGAAGGAGAACGCGTGAGCCCCACCGAAGGCACCACCGTCACCCACCGCCGCTACGTGCCCCACTCCCACGCCCACTACGGCGGCAACCTCGTCGACGGCGCCTACGGACTCGGCCTGTTCGGCGACGTCGCCACCGAACTGCTCATCCGCACCGACGGCGACGAAGGACTCTTCGCCGCCTACTCCTCCGTCGAGTTCCTCGCCCCCATCCAGGCCGGTGACGTCATCGAAGCCACCGCCACCCTCGTCCGCGTCGGCACCCGCTCCCGCGAGATCGACTTCGAAGCCCGCGTCGTCTGCCGCTCCGCACCCGACCGCGGCCCCTCCGCCGCCGACGTCCTCGACCCGCCCGTCGTCGTCACCCGCGCCCGCGGCACCGTCGTCGCCCCACCCCGCTGACCACACCCACCCCGCACCGGGCCGCTCAGCCGACGTCCTGCGGCTCCTCGCACACGTCCACCACGTTCACCCGGTACTGCCGGCGCAGCTCGTCGGCGAACTCCTCCACGTCCACCCCCAACCCCTCCACCACCCGCAACGACGCGGGCGTCCGATCCACCCGCGCCGCGTCGGCCAGGTCGTCGCGCCCCGCCTCCCGCAACGCCTCGGTCAACCGCTCGTGGTTCTGCGCCTGCGTCCGCTCGTCACGCACCTCCCGCACCCGACGATCACCCCGCAACTCCTCCGCGGCCCGCCACATCCGCTCGTCGGAGTCGAACAACACCCCCACCGCCGTGCAGTACGGCGTCGGCGACCCCGTCACGTGCCGCCCGGGCGCGAACAACACCACCGACGCGGCCACACCCGTGACCAACGCCAGCACCACGGTCGACAACAACGGACGGCGCACCACGCCCACCACACTGCCACGCGGCGTGGCCGGCCTGCGACCCCCGCGTCACCACCCCGGCGCGCCCCACCCCGCACGGCCCGCTCTGCCACTATCGACGGCGTGATCAGCATCGACCCAGCCTCGTCCGCGCCGCCCTACGAACAGGTCCGGTCCCAGCTCGCCCGCGCCATCACCGACCGCGACCTCGCCGTCGGCACCCGCCTGCCCACCGTGCGCGCCCTGGCCGCCGACCTCGGTCTCGCCGTCAACACCGTCGCCCGCGCCTACCGCGAACTCGAGGAAACCGGCCTCATCGAAACCCGCGGCCGCGCCGGCACCGTCGTCAGCGCCGCCGGGCAGCGCGGCCGCGAACGCGTCCTGCGCGCCGCCCACACCTACGCCGCCACCGCCCGCGAACAAGGCCTCACCAGCGACGAAGCCCTCGACATCGTCCGCGCCGCCCTCACCGACACCCCCCACCCCTAAGGTGACGCCGATGGCCACCGAACACCCCGGCGACCCCGCCCGCACCCTCGCCGTGCTGTGGCGCACCGGCGACCGCACCGCCCGCAAAGACCTCGGCGTGGACCGCATCGTGGCCGCCGCCGTCACCCTCGCCGACACCGAAGGCCTCACCGCGCTGTCCATGCGCCGCGTCGCCGACACCCTCGGCGTCGGCACCATGTCGCTCTACACCCACGTCCCCGGCAAGGCCGAACTGCTCGACGCCATGGTCGACGCCGTGCACGCCGAGACACCCCGCCCCGACGACGTGCCCGGCGGCTGGCGCGGCCGCCTGGCACGCATCGCCCGCGACAACCTCGACCTGCACCTGCGCCACCCCTGGCTGCTGCAGGTGCCCACCCACCGCGCCGTCCTGGGCCCGCACGTCGTCGCCAAGTACGACTACGAACTGCGCGCCGTCGACGGCATCGGCCTCACCGACCTGGAGATGGACTCCGTCCTGACCCTCGTGCTGGGCCACGTCCGCGCCGCCGCCCGCATCGCCGTCGACGCCGACCTCACCCGCCGTGACACCGGCCTGACCGACGAGCAGTGGTGGCAGGCCGCCGGGCCCCTGCTGGCCCGCGTCCTGGACCCGGCCCGGTTCCCCACCGCCGCCCGCGTGGGCGCCGCCGCCGGCCAGACCCACGGCGCCGCCCACGACGCCGACCACGCCTTCACCTTCGGCCTGGACCGCATCCTCGACGGCATCGACGCCCTCGTCGCCTCCCGTCAGTAGGGCCGCTTGGGCATCATCACCCACAACGCCAGGTAGATCAGGAACTGCGGCCCCGGCAACAAGCAGGACAGCACGAACACCCACCGCACGGTGCTCGCCCGCCACCCGTACCGGGCGGCCAGCCCCGCACACACCCCCGCGATCACTTTCCGGTCCTGAGGCCTGGTCAACGTCGTCATGACTCCACCCTCCCCGCACTGACCACCGCCGACATCGGTGGGAACCCTGATTTCCTACCCCCACCGGCCACGCCCCAACCCCAGGGCAACCCCACCCCGCCCCACACGTCCACCCACCCCCGCCGTCACCCGTCCGTGTGATGCTTCGGGGGTGCGAGAGGTCTTACAGGGCGTGCTCGACGCCCAACGCGAGTTCAGCGACGAGTACACCGATGCCATGCGCCGACGCGGCGAACTCGTCCGCGACCGGATGACCGACTGGCTGCGAGCCCGCCTGCCGCTGCTGCGCGCCGTCTCGGTCGACGACCTCGACGTCGATGCGAGCGACGGCATCGGCCGCCGCGCGGAGATACCGTGGGCCCGCGTCCACTCCGCGAGCCGCTCACCACGACCCCGCGACGGCTGGTACGTCGTCTACCTGTTCGACGCCCGCGGCGAGAGCGTCTACCTCACCCTGATGCAGGGCACCACAACCTGGAACGGCAACTCGCCCGTCGACCGGCCCGCCGCCGAACTGCTCGCCGCCGCCGGCCGGGCCCGCGCCGCGCTCGCCGCCGAACTGGCCAGACGCCCCGACCTGCGCCCGGCGATCGCGCTGAAGGGCAACCGCGGCAAGCGGGCGCGGGGATACGAACACGGCACCGTCACCGCCCTCGAATACCGCCGTGACGCCATTCCCACCGAGGACGTCCTGGACGCCGACCTGCTGTTCCTCGTCTCCGTGCTGGGTCGGCTGCACGCGGTGGACGAAGGCCCGCCCGGTCCCGCCGACCGCCCGACCCCCGAGTTGGCCGACGCCACCGCCTCCACCGCACGCGCCGCCGGTCGCCGCTCCACGGGCCAGGGCTTCGGCCTCGACCAGGCCGCACGCACGGCGGTCGAGTCCCACGCCGTGGCCCGCGCCGTCCTCTACCTGCGGGCCCAGGGTTTCGCCGTCCGGGACGTCGGGGCGGTCGAGTCCTACGACCTCGACGCCACCCGACCCGGCGAACGGGTCTACGTGGAGGTCAAGGGGACCACGTCGACGGGTGCGGAGGTCGTCCTCACCCACAACGAGGTCCGGCTCAACGCCGACCGGTACCCGCACACCATGCTGATCGTCGTCAGCGACATCGACCTGGACCGCGACGCGACACCGCCACGCGCCCAGGGCGGCCGGATGCGGGTGGTGCACCCGTGGCACGCGGCAGGGGAGGACCTGACACCCCTGGCCTACCGCTACCGCGTCCCGTGGCCGCACGCGCAACGGCCTGGTCGCGGGTTCGTGACCGGGGGCTCGTAGGCTGATCCGGTGGTCGCAGCCCCCGTGACGCCGGATCAACCCGTCGCCGACACGCCCGCCCGACGCCGGGACGTGCGCGGCACGCTGCTGCGCACGCTGCTCGCCGCCGCCGGTGGCGCCGCGGTGTTCCTCAGCTTCCCCCCGCGCACCACCTGGTGGCTCGCACCCGTCGGGTTCGCCGTGCTCGGCGTCCTGCTGCACGGCCGCCGGGCCCGCGCCGGCTTCGGCCTCGGCCTGGTCTGGGGACTGGCGTTCATGGCACCCCTGCTGCGGTGGACCGGCGAGTTCGTCGGCCTCATCGCCTGGCTGCCCCTGGCGCTGCTGTGCGCGCTGCTCATCGCCGTGGGCACCGCCGCCATGGCCGTGGTCTCCCGCCTGCCCGGGGCACCGGTCTGGATGGCGCTGGTGTGGGTCGCCGACGAGGCGCTGCGCTCCGTCGTGCCCTTCGGCGGCTTCCCCTGGGGCAAGATCGCCTTCGGCCAGCCCGAGGGCTGGTACCTGCCCCTGGCCTCCGTCGGCGGCGCGCCGCTGGTCGGGTTCGCCGTCGCCCTCACCGGCCTGGCCGCCGCCCACCTCGCGCGCGACTGGAAACTCGCCGTGCCCGCCCTCGTGCTGCCCGTCGCCGCCGCCCTGGCCGCCACCGGGCTGGTGCACACCGACCCCGACCAGGGCACCGCCACCGTCGCCGCGGTCCAGGGCAACGTGCCCCGCGCCGGCCTGGACTTCAACGCCCAACGCCGCGCCGTGCTCGACAACCACGTCGCCCGCACCCTCGAGCTCGCCGAGGACGTCAAGGCCGGCCGCGCCGCACAACCCGACCTGGTCATCTGGCCGGAGAACTCCTCCGACATCGACCCGTTCCGCAACGTCGACGCCGCCAACCAGATCCAACGCGCCACCGAGGCCATCGCCGCGCCCATCGCCGTCGGCGCCGTCGTCATCGACCCCGACGACAAGCTGCCCCGCAACACCGTCGTGCTCTACGAACCCGGCGTCGGCCCCACCGACACCTACACCAAGCGGCAGCTGCAGCCCTTCGGCGAGACCATGCCCTACCGCGAGTTCTTCCGGATCTTCACCCCCGCCGTCGACCGCGCGGGCACCTTCCAACCCGGCACCGACCCCGAGGGCTTCGCCATGGGCCCGGCCAAGGTGGCGTTGGACACCTGCTACGAGGTCGCGTTCGACAGCGTGGTGCGCGACTCCATCACCGAAGGCGCGAACCTCATCGCCATCCCCACCAACAACGCCACCTTCGGCTACACCGAGATGACCTACCAGCAACTGGCCATGTCCCGGGTGCGGGCCGTCGAACACGGCAAATCGGTGATCGTCGCCGCCACGAGCGGCGTCAGCGCCGTCGTCGCCCCCGACGGCTCGGTCACCCGGCGGACCGGCCTGTTCACCGCCGACGCGCTGGTGGCGACGGTCCCGCTGCGCGGGGAGGCTACGCTGGCCACCCGGCTCGGCGCATGGCCCGAGTGGGTGATGACCGCTCTGGGCCTGATGGCCGTGGCGATCGCCTTGACAGTGACACGACGACGGACGCGTCCGACCCCCGGTGCTGGGGTCGGCGAGGAGGAAACGGATGGCGGACCAGCAGGCGCAGCCTGACCGCGAGCTCGGGCCGGTGCTGGTGGTGATCCCGACCTACAACGAGCGGGACAACATCGGGAAGATCGTGAAGCGGCTGCACACCGCGCTGCCCACCGTGCACGCCCTCGTGGTGGACGACGGCAGCCCCGACGGCACAGGACAGCTGGCCGACGAGATGGCCGCCGCCGACGACCGCGTGCACGTGCTGCACCGCACGGAGAAGGCCGGGCTCGGCGCCGCCTACATCGCCGGCTTCGGCTGGGGCATGGACCGCGGCTACCAGGTGCTCGTGGAGATGGACGCCGACGGCTCCCACGCACCCGAGGACCTGCCCCGCATGCTCGACGCCCTGCACGACGCGGACCTCGTGATCGGCTCCCGCTACGTGCCCGGCGGCACCGTGGTCAACTGGCCCAAGAAGCGCGAGATCCTCTCCCGCGGCGCCAACCTGTACTCGCGGCTCGCGCTGGGCGCGTCGGTCAAGGACATCACCGCGGGCTTCCGCGCCTACCGCACCGACGTGCTGCGCAACCTCAAGCTGCACAACGTCGCCTCCGCGGGCTACTGCTTCCAGATCGACCTCGCCTGGCGCACCATCGAACTGGGCTACCGCGTCGTCGAGGTCCCCATCACGTTCACCGAGCGTGAGATCGGCGTGTCCAAGATGAGCGGCGACATCGTCCGCGAAGCGCTCATCCGCGTCACGAAGTGGGGCCTGCGCCGCCGCGGCACCCAGCTGCGGGACCTGGTCGCGCCCAAGAAGGCCAAGACCACCAGCAACCGCTAGACCCCC
The DNA here is from genome assembly GCF_006716745.1 of Saccharothrix saharensis. Taxonomy (NCBI): domain Bacteria; kingdom Bacillati; phylum Actinomycetota; class Actinomycetes; order Pseudonocardiales; family Pseudonocardiaceae; genus Saccharothrix; species Saccharothrix saharensis. Next base: position 518,470 of record NZ_VFPP01000001.1, on the reverse strand, counting down.
GCACGTGCGAAGGGGCCCACCGGACGGGCATCCGGTGGGCCCCTTCGCACGTCACGGGCTCAGGCGGTGCGGGTGCGCCGCCCCTTCAGCTCCTCCAGCCGCTCGTCCAGCAGCTCCTCGAGCTCCGGGATCGTGCGCCGCTCCAGGAGCATGTCCCAGTGCGTGCGCGGCGGCTTGATCTTCTTCTGCTCCGGCTCGGCGCCGTCGATGATCTTCGACTCCTGGCCGTGCAGGCGGCACTCCCAGGTGTGGGGGATCTCGGCGTCGTCGGAGAACGGGACCTCGAAGTCGTGGCCCTTGGGGCAGGCGTACCGCACCGACCGGCGCGGGGCGAGGTCGTGATTGCGGTCGGTCTCGTAGCTGACTGCTCCGAGCCGGCTACCCCGTAGAACGCGGTCGGCCATGGCGGTGTCCTTTCGCTCGGCTCAGGGCCGGGGCCCAGGCTTGTTGCTCACCGAGTGCAACGATCGGACTGCTCCGTTCGTTCCCGGCTTCACGGTCATCGTCGCCCACAGTGACGTCTTTCACCCGTCAACGAAGGCTTCCTCCTAAGGGATGCAATCGCGGCCGGTTCGTGACGCGTTATCAAGCTACCGGGCGACTCCATCACACTGATGGAGCAGTCCTGGCAGAAGTCGTGCGGCTGCGACAGCTTAGACCGACCACGCAGGGCGACGTTACGGCGGGTTTAACTCGCCGGTAGTGACGTCCGTCATGGTTGCGGTCACGCAAAGTCATTCCAACGGCGGAGGGGTCTGCCGCCACGCTGGGTGGCGGCACGAGTGTGTTCGGTGGCGGACATGAGGATGAATCACCCGTCCGGACCGCACCCAAACGTCCAATCGGACGCTTTATCCGATCGATGACTTCAGTGTCACTCGAAAGAGTGCATTTCCGCGAGGCGGTCGAGCAGTTCGCGTTGGGCCTTCACCACTTTTACCCGCGCTTCGGCCAGCGGAAACCAGGCCACCCGGTCCACCTCCGGGAACTCGCGGACCGTGCCGGACCCGCGGGGCCACTCCAGGGTGAACGTGCCGGGAATCACCTGATCGGGGTCGAGGTCGGCGGCCAGCGCCCACGCCGTGACCACCTTGCCCCCGGACTGGCGCACCTCGCCCAACGGCACCAGCTCGCCCTCGGGCACCGGCACGCCCAGCTCCTCGGTGAACTCGCGCCGCGCCGTGGCCTCCGGCTCCTCGTCGCCGTCGGGCTCACCCTTGGGAATCGACCAGGCGCCGTCGTCCTTGCGCGCCCAGAACGGCCCGCCCATGTGCCCCAGCAGGACCTGCCGTCCGCCGTCGACCACCCGGTGCAGCAGGATCCCGGCGCTGCGCCGCCCGCCCGTCACGCGTGTCCACCCCTCATCCGCACAGTGTGACGGCAGCGGCCGGTCAGTCCTTGCGGCGGGTGCGCATGTGGATCTGCTCGCCCTGCTTGCCGAACAGGCTCAGGATCTCCACCGGCTCGGGGCCCGCGGGGCCGAACCAGTGCGGCAGGCGCGTGTCGAACTCCGCGGCCTCCCCGGCCACCAGCACCACGTCGTGGTCGGCCAGGATCAGCCGCAGCCGCCCCGACAGCACGTAGAGCCACTCGTAGCCGGTGTGCGTGCGCGGATCCGGCTCACCCCGGTCCGGGATGATCATCTTGAAGGCCTGCAGGCCGCCCGGTTGCTGGGTCAGCGGCAGCACCGTCATGCCGTTGCGCCGCACGGGCACCGGCCGGATCCGCGGATCGCCCACCGGCGGCGCGCCCACCAGCTCGTCCAGCGGCACGCGGTGCGCGCGGGCGATGGGCAGCAGCAGTTCCAGGCTCGGCCGCCGCTGCCCGGACTCCAGCCGCGACAGCGTGCTCTTGGAGATCCCGGTCGCCGCCGACAGGTCGGCCAGCGTCGCGCCCCGGCTGGTGCGGATGTGCCGCAGCCGCTCGCCGACCCTGTCCAGCACCTCGTCGGTCAGGTCGTCGGCGGGGGTGGCGTCGTCGCTCATGTGGTGTCCCGATATCGGCAACAGGGGATTGCCCATTGTGGGACGGCGGGGCGGGAGGAGTCCAGCCGGGGCCGGCCGGGTCGGGTCAGGCCAGGCTGAGCTGGTGGCCGTCCACGGCGTGGGGACCGAGGTCGCCGGTGCGGTAGTGGGTGCGGCACAGCACCTGGTAGCGGAACTCGGCGAGGTCGGCCGCGACGGTGTCGGCGACCAGCACGGTGTCCCCGGCGCGCACCACGTCGCCGTCGTGGACGCGGGCGTTGAACCGGCCCGGCCGCCCGCACCAGCACAGCACCTCGACCTGGATCGCGTTGAGCTCGTCGGCCAGCTCGAACAGCCGCTGCGAGCCCGGGAACAGGCAGCTGCGGAAGTCGGTGGCCAGGCCGAAGCAGTAGACCTCCAGGTGGGCGTCGTCGGCGAGCTCGGCGAGCTGGTCGACCTGCTCGGCGGACAGGAACTGCGCCTCGTCGACGATCACGTAGTCCACCCGGCTGCCGCGCGACCAGTGCTCGCGCACCAGCCCGCACAGGTCCATGTCCTCGTGCACCTCCAGCGCGTTGCGGGCCAGGCCCATGCGGCTGGAGATCGTGGGCGTCCCGGACCGGTCGTGGCGCACGAGCAGCAGCCCGCGCCGTCCCTGTCGTGCCTGGTTGTGGTCGATCTGCAGCGCCAGCGTCGACTTGCCGCAGTCCATCGGCCCGAAGAAGAACCGCAGCCGCCCGGTGGGCGCGAGCCCGCGGCCCGCGCCGGCGGCGGGCACGGAGGACAGCGCGTCGGTCGGGTCCGGGGCGGGGATGATCGGTTCCACGGGCGGCCACCCTAACGGGCGAGGCCCGGGATCGGCCCGCCGGCCTTCCGCGCGCCCCGGCCCCGCACGCCCGCCGGCCTCGTCGCGGACGCGGTCGAGCACGGGCGTGGACCTCGGCGGGGGACCGGGCGGCGCGGTGCCCGGCCCGGGGGCTCAGCGCGCGGCGACGGCGTCGACCTCGAACAGCATGCCGGGCAGGGCGAGCGCGGCGACGCCGATCAGCGTCTGCGCCGGCGGCCGGTCGCCCCAGATGCGCACGACGTGGTCGCGCAGCACGGCCAGCCGGTCGGGGTCGTGGTCGACGACGTAGGTGCCCAGGCGGGCGACGTGGCGGTAGTCCAGGCCCGCGGCGCGCAGCGCGACGCCGAGGTTGTCGTAGGCGCGGGCGACCTGGGCGGCGAAGTCGTCGGACACCAGGCGGCCGTCGGTGTCGCAGCCGTACTGGCCGGCGACGAACACCAGCTCGCCGGTGGTGGCGGCGACGTGGCTGTAGCCGTAGCCGGTGGGGTCGGGCAGGCCGTCGGGGTTGGTCAGGGTGTGCGGCACGGTCGGTTCCTTCCGGTGGAGGGGTCAGGTGAGTCGGGCGCGGGTGGCGGCCGGGGCGTCGGGGTCGGCGCGGCGCACGTCGGCGTCGAGGTCGGCCAGGGTGCGGGCGGCCAGTTCGCGGCGCCACGCGGTCTCGGCGCGGGTCATGGCGGTGTCGATGGCGCACCGGGTGGGGTGCGGGCCGCCGGGGCGGATCTCGGTGCAGCGGAACGCGGGGTCGGGGCCGTCCACGGCCGCGACGACGTCCATGAGGGTGACGGTGTGCGCGGGACGGTCGAGGAGGTAGCCGCCGCGGGGGCCGGGGGTGGAGCGGACGATGCCGGCGCGCCCCAGCGCCTGCAGCTGCTTGGTCAGGTAGGCCGGGGGCAGGCCGTGCAGCGCGGCGAGGCGGGCGGCGGGCACGGGGGTGCCGTCGGCCCAGGCCAGGTCCAGGCAGCAGTGCAGGGCCCACTCGACGCCCTCGGTCATCCTCACGGTCGCCGACCCTACCCGATCTTGGACATCGATTATCCAGATTCCTTGCCGAGATATATCGCAAAGCGGTATAACCTGCGGTGTGAGAGGTATGTCGGAGCAGGTGTTCCTGGTGCTCACCGCGTTGGCGGAGGAGCCGTTGCACGGCTACGCGATCGTGCGCGCGGTCGACGGGCTGTCGGAGGGCCGGACGCGGCTGCGGGTCGGCACCCTGTACGGGGTGCTGGACCGGCTGGTCGCCGAAGGCCTGGCCGAGCGGGACCGGGAGGAGGTCCACCAGGGCAGGCTGCGCCGCTACTACCGGTTGACCGACGCCGGGGTGCGGGCGTTGTCGGCGGAGGTGGCCCGGCTGTCGGCGAACGTGCGCGCCGCATCGTCGGTGCTCAAGGCGAGGGGTGCGCTGTGAGGTGTGGGCTGTGAGGTCGAACCTGGAACGCCGCTACCGGGCGCTGCTGCGGGTGCTGCCCGCCTGGTACCGGGCCGAGCGCGAGGAGGAGATGGTCGGCATCTTCCTCGCCGACCGCACCGACGGGCTGGACCTGGAGCACGGCTGGCCGGGATGGGGTGAGACGGGGGCGACGCTGGCGCTGTCGGTGCGGGTGCGGCTGGGCGCGCGACGCGCGGCGGGCACCGTGCTGCGGGCGGTGGCGTTGACGGGTCTGCTGGGCCAGTTGGTGGCGGCGGCGCAGTCGTGGACGGTGACCGCGCGGGTCGGGTTCTTCGGCGACGTGCAGGGCTGGTGGTACGACGTGGCGGCCGCGGTGGCGTTCGCGGCGCTGGTCGCGGGCCGGCGCGCGACCGGCCGGGTCGTGGCGGGGCTGCTGGGCCTGATGGCGCTGGTGCCGGCGGTGTGGTCGGTGGCGGTCGGGTTCCCGTCGTGGTGGGCGCTGGTGTGGCACGGCCCGGCGCTGGTGACCGCGGCGGCGGCGGTGGCGGGGTTCCACCGGGAGGCGCCGCCGGTGTCGCGGCGCTGGTGGCTGGTCGCGCCGGTCGGGCTGGTGGCCGGGATCGCGTCGGTGGTGTTCACCCCGGGCCTGTCCACGCGGACGATGCTGGCGGCGTGGCTGATCGCCGCGGTCGTGGTCGCGGTGTTGCGGCCCTGGTCGGTGCGGGAGCCGGTGTCGGCGACGTGAGCGGAGCGGCCGCCCGGGACTCGCGTGCCCGGGCGGCCGGTCGCGTCACACCTTGGCGGGCACGGGGTTGCCGGAGGCGGCGATGGCCTTGCGGACCGGCACGAAGATCATCAGCACGAACCCGACCACGAAGAAGATCACCAGCGAGATGATCGCCAGCCGGAACGAGCCGGTGGCCTGCCCGACGCCGGCGAACACCAGCGGCCCCAGCCACGAGGTGGAGCGCTCGCCGACCTCGTAGAGGGAGAAGTACTGCGCCTCGCGGCCGGGCGGGATCATCTGGCTGAACAGCGACCGCGACAACGCGTTCGTGCCGCCCAGCACCAGCCCGATCCCGGCCGCCAGGGCGTAGAACTGGGTCTGCTGCCCGGCTTGGACGAAGAACGCCGCGCCGATCACCACAATCCACACGCACAGGCTGACCATGATGGTGCGCTTGGCGCCCCACGACTTCGCCACCCGGCCGTGCAGCATCCCGCCGAAGAACGCGACGAACTGCACGATCAGGATCGTGGTGATCAGCACCGTCTCGTCCAGCTTGAGCTCGTCGCGCCCGTACTGGGCGGAGACGTTGGCGACGGTGGCGATGCCGTCGGTGTAGATCAGGTAGGTGCCCAGGAACGCCAGCGTCAGCGGGAACAGCCGCGCCTGCTTCACGGTCTGGCGCAGCTCGGCGAACCCGGCGGTGATCACCGACGCCCCCGACTCGGTGCCGTGCGGCGGCTGGTGGCGCTTGAGCCGCGCCAGCGGGATGAGGGTGAACCCGGCCCACCACAGCCCCGACAGCACGAACCCGACCCGCACCGCCGCGCCCTCGCTCAGGCCGATGGCGTCGTGGCCGATGAACAGCGCCAACTGCACGGCCAGCGCCAGGCCGCCGCCGAGGTAGCCGAACGCCCAGCCGCGCGAGGACACCGCGTCGCGCTCGTCGGGGGCGGCGATCTCGGGCAGGAACGCGTAGTACACGACGACCGACGCGCCGTAGCAGATGTTGCCGAGGATGAACAGCGCGACGCCCAGGTGCCAGTTGTCGCCGCCGACCGCGGCCAGCGCGATCGTGGCCGCCGACCCGGTGAACGCCAGCCCGCCGAGCATGCGGCGCTTGTTCTGGGTGCGGTCGGCGATCGCGCCCATCACCGGCAGCACCACGACCTGCACGACCGTGGCGATCGACAGCAGGTAGCCCCACAGCGACCCGGCGGGGAAGTAGGCGCCGAACAGGGAGATGTCGCACTGCTTGAGCGACCCGTCCGCACAGGGGGTGGGGCCGTTGCGGGCGGTGTCGGCCAGCGCCGCCTCCTTGGCCACCGCGGTCAGGTAGCCGGACAGGAACACGGTGACCACCGAGGTCGGGAACACCGAGTTCGCCCAGTCGTACCAGGTCCAGCCGCGTTGTTCCCGCTTGCGGTCCACGGCGGGTGCGGTGCTGTCGGCCACGCTCATGGGGGCGGACTGTATATCGCGGGCCACCCGTTGGTGGTGATCACCACCAACCTGTTGCCAACCGGCCTCCCGCCCGCCACCCGGGGCCCGTCAGCCCGCCCAGGCCCCCCGGTCGGCCAGCACGTCGCGCAGCCGGTCGGGCCGGTCGGTGACCAGACCGTCCACCCCCAGGTCCAGCAGGCGCCGCATCTGCGGCTCGTCGTCGACGGTCCACACGTGCACCTCCAGGCCGCGGCGGTGCGCGGCCCGCACGAACCGGCCGTCGACCACGAGCAGCCGGCCCTGGTTCACCGGCACCTGCGCCACCATGCCCCGCACCGGCAGCCCCACCAGCGGCACCCGGCCCGCCGCCCACAGCGCGCCCGCCGACCGCGGCCCCATCGACGTCAGCAGCCCCGGCCCGGCCAGCCGGCGCAGCCGCGCCAGCCGCTTGTCGGAGAACGACGCCAGGCACACCCGGTGCAGCGCGTCGGTCCGGCGCAGCGCCTCCAGCACCGGCACCACCGCCGAGTCGGCCTTGACGTCGATGTTCACCCGCGCCTCGGGCAGCTCCTCCAGCAGCTCCTCCAGCCGGGCGATCGGCTCCCGGCCGCCGACGTTGGCCCGCCGCACCGCCGACCACGGCTGCGCCGCCACCGGACCCGTGGCGTCGGTGGTGCGGTCCAGCGTCGCGTCGTGGTGCACCACCACCACCCCGTCGGAGGTGGCGTGCACGTCGGTCTCCAGGTACCGGTACCCCTCCCGCGCGGCACGGCGGAACGCCGCCAGCGAGTTCTCCATGCCCGCCAGCTCGTCGAGGTGCCAGCCCCGGTGGGCGAACGCGCGGGGGTGCGGTCCGGACAGGTACGGGTGGTTCTCGGTCACACCCGGAGTCTGCCCTGGCGGCGTGGCGCGGGGGTGACCGGTGGGTAGCGGGATACCGTCGCCCGCCATGGAGTTGGTGACCGAGGCCGTCGCGGCGCGCCGTGAGGAAGCCAGGCACTGCGCCTGGTGCGGACGCCGCCTGCCCGACAGCGGCCGGATCGGGCGGCCCCGCCGCTACTGCGCGCAGCCCTGCCGGCAACGCGCCTACGAACGCCGTGCCGCCGTGCAGCGCGGCGGGCTGCCCGAGGACGCCGTGGTGCTGTCCGCGGGGGAGCTGGCCGACCTGCAGGACCGGTTGTTCCAGCTGCGGTGCGCCGCGGAGGACGTCGCGACGGCGGCCGCCGACGGCGCGGACGGCGCGGAGCTGCGGCGGCTGGCGGGGGAACTGGTCGACACCGCACGGGGTCTGGAGCGGTTGCGCTGAATCGTGTCGGCTTGCCCACCGCGTGTGGTCTCGACCATCATGACGCGCGGGTGGGCGAGGAGGGGCGCGTGAACGGCAACGGCGCGTTGCACCGCGAGGTGCTCGACCGGGCCGACGTCGGTTTCGGTGTGACGGACGCGAACGGCAGGCTGGCCTGGGTGAACCCGGCACTGGCCGAGATCCTCGGCGTGCCCGCGGACCACGTCGTGGGCCGGTCGCTGCCCGCGCTGCTGCCCGGCGCGCCGGAACGGCCCCGCTCGGGCCTGGCGCTGCTCACCCCCAGCGCCTACCGCAAGGGCCACCGCTGGCTGGAGGTCACCTGCCAGCACCTCGACCCCGCCGACACCGGCGCGGACGCCGAACCGGGCGAGCAGCTGCTGTACCGGGTGGTGGACGTCACCGCGTGGCGGGACCGGGAACTGGAGGCCACCCACGAGGCCGACGCGCTGCGCCGCGCGCAGGTGCTGGGCCGGATGGGCACGTGGGAGTGGCACGTCACCGAGGACCGCGTGGTGTGGTCGGACACGCTGCTGGAGATGTTCGGGTTCTCGCCCGACACCGAACTGGACTTCGACGGCTACGCCGCCCTCGTGCACCCCGAGGACCTGGCGATGATCCAGGCCACCCTGGAAGAGGCCATGCGGTCGGGCGCCGGGTTCTCCTACACCCACCGCATGCTGCTGGCCGAGGGCACCGTGGAGCGGTGGTTCGAGTGCTTCGGCGAGGTCGTCGCCGACGAGGACGGCTCGCCGCTGCGGGTGCTGGGCACCGCGCACGACATCACCCGCGCCCGCCGCGTGCACGACGAACTGCTGGCGCTGGCCGAGCAGGACCCGCTGACCGGGCTGGCGAACCGGCGCGCGGTGACCCGCGAACTCGAACGGCAGCTCGCGAGCGGCGGTCCGGGCGCGATGCTGCTGCTGGACCTGGACAACTTCAAGGACGTCAACGACCTGCGCGGCCACGCCGTGGGTGACCGGCTGATGAAGACGCTGGCCTCCGCGCTGCGGTCACGGCTGTCGTCGTCGCAGCTGATCGGCCGGCTCGGCGGCGACGAGTTCGCCGTCGTGCTGCCCGGCGCGACCCCCGCCGACGCCGCCCGCGTCGCCGAGGGACTGCGCGATGCCGTAGCGGCGTTGCCGCTCGTGGGCGCGGCCCGCAGCCTCACGGTCTCCACCGGCGTGGCCGAGTACGGCCCCGGCGACACGTGGGAGCTCGTGCTGGCCAACGCCGACCTGGCGCTGTACGCGTCCAAGGCCGCCGGCCGCAACCGGGTCACCGTCTACGAGCCCGGCCACTACGCCGACACCGCGAAACGGGTGTCCGTGCTGGACCGGCTGCGCGCCGCGCTCGACCACGGCGGCCTGGCCCTGCACGCCATGCCGATGGTGGAGCTGGCCACCGACAAGACCCTGGGCCACGAGCTGCTGCTGCGGCTGGAGGACGGCCAGGACCCCTACCTGGGGCCGGCTGAGTTCCTGCCCGAGGCCGAACGCTCCGACCTGGTGCTCGACATCGACCGGTGGGTGCTGTCCACCGCCATCGACGCCCTGGTCGGCCACCCCGACCCCGACCTGCGGTTCAACGTCAACATCTCCGGCCGCACCCTGGAGGACGAGGACTTCGGCGGGTTCGTGCTGGACCGGCTGGCCACCGCGGGCGTCGCGCCCGGCCGGCTCGGCCTGGAGATCACCGAGACCGCCGCGGTCACCAACCTCGACGCCGCCCGCGCCCTGGCGCTGCAGCTGCGCGGGTTCGGCTGCCGGATCATCCTCGACGACTTCGGCTCCGGGTTCGGCTCGTTCGTCCACCTCAAGCACCTGCCCATCACCGGCATCAAGATCGACGGCGAGTTCGTGCGCGGCATCGACGAACGCTCCACCGACGCCGTCCTGGTCGCGGGCATCGTGCAGATCGCCCGCGGCCTGGGCCTGTCCGCCGTCGCCGAGTGGGTCGAACGCCCCGCCCAGGTCGACGCGCTCGTCCGCCTGGACGTCGGCATCGGCCAGGGCTTCCACCTCGGCCGGCCCCTGCCGCTCGCGCACGTGCTGTCGGCCCAGTCACAGCGGCCGAACGGCGCATTGTCGCCACGCATGGCCGGTGCGGAGGATGGGGCGCGTTCCTCCAACCGCTGATCCGTGCCCGCTGATCCCTGCCCGCTGATCTCCGCCGCCCAGCCCCCGATGGGAAGCCACCGCCGTGCCCGGTACCCCCGACAGCCCCGCACGCGGTGTCCGCCGCGTCGAGCTCAGCACCACCAACCCCGAACCGATCGCCGAGTTCTACGCCCACCTGCTGGGCTGGGTGATCATCGCCGAGCCCGACGGCTCCTTCACCGGCTGGGTCGGCGACCGCCTCGCCACCCACGTGCGCCCCGGCGGGTCCGGCTGGCGCGTCGTGTTCGCCGGACCGCGGGCCCGTGACCTCGAGCCCGGCGCCGCCGTCGACACCGGCCGCGTCCTGCACGGCCCGTGGGCGCCGCAACCCCGCCCGGGCGAGCCGTGCTGGGTCGAGCTCATGGCCGACCCGGCCGCCGACGACCGCTGGGCCGCCGCACTGGGCTGGCAGGTCCGCGACCCCGGCGCCGAGTTCACCCTCTACGACGCGGGCGCCGACGACGACCGCCGCCCCGTAGCCGGCCGCCTCACCGCCCCCGGCGGCTGGACCTGCTACTTCGCCGTCCCCGACCTCGCCCACGCCATCGCCGAGACCACCGACATGGGCGGCACCGTCCTCATCGGCCCCCGTGATGTCCCCACCGGCGCCGTCGCCGCCGTAGCCGACCCCGCCGGCTCGGTGTTCGCCCTGCTGGAGAACCCGGTCGGCTGGGGCGGCACCTGGTGCGCCACCGCCCGGGCCCACGCCTGACCGCCGACCACCCAGGCCGCCGACCACCCAGGCCGACCGCGGGCGACGCCCCGGATGCGGGGGAGCGGGGTCAGCCCACCAGCTCGGGCGGGAAGCCGCCGGTCGCGATCGGCCCCCACCGGTCGACCGTGACGCGGATCAGGGACTTGCCCTGGCGGCGCATCGCCTCCCGGTACTCGTCCCAGTCCGGGTGCTCACCCGCGACGCACCGGTAGTAGTCCACCAGCGGCTCCAGGGCGTCCGGCAGGTCCACCACCTCGGCACGGCCGTCGACCTGCACGTAGGGGCCGTCCCAGTCGTCGGACAGCACGCACAGCGTCACCCGCTCGTCCCGGCGCGCGTTGCGGACCTTCGCCCGCCGCGGATACGTCGACACCACCACCCGGCCCTCGCCGTCCACCCCGCACGTCACCGGCGACACCTGCGGCCGCCCGTCGGCGCGCGCGGTGACCAGCAGGGCACGGTGGCGGGGCCGCAGGAACGCGACCAGCTCGTCTCGGGACACGGTGTCGGCGGTGGCGATCCTCGGCATGCCACCAGCCTAGGAGAAGACCGCCCGGGAGAGGATGACCCGCATGCCCCGCTTCACCGCCCACGACGGCACCACCCTGGCCTACCACGAGACCGGCGACGGCCCGCCGCTGCTGTGCGTGCCCGGAGGCGCCGGCCGCGCCTCGACCTACCTCGGCGACCTGGGCGGCCTGCACCGCCACCGCACCCTGCTGCTGCTGGACAACCGCGGCACCGGCGACTCCGACGCCCCCGCCGACCCGGCCACCTACCGGCGCGACCGGCTCGCCGCCGACATCGACGCCCTGCGCGCCCACCTGGGCCTGGAGCGGATCGACCTGCTCGGCCACTCCGCCGGCGCGGGCATCGCCATGGCCTACGCCGAACAGCACCCCGACCGGCTCACGTCGCTGATCCTGCTCACCCCGGCGCTGCGCGCCATCGGCGCCTCACCCACCGAAGCCGACTGGGGCGAGCACCTGCGCGTCCACGCCGACCAGCCCTGGTTCGCGCAGGCCGCGGCCGCGTTGAAGGCCTGGAGCGACGGGGAGGACACCCCCGCCAACCGGCTCGCCGCCGCACCCCTGTTCTACGGCCGCTGGGACGACCGCGCCCGCGCCCACGCCGCCGCCGAACCCGCCGAAGCCTCACCCGCCGCGCAGGCCGGCTACTCCGCCGACGGCGCGTTCCGACCCGGCCACACCCGCCGCGCCCTGGCCGCCCTCGACCTGCCCGTCCTGGTCTACGCGGGCGGCGCCGACCCCGTGTCCCCGCCGCACCTGGTGCGCCAACTCGTCGACCTCATCCCCGGCGCCACCTACGTCGAGCACCCCGCCGCCGGGCACTTCCCGTGGCTGGACGACCCGGAACTCCTCGTCGAGCACCTGCGCGGCTTCCCGCCCCGCTGACCCGGCTCACGCGTCGAGCAGCGCGGCGACCGCGTCCCACCCCAACGCGGCGCCGCGCGCCACCACCTCACCGAACACCGCCACGCCCAACGCCTCCCGCGCCGCCGCCTCCACCGCCACCACCTCCGGGTCGAGCACCGCGCCCCCGCCCCGCAACCCCCGCGCCGCACCCGCCAACAACGCGGCCCGCGCCGCGTCACCGTCCGCCACCGCCGCGTGCGCCCGCGCGTCCACCACCCGCGCCAACACCACCCGGTTGTCCCACTCCCGCGCCACCGCCACCGCCGACCCCCACGCCCCGGCCGCCGCCACCCGGTCACCACACGCCCACTCCACCAGCCCCGCCACCACCAGGATCGACGCACGCACCTCCTCCGGCCCGAACCAGCCCCGGGGACACACCCGCAACGCCTCCGCGCACCACCGCCGCGCACCACCCAGGTCACCGCGCCGCCGCGCCACCTCCGCCGCACCCAACCACGCCTGCGCCACCGCCTCCACCGCGCCCTGCGACCGCGCCACCACCGCCGCCTCCTCCACGTCGGCCGCCGCACCGTCCAGGTCACCGGACCGGCACTTCCACTCCGACCGGCGGCACAACAGCGCCGCCGTGTGCTCGGTCGCCCCGAACTCCCGCGACAACGCCAACGCCTCGTCCAGGAACCCCACCGCCCCCACCGGATCCCCGTCCTCCCGCGCCGACCCCGCCAGCTGCGCCAACGCCAACGACGCACCCCACCGCTCACCCACGGCCCGGAACCCCGCCAACGCCGCCGCGAACTCCTCCCGCGCCTGCCGCACCCGCCCCTCGTACCGCGACTGGATCCCCGCCCCCAGCAGACCCAACGCCCGGCTCCACGGATCCGGGCCCAACAACCGCTCCCGCACCACCGCCAACCCCGCCACGTCCACCCGCGGCGCACCGTGCGCCATACCCCACAACACCGTCAAGAACGGCCGCGACGGCGGACCCGCCAACCCCGACGGCCACAGCTCCCGCGGCGACGGCGACCCCGGCAACCCCGCCACCCCCGTCGACGACGCGTTCACCAGGCACAACAAGTACTCCTCGGCCAACCCCTCCGGCGGCGTCGGACCCACCGCCCGCACCACCTCCGCCGCCAACGACGCACCCTGCGACCGCAACCCCCGCAACCACAACGGCCACCCCAGATCCGCCGCCAACCGCAACGCCACCGCCCGGTCGTGCCCCACCGCCCACCGCAACGCCGCCACCAGGTTGTCGTGCTCGGCCGCCAACCGCCCCAACCACACCAACTGACCCTCCCCGTACAGGAACGGCGCCGCCCGCGCCGCCAACGCCGCGAAATGCGCCGCGTGCGCCCCCACCACCTCCCGCTCCTCACCCGACTCCACCAACCGCGCCGCGCAGAACTCCCGCACCGTCTCCGACATCCGGTACCGGTCCCCGACCACCTCCACCAACGACTTGTCCGCCAACGACGGCAACACCTCATCCGACCCCGCCACCCCGCACACCGCCGCCGCGGCACCCAACGTCACCCCACCCCGGAACACCGTCAACCGCCGCGCCAACACCCGCTCGTCCTCGTCCAACAACCCCCAACTCCACTCCACCACCGCGTGCAACGTCCGATGCCGGGCCACCGCCGACCGGCTGCCCCGCGACAACAACCGGAACCGGTCACCCAACCGCGCCGCCACCTCCGCCACCGGCAACGACCGCACCCGCGCCGCCGCCAACTCGATCGCCAACGGCAACCCGTCCAACGCCCGACAGATCCCCACCACCACCTCCGCCGTCGCCGGATCCAACCGGAACGACGGGTTCACCGCCCCCGCCCGATCCGCGAACAACCGCACCGCCGCCGACCCCACCCCACCCACGTCCAACGGCGCCACCGGCCGCACCACCTCCCCGGTCACCCCCAACGCCTCCCGCGACGTCGCCAACACCCGCAACCCCGCACACGCCACCAACAACCCACCCACCAACCCCGCCACGTCCTCCACCACGTGCTCGCAGTTGTCCAACACCACCAACACCGACCGGTCCTGCAACGCCGCCACCAACCGCGCCACCGGATCCGCCACCGCCGCCACCCCGTCCTCCCGCAACCCCAACGCCGCCATCACCGCCCGCGGCACATCCCCACCCACCACCGGCGCCAGATCGACGAAGCACACCTCACCCGGCCGCACCGCCGCCGCCTCCACCGCCAACCGCGTCTTGCCCGCACCACCCGCACCCGTCAACGTCACCAACCGCGACGACCCCAACGCCCGCCCGACCAGCCGCACCTCCTCCTCACGCCCCACGAAACTCGTCAACTGCGCCGGCAACACCCGCCGCGCCGCCGGCCGCTCACCCCGCACCACCTCACCGTGCGCCGCCGCCAACACAGGGGAGGGGTCCGCACCCAACTCCCGCACCAACACCCGCCGCGTCCGCTCCACCAGCGCCAACGCCTCCGCCTGCCGCCCCTCCCGGTGCAACACCCGCACCAACCGCGCCACCAACCGCTCCCGCGTCGGATGCGCCGCCACCAACTCCCGCAACAACCCCACCGACGCCCCGTCGTGCTCCTCCACCGCCCGCAGCCGCAACTCCTCCCACCGCGCCACGCACACCGCCGCGAACGGCGCGTCACCCACATCCGGCAACGCCGGACCACGCCACAACGCCAACGCCTCACCCGGCAGACCCCGCGCCACCAACTCCTCGAACCGCAGCACGTCCACCTCACCCGGATCCACCACCAGCCGATACCCGGCGGGGGAGCGCTCCACCTCCACGTCCAGCAACGCCCGCAACCGCGACACCTGCGACTGGATCGCGTTCGCCACCCCCGCCGGCGGACACGGCCCGTACAACGCCTCACTCACCCGGTCGACACCCACCACCCGCCCCGCGTCCACCACCAACACCGCCAACAACGCCCGCAACCGCGGCCCACCGACCCGGACCTCCGACCCGTCCGCACGCCGCACCACCATCGGACCCAACACCCCGAACCGCACCCGCGCATCCTCCCGCACCACACCCCGACGCCGGGGGAGCGCCCGATCAGGCCCGACCCAGGATGTCGGCCACCACACCGGCCTTCGCGTCCGCGTACTGCTGCACGTACACCCAGTCCCGCGCCGCCAACTCCCGCTTCGTCCGCTCGTACAACACCCGATCCGCCACCGAAGCCCGCAACCGGTCCCGGAACGCCACCATCCGCCCCACCTCCGGCTCACCCGCCGTGAACACGTGCAGGTTCACGTTCACGTCCGGCCCCTTGAACATCCGGTGCTGCAACCACTCCGGCTCCCGGATCCGCAGCACGTACCCCACCGCCTCCAACGCCGGCACGTACGACGCCTCATCCGCCGAATCCGCCACCTCCAGCACCACGTCCACGACCGGCTTCGCCGCCAACCCCGGCACCGACGTCGACCCCACGTGCGCCAACCCCACCACCCCGGCACCCAACGCACCCCGCACCCGCTCCGCCTCACGCTCGTACAACGCAGGCCACTCCGGGTCGTAGTCCACCAACACCACCCGACCGTTCACCACCGGCGCCACACCCACGTGCACCGCCCGGATCCGCTCCTCCGACAACCCCACGACCCGCCCCCTCCCACCCGCCGACAGGCCAGCCTAGAACGCTCACCGCGGCAACGGCGACGGCTTTCCCACCGCGAACAGATCACCGTCCGCAGCCACCCGCTCCCGCACCTCGTCAGCCAAGAACACCAGGTCCTCCACCACCCGACACGCCTCCACCTCCGCCCACGACACCGGCGTCGACACCGAAGGCCGCCCACGAGCACGCAACGAGTACGGCGCCACCGTCGTCTTCGCCGGGTTGTTCTGCGACCAGTCGATCAACACCTTCCCCGTCCGCTGCGCCTTCGCCATCCGCCACACCACCTCCTCCGGCCACTCCCGCGCCAACCGCTGCGCCACACCCCGCGCGTACTCCGACGTCCGCTCCGGCGACGACACCGACACCGCCGCGTACACCTGCAACCCCTTCGACCCCGACGTCTTCACCACCGGCACCAACCCGTCCGCCTCCACCACCTCCCGCACCCGGCACGCCACCCGACAACACTCCACCACCGTCGCCGGCTCACCCGGATCCAGGTCGAACACCACCAGGTCGGGGGAGCGCCGCCCACCCCGCGCACCCACCACCCACTGCGGCACGTGCAACTCCAACGCCGCCAGGTTCGCCACCCACACCAACGTCGCCAAATCCTCCACCACCACGAAGTCCGCGTACTCCGCACCCCGCGACGACCCCGGCGTCTCCACCCGCACCGTCCGCACCCACTCCGGCGCGTGCGCCGGCGCGTTCTTCTCGAAGAACGACTTCCCCTCCACCCCGTTCGGATACCGGCGCACCGTCAACGGCCGACCCGCCACGTGCGGCAACAACACCGGCGCGATCCGCGAGTAGTAATCGATCACCTCCGCCTTGGTGAACCCCACCTCCGGGTACAGCACCTTGTCCAGGTTCGTCAGCTTCACCCGACGACCCTCCACCGCCACCACCGCGTCAGCCGCCACCACGCCGCACCTCCCCGGACACCCGATCCGGCCGCAACCCCCGCCACGTCGGGAACCGCCCGGTCGAACCCCGTCCCCACCGACCCCGCGAACACCAACCCACCCCCACCGTCCGGGATGCCCAACAACAACGACCCCACCAGCCCCGCACGCTTGCCCCCACCCGGCCGCCACCCCCCGACCACCACCTCCTGCGTCTCCACCGACGTCACCTTCACCCAGTGCGGCGACCGCCGACCCGGCACATACCGCGAGTCCAGCCGCTTCGCCACCACCCCCTCCAACCCCTGCTCCCGACTCGCCGCCAACACCGCCGCACCCGCACCCGGGAACGCCTTCGGCGTCAACCAATGAGCCCCCCGCACCCCCAACCCCTCCAACAACTCCCGCCGCCGCGCATACGGCAACCCCACCGTGGGGGAGCCGTCCAGGTGCAACACGTCGAACACCAGGAACGTCACCGGCACCCGCCCCACCAACCGCCGCGCCTGCGCCGCCGACGCGTGCATCCGCTCCTGCAACGCACCGAAACTCGGCCGACCACCCTCCAACGCCACGATCTCCCCGTCCAACAACACCTCCGTCGCACCCAACTGCGCACCCAACCCCTGCAACTCCGGATACGTCCCCGTCACGTCTTTGCCCAACCGGCTCGTCAACCGCACCCGCCCACCCTCCACCCGCGCCACCGCCCGCACCCCGTCCCACTTGAACTCGAACGCCCACTCCGACGCGGGCCCCGGCAACTCCACCGCCGCCGTCGCCAACATGGGGGAGACCGACTCCGGCAACGACACCCAACCCGCCCGCACCGCCTCGTGCCGCCGCCGCACCATCCAGTCCCCGCCCGCCCCCTCCGCACCACCAGCCGCACCACGGCGGAAGAACACGAACTCACCCTCCACCCGCGCACCGTGCAACACCACGTCCACCTCGCGGTCGGACCACTTCACCGTCTCGTACCGACCCTGATCCCAGATCACCATCCGCCCCGCCCCGTACTCACCCTTCGGAATCACCCCCGAAAACGACGCGTACTCCAACGGGTGATCCTCCGTGCGCACCGCCAACCGGATCGTCCCCGGCTCCGACGGCAACCCCTTCGGCACCGCCCACGACACCAACACCCCACCCCGCTCCAACCGCACATCCCAGTGCAACCGCGACGCGTGGTGCTCCTGGATCACGAACGTGTCATCACCACCACGCGGCAACACCACCCCCTCACCCGGCACCGGCTCCGGCGTCCGCCCCGCATCCCGCTTCCGCCGGTACTCCGAAAGATCCCCGCCCATCCCCACCGCCACGCCCTCAGGCCGGCTTCGCCTTCTTCTTCGCCGGCGCCTTCCGCTCCGCACCCGCCGACCCCTTCGCCGCCGGCGCCTTCTTCGCCGCGGGCTTGCGCCCCGCCGACTTCCCACCCCGCGCCGACTTCGCCTGCTCCACACTCCGCTCCAACGCCGTCATCAGATCGATCACCTCACCGGACTCCTCGGCCTCCGGCCGCTCCGGCAACTCCGCACCCTCCGCCTTCGCCTCGATCACCTTCTGCATCGCCTCGGTGTAGTCATCGGTGAAATCAGCCGGATCGAACGACCCCGCCATGCTGTCCACCAACGACGACGCCATCTTCAACTCCTGCGGCCGAACCTCCACCTCACCACCCAAGAACTCGAAATCCGGCTTCCGCACCTCATCCGGCCACAACATCGTGTGCATCACCAACACGTCATCACGCGCCCGCAACATCGCCAACGTCTCCCGCTGACGAATCGTGATCTTCACCACCGCCAACTGCCCACTGCGCTCCAACGCCGTCCGCAACAACACATAAGGACGCGTCGCAGCCTTGTCCGGCTCCAGATAATAAGACTTCTGAAAATAAATCGGATCGACCTCGTCCACCGGCACGAACTCCAACACGTCGATCGCGTGATCGGTGTTGATCGGCAACTTGTCGAAATCCTCGGTGTCCAACACCACGACCCGACCGTCGTCCAGCTCGTAACCCTTCGCGATATCGGCGTAAGCGACCTCCTCGCCGCACACCTGGCACACCCGCTTGTACCGGATGCGCCCACCATCCTCCCGGTGCACCTGGTGGAACCGGAAGTCGTGCTCCTCCGTGGCCGTGTACAACCGGACACCGATCGTCACCAACCCGAAGGAGATCGCCCCACGCCACACGGACCTCATGCCACGTGACTACCCGCGAACAGCGCAATCCGCACCAGCACGTCACCCGAACGGGCTAACAACCAGCCGAGCCGGCACCCACCCCGCAGGACCCCCTACTCCCGATGCGGCAACCGCGCCAACGACACATACGTCCGATTGCCCGCCACCGCCGCCCGCCGCTCACGAGCCGTCGCCTCGATGTAGTTCTGCGACGTCGCCAACGACGCGTGCCCCAACAACGCCATGATCTCCGACGCCGACGCACCGTCCTCCGCCAACCGCGTCGCGAACGTGTGCCGCAACGCGTGCAGGTTCGCCCCCGACGGCACCCGGTCGTGCAACCCCGCCCACCGGAAGCACGACCGCACCAAGTACTCCAACCCACCCCGCCCGATCGGCTCACCGTGCCGATCACGCAACAACGCCGACCCCCGATCGAACCGGCCCTGCGGAAAACGCCGCCGACACGACACCAGGTACTGCTCGATGATCCGATCCATCGCCGGCTCGATCGGCACCGACCGATCCCGATTCCCCTTGCCCGCCACGTGCAACCGACGCTCACCCGGCCGACCCACCACCGACGCCAACGTCAACGTCCTCATCTCCGCCGACCGCAACCCCGCCACCAACCCCAACGCCAACACCAGCACGTCCCGCTCCGGCCACGGATCACGACCCCGCCGTGCCCCCTCGGCCGCGGCCGCCAACAACCGCTCCGGCGTGTCCTCACCCCGCAACGGCTTCGGCACCAGCGGCGGCGTCTTCGGCCGCGCCACCGCACCCATCGGGTTGCCCGCCACCAGCTCCTCCGCCACGCAGAACGTCAGGAACTGGTTCCACGTCGACCACGCCCGCAGCACCGACGACTTCGCGTGCGAATCCGCGAACACCCCGAACGCCGCACGCAGGTTGCGCGCCGTCAGGTCCGCCATCACCAGTCGATCCGGGGGAGTGCCCGTCACCTCCGCCAACAACGCCGTGACACCCGCCAGGTCCCGCCGGTACGCCGCCGTCGTGTGCGGCGAATCCTTCCGCGGCCGACGAGCGAGGAAGAACGACTCCTGAGCGGCAAGCACCAACATGTCGATCTTCCTACCGCACCCCACCGACAATCCGCCGCGACCGCGGCCGCCGGCCGGGGGAGCGGCCGCCCGGACCGGCACGCCGCGGACCGGGCGGCCGACGCGAGCAGAGACCGGAAACGGCAGGTCGCGCGGGCACTCGGCGGTCCTGTGCGGTGCCCGGGACCAAGGTGGTGAGACGATGTCCGGGCGTCGAGCACCGCGTGCCCTCGATCCCCAGATCAAGATCAACTCATGGATAATGGCAATTATCCATGAATAGCCGATCCGGAAGGGGTTCGGGCCCCGACCGGGGGATGCCACCCCCGAACGGTCCCGCCGCCGGCCGATCCACCCCCTGGAACGCACATCGTTCGCCGTGCGCACACGCGACCGTCCCGTGCACCCGGTCGAGCCGGTACAGCCCGGAGTCCGGCCGGGTGCGAGGGCCGGACCGCCTTCGATGATCAACCGCTGGCGGGAACTCGGCGTGCGCGCCGGTCCGACATCCTCGGACACCACCCGTGATCCGTCACTGTGACGTTTCTACGGTGGTGTGTCGGCGTGGCCGTCTCGCATCCGCCGTCGGCCTTCCCGGTTCGGCGAGCGACTCGGGCCTTTCCCCGGGCCGCTCGCCGGCCGCCGGTCTCACGGGCGTCGCGCGGCGCGTGCGGCGTGCCGGGCGCGCCGGCGAGGCGTGCGTGCGTCGCGTGGAACGTTGTGTCGTCACGGTGGCTGATCGGCCGGTCTCGTCGCTGTTCCGGCCTCTGTCGACCAGCCTGTCCGTAACGCCGATAATCTACATTATGTTAAGTAAGAGGTTCGGCGACGACCCTGGGCGCTTCCCTGCCCACTCGCCCGGCCTCGGCGGTGATGACGTCACCCCACGTGCGCCACAGGCCGGCGAGCCGTGACGTGACGACGACGCGCTGCACCGCGTTGTCCGGCAGCGGGACCTGCAGCCCGATCGCGTGGTGGCGTTCGTGCGGGCCCGCGGCCTTCTCCAGGACGTCGGCGTCGAAGTCGATCAGCACGCTGCCGTCGGGCAGGTCCGGGATGTCGTCGCCGCAGCCGATGACGCACACCGGTCCCCCGGCGTCCGCGGCGTGGTGTTCGATCTCCGGTCGGACGTCGAGGGTGCGTGCCCGGTCGGTCCACGCGGTGAGGGCGTGGTGTTCGGCTTCGGCGATGAGCGGGTCGTCGCGTTCGAGGGCGGCCCAGACGAGTTCGACGTCGGGTTCGTGGGTCTGGTCGAGGAACTGGCGCATGGTGCGCTTGGCGCCGGCGAGCATCTCCCCCGTGTCCCGGTCGTGGGGTGGTTCGACGGCCCAGGCGGTGAGGTCGAAGCGGGTGGCGAGGCCGTGGCGGCGCAGGCGGTAGCCGAGTTCGATGTCTTCGGTCCCCCAGCTGGTGAAGCGTTCGTCGAAGCCGCCGACGGCGTCGAAGTCGGTGCGGCGCACGGAGAGGTTCATGCCCCAGGCGTAGAGCCAGGGGAACGGGAGGCGGTCGGGCTGGAAGTCGACGGCGGCGAGGGGTTCGTGGCGGATGTCGCGGAAGCCAGGGTGGTGCTGGAAGTCGTGGTGGAGTTGCTTCGGGGTTCGGGTGGTGAGGGCGTCGGCGAGTCCGGGTGTGGGGTCCCAGGGTCGGTAGCCGTGGACGTAGCCGAGGTTGAGGACGGGGTGGGTGGTGTGGGCGTCGGCGTGGGCTCGGGTGAAGTCGGGGCCGGCGAGGGTGCCGCTGTCGAGGAAGGCGAGGACGGGTGCGGTGGTGAGGCGTGCGCCGGCGTTGCGGGCGTGTGCGACGCGTCGGCCGTGGTCGGGTTGGTGGTGGTAGTGCAGGTGGAGGCGGTTTTGGTAGGTGGTGACGACGTCGGCGGTGTGGTCGTGTGAGCCGTCGTCGGCGACGACGACGTCGAAGTCGTCGGGTGGGAGGGTTTGGTCGGTGAGGCTGTCGAGGGTGCGGCGGAGCAGTTCGGCGCGGTTGTAGGTGGGGATGACGACGGAGATCCGCGGGGGCATCCGGGCTCCTCGGGCGCTGGTGGTGCGGGCGCTGGGCGGGAGCGGACTGTATCGGGGTTGTCGGAACCGATACAGCCCCTTGCTTCGGTGGTCAGGCGGTGTGGTGGTGGTGAGTCGGCGGAGCGTGGTTCCTCTTTCGTGGTGTGGGGTCTGTCGGTGCCTGCTTTCGTGGTCGAAGTGCTCATGTGGTGAGCACTTTTGTGGCGAGATTGGGGTCATGCGTGCGGACCGGTTGGTGGCGGTGTTGTTGGTGATGCAGGCGCGGGGGCGGGTGACGGCGGCGGAGTTGGCCGGGGAGTTGGAGGTGTCGGTGGCGACGGCGCGGCGGGATCTGGAGGCGTTGTCGTCGGCTGGTGTGCCGGTGTACCCGCAGCGGGGGCGTGGTGGGGGTTGGCGGTTGGTGGGGCGTGCGCGGACGGATTTGAGCGGGTTGACGTCGGCGGAGGCGCGGGCGTTGTTCTTGTTGGTGGGGCCTGCGGCGTCGGTGTCGGGGTCGCCGGAGGTGCGGGCGGCGTTGCGGAAGTTGGTGCGGGCGTTGCCGGAGACGTTCCGGGAGGGTGCGCGGGCGGCGGCGGACGCGGTGGTGGTGGACGTGGCGGCGTGGGGTGGGGTGGGTCGGGTGCGGCCGGGGTTGGTGGGTGTGTTGCAGGAGGCGGTGGTGGGGCGTCGGCGGGTGGTGTTGGTGTACGAGGGGCGTGGGCGGGTGCGGTCGGAGCGGGTGGTGGAGCCGTGGGGGTTGGTGGACAAGGGTGAGGTTTGGTACTTGGTGGCGGGGACGGGGGCGGGTGAGCGGACGTTCCGGGTGGATCGGGTGGTGTCGGTCCGGGTGACGGATGAGGTGTTCGTGCGGCCTGAGGGGTTCGATCTGGCGGTGGCGTGGGAGGGGGTGGTGTCGGAGGTGGAGCGGCGGCGGTCGTCGGTGTCGGCGGTGGTGTCGGTGGAGTCGCGGTTCGCGCGCGTGCTGGGTGATCAGTTCGGGCGGCATTGCGAGGTGGTGGGTGAGGGTGGTGGGCGGTCGCGGTTGCGGTTGTCGGCGGCGACGCCGTTGATGATCGCGCAGGTGTTGGCGGGGTGGGGTGGGTTGGTGGAGGTGGTGGAGTCGGTCGAGGTGCGGGCGGAGTTGGCGCGGTTGGGTGCGGAGTTGGTGGCGTTGTACGGGGGTGGGTGAGGGTGCTCGTCCCCCGTTCACATGTGTTCGGTGATGCGGTCGCGCAGGGGTTTGTCCCCCAGTGCGCGCAGGGCGGCGTCGATGAGGGTGGTGAGGGGGTAGGGCAGTTCGGTGTCGAGGTCGCGGGCGGCTGCGGTGGTGGCGGTCCACTCGGCGTGGAGGGTGGGGAGCAGGGTGCGGGCGTGGTCGGTGAGGTGGACGATGCGGTGGCGGGCGTCGTCGCCGGGTTTGAGGTCGACGAGGCCGTCGCGGCGCATCTGGTTGACGGTCTGGCTGATGGCGGAGTGGGTGACGCCGATGGTGTCGGCGAGGTCGCGGATGGACTGGGGTCCCCTGGTGTGGACGAGTCGGATGACCGGGGTGTAGCGGGGGCGGAAGTCGGGGAGGCCGAGGTCGGTGTAGACGCGGGCGACGTCGGTTTCGAGGAGGTCGAGGAGGTGGCGCAGGCGGGTGCCGAGGAATTGGCCGGCGGGTGTGTGGTCCACTCCCCTAATGTAACAGTGCTGTTGTATCCGTGAGGAGGGGTGGATGTACCCGGAGATCGAGCCGTACGCGCAGGGGATGGTGGACGTCGGTGACGGCAACCTCGTGTTCTGGGCGGAGTGCGGCAACCCGGAGGGCAAGCCGGTGGTGTACCTGCACGGCGGTCCGGGCACGGGCTGCTCCCCCGGCGCGGCGCGGCAGTTCGACCCGCGGGCGTACCGGGTCGTGCTGATGGACCAGCGCGGGAGCGGGCGCAGTCGGCCGCACGCGAGCGAGTACTCGACGGACCTGTCGGTGAACACGACGGCGCACCTGGTGGCCGACATCGAGCGGTTGCGGGAGCACCGGGGCATCGAGCGGTGGATGGTGTTCGGCGGGTCGTGGGGTTCGACGTTGGGGTTGCGGTACGCGCAGTCGTTCCCGCACCGGGTGACGGAGGTCGTGCTGGTGGCGGTGACGACGAGCCGGTACGCGGAGCTGGACTGGCTGTACCACGGGTTGGGGATGTTGTTCCCGGAGCAGTGGGCGAGGTTCCGGGAGGGTGCGGGCGAGGGTGCGACGGACCTGGTGGCGGCCTATGACGCGCTGCTCAACGACCCGGACCCGGCGGTGCGGGGGAAGGCGGCGACGGACTGGACGGACTGGGAGTCCTCGATCGTGTCGCTGGACCCGGACTACCGGCCGGGGCCGCGGATGGCGGATCCGGCGTGGCGGATGGCGTTCGCGAGGTTGTGCGCGCACTACTTCCGGCACCGGGTGTGGTTGGCCGACGGTGAGGTGATGCGGGACGTGGAGCGGTTGCGCGGCATCCCGGCGATCCTGGTGCACGGTCGGCTGGACCTGCAGGGTCCGCTGGGTACGGCGTGGGAGCTGGCCCGCAGGTGGCCGGACGCGGAGTTGGTGGTGGTGCCGGGCGCGTCGCACGCGGCGTCGGACCCGGGGATGGCGGAGGCGGTGGTGGCGGCGACGGACCGGTTCGCGCGGCGATGACGGTCGGGTCAGGGGCGCCAGACGGTGGTGGTGCGGACCTCGACGCCTTCCAGGTCGCGGGGAACCGGCACCGGGTAGGCGTCGACGCGGGTCCAGCCGCGGGGCATGAAGGAGCGGTGGGGGTCGCCGACGAGCACGAGGGTGCCGCGGCGGTGCGCGGCGTGCAGGAACGGTTCGACGCGGGCGGCCATGTCGCGGTCGTAGAACACGTCGCCCGCGAGCAGCACGTCGGTGTCGGGTTCGGTGTCGAGCAGGTCGGCGGTGGTGATGGTGACGGTGACGTCGTTGGCGCGGGCGTTGAGCGCGATGGCGGTCGCGGCGACCGGGTCGATGTCGTTGGCGGTGACCAGGCCGCCCGCGCGGGCGGCGGCGACGGCGACCAGGCCGGAGCCGGAGGCGAGGTCGAGGACGCGGCGGCCGGCCACGAGCCCGGGGTGGTCGAGCACGTGCCGGGCCAGGGCTTGGCCGCCGGCCCACGGGAACGCCCAGAACGGTGGTTCGGGTGCGCCGGTGCGCTCCCACAGGGCGGTCACGTCGTCGGCGGTGTGCAGCACGATGTCCGGGGTCAGCGGCACGGGCCGCGCGGTGGTCGCCGAGCGGACGAAGTGCTCCACTACGCGGAGAGCCGCTGTGGTTCCAGGGCCCGTGACAGGCCGTCCAGGGACAGTCCGACGGCGTCGCACAGCGCCGCCACGGTGAAGAACGCGGGGGTGGGCACGCGGCCGCGTTCGATCTTGCGCAGGGTTTCCACGGAGATGCCGGCGGCCGCGGCGACCTCGACCGTGCTGCGCTGCCCCCGGGCCCGGCGCAGCAGCTCGCCGAGGCGTTCGCCGCGGTCGCGGTCGGACTGGGTGAGGGGCTGTCGCACCATGCCGTGATACTAATACCAGGATAGAAATACCGGCAGCGCGGTGGGAGCACGTGGTGATCGAGTTGAAGAGCCCCGGCGAACTGGACGCGATGCGCGCCGCCGGCCTCGTGGTGGCGGACGCGCTGACCGCGGTCCGCGAGCACGCCCGCGTCGGGGTGTCGCTGCTGGAGCTGGACGAGATCGCCCACGGGGTGATCCGCGACGCCGGGGCCGGGTCGTCGTTCCTGCACTACCTGCCCCCGTTCGCGCCGACCCCGTTCCCCGGTGTCATCTGCGCCTCGGTCAACGACCTGATCGTGCACGGCATCCCCGACGGCTACCGGCTGCGCGACGGCGACCTGGTCAGCATCGACTGCGGCGCCCACCTGGACGGTTGGCACGGCGATTCCGCCATCAGCTTCGTGGTCGGGTCGGCCGACCCGGCGGACCTGCTGCTCGTCGACACCGCCCGGCGCGCGCTGGACGCCGGGATCGCCGCCGCCGTGCCCGGCGCGCGCCTGGGCGACGTCTCCCACGCCGTCGGCGCGATCGGCCGGGCCGCCGGCTACGGCATGCCCGCCGACTTCGGCGGCCACGGCATCGGCCGCGCCATGCACGAGCCGCCCGGCGTGCCCAACGAGGGCGTGCCCGGCCGGGGTCTCACCCTGCGCCCCGGCATGGCCATCGCGATCGAACCGATGTTCCACGCCGGCGGGCGCGACGCCTACTACGCCGCCGAGGACGGCTGGGCCCTGCACACCGTCGACGGCAGCCGCGCCGCCCACGTCGAGCACACCGTCGCCGTCACCGAGGACGGGCCGCGCGTGCTCACAGCCCTCCGGCGACCCGCAGCACCGCGCCCGTCGTGAACGACGCGGCGTCGCTGAGCAGCCACGCCACCGCCTCGGCGATCTCCGCCGGCTCGCCCGGCCGGCCCAGCGGGATGACCGACGCCACCCGGTCGGGCCGGTCCGGCACGCCCGACAGCTCGTGGATCGCGGTGCGCACCGTGCCCGCCGCCACCGCGTTGACCCGGACGCCCCGCGGTCCCAGCTCCTTGGCCAGGCCGACGGTCATCGCGTCCACCGCCGCCTTGCTCGCCGCGTAGTGCACGTACTCGTTCGGCGAGCCCAACGTCGCCGCCGCCGACGACAGCGACACGATCGACCCGCCCGCGACCAGGTCCCGTGCCGCCCGCCGCGCGCACAGCAACGCGCCCACCACGTTCACGTCGACCACGCGCCGCAGGTCCTGCACCCGCAGCTGCGCCAACGGGCCCACCGGGCTGGTGATGCCGGCGTTGATCACCACCCCGGTCACCTGCCCCAGCGCGGCGGCGGCGTCGAACAGGGCGTCCACGTCCGCCTCGTCGGACACCTCGGCCCGCACCGCGACCCCGCCCACCTCCCGCGCCAACGCCTCGGCCCGAGCGGCCGCGGCCCGGTAGCCGATCACCACCCGGTGCCCGTCCGCGGCCACCCGCCGCACCACCGCCGCGCCGATGCCCCGACTCCCGCCGGTCACCACGATCAGGCCAGCCACGCCGTCACCTCCGCGTCCACCACGTCCCGTGCCGTCACCAGCATGTGCGCCAGCCCCGGCACGTCCACCAGCCGGGCGCGCGGAGCCGCCGCGCACAACGCCGCCTGCACCGGCCGGAACGCCGGGTACTCCTCCTCGCCCCGCAGCACCAGCAGCGGCACGTCCAGTTCGGCGGCCCGCGCGAGCACGTCCAACGGCTCCACCGCCGCACGCGCCGCGTCCGTCCAGGTGTAGGACCCGATCGCGCCCCCGTCGATCGACGCCCGCACCACCGCCTCCACCCGCACCGCCGGGTTCACCACGGCCACCCGCCGCACCGGCACCACGCCCCGCACGGCCGTCGTCAGGGCGATGTGCCCGCCCGCCGAACCGCCCACCAGGTCCACCGGCCCGTGCTCGCACCCCCAGCGCTCCCGCGCCGCCCCGACCAGCGCGGGCATGGCGGCCACCGCCGACTCCACCATCGCCGCGTACCCGTCGACCACCTGGTCGGCGCCCTCGCCCCAGGGCGGCAACGCCGCGTACAGCCGCCACGCGTCGACCCCCGTCAACGGCATCGCCTCCGCCATCGCCTCCGGCGTGCCCGGCTCGCCCATCAGGTGCCACACCACCACCAGCCGCCGACCGCCCCGCGCCGGCGGCGCGGCCACGAACCGCACGCCCGACGCCTCACCCGTGATCATCATGACCCCGAACCTACGACCCCGGCGCCCCCGACGGCGTCCACCCAGCGCGAACACCACGCACCCAGCGCCACCACAAGCCGCCCGAACGCGTGAATCCGCACCCCGGTGTCACTCGAACGGCCCCGCCAGGGCACCCTGGGGACGTGACCGAGCCGCGTTGCGCCGCGATCTCCGCGGACCTGGAGGAACCCCAAGCGGGCACCGCCGCCACCGCCGCCGCCTGGATCTGCCTCGAGCAACCCGGACCCTGGGGGCGCGACGCCCTCACCCAGAGCAGGCTCGACCCCGCCCTCGGCGCCGAACTCGCCCGCCGCGCCGCCGACACCGACGTCCGCGTGCTGCTCATCCGCCGCCCCGGCCGTCACGCCGACACCCACCACGACGCGCCCCGCCGCGTCTACCTGGCCGCCACCACCCCCGGCCGGCCCCGGCTCGAACGCGCCGACCTCGCCGATCCCGCCGCCCTGCTCGACCTGGACTTCGCCGCCCTGGCCGCCGGGGAACCCACCGGTATGGGCGTCGCCGTCGCCGACCCGCTGCTGATGGTGTGCGCCAACAGCCGCCGCGACGTCTGCTGCGCCCTGCTCGGCCGGCCGCTGGCCGAAGACCTCGCCGCCACCCGACCCGACGCCGTCTGGGAGTGCACCCACACCGGCGGCCACCGCTTCGCCCCCACCGGCGTGCTGCTGCCCGGCGGCTACACCTACGGCCGCCTCGACACCGACTTCGCCGCCCGCCTGCTCGACCACGCCGCCCGCGGCCACGTCGTCACCGAACGCTGCCGCGGCCGCTCCACCCACACCGCGCACGGCCAGGTCGCCGAACTCGCCGTCCGCGACCTGATCGGCGAGCACCGCGACGTGCTCACCGTGCGCGGCGACACCGTCCACCACGCCGACGGCCGCGCCTGGCACGTCACCGTGGACACCGCCGAGCTACCCGTGAGCCGGCCCGCCGGCTGCGGCGCGGCCCCCACCCCCGCCACCGGGCTCGTCGCCACCGCGGTGCGCCGACTCGTCCCCGTCTCCTGACCGGGCCCGATCCCGGTCCGGCACCGCCGCCCGGAACAACCCCGACCCGACCGCCTCCGGGTCGTCCAGGCCCACCTCGCGCAACGCCTCCTCGGGCAACGCCAGCAACGACACCGCCACCCCCAGGAAGTAGGCGTCCAGCAAACCCGCGTCCCGGGCCGTGCTCGACAACCCCGCCGCCGCGTGCAACCCCGCGCCGGCCCGCGCGTTGGACACCGCCATCCGCCCCAACGCCGCCCGCACACCCGGCCGCCGCACCGCCTCCAGGTACAGCTCCGCCATCGCCAACAACTGCGTGGGGTCCTCCACCACCGCCCGCCGCAACAACGCCGGGTACAGCCGCTCCACGTCCGCGGGCGTGATCCGCTCCGGCGTCGTCTCCCGCAACCGCCGCACCGCCGCCGCGTGCAACGCCGTCATCCGCGCCGCCGCCGCGCCCAACAACGCGTCCCGCGACGGG
This sequence comes from Saccharothrix saharensis, assembly GCF_006716745.1. Classification (NCBI taxonomy): domain Bacteria; kingdom Bacillati; phylum Actinomycetota; class Actinomycetes; order Pseudonocardiales; family Pseudonocardiaceae; genus Saccharothrix; species Saccharothrix saharensis. The sequence continues at coordinate 489,494 of NZ_VFPP01000001.1, read as the reverse complement.
AAGTAGTTCTTCGTCGTGCCCTCCGGCACCCCCGCCGCCCGGTCCACCGCCCGGTGGGTCAACCCGCGGCCGCCCTCCGCCGCCAACACCGAGATCGCACAGTCGCACAGCAGGTCCCGACGGCTCGTCACGGGGACGGGACCCTAGCCGATCACGGCCGACCCATCACCCCGCCCGGCCCACATCACACCGGCCGGCCCGCCGCCGCCACCACCCGACCCGACTCCACCACCAGCCACACCCCGCACACGCACCGCACGTAATCCACCGTCCCGTGCGACGACACCGGATACACACGCTCGGCACTGGGCCACCCGCAACAAGGGCAACTGGTGTTCACCCCACCAGCGTGATGTCATGGTTCAGTGCATTTCAACCCTTACGGTGGGGCCGCGGCGGAACTCGCCGCCGCCCTCGTCAACGCCGACCCCGACAGCACCGCCGACGACCTGCTCACCCTGCTGCGCGACCACGGCTACAAACCCCTCGGCCACCTCGACGAGCACCAGGCCCGCGAGCTCACCGCCTGGGCCGCCCGCCTCTCACCCGTGTTCGACCACACCCCCGACCAGGTCGACCTGGTCAACGACCTGCTCGCCGAGGCCGCCGCCAAGCCCTACATCTCCACCCACGACGACCGGCCGCCCCACCTGCACTTCGCCCCCGAACACGCACCCACACCGCACCGCGTCCGCGCCTTCACCGCCGCCGGCCTCGCCCACGCCGTCTGCGCCGACCTCGCACGGCTCGGCCGCTGCGCCCGCCCCGGCTGCCGCACCGTCTACGTCGACACCTCCCGCAACGGCCGCCGCCGCTTCTGCACCACCCGCTGCGCCAACCGCGTCCACGTCGCCGACCACCGCACCCGCACCGCCTGACCCGACCGGGCGGACCTACTGCATCACGCGACGGCCGAAGCGGGCGTTGCCGAACTCCGCCGCCTCGCCGATCAACGCCGCCCCCACGTCCGTCCGACCCCGGAACCAGGCGTGCCGGAACCACGCGTCCTGCTGGAACACCACCTCGGCGAACAGCGCCCGACCCCCGAACCGCACGTGCCGGAAGTCCGCCCGCCCCGACACCTCCGCCGCCCGCAGGTCCGCCCGCCCCGACACCTTCGCCCGCGCGAACACCAACTGGTCGGCCACCTGCGCCGCCCGCAACGACACGTTGCCCGCGAACACCGCCAACCCGAACGACGCCGACCGCGCGAACAACGCCTCGGTGAACACCGCGTGCCGCAGGAACCGCGCACCCGCGAACGTCGCGTCCCCCGTCACCGTCATCGCCTCGAACCGCGCGTCACCCACGAACACCGCGCCCGTCAGGTCCACCCGGTTCACCCGGCACCCCGACAGGTCGAAGTCCACCAGGATCGCCCCCGGCGCCACCACGTCCATCCCCGGCCAGAAATCCGCACCCGGCCGCAGGTGCGACACCAGCTCCCGCTGCACCGCCACCCGCCACGGCGCGTCCAACCCCAGGCTCACCCCGCCCCGCAACGCCGCCAACCACGTCGTCACCACCGCCTGCCGCCGCTTCGGCGCCTGCCGGCCGATCTCGGCCAGCAACAACAACCCCTCCCGCTCACCCGCCCGGAACAACCGGTTGGCCTCCCGCCACACCGACACCGGCCCCGGAACCTGCGCACCCGGCCCCACCCGCCGCCGCGCGTGGTCGTCCAACAACGTCTCCGAACGCGACGCGCGCGCATGGCGCACGCCAATCCAGACGATGACCACCGCCACCGCCACCGGCATCAGCCACGACGACATACCCCCGATCATGCCCGTCCCGCGTACGTCCACGGACGTACTTCCCGTCACCGCTTCGTGGCCGATGCCGCGACACGCACCCACCCGGAGCATCGACGACATGGAACCGACCCACACCCCGCCCCGGCGCGCCTCCGACGCCGACCGCGAGCACACCGCCGCCCGGCTGCGCGACGCCGTCGGCGAAGGCCGCCTCACCCTCGCCGAAGCCGACGAACGCATCACCGCCGCCTACACCGCGGTGCACCACCACGACCTCGCCGCCCTCACCGCCGACCTGCCCGCCCCACCACCACCGCCCGCCCCGCCCGCCCCGCCCGCCCGCACACGGCCACCACTGCTGCCCGTTCTCGCGCTGCTGCTCACCGCCGCCTGGATCGCCTCACCCCTGCCCTTCCCGTGGCCGCTGCTGCTGATCGCCCTGCTCGTGCACCGCGCCCGACGCCGCCACACCCCGATCACCCCCGCCGCCTGATCCACACCCGCCCGCCGCTGCCCTAGAGTCCGCCCCATGGACCTGACCGACGCGTGCTTCGCGGGCGCCGCCCGACAGGCCGAACTGCTCCGATCGGGCGCGTTCACCTCGCGCGACCTCGTCGCCGAGTGCCTGCGCCGCATCGACCGGCACGACCGGCGCCTCAACGCGTTCCGGCTCGTGTTCACCGACCGCGCCCTCGCCGACGCCGACCACGCCGACGCCCGCCGCGCCCGCGGCGACGACGCGCCCCTGCTCGGCGTGCCCGTCGCGGTCAAGGAAGACCTCGCCCTCGCCGGCCTGCCCACCACCAAGGGCACCGCCGCCGTCGACACCACCGCCCCCGACGACGCCGAGATCGTCCGCCGCCTGCGCGCCGCCGGCGCCGTCATCGTCGGCCGCACCCGCATGCCCGAACTCGGCCTGTGGCCCCACACCGAGTCCACCTGGGCCGGCGCCACCCGCAACCCCTGGTCACCCGACCACTCACCCGGCGGGTCCAGCGGCGGCTCGGCCGCCGCCGTCGCCGCGGGCCTGGTCGGCGCCGCCATCGGCACCGACGGCGCCGGCTCCATCCGCATCCCCTCCGCCTGCACCGGCCTGTTCGGCCTCAAACCCCAACGCGACCGCGTGCCGCTGACCCCCGACCGCGACGTCTGGAACGGCCTGGTCGTCGCCGGACCCATCACCCGCCACGTCGCCGACGCCGCCCTGCTGCTCGACGTCCTCGACCCCGGCCACGACCACACCGCCGCCGTCACCGACACCCGCCGCCTGCGCATCGCCGTGTCCCTGCGCACCTGGGGCCCCGGCATCGGTGTCCACCCCGAGGTCCGCGACGCCGTGCTCGACACCGCCGGCCTGCTCGCCGACCTCGGCCACGACGTCACCCGCGTCGACCGCGACCTGCACGACATCTCCGGACCCGCCGGGTTCGCCGTGCGCTACCTGCACAGCGCCGCCACCACCGAACAGGCCCTCGACCGACCCGACCGGCTCGACGCCCGCACCCGCGCCGTCGCCGCCCTGGGCCGCGCCCTGCCCGCACCCGCCGTGCGCGCCGCCCTGGCCCACACCACCCGGCTCACCCGCGCCACCGACCGGCTGTTCGCCGAGCACGACCTGCTGCTCACCCCCGTGCTGACCCGGCCACCCCTGCGCATCGGCGAGTGGGACCGACGCCCCACCCTCGCCGCCCTGCTCGCCGCCGCCCGCATGACCACGTTCCTGCCGCTGTGGAACATCACCGGCAACCCCGCCGCCGCCGTCCCCGCCGGCCACACGAGCACCGGCCTGCCCCTGGCCGTCCAACTCGTCGCCGCCACCGACGACGACCGCACCATCCTCACCGCCGCGGGTCAACTCGAACGCGCCCACCCCTGGACCGACCGCCACCCCTGACCCCCGCGAGCCCCACGTCCAGCACCCCCGAGGTCAACGCTCAGGACCCGCCCGTCCCCCGCCGCCGCACCAGCTCCGCCCGCAACCGCCCCACCCACCCCGGCGGACCACCGGGCACCGCCGACTCCGCCTCCACCACCTGCCACAACACCTCGTCCGCGACCCCCACCAGCCCCGTCAACACCTCCTCGCACACCGCGGACCAGTCACCCGCCGACGACGCCACCGCCCGCAACCGCGCATACCCCTCCCACCCCGGATGCGCCTCGAACGCCCTCCGCCGCAACCCCACCGCCCGCCGCACCCACCCCGCGCGCAGGCACTCGTCCACCCCCAAGTCCACCAACCGCGTCGCCGCCCCACGCCCACCCGTGGCCGCCAACCCCCGCTCCACCCACGCCACCGCCTCCGCCGACCGGCCCGCGTCCCGCAACACCGTCGCCACCTGCAGGTAGTGCCACCCCGACGACAGGTCCTTCGACAGCACCACCACCTGCAGGTCCACGTCACCGGTGTGCTCGGCCAGCTCCTCCATCACCCGCAGCAGCGCCCACCGCTCCCGGTCGTAGCGCCCCGTCTCCCCGAACCCGATCACCGGCAACCGCTCGAACCGCGCCACCGCCCGCTCCCGGTAGAACGCCAACCCGTCCTCGCCCAACGCCGACGCGTACGCCGCCAACCGCACCTCCGGCGGCTCGGCGAACCCGGTCTGCAACCACAACAGCCACGCCGCCAGCTCCCGCCCGTCCACCGGCGCCCCGCCACACGCCACCGCGTGCAGGTCCAGCACCCGGTCCACCAACCCCGCCAACGCCGCCCGCCGCGCCCCGCCCTGCGCCGCCGACACCAGCACCTCGACCAGCTCGCGCGCCACCGACGCACCCGACCCGGCCCGCACCACCGCCGACAGCTCCGCCACCACCGCCGCCAACTCGTCCCACCGCACCGACCACGGAACGTCGACACGGGCCAACGCGGCCGCCGCACGACCCGCCAAAGCGTCCACCGCGCCATCCAACCGCACCCCGACCCGCCCCACGAGACCCCACCCGGACGCCCATCCCGTGATCACCCGCCCCGACCACGCGAAAGGGGCGCCGGCACCCACGCCGACGCCCCACCACTGCGTCCAAGATCACCAACCGCGGCCGGTCACTCCCGCGGCTGCCCCGCCTCCCCGGCACCCACCTCACGCGCCACCGACCCCGACCCCAACGCGCCGACGTCCGCCCCGCGCTCCACCGACGGCTGCTCCAACGGCCCCGGCACCTCCTTGCGCGCCACCGCCTCGGCCGCGCGCACCGCCTCGGCCACCGCCGGGTCCGGCGCCGTGTCGAACCAGTCCGCCACCGACGGGTCGTCCCGCTCCGGCGCCGACGTCGCCGGCTGCTCGTAGGCGGGCGGCTCGTAGCGGAACACGCCGTCCTCGCCCGGCGCGCCCAGCATCTTCGCGAACCCCTCCAGCGCCTTGCCGTAGTCCGACGGCACCAGCCACACCTTGTTCGCGTCACCCTGCGCCATCTGCGGCAACGTCTGCAGGTACTGGTAGGCCAGCACCTCCGGCGTCGGCCTGCCCGCCTTGATCGCCGCGAACACCTTCTCGATCGCCTTCGCCTGACCCTGCGCCTGCAGGTACCGGGCCGCCCGCTCACCCTGCGCCCGCAGGATCGCCGACTGCCGCTCGGCCTCCGCGCCCAGGATCGCCGCCTGCTTCGCGCCCTCAGCCGACAGGATCTGCGCCTGCTTCTGACCCTCCGCGGACTTGATCGCCGCCTCCCGCTGGCCCTCCGCGTTCAGGATCATCGCGCGCTTCTCCCGGTCCGCGCGCATCTGCTTCTCCATCGAGTCCCGGATCGAGGGCGGCGGGTCGACCGCCTTCAGCTCCACCCGCGCCACCCGGATGCCCCACCGGCCCGTCGCCTCGTCCAGCACACCGCGCAACTGGTTGTTGATCTGGTCACGGGAGGTCAGCGTCTCCTCCAGGCTCATCCCGCCCACCAGGTTGCGCAGCGTCGTGGTCGCCAACTGCTCCACGCCCACGATGTAGTTCGAGATCTCGTACACCGCCGCCCGCGGGTCGGTCACCTGGAAGTAGACGACCGTGTCGATCGACACCGTCAGGTTGTCCCGGGTGATCACCGGCTGCGGCGGGAACGACACCACCTGCTCGCGCAGGTCGATCCGCGCCCGCACCCGGTCGAAGAACGGCACCAGGATGTTCAACCCCGGCGCGGCGGTCGTGCGGTACCGGCCCAGCCGCTCGATCACCGCGGCCGTGGCCTGCGGGATCACCAGCACCGACTTCACCATGACGACCAGCACGAACAGCACCAGGACCGCGATGACGATCAGCGTCGTGGTCAACTCTCCCCGCCTCCACTCAGGCCCCGGACAGCACCACTGCCGTCGCGCCCGAGATCTCGACGACAGTGACTTCGGCGCCGGGCTCGATGACCTCGCGGTCCAACGACCGCGCCGACCACACGTCGCCGCCGATGCGCACCCTACCCCCGTGGCCGTCCACAGTGGACACCACGATGGCCGTGCTGCCCACCAGCGCCTCCACGCCCGACTTGTGCCCGGACCCCAGCGCCATCCGGCGCTTGATCGCGGGCCGCGCGCCCGCCACCAGCCCCAACGACACCAGGCCGAACACGATCGCGCTGATGACCGCGTCCGCGCCCAACGCCGACGCGCCCGCCGCTCCGAACGCGGCCAGACCCAGCATGACCAGCACGAAGTCGCCCGACAGGATCTCGGCCGCCACCAGGACGACACCGAGGACCAACCAGATCAGCGCGGCCACCGCTCCATCCTCGCACTTTCCGCGACCGCCGGTGGGTGTTTCAGGCCGCCGGCTCGGTCACGAAGTCGATCAACCGCTCCACCGCGCCGATCAACGGCGTCTCCAGGTCCCGGAACCCCGACACCCCCGCCAGCACCCGACGCCACCCCTCCCACGGCTCACCCCAGCCCAACGCGGCGCACACCCCCTCCTTCCACGGCACGCCCCGCGGCACCACCGGCCACGCCGCGATCCCCACCGACGACGGCTTCACCGCCTGCCACACGTCCACGTACGGATGACCGGTGACCAGCACGTTGTCGTCCCGGACCGCCGAGACCAGCCGCGACTCCTTGCTGCCCGCCACCAGGTGGTCCACCAGCACACCCAGCCGCCGCCCCGGGCCCGTGCCGAACTCCGCGATCCGGTCGGCCAGCACGTCCACCCCGTCCAACGGCTCGACCACGACGCCTTCCACCCGCAGGTCGTGCCCCCACACCCGCTCCACCAGCTCCGCGTCGTGCACGCCCTCCACCCAGATCCGGCTGTCCCGGGCCGTGCGGGCGCGCAACCCCTCGACCCTCACCGACCCCGACGCCGAGCGCGCCGGTGCCGCCGCCGAGGGCGCGGGCCGCACCAACGTCACCGGCTGCCCGTCCACCAGGAACCCCGCCGGGCGCAGCGGGAACAACCGGTGCCGCCCCTGCCGGTCCTCCAGCACCACCTGGCCGTGCTCGAAGCGCACCACCGCGCCGCAGAACCCCGACGCCGGGTCCTCCGCCACCAGGCCGACCTCGGCCACCACCTCGGGCACCGTCCTGCGCTTGCGGCCCGACAGCACGTCGCGGCCGTAGTCGTGTGATCGCACGGCCGGCGACGTTACCGGCCCGCGGCCACCGAGGGGTGCTCGGGGAAGAACCCGGCGAACACCGCGCACCACGCCGCCAACCGGTCGCCGTCCACCACCGCCGACCAGCGCTCGATCCCGTCACGCAGATCCGGCGAGGCGTAGGCGAAGTCCACCGCGTCCACCGCCGGGTCGCCCACGCACGGCCGCGGGTCGATCGCCACCGACCCGCGCGCACCCGCGTCCAGCACGTTGCCGAAGTGCAGGTCACCGTGCAGCAGCGTGGCCGGTACCCGGTCGCGGGCCAGCTCCGCCGCCCGCGCGTGCGCCGCGTCGTGGTCACCGGGGTGCCGCCGGCGCAGCACACCGAAGATGAAGTCCACCCGCTCGCTCAACGGCGGGAACCCCTCCGGCGGCGCCACGTGCAGCTCGCGCAGCACCTCGGCCAACCCCGGACCGTCCGCGGCCGGTGTGCCCGGCACCAGGCCCTCCAGCAGCAACGCGCCCCGCGCCGGGTCGGCCGCCAGCACCCGCACCATCCGCGGCGACGGCTCCCACGCCCGCAGCGCCGCCAGCTCCTGCGCCGCGATCGGCGGCTCCGGCGTCACCTTCAGCACCACCGGCTCACCGTCGCGCGTGCACCACACCGCGTGCGAGGTGCCCCCGGACAGCGGCCGCACCACCCGCAGGCCCCAGTCCCGGCACAACCCCGCCACCAGCACGTCCAGCCCGGACAGCCACGACCGCACCCCCGGGCCGAACCGCCGCGCCATGCGGTCGGACAGCGACCCCGTCACCGGTCCAACCTCAGGATGAACTCCTCCACGTCCTCACCGCGCCCCTCGGCGAACCCCACGTCCTCGCCGACCGCCACGAACCCGCACTTCTCCAGCACCCGCAGCGACCCCAGGTTGTCCACCGCCGCCCGCGCGTACAGCGGACGCCGCGGCTCCGACCGCAGGAACAGCTCCAACCCCGCCGTCGCCAACCCCTTGCCCCAGTGCTCCCGGTCGATCCAGTACGTCACCTCCGGCTCACCGAACCGGGTGAACCGCGCGACGTGACCCACCACCTCGCCGTCGAACACCACCGTCCGCGCCACCGCCGAGTCGTCGGCCAGGATCCGCGCCCACCGCACCAGGAACGCCGCCCGGTCCGACGGGTCGGCCGACGTGAACGCGGCCATCCGCACCGCCTCCGGATCGCGCTGGTGCTCGAAGAACGCCAACACGTCGGCAGCGGTCACCTCGCGCAGTTCGACGCCCACGCGGCAAGTACACAACACCGACCCGCCCCGGAAGAAGATCCCCCTCCCCGGATCCGCCCGGCGGGTTCGCCCCGGTCAGAACGCGGGCCAGGGGATCGCCGGCCAGTCGTTGGACGGCTCCGGGTACACCCCCGCCGCCAGCAGCTTCTCCACCCGCTCGGTCAACGCCCGCACCTCCGCGCGCGTCAGGTGCTCGTGCAGCCGGTCCGACAACCCGCCGTCCAGCCCCGACCGCAGCCGCCGCAGCGCCTCCACCGCCTCCTCGGGCAGCTCCTCGCCCAACCAGCCCCACAGCACCGTGCGCAGCTTGTCGTCGGAGTGCAGGCAGATCCCGTGGTCCACCCCGTACACCGCGCCGTCGACCGCGTGCAGCACGTGACCGCCCTTGCGGTCGGCGTTGTTCACCACCACGTCGAACGCCGCCATCAACCGCACCCGCGGGTGCTCGGCGTGCACCAGCACCGCCGGCTCCCCGTACCGGTCGTGCGCCCGCAACACCGAACGCCACCCCGGCCGCACCTCGTCCACCGGCACGATGTCCACCAGGTCGTCGTCCTCGCGGGTCTCCACCCACAGCTGCACCATGCCCGACCCGAACGGACCCTCCCGCAGCACCGTCGGCGGCACCAGGTGCACCCCGGCCGCCTCCGACACCAGGAACGTCGCCACCTCGCGGCCCGCCAGCGTGCCGTCGGGGAAGTCCCACAACGGCCGCTCGCCCCGCACCGGCTTGTACACGCACTGCGCGGTCACGCCGTCCAGCGCGATCCCGCAGAACAACGTCGCGTTCGACGCGTCCACCAACCGGCCCTCGACCTCGATGCGGCCGCGCCGCAGCAGCTCGAGCACCCCGTCGTCAGCCGGACCCACCGCCGCGCTCAGCCCTCGTCCGAACGACGGTAGCCGTTCTGCCGCGGGCACACGTGCCCCTCCGGGTCCAACGGCTCCGCGCACAACGGGCACGGCTTGCGGCCCGCCCGCACCACCCGGTCGGCGCGCTCGGCGAACGCCCGCGCCTCCACCGGGCTCAGGAACACCCGCACGGCGTCCGGACCCTCCTCGGTGTCGTCGAGCACCACCGCCTCGTCGACCTCCTCCTCGGTGATCGCGAGCAGTTCGATGACCACCGCCCGGGACTCGGCGTCCCAGCCCAGCCCCATCGTGCCGACCTTGAACTCCTCCTCGACCGGCACCGCGAGCGGTTCGGTGTCCCGGAGGTCCTCGGGGACCGCGTCGGGCACCTCCGCGCCGAAGCGCCGGTGCACCTCCTCCAGCAGCGAGCCGATGCGCTCGGCGAGTACGGCGACCTGTTGCTTCTCCAGCGCCACGCTGACCAGCCGGGCCTCCTCGGAGGCCTGCAGGTAGAACGTGCGCTCGCCAGGCTGCCCGACGGTGCCGGCGACGAACCGGTCGGGCTGGCGGAATACGTGGATGACGCGTGCCATGACAACGAAGACCCTAGGCCACGCGTGCAAGATCGGCAGCCCTGCCCCCGCGCTTTTCCCCGACGGCGAACGCCACCGGAGCCGATCGGCGCCGACCGGTCCGCCGCGCGCCCCGCTAAGGTCGCCGCGTGGTGAAGATCGCACCGTACGGAACGTGGACATCGCCCATCGGCGCGGCCGACGCCGCCGCCGCCGGCGGGGGCCTGCACTGGGTCGACCTGCACAACGGTCGCCCCTGGTGGGCCGAGGGACGCCCCGCCGAGGGCGGCCGGGTCGCGCTGGTGCGCGACGGGCAGGACCTGCTGCCGCCGCCGTGGAACGCGCGCAACCGCGTCCACGAGTACGGCGGCCGGCCGTGGGTCGTGCTGGACACCCCCGAGGGGACGCGCGTGGCGTTCACCAACTGGGACGACCAGCGCGTCTACGTGTTCGACCCCGACGACCCGCGGCCCGTCCCGCTCAGCCCCGAGCCCGAGCGCCACCACGGTCACCGCTACGCCGACCTCACCGCCGGGCCCGGCCACGCCGAGGTGTGGTGCGTGCGCGAGACCGTGACCGGTGACGCGCGCACCGACGTGCGCCGCGACCTGGTCGCGCTGCCGCTGGACGGCTCGCCGCCTCGGGTGCTCGCCGCCAGCCACCACTTCATGACCGGGCCCCGGCTCTCGCCCGACGGCCGCCACTACGCCTGGATCGGCTGGGACCACCCGCGCATGCCGTGGGACGGCACCGAGCTGTGCGTGGCCGAGGTCGGCTCCTCCGAGTACCGCGTGCTGGCCGGCGGGGAGACCGAGGCCGTGTGCCAGGTCGAGTGGGAAGGCGACTCGCTGCTGGCGCTGACCGACCCCGACGGCTGGTGGAACCTGTTCCGCATCGGCCTGGACGGCACGGCGAAGAACCTCGCGCCGTGCGCCGAGGAGCTCGGAGGGCCGATGTGGCGGCTGGGCAACCGCTGGTTCGCCGCCATCGGCGCGGGCCGCTACGCCGTGCTGCGCTCCGGCGCGCTGGCCGTGCTCGACGAGCGCAGCGGCACCGTCACCGACGTCGACGTGGACCTGCCGGTCTGGCACGCGCACCTGGCCGTGCACGACGGCGTGGTCGTCAGCGGCGCCGCCGGGCCGCTGGCCGAGTCCGCCGTCGTGTCGCTGGACCTGTCCACCGGCGTGCTCACCGAGCACACCTCCGGCGAGTCCGCGTTGCCGGTCGACTACCTTCCCGTGCCCGAGGAACGCGTGTTCCGCGGACCGGACGGCGACGTCCCCGCCTACGTCTACCCGCCGCGCAACCCCGACTTCGCCGGGCCCGACGACGAGAAACCGCCCTTCGTCGTGCACGTCCACGGCGGGCCCACCGGCCGTTCGTCGGCCGTGCTCGACGCGGAACTGGCCTATCTGACCAGCCGCGGGATCGGCGTGGTCGCGGTCAACTACGGCGGCTCCACCGGCTACGGGCGGGCGTTCCGCGAACGGCTGCGCGAGCAGTGGGGCGTGGTCGACGTGCGGGACTGCGCCACCGTCGCCCAGGCGCTGGCCGACTCCGGTGCCGCCGACGGCGACCGGCTCGCCATCCGCGGCGGCAGCGCCGGCGGCTGGACCTCCGCGGCGTCGCTGACCTCGGTGAAGACCTACCGGTGCGGCATGGTCGCGTTCCCCATCCTCGACCTGGCCGGCTGGACCGGCGCGGGCGGCGAGACCCACGACTTCGAGTCCCGCTACGTCGAGGGCCTGGTCGGGCCGTGGCCCGCGACGGCCGACCGGTACGCCGAGCGGTCGCCGTCGCACCGCGTGGACCGGCTGGCCGGGCCCGTGCTGCTGCTGCAGGGGCTGGAGGACGAGATCTGCCCGCCCGAGCAGGCCGACCGGTTCGCCTCGGCGCTGGACGGCAGCGGCATCCCGCACGCCTACCTCACGTTCGAGGGCGAGCAGCACGGGTTCCGCAAGGCCGAGACCATCGTGGCCGCGCTGCAGGCCGAGCTGTCGTTCTACGGGCAGGTGTTCGGGTTCACGCCCGAGGGCGTGCCGGTGCTGGAGCTGCGCCGGTGACGTCCGACGCGCCGGGGGCGGCCGCGGTCGCCCCCGGGCCGGGCCGGCTGCGCCCAGGCGACCGCGTGGTGGTGGTCAGCCCCGCCGGGCCGTGCGCGGCCGGACTCCTCGACGCGGGCACGGCGTGGCTGCGCACGTGGGGACTGGACGTGCGGGTCGACGCCCATGCCCTGGACACCCACCCGACGCTGGACTACCTCGCCGGGACCGACGCCGACCGCGCGCGTGCGTTCGAACAGGCCTGGCTCGACCCGTCCGCGGCCGCCGTGCTGTGCGCCCGCGGCGGGTACGGCAGCCTGCGCATGGTCGACCTGGTCGACTGGACCGCCCTCGCGGCGCACCGCAAGGTGTTCGTCGGCTCCAGCGACACCACCGTGCTGCACGAGCGGTTCTGGGCGCACGGCCTGCCCACGTGGTTCGGGCCGATGGTCGGCACCCGGGCGTTCGTGGAGGACGCCGAGGCCCGCGAACGGCTCCGCGCCGCCCTGTTCACCGGCGTCACGGCCTACCGCGGGGTCGGTCGGGTCGGGGGTGTGGCCCGCGGCCCGGCCGTCGGCGGCAACCTCAGCCTGCTGACCGCGCCGCCACCGCCCGGCGCGGTCGTGCTGCTCGAAGACGTCAACGAGGAGCCCTACCGGCTCGACCGGATGCTCACCGGCCTGCTGCGGACGGGCTGGTTCGACCAGGTCGCCGGGCTCGTCCTGGGCTCGTGGACGGGGTGCGGCGACCCGTCCGCCGTGCTCGCCGACCGACTGGGCGGCCTCGGCGTGCCGATCGTCGCCGACGTCCGGTTCGGGCACTGCGCGGGTCAGCTCACCGTGCCGCTGGGCGTGCCCGTCGAGATCGACGGCGACACCGGCACGGTGACCGTGCGGGCGTGACCGTGCCGCCTCGACCGGGCCGGCCGTTGACGCCGGTGAAGTCCCGGATCGTGTCGTAGGTCCACAGCACCCGGCCGTGCCCGCGCCGAGTGCGCCCGCGGTCCGCCGTCGTTGCCTCCTTCTCGGGACCAGGCCGGGACTTGCTGGTCACCGCCGGGCCGTGACCCGGCGAGCTGATGCCGGGGTGTGCCGCCGTCGGCCGGTGACGCGGCGGCACAGCACCCGCTGCCCGTGGCCGGGTCCACCGCGCACACCGCGCCCGGGCCGGCGAAGTGGGTCGCGAGGTCGAGCCGGTGGCCGTCCAAGCTCGTGCCCCACCGGTTGCCGGGGATCCCGCCGCTGGACAGCGGCACACCCAGCCGCCGACGCCACACCACCTCGCCGGCCCTCGGGTCAGCGGTCGTCGCGCAGCGGCTGGTTCTCCCGCAAGGTCCGGGTGTCGCGGCGCACCTCCTCCGCCCGGTCGCTGACGGCCTGGACCTCGGCGGCCAGGTCCGGGTGGGAGCCCCGCAGCTTGGCCAGCGCCGCCGTCAACGGCTCCAGCAACGCCACCGCGTCGTCCTCCGCCAACGCCTCCCGCACCACGACGTCCATCCGCCCCACCTGTCCGGCGAGGCTGCGCAGCGACGCGGCGTTGTCGCGCGCCCACCGCGACACCGCGCGGTCGGCCGCCCGCTTGTCCCGTTCGGCACGCACGCGGCCCTCGGCCGTCGCGCCCAGGTCCGACGGGCGCAACCTCAGGTACCGGCGCTCCGCCGCCTGTCTGCTGGCCACGCCCAACGCGGGCGCCAGCTCCGCCCAGCTCGTGCCCAGCTCCCGCGCCGCGGCGATCAGCTGTGGTTCCCACCCGGCCAGCTCGTCGCGCAACCGCCGCAGGAGGACCAGCGCGGACAGCACCTGCCCCGGGCTGAGGTCTTCCCCCGTCGCCGCCGCTCGGACGGTCTCGTAGTCCCCGATCGCCATGGCGTCAACTTACTGACGACATTCGGGGTTGTCAACGGATTGACGACGTGCTACAACTGTGTCGGCAGCGCAACACCAGCGCATTGACCACACAGACCAGGAGGTGTTCCCGATGTTGATGCGCACGGACCCGTTCCGCGAGCTGGACCGGCTGGCGCAGCAGTTCTTCACCGGACCGGGCACCTGGTCGCGGCCCACGCCCATGCCGATGGACGCCTACCGCACCGGGGACGAGTTCGTGGTGGAGTTCGACCTGCCCGGCGTCACGCCCGACGCCATCGACCTCGACGTCGAGCGCAACGTGCTCACCGTGAAGGCCGAGCGGCGCCCCAACCGCACCGACGACGTCGAGATGCAGCTGTCCGAGCGTCCGCTGGGCGTGTTCTCGCGCCAGCTGTTCCTCGGCGACTCGCTCGACGCCGACCGGATCAAGGCCGACTACGACTCCGGCGTGCTGACGCTGCGCATCCCGATCGCGGAGAAGGCCAAGCCGCGCAAGATCGCCATCGGCCAGACCGACGGCGCACCGAAGGAGATCAACGCCTGACCGTCCACCGCCGTCGGATACCGGATGTGCGCCGGGTCTACGGCAGGTAGGCCCGACGCACGTCATCCGACCACCACCACGACAACACCGCCACGACAACACCAGGGCGGCAGCGCACGCAGGCGCTCCCGACCGCACCGACACCCGACACGGACCGGGCGGCGGGTCCGGCGCGGCGAGTCGCCGGATCGGGCCGGTCGCCCGCCGGCAGGATCGTCGGCCATGCGACCGGCACCGGGGGAAGTGCTGCACTTCTCCGAAGACCCGACGATCACCCGGTTCCGCCCGCACGTCGCCGCCACCGCCCGACAACCCGGGGCCTACGTGTGGGCCGTGGACCACGCACGAGCCCCCGACTACTGGTTCCCTCGCCAGTGCCCGCGTGCGATGGCGTGGGTGGAACCCGCCACCACCGCCGAGGACCGGGCGTGGCTGGGCGCGGGCCGGGTGCACGCGATCGAGATCGGCTGGCTGAGCCGGATGCGGACGACACGCCTGTACGCCTACCGGTTCGACGCCGGGGCGTTCCGGCCGTTCGGCGACCCGCCCCACGCGCACGTCGCCACCGAGCCGGTCGACCCACTTGGCCCGCCCGAGCCCGTGGGCGACCTGCCGGCGTTGCACGAGGACGCCCGCATCGAACTGCGACTGACGGCCAACCTGTGGCCCTTCTGGCGTCGGGTCACCACGAGCACCCTCGCCTTCAGCGGCATCCGCCTGCGCAACGCCATGCCCGAACCGGACTGACGGACCCGGACCCGTGCGTCGCCGCGTGGGAGGGTTGCCGACATACCGACCGGTCGGTACCCTCGCGACGTGGACGAACGGCGCATCGACGCGGTGGTGCTGGACTGGGGAGGCGTGCTCACGGTCTCCGTGCCCGCCTTCATCGACGACTGGCTGACCTCGGAGAACATCGACCGGAGTCACTACGGCCGGACCATGCGGACCTGGATGGGCCGGGAAGCGGCCCCCGACAACCCGGTGGACCGACTCGAGACCGGCGACCTCACGCCCGCCGAGTTCGAAGCGCTCCTGGCCGCCGAGCTGATCACCCTCGACGGACGCGAGGTGGCGTCGAAAGGCCTGCTGCGCCGCATGTTCGGCAGCGCCCACCCCGACCCGAAGATGGTCGACCTGGTCCGCGAACTGCGCGCCGACGGCCTGCGGACCGTGCTGCTGTCCAACAGCTGGGGCGAGGGCTA
This sequence comes from Saccharothrix saharensis, assembly GCF_006716745.1. NCBI lineage: Bacteria > Bacillati > Actinomycetota > Actinomycetes > Pseudonocardiales > Pseudonocardiaceae > Saccharothrix > Saccharothrix saharensis. Next base: position 473,861 of record NZ_VFPP01000001.1, on the reverse strand, counting down.
CCCCGAAGAACTGCTGCTGGAGCTGTTCGACACGATCGTGATCAGCGGCCGGATCGGCCTGCGCAAGCCCGACCCGCGCATCTTCGAGCACACCCTCGACCGGATCGGCCTGCCCGCACACCGGTGCGCGTTCTTCGACGACGCGCCGGTCAACGTCGAAGCGGCGCAGGCGGTCGGCCTGCACGCGCACCGGCACACCGACGCCGACACGACCCGTGCGGTGATCGCCCAGCTCAGGGGAGTCGCCGCATGACCGAACTGCCCGGCCTGGACCTCGACCGGCTCGCCACCCACCTGGGCACCGGCCCGTTGACCGGCGAACTCATCCCCGGCGGGCGGTCCAACCTGACCTACCGCGTCACCGACGGCGGCCGGCGCTGGGTGCTGCGCCGGCCGCCACTGGGCCACGTGCTGGCCACCGCGCACGACATGTCCCGCGAGCACCGGGTCATCAAAGCGCTGGCCGACACCGCCGTGCCCGTGCCGCGGGTCGAGCTGCTGTGCGAGGACACCGACGTCATCGGCGCCCCGTTCTACCTGATGGAAGAGGTACCGGGGGTGGCGCTGCGGCACCGCGACCAGTGCCCGTGGCTGACCCCGGACCAGGCCCGCGCGCTGTCCGAACGGCTGGTCGACGTGCTCGCCGACCTGCACGCCGTCGACCCCGAGGACGTCGGACTGGCCGACTTCGGCCGACCGGACGGCTTCCTCGAGCGCCAGGTCGCCCGCTGGGGCAAGCAGCTCGACGCCTCCCGCAGCCGCGACCTGCCCGGCATCGACGACCTGCGCGACCGGCTCGCCGACAGCGTCCCCGACTCGGCCCGCGACACGATCGTGCACGGCGACTACCGGCTGGACAACGTCCTGGTCACCCAAGACCCGCTGAACATCAGCGCGGTGCTGGACTGGGAGATGGCCACGCTGGGCGACCCGCTGGCCGACGTCGGCCTGCTGTGCGTGTACTGGAACGGCGTCGGCGCGCACGAGGACGACCCGATCACCGGCACCGTGCCCACGCTGCCCGGGTTCGCCAGCACCGACGAGCTGGTGCGCCGTTACGCCGAGCGCAGCGGCGCCGACACCAGTGGTCTTGCCTGGTACACGGCGTTCGCCTACTTCAAGCTCGCCGTGATCCTCGAAGGCATCCACTTCCGCTTCACCCGCGGCAAGACCGTGGGCGCGGGGTTCGACCAGATCGGCCAACTCACCCTGCCGCTGGTCCGGCAGGGACTCGCCGCGACCTCAGGGGAGCATTGATGGACTTCGCCTACGACGCCAAGACCGAGGAACTGCGCGAGAAGCTGCTGCGGTTCATGGACGAGTTCGTCTACCCCGCCGAACCGGTCGCCGAGCGGCAGCTGCGCGACGCCGAGGACCCGTGGGCCCGTCCCGCGGTGCTGGAGGAGCTCAAGGCCGAAGCCCGAAGGCAGGGCCTGTGGAACCTGTTCCTGCCCGACCCCGAGCACGGCGGCGGTCTGACGAACCTGCAGTACGCGCCACTGGCCGAGATCACCGGCCGCAGCCCGCACCTGGCTCCCGAGGCGCTCAACTGCGCCGCGCCGGACACCGGGAACATGGAGGTGCTGGCGATGTTCGGCACCGAGCAGCAGAAGGAGCAGTGGCTGCGGCCCCTGCTGGACGGCGAGATCCGGTCCGCGTTCTGCATGACCGAGCCGGACGTCGCGTCCTCCGACGCCACCAACATCGCCACGAGCATCGTGCGCGACGGCGACGAGTACGTCATCAACGGCCGCAAGTGGTGGTCGTCGGGCGCGATGAACCCCCACTGCGCGATCTTCATCGTGATGGGCAAGACCGACCCCGACGCCGAACGGCACCGCCAGCAGGCCATGATCCTGGTGCCGCGCGACACGCCAGGCGTGCACGTGAAGCGCGGCATGCACGTCTTCGGCTACACCGACGCCTCCCACGGCGGGCACGCCGAGATCGTCTTCGACAACGTCCGGGTGCCCGCGGACAACCTCATCGCCGGCGAGGGCGAGGGCTTCGCGATCGCCCAGGCGCGCCTCGGCCCGGGCCGCATCCACCACTGCATGCGGCTGATCGGCATCGCCGAACGCGCGCTGGAGCTGATGTGCCGTCGTGCGATCTCGCGGGTCGCGTTCGGCCGGCCGATCGCGCACCAGGGCGTCGTGCAGGAGTGGATCGCCGAGTCTCGGGTGCGGATCGAGCAGGCGCGGCTGCTGGTGCTCAAGACGGCGTGGCTGATGGACACCGTCGGCAACAAGGGCGCGCACACCGAGATCCAGGCCATCAAGATCGGCACGCCGCTGATGGCGGAGTGGGTGCTGGACAAGGCGATCCAGGCGCACGGCGCGGGCGGGGTGAGCCAGGACTTCCCGCTGGCCGAGCTGTGGGCCTCGGCGCGGACCCTGCGCCTGGCCGACGGTCCCGACGAGGTGCACCGGATGTCGTTGGCGAAGCGAGAGCTCAAGCGGTATTTGTGACGGGGTGAGCGACTACGACGTGTTCCTCGCCGACTGCCCCGCCCGCACGACCCTGGAGGTCGTCGGGCACACCTGGTCGGTGGTGGTCGTCGTCGCCCTCGGCGACGGACCGCTGCGCTACGGCGAACTGCTGGACCGCATCGGCGGCATCAGCAACAAGATGCTGACCCAAACCCTGGCCCGCCTGCGCAGCAACGGCCTGCTGACCAGCGACGACGGCTGGCACACCCTCACCGCCCTCGGCCACTCGCTCCTCACCCCGGTCCGCGCGCTCGCCGCCTGGGCCGAGGAACACACCGGCGACCTCCTCGACGCCAGGCACGCAGCCGCCACCCACCCCACCACCGACCGCACCCCGAACCCCACCGCGTCCGATCCCAGCCAACCCGATCCGAGCCAACCCGACCACGACCGGCTCGACGCAACGGGCCCGACCGATCCCCGACCGATCCACCACTCCGGCACGCGACCCGCCGCACAGCGCCACCACACCCAGGCCGATCCGCTCGACATCCGGCAGCACGCGATGGGGTCGGGCGCCGCCGCGGGGTGAGCCGGGCGGTGACGGTGAGAACCGCATCGCACGGAAGCGAGCCGGCGCCGAGGGCTCGTGGGCATCGATGGCCGCACGGCAGGACACGGGAGAGCGGTGGCGCGGCCCCGAGCGTGCGCACCCTGGCGAGCAGGTGCCCGCTGGTCGTGCCTGATCAACGCGCGCAGGTGCGTTCGGGCCCGGCTGGCGGCCACCTCCGAGTGGGCTGCCCGGGCGGCGGCATCCCGAGGCCGGGGCGCCGTGGTGGGCGTGCCGGTGAGGGGCGGCGTCCGGCGGGGCACGAGGGCGGGGGTTGGTTGGCGGCCTCGTTGTTTCAACCGACGTCCGAGGGCGATAGTAACGGTGTTATCGACGACAGTCGGGGGCAGGTTCACCCGATCGGGGAGCTAGCCGTTGGCAAAGCCGCAGGTCAACAGAGTGCACGAGGAACCGATCGGTTCCCGGGACTGCGCGATCATGTGCGCATGACCCGCATCTCCGTCGTCACCGGCGCGAACCAGGGCCTGGGTTTCGCCCTCGCCGAAGGCCTCGCCCACCGCGCCGCCCCCACCGACGTCGTCTACCTCACCGGCCGCGACGCCGGACGCGTCACCGATGCGGCCGCCGCGATCGGCCACGACGCCATCCGCACCGCGGTGCTGGACGTCAGCGACGCGCAAGCCGTCACCGCCTTCGCCGACGACCTGCGCGAACGCCACGGCGGAGTGGACGTCGTGCTCTCCAACGCCGCCGCACGCCTCACCCCCGGCGCGTCGTGGGGCGAGCAGGTCGGCCCGTTCGTCGACACCAACAACCTCGGCACCTCCCACATCCTCCGCGCCTTCACGCCCCTGCTGCGCCCCGGCGGCGCGTTGCTCGTCGTCGCCAGCTCCTTCGGCACCCTGCGGCAACTCCCCCGCCCCCTGCACGAGCACTTCGCGCCGGACGCCTCGCTGGACGACGTCGACGCCACGATGCTGGCCTGGCGCGACGCGGTGCTCGACGGCACGGCCGCCGGTCGGGGCTGGCCGGACTGGATCAACATCCCGTCCAAGGTCGGACAGGTCGCGGCGGTGCGCGCGGTCGCCGCGCGGCGTCGGGAGGCGGACGCGGAGACCGGCACGCTCATCGCCGCCGTCTGCCCCGGCCTGGTCGACACCGACGCGTCCCGCCCGTGGTTCTCCGACATGAGCGGCGCGGCCAGTCCGGCGGAGGCGGCGAAGCCGCTGCTCGACCTGGCGCTCGGCGCGCGCCGCCCCGAGCACTACGGCGAGCTGGTCCAGTTCGGCCGGGTGCTGCGCTGGTCGTGAGGTACGGCGGCGAGCAGGGTGCGCGTGTAGTCGTGCCGCGGTGACAGCAGGACCTGTTCCACCGCGCCCTGCTCGACCAGCTCGCCCCGGTACATCACGGCGACCCGGTCGGCGATCGTCCACGCCAACCCCAGGTCGTGGGTGATCACCAGCGCGGCGAGGTCCAGCTCGCGGCGCAGCCTCAGCAGCAGCGCCAGGATCTCGCCGCGCACGGACGCGTCCAGCGACGCCACCGGCTCGTCCGCCACCAACAACCGCGGCCCCAGCGCCAACGCGCCCGCGATCACCACGCGTTGGCGCTGGCCCCCGGACAGCTCGTGCGGCAACGACGGGAAGAACAGCTCCGGCGGGCGCAGCTCGGCCTGCGACAACGCCTCGGCGACCCGCGCGGACTCGTCGCCCTCCACCCGGTGGATCCGCAGACCTTCCGCGACGGCCTCGTACACCGAGTGGCGGGGGTTCAGCGCGCTCGTCGGGTCCTGCAGCACCAGCTGCACCTGCCGCCGATAGGCGCGCAGACCGGCCGTCGACCGGGGGAGTTCGACGCCCTCGAACAGCACCCGGCCCGCGGTCGGTTCCTGCAGGCCGAGCAGCGTGCGGGCCAACGTGGTCTTGCCCGAGCCGGACTGGCCGACCAGGGCGACGATCTCCCCGGCCCGCACCTCCAGGTCCACCCCGGCCACGGCCTCCGTCCCGCCGAACGACACCCGCACGCCCTCCGCGCGCAGCAGCACCGGCCCGTCCGGGGCGACCTCCGACGGCGTCACCTGCCGTGACGCCGGATCGCCCACGGTCGGGAACGCCGCCGCCAACGCCTGCGTGTGCGGGTGGGTCGGCGACGTGATGACCTCCCGCGCCGGACCCTCCTCCACCACCTGCCCGTGCCGCATCACGACCAGCCGGTCGCACGTCGACGCCAGCACCGACAGGTCGTGGCTGATCATCACCAGCCCGATGCCCCGCTCGGCCACCAGCCGCTTGAGCACGGCCAGCACCTGCGCCTGCACGACCACGTCCAGCGCGGTCGTCGGTTCGTCGGCGATCACCAGGCGCGGCTCGCACGCCAGCGCCATCGCGATCATCACCCGTTGCTTCTGCCCGCCCGACAGCTCGTGCGGGTAGGCCCGGGCCGCGCGGGCGGGCAGCTCGACCTGGTCCAGCAGCTCCGCCACCGACCCGGTCACGCCGTGCAGCCGCATCGGCTCGGCGATCTGCTCGCCGACCCGGTGCACCGGGTTCAACGCGTGCATCGCGCCCTGGAACACCACCGACGCCGCCGCCCACCGCACCGCCCGCAGCCTGCCCCACGACATGCCCCGCACGTCCTCGCCGTCGAGCAGCACCCCGCCCTCGACGCGCGCGGTGCGCGGCAGCAGCCGCAGCACCGACATGGCCACGGTCGACTTGCCGCACCCCGACTCGCCGGCCAGCCCCAGCGTCTGCCCCGCCTCCAGACCGAGCGACACCGACCGCACGGCCGTCACCTCGCCGCGCGCGGTCCGGTAGTGCACGCTCAGGTCCCGCAGTTCCAGCAGGCCGCTCACCGCTCCCCCTTCAGCCGCGGGTTGAGCACCGTCTCCAGGGCCCGCCCGCACAGCGTGAACGCCAGCACCACGAACACCACGCCCAGCCCGGGCGGGATGAGGAACCACCAGGCCCGCTGCGACACCGCGCCGTGCATGTTCGCCGCGTGCAGCAGCGATCCCCACGACACGCGCGTCGGGTCGCCCAGCCCCAGGAACGACAGGGTCGACTCCGACACGATCGCGCTGGCCACGGTCAACGTCGTGTTCACGAACACCAGCGGCAGCACCGCGGGCAGCACGTGCCGCCCGATCACGTGCCCGTGCCCGCCGCCCAGCGCCCGCGCCCGCTCGATGAACGGACGCGCCTCCACCGCCAGCGTCTGCGCGCGCACCAGCCGCGCCGTCGCCGGCCACGACGTCACCCCGATCGCCAGCACGATCGTGCCCAGCCCGCGCGGCAGCACGGTCGACAGCGCGATGGCCAGCACCAACGACGGCAGCACCAGGAAGAAGTCGGTGAAGCGCATCAGCACCGCCGACACCCACCCGCCGAAGTGCGCCGCCGCGATCCCGACCACGGTGCCGATCAGCACCGACAACACCGTGGCCGCGAGCCCCACGACCAGCGAGATCCGGGTGCCCCACCACGTCAGCAGCAGCACCGAGCGCCCGTTGTGGTCGGTGCCCAGCCAGTGCGACGCCGACGGCGGCTCCCACGGCCGCGCGGTCACCCGCGTCACGTCCAGCCCCGACGCGTCGGTCACCCACGGCGCCAGCACCGCGAGCAGCACGATCACCGCCAACCCGACCAGCCCGACCAGGCCGCCGCGCTGGGAGGCGAACTCCCGCCACGTCGCCCGCGCCGCGGCCCGCCGCCGCTGCCACACGATCGCCGTCACGCCGCACGCACCCTCGGGTCCAGGACCCGGTACAGCAGGTCCGCGAACACGTTCATGGTGATCACCGCTCCCGCCAGCACCACGAACGTGCCCTGCAGCAGCGGCAGGTCCGGTCCGGTCAGCGCCTCGTAGGTCAGCAGCCCCAGCCCGGGCCACGAGAACACCGTCTCCACCGTGATCGCCCCCGACACCACCAGCCCCAGGTGCAGGAACACCAGCGTCACCGTCGGCAGCAACGCGTTGGGCACGGCGTGCCGCCGCCGCACCAGGTCGTCGCGCAGCCCCTTGGCGCGCGCCGTGGTCAGGTAGTCCGCGTGCATCTCCTCCAGCAACGACGACCGCATCACCAGCAGGTACTGCGCGTAGACGACCGCGATCATGGTCAGGCACGGCAGCACCATGTGGTGCGCGACGTCCACCGCCTGCGACAGGAAGTCCGGCGGCGTGTCCGGGTAGCGCATGCCGCCGCTGGGGAACAGGTCTCCGGTGGCCAGCGACAGCAGCATGCCCAGCCAGAACGTCGGCATCGCCCACTGCGCCAGCGCCAGGCCGGTGGAGATCCGGTCCGACCGCGACCCGCGCCGCCACGCGCCCCGGATGCCCAGCCACAGGCCGATCACCACGGCCAGCACGGTGGACGTGCCGGTGAGCAGCACGGTCGGCCACAGCCGTTCGCCGATCAGCTCCAGCACCGGCCTGCTGTAGACGTAGGACGTGCCGAAGTCGCCGCGCACGGCCGCGGCCAGGTAGTCCACGAACTGCTCGGTCAGCGGCTTGTCCACGCCCAACCGGGCGCGCAGCTCGGCGAGCTGGTCGTCGGTGACCGGGCGGCCCCGCGTCATCGCGACCACGGGGTCGCCCGGGATGACCCGGAACAGCAGGAACCCCAGCGCCACCACGAACAGCAGGCTGACCAGCGCGCCGCCGACCTTGCCCGCCAGGTGCCGGATCACTCGCGGTCCTCCGCGCGCTGCCCGCGCCGCCGACCCAGCAGCCACACGGCGCCGACCAGCACGACCACCGCGCCGCCCACCACGCCGAGCACGAGCCCGGTGGTGGAGCCGGCCGACTCGCCCGCCGACGCCGCCGGTGTCGCGCCGTAGTACCCCCACACGCCGTTCTGCGCCATGATCACGCCGCCCGGGTCGGGCTGCACGGGGAACGAGGCGAACTTGTCGCTGCGGTAGGCCTCCAGCGCGTTGTCGTAGCCCAGCACCACGGCGGGCACCTGGTCGTAGAACCGCTGCTGCATCCTGCGCACGAGCTCGCGCCGCTTGGCCGGGTCGAACTCGGCGCGCTGCTGCGCGTAGAGGGCGTCGTACTCCGCGTCGCAGAAGAACGTGTCGGTGGTGCCGCCCTTGCCGTCGGCGTTGGGCCGCTGGCCGCAGGTGTGCAGCGACAGGATGAAGTCCGGGTCGGGGTTGGTGCCCCAGCCGGAGAACTGGAGGTCGAACGTGCCGGCGGTGCCGGACTCGTTGAGCTGGTTGTCCGACACGATCTGCACGTCCACCACGATGCCCAGGTCGGCCAGGGACCGCTTGACGAACTCGGCGGTCTGCTCGTCGTAGGCGCGGCTGGCGTGACCGAGCAGCCGCAGTTCCATGCGCCTGCCCTCGGGCGAGACGCGGATGCCGTCCGCGCCGCGCGCGTACCCCGCCCGGTCCAGTTCGGCGTTGGCCGCGGCCGGGTCGTAGGGGCGCACCGACTCGGGCGTGAAGTGGTAGTCGGCGAACACCGGCGGGATCGGGCCGGTGCCGCGCTGCGCGTAGCCGCCGTTGACCTTGGCGATGATCGCGTCCAGGTCCAGCGACTGGGCGATGGCGCGGCGCACCACGACGTCCTTCAACGCCGGGTGCCCGTCGCCGATCGGCTCGCCGGTGCGCGTCGCCGCGCCCGAGTTGATCACGATCTCGTTGAACCGGCGGCCCTGCGCCTGGTTGCGCGTGATGCCGTCCTTGTCCTTGAGCGAGTCGAACTGCGCCGGCCCCATCCGGTTCACCAGGTCGACCTCGCCCTTGCCCAGCGCCTGCACGGCGGCGTCGGAGGTCTTGTAGTAGGTGAAGGTCAACTCGTCGTACTTGGGCGCGCCGCGCCAGTAGTCCTTGTTGGCCTTGAACCGGATGAACTCGTTGGCCCGGTACTCGGTCAGGACGAACGGCCCGCTGCCCACCACGGGCGTCTGGTCGTTGCGGTACTCGCCGATGTCGGTGACCTCCGACCACACGTGCGCGGGCACGATCGGCACGTCCAGCGCCAGCATGGTCGCCTGCGGCTGCTTGGTCCTGATCACCAGCGTGCGGTCGTCGGTGGCGGTGACGGACTCGAAGTCGGCGGTGAAGCTGCCGTTGGCCGTCGCGGCGACCTCGTCGCGCATCATCAGGTCGTAGGTGAACGCCACGTCCTTGGCGGTGACGGGCTGCCCGTCGGACCACTTCTTGCCCTCCGGCACGTGGAACGTCCACGTCAGCCGGTCCGCCGAGGACTCCCAGCGGTCGGCCAGGCCCTCCACCGGGCGCTGGTCCTTGACGTCGTAGGCGGTCAGGTAGTCGTACATCAGCCTGCCGACCTCGGTGCCCGCCTGGAACACCGACAGGAACGGGTTGAGCGAATCCACCTGCTGGGTGATCGCCACCCGCAGGGTGACCGCCTGTTGCGCGTGCGCCGGTACGGGCGCGAGCAACACCACCAATGCCATCGCCGCCGTGACCGCGCCGAACCGCCGGATACCCACAGTGACCGCCTCCCGCCCGTGAGTGGAAGTCAAGAAGTAACCACTACGTTGTGGCGCGCGTCAAGAACCGACATCGGCTCGGTACGGTGAACGCATGCGGATCTTGATCTCGGCGGACATGGAGGGGGCGACCGGCGTCACGTGGACCGCCGACGTCGTCCCGCAGACCGAGCAGTGGCAGCGGTTCCGACGGCTGTTCACCGGTGACGTCAACGCCTGCGTCGCGGGCCTGCGCGCGGGTGGCGCCACCGACGTGCTCGTCAACGAGGCGCACAACTCCCAGCGCAACCTGCTGCTCGAGGACCTCGACCCGGGCGCGCGGCTGCTGACCGGCCGGCACAAGCCGCTGTCGATGATGCAGGGCGTCGACTCCGGTGTGGACGGCGTGGTGTTCCTCGGCTACCACGCGGGCGCGGGTCAGGAGGGCGTCCTCGCCCACACCTACCTGGAGAACTCGATCACCGGCGTGTGGCTCGACGGCGTACCCGCGAGCGAGGGCAGGCTCAACGCCGCGCTGGCCGCCGAGCACGGCGTGCCCGTCCTGCTGGTGACCGGCGACGACAAGGCGTGCGACGACGCCCGCGACTACGCGCCCGACGCCGCGCTCGTCGCCGTCAAGGAGTGCGTGAGCCGCTACGCCGCCGTCTGCGCGCCCCCGCAGGTGACCTCCGAGCTGATCACGGCGGCCGCCGAGGCCGCCACGGGCCGCGCCGGACGGGGGCGGGGCGCCGTCGCGCCACACCACGTCGAGGTGGAGTTCGACGCCACCCACCTGGCCGCCGCCGCGGCCGTGGTACCCACCGTGGAGCAGGTCGCACCACGCCGGGTCGGGTTCGACGCCGAATCCATGACGTCGGCGATGCAGGCGTTCAAGGTCGTCACGGCGATCGCGGCGGGAGCGGTGGAGGGCATCTATGGCTGAGGACGTCGTCGACCTGTGCGCGGCGCTGCTGCGCTTCGACACCACCAACCACGGCGGCGGTGAGTCCGCGGGCGAACGCGAGGCCGCCGAGTTCGTCGCCGCGCACTTGGACGCCGTCGGCGTGCCGGCCACCGTGCTCGAACCCGCGCCCCGCCGCGGCAACGTCCTGGCCCGCGTGCCCGGCACCGAACCCGACCTGCCCGCGCTGCTCGTGCACGCGCACCTGGACGTGGTGCCCGCCGACGCCGCCGAGTGGAGCGTGCCACCGTTCGCCGGGATCGAGCGCGACGGCTACCTGTGGGGCCGCGGCGCGGTCGACATGAAGGACATGATCGCCATGGTGCTGGCCGTGCTCGGCACCTGGTCGCGCGAGGGGCGACGGCCGCGCCGCGACATCGTGCTGGCGTTCGTCGCCGACGAGGAGGACCGCGGCGCGCACGGCGCGCACTGGCTGGTCGACCACCACGCCGACTTCTTCGCGGGCTGCACCACCGCCATCGGGGAGTCCGGCGGCTACTCCCACCCCGTCGGCGACCGGCGCGTCTACCCCGTCGGCACCGCCGAGCGCGGCACCTCCCACCTGCGGCTCACCGCCACCGGGCGGGCCGGGCACGGCTCGCGGCGCAACGACGACAACGCCGTGGTCAAACTGCTCGCCGCGCTCGCCCGGGTCGGCGCCATCGAGCACCCGGTCCGGCTCACGCCGACCGTGCGGGCGTTCATCGAACGGGTCGGCGCCGCGCTGGACGTGCCGGTCGACCTGGCCGACGTCGACGCCACCATCGCCCGGTTCGGCCCCGCCGCCCGCCTGGTCGAGAACACCATCCGCACCAGCGCCACGCCGACCGTGCTCAAAGCCGGCTACAAGGTGAACGTGATCCCCGGCAGCGCCACCGCCGAGTTGGACGTGCGCACCCTGCCCGGCGCCGTGGACGACCTGATGGCGTCGATCGACGCCGCGCTCGGCCCGGACGTGCGCCGCGAGTTCCTCGCCGACGAGCCACCCGTGCAGGCCCCGGTCGACTCGCCCTGGTTCGACGCCATGGCCGCCGCGCTGCGCGCCGAGGACCCCGAAGCGGTCGTCGTGCCCTACTGCATGGGCGGCGGCACGGACGCCAAGGCGTTCAGCCGGTTGGGCATCGACTGCTACGGCTTCGCGCCGCTGTCCCTGCCGGCCGGCTACGACTACCGCGCCATGCCCCACGGCGTCGACGAGCGCGTGCCCGTGGAAGGGCTCCGGTTCGGCGTCCGCGTGCTCGACCGGTTCCTCTCCTCGTGACCGCCTCACCCGATCGGGTCGTTGAGCTTCCCCCAGGTCGACGTCCGCCGGCCTGCGCCTGTCCGCCGGGGTCGGGGCCGAGCACTTCCCGATCTCCGACGGCCGGGCCCGCGACCGGAACACCGCGACCGCTACCGGCCCGGGTCGGTGATCTCGCGCAACCGGGCGAGCGCGTCGAGCAGCGCCGCCATCCGCGGCCTGCCCAGGTGCGCGGTCCACTCCCGCTCCACGTCGGCGGCCGCGGCCAGGCACACCGGGATCGCCGCGCGGCCGCGCCCGGCGACCCGGATCAGCCGGGCCCGCGCGTCGGTCGGGTCCGGGCCGCGCTCCACGTACCCGGCGCGTTCGAGCTGGTCGACCAGGAAACCGGCGGTCTGCTTGGTGATCCGCGCGGCCTCCGCCAGCTCCGTCAGCCGCGACCCGTCGCGGTCGATCCGGTGGAACACCCGGGCCTGTGCGGGCGTCACGTCGTCGAACCCCGCCGCCGCCAGGGCGGCGAACACCCGGTTCTCCAGCTCGCGGTGCGGCAGGTACAGCAGCAGGCCGAGGTCGTCGGGCACGTCACTCCTTGACATCGGTCAGAGAAGTTGATCACCCTAGCGTGTCCGGCCGGCCGGGTGGCCGCGTTGACCGAAGCTGCTGTGCGTCACCGAAGTGCCCGAGCCGCCCCAGGTCGACCGACGCTCACGGACGCCGCGCCAGCCGGACGAGCTTGAGCGCCAGGTGCAGCTCCAGCCGCGCGCCGCCGTCGGACAGGTCCCGGCCGGTCAGCTCGGCGATCCGGCCCAGCCGGTAGTACAGGCTGGTGCGGTGCAGGTGCAGCCGTTGCGCCGCCACCCGCACCTCGCAGCCGCAGTCCAGGTACACCTCCAACGTCCGCAGCAGCACGTCGGACAACCCGGCCAGCACCTCGTCCGGCGCCGCGCCGAGCAGCAGCCGGTACGCGCCCAGCTCCGACCACCGCACCAGGTCGGGCAACGCCGGGTCCAGCCGCGCCAGCTCCGCCGCCGCCAACGCCTGCCGGTACGCCGCACCCGCCCGGTCCGGCGGGTGCGCGTCGCTCACCCCGACGTGCCCCGGCAGGTCCGGCAGGGCGTCGCCCGCGGGCACCGTGCGCACCACCCGCGGCTCCAACGCCACCACCACCCGCACCGGCGTCCGCTCACCCGCGGGCACCCGTGCCGCCAACGCCGCCAGCCGCTCACCCAGGTCCAGGTCCGGCACGTCACCGAGCACCCACAGGTAGCCGACCAGCACCCCGTTGTGCCGCAGCGGGAACCCGACCCGCTGCTGGAACCCCAACGCGGCGTTCGGCGGCACCCGGACCGGGCCCGCCGCGGTCGCGATGCCGTGCTGCTCCTGCCACGCGGCGACGTCCGCCGGCACCCGCCGGGTCAGGATCGCCCGCACCCGCGCCGGGTCCACGTCGTCGGTCTGGGCGCTGTGCGCGACCACCCGGCCCGCCACGTCGTCCAGCGACACGCCCCGGCCCAACACGCGGGACAGCTCGTCCAGCAGCTCCTGCATTCCGACAACTGTAGGAACAACTCCAGTCCCCGGACGGTCGCCCCACCCGCCGCCGACGCCCTAGCGTGCTCGGTCGTGACCAACAGCAGGATCGCACCCTGGGCCTCACCGCGGGCGCAACGCCGGCTCGCCGACGTCGAAGCCTCCGTCGCCGCCGACCTGACCGCCGCCGGCGTCGCGGACACCGTCCGCAAGGCGCTCGACGCGCACGCCACCCAGGTCGACGACGACGGGATCGTGCTCTACGCGGGCACCAACGTGCTCAGCCCCGCCGCCGCGGCGGCCCTGCGCGCGTCGGTGTCCAGCCGGCCGAGCATGGGCTGGCCCGGCGAGAAGTACCAGGTCGGCCTGGACCACCTGGACACCCTCGAAGTCCTCGCGCCGATGCTCGTCGCCGAGCTCATGGAAGGCCGGTTCGCCGAGGTCCGACTGCAGAGCGCCACCCTGGCCAACCTCGCCGTCTACACCGCGTTCGCCCGCGCCGGCGACAAGATCGCGGTGCTGCCCGAGTTCGCCGGCGGCCACGCCAGCCACCACGCCCAGGGCGTGCCCGCGATCCGCGGCCTCACCGTCGTCGACCTGCCCTACCTGCCCGACGAGCTCGACCTCGACTACGACAAGCTGCCCGGCTTCCTCAAGGTGCACCGGCCCCGGATCGTGGTGATCGGCGCGAGCCTCATGCTGTTCCCGCACGACGTCGCCGCCGTGCGCGCGGCGGCCGACGAGGTCGGCGCGATCCTCGTCTACGACGCCTCCCACATGGCCGGGCTCGTCGCCGGCAGGGAGTTCCAGCGGCCGCTGCACGAGGGCGCGCACCTGATGACGTTCTCCACCTACAAGTCGTTCGGCGGCCCGTCCGGCGGTTGCGTCGTCACCCGCGACCCCGACCTGGCCGAACGCGTCTCGAACGTCGCCTACCCCGGCATGCTCGCCAACTACGATGCCGGACGCCTGGGCGCGCTCGCCGTCACCGCCGCCGAGCTGGCCGAACGCGGACCCCACTACGCGCGTGCGTGCATCGCCAACGCCCAGGCGCTCGGCCACGCGCTGGCCGACAACGGGTTCGACGTCGCCCGCCACGACGGCGTGTTCACCCGCTCCCACCACCTCGCGATCGACGCCCTCACCCTCGGCGGCGGCGACGCGGCGGCCGTGCTGCTCGGCGAGGCGGGCGTCTACCTCAGCGGCATCGGCCTGCCGTGGCAGCGCATCGACGAAGGGCTGCGCGGCCTGCGCATCGGCACCCAGGAGATCACCCGCCGGGGCTTCACGCCCGAGCACCAACCCGCCGTCGCCGCCCTCCTGCGCCGCGCCCTGATCGACCGCGAACCGCCCGAACGCGTCCGTGCCGACGCCGTCGCCCTGCGCCGGGAGGTCAACGCCACCGCCGGGTAGGTCGGCCGGCGGTGGCGTCGAAGCGGTGGCCCGAACTCGACCGCCCGTCATCGAGGACCGGAGCTGTCCTCGATGACCGCTAGCGTGGGGTCGTGATCGAGACGCTGACGACCCGGGCGTTGAGCCGGGCCACCCTGCACCGCCAGTACCTGCTCGACCGGGTGGACCGGCCCGCCGAGGACGTGGTGGAGCACCTGGTCGGGATGCAGGCGCAGGAGCCGTTCTCGCCCTACTACGGCCTGTGGTCGCGCATCCGCTCGTTCCGGCCGGACGTGCTCGCCGCCCTGCTGCTGGACCGGCGCGTGGTCCGGGCGTCGCTGCACCGCGCCACGATCCACCTGGTCACCGCCGCCGACCACGGCCGGTTCGAACCGCTGCTGCGACCGTTCCTGCACCGCCGGTTCGCGTCCTCGCCGTTCGGGTTCGTGCTGGACGGCCTGGACCCGGACGACTTCGCCGAAGCCGTCACCGCGCTGCTGGAGGAACCGCGCACCCGGCGCGAGATCGGCGACCTGCTCGGCGCGCGGTGGCCCGACCGAGACGCCAACGCGCTGGGGTACGCGGGCAGCTTCCTCGTGCCGACCGTGCAGGTGACGCCCCGCGCGGTCTGGGGACGGTCCGGCGCGGCGAAGTGGACGACCGCCGCCCGCTGGCTCGCCGCCGCCGGACCCGCCGCGCCCGTGCAGGAGTTCGTGCGCCGCTACCTGGCCGCGTTCGGACCCGCGTCGGTCAAGGACGTGCAGACCTGGGCGGGCATGAGCCGCCTCAAGCCCGTGGTCGAGGCGATGGACCTGCGCGTCTTCACCGACGAACGCGGCCGCACCCTGTACGACCTGCCCGACGCGCCCCGGCCCGACCCCGACACGCCCGCCCCGGCGCGGTTCCTGCCCGAGTTCGACAACGTGCTGCTCGGCCACGACGACCGCACCCGCGTCATCTCCGACGAGGACTACCGGCGCGGGATCATCATCGGCGGCAAGCCGACGCTGCTGGTCGACGGCTTCGTGCAGGGCACGTGGAAGATCGCCGACGATGGGCTCGACCTCGACGTGTTCCGGCCGCTGACCCGCGCGCAGAAAGCCGACGTGGAAGCCGAAGGCGCCCGGTTGTTGCAGTTCGCGGGTGTCGAGGGGGAGGTCCGCCTCTAGTTTTGGACGATCGTCCAGTACGATCGTCCAATGACGGTTCGCGAACGGCTGCTGCACGCGGCCACGGAACTCATCGCCGAGAAGGGCTGGGGCGCGGTCAGCACCCGGATGCTCGCCGAGCGCGCCGGCGTCGGCTCCGGCGTCGTGCACTACCACTTCGACTCCACCCAAGCGGTGCTCGTGCAGGCCGCCGTCGGCGCGCTGCGGACCGCCGTGGACGGCCTCGCCTCCGTGCTGGACCAGGCCGACACGCCGTACGACGCGTTGGAGCTGCTGCTCGGCGCGTTGGACGGGCACGGCGGGCAGGAGCTGTTCACCGAGACGTTCCTCGCTGCCACCCGCAACGACGAGCTGCGCCACGCCGTGGCCGAGGTGCTCGTGCAGTTCCGCCGCACGCTGGCCGCGTGGCTGGCGTCCCGAGACGTGCCGACCCCGGTCGAGACAGCCGCCGTGCTGGCCGCCGCCGTGGACGGCGTCCTGCTGCACCGCGCCCTGTCACCCGACCTGTCCGCGGCCGTCGTCGTGCCCGTCCTGGGGCGGGTGCTGCGGTGAAGGTGCTGATCAGCGGCGCGGGGATCACCGGGCTGGCGCTCGCCCACCGGGCGGGGGCGCTCGGGCACGAGGTCGTCGTGCTGGAGCGGGCCACTCGGCCGCGCACCAGCGGCTACATGATCGACTTCTTCGGGCCGGGCTACGACGCGGCCGAGCGGATGGGCGTGCTGCCGCGTCTGCTGGAGCTGGGCTACCGGGTCGACGAGGCCGCCTACGTCGACCCGAGCGGACGGCGGGTGGCGGGACTGCGGTTCGACCGGCTGGCCCGCGCGGTGGACGGGCGGCTGGTGAGCGTCATGCGGCCCGACCTGGAGCGCGCGTTCCGCGAAGACCTGCCCGCCGGCGTGGAGCTGCGGTTCGGCGCCCGCGTCGTCGGCGTCGAGGACGGCCCGACCGGCGTCGACGTGCGGCTGGCGGACGGCACGACGGTGTCCGGAGATCTGCTCGTCGGCGCGGACGGCGTGCACTCCGCGGTGCGCCGGCTCGTGTTCGGCGACGGGCACGTGCGGTACCTGGGCTTCCACACCGCGGCATTCACGTTCGACGATCCGTCGGTGCACGCGCTGGTGGCCGACCGGTTCTGCGTCACCGACACCGTCGGCCGCCAGGTCGGCTTCTACGGGCTGCGCGACGGGCGGGTGGCGGCGTTCACCGTGCATCGGACGCCGTCGCCGGACCTGCCCAACGATCCGCGCGCGGAGGTCGTGCGGACGTACGGGTCGCTGGGGTGGGTC
This sequence comes from Saccharothrix saharensis, assembly GCF_006716745.1. Taxonomy (NCBI): domain Bacteria; kingdom Bacillati; phylum Actinomycetota; class Actinomycetes; order Pseudonocardiales; family Pseudonocardiaceae; genus Saccharothrix; species Saccharothrix saharensis. The sequence goes on along the minus strand of NZ_VFPP01000001.1, from coordinate 456,838 downwards.
GTGCCGAGGGCGTTGGCGCGGTGCCCGGAGGACATCTACTACGACCAGGTCGCCCAGGTGGAGCTGCCGCGGTGGTCGTCCGGGCGGGTGGTGCTGGTGGGTGACGCGTGCGGCGCGGTGTCGTTGCTGGCCGGGCAGGGAGCGTCGCTCGGCATCGGCGGCGCGTACGTGCTGGCCGGCCACCTGGACGACCTGGCCGGGTACGAACGCGCGTGGCGGCCCGTGGTGCAGGAGAAGCAACGGGTGGCCCGGTCCGGTGCGCGCTGGTTCCTGCCCGAGTCGCCATGGCGGCTGCGGGCGAGGCGCGTGGCGATGAGGCTGTCGACCCTGCCCGGCGTCGACCGCGTGGTGGCCACGCGCCTGGTGGGCAAGCCGGTCGTGCTCGGCTGAGTTCGTGGAACGGCGGGGAGAACACCGCGGCACGGCCCTGCGATCACGAGATGACGGACGTACCGCGGGCCGCACCCGAGGTGTCGTGGACCAGGTCCGCGGTGGGTGCGGAGGTCGTCGGTGTGCTGTCCGCCGTGGCCGTGGCCGGTGTCGCCCTGTACGGGGTCGTGGTCAGCGGCTCGTGGTGGCTGTCGGTGATCATCGGCGGATGCGGTGCGGTGGCGGTCCTGGTCGTGGTGGGCATGGCCGTCTCCGTCGAACACCGGTGCACCCACTGGGCCTGCGCCGAAGCCACCCGGCGGTCAGCGGCCACGCGATCGGTGATCGTGGACCCGACCACCCGCGCCTGGGCCGTCATCCACTGACCTCTGGTCGTTGCGGACCGGCCGCCCGCAGCGCGTCCAGCTCCGCTTGCAGCCGGTCGAGCTGGCTCTCCGCGCGTTCGGCGCGGACCAGCGTCTGGGCGCGGGCCTGTTCCAGGGCGTCGAGGCGTTCCCGGGCGGCGCGTTCGACCTGGTCGAGCTGCGCTCGGTGGGCGTCGCGCTGGTCGGTCAGCTCGGCTCGGGCGCGGTCGAGTTCGGCGCGGGCGTCGTGGGCGGACTGCTCGGCGCGTTCGGCCTTGACCCGTGCCTCGTGCGCGGCGTCGGCTTCGGCGCGGGCGGCGGCCTGTGCCTGCTCGATGCTCGCCTTGGCCTCGGTGACGGCCTGGTCGACGCGGGCCCGTGCTTCGGCCCGCGCCCGGTCGACCTGGGCCTGGGCGTCCCGGCGGGCTTGGTCGATCCGGGTTTGTGCGTCCGCCCGGACCTGCTCGGCTTCGCGCACGGCCTGCCGGCGGGCTTGTTCGGCGTGCGCGACCGCATCGGCTTTCGCCTGGTCCACCTGTGCCTGGGCGTCCCGCCGGATCTCTTCCACCGCCGCCCCGGCCTCCACGCGGATGGCGGAGATCTCCTGCTCGGCCCGGAGAACGGCGGCGTCGGCCTCGGCCCGTGCGGCGTCGCGCTGTTCGTAGGCGGAGGCGGCGTCGAGCTCAGCCTGTTCGGCGGCACGCACCGCGTCCTCGGTCGTCGCCTCGGCGGCCTGCCGTGCCTGCTCGGCGTCCCGCCGCCGCCGTTCCGCCTTCGCGACCGTCGCCTCCGCCTCGGCGACCCGCCGCGCCGCCTCCGCCTCGACTGCCTGCACCTGGCTCTCGGCCACGCTCGGGTCGGCGATCGCGGACAACTCGGCCACGGCACCGGTCAGCGTGGTCGACAACTGCTCCGTCAACACCCGGAACCGCTCCAACAACTCTTCAGCCCTGATCTTGCCCGCGGTGATCCCCTGCGGGCCTTTCGTCACGGTGACGACCTCCTGCTCGCCCTCCGCTGCCTGTGCCAGCCGCTGCCTTTCCCGCCATGCCCGCCACCGGGTGTGTTCCGGCAGGTCGCAGTACTCGGCCGGCCTACCCGGTCCACCTCCTCGGATCACCGGTCGCGTACAGCCGGGGTAGTTGCAGGTCAGCGCAGAGCTCTCGGTCGTCGGCACGGCAATATCGTAGCAGAGTTACGTTTTTACAAACGTTACTGGGCACAACGCAACGCTATCGACGGGTGAGAGGCTGACTTCCGATAAGTGAACCTTATCGGAAGTCAGCATGGTGATCGGTTCCGTGCCGGACCTCGTGGCGCGCAGAGCAGCACCGATCACGCCGACGGGACGGGCCGGTCCTCTGCGGCGGCCACTTGGTCGGCCGGGCCGATGCCGAGGACGTCGCACGAGAGCCGGGTGCGGGAAACCAGGCGGTGGACCCGGGAGCGTCCTAGATGATCACCCGTTCGGTTGATGCGGATGCGCTCGCGCACGCACCACTGTTGGCGCGTACCTCGTTTGTGGAGAACCCCAAGCGCAAGGAGCGCCTCGTGGTGGATCAAATTCGCACCATCGGCAAGTGGATCTCGGTCGATCCGAACACGCCCGAGATGAAGCTCGACGGTCTGGGCAGCGATCACATCAAATGGGGCGTCCCGGCCACGGGTGACCCGAACGCCGGGCGGAGCGAGTACGAGTTCACCGGCGCCCTCGCTCACACGAAACACGACGGCAGCAACAAGTTCGAGGTCACGCTGGGCACGTTCACGCACCACAACTACGTGATCTTCATGGGGCAGCAAACGGAATTCCAGGCGACTCTCGAGATCGACATCGAGTTCAAGGACGACGGCACCAAGCACAAGTGCACCGTCGCTTTCTCTCACGTCGAAACCGTCAACTCGCCCGGCTACGTGGACGACAAGGTCAAATTGCCGGAGGTCTCCGGCAACGAGATCGTGCACATCGAAGGTGTCGAGTACAAGGTATCGATCGTGGGTTTCCTGGTGGGCGGTCACGGCGAACCGCTGCCCCAATTCCTCAGCGCCGAGGGCAGGCACAACGAGGCCGACATCATCGCCAGGTTCGAGCGGACGAACCCGTTGGTCGGTGGCTGAACCGCGTGGATCTCTTCTCACGCTCGTGGACGGCGTTGCGGGAAGCGGTGGCCGGGTTGGCGGACGAGGACTTCGAGCGGCCGTCGGGGTGTGTCGGCTGGCTGGTGCGGGACCTGGTGTGCCACCTCGTCATCGACGCCCAGGACGTGCTGATCACCCTGGTGACGCCGGCCGGAGGTGAGCCGACGCGGGACGCGGTCACCTACTGGAACGTGACCTCGACGCCGCCGTCCGGTGAGGACCCGCTGGACGCGTTGACCGTCCGGCTCGCCGCCGCCTACGGCGAACCGCGGCTGCTGAAGTTCCACCTCGACGACGTCGGCGCCGCGGCGGGACGGGCCGCCGACCTCGCCGACCGCACGGCCCGTGTCGGCACGCGCGACGAAGTCCTCACCGCGGGCGACTACCTGTCCGCGTACGTCATGGAGTGGACGTTGCACCACCTCGACCTGGTCGCGCACCTCCCCCACGCGCCCCGCCCGCCCGTCGAAGGCCTCGCCGGAGCGCGAGCCATGCTGGAACGGATCGCGGGCGAGGCGTTCCCGGCGTCCTTCTCCGACACCGACGCGCTGCTGGTCGGCACCGGACGGCGCGCGCCCGCGGACGCGGAAGTGGCCGAGCTGGGCGGGTTGGTCGCGCGTTTGCCGTTGGTGCTGGGCTGATCGGGCGAGTTCCGCGGGTCACCGGCCGGGGTAACCGGCGGATCACCCCGTGGGAAAGGATGGCCCGCATGATCGTCCCCTTGGACCTCACCGACGACGAGACGGTGAAGGCCGTGCACCGGATCGCGCAGTTGTCGTACGCGGTCGAGTCGGAGTTGATCGGCAGCACGGCGATACCCGGGCTGCACGAGTCGGTGGACGACATCCGCACGCTGCCGCTGCGGTGGCTCGGCGGGTACGTCGACAACGACCTGGTGGCGTTCGTCGGGTTCACGAAGGTCGACGGCGTGCTGGACATCGACCGGCTGTGCGTGGCGCCGAGCCACTTCCGGCTCGGGTTCGCCAGACGCCTGGTGGAGCAGGTGCTGGCCGAGGGCGGGCTGGCGATCGTGTCGACGGGTGCGGCGAACGCGCCCGCCATCGCGTTGTACGAGGGCCTGGGGTTCCGGTTGGTCGACACGGTGGTGGTGGAAGGCGGGCTGCGGATCGCCCAGTTCGGGCATCCCGGGTTGATCTAGCGGGGCGGGTCCTGCCTGCGGACGCGATCTAGGACGTTTCCTGTCCTACTCGGCTCCTACGGTCGACACCGTGACCGAGATCCGAGAGTTCCGCATCGCCGTGCCGCAGACCGACCTGGACGACCTCGCCGACCGGCTCGCCCGGGCCCGCTGGGTGGAGTCGCTGCCCGGTGAGGGGTGGCAGCGGGGTGTGCCGGTGGACTACCTGCGGGAGTCGGCCGAGTACTGGGGTGGCGGGTTCGACTGGCGGGCGCACGAGGCGCGGCTGAACGCGTTCCCGCAGTTCATCACCGAGGTTGACGGGCTGGACGTGCACTTCCTGCACGTCCGCGCCGAGAACCCGGACGCGTTGCCGTTGTTGCTGGTGCACGGGTGGCCGAACACGTTCGTCGAGTTCGTGGACGCGTTGGGGCACCTGCGGGACTTCCACGTCGTCGTGCCGAGCATCCCGGGGTTCGGGTTCTCCGGGAAGCCGACCGGGCCGTTCGACGTGGCCCGCGCGGGCCGCATGTTCGCCGGGTTGATGGCGCGGCTGGGGTATGGGCGGTACGGGGTGCAGGGCGGTGACCTCGGCGCGTACATCGCGCCGGAGGTGGCGAAGGCCGCGCCCGGGCACGTGGTGGGCGTGTTCGTGAACGGCGGTCTGGGGTTCCCGACCGAGGAGGACCTGCCGGCGTTGACCGAGGACGAGCGCGAGGTCTACTGGCAGGTGCGGGAGTGGGCCGGTGCCGGGGTGGACCACCACGCGTTGCTGCGGGCCGCGCCGCAGACCTTCGCGTCGGGGTGGCACGACTCGCCGGTGGCGTTGCTGGCGTGGTTGCTGCAGAAGTTCCAGGAGTTCACCATCACGGTGGACTCGCCGGAGCAGGCCATCGACCGTGACCTGCTGCTGGTCAACGCCACGTTGTACTGGCTGACCGGCACGGCGGGGTCGTCGTCGTGGTTCATGTACGACACCGAGCGGTTCGCGTGGCCGGAAGGGCAGGGGCTGGTGCCGACGGGCGTCTACAGCGGTCCTCCCGCTATCCGGCGGCTGGCCGAGCGGCACAACGACATCGTGCACTGGCCGGCGGCCAAGCCGGGCGGGCACTTCGTGGCGCTGGAGGTGCCCGGGTTGTTCGCCGGTGAGGTGCGCGAGTTCTTCGGGAAGGTGCGGTGAACCCGGTGATCGGCCGGCGGTTGCGGCGGCACTCGCTGCTGGAGCCGTCGACCGACCCGGTCGCGGTGGTGCGGGCGATGTGCGGCGCGCACGCGCAGGTGATGTCGGCGGCGGAGTTGTCGATCGGGCTGCGCACGACGCTGACCCGGCAGCAGGTGCGGGACGCGGTGTGGGTGGATCGGACGTTGGTGAAGACGCGAGGGCCGCGCGGCACCGTGCACCTGCTGCCCGCGGCCGACCTGCCGATGTGGACGGGCGCGTTGTCGCGGTTGCCGCACCGGTCGCGGCTGCTGACCGAGGAGCAGTCCGAGCAGGTCGTGGCGGCGATCGCGGAGGCGTTGCGCGACGCGGAGCTGACCGGTGACGAGTTGACCGGGGAGGTGGTCGCTCGCACCGGTCCTTGGGCGGGTGAACGGGTGATGGAGGCGTTCGGCGGGACGCCGTGGCCGCGCTGGGTGGAGGCGATGGGCACGGCGTCGAACCGGGGCGCGATGTGCTTCGCGCCGAACAAGGGCCGCAAGACCGCCTACACCAGCCCGCAGCGGTGGTCGCCGGGGTTCACCCCGGACGAGGCCGGCGATGTGGAGTTGCTGCACGCCTACCTGCGGTCCTACGGGCCGGCGACGCCGGCGCACTTCGCGAGGTGGTTGGCGGCGCCGAAGCGGTGGGTGGACGGGGTGTTCGCCCGGGCCGATGTGGAGCAGGTCGAGGGCGGCTGGGTGGTGCGCGGCGACACGGCGTGGCCGGACGAGCCGCCGGGCGGGGTGCGGCTGCTCCCCTACTTCGACGCGTACGTGGTGGGCAGCCACCCGCGTGAGGTGGTGTTCCCGGGGCGGGCGTACGAGCGGGCGTTGTCGGGCGGGCAGGCCGGGAACTTCCCGGTGGTGCTGGTCGACGGCCTGGTGGCCGGGGTGTGGCACCAAAAGCGGTCGGGTCGGCGGATCGTGGTCACGGTGGAGCTGTTCAAGGCGTTGTCGCGGGCGCGGTCGGCGGAGCTGGAGCGGGAGGTGGTGCGGCTCGGCGGGTTCCTGGAGGGGCGGCCGGAGCTGACCGTCGGCCCGGTGTCGGTCGGCGGGCACGCCTGACTCCTCTGATCGTTGGTCTGGCCAACAAGTGGGTAGACTGCGGTCGCATGGAGACCTCGGGCGCGCCCCAGCGGCTGCGCGGGACGACCAGTTGGCTGCTGGGGCAGACCACCACGCACGCGCACCGGCTCGTGTCGGAGGCGTTGGGCGCGGTGGGCGCGCGGCGCTACCACTACTCGCTGCTGGCCGCGTTGGACGAGTTCGGTCCGGCCAGCCAGGCCGACCTCGGCCGGCGTGGCGGGTTGGACCGCAGCGACGTGGTGGCCACGCTGAACGAGCTGGAGGGCAAGGGGTTCGTCGAGCGTCGCCCCGACCCCGGCGACAAGCGCCGCAACATCGTGACGATCACCCCGGCGGGGATGGCCCACCTGCGGCACCTGGACCGGGTTCTGGGGCAGGCTCACGAGTCGTTGCTGGCGCCGTTGTCGGCGGCCGAGCGGGAGGAGCTGGCGCGGATGCTCAACGCGGTCCTGGAGCACCACGGATGACCGGGTCGATGCGGGCGGTCGTGCTGAGCGGGCCCGGTCCGGTGGAGAACCTGGCCGTGGCGGAGCCGCCGGTGCCGCAACCGCCGCCGGGGTGGGTGCGGGTGCGGGTGGGTGCGTTCGGCCTGAACCGTTCGGAGCTGCACACCCGGCTGGGCCGGCCGACGGCGTCACGTTCCCGCGCGTGCCGCGCGAGGTGCTGATCCCGTTCGACTCGGACCTGCCGTGGGCGGTGCCGGAGACGTTGCGGACCGCGTACGGCGGGGAGAGCTCGGACCTGCCCGCCGAGGTGCTGCAGCGGTTCCTGGACCGGGTCGCGGGCGGTGAGGTGTCATGGGGCCCGACGGCGGCCTACCGGTTGGACGACATCCGGCAGGCGCACGACGACCTGGAGCACGGGCGGCGGGTCGGCGAGCTGGTCGTGGTCGTCTGAGAATTTCCCTCGGTGCCGTGTCGATGTGGTGCCCCGCCGTTCGTGTAGGGGGTGCGGAGGTTCCGCGACCTGTGAGGAGCACGAGATGACCCAGTACCTGATCAGCGTGATCGAGCCGACCGGTTACGGCATCCCCGAGCCGGAGGTCCTGGAGAAGATCATGGAGGACGTCCAGGCGGTGGACGCCGACATGCGGACGGCCGGTGTGTGGGTGTTCGCGGGCGGTCTGCACGCGCCGGAGACGGCGACCACGTTGCGCCCGCAGGACAACGGCGAGATCGCCGTGACCGACGGCCCGTTCACCGAGAGCAAGGAGCACATCGGCGGGTTCAACATCATCGACGTGCCGGACCTGGACGCGGCGCTGGAGTGGGGCCGGCGGATGAGCGTGGCGTGCACGCTGCCGGTGGAGGTGCGGCCGTTCCAGGACTTCGTCGTTTGACGTGACGGCGGTCGAGCGGGTCTTCCGGGCGGAGTACGGCCGGGCGGTGGCGGTCCTGGTCCGCGTCTTCGGTGACATCGACGTCGCCGAGGAGGCGGTCCAGGAGGCGTTCGCCGAGGCCGTGCGGCGGTGGCCGGAGGCCGGTGTGCCGCCGAGCCCGGTGGGCTGGATCATCACCACGGCCCGCAACCGGGCCATCGACCGGCTGCGCCGGGAGTCCACGCGGGACTCCCGGCAGGCGCAGGCGGCGCTGCTGCACGCCCGGGACGAGGTGGTCGAGGTGGGGGCGGTGGGTGACGAGCGGCTGCGGTTGATCTTCACGTGCTGCCACCCGGCGTTGCACCGGGGTGCGCGGGTGGCGTTGACGTTGCGGCTGCTGGGCGGGTTGTCCACGGCGGAGATCGCCCGGGCGTTCCTGGTGCCGGAGGCGACGATGGCGCAGCGGTTGGTGCGGGCGAAGGCGAAGATCCGGGACGCGCGGATCCCGTACCGGGTGCCGGGGGCGGCCGAGCTGCCGGAGCGGCTGCGTGCCGTGCTGGCGGTGGTGTACCTGGTGTTCAACGAGGGCTATTCGGCCAGTTCCGGTGGAGCCTTGGTGCGCGAGGAGCTGTGCGCGGAGGCGGTGCGGCTGGGGCGGGTGCTGGTGGAGTTGCTGCCCGACGAGCCGGAGGTCGTCGGGCTGTTGGCGTTGATGTTGTTGCTGCACGCGCGGGGTCCGGCGCGCACGGGCCCGGACGGCGGTCTGGTGCGGTTGGCCGAGCAGGACCGGTCGCGGTGGGACCGGGCGATGGTGGCCGAGGGCCGGGAGCTGGTGCGGTGGTGCCTGCGCCGCAACCGGCCCGGTCCGTACCAGGTGCAGGCGGCGATCAACGCGGTGCACAGCGATCCGCCGCCGACGGACTGGGGGCAGGTCGTCCAGCTGTACGACCACCTGATGGTGTTGGCACCGAGCCCGGTGGTGGCGTTGAACCGGGCGGTCGCGGTGGGCGAGGTCCAGGGGCCGGGGGCGGCGTTGGAGCTGGTGGACGAGCTGGGTTCGGGCCGGTCGCCGTTGGCGGGCTACCACCTGTTCCACGCGGTGCGCGCGGACCTGCTGCGCCGGCTGGGGCGGGACGCGGACGCGGCGCGGGCGTACCGGCGGGCGTGGGAGCTGGCGGGCAACGACGCGGAACGCGACCTGCTGCAGCGCGGGCTCGACGCGGTGGCGGGGCGTCACGCCGGGAGCTGACGACGGGGCGGACATCGTCACCTCGGCGCGACGGCGTGGTCACCGCGTCGCCCGGTGGCGGTCCAGGACGCGGTCGACGAGCCGGAGCGAGGCACCCAGGTAGGCGTTCGGGTCGCACAGCTCCTTCCAGCGGTCGAGGTCGGTGTCGTGCCCCCGGGCGCGCAGCGCGTCCACGAGTGCCGCGGCCACGTCGCCGGTGGTGGCGGTGACCTCGGTCAGGACCTCCTTCGCGGTGGTCTTGCCGAGCAGGGGGGTGAGCACCGCGCCGAGGCGCTCGGAGACGATGGCACCGCCGGTGAGGCGGAGGTTCGCCGCCATCTTCTCCGGGAACACCGTCAGGCCCGCGGTGAGATCGGCCGCGTTGCGGGCCGCGCCCGCGGTCAGGCGCAGTGCTTCGCGCAGCGGTTGCCACTCGGCGTGCCAGCCCCCGGCGGAGCGCTCGTCGGGGACGACCATGCACTGGTGCAGCACGGAGACCAGGGCGGGCACCTGGCGGGCGGCGGTGAGGATGGCGGTGGTGTGGACGGGGTTGCGTTTCTGCGGCATGGCCGAGGAGGCTCCGCGGCCCGGCGCCGAGGGCTCGGCGACCTCGCCGATCTCGGTGCGGGTCATCACCTCCGCGTCTGCCGCGACCTTGCCCAGCGTGCCGGTGATCAGGGACAGGGTGTTCGCGACGTCGACGATCGGCAGGCGGGCGCCGTGCCAGGGGATCAGCGGTGCGGTGAGGCCGAGGGCGGCCGCGAACGGTTCGACGAGGTCGAGGCTGTCGCGTTCGGTGAACTCCTGGTAGGCGGCCAGGGTGCCGGCCGCCCCGCCCAACGAGACGGGCAATCCGCCGGTGCGCAGGTGGCGCACGCGGTCGAGCAGGTCGAGGACGGCGTTGAGCCAGCCGGCGCACTTGAGGCCGAAGGTGACGGGCACGGCGTGCTGGGTCAGGGTGCGGCCGGCCATGGGGGTGCCGCGGTGGTCGCGGGCGAGTGCGGCCACCGCGTCGGCGGTGCGCCGGAGGTCGTCCAGCACCCGGTCGAGCACGGTGCCGCAGATCAGCATGGTGGCGGTGTCGAGGATGTCCTGGCTCGTGCTGCCGCGGTGGACGAAGTCCGCGGCACGCGGGTCGATCGCGTGGACGAGCCCGGTCAGCTGGCCGACGAAGCCGACGACCGGGTTGCCCGTCTCACGGACCCCGTTGACCAGTGCGGACCAGTCGAACAGGTCCGCGTCGATCCGGTCGAGCACCGCCGGCACGTCGGGCGGCACCATGCCGATCCCGGCCTGGGCCCGGGCCAGGGCGGCTTCGACCTTGATCATCGCGGTCAACCAGGCGCGGTCGTCGAGCAGGTCGTCGATCCCGGTGCCGGCCCACCCGGGCGAGAGCAGTCCGCTGTCTCCGGTCATGTCGATCCTCAGTGTGTTCCGTGAGCGTGCCCTTGGGAGGGCTCCTGGTGGCGGTGGCCCGGCGGCGGGCGTCGCCGCCGGGGTTCCGGGCCGGTTCACGTGGTGGCGCCCGTCACCGCGTGAGCGGGCAACCCCAGGCTCACCCGGGCCAGGGCGTCGGCGTCCCCGAGGATCACCGAGTTGACTCCGGGGCGCACCCCGGCGGCGGTGGCCCAGTGCACGGTCTCGGTGGGCACACCGAACGCGAAACGTCGTGGGTGCGGTCGCCCTCGGGCGTCGAGCACGGAGTAGGGCCGGGTGGAGACCGCGATGCCGCCGGTCTCGTACGCGCCGGCGGTGCGGTTCGGGATCCGGTTGAGGGCGCAGTCACCGCGGGCGAGCAGCCTGGTCAGCAGGGGGTCGGTGGTGCGGCGGGCGTCGACCTCGGGCAACCGCGCCTCGACGAGCGTGCGGGCGTGGTACTCCGCGCCCGGGATCGACGGGCTGCGCATGACGAACCCCGGCCGGTCGCCCGCCAGGTCGACGACCACCCGGGGTCCGACGACGGTGAGGACACCCGCCTCGATCAGGGCCGCGGCCTCTTCGATGCGGCGCGCCGGCGGGCCGATGGACAGGAAGGCGTTGAGCGGCGTGTACCAGTTGTCGAGGTCGTCGCGGTAGGAGTCGCCGGTGATCCCACCGTGGTCGACCAGGAGGCGGACCTCGTTGCGCAGGTCGCGCAGGACGTCCAGGGCGGCTTTGAGCGGGCCGCGGACGTTGCCCAGGCGCGCTTCGCGGACGTCGGCGTCGAGGTGGGCGAGCAGCCAGTCGCGAAAAGCCCGGGGGGTGGGGAACGTCCTGCCGCGGTGGGGCGTGGCGACGGTCTGCCAGTCCCAGCGCGGTGTGGCCCCGAACCCGAACCCGCGCAGGAGCTCGTCCTCCGGCCCCCCGGTCCCGGGTGAGGACTCGACCCCGGCGCGGAACTCCCGCAGGAAGCGGTCGCGCTCGGCGTCGCCCGACCGGTTGCCCACGATGGTGGCGTAGTACACGGCGCGGACTTCCCGGTCGATCCACGGCCAGATGTCGGTGCGGAACTCCAGCGGTCCGGACGCGCGCAGTGCCTCGATGCGCCGCGGTGTCAGGAACAGCGGGATGTGCCTGCCGGTGGCGCCCTTCTGGTTCTCCCCGCGGGCGTGGTAGGGCACTCCGCGGCGGGACCCGGCGATCACGTGCGGCTCGTCGCCGGAGCGCTCGTAGCGCAGGCGGCCGTCCTCGTCGCGGCGGAACACCCCGCCGCGGCCGCTGGTGAGCAGGGCGAGGTGGTCGAAGAAGTTCAGGCCCATGCCGCGCAGGATCACCGGTTCGCCGCCCTCGACGTCGCCGAGGTCGACGTCGGCGGGGTTGTCGGGCGGCACGTAGCGCAGGCCGTGGCGGGCCGCGTGGACCTGCCAACGCCGCTGCGCCGGGGTCGGTGCGACCCCGACGTGGCCGAGGGCGAGCACGACGGCGTGCAGCCCGGCCAGCCGGGTTCCGCTCGCCAGGATCGCGGTTTGGGTGCCGCCGTCCTCGTCGACCAGGTCGACCGCCTGCTCCGGGTGCCGGCTGATCAGCAGGTTGTCCGGCGCGTGGGTGATCAGGTGCCGCAGCACCCAGATGAGGTAGTGGCCGTAGAACGCCCTGGTCGGGTAGGAGTCGGGCCCCAGCGCCGCGGCTTCGTCCCGCACCCGGTCGGGGAAGTCGTGGAACGGGTCGAAGAGGACGACGACGCGCGCCCACTGGTACAGGCTGGGACCGTGCACCACCGGGCCGGCGCACTCGACGCTGTCGTCGACGAACAGGGTGATCTGGGACGCGACGGTGTTCATCAGCAGGTGCCCGGACTGGTCCGACCGCCAGACGTGGCCGCCGACACCGAGCCGGGGGTCGACGAGGCGCACGCGAATGTCGCGGCGAGGGCTCTCACCGGCGTTCGCGCACAACCGCTCGAGCACCGACAGGCCGCGCGGACCGACTCCGACGAGGCATATTTCGAGTGGCGCCTCCGGGTCCGGGGAATGGTCCGGGTACGCGCCGGCGGCACTCGGGTGGTGACCGCTCATCACAATGGTGTCCGGGGTGGTCGAGGGCCGAGGATCGTCGATGCGTGCACAGCAGGATTCCCCCGTCTTCGTTAAGCGAGCGGACGAAGCCGATGACGCCATCCTGGCCTGTCCCCGAGGCGCGTGTCCGGTGTCGTGAAAGAGGAACCATCGGCCGCTTCGGCCCGGCAGGGCGACGCGGGGTGCGCATCGGCGCTGGTCGTGGGCGGTTGCCACCGACGGCGATCGGGAAGACGTCGCTTCGGGAAAGGTTCGCTTCCCTGACTTCCTCCGCGCTCGTGCCGGCCGGTTCGAATTAACGGCGTCGTCGCGGCGCGGTAATGCGGTGGATACGCGTCGAGGCACGGGGTGACGGCTGCGGGAGGGCACCCGAAGACGGGGCGGATCGGCAGCGAGGGGAATTCCGCCTGGGTCCGATCACGTCGGGAAGGAGTGGTCGCGCCGGTCGGAGGAACCGGAGGCGTCGGCCGACCGCGAGGAGCCGCAGGCGCTCGTCGCCCCTGAGGTCTACCGGGCGACGGCGAAGGGAAAGCCTTCCCTCGCCATGCCCAATTTATAGCGCACCCAGTGTCTTGCGGCAAGACCGGGGTGGTGCCGCAGAATCTGCGCCCTATGCCGACGTCTGCGGACAAGAGCATTCGTTCGGTCTTTTCTTCGACGGGGGATTTCATGGTCGACGTGATCGTGGCCGGTGCCGGGCCGACGGGGTTGATGCTGGCCGCCGAGCTGCGGCTGCACGGCGTCCGGGTGCTCGTGCTGGACCGGGAGCCGGAGCCGACCGGGGTCGTCCGCTCGATGGGCCTGCACGCGCGCAGCATCGAGGTGATGGACCAGCGCGGTCTGCTTGAGCGTTTTCTGGAGCACGGCCGGCGGCACCCCCTCGGGGGATTCTTCGCCGGTATCGACAAGCCCGCGCCGGAACGGCTGGACACCGCGCACGGCTACGTCCTGGGCATTCCCCAACCGGTCACCGATCGGCTGTTGGGCGAGCGTGCCGCGGAGCTGGGCGCGGAGATCCGGCGGGGCCGCGAGCTGGTCGGGGTGGAGCAGGACGAGGACGGGGTGACCGTCGAGCTGGCCGACGGGTCACGGGTGCGGTCGGGTCACCTGGTCGGGTGCGACGGTGGGCGCAGCACGGTGCGCAAGCTGCTCGGCGTCGGCTTCCCGGGTGAGCCGGCGCGGGTGGAGACGCTGCTGGGCGAGATGCGGACGGACGTGCCGCCCGAGGCGGTGGCGGAGGTGGTGGCCGACGTCCGGCGGACCCGCGAGCGGTTCGGCCTGGTGCCGCTCGGGGCGGGCGTGTACCGGGTGGTCGTGCCCGCCGAGGGCGTGGCCGAGGACCGGTCGGTGCCGCCGACCCTGGAGGAGTTCCGGCAGCGGCTGCGGGCGGTCGCGGGCACCGACTTCGGCGTGCACTCGCCGCGGTGGCTGTCCCGGTTCGGCGACGCCACGCGGCTGGCCGAGCGCTACCGGTCCGGGCGGGTGCTGCTGGCGGGTGACGCGGCGCACGTCCACCCGCCGACCGGCGGGCAGGGGCTCAACCTGGGCGTGCAGGACGCGTTCAACCTGGGGTGGAAGCTGGCGGCCGAGGTCGCGGGCTGGGCCCCGGAGGGGTTGCTGGACACCTACGAGGCCGAACGGCGTCCGGTGGCCGCCGCGGTGCTGGACAACACCCGGGCGCAGATGGAGCTGATGTCCACCGAGCCGGGCGCGCGGGCGGTGCGGCGGCTGGTGGCGGAGCTGATGGACTTCGAGGTGGTGAACCGGCACCTGATCGGGAAGATCACCGCGCTCGGGGTGCGCTACGACTTCGGCGAGGGGCACGAGCTGCTGGGCCGGCGCATGCGGGACGTGGGGTTGCGGCGGGGGCGGCTCTACGAGCTGACGCGCTCGGGCCGCGGGCTGCTGCTGGACCAGACCGGCCGGTTGTCGGTCGGGGGGTGGGCGGACCGGGTCGACCACGTGGTGGACGTGAGCCAGGAGGTGGACGTGCCCGCGGTGCTGCTGCGTCCGGACGGTCACGTGGCGTGGGCCGGCGAGGACCAGCGGGGCCTGGTCGAAGGGCTGTCCCGCTGGTTCGGCGCCGCCTGAACGGCGGCTCAGCGCAGTTGCCGGATCAGGTCGGCGACCTCCTGCGGGGTGAAGTCGAGCGACACGACGCCGATGGTGAGCTCGATGCTGCACCGCGTCGGATCGGTCGCGGACCTGGGGCGTTGGGGCAGTTCGACGCCGGTCTCCTCGAGGATCCGCTTCGCCGCGGCGGCCACGGCGTCCTTCGGCGCGGGGATGTGGACGTGGAACAGGGGTGTCCGCGGCACTTCCGGGCGGGTGGTGGCGTAGCCGTCGGCGTTGATGGCGGCGGCCACGGCCACCGCGTGGTCGCGGAACTCGGCCATGCGCGGCAGCACCTCGTCCAGTCCCATCAGGGCCGTGACGGCGGCCGGCCACGAGTCGGGGGTCGCGCCGCCGAGCCTGCGCCGCCACACCGAGGCGGCGTCGACGGTGTCCCGGTCCCCCGCCAGGACCGCGCCGCGCACGCCTTCGAGGCCTTTGTAGAGGGAGACGTAGACGGTGTCGAACAGGGCGGCGATCTCGGCGAACGACCGGTCGTAGCCGGTCTGCGCCTCCCACAGCCGGGCGCCGTCCAGGTGCGCGGCGGCGCCGCGGTCGTGGGCCCAGGCCGTCTGGGCGACCAGCTCGTCCCAGGTGGGCAGGAGGCCGCCGAGGTCGCGTTGGGGCAGTTCGAGCAGCAGGGCGGCGATCGGTTCGCGGACGTCGGCGAGGTCGTCGAGGGTGATCAGGTGCTCGCGGTCGCCGACGGCGTGGTGGCGCAGGCCGTGCACGGCGCTGTAGCCCTGCTCCTCCCAGACCGCGAGGTGGGTCTGGGGGTGTGCGGCGAAGGTGCGGCGGCCGGTGCGTTCGGCGTGCACGCGCAGCGCGGTCTGCTGCGCCATCGTGCCGGTGGGGAAGAACAGGGCGGCGGGTTTGCCGAGCAGGTCGGCGATGCGCCGTTCGAGTGCCGCGGTCGGCTCGTCGAGGCGGGTGCCGGGGGTGACGCGGTCGAGCATCCGGCGCAGCACCGCGTGCGGGTCCTGGCGGAGTGCGGAGTGCTGTACCAGGGAACGGCTGATCTTCGGGCTCATGCCGGGAGTCTGGACTTGTCGCCAATAATGTGCAACAAGGTTCACCGGTCACCTGACGGATTCGGGCACGGGCGTCGCGCGCCTAGCGTCGCCGGCATGGAGCTGACCAGACCCGATGCCGACCACGTCCTCGTCCACCGCGGCCGCGTGCCGTTCGACCCGCGCCCGGACGGGCTGCTGGACGCGCGGTGGCTGCGGGAGGTGGACGGTGACGGGGTCGTGACGTATTCGCAGTGGTCGCGCCCGGTGGACGCGGACGGCGCGGTGGACGGGGACGGCGCGGTGGCCTACCGCCGGTACCGGTCCGTCGGGCGCGCCTCGGCGGACCGGCCGGTCGGGTGCGTGGTACTGGTGTCGGTGCGGTTCGACCGGTCCGGGGTCGCCGAGGAGTGGGTGGACCTGGTGCTCGCCGCGCTGGCTGCCGAGGACGAGCCGGACCCGGGTGGGATCTCGGCGCACTTCCACGTCGGCGTGGACGGCACGCGGGTGCTGAACTACGCGGAGTGGACGTCGGCGCGGGCGCACGTCGACGCGATGGCGCGGGGTGACGGGGCGGTGGGCCGGTCGCCGCTGTGGCGGCGGGTGCGGTCGTTCCCCGGCCTGGCGAGCAGCGACGTCCGCCGGTACCGGGTGGTGGGTGGGTGATACTTGCCTCATGGGGAAGACCTACGAACGGATCGAAGGACGCCTGCGCGAGTTCATCGAGGCGCAGCCGGTGTTCTTCACCGCCACCGCGCCGCTGGCCGCCGACGGGCACGTGAACCTGTCGCCGAAGGGCCGGCGCGGCACGTGGCGGGTGCTCGACGAGCAGCGGGTGGCGTACCTGGACTTCGGCGGCAGCCACGCCGAGACGATCGCGCACCTGCGGGAGAACGGGCGGATCACGCTGATGTGGTGCGCGTTCGACGGTCCGCCGAACATCGTGCGCGTGCACGGCACGGGCGAGCCGGTGTTCCGGGACGACCCGCGGTTCGCGGAGCTGGTGGCCGGGTTCGGTGACGCGGACGGTCCGGCGCTGCGGGCGGTCGTCGTGGTGACGGCGAAGCTGATCAGCGACACCTGCGGCTTCGCCGTGCCGTTCCTGGACTACCGGGGTGAGCGGACGCTGCACGCGGACTACTTCGGCCGCAAGACCGACGAGGAGTTCTCCGCGTACTGCGAGAGCAAGGACTTCAACGCGGTGAGCATGGACGGGCTGCCCGCCCTGCCACTGCCCCTGCCGCCGCGCTAGTCGGCGAAACGGTGTCGTGCCGCGGCCGGTGCGTGTGGCACGGTCCGCGGCATGACGGAGTACCTGTTCTTCTGGGGGCACGAGGCGCGGCCCGGCGCGCCGGTCGGCAAGCAGTGCCTGAGCCAGTGGTGGGAGGCGCCGTTCACGGTGGACGGGCTGACCTTCCGGACCGCCGAGCACTTCATGATGCACGGCAAGGCGTTGGTGTTCGGTGACGAGGAGACCGCGCGGCGGGTGCTCGCGGCGCGCACGCCCGGTGAGGCGAAGGCGCTGGGGCGCCGGGTGCGCGGCTTCACCGAGGACGTGTGGGTGGCCGAACGGCTCGACGTCGTGGTGCGCGCGAACCTGGCCAAGTTCGGCGCGCACGACGACCTGCGGGAGTTCCTGCTGGGCACCGGGGACCGGGTGCTGGTGGAGGCCAGCCCGGTGGACCGGGTGTGGGGCATCGGGCTGGCCGCCGACGACGAGCGGGCGGCCGACCCGGCCCGCTGGCCGGGGCTCAACCTGCTGGGCGAGGCCCTGATGGAGGTGCGCGCGCGACTCCGCTCGGGGTGACGGTGTCACCCGATGAGCTCGACCCGGTGGGCGCCCACCGGCCGGACGGGTCCGGTTGCGTCCCGAATGGTCGATTTTCGATCTACGCTGTCCGAGCGGCGAGTGGCGCCGATCACCTCGGGAAGGGGGCGGTCGTGCTGGTCGATGCCCGGCGGAACCGCGGTGCCCTGCGCCGGGTGACGGGTCTGGCCCGCAGCACGCCGGGCAGGCTGAGCCTGCTGGCGCTGCTGCTGATCGCCGTGGCCCTGCTGGTCGGGGCGGTGACCGCGACGTCGGTGCAGCGCCGCTCGGACGCGCTGGAGGCGTTGGCCGACCGCAGCGAGCCGCTGGCGTTCGCCGCCCAGGAGGTCTACCGGGCGATGGCGGACGCGGACGCCACCGCGTCGAGCGCGTTCCTGTCCGGCGGGGTGGAGTCGGCGGCGTTGCGCGGCCGGTACGAGGCGGACGTGGCGAAGGCCGCGGCGGCGTTGTCGGCGGCGACGAGCCAGAGCACCCGCTCCCCCGAGCCGGCCGGGGCGCTGTCGACGCTGTCGGGCCAGTTGCCGGTGTACACGGGGCTGGTCGAGACGGCCCGCGCGCACAACCGGCAGGGCAACCCGGTGGGTGCGGCGTACCTGCGCGAGGCGTCGGCGTTGATGCAGACGCGGCTGCTGCCCGCCGCCCGTGAGCTGTACGGGGTGGAGACCGGCCACGTGATGCGCGACCTGGAGGACGCCGGGTCGTGGCCGTGGCTGGAGTTCCTGCTGGGCGCGGCGGCGCTGGCGGTGCTGGTGTTCGCCCAGCGCTACCTGACCCGGCGGACGAACCGGCTGCTCAACCCGGGCTTGGTGGTGGCGACCGCGTTGAGCCTGGTCTCGCTGCTGTGGGTGCTGGTGGCGAGCGTGCTGGTGGTCTACAACGCCTCGGCGAGCAAGACCGAGGCCACGCTGGTCGACCTGCTCGCGCGGGCCCGGATCGCGACGCTGACCGCGCGCGGTGACGAGACGTTGACGTTGGTGGCGCGCGGCAGCGGCACGACCTACGAGGAGGAGTACGTCGAGGCCGACCAGGTGCTGGAGGACGTGCTGGGCCGGGTGCGGGCGATGAGCCCGACGCCCCCGGTGGTGGAGGCGGTGGAGCACCACGCGCGGTGGCAGCGGGCGCACCGCGAGATCCGCCGGGCCGACGAGGCGGGTGATTTCACCGAAGCGGTGGAGTTGGCGCTGGGGCCGGACCCGCGGGGCGCGGCGACGGCGTTCGACGCGTTGGACTCGAAGCTGGTGGAGGCCATCGGCGCGGCGCGGGCGGAGCTGACCGACGCGATCGGGCGGGCCCGGGCCGGGTTGCGGGGCGTGGTGCCCGCGGTGGTGGCGCTGGCGTTGCTGGCGGCGGCGGCCTCGTCGTCGGGGTTGTGGCAGCGGCTGAAGGAGTACCGATGAGACGGCTGCTCGCGGTCCTGGTGCTGGTGGCGACGGCGGCGTGCGCGCCGGTGCCCAGCGCCGCGCCGCCGATCGGCGGTGGCTCGCCCGCGCCGCCGCGGCCGGCCGACGCGGTGGAGCTGACCGAGCCGCCCAGCGCGGCCGACGTGCCACCCGCGTCGTGCGACCCGACGGCGAGCCTGCGACCGACCGGTCCCCTGCCGCCGCCGGGGCAGATGCCGGCCGGGTCGACCATGGCACGCATCCAGGCGCGCGGCCGGCTGATCGCGGGCGTGGACCAGAACACCTACCTGATGGGGTTCCGCAACCCGTTCTCCGGCGAGCTGGAGGGGTTCGACGTCGACCTGGCGCGGGAGGTCGCGCGCGCGGTGTTCGGCGACCCGGACGCGATCCAGTTCACGGTGCTGACCTCCGAGCAGCGGATACCGGCGCTGGAACGGCGCGAGGTGGACATCGTGGTGCGCACCATGACGGCGACCTGCGACCGCTGGCAGAAGGTGAACTTCTCGACCGTGTACCTGCAGGCGGGGCAGCGGGTGCTGGTGCCGTCGGGCTCGGACGTGACCGGCATCGAGTCGCTGGGCGGGAAGCGGGTGTGCGCGACGAAGGGGTCCAGTTCGCTGGCCAACGTGGCGACCGCGGCGTCCCGGCCGGTGCCGGTGTCGGTGCCGAACTGGACGGACTGCCTGGTGATGCTGCAGCAGGGGCAGGTGGACGCGATCTCGACCGACGACACGATCCTGGCCGGGTTCGCCGCGCAGGACCCGTACACGAAGGTGGTGGGGCCGCAGTTCACGGCCGAGCCGTACGGCATGGCGTTCCCGAAGGCGGACGAGGACTTCGTGCGGCTGGTCAACGCGTTGCTGGAACGGCTGCGGGCGGACGGCACGTGGGCGCGGCTCCACGAGCGGTGGCTGGGCGAGCCTCCGTCGCCGCCCGCCGCCGTGTACCGGGACTGACGTGCGGAGCCGCCGGCGGTACCGGGTGACGACGTGGCCGGGGCACTCGACGGGCTGCGGGGACGTTTCCCGGGTGTGGCGGAACCGGCCGTGAGGGCGGCGGTGCGGCCGGTGCCGCACCGATGGGCGAGGGACGTGCGGTCCGGCGTGCCGTGCGGCCCGAATGCGGGCACGGTGGCGGTGCGGCGGTACCAGCGGGCGGTGCCGGCCAGGACGGAGGGCCGATGAGGACGTGTCCACGTGCCGGCTGTGGCGGCGCGATCGACGACGACGGCTCCTGCGACGTGTGCGGCGCGGAAGCGCGAGCCCTGGCCACCACCGGCACGCCCGCCGGCAGTGGTGCGGGCGCGGGTGACCTCGGCGCTCCGGGAGGGGGCGTGCGCCGGGACTCGCCGGGCGACGCCGGTGGCGGGGTGACCGGGGACGCGTCGGGTGGCCGGTGCGGCGAGGTGACCGGGGATTCCCTCAGCGGGCCCGCGACCAGGCTGGACACCGGGGTCCGTGCGGGTCGCACCGGTGGCGGGGCGAGCGCGGGCGGGCCCGGCGGAGTCGATGAGGGAACCGCGACGGGGGCGTTCAGCGGGCCGGTGACGGGGCCGGACAGCGGTCCCGGGACGGCTCCGTGGTCGGGTGGGGCGTCGGTGGCGCGGTCGCGGCGGGCCTCGGCGTCCAGTCGGCCGTCGAGCCGCGGGCGGTTGGGGGCCGGGTTGGTGGAGGTGCCGCGGGTGCCCTACCGGGATCCGAAGGCGGCCGTGCTGACCGACCCGGAGGTGCCGGAGGCGAAGCGGTTCTGCTCCAGTTGCGGGAAGGAGGTCGGGCGCGGGCGGGATGGCCGGCCGGGGCGGGTGGAGGGGTTCTGCGCGCACTGCGGGCACCACTACTCGTTCACGCCGAAGCTCGTGCCCGGCGAGGTGCTGCACGACCAGTACGAGGTGCTGGGCTGCCTGGCGCACGGCGGGCTGGGCTGGATCTACCTGGCGGCCGACCACGCGGTCAGCGACCGGTGGGTGGTGTTGAAGGGCCTGCTGGACTCCGGTGACGCGGACGCGATGGCGGCGGCGATCGCGGAGCGGCGTTTCCTGGCCGAGGTGGAGCACCCTACTATCGTCAAGATCCACAACTTCGTGCGGCACGAGGACCGGGCCAGCGGGGAGCTCGTGGACTACATCGTGATGGAGTACGTGGGCGGCACGTCGGTCAAGGACATGATCAAGCAGTTGCGGGCCGAGGGCACGGGGACGGAGTCGTTGCCGGTGGCGCAGGCGATCGCCTACGCGCTGGAGGTGCTGCCCGCGTTGGGCTACCTGCACGGCGTGGGGCTGCTGTACTGCGACTTCAAGCCGGACAACGTGATCCAGACCGAGGAGCAGCTCAAGCTGATCGACCTGGGCGCGGTGCGGCGCGTGGACGACCGGCACTCCCCCATCTACGGCACGATCGGCTACCAGGCGCCGGAGATCGGCACGGACGGCCCGTCGGTGGCCTCCGACCTGTACACGGTGGGCCGGGCGTTGGCGGTGATGAGCTTCCCGTTCGACTTCCGCGGCCGCTACCGGGAATCGTTGCCGGACCCGGAGGAGCAGCCGCTGCTGCGTCGGCACGAGTCGTTCCACCGGTTCCTGCTGCGGGCCGCGCACCGCGACCCGGAGCAGCGGTTCGCCTCGGCGGAGGAGATGGCCGAGCAGTTGACCGGTGTGCTGCGGGAGGTGCTGGCGCAGCAGGACGGTGTGCCGCGGCCGGGTGTGTCGCGGCAGTTCACGCCGGAGCGGCGGGCGTTCGGCACGGAGGGCGGGTTGGACGTGCGGGCGGCGGCGACGGGGCTGCCGGTGCCGCAGGTGGACACCTCCGACGCGGCGGCGGGGTTCCTGGCGACGGCGGCGACGACGGGTGACCCGGACCAGGTGGTGGCGGCGTTGCGGGTGGCGCCGGTGCAGACGGTCGAGGTGCGGTTGCAGGTGGTGCGGGCATTGATCGAGGCGGGCCGGGTGGACGAGGCGGTGGGCGAGCTGGACGCGTTGGCGTGGCCGTTCGACCCGGACGACCCGGACGACCCGGAGACCCCCGCGCCGGACGACTGGCGTCCCGGCTGGTACCGGGGTGTGGCGGCGCTGGTGAGCGGCCCGGACGGGGCGCGGCGGGCGCGGGCGGCGTTCGAGCAGGTCCGTGACGCGTTGCCGGGCGAGGCCGCGCCGAAGCTGGCGGTGGCGGTGTGCGCGGAGGCGGTGGGCGACCCGGACGCGGCAGCGGCCGGGTACGAGGTGGTGTGGCGCACCGACCACGCGTACGTGTCGGCGGCGTTCGGGCTGGCCAGGGTGTTGTCGGCGCGGGGTGGGCGGGACGCGGCGGTGCGGGTGCTGCACTCGGTACCGGACACGTCGATCCACCACGTGGCGGCGCAGGTGGCGGCGGTGCGGGCGCAGCTCGGGGCGGCCCGGGAGTGCGCGGGGGCGGAGGCGTTGGCGGAGGTGATGGCGGCCGGTGCGAGGCTGTCGGGGTTGGAGTTGGACGTGGCGAGGCGGGCCGGGTTGACCGTGGAGTTGTTGGGTGTGGCGTTGGAGTCGTTGCCCGGTGGCGGGGCGCCGCCCGCGGCGAGGCTGCTGGACTGCGAGGTGAGCGAGTCGGGGCTGCGGTTGGGCCTGGAGCGCTGGTACCGGCAGTTGGCGCGGTTGGCCGACACCCCCGAGGAACGCATCGCTCTCGTCGACCGCGCGAACGCGGTCCGGCCCAGGACGTTGGTGTAGATCATGGAAACCTGTCCCGAGTGCGCGTCGCCGGTGACGTCGCAGGACCGCTTCTGCGAGGCGTGCGGGCGCAACCTGCGGGTGCAGCGGACACCGGTGGGTGGTCCGGGGGCGCAGTGGCCGCCGATGTGCGCGTGCGGTGGCGAGGAGTTCGACGCGGACGGGTTCTGCGAGCAGTGCGGTCGGGCGCGGCCGTCGGCGCGGGACCGGGTGGAGTTCGTGCTGCCGGGGCTGGCCGGGGTGAGCGACCGGGGCAAGCGGCGGCAGCGCAACGAGGACTCGATGGCGTTCGGCCGGGTGCGCGGGCGTGGTGTGGCGGCGGTGGTGTGCGACGGGGTGGCGTCGTCGGAGCGGGCCGAGCAGGCGTCGCAGCAGGCGGTGGACACGGCGGCGGACGTGCTGCTGACGGGATTGCGGTCCGGGATGGACGCGGAGGCGCTGACCACGGACGCGGTGGTGGCGGCGAACGAGGCGGTGGGCCGGTTGGCGCGGCCGGAGGCGGCCGAGGTGGCGCCGTCGTGCACGTTCGTGTCGGCGGTGGTGACGGACGGTTCGGCGACGGTCGGGTGGGTCGGTGACAGCCGCGCGTACCTGGTCGGGGAGGCGGGCGCGGCGCGGTTGACCACGGACGACACGTGGGCGGCGCAGCTGGTGGCGGAAGGGGTGCTGACCGAGGAGGAGGCGCTGACCGACCGGCGGGCGCACGTGCTGTCGCGGTGGTTGGGCGCGGACTCCGGTGTGGACGCGCCGCAGACGGTGACGTTCAAGGTGGAGACGCCGGGGCTGCTGGTGCTGTGCAGCGACGGGCTGTGGAACTACGTGCCCGAGCCGGAGGACCTGCTGGAGGTGCTGCCCCGGGGCGTGCCGCCGGTCGAGGTGGCGCGCGAGTTGGTGGAGGTGGCGCTGAAGGCGGGCGGGCACGACAACATCACGGTGGTGGTCGTCCAGCTGCGGGGTGCGCATGGCGCTTGACGTCTGGCGTTGTCGGGGCGCGAGGTGCCGACCGGTGGGCGGTGGTGGAGCCGGGTGACCGGGTGCACGTGGGCGCCTGGACCACGATCACGCTGCACCGCGAGGACGACCTCCGCTCATCGGGGACGGCCGGTCCCCGATGAGCGGAGGTGCTGGTCAGGTCAGGTGCCGGGCGAAGAACCGGTTGGCGTCGTCTGCCTCGAACCGCGGGACGCCGGTGTGACCGCCCGTGTTGGCGTGCAAGGTCTTCTCCGGTGAGCCGAGGGCGTCGAACAGGTCCAGTGCCATCCCCCGGTCGTTGTGCTCGTCGTCCCACTGCAGCAGGACCAGCAGCGGGACGGTGACCTTCCGGGCCTCCTCGACCACGGCGCGGGGCACGAAGCTGCCGGCGAACAGCACGGCGGCCTTGACCCGCGGTTCGACCGCGGCCAGCCGCACGCCGATGGAGATCACCCCGCCCGAGTACCCGACCGGGCCGTCGATGCCGGGCAGGTCGAGCAGGGCGTCCAGGGCGGCGCGCCATTCCGGGACGGCCCGGTCGACCAACGGGAGGACGAGCCGGTCGACGATGTCGTCGGTGACCGGCTCACCGGCGGCCAGCGCCCGACGCAGGTCGGCCCGGGCGCGGTCGGCGGCGGCGTCGCGGGGTCGGTCGCCGGCGCCGGGCAGTTCGAGGGTGGCCGACGCGTAGCCCTCCGCCGCGGCGTGCCGGGCCCGGTCCGCCAGTCGCGGGTACATGCCCCGGAGGCCACCGGGGTGGCCGAGCAGGATCAGCGGTGCCGGTCGGGCGGCGGGTGCGGGCGTCCACAGGACGCCGGGGATGTCGCCCAGGGTGAACTCGCGTTCGAGGATGTCGTCGGCGAGGTGTCGTTCCGAGGTGAAGCGCACGGTCGTGCCTTTCGGGAGTGCTCGTGAACGGCGCCCCCGGACGACCTATCGCCCGACCGTGACCCCGGAGGGGAGCACCCATGTCACCACGGTCACGGGTACCACCTCCTCGGTCTCTCGCACGGCCGCCGGAAAGCTAGCAGGGCGCCGCGGGGTCCGCCACGGGATTTCGCGCACGGGGTCGGGGTCGTGGACAGGTGGGTGTGGTCGGCGGCCCGGTCGACGACGGTGCGGCCCGCTCCCCTGGCGTAGCGGTCCATCAGACCGTGGGCGAGGGCGGGCGGAGCGCGGCAGGTGCCCGAGCGCGTCGCCAGGACCGCGGCCCGGAGCTGTAGGCGCCGATGAACTCCTCACTGACCGGGGCGCCGGGCGGCTGCGACGACGCTGAGCTGGCGTTGTCGGCCGACTCCCCGCGGCGCACTGCGGCGTTGGGGCGAACGGCGACCGACGGGTCGGCGCAGCAGTGGCACGGCGACCGGACGCCGGTGCTGGGCCGGGCGCGCGGTCGGGGGTGGGCCGTCGCGCCGGTTTTCGCCGGGACGCCCGCGCGCGTTGTCGATCACGAATACGGTTGGGGTCGTGCGGATCAATGGGGGGCCCGCGATTCCGGGTGCACGGCTGTCACGTCACGGCGACCGCGATGTCGGCGCGCCGCCCGGGTCGACGCGTCGGGAGGTGTGATGGCGGACGCGGTCGACCTGGTGCTGGCGCAGTGGTCGGTGCAGCGCCCGGACGTCGACACCTCGCCGATGGCGGTGCTGTCGCGGGTGACGCGGCTGGCGCGGTTGCTGGAACGCGAGCTGCGGGAGTTCGTGGGCCGGTTCGACCTGGAGCCGGGCGAGTTCGACGTGCTGACCACGTTGCGGCGGGCGGGGTCGGCGCAGGGCATGACGGCGGGGGCGTTCCTGTCGGCGTCGCTGGTCACGGCGGGCGCGATCACCAACCGGATCGACCGGATGGCGGCCAAGGGCCTGGTGCGGCGGGTGCCCGACGCCGCGGACCGGCGGGTGGTGCGGATCAAGCTGACCGACCGCGGGGCGCGGCTGGTGGACGGGATGCTGGCCGAGCACATGCGGCACTACGCGCGGCTGCTGGAGCCGTTGGACGGCGAGACGAAGGCCGTGGTCGCCGACGCGTTGCGGGCGCTGCTGGAGCAGTGCGAGTGACGCCACCCGCGGTCAGCGGGGGACGGCGTCGAGGGCTTTGAAGATGCGCTTGTCGGAGACGGTGTAGCGGGTGCCGATGGTCTGGGCGAAGTAGCTCAGGCGCAGTTCCTCGATCATCCACCGCACCTCGTCGAGTTCCTCGTGGGGCTCGTCGGCGGGCAGGGCGGCGCGCAGTTCGCGGTACTCGGCGTGCACGGCGTGGACGCGGTCCATCCACTCCTGGTCGCGGCGGACGTTCTCGGGCAGCTTCTCCAGCCGGCGGGCGATGCCCTGCAGGTAGCGGTGCACGTCGCCGAGCCGGTCGGCGCCGGCTTCGGTGACGAAACCGGCGTGCACGAGCCCGGTGAGCTGGGCCCGGACGTCGGCCAGGGACTCCTCGAACACCGGGCCGCGCACGCCGTTGACGCGCAGTTCGACGTCCTGGGCGGCTTCCAGGACGCGGCGGACCCGGTGCACGACGTCGAACGTGGTCTCGCCGAGGCCGCGGCGGACGTGGTCGAGGAGCTTGGTGAACGCGGCCTCGGTCCACACCGGTCCGCCGGCGTCGCGCAGGAGCTTGTCGACGGCGGCGGAGATGCAGTCGGCGAGCAGCGGGGCGACGCCGCCGTGCGGGTTGCGGGTCAGGGCGAGCTTCTCGGCGTTGTTCAGGCCGCGTTGCAGGGTCTTGACCGGGGAGGGCGCGTTGAGCAGGAGCAGGCGGCGGGTGCCGCGCCACATGGCCTGCCGCTGCCGACCGGGGGTGTCGAGGATCTCGACCGCGACCGTGTCGCCCTTGTCGACCAGGGCGGGGTAGGCGGTGACGACGATGCCGGAGCGCTGCCGCTGCACGGTGCGGGGCAGGTCGCCGATGTCCCAGGTGGTCAGGCCGGTGCGGGCGAGGTTGCTCGCGGCGGCGGCGAGGGTCTGGCGCAGCTGTCCGCGCAGTTGGGCCTTCAGCGCGGCGAGGTCCTTGCCCTGGGCCAGTTCGCGGTCGTTCTCGTCGACGATGGTGAAGGTGAGCTTGAGGTGCTCGGGCACCTGGTCGAGCTGCCACTCCTCGCGCGGCACGACGACGCCGGTCAGCCTGCGCAGCTCGCGTTCCAGCGCGGGCAGCAGGGGTTCGTCGGGGTCGATGCCGGACAGGGCGGCGGCGGCGACGTCGGGCACGGGCACGAAGTTGCGGCGCACGGGTTTGGGCAGCGACCGGATCAGCGCGATGACCAGGTCCGTGCGCAGGCCGGGGACCTGCCAGGACAGCGAGTCGTCGGGCAGGGTGGTCAGCGCGGGCAGGGGCAGGGTGACGGTGACTCCGTCGACCGCGGCGCCCGGTTCGAACCGGTAGGTCAGCGGCAGGGTGAGGCCGCCGCGGCTCAGCTGGTCGGGGTAGGCGTCGGGGGTGACCGCGGCGCGGTCGTTGACCAGCATCGCCTTGTCGAAGGTGAGCAGGTCGGGCTGGGTGTGGCGGGCCTTCTTCCACCAGGTGTCGAAGTGCCGGGCGGACACGACGTCGGCGGGCACGCGCTGGTCGTAGAAGTCGTAGAGCGTGTCGTCGTCCACGACGATGTCGCGGCGGCGGGCCCGGTTCTCGAGCTCCTCGACCTCGGCGAGCAGTTCCCGGTTGTGGTGGAAGAACCTGTGGTGGGTGGTCCACTCCCCCTGCACCAGCGCGTGGCGGAGGAACAGGTCGCGGGACAGCTCCGGGTCGATGCGCCCGTAGTCGACCTTGCGGGAGGCCACGATGGGCACGCCGTAGAGGGTGACCTTCTCCAGGGCGACGACGGCGCCGCGCTTGGCTTCCCAGTGCGGTTCGCTGTAGGTGCGCTTGACCAGGTGCCCGGCGAGCTTCTCGGCCCACTCGGGTTCGATCTTCGCGACCGTGCGGCCCCACAGCCGCGACGTCTCGACCAGTTCGGCGGCCATCACCCACTGGGGTGGTTTGCGGAACAGGCTGGACCCGGGGAAGATCGCGAACTTCGCGTTGCGGGCGCCCAGGTACTCGGTGGCGGCGCGCCTGCCCGGTTCCCCCTTCCCGGATTGGCGCAGGGGCACGTCCTTGACGCCGATGTGGGACAGCAGCCCGGACAGCAGCGACACGTGGACGTTGCGCGGGTCGGCGGGCTGGTCGTTGACGTGCACGCCGAGGGTCTTCGCGACCTGCCGCAACTGCTGGTAGATGTCCTGCCACTCGCGCACGCGCAGGTAGTTGAGGAACTCGGCGCGGCACAGCCGGCGGAACTGGTTGCTGGACAGCTCCTTCTGCTTCTCGCGCAGGTACTGCCACAGGTTCAGGAACGCGGTGAAGTCCGAGTCGGGGTCCTTGAAGCGGGCGTGGAACTCGTCGGCGGCCTGCTGCTTGTCCGAGGGGCGTTCGCGGGGGTCCTGGATGGACAGGGCGGCGGCGATGACCATGACCTCGCGGACGCAGCCGTTGCGGTCGGCCTCGATGACCATGCGGGCCAAGCGGGGGTCGACGGGCAGTTGGGCGAGCTTGCGGCCCAGCGGGGTGAGCTTCTGCTCGGCGGGCAGGATCGCGCCGAGCTCCTGCAGCAGCTGCACGCCGTCGGTGATGTTGCGGGCCTCGGGCGGGTCGATGAACGGGAACGCGGCGATGTCGCCCAGGCCGATGGAGGTCATCTGCAGGATCACCGAGGCGAGGTTGGTGCGCAGGATCTCCGGGTCGGTGAACTCGGGTCGGGCGTCGAAGTCGTCCTCGCTGTACAGGCGGACGCAGATGCCCTCGGAGACGCGGCCGCAGCGGCCCTTGCGCTGGTTGGCCGAGGCCTGCGACACCGGTTCGATGGGCAGCCGCTGCACCTTGAGCCGGTGGCTGTAGCGGGAGATCCGGGCGGTGCCGGGGTCCACGACGTACTTGATGCCGGGCACGGTCAGGGACGTCTCGGCGACGTTGGTGGCCAGCACGACGCGCCGCCCGCGGTGGGGTTGGAACACGCGGTGCTGCTCGCCGAACGACAGCCGCGCGTACAGCGGCAGGATCTCGGTGTCGCGCAGCTGCAGGGCGGCCAGGGCGTCGGCGGTGTCGCGGATCTCGCGTTCGCCGGACAGGAACACCAGCACGTCGCCGGGCCCTTCGGCCTGCAGTTCGCGCACGGCGTCGCAGACGGCCTGCGTCTGGTCGCGGTCGGGGTCGGCGTCGGGGTCGTCGGGGTCCACGATCGGGCGGTAGCGGACCTCGACGGGGTAGGTGCGGCCGGAGACCTCGATGATCGGGGCGTCGCCGAAGTGCCGGGAGAACCGCTGGGGGTCGATGGTCGCGGAGGTGATGACGACCTTGAGGTCGGGTCTGCGGGGCAGCAGCTGCTTGAGGTAGCCGAGCAGGAAGTCGACGTTGAGGCTGCGTTCGTGCGCCTCGTCGATGATGATCGTGTCGTAGCGCGACAGCATCCGGTCGGTCTGGATCTCGGCCAGCAGGATGCCGTCGGTCATGAGCTTGACCAGGGTGTCGTCGCCGGACTGGTCGGTGAAGCGGACCTTGTAGCCGATGGCGCCGCCCAGCGGGGTGTCCAGTTCCTGGGCGACCCGCTCGGCGACGGTGCGGGCGGCGAGGCGGCGGGGCTGGGTGTGGCCGATCTGGCCGAGCACGCCGCGGCCGAGTTCGAGGCAGATCTTGGGCAGCTGGGTGGTCTTGCCCGAGCCGGTTTCGCCGGCGACGATCACGACCTGGTGGTCGCGGATGAGCGCGGCGATGTCGTCCTTGCGGGCGCTGACGGGCAGCTCGGGCGGGTAGGTGATCTTCGGCACGGCTTCGCGGCGCAGCGCGACGCGCAGCTCGGCGGCCTCGACGTCGGCCTCGATCTCGGCGAGGACGGCGGCGCGGGCGCGGTCGTCGCGGACCTTGCGGGCGCCGTCGAGCCTGCGTGCCAGCCTCCGCTGGTCCCGCGACATCAGATCGGACAGGCGTTGACGCAGGTCAGCGTGCGACATCTGGTTCATTTGGGTCAAGGATATCGAGGGTGGGCCGGTGGGGCTGCCGATTATCGGCCGGCGGACACGGCGAGTTGGCGTGACCGGGCCACCAGCCGCCCGGTCGTGTCCCACAGCTCGACGTCCTCCTCGTAGTAGCCGCCCGCGAGGTGGCGGGTGGCGGCGCGGACGGCGAGCCAGGCTGCGGCCGTGCCGTCCGGGGTCGGGCGGGCGCGCACGTGGACGGTCAGCTCGACGGTGGAGGACTCGGTGACGCCGAGTTCGAGCACCGCGGGCGCGACGGTGTCGACCAGGGTGGCCAGGCTCGCGGTGTCGGCGGGGCGGCCGTCGGCGAAGCGGAGCCAGAACTCGGCGCGCGGGATGCCGGTGGGCCGGCCCTTCGCCCAGCCGAACGGCTTGGGCGCGCGCACGTCGACGCGGTCGGAGACGGTGACGCCGGGCAGGCGCAGGCCGCCGTAGGCGTCGACGCACTCGTCCGGCGGCGGCAGGTCGGGCGCCTCGCCGAGCACGAGGTCGGACCCGGTCGCGCCGGTGCCGCCGGCGAGGTCGGCGTAGGAAGCGACGACGCGCAGCACTTCGCGGTCGCCGCAGGTCAGCCGGGCCTCACCGGTGGACAGCCGGCGTCCGGCCCGCACGAGCTCGGTGTCGACGCGGGCGGGCCCGACCACGCCGGGCCGCAGGAAGTGGGCGCCGACCACGAGCGGGTCGGCGTGCGGCAGCACCTCGCCGAGCGCCCGCAGGCAGAACGCGACGAGGTAGCCGCCGTTGGGCCGTCCACCGGCACCGGCCCACCGGTCGGTGAGGTGCGCGGCGAACCGCCCGTCCCCCGTCGCGTCCACCCGCGTGTCGGTGTCCCACTCGTACATGGGGTCACCCTAATGGGTGTTACCGGCGGGTAGTTCAGCCGCGGTACGGGCTTCCGCCGTCGAGCATGTCGGTGGCCATCTTCTTGAGCTGCTTCATCATCAGCACGTTGTGCAGACCCGGTCCGAAGCTGACCCGCGCCACGCCCAGCGGCGCCAGGTCGTTCGGGGTGGGCGCGCCCGGCCCGTGCGCGATGTTCACCGGCCGCCGCCCGACCGCCTCGACGAACTCCGCGACCCGGTCACCGGGCAGCCGCATCGGGTACACGCAGTCCGCGCCCGCCTCGAAGTAGGCCTGCGCGCGCCGCACGGCGTCGTCGAACGACTTGCCGCCGTTGAGGAACTCGTCGATCCGGGCGTTGATCACCAGCTCGGGGTTGGCGGCGCGCACGGCGGCCAGGAAGTCGGCCTGCTCGGCCACGTCCACCATGGCCTTGGAGCGCGGGTCGGAGTCCTCGAGGTTGCAGCCCGCCGCGCCCACCTCGGCCAGCCGCTCGCCGACCCGGGCGGGCGGCAGGTCGTAGCCGCGCTCGATGTCGGTGGTCACCGGCACCTCGACGGCGGCGGCGATCCGGCGCACGGCGTCGAACGCCACGTCGGCGGGCATGTCGTGCCCGTCCTGGAAACCTAACGCGGCGGCCACGGCGACACTGGTGGTCGCCACGACCGGGTGGCCCGCCTCGGCGAACACGCGGGCGGACGAGACGTCCCACGCGTTGGGCACCACCAGCGGGCTGCCCGGCACGTGCAGCGCGCGCAGCGCCTTGGCCGCCTCGGTCACATCGGTCCTGGTCACATCGACTCCCGTCACGACTGGGGCCGTCGTCGCGCCGCGACCCGACCCCGTTCCACGTGGTGATCACTCGATCAGCGCCGCCAATACTGCCAGTTCGCCTCCCACCGAACACCGCGCTCCCTTGCCCTCCCACCACGGCACGAGTCGATTTCCGACGTGCCGCGAAGTTGATTCCCCGATGTCCATTTCGACGCCTTTCGCGGAATCCGCCCGCGGTGCCTACGGCGTGAGGTCCAGCGCCGCCGAGAAGCTGCCGTCCATGTGGAACGGGGTCGACGTGTGCTCGTGCGCGATCCGCCACGCACCGCCCACCCGCCGCAGGCACACCGTGGCGCGGAACCACAGGTCGAACGCCTCCCCGTGCCCCCGCGGCACCGCCGACACGCGGTTGAGGCTGTGGCCGAACGCCAGGTCGCCCTCGACGGTGACGTGCAGGTCGCGGACCTCGTAGTCCACCGCCGAGTCGAAGCCCGCGAACCACTCCCGCATCCCCTCCGGGTCCCCGACCTCGGGCGCGGTGTGCTTGAGCGGCGGCGCGAGGGTGAACGTCACCGCGTCGGGCAGGTAGTCGGCGACGAGGCGGTCCGCGTCCCCGGACCGCATCGCGGCGGCACGCTGGTCCAGCAGGTCGCGGATGTCGTCGGACTCGCTCATGGTGGTGTTCCTCTCCGCCGGGGCACCCCCGTCGGGCACCCGTCACGGGGGACGTAGAAGCTGGGCACCCGTTCTCGACATCCCCGGACCGGCTTTCTCGGATTTCCTCGGAGGGTTCTGGTGAAGTACCTGGTCCTGATCTACAGCAACCCCGAGTCCCGCGCGATCTGGGACCGGATGGCCGACCAGGACCGGGCGACCGGCCTGGACGCCTACGCCGCGCTCGACGAGGAACTGGCCGCCTCCGGCGAACTCGTCGTCTCCGAGGCGTTGACCGACCCCGCCCGGACCACCCGGATCGCCGTGCGCGACGGGCAGGTCCTCACCACCGACGGGCCGTTCGCCGAGGCCAAGGAACTGCTCGCCGGCTTCTACCTGGTCGAGGTCGCGACCCCGGACCGCGCGGTGGAGATCGCCGCCCGCATCCCCGAGGCACACCTGGGCCTGGTCGAGGTGCGGCCCGTGCGGCCGTCCCTCGACGACTTCCTGCGGTGACCGGCATCGGCCCGCTGCTGCGGGAACTCGCGCCACGCGTGCTCAGCGCCCTGCTGCGCCACCACGGCGGCTTCGACGCCTGCGAGGACGCCGTCCAGGAAGCCCTGCTCACCGCCGCCACCCGCTGGCCCGCCGACGGCATCCCGGACAACCCCGCCGGCTGGCTCATCACCGTCGCCTCACGCCGCCGCATCGAGATCCACCGCGCCGACACCGCGCGCCGCCGCCGCGAGGAGACCGCGTTCGCCCTGACCCCACCCGACACCGAACCACCGCCCGGCGTGGACGACACCCTCACCCTGCTGACGCTGTGCTGCCACCCGGCACTGACAGCCCCGTCCCAGGTGGCGCTCACCCTGCGCGCCGTCGGCGGCCTCACCACCGCCGAGATCGCCCGGGCGTTCCTGGTCCCCGAAACCACCGTCGCCCAACGCATCAGCCGCGCCAAGCAGCGCGTGAAAGCCACCGGCGCCCGCTTCGACCCGCCGCCCGACACCGAACGCGACACCCGCCTCGACGCCGTCCGCCACGTCCTCTACCTGATCTTCACCGAAGGGCACACCGCCAGCTCCGGCGCCGACCTGCACCGCGTCGACCTCTCCGGCGAAGCCGTCCGCCTCACCCGCGAACTGCACGCCCGCCTGCCCCACGACGGCGAAACCGCCGGACTGCTCGCCCTCATGCTGCTCACCGACGCCCGCCGACCCGCCCGCACCGACCCCGACGGCTCCCTCGTGCCCCTGGCCGACCAGGACCGCACCCGCTGGGACACCGCCATGATCGCCGAAGGCACCCGGCTGGTCCACCACGCCCTCACCACCACCGCCATCGGCCCCTACCAGCTCCAAGCCGCCATCGCCGCCCTGCACGCCGAAGCACCCACCACCGCCGACACCGACTGGAAGCAGGTCCTGGCCCTCTACGACCTCCTGCACACCATCGCGCCCGGCCCCATGGTCGCGCTCAACCGCATCGTCGCCGCCGCCATGGTCCACGGACCCACCACCGCCCTGGCCCGCCTCGACGACGCCGCCACCGACCCGGCACTGGCCGGCCACCACCGCGTCGACGCCGTCCGCGCCCACCTGCTCGACCTCGCCGGCGACCACGACACCGCCCGCGCGCACTACGCCCGCGCCGCCCGTGCCACCCTGAGCCTGCCGGAACGCCGCTACCTCGAGAACCGCGCCGAACACGGGTAGCCGGCGTGCCGTCGCCCCAACCACAAACCGCCGTTCGGCGGCTGGCGCGGCGGCACCCCGGCCGATGAGCTGGACCACGCGATGAGTCGGGGGACGACCCATCGAGGGGGAGTTGGCTTGTTCCGACCCGTGCCGGTGCCCGTGCTGCCGCCCAGCACCGCACTGGCCGACCTGGCGACCGCCGGCGAGCACCACGCCTGGCTCGCGGGCACCACCGGCGTGTTCACCAGCCGCCCGACCGCGCCACTCGTGCTGCGCTGGACCGGCGAGACCTGGCAGGTCGAGCCGCTGCCCGAGCTGCCCGCCCCGGCCAGCCTGTCCGGCGTCTCCGCCGCCGCACCCGACGACGTCTGGGCGGTCGGCAACAGCGACGGCCGCCCGCTGCTCCTGCACTACGACGGCACCACCTGGGACATCGTCCCCACACCCCGCATCACCTGGGCCAAAGCCGTCGCCGCCACCGGCGACGACGTCCACGTCGTCGGCACCGGCCCCGACACCCTCCACTACGACGGCACCGCCTGGCGCCTGCGCACCGCCCTGTCCTCGGCCCGCGAGAGCCTCCAGACCATCACCGCCGCCGGACCCCACGACCTCTGGGCCGGCGGCGGCGGACTCGCCGGCGCCGGCCCGGCCACCTACGAGTACCCCGTGCTCGTCCACTGGGACGGCCACGCCTGGACCGAGGTCACCGGACCCCGCACCGAACGCGGCCACGTCGCCCGCCTCGCCGCCACCACCCCCGACGACATCTGGCTCGGCCACGTCCGCGACACCGACGGCCTGCGCGTCCACCGCTGGGACGGCGAGCAGTGGACCTCCGTCCCGGCACCCCGGGACACCGGCCGCCTCAGCGTCCACGGCGTCGCCGCCGGCTGGACCTGGGGCGTGCGCGCCGGCCACCGCTCCTTCGAGACCCGCCCCGCCTTCCACCGCTGGACCGGCGACCGGTGGACCACCGTCGCCCTGCCCGACGACCTCGCCCGCGCCTCCGCCTCCCACGTCGGCCTCGCCACCACCGGCACCACCACCTGGGCCTACCTCAAAACAGCGGCGGGCGTGCACGTCCTGCGCCACACTGCCCCGTGACCTTCCGCCTCACCGTCCTGGGCACCGCCACGCCCTACCCGCGCCCCGGCAACCCCTGCTCCGGCTACCTGCTGCGCACCGAGCACACCGCCGTCTGGGTCGACGCCGGCCCCGGCACCCTCGCCGAACTGCAACGCCACCACCGACCCGACCTCCTCGACGCCGTCTGGATCTCCCACACCCACGCCGACCACGCCGCAGACCTCCTGCCGTACTACTACGCGCTGCTGTTCGCCGACCAACAACCCCGCGCCCCCATCCCCCTCTACGGCCCACCCGGACTCGCCGACCGGCTCGAAACCTTCCTCGAAGGCGCCGCACCCAACCCCGCCGCCGCCGCGTTCGACGTCCACGAACTGCACGACGGCCACCGCGCCGACATCGGCGACCTCACCCT
Organism: Saccharothrix saharensis; assembly: GCF_006716745.1. Classification (NCBI taxonomy): domain Bacteria; kingdom Bacillati; phylum Actinomycetota; class Actinomycetes; order Pseudonocardiales; family Pseudonocardiaceae; genus Saccharothrix; species Saccharothrix saharensis. The sequence continues at coordinate 422,011 of NZ_VFPP01000001.1, read as the reverse complement.
CACCAGCCGCGCCGTCCACCACGGCCTGCCCGCCTTCGGCCTGCGCGCCACCCACCACGACACGACCTTCGCCTACTCCGGCGACACCGGCCCCTGCCCCGCCCTCGACGACCTCGCCACCGGCGCCGACCTGGTCCTCTGCGAAGCCGACGGCGCCGGACCACACCACTGCACGCCCGAGGACGCCGCTGCGGCCGCCCGCGGCGCCCGACGCCTCCTGCTCACCCACGTCGGCCACACCCTCAGCACCGCCGAAGCCGCCGAACGCGCCCACGCCCCCGTCGCCCGCCCCGGCGAGACCTTCACGATCAGGTGAAACTCCACGCCGCCGCAGCACGGCCACCACGACACGGCGGCACCCGCGACCCGGCCCGGCCCGGCCCGGCCACACTGCGAAGATCACCCTGCCGGGTGAAAATCAACAGTGTGCTGAAGCTGACCGCGACGGTGCTCGACGCACCCGACGCCCAAGCCCTCGCCCGCTTCTACCGCGACCTGCTCGGCTGGCCGCTGCGCGACGACGAACCCGGTTGGGCCACCCTGCGCCCGGCCGACGGCGGGGCGGGGCTGTCGTTCCAGACCGAACCCGACTACCAGCGCCCCACCTGGCCCGCGGCCGACGGCAGGCAGCGGATGATGGCGCACCTCGACATCCTGGTGGACGACCTCGAGACCACCGGGGCGCACGCGGTCGCGCTGGGCGCCACGCTCGCCGACTTCCAGCCGCAGGAGGGCGTGCGGGTCTACCTCGACCCCGCGGGTCACCCGTTCTGCCTGTTCCTGGAAGGCTGGTGACCGGCCCTCAGGGTGCTTCGATCGCGCTGGTGATGGAGTCCAGCACGCCGGGGAACCGGCGTTCCATCTCGTCGCGCCGCAGCTCGTGCTTGCGGTAGCTGCCCTGCGGCGTCACGCGCAGCACCCCGGCCTCGCGGAGCACCTTCAGGTGGTGCGACAGCGTCGACATGCTGACCGGCACGTCGAAGTCCCCGCACACGATCCCACCCGATCGTGCGAGCTCGGCGACGATCCGCAGCCGAACCGGGTCCGCGAGCGCGCTGAGAACGGTGGGGAGCCGAAGGTCCTCCACGTCCGGGTGTTGTAGAGCGCGCACGGTTTCGCATAGTAGCGACCCTGGTTAAGAGGTCTATTACTCCACACTGAAGATATCAAGCATCCCGAAGCTGTTACGGTGGCGCGGTGACCTTGCCGGAGCCGGTGCGCGCGGAACTCGACCGCGTGCGGCACGCGGCGCTGGTGGACTTCGCCGCGCTGGAGCAGGTCCGCCGCCGGTTCGACGCGGAGCAGGCCGACGCCCTGGCCGGCTACCTGCGCGCCGCCCAGTCCGCGAACACGCTGCGCGCCTACCGCTCCGACTGGGTCGGGTGGGCGGCGTGGTGCGAGGCCGAGGGCCGCACGGCGCTGCCCGCGGACCCGGTGGACGTCGCGGTGTACCTGGCGGTGGCGGCCGACGCGACGAAACCCGACGGCTCCCCCGCGTTCGGGCCGTCCACGTTGGAGCGCAAGGCCGCGGCCATCGCCGCGGTCCACGCGGCCGGCGGGCTGCCCTCCCCCACGCGCTCGGACGTCGTGCGCTTGACGTTGCGCGGTGTCCGCCGCACCCGGCAGGCGCAGCCGCGGCGCAAGCGGCCGGTGCTGCTGGGCACGCTGGAGGCGTTGCTGGCGGAACTGCCGCCGCCCGGTTGGCCCACCGGGGTGGCGCGGCGGCGTGACGCGCTGCTGCTGCTCGTGGGGTTCGCGGGCGCGTTGCGGCGCAGCGAGCTGGCGGCGGTGGCGCTGGAGGACGTCACGGTGGACGTGGACCCGCGCACGCACGAGCCGTTGCTGCTGGTCGAGCTGGGCGTGACGAAGACCGACCGGACGGGCGCGCACCGGCAGCGCGTGGTGCTGCCCCGCGGCGCGCGGCGGCCGACGTGCCCGGTGTGCGCGTTCGCGGACTGGGTGGACGTGCTGACCGCGCCGGACGCGCGGGCGCTGCTGGAGGACGAGGGCGGGCCGGCGGCCACGCACCGCTGCCACTCCTACCGTCCCGACCCGGCACGCGGACCGCTGTTCCCGTCGGTGAGCAAGCACGGCCGGCTGGGTGGCCGGTCGATGTCGGACCGGGCGGTGTCGGACGTGGTGAAGCGGTACGCGGCGCGGGCGGGGCTGGACCCGGCGCTGTTCGGCGGGCACTCGCTGCGGGCCGGGTTCGCCACGCAGGCGGCGCTGGGCGGCGCGAGCGACCGGGAGATCATGCGGCAGGGCCGCTGGACCAACCCGCGGACCGTGCACCGCTACATCCGCACGGCGAACCCGTTGGAGGACAACGCCGTCACCCGCCTCGGACTGTGATCAAGAGCGCACGGTGGGTTGTTAACTTCTAACACGCCCGGTCCGTCCGGGCGGAACCGAACGGGCTAGCCGGTTGGCGCGCCAGGGCTCTTGCGCGGTTTGTTTCGGCGCTGTTTCCACCCCTGTTGAGCTGGGCTTTTGGCTGCGGGCTCGGGCGAGGCGGGCGGGCTGACCTGCGCGGGTGCCGCGACACCGCCGAGCGGTCCGCGCGTCGCGGGGCGTTCACCGGCGCGTCCGCGCCAATACGATCGTCGGCACGAGGTCGCCCGCCCCGGCCAAGCGCACCGTGACCCCCGGACTACCCTGCACTGTCCGGGGGTCACGCGCTGCTCACGCGCCGGTGCCACCGCCCACGACCGCGTCGGAGGACGGCGGTTCCCCCGCCTTCTCCGGCGGCGGCACGAGGGCGGACAGGTCGCCGCCGTTGTCGTTGACGCGCAGCACGAACGGCCGGTGCTCGGTGTACTGGACGACCGACACCGACGCCGGGTCGACCACGATGCGCTGGAAGCCGTCGAGGTGGACGCCCAGCGCGTCGGCCAGCACGGCCTTGATCACGTCACCGTGGCTGCACGCGACCCACACGGCGCGCGGGCCGTGTTCGGCGGTGACGCGGGCGTCGTGGGCCCTGATGGCGGCCACGGCCCGCGACTGCACGGTGGCCAGGCCCTCGCCGCCGGGGAACACCGCGGCGGAGGGGTGCTGCTGCACGACCGACCACAGGGGTTCCTCGAGCAGGTCCTTGATCTCGCGCCCGGTCCACTGGCCGTAGTCGACCTCGGCGAGGTCGGGTTCCGCGGTGGCGTCCAGGCCGAGCCGGTCGAGCAGGGGCGCGAGGGTCTCCCGGCAGCGTTGCAGCGGCGAGGTGACGACGGCGGCGACCGGGATGCCGGCGAGCCGGTCGACCAGTGCCGCGGCTTGCTCCACGCCCCGTTCGGACAGCGCCACGCCGGGTTGGCGCCCCGCGAGCACGCCCGCTCCGTTGGCGGTGGAGCGGGCGTGTCGCAGCAAGATCACGGTAGCCACGGGGTCAACCCTATGTCGGGTTGATGAGGCCCATCGACAGCAGCCCCATCAGGACGATGCCCAGCAGCAGCCGGTACCACACGAACACCGAGTAGCTGTGCTTGGAGACGTAGCGCAGCAGCCACGCGATCGTGGCGTAGCCGACCCCGAACGACACGATCGTGGCGACGATCATCTGCGGCACGGAGGCGGCGTTGGGCTCGGCGCGTTCGAGCACGTCGGGGATGCTGAAGATGCCCGCGCCGAACACGGCGGGCAGGGCCAGCAGGAACGAGTAGCGGGCCGCGGAGGCGCGGTCCAGGCCGAGGAACAGGCCCGCGGTGAGGGTGCCGCCGGAGCGGGACACGCCGGGGATCAGCGCCAGCGCCTGGGCCAGGCCCATGCCGATGGCGTCCTTGAGCTGGAGCTTGGTGCGGATGTGCTGGGCGAACTGGTCGGCCAGGCCGAGCAGCAGGCCGAACACCACCAGCACGGTGGCGGTGATCCACAGGTTGCGCAGCGACGACCGGATCTCGTCCTTGAACAGGTAGCCCAGCACGCTGATCGGGATCGACCCGATGATCACGTACCAGGCCATGCGGTAGTCCTCGGTCTTGCGCGCGGCCTTGCTGAACAGGCCGCGGAACCAGGCACCGATGAAGTTGCCGATGTCCTTGGCGAAGTAGATCAGCACCGCGACCTCGGTGCCGAGCTGGATGACCGCGGTGAACGACGCGCCCGCGTCGTTGCCGAAGAACAGCGTGGAGACGATCCTGATGTGACCCGACGAGGAAATGGGCAGGAATTCCGTGAGTCCTTGGACGAGTCCGAGGACGATGGCCTGCAACCAGCTCAACTACCCACTCCTGCCAGATCCAGAGCTTCGATCGCCGTGCGGAGCGCGGCGATCCCCTGATCGAGATCTTGCAGCATGGGCGAAAGGGTGAGCGTGGTGACCCCCGCTTCGGCGAACGCGCGCATCCGGTCGGCGATGCGCTCCTTCGGGCCGAGCAGGGCGGTGGCGTCGAGGAAGTCCACGGGCAGGGCGGCCATCGCGCCCTCGTAGTCCTTGGCGAGGTAGCGCTCCTGGACCTCGGCCGCCTCGGCGGCGAAGCCCATGCGGGCGGCGTTGTCGTTGTAGAAGTTCTTCTTCCGGCTGCCCATGCCGCCGACGTAGAGCGCGGTGTAGGGGCGGATGACGTCGGCGCAGGCGCGCCAGTCGTCGCCGACGACCAGGGGGACGGTGGCGGCGATGTCGAACCCGTCGAGGGTCTTGCCCGCCTTCTCCCGGCCCGCGCGCAGCGACGCCAGCACGTCGCCGGAGTGCTCGGGCGACAGGAACAGGGCCAGCCAGCCGTCGGCGATCTCCCCGGCGAGCTCGACGTTGCGGGGGCCCATGGCGGCCAGGTAGACGGGGATGTGCTCGCGCACCGGGTGCACGGTCAGCGTGAGCGCCTTGCCGGGGCCGTCGGGCAGCGGCAGCGTGTAGTGCTCGCCGGCGTAGCTCAGCCGCTCGCGGCGCAGCGCGGCGCGGACGATGTCGACGTACTCGCGGGTGCGCCCCAGCGGCTTGTCGAACCGCACGCCGTGCCAGCCCTCCGACACCTGCGGGCCGGACACGCCCAGGCCCAGCCGGAACCGGCCGCCGGACAGCGAGTCCAGGGTGGCGGCGGTCATCGCGGTGGCGGCCGGCGTCCGGGCCGGGATCTGCAGGATCGCGCTGCCGACGTCGACGCGCTCGGTCTGCGCGGCCACCCACGCCAGGACCGTGGGCGCGTCGGAGCCGTAGGCCTCGGCGGCCCACACCACCGAGTAGCCCAGTCGGTCGGCTTCCCTGGCCAGTTCGAGGTTCGCGGCGTCGTTGCCCGCGCCCCAGTACCCGAGGTTCAGTCCCAGTCGCACGACCCGGGACCCTACCGGTCGGTAACCTGGTTCGCCAGGGCGGGTGTGCCCCGATCGTGACGGGATTGGGCCTCGACCCCGCGCGTGCCACGACCCACCGGCAAGTCGATCACCCTTTAGGCTCCCCCGCGTGGAACAGCGATACCTCGGGCGCAGCGGACTGCGGGTCTCCCGGATGGCCCTGGGCACGATGACCTGGGGCCGGGACACCGACGCGGACGAGGCGGCCACCCAGTTGCTGGCCTTCGCCGAGGCCGGCGGCACCCTGGTGGACACCGCCGACGTGTACGTGGAGGGCGAGAGCGAGCGGATCCTGGGCGGCCTGCTGGGCGAGGTCGTGCCGCGCGAGGAGCTGGTGATCGCGACGAAGGCGGTGGCGCGGCGCAACGACGGTCCGTTCGGCGGCGGCGCGTCCCGCGGTGCGTTGCTGCACGCCCTGGACGGCTCGCTGCGCCGGTTGCGCGTGGAGCACATCGACCTGTGGCAGCTGCACGCGTGGGACGCGAACGTGCCGCTGGAGGAGACGCTGTCCGCGCTGGACGCGGCGGTCACCTCGGGCCGGGTCCGGTACGCGGGCGTGTCGAACTACTCGGGCTGGCAGCTGGGCACGGCGGCGGCGCTGCCGGGCCACACGCCGCTGGTGTCGACGCAGGTGGAGTACTCGCTGCTGGAGCGCGGCGTGGAGCGGGAGGTGGTGCCGGCCGCCCAGCACCACGGGATCGGGCTGCTGCCGTGGGCGCCGCTGGGCCGGGGCGTGCTGACCGGCAAGTACCGCAACGGCACGCCGTCGGACTCGCGGGGCGCGTCGGCGCACTTCGCCGGGTACGTGGAGCAGCACCGCACCGAGCGGGCGGCGCGGATCGTGCAGGCGGTGGCGACGGCGGCGGACGGGTTGGGCACGAACGCGCTGTGCGTGGCGCTGGCGTGGGTGCGGGACCGGCCGGGCGTGGTGGCGCCGGTGGTGGGCGCGCGGGACACCGTCCAGTTGCTGGGGTCGCTGGCGGCCGAGGAGCTGACGCTGCCCCCGGCGATCCGGGCGGCGTTGGACGACGTGAGCGCGGTGGAGTTCGGTTACCCGGAACGGCCGATGGGGTGAGCCGGCCGGGCGGGTGAGCGTCGTGAGGGCGGCGCACGCGGGATCGCGGGCGGGTTGCCGGCCCGGACCGGTGGGTCGTCCGGCCGGGGTGGGGCTCGGCCGCCCGCCGTTCCGCCACGACCCCCGGGCCGCGGCGGAACGGCGGGCCGTGGGTCAGCCGGCGTAGGTGCCCCGGTAGCCGACCGGGCCCTCGCCGGGGAACTGCGCGCTGCCGGAGAAGGTGGCGCCGTTGTCGAAGAACGTGACGCTGCCGTTGCCCTGGTCGCCGCTCCACGTGACGGTGGTGCCCGTCCCGGGTTTGCCGTCGGCGGGCACCACTTGCCCGCGGTTGGCGATCTGGACGGTCAGGTCGGCGTCGGGCTGCCAGCCACCGCTGCCGGTGCCGATCTCGGTGTTGTACGTGGCCATGATGGTCCTCCCTCGATGAGCGCGGGCGGTGTCGTCACCCGCACCCGGATCGCACCAGCGGCGCGGCGGCACGGGTGGGCGGTGGCCGCGAACCAGGCTCGCGGGTGAACCGCGCCACCCGGCCGTGTCGGCTGTGGTCGCGACCCGTTCGCGGCGGCTGAGCCGTCCGGGCGATGCGGTGCCGCGTCAGCGGAGGGTGTCGGCGACCAGCCGGAACCACTCCCGCACGTCGCCGAGCCGGTCCTCCAGCCAGGTGGCGGCGTCGGCGGCGAGGTCGAGGGCGCGGGGTGTGCGGACCTGCCCGGCGAGGTGCTCGACCAGGGTCTGGATGCGGCGCACGGGCGGCGGGTGGTTGCCCGCGAACGGGACGGTGAGGCCGAGCTCGTCGGCGAGCCGGTCGGTGACCTCGTGCAGGAACAGCACCAGCAGCACGGCCGCGACCAGGTACGGCTCGTGCGCCTCCAGCTCGCGGTGCCCGAGGTCGTCGAGGCTGCGCAGCATGATCACGGCCGCGATCCGGTCGGCTTCGTGCTCGCGGCGCCAGCCGACGGACTGGGCGTCCAGCGCACCGACCGGCGTGCCGGGGTCGGTGCGGCGGCGGGCGTGCGCCAGGTGCCCGGCCAGCACGTGCCCGAACTCGTGGGCCAGCACGAACTGGGTGGCGCGCCGAGCCATCAGCGAGACCAGCGCGGCGCGCTGCCCGGACAGCTCGGGCAGCGGCCGGGCCTGGACCGCGCCGTTGCCGTACAGGTGGGCGTTGACGGCTTCGGCCAGGGCGAAGGACGCCTGCTCGCCGCTGAGCAGGGGCGGTGTGCCGTAGTTCGGCAGGGCGCCGGTCATGGTCTTGAGCACGGCGCCGAGCAGGTCCGGCAGCGCCGTGTCGACCAGGACGAGCACGCCCCGGCCGGGCACGGGGACGCTGAGGGTGTCCAGGGTGCCGGTGGGGAACACCCCGGCGAGCACGGGCGTGGCGGTGTCCCAGCCGGCGGCGCGGGCCAGGTGCAGCACCTCGGGCTGGAGGGCGTCGAGCGTGCGTTGTTGGCGGTGCAGGTGCGCGGGCCGGTACGCGCGGGGCCGCACCCGCGCGTCGACCAGCCGGCCGAGCAGGTCGGGCAGCGGTTCGGCGGCCACCTGGGTCCAGGTGTGGTAGCGCGCGGCGGTGTCGGCGGGGTGCGCGGGCGGGCCGAGGTGGTCGACCACCCGCCGGTCCCGCAGCAGTCGCACGTGCCGGTCCCGCAGCTCCTCGACGGTCATCGCGACGCCTCCCCCGTTCACTGGGGTTAGTCGCCGAGGGCGGCCGAGGGGTACGGGTGGCGGCCGACTATCACCTGCCCAGACCAACGACAACACCCGCCCCCTGCGTGACGATGGTGGTTCGGTGATGGATGCTGGGAGGGCTGAACGGGGTCGACTGGGAGGTCCGACGTTGCGCCGACTGGCGGCGGTAGTGCTCACCGGGGTCGCGTTGGTCTCGGGCTGTGCGACCGAGGAGAACCCGGCCGATCCGCTGCAGCTCGCGGCGACGTTGGAGCCCGCGCGGCCCGCGGTGTCACCGGATCAGGCGACGGCCCCGGAGGGCCGCGTCGTGCCGTCGGGTCGGGCGACGTCGGTCGCGGTCGCCGGCGGGCGGGTGGCGGTGGCGCTGGCCGAACCGCCGTCGGTGGCCCTGTACCCCCTCGACACGCTGAGCGACCCCGTCGTGGTGCCGTTGCCCGGTCCGGCGGAACGGCTGGTGACCGTCGGTGACGTGGTGGAGGCCGTGGTGCCCGCGGGTGTCGTGGTGACCATCCGCCCGGACGGGACGTCGTCGCAGCGCGCGGTGGACGGCGCGCCGGTGGACACCGCGCGGGTGGGCGACCGGACGTTGGTCGCGCAGCGCGACCTGCGGCAGGTGTCGGTGGACGGGCACGTGGTGCGCGGCATCTCCAGCCCGGACCGGCTGGTGGCGGTGGGTGGCGCGGCGGTGGTGCTGGACCGGCCGCGCAGCGCGGTGTTCGACCTCGACCCGGCGGCCGACGGCCCGGGAGCGGGGCTGCGGGCGGGCGAGGGCGCGACGAACGCCGTGGCCGACCGGTTCGGCCGGGTGTTCGTGGTGGACACGCGAGGCGGTGAGCTGATGGCGTTCTCCACCGGTCCGCTGATCATGCGGCTGCGCTACCCCGTGCCGGGCGAGCCGTACGGGATGGCCTACGACGAGGCGCGCGACCTGGTGTGGATCACGCTCACCGGGCGCAACGAGGTGGTGGCGTTCGACGTGGCCGGCGCGGAGCCGGTGGAGCGGCACCGGTTCGCCGCGGTCCGCCAGCCGGACTCGGTGGCGGTCGATCCAGGCAGCGGGCGCGTGTTCGTCGCGTCCGGGGACGGCGCAGGGATGCAGGTGATCGGATGATGGGCGAAGGGGTGGTCGACGGGGACTGGGAGTACCGGCCGCTGCGGCTGCCGGCCGGTGTCTCCCGTCGCACGGCGACGACGCAGCTGGCGATCCACGCCGAGTTCGCGGGGTGGGAGTTGTCGCGGACGCTGCTGTTCGGCGACGGTTCGCGGAAGGTGTGGCTGCGCCGCAAGCGGACGGCCGCCGTGATGCCGGGCGTGATCACCTAGGGCCGTCCGGCGGGGCGGGTCCTGGTGGGCGTCACCGTCCGGGCGGTGGCGGCGGTGCCGTTCGGTGCGGGAGTGCCAGGGGGGGATCGACTCGGACGACTACCACAGGTGTGGTACCACAGGTGTGGTGAAGCGGGCTTGACCTGCGATTTCAACCCTGAATGGTCCTGTGTGGACGATCCGGCTCAGTGGACCACGGCCCAGGTGCGGACCTCCGGGTCGACCAGGACGTCGAGCACCGGGTCGGGTCGCTGGGCGGCGGTGACGCACGTGAGGTCGTCGCAGCGGTGCTGGACCTGGAAACCGGTGCCGCCCGGCGGGGTGATCCACAGCGTCAGCAGGTAGGCGGTGGTTTCGCCGTCGTCGATGTACTCGGCCCCGACGACGGCCGCGCGGGACGGCACGGCGGTGGCGCGGAGCGCGGCGCTCGCGCGGGCGTCCTCGGCGGCGCTCGCGCCGATGCTCACCGCGATGAAGAGCACCAGCAGGGACGCGGCCACCCACAGCGCGACTTCCCACCACGTGTCCGAGCGCGCCACCGTGATCGTGCCGCCGACGAGCACGGCGACCGCGACGACGGCCGCGAGGGTCTTCTGCACGCGGGCCGAGCGCGGGCTGGTCAGCCGCACCTGGGTGGGGTTCGGTGGTGAGTCGACCACCTCGCGAGCGTAGGCCACCCTCCCCCGGCGCCGGGTGCTTTTCCGCGAGCCGCCGCTTCGGGTGGGACCGGGGTCAGTCGGCGTCGGTGAGGGCCGCCGTCGGGTCGCGGTGCGGGGTGCCGGTGGGCCACCAGTCGCCGTCGACGGAGCGGTAGGGGTACCAGCGGCCGTCGCGGCCGTAGCGGAGTTGGCGGTCGTGGACGGTCCAGCGGTTGCGCCACACGGTCGGTTCGGGGAGTTCGCCGCTGTCCCAGGCGGCGCGGGCGCGGGCGGTGTCGGTCCTGTCGGGTGTCCAGGGTTGTTCGAGGACGTCGAGAGCCGTGAGGCCGCCCTGCCGCCAGGCGCGCACGGCGCGGGGGTCGGCGTCGAGGCGGTCGCGCAGGGCGGGGTGGGCGGCGGCCATGCGGATGTGGTCGCGGCGGTCGTCGGGTGCGGGCCACCGGCCGGTGGCGAGGACGTCGCGGGCTTTGGCGGCGGCGTCGGCGACGAGCAGCCGCAGCACGTCGACGTCGAGGCCGGGCGCGGGTTCGAACTCGGGCAGCGGGCCGGGTTCGCCGGGTGGCGGGTCGTCGGGCAGGTCGGGAACCGGTCGGGCGTAGGCGGCGGTGGCGAGCACGCCGCTGGCGGGTCGGGCGCCGGCGACGACTTCGTCCTGGTCGCGGCCCCGCAGGAGCAGCAGCAGCCAGGGGTCGGCGTCGATCAGCCACGACGCCTGGTGGCACAGGGCGGCGGCGTGGCGGCACGGCAGTTCCCAGCCGGGGCAGGTGCACTCGGGGTCGAGGTCGCCGATGCCGGGCAGCAGCGGCACGCCCGCGTCGGCGGCGGCGTCGGCGAGCTCGCGGGGCATCTCGCGGTCCAGCAGCGCGGCGAGGTGGCCCGCCTTGACGGCGATCTGGCCGAGGAACCGGTTCCACTCGCCGTCGGTGAGCTCGGTGACGCGGACGACGGTGTGGTGGGTGTCCTCGGTGTCGTAGACGGTCGCGGCGAGGCGGCCGGGGCTGACGGTGATGGTGCCGACGAGGCCGGCGTGGGCGTACTTGCGGCCCTGGCGCAGCGGCGCCTGGTCCAGCGAGGTGTCCTCCAGGGCTTTTAGCCACGCCTTGCCCCACCAGGAGCGGGCGCGGCGCACGCCCTTGCCGAACGCGGGGAAGCCCTTCACGCGGTCGCTCACGTGCCGCTCCTGAGTTCGACCAGGTTGCCCAGTTCGTCGTCGGACAGTTCGGTGAACGCGGCGTCGCCGCGGGCCAGGACGGCGTCGGCGAGGTCGCGCTTGGCGCGCAGCATCGCGGCGATGCGGTCCTCGATGGTGCCCTCGGCGATGAGCCGGTGCACCTGCACGGGCCGGGTCTGGCCGATGCGGTGGGCCCGGTCGGTGGCCTGGTCCTCCACGGCGGGGTTCCACCACCGGTCGTAGTGCACGACGTGGTCGGCGCGGGTGAGGTTGAGGCCGGTGCCCGCGGCTTTGAGCGACAGCAGGAACACCGGGCACTCGCCGTCCTGGAAGCGGCGGACCATGGCGTCGCGGGCGGGGACGGGCGTGCCGCCGTGCAGGAGTTGGCTGGTGACGCCGCGGCCGGTGAGGTGGCGTTCGATGAGGCGGGCCATGGCGACGTACTGGGTGAACACGAGCACCGCGCCGCCTTCGGCGAGGATCGTGCCGAGCAGCTCGTCGAGCAGCTCCAGCTTGCCCGACCGGCCGGCGAGCTTGGGCGAGGTCTCCTTGAGGTACTGGGCGGGGTGGTTGCAGACCTGCTTGAGTCCGGTGAGGAGCTTGACGACCCGGCCGCGGCGGGCGATGCCGTCGGCCTCGCGGACCTCCGCCATGAGCTCCCGCACGACGGCCTCGTAGAGGACGGCCTGTTCACGGGTGAGCGCGACGGGCTGGTCGGTCTCGGTCTTGGGCGGCAGCTCGGGCGCGATGCCGGGGTCGGTCTTGCGGCGGCGCAGCAGGAACGGCCGCACGAGCCGGGCGAACCGCTGCGCGGTCTCGTGGTCGTGGTCGGCTTCGATCGGGCCGGCCCACCGTGCCTGGAACCGCGCCCGGGTGCCGAGCAGGCCGGGGGTGGTCCAGTCGAGGATGGCCCACAGCTCGGACAGCGTGTTCTCCACCGGGGTGCCGGTGAGGGCGACGCGGGCGCGGGCGGGGACGCGGCGCAGCGCCTTGGCCGTGTCGGAGGCGGGGTTCTTCACGTGCTGCGCCTCGTCGGCGACGACCAGGCCCCAGTCGACGTCGGCGAGCCGGTCGGCGTCCAGGCGCATGGTGCCGTAGGTGGTGAGCACGAAGCCCTCGTGCGCGACCTCGCGGCGCGGGCCGTGGAAGCGGCGGACGGGCACGCCGGGCGCGAAGCGCTCGATCTCCCGCTGCCAGTTGCCCATCAGCGACGCGGGGCAGATCACCAGGGTGGGGCCGGGGTCCCGGTGGTGCCCGACGGTGCTGTTGCGGTGCAGGTGCAGCGCGATGAGGGTGATGGTCTTGCCCAGGCCCATGTCGTCGGCCAGGCACGCGCCGAGGCCGAGCGAGGTCATCCGGTCCAGCCAGCGCAGGCCGTGCAGCTGGTAGTCGCGCAGGGTCGCCCGCAGCTCGGCGGGCTGGGCGAGGGGCGTGCCGTCGAGGTCGGCGAGGCGGGACCTCAGCTCGTCCAGCCAGCCGGTGGCGGCGACCTCGACCTCGACGCCGTCGACGTGGGTGGTGCCGGTCAGCGCCGCGCCGAGCGCGTCGATCGCGGTGACCGGCTTGAGGGCGCGTTCGCGGGCGCGGCGGGCGAGTTCGGGGTCGACGAGGGTCCAGCGGTCGCGCAGCCGCACCACGGGCCGGGTCGCCTCGGCGAGGCGGTCCAGCTCGTCGGGGGTGAGCGGGTCCTCGCCCAGCGCGAGCTGCCAGTTCACGGAGGTGAGCTGGTCAGGGCCGAAGAACGCGGGCCGGTCGGCGGGCCGTTCGCCGATGACGACCTTCGCGGTCAGGTCGCGCACGAGGTCCTTGGGCCAGTGCACGTCCACGCCCGCGCCGGCCAGGCGGACCGCGCCGGTGGCCAGCAGGTGCGCGATGTCGGAGTCGAGCAGGGCGACCTCGTCGGGCACGGCCTGGTCGAGCAGCCGTTCCAGCGGCGGCCAGGCACGGGCGGCGCGGCGCAGGGCGATCACGGCGTCGGCCCGGGACCGCTGGTTGGCCGACGCCCACAGCTCGGCGGCGTCGACCACGCGGGCCGGGTCGGCGAGGCTGTGGACCTGCACGACCGCGCGGAACGGGCCGAAGCCCTCGATCCGCAGCGAGATGCGCACGCCCTGGTCGGCCCAGTCACGCAGGTGCGGCACCTGCTGGGGCGCCATGGAGGCGAACGCGGGAGCACCGGCGGCGTGCACGGCCGCCGCGCCGCGCGGCATGGTGTCGGCGACGGCGTCGAGGAAGGCGCGCAGCAGCGGTTCGGCCTCGGGCAGCTCGAGCGGGTCGGGGCCCGGCAGCGGCACCGCGCGGGCGTGCGCGGGCATGGCGTCGGCGAGGTCGCGGACGCGGGCGTGGTCGGCGGCGTCGAGCGGGCCGAGCAGCCACGCGTCGAAGTCGCCGTCGGTGACCGCGGGCCGCACCCGGCCGCGGGCGACGAGCTGCAACGCCACCACCACCGCCGCGCCCCAGAACGCGGTGGCGGGGTGGGCGTGCGGGGTGCGGCGGGCGCGGCTGAGCAGCGGGACGGCCTCGGACACGGGCAGGCGCAGCGCGGGCACGGTCCGCCGCACCCCGTCGGGCGTGGCGATGGTGAGCCGGTCGGACCCGGGGACGCCGAGGGGTGCGGCACCGGGCCGCGTACCGGGTGTCCGCTGGTCGGTCCCGCTGTCGTCGGCCGGGTCTTCGGCGTAGAAGGCGACGGTGGACGTGCGTGGCGGGTCGGCGACCTCGAAGACGGCCGCGTACCGCTCCAACCCTGTGTTCAGCGCTCCCCCTCGCTACTCAAGTTTGAGTATAGCCCAACTGCCGGGCGCACCCGGCGATCCCGGCTCCCCGGCCATCGGGTAAGCGCCCGCTTCGAGGCGTTCGACCAGGCCGCGCGTCCACTCCGCACCGGTGGCCGCCGTGTGCTCCCACAGCCCGTACAGCTCCTTCACGTGCGTCGGCTCCCGCCACTGCCCCGCCTGCTCACGCGCCGCGTCACGCCTGGCCTCCAACGCCGCCAGCCGTTCACCCAGCAGCCCCACCGCCTCCGCGCGGGTCAACGACGGCAGCAGCGCCAACCCCGCGGCGAGCAGGTCGGGCCGCGTCTCCGGCCGCCGCAACGCGTCCCTGAGCAGCGTGCGGTACTCGGCCTCCCCCTTGGCGGTGATCCCGTAGTCCGTGCGGCCCGGCGGCACCAGGTCGTCGACCAGGCAGCCTTCCTTGGTCAGCTGCTTGAGCGCGTGGTAGATCGAGCCCCACTTGACGTTGGCCCACTCCCCCGCGCCCCACGACATCAGGTCGTTGCCGATCAGGTAGCCGTGGGCGCGCCCGTAGCCGCGCACCACCCCGAGCACCAGCAGCCGTGTTGCCGACATCGCGTCCTCGTCCAGCGGGGTCCGGGTCGCAGTCCCGGTTTCGCCGGTCAGGGTAGATCGCCGAGGATGAGCCGGTGACGCCCGCCAGGATCGACGACGCCGGACGCCGGGCCCGCCCGGGCGTCCGCCACCTGCTGTCCACCCGCGCCGCCCGGGTGGAGGACGTGGTCGACGCGCTCGTCGGCCTGCACGCCACCGACCCCGCCACGGTGTTCCTGTCCGCGTGCGCCCGCCTCGACCAGCCCTCGGTCGCCGCGGTGGAGGCCGCGCTGTACGAACGGCGAGACCCCGTGCCCGACCCCGAACCGTGGGCCGCGCTGCTGCCGGCACTGGATCCCACACCGATGGGATGGCAGGCTCGCGACTGGTACCTGCCCGCCCGGCACCGGCCCCGCCTGTTCGACACCGCGGGCAACGTCGGCCCGACCGTCTGGTGGAACGGCGAGGTCGTCGGCGGGTGGGCCCAGCGCGCCGACGGCGAGGTCGTGTGGCACCTGCTGCACGACGTCGGCGCGGACGCGGAAGCGGCGATCGCCCGGGAGGCGGACCGGTTGACGTCCTGGATCGGCGGGGTGCGCGTGATCCCCCGCTTCCGGACCCCGTTGGAGAAGGAGCTGGCGCGATGATCGCGTTGCGGAAGGTGGACGACGCCGCCGTGGAACGACTGCTCGGCCTCGCGGTGGCCGACGCCGACCCGGCCGACGTGATGCCGCCGGGCTGGACGCCGGCCCGGCCCGACGAGTTCCGCGAGTTCTACCGGGGCTTCGCCGAGGACGCCTACGAGATCGTGCGCGACGACCGCACCGTCGGCATGGTCCGGCTCACCGCCAAGGGCGAGACCGGCATGTGGCTCGCCCGCTGCGCCCGCGGCCGCGGCGTCGGCCTGGCCGCCCTGCGCCGCGTCATCGAGGAAGCACCCCGGCGCGGGGTGACCACCCTCGTCGCCGACACCACCACCGGCAACACCGCCGCCCTGACCGTCCTGCGCAAGGTCGGCGCCACCCTCGAGATCGACGGCACCCGCGTCTACGCCCGCGTCACCGTGCCCGCCGAGCCCCCACCCGACACCGCCGACACCCGCGACCTGCTCCTGTCCTACCTGGACTTCCACCGCGACGCCGTGCTCCGCGAGATCGACGGACTCTCCGAGGACGAACTGCGCACCAGCCGCCTGCCCAGCGGCTGGACCCCGCTCGCCATGCTCAAGCACCTCGCCCACGTCGAACTGCGCTGGCTGCGGTGGTGCTTCCGCGGCGAAGACGTCGAACGACCCCACGGCAACCCCGACGTCGAGAACGCCGAATGGGTCGTCGAGGACGGCGACACCACCGACGGCATCCGCGCCTTCTACCTCGACCAGTGCGCCCGCTCCCGCGCCATCACCGCCGAATCCGCCCTCACCGACCGCGCCGCCCGCTGGGACCGGCCCGACGCGCCCCGCGGCACGCTCGCCTGGATCCTGTTCCACCTGCTCCACGAGTACGCCCGCCACCTCGGCCACCTCGACATCGCCCGCGAACTGGGCGACGGCGCGACCGGGACCTGACCGGCCCCCGCCGACCTACCGCGAACCCACCACCACCGTCGCCGACAACTCCTCGTCCGACACCACCTCCGCGCGCAACCCACCCCGCGCGAACGCCGCCACCGTCCCCGCCGCCTGCCGCGCACCCGTCTCCACCAACAACCGCCCACCCGGCGCCAACCACCGCGCCGCACCCGCGATCACCCGCCGCTGCACGTCCAGACCGTCCACCCCACCGTCCAACGCCACCAGCGGCTCGTGCTCACGCGCCTCCGGCGGCATCATCCCGATCGACCCGGTCGGCACGTACGGCGCGTTCGCCACCAACACGTCCACCCGACCCGCCAACGACACCGGCAACGGCCCGTACAGATCACCCTCGTACACCCGACCCGCACCCACGTTGCGCCGGGCACACGCCACCGCCACCGGATCCACGTCCACCGCGTACAACTCCACCCCCGGCACCCGGTCCACCACCGCGGCACCCACCGCACCCGACCCGCAACACAGGTCCACCACCACCGCACCCGGCCCCGCCACACCCACCGCCACCCGCACCAGGAACTCCGTGCGACGACGCGGCACGAACACCCCCGGCTCCACCACCACCCGCAACCCGCAGAACTCCGCCCACCCCACCACCTGCTCCAACGGCAACCCGGCCACCCGCCGCGCCGTCAACAGCTCCAACTCCTCCGGACCACGCGCGGCCTCCACCAACACCCGCGCCTCGTCCTCGGCGAACACGCACCCGGCCGCGCGCAACCGCGCCACCACATCAAGATCCACGACGACGAACGCCTCTCGCGAGAAACCCGCGGGCGCCCCTCACACCGCCACGACACGGCCGGGAGCGACCCGATGCACACCAGCAGAAATGGGTCCCACCTCCCTAGTCCGCGCCAACCGGCACACCGTACAACACCCCCGCTCACCCCCCGCGCGCACGCGACACCGCCGCCTCCACCCCGTCCAACAACACCTCCAACCCCGTCACGAAGTTCCGCACCGCGTCCCGCTCCAAGTACGGCACGCACTCGTCACCCTCCACCGGCGGCGGCTCCTCCGCGCCCACCCACGCCGACAGCGGAAAACGCTCCGCGAAGTCCGGCGCCACCTCCTCGAACACCCCCGCCCGCGAGAACCACCACTCCTCGTCGGTCATCCCCGTCTCCCGCGCCGCCCGCCGCGCCTCCGCGATCACCCCCGCCGCACCGCGCACGAACTGCACCACCGCGCCCACCACCCCCGGCAACACCGACAACCCCAACCCCGTCGGCCGCAGGATGCGCAGCAACGCCTCCACCATCGCGAACTCGTTCGGACCCAGCACCGGCCGCGCCTGCGACACCTGCAACACCCACGGGTGCGCCAGATAGCACTCCCGCACATCGCCCGCCCACGCCCGCAACGCCGCCCGCCACCCCCCGTCCACCGGGTAGTCCGACGGCAGCTCACCCAACACCCGGTCGCACATCAGGTCCAGCAGCTCCGCCTTGCTCGGCACGTGCGTGTACAGCGCCATCGCCGAACGACCCAACCGCTCCCCCACCGCCCGCATCGACAACGCCCCCATGCCGTCCCGGTCGGCCACCTCGACCGCCGCGTCCACGATCGCGTCCACCGACAGCCCCGGCCCCGACCCGCCACCCGGCGCACGCCACAGCAGCCGCATCGACCGATCCGCGTCACCCTGCCCCGCGAACACCGCCACTTGCCGCCCCTTTACGCCGTAAAGTACCGTGCCCGCGAGCACCTTACGGCATAAACAAACCAGGGGGAAAGCCGGCGATGGCCGCACCAGCAGACAGCCACGACGTCATCCAAGTCCGCGGCGCCAGGGAGAACAACCTCGCCGACGTCTCCGTCGACATCCCCAAACGACGCCTCACCGTCTTCACCGGCGTCTCCGGCTCCGGCAAATCATCACTCGTCTTCGGCACCATCGCCGCCGAGTCCCAACGACTCATCAACGAGACCTACACCGCGTTCATCCAGTCCTTCATGCCCACCCTCGGCCGACCAGACGTCGACGCCCTGCGCAACCTCAGCGCCGCCATCATCGTCGACCAGGAACGCATGGGCGCCAACTCCCGCTCCACCGTCGGCACCGCCACCGACGCCCACACCATGCTCCGCATCCTCTTCAGCCGCCTCGGCCACCCCCACGTCGGCACCTCCGGCGCCTTCAGCTTCAACCTCCCCGAAGGCATGTGCCCCACCTGCGAAGGCCTCGGCCGCGTCTCCACCGTCGACGTCGACCACCTCGTCGACCGCACCAAATCCCTCACCGAAGGCGCCATCACCGTCCCCGGCTTCACCGTCGACAACTGGTACGTCCAGACCTACGTCCACTCCGGCTTCTACGACCCGGACAAAAAACTCCAGGACTTCACCGACGAGGAATGGGACGCCTTCCTCAACCGCGAAACCACCAAGGTGAAGATCGGCAAGACCAACGTCACCTACGAAGGCCTCCTGGTCAAGGTCCAACGCCTCTACCTCGGCAAGGACCGCGAGAACATGCAACCCCACATCCGCGCCTTCGTCGACCGCGCCGTCACCTTCACCCGGTGCCCCGCCTGCCACGGCGCCCGCCTCAACGCCGCCGCCCTCTCCTCCAAGATCGACGGCCTCACCATCGCCGACTGCTCCACCATGCAGATCAGCGACCTCGCCGACTGGATCGCCAAGCTCGACGACCCCTCCGTCGGCCCCATGCTCACCACCCTCAAAGAACTCCTCGACAACCTCGTCGAGATCGGCCTCGGCTACCTCAGCCTCGACCGACCCGCCGCCACCCTCTCCGGCGGCGAGGCCCAACGCGTCAAGATGGTCCGCCACGTCGGCTCCGCCCTCACCGACGTCACCTACGTCTTCGACGAACCCACCGTCGGCCTGCACCCCCACGACATCCAGCGCATGAACGACCTCCTGCTCCGCCTGCGCGACAAGGGCAACACCGTCCTCGTCGTCGAGCACAAACCCGAGACCATCGCCATCGCCGACCACGTCGTCGACCTCGGCCCCGGCGCGGGCGTCCACGGCGGCCACATCACCTTCACCGGCACCGTCGCCGAACTCCGCGCCTCCGACACCCTCACCGGCCGCCACCTCGACCACCGCGCCCGACTGCGCGACCAGGTCCGCACACCCACCGGCCACCTCCCCATCACCGGCGCCACCCTGCACAACCTCAAGGGCGTCGACGTCGACATCCCCCTCGGCGTCCTCACCGTCGTCACGGGCGTCGCAGGCTCCGGCAAGAGCAGCCTCATCCACGGCTCCCTCGGCCGCCGCGACGACGTCGTCACCGTCGACCAGTCCCCCATCCGCGGTTCGCGGCGCTCCAACCCCGCCACCTACACCGGCCTGCTCGACCCGATCCGCACCGCCTTCGCCAAGGCCAACGGCGTCAAACCGGCGCTGTTCAGCGCGAACTCCGAAGGCGCCTGCCCCAAGTGCAAGGGCATCGGCCTCGTCTACACCGACCTCGCGATGATGGCCGGCGTCGCCTCGGTCTGCGAGGAGTGCGAGGGCAAGCGGTTCACCGCCGAAGTCCTCACCCACACCCTGCGCGGCCGCGACATCAGCCAAGTCCTCGGCATGTCCGTCACCGAGGCGCGCGAGTTCTTCACCGAGAAGCAGGCCAAGGCCATCCTCGACCGGCTGGTCGACGTCGGCCTCGGCTACCTGTCCCTCGGCCAACCCCTCACCACCCTGTCCGGCGGCGAGCGGCAGCGGCTCAAGCTCGCCATCCACATGGCCGAGAAGGCGTCCACCTACGTCCTCGACGAACCCACCACCGGCCTGCACCTCGCCGACGTGGACCAGCTGCTCGGCCTGCTCGACCGCCTCGTGGACGACGGCAACACCGTCATCGTCATCGAGCACCACCAGGCCGTGATGGCGCACGCCGACTGGATCATCGACCTCGGCCCCGGCGCGGGCCACGACGGCGGCCGGGTCGTCTTCACCGGCACCCCCGCCGACCTGGTCGGCCACGCCTCCACCCTGACCGCCCAACACCTCCGCACCTACGTCGGGCGCTGAGCATCCGGGCGGTTTTCATCGTCGTCTCCTTCCGGTGCCACGTCGGTGCCGGAAGGAGACTAACTTTAGTCGACACTGAAGTTATTAAGATTATTGGCCAGTGGGGCGGGCTCACCTGATCGGTGGCTGCCGTTCGGAATACCGCAGGTCGTTCCCACTGCCGGCCGATTGTCCGGTCCGGGGCGGTCCTCTAACGTTGCCGATCACGTCCGCGCGAACGTGATCGCAGAACCTCCACTCCCCGGCCGACCCACGCCGCTCCCGGGTCTGCCGGAACCCCTGCACGAGGGAGAACCCTGCAATGGGAGACGTTCGCGGATCCAGACGCGCCCTGATCGCGTTAGCCGCCGCCGCGGTGACCGCCGCGGCCCTGGCCACCGGCGCCACGCCCGCCGCGGCCGAAGGCGGCATCATCGGCGCCGACAACCCGACCGCCATCGAGGACAGCTACATCGTCGTCTACGACCAGATGTCCACCCAGAGCGTCGACGCGCTCACCGCCGACCTCAGCGCCAAGTACGACGCCCAGGTCGACTTCACCTACCGCCACGCGCTCAAGGGCTTCGCCGGCACGCTGTCCGAACGGGACGCCCGCCGCCTCGCCGCCGAGCCCGGCGTGGCCTACGTCCAGCAGAACGGCGAGGTCAAGGCCACCGGGACGCAGCCGAACCCGCCGTCGTGGGGCCTGGACCGGATCGACCAGCGCGACCTGCCGCTCGACTCGTCCTACACCTACCCGAACGACGGCACCGGTGTCACCGCCTACATCATCGACACCGGCATCCGGACCACGCACTCCGACTTCGGCGGTCGCGCCTCCTGGGGCACGAACACCGTCGACTCCAACAACACCGACTGCAACGGCCACGGCACGCACGTGGCGGGCACGGTCGGCGGCACGGCGTACGGCGTCGCCAAGGGCGTGCGGCTGATCGCGGTCAAGGTGCTCAACTGCGCCGGCTCCGGCTCGTTCGCGGGCGTCGCGGCGGGCATCGACTGGGTCACCGGCCACCACACCTCCGGCCCGGCCGTGGCGAACATGAGCCTCGGGGGCCAGGGCAGCGACGTCACCGGCGAGACCGCGGTCCGCAACTCGATCGCCGACGGCGTGACCTACGCGATCGCGTCGGGCAACTCCAACGCCGACGCGTGCAACTTCACCCCCGCCCGGGTCGCCGAGGCGATCACGGTGAACGCCTCGACCAACACCGACGCCCGCGCCTCGTTCTCCAACTGGGGCACGTGCTCGGACATCTTCGCGCCGGGCCAGAACATCACCTCGGCGTGGATGACCAACGACACCGCGACCAACACCATCAGCGGCACGTCCATGGCGGCGCCGCACGTGGCGGGCGGCGCGGCGGTACTGCTCGGCGCCACGCCGTCGTTGACGCCCGCGCAGGTCGCCTCCGCGATGATCACCAACTCCACCGCGAACAAGATCACCAGCCCGGGCAGCGGCTCGCCGAACCGGCTGCTGTTCGTCAACACCGGCGGCGGCCCCGGCCCGGGCGACCCGGCGATCACCCCGCCGGGCAACCAGACCGGCAGCGTCGGCACGGCCACCAGCCTGCAGCTCAAGGCGTCCGGCGGCACGCCGCCGTACACGTGGTCGGCCACCGGCCTGCCGCCCGGCCTGACCATCGCCGCGGCCACCGGCCTGATCTCCGGTACACCCACCACGGCGGGCACCTACAGCGTCACGGCCGCGGTGACCGACAGCGCGGGCAAGGTCGTGCGCGCGACGTTCACCTGGACGATCACGCCGCAGGGCGGTTCGTGCACCGCGCCCGGTGAGAAGGTCGTCAACGGCGGCTTCGAGAGTGGCACCGCCGGCTGGTCGAACGCCACCTGGACCATCGGCCCGTGGACCGGCGAGGGCGCGCCCCGCACCGGCAGCCGCTCGTCGTGGATCAGCGGCTACGGCTACAGCAACACCGAGACGCTGGCCCAGACCGTCACCATCCCGGCGGGCTGCGCCAACACCACGCTGTCGCTGTGGCTGAAGATCAGCACCGCCGAGTACGAGCCGGAGGTGTTCGACACCTTCACCGTCTCGGTGGCGGGCACCACGCTGGCGACCTACACCAACCTCAACCCGTCCGGCTACGCGGTGCGCACCTTCAACCTGGGCGCGTACGCGGGCCAGAGCGTCACGCTGAGCTTCACCGGCGCGGAGGACTGGTCCTACCAGACCTCGTTCGTGCTGGACGACGTCTCGGTGAACGCCGCCTGACCACGTGCGTGGGGGCCGGTCGGGTCGTCGACCGGCCCCCACGCACGTCAGCTCAGCACGCGATGGGCGAGGAACCGACCGCCACGTCGTCGTACCAGAGGGTGTTCGCGCCGTCGCCGTAGCTCTCCCAGCCCAGCCGCAGGTCGGTGACCGCGGGCCGCCAGTTGGTCTTGCGCAGCCACTGCGAGTCGACGTCGGGCGTGGACACGCCGTCGGCGACCAGGCCCTCGACCACCGAGCCGTTGAGCGAGGTGGAGATCCGGCCCGCCGGGTCGACGGTGAACTGCACGCAGTTCCACTGGCCGGTGGGCAGCGGCTTGCTCTTGGACACGCCGGTCGGGCTCTGCTCGGGCAGGGTCGCGTCGTCGGACTCGCGGTTCCACTGCAGCGCCGCGCTCTGGCCGCCCATCCGCAGGTCCTTGCCGCCGTCCGCGGAGTCCTTCATCGCCATGAACGTCACGTGCTGCTGCGGGAGCGCCGTGGTGTGGCGGACGTAGAACCGGCCGTGCACCACGCTCGTGCCGCTGATGGGCGTGCCGAAGAAGATGTGGTTGCAGTAACCGGACGCGCCGTTGACCCGCACCGACTTCGAGCCGCTGTGCGCGACCGAGTTGTCGATGGCGACCGTGCCCTGACCGGTGCAGTTGGCCGCGCCGACGGTCCAGCGGCCGCTGGGGGCGGACCCGGTCTGCTGCTCGAAGTCGTCGCAGACCGTCGCCGTGCCGCAGCCGACCGGCGGGTTGTCAGTCGTCGTAGTGGTCGTGGTGGTGGTCGTGGTCGTGGTGGTGGTGGTGGTGGGGCCGTCACCGCTGCACGACACGCCGTTGAACGCGAAGTCGGTCGGTACGGCGTTCGTGCCGCTGTAGGTGGCCTGGAAACCGAACTGGGCGCTCGCGCCCGTGCCCAGCGTCCCGTTCCACGGCATGTTGGACGCCGTCACGACGGCGCCGGACTGCTTCACGTCGGCGCTCCAGCCGGAGCTGACCGACTGGTTGCCGGCGAACGTCCAGGTGAGCTTCCACGAGGTGACCGGAGCGGACTGGTTGGTCACGGTCACGTTGGCGGTGAACCCGGTGGCCCACTGGTTGAGCTTGTAGTCCACGGCGCAGACGGGAGCCGCACCCGCAGTGCTGGCCCCGCCGATCACCACCAACCCGGCTATCGACACCACAGCGGCCACCGCCGCCAGCAGATTTCGCACAACAACCCCTTCGTTGTCGTTTCTGGGAGCGTTCCCAGAAACAGACTGTAACGATTCCGTCACCCGAACGGAATAGGCCGCTTGCCGCAACGGCCGTTCGAACGAAGGCGGGCCGACCGGGCTGAGGCGGGACCGGTCAGCCGACCACCAGCGAGGTCGGTCCGTCGAGCTGCCGCCGGACGCGGTCGACGTCGTCGTGGCGTCCCTGTTGCCGGTAGAGCTCCCTCGCCTCGCGCCATGCCGCGCGCGCCTCGGTGTGCCGGCCGAGTGCCGTGCACGCGTGGCCCATGAGGTCGCGGACCACGGCTACGTAGTAGGCGTCGCCCGCGTCGCGGAGGAGCGTGAGGGCTTGTCGGCAGCGGTCGAGGGCCCGCTCGTGCTCACCGGCGAGGTTGTCGACGTACCCCAGGTTGGCCAGCGCGTGCGCCTCGCCGGTGGGGTTGCCGTGACGTCGGTGCAGCGCGAGGGCGGCTTGGCAGTGGGCGCGGGCCGTGTCGTGGTCGCCGAGCCGGGCGGTGTGCCAGCCCACCTGGTTGAGGGCGTCGGCCCGCCACACCGGGTAGTCGTCGTCGTGCGCGACCACGAGGTCCAGGGCACGACGGGAGTGCTCCAGGGCTTCCCGCAGGTCGCCGCGCCGCTCCGCGGCCCACGCCAGGTCGAAGAGGATGTGCCCCTGGTGGACCACGTCGTGGTGGCGTGCGGCCCGGTCCAGGGCCTGGTGGAGGTGTTCGGCGGCTTCCGCGTGGCGTTCGACCTCGGCGTGCGCGAGGCCGAGGTGCCGGTGGATGGCGATGTGCGCGGTGGGATCGGTCAGGTGGGTGGCGACGTCCAGCGCCGCCTGCCACCCGGCGAGTTCGTCGCGCAGGCGTCCCCGCCGGGAGTGGAAGGTGTTCAGCGTCCAGGCGATCCGCCACACCGCGTCGTGGTGCCCGGCGGTGACGGCGGTGTGCTGCGCGGCGAGCAGGTTGGCGTGCTCGGTGTCGAACCACGCCAACGCGGCCGGCACGTCCGGCAGCGGGTGCGGTCGGACGCCCGGTCCCGGCGTCCCGAGCGGGACCGGCAGGCGGTGGGGGTACAGCAGTCGGTCGGCGGCGTGCGCGGTGTGGGTGTAGAAGTCCAGCACCCGCCGCAACGCCGCCTGCCGCGCCTCCTCGGGCAGCTCGGCGGCGAGCCTGGCGGCGCGGGCTCGGACCAGGTCGTGCATCCGGTAGCGGCCGGGGGTGTCCTGGACGACCAGCGACGCCTGTTCGAGGACCCGCAGCACGGCCCTGGTGTCGTTCGGGCACAGGCCGGTGAGGCAGGCCGCGGCCGGGACGCCGATGTCGGGTCCGGGTGCGGTGCTCAGCAGCGCGAACGCGGTGGCCTGGTCGGCGGTGAGGGCTCGGTGCGACCAGGAGAGCACGGCCGGCAGGCTCGCGGCCGGGTCGCCGCCGTCGAGCGCCTCCAGTCCGCTGTCGCGCAGCTCGGCCGCGATGGCGGCCAGCGACAGGTGCGGGTGGCTGTGGGCGCGGCCCGCGATGATGCTCAACGCCAGCGGGAACCCGCCGCACGAGCGCACCAGGTCGGCGACCGCGGCGGGTTCCGCCTCGGCCCGGGCGGCGCCGAGCCGCGCGGTGAGCAGGCGGCGCGCCTCGGCGTGGTCGAGGACGGGCAGGGCCAGCAGGCGCGCGCCGTGGCCGGCGACCAGGCCGGGCAGGAGGTTGCGGCTGGTGACCAGCACGGCGCAGGAGGCGGTGCCGGGCAGCAGCGGGGTGACCTGGGCGGCGTCGGCGGCGTTGTCCAGCACCAGCAGCACCCGCTTGTCCGCGACCAGGCTGCGGAACAGGGCGGTTTGGGCGTGCGCGTCGACCGGGACGCGGCCGGGCTCGACGCCGAGCGCGTCGAGGAACCCGCGCACCGCCACCGCCGGGTCCAGGGGCGGTCCGTCCGGGCTGAACCCGCGCAGGTCGACGAACAGCTGCCCGTCCGGGAAGCGGTGCGCGTCGCGGTGCGCCCAGTGCAGCGCCAGCCACGTCTTGCCGATGCCGCCCGGCCCGGCGACGATCGAGACGACCGCGGTCGTGGCCTCGCCGGCGGTGGTCGTCAGCGCGGCGAGTTCGATCGCGCGGCCGGTGAAGTGCGGCGGCGCGGCCGGCAGTTGGCGGGGCACCGGGCGCGGGACGGCCGGCGCGGGCTCGGTCGCGGTGAGCGCGGCGTCGGCGGTGAGGATGCCCTCGTGCAGCGCCCGCAGCTCCGGACCGGGATCGGCACCGAGTTCCTCGGCCAGCCGCGTCCGCACCGCGTGGTAGTGCGTCAGGGCGTCGGCCTGCCGGCCGCACCGGTACAGCGCCACGAGGTACTGCGCGGCGACCCGTTCGTCGAGCGGGTGCTCCCGGGCGCGGGCGGCCAGCACGGGTAGCACGTCGGTGTGCCGGCCGGCACGCAGCGCGAGGTCGGTGTGGTCCAGCTCGGCGGCCCGGCGGCGCTGCTGCAACGACTCCCGGACGGAGTTGATCCAGGGCGTGTCCAGCCCGGTGAACGGCTCGCCGCGCCACAGCGCCAGCGCCTGCTCCGCCACCGCCGCCCCCGCCGCCGGGTCCGGCGTGCTCCGCGCCCGGACGAGCAGGCGCCCGAACCGGTGCAGGTCCACCGCGTCCGGGTCGACCTGGAGTTCCCAGCCGCCCGAGCGGCGCACGATGGTCACGTCCCGCAGCTCGGACAACGCACGGCGCAGTCGGGACAGGTAGGCGTACAGGGTCTCGCGGCCCTTGGCCGGGACGCGCTCGCCCCAGGCCCGGTCCAGCAGCTGGTCGGCGCCGACCACCCGGTTCGCGTCGACGACCAGCGCGACCAGGACGCACTGCTGCCGGGCGTGCCCGACCTCGACCCACCGGGCGCCGGCCCGTGCCCGGACCGGGCCCAGCACCCGCAACTCCCCCACGACCGCGTCCCCTCGTCGGCGGAACCCCTCCCGGTCCACCGATAGCAGGACCACCTGCCGATTTCAGGATCTCCGCAAGGTTCGTACCCGGACGGCCCACCACTGTCGCCCGAAGGAGACCCAGGTCCCGCCGGTGTCGCGGCGACGTTCGCCGCGGTGCTGATCGCCCCTCACCCGCCCCCCGCCCACGCGACGGACGATGGGGTGAGGGTGACCGACGCCGACGTGAGCGGGTGGAGGTGCCGCAACGCGTCGAGCACCGCCGGCGGCGTGTTCCGAGCGACCGACATCCACCGGGACGACCACCGCGTGGTCGTGTCGCGGGTGCTGCGGAGCGACCGGGATCCGCTACGAGATCGCCGACTCCGCCGGCAGCCGGGCCCGCCACTGGCACCACCGGCAGCGCCGACCCGCGGTCGACCGCAGCACCCGGACCCCGCCCGGCCACAGCTACCAGTGGAGGTCCCGCCATCGCACACGCGGTGTGGGGGCACGTGCCTGCCACGCCGGTTCCGACGGCGCGATCATCCACCGCGGGTCGACGTGGCACCGAGCACGGTCACCGTGCCCCGCCCGCCGTCCACCCGGAGCCGGTCGCCGGTGGTGATGCGGGTGGTGGCGTTGCCGCAGCCGACGACGGCCGGGATGCCCAGTTCGCGGGCGACGACGGCGGCGTGCGACAGCGGCGCGCCGACGTCGGTGACCACGGCGGCGGCGCGGGGGAACAGCGGCGTCCAGCCGATGTTCGTCACCGTGGTCACCAGGACCTCGCCCGGTCGGAGGTCCGCGCCGTCGGCGACGTCGTGGATCACCCGCGCCACGCCCTCCACCACGCCCGCCGCGCCGGGGAAGCCGGACACGTCGTCGCCGAGGGGTGCGGCGGAGGCGTCGTGGACGTCCGGGCGGCGGTTGGGGTCGGCGGCCCACGCCTCGGGGTCGAACCGGCCCCGGATCACCGTCGGGTACGGCGGCAGCGCGCGGTAGCGGTCGTAGGCGGCGCGGCG
The DNA here is from genome assembly GCF_006716745.1 of Saccharothrix saharensis. Lineage (NCBI taxonomy): Bacteria > Bacillati > Actinomycetota > Actinomycetes > Pseudonocardiales > Pseudonocardiaceae > Saccharothrix > Saccharothrix saharensis. The sequence goes on along the minus strand of NZ_VFPP01000001.1, from coordinate 394,525 downwards.
GGCGGGCACCGCCGCCAGCGGGGCCACGTCGCCCGCCAGGACGCGCAAGGTCTCCTCGATCGGCAGGAAGAACACCGCGTCACCGTGTCCGGTGACCTCGCCCGCGCGGACCAGGAACGCCCGCAGCACGGCGAACGTGCGGGCGAACTCCGAGCGCGCCCGTTCCCGCTCACGGGCCAGCGCGGCGAGCTCGTCCACTTCACGGCGCAGCCGCGCGGCCTTGCCGGGGTGGGCGGCACGCAACCGTTCCCACGCCGCGTCACGCACGGCCGCCTGGCGGGCCAGCAGCTCCTCGGGGTCGACACCGCCGTCGTCCGGGCGGGGCCACGCCGGGTCCTCGGCCGGGCGCGGCGCGGACACCTCGAACTCGTCGGCGAACCGGTGCCCGTACTGCCGCGCGTACGCCTCGCGGGTGATGTCGCCACGCTTGAGCCGCGCCAGGCCGAGCACCGGGCCCAGGCTCTCCAACTCCCCCGCCGCGCCGTGCGCGCCGGTCAGCAACGCGGTCGTGTCGTCCTCGCCCACCAGCTCCACGAGCTTGCGGCGCAGCCTGACCGACGACATCGAGCCGGTGCGCGCGCCGGAGTCGAACACCTTGGCGTCCACGTGCAGCACCTCGTCCACATCGGACTCCCACAGGGCGAGCAGGTCGGCGGGCGTGGTGGCGGCGCGGAAAGCGGCGCAGAGCCGTTCGGCCCGGGCGGGCGAGGACGCCAGCAGGCCGTCGATCTTCGCCCGGAACTCCCGGCCCTGCCGCAGGAACGGCAGCGCCGCACCGATCGCCGCACGCAGCACGGCCCAGCGGGACAGCGGCAGCCGCGGCACCCGCACGCCCGGCGGGATGCGGCCGAAGTACAGCTCGACCGTCCGCCGCAGGAACCCGCCGCGGGTCAACCCGAGGGCCTGCCCGACGGCCAGCGCGGCGCTGAGGTTGAGGTAGAACCGGCCGCCGATGTTGCCCGAGGTCGGGTGCCCGGCGATCGGTGGCTGGGCGAGCGCCCGGGCGAACGACCAGGTCGCGGGCGTCATCACGCTCGGCACGGCCTCGCGCAGGTTCGCGCACGTCCACAGGTAGTCGCCGCGCAGGGTGTCGTTCCAGACCTCGGCCAGCGCGGTGATCGGCCGGGCCTGCAGCACCGCGACCCGGTCACCGGCCACGGCCCACTCGACGTCCACCGGCACGCCGTGCAGGTCCTGGATCCGCGCGCCCAGCGCGGCCAGCTCCCGCACCCGCTCGTCGGACAGCAGCGCGCCCCCGGTCCGGCGCACCCGACCGTCGGCCGTCACCACGTACTCGTCGGGCGTGACCGTGCCGCCGACCAAGGCCTCACCGAGCCCGGGCGCGGCGTTGACCACGGTCTCCGTCCGCGCGCCGGTGACGGGGTTCGCGGTGAACAGCACCCCGGCGACGTCGGCGGGCACCATCTCCTGCACGACCACGGCGAGCGCGACGTCGGTGATGCCGTGCCGGGCGCGGTAGGCGGTGGCGCGGGCGGTCCACAGCGAGGCCCAGCAGCGCTTGACCGCGGTGAGCACCTCCGCGCCGGACACGTCGAGGACTGTGTCGTGCTGGCCCGCGAACGACAGGTCCGGCAGGTCCTCGGCGGTCGCCGACGACCGCACCGCCACCGGGCCGGGCGGGAGTGCCGCGCGGATGGCGTCGGCGATGTCGTCGGGCATGTCCCGGCTCTCGAACGCGGCGAGGACCGCGGCCTCGTCGCCCAGTGCCCCCGGGTCGAGGCCTTCGGTGAACCGGCGGTAGGCGTGCGTGGTCAGGTGGAAGCCGCCGGGCACGGGCAGGCCCGCGGCGGCGAGCCTGGCCAGCGACGCGCCCTTCCCGCCGACCGTCTCGAGGTCGGCGTCGGGATCGGCGAGCGGCAGCACCAGCGCGGAGGTCCCCATGGGCCGATCCTGGCACCGGCGGTCACGCCTCGTGGCGCGAACGCCTCGACCGCGCGGCCAGGGCGAGTGTGATCCCCAGCGCGACCGCGACCGCGCCGGCGGCGACGACCGACGCGGCGGCGTGACCCGCCGACGTGAACGCGAGGCCGATGACCGCGACGCCGAACCCGCCCGCCAGTTCGCGGCTCGCGGTGACGGTGGCCGAGGCGACGCCGGCGGACCGCTCGTCGGCGGCGTCCAGCACGGCCGCGGTCAGCGGGGTGGTCAACGCGGAGCCGAAACCGACCACCACCAGGCACGCCGCCAGCACCGGCGGGGTCGCCCACGGCATCGCCGCCAGCCCGGACGTCACCGCGCCCAGGCCGCACGCCGCCGTCCGCCACGGCCCCAGCCGGTCGACCAGGACCGGCACGACCGGTGCGCCCGCGATCACGGCCAGCGCGGCCGGCACCAGGAACAACCCGGTGCGCAGCGGCGTGAAGCCCTCGGCGTGGTGCAGGTGCAGGGGCAGCACGAACAGCACACCGCTGACCGCGAGCCCCCACAACGCCTGCGCGACCGTGCCGCCGACGAACACCGACCGCACCGACCCGGCCGGGAACAACGGGTGCGCGGCCGACCGCTCCACCGACGCGAACAGCAGGCACGCCGCACCCGACAACGCGGCCAACGCCGCCACCGGGCCGTCACCGCCGACGCTCAGCACGGTCGCCGCGACCAGGAAGACGGCCGCGGTCAACGCCACCGTGGACCGGACCGGCAGCGGTGTCGGCCGCGTGCTCCGCCGGGCCGGCAAGGCCCCGGCGAGCACGGCCGCCGCGACGGACAGCGGCACGTTGCCGAGGAAGATCCACCGCCAGTGCGCCGCCTCGCTCAGCAGGCCGCCCAGCGCGGGCCCGACCGCGAGCGCCACGGCCAGGGCGCCCGTCCACGCCGCGATCCCCGTCCGGCGGTGCGCGGCGTCGAGGTGGGTGCGCAGCACGGCCAGCCCGGTCGGCACGATCGCCGCCGCGGCCGCGCCCTGCGCCGCCCGCCACAGCGCCAGCTCCCAGCCGTCGTGGGACGTGCCGCAGCCCAGCGACGCGGCGGCGAAGCCGAGCAGCCCGGCCACCAGCACCCGCCGGTGCCCGAACCGGTCGCCCGCCGCGCCCGCGCCCGGCATCAGGCTCGCGAAGACGAGCATGTAGCCGACCACGGCCCACTGGAGCCCGGTCGTGGACAGGCCGAGGTCGCGGCCGATGGTCGGCAGCGCCACCATCAGGACGCTGTTGTCCAGTGCCGTGACGAAGGCCGCGAAGCACGCCACCGGCACCGCCGCGCGGTTCACGTGAGCGCGGACATCAGCATCGGCCAGGACGCCCGCAGTTCGCGTTGCCAGTACTTCCAGGTGTGCGTGCCGCCGCCGTAGGCGTTGACCGTGATCGGGATGCCCAGGGACCGCATCCGGGCCACGAAGTCCGGTGAGGTGGTGCCGACGATCGTCTCGAACGGGTCGTAGGACCACCAGTCGGTGTCCAGCGCGCCTCGGAACCCGTTGCCGTAGGACATGTAGAGCCGGAGGCCGCGCAGGTCGGCCGCGAGCTGCCGGGGGTTGTGCGCGGACCAGATCGCGGGCACCAGCGACTCGCGGCCCCACGGCCCGTACGGGTCGAGCCCTTCGCGCAGCACCGTCGTGTAGATGAACTGGGGGACGCCGACGAACTGCGTCGACAGCAGGCCGCTGTAGGACGCGGCGGCCCGGAACATGCCGGGGTGCTTGGCCGCGTACCCGAACGCGCCCGTGCCGCCGGCCGACAGTCCCGCGACGGCGCGGGCCGTGCCGCCGCGGTAGTTCCGCTCGACGAGCTGCGGCAGTTCGCCGGTGTGGAAGGTCTCCCACCGGGGCGTGCCGCCGCGCCCGCCGTTCCACCAGTCGGTGTACCAGCCGGCACGTCCGCCGTCGGGCATGACGACCAGGACGTCGTGGGTGGCGCTGAGCTCTTCGACGTCGGTCTCCCTGGTCCAGGAGGTGTAGTCGTCGCCGACGCCTTGGAGCAGGTAGAGGACGGGCCAGGTGCGCGACGCGGTCGGCGACCAGCCCGGTGGGGTGAGGACGCGGACGGGCACCTGGCCGCCGACGGCGGGCGAGGCCACGGTGAGGTCGACGGTGCGCCCGTCGAGCCACCTCTCCCCCACCACCCGCGCCCCGTCGTCGGCGGTGGCGGGCGCGGCCCGGGCGGGGACGACCACCAGGGCGACCGCGGACAGGACGAGCAGCATCACGCGCAACATCACTTCTCCCTGGTCGATCAGGAGACGGGGGGTCAGGAGACGGGGAGATCGCCGGCGAGGTAGCGGTCGCGGCAGGCCGAGCGGGAGAGCTTGCCGCTGGACGTCCTCGGCACCGAGCCGGGTTCGACGACCAGGACGTCGCGCACCCGCACGTCGTAGCGCCGGGACACCGCGGCCCGCACGCGCGCCCGCACGCGTGACTGGTCGACCGACTCGCGGGGTGTCCGGGCGGTTCGTTCGGCGACCACGACCAGCGCCTCACCGCCGTCGGACGGCACGGCGAACGCGGCGACGTGGCCCCGGCGGATCACGTCGTCGGCCTCGGTCGCGGCGGCCTCCACGTCCTGCGGGTAGTGGTTGCGGCCGTCGATGACGATCAGGTCCTTGATCCGGCCCACCACGTACAGCTCGCCCGTGCGCAGGGCGCCCAGGTCACCGGTGCGCAGCCACGGCCCCGCCGGCAGGCCGGGGACGTCGAGCCGGGCGCCGAACCCGTCCTCGCCGGAGCGGGCGCCGGACCAGTAGCCCGGCGAGACGTTCTCCCCGCACACCCAGATCTCGCCGACCCGGTCCCCCGCCACCGGCGCGCCCGTCACCGGGTCCACGATCGCGAGGTGCTGGTCGACCGCCCCGCCGCAGCCGACCAGCACGCTCGCCCGCTCCGGGTCCTCCGTGGCCACCACGCGTCCTCGGGCCAACGCGGCACGGTCGAACCCGGTGGTCGTGGGGCGTGACGCCGCCGTCACGAACACCGTCGCCTCGGCCAGGCCGTACGACGGGCGCTGGGCGTCCGGCCGCAGCCCGCACGGCTCGAAGGCGTCCTGGAACCGCGCCACGGTCGCCGCGAGCACCGGCTCCGAGCCGTTGATCAGCGCGACGACCCCGCCCAGGTCCAACCCGGACCGGTCGGCCGCCGGCACCCGCCGCACGCACAGGTCGTAGGCGAAGTTCGGCCCGGCGCTGATCACGTCACGCCGCCCGCTCATGGCCCGCAACCACCGCGACGGTCGGTACAGGAACGCCAGCGGGTCCATCAGCACCGCCTCGGCCCCGGTCGTCAGCGCCACGCCGACGCCGAGGACCAGCCCCATGTCGTGGAACAGCGGCAGCCAGCTCACCGGGGACGGCGTCACGTCGGCCAGGCCGTACGCGGTGAGCGCCTGGCGCACGTTGACCCGGAGGTTCCGGTCGGTGACGACCACACCGGCCGGGGTGCGCGTCGAGCCGGAGGTGTACTGCAGGTAGGCCGGACCGCCGAGCCCCGGTGCGGGCGGTTCGGCGGACGGCGGCACGCCGCCGACCACCACGACGTCCAGCCCCAGGTCGACGGGGGCGCAGGTGAGCGCGAGCTTCGGCGCGCAGTCGCGCAGGATGCCGTCGAGGCGTTCCCGGTGCCCGTCGCCGGCGATCGGGAACAGCGGCACGGCGAGCACGTCGGCGTACAGGCAGGCGACGAACGCCACCACGTAGTCCAGGCCCTGCGGCAGCAGGAGCAGCGCGCGGTCACCCGGGGCGCACCGGCGGCGCAGCTCCCCCGCCAGGCCGCAGGCCCTCGCGTCCAGCTCGGCCCACGTGATCGACACCGGCACGCCCCGCGGGTCCGCCTCGTGGTCGAGGAACGTGAAGGCGGCGTGGTCGGGCCGTTCGCGTGCCCAGCGCCGCACGGCGTCCACGACCGTGCCGGCAGTGGTCGCGGTGACCGTCATGAGCACCCCCTCCTCTGCGCGATGACACATTTCCGAAATAGGTTTTGTGCGGTTGTCACAACTTTTGCCGAAGTGATTCGCAGCATGTCGGCCGCCGAAGCTACCGATGAGTACAAGAGCTGTCAACGACTACTCCACGCCCTCTTCGTTAACCCGATCGGCGTATTGTTCACAGACGTTCACCCAGGCCACGATCGGTCGCGCTCCGCAGCGACTCGGACTGCGGGCCTTTTGTCCTAATTCTCGAAAACTTGTCGAGAAAGTGTGCAGGAATCGCAGGAAAGGTGGCCCATGACCGGCCTCGGCATGCCCGCGGAAGCGGAACTCCGCGCGTGGTTGGCGCACCGGGTAGCGGAACTCGCCGACCTGCCCGAAGGCGAGGTGGACGTCGACCAACCCCTGGCCGAACTCGGGCTGTCCTCGCGCGACGCCGTCGTGCTCGCCGGTTCGCTGGGCGAGTTCCTGGACGTGCCGCTGCCCGCGACGGTGTTCTACGAGCACCCGACGATCGCCCGCCTGGCCCGCCACCTCGCAGGCCCGTCCGCCGCGTCGGACACCGCACCCGCCGGCCCGTCCGCCGAGGGCGTCGCGGTCGTCGGCGTGGGCTGCCGGCTGCCCGGCGACGTCGACGGGCCCGACCGGCTGTGGGACTTCCTGCGCCGCGGTGGTGACGCGGTCGCGCCCGCGCCGCCCGACCGGTGGCCCGGCCTGCCGGACGGCACGCCCCGGTTCGGCGGCTTCCTGGCCGACATCCGGGGTTTCGACGCCGAGTTCTTCGGCATCGCGCCGCACGAGGCCGCGCTGATGGACCCGCAGCAACGGCTCGTGCTGGAGGTCTCGTGGGAGGCGCTGCACCACGCGGGCATCGCACCGGACGCCCTGCGCGGCACCCGGACCGGCGTGTACGTCGGCATCTCGACCGGCGAGTACGGCGCGGCGGGCGCGGCCGACCTGGGGCGCGTCGAGCCGTGGACGGCGACCGGCGGCGCGCTGAGCATCGCCGCGAACCGGCTGTCCTACCTGCTCGACCTGCGCGGGCCGAGCCTGGCGGTGGACACGGCGTGCTCGTCGTCCCTGGTGGCGGTGCACCACGCGTGCCAGAGCCTGCGGGCGGGTGAGACGGACGCCGCCGTCGTCGCCGGCGTCAACCTCCTGCTCGGACCGGCCGTCACGCTCACCTTCCACCGGGCCGGCCTGCTGTCGGCCGACGGGCGGTGCAAGCCGTTCGACGCCGCCGCCGACGGCATCGCCCGCGCCGAGGGCTGCGCGGCGGTCGTGCTCAAGCGGCTGTCCGACGCGCGCCGGGACGGCGACCGGGTGCTGGCCGTGATCCGGGGCAGCGGCGTGAACTCCGACGGCCGCTCGAACGGCCTGATGGCGCCGAACCCGCAGGCGCAGGCCGACCTGCTGCGGCGGGTGTACGCGGACGCGGGCGTCGACCCGTCCCGGGTGGACTACGTCGAGGCGCACGGCACCGGGACGTTGCTCGGCGACCCCATCGAGGCGGGCGCGCTGCGTGAGGTGCTCGGCCGCGGGGACGGCCCGTTGCTGATCGGGTCGGCGAAGTCGAACTTCGGGCACGCCGAGTCGGCGGCCGGGCTGGTCGGGCTGGTGAAGGCGGTGCTGGCGGTGCGGCACGGCGAGCTGCCGCCGAGCCTGCACTTCCACGCGCCCAACCCGCACATCGACTTCCGCGGCCTGCGCGTGGTGACCGCGCCGACGCCGTGGCCGCGCTACTCGGGCCGCATCACGGCCGGTGTGTCGTCGTTCGGGTTCGGCGGCACGAACGCGCACGTCGTGCTGGAGGAGCCGCCCGCGCCGGACCCGGTGGACCGCCCTGGCGGCCCGGCGTTCCTGGTGGTGTCGGGCACGTCCGAGGGGCGCGTGCGGCGGCACGCCGAGAACCTCGCGCGGTGGCTGGAGACCACGCACGCCGACCTGCACGACGTCAGCGCGACCCTGGCCCGGCGTCGCGGGCGTGAGCCGCACGCGGCGGTGGTGACCGGGTCGGACCGGGCCGCCGTCGTCACCGGGCTGCGCGCCCTCTCCTCCGGTGAGCGCCCGGTGGACCGGGCGGTCAGGCGGGACGGTGCGGTGTGGGTGTTCTCCGGGTACGGCTCGGGCTGGGCGGGCATGGGACGTCGGCTGCTCGCCGCGGAACCGGTGTTCGCCGCGGCCGTGGGCGAGGTGGACCGGCTCATCGCGCCGCACTCGGTGCGGGCCCTGCTGGAGACGCCGTCGGACACCCTGGGCGACGGCCAGCTCGCGCTGTTCGGCGTGCAGATCGCCCTGGCCCGGTTGTGGGAGTCGCGCGGGCTGCGCCCGGCGGCGGTCATCGGGCAGTCCGCGGGCGAGGTCGCCGCCGCGGTCGTGAGCGGCGCGTTGTCCCTGGCCGACGCGGCGCTGGTGATCACCACCCGGGCGCGTTTGCTGGACGTGGTCGACGCGTCCGGCGACGGCGGCATGGCGGCGGTCGAGCTGCCCGCCGACGAGGTCGACGACCCGGCCCTGTCGGTGGCGGTGCACGCCGCGCCGCGCCGCTGCACGGTCTCCGGCCCGGCGGACCGGCTCGCCGCGCTCGTCGCCCGGGTCGAGGCGGACGGCGGCCTGGCGCGGGTCCTGCCGCTGCGCACCAGCGGCCACTCCCCCGCCGTCGAGCCGGTGCTGGCGGAGTTGACGGCGGCGCTGCGGCACGTCACCGGGCGGCGCGGCGACGTGCCGCTCTACGGGACGGTGCTGGCCGATCCGCGGTGCGCGCCACCGTTCACCGCCGACTACTGGGCCGCGCACCTGCGCCGACCGGTCCGGTTCACCCAGGCGGTGACGGCCGCGATCGAGGACGGCCACACCGCGTTCCTGGAGGTCTCGCCGCACCCCGTCGCGCTGCCCGCGATCGCCGAGCACGCACCGGACCTCGTGCTGGTCGGTTCGCTGCGCCGCGACACCGACGACGTGGCCACCTTCCACGACAACCTGGCGTCGCTGCACCTGCACGGCCTCGGGCCGGCCCGAGGCGTCACCGACGTGCCGACCGCGCCCTGGGAGCACCGACCGCACTGGACCGCTCCCCCGTCCCGCCGGGCCGGCCACCCGCTGCTCGGCGACCACGTCGAACTGCCCGACGGCACGCACGCGTGGCAGGCCGACGTGGGCCTGGCCGCGCTGCCCTGGCTGGGCGACCACCGCGTGCAGGACACCGCCGTGCTGCCCGGGGCGGCCTACGTCGAGATGGCGCTGGCCGCGGGCGCGCAGGTGACGGCCGGTCCCCTGTCCGTGCGGGACGTCGTGTTCGAGTCGCTGCTCGCGTTGACCGACGAGGTGCCGGTGAGCACCACGGTCCGGGACGGCCGCGTCGAGGTGCACGCCAAGACCGCCGACGGGTGGGTGCGGCACGCCACCGCGACCGTCGTGCCCGGCGAGGCGGCCGGCCCGCCGCCGCCGCCGGTCCACAGTGGACTCCGGCCCGTCGACCTGTACGGCCGGTTGGCCGACGTGGGCATGGACTACGGTCCGGCGTTCCGGGGCGTCCGGTCCGCCCGGGCCGCGGCGGGCGCGGCCAGTTGCCTGGTCGACCGGCCCGACGGCCCGGACCGCGGGTGGCGGCTGCCGCCGACGCTGCTCGACTCGTGCCTGCACGCCCTCGCCGCCGCCGCGCTCGACCTCGCCTCCGGCGGGCCGTACTTGCCGGTCGGCATCGGGGCCGTGCGGCTGCACGGCGACCCACGGCGGGCCGACCGGTGCGAGGCCGTGGTCCGCGAGTCGGGTGACGGGGTGATCGGGTCGGTGTGGCTGTACGACGACGCGGGCACGCTGCTGGTCGAGGTCGTGGACGTGCGGGTGCGGCCGGCGTCGTCGGCGCTGTCCGGGTTGGCGCTGGAGACCCGGTGGGAGCGGCACGACCTGCCCGCCGCGGACCACGCGCGCCGGACCTGGCTGCTGCTGTCGGACGACCGCGACCTCGCCGACGCCCTGGTCGACGCCGGGCAGCGCGTGACCACCGATCCCGCCGCCCCGGCCGACGGGATCGTGTTCGGCCCCCGCGGTCTCGAGGAGGACCTGGCGCGGCTGTCGGCGTTGGCGGACGACACGCGGCGGCTGTGGATCGTCACCCGGAACGCGCTGTGCGTGCGGGACGGCGAGGCGGGCGTGCCGGACCAGGCGGCGTTGCGCGGTGCGGTGCGGGTGCTGGCGTTCGAACGGCCCCGGTCGCGGGCCACGGTCGTGGACGTGGACGACGTCACGGCCCTGCCCCGCGAACTCCTCGCCGACCAGGCGGACGACGAGGTGGCCTGGCGTGACGGCGTGCGGTACGCGGCGCGGTTGCGGCGGGCGGAGGTCGACGTGCCCGCGACGGGGTCCGCGGTCGACCCGGCCGCGTACCTGATCACCGGCGGGCTGGGCGGGTTGGGGCTGGTCATGGCCCGCTGGCTGGCCGAGCGGGGCGCCGGGCGGATCGTGGTGTGCGGTCGTCGCGGCCCGTCGGCGGACGCGCGGGCAGAGGTGGCGAAGCTGCGGGCGCTCGGCGCGGACGTCGTCGTGGTGACCGGTGACGTCGCCGAACCCGGGGTGGCCGACCGCGCGGTCGCGGCGGCGGTGGACGGTGGAATGCGGCTGTGCGGTGTCGTGCACGCGGCGGGTGTGCTGGCCGACGCGCCGGTCGACCGGCTCGACCCGGCCGACGTGCGGCGCGTGCTGCGGCCCAAGGTCGACGGCGCGCTGCGACTGCACGAGGCCACGTCCGGGTACCGGCTGGACTGGTTCGTCGTGTTCTCCTCGGCGGCGGCGCTGCTCGGCTCACCCGGTCAGGCCGCGTACGCGACGGCCAACGCGTGGCTGGACGGCTTCGCGAGGTGGCGGCGCGCGGCGGGGTTGCCCGCGACGACGATCGAGTTCGGTGCGTGGAGCCGGGTGGGGTTGGCCGAGGACAACGACAACCCGCTGCTGCGGCCCCTCTCGCCGGCCGAGGGCGTGCAGGCGGTGGAGGCCGTGCTGCTGTCCGGTCGGGTCGCCACCGGCGTGGTGCGGTTCGACCGGCGGCGGGTGGCGGAGCTGTTCCCCCGGCTCGCGCGGCGGCCGTTCTTCGAGGCGTTCCTCCAGCCGCCTTCGGACGTGCCGGAGGCGGACCGGCTGAGCGCGATCGTGGCCCGGGTGCTGGGCGGCGCACCCGATCCCTCGCTGCCGCTGACGTCGCTCGGGCTGGACTCGCTGATGGCGATGCGGTTGCGCAACGCGGTCGAGCACGACGTCGGCGTGCGGCTGCCCGTGCCGTTGCTGCTGCGGGGCGCGAGCCTGCGTGACGTGGAACGGCACATCTCGGGGCTCGCCACCGAGGCACCGGCCCGGGTCGAGCCGCGCGACCCGACCGAGCGGTGGGTGTTCGGGTTGTGGGCCGAGGTCCTCGGACGGCGGGACTTCGGTGTACGCGACGACTTCTTCGCGCTCGGCGGGTCGCGGGAGCGGCTGCTGGCGGCGGTCCGCCGCCGGGTCGCGGCGGACGGGTCCCTGTTCACCACGCCGACCGTGGAGGCGATGGCCGAACGGCTGCGCGCGGCGTTCGAGGACGCGGGCGGACCGGTGCGGGTGCTGCGCGCGGGCGGGGCGCGGCGGCCGCTGCACCTGTTCCACCCGGCGGGCGGGCCGACCAGCGTGTACCAGCCGCTGGTGGGGCTGCTGGCGGACCGGCCCTGCTACGGCTACGAGCGGATCGACGACGTGCCGGACATCCCGGCCAAGGCGGCGCGGTACGCGGAGCTGGTGCGGTCGGTGCAGCCGGCCGGGCCGTACGTGCTGGGCGGATGGTCGTTCGGCGGGTGCCTGGCGCACGAGGTGGCGTGCCTGCTGCAGGACGCGGGCGCGGAGGTCGGCCCGGTGGTGATGATCGACACGGTCCGGCCGCTGCCCGCGCCCGACGTCACCCCGGCCGACCTGGTGCGGCACCGGTTCACCCGGTACGCCCGGCACGTCGAGGAGGTCTACGGGACACGGGTCGAGCTGCCGTGGGAGTCGTTGTCCGCGCTGGACGACGAGGGGCAGATCGACGCGGTGCTGGCGGCCGTCGCCGGCTTGGGCATCAGCCCCGGCGCGCTGCGCCACCAGCGCACGTCCTACCTGGACGCGCGGGCGGCCGAGCGGTACGCGCCGCGGCACTACCCCGGGCGGGTCGTGTTCTACCGGGCGACCGACCGGGAGACGCTGACCACCGTGCTGGACCCGCGCTACCTGCGCCGGCAGGACGACGACGACCTCGGGTGGGCGGACGCCTGCGGCTCGCTGGAGGTCGTCCCGGTGCCGGGCGACCACCTGTCCATGGTGGACCTGCCGCACGTGTCCGTCATCGCCCGGCACCTGTCGTCGGTGCTGGACGACTGAGGCGGGTGCGGTGGTCGGCCGCGGTCGATCCCTGTCGTGGTGCCGGTGGTGGGGTGTTCTTCCCGCGCTTGCGCGGTGACGTCACGGGTTTCCAGGCAGCCGCGGCGAGCACGGGGGTGCTCGACCCGGTGAGTGCGCCGCAGTCCTCGACCCGGGCGCCGAGGCTGTGGATGAGGGTGACCTCGACCTCCACCGAGTGGTCGTCGGTCCGGTGGAGGAGGCTCCGGTCGACCTCGTCGCCGGCGCGCTCGATGGCGAAGTCGGGCCCGGTCGGGCCGGCCGTGAGCCGGTCGCCGACCTTCGCCGGTCCGTGGTGACACCGCCGGTGCCGGGCAGGCCCGAGGTGAAGCCGGGCGGCACGGTCTCCCCGCTCACCGGGACCGGGACGCGTTGCAGGTCGTCGACGCGCACCGGCGCGGGCGCCCCGTAGGCGACGTGGCCGTCGCGCACCACCGGCAGCGCCGGCTCGGGACGAGTCGACGGGGATTCGGCAGGTCGGCGTCACGGGACGGCCTGCTCGGGCACCGGGTCGGACGTGGGCCGCGCCGCCGGACCCGCGGGTGGTCCGGGCTGCGCCCGCGGTCTGCGGGACACCGCCGTGACCGTGAGGAGCGCGCCCACGACCAGCCGAGGTGCAGCGTTCCATCACCCATCACCCATCACCCATCACTTCCACGAGACGACCGGGGGTACCGACGAGGTCGCTCGCCCGGGCCGCCCAGTCACGCCTGATGGGTCAGGGCCGGCACACCGGTCACCGGAGAGGTTCCCCGGCGCGCGGGGTGAGGGCGTCGACGCCCGCGCGCCGGGGAGGTTCACAGGCCGTTGGTGAACAGCAGGCGGTTGGCCGTGCCGCCGGTGGCGCCGCCGCCGACCACGCCCGGCGTGGCCGAGGAGTTCAGCCAGTTGTGCACGGTGGCCGACGACTGGTCGCCGAACCGCTGCTTGTAGAGCGCGGCCACGCCCGCCACATGCGGCGTCGCCATGGACGTGCCGCTCTTCGCGCCCGAGCCGCCGGTGGGCAGGGTCGAGATGATCGAGCTGCCGGGCGCGTAGAGGTCGACGCACGCCCCCGTGCTGGAGAACGACGACCTGGCGTCGGTGTTGGTCGAGGAGGCCACCACACTGGCCGTCTCCACCTTGCGCGGCAGGCGGTCGCACGAGTTGCCGCCCGTGTTGCCCGCCGAGGTGGCCAGGAAGACGCCCGCCGCGATCATGGTGCGGATCGCGGTCTCCAGGCTGGCCGACGCGGTGAAGTTCCACGACGTGTTGGCCACGGCCGGCTTGGTGTGGTTGGCGGTGACCCAGTTGATCGCGTTGAGCGCCGACGAGGTGGTGGCGCTGCCGGAGCAGTTCATCATCTTCACGCCGTGCAGCCGCACGCCCTTGGCGACGCCGTAGGTGTTCGAGCCGATCGTGCCGGCGACGTGCGTGCCGTGGCCGTGGCAATCGGTGTTGTTGGTGTCGATGCCGTTGTAGTCGAACGTGGCCCGGCCGCCGTAGTCGGCGTGGCCCGGCGTGATGCCGGTGTCGATGATGTAGGCGTGCACGCCCGCGCCGGTGTAGTTGTAGGTGAAGCTCTTCGACAGCGGCAGCGCGCGCTGGTCGACCCGGTCGACGCCCCAGGACGGCGGGTTGGCCTGGGTGGCGTCGAGCGCGTCGGTGACCAGCACGTCCTGCTCGATGGTGGCGACCGCCGGGTCGCGGCTGAGCTTGCGCACCTGGGCCGGGGTCAGCTTGGCGGCGAAGCCGTGCAGCGCCTTGTCCCAGACGTGGGTCGGCGTGACGCCCGCCGTGGCGGCCACGCTCGCACCGCCGCGGGCGGTGGCGTTGAGCGAGACGATGTAGGAGTCCTTGATCGGGTGGACGGTCGCGGAGGCCGTCGCGGTGATCACGTCGGCCTGGTGCGGGGGTTCGGCCGAGGCGGCGGTGGTGGTGAGGCCGACGGCGGTGGTCGCGGCGGCCAGGACGGCGAGTGCTCGGTACGCAGGACGCACGGGTTGGCTCCTTCGGCGGAACCCGGGCGAGCGCGCCCCGACGCAGGGTTGACGGGGCGGACGGTCACTCGCACGAGGTCCAGACCAGCAGCCTGACCAGCGGTTATGCCATGGTCAACGGTGGTCGGCCGAACGGCCGCCCGGCCCGTTACCCTCGGTGGACATAACGGACAACTGGTAATGCCCAGGTCGCTCGGCCGGGCGCTTGTCCGCCGCCGACCGGGCCAGGGCCAGCCGGGTCAGCGCGACACCGGCCAGGACTACGGCCATGCCCGCGACGACCCGGGGCGTCAGCGGCTCGCCGAGGACCAGCGCGCCCAACCCGACCGAGACGACCGGCAGCAGGTAGCCGACCGTGGCGGCGCTGGTCGGGCCCTCGTCCTCGATGATCCGGTAGTTCAGGATGAAGGTGAAGCCGGTGCCGAAGACGCCGAGCACCACGACGGCCACGACGGCCGTGACGTCGGGCGTGGCCGGTGTGCGGTCGAGCGGGATCATGAGGGTGCTCAGCGCGGTGGCGGCGAGGAGCTGCGCCGCGGACACCGCGACCGGACCGCCGTGGCCGACGAGCTTGCGCCCCATGTAGGCGAACGCGACCGCGTAACTGGCCGCCGCGCCGAGCAGCGCGAGCGCGCTCAGGCTCAGCAGGCCCGCCTCCTCCCACGGGGCGAAGATCAGCGTCACGCCGGCGAACCCGACGAGCAGGCCGAGCACCCGAACCGGCGTGACGGGACCGTCCGTGCCCAGGGCGAACCCGATGATCAGGGAGAACAGCGGGGTGGTCGCGTTGAGCACACCGGCCACACCGGAGTCGACGGTCTGCTGACCGACGGCGAACAGCAGGAACGGCAGGGCGTTGCAGAAGAACGCGGCGACCACGAGCCGCCCCCACAGCCGGCGCGGCAGCCGCTGGCCGTTCACCCGCGCCATCACCAGCAGCGTCACCGCACCGAGGGCGCAGCGGCCCACCGTGATCGACGTCGGCGACAGTCCGGTGAGGGCCAGCTCGATCCACAGGAACACCGAGCCCCACAGCAGGGCCAGCGCACCCATCCGCATCACGCCGCGTCCGATCACGGGACCACCGTCCCCCATGACCGACTTCAAGAAAAGTGAAACCCCATGACGACGCGTTAAGCAGCACTTCAAGATCCCGACCTGGATGCAGCACCCCCGCGAGAGTCCTACATCCAGGTCCCGTGAGTCCTACGTCCAGGACCCCTGAGTTCAACGCTCAGCGCGTGTGGACCAACAGCGAGTCGACCCCGTGCACGATGGACGCGGTCCGGAACGCCGGCCGCGCGTCGGCGAGCCGGAGGTTCGGGAACCGGCGCAGCAACGCCGGGTACGCGGCCCGCAGCTCCATCCGGGCCAGCTCCGCGCCGACGCACCGGTGCGCGCCGTGGCCGAACGCCAGGTGCGACGACGCCGCACGGCCCGCGTCGAAGTCGGACGCCTCCTCGCGGTTGGCCGCCGACAGCGACACCACCACCACGTCGCCTTCCTCGATCTGCTGCTCACCCACCCGCAACGCGTGCCGGGCGAACCGGGGGAACGCCACCTGCACCACGCTCAGGTGCCGCAGCAGCTCTTCCACCAACGGCGCGGCGGCCGCGTCGTCGTCACGCATCGCCGCCCGCGCGGCGTCGTCCTTCAGCAGCACGATCGCGCCCAGCGCGAGCATCGACGCCGTCGTGTCGAACCCGCCGGTCAGCACGCCGTCGGCCAACCCGGCCAGCTCCACGTCGCTCACGTCGTCGCCGTGCTGGCGGATGATCGAGCCGATCAGCCCGTCACCCGGCGACCGGCGCTCACGGCGCACGATCTCCTCCATGTAGGACAGCGACTCCGAGATCGCGCCCAACGCCTGACCGGCGCCGCCGAACAGGTCGAACCGCGCCGCCGCGAGCTCCTGGAACCGGTCACGGTCCTCATAGGGCACGCCGAGCAGCTCGCAGATCGTCAGCGACGGGATGGGCAGCGCGAACTCCTGGACCAGGTCGACCGGCCCGTCCGCGGCCTGCATGGCGTCGAGCCGTTCGGTGACGATCGCGTCGATGCGCGGCACGAGCCGCGACAGCCGGCGCATGGTGAACTCGGGCGTGAGCAGCTTGCGCAGCCGGGTGTGGTCGGGCGGGTCGGCGAAGCCGAGGCCACCGGGCGACTGCTCCAGCCGACCGACCGCCGCGCCCAGCCGCGCGTAGTCGTTACTGAACGCGCCTGTGTCGGAAAGCACCTTCTTCGCTTCGTCCTGACCGGTGACCAACCACACGCGCAAGCCGAACGGCACCGGGATCCGGTGCACCGCGCCGGCCTCCCGCATCCGCTCCAGCTCGGCGACCGGCACCACCCCGTCCCGCTTCAGCGGAACCAGCGCACGGTCCGGGAGCAGCGCGAACGCCCGCGAACCGATCTTGCCCAACACCCACCGCGTCGCCGAACGCCGTGCGACCCACGCCACCAAGCCGTCGCGCACGGACGCCAGAGTCGTCATCGAACACCCCTCTTCCCCAGATCGAATCGCCCGACGGTAACCGTACGTAGGGGTGAGCAGCATCGCGCCAGAGGCGGATTGACACGCCGGGGTCGGTGACAGACGATCGGCAATCGCGCGTGAAACGGGGGAAGCCGGTCGAAATCCGGCGCTGACCCGCAACGGTAGGTCCCGGCCGGGACGAGCCCGAACACCCGTCGCGCGTGCCACGCTCCCGACACCGTCGAGGTCAACGGGTCGGAGCCCGGGGGAAGTCGTTCACGGCTGTCCGGGGTCCGCCCGCGCCTCGCGCCCCGGAAAGGTCGACCATGTCGTTGAGACGGACCGCCGCTGTCCTCGCCGCCGCGGCGGTCGCCGCCCTCGTGTCGGCCCCCGCCGCCCAGAGCCGGGTGCCCGCGGGGCCGACGACCGACGTGGGCGACGCGGCCGCGGGCTGGCTGGCCCGGCAGCTCGTCGACGGCGACCACTTCGAGACCGTCCTCGACGGCGTCGCCTACCCCGACCACGGCCTCACGCTGGACGCGCTGTTCGCGTTCACGGCGGCGGGCGTCGCGTCCGACAGCTCCGACCGGGCCGCCGCCTGGCTCGCCGAGCCGGAGGTCCTCGCCGACTACCTCAGCTACGGCGACCCCGCCCAGTCCTTCGCGGGCGCGCACGCGAAGCTGGCGCTGGCCGCGCAGGTGCGCGGCCAGGACCCGACGGCGTTCGGCGGCGTCGACCTGATCGCCGGGCTCACCGCCTTGCAGGCGCCGAACGGACGGTTCCAGGACAAGTCGCAGTACGGCGACTACTCCAACGGCTTCACGCAGGCGTTCGCGGTCCTCGCGCTGGACCGGTGGCGGGGCGCGCCGAAGGCCGCGGTGGACTACCTGGCCGGCACGCAGTGCGGGGACGGCGGGTTCCCGCTGATCCTGGAGGCGACGCCGTGCGTGTCGCACGTGGACGCCACCGCGATGGTCGTGCAGGCGTTGCTGGCGGCGGACCGGACGGACCCGGCGGGCAAGGCGCTCGACTGGCTGCACGGCGTCCAGCAGGCGAGCGGCGGTTTCCTCGACGAGAAGGCGACCGGCGAGGGCAACGCCAACAGCACCGGTCTCGCGGCACAGGCGTTGCGCGCGGGCGGTCGGACGGCCGACGCCGACGAGGCCACCGCGTTCCTGCGGTCGTTGCAGGTCGACTGCTCGGCCCCGGAGGCCGCTCGCGGCGCGATCGCGTTCGACCGGACCGGGTTCACGCAGGCCACGTCGCTGCGGGCGAGCGCGCAGGGCGTGCTGGGCCTGGTCGGGGTGAACTTCGTGGACCTGACCGCGGACGGTGGCCGCTCCGGCGCGCCGGTGCTGGACTGCCCGGTCACCAGCACGTCGCCGACGTCGTCCACTTCGGACACGACGACGACGACGACCACCACCACCGCCGCGACGGCCACGTCCGACACCACCGCGACCAGCACCACGACGGCAGCGGCGGTGGTGGCCGTGACGAGCCGGCGCGACCCGCTCGCCCGCACCGGCGCCCAGGTCGGTCCGATGCTGTGGGTCGGCGCGTTGCTGCTGGTCGGTGGCGTGCTCGCGGTCGTGCTGGCGCGCCGGCGGGTCGCGGAGGCGCGGAAGTGACGGCACGGGTTCGCGGCGCCGCCCGGCCCGTCGCGTCGTGACGGGCCGGGTGCGGCGGGTCCTGGCGGCGTGCGCGGTCGCGGGGCTCGCGTCGATGTGCGCGCCGCCGACCGCGCGGGCCGCGGACTGCGGCGGCGTGACGGTGGTCGTGGACTTCCGCTCGTTGGGCGGCGGCGTGCGGACCGGGTGCGCCCCGGGCGATCCGGCGTCGGGGACGGCCGCGCTGACCGCCGCCGGGTTCGGCTACACGTTCGCGTCCCGGCAGCCCGGGTTCGTGTGCCGGATCAACGGCGAGCCGAGCAGCGACCCGTGCGTCACCACGTCCCCGACCACGGCGTACTGGGGGTACTGGCACGGCCGACCCGGCGGGTCGTGGGTCTACAGCAGCACCAGCGCGAGCGCGTACGACCCCGCGCCGGGCAGCGTGGAGGGCTGGTCGTTCGGGGCGGGGGAACAGCCCGGCATCGCGCCGCCCGCCCCCGCGCCGCAGCCGACCCGGCCCGCGCCGCAGCCGCCCGCGCCCGGACAACCGGCACCAGGGCAACCGGCGCCCGGACAACCGGCGCGAGGCCAACCGGCACCGACCCGGCCCGCGTCGGGTCACCCGGCACCACCCGCGCCGGGTGACCCGACGCAGCCGACCTCCCGACCGTCCGGGACGCCGGCGTCGACCACGAGCGGGACGACGACCGAGCCGCGGTCATCGGCGACCACGGCCGGCCGCGGAACCTCGGGTTCCGCGGCACCGACGAGTTCGGTGGCCGTGGAGCCGACGGCGGGCACGTCGTCGTCCGGTGGCACGGTCGGCCTGGTCGTCGGGATCGTGGTGATCGCCGCGCTGGCGGGCCTGGGCCTGTGGACCGCGCGGCGGCGCGCGAGGGCGACGGAGTGAGGTCGCACCCCGGCGCGTGGTGGCTGTGGGCGTTGGGCCTGGCCGTCATCGCCGGCCGCACCACCAACCCGGTGCTGCTGGCACTGGTGGTCGTCGTCGCCGGGTACGTGGCCGTGTCGTGCCGCGAGGACACGCCGTGGGCCGGCGCGTACGGGGTGTTCCTCAAGTTCGCGTTGGTGGTGCTGGCGATCCGGGTGGTGCTGCACGTGCTGCTCGGCGGGGTGGGCGGCCCGACGGTGCTGGTGACGTTGCCGGAGATCCCGTTGCCCGAGTGGGCCAAGGGCATCCGCCTCGGCGGGCCGGTCAGCGCCGAAGGACTCGCTTTCGCGCTGTACCAGGGGCTCCAGCTGGCGACGTTGCTGTGCTGCGTGGGCGCGGCGAACGCGCTGGCCAACGCCAAGCGCCTGCTGCGGTCGCTGCCGGCCGCGTTGTACGAGGTGAGCGTGGCGGTGGTGGTGGCGTTGACGGTCGCGCCGCAGCTCGTGGCCAGCGCGCGATCGGTGCGGCGCGCGCGGGCGTTGCGGGGTGACGTGGTACGGGGGGTGAAGGCGGTGCGGGTGCTGATGGTGCCGGTGCTGGAGGACGCGTTCGAGCGGTCGCTGGTGCTGGCCGCGGCGATGGACTCGCGCGGGTACGGCCGGACGGCCGGGCTGCCGAAGCGGGCCAGGGTGGTGACCGGCGCGCTCGTGCTCGGCGGGTTGCTGGGGCTGTGCGTCGGCGCGTACGGGCTGCTCGGCGGCGGCGCGCCCGCCACGCCGATGCTCGTGGTGGGCGCGGTGCTGGCCGTCGCGGGACTGTGGAGCGGGTCGCGCCGGGTGCGGCGCAGCCGGTACCGGCCCGACCGGTGGGGGCCGCGGGAGCTGCTGATCGTCGCGTCCGGGGTGGTCGCGGCGCTCGCGACGGTCCTCGCGCCGGACGGCCTCGGCGGCTCGGCGTTGACCCCGGCCACCGTCCCGCTGACCGTGCCCGAACTGCCGTTGCTACCCGCCGTCGGCCTGCTGTGCGCGCTCGCGCCCGTCGTCATCGCCAGGAACGGGGTGAACCCGTGATCCGGTTCGAGAACGTCTCCGTCACCTACCGGGACGCGGACGCACCCGCGGTGGCCGGGGTGGACCTGCACGTGCCCGAGGGCGAGCTGTGCCTGGTGGTCGGGCGGACCGGGTCGGGCAAGTCGACGTTGCTGCGGGCGATCAACGGCCTGGTGCCGCACTTCACCGGCGGCACGCTCACCGGACGGGTGCTGGTCGCCGGGCGTGACACCCGCACGCACCCGCCGCGCGAGCTGGCCGACGTCGTGGGCGTGGTGGGGCAGGACCCGCAGGCCGGGTTCGTCACGGACTCGGTCGAGGAGGAGCTGGCGTACTCGATGGAGTCGCTGGCGCTGACGGGCCCGGTGATGCGCAAGCGGGTCGAGGAGACGCTGGACCTGCTCGGCCTGGCCGAGCTGCGGCACCGGCCGCTGGCGACGTTGTCCGGCGGGCAGCAGCAGCGCGTGGCGGTCGGCGCGGCCCTCACCGCGCACCCGCGCGTGCTGGTGCTGGACGAGCCGACGTCGGCGCTGGACCCCGGCGCGGCGGAGGACGTGCTCGCCGCGCTGCACCGGTTGGTGCACGACCTGGGCATGACGGTGGTGATCGCCGAGCACCGGCTGGAACGGGTCGCGCAGTACGCGGACCGCGTGGTGTGGCTGCCCGGCGGCGGGGTGCCGCCGGTCGCGGGCGAGCCGGGACCGGTGCTGGCGGACGCGCCGGTCGCGCCGCCCGTGGTGCGGTTGGGCCAGGTGGCGGGGTGGGAGCCGGTGCCGGTGTCCATCCGGGACGCGCGCCGGCTGGCCGGTCCGCTGCGCGACCGCCTCGCGTCGCCGCCGGTCACCTCTCCGGCGCCGGTGACGGAGTTGGTGCGGGTGCGCGACGTCCGCGTGCGCTACTCCGCGGTGGACGCGGTGCGCGGTGTGTCGTTGAGCGTGGGCGCGGGCGAGCGGGTGGCCGTGATGGGGCGCAACGGGTCGGGCAAGTCGAGCCTGCTGTGGGCGGTGCAGGGCACGGGCAAGCGGTCCGGCGGCGTGGTCGCGGTGGACGGCGTGGACCCGGCGGCGCTCAAGCCGGGGCCGCGGCGCGAGGCGGTCGGTCTCGTGCCGCAGCAGCCCGGTGACCTGCTCTACCTGCACACGGTCGGCGGCGAGTGCGCGCAGGCGGACCGCGAGTCGGGCAAGCCGGCGGGGACGTGCCGCGGGTTCCTGGACCGGCTCGCGCCGGGCATCCCGGACGAGCGGCACCCGCGTGACCTGTCGGAGGGGCAGCGGCTCGCCCTGGTGCTGGCCGTGTCGCTCACCCCGTCGCCGCGGGCGGTGTTGCTGGACGAGCCCACGCGGGGGTTGGACTACCCGGCCAAGACGCGGTTGGCGGCGGCGTTGCGGGACCTCACCGACGACGGCCACGCGGTCGTGCTGGCGACGCACGACGTGGAGTTCGTCGCCGAGTACGCGACCCGCGTCGTGGTGCTGGCGGACGGTGAGGTCGTGGCCGACGGCCTGACCGCCGAGGTGGTCACCGCGTCACCGGTCTTCTCCCCTCAGGTGGCGAAGGTGCTCGCGCCGGAGCCCTGGCTCACGGTGGCGGACGTGAGCGCGGCCCTGGCGGCCCGATGACCGCGCACTCCCCCATCCGCGTGAAGCCCCGCGCCTCGCTGGCCCTGGCCGTGGCGGCGGCGATCAGTGTCGTGGCCTTCACCTGGCCGTTGCTGGTGTCCGCGGACGCCCCGATAGCGCAGGGCGCGACCGGGCCGTGGACGTTCGCGCTGGTCCTGCCGCTGGTGCTGGCCGTGGTGCTGGCCGAGCTCAGCGAAGGCGGGCTCGACGCCAAGGCCGTGGCGATGTTGGGCGTGCTCTCGGCCCTGGGCGCGGCGATCCGGCCCCTCGGCGCGGGTACCGCGGGCATCGAGACGGTGTTCTTCCTGCTCGTCCTCGGCGGCCGGGTGTTCGGGCCCGGCTTCGGGTTCGTGCTCGGCAACACGATGCTGTTCGCGTCCGCCCTGCTCACCGGCGGTGTCGGACCGTGGTTGCCGTACCAGATGCTCGGCGCGGCCTGGGTGGCGCTGGGCGCGGGGCTGTTGCCGTCCTGGCGCGGCAAAGCCGAACTCGCCCTGCTCGCCGCGTACAGCGCCGTCGCGTCCGTGGTCTACGGGCTGCTGCTGAACCTGTCGTTCTGGCCGTTCGCGTTGAGCGCGGGCAGCACCTCGCTGTCGTTCCAGCCCGGCGCGCCGATCCTGGACAACCTGGTGCGCGTGGTGGCGTTCAGCCTGGCCACGTCCCTCGGCTGGGACATCGGCCGGGCCGTGACCACCACGATCCTGGTGCTCGCGACCGGCCCGGTGCTGCTGCGCACGCTGCGCCGGGCAGCCCGGCGCGCGTCGTTCGGCGACCCGGTGGTCATCGGGGCAGTTGGGCCGCCACCTCCGCCAACGCGTCCAGCACCTCCGGCGTGACGTACCCGGTGGCGACCTCCGCCTCGGCGACGGCGACCGTGGTCCGGTCCCGGTCCGAGCCGTAGTTCGCGCCGGTGAACGCGACGTCCGGCAACCCGAGGTGCGCCGTGCCGAGCGCCTTCACGTCACCGGTGCCGGGCGCGTCCACGAGGTCCTGGAACGCCTGCGCGTCGCCACGCGAGTCGAACCCGACCCAGGCCACCGCGATCACCGCCGAGTTCCCCGCGTCGTCGCCGACGGTGAACAACACCCGGTCCATCGACGTGCACGCGTGCCGCCGCAGGAACTCCCGCACGCCGCCGAACGCCGCGTCCACGCACTCGGTCCGCTGCTTCTCCGTGCGCTTCAGCCCGCGCAACCCCATCCGCCGCCACGCGCCGTCCGCGTCACCCCGTCGGGCCAGCTCACCGCCCGCGTCCCGGCGGTCCTCGACACTGGGCCCCGGACCGCCGCCACCGGCCGCGCCACCCGTGCTGAGGCCGACCGCTCCCCCGTAGCCGACCGCGCTGAGCGCGATCAGCCCCGCCAACAGCGCCGACCTGCTGCGCCTGCCACCGCCGGCGACCAGCCGCACCCGCACTCGGCCGCGGTCGTCGGTGTAGAAACCCTTGGGCACGTCAACCTCCTCCCCCTGAGGAAGGTTTAGCAACGCCACGGGCGCCGAGACCCGAATTTCGCGGAGATCCGCTCGAAGAGCGCAAACCAAACGGTCGGTTCACTGACCGTGCGTAGCCCGCCACCGGGCGGAGAACCCGGGTGTCCGAACGTTGTCCTCCAGCACCGCCCGGTAGACATCGACACCGCGGTAGTCCGGCCGCGAGTGCTTGATCAACAGGATCGCCGCCCGCGCCTCCGGCGTGATCCGGGCCGGCAGCGCGCGCACGTGCCCGAGGTCGGGTTGGCGGTCCGGCTCGTCGACGAACCAGATGTCGGCGTTCCACTCCGGTTCCCCGCCGTGCCCGTCCCGGTACTTCACGCCCAGGTACAGCCCGTCCGGGTACGCGTCCGGCTCGGTGTTCCACCGGCCGGAGTCCTTGCGGAACTGCACCACGCGCACCCGCTCGTGCCGGGCGAGCCGACCCGCGAGCGCCACCACGGCGTCCACGTCGAGCACCGGGCACACCACCGTGATGTCGATGTCCGGCACCACCATCAGGCCCAGCGCCGAACTGCCCGTGCGCACCGGATCGCCCAACTCGGCCAACGCCGCGTCCAGCCCCAGGTCCGCCACCACGGCGTCCGCGCCCGCCTGCAACTCCCCCTGCCGCCGCAGCAGCTCGTCGATCATGCCGCCAGTATCGCGTCCTCGCGGCGCGCCGCGAACAGCAGCGCCACGCCCAGCGCCGACATGGCCAACCCCATGCCGTACGCGGTCCGGAAGCCGAAGTGCTGCGCGAGGCCGACCAACGGCCCGGTGAGCATCGCGCTGGTCTTGTAGGTGTTGGTGAACAGCGTGCTGGCGTACCCGGGCCGGTCGGGCGCGAGGTCCTGGAAGTAGGAGATGCCGACACCCATCACGGCCGAGATGACCACGGCGTGCAACACCTGCGCCGCCATCACCTGCCAGGTCGCCTGGGTGAACAGCATGATCGTGTAGTAGACCAGCGCGACCGCGCCGCCCGACAGCACGAGCGCCCGGTGGTCGACCCGCATCGCCAACGCGCCGAAGCCCAGCATCAGCGGGATCTCCAGCGCCGCGCACAGCCCCAGCACCAGGCCCGCGTCCCGCGTCGTGCCACCCAGGCTCTCGGTCACGAACAACGGCATCGCCGTCACGCCGACCGTCGTCGCGCCCTGCAGCAGCACGAACGCCAACGCCGCGAGCACCACCTCCCGCCGCAACCCCGACCGCCGCGCCACCTCGCGCGTCGGCGGTGCGGCCGGACCCGGTTCCGGCAACCACGTCAGCGCCACCACGACGGCCAGCACGTAGATGGCCGCGCTCACGCCGAACAGCCAGGTGAACCCGCCGCCCCCGATGAGCAGCGCGCCCAGCGGCGGACCTCCCACCCAGGCGATCGACATCGTCATCCGCAGGCCGCTCATCGCGAGCGGCGCCTTCGCCGAGCCGCTGCGCTCCAGCAACTGCCGCGCGTACGCGTACATCTGCGGGATCTGCGAGGACGACACCGCCCAGAACGTGACCGCGACCACCAGCAGCAGCCAGTAGTTCCGCAGCGCGGAGAACAGCACCCAGCCCACCGCGCCGGACACTCCGGCCACCACGAGCAGCGTGCGGCGGATCGCCCGCGCGTCGGACAACCGCCCGACCAGCGTGCTCACCACCATCGACGCCAACGCGCTGATCAGGAGGAACGCGCCGACGGCGACGGGTCCGGCCTGGACTTCCTTGATCAGGAACAGCGAGAGGAACGGGCCCGCCAACGCGTAGCCGACACCGGTGAGCAAGCTCATCGACACCAGCGGGACGAACGAGGGGGATCGCGGTGGGGCGGGCGTTTCGCTCAGGACGGGCACGTGGGCGATCCTCGTCGCCCGAACGAGCGACGAGGAAGCCGATTTCCACCATCCGGACCGGTGAGAGCGCGCTCACACCGTCGCGCGCGCCACCAGCACCGCCATGTCCAGCGGCAGCTCGCGGATGTCCGCCAGCTCGAACCCGTTGGCCGCCAGGAGGTTCCGGTGCTCCTCGGTCGTCCGCTCGCCGCCCTGGACGGTGTTGACCATCATGTGGACGTTGAACGCCAGCGGCAGCAACGTGCGCGGGTCGTCCTGGATCGGGCGTTCCACCACGGCCAGCGTCGCGCCCTCGGCCATCGCCGCACGCACGTTGCGCAGGATCGTCGAGCAGCGCTCGTCGTCCCAGTCGTGCATGATCCGCGACAGCAGGTAGAGGTCCGCGCCCGCGGGCACCGGGTCGCGGAAGAAGTCGCCCGCCACCACCGACGCCCGCGCACCGTGCCGCGCCAGCACCTCGGCCGCCGCGCCGATCACGTGCGGCCGGTCGAACAGCACGCCCCGCAGGCCGGGCCCGGCGGCCAGCACGAGGTCGAGCAGCCGCCCGTCGCCGCCGCCGACGTCGACCACCGTGCCGGTGTCGGGCAGGTCCAGCAGCCCGGGCACCAGCCCGAGGAACGCCGTGCCCGCCGCCATCGCGCCCTCGAACAGCCGCGCGTCGGCCGGGTTCGCGGCGAAGTGCTCGAACGGTTGCGCGCCGTAGACGTGGCGGAACCCGCTCTCCCCGGTGCGCACGGCGTGCTCCAAGCCGCTGAACGACCGGTAGAACAGGCCGCCGTAGATCCGCGCGAGGTCCCGCTGCGACCCCGCCACGTCACCCCGCAGCAGCGCGCCGACCTCAGTCAACGACCACCGCTCGCCGTCACGGGCCAGCACGCCCAGCCCGGCCAGGTAGGCGAGCACCCGGCGCAGCTTGTCCGGGTGCGAGCCGGTGCGGGCGGCCAGGTCGGCGGTGTCGAGGGGGCCGTCGGCGAGCAGGTCGGCGATCCCCAGCTCGGCCGCCGCCGCCACGGCCCGGGTGCGCCACGCGCCGGTCATCAGGTCGAGCATCGAGCGCCGCGGCTGGTCGGGCCGTCCGACGTGGTGCTCCAGCGCGTCGGCGTGGTGGCCGGGCGCCTGCACCGCGAGGCGGGTCGTGCCCCGGAAGTACAGCGTGGTGTCCTGCCCGTCGTAGCCGCCGCCGTCGGGCGTGAGGCCCGACTCCCGCAAAGTCGCGCACACCCCGCGCAATACCACAGCGTCGTCGTCCCCGAGGCGGAACGCGACGTGCGACTCGGCCTCCCGTTCGGCCTCGGACATCCCCTCCTGCGGCACGAGCAGCCGCACCTCGCGTGACCCGACCGCGCCACGCACGACCCGCACGTCGAGCTCCTGCCCGGCACGGCCGCGCACCACCCGGCCCGGACCCGGTTCCCGCGCGTCCACCCCCAGCCCGGCCAGCACCCCGATCAGACCGGACGGCGGTGCCGCCGCCACGAACACCGCCGCGTGCCCGAACTCCAGGTGGCGCACCAGGCACGCGGGTGGCTCACCGCCCACCACCGCGGCCAGCGCGTCCCCGGTACCCCGGTCCCGCACGAAGGCCACGGTCTCCGCCAACCGGCGGAGGTCTCTCTCGCCGAGCGCGCCGGGCGCGCCGCTCACCGTCACGGTCATTGCTGATCCTCCCCAGAGGATGGCCGTGCCCCGCCCGCGGGCGGGGCACGGCGGACTCGTCACCCCGGGCGGGGCTAAGGTCTGTCGAGCTCCGGGTGGAGCTCGACGTCGCACCAGCGCACCAGGCCGGCGATGCGCGGCTGCCCGTCGTGCCGCCACACCATGGACGGCTTGGTCATCGAGCCGGGCGCGGACACCCGGCTCGCGCCGAGCACGGCCAGTTCCCGCGCGGTGCGCCGGAACTGCTCGCCGACCGCGCCGAGGCCGACGTTCTGCAGGTGCTTCGCGAACGGCCGCATCGCGTCGACCGCGGCGTCCACGTCCGGCACGGCCACGATCCGGGCGACCCGGTTGCCCGCGCCGCTGAGCGGCATGAGCGCGTCGTCCAGCACGACCGTCCACTCCAGACCGTCGGGCGCCCAGACCTCACTGGCGTCCGACGTAGCCGCACGCCACTCGGCCACGAGCCGGCGGTGTTGGAGCACGGTGGCGTCCTGCGCGTCGATCGCCCCGGGCGGGCTGTCCCGCGCCTCGCGCCGCATCGCGGTGGCCAGGTGCTCGGCGATCGCGCGGGCGTGCTCCTCCTGCACCAGGTAGACCTGCGGCGACAGGCAGGCGTGCTGGTCGAACTCGCTGCAGTCCGCGGCGATCTGCCGGGCCACCTCGGCGGGGCCGTGCAGGGCCGCGTACTCGGCGCTGACGATGCCGAACGACAGCTTGTGCCCGTGCTCCTCGTACAGCTGGTGCGACCGCACCCTGGCCCGGATCGCCGCGCACGCCTCGTCGCCGCCGTACGCGATCACGGCGTCGGCCTGGCCCAGCGCGGCGTCCAGCACCTCGTCGTCGTCGCGGTCCCAGTAGGTGGCCACGACGGCGTCGGCCAGCCGCGGCTCCACGTCGTGCAGGGTGCGCAGGAACGCGGCGGTGAAGTGCGGCTCCTTGGCCGGGATCTTGGCGATCACGGACGCCTTCACCAGCAGCGCGCGCACCAGCGACCGGGCCGGGAGGCCGGGGACGTTGCCGGAGAACACCGCCAGCACGGTGCGCGGCCCGACCGCCGTGGTGCCGCCGCGGAACCCGTCGAGCACCTCCGGGTCACCCAGCTCGCGGGTCAACGCGGCCAGCAGCGACTCGGCGCGCAGGTTGCCCAGCTCGGCGTCCAGCGCGCGGTCGATCGTCTCCTCCGACATGCCGGTGACCAGCGCCGCGTCGCGCACCGCGGCCCGACGGGCGGTGAAGTCCCGCTTGGCCCACAGGTCCACGACCGCGTCGATCGCCTCCACGATCCGCCGCACCGGCAGCCGGCGCAGCTCCTCGTGCGCGGCGCGCAGGCCGTCGCCGACCGCGGCCCAGTCCGTCGGCCGCACCCCGCGCCACTCGTGCACACCGGAGGCGAGGGTGAACGGCACGCCGTCGGCCGTCTGCCAGTCGGGCATCCAGGACACCGTCACGCCGCGCCTCCCGTCATCTCGTCCAGGGTCAGCGAGCAGCCGCGGCTCGAGCTGCCCGCGATCCGGCCCGCGATCGTCACGCCTTCCGGCCCGGCGATGCCGAGGTCACCGGTGAGCAGCACGTGCGGCCGGTCCAGCAGGGACAGGTCGGTGACCTCCAGCAGGCCTCGGCCCTCGGCGAGGTGCTCGCGGGTGCGCGGGTCGCGGACCTTCGGCCCACCTGCCGGGTGGCTGCCCTTGGGGCGTTCGCCGAGCGGCCCGACCGGGGTGTCCGAGGCGTCGTAGAGCATGTTGGCCAGCTCGGTCATGCCGAAGATGTTGCCGTGGTGCTCGATGCCGAAGACCCGGCGCACGGCGGCGCGCAGGTCGTCCACGCGCATGATCCGCGAGCGGCCCTTGAACCCGCCGCCGTCGTACATCCGCGAACCGGGCGGCAGCTCCCAGCTCTTCCCCCGCTCCTCCAGCGCGTCGCAGATGTTGACGAACGCGAAGGTCGCGCCGACCAGCACCACCGGCAGCCCATCGGCCACGGCGGCGTCCAGGCGCCGCCCGAGCAGGTCGAAGTCCACCCCGTCGGCCCCGACGACGGCCGTGCTGAGCCCCGGGTCGCCGCACGACTCGGCGACCCGGGCCATGTCGAACGCGATCGCCATCTCCGGCGCGGCCTCCTCCGTCGGCGCGAACGGCAGCACCACCGGCCGCACGCCGTCGTCGGGCCGCAGGTGCCGCTTGGCGTTGGCCTCGATGGCCAGGCGCTTCAGCTCCAGCCCGCGCTCGGAGTAGCGGACCGTGCCCCGGACGCTCCCCGTCGTTCCGCTGGTGCGGAACACTCGCGCCACCGGCGCGTCCGGAAACAGGTGCGGACCCCCGTCTTTGTAGGCGGTGTCGGGGATGCCGACGCCGACCCCGACCTGCTTCCAGTAGCGGGCGACGTCCGGCGAGTTCGCCACGGCGAGCTCGACCAACTGCTCGTGGAGGTCGAGGGGGTCGCCGACACCGTCGCAGACGAGCCGTGCCATGTGGTCGAACAGCCGCGCGACGTGGGGATCGTCGTGGGCAACGGTCATCGAGAATTCCTCCTGCGGTGAAGGTCGAACCCGGAAAGGTCAACAGCGGGTGGACGCGTCGGACAAGGTCCGTCCCCGGAACGGGGTACCGCTGACCGGGGTTCTCCGGGGGCCCAGGATGACTCAGGGAAGCCTTGCGTAGAACCGAACGCGCGCGTTCCGCTTCGGGAAGCGGAACGCTGGGCGGTCCGGTCGGTGCATGCGGATCGACCCGGAACGGCCCGGAACGCGTGCGAACGTCCGTGAACGCCCGACATGTCATCGGGACGGGTCTTGACACACGCGATGACATGCGCGCTGACACGTGTCTGCACGCCCGTTGACATGTCCATCCCGGACTGTTCACCCCGAACAGCGTGGAAGGGGAAGGACGTGGAGTACGCCTTCGAGGCGGAAGGGCTGGTCAAGCGGTACGGCAGCACGACCGCGGTGCGCGTCCTGGCCACGCTGCTCCGGCCGGACGCCGGGCGGGTCGCCGTCGGCGGGCTCGACGTGATCCACCTGGACGAGCCGACCACCAGGCTGGCCCCGGCCAGGCCGGACGACATCTGGAACGTGGTGCGCGCGCTCGTGGCCGAAGGCGCGACCGTGCTGCTGACCACGCAGTACCCGGAGGAGGCGGACGCGTTGGCCGACGAGATCCCGGTCATCGACCGCGGTCGGGTGATCGCGCACGGCACGCCGGCGTCGCTCAAGCGGATCGTCGGCCGGCGGACCGCGCTGGTGCGGCCCGCCGACCCGGCGCGGTTGGCGGAGGCCGACCTCCTACCGCCGGCCCCGGACGTCCACGATGGCGTCGAAGACCTCCTGCGGCGACTCGTCCACGGTGAACGCGGTGGTGAACCCCTGCTCGGTCATGGTGTCCTCACGTTTCGTCGGTGCCGGCCGCGCCACCGCGGTCAAGGTGGTCTTTCAACGCGCCGAGGGGTCCGTCCCAGTCGCGGGCGAGCGCGGCCAGGAACCGCTGCGCGACCTGCATCGGCGCGGACCGCAGCCGGTACCGCACCCGGCGCCGCTCCCCCGGTTCCGCCGTCACCAGGCCGACGTCGGCCAGGAGGGCGAGGTGCTTGGCGATCGCCTGCCGGGTGATGGGCAGGCGATCGGCCAGGTCCGTGGCCGTGGCCGGCCCCCCGGACGCCAGCGCGGCCAGGATGGCGCGCCGGCTCGGGTCGGCCAGGGCGGTGAAGACCTGTTCGGCGACGGTCTCGGCGTCAGGTGCCATGGACGTGGTCGACCAGCTCACCCAGCTCGCTCGTCCAGCCCTCGCTGTGGGCGTCGTAGGCCTTGCGGTGGGTGTCCTCGGGCAGTTGGGCGAACCCGGTCTCGGCCACGGTCAGCCGGGTGCCGGAGCCGACCGGTTCCAGGGTGAACTCGACGTACGTGCGCCGCGGGTCGTCCTCGGGCATCCCGAACACCGGCCAGGTGAAGCCGAACACGGTCGGCTCCTCCACCCGCTCGACCCGCATCTCGACCGTCGGCCCGTCGTTCCAGCTCATCCGCGCGGTCCCACCCGGCCGCAGGTCGATCGTGGCCTCGTGGCCGAACCACGCGGCCAGGCCCTCGGCGGTGGTGATCGCCGCCCACACCGCGTCCGGCGGTTGGGCGATCTCCACGACCCGCTCGATCCGATCCGGGAAACCCATGCCGTCCTCCATCAAGTAGCAACTGATTGGTTGCTACACTATGGCAACCGAAAAGTTGCGTCAACAGGGTGGCACGCGCAGGGGTCGGGCGGTCCTAGGCGCAGGACCGGACCAGGGCAATGGCGTCGGCGCGGTCCAGCGCCACGTCGGTGGCGCAGGCCGGGTCGTACGCGGCGTCGCCCACGTCGGCGCGCAGGCGGTCGGCGAGGCGGACCACCCCGGGGTTGCGCGGGTCCGGCGCACCGCGCAACTGCTCACCCGCGCCCAGCGCCTTGGCGGCGTCGGTCGGGTTGCCGAACCGGGCGCGCACGGCGACCGCGACGTGGGCCGGCACCGGCATGTCCTTGGCCGACATGGCGTGCTCGAACGCCGTGCCGATCGCCGCCTGGGCCCCTTCTGCGTCACCGCGCTCCACGGCGAGGTGTGCGTGCGACGTCACGATCCGCGCGTGGAACTGGGCACCACCAGCGGCTGGTGCTCGAGCGCCGCACGAGCCGCCTCGTACTGCCGTTCCGCCTCGACCGGGTCGCCTCCGTACCGGGCCAGGTCGCCCGGCACGAGTCGGGCGAACGCGACACCGCGCGCCGCCCGCGGCCGCGGCGTCGGCTCGGTCAGCGCCAGGCACTCCGCGCGGGCCCGCGCCACGTCGCCCGGATGCGCGCGCGGCGGCGACCCGGCCGCCCTCAGCCGGCCGGTCCAGGCAGTACTCGCGGATCGTCTCCCCCATCCGGTACCGGGATCCGGCCACGGCCTGCACCAGCGACTTGTCGACCAGGGCGGCGAGCAGGTCGAAGCCCGCCGGGAACACGGCCAGCCGCTCGGCGAGGTCCCGTTCCGGGGGGCGACAGCAGGTCCCAGCTCCAGGCCACCACCGCGCGCAACGCCCGGTGCCGGGGCAGCGCGGTGCGGCTGCCGCCGGTGAGCAGCCGGAACGGGTCGTCCAGGCGGGCCGCCAACTGCTCTACGGACAACGACCGCAGCCGGCCCGCGGCCGGCTCGATGGCCGGCGGCAGACCTCGGCGACCACCTCGGCGTTCTCCGGCGTCACGGCGAACCCGGGCCGCACGGCCACCGCGCGTTCGGCGAGCAGCCGCACGGCCGCGTCACCGTCCAGCGGTGGCGCCGGGCTGACCACCTCCCCGTACACGCCGAGCGGTTCGCGGCTGCCTCGCTGCGGGAGCAGCACGTCCACCAGCCGGGTCATCGGGTCGGCCACCGCCAGGGAGGCGGTCGACCGAGCGCGCCGAGCACGGCCGGCGCGACGTCGTCCGGGTCGGTCACCGACGCGAGCTCGACCAGCCACGCGCCGCCGGGCAGGCGCGCCGCGACCGTGGTGGCCAGCCGGGTCGTGCCCGCGCCGCCCGGGCCGCCCGGGGTGACGAGCCGGTGCTCGGCGAGCTGCCCGACGATTCGGTCCACGTCGGCGGACCGGCCGACCAGGCTGGTCAGCGGTGCGCGCAGGTCTCCGGCCCGGGGCAGGTCCGCGAGGCCGACCGGGTCGGCGCGCAGTTCGGCGGCGAACCGGCGGCGGATCTCCTCGAAGCAGGCCAGCGCCTCGGCCGCGCGACCCGACGCGACGAGGGCGCGCAGCAGCAGCGCCTGGAGCCGTTCGCGCAGCGGGTGGCGTGTGGCGAGGTCGGTGAGCTCGGCGACCGGGTGCTCGGCCCGGCCGCACGCCAGGTCTGCCGCGGCGCCGTCCTCCACGACGGCCGGCCGGATCTCGTCCAGCCCGGCGACGTGACCGACCGCGAACGACACCGGCGACCGCACCGCGGCGACCTCGTCGGCCGGCCGGTCCTCCGGCCACAGCGCGTCGGCCAGTTCCTCGATGGTCACGACCCGACCCGCGGCCACCGCCAACCGGCCCAGCAGCGCGCGCAGCCTGGCGCCGCCGACCTCGATCACCGCGCCGTCCGCCGTGACCTCCAGCGGTCCCGACACCGCCACCCCCACGCGAACACTGTGCCACGGCCGGCGGTGGCGGGCGGCGCAGGCCACCACCGGTAACGGCGGCGGGATCGGCCGCCGGGAAGTCGGAGAACCGAGCGATCCTCCCGAGCCGGCCCGGGGTCTCGCCAAGCACCCGGTCGAAGATGTTCACTACGACAAAGAACTTGCACGGTTTTCCGCAATAGTGCGGATAAGGGTCGGTCATCCGACCATTCGTACCGTAACTATGTCAGGGATGCGCTAACGAATGTCCGGAGCAACCGATATCGCCGCTATGGACGAGGATTCCACTTCGGTGGCACGTGGACCCGCGCCCGAACGCCGTACAGCGGCGTCCGAACGCCGGAGCCGCGCCGTCGCAGACCGAGCAACCACCTGGGGTGCCGGATGAACAGCCGAATGGTCGAACTCGAAGCAGTCCTGGCCCGGTCCGCGCCGGACCGGCAGGCGGCCCGCCGCCTCGCGGTGGACCTGGCGCGCTCGCTGGACGCGCTCAGCGCGCGCCGCGACGTGGACCGCCTGCTGCGCTGCGCCGCCGGGATGACCCGGATCGGCTCGCCCGACGCCGCCGACGCGCTGCTGATCGCCATGCTGGCGCTGGTGGACCCGGCCGGGCCGGAGGCGTCACGGGTGCGCGACCAGCAGGCGTTGGCGTCCGTGGCCCGCGGTCGGCGCGAACCGGGCACGACCGCGCCCCGGCAGGTCCGGCGCAGGCCGCCGAGCACCGCGTTCGGCCGCGGCACGCCGTTGCGCCAGGTGGTCGGCGACTTCCTGGACCCGCTGCCGGTGCCCGACCCCGTCGCGGTCGGCTCGGTCGCGGTGGCCGTGGAGCCCGCGAAACCGGGCGAGACGGGCGCGCTGGAACTGGCGTTACAGCGCAACGCGGCGGTGCTCGGGTCCAACCACCCGCAGACGTGCGTGCTGCGGTTGGCCCTGATGTGCGCCCGGTTCCGGACCGCCCGCGACCACGGTGACGCCGAGGAGGTCGCCGAGTCGCTGACGGACCTGCGCGACGCGACCGACCGCGTGCTCAACGCGCTGGGCACGCACCACCCGAGGGCGCTGGTGGCGGCGGCGAACCTGGCGTCGGCGGAGTTCGAGCTGGCCCGGGTGCGCCGGTCCGCGGAACGGGCCCGGCTCGCGCTGCCGAGCCTGCGCTCGGCGGCCGACCGCACCGCGACCCGGCTGGGCGCGGACCACCCGCACGCGGTGATCGCGACGTCGAACCTGGCGTCGGCCGAGCTGGAGCTCGCCCACCTCGACGGCACGCGGTCGCAGGCGCAGCGGCTGCTGGACGTGGTGCGCGACGCGTCGATGCGGGCGGTGTCGGCGCTGGGCGCGGGTCACCCGGCCGTACGAGCGCTGGACGAGCAGCGACGGGCGTGCGAGGCGTTGCTGTCCGGTGTCGGGCCCGACCCGTCGTTCGAGCGGGGTTACGCGTCGTTCGCCGACGCGGGCCGGTCGCTGGCCACCGCGAAGCCGGGCGCGCCCGCGGTGCGGCAGAGCGTGGCGACGGCGGAGTGGCCGCCGGGCACGCTGCTGGCGCGGCTGCGGGAGAACAGCCGGCACGAGCTGATGTCGCTGGGCACCACGGTCCGCTACGCCGCCGACCGGGAGATCATCGTCCAGGACGCCACCGACACGCACGTCTTCCTGCTGCTCGAAGGCGTGGTGAAGGTGCTGGTCAACGACGCGAGCGGGGACACCGCGGTGCTCACCGTGCGGGTCGCGGGCGACCTGGTGGGCGAGCTGGCGGCACTGGACCACAAGCCGCGCTCGGCGACCGTGATCACGTGCGGTGACGTGACCGCGAAGCTGATCACGAGCGCCGAGCTGCACGGCTTCCTGCACCGCCGCAACGACGGTTTCGTGGAGCTGATCGGCGTCATCGACGACCAGCTGCGGTGGGCGAACCGGCGGCGGCGCGACTTCCTGTCGCACACCGCCGCCGAGCGGGTCGCCCGGGTGCTGGCCGAGCTGGTCGGCGCGCACGGCAGGCAGGAGGTCGGCGGGTGGGTGCTGGGCATCCCGCTGACCAAGGTCGAGCTGGCCTCGATCGCCGGGATGAAGCCGCGCACCGCCGAGAAGGCGTTCGCCGACCTGCGCAAGGCCGGCGTGGTGGTCAGCCACCTGCGGCGCGACGTGGTCGTGCCCGACCTGGACGGGTTGCGGCGGTTCGCGCGGATGTGAGAGCGCTCAACCGGTGAACCAGTCGTCGACCAGCGGGTTGCGGAACGTCCGGTCCGGGTCGAGCCGGTCCCGCAGCTCGGCGAACCGCGCCCAGTTCGCGTACCGCCCGCCGGGGTCGGCCAGCTCGAACAGCTTGCCCCAGTGCGGGCGCGGTCGCCACGGGCTCAGCGCCGCCTCGACCTCGCGCAGCACGGCGCGGACCGCCGCCTCGTCCGGCTGCCAGGTGAAGTGGAACGCCGCGCTCGGCCGGTCGTGCACCGGGCTGAGCCACTGCGCGTCGGCCGCGATCGTGCGCACCTCGGAGGTCAGCAGCACGGGGGCGATCTGAGCCGAAAGGTCGTTGAGCGCCCGCAACGCGTCGGCGGCGTGCTCGCGGGCCACGAAGTACTCGGACTGCAGCTCGCGGCCGACGCTGGGGGTGAAGTCGGCGCGGAAGTGGGGCAGCCGCTCGTGCCACGGGCCGGGCACGCCGAGCTGCGCCGTGCAGTGCGAGGCGGGCTGGCCGGGCACCGGGTGCACCGGCTCGGTGGCGGGCGTCGCGCCGGTCCAGGCCAGGTCGTGCCGGGTGTCGGTGGTGCGGTGCTTGGCGAACACCTGCGCCACGCCCCGCCAGGTGGTGAAGGCGCTGACGCTGTAGGCGCTCGCGAACACCGCGTCCACGTGCTCGACCAGGGCGTCGAACGGCATGTCGCGGTAGACGCGCTGCTCGACCTCGAAGGTCGGCACGACGTCGAGCTCCAGGGTCACGACCACGCCGAGCGTGCCGAACGCCACCACCGCGCCGTCGAACCCGGCGTCCCCCCTGGTCAGGGTTGTGACGCTGCCGTCGGCGGCGACCAGGTCGAGCGAGCGGACCAGGCTCGCGAGCGACCCGACGTCGTTGCCCGAGCCGTGGGTGGCGGTGGCGCACGCGCCGACGATCGTGATGTGGGGAAGCGACGGCATGGCCGGCAGGGCGAGGCCCACGGCGTGCAGCCGCTCGGCGAGCCGCGCCAGCCGCGTCCCGGCGCCCACCCGCACCGTCGCGCCGCGGACCTCGAACACCTCGGGCATGCGGTCGAGGCTGATCAGCGTGCCGTCGGTGTCGGCGATCGTGCTGAACGAGTGCCCCGCGCCGACCACGCGCGCCGACCCGGCGTTCCGGACGACGTCCTGGAGCTCTTCGACGGACGTCGGGTGCGCGGTCCGCGCGGCGGAGAAGGTGAAGGTGCCTGCCCAGTTGGTGCTCACCGGCCCGATTCTGCCCCATCCCCGACCGCCGGCCCGTCGGTGGAACGGATCACCGGCGCGTGCCGTCACACGCGGGGGGAGGTGCCGGGATGCTGCGGTACATGGCGGTGGTGGGTGCGTTGTGCGCCGCGTGCGCGCCGTTCCTGTCGGGTGGCGTGCCCCGGCCGGACGTGGACGCCGCGGTGATCGGAGCGGCGGTGGGCGTCGTGCTCGCGGCGCTGCTCGCGGTCGTGGGCGACCGGGCGGCGCGGGTGGTGGCGGTGGTGGCGGCCGTCTGCTCGGCCGCGGCCGTGTGGTGGCTGCTGGCGTCGGACCTGCTGATCGGCCTGACCGGTGCCGACCTGCCGGTGCTGGCGGTCGGGTCGCTCGCGGTGGCGGTGGGTGCGGTCGGGCTGGTGGGACGGCGACCGGAGGCGGGCGGAGACCGGCGGGGACGGTGGCGGGTGCGCCCGTCCGGTGTGGCGGCGGCCGTCGTGGTGGCGGTGGCGGCGTGGTTCGCGCCGGTCGGCGCGGAGGCGGTCATCGTCCGGTCGGAGACCCGGGACGCCCGGGACTTCGCACCGGAGCCACTGGTGGAGCGGCCGGGTGGTCGGCAGTGGGCGTGGCAGCCGCCCGCCGACGTGGTGGACGTCGCGCCGATCCCGCACGGCGTCGCGGTGGCCACCCGGGACGGGGCCGTGGTCGGCTTGAACGGGACCGACGGGCGGGTCGAGTGGCGGTACGCCCGGCCCGGTGCGCCGGTGGGCGCGGTGGTGGCGTCGGTGGACCGCCGGACCGTGGTGGTGACCTTCCGGTCCGTGCACGACACGCGGGCGCAGTCGGTGGTGGTGCTCGACGCCGACACCGGGACGCCCCGGTTCGGGATGGTGGTCCGGTCCGTGCTGGTGGAGACCGGCCAGGTGCAGCCGGGCGCGCGGTCGTTGACCGTGCGCGACGGCGAGGTCGTCACCGGGTACGACGTCGTCAACGGCGAGCCGCGGTGGCGGTGGTCGCCGCCGGACGGCTGCACGTCGTGGTTCGGCCAGGTGGCGTGGGGCCGCACGACCGTCCTCGTGCCCACGGTGTGCGCTGGGACGTTGGGCGTCACGGCGCTGGACGAGGCGACCGGCGAGCAGCGGTGGCAGCACGAGGTCCCGCGCGTCGAGGCGGACGACGAGCGGCAGGACGTCCGGCTGCACGGCACACCGGACGGGTCCGTCGTGCTCTTCCAGGCCTTCGGCGCGGCGCGGACGCCGGACGCGGTGCCGGACGGGGTGCTGGACGCCGACACCGGCCGGGTGCTGTCCCGGCCGGAACGGCCCTGGACCGTGCGCACCGACGTCGGCGTCACGCCGCTGGTCGAGGACAGCGAAGGCGGCCGGGTCACCGGCCTCGCCGCGCTCGACCCGGCCACCGGCGCGACCACGCCGCTGCCGGTCGACGACTGCCCGCTGCGCACCGCGGACCTGACGACCGCCACCACCTACGTGCGGGCGTGCGCCGACAACGGCCGTGAGCTGACCCTGGTGACGCACCCGCTGGACAGCTCGCCGCCCACGTCCACCCCGGTCCGCCTGGACGGCTCGGGCGCGCGCGGCCGGCCGGACGTCCTGCTCGTCGCCGCGCCCGGCGCGCTCGTGGTCACCCGGACGTCGTTCGGCGGCACCCCGGCCCCGGTGGTCGGCCTCAGGTGAGCCGGGCGCTGATCGCCAGCCGGTTGTGGGCGTTGACGACCGTCGCCACCCACACGACCTGCTGCACCCGCACCTCGCCCACCGCGCGGATCGCCGCGTCGAGCACCGCGTCCGGCACGTGCCCGTCGTGCACCAGCGTGACCGCCTCGGCCAACGCCAGCACGGCCCGTTCCGACCCGGTGAACGCGGGGTCGGTGCGCCACGAGGCGACGTCACGCGTCTCCCCCGCCGCCACGGCCGCGCCGCGGTGCAGCCGGGTGCAGTAGGTGCAGCCGTTGAGCTGCGAGCACCGCAACCGCACGAGTTCGACCAGCCCGACCGGCAGGTCCACGTCGTCCACGGCCTTGGCCAACGCCTCCAACGACGCGAACCCCGGCCCCGCGAACGGATCCAGCCTCAGCACCACCACGACCTCCTACGCGTTTTCGACGGACTGCTCCCCGCGGCCGGCGGCGTGGTGCTCGGCCGCCAACCGGGTCACGGTGGGCAGGCAGACCTTGCCCGTGCGCCCCAACGGCAGTTCCGGCAGCACCACCAGGTGCTCCGGCAGCTTGCGGCGGCTCAGGCCGCGCTCCCGCAGGAACGCGGTCAACTGGTCCAGCGACGGCGCGCGGTGGCCGGGGCGCACGGCCACGCACGCGCACAGCCGCTCCCCCAGGTCGGGGTCCGGCACCGGCACGCACGCCGCCTCCGCCACCACGGGGTGCCCGTCCAGCGCCCGTTCCACCTCGGCCGGGCTGATGGTGAAACCACCGCGGATGACCACGCGCTTGAGGCGCCGCACCACGTGCAAGGTGCCGTCGGCGTCGAAGCGACCCTCGTCCCCGGTGCGCACCCAGCCGCCCGGCAGGCGGTGCCGCCGGTCCAGCTCGGGCGCGTCGACGTAGCACAGCGGCGTCATCGGTCCCCGCGCGCAGATCTCCCCGTCCACCACCCGGATGTCGGTGACCGCCGGATCCGGCCGGCCCACCCCGTGCTCCGGAGTCGCGGTGTGGCAGTTGACGCCGTCCGACGAGCCGTAGACGTTGATCACCGGGCAGCCGAACGCCGAGCGCACGGCCGCCAGCGTCCCGGGCGTCAGCACATCGCCGCTGGACACCACCGCCCGCACGGACGACATGTCCGCTGTGGACGCCAACGCCGCCATCCGGCGCAGCATGGTGGGCACGCCGAACACGTGCGTCGGCCGGTGCTCCGCCACCGCGCGCAACGCCTCCACCGCGTCGAACCGGCGCATCAGCACCACCGTGCCGCCCCAGCGGCACAGCGTGATCGCCGCGCCGAACGACCCGAACGCCGACGCCTGCGGGACCAGCACCAGGTCGCGCGGCACCGCCGTGTCGCCGTGCACCGCCCGCACGTAGTTCCCCCGACCGCCCGCGAAGGCGTTGTGGGAGTAGGCGACCAGCTTCGGCGCGGCCTCCGACCCCGACGACACCAGGATCCGGGCGGGCGCCTCCGGCCCGACCGCGACCGGCGTCCACGGCACGTCCCGACGGGGGTCGGACGCCGCCGCCACCGCCTCCGACACGTCGGTGACGACCGTGCTCACCACCGGCGAACCACCGTCGGGCAGGTGCACCGCCACCCCGCCGACGGCCGCCACCGCCAGTTCCGCCACCACCGCTTCCCGCCCGTTCGGCACGGCAATGCCGATGATGTCGGTGGGGCCGTACCGGCTCAGCGCCCTCGCCTGCCACCGCACCGCCCGGTCCAACGACGCGTAGTCCCACGCCCCGTCGGGGTCGATCACCGCCGTCCGGACGGGGTGCGCGGCCACCCGGTCCCGGAACAGCGAGTACAGGTCCCGGTCGGGGCAGTGCCCCGCCGCGACCCAGGACCGGCGCAGCGCGGCGGGCACCAGGTCGCGCACCACCACCCCGGTCGACGACGTCCAGCTCATCCGAACTCCCACACCGGTCCCGGCACCACGCACCGGTCCCGCACCAGCGCCCGCGCGAACCGCGGGTCACGGGCCAGCGCCGCCAGGTCGGTGCACACCGGCACGCTCAACGGCGCCGTGCACCGCCGCGTCGCCCGCGCGTTCAGCCGCGCGGCCGCCGACA
This sequence comes from Saccharothrix saharensis, assembly GCF_006716745.1. Classification (NCBI taxonomy): domain Bacteria; kingdom Bacillati; phylum Actinomycetota; class Actinomycetes; order Pseudonocardiales; family Pseudonocardiaceae; genus Saccharothrix; species Saccharothrix saharensis. The sequence continues at coordinate 354,394 of NZ_VFPP01000001.1, read as the reverse complement.
GCAGCGACGACGACACCGACTGCCCCAGGCCGGACCTCATCCGCCCGCCGAGGGCGTCCACCACACCGCGGGCGCACACCACCCCGCCGAACACGTCGACTATCGTCATCAGCGACGGCGGCACCCCCGCGTGCGCCTGCACGACGAAGTCCGTGCCCAGCGGCGGTCGCGGCCCCAAGGCGTCGCCCCAGCCGGACGCGTGGGCGTACACGATCCCGGGCCGCACCCGGGCGACGTCACGGGCCCGCAGCGACCAGGCGGCGGCCTTGCCCGGACCCCAGTTGTGCAGGAACACGTCCGCGCCCGACACCAGCTCCAGCAGCTCGCGCCGCCCGGCCACGGTGGCCAGGTCGACCGCCGCGACCCGCTTGCCCCGGTTGAGCGCGTGGAACCGCGCGGACACGTCCCCCGCCAGCGGCGGCACGCCCCGCAGCGGGTCGCCACCGGGCGGCTCGACCCGCACGACGGTCGCGCCGAGCTGCCACAGCAGGTGCCCGGCCACCGGGCCCTGCACCCTGCGGCACGACTCCAGCACCACCAGGCCCGACAGCGGCAGCGCGCCGGGACGCGGTGCCCCCTCCCCGACCGGCCCGGTGCCCACGCCCAGCGGCCGCACCACGTACGGCGGCACGTCGTCGATCGCCCGGTGCGCCACCGGCACCAGCGTCATCCCGGTCGCCGCGGCCACCCGTTCCAGCCGCACGATCGGCAGCCGCGCGGTCAACCCGGTCAGCTCCGGCGGCAGCGGGCACGTCGCGGTGGCGAACCGGTGCTGGAACGGCCGCCACGCCCGCGCCACCGCGCCCCGGTCGGCGTCCAGCGCCGCCCAGAACCGCCGCCACACCTCGGCGTCGAGCGCCTCGACCTCGAACGCCACGCCGTCGGCGGACAGGAACGGCGGCCCGCCCACGCCCGTCGGCACCGGGTCCGGCTCGTCCGCGGTGGCCGCCGCCAGGTACTGCGTCACCGCCAGCAGCGCCGCCTGGGCCACCGACGTGGCCGCCGACCGCACCGGGACGCCGCGCAGCCGCGCCACGTCCAGCGCCGCCGCGCCGATCGCGTCCAGCTCGGCGGCCAGGATCGACGCGTAGTCCAGCCCCAGCGCCGTCGGCCGGCCGAACCGCCGACCGTGCACGTGCATGAGCCCGCACGCCGCCTGCACGTCCAGCTCGCCGCCCAGCGGCAGGTCCACCGGCCCCGACCACGGCACGGCCGTCAACGTCGACGTCATGCCGGCCGCCGCCCGTGCACCGAGTAGACGACCGGCGACGCGGCCAGGAACCGGCCGTCGGCCAGCAGCTCGCGCACCGCCGCCAACTGAGCGTCGGTCATGCCCGCCTCCACCAGCTTATCCCGCAGCATGTGCGTGGTGTGCGCGAGCAGCCGCACGCCCGGCGACCCGGCCCGCCACGGGTGCACGACCACCCGCGGGTCCACGTCGACCAGCCCGGCGCCGGCCATCGCGCCCGCCACCTTGCGTCCCCACGCGCCGTCCACGCCGAACGCGTCGAACACGCTCTCCTTGACCGCCAGGAACGTCTCGTACAGCTCGGCGGCGTCCCGGGTCGGCGCGAGCAGCACCGGGCTGTAGGAGTTGTCGAACTCGTCCACCTGCAACCAGCCGCCCGGCTTGAGCGCGGCGACGAGCTTGCGCAGCACGGCGTCCCGCTCCGGCAGGTGGCGCAGCACGAGCCGCACGTGGACCAGGTCGAACGCGGCGTCGGGCAGCGGGTCGCACACCACGTCGTGCCGCAGCACGGTGAGCCGGGGCGCGGGCGGCACGTGGTCGGGCTGCACGTCGGTCGCGAGCACCGTCGCGCCGCGCCCGGCCAGCCAGTGCGCCACGCTGCCGCCGCCCGCGCCGACGTCCAGGCACCGCCACCCGGCCCGGACCCCGGTCTGGGCCAGCCGGGCGAAGGTCACCGGGTCGTAGGCGGCGGCCAGGCAGCGGTGCTGCTCGGCGACGTGCGCCCGGTCGAACACGTAGGTGGTCACGTCCACCGCCCGCTGCCGTGGGTCTCGGCGGTGCCGGCCAGCCGGGTGAGCAGGTCGAGCCGGCGCACCTTGCCGGTGGCGGTGCGCGGCACGTCCTCCCACGCCAGCACCTCCGGGTCGGCCATCGGCGGCAGGTCGGCCACCGCGCGCCGCCACGCCGCCGGGTCCAGCGGGGCGGACGTCACCAGCACCGGGAGGGGCGGGCGGCCCGGCGTGCCGAGCACCACGCACTCCACCACCTCGGGCAGCCGGTCCTCGACCAGGTCCTCCAGGCGCAGGCAGCTCAGCCCCGGCACCGAGTCCACCTCGCGGTCCAGCAGGCGCACCGCGCCACCCCGAGTGAGCACGCCCAGGTCACCGGTGTTCCACCACGGCCCGGTGGCCTTGGCGTGCCAACGGTCCTGCTCGCCGACGTACCCGGCGCACCGGGCCGCCGTGCGGGCCAGCACGAGCCCGCTGTGCCCGCGCGGCACGGGCGTGAGCGTGACCGGGTCCACCACGCGCAGCCGGGTGCGGCCGGGCACCGGGCGGCCCAGGTCGCGGGCGTCGGGCGAGCGCTCCAGCGCGCGGCGGGTGAGGAAGCGGAACGTCAGCGGCCCGGTCTCGGTCTGGCCCCAGCCCTGCACCCACAGCGGCCGCCTGCGGCGGGAGGCGTGCAGCATCGCCCGCATCGCCGGCGGGTGCATGGCGTCGTAGGTGCTGACGAACAGCCGCACGTCGCGGAACGGGTTGTCCGGCCGGGCCGCCAGCGGCCGCCACCGCACGTAGGCCGAGGGCAGCGCCTCCACCGTCGTCGGCCGGTGCCGGGCCAGCACGCGCTCGGCCGCGTCCGGGTCGCTGAGCAGCACGACCTTGCGCGGCGCGAGGCAGAACACACTGGCCGTCCAGCAGAACGTGCGGCCGTGCGCGTAGGAGCTCGCGTTGGCCACGACGTCGCCGCGCCGCACGCCGATCACCGGCCAGCGCACCGCCTCGAACCGGGCCAGCCGGTGCACGAGCGTGCGGGTCGTGTGCACGACGAGCTTGGGCACGCCGGTCGTGCCCGAGGTGTGGTTGACCACCAGCGGTTCGTCGTCGTGCCGGCGCCGGGGTGCGGGCACGCGCGCGCCCCGCACGTCGTCCAGCGTCAGCGCGCCCGGCGCGGGATCCCCGAGCGACAGCACCCGCCGCGCCGACCCGGCGGGCGGCACGCGGTCGGTGACCAGCACCGCCGGGTCCAGGCGCTTGAGCAGGATCTCCAGCACGTCGTCGGGCAGGTGCCCGGACAGCAGCGCGGGCACCGCCCCGATCCGCACCGCCGCGCACGCGAGCAGGTCGTAGTCGTAGTGGTTGCGCTTGACCACCGCCACCCGGTCGCCGCGCCGCGCACCCGCCTCGTACAGCCACCCGGCGGCCTCGCGGACCAGCCCGGCCAGTTGCGGCACGGTGTGGTCGACGCCCGGCCCGTGGCCCCCGGGCAGGATGTCGAACGGCCGGTCCAGGTGCACGGTGGTGTGCGTGCCGCGCGCCGCGACCTCGTCGAACAGCGTGCCCATGTCGTGCGGCCTCATGCGTGTTGCCTCCTGTTGCCGGTGTCCGGGGACACGGCGTGGACCCGTGCGGCGGCGGCGCGACCCGAGCGCACCGCGGCTTCGCTGTAGGGGCTCAAGGACACCCAGTCGCCCGCGTAGTCGACGACCCCTCCGAGACCGGACGCGAACTCGCCGCGCAGCGCCAGGGCGCGGGGCGTGGCCTCGGGCAGGCCGTGGCGGAACCGGTGCACCACCGAGCCCGTCACGGCGGCGCGCAGGCCCGGCACGAAGCGCTCGGCCTCGGCGGCGAGTGCGGAGACCACCTCGTCGTCCGGCGCCTCCAGCATCGCCAGCGCGACCAGGGGGTTGGCGATCACGGTGACCAGGCCGCGGCCCGCGGGCGCGCGGTCGGGGTGCTTGAGGTGGTCGAACAGCACCACCGACACCGACGGGCTCTCCGACCTCGGCACGGCCAGCAGGTACACGTCCGGCTCCGGGCGGTGGTCGAGCATGAAGTGCGCCTTCACCATCGGGGTGAACGAGCAGGCGTCCAGGAAGCGCCGCTCGTGCAACGGCGGGTTGACGTACAGCGCGCGGGCGGTGGGCGCGGGCACGGCCAGCACCACCGCCCGGACCCGGAACTCCCCGCCCGGACCGGTGATCCGGGCGTACCCCGGTCCGGCCAGCACCTCGCGCACCGGGAACGACGGGGTGACGTCGAGCGGCGCGGCCAGCGCCCGGGCCGCCACGTCCATGCCGCCGGCGTAGGTCCGCCAGGCCGTGGCCGGGCCGATGGCGTCGAGCAGGGCCAGGAACGGCGCGGCGGCCGAGCGCTCCGGCCGCCACCCGAAGAACCCCGACACCACCGGCTGGCACAGGTACTCCAGCACGTCGCGGTGGTGGGGCGCGCAGAACTCGGCGACGGTGGCGCGACCCGCGCGCGACGCCTCGGGCCGCGCGGTGTCGAGCGCGCCCAGGCCCCGGGTCGCGCGCGCGAAGTCCAGTCGGGCCCGCACGGGCAGCCCAGCACCGGTGACCAGGCCGAGGGGGTGCGCCAACCCGCGCCGGACCCGGCCGTCGCGCCACACGCCGAGCTGCCGACCGATCTTCGGCACGTCCTCGACGCCCAACCGCCGCAGCAGCTCCCACGTGTTCGGGTAGCCGCGGGTGGAGACCTGCTCCGCGCCGGTGTCGATCGCGAACCCGGACTCGTGGCGGGTCGCCATCCGGCCGCCCACGTGGTCGGCCGCCTCGAACACCCGCACCTCGCGCCCCGCCCGGGCCAGCTCGTGCGCGGCGGCCAGCCCCGCGATCCCCGCGCCGATCACGGCCACGTCGAGGTCCATCACCGCACCACCAGGTTCACCACGACGAGCGTCACCACGGTCACCCGGTGCACGTCGATGCCGATCCGCCGGGCCCGCAGGATGTCGCCCCGGCCGAAGCCGACGCGCAACTGCCGGAGCCGCAACACGACCGTGGGCAGCAGGGCGAGCGGGAACCACCACGGGCCGCCCACCAGCGGCAGCGCCAGGACCAGCAGGAACTCGCACACCGACACGGCCCGGACGAACAACCGGTTGCCGCGCGGCGTGGTCAGCGCCGCCACGGTGGGCCGGCCGACCCGCCGGTCCCCCTCGACGTCGTTGGTGTTGGAGTAGACGCCGAACAGCAGCGGCCCGAGGCCGAAGAGGAGCGCCTGCACGACCACCACGCCGTCGAGGTCGCCGGTGGCCAGGCCGTACGGCGCGAGCACCAGCGCCCAGCCGAGCGCGGCCAGGAAGAACTCCTGGAAGCCCCGGTAGCTCAGCTTCACGCCCCACGAGTACTGCAGCGCGAAGAAGTAGGTGACCGCCACCAGCGCGACCGCCCACAGCGGACGGTGCGGTGCGACGGCCAGCGCGCCCAGCCACACCGCCGCGCCGACGGCGGCGGTGACCAGCGCGAACCGCAGCACCTGCGGCTCGGTCAGCGTGCCCGCGACCAGCGGTTTGCGGTTGAGCTTGCGCGCGGGCGCGTCCGGGGCGTAGTTCGCCGCGTCGCTGCCGTCGCGGTAGCCGGTGAGGTCGTCCAGCGCGACCATCGCGACGATCACGAACACCTCGCCGACCAGGAACACGCCCAGGGTGGCCAGCACGCCGGGGTCCAGCCGCGACGCGGGCGCGAGCAGCGCCCACACCACGAGGACGCCGAGGTAGTAGTCGACGATGTCGAGCTTGGCCAGCTTCACGTACGCGCCCGTGGACCCGGGCGTGACGACGGTGGTCATCGAGGTCTCCTCAGCCGTGTGCGCCGGACGTGGCCGCGAACCGGCACACCTCGTCGGCGATGCGTTCCACCTGCGCGTCGGTCAGGTGGGGGTGGATCGGGATGGCCAGTTGGCGGCGCGCGGCCGACGCCGCGGCGGGCCAGTCGCGATCCGGTCGGGCGTGCCGGGCGAACGCGGGCTGGCGCGGGAGCGGCGCCGGGTAGTAGACGTGCGAGCCGATGCCCCGCCCGGCCAGGTGGTCGCGCAGCGCGTCCCGCCGGTCGGCCAGCAGCGAGTAGACGTAGAAGCAGCGGCCGTCGCGACCGGGCGGCGGCGCGAGCACCCCCCGGCCGGCCAGGTCGGCGAAGCGCGACGTGTAGTACTCGCCGATGGCCGCCCGCCGTGCCAGCCGGTCGGGCAGGGTGGCGAAGCGGCGCAACTGGAAGGCGGCCATCACCTCGTCGAACCGGCTGTTGAACCCGACCCGGTGGTGCACGAACCGGTGCACGCCGTCCTGGCCGTGGTTGCGCAGCATCCGCACCTCGCGGGCCAGCGCCGGGTCGCCGGTGACGACCATGCCGCCCTCGCCGGGCATGCCGAACGTCTTGACCTGGACGAACGAGAACACGCCCGCGTCGCCCCAGGTCCCGGCCGCCCGCCCGGCGAGCACACCGCCCTGCCCGACCGCGGAGTCCTCCAGCAGCCGCACGCCCGCCCCGGTGGCGATCCGCCGCAGCGCGGGCATGTCCGCCATCACGGAGAACACGTGCGCGGGCATGATCACCTTGGTGCGCTCGGTGACGAGCTTGTCGACCTCGGCCGGGTCGACCACCACCGTCCACGGGTCCACGTCGGCGAACACCGGGGTCGCGCCCAGGACCAGCGGCGCGGACGCCAGCGGCGCGCACCCGTAGGCGGGCACGATCACCTCGTCACCCGGACCCACGCCCATCGCGCGCAGCGCCAGCGTCAACGCCCCCGTGCCGCTGCCGCAGGCCACCGCGTCCGCGACGCCGAGCGCGTCGCGCAGCACCGCCTCGAACTCCGCCGTGCGCGTGCCGAGGATGAACCGCTGGTCGGGTGCGAGGCCGACCTCCTCGACGACCTCCAGCAGCAGGTCGCCGTCGAACAGGTCGGGCGGGAAGAACGGGATGCTCACGCGCGCTCCCCGAGGTAGAAGGAGCGGATCTCCGCGCACACCCGGTCCACGTCGCCCGGTGGCAGGTCCGGGTACAGCGGCAGCGCGAGGGTGCGCGCGCAGGCCGCCTCGGCGTGCGGGAAGTCCCCCGGCCGGTGCCCGAGGTCGGCGAAGCACGGTTGCAGGTGCAGCGGCGAGGGGTAGTAGGTCTCCGTGCCGATGCCGCGCGCGGCCAGGTGCACGGCCAGGTCGTCACGCCGGTCGACCTCGACCACGTACGCGTAGAACACGCCGCGCACGCTCGCCCGCCGCGGCAGCACGGACGGCAGCTTGCGCACACCCGGCACCCCGGCCAGGCCCTCGGCGTACCGCCGGGCCAGCACCGCGCGGCACCGGATGTCGGCTTCGAGCCGGTCCAGCTTGGCCAGCAGCACGGCGGCCTGGACGTCGTCCATCTTGCTGTTCACGCCGACCGCGCCGGTGCCCGTGGCGATGCCGGGGAAGTTGTCGATCGTGCGACCGAACCGCCCGTGGTGGCGCAGCGCGCTCACCGTCTCCGCGATCCCGGGGTCGTTGGTGATCACCGCCCCCGCGTCGCCGAGCGCGCCGAGGGTCTTGGTCGGGAAGAACGACAGCACTCCCCCCGCGCCGTGCAGACCCGCGTGCACGCCCTGGTAGCGCATGCCGATCGCCTCGGCGCTGTCCTCGACCACGGTCAGACCCAGCCGGCGGGCCACCTCGGCCAGCCCGGTCAGGTCTGCGAGGTGGTGGAACAGGTGCACCGGCACGACGAACCGGGTGCGCGGTCCGGCGACGGCGGCGACCGAAACCGGGTCGAGGCCGTAGCCGTCCGGCTCGACGTCGGCGAACACCGGCCGCCCGCCCGCCAGCACCACCGAGGACGCCGACGCGATGAACGAGAACGCGGGCACGACCACCTCGTCACCGGGGCGCAGGCCGCACGCGCGCAGCAGGAGCACGAGCGCGTCGGTGCCGCTGTTCACGCCGATCACGTGCGCGGCCCCGGTGTACGCGGCCAGCGCGCTTTCCAGTTCGAGCACTTTTCGCCCGTGCGAGTACTTGCCGTTCTGAATCACATCGACAATGTGCCGTCGCGTTGTCGGCCACAATCCGGAAAATGTCGCCGATTGCGTGAAGAATGGCACGGCCAGCGCACTCACCTCCGCGGTCACCGCTTCCGGAGGTGAGCGTATGGCAGGTCACCGGGCCGGCGGCCGACCGCCGGTCAGTTCACTCTTCCTGGTCAACTCACCCGCGCGCGGTTGACATGCCTTCGCTTTTGGGACACCGTCGGGGCCATCAATTGGGAGCGGACACCGCTCATTCCCGATGACTTCGAGACCGGACCGGACAAGACGGGGCTCAACTAGTGCGCACACTCGTCGTGGGACTGGGCCGAGCCGGTGCGGACCTGCACCTGCCGGTACTGGCCAGGGCGCGGACCTCGGTCCGGCAGCTGTTCGACGACCGGCCGGTCGTGGCGTGCGACCCGCGGCGGCTGCCCGCGGAACGACCCGGCCTGGCGATGGTGGGCAGCCTCGCCGAGGCCGCCGCCCTGCTCGACCCGAGCGACACGGTCGCGCACGTGTGCACACCGCCGTCCGTGCGCGCCGAGGTGATGGCCGAGCTGGCCGAGCGCGGCTTCCGCAACGTGATCGCGGAGAAGCCGCTGGCCGTGGACACCGACGACCTGGCCCGGGTGATCCGGCTGCGCCGCAAGCACGGCCTGCGGATCGCGGTGGTGGAGCCGTGGCTGACCAGCTCGCTCACCGTGCGGCTGATGGAGCTGGTGCGCGGCGGCACGCTGGGTGAGCCGCGGACGATCTCGATCGTGCAGAACAAGCCCCGCTTCCGCCGGTCGCTGACCAGGCCGAGCCACCAGACCGCGTTCGACGTGGAGCTGCCGCACGGCGTGGCGCTGGCCCTGCGGCTCGCGGGCAGCGCGCGGGTCACGCACGCGGCGGGCCACGACCTGACCGTGGGCGACGTGGTCGTGCCGCGGATGGGTGGCGCGCGGATCGGGCTGCGGCACAACAGCGGCGTGCGCACCGAGATCAACTCCGACCTCACCTCGCCGGTGCGGGAGCGCCGGATCACCGTGGAGTTCGAGAAGGGTCGGGCGGTCGGCCACTACGCGGTCAGCGACGACGACGACCACTCGCAGCTCACCGTCACGCTCAACGGCCGGCGCGAGCACGAGGTGCTGCGGGACGACTCGCTGACCGAGTGGGTGCTGCGCGCCTACCGGCTGTTCCACGCGGCGGGCGACCAGCACGCGCGCGGTTTCGCGTTCGCCACGGACGTGGTGCAGCTGCTGGCGGTGGCCAAGAACATCTGCGCCGAGCCGGTGATACCGGCGGCGCGCGGCGAGACGGCGCCCGGCTCGGTGGCCGCGCATGTCCGGTAGACCGCGGCCGGTGCTCGCCGGCATCACCGACGAGGCCGCGCCGGACCTGCCGGGGCAGTTGGCGGTGCTGGCCGAGCTGGGCTGGTCGCACGTCGAGCTGCGCACGGTGGGCGGGCGGGCGGTCGCGGACCTGGACGACGACGGGTTCGCGGTGGTGGCGAAGGAGCTCGCGGCGCGCGGGGTGCGGGCGGTGTGCCTGGCCTCGCGGATCGGCGGGTGGGCACGGCCGATCAGCACGCCGTTCGAGGACGACCTGGCCGAGCTGGACGTGCTGCTGCGCCGGTGCGCCGCGCTCGGGACCCGGTTCGTGCGGATCATGTCGTACCCGAACGCGGGCCTGTCCGAGCGGCGGTGGCGCGACCGGGTGATCACGCGGGTGTCGATGCTGGCCGAGCTGGCGGAGGCGGCCGGCGTCGTGCTGCTGCACGAGAACTGCTCCGGCTGGGCCGGCACGAGCGCCGAGCGGGCGCTGGACCTCCTCGACGCGGTGGACAACCCGGCGTTGAAGCTGCTGTTCGACACCGGCAACGGCGTCGCGCACGGCTACGACGGGTACGCGATGCTGCGCGAGGTGGTCGCGCACGTCGAGCACGTGCACGTGAAGGACGCGACGGGCGACCGGTTCGTGCCGCCCGGGTCGGGTGACGCGCGGGTGGCCGACTGCGTGGAGCTGTTGCGAGCCCACGGGTACCGGGGCGCGTGGTCGTTGGAGCCGCACGTGGCGCTGGTGCCCCACCGGTCGGGCGCGCTCGCCCCCGACGCGCCGGCCGCGTTCGTCGCGGCGGGCCGGGCGATGGCCGGGCTCGTGCGGTGATCGGGGAGGACCGCGACCTGCTGCTGGAGCTGCTCGCGCTGCCGACCGCCGGCCCGCTGGAGACGACCGACGAGGTGTGCCTGTGGGAGGCGGCGCACGCGTACTCGGAGGCGGCCGAGTCCTTCGGGATGCGGACGGTGCACCTGGGGCCCGCGCGGGAGGTCGACGTGCTGCGGCACGACGTGCCCGCGGTGGTGCGCGAGGCGATCGCCGAGGACCCGGACTTCCTGGCGCGGCAGCCGAACCTGGTGCTGCGGGTCGGTCGCGCCGAGCCCGTGGTGATGTTCAACGTGCACCTGGACACGGTCGCGCCGTTCGAGCCCGCCGGGTTCGACGGCGCCCGGTTCCACGGTCGGGGCGCGATCGACGCCAAGGGGCCCGCGGTGGCGCTGCTGGCCGGTGTCCGCGCCGCGATGGCGGACCCGGCGGTCGGGCGGGACGTGAGCGTGCTGATCCAGGCGGTGTCCGGCGAGGAGGGCGGCGCGATGGGCGTGTTCGGCACCCGTCCGCTGGTCGAGGCCGGGTACCACGGCAGCCTGAACGTGTTCTGCGAGCCGACCGGGCTGCGCTACCTGCCCCGGTCGACGGCCGCGATGACGGCGTGCGTGCGGGTGCGGGGCGAGGACGCGATCGACGACCGGCCGCAGGCCGGGCACAACGCGTCGGTCCTGCTGGGGTTCCTCGCCCAGCACCTGGCGGGCGCGTTGGCCGGGCGGGTGCCGGACGGCCGGGTGTGCGTGGCCGGGCTGCACACGGGCCACATGCACAACCGCGTGTACGGCAGCGGCGAGCTGCTGCTGAACCTGTCCTACGGCAGCACGGCCTCCGCGCGGGCTCTGGCCGCAGCGCTGGACGTGGCGCTGCGCGAGGGGCTCGCCGAGTTCACCGCCCGCTTCCGCGGCGTGCCGCCGTTCCACCGCACCGCCGTCGACGCCGCCGCCATCACCCGGCTGGAGTGGCGCAAGCGGGGACTGCCCGCGTTGCCGCCGCAGGACGTGCCGCTGCTGGACGCCGTGGCGCCGCGCTGGCCCGCGCACGAGCCCGCGTTCACCTGTGACGCGATCTGGCTGGCCGACGTGCCGGGCGCGCGCACCGCCGTCCTCGGCCCCGGATCGCTGGAGGCCAACAACGCCCACGCGCGCGGCGAGCACGCCGACGTCGCCGACCTCGACCGGTTCACCGACGTGGTCCGGGACATCGTCGTGCGGTTCGCGCGGAACGGAGGAACATGACCGTCCTGGTGCCCTACCCGACCCTGCTGGACACCGTCACCGGTGTGTTCCGGGCGCGCGGCGTGCCGCCGGACCGGGCGGCGACCGCGGCGGAGGCGTTGTGCCACGGCGACCTGACCGGGACGAGCACGCACGGGCTGGTGAACCTGACCCGGCTGTACCTGCCGCTGTTCGACTCAGGGCGCGCCGAGGCCGCGGCCGACATGGCGGTGCTGGCCGACCGGGGCGCGTCCGTGCTGGCCGACGCGCGGCGCACGCTCGGGCTGTGGTCGGCGTCGCAGGCGGTGGAGCTGGCCTCGGCGCGGGCGGCGCGCTACGGGGTCGGGGTCGTGGCGCTGCGCGGGGCGACGCACATCGGGTGCGCCGGCTACCACGCGGCCCGCGCGGCGGCGCACGGGATGGTGGGTCTGGTCGCCTCGAACTGCGGCGGGCAGCGCATCGCGCCCGCGCCGGGTGGCCGGGAGCCGCTGCTGGGCACGAACCCGTTGGCGGTGGCCTGCCCGGCGGGCGACCGGCCGCCGTTCGTGCTGGACATGAGCACCACGGTGGTACCGACGGGCCGGGTGCGCGCGGCGGCGCGGGCCGGTGAGCCGATCCCGCCGGGGTGGTTGGCCGACGAGGACGGGACGCCGGTGACGGACCCGACGGCGTTCGACCGGGGTGACGGGCGGCTGCTGTGGTTGGGCGGCGCGCCGGAGACGGGTGCGTACAAGGGTTTCGGGTTGGGGCTGCTGGTGGAGGTGCTGGCGGCGTTGGTGCCGGGCGCCGCGACGGGTCCGCTGTCGTCGGTGTCGCGGGACGACGACATCGGGGTGATGGCGCTGGTGTTCGCGCCGTCGGCGCTGCGCTCGGGCTTCGGCGCGGACGCGGCGGCCCTGTTCAGCGCGATCACCGGCACCCCGCCGCTCGACCCGCGCCGGCCGGTGACCTATCCCGGGTGGCGCGAGGGCGAGCGGGCCCGCTGGCGACGCGTCCACGGCGTCCCGCTGCCGGACGACCTGTACGAGGAGTTGCGCGGGATCGCGCCGGGCCTGCAGGCCGTCGGGTGAGCGGCCCCGTGGGGTCGGGACCGCAGCGGGACCGGGCGCAGCCGGATCGATCGGGGTGGCGCGGACCGTCGGGCACCGACCGGTCCGCGGTGATCCGGCTCGGGGTGGTGGGGCTGGGCGTGATCTCGCGGTTCTACCTGGCGGCGATCGCGTCCTCGCCCCGGTTCGCGCTGGCCGCCGTGTGCGACCTCGACGAACGCGCGTTGACCGACCACGGAGTGCCCGCTTTCCGCTCGCACGAGGCGATGCTCGACGCGGGCGGGATCGACGCGGTGGTGGTGACGGCGCCCAACGACGTGCACGCGCGGGTCGCGATGGACGCCGTCGAGCACGGGCTGCCGGTGTGCGTGGAGAAGCCGCTGGCCACCTCCCTGCGGGACGGGTTGGCGGTGGCCGAGGCGGCGCGGCGCCGTGACGTGGCGCTGTTCACCGCGTTCCACCGGCGGTACAACGCGAACGTGCTGGCGCTGCGGGACAAGCTGGCCGGTGCCGCGCCCGTCGCCGAGCTGACCGTGCGGTACCTGGAGCGGATCGAGGAGCACGTCGGCGCGGACCGGTGGTACCTCGACCCGGCGCGGTCCGGCGGCGGGTGCGTGGCCGACAACGGGCCGAACGCGCTGGACCTGGTGCGGCTGTTCCTGGGCGAGGTGACGCTGGAGTCGGCGCGCGTCACGCGCGTGGACGGCATCGACCGGCAGGCGGTGCTGCACGTGCGCGGCTCCGCGCCGGCGGTGGTGGACCTGGACTGGTCACACCCCGGCGAGACCAAGGACGTGACCGCGCGACTGGCCGACGGGACCGTGCTGCGGGCCGACGTGCTGGCGGGCTTCGACGGGTTCAAGGGCTCGCTGTGGCACGAGTACGACGGCGTGCTGCGGGACTTCGCGGCGGCCGTGACGGCGGGGTCGGGGTGGCGCGACGGCGGGTTGGCCGCGCTGGACCTGGTCGACGAGGTGTACCGACGAGAGGGTGCGTGATGCTGGAGGACGGCGAGAAGCGGGCGGTCGGCAGCCGGGTGGTGAAGGTGCTGGCGCACCGCCGCGACGACCGCGGCATGAGCCTGGAGCCGTTCGCGAGCCGCTGCGTGCGCCGCGGTGAGGTGCACGAGCTGGTGACCACCGACCACGACGACACGGCGGCCGGGGCGCGGATCGACCGGGTGGCGTTCCTCGGGTTCGTGGAGATCGGCAACGCGGGCGTCGTCGACCGGGGCGACGAGGTGTGGTGCGACGGCGAGCTGGTCGGCACCGTGCTCGGGTTCGACGCCTGCCACCACCCCAACCACTACAACATCCTGATCAGCACCCCGGTCCCGCGCACCGGGCCGGAACTCGGCCTGCGCCCGGAGGTGGAGGTGGTGTTCAGCCCGGCGGTCGTGCCGGCGCGGTGACCACACGACGACGACGCCCCGGAGGAAGTCCTCCGGGGCGTCACCGTCGTCAGGTCAATGACCGAGCAGCGGCACGTCCAGGGTGCCGAAGTGGTAGGCGCGCACCGCGGCCACCAGTTCGTCCACCGTCAGCGTCCCGTTGCCGTTGGTGTCGATGGTCCGGAACGACTCGACGGCGGACGAGTCGTCCACGCCGATGGCGTTCAGCCACTTGCGGAACTCCGACGGGTTCACCTCGCCGTCGCCGTCGGTGTCGGCCAGCCCGACCATGGCCGCGACGGTCGGCCGCACCACCCGGTTGAACCCGGCGTCGCCCTCGGCGAACACCTGCGCCTCGGCCACGTCGAGGAACTCGTTCTCGCTCATGGAGCCGTCCGGGCCGACACCGGCCTTGGTGGCCAGGAACTCGAACATGGACGTGTAGGCGTCGATCAGCGCACGAGCGCTCGGCAGCGACGGGTCCGCGCCGAACGCCGCGATGATGCGGTGCGCCTCGGCGATGTAGTCGGACTTCTCGATGCGACCGTTGCCGTCGACGTCCCACTTCTCGAAGCGCTTCTTGAGCCGATCGCTCTTGACCGGCGTGGACATGACCATTCGGACACTCCTATGAGTAGTGAGGTGGTTCCAGCGAAACCTGCGTTGGTCCGGGGTCCCCCCGCGTCGGGGGGTCTCAAAGGCGCATGACCTCCCCTCCCGGCACGCTGCCCGTGACGTCGAGCAGGCGCCGCGCGTTCCTGGCCAGGCGGCCGGGGTCGTACCCGCTGTGCGCGACGAGCAGCACGGTGGCGTCGCTCGTGCGCAGCGCGGAGTCCAGGTCGGTGGCGGGCGGCCCGAGCGCGGGCACCTCGCCGGCCACCGGGTCGTGGTGGACCACGTCGGCGCCGAGCGCCCTCAGCTCGGCGGCGATGCGGAAGGCGGCGGACTCCCTGGTGTCGGGCACGTCGGCCTTGTAGGACACGCCGAGCAGCAGGACCCGCGCGCCGGCCACGGGCACGCCGTCCCGGGTCAGCAGGCGCACCGCCCGTTCGACCACGTAGGAGGGCATCGCCGAGTCGACCCGCCGGGCCGCTTCCACCACGCCCAGTCGCGCGCCTTCGCGGTGGGCCTTGTCCAGCAGGTAGCGCGGGTCCACGGGGATGCAGTGCCCGCCGACGCCGGGGCCGGGCGTGAACGGCTGGAAGCCGAACGGCTTGGTGGCCGCGCAGTGGAGCACGTCCCACACGTCGATGCCGAGTCGGTCGCAGAACACGGCGATCTCGTTGACCAGCGCGATGTTCACGTACCGGTAGGTGTTCTCCAGCAGCTTCGCCATCTCTGCCTCGCGGGTGCCGCGGGCCACCACGACCTGGTCGACGAACCGGCAGTAGAAGGTGGCGCAGTGCTTGGCGCACAACGGGGTGTGCCCGCTGACGACCTTCGGGGTGTTGCGGATGCCGAACCGGCGGTTGCCGGGGTCGACGCGTTCGGGCGAGTAGCCCAGCGGGAAGTCCTCGCCGGCCACGAGGCCGTGCCGCTCCAGGATCGGCCGCACCACCTCGTCGGTGGTGCCGGGGAAGCTGGTGGACTCCAGGACCACCAGGGTGCCGGGCCGCAGGTGGTCGGAGACGGTCCCGGCGGCGGCGCGGACCGCGTCCAGGTCGGGTCGCCCGTCCGGGCCCAGACCGGTGGGCACGCAGATGACGACGGTGTCGGCGTCGGCGATGACCGCCGGGTCGGTGGTGGGGGTGAAACCCCTGGCGCGCAGGGCCCGCAGCTCGCTGTGCGGTACGTCCAGCACGTGCGAGCGGCCCTCGGTGAGGGTGCGCACCACGTCCGGGTCGGTGTCGTACCCGGCCACCGCCATGCCCGCGGCGGTGGCGGCCGCCGCCAGCGGCAGCCCTACGTAGCCGACTCCGACCACGACCAGATCGAACGACACGTGCGCCCTTTCCACGACATCGGTTGGGGTTGGGGGCCAAGGCGGTCAGATCTCGAACGTCCCGAGTGGAGTGACCTCCGCGGCGCTGAGCGGCACGCCGATCACGCGTTTCATCGTCGCCTCCTCACTGGATGTCATCACTGTCCGGAAACTAACAGTCACCGAGAGCAAGAAGCAGTAGTTGAACCGAACACCACTCGGGCAGGTTGCGTCACCGACCGGCTCGTTCATCCGGTCGGTCATCACAGCCGTGGCATGGGTGGGTGTCGGTGATCCGGGTACGGTCCGGATTCACGAGTTCGAGCGAAACCCCCGGTCGAGCCGACGGGTTAAGACGCGTTCCAGAAGCACGGCGTGACGAACCCGCAGAACGACGGTCACTGCCACGCACCTCACCGCACGGACGAGCACCCCACCCCGGACGCGCCGACGCCGCTGAGCGATCCCCGGTGTCCGATCACGAGAAGTGAGGGGTTTGGCCGACAGCACTCCACATCGGACTTGACGAGGGTGACGGGCCGCGGGGTCAGACGAGGGTGGGCAGCACGTCCGACGCCACCGCCTCCAGGAGCGCCTCGTCGCCGGCGAACGGGCCGTCGCGCCTCGGCCACGGCGCCAGCACGTCGGTGAAGCCGAGCTCGCCCGCCCGACCGAGGAAGTCGCGGTAGCACTCGACGCTCGACAGCGAGAACACCGGGGCCGCGTCGGTCTGCAGGAAGCGGCGGACCGCGGCGCGGTCGCGGGAGGCGGCGGCCAGCGCGTCGTCGAAGCGGGCGGACAGCTCGGCCAGCGACGCCCACCAGGACTCCAGCGAGTCGCGCGCGGTGCCGACGGTCACCCAGCCCTGGCCGTGCCGCGCGGCCAGGGCCATGCCGCGCGGGCCGTTGGCGGCCAGCACGAACGGCGTGCGGGGGCGTTGCACGCAGCCCGGCGCGGTGCGGGCGCCGACGGCGGTGTAGTACTCGCCCGAGTAGTCGACCCGGTCCCTGGTCAGCAGGGCGTCCAGCAGCTCCACGAACTCCAGGTACCGACGCGCCGGGCCGGCGACCCCCGCACCGCCGAGCACCCGCACGTCGTACCCGCCCATGCCGCCGGCGCCGATGCCGACCGTGATCCGGCCGTCCGACACGTCGTCCAGCGCCGACACCTCGCGCGCGAACGGCAGCGGGTGGCGGACGTTCGGGGAGGCGACCATGAAGCCCAGCTCGATCCGGGACGTCGCCGCCGACGCCGCGGTCAGGGTGGGCACCGAGCCGTACCAGCGGTGGTCGACCAGCGGACCCCAGCCCAGGTGGTCGAACGTCCAGGCGTGCGCGAACCCGTACGCCTCCGCCGCCTGCCACCGCGGCTTCGCCTCGGCCCAGCGGTACTCCGGCAGGATGGTGACCCCGGCCCTCATCGTCCCCCTGTCCGAACACGGCGTGAGTTCATTCGAACAGAGGGTGAGTGAGAGGTCAACTCCGGACCGGGCGGCCCGCTCCCCCGGCGCCCGCGCGAACGCCCGCCCTCCAACCCCCGGGCGAGGGTCGAGGACGGGCGTCCGGTGTGCTCAGCCCCAGATCGTCGCGGCCCACTCCGGGTGGTCGATGAAAGGGTTGCGGTTGCGCTGGAAGTTGTCGTAGATCACCTGGTTGCGTCGCTTCTCGAACGCGTCCGGCGGGTCCTGCGCGTGCCACTGCAGCAGCACGGACAGCTTGCCGTGGTAGGGCGCGGTGCCGTTGCCGACGCTGTTGTTCAGCTCCAGGTTCGGATGGCCGTCGTTGCCCTCGTACCGCACGGCCATGTAGAAGAGCATCCGCGCGACGTCGCCCTTCACCGCGTCGCGCGGCTCCCACGAGTCGGCGTCGGTGTAGTTGCCGGGCGCTTCGCCCACCGGCGAGCCGCCCAGGTCGAAGTCCTTGTTGCCGCGCGTCGCGTTCACCGACACGTCGGTGGGCCGCAGGTGGTGGACGTCGGTGCCGGGACCCGTCGCGGTGCCGAAGTCGCCGTGCGACTTGGCCCAGACGTGCTCGCGGTTCCAGTCGTCGGGGTCGCCGCCGTTGGTGGTCTTGCTCTGCGAGCGGCCGGTGTAGAGCAGGATCACGTTGGCGCTGTTGTCCGGGTCCTGGTCGGTGACCTTCAGCGCCTCCCACACCTGGTCGTAGGACAGCTTGGTGTTGGTGCGGATGATCCCGTTCAACGCGGTCTTCAGGGACGCGCCGGTCTTGCCGAGCGCGTTGCGGTAGTACGTGTCGTCGTAGTCGCCGCCGGGGGCCGTCGTGGTGCTGGTGGTGGGCGCGGTGGTGGTCGACGTCGGCGACGTGCCGGCGTCGGCGAACGCGGTCGGCGACGTGAGGCCGGGGTGGGAGAAGTACGCGCCGAGCGGGCCGGTGACGTCGATCCGCCTGCCGAGCAGGCCGGGGTTCGTCCGCAGGCCCCACTGGGCCCGGAACGCCGCCGTGATCTGCACGTACAGCATCCGGCCCGTGGCGGTCTGGCTCGGCGAGTCGGCCAGGGCGAGCGCGTGGTCGGACGGGAAGTTCGACCGCACGACGGTGGTGGTGGCGGTGGGCTGCCCGACGACGTAGCCGCGCACGGTGGCGGACGCGCCGTTCTGCCGACCGATGGCCTGGTCGACGGTGATGGGCGTGGCGCCGGCGGCGGTGGGGACGAGCAGGGCCGCTGCGACGGCGAGGACGGATACGACGACGGCGAGGGGGTGCAGCAGGGGTCGTAGTCGCACGATGGGGTGTCTCCTCCCGGGTGCGGCGGCGCAGGGTGGCCGCACGCAGGCAGGATCGCACGAAAGATCACTCGTCAGAGTGAATGATCACGGAACATTCGTGGTGGACCGGGACAGTTCTTCACTTAACACCGAGGCCGGACGCTCACCCGTCGGTGACGGTGGTGGCGCGCGTGATCAGCGCCGCGTCGGCGTCGCCGAGTCGTCCGGTCGACGCCGACAGGAGGTCGGCGATCTCGCGCTCCTCGTGGGTGAAGTCCCCCAGCGCGGCCACGCCGTCCACCTCGCGCGCCGGCGCCTCGGAGACGATCCGGTGCTCGCGGCCGAGCTCGTCCAGCGCGGCGCAGAGCGCCAGGCAGTGCGTCCGCAGGTGCACGACCCACGCGCCGTCGACCGGGCCGTCCCTCAGCTCCTCCAGCCGCTCGCGCAGCGCGATGCGCGCCTGCACGGGCTGGTTGCCGAACA
Source organism: Saccharothrix saharensis (assembly GCF_006716745.1). Taxonomy (NCBI): domain Bacteria; kingdom Bacillati; phylum Actinomycetota; class Actinomycetes; order Pseudonocardiales; family Pseudonocardiaceae; genus Saccharothrix; species Saccharothrix saharensis. The sequence goes on along the minus strand of NZ_VFPP01000001.1, from coordinate 335,481 downwards.
ACACCACGCGCGACGAAGGTTCGATGACGTGCTCACCTCCGGCCCCAGACCGCGATCGCGGGCATGGGGATCACCAGCCGGCCCGTCCCGTCGGAGAACCGCGCCGCGGTCTCCCGCACCCGTTGTTCGATCTTCTCGCGGTCGGCGTCGCTCTGGCCGTCGAGGAGCGCGCCGGTGCGCACGGTCGCCTGCCGGTAGGCCGGGAACAGCTCGTCCACGCTCTCCAGCCGCCAGTCCAGGTGCAGCACCTCGGCCCCGGTCTCGGCGAACCCCGCGTCGGCCAGCGCCGCGCGGCAGTTGTCCGGCTCGCTGTAGTGGTAGAAGTCGGGGCCCTCGGGCAGCGCGACGGGCTCGCCGAACTCCATGATCGCGTCCGAGAGCAGCGAGAACCCCACGGCCTCGTCGGGCGAGGCCCACACCGTGAAGCCGAACGCGCCGCCGGGCGCCAGGACGCGGAACGCCTCCCGGATCGCGCGTCCGGGGTCGCCCAGGTGCAGCAGGCCGAAGTTCATCACGGCCCGGTCGAACGCGCCGTCGGCGAAGGGCAGGTCGAGCGCGTCGCCCTCGCGGAAGTCGACGTCGGGGAAGAGCAGGCGCGCTTTCGCGATCATCTGCGCGGAGAAGTCCACGCCGACCGCCGCCGCCCCTCTTCGGGAAGCCGCACCGGCGACATATCCCGGCCCGGTCGCGATGTCGAGCAACCGCGTTCCGGGCGGCACGCCGATCGCGTCGAGGAGTCCCGAACCGGCCGAACCGGTCAACTCGCCCCAGGAGCGGTGATATCTGTCGACCACGCGTTGCCAGCGCGACAACTCGAAGGCGTGGAAATCCCGCGCATGCTGCGACAAACCCCCGGACAACGTGCCTCCCCAGTACCCGCACGACCATTACGACCACCGGTCGATCGGGTGGCCAAGGGTGCGTCGTCGGGATGCTAGCGGATCGCGCAAGTCCGACGGCGAGCCGGTGCATGCCACTTGACCTGGCCATATAGAGGGCGTATGCACGTCGTTGGGACAACCGGGTGAAGTATCGGACGGCGCGGTGTTTCGGATTTATTAATCTGCGTTAATCCCGATCTTCGCCGCTGGGCCGATACAGTGAACGTGCCCGACGACGTCGTAACGAAGTGCGACCGATCGGCGCATCAAGCCGTCCGATCGGCCGAGCCGGCCGCAAAAGTGCGGTCGCCGAACTTCGGGAACCGAGGTAATGTCCCCGACCGCGACATCATCTGTTGACTAGGGGGAACCGGTGTCTGTCGTTCGCGAGGAGTCCGCCTGTCCCGTCGATCGGGAACCGGACGCCGCTTACCCGGAAATTGTTCGGGCGGCGGAGAATGTGCTCGCGCCGCACGAGTCGGATTCGGCCGCGCTCGGTCTCGAGTGCGGCGCGGTGGTCCGCCGCGCCGCGGACCTCGCGGTGGGCGACCTGCTGGCGCTGGCGCGGCGGGACCCGGCGAGCCTGGGTTCGTGGCAGTACGTGCTGGAGGCGTACGCGTGCTTCCAGGCGGTGCTGTCCTACCGCGTCGCGCACGAGGTGCTGACCGCGCCGTGCGGCGACCCGTGGCGGCAGCGCGTGCTGGCCCGCAAGATCTCCGAGGCGGCGAAGGTGCGCACGGGGGTGGAGATCCACCCCGGCGCGACGATCGGGCCCCGGTTCATCGTCGACCACGGCATCGGCACGGTGATCGGCGAGGACGCGACGATCGGCGCGGACTGCTACATCCTGCAGGGCGTGGTGCTGGGCGCGCTGGGCATCGCGGACAACGCGGCGGGCAGGCGGCACCCCACGCTGGGCGACCGGGTGCAGGTCGGCGGGTTCGCCCGCGTGCTCGGGCCGATCACGGTCGGCGACGACGTGATGATCGGCAGCCACGCGCTGGTTCGGGCGGACGTGCCGGCCGGCGCGCAGGTGGCCGTGCTGCACCAGTACCAGATGGTCGCCGGGCCGCGGCCGATCACGGTCTACGGCGTGGAGGGGCTGGGTGAGTACCGGTTCCGGTTGCACGGCAACGACCTCGACCGCCCCGGCCTGGAGGTGCAGCTGCTCGGCCCGACCCAGTTGCCGCTGGCCGCGGGCGACTGGTCGGTGCTGCAGAACAACGCGAAGTGCCTCACGTTCCAGATCTCGCCCCGGGCGCGCGGGTTGCGCTCGGTGGCGCACATCCGGGTCCGCCACGGCGGGTCCGAGGTGACCGTCGGCATCCCGCTGGCCCGCAAGTCGCGGGTGGCGTCGCTGCCGCGCACCGCGGCGGGCTGAGCCGCCGCGGGTCCGCCGTCGCCGCACGACCAGCACACCCTTAATCAGTCTGGAGATCCCGCTCCATGTCCGCTCCTGAGATCGAGGCGTCGCGGTCCGCGGCCGCCGCCTCGACGCCCGGTCGTCCCCGCCAGCTGAAGGCGTTGGTCGCGGTGAGCTTCGCCGCGGTCGTGCTGATCTGGGGTTCGACCTGGATCGCGATCAAGCTCGCGATCACCGACATGCCGCCGCTCACCGCGTCCGGCCTGCGCTTCGTCGTGGCCGGTCCGGCGTTCATCGCGGCGTGCGTGGCGCTGCGCAAGCCGCTGCGCTACCCGCGCGGCATGGGCTGGTTCTTCGTGTTCATGGTGGGCTGCTACTTCACCGTGCCGTTCTTCCTGTTCAACTACGGCGAGCTGTACGTGTCGTCGGGCCTGGCGTCGATCTGCGTGTCGTCGGTGTCGATCCTGATGATCGTGTTCAGCGTGCCGATCCTGCGCACCCGCATCACCACGACGCAGGCCGCGGCGGTGCTGGTCGCGTTCGCCGCGCTGGGCACGCTGATCGTGCACTCCCAGGGCGTCGCGGTGACGAACGTGATCGGCGTGGCGGCGCTGCTGGGCGCGGCGGTGATCCACGCGCTGGCCTACATCATGATCAAGAAGCACGGCGGGAAGATGCCGGCGCTGACGCTGAACACCCTGCCGATGGCCGTGGGCGGTGTGCTGCTGACCGGGTTGGGCCTGCTGGTGGAGCGACCGGGTGCGGAGGCGTTCACCGCGCGCAGCATCGGCGCGACGATCTACCTGGGCATCGTGGCGTCCGCGATCGGGTTCGCGGTGTACTTCTGGCTGTTGCAGCGGATGGACACGGTGCTGGTGTCCTTCGCGTTCGTGCTGTTCCCGATCATCGCGCAGTTCCTGGCCGTGGTGATCGAGGGCGCGTCGTTCGGGTGGGTGGACCTGCTGCTGACGCTGGTGATCCTGGGCGCGTTCGGCGTGACGCAGTGGAACCAGCGCAAGGTGCTGCCGCCGCCCGCGACCCCGGCGGTCGTGCCCGCGGTCGACGAGGACGGGCGGCCGTCCGAGGCGGCGCTGGCCGAGGTCTACCGGCACGTGCTGGCGCGCTACCCGTCGGAGGCGTGCGGGTTCGTCCGGGCGAGCGGCGTGACGGACTGCGCCAACGCCATCGAGGACCGGCCGGAGGTCTACGACCGGGAGAGCCGGACCGGGTACGCGTTCGGCGTGGCGGACCTGCGGGAGCTGGAGGACTCGTTCGACGGCGACGACCCGGTCCGCGTGATCTACCACTCGCACCCGGACGCGGGCGCGTACTTCAGCGACGAGGACCACCGCTTCGCGGTCTACGAGGGCACGCCGGTGTACCCGGTGCGCCACCTGGTCGTGGACACCTCGCGGGACGAGGTCCTGGGCTCGCGGCTGTTCGACTTCGACGCGGCCCTCGGCCGCTACACCGCGATCGCGACGTTCGGCGCGCCGCGCGAGAAAACCGTCCCCCCGCACGTCACTCAGGAGTGAGCATGGGCAAGGGCATCGCCGACTCGGTCTTGGACGCGATCGGCGACACGCCGATCGTGCGGCTGTCCCGGCTGGAACCGGACCTGGACCGCGAGCTGCTGGTGAAGCTGGAGCTGCTCAACCCGGGTGGCAGCCACAAGGTGCGCATCGCGTTGAACATGATCCTGGAGGCGGAGAAGGACGGTGAGCTGGTCCGCGGCAGCGGGCAGACGATCATCGAGTCGACCGGTGGCAACACCGGCATCGGGCTGGCGATGGCGGCGGCGATCCTGGGCTACCGGCTGGTGCTGGTGATCCCGGACAACTACAGCCCGGCCAAGCAGCGGCTGCTGCGCGGCTACGGCGCCGAGGTGCGGTTGTCCGACCACACGCTGGGCAACAACTCGCACGCCGACATGGCGTTGGGGCTGCTGTTCGACAACCCGGACTGGGTGATGCTCAACCAGCAGGCCAACCCGGCGAACCCGGCGATCCACGAGCGGACCACGGCGGTGGAGATCATGGACGCGCTGGGGCCGCGGCTGCCGGACGCGCTGGTCGCGGGTGTCGGCACGGGCGGGCACATCACCGGTGTGGGTCGGGTGCTGGCGGAGCACCAGCCGTCGCTGCGGATCGTGGCCGTGCAGCCGGAGGGGTGTTCGTTGCGGGAGAACAGGTTCGTCACGCACCCGATCCAGGGGTTGGCGGTCGGCCTGGTGCCCGCGGTGCTGGACCTCGGCCTGGTGTCGGACGAGGAGCAGGTGTCGTTCGAGGACGCGCGGCGGATGATGCGGCGGGTGATGCGCACCGAGGGGCTGGCGGTCGGGATCTCGTCGGCGGCGAACCTGGTGGCGGCGTGCCGGGTCGCGCGGGCGCTGCCGGCCGGGTCGCGGGTGCTGACGTTCGCCTACGACGGCGTGCACGACTACCTGGACGCGCTGCCGGACGAGGACGTGGCGTTCGCCGAGGGCTCGCTCGCCGGGGAAGCGCGGTGACCCTGTTCCTGGACCCGGATCGGACGGTGCGGCCGTTCGCGCAGCACCGGCCCAGCGAGGGCGCGCGGTCGGTGCTGCCGGCGGTGCTGGGCGCGGACCTGCAGGTGCCGCTGGGTTCCGGGGCGACGGCGTCGTTCGCGAACTTCGACCACGCGGCCACCGCGCCGTGCATGGTGGCCGTGGCGGAGGCGGCGCAGGCGTTCCTGCCGTGGTACGCCAGCTCGCACGAGGGTTCGGGCACGCTGGCCGCGATCTCCACGGCCCGGTTCGAGGAGGCGCGGCGGGTGGTGCGCGCGTTCGTCGGCTGCCGGGACGACGACTACCTGGTGTTCACCCGCAACACGACCGACGCGGTGAAGCTGCTGGCGATGGCCGTGCCGGAGGGGACGACGGTGGTGGTGTTCGACAGCGAGCACCACGCGCTGCTGCTGCCGTGGCGGGATGTGCGCCGGTTGCCGATCCCGGCCTCGGTGGAGGAGATGCTGGCGTCGCTGGACGAGGAGCTGCGGGCGCTCGGCGGTGACGTGCTGGTGGCGGTGAGCGCGGTGCTGAACGTGACCGGCGAGCTGATGCCGTTGGAGGACGTGGTCGCGTTGTGCCGCCGGCACGGGGCGCGGGTCGCGGTGGACGCGGCGCAGCTGGCCGCGCACCAGCCGATCGACATCGCCGGGCTGGACGTGGACTACGTGGCGTTCAGCGGGCACAAGATGTACGCGCCGTTCGGGATCGGGGTGCTGGCGGGGCGGCCGGACTGGTTGGAGGCGGCACGGCCGCACCTGGCGGGGTGTGGCGCGACGGTGGACGTGGGCGACGGCGCGGTGACCTGGGCGTCGGGCGCGGCGCGGCACGAGGCGGGCGGGGCGAACGTGGTGGGCGCGGTGGCGCTGGCGGCGGCGTGCCAGACGTTGCGCACGGCGTGGAACTCGGTGATGCCGTACGAGTCGGTGCTGCTCAACCGGTTGCGCTCGGGGTTGGCCGAGGTGCCCGAGGTGGTCGAGGTGTCGTTGTTCGGCCCGGCCAGCGAGCGGGTGGCGATGGTGGCGTTCACCGTGGACGGGGTGGACTCGGCGTTGCTGGCGACCGCGTTGTCGGTGGAGTACGGCATCGGGGTGCGGCACGGCGACTTCTGCGCCCGGCCGCTGGCACGGCACCTGTCCGGCGAGCGGACGGCGGTGCGGGCGAGCCTGGGGCTGGGCATCGGGGTGGACCACGTCGACCGGTTGGTGGACGCGGTGCGCACGATCAGCGAGATCGGGCCGCGGCTGTTCTACGTGGCCGAGGACGGCGCGTGGTGGCCGAGCACGGAGGCCACGGGGTCGCGCCTGCACGTGCCGCCGACGCGGTAGTCGGAGTCAGCGCGCCGACGCCGTGACCTCCAGCGCGGTCCGAGCCGGGGTGGGCGCGGGCGTGGCGGGTTCCCGATCCCGCGCCCACTCGGCCAGGCGCGGGGCCAGCAGCCGGTACACCTCGGGGTCCAGGCCCATGCCGGTGTGCGAGCTGCTGACCTCGACGCAGTCGGCGCACGGGTCGGCGCACAGCTCCCAGGGCGCGATGAGGTCGTTGCGGGAGAACACCGCGATGGCGGGCACGGTCAGCGGCGCGGCCATGGCGGTGGAGTTGGTGTCGTAGCAGGTGCCGGCGAAGCAGTCCTCGTTCAGCAGCCCGGGGACGCCGGCACGGGACAGCCGCGCCAGGGTCCGCGCCACCCGCACGACGCTCGGGTGCGCTCCCAGTTGGTCGAGCACGGGGCTGGCGAGCATGACCAGGCCGCGCACCAGTTCGGGCCGGCGCACCGAGAGCAGGCGGGCCAGGCCGCCGCCGCGGCTCTGCCCGAACAGCACCACCGGGCCGCCGGTGGCCCCGACGTGCGCCTCGAGCCTGCGTTCCAGCCGGTCCACGAGGTCGGAGGTGCAGCCGACGTTCATCCCGATCCGGGCCCCGGTGGGCACGTAGCCGCGCTTGCGCAGCCAGGTGGCGGTCAGCCGCAGGCTCCAGTCCCCGAAGCCGAAGCCCGGCACCAGCAGGACTCCCAGTCCCCGTCCCTCGTCCGGGTCGGTGGCGCGCCACGCCCGGTCGGCGAGCAGGCTCGGTATGCCGAGCGCCATCGCGACCAGGACCTGTTCACGGGCCACCGCACGGGTCGCCTCCACCACGCGCATCCGACCTCCCTGCGTCCGGACCACCGGGGTTCCCCGTTCGGTGCGGATCGATTCCTGTCGTTTGCGGGCCGTGCCTCCGGGAACCACAGTCCTATGTGGTTGTTGAGGCCGCCGGGCGTGTACCGGCCCCAGGAAGACACGTGGCTGATGGCCGAGGCGCTGGCGCAGGCCGGGATGCCGCGCGGTGGTCGGGTGCTGGACGTGTGCACCGGCACCGGCGCGTTGGCGATCGCCTCGGCGGTGGCGGGCGCGGGTGAGATCACGGCCGTGGACCTGAGCAGACGGGCGTTGGCGGCGACCTGGGCCAACGCCCGGTTGCGCGGGTTGCGCGTGCGGGTGCGGCGCGGTGACTTCGGTGACCTGGTGGGTCGGGGCGAGTTCGATGTCGTCACGGCCAACCCGCCGTACGTGCCGAGCACGGGTGTGCCGGACCGGGGTCCGGCGCGGGCGTGGGACGCCGGGCTGGACGGGCGTTGCGTGCTGGACCGGCTGTGCGCGGTGCTGCCGTTGCTGTTGGCCGACAAGGGCATGGGCCTGATCGTGCACTCGGCGTTGTCCGACCCGGACGTGACGTTGCGGCAGTTGCGCGGCGGCGGGTTGAAGGCGTCCGTGGTGGCGCGCCGCACGGTCCCGTTCGGGCCGGTGATGCGCGGCCGGGCGGAGTGGTTGGCGCGGCGCGGGCTCATCGAGGACGGTCAGGAGCACGAGGAACTGGTGGTGATCCGTGCCGACGCGGCGTGAAGCCCGGGTGGTGACCGTGGTGCCCGGTGGGCCCGTCCTGGTGGAGGGGCCCGTGGAGCTGCGGGCGGACGACGGGACGGTGGTGTGCTCGGACCGGTTCGTCGTCGCGGTGTGCGCGTGCCGCCGCAGCAAGCGTTACCCGCTGTGCGACACGAGCCACCGCAAACGACGGTGACCGATGGGTCCTAGAGGGGCAGGCGCAACGCCGTCTGCCCCTTTTCCCACGCTCCGAGCAGGTGGTCGCCGAGGCGTTGTTCGAGCAGTTCGGTGGCCTGGACGCCGAACACGACCGACTCGGTCAGCTCCGGTTCGCGGGCCAGCAGGTCGCCGATGACGTCACGGCGCATCACCTGTTCGTGCACGGCGTCGGCTTCGATGTGCTCGGTGAAGAACTCGACGCAGTCGGGGTGCGCGTCCAGCCGCTGCAGGGCCTTGGCCATGCGGGTGGCGCTGGGGGCGGTGGTGATCTCGGCGGCGGCGAAGTGCCCGACCAGCGATCCGCGCAACGACCGGTGCAGGCCGCACAACGACATGAGGTTCACCGTCGCCAGCATCACGGCGGGCGCGTGCTCCAGGTAGCCGAGGTAGCGGTGGTCGAGCCCGGCGCCCACGAGCAGGTCGGCGAACAGCCGGGAGTGCATGCGGTCGCCGCGTCCGCCGCCGAACTCGTCGAACTCGACGGCCACGAGCGCGGCCTTGGCGGTGCCGCGCAGCCGCGGGATGACCCAGGCGTGCGGGTCTGCTTCCTTGAGGTGGTAGATCGAGCGCAGCGCCAGGTACTCGCGCATGTGCCACCACTCGCCCTCGTCCTTGAGGAAGTGGCTCACGCCGACGCCGTCGACCGGTTCGACCAGCAGTTCGTCGAGCACGCCGTCGAGGTCGGCGCCGCCGGGCACGTCGGCGCGCAGCGCGTCGAGGAAGACCCGTTCCAGGGCGGCGCGGAACCTCAGCAGCTCCGGGTCCCACTCCCAGTCGTCCGGCACGCCCGCGAAGCCCTGGTAGTGCAGCTCGTAGCACACGTGCAGGGCCAGTTGCAGGTCTTCGCCGTACGGGTCGGCCGACGCGATCGCGGGCAGGCCGGTGGCCGGCGGGTCGCCGCGCAGGGCGTCCAGGACGGCGGCGGACAGGGGGCCGCGCGCGGCGGGCAGCACGGCGCGGTCGAGGGCAGGGTCCACTGTGGTCATGGCCGTGGACTACCCGTTCCGGTGCGGGTGCACGCGAGCAGGTCTACGGCCGCCTCGGGTGATCCCGCCCTCAGTTGCCGTTGCGCGCCCGTGCCGTTGTCCAGCACGTCACGCACGAGGGCGTGGACGAGGTCGCGGTCGTCGCCCAGCGCGTCGGAGACGTGGTCGAGCAGCGCGTGCACCAGGTCGACGGCGGGCACCCGGCAGGCGCTGAGCGGGTCGACGCCGGGGCCGGACAGCCCGTGGCGGGCGGCGGACCAGACGGCGGCGGCCAGCACCTGCTCGTCCGGTTCCGGTGCCGGGGTGTCCCCCGCGGCGGCCACCAGCGCCATCGTGAGCCCGGCCTGGAGCAGGGCGTGGTCGACGGTGGCGGCGGTGTCGGCGACCCGGACCTCGACGGTCGGGTACCGGGGTGAGGGCCTGGCCAGCCAGAACGTCTGGCTGGCGTCGACCAGCGCGCCGCAGTCGACCAGCCGGGCGACGCGGGCGGCGTGGTCGGCGGCGCTGCGGCACACCGGGGGTACGCCCGAGCCGGGGAACCGCGCCTGGTCCATCATCCGCCAGCTCGCGTAGCCGGTGTCGCGGTCGTGGTCGAACGGCGAGTTGCCGCCCAGCGCGAGCAGGGTCGGCAGCCAGCGCCGCAGGTGGTTGACGACGTGCACGGCGGTTTCCGGGTCGGGCACGCCGACGTGGACGTGGCAGCCGCAGCATTGGTAGGCGTCGACCTGGCCGCGGTAGAGCGACTCGATGCGGTCGAACCTCTCCCCCGCGCTCAGCTCGGGTCGCGGGTCGGCCAGCGGCGGGGTGCCGGAGGCGACCAGCCACAGGCCTTCGGCGTGGGCGGCGTCGGCCAGCGCCTGTCGGCCCGCGGTGAGCTGGTCGCGCAGTTCGCGCAGGTCGGCGCACACGCCGGTGGCGAACTCGACCTGGACGCCGCTGAGCTCGCGGTGGACCCGCGCGCCGGCAGGCAGGTCGCGGACGCCCGCGAGGACGTCGGCGGCGCGGGCCACGGGGCGGCGGGTCTCCGGGTCCACGAGGAGGAACTCCTCCTCGACGCCGACCGTCATGAGGGGTCGCGTCGGGGCAGCGGCTTGGTCGCGGGCCCTTCGAGCACGGCGCCGTCGACGTCGAACCGCGAGCCGTGGCACGGGCAGTCCCAGCTGCGTTCGGCGGGGTTGAACCGGACCAGGCAGCCCAGGTGGGTGCAGCGCAGCGACACGCCGTGCACGCCGCCGGCCTCGTCGCGGTACACGCCGGCCTTGCCGGTGCCGTCGCGGACCACGCGCGCCTCGCCCGCGGGCACGTCCGCGACGGAGTCGACCTCGGCGTGCTTGAGCCGGTCTCCGACCAGGTCCGCGGCGACCTTGGCGTTGAGCTTGGCCAGCTTGGGCGTCGCGCCGAGGGTGAGCCGGTGCGGGCTGAACCGCGCCGCGAGGGGGTTGTCGCGGCCGACGATGAGGTCGGTGAGCAGCTCGGCGGCCATGGTGCCGTTGCTCAGGCCCCACTTCATGAACCCGGTCGCGCCGTAGAGGGTGGTCGAGCCCGGGGTGTAGGGGCCGATCATGGGCAGGTTGTCGTAGGAGGTGGGGTCCTGCGCGGACCAGCGGTGGGTCACCTCGGCGACGTCCCAGTGCTCGGCGGCGAACTTGGTCAGCTCCTCGTACGGCTCGCCGGGGGGCGAGCCGGTGGCGTGGCCCTGCCCGCAGACGATGAGCAGGTCGCCGGAGCTCGACAGCGACCAGGAGGGGCTGCCCGTGCTGATGGCCAGGCCGGTGGGCGGTGTGCCGGAGGCGAGGCGGACGGCGACGCAGTAGGACCGCATGGGTTCCAGGCGGGCGAAGTACAGGCCGCGGTCGAGGATCGGGTAGTGGGTGGCGACGACGACGCGTTCGGCGACGACGGTGCCCTGGTCGGTGTGGACGCGGCTGGGTGTGCCGTCCTCGATGCGCAGCACCCGGCCGGCCTCGTGGACGCGGGACCCGTCGCCGTCGACGGCTTCGGCGAGGCCGCGCACGTACTTGACCGGGTGGATCGCGAGCTGGTCGTCCAGCCGCACGGCGTCGGCGACGGGGAACGGCACGCCCATGAGCTCGCCGTGGTCGCGCGTGACGGGCAGGCCGGCCTTGGCGGCGGCTCGGGCTTCCCGCTCGACGGCGTCGCGGGACTCCCCGTCGAACGCGAAGGTGTAGGCGGGCAGCCGGCGCAGGTCGCAGTCGATGCCCAGTTCGGACACCAGCGAGGCGACGCGTTCGACGGCGGCCATGTTGCCGTCGGCGTAGTCGGCGGCGGCCTCGGCGCCCTGCTTGCCCTCGATGGTCGAGTACACGGTGGACTGCAGCGCGGTGACCTTGGCGGTGTTGTTGCCGCTGACGCCGCTGCCGACGCGGTCGGCCTCCACGAGCACGACGCGCAGGCCCGCGCGCTTGAGCAGCAGCGCGGTGGTGACGCCGGTGATGCCGCCGCCGACCACCGCCACGTCGGCGGTGGTCTCGCCGGTGAGGGCCGGGAACCGGCCGTGCGGGATCGAGTCCGACCACAGGGAGTGGCGGGCGGTCGTGGTCGCTTCGGTCATGCTTTAGCTCATACCCGCGCATTCCGCGTTCGAACCTCCGTCCACGCGGTAACCCGGGCGCATGCGCACCTTCGCCGATCTAGCCGACCTGGTCTCGTTGGTCGAGGACCGGGCACCCGCGCGCGAGCTGTACGTGCGCTGGTCGCAGGGCCCGGACGCGGACAGCGACCGGTGCAGCCGCGACGGGTTGAGCGGTGTGCGGCTGCCCGGGTTGTCCGCGAACTCGCTGGGGATCGAGCCGTGGTGGGGTGAGCGGCCGCTGCGGCTGTGGGTGGCCCGCCGCCTGCACGACTACCGACACCTGAAGGAACGCCGGGGTCCGGGCACGCGGCCGTGGATCCTGGAGGGCGCCGAGGTCGGCCGCGGCCCGGACAACGAGCCCCTGATCGAATGCCACCACCCGATCGGGTGGATCGCGGACGACGTGCTCGCCGAGTGCGAGCGCCTGGTGGACGAGCACGCCGCCACGAGCTGGGGCCCGCTGGACCGGGAGGGCTACTGACCTTCCGGCGCCGAGCTAGCCGACGGTGAAGGTCCTGGTCACGCCGGTGAACGGGGTGATGGCGCCGGTCCAGCCGCTCTTCCAGTCGCCGTGGTGGACGATGCGGTACTCCCCCGCCGGGGTGTCGGCGGGGATGGTCCAGGTGATCGTGGCGTTCGAGTTGGCCACGCCCTCGCGCTGCCAGCGGTAGCGGGTGGACCAGTCGCCGTCGTCGGCGTGCCGGGTCCAGGCGCCGTCGACGAGGCGTTGGACTTCGAGGAACGTGCCGTTGCGGCGCAGGTTGTTCTTGGGGTGGCCGGTGACGAACACGGCCGTCGCGGTCTGACCGCGCGCGTAGCCGGCGGCGGGTTGCGTCAGGACCTGGCCGAAGGTGTGCCAGGGCGCCTTGTCGTCGAACACCACCCCGGTCTGGAGGTTGATCTCGGTGAACGGCGGCTTGGTGGGCGTGGCGCCGGGCGCGAGGGGCGTGCCGGCGCGCAGGGACGCGGCGAGCTTGCCGAACTCCTGCTGGTAGGCGGGCAGGGTGTTGCGGCCGAACAGCGTGGAGCCGCCCTCGTACTGCTGGAGGTCGTACTCCTCGGGCGTGGTGACGTACTGGCTGTAGTCGTTGGCGTAGCCCTGCACCAGGACGTTCTCCAGCGGCACCCCGGCCTCGGCGGCGACCGCGCGGCGGATGCGCAGCCCGGCGACGATGGTGACCTCGCCGGGCACGGCGACCAGGTGCAGCGGTCCGATCTTGACGATCTGCAGCGGCAGGACGTTCGGCGTGGCCTGCACGAGGCCGGTGGGCACCAGGGACGCCTTGGGGTACTGGCAGTCGCGCAGCCACTGCGGCACCTCGACGTCCAGCGGCTCGAACAGGGCCTTGAGCGGACTGGTCATGCCCTCGCTGAAGCCGGGGATCGCCGGGCCGTCCTCGACGCTGCCGGCCATGGTGGACGCGCCGACCACGCCGGGGCACGTGGTGCCGGGTCGGCCGTCGGGGGTGTGGCGGCCGTCGACGGTGACGGCGGCCATGTCGACGAACCGCATGCGGTGGTCGACCGCGCCGGTGACGGGGGTCTGCGGGCCGGCGAACACCTGCTGTGCCTTGCGGTTCTGCCGCTCGCCGATGACGCGGGTGTTCTCGACCTCGTCCTCGGTGGGGCCGGAGCCGGGGCGCAGGTTGAGGTTGGGCGACATGTCGCCCGCGTTGGTGTTGGGGAACGCGGCGACGAACCCGGGCCGGTCCTCCAGGTAGCGCACGCCGCGGTCGTCGTGCTCCCACTGGTAGGAGGCGTAGCCCTTGTTGTCCGGGCTGATGAGGGTGTTCTTGTTGGTCATCGACGTGTTGTGGGTGGCGAACCAGCTGATGGCGCCGACGTCGGTCCCGTCGCGCCGGAACTTCAGCACGGTCATCGCGGGGTCGATGGCGAGCGGGAAGTGGCCTTTGTCGGGGTTGCGCTCGAAGGCGACGCGGGAGCGGTTGACGCTGGCGTCGGTCAGCTCGCCGCGGCCCAGGGACAGCTCGCCCGGCGCGAGGTCCTCGTGCGCGCGCACGACGGATTCGGTGATGCCGTCGGTGATCGCGGCCAGGGTCTGCGGTTGCAGGCCGAGGATCGAGAGGTTGTAGGCGAGGTTGTGGGAGTAGCCGCCGGGGCCGGCGTGGGTGTGGGTGGCGGACAGCAGCACGTTCTCGCGGGTGTAGAGCGAGCCGTAGCGGGCCTGGAGCTTGGCCAGCACGCCGTCCTGCACGGCGCGGAAGATCATGGCCAGGTCGGCGTTGACGTAGGCGACGCGCTTGCCGGTGGACCGGTCGACCACGACGTAGGCGCGGGAGCGCTGGCGCTGGTGGATGCCGGTGGTCTTCTGGTCGAACGCCGAGTAGCCCATCATCCCGTTCTCGGCGGCGGGTCCGGTGACGTCGGAGATGCCGCGTCCGATCAGGTAGTGCGCCGGCGCGGCGTCCGCCGCCGGCAGCCCGACCACGACCAGGGCGGCGACCAGCGCCGTCGCCGTCAACGACCGTCGTGAGACCCGCATCAGCACTCCCCGACATACGCGAAAGCTCTTCACCTTTACTCGACGGTAGGTGATCCGGGCCACTCGGGCAAGCCCTGGCGTGGCGGTGTCGTGACGGTGCGTGGGCGGGTGGGCGGCCCGGACGGTCGCGCCCGGTGAACGCCTAGCGTGGTCGGCATGCACACGGTGGCCGTTCTCGCCTTCGACCGGGTCGTGCCGTTCGACCTGTCCACACCGATCGAGGTGTTCACCCGCACCCGACTGGCCGACGGCTCGCCCGCGTACCGGGTGCTGGTGTGCGCCGCCACGCCGACGGTGGACGCGGGCGCGTTCGCGCTGCGGGCACCCTGGGGCCTGGACGCGCTGGTCGACGCGGACACCGTGATCGTGCCCGGCTGCGCGGACGCCTCCGCGCCGGTCGCGGACGAGGTGCTGGACGCGCTGAGGCTGGCCGCCGCCCGCGGCGCGCGGGTGGCGTCGATCTGCTCGGGCGCGTTCGTCCTGGCGGCGACGGGGTTGCTGGACGGGTCGCGGGCGACGACGCACTGGGCGGCCGCGGCGGCGCTGGCCGCCCGGTACCCGGCGGTCGAGGTGGACCCCGGTGTGCTGTACGTGGACAACGGGCGGCTGCTCACCTCGGCGGGCGCGGCGGCCGGGCTGGACCTGTGCCTGCACCTGATCCGCCGGGACCACGGCTCGGCGGTGGCGGCCGACGCGGCCCGGCTGTCGGTGATGCCGTTGGAGCGGGAAGGCGGGCAGGCGCAGTTCGTCGTGCACGAGCAGCCGCCCGCGCCGCGCGGCTCGGCGCTGGAGCCCGTGCTGCGCTGGGCGGAGGAGAACTGCGCGCGGGACCTGGGCCTGGCGGACCTCGCGGCGCGCGCCGGCATGAGCACCCGCACGCTCAACCGCCGGTTCCGCGAGCAGACCGGCACCACGCCCCTGCGGTGGCTGCACCTCGCGCGGGTGCGGCGGGCGCAGCACCTGCTGGAGGCCACCGACCACCCGGTGGACCGGATCGCCGCGGCGGCGGGCTTCGGCTCGCCCACCGCGTTCCGCGACCGGTTCAAGCGGGTGGTCGGCACCACCCCGCACGCCTACCGCTCGGCGTTCCGCGCGCCCGCTCAGTCGACGCCGGCGTAGGAGTGCAGGCCGACCGCGACCAGGTTGACGAAGAACAGGTTGAACAGCACCACGACCATGCCGATGACGTTGAGCCACGCCGAGCGCCGGCCGCGCCAGCCCGCGGTGGCGCGGGCGTGCAGGTAGGCGGCGTAGCAGACCCACGACACGAAGGCGACGGTCTCCTTCGGGTCCCAGCCCCAGAACCGGCCCCAGGTCTGCTCGGCCCACACCGCGCCGGTGATGATCGCGAACGTCAGCGTCAGGAACCCGACCGTGCCGGTGCGGTAGGCGATCCGGTCCAGGTGGTCGACCGGGGGCAGGCGGCGGCTCGGCCCGCCACCGCCCTTGCGGCGGAACTCCCCCGAGCTCGCCAGGTGCAGGGCGCTGACCACGCCGGAGAGCAGGAAGACGCCGCTGGCCATGATCGCCGCGGCGACGTGGATGATGATCCAGTACGAGCGCAGCGGCGGTACCAGGGGCGCGGCCTCGGCGTAGAGCCGGTTGCCCGCCAGGAACAGCAGCGACGCGATCGGCAGCAGCACGAACACCGACATGCGGCGCATGTCGTACCGGGACACCACGTACAGCCACGCGACGACGGCGACGAGCCCGACCGCCGACAGGTACTCGTACATGTTGCCCCACGGCACGCGGCCGGTGGCGACACCGCGCAGCACCACCGATCCCAGGTGCAGCAGTCCACCCAGGACGGTCAGCGCCACGCCGGAACGGCCCAGCCGCACGGCGAACGCGGGCGGGCTCGCCGCGTGGCGGGTCAGGGCGTACTCGGTCGAGCACAGCAGGGCGGCGAGCATGTAGACGCCGAACGCGCTGGTGAACAGCCAGTCGCTGAGCAGCGCGGGCGTGGCGAGGCGCTCACCCATGGCCGGCCCACAGCTGGTCGAGCCGCAGGTTCATCACCGGCACGCTCAGGCAGGCGACGGTGAGCACGCCCGCGCCCCAGCGGGACCGTTCGGCCACCGACCACACCGCCCCCAGCGGCAGCACGACCGCGACGCCGACCAGGTAGCCGGCGAACGTGGCGCGGTCCAGGTCGCGGTCGGTGCCCAGCAGCGCCACGACCCCGACCACGGCCTGCGCCAGCAGACCCACCTCCAGCAGCACCACCGCGCCCGCGAGCCCCAGCGTCGGCTTGGTGCGCAGGGTGATCGGGTGGTCGAGCACCGCCAGCACCACCGCCCAGACCGCGGCGGCCACCGCGACGACCGTCAGCGCGGTCGTCAGGACTTGGATCATCGGCACACCCCTCCGAAACGACTACTACGAAACGTAGCACTACGCGTTGTAGTAGTACTCGCGGAGGGGTCACCGGACCAGGAAGCTCACCGGGGTGCAGACCAGCAGCAGGCCGCCGACCAGGACGGACCAGCGGGCGAGGGCGGGCAGGGGCGGCAGGCCGGCCAGGCGGGCCAGCCGGGCCGCGACCGCGACGTCCGCCGCGCCCAGCGCGCCTTCGGGGGCGGGTGTCGAGCCGAACCGGCGCAGGGCCGCGGCGAGCGGCTGCGCGCCGTGGCGCAGGCTCGCGCTCTCGTCGGCCCGCATCTCCACCAGCAGCGCCACCGCACCGGCCACCGCCCGCACCAGGCGCACCTTCGGCAGCACCTCGCACAACGCGCTGAACGGCAGCAGCACCAGGTCGTGCCGCTCCCGGCCGTGCGCGTGCTCGTGCCCCAGCACGGCGTCCACCTGGTCGCGGGTCAACGCGGTCAGCGCGCCGGAGCTGAGCACGACCGCGGACCGGGTGCCCGGCACGCAGTAGGCGACCGGATGCGGGTGGTCGAGCACGAACGCGCCGGGCGCGGCGTCGTCGCGACGGGCCACCAGCGCCAGCACGTCGCGGTGCCGCCGGCGGACCCGCAGCACCGAGCACCACGTCCACAGCAGACCGATCAGCAGGTCAGACGCGGACAGCAGCCCGAGCACGACCAGCACCGACGCGGGCGTCACGTCACCGCGCACCGCGTCGTGCGCCCACCGTCCCAACGCGACCGGTATCGGCGCGTCGTAGGGCGCGAGGCCGAGCGCGAGCAGCAGCCCCACCGCGGACAGCGCCCACGACAGGCCCAGCATCTGCCACAGCAGGATGCCGATGCGCGGCGCGCGCCACACCCACCGGGCGCGCGCGAGCGGACCCGCGGCGGCCACGCACAGCACCAGCGTCGCCGCCAGGTGCAGCGCGGCGTTCACCGCTCGTCCAACGCCTGGCTCAACGCCTCCGCCTCGGGCGGGGTCATCGACTGCGCGAAGTGCGCCAGCGCGGTTTCCCGGTCCCCGGTCAACGACAGCGCGTCGAGCATCAGCCGGGCCACGTACTGCTCGCGGCTGGCCACCGGCGCGTAGTACCAGGCCCGGCCCTCGCCCGCCTCGCGGCGCACGAACCCCTTCTTGGTCAACCGGTTCAACACCGTCATCACGGTGGTGTAGGCGAGGTCGCGGTCGGCCAGCGCCCGCACCACGTCGCGCACCGCGACCGGCTCGCCGCGATCCCACAGCACGTCCATCGCGGCCCGTTCCAACTCGCCCAGCCCGGTCACCGCCACCCTCCGCCCGTCACGTGCCGATCGTACGAGGCGCGGTGGCGGCCGGGCTCACGTGCCGCTGATGTCGACCACCCACTGGACGCCGAACCGGTCCTGGCAGGCGCCGAACTCGTCGCCCCACATCTGCTTCTCCAGCGGCACGGTCACGTTGCCGCCGTCGGAGAGCTTGGCGAAGTAGCCGCGCAGCTCGTCGGCGTCATCGCCGCTGAGGCTGATGGTGACGGTGTCGCCGGGGTTGTGCGGCATGCCGGGCGGGGTGTCGGCACCCATCAGCGTGTAACCGCCGGACGTCTCCAACTGCCCGTGCATGATCTTCTCCGCCTCGGGCGCGTCGGCCCGGCCGTACTCGCCGAAGGTGGTGAGCCGCAGCGTGCCGCCGAAGACGGACTCGTAGAACTCCAGCGCCTCCCGGGCGTTACCGGCGAAGCTGATGTAGGGGTTGAGTCGAGAGGTCACCACGTCCTCCTCGAGGTCGTACGGGCGGGCCCATCCTGGCAGTACCACCGCCCGCCCGCAGCGGGAGCGGCCGCGACTACGGCACGTCCTGGACGTCGCCGGTGGTGGCCGAGCGGACCGGGCCGGTGGACAGGTCACCGGGCGGTATGCCGGGGTGGTGGCCGGTCCGCGCGCCGGGCGCGGGCGCGGACGCGGACGGGGCGAGCGAGAGCCGGGAGACGATCCGGTACCGGTCGCCGCGGTACAGGGAGTGGACGTACTCGACCGGACGGCCGGTGGTGTCGTTGGTCAGCCGCTCGAACAGCAGCGCGGGGGCGAACACCGGCACGCCCAGCAGCTCGGACTCGGCGTCGTTGGTGACGGTGGGCTCGATGGACTGCACCGCGTCGCTGACGTGCACGCCGTGGTCGGCCAGCCGGTCGTAGAAGTTGCCCGACTCCATGTCCTCGACCGTGAGGCCGGGTGCCACGGCCACCGGCACGTGCAGGTACTCGACGGCCATCGGCGCGCCGTCGACCAGCCGCAGGCGGGCGATGTAGGTGATCTCGGCGGCGGGCGACACGCGCAGCCGCCGGCCGACCCGCGCGCCGGCCGGGACGCGGGCGTGCTCCAGCACCCGGCTGCTCCACGCGCCGCCGGCCTGCGGCAGCGTCATGGCCCGGTCGCCCGACACCAGCTCCTGGGTGATCTTGGCGGGCGCGACGAACGTGCCGCGGCCGTGCTGGCGGACCAGCAGCCCGGTGGTGACCAGTTCGTCCACGGCGGAGCGCAGCGTGGGCCGGGACACCGCCAGTTGGCGGCACAGCACGCGCTCGGCCGGGATGGGCGCGCCCGGCGGGTGGGTCTCGATGAGTTCGAGCAGGTAGTCGCGCACCCGTTCGCGTTTGAGGATCGGTTCGGCCATGCCGCCTCGCTTCGTCTTGCCGGTCGCCGTCCAGTATGTCAGACCAGTGGTCAGGTCCGGTTGCCGCAAGATCGAGAGCGCTCTCATGGCTGTGATCTGGGTGTTGACTGCCACATTGGTCTATGCCATCTTCGGACAGGCTCCACCGAGGTTTACCAATTGGTCAGCTGAGAGGTGAGACGTGCCGCACCGCCCCGTCGCCCTGGTCCTCGCGTCGTTGCTCGTCCTGTCCGCCTGCGGCTCCGACCCGGACGCGTCCGGCGGCAAGCAGGACATCACCGTCTGGCTGATGAAGGACTCGGCCACCGACGAGTTCGTCAGCCGCTTCGAGACCGAGTTCGAACGCGACCACCCCCAACTCGACCTCAGGATCCAGATCCAGGAGTGGAACGGCATCACCCAGAAGGTCACCAGCGCCCTGGCCAGCACCGACCCGCCCGACGTCATCGAGGTCGGCAACACCCAGGTCGCCCAGTACGCCGCCAGCGACGGCGTCACCGACCTGACCGCGAAGGTCACCGAACTGGGCGGCGACGACTGGATCCCCGGCCTCGCCGAACCCGGCGCCGTGGACGGCAAGCAGTTCGGCGTCCCGTTCTACGCGGCCAACCGGGTCGTCATCTACCGCAAGGACCTCTTCGCGGCCGCCGGGGTGACGCCACCCAAGACGCGTGACGAGTGGCTCGCCACCACCGCGAAGCTCGACCAGGGCGACACCCAGGGCATCTACCTGCCCGGCCAGAACTGGTACGTGCTCTCCGGATTCGTCTGGGACGAAGGCGGCGACCTCGCCGAACGCGACGGCGACCGGTGGACCGGCTCGCTGAGCACACCGGAAGCGCTGGCGGCCGCGGACTTCTACAAGAGGCTGCAAGCCCTCGGCGACGGGCCGAAGGACTCCGACGAAGCCAAACCCCAGCAGACCGACGTCGTCGCCGCCGGCCAGGTCGCCCAGTTCATCGCCGTGCCCGGCGCGGCCAAGCTCGTCGCCAAGGCCAACCCCGACCTGGCCGACCACCTCGGCTTCTTCCCCATCCCCGGCAAGACCGCCGCCACCCCCGGCGCGGTGTTCACCGGCGGCTCCGACCTGATCATCCCGCTCGCCTCCACCCGCCAGGACGGCGCCTACGCCGTGGTCAAGGCGCTCGCCGGGGAGAAGTGGCAGGTCGAACTGGCCAAGGCGATGAACTACGTGCCCAACCGCACCTCGCTCGCGAGCGCCGTCGGCGACGACCCCGGCGCGGCGGCCATGGCAGCGGGCGCGGTCAACGGCCACGCCACCCCCAACTCGCCCAACTGGGCCGCGGTCGAAGCCCGCAACCCCATCAAGGAGTTCCTCACCGCCGTGCTGACCGGCGCCGACCCCGCGACGGCCGCCGCCGCCGCCGACCAGGTGATCACCCAGGCGCTCAACTCGGGCGCCTAGCATGGCCACGACGCTGACGCGGGCGGTCCCCCACCGCCCGCCGGCACCCCCGCCCCCACCACGCCGCCGCCGCACCTCCTGGTGGCCCTACCTGCTCATCGCACCCACGGTGCTGGCCACCACGTTCCTGCTGCTCTACCCGGTGGCGCGCAACCTGGTCATCTCGCTGCAGGAGTTCGGCCTGCCGCAACTCGTGCGCGGCGACGCCCGCTTCGTCGGCCTGGCCAACTACACGCGCGTGCTCACCGACCCCGAGTTCCGGTCGGTCGTCCGCCGCACGCTGCTGTTCACCGCCATCAACGTCGTGCTGATCATGGTGCTGTCCACGCTCGTCGCCCTGCTCCTGGTGCGCCTGGGCAGATGGACCCGCCTGCTGGTGATGTCCGGCCTGGTGCTCGTCTGGGCCACCCCCGTGATCGCCGCGACCACCGTGTTCCAGTGGCTCTTCCAGTCCCGCCTCGGCGTGGTCAACTGGGCCCTGGTCGCACTCGGCTTCGAGAGCTACCGCGACTACACCTGGTTCGCCGACGGACCCGCCACCTTCGCCATCCTCGTCACCCTCATCGTGTGGCAGTCCGTGCCCTTCGCCGCCCTGTCGCTCTACGCGGCGATGGTCACCATCCCCGCCGAGCTGTACGAGGCGGCGCGGATCGACGGCGCCGGCGCGTGGCGCGCGTTCACCTCCATCACGCTCCCCGTGCTGCGCGCCATGTTCGGCCTGATCACCTGCCTCGAAGTCATCTGGGTCGCCAAAGCCTTCGTCCAGATCTGGGTCATCTCCCAAGGCGGACCCGGCCGAGCCACCACCACCCTGCCCGTCTACGCCTTCCAGGTCGCCCAGTCGTTGCAGCGCTACGACCTCGGCGCAGCCGTCTCCACCCTCATGGTGCTGCTGCTCGTGCTCGCCCTGCTCGCCTACTTCCGCCGGCTCTACCGGCAGGAGGACCTGACATGACCAGCCGCCTCCTGCGCGGCGTCGCGGCCCTCGTCGTGTTCACCGTGTCGGTGTTCCCCGTGTACTGGATGGTCCTCACCGCCTTCAAACCGACCCGCGACATCCAAGCCGCGACACCCACGTTCCTGCCCCTGTCGCTCACCCTCGACCACTTCGGCACCGCCGTCGCCGCAGCCGGCTTCTGGTCGTTCTGGCGCAACAGCATCCTCGTCGCCGGCGGCGCGGTCCTGCTCTCCCTCGTCGTGGCGCTGCTCGCCGCGTTCGCCGTCGCACGGCTCAGGTGGAAAGGCCGACGCGGCTTCATCCTCATGGTCTTCATCGCCCAGATGACACCGTGGGAAGCACTCCTCATCCCCGTCTACGTCATCGCCCGCGACACCGGCCTGCTCGACACCCTCTGGATGCTCACCCTCGTCTACTTCATGATCACCCTGCCGTTCACCATCGTCACCCTCCGCGGCTTCCTCGCCGCCATCCCCGTCGACCTCGAAGAAGCCGCCCTCGTCGACGGCTGCTCACGCACCCAGGCGTTCCGACGCGTCGTGTTCCCCCTGCTCGCACCAGGCCTGCTCGCGACCTCCCTGTTCGGCTTCATCACCGCCTGGAACGAGTTCGCCTTCGCCAACGTGCTCATCATCAAAGACCAGGACGACCGCACCCTGCCCGTCTGGCTCTCGTCCTTCAGCAACACCTTCGGCACCGACTGGGGCGCCACCATGGCCGCCTCCACCCTGTTCATGCTGCCCGTCCTGCTGGTGTTCCTCGTCCTCCAAGGCCGGGTCACCACCGGGATCGTCGGCGGCGCGGTCAAGGGCTGAGGAACGGAGAAACCGTGATCGTGCCACGCCCCACCAGACTCGTCCGCCGACACGGCCGCTTCACGCTCGACCACGACACCGCCATCCGCGCCACCCCCGGCGCACACGGCGCGGCCCGGCTCCTGCGCACCCTCCTGCGCCCCGCCACCGGCCTGCCACTACCCCTGCACGACGACGGCCGGATCGTGTTCGCCCTCGACGACCGGCTCGTCGGCCTCGGCGACGAAGGCTACGCCCTCACCGTCAACGAACACGCCGTCGTCCTCCGCGCCGCCACCCGCCACGGACTCGCCCACGGCGTCCAAACACTCCGCCAACTCGTCACACCGACCGCACTCGGCACCCGCCCCGCACCCGACGCGCACTGGGCACTGCCCGGCGTCGACATCCGCGACGCACCCCGACTCCCCTGGCGCGGCGTCCTCCTCGACGTCGCACGCCACTTCCACCCCACCACCGTCCTGCGCCGCTTCATCGACCTCATGGCCCTGCACAAGCTCAACGTCCTGCACCTGCACCTCACCGACGACCAGGGCTGGCGCATGCCCGTGCCCCACCACCCCCGCCTCACCACCATCGGCGCCTGGCGCACCGAAACCACCGGCGACGGCACCCCCCACGGCGGCTCCTACACCACCGCCGAACTCACCACCCTCGTCACCTACGCCGACGAACGCGGCATCCGCATCGTCCCCGAGATCGACATGCCCGGCCACGCCCGCGCCGCCCTCGCCGCCTACCCCCACCTCGGCAACTTCCCCCGCCGACACCTCCCCGTCTGGACCCGCTGGGGCATCAGCCACGAAACCCTCGGCGTCGACGACACCACCCTGGACTTCTGCCGCGACGTCGTGGACGCCGTCGCCGACGTCTTCCCCGGCCCGCACCTGCACCTCGGCGGCGACGAATGCCCCACCACCGAATGGGAGTCCAGCCCCAGCGCCCTCCGCCGCGTCCGCCACGAGAACCTCGCCGGACCACACGAACTGCACGGCTGGTTCCTGCGCACCATCGCCGACCACGTCACGCAACGCGGACGCGTACCCGTCACCTGGGAACCCACCGGCGACCCCCGCACCGTCGTCATGCCCTGGCGCGACGCCACCGACGCCCGAACCGCACTCGACCTCGGACACGACGTCGTCATGGCACCACACCGCTCCACCTACCTCGACTACCCCCAGTCCCACGACGCCGACGAACCACCCGGACAACCCGGCCTCGTCGTCACCGCCCACGACGTCTACCACCTCCCGCTCCCCGACGGCGTGCTCGGCGCGCAATGCGCGCTGTGGACCGAATACGTCCCCACCGCGCACCACCTCGAACGCCTCGCCTACCCACGACTCGCCGCACTCGCCGACACCCTCTGGACCCGCCACCCCGACTGGACCGACTTCACCCGACGGATGCACGCGCACACCGGCCGCCTGAGCGCGCTGTCCGTACCCCTCAACGGAAAGGAGAACACGCCCACTCCCCTGTCCCACCCTGCCGACTAGAGGAGAGAACAAGTGCACGCACGCATGATCGCCGCGATCGGCGCCGCCGCGGTGTCCGTCGCCGCCCTGGTGGCCGCACCGATCGCCCTGGCCGCCGACGCGGTCACCGCCCAATACCGCACCAGCGCCTCCGGCGCCACCACCGACCAGGTCGAACCCTGGCTCAAGCTCGTCAACACCGGCGGCACCACCGTGCCCCTCAACGAACTCAAGGTCCGCTACTACTTCAAGAGCGAAACACCCGACGTCGGCTACCGCTACGCCTGCTCCTGGGCCGTGCGCGGCTGCGGCAACGTCACCGGCACGTTCGGCACCCTCACCGGCGGCCCCGCCGACCGCTACCTCGAAGTCGGGTTCACCACCGGCGCGGGCTCCCTCGGCCCCGGCGCCGACACCGGTGACCTCCAACTCCGCTTCTACCGCGCCAACTGGGGCCAGATCACCCAGACCGACGACTACTCCTTCCGCGCCGCGACCACCTACTCCGCCTGGTCCCGCGTCACCGTCCACCGCGGCGCCACCCTCCTGTGGGGCACACCGCCCGGCGGCACGGGCCCCACGACCACCACCACGACCACCACACCGCCCAACCCCAACGGCCCCGCGCTGTTCGACGACTTCAACTACAGCAACTCCGCCGACACCCGCATCACCCAACGCGGCTGGACCGTCCGCTCCGGCGGCGGCGGGCCCGGCGTCCCCGGCGCGGTGTGGGACCCCGCCCTCGTCACCTTCCCCACCGTCGACGGCCAGAAGTCCCTGCGCCTCGAATCGAGCAACAACGGCTCCAGCGCACGCCAGACCGAGCTCTACCACCAGCGCAAGTTCTTCGAGGGCACCTACGCGGCCCGCGTCAAGTTCTCCGACGCCCCCGTCTCCGGCCCCGACGGCGACCACGTGGTGCAGACGTTCTTCACCATCACGCCCCTCAACAGCAACATGGACCCGAACTACGGCGAACTCGACTTCGAGTACCTGCCCAACGGCGGCTGGGGCGAACCCGCGAACATCCTCTACGAGACCACCTGGGAGACCTACCAGAACGAGCCCTGGATCGCCGACAACATCCACACCGAGCAGCGGAAGAGCCACGCCGGCTGGCACGACCTCGTCATCCAGGTCTCCGGCGGCCGGGTCAAGTACTTCGTCGACGGCGCCCAGGTCGCCGACCACGGCGACAAGTACTACCCCGAGACCCCGATGTCGATCAACTTCAACCTCTGGTTCATCTCCGGCGGCCTCGTCGGCACCCCCGGTGACCGCGCCTACCAGCAGCACGTGGACTACGTCTACTTCGCCAAGGACCAGGTCCTCAGCCCCGCGCAGGTGCAGTCCCGCGTGACGGGCTACCGCTCCTCCGGCGTCGACCACGTCGACACCGTCCCCGCGAGCTAGTCGGGCCGGGGGTGCCGGGCGACGACCCGCCCGGCACCTCCGCGCCGGCTCGTAACACCATCGAAGGATGTATGCGAGCGCGGTCCACTCCGGAGGTGAACGCGGTCGCGTCGGCCCCTGCGATGGTTGGCTTGTGGTCAACCCTGTCACTCTTTGGTGTGCACTGAAGTTATCAAGAACACTGCGAGCACTGTCGATGAGCGGCGTGGTCGGTCGCCGGATGGCGGGCTCGCCGAAGTCGCTCTCGCGCAGGTAGCGCACGGAATGCGAAACTCTTCCGCCTATGCGGAAGATCACGGGCCAGGTCCGGGTCGGGTACGCGACCGGGTCGTTCGTCACCGGCGCGTTCGGCACCGTGCCCGGACTGCTCCTGCTCCCCTACCTGACCGACGAGCTGGCCGTGCCCGCCGCGGTCGCCGGAACGCTGGTGCTCGTGCCGAAGGCCTGGGACGTGGTGTTCAACCCCGTGGCAGGCCGGATCAGCGACCGGGCCGGCGTGCGGCGGCCGTTCCTGCTGCGCGGCGGCCTCGTCACCGCCGTGCTGTTCGCGCTGCTGTTCGCCGGGCCGTCCACCGGTGCCGGCGCGGCGGTGTACGTGGCGCTGGTGTTCTTGGCGTGCGCGATGGCGTACGCGTTCTTCCAGGTCCCCTACGTGGCGATGGCCGCCGAGATCACCGAGGACTACGACGAGCGCACCCGGCTCATGGCGTGGCGCATGGCGTTCCTGGCGTTGGCGATCCTGGTCAGCGGCGCGGGCGCGCCCGCGGTGCGGGACGCGGTCGGTTACCCCGGGATGGGCGTCGCGGTCGCGGCGCTGATGGCGGTCGGCGCGGTGGCCACGGTCGTCGGCACGCGCGGCGCGCCCGCGTCCCGCCGGGTCCCCGCGGCGGCCGGCATCGGCGAGCTGGTGGCGGCCGTGCGCGAGTCGCGGCCGTTCCGGTTGCTGCTGACCGTGTTCGTGGTGCAGGCCGTGGGCCTGGGCACGATGCTGGCCGGCGTCGACTACTTCGCCCGGCTGGTGCTGGGCGAGCAGGGTCTGCAGCCGGCGTTGTTCGCCGGGTTCGTCGGGCCCGCACTGCTGGTGATGCCGCTGTGGCAGCGCGTCGGGCGGCGGCACGGCAAGCGCGTCGGGCTGGTCGCGGCGTCGGTGCTGTTCGCGGCCGCGGTGGCCGGGTTGACCGCGGCCCGGGTGCTGCCGGTGGCGGTGGTGCTCGGGCTGATGGCCGTGATCGGCGTGGGCTACGCGGGGATGCAGGTGTTCCCGCTGGCCATGCTGCCGGACGTGATCACCGCGGCGGAACGGCGGACCGGCACGACCCGGGCCGGCCTGTTCTCCGGCGTGTGGACGGCCGGCGAGACGCTGGGGCTGGCGCTCGGCCCCGGCGTGTACGGCCTCGTCCTGGCCGTGGGCGGCTACGTCGCGAGCACCGACGGCTCGGCCGTGCAGTCCCCCGGCGCGGTGACCGCCGCGCTGCTCGGTTTCACCGTCATCCCGGCCGTGCTGGCGTTGGCGGCCCTGCCCCTGCTGCGTGAGGAGACCGCGTGACCGAGGACGTCCTGGCCGAGCTGCGCGCGTTGCGTGCCCGCGACCTGCCCACCCACGGCGGGCGGACCTTGGCGTACGTGTACGACAGCGCGCTGCCGGGGCTGGACGAGCTGGCCGCGTCCGCGCACGCGCTGGCGTCGTCGGTCAACGGGCTCGACCCGACGGCGTTCCCGAGCCTGCTGGAGCTGGAGAACGGTGTGGTCCGGACCGCCGCACGGCTGCTGGGCGGCGGTGATGCGGCGGTCGGCACGGTGACGTCCGGCGGCACCGAGTCGTGCCTGCTGGCGGTGGTCGCCGCCCGGGACTCGCGGCCGGACGTCGAGCGGCCCTCGATGGTGTTGCCCGAGACCGCGCACGCGGCGTTCCACAAGGCCGCGCACTACTTCGGCGTGCGGGTGGTCGCCGTGCCGGTCGACCCGGACACGTTCCGGGCCGACCCGGCGGCGATGGCGGCGGCGATCGACGACTCCACCGTGCTGGTGGTGGCGAGCGCGCCGTCGTACGCGCACGGCGTGGTCGACCCGGTCACCGAGATCGCCGCCGCCGCCCTCGCTCGCGGTGTGCGCTGCCACGTGGACGCGTGCATCGGCGGGTGGGTGCTGCCGCACGCCCGGGACGTGCCGCCGTTCGACTTCTCCGTGCCCGGCGTCACCAGCATCTCGGTGGACCTGCACAAGTACGCGTACTGTCCCAAGGGGACGTCCGTGCTGCTGCACGCGTCGGCCGACCTGCGCCGGGCCCAGTACTTCGCGTCGGCCGCCTGGCCGGGCTACACGATGCTCAACTCCACCACCCAGTCGACCCGATCGGGTGGACCGCTGGCCGCCGCGTGGGCCGTGCTGCGGCACATCGGTGACGACGGCTACCGCACGCTCGCGCTCCGGGCGTTGGAGAGCACGCGGGTGTTGCGCGAGGGCATCGGCAAGATCGACGGGCTGCGGGTGCTGGGCACACCGGCCTCGACGCTGCTGGCCGTGACCGCGGCCCGGGACGACTTCGACGTGTTCACCGTCGCCGACGAGATGAAGGCGCGGAACTGGTACGTGCAGCCGCAGTTCGCCCACCGCTCCTCCCCCGCCAACCTGCACCTCACCGTCACGGCCGCGAACGCGGGGCACGAATCGGAGCTGCTGGCCGACCTGCGGGCGTCCGTCGAAGCCGCCGTCGAGGCCGGGCCGGTGCGGGTCGACCCGGAGGTGGTGGCGTTCGTCGGAGGGCTCGATCCCGACTCGCTCACGCCGGCGGAGTTCGCCGGGCTGCTCGCGGCGGCGGGCATGGGCGGCGGTGGCGGCGGTGTGCTGCCCGAGCGGATGGCGACGGTGAACACGCTGCTCGCCGCGGCCACGCCCGCGCTGCGGGAACGGCTGCTGATCGAGTTCCTGGGCGCGCTGTACTCGTGACCGGCGGCATCGGGCCGGTTGCGCGATCATCGTCGGCATGCAGCTGGATCTGAGCGGGAAGACGGCGTTGGTCACCGGTTCCACGCAGGGCATCGGCGAGGCCATCGCGGCGGCGTTGGCGCGGGCGGGAGCGCGGGTCGCGGTGAACGGGCGCAGGGCCGACGCGGTCGACGAGGCGGTGGCGCGGCTGCGGGCGGTCGTGCCGGGCGCCGACGTGGTCGGCGCGGCGGCCGACGTCTCGACCGCGGAGGGTGCGGCGTCACTGGTCTCCGCCCTGCCCCGGGTGGATGTGCTGGTGAACAACGTCGGCGTCTTCGGCGCCCGGCCCGCGTTGGAGATCAGCGACGACGAGTGGCGGCGGTACTTCGAGGTGAACGTGCTCGCGGCCGTCCGGCTGACCCGCGCCTACCTGCCGGGGATGCGGGACCGGGGATGGGGCCGGGTGCAGTACATCGCCAGCGACTCGGCCGTGGTGATCCCCGCGGAGATGATCCACTACGGCGTGTCCAAGACGGCGCTGCTGGGCGTGTCGCGGGGGTTCGCCAAGGAGGCGGCGGGCAGCGGCGTCACGGTGAACTGCGTGATCGCGGGCCCCACCCACACCGGCGGCGTGGAGGACTTCGTCTACCAACTGGTGGACCGGTCGCTGCCGTGGGAGGAGGCGCAGCGGGAGTTCATGCGCGTGCACCGGCCGCAGTCCCTGCTGGGCCGGCTGATCGAACCGGAGGAGATCGGCAACCTGGTGGTCTACCTGGCCTCACCGCAGGCCTCGGCGACGACCGGCGCGGCGGTGCGGGTGGACGGCGGCTACGTCGACTCGATCCTGCCGTGACCCGTGCGATTCGCCGTGCACGATCCTGATCGACACGCCGTCGAAAGGGTGATGTTCCTCGGTGGATCGCCGATCGCCGATCGGCGCGCCGCGCTGCGGTCCGGCGTGCTACGGTCACGCTCCGCAATCGGTGAGCGGAACGGCGGAAGCACGTTCGACCGCAGGGAGAAACCGAATGAACCCGGGGGACTTCTTACGTCCGGCCGGACCGGCCGTCAACTTCCTGGTCAAGGCCATGCGGCAGCTCAAAGGCGCCGAGACCGTGTCCGAGCCGGTCCGGATGGACCCGAGGATCACACTGCCGGGCCTGCCGCCTTTGACGCGCATAGAAGGAAAGCGCGTCGAGGAGTTCGCGGCCAAGGTCATCGGCCAACTGGCCGAGTTCCGCGCCACCGAACTGCGCGGTCTTCCCGACCACGACTGGAACGCCGCGATCGAGGCGGCCCAGGCCACTTTGAACCGCAGCGCGCCGCTGGACGTCACCCTCGCCCTCGATGCCGATCTCGACGCCCGGAGATTGGTCGAACGCCTCGTCGACAACGATTCCGAACGTCCGCGCATCGCCCAGTTGGCCGGGGGCGCGCGTGACGCGTACGGACTGATCCTCGTCGCTTGTGCCGCCCACCTCATCGAGTTCGCGAGCTCCCGTCCGCACTTCGCCGCCCGGGTCGATGTCGAACTCATCCGCCGGACCGGCGCGCTGCTGAGGGAACGGCTGACCGAGTCCTCGGAGTTCGAGCTGCGGTACCGCGAGGCGTTGCGGCGGAAACTGCGCAATCTGCGCCTGTTCGGCCTGCACCTCGGTCACGTCCGAGCCGACTACCCGCTCACGACGGCGTACATCAGCCTCAGCGCCGCGCCGGAGGGGCGCCGCGCGGCCATCGACGACCTGGCCCTGGCCGATCCGGTCGCCCGCAACAGCAGGGTGCGGCTGTCGCACCTGACCTCCGCGCGACGTCGCCTGCTGATCCGCGGTGAGGCCGGGTCCGGTAAGACGACCCTGCTCCAGTGGCTGGCGACGGCCGCCGCGACGGGATCGGACGAAGTACCGGACCTCGCGGGCAAGGTGCCGTTCCTGATCCGCCTGCGTGACTTCGCGGACCGAGCCCTGCCCGCTTCGTCCGACTTCACCGCGCAGATCAGCCCCGAGCTCGCCGACCGGGACGGCTGGGCCCGCTCGGTGTTGCTCGAAGGGCGCGGCCTGGTGCTGGTGGACGGCATCGACGAACTGCCCGAGGACCGGCGCGACGCCGTTCGCGACTGGTTGGACGACCTCACGACCCAGTACGCCGCCAACCACTTCGTGGTGACCTCCCGTCCGGCGGCGGCGTCCGCCGACTGGCTGGAAGCGCCGGACTTCACCACGTTCCGCATCCTCCCGATGGACATGACCGACATCGCCGACTTCATCGCGCACTGGCACAACGCCATGCGCGACCAGGCGAGGTCGGACCAGGACAAGGCGGAGATCAGCCGGTTCCAGTCCGACCTCGAGAAGACCTTGAGCACGCGGCGCGACCTGCGCAAGCTCGCGACCAACCCGTTGATGTGCGCGCTGATCTGCGCGTTGCACCTCGACCGGCTCCGCGAGCTGCCGCGAGACCGTGTCAAGCTCTACCAGGCCGCCCTGGAGATGCTGCTGTCGGAGCGCGATCGACAGCGCCGGGTGCCGACCTTCATCGACGCGATATCACGGGACACGCAGGAGACCCTGCTCGCCCACCTCGCGTACTGGATGATCCGCAACAACCGCCTCAACGTGACCCACGCGGAAATCGAAGAGCGGATCACCCACGAACGCAGGGGCATGCCACACCTCTCGGTGGACACCCCGGACCTCGCGTCCTATCTGGTGCTCCGGTCCGGGGTCCTCCAGTTCGTCACGGCGGACCGGGCCGACTTCCTGCATCGCACCTTCCAGGAGTACCTGGCGGCGCAAGCCGTCCTCGACCACGGTGACCTGGATTTCCTGGTGCAGAACGCGCACCTCGACCAGTGGCGCGAAGTCGTGCCACTGGTCGTGAAGCTCGCGAACCGACGTGACAGCGAGCAGGTGGTGAAGGGCCTGGTCGAACGAGGTGATCGCGAGCGGAAGAACCGTCACACCCTGCACTTGCTCGCAACGCTGTGCCTCGACACGGTTTCCTACCTCTCGCCCGCGGTCATCGCCGACGTGAAGGAGCGGACGGCGCGGTTGTTCCCCCCTACCACCGCGGAGCGCGCCCGCGACCTCGCCAAGGCCGGCGACCTGGTGCTGGACCTGATCCCCGACCCGCAGTCGCTGAAGCCCCGGAGCGCCGAACTCCTCCTCCGCACCGTGCGGGACATCGGCGGAGACGGCTCACTGCTCGTGCTCGCCAGGTTCGCCAAGCTCCAGGCCCGGTCGATCCGACAGGATCTCGGCTCGCAGTGGCCCGACTGCCACCCGATCGACTACGTGCGACACGTGCTCGAGTCGATGTCGCTGGACGACCTCACGGTGTACGCCTACACGATGGGCCAACTCGACGCCATCACCAGTCGACGCCTCCGCGTGCGCAGCCTTGACCTGCGCATCGACCGTGACCTCGACAAGGGAATCCTGTCCTCGTTGGACCAATTGGACTCTTTGACCCTGAGAGCCGTCAGCAAAAAACGACTCTTCGCCGAGCTCGAAACCTTGGAGGTGCACACCCTCCGGGTATTCGGAGTGCACCCCGTCGGCACCCATACAATGGAGAATCTGGAGGTTCTGTCGTTTTACGGCGACATCCCCATTTCCCGCCTGTCACGACCACCGAAACTTCGCTCACTCGCCCTGGACAATGAAGCCAGGACTGCCGAGATGTTGGTCATACCGGATCTCGGCATGTCCACCCGACAGGGCCGACTGTGGCATCGATCGAATCTGGCGGAATTCTCACCGGAGTCGAGCGTGGAACGCGTCACCCTGCTCGGGTGGCCCTCGGAAGACGAACTCCGGACGCTCACCGGGATGGCCGCGCTGAAGCAGTTGCACGTCGCGATCTTCGATGACCGGATGCGGAATGCGGCCCTGTCCTCCAAGGGAGGAATCTACCCGTACCAGCCGGTCGCTGCGTCCTTCGCCACCACTTCACGCATGCTCCCGAAGCACGTCCAGGTCCACGTGAACCTCATCCGGGAGATCGGCACGGAACGGCCTGCCGAGGCGACCTCCGAGACCGTGCGATCGATCCTGCACGAGGACAACCCGGCACGGACGGTTTTCGTACAAGGCGCCGAAGTCCTCGCGACCGACCGCTGACCCCTGTTCACCCGGCCAGGAGCATCGATCCCGCCACGCCGAGCGCGACAACGTCGGGGCGCCGGCGGTCAACCGCGGTTCGGACCGGTAGGTCGCCTCGCCGGTGGACGGCATGCCCGAACGGCCGTTCGCACCCGGCACGCGACCTTCGTCATCCGTCGCGACCAAGCGCTGAACAGCGTGACTGCGACCGCGCGGGTACGGGTGAACGACTCGTCCTGCGAGCAGCCGGCCAGGCCAGGCGACCGCCCGAGTTTCGGCCGTTCGCGGGGCCGTGCCCCCGTATCGGGTGCTTCCCCTGTGCCGACCCGCCATGCGACGGGTTGTCGCAGCTCAGGGGTATAACCGCCCTGGTAGGGCTGCGGTGGGCGCGGCACGCCGCCGAGGTGTCGCGCCCACCGCCCGGCCGGTCCGACCTGTGGGGTCAGTAGCCGACCTGGAACGTGGCGTCCGCGCGATCCGCCGTGGTGCTGATCGGGTCGATGCGCAGGACGTAATCGGCGTGCCTGATGTA
This sequence comes from Saccharothrix saharensis, assembly GCF_006716745.1. Classification (NCBI taxonomy): domain Bacteria; kingdom Bacillati; phylum Actinomycetota; class Actinomycetes; order Pseudonocardiales; family Pseudonocardiaceae; genus Saccharothrix; species Saccharothrix saharensis. The sequence goes on along the minus strand of NZ_VFPP01000001.1, from coordinate 302,873 downwards.
CCGGTCGGCGAAGTTGTGCGACCGGAACGACGTCCACGAGCTGTCGGCCAGGCCCGCGACGCGGTGGAACGTGGCGTCCGCGGCGAAGGTGGGGCTGCCGTCATCGGCCGCTCGGTCGCGGTGATGCCGCAGATCGTGGGGTGCTTGGCGTTGAGCGGCTGGGTGTAGTGCGCCTTGGTCAGCGGCGTCCACGAGTTGCTGTCGATGTCACCGCTGCGCCACGCGTACAGCTCGCCGTTCACCGGGGAGAACGAGTCACCCCACAGCCACCACTCGTCGCGGTTGTGCGCCTTCACCACGATGGGTGCTTCGATGCCGCCGCTGACCACGCCACTGGTGTACGTGCCGCGGTCGAAGCCGCGCGGGGTGAGGGTGGTGGACCGGGCACCGTAGAGGCGGCCGTCGGCGAAGCTCTTGTAGTACAGGTAGTTCATCCCGCTGCCGACGTGCATCGTCGCGTCCAGCACGTCGAAGCCGGGGTCGAAGAACAGCTGCGGCGCGCTGACGGTGACGAAGTCGGTGGTGTAGTTGACGTAGAAGGCGTCACGGCCGCCGCTGTTGGCCGAGTAGAGGATGCCGTACTGGCCGCGCGAGGCATCCCAGAACGCTTCCGGCGCCCACGTGTGGGTCGGCATCGAGTGCATCTTCAGCCGCCGGTACCCGGTGAACGAGCGCAGGTCGGTCGAGTCCCAGGCGTGGATGTACTGGTTCTGCCGGGTGAAGTCGGTGCCGGTGAGGTCGGTGGCCAGCACCACGAACCCGCCGTTCCGCTTGCGCATGATGAACGGGTCGCGCAGGCCGCCGGTGCCCGCGGTCGGGGTGGCGACCGGCTTGCCCTGGTTGAGCGGGGTCCAGGTGAGGCCGTCGGTGCTGACCGCCAGGTGCAGGGAATACCGGTCGGCGACCTTGTTCGGCGACTCGGTGAAGTAGCCCATCACGTAGGCCGAGTCACCCGGCGCGGCCGCGGCGGTCCCGGCCCGGGCCGGCGCCAGCAAGGCCAGTCCTCCGGCCAGCAATGTGCGTCGTTGCAGCATGGTGCGACCTCTGTTCACGGGGAGGGGTGGCCGGCGGCGGGAGACGGGCCGCCGGCCACCGGGCAGGGAGGACGGTCAGGACGCGGGCTCACCGGACGGCGCGGGCAGCGTCGTGCCGAGCCGGACCGGGGTGCCGAAGTTCGGCGTGCCGTCGGAGTTCCAGGTGAACTTCTGCGCGCGGGTCGAGCGGTTCATGTCGCAGCCGCCGGAGGCGGAGTCGTTGGCGTGGTAGACGATCCAGTCCTCGGTGCCGTCGGGCGACTTGAAGAACCCGTTGTGGCCGGGCGCGAAGACGCCGTTGGCGTCGTTGCGCTGGAACACCGGGTTGGGCGACTTCGTCCAGTGCGCCCGGTTGAGCGGGTCGGTGCCGGTCAGGGTGAGCAGGCCGAGCTTGTAGTCCGGGCCCCAGCAGGCGCTGGCCGAGTACACGATCATCGTGCGGCCGTTGCGGTAGAGCGGCTCACCGCCTTCGTTGACCGGGTGGGTCTGCCGTTCCCAGGACAACGTCGGCTGGGAGATGGTGCGGCGGGCGCCGCTGATCGTGTACGGGTTGGACAGCGGGGTGATGGTCAGCGACTGGCTGCCGTCGGTCGCGCTGCCCAGCAGGTACAGCCTCCCGTTGTGCTGCAGGATGCTCGGGTCCAGCTCCCACGTGCTGCCCAGGTCGGCCTTGAACGAGTACGGGCCCATCGGGTCGGAGCCGGAGGACTCCAGCACGTGCAGCCGCTGCGTCGGGTTGAAGTCCTGGACGTTCTGCCCGGCCACGTAGTACAGGTACCAACGGCCGCCCAGCAGGTGGAACTCCGGCGCCCACATGTTGCAGCACCCGTTCGGGCGGGTCAGGTTGAAGATCACCTGATCGGCCGCGGTCGACAGCCCGGCCAGCGTCCGGGACCGGCGCATGGTGATCGTGGAGTTCCAGGTCGTCGTGGCCAGGTAGTAGTACCCGTTGTGGTACTGCATCCACGGGTCCGGGCCGTTGCGCTTGATCGGGTTCGTGAACGTGCCCGGCGACGGGGCACCCAGCTTGACCAGCTGCCACTGCTGGTTGGTGCCGCCGGTGTCGGGCCACTGGATGAGCTGCGCGCCGTCGGCGGTGGAGAAGTCCAGCACGTCGACGGCCTTGTTGCTGGCGCGGTTGACCAGCCGCACGTACCCGCCGGACGAGTCGGCCAGCCGGAACTGCTGGTTCGTGCCGTTGTGGTCGGTCCACTGCGTCAACCCGGTGCGGTCGGCGGTGTTCGCGAAGTCCAGCACCTTGCCGCTGTGGCGTGACTTCAGCCGGTAGTACCCGCCGCCGGAGTCCACGAACTGCCACTGCTGCCAGGCGCCGTCGTTGCGGGTGTACTGGGAGATCCGCGCGCCGTCGGCGGTCGCCAGGTCGTACACGTCCAACGCCTTGCCGCTGTTGCGGTTCACCAGCACGTACGAGGCGGCGGTGTCGACCACCGCCGCCGATGCCGTCGGCGGCAGGGCCGCGGTCACCCCGCCCAGCAGCGTGGTGACGGTGGCGAGGACGACGCCGCTGCGGCGCGCGCCCCGATAAGTCGATCTCATGGTTGCTCTCCCTGCGACGCTGCATGGACGAACACGGTCGGCCCTGGGCGTGGAAGCCGGTGCGGGCCGGTGGGACGAACGTGGCGGCGGATCGCGGGTACGGACGGACGGGATCACCGGCCACCGCAGCGCGCCTGTTAACGCTAACAGCACGATCGCGGGAGGTTCAATAGCCGAGCCGTCGCGACCTCACCGCAACGCTGTGTGGTCGAAGGGGTTCGACACGCTGGACCGTTCAGCGGTGTCACCACCATCTGTTAGCGATAACAACCTTGCCGATTCCAACCCTGCTCGAAATTGGCTGCGGACCGCGTCAAGAATGCCTGCGGTAACCAGTCGGACACGGCGCGCGACGTTCCATAGGAAGGGCGAATAGTGCGCGCACCGCATAACGAATGACCGGTTCGACCGTTCAGTGGATTCCACATTCCGAGACGCGCCGCGTAACGTTGCGCGAACCGGCAACCCGCCCGCATCCGCCTAGGGCAGGAGAGCACTGCATGACTGACGAGAACACCGATCACCACGAATTCCTGGTCGTGCTGAACGACGAGGAGCAGTACTCGGTCTGGTTCGCCGACCGGGACCTCCCGCCGGGATGGCGGGCCGAGGGAACGCGTGGCACCAGGGAAGACTGCCTGGCCCACATCGAACGGACGTGGACGGACATGCGGCCTCGCAGCGTCCGCGAGCACCTCGCCGCCCACCGCGGCTGACGCTCCGCCCGAACTCGCCCTCGCGTTTTACCGCACGTCCGCACCAAAAGCGGTCGACCCTGCCCTGAAATGGTCGCCGGGAATTGTTCCCGGTGGCCGGTTCGGTCGTGCGCGCCGAAAACACGTTCGTCGGGGAGGTTTTGTGCACACGGATTCTGCGCCGCGGCTCGCGCCGGCTCTGCCGTTGCAGAGCGGAATGATCGCGGCCGGCTTGCGCGACCCGTCGGCCGGGACGGACGTCATCCAGTGCGTGCAGCACTGGCCGCACGGCCTGGACACCGCCGCGTACCTGGCGGCGTGGCGGGCGGCGGTCGCGCGGCACCCCGTGCTGCGGACCCGCTTCGCCTGGCGCGCCGACGGCGGGATGGAGCAGTGGCCGGGACCGGCCGAGGACGTCCCGGTGCTGGTGGACGACTCGGTCGCGGACCTGGACGCGTTCCTGGCGGCCGACCGGCGGGCCGGGGTGGACCCGGTGGCCGGGCCGCCGCTGCGGGTCGTCGCCCTGCCCGGTGACGTGGTGGTGGCGACGTTCCACCACGCGATCCTCGACGGCCGGTCGCTGGCGATGCTGCTGGCCGAGGTCGACGACGACTACGCGGCCCGGCGCACGGGCGGCGCGCTGGAGTTCCCACCCCGGCCGGACTTCGCCGACTACGCCCGGTGGCACGGCGCACGGGTCGCGCCCGACCACCCGGAACTGCGGGCCGACGAACGGTTCTGGGCGGCGGAACTGGCGGGCTCGGCCGAACCCGGTCCCCTGCCGCTGGAGCACGCCGGGCCGGACACGCCCGTCATGGCCACGGCCGCGCTCGACCTGTCCGCGGCCGAGACCGAGGCGGTGCGGGCGTTGGCCGCTCAGGCGGGCGTCACGGTGAACACGGTGGTGCTGGCCGCGTGGGGCTTGCTGTCGACCACGCACGCGCACGCCGACGAAGCCGTGTTCGGGGTGACCAGGGCGGCGCGGCACGGCACCGTCGAGGGCGCGCAGGACATGCTCGGCCTGCTGCTGGCGACCGTGCCGCTGCGCGTGCCGGTGGACCGGGACGCGGCGGTGGTCGACTGGCTGCGCTCGGTGCGCGAGCGGTCCGTGCGGGCGCGCGACCACCAGTTGTGCCCGTTGCCGGTCATCCAGCGGGCGTCCGGGCACGACGTGCCGCTGATGCGCAGCCTGGTGCTGTTCGAGCACCGCGAGCTGGGCACGGTGCTGGCCGCCCGGCCGTCCGCCCCGCCCGGCAGGCGGGTCCGCATCCTGCGCACCCCCGGCTACGCGCTGACGCTGTACGCGTTCGCCGAGCCGCACCTGAGCTTCCGGCTCATCCACGACACCGGCCGGTTCCCGGCCTGGGCGCCGGACGCGCTGCTGGCCCAGGTCCGCGACGTGCTGGCGGGCATGGCGGAGGCGCCGGACCGGCCGGTGCGGGAACTGGGCGGGCCGCGGGACCGCGCGCGGGTGCTGCGGGCGTGGAACGACACCGCCGTCGACTTCCCGGCGGACGCGACCGTGCCGGAGCTGTTCGCCGAGCAGGTGCGGCTGCGGCCGGACGCGGACGCGGTGTTCGACGGCGTGCGGTGGCTGTCCTACCGCGAGCTGGACGAGCGGTCGAACCGGTTGGCGCACGTGCTGGCGGCACGCGGCGCGCGGGTGGACCGGCCGGTGGCGCTGGCACTGCCGCGCGGCGCGGACTTCGTGACCGCGGTGCTCGCCGTGCTGAAGACCGGCGCGGCCTACCTGCCGCTGGACCCGGCGAACCCGCCGGCACGTGAGGCGGTCGTGTTGCGCGAGTCCGGCACACCCCTGGTGGTGTCCGAACGGCCGCGTGCCGTGCCGGACGGTGTGGTGTCCGTCGTGCTGCCGGGGTTGGACCTTTCGGAGCAGTCGCCGGTATCCCCCGCGGTCCGGGCGCATCCATCAAGCGTGGCCTATGTCAATTACACGTCCGGGTCGACCGGCACGCCCAAAGGCGTGGCGGTGCCGCACCGGGGTGTGGTCCGGCTGGTCACGCGTCCCTCGTTCGGCCGGTTCGAGCCGGGGCAGACGTTCCTGCACCTGTCCGCGACCGCGTTCGACCTCACCACGCTGGAGGTGTGGGGCGCGCTGCTGACCGGCGGGCGCGTGGTGGCCGCGCCGCCCGGTCCGCTCGACCCGGCCGTCCTGGCCGAGCTGCTGCGCGTGCACCGGGTGAGCGTGCTGTGGCTGACCGCCGGGCTGTTCCACCAGCTCGACCCGGCGGTCCTGGCCGACGTGGACCAGCTGCTGGCCGGCGGTGACGTGCTCGCGCCGGACGCGGTGCGCGCGGCGTTGGCGGCGCGCGGCGGGAAACCCGTGGTCAACGGGTACGGGCCGACGGAGAACACGACTTTCACCACGTGCCACGTCGTGCGGTCGGCCGCCGACGTGGGCGCGACCGTGCCGATCGGGACGCCGATCCAGCGGACGTCGGTGTACGTGCTGGACGAGGCGATGCGGCCGGTGGCCGTGGGCGTGCCCGGCGAGCTCTACACCGGCGGTGACGGGCTGGCGCGGGGATACGTGGGGGCGCCGGGCATGACGGCGTCGAAGTTCGTGCCGGACCCGTTCGGCGACGTGCCGGGTGGGCGGCTGTACCGGACGGGCGACCTGGCCCGGTGGCGACCGGACGGCGTGCTGGAGTTCCTGGGTCGCGCGGACCGGCAGGTGAAGGTGCGCGGGTTCCTGGTGGAGCCCGCCGAGGTCGAGGCCGTGCTGCGGGCGCACCCGGCGGTCACCGCGGCGGCCGTGCTGCCGTTCGGCGAGGACGACGCCCGGCACCTGGTGGCCTACGTCGTGCCGACCGCCTCGTGGGAGATCGACGACGTGCGCGCGCACGTCGCGGAACGGCTGCCCGCCTACCTCTGCCCGGCGCGGTACGTGCCGCTGCCGGAGCTGCCGCTGAACCGCAGCGGCAAGGTGGACCGGGCGGCGCTGCGGTCGGTCCGTGCCCCGGGCGCGCGGGGCACGGACCGGACCCTGCCGTCGACCGCCGCGCAGCGGCGGCTGGCGGCGTTGTGGCAGCACCTGCTGGGCACACCGGAGGTGTTCGCGGAGGACGACTTCTTCGCGGTGGGAGGCAACTCGCTGCTCGCCGTGCGGCTGGCGTTCCGGGTGCGCGAGGAGTTCGGGGTCGAGGTGCCGGTCGCCGACCTGCACCGGGCGCGGACGCTGGCGGCGTGCGCGGCGGTGCTGGACGCCGCGGTGCTGGACGCGGCGGGATCGGACGCGAAGGCCGGGACGCCGCCGAGCCGTGCCCCGATCACGCGCCGGGACCGGTCGGCGTACCTGGTGCCCGCGCAGCGCACGTCGGCCCGGCCCGTCGCCGATCACCTGGTGCTGCCGCGTGACGGTCACTGGGCGGCGTGGCGGTGGGTCGAGCTGCGCGCGACGGGCTTCGGCGTCGAGCCGCTGCTGGCCGTGGCGAGCCCGGAGGCCGCGCGGGCGGCGGAGGCGGTGCTCGCGGCCGAGGACGCGGTGGCCGAGGCGCGGTGGGCGGCCTTCCGGGTGCTGCGGGAGGTGGAGGACGCGGCGCGCGGTGAGCGGCGGTCGGTGTTGCGGCGGATCGGGCGGCTGGTGCGCAAGGGGCGGTTCGCCGAGGCGCGGTCGGCGCTGGCCGCGGTGCCGCCGACCGACCCGGTGACGGTCGCGCTGCCGATCCCCGACCCGGGCTCCGTGCCGCCGGGTGCGGAGGCCGCCGCGGTGGAACCGGCAGCGCCGGTGGTGGACCCCGACCCGGCAGCTCCGACCACGCTGGTGGCCGACGCCGCGGTGACCACCGGGCTCCCGCCCGACCCGGCGGCGGAAGCCGTGCCGCCGGCGAGGACCGGACCCGACACCGGACCGGCCGCGCTGCTGGTCGTCGGCGCGGGAGCGGCGTCCGACGCGGAGGTCGACGCGGCGCTGGCGGCGGCGGCCGAGGCCGCGGCACGGTACGAGGCCGCGGTCGCGGAGTACGGGACCCGGTTCGAGGCCGGGCGGCAGGCCGCCGCCGAGGTGCTGCGGGTCGTCAGCGGCGACGCCAAGTTCCGCGAAGCCGTGGCGTGGCAGAACCCGCGCGCCCTCCAGACCGCCGTGGACGCGCTGCACCAGGCGCTGTCCGGCGACCGGCCCGCCTCCCGCAACGTCGACTACCGCCGGTGGGAGCACACGGTCGTCAGCTACCTGCAGCGGTACTGCGCGAAGAACGACACCATCGGCTTCTTCGGCCCGGTCGGCTGGGCCCGGATCACCGACGACGCCCCCGCCGCCATCACCGCGCGACCGGGGCCGGACCTGGTCGACAGGCGCACCACCTACCTGGAGAACTGGGCCGTCCAGCAACTGGCCGAAGCGTTGACCACCGACGCCGTGCGGCCGTGGGCGGTGCCCCGGCGGATGCCGTTCCTCGACGTCGTGGGCGACACCCTGCACGTGCCGATGACCGACCCGGTGCGGCTGCCCGCACCGGACGCGGCCGTGCTCGCCGCCTGCGACGGCCTGCGCCGCGCCGCCGAGATCGCGCGGGACCTCGACCGGTCCGTGGACGACGTGCTGGCCACCCTCGAACGGCTGCGGCAGGCCAAGCGGATCGCGTGGACCCTGGAGGTGCCGCCGGAGGCGTTGGTGCCGGAAACGGCGCTGCGCGAGCAGATCTCGGCCATCGGCGACCCCGAAGCCCGCGCCGGGGCCGAACGGGCGCTGCACGAGATCGAGCGGGGACGGGACGCGGTCGCCGCCGCCGTGGGCGACCCGGACCGGCTGGTGGGCGCGATCGGCGAGCTGCACGAGAAGTTCACCGCCATCACCGGCACGGCGGCCGTGCGCCGACCCGGCCTGTTCTACGCCGGCCGCACGCTGGTGCACGAGGAGTGCCGGCGCGACCTGGACGTCACCCTCTCCCCCGCGTTGGCGGAAACGCTGTGGACGCCGCTGTCCCTCGTCCTGGAAGCCGCACGGTGGTTCACCTCCGCGGGCTCGGCCCTGTACGGGCGGGCGTTGCGCGAGGTGTACCGGGAGCGGGTGGCGGCGACCGGCTCGGACCGGGTCCGCCTGGCCGACTTCTGGCTGTGGGCCAACGACACGATCTTCCGCCTCGACGAGCGGCTCATCGGCAGGCTCGTCCGGACCCTGCAGGACCGCTGGGCCAAGGCGCTCGGGCACGCCCCGGACGGCCGCGAGGCCCACTACCGGGTGGACGACGTGCGCGACGCCGTGCTCAAGGCGTTCGCCGTGCCCCGGCCCGGCTGGCGCGGCGCGGTCCAGCACAGCCCGGACGTCCTCATCGCGGCACGGGACGAGGACGCCATCCGGGCGGGCGACTACCGGTGGGTGCTGGGTGAGGTGCACCCCGGCGTGAACACCATGCGGTCGGCGTTGTTCGTGTCCCAGCACCCGGACCCGGCCCAGTTGCGGGCCGCGATGCGGCACGACATGGCCGGGCCGCGGATCGTGCTGGCCACCACGCGCGAGGAGGGCGGCACGCCGCAGCGGCTCGCCGACGCGCTCGTCTCGCCGGACGACCTGAAGATCGTGTCCGGGCACGACGCGTGCGGGCCGGGGTTGCGCGACGCGGTGCCGGTCGGCGCGTGCGAGGTGACCGAGAGCGGCGGGCGGCTGGTGGCCCGCAGCCGGGACGGCCGGGTGGACGTCGACCTGGTCGAGCTGCTGAACGAGCAGGTCATGGCGCAGTTGGTGCAGCACTTCCGGCTGCTGCCCGCGGGCGAGCACACGCCGCGGGTCAGCCTGGACCGGCTGGTGGTCGCCCGGGAGGGCTGGCGATTACCCGCCGCGAGGTCGGCGTTCGCGTTCGCCCCGGACGAGGCGACCCGCTTCCTGCGGGCGCAGGCGTGGCGACGCGAGCACGGCATGCCGAGGTTCGTGTTCGTGAAGAGCCCGGTGGAGCACAAACCGTTCTACGTGGACCTGGAGAGCCAGCCGTCGGTCGAGCTGTTCGCGCACGCGGTGCGGGCCCTGGACCGCGGGAAGCCGGACGCCCCGATGGGCGTGGGCGAGATGCTGCCCGGTCCGGACCGGCTGTGGTTGACCGACGCCGCGGGCGCTCGGCACACGGCGGAGTTCCGGGTGGTGGCGGTCGACCGGAGGGGTTGGCCGGAGCGTGTCGGTCTGAGGGGGGAGGGACCGCGGTGAGCGCGGTGACGAGTCAGGACGAGGTGTTCCGGTTCCCGGCCTCGTCCGGGCAGCGCAGGTTGTGGTTGGTCGACCAGCTGCTGCCCGCGAGCCCGGTCTACAACATCGGCTGGCGGATCGGTGTCGACGGCCCGCTGGACGCCGAGGCGTTGCGGGTGGCGCTGAACGCGCTGGTCGCGCGGCACGAGGCGCTGCGGACGCGGTTCGCGGCCGAGGACGGCGTGCCGGTGCAGGTGGTGTCGGCGGCGTTGACCGTGCCGCTGGCGCGGCTGTCCGGCGACGTGGACGCGGTGGTGCGCGAGGAGGTCGGCCGCCCGTTCGAGCTGCACGGCGGGCCGCTGCTGCGCGCCGGCCTGGTCGAGGCCGGGCCCGAGCGGCACGTGCTGGTCCTGGTGCTGCACCACACCATCGCGGACGGCTGGTCGTGCGCGGTGCTGTTCGACGAGCTGGCCCGGCTGTACGAGGCCGAGGTCGCCGGTGAGCCGCACGGGCTGCCGGACCTGCCGGTGCAGTACCCGGACTACGCGGTGTGGCAGCGGGAGCAGGTCGAGGGTGGCGCGTTCGCCGCCGACGCGGAGTACTGGCGCGAGGCGCTGCACGGCGTGCCGACCGTGCTGTCGCTGCCGACCGACCGGACGCGACCGGTGACGCCGACCGGGCGCGGCGCGGAGCTGCGGGCCGGGCTGGACGTGCCGGACGGCTCGTTCGCGCGGCTGCTGGCGGTCTTCCAGTGCGTGCTGCACCGGGTGACCGGGCAGGCGGACTTCCTGGTGGCCACGCCGGTCGCGGCCCGCACCCGGCCGGAGACCGAGGGCCTGGTCGGCTTCGTGGCCAACACGCTGCCGCTGCGGGCGACGTTCGAGCCGGGGACGACGTTCGGCGAGGTGGTCGCGGCGGCCGAGGAGGCGACCGTGGCCGCGCTCGCCCACCAGGACCTGCCGTTCGAGCAGGTGGTGGACCTGGTCGCGCCGCAGCGGACGCTCGCGCACGCGCCGCTGGTGCAGGTGCTGTTCGCGGTCGAGCCGGTGCCGCCCGCGCGGGCCGCCGGTCCGGTCACGCTCCGGCCCGAGCCCGTCGCCAACGGCGGGGCGAAGTTCGACCTGTCGCTGACCGTCGAACGGGCCGGTGAGCGGTGGTTCGCCCGGTGGCAGTACGACTCGGAGCTGTTCACGCCGGAGACGGTCGCCGCGCTGCACGCGGTGTTCGCCGCCGCCGTGCACGCCTCCCCCGCCGACCGGGTCGCCGAGCTGTGGCTCGGGGACCACGCGCCGCAGGAGGACGCCGTCGAGGTGCCCGCCGAAACCGCCGCCGACCTGGTGTTCGCCGGGTTGGCCGAGCACCCGGACGCGGTCGCGGTCGAGGGCGCGCTGACGTGCGGCGAGCTGGACCGGGCGGCGAACCGCCTGGCGCACGTGCTGCTGGCCGCCGGCGCGCGGCCGGACCAGCCGGTGGCGCTGTGCCTGGACCGGGGCGCGCCGATGGTGGTCGGCATCCTGGCCGCGTGGCGGGCGGGCGCGGGCTACCTGCCGCTGGACCCGTCGTGGCCACCGGCCCGGCTCACCGCCATGGCCGAGGGGTCCGACGTGCCGGTGCTCGTCACGGACGGCGCGTCGCGCGCGGTCACCGGACCGTTGACCGGGCCGTGGACCGAGGTGGACCTGGACACCGCCGACCTCGACGCGCACCCGGACACGCCACCGCCGGCCACCCCGCGGCACCCCGGCATGCTCGCCTACGTCATCCACACGTCCGGGTCCACCGGCAGGCCGAAGGGCGTGCGGTGCACCCAGGGCGGGCTGGCCGCGTTGCTGCGCGCGATGGGCGAGCTGATGGAGCTGACGCCGGACGACCGGCTCGCGTCCATCACCACGCCCGCGTTCGACGTGTCCACGGTGGAGATGCTGGCCCCGCTGGTCAGCGGCGCCACGCTCGTGGTCGTCCCGGCGGACGACGTGGCCGACGGCGCGCTGCTGCGGGCCCGCGTCGAGGAGACCGGGGCGACGGTCGTGCAGGGCGGTCCGGCGAGCTGGCGGATGGTCGTCGCGGCCGGAGGCGTGCCCGCGCGCGTGCGGCTGCGGATCAGCGGCGGCGAGGCGATGACCCGCGACCTGGCCGACGACCTCCAGACCGACGGCGCGACCCTCGTCGACGGCTACGGGCCGACCGAGACCACGGTCTACTCGGCGGCGGGGGTCGTGTCGCCCGCGCCGGACCCCGTCCGGCTCGGCCCCGCGGTCAAGGGCACGTCGCTGCACGTGCTCGACCCGGTGATGCGCCCGGTGCCGCCGGGGGTGATCGGCGAACTGCACATCGGCGGCGCGGGCGTGGCCCGCGGCTACCACGGGCAGCCCGGCCTGACCGCCGAGCGGTTCCGGCCGGACCCGTTCGGGCCGCCCGGCGGGCGCCTCTACGCCTCGGGTGACCTGGTCCGCCGGCACGCCGACGGCAGGCTGGAGTTCCTGGGCCGCGCCGACCGGCAGCTCAAGGTGCGCGGCTACCGGATCGAGCCGGGTGAGGTCGAAGCCGTGCTGCGCGCCCACCCGGACGTGGCGCAGGCCGTCGTGGTCGCCTGGTCGGCGCACGCCGCCGACGTGCGGCTGGTCGCGTACGCGGTGCCCGCCGACGCCGGCCTGGGCGACGACGAGCTGCGCCGCCGGGTGCGCCCGCACCTGGCCGCGAGCCTGCCCGACTACATGCTCCCGGCGGCGGTCGTCGTGCTGCCCGCGCTGCCGCGCACCGGCACCGGCAAGATCGACCGCGAGGCGCTGCCCGATCCCGTGTGGACGACCGACGACGTCGAGCTGGTCGAGCCGCGGGACGACGACGAGCGGCGGCTGGCGCAGATCTGGCGCGAGGTGCTGAGCATGCCCGCGGACGCGCCGCTGGGCGTGCACGACAACTTCTTCGCCCTGGGCGGCCACTCGCTGACCGCGACCCAGATGCTGGCCCGGGTCCGGGTCGCGCTGGACGTCGACCTGCCGCTGGCGACGCTGTTCGCCGCGCCCACCATCGCCGAGCTGTCCGCGAACCTCGGTCGCGGCACGGGCGCGGCCGCGCGGGGACCGGTGCCGTTGCTGGACCAGCTCGACGAGCTGTCCGACGAGGAGATCGACCGCCTGCTCGGCGCCCTGGTCGACGAGGACGAGGCATGACCCGGGAAGCGCTGGTCGTCGGCGCGGGGCTGGCCGGCTCGCTCACCGCCGTCTACCTGGCCCGCCGGGGGTTCCACGTGCGGGTGCTCGAACGGCGGGGCGACCCGCGGGCGCCGGGCGCGCGCGAGGAGGGCAGGTCGATCAACCTCGGCCTGTCCCAGCGGGGCATCGTGGCATTGCGCGAGATCGGCCTGCTGGAGCGGCTCGCGCCGCTGACCGTGCCGATGCGCGGCCGGGTCGTGCACCTGCCGGACGGCACGCTGCGGTTCCAGCCCTACGGCGTGGCCGAGGACCAGATCCTGCACTCCGTGCTGCGGCACGACCTGAACGTGGCGCTGGTGGACGAGGCCGACCGGCTCGGCGTCGGGTTCTCCTGGGGCCGCCGGGTGACCGCCGTCGACCGGGCCGAGCCCGCCGTCACCACCGACGACGGGACCGCGCACACGGCGGACCTGGTCGTCGGCGCGGACGGCGCGTTCTCCGCCGTGCGCACCCACCTGGGCCGCGGTCGGCGGATGGACCTGCACCAGGAGTTCCTGGAGTGGGGCTACAAGGAGCTGCTGATCGGCGTCGGCGACGACGGCCGGCCGCGCACCGAGCTGCGGGCGCTGCACGTGTGGCCGGGCGACGAGGGCCTGATCGTGGCGCACCCGAACGTGGACGGCTCGCTCACCGCGACCGTGTTCCTGCCGTTCGACGGCCCGCACGGGTTCGCGGGGCTGACCGGGGCCGAGCGGGTGCGGTCGTTCTTCGACCGCCGGTTCCCGGACACGCTCACCCTGATCCCCGACCTGGTGGAGCAGTTCCTGGCGCACCCGCCCGCGAGCCTGGTCACCGTGCGCACCGCGCCGTGGCACGTCACCGCGGACGAGGGCCGGGGCATCGTGCTCGTCGGCGACGCGGCGCACGCCGTGTACCCGTTCTTCGGGCAGGGCATGAACGCCGCGTTCGAGGACTGCTCGGTGCTGGACCGGTGCCTGGCCGCGCACCCGGACGACCTGCCGGCCGCGTTGGCGCGGTTCGAGACCACCCGCCGGCCGCACACCGACGTGCTGGCGGACCTGTCCAAGCGGAACTTCGTGGAGCTGCGCGACAAGGTGCGCTCGCCGCTGTTCACCGCCCGCAGGAAGGTCGACCTGGCGCTGCACCGGCTGTTCCCCAACACGTGGGTGCCGCTCTACACCCTGATCTCGCACACCACGGTCCCCTACGGCGAGGCGTTGACCCGGGCACGGCGGCAGGACCGCGTGCTGGGCGGCGTCACGGCCGCGGTGGCCGGTGCGGCGCTGGCGGGCCTGGCCCGCCGGTCCCGGAACAAAGGCAGGTGGAGTTGATGCTGATCCATCCGACCCACCGGGCCCACCCCCTGGTCGAGCCGGCGGACTTCGCCGCGCCTCGGCTGCCCGACGCGGTCGCGGCGCACGAACCGCCGCTGCGGACCGTGTTCGCGTGGGCCGGTGAGTACCTGTGCGGACCGCACCCCGACCTGGGTCGCCGGGGCGCGGTGTGCCCGTTCACCGACACGTCCCTGCAACGGGGGCTGTTCTACCTGTCCGTGCACGCCGGCACGCCCGAGGAGCCGGACGAGCTCGCCGCGCTGCTGCTGCACTACCGCGACTGGTTCGCCGAGCTGGAGCCGAAGCGGGGTCCGGGCGCGCAGTTCAAGACCATCGTGATCCTGTTCCCGGACCTGACCGAGTTCGGCGTGGTCGACCGGGCCCAGGAGCTGCTCAAGCCGCAGTACACCCGCGACGGGCTGATGCTGGGCGAGTTCCACCCCGGTCCGCCGCAGAAGGCCGGCCTGTGGAACCCGGGCTTCCGCCCGCTGCACAGCCCCGTGCCGCTGCTGGCGATCCGGCACATGGTGCCCACCGACTTCCCGTTCCTGCGGGACGACGACACCACCGTGGCCGCCTACCTCCAGCGCTTCGGCGACCGCGTGCCGACGCACCTGCGTGAGCACGTGCGCGCGGCGGCCGACCGGCTGACCAGGTCCGGGAGCGCGTCATGACCGAGTTGAGGGACTCCGGCGCGGCGGCGTCGGCGCGCAAGCGGGAGCTGCTGGCGCAACGGCTGCGGGCCCGTGCCGCCGCGCCCACCGCGTACCCGCTGTCGTTCGGGCAGCAACGGCTGTGGTTCCTGGACAGGTTCTCCCCCGGCAGCGCGGTCTACAACGTGCCCGTCGCGTTGCGCCTGCGCGGACCACTCGACCGGGCCGCGTTGCAGCGCGCGCTGGACGTCCTGGTGAACCGGCACGCGTCGCTGCGCACCACGTTCCCGGACTCGGGCGGCGAACCGGTGCAGGTGGTCGCGCCTACGGGGACCGCCACGCTCACCGCGCACGACCTGCCCGAGGGCGACCGCGACGGCGAGGCGCAGCGGTTCGCCGACGACCGCGGCGGCGTCGGGTTCGACCTGCACCGGGGGCCGCTGTTCACCGCGAGCCTGGGCCGGTTCACCGACGACGACCACGTGCTGGTGCTCAACCTGCACCACATCGTCGCCGACGCCTGGTCGCTGTCGGTGCTGCTCGGTGAGCTGGGACGGGCCTACGACGCCGCCCTGGAGGGCCGTGACCCGGACCTGCCCGCGTTGTCGTTGCAGTACCCGGACTTCGCGGTGTGGCAGCGCGACCGGATGGCCGACCTGGCCGCCGGGCACCTCGACCACTGGACGCGGCACCTCGCCGACGCACCGGAGCTGCTGACCCTGCCCACCGACCGGCCCCGCCCGCCGGTGGTCACCCACCGGGGCGCGCTGCGGTACGGCCACGTGCCGCTGCGGCCGCTGGAGGACCTGGCCCGCACGCACGGCGTCACCGTGTTCATGGTGCTGCTGGCCGGGTTCGCGGCCCGGCTCGGCCGGTTGGCCGGGCAGGACGACGTGGTGGTCGGCACGCCGGTCGCCGGGCGGTCCCACGCGGACCTGGAAGGCCTGGTCGGGTTCTTCGTCAACACCCTCGCGCTGCGCACGCCGGTGGGCGGCGACCCGACGTTCACCGAGCTGCTGGCCCGGACCCGGGAGGTCGCCGCGGCCGGCCTCGCGCACGCCGACCTGCCGTTCGAGCGGCTGGTGGAGCACCTGAGCCCGCGGCGCAGCACCGGGCACGCGCCGATCTACCAGGCGCAGTTGATCTTCACCAACACCCCGCCGATGGACATCGCCCTGGCGGGGCTGGACGTGACGCCGCTGGTGCCCGACCCGAAGGTGGCGAAGTTCGACCTGACGGTGGCCGCCGACCCGCAGGGCGACATGCTCGCCCTCGGCGTGGAGTACAACACCGACCTGTTCGACGAACCGACCATCGCCGAGTTCACCGACCGGCTGATCGCGCTGCTCCTCGCCGCCGCCGAGCACCCGGAACGGCGGATCAGCGAGCTGGACGGGCTGACCGGCGTGCGGCGGTGGGAGGTGCTGGAGGGCTTCAACGCCACCGACCTGGACCTGCCGCCCGCGCGCACCGCGCTGGACCTGATCGCCGGGAGCGGCACCGCGGTGTCCGGTGTGGGCTCCGCGCTGTCGTACGCGGAGCTGGACACCCGGGCCGCTCGGGTCGCCGCGCTCCTGCGGGCGCACGGCGCGGGTTCGGGGTCGGCGGTGGCGTTGTGCCTGCCGCGCACCCCGGACCTGGTGGCCGCCGTGCTGGGCGTGTGGCGGGCGGGCGCGGCGTACGTGCCGCTGGACCCGACCTGGCCCGCGGACCGGGTGACCGCGATGCTGGCCGACTCCGGCGCGACCGTGCTGGTCACGGACCGGGCGTTGCCGTTCGGCGGCACGGTGCTGGGTCTCGCCGACGCCGACCGCTTCGAGCCGTCCCCGCAACCGTGCCCCGCGTCCGGCGAGGACTTGGCGTACGTCATCTACACGTCCGGCTCGACGGGCACGCCCAAGGGCGTGGAGGTGCCGCACCGGGCCGTGGTGAACCTGCTGGTGTCGTTCCAGCGGCTGCTCGCGCTCGGCGACACCGACCGGCTGGCCGCCGTGACCACGCTGTCGTTCGACATCTCCGTGCTGGAACTGCTGCTGCCGCTGACCGCGGGCGCGGAGGTGCTGGTGGTGCCGTCGGAGGTGAGCGCCGACGGTGGCGCGCTGCGGGACCTGCTGGTCGAACGCCGCGTGACCGCGCTCCAGGCGACCCCGGCGACGTGGCGGCTGCTGCACGCGGCGGGCGGCGTGCCCGCCGGGGTCGCGACCCGGATCTGCGGCGGCGAGGCGCTGCCCCGCGACCTGGCCGACGACCTGCTGACCGACGACGCGGTGCTGTGGAACGCCTACGGTCCCACCGAGACCACGGTCTGGTCGTCCGCCGGCCTGGTCGAGCCCTCCCCGGCACCGGTGGTGCTCGGGCCGCCGATCGGCAACACCCGGCTGTACGTGCTGGGCCCGGGGCTGGAGCCGGTGCCGCCGGGCGTGGTCGGCGAGCTGCACATCGGTGGCGCGGGCGTGGCCCGCGGCTACCGCGGCCGGCCGGGGCTGACCGCGAGCCGGTTCGTGCCGGACCCGTTCGCCGCGGCGCCCGGACGGCGGCTGTACGCGACGGGCGACCTGGTGCGGTACCGGGCCGACGGCACGCTGGAGTTCCTCGGCCGGGCCGACCACCAGGTGAAGGTGCGCGGGTTCCGGATCGAGCTCGGCGAGGTCGAGGCCGCGCTGCTGGACTCCGGCGAGGTGCGCGAGGCGGTCGTGCTGGCCGCCGACGAACGGCTGGTCGCGTACGTGGTGCCCGAGGACGTGCCGCGGGACGGGCTGTGGACCCGCGTGCGGGCACGACTCGCGGAACGGTTGCCGGACTACATGCTGCCCGCCGCGGCGGTGGTGCTGGACGCGTTCCCGTTGACGCCCAACGGCAAGACCGACCGCAAGGCGCTGCCGCCGCCGGTGTGGGACGTCGGAGGCGACCGGGTGCCGCCGCGGGACGCGGTGGAAGAGGTGCTGGCGGGCATCTGGGCGGAGGTGCTGGGCGTGCCGGAGGTCGGCGTGCACGACGACTTCTTCGCGCTCGGCGGCCACTCGCTGCTCGCGGCGAAGGCGCTGGCCAGGGTGCGGGCCGCGTTCGGGGTGTCGGTGCCGATCGGCCGGCTGTTCGCCGCGCCGACCGTCGCCGGGGTCGCCGCCGCGCTCTCCGCCCTGGACGACCCGGCGCGGGTGGCCGCCGTGGCCGAGCTGCGCCTGGAGCTGGCCGGGATGTCGGCCGAGGAGGTCGAGTCCATGCTCGGTGGTGAGCGATGAGCGCGGGTTTGCGCCGGTTCGCCGTGGTGTGGGCCGGTCAGCTGGTGTCGGTGATCGGCTCCGCGCTGACCGCGTTCGTGCTGGGCGTGTGGGTGTACCTGGGCACGGGGTCGGTGACGACGTTCGTGCTGATCCAGTTCTGCGCGGTGGTGCCGGGCATCCTGCTCGCGCCGTACGCGGGCGCGGTGGCCGACCGCTACGACCGCCGGCGGATCATGCTCCTCGCGGACTCCGGCGCGGGCGTGGTCACGGCGCTGCTGCTGGTGGCCGTGTCGACGGACTCGCTGGCGGTGTGGCAGGTCTACGTCGCCACCGCGCTGACCGCGACGCTGAACTCGTTCCACATCATCGCCTACACGGCCCTGGTGCCCGCGCTGGTGCCCAAGGAGCACCTGGGCCGGATCAACGGGCTGATGCAGGTCACGCAGGGCGTCCAGATCGCCGCGCCGCTGGTGGCGGGGGCGTTGCTGGCCTGGGTGGGGCTGCGGGGCGTGCTGCTGGTCGACCTCGTGTCGATGGTGTTCGCGGTCGGCGCGCTGCTGCTGGCCCGGCTGCCCGACGACGCCGTGCGGCCCGCGGGTGCCTCGGACGCCGGGCGCGAGGGCATCGGCGCCGGGTTGCGCTGGCTGCGCGGCGCGCCCGGGTTGTTCGCGCTGTGCGCGGTGTTCGGGGTCTGGAACTTCCTGTTCGCCATCGCGGGCGGGCTGGTGCAGCCGCTGATCCTGTCGTTCTCCAGCCCGGCCACGCTGGGCGTGCTCATGGCGGCGGGCGGCAGCGGGCTGTTCGTCGGCGGCCTGGTGATGGGCGTGTGGGGCGGGCCGCGACGCCGGGTGCACGGCATCTACCTGGGGTTGGCCCTGGGCGGGGTGTTCCTGGTGCTGCACTCGCTCGCGCCGTCGCCGTGGCTGATCGGCGTGGCCGCACCCGCGTTCCTGTTCACCCTGCCGTTGATCAACACGTGTTGCGTGACGTTGCTGCAGACCAAGGTCGACCCGGCCGTGCTGGGCCGGGTGCTGGCCGTGGTGCGGATGCTGAGCACCGCCGCGATGCCGGTCGCGTTCCTCCTGATCGGTCCGCTGACCGACCGGGTGGCCGAGCCCCTGATGGCCGCCGACGGCCCGCTGGCCGGTGGCGTCGGCGCGCTGATCGGCACCGGTGAGGGCCGCGGCATCGCCCTGATCTTCCTCGTCGTCGGCGCGCTGATGCTCGCGCTGGCGGCCTACGCCTGGTCGCGGCCGCGCCTGCGGACCGTGGACGACCTGCCCGACGCGGTGCCCGACGAGACGCCGTCACCTGAAAGGACCCGGGGATGACCGAGCTCTCCGACCACCGCGAACGACTCCTGGCCAAGCTGCTGGCCGAACGCGGCCTGGCCGCCGCGCCGCGCCAAGCCGTGCCGCGTCGGCCCGAGGGCGCGGTCGTGCCGCTGTCGGGCAACCAGCGCGGCCTGTGGCTGACCGGGCGGCTCGGCCTCGACGCGGGCGCGTACGTCATGTTCGCCGCGCTGCGGGTCGCGGGCGAGGTCGACGAGGACCGGCTGCGCGCGGCCGTGCGGACCGTGATGGGGCGGCACGAGGCGTTGCGCACGCGGATCGTGGACGTCGACGGCGTGCCCGAGCAGCAGGTGGTCGACGACGTGCCCGCCGACGTGGTGTTCTCGTCGGTGTCGGGCCAGGCCGAGCTCGACGCGTTCCTGGTGTCCGAAGTGGACACGCCGTTCGACCTGGCCGTGGCGCCGTTGTTGCGCGTGCGGGTGGTGCGGGTCGGTCCCGGTGACACGGCGGTCGTGTTCAGCGCGCACCACATCGTGTGCGACGACCTGTCGCTCGGCGTGGTGGCGGGCGAGGTCGGTGACGTCTACGCGGGCTCGACGCCGGAGCCCGTCGGAGCGCAGTTCCCCGACTACGTGCACTGGCAGGCCGACCGGCTCGCCGACGGCGAGCGGCAGCGGCAGCTCGACCACTGGCACGACCGGCTGGCCGGCGCGCCGGACGTGCTGGACCTGGCCTCGGACCGGCCCCGCACCCCCCACCGCACCACCGCGGGCGGCAGCCACCGGTTCACCGTGCCCGCCGCACTGACCGGGAAGCTCGCCGAGGTGACCCGTGCGCACGGGTGCACGACGTTCGCCGGTCTGCTGGCCGCGTTCGGCGTGCTGCTCTCGCGCCGGTCGGGCGCGGACGACCTGGTGATCGGCTCGCCGACCACGCACCGGCCGTTCCCCGAGCTGGAGCGCTCGGTCGGCATGTTCGTCACCACGACCGCGCTGCGGCTCGACCTGTCCGGTGACCCGACCGTGGCCGACCTGCTCGGCCGGGCGCGGGGCACCGCGATCGACGCGCTGGACCACGCCGAGGTGAGCTTCGACGAGGTCGCCGCCCGGGTCGCGCCCCGCCGCGACCTCGCCCACCACCCGGTGTTCCAGGTGATGCTGGTGCTGAACCGGGGCGGTGCCACCGGGTCGTGGGCGGGCATGGACGCCGCCGAGCTGCCCGTCGACCGCGGGACGAGCCGGTTCGACCTCACGCTGCACGTGCGCGAGACCGACGGCGACTGGCCCGCCAACCTCGACTACAGCACCGACCTCTTCGACGCCGACACCGTGGCGCGGCTGGCCGACCACCTGCTCACCGTGCTCGCCGCGCTCGTGGCCGACCCGTCCGCCCGGCTGTCCGCGGTGGACACGACGACGCCGGCCGACCGCCTGGCCGCGGGCCGGCTGAACGGCGAGCCGCAGGACGCCCTGGACCCGGCGCTGTCGCTGCGCCACCCCGGTGTGCTGGACCGGATCGCCGAGCAGGTCGCCGCCCACCCCGGCACCACGGCGGTGCTGGACCTGGCCGACGGGCGGGAGGTGACGTTCGCGCAACTGGACCGGCGGGCCAACCGGGTCGCGCACGTGCTGGCCGGGTGGGGCGTGGGCCCGGAGACACCGGTCGGGCTGGCGGTGAAGGCCGGGCCGGAGGCGTTGGTGGCGCTGCTGGCCGTGCTCAAGGCCGGCGGCGCGTACGTGCCGCTCGACCCGGCGCACCCGCCGGCCCGGCTCGCCGGGCTGCTCGCCGACTGCGGCGCGCCCGTGGTGATCACCACGCCGGCCGACCGCGACCGGTTCGGCGGGTTCCACGGCGTGCTGCTGGACACCGGTGACGACGCGTTCACCGGCGAAGCCGACGCGCCGCCCGCCGCGGACGTGCCCGAGGACGGGTTGGCCTACGTCGTCTACACGTCCGGGTCGACCGGCGTGCCCAAGGGCGTGCAGGTGCAGCACGACACGCTGGCCAACCTGACCGGGGCGTTCATCGACCTGCACGGGTTCGGGCCGGGCCGGCGGATCCTGATGGTCCCGCCGCTGAGCTTCGACGCGTCGGTGGGCGACGTGTTCCCGGCGTGGTGCGCGGGCGCGGCGGTCGTCGTGCACCCCGAACCGGCCTCGATCGGCGGCGCGGACCTGCTCAAGCTCTGCGCCGACCACGCGATCACCGCCGTCGACTCCCCCGCCGCGCTGTTCAAGCGCTGGGTGGCGGACCTGGCCGGGCTCGCGGTCGACCCCGGTCCGCTGACCGTGATGATGATCGGTGGCGAGGCCGTGCCGACGGCCGCGGTCGCCGAGTGGGCGGCGTCGACCGGCGGGCGGGTGGCCGTGGTCAACCACTACGGGCCGACCGAGACCACGGTCTGCGCCACGGCGTACCGCACGGTCGACGCGTCCGAGGTCGACCCGCGCGCGGTGACGCTGCCGATCGGGCGGCCGCTGCCCGGCGTGCGGGCGTACGTGCTGGACGCCCACTTGCGCACGACACCCGTGGGCGTGCCCGGCCAGTTGCACATCGGCGGTCTCGCTCCCGCGCGGGGCTACCGCGACGACCCGGAGCGCACGGCGTCGGTGTACCTCGCGGACCCGACGGTCCTGGGCGGCCGGATGTACGCCACCGGCGACCTGGTCCGGTTGCTGCCCGACGGCACGCTGGAGTTCCTGGGCAGGGTCGACGACCAGGTCAAGCTGCGCGGCCACCGGATCGAGCCGGGCGAGGTGCGCTCGGCGCTGGTGGCGCACCCGGCGGTCGCCGAGGCCGCGGTGGCGGTGCGCGGTGACGTGCTGGTGGCCTACGTGGTGCCGCGCGCGCAGGCCCCCGAGCTGGACGAGCTGCGGGCGTTCTGCGCGGGGCGGCTGCCGGACGCGATGCTGCCCGGCGCGGTCGTGGTGCTGGACGAGCTGCCGCTCACCCGGCACGGCAAGGTCGACGTCGCGGCGCTGCCCGACCCGGACCCGACGGCCCGGCTGACCCCGTACGAGCCGCCGCGCACGCCGGTCGAGCGGACGTTGGCCGAGGTGTGGTCCGAGGTGCTGGACGTGCCGCTGGTCGGTCGCCGGGACAGCTTCTTCGGCCTGGGCGGGCACTCCCTGATCGCGGCGGCGGTGCTGGCCAGGGTGCGGTCGCTGCTCGGCGTCACGGTGCCGCTGCGCGCCCTGTTCGCCACCGCCGACCTCGCCGAGCTGGCCGGGGTGGTCGAGCAGGCCGCCGCGTCGGACCACACGTTCGCCAAGCGGTACAAGTCCGGGCTGCCGTCCGTGCCGGAGATGCGGGCGGACGCGGTGCCGCCGGAGGACGTCCAGCCGCGGCACCCCGTGCGGACCGGGCCGGCCGAACGGGTGCTGCTGACCGGCGCGACCGGGTTCCTCGGCGCGCACCTGCTGGCCGAGCTGCTGTCCCGCACGGACGCCGAGGTGCACTGCCTGGTCCGGGCCGAGACGCCGGCCGTGGCGCTGGCCCGCGTCCGGGCCAACCTGCGGCGCGCGCGCCTGGACGTGCCCGAGGAGCGGTTCGCGCGGGTGGTGCCGGTGGTCGGCGACATGTCCCAGCCGCTGCTCGGCCTGGCGGAGAAGGACTTCGACGCGCTGGCCGAGGGCATGGACGCGATCTACCACAACGGCGCGGTGATGAACTTCGTCCTCACCTACCAGTGGATGATGCCGCCGCACGTCGGCAGCACGGTGGACGTGCTGCGGCTGGCCACCCGGTACTCGACCAAGCCGCTGCACCTGATGTCGACGCTGGGCGTGTTCCTCGGCGCGAACTACGACAAGCGGCTCGTCACCGAGACCGACCGGCCCGAGGACCCGACCGGCCTGGACACCGGCTACCACACCACCAAGTGGGTGGCCGACATGATGGGCGTGCTCGCGCGGGACCGGGGCGTGCCGGTGTCGATCCACCGGATCGCCGCGATCGTCGGCGACGTGCGCACCGGGACGGCGAAGACCGAGTCGTACCTGAGCCGGCAGATCGCGACCTGCGCGCACGCGGGCGCGGTGCCGCGCACACCGGACGTCATCGACATGCTGCCGGTGGACCGGTTGGCGGGCGCCATCGCGGGCATCTCCACGCAGCCGTCGACGCTGGGCCGGGACTTCCACTACTACCGGGCGGACGGGTTCAGCTACGCCGACCTGGGCGAGGTGCTCACCGCGAAGGGCTACCCGACCCGGCTGCTGGAGTACGCCGACTGGCGGTCGTTGATGCTGGAGAGCCCGGACAGCGCGTTCGGCCCGCTGGCGTTCGGCCTGACCACCACCCACCGGGCGCACCCGGTGTTCGACTGCTCGGCCACGTGGGCCGCGGCGGCGTCGTGCGGGGTGGAGTTCCCGCCCGCCGACGCGGAGATGATCGCCCGCCACGTCGACTTCCTCGCCGCCGCGGGCGTGCTGCCGGAAAGGGGCTGACCATGCCACTGCACCTGGGACCGGACGACGGCCCGCCGTCGTTCCACGACCTGCTCGCCACCGCGGGCTACCGCGCCGTCGCCGCGGGCCTGCGGCTGGGCGTGTTCGACGCGCTGGCCGACGGCCCGCGGCCGGTGGCGTCGCTGGCCGCCGAACTCGGCGCGGACCCGCGCGGCACCGGGCTGCTGGCCGACGCGCTGGTGTCGTTCGGGTACCTGACCGGCGGGCCGGACGGGTACGCCAACACCGACGGGACCACCAGGTGGTTGGCGGGCGGCGGGTACTCGGAGGTGGACAGGTTCTGGTCGGTGGTGCTGTTCGAGTCGTGGGAAGGGCTGGCGGAGTCGGTGCGCACCGGCAAGCCGGCCCTCGACTTCTACGGGTGGCTGGCCGAACGGCCGGAGGTGCTGCGCCGGTTCCAGGGCATGCTGGCCGGGCACGCCGACGCGATCGCGCCGGAGGTGGCGTCGATCGTGCCGGTCGGGTCGACGGTGCTGGACGTCGGCGGTGGGCACGCCAAGCACGCCATCCGGCTGTGCACGGCGCACCCGTCGTTGGAGGCGACCGTGATCGACCTGCCGGACGCGTTGGCGGTGGGTGCGGCGGCGGTGACCGACGCGGGCCTGTGCCGGCGGATCACGTTGCGCGCGGGCGACTACGACACGCTCGACCTGGGCTCGGACTACGACACCGTGCTGCTGTTCAACGTCGTGCACGGCCGGACGGCCGCGGCCAACCGGTCGCTGCTGGACCGGGTCGCCGCGGCGCTGCGCCCGGGCGGCGCGGTCGTCCTGCTGGAACACGACGAGCACTCCCCCGACCGCGCGTCCGACGCCTTCGCCCGCGTCTTCAGCCTCAACCTGTTCCACGGCCAGGGCGGCCAGGTCTACGGCGCGGCCGAGATCACCACCTGGCTCACCGCCGCCGGCCTGACCCCACCGACCACCCACCCCCTGACCACCTCCCCCGGCCAATCCCTCCTCGTCTCCCACAAACCCCAACCCGCGTGAGTCGAACCCCCAGGTCCCGTGAGTCGAACGTTCAGGACCCCTGAATTCAACGCTCAGGACAGGGTCGACCGCCCGGTCGCACCCGGACGGCGCGGCGGAGGGTCGGTGTGGCCACCGCCCCGAGCACGACCACCCACCCGGCGAACAGCAGGGACGTCGTGCCCGGGGTGGCCACGTCGAGCAGGACGCCCGCGGCGGCGGCGCCCACCGGTGTCGCCGCCCAGATCAGCAGGCTGAACGCGGTGCCGACGCGGCCGAGGAGGTGGTCGGGCGTGACTTCCAGCTGGTAGCTCAGCGCGGCCACCCCGAAGCACGGCATCGACACCGTGAACAGGGCCAGCACGACACCCACCGCGATCAGACCACCGGAGAAGGCCAGCACGACCCACAGCACGCCCTGCAGCCACAGCACGGACAGCAGCAACCCGGTCAACCCGAGGCGTGCCTCGAGCTTCGGCGCGACCACCGCGCCGACGACACCGCCGATCCCCAGAGCGGCGAACAACCCGCCGATCGCGGCCGGTGACGCGTCCCGCGCGGCGACGATCGCCACCAGCGCGACACCGGAGATCGCCACCTGCAACCCGGCCGCGGTCAGCGCGATCAGCCGCAACGGCCGGTGGCCCCACAACCACCGCACACCCTCGACGACCTCCGTGCGCAGACCGCCGCGCGCCCGCACGGGCCCGGCCCGGAAGTCGGCGCGCACCAACGCCAGGCACAGCGCCGACGCCAGGAACGACACCGCGTCCACCAGGAACGGCACCCCGCGACCGACCTGGAGCAACGCGCCGCCGACCGGCCCGGCGAGCACCCCCGTGGCCGCCTGCGCGGTCTCCACGCCCGACACCGCGTCGGTCAGCCGGTCCTTGCCCACCACGTTGGGCAGCACGGCGTTCTCGGCGGCGGAGAAGAACACGTACAGCACGCCGCCGAGGAACCCGGTGACGAACAGGTGGGCGGGCGTCAGCGCGGAGAACACCAACGCCACCGGCACGGTCGCCATGTTGACCGCACGACCGAGGTCGCACAGCACCATCGTGCGCCTGCGGTCCCAGCGGTCCACCAGCGCGCC
This sequence comes from Saccharothrix saharensis, assembly GCF_006716745.1. Lineage (NCBI taxonomy): Bacteria > Bacillati > Actinomycetota > Actinomycetes > Pseudonocardiales > Pseudonocardiaceae > Saccharothrix > Saccharothrix saharensis. The sequence continues at coordinate 277,242 of NZ_VFPP01000001.1, read as the reverse complement.
GGCGGGCAGGCCCAGCACCAGGTACGGCACCGCGCGCACGGCCGCCAACGCCCCCGCCGCGGTCGCGGAGCCGGTCAGCGCCAGCATCAGCAACGGGTACGCGAGCTGCGAGACCCCGTTGCCGAACGAGGACAGCGTCTGGGCCGCCCACACCAGCCGGTAGTCGCGGACCCGCCACACGCTCCTCACGAGAACCGCTCCCACGCCGACTGCCTGCTCATGCCCAGCGCGGTGCCGATCCGCGCCCAGGTGACGCCGCGGGCGCGCAGTTCGGCGACCCGCTCCTTGAGCCCGGTCTCGACCTGGCTCGCGGTGGCCGCGATGCGCGGCAGGTGGGCCAGCAGCTCGTCGTCCGACATCACCGACCACTCCGGGACGGTCACGTCGGACTGCCCGTCGTCGGCTTCCAGGATCGCCACGCACGCGGACACGCACCCGTCGCAGATGTAGATGCCCGGCCCGCTGATGATCTTGCGCACGTCGGCGGCGGCCCTGCCGCAGAACGAGCAACCCGGCGGGTACGTCATCAGCCCTCCCATTTGTCAGGCACTGCCTGACAAGCGTAGCGGTGATCACCGAATGCCATCGAACCGGCCTCGAACCTCCCGATCCGTCCCGTTCTGGGGGAGGATGCGCTCCTCCCGATGCGGGTCCGACGCCGGACGCGGACGCAGAAACGCAGGTGATCGCCGTGGATTCCGCCCTGACGAGCGTCGGCCTCCCGATCGCGCTGGCCGTGGTGATGTTCGGGCTCGGGCTGTCGTTGACGGTCGCCGACTTCGCCCGGATCGCGCGCGAACCGCGGGCGGTGGCGGTCGCGCTGGCCACCCAGCTGGTCCTGCTGCCGGTGGTGTGCTTCGGGCTGGTGGTCGCGCTGGGCCTGGACCCGGTGCTCGCGGTCGGCATGATGCTGCTCGCCGCGTCACCCGGCGGCACCACGGCGAACCTGTTCAGCCACCTGTTCCGCGGCGACGTCGCGCTCAACATCACGCTGACCGCGGTGAACTCCGTGGTCGCGGTGATCACCCTGCCGGTGGTGGTGAACCTCGCCCTCGACCACTTCGCGCCGGCGGCCGAGGGCGCGGTCGGGCTGGAGTTCGGCAAGGTCGCGCAGGTGTTCGCGATCGTGCTGGTGCCGGTCGTGCTGGGCATGCTGGTGCGCAGCTGGTCGGCGGCCTTCGCCGAGCGCGCCGACAAGCCGGTGCGGATCTTCTCGGCGGTGGTGCTGGTGGCGGTGATCGCGGGCACGATCATCGCCGAGCGGGACAACGTCGGCGCGTACCTGGCCGACATCGGCCTGGCGGCCGTGCTGTTCTGCGCGTGCAGCCTGGCCGCGGGCTACCTGGTCCCCCGGCTGGCGAAGGTCGGCGAGCGGCAGGCCATCGCGTCGGCGTTCGAGGTCGGGGTGCACAACAGCACGCTGGCGATCACCGTCGCGGTGACCGTGCTCGGCAGCGAACGGCTGGCCGTGCCGGCCGCCGTCTACGGGGTGGTGATGTTCCCGCTCGCCGCCGCGGCCGGGTTCCTGCTGTCCCGCGCGCGGGTCGCGCGCGACACCGTGCCGGACTGACCGCCGGCCCGAACGCCGAACCGGCCTACGGCGGACGGAGTACGCCGGGGCCGATTTTTCGGGGTGACCGATAGGCCGCCCGGATGAGACCGCTCGGTAGCCCTATCCCAGACGGACAAAGCAATGCGTGACGGACATCCCACGTGTCACCCTTCCGTGCTCACCCAGAAGTGTCACGAAGGGAACGAAACGGGCCATGCGATTACTCCGCCGCGCACCATTTTCCCCGCGATCGAGACGCGCGACCGCCGTGGCCGCCGCGGCACTCGTGGTCGCCGCCACCGCGGTGGCTCTCCCGCCGACGGCTGCCGCCGCCGTGCCCGCCGGCTTCGCCGACACCCTCGCCATCGGTGGCCTCACCTCGCCCACCGCCGTCTCGTTCGCGCCGGACGGCCGGGTGTTCATCGCCGAGAAGAGCGGTCTGGTCAAGGTCTTCGACTCGCCGGCCGACACCACCGCCACCGTGTTCGCCGACCTGCGCCCGCAGACGCAGGACTTCTGGGACCGCGGCCTGCTCGGCCTGGCCGTGGACCCGCAGTTCCCGACCCGCCCGTACGTCTACGTCGCCTACACCTACGACGCCGTGCCCGGCGGCACGCACCCGCGCTGGGGCGACCAGTGCCCGACCCCGCCCGGGGCCACCGACCAGGGCTGCGTCGTCACCGGCCGGGTCTCCAAGCTCACCATGGGCGCCGGCGGCACCATGACCGCCGAGCAGCCGCTGGTCACCGACTGGTGCCAGCAGTACCCGAGCCACTCCATCGGCACGGTCGTCTTCGGCCCCGACGGGGGCCTGTACGTCGGCGGCGGTGACGGCGCGAGCTTCAACTTCACCGACTACGGCCAGGTCGGCAACCCGTGCGCCGACCCGCCGTCACCCGCCGGGACGAACCTCACCGCGCCCACCGCCCGCGGCGGCGCGCTGCGCTCCCAGTCGGTCCGCCGCCCGGCGGGCGAGCCGGTCAGCCTCGACGGCTCGATCGTGCGCATCGACCCCGACACAGGCGCGGGCCTGCCCGGCAACCCGTTCGCGGGCCACGCCGACGCCAACGCCCGGCGCGTCATCGCCCACGGCCTGCGCAACCAGTTCCGCTTCGCCTTCCGGCCCGGCACCGAGGAGCTGTGGGCGGGCGATGTCGGCTGGAACACGTGGGAGGAGATCAACCGGATCGCCGACGTGAACGACGCGACGGCGGAGAACTTCGGCTGGCCCTGCTACGAGGGCTCCGCGCGCCAGGGCGGCTACGACGGCGCGAACCTGACCCTGTGCGAGTCGCTCTACACCGGCGCGGGCCAGACCACCCCGTACTACGCCTACAACCACTCGGCGAAGGTCGTGGCCACGGACCCGTGCCCGACCGGCGGTTCGTCGGTGTCCGGCATCGCGTTCGAGTCGACGAGCAACTACCCGCCCGCCTACGACGGCGCGTTGTTCTTCGCCGACAGCTCGCGCGGCTGCATCTGGGCCATGCAGACCACCGCGGGTCAGCCCGACCCGGCCAAGCTCGTGCCGTTCGTGACCGGCGTGAACGTCCCGGTGCAGATCACCACCGGTCCCGGCGGCGACCTGTTCTACATCGCGCTCGGCGCGGGCCAGCTGCGCCGGGTCAGCTACCCGACCGGCAACCAGGCGCCGACCGCCGTCGCCACCGCCACGCCGCAGTCCGGGCCCGCGCCGCTGGCCGTGCAGTTCAGCGGCACGGGGTCGACCGACCCCGACCCCGGCGACACGTTGAGCTACGCGTGGGACCTCGACGGCGACGGCCAGTACGACGACTCCACCTCCGCCACGCCCACCCGCACCTACACCGCGCAAGGCGCGGTGACGGTCCGGCTCAGGGTGACCGACCAGGCGGGCGCGACCGGCACGACCTCGATCACCGTCACGGTCGGCACACCGGTCGCCGAGGACCCCGTGCCGGTGATCGACGCGCCGACCGCGCCGCTCAACTGGGAGGTGGGCCAGAACGTGCCGTTCTCCGGGCACGCCACCGACCCGCAGGACGGCGCGCTGCCCGCGTCCGCGTTGAGCTGGAAGCTGAGCATCCAGCACTGCGCGACCACCGGCTCGTGCCACGAGCACGTGGTGCAGACGTGGTCCGGCGTGGCGTCCGGCTCGTTCATCGCGCCGGACCACGAGTACCCGTCCTACCTGGACCTGACGTTGACCGCGACCGACTCGTCGGGCCGGGTCAGGAGCACCACGACGAAGCTCGACCCGCGGACGGTCGCGCTGACGTTCACGTCGAACCCGAGCGGGCTCCAGCTCAGCGTCGGCGGCACGGCGCAGACCACGCCGTTCACCCGAACGGTGATCGTGGGGTCGAACAACTCGATCAGCGCGCCGAGCCCGCAAGGCGGCGCGCTGGTGTTCCGCTACCGGTACAGCAGTTGGTCCGACGGCGGGGCGCAGACGCACAACGTCACCGCGCCCGCGACCGCCACGACCTACCAGGCGAACTACACGCTGTGCCTGTGCTGACGTGACCGACCGGCCGCGGACACCCGTCCGCGGCCGGTCGTCGTCAGGTCACGCGATGGTCGCGGGGAACCTGTCCCACACCCGGTGGGCGCCGAGCAGCGTCTGCACCTCGGTGAACACGTCCGCCGGGGTCTCGCCGACCACGATGCCCAGGTCGCCGGCCGAGCACCCGGCCTCGACCAGGGCGGCCTCGCCGGTGCCCCACACGCCGATCACCTTGGCGTGCCGGTAGCACTCCTGGACCATCAGGACCACGCGCGGGTCGACGGCCGAGGCGGGCGCGCCGGCCTTGTCGTCCCGGGCCGGGATGGCGTCCGGGGCGGGCGGCGGTGCGGCGGCCAGCAGCACCGCGTCGAACTCGATCGAGCGGGCGGTGAGGAACGTCCTCTGCGCCACCAGCCCCTCGTCCAGCTGACCGCCGCGCGCGGCGATGATCAACGGCACCATGCCGCCGGCGGTGATCGTCTGGCGCAGGGTGTGCAGGCCGTCCAGGCTCGCCGGGTCGTCGGCGTCCACCACGATGCCGATCAGCCTGCCGTCCGGCGGCCACACCTGGCCGATCTGCGACACCGCCGGGCTGGGCGCGACCTCGGCGGCCGGCTCGGTGGCCTCCGGCGCGGGCAGCCCGAGACCGGCGGCCACCAGGGCGCACAGCTCGGCGTCCACGTTGGCCAGCACGCGCAGCTCGCGTTCCTTGACGGCCTGCTCGTAGCACTTGCCCAGCTCGAACGTGAACGCCCGGACCAGGTGCTCCTTCTCCACCGGGGTGAGGCTGCGGTAGAACATCCGCGGCTGGCTGTAGTGGTCGGCGAACGACGCGGGCGCGCGGCGTTCCTTGACGCCTTCCGCGACCGGTGCCGGGAACTCCACGTACGCCCCGGTCTGCAGCCCCGCCATGAACGGGCAGCCGCCGTCCAGGGTGTTCGGCTTGTACGGCGCCACGCCGCTGTGCACGGCGTGCTGGTGGAAGCCGTCGCGCAGCATGTCGTTGACCGGCGCGTGCGGCCGGTTGATCGGGATCTGGTTGAAGTTCGGGCCGCCGAGCCTGCTCAGCTGCGTGTCGATGTAGGAGAACAGGCGGGCGTGCAGCAGCGGGTCGTCGGTCACGTCGATGCCCGGCGGCAGGTGGCCGACGTGGAAGGCGATCTGCTCGGTCTCGGCGAAGAAGTTGGTGGTGTTGCGGTTGAGCGTGAGCATGCCGATCGGCTGGACCGGGGCCAGCTCCTCCGGCACGATCTTGGTCGAGTCGAGCAGGTCGATGCCCTCGAACGTCTGCTCCGGGGTGTCCGGGAAGACCTGGATGCCCAGCTCCCACTGCGGGTACGCGCCGGACTCGATCGCGTCGAACAGGTCGCGCCGGTGGAAGTCGGGGTCGACGCCCGCGATCAGCTGCGCCTCCTCCCACAGCAGGGAGTGCACGCCCAGCTTGGGCTTCCAGTGGAACTTCACCAGCGACGTCTGCCCCTCGGCGTTGACCAGCCGGAACGTGTGGACGCCGAAGCCCTCCATCATCCGGTAGGAACGCGGCACGGCCCGGTCGGACATCTGCCACATGACGTGGTGGGTGGCCTCGGTGTGCGTGGAGACGAAGTCCCAGAACGTGTCGTGCGCGCTCTGGGCCTGCGGGATCTCCCGGTCCGGGTGCGGTTTGGCGGCGTGGATGATGTCCGGGAACTTGATGCCGTCCTGGATGAAGAACACCGGGATGTTGTTGGCCACCAGGTCGAACGTGCCCTCGGACGTGTAGAACTTCGTCGAGAACCCGCGGGTGTCGCGGACGGTGTCGGCGGAGCCGCGTGATCCCACGACCGTGGAGAACCGGGTGAACACCGGGGTGCTCACGCCTTCGGCCAGGAACCCGGCTTTGCACACGTTCGTGGCATTCCCGTAGCCCACGAAAACGCCGTGCACGCCCGCGCCTCGGGCGTGCACCACTCGTTCGGGGATGCGTTCGTGGTCGAAGTGGGTGATCTTCTCGCGCAGGTGGTGGTCCTGCAGCAGTGTCGGACCGCGCGCCCCCGCCTTGAGGGAGTGGTCGGTGTCGTACAGGCGCACGCCGGTCGACGTGGTCAGGTACTCGCCCTGCTGCTCCCGCACGTCGGCCGCGGCGCCGGTCTCCGCGCCGGTCGCCGTCCGCGTCTGGGGGGACGCCTGGTCCGGCTTGCGCGGCAGCGGCCCCTGCGGCTCGCTCGGCGCGTCCAGCGGGGCCGGCGCGCTGCCCGGCGTGCCCGGCACCGGCGGCGTGACCAGGTCGGCCACCTTCTCCACGGCCTTGTCCAGTGCTTCCTTCACGACCTTGGCCGGTTTGAACGCGTCCACGTGCTCCTCCTCGTCGGCAGTCTCCAGCCGACTACCCGCCGCGGAGCGACCTACACGTGCCGAGGCGCACTCGTTCCGAGGGCGATGAGACCCGCGTTGGTGGGCTGGAAACCGCAGTTGTCGAAGTAGAACGGCTCGAGGTGGTCGTCGAAGTCGACGTGCAGCCACTCGCACCCGGCGGCACGTGCGGCGTCCACGGCCGTGGCGACGAGGTGACGTCCGACACCTCGGCTGCGTTCGGCGGTGGTGACGAGGGTGTCGAGGACGAAGGCGTGGATCGCGCCGTCCCAGGCGACGTTGACGAACCCGATGAGGGTGTCGTCGCGGCGTGCGGTCACCCAGCCGAGGCTGTGCCGGGTGACCTGCCCCCACCAGTCGTCGGCCAGGGGCGCGTGGTCGAAGCCTTCCGCGTGCAGGGCGTTGACCTCGGGGTTCTCGAAGTGGCCGCGCCACTCGTAGCTGATCACCCGGTGCAGCGTAGGCGTCGGGCATTCACTCGACCGCGGCGCGCGGCGGATCGCGCCACGTGGGGACCATGACCCGTTCCCGGTCGTGCCTCCTGCCGCCGACCATCGATCCGCCGGCGCGTGCGGCGGTCGAGCGGGGCTTGGCCGTGGGGTCGGCCGTTCCGGCGGGGGCGGTGCGCTACCGCGGCGGGCCGTTGTTCGCCGATCGCGTGGCCGCCGGCCCGGGGCCGGGGTTGCTCGAACCGGCGGACGACTGGTCGCCCGGGTTGCCTGCGGAGCCGGTCGGTCGCCGGGCGCGCGCCCGGCGCCGACAAGGGCTTCCCGGCCCGGGTGTACGCGCACGGCGGTGAGCTGCCGTCGACCTGGCGGACGGGACGGCGGTGCCGGTGATGGCTCGTTTCAGCCGGATCCGCACGTCCGATCGGGCGCGGGCGCTCGACGCGGTGCTGAGCGCGGTTCTTCCTGCGGATCGACCGTTCGTGCGGCCCCATCGGACCTTGGTCTGACGCAGAACTCCAGCCCCTGAGCCGATCCGCAGCCCCCATCCCCTCCGGCATCGTCTCCCCCGTGACCTACACCTTCCCCGGCCGGTGGATCGGCGCCGGCACCCTGATCCTCGCTCCGCTCCTGCTGCTCGCGGGCATCCTGCTGCGCTGGCCGTTCCCCTACTTCTTCCCCCGGCAGTTGGCGGCCGTGGCCGAGCACCCCGGCTTGATGAGCACCGCACACGCGTTGACGATCGCCGGCACCGTCCTGTTGGCACCGGCCGTCATCGGCATGGCCCACCACATCGGACAGACCCGGCCCGCCCTGGCGACCTGGGGCGCGTCACTGGTCCTGGTGGGCTTGTTCGAACGGACGTTCCACGCGGGCATCGACCAGTCCGCCCACAACCTGGTGCGCCACGAGGGCCCGACGACCGCGACTGACCTGATCGCCCAGTCCTACCAGGACCTGCACCTGTTCAGCTTCCTGTCCTTCACCATCCTCCTCGGCTGGCCGACCCTGGCCTTCGCGGCCTACCGAAGCGGAACCCTGGGCCCGTTCCGCGCCCTCGCCCTCGCCACCACGTGCCTGCTCCCGTTGGGCGTCTTGAAGGGCACCGAGCCCACTTCCGTCATCGCGGTCGTGGGCCTGTGCGCCGCCTTCCTCCCCACCGGCGTCCAGCACCTGCAGACCTGCCCGAAGCCAACCCGGAAGTCGGTGATCCTCACTCTGACCATCGCGCCGGCATTAGGCGCACTCGCCTACGCCAGCACCCTGGGCTGACCCGGCCCCAGGCCGCACGCTGCCCGCCGAGCACCATCCGGCAGACCTCACCAGCCCGCCCCTCGCCGGCGCACCCGCCTCCGGTCGGGTAACAGCCATCCGGGGTCACGCCTCGGCAAGCTCACCCTCGGTCAGCACCCACTCGACGATGACCGGCTTGGTTACCGTGCCGGACCGTGAGGATGCCGGCGGGGTCGCCGGCCCCGGTGAACGTGGCCCGGCCCCCGGCCCCCGGCCCCCGGCCTCGCCGGCGAGGTGTGCGTACGGGTGTCGGACGCACGGCGAGAACTTCCGACCAACCCAGCGACCGAACCGAGGGCCCCACCCGCCTCACCCACGTCGGCGACCGGGACTCGACCCTACCGACGAGGTGGATGCGCGGGCGTCGGGCGCACCGCGAACAGTCCAGCCCGATCCGCTGCCCCGGCCGGAGGTCGCCGCCCTACCCACCGACGAGAAGCGCTACAGGTGCCGGACGCACACCGGAAGACTTGACCAGACCACCGACCGAACCGAAGGCCGCCACCGGCTCGTCAACGTCAGCGCGCGGCTCGATCCGGCCACCGGCGCACCCGCCTACCCGCCGGGCCTACGCCGCCCATAGGGGCGCGGACGTGGCGATCAAGTCGACCCACCGGCCGCTCCCTCCACGCCGATGACGAGCCACGGGGCGTCGCCGAACTGGTCCGCCGCGACCTGCGCGCCGACGGACCCGAGCAGCCGCCCAGCTCGCGGTCGTACTCGTGAAGTGGGCGGACCCAGCACCTGGTTCGCCCACGGCGTTGTCACCGAGGCGATCCGGTTCGCGTCCTTCCGGCGCAGCCCTCGCCCCGAACGCCCGGATCCGGATGGGGCGCGACGCCAGGACCAGCCGGTGTCCTGCAGGTGATCAGTCCGGAAGGAGGTTTCGCAGGCCAGATGACGGAACAGGCCAGGCCGGGCATCGCCTGGTGGATGTCGGCTCGGCGTTCTTCGCGGGCGCGGAGTCGTCGGAAGCCTGGATCATGGCGGACGTGGGGTTCACCGGCCGGCGACTTCACCGACGCGAGCCGCACCCGGTCCGCTGAGCGTCATCCGCCCAACGTTTCGCGCGAGGACGATGACGCCTGGAACCGCTCCCTGTCTACCGAACCGGGTCGAGCGCAGCCTGTCCACCGGAGCCCGAGGTGCGTGGGCGCCCGGACCGCAGCCGAGTTCGATGGCGCGGCCGGTCGGCTGAGCACCGGGAAGCGGCACGGCGCAACGGTTCTCTGCGTGGATCGGACGAGCTTCCTCGCGGGCGTCGGCGGCGACGAGGTCGACGCATGAGCGCACCGACAGCGATCAGAGAACGGGGAGGGCGAAGCGGCGGTGGGGTGTTCGGGTTCGGGGGGCCAGGGCTTCGGCCAGGGTGGCGCAGGGGGTGATCTCCTGGGCCAGGCCGCTGATCTCGAACGGCCGGAGGACGTGGCGGTGGTGGGCGACCACGCGCAGCGGCACGCCGGCCGCGCGGGCCGCGCGGTGGCCGCGGTGGAGTTCGTTCAGGCCGGCGGCGGCGAGGAAGTCGACGTCGCTGAGATCCACCACGACCGGGGACGGTGGGGTGGCAAGGGCCAGGCCGATCGCGATCTCGTGTCGCAGTTCGCGGACGGTCATCGCGTCCACTTCGCCGGCGACACGCACCACGACCGCATAGCCGTGCACTTGCCGATCCACCCTGAACGGGTGACCGAACGGTTCCGTCATCACGGTCCGCAGCCTCCTCAGGGTCGAAGAAGGGCAGTGGCTGCTGGCTCAACCCGCTGCGTCGTCCCCCGACCGTACTCCCGAACGCCGAAATTCGCAGCTCACAGCCCTGTGATCAAACCGCGGAGGCGCGTACGCCCACGAACACCGCCACCGGCCACCACTCCGGCCGCACGGGCACCCGCCGGACGTCGACGAAGTCCGAGAACAGCTCGGGTTCGACCCGCGCGAAGCGGAAGTCGTACACCAGCGGCACGCCGCCGGGCCGCAGCACGCGTCCCAGCTCGACCACCGCCCGACGCCGGTCCGGCCACTCGCGCAAGCTCAACGTCGACACGACGACATCCACACCGTCGTCCGGCCGCGGCAACGCCGTGACGTCCCCGACCTCGAACGTGATCCGTGACGCCCGACGGGCGGCGGGCGGCGGGCGGCGGGCGGCGCGAGCGAGGGCCACCATGTCGGTGGACACGTCGACACCGCCGAGCACCAGGTCCGTCCGACGGGCCGCCGGCTCGTGCAACAACCGCCCGGGACCCGGGGCGAACTCGAGCACGACCGCGCCGGGACCGGCGACCGCCGCGACGTCGGCGGCCACCCGCCGGTACAGGCCGCCCAGCAGGCGTGTGGCACGGCGGTCGTAGGACGCGCCGCGCTCGCGGTCGAAGTAGGTGGTGGACACGTCGGCTCCTCGGTGGTGGTTGACGACACCGCCGACTGTGCAACTTCATGCCGACATGAACTCAAGCGAGGAGACGTCGATCGGCGCGGTCGCCGAACGGTTCGGGTTGGCCACGCACGTGTTGCAACACTGGGAGGACGCGGGCCTGCTCGACCCGGACCGCCGGGCGAACGGCCGGCGGCGGTACGAGCCGGCGGACGAGGCGCGGATCGCGATGATCCTGCTCGCCGAGGACGCCGGGCTCGGCCTCGACCGGATCCGGTCGCTGTTCGCCGCCACCGCCGACCGCCCGGCCCGACGCGCCCTCTACCGCGAGCACCACGAGCGGCCGGCCGAGCGGATCGCCTCGCCCCAGGCGTCGCCGGCGGTCCTGGAGCACGCGACGGGGCGCGAAGCCGAGGACATCACCGCGTGCCCGGACTTCCAGGCGAAGGTCGCCGCCCGCATTCCCGACCGCCCGCATCCCCGACCGGCCGCATCCCCGACCGGTCGCATCCCCGACGGCCGCGAGCCCGGCGAGTCGACCCGGGTACCCGTCACTCGCCGGTCGTCAGAGCCTCGAAGTACGCCTTCTGGGAGGGGTAGTAGTCGTCGAAGGCGGGCAGCGCCGCACCCGACCGGGAGGCCACCAGCATGTCGAGGTAGTACTCCCACCCGGGCCCGACCTCGCCGATGCCCTCCTCGGTCGACAGGTGGTGCACCAGGCGCAGCTCGGTCTCACCATCCACTTCGGACAGCAGCAGCTCCATCCGCCACGTACCCGCCTCGTCCACCATCGACAGCGCCAGCCGGCGGGGCGGGTCGCAGGCGTCGATGCGGACCTCCATCCACGGCCCCTGCTCCTCGAACACCATCTGCACCTTCACCGTGCGCCCCGGCCCGGCCTCGCCCTCCCACGGGCCGAACCACCGGGCGGTGCGCTCCGGCTCGGTCAGGCTCGCCCACACGTCGTCGGCGAGCGCGCGGAACGTCCGGGTGAGCACCAGGTCGCTTCCCTTGTCGGTGCGGAACAGGCGACCGGCGGGGGTCGGGGTCATGCGGTGTTCTCCTTGACGTCGGGGTGGGAGAGGGAGTCGGGACGGAGGTCGGGGGGCGCGTCGGCCGGGGCGTCCGAGCGGCGTTCCCGCCGGGTGCGGTACACCTCGGTCTCCAGCGCGTCGAGGCGGTGCGCCAAGCCGGACACCAGGTCCGGCGCGGCCGGTGCCCCGAACGACGCCAGCCACCGCGCGAGCGGCGTCAGCCTGGAGGCGTCGAGCACGTAGAACCGCTGCCGGCCCACGAGTTCGTCACGGACCAGCCCGCTCTCCCGCAGCACCCGCAGGTGCCGGCTCACCGCGGGGCGGCTGATCGCGAACCGCTCGGCGATCTGCCCGGCCGACAGCCGCGCGTCGGCCCGCAGCATCTCCAGGATCTCCCGCCGCACGGGGTCGGCGACTGCCCCCGCCACCTCGTCCACCCCGAACGCGTAACCAGTAGGTTACGCGTTACGCAATGCCCTCCAGGAATGCGATCAACGCCCGCCGGTACGGCTCGACCGTGGTCAGGTCGGCGTACTCGTCCGGCCCGTGCTGCCCGTCGCCGCCCACGCCGAAGATCACCGCGTCGATGCCGCGCTGGAAGTAGAACCGCGAGTCGGCCGCGCCGTGCTTGCGCAGCAGGTCCCCCGAGTACCCCTGCGCACGGGCGGCACGCTGCAACGCCGCCAGGTCGGGGCCGTTTGGGTCGGCCCGGTGGGGTGGCTCGAAGTGGTCGACGACGGCCGTGACGCCGGGTGGGCACAGCGCGGTGAAGTGCGCGGCGACCTCCTCCCGCGTGCGGCCGGTGAAGTCGGCGTCCTCGGGCGGGAACCGGACGTCCAGCCACGCGGTCGCGTCCGCGGGCACCTGGTTGAGCGCCTGGTTCCCGGACGAGACGCGGGCGACGTTCACCGTCGTGCGCCACTCCTCGCCCACCGCCACCGGGTACGCGGTCAGCACGCCGTCCACCGCGCGCATCACCTTCAGCACCGCGTTGTCGCCGAGCCACTGGTACGCGCTGTGCGCGGCCCGCCCCACCGCGTTCAGCCGAACGGTGATCAGCCCCTTCGACTCCGCCACCACCCGCAACGCGCTGTGCTCCCCGATCACCACGAACGACGCCGTCACACCCTGCTCCACCTGGTGCGACGTGCCGTCGCGCCCGCCCACCTCTTCGTCGGTGACCAGTTGCAGCCCGATCGGGTACGGCAACTGCGCGGCCGTCTCCCGGAAGACCGAGGCCAGCACCACTGCGGACAGCTTCATGTCCTGCGCGCCGCGCGCGATGAGCCGGTCGCCCTCACGCCGTGGCCGGAACTGCGAGTCGGCGCCCGGCACCACGTCCAGATGGGCGTTGAAGAGCACCCGGAAGTGCGGCCGGTCCGTGCTGTAGTAGACGAGGGCGCTCGGTTTGCCACCCGACTCGAACCGCTCCACGGTGAACCCCGGCCCGACGAGGTCGAGCACGAACTCCAACGCCCGGTGCAGGTCGTGCGGCCGGTCGGCGGTCGAGCGGATGCCGAGCAGCTCCTCGGCCGGCGGCAGCAGGTCCATGCTCCCCACCAAATCCATCTCCGGTGACAGCTCCATCCCGCCATCGTGCCCACCCGGCGCGGCTCACGGCGCGTCCGGGACCGCCTGCTCCACCCCCTCCACGGCGGCCGGGCAGCGCGGCCGGGCGCGCAGCTCCACGACCGCCACCACCAGCGCCAGCGCCACGGCCACCACCGCGCCGGCCACCGCGACCGACACCGCCACCGGGAAGTCCCGCCCGGTCGCGGTCAGCACCAGGTAGAACACGCCGGTCAACGCCGCCGTGCCGATCGCCGAGCCGATGCGCTGCCCCGTCTGCAACGCCCCACCGGCCGCACCGGCCATCGCCACCGGCACGTGCCGCAGCGTCAACGTGGTGTTCGGCGAGATCACCCACCCGCCGCCGACGCCCGCCACCAGCAAGGCGGGCGCGACCGCCCACCCGGCCACGTGCGGCGGCGCGAACCTCAGCACCGCCGCCGTCACCGCGAGACCGACCAGCACCAGCGTCAACCCGGTCACGGTCAGCTTGCGGCCCCACTTCTCCACCAGCCGCCCGCCGATCACCGCGGACGCCGCCGACCCGACCGCGAACGGCGTCACGGCCAGCCCCGACTGCAACGGCGTGTAGCCGAGCCCGGTCTGGAAGTACAGCGCAAGCACCAGCCAGATGCCGGCGAACCCGACGAAGTAGACCGTCCCGAGCAACGCGCCCGTGCCGTACCCGGGCGTGCCGGTGAACAGGGCTATGGCCAGCAACGGGCTGCGGCCTCGGGCGGCGACCCGCCGTTCCCACCGCACGAACAGCACCAGCAGCACCGCGCCGAGCACGAACAGCCACCACAGCCGCGTCAGCCCGCCCGCCTCGGCCAGCACCAGCGGCAGCATCACGGCCAGCACGCCGGTGCCGAGCAGGGCCGCGCCGACCAGGTCCAGGTGGCCGCGCGGACCGCCGCGGGCGCGGGGCAGCAGCCGGGCGGCCAGCACCAGGGCGACCGCGCCGATCGGCACGTTGACGTAGAAGATCCAGCGCCACCCCTCGTCCTCGCCGGCGACGGCCAGGATGACGCCGCCGACCACCGGTCCGACGGCCGTGGAGATCCCGACCGTGGAGCCGAAGAACCCGAACGCCCGGCCACGTTCCGCACCGCGGAACAGCTGCTGGATCAACGCCGAGTTCTGCGGCGCGAGCGCGCCCGCCGAGATGCCCTGGGCCAGGCGCGCCGCGATCAGCACCTCGGTCGTCGGCGCGAGCCCAGCCAACGCGCTGAACAGCACGAACCCGCCCAGCGCCACCAGGAACATGGTGCGCCGGCCGATCGCGTCACCCAGCCGCCCGGCGGGCACCAGGGCCAGGCCGAATGCCAGCGCGTAGCCCGAGACGACCCACTGCACGCCCGCGGGCGTGGTGCCCAGGCCGTGCTGGATGGACGGCAGGGCGACGGACACGATGCTCACGTCGAGCAGGCTCATGAAGCCGGCGACGAGCGTGACCGTGAGCGCCTTCCACCGCCTCGGGTCCGGCTCGTACGCGCTGGTCATCACCTATTCCTACCCGCCGCCCCGACAGCACGCACGCTCACGACGTGTGGCCGGGGCGGTTGTGGATACCCCTTGGCCATGGACGTCGAGCCGACCCGACTGACCGATGAGGACCTGCGCCGGTTCGTGCTGGACCGGCTGGACGAGGACGAGGAGCGGTTGGCCCGCGAGGAGCTGCCGCTGCTGGACGAGGCCGAGCGCCGCGGGCGGTTCCGCATCCTGCGGTCCGACGACGGCCGCGAGCTGCTGCTCGTGCCGCACGACACGCAGGCCCAGGACCCCCGTGCGCCGGCGCCGTTCGCGGAGAAGGCCGAGTGGCTGCGTAAGGAGGTCGCGGGCGGTGCCGACCGGACCGTGCTCCAGCTGATCGCCTCCGCCTACGACACCCACCACGGTTGGCAGGAGGAGTGGCGGACGTGACCGGTGCCGGCCACCCGGACGACGGCCTGCCGCCACCCGCCCCGCCGCGCAGCGCGTTGACGTTGCGGCTGTGGCTGGCCGGGTTCGGCGTCGTCTTCAACGGTGTGGCCGCCGTGCTGTGCGTCCGGGCGGGGTTGACGTGGCTCGCGGTGCTGCTCGGCGTGATCGTGGTCGCGCTGATCGTCGACTTCGCCTGGGTGGTGCACCGCAAGCGCCGCGGCGATCCGGGCTGACCGGGGACCTCAGCGCGCCACGACGGGCTTGGACGCACGCGGCGCGGGCACGTCGTGGTGGCGGCTGATGTTGTCCTTCAGCAGTGCCTGCGACTCGGCCACGTCGATCGAGTCGTCCGGCAGCACGCCGTCCCGCTCCTTGAGCCGGACCATCGCGTCCTCGATCGCCGCGTGCGCCGCGAACAGGCACGGCGTGCTGTAGATGGCCACGTCGACGCCCAGGTCGGTCAGCTCGCGCAGCGACAGCTTCGGCGACTTGCCGCCCGCGATCTGGTTGAACAGCAGCGCCTTGCTCCCCACCACCCGCCGGACGCGCCGGATCACGTCGACCGACGGCATGCCCTCGACCAGCACCACGTCGGCGTCGGTCTCGGCGAACGCGGCGGCCCGGCGCAGCATCTCGTCCTCGTCGGTGGCGTCCGTGCGGGCCACCACGACCAGGTCGGTCCTGGTCCGGAGCACGAGGTCCAGCTTCTCCAGGTACTGCTCCAGCGGCAGCACCCGCTTGCCCTCGACGTGCCCGCAGCGACGGGGCCGCTGCTGGTCCTCCAGCACCACGCCGGACGCGCCGACCTGCTCCAGGGCGCGGACCACCTGGCAGGCCACCTCGGGGTCGGTGTAGCCGTCGTCGATGTCGACCAGGAGGTGCTGCCGGGGCAGCGCCAACCGCAGCCGCTGCACGAACGCGACCACGTCCGGCCAGGCGATGAACCCGATGTCGGGCAGGCCGTAGTGCGAGGCGGAGAAGCCGAAGCCGGAGACGAACAGCCCGTCGTAGTGCCGGGCCGCGATCGACGCGGACAGCATGTCGAACACGCCGATCAGCGGTGTCGTCCCGGGAGCCGCGAAGGCCTCGCGCAGTGCCTTGCCATGAGCCATGCGACGAAGGTAGGCGGACTCTCGACCGCGGTCGAGGTATCGGAAGGATGATCCACTCGCCGACACCGGTGCCGCGCCGGCGGTGCGCCACGCCCGACCCGTCGGGGTCGGTGGTCCGGCGGGCGATTCGGTATTTCTACGGACCGGCCGACCACCTCTCCCGGGCCACGCTGTGCCGACCACTTCACCAGTGCTGACAGGACGGTCGATCGTGAGTGCGTTGTCCGTGTGCCACGCCGATCACCCGCGGCCGACCGCGTCGCCCGGCGCGGTCGCCTCGGCCGGGGAACTGCGCCTCACGTCCGGCGACGGCACGGACTTCCTCGCCTACCGGGCGGTGCCCGACCAGCCGACCGGGGCCGGGGTCGTGGTGCTGCCGGACGTGCGGGGAGCGCACGAGTTCTACCGCGACCTCGCGCGCGGGTTCGCCGAGGCCGGGGTGGCGGCCGTGGTGCTCGACTACTACGGCCGGGTCGCCGCGGACGACGACCGCGGGCCGGGCTTCGACGGGTTCGCGCACGCGGCCCGGCTCGACCGGGACCTCGTGCTGCTCGACGTCCGGGCGGCGGTGGACCACCTGCCCACCCTCGGCGTCACGGCCGCGTTCACCGTCGGGTTCGGCCTGGGAGGCGCGATCTCGTGGGGTCAGGCCGCGCTCGAGCCGCGCCTGGCCGGCGCGATCGGCTGCTCCGGCCGTCCCGCCGAGTGCCGGGACCTGGTGCGGAGGATGACGCGGCCGGTGCTGGTGCTCGCGGCCGGCGCGGACCCGCTCGCCCCGGTCGAGGACACCCTCGCGTTCGACCGGGAGCTGGCGGAGGCGGGCGTGCCGCACGAGTTCCGGCTCTACGAGGACGCGCCGCACTCGTTCTTCGACGGCGCGCTGCCCGACCAGGCCGACAACGCGGCCGACGCGTGGCGGCGGGTCCTGTCGTTCATCGCCGACCGCTCCGAGCGGGACCCCGGACTGGACTAGGAGACACCCGATGACCGACCCGACGCCGCTGGTGGCGGTCACGACCGGATCCACGACCGCCGAGCAGCCGTCCGCGCCGGACGGGGCCCGTGCGGGGGTGTCCGTGAACGGCGTGCGGACCTCCGACTCGCTGCACGCGGTGATGCTCGCCGAGCACTACGACTTCCGCACGCACCGGCACGTGCTGGACCTCGGCGGGCTGTCCGCCGCGTTCCTGGCGCAGGCCGCGGCCCGGCACCCCAAGCTGACCGGCGCGTTCGTCGGCACCCGCGAGGTCCTGGACGCGGTCAGGTGGTCGGTCCCGCCGGAGGTGGCCGACCGCATCACGTTCCACGAGGCCGACCCGCTGGCCGACCCGGTGCCCGGCCACTACGACGCGGTGCTGCTGGAGCACGTGATCCACCGGCTCGACCCCGGCCGGAACAAGGCGGTCCTGCGCGCGGCGCGGGAGGTGGTCGACCCGGGCGGGCGGCTGCTGGTGCTGGACTTCCTGCTGCTGGCCGAGGACGCGCGACGGCTCGACCCGGTGCTGGCGGGTGGGCACCTGGTGATCGGAGGGGCGGTGGTCTACCCGGAGGACGAGGTGCACGGGTGGCTGGCCGACACCGGCTGGCAGGTGCTGGAGACCCGTCCCCTGCCGGGCAGCCCGCGCGTGGTCATCGCGGAGGCCGTGTGAGTGGCGGGGTCACGCCGGTGACCGGCACCGGGACCGTGCTCCCGGCCGATCGCTGGAGGGGCGGGATGGCGCCAGTCGACCGCGCCCCCGTCGTGGGCTACACCGACCGGTTGTCCGCACGGCCGGGCGAACGGCTCACCGTGCACGCCGGCGCGACGTCACCCGAAGCACGGGTCCGCGTGCTGCGGGTCGACCACGATGGCGCCGCACCCGTCCGCACACCGGTCGACGTGCCCGTGCCGGACCGGGTCGCCGTGCCGCACCAGCGCTTCGACCACGGCTCGTACGGTGTCGTGCCGCGTCCACCCGCGCTGGGGACGGCCGTGACGTTCACCGTGTGGGTGTGGCCGACGGCCCTGCCGGCCGACCGCGCGGGACTGCTCAGCCAGGGCGACGCCCGGCGCGGGCCGCACGCGGAGCTGGCGTTGCTCGCCGACGGCACGGTGGAGTTCGCCGTGCGGACGGTGAACGGCGTGGTGCGCGTGCCCGGTCCGGCCCTGCGCCCGCGTCGCTGGTACCTGCTCGTCGGCGGGTACGGCCCGGCCGGCACCCGGCTGGAGGTGCGGCCGCGCGCCCGGCTCGCCGACGAGGACGCGGTGGCGGTGGCGGTGGCGACCACCGTGTCGGCCGGTCCGCTCGTCGCCGGCGACGCACCGCTGCTGTTCGCCGCACGGCGGGTGGACGGCGAGCGGGTCGGGCACTTCGACGGCAAGCTCGACGGTCCGACCGTGTTCACCGACGTGCCGCCGGACGTGGACGAGGTGTTCACGTCGTCGGTGGCCTGGCAGCTCGGCGCGCGGGCGCACTGGGACCTGTCGCGCGACCTCGGCGGCGACCGGGTGCTCGACGTGGTCGACGGGCGGAACGGCACGCTGGTCAACCACCCGCGGCGCGGCGTGACCGGGCACGACTGGGCGGGTGGCGTGCTGGACTGGCGGCAGGCCGACGGCGGGTACGCGGCGGTGCTCTTCCACTCCGACGACCTGGCCGACTGCGCCCCGGTGCTGGAGGTGCGGCTGCCCGACGACCTGCCCGGCGGCTGCTACGCGGTCGAGCTGACGACCGCCGAGGGCGTGGCCCGGCTGCCGTTCTTCGTCCGGCCGACCCGGCGCACGGCACGGCTGGCGGTCCTCGTGCCGACGTCGCGCCACCTCGCCGACGCGCTGGACCACCTGCCGGGCACGCGGGACGACCCCGTGTTCCGGTACACCCGGTCGCCGCACCGGTACGGCGAGGACCTGCACCTGGTCGGCTGGCTGCGGCGGCAGGGGTTCGCGTTCGACGTGCTGACCGACCACGACCTGCACGCCGAGGGCGCGGCCGCGCTCGAGGGGTACGCGGCCGTCGTCACCGGCAGCCACCCGGAGCACTGGGCCGGGGCGGTGCCGGGGGTGTTCGGCGTCGACCGCCGTGTCGACCTCACGCCGCTCCGCACGCCCGGGGGTGGCGAGGTGTTCGTCGGCCGGCGCGGGGCGCTCTCGCACGACGAGGGCGACAACGACGTCTCCCGCCTCGTCACCGCCGTGCTGCGGCGCTTCGGCGCGGGACCGGACCGCGAGCCGACGCCCTACCCGGCGGGGTCGCGGGTGGCCGGAGCCGAGAGGTCCCGGTAGCGGTGGGCGACACCGCCGGGCAGCAGGTACTCGGTGAGCGGGTTGCCGGTCCGGAGGGAGGGCAGCCCCATGTCGTGCATCAACTCGTCGGCGCAGTGGAGGTCGTAGGGGCCGAAGTCGTAGCCGCCGGTCCCCGGCAGCGCGCGTTCCTGCCAGTCCAGGCGGGCGTCGACGGCCCGCCGCATCCCCGGCTCGTCCGCGGTGACGCGCAGGGTGCCCAGGAAGTGGCGGACCAGCCAGTGCGCCGTGAGCTCCGAGCCCAGGGGGTTGTTGAAGACCTGGCGGAAGCCGACGAACCCCAGCCGGTCGACGCCGGGCGGCACGATGCCCCGGTACAGCCGCAGCCGTCCGGCCCGGTCGTGCACCGGCAGGTCCAGGAACGGGAAGACCCGGTCGTGGCCGGTCGCGAACACGACCACGTCCGCCGGCACCCGCCGACCGCCGGCCAGGCGCAGCCCATCCCCGGTGAACGCCTCGACGGTGCTCACCTCGGCCTTGAGCAGACCGCGGCGCAGCGCGCGCACGTAACCGCGCGGCATCACACCGGCGTGCGCCAGGTGGAACGGCAGGGGCCGGGTGGGCCGCAGGCGCTTGGGCAGCCGGTAGAACCCGGCGGAGAACAGCACGTCGCGGGTGATGAGCCACCACAGCGCCCGCTTGACCCGGTCGTCGATCCGGTCGATCGGGCGGACGCACGCCGGGTCGTGGTAGCGGGGCAGGAGCGCCTCGCCGAACCGGGTGAACAGGATCCACTTGTAGCCGACCGTGCCGAGCACGAACCGCTCGGGGATCATCCAGTTCACCTTGCGCTGCACCAAGGTCGCCGAGGCGGCCTCGTGCGCGGCGCGCGTCGCCAGGTCCAGCGCCGACTTGCCACCACCCACGACGACCACGCGCCGGCCGGCGAACGTCCCGGACCGCACGTCGTTGGAGTGCAGCACGGTCCCGGCGAACGAGTCGCGACCGGGCAGGTCCGGCACCCGCGCGTGGTGGTGGGCTCCGCTGGCGACGACGACGTGGTCGAACGCGTCGCGGCGGACCGGCGCGGACGCGTCGTCGGCGGGCCGGGAGTCGACCGTCCAGCCGTTCGCGCCCACCGCGCCGGGTCCCCCCACCGGTCGCACGGCGACCACCTCGGTGCCCGGTCGCACGCACTCCAGCACGCCGAAGGTCTCGGCGTAGCGCTCCAAGTACCGCTGGGTGTCGACGGCGCCGGCGAAGTGCAGTCGGTTGGGCAGGTCGGCGAACTCGAAGAGGTGGCGCGCGGCCTGGTTGGCCAACCCGTCGTAACAACCCCCGGGCGACCAGATCCCGCCGACCCGCCGGTACTTGTCGAAGACCGTGACGTCGAAGCCGTGCTCCCGCAGCACCTTGGCGGCCACGATCCCGGCGGGTCCCGCCCCGACCACGCCCGCTCTCACCGGCCGCCACCTCCCCGCTGGTCCGACCCGTCCGGCACACCCATCGTCCCGCCCGCCCGACGCGGTGGCCAGAGCTGTCATCCCCGATCGCGGCCGACAGCCGGGAACCCCCGTCGACCTGCGGCGCGCGGTGCCGAACGGCGTGGTTGTCCGGGTCACGCGGTCCGCGTAGGTTGTCCGCCTACGCCGTTTGCCCCGCTCACCAAGGAGGCGCGATGGACACCACCCGGGTGGCCTCGGCGCTGCGCATCGGCGCCGCCCTCGGCAGCGCGGCGGACGTCGAGTGGGACGAGGTGTTCGCCGGCCTGCGCCAGGCCGTGCCGCTGATGTGCGCGGTCCAGGTGACCGGGTGGGACCCGGTGGCGCGGCGGTTCGTGGTCATGGCCGAGCACGGCTACCACCGGACCATCAGCCGGGAGCTGGCGCACGAGCTGCCCAGGACGAAGTGGGGCGGCCAGCTGTTCGACTCGCCCGTGCCGCTGCTGATGGACGACATGCCGCACAACTTCCGCGACTCGCCGCACTACCAGGAGCAGCTGCGGCCCGCCGGGTTCGAGGACGGCCTGTCGGCGACGCTCAAGCTGGGGCCCCGGCAGGTGGTCGGGGTGCTGCACCTGAACGCGCCGGAGCGCTCGGCGTTCGACGAGCGGACCCGCCGGTTCGTCGCCGAGGTGGGCACCTTCCTGGCCCGCCGAGTCGACCCGCTGCACCACCCCCGGCTCGACGCGTGGTTCGGTCCGGAGTGGACGGCGAGCTGGGTGCTGCCGGTCCAGGCGCCGGTCACGGGCCGCTCCCCCGCGCCGCTCACGCACGACCCCGGGCTGCGCGCGCTGGCCGAGCGGTTCGCCGCGCTGGGCGTGCGCACCGTGCCGTTCCTGTGGCCGGCCGAGGACGGCTGGCACCGCGTGCGCCTGCTGCGCGTCACCGACGGCCCGCGCGGCGGCGGCGTGATCGCGGCCTGCACGGCGTTCGAGAACACCGCCAACCTCACCGCCCGCGAGCTGGACATCGCCACCGGTCTGGTCGCGGGCCTGAGCAACCAGGCGATCGCCGAGGCGCTGGTGGTCAGCCGCCGCACGGTGGAGACCTACGTCGAACGCCTGCTCACCAAGCTCGACTGCCAGTCGCGCGGCGAGGCGGCCGGCGTCGCCGCGCGAGCCGGCTTCATCCGCCCGTCCCCCTCGGGCCCGGGCGACCTGGCCCGCCTGACCCGCGGAGCCGACCCGTACTGGGGCTGACCCCAGCCGGGCGGGGCGCTATTGCGTGGGCGGAATGCACGGCGATACGCTGCGTAGCGGTGTCGACACGGTCCGGATACCCCCGGGGGTTGACGATGATCAGGACACGCCGCGCGGTGGTGCTCGCCGTGCTCGCGCTGAGCGCGCCGCTCACCTTCGCCCCACAGGCAACAGGAGTTCCGTCACCCAACGCGGTCGTCGTGTGGGACCTCAACGCGCAGACCGCCATCTGGGACGTCGCCCACCAGTCGCCGCCGCAGGTCGCCGGGCGGGGGTTCGCGATGGTCAACGGCGCGGTCTACGACGCGGTGAACGCCATCGAGGGCACGCCGTACCGGCCCTATCTCGTGGCACCGCGCGCCGATTGCCGCGAGTCGACCGACGCCGCCGTCGGCACGGCCGCCTACCGGGTGCTCGACGCGATCTTCCCGGCGCAGCGGGGCCGGCTGCGCGCGCAGTACCTGCAGTGGCTGGCCCGCGTCCCGGACGGGCCGGCGAAGCGTGGCGGGGTGCGGGTCGGAGCGGAGGCCGCGGCCGCGATGGTCGCGGCACGGCAGGACGACGGCGCGTTCGACCCCCGGCCCTGGACGGTCGGCGTCGAGCCCGGTGAGTACCGACCCACTCCGCCCGACTTCGCCAACACCGGCGCCTGGGTCGGCTTCCTCACGCCGTTCGCCATCCCGGACGCGGCGATGTTCCGCACCCCCGGGCCGCCCGCGGTCACGAGTGACACCTACACCCGCGATTTCGACGAGGTGAAGCGGCTCGGTGCGGCGACGAGCACCGAGCGCACCGCGGACCAGACGGACGCGGCGCTGTGGTGGCACGACCGGCGGTCCGTCAGCTGGGGGATGAAGCGCGACCTGGCCGTCGGCCGGCGACTCGACGTGCTGGACACGGCGCGGTTCTACGCGCTGGCCGACTTCACCGGCACGGACGGCGCGATCGCCTGCGCGAACGACAAGGAGTTCTGGCACTTCTGGCGGCCGATCACGGCGATCCGGTCCGCCGACACCGACGGCAACCCCGCCACCGCCGCCGATCCCGACTGGACGCCGCTGGTGATCACGCCGCCGAACCCGGACCACCCCTCCGGGCACACCTGCCGCACGGCCGCGCAGATGACCGCTTACGCCCGCTTCTTCGGCCGCGACGACGTCCCATTCAGCGCCTTCAGCGTCGACAGCGGCACCACCCGGCGCTTCGACCGCTTCTCGGACGCCACCGCCGAGGTGGTCGGCGCGCGGATCTGGGCCGGGATCCACTTCCGCTCCGCCGACGTGGACGGCACCGCGCTCGGCCGGGCGGTGGGCGAGCACATCGCGGAGCGCTACTTCCGACCACGCCGCTAGGGCTCCCCCATCCGGGCCCTGAGCACGTCGAACTCGCACCCCGGCGCGTCCGGGTCGAAGCCGTGCTCGATCAGCCAGCGCGACGCCGTCAGGCCGCGCAGCGACCACCAGCCGCGGATCACGTCCCGGTCAACGGCGTCGCCGTAGCCGACCAGCAGGTCGTCCAGGCGTTCCTCGTGCCCGAGGGTCAGGGTCGCCAGGTCGAACAGGGCGTCGCCGGGGGCGGCCTCCGACCAGTCGATGACGCCGGTGACCTCGTCGCCGTCCACGAACACGTGCGTGATCTGAAGGTCGCCGTGGATGAACGCCGGTTCCCACGGCCGGAGCGCGGCCTCGGCGATCTCGCGGTTGCGCCGCACCACCTCGGCGGGCAGGACGCCGTTGGCGAGCAACCACGCGCACTCCCGGTCGAGCTCCGCCGCCAGGTCTTCGAGCACCGGTCCCGGCCACGGCGGCAGCGGGGCGTCGTGCAGCTTCCGGATGGCCGCACCCGCCGCGGCCCACGCCGCCGGTGACGCGGTCGACGGCGCGCCGAGGACGCCGAGCGCCTTGCCGGGCACGGCGGCGATCGCCAGCGCGGGCGGCTCGCGCCAGAGCACCGCCGGGGTGGGGATCGGCGCCAGGGCCATCGCCCGCACCTCGACATCGGCGTGCGCCGGGTCGACGTCGACCTTGAGGAACACGTCACCGACGCGCAGCGTCACCCGCCGGCTGTGGGCGACGACGACCTCGACCTCTTCCACGTCGGCCATCCTGGCGGGGACGGCCGACGCTGTCGCCGGAATATCCGGTCGGCGCGGCGCCGGTCAGGACAGGGCGGCGATCACGTCGTCGGCCGTCACCGGCACCGAGAACATCGGGAAGTCGAAGCGCAACGCGTTGTCGTGCTCCTCCTGCGACGTGGCGGCCACGCAGTCGGTCAGGGTGACGACCTTGTAGCCGTTCTCGTAACCGGTGCGCATGGTGGACTCGACGCAGCAGTTGGTCAGGAACCCGCCGAGCACGATGGTGGTGATGCCCTTGCCGCGGAGGATGAAGTCGAGGTTCGTGCTGGCGAACGTGTCCAGCCCCCGCTTGCCCTCGACCACGATGTCCCCGTCGCGGGGCGCGAGGTCGTCCACGATCGCCGCGCCCCAGCTGCCCTTGACGAACGCCTTGCCGTCCACGACGCCCTTGAGGATGCCGTAGGGGTGCGACGAGAGCTCGTGGTAGCCCTCGACGAAGGTGATGGGCGCGTGCATCACCGTCACCCCGGCCGCCCGTGCCGCCTCCACCAGCGCCACGGTCTTGGGCAGCATGCCGGTCGTGCCCATCACCTCGCTGACCGCGCCGTGCAGCACGCCGCCCTCGCTGGTGAAGTCGTTCTGGTACTCGATCAGCACCAGCGCGGTCGTCTTCGGGTCCAGCACCAGCTCGGTCATCGGTGGCTCCTGGGGTTCGGCGGGTCGCGGACCCGATTCAACGACCCCGCGCCCGCGCCCGCAATGCGACGTCCGGGTTCACTCCTGGCTGGTGAACACGTCCGACGCCGCCTCGCGCACGTCCGGGTCGCCGTGCCGGCGCAGGCCGCGCAGCAGCTCGCGCCACGGCGCGGGCCACCCGGCGTCCCGACCGGCCGCGGTCACGACCGCCAGCGCCACCGCCGCCGCTCCCCCGGCCACCAGGGCCCCGGCCACGTCGAGCAGCCGTGCCGGGGACACGCGCCGCACCACGGCCGGGAGCACGCCCGCCACCTCCTCGGCGGCCCGCCACGTCCAGACCGGGCCCGCCGCGAGCCGTGCCACCTCGCGCAACCCGTCGAGCTCCGCGCCCGGCTCCTCCCACGGCACGGCGACCACCGCCAGCTTCACCGCCCACGAGCGGTAGCCGGCGTCGACCAAGGCCCCGACCAGCGCTCGTGCCGCCGCACGCGACCGGTCGGCGTCACGCGTGTCGGCCAGGTGCCGCACGAGCGCCGCGATCCGCTGCCGCGCCGGCAGGTCGCGGTCCTCCTCCGCGTCGAGCCCGCCGTCCGCGGCGAGCAGGGACGCGACCGCGGCACGCAGGGGCGTCACGTCCGCCGTCGCGGCGGACAGCTCCACCAGCGCGGTCAGCGCGGGCCGCCAGGTCGCCGTGTCGCCGAGGTCGGTCACCCGGTCGACCAGCAGGTCCGTGCCGCCCGGCGACCAGCGCGTCCAGTGCGGCAACGCGCCCAGCCCGAGCCGGGCGGTGTCCGGGTCGGTCGAGCCCGCGAGCACGCGCACCAGCTCGGCGTACCGGGCCCGGTGCCGACGAGGCACCCCGTCGGGCCACTGGACCACCGCGCTCGCCACCGCGTGCTCGTCGGCGACGGCCCGGGACAGCAGCTCCCACGCGGCCTCGTCGTCCGGGAACCAGCGCGTCGCCGACACCAGGGCACGGCGCACGTCGCGGTGCGCGCCCTCCCACGCCCGCCTCAACGCCTCCGCCGCACCCGGAACGCGGTGCTGCGCCATCAGCCGGGCCGCCTCCTTGCGGGCGGTCACCTTCGGCCCCGCCAGCGCGGGGGCGAGCAGCGCGCCGAGCCGGTCCGGGGCGGTGAACCGGGCGCACCGGGTCACCGCGTAGACGGCGACCCGCGCCCGGTCGGTGTCGAAGTGGGCCAGCAGGTCGGGCACCACGTCGGCGGGCTCGTCGGTCCACGCCGACGCGGCCAGCGCCGCCTCCGCCACCTGCACCGCGTCGTCGGCGAGGAACCCGCGCACCCGGTCGACCGTGCCCGGCACCCGGCCGAGCGACCGCACGGCCGACGCCCGTTCGAACGGGTTGGCGCGGCGGGACGTGCCCAGCGCGACCAGTTCGGCGGCGTGCGCCTCCACCTGGCGCGGCAGCCACCGGTCGAAGCACTGCCGGAACGGCGGCACGTACCGCACGCCGCGCCGCAGGAACCGGCCGTGCACCGGCCGGCCGATCACCCGGTCCAGCAGGTCGGTGCGGCGCAGCGCGATCGCCCGGAGCACGGCGGGCACCGTGATGGTGGACGGGTCGTCGCGGAACACACGCTCCACCCGCTCGTCCCGGTGGCGCGGCGGCGCGAGCCACAGGTCCACCGCGCGCCGCACCACGCCGTCGTCCTTGGCCGACCGCGCCTGGTCCAGCAGGTCCTGCACGGCGGGCACGTGCCACGCCCGCCGACCCAGTCCCGCGGCCAGCGCGAGCAACACCTCGAACCGGCCGCGCCGGGCGTCCGCGGTCAGCCGGGGTGCCAGCGCCTCCACCACCTGGTGCTCGGCGCCCCGCGGCAGCGCGCGGTCCAGGCCGTGCAGGTTGATCCACGGCACCGAGCCGCCCAGGTGACCCAGACCGGCCAGACCGGCCTCGACCAGGTCCGGGCGCCGGGACACCGCGCCTTCGCGGATCAGCGCGTCGGCCAGGGCGCGCACCGCGTTCTTGGTCTGCCAGGAGCAGTCGCGTGCCTCGGTGGCGTCGGTCATCAGCTTGGTCAGCGCGTCGGCCTCGGTCGGGCGGAACAACCACGCCGGGATCGCGGCGAGGGCGGCCAGCGCCACCGACCGCACCGGGTCCTGCTCGTTGGCGAGCCTGGTCAGGCCCGCGACCACGCCGCCGACCACCTCGGGGTCGCGGGTGGCGGCGGCCGCGGCCAGGTACAGCGGGTAGGCCTCGGCACGCTCGGCGGCGGTGGCGCGGCGGGTCGCGGCGAGCAGCACGTCCCGGGCGTCGGCCCAGTCCAGGCGCGCGGTGACGGCCAGGCGGCGGGCCGGGTCGTCGGCGACCCGGCGCAGTGCCGACAGCCGGCGGGCGACCGCGGGCCGGGCCGACGCGGGCAGTTCGTCCACGGCGGCCAGGGGCGCGTCCGGGCGGTCGCCGAACGCGCCGGTGAACACCGCCGCCCGCCGGGACGGCGCGACGGCGTGCAGGAACCGCGCCAGGTCCGGGCCGTCGAGCAGGCGGGCGAGGGCCGTCAGCTCCTCGTCACCGGTCCCGGCCAGCGCGCGCCACAGGGACCGCCGTCGCGGCAGGCGGCCGGTCCGGCGCGGGTCGGCCAACAGGCGGGCCACGCGCGTGGGCGCGTGCCGGGCGAGGCCGCCGATCGTCCCGTCGAGCTGCCACGGCAGCGGGGCGTGCGGCAGCACGCGGGCCAGCAGGTCCAGCGCGCGGTCCGGTTCGGCCGGCGCGGCGCCGACGACGGCCGCGCCGAACCGGTGCCACACCGTCGGCCACGCCACCGGCGCCGTGGCGTCCAGCTCGGCCGTCACGAAGTCGAGCAGCACGGCCGGGTGGCGACGGCCCAGCGAGGTCCAGTTGGTCACCGCGTGCTCCAGGTCCCGCAACGCCGCCGCGACCACGGCCGAGGAGCACACCGGCAGCAGGCCGACGGCCTCGTGGTCGCCGAACGTGGCGCGCACGACCGGCAGCAACTGTTCAGCGAGCGCGCGACGCCGGTGGCGGCGCACGGTGGTGTAGAGGGTCTGCCGCAGCGCGGACGGCAGGTGCGGCAGCCGGTCCAGGAACACTCCGGAGGGCAGGTCCAGCCGAATGGCCACGCCGATGGCCTGGCGCACCACCGCCGTCTCGCGGGCCGACAGGCAGCGCGTCACGTGCTCGCGGTGGCCCGCCACGTGCGCGAGGTGCAACGCCAGCCGCCGCTCGAACCCGCCGTGCCGGTCCAACTCGCCCAGCAGCGCGTCCAACGCGGGTGAGCCGGTCAGCTCGCGGGCGGTGCGGGCGAGGAGCCGTTGACGCGCGCCGTGCGGCAGCGGGTCCAAATCCTTGAGCAAGCTTCGCGCGGTGGTCACGGCGGGATTCTGGTCACCCGGCGGGCCGCCCGCCACCGGTTTCGCGACAATGCCCGCGGAAATAGTTTGACGGTGCCGCGGCGCGGTCGGCACGATGTGCGCACACCGAGCCGAGGAGCGGACATGCCGAACACGCGTCGACGCCGATCGGGCGGCCCGTGCTCCCCGCCGTGACCTGTTGAAAGGTCCGGTGCCGGGAGTCGCCCGTCGGGGAACCGACCAGGGCGGCTTTCTCTTTTCCGGACACCCGGAGAAGAGAATCCACCGGACCGCGGAAACAATCGAACTCCCGGTGATACCAGGCCCCCATGGCTCAGCAGGACAGAGCGCGCCGCTACGAACGGCGAGGTCCCAGGTTCGACTCCTGGTGGGGGCACCGCTGGAACCCCGTGCCACCGCGACTCTCCGGGACGAGCCCGGCGGGGCGCGGTCGGCGGTTCCAGACCAGCACCGCCTTCGGACGCGGCGGGCGATAATGGCCGCGCGGAGCATTCCCGGCGACCCGGAATGGGCGTCCGGTGACACATATGTGAACCACGCCGTCGAATAGAACGCCACATATGTGAACCCCGCCTGCGGGACGCCAACAGCCGTTGACACGCCCGAAACTTGCGCTACGGTGCGATCAGAGAGCGCTTTCCCGATAACCCCTGCACTCACCCCTCATACGGGAGAGGAAATCGCCATGCCCACATCTTCCGGGAACCGGCGCGCCCTGCTGAAGGTCGTCGTGGCCGCCGCCGCGCTCGCCACGACCACGGTCGTCCTGCCCGGCGCCGCACCGGCGTCGGCGGCGACCACCGCGGACGGGTTCGCCTCGGTGAACGCATTGGGACAGAACGGCACGACCGGCGGCGCGGGCGGCGCCGTCGTCACCGCCACCACCACCGCCCGGTTCCTCGACTACATCTCCCGGCCGGAACCGCTGGTCGTGCAGGTCAAGGGCACGATCACGCTGCCGACCGGCACCAGCGACGGCATGCACGCCGTCGCGTCCGACAAGACGATCATCGGCCTGGGGACCGACGCCAAGCTGGTCGGCGGCGGCCTGAACATCGGCCTGCCGGTCGACGACGACGTCACCTCGCCACCGGCCGACGCCGTGCACAACATCATCATCCGCAACCTCGCGATCACCGGGGCGACGGACGACCTGATCAACGTGCAGATGTTCAGCCACCACATCTGGATCGACCACAACGACTTCTCCCACGGCGACGACGGCGCGGTCGACATCAAGCGCGGCAGCGATTTCATCACCGTCTCGTGGAACAGGTTCCACGACCACGACAAGACACTGCTGCTCGGCCACGACGACGACAACGGCGCGCAGGACATCGGCCGCCTGCGGGTCACCTACCACCACAACCACTTCGACGGCTCCGACCAGCGCAACCCGCGCGTCCGGTTCGGCGAGTCGGTGCACGTCTACAACAACTACTACCGCGACAACAGCTACGGCGTGGCCTCGGCGATGAACGCGGGCGTGGTGCTGGAGGGCAACTACTTCTTCAGCGTGAACAACCCCGGCCGGGTCGACTTCAGCGGCGACCTGGGCCGCATGGTCGCCCGCGACAACATCCTCGTCGAGTGCAACCACGCGATCGAGGTCCGCGGTTCCGTGGTGGAGCCGCGGACGTACTACGGCTACACCCCCGACCGCGCCGCCGACGTCCCCACGATCGTGCCCGCCGGCGCGGGCACCGGCCGCATCTGACAGGAGCACCCGGACCGATGAGCGACATCAGCAGGCGCGGCCTCCTCGCCGGCGCCGCAGCGACAGCACTCACCGCCCTCACCGCCCGTGCCGCTTCCGCCCACCACAGCCCCGCTACCACCAACCCGGTGTGGGCGGCGCCGTTCCAGACCGCCGACGGGTTCGCCGGCACGAACACCCTGGGCCAGAACGGCACCACCGGCGGCGTCGGCGGGCCCGTGGTCACCGTGCGGGACACCGACACGTTCCTGGACTACTGCGACCGCAACGAGCCGTACGTGATCCAGGTCGACGGGATCATGACGTTCAGCAGCAAGCAGGGCCTGCGCTCGAACAAGACCGTGATCGGTCTGCCGGGCGCGGAGATCCGCGGCGGCGGCCTGGACATGTACCGCCGGCAGAACGTGATCATCCGCAACCTGAAGTTCACCGGGGCGGACGACGACGCGATCAGCATCCAGCAGTCCTCGCACCACATCTGGATCGACCACTGCGACCTCAGCGGCGGCGCGGACGGCCTGATCGACATCGTCCGGGGCGCGGACTTCATCACCGTGTCGTGGAACGACTTCCACGACCACAGCAAGACCGCGCTGCTCGGGCACTCCGACTCCAACGCGGGTCAGGACACCGGCAAGCTGCGCGTCACGTTCCACCACAACCACTTCAACGGCACCGACCAGCGCCACCCCCGCGTCCGCTTCGGCGAGCCGGTCCACGTCTACAACAACTACTTCCGCGACAACCGCCTGTACGGTGTCGCGTCCACGGAGAACGCGGGCGTGCTGGTCGAGGCCAACTACTTCGAGAACGTGCCGCACCCGATCTACTCCGGCTACGACGAGAGCGGACCCGGCCGCGTGGTGGAGCGCGACAACGTCTACGTCAACTCCGGCACGCCGCAGACGCTCGGCACGGTCGTGGAGCCACGCACCTATTACGCCTACACCCCCGACAACCCGTCCACGCTGCCCGCCACCGTTCCCGCCGGTGTCGGCGTCGGCCGGATCTGACCCAGGAGGACCGCGCATGAGTCCCATCAACCGCCGACGCCTGCTCGCGGGCTCGGCCCTCGCCGCCGTGGCCGCCGCCGCACCCCGGGCCGCGTGGGGGTCGACCGGCGCGCTCGCCGTCGCCGACGGGTTCGCCGGGGTGAACGCGCTCGGCCAGAACGGCACCACCGGCGGCGCGGGCGGCCAGGCCGTCACCGTGACCACGGCCGCCGCGCTCGCCGACTACGTCGGCCGCAAGGAGCCGTACGTCATCTCCGTGTCCGGCCGCATCCAGGTCGGCGACGAGATGCTGACGGTGGTCGCGAACAAGACCATCGTCGGCGTCGGCTCCACCGCCGAGATCACCGGCGGCGGGTTGCAGCTCGGCTCGACCACCCGTCCCGGCAACAACGTGATCATCCGCAACCTCAGGTTCACCAACGCCGCGGACGACTCGATCAGCGTCACCAACTCCGCGCACCACGTGTGGATCGACCACTGCGACCTGTCCGACGGCTACGACGGCCTGCTGGACGTCAAGCGCAACTCCGACTACGTGACCGTGTCGTGGAACCACTTCCACGACCACAGCAAGGCCGCCCTGCTCGGCCACTCCGACACCTACACCAGCGACAAGGGCAAGCTGCGCGTCACCTACCACCACAACTTCTTCGACGGCACGGACCAGCGCCACCCGCGCGTCCGCTTCGGCGAGCCGGTGCACGTCTACAACAACTACTACCGGGGCAACTCGCTCTACGGCGTCGCGTCCACGATGGACGCGGGCGTCGTGGTCGAGGGCAACTACTTCGAGAACGTGGCACACCCGATCCTGTCCGGCTACGACAAGAGCGGGCCGGGGCGCGTGGTCGAGCGCAACAACGTCTACGCGGGTTCCGGCGCGCCGGAAACGCTCGGGACCGTCGTGGAGCCGCGCACCTACTACAGCTACACCGTGGACGACCCGGCGTCCGTGCCGCGGCTCGTCACGGCCGGCGCGGGTGTCGGCCGCGTGCAGGGGGCGGCGGAGTGAAGCGGGTCGCGCTCGTCGCGGTCCTGCTCGGCGGCCTGGTCGTCACGACGGCACCCGCCGCGGCCGCCGACAGCGCGCCGGTCGGCTTCGCCGCCGTCAACGCCCCGGGCCGGAACGGCACCACGGGCGGCGCGGACGGCCCCGAAGTGACGGTCTCCACCGCCGCCGACCTGATCGCCGCGATCAAGGCCACCGGCAACGACTGCTTCCTGGACGACAGCGACACCGGCCCGGCGTGCCGGGCCCGATGATCGGGGGCAACCACTTCGACAACGTCGAGGAGCCCATGACCACCGGCTACTCCGGCCCGAAGGGCGACATCGTCGAACGGGACAACGTCCACGTCGACAGCGGCGAACCGGTCGTGGCCGGCACCGTCACCGATCCCCGCACCTGCCACCGGTACTCCCTCGACCCTCCTGCCGAGGGGAAAGCCGGGTAGCGCAGGGCGCCGGCACCGGCAAGACCTGACCCCGCCACCACGGTGCGGGGCGGCCCGACCCCTGTGGTCGAACCGCCCCGCACCGTCTTCGGCTGCCGGAGGACGACTTACCCATCGTGGCGTGCAGGTCGGTGACACCAGGCCGTCGCGCCGGCTCGGGCACGGGGTCGACGAAGCGCCACCCGCCCGGATCGGCGGGTGCGAGGTCTTCCTGCTGGTGGGATACCTCTTCCGGGCTTTGGCAGCGACACCCGACGAGGAGTGGCTCCACCCCGTCGACGTTCGGCGGGTGGTGTTCCGCGCCCACCCCTGCCCGGGTGGGCGCGGAACGGTCAGCCGGTCACTGGAAGATGACGTCGCTGCAGAAGTAGTACGACTGGTCGGAGTGGCTGGCCTGCCAGATCGCGTAGACGACGTGGCGGCCGGTGCGGCTGCCCGCGTTCACGGCGACCCGGTAGTGGTCCGAGGGCGCGTAGCGGCCCGTGGTGGCGACCAGCTCCAGGTGGTTCCAGCCCAACGGCGTCGTCGTGGCGTCGTAACCCTGCCGCGACACGTAGACGCGCAGGTAGTCGGCGCCGTGCCGGGCCTGGTCCCAGATGTCGAGGGTGAACTGCCGCGGCTTGGTCACGGCCTTCCACTGGCCCGGGTTGTCCAGCGCCGCGTACCGCGTGCCGCCGGTCCGCCCGCCGCTGCACAGCTGGCCGTTGGGGATCGCGCCTTGGTGGTTGCCCGCGACACCTTCGCGGTACAGGCCGTTCCAGTTCCACATCGCGGTGGTGTCGGCCTGCCACGCCTGCCAGCACATCGGGTCCTGCTGGGCCATCGTCGGGTTCTGGAAGTCACTGCCCCACCGCTGCCAGCAGCCGTAGTTGCGCGACGGCGGGTCGACGGTCGAACCGTGCGCCTGGGCGACGCCGGTGGTCACCATCATCATGCTCGCCAACAGCCCGGCGACGACCGCGAGCGTCGCGAAGGCCTTGCCGAACAGGCTCCTGTTCGCCGGGACGGATATGAGCGCCACTCTTTCCTCCTCGTTGAGGACAACCATGTTGGGTAATGACCATGGGTGGGCTGGGAGCGCTCCCAAATCGCACTGTAACGAGCCGTGCACGCAAAGGGGAAGTGTTGGCGGACAACAGTTTCGCATTCGACGCGCATTCGACCGCAATTCGACGAAACGCCCTCCCGACGGCTGCCGGGAGGGCGTTTCGGGCACGCCGGCGCTACAGCACCGACAGGTCCACGGCCTCGGCCATGGCCCGGTAGCCCGCGTCGTTCGGGTGCAGCCGGTCACCGCTGTCGTAGGCGGGCCGCAACGCGTCCGGGTCGGCCGGGTCGGCCATCGCGCGGTCGAAGTCCACGACCGCGTCGAACTCGCCCGACGTCCGGATCCAGTCGTTCACCTGGTCCCGCACCGCCTCGCCGGCCTCGGTGTAGTACGCGGCACCCTTGAACGGCAGCAGCGTCGCGCCGACCATCCGCACGCCCCGCGCACGCGCCTGGCCGATCAGCTCGCGGTACCCCGCGATCACCTGGTCCGCGGTGACCTCCGGGTTGGGCGAGGTGCACTCGATCGGGAACTGGCTGAACCCGATGTCGTTGATGCCCTCCAGCAGGATCACCGTGCGCACGTCGGGCTGCCCCAGCGCGTCCCGCCCGAACCGCGTCGTCGCCTTCTCGCCGAAGCACGCCGAGTCGTTGAGCACCCGGTTGCCGCCGATCCCCGCGTTCACCACGCCCCGCCGCCCGCCCAGCCGCTCGGCCAGCTCGTCCGGGTAGCGGTTGTCGGCGTCCACAGTGGACCCGACGCCGTCGGTGATGGAGTCGCCGAACGCCACCACGACCTCGCGGCGCGGGACGAAGTCGACCACGTCGACGGCGGCGAGGTAGAACCACGACTGCGCCGCCTCGGTGAACGCGTCCGCGGCCACGTCGGCCCGGTGGTCACCGGACGCCCGCCAGCTCGTCGCGCTGGCGAACGCGTGCCCGGTGGCCGGACCGGTCGGCCCGGCCAGGTACAGCGTCACGGTCACCTGGCCCAGCGCCGCCACCGGCAGCGGCGCGAGGTCGCCGGCCACCTCGCCGCCGACCGGCACGGTCACCGAGCGGTGGCCGCGGAAGGACAGGTGCCGCACGGTGCCCGGCCGCACGGCCGCGCCCTGCGCCGTCCGCGCCACCGTCGCGCCGGTGACCACCAGCGGCGACGTGCCGTAGGCGTTGGACAGCCTGATCCGCAGCGCCGCGCCGCCGTCGCTGATCCGCACGACCTGGCGGACGGTGTGGTTGTCGAACCCGGTCACCCCCCAGTTCGGCCCGAGGAACTCCGTCGGCGCGTGCGGCGAGGCGGCCCACGCGGCGTTCCACCCGGGGCCGGGAACACCGGTCGCCCCCGGGACCGGTGCCGAGCCCGCCGCCACCCCGGGAACCAGCGCGATCCCCAGGGCGGCGACGAGCGTTGTCGCCAGTTTTCTCATGTGCGTGACCCCCAGTCACGTAGTAGATCCACTTGCCACGGTAGTCGCCCGGCTCCGGCGCGGCAGGCGGTTCGAGGGTCTGCCAGGCGTCTTGACTGGCTCTTGACGATCGCCCGGCGGCCGTCTTAGGGTCCGGCATCTCGAAAATTGCCGGATCCATGACGAAACTTTCGAACGCCGCCGTCGTAGTCGTCCGAGAAAGCGAAGACCGCCATGAAGTCGATCCGCCTCGTCACCGCCGCCATCGCCGCGGTGGCGTTGACCTCGCCGGCCCTCGTCGCCGCGGCCTCACCCGACCAGGGTGAGGTGTCGGCGGGGCACGCGAAGAAGGACAGCCTCCGCTGGGTGGCGCCGAAGGGGTTCTACATCGGCACCGCCGCGGCCGGTGGCGGGCACCACGAGTCGCAGCCCTACCCCGACCCGTTCACCAAGGACCTCGAGTACCGCTCCGTGCTGGCCAAGGAGTTCAGCTCGGTGTCCGCCGAGAACCAGATGAAGTGGGAGTACATCCACCCGGAGCGCGACCGCTACAACTTCGGCATGGCCGACGCCATCGTGAAGTTCGCGCAGAAGAACCGCCAGGTGGTTCGCGGGCACACGCTGCTGTGGCACAGCCAGAACCCGGAGTGGCTGGAGCAGGGCGACTTCACCGCCGAGGAGCTGCGCGGGATCCTGCGCGACCACATCAAGACGGTCGTCGGCCGCTACAAGGGCAAGATCCAGCAGTGGGACGTGGCCAACGAGATCTTCACCGAGACCGGCGAGCTGCGCACCACCGAGAACATCTGGATCCGCGAGCTGGGCCCCGGCATCATCGCGGACGCGTTCCGCTGGGCGCACCAGGCCGACCCCAAGGCGGACCTGTACTTCAACGACTACAACGTGGAGAGCGTCAACGCCAAGAGCAACGCCTACTACGCGTTGATCAAGGACTTGCAGGCGCAGGGCGTGCCGGTGCACGGCTTCTCCGCCCAGTCGCACCTCAGCACCCGGTACGGCTTCCCCGGTGACCTGGAGACGAACCTGAAGCGGTTCGCCGACCTCGGCCTGGGCACCGCCATCACCGAGCTGGACGTGCGGATGGACCTGCCCGCGGACGGCGTGCCGACCGCGGAGATGCTGGCCAAGCAGGCCGACTACTACAACCGGACGCTGGTCGCGTGCCTCAACGTCGACGGCTGTGACTCGTTCACGATCTGGGGCTTCACCGACAAGTACTCCTGGGTGCCGGTGTTCTTCCAGGGCGAGGGCGCGGCGACGGTGATGTGGGACGACTTCACCCGCAAGCCGGCCTACGACGTCATGCAGTGCACGCTCGCCAAGGAGTCGGTCAAGCGCGGCGAGCGCCACCCGCACCTGCCCGCCTGCGCCAAGTAGCACCACCCGACGCGCGCACGACCGCGTCACGCCACACGTCGGCCCCCGTCCGAACCGAGAGTTCGGGCGGGGGCCGATTCCACGGTCAGCCGCCGAACGCCACCACCGCGCACGACGCGGCCGGCGCCAGGCACAGCGGCGAGCAGGAGCGCGGGTCCAGCCGGGCGGACTCGGTCGACTTCCGGGACGCCGCGACCAGGCCACCCGCACCGCGCAGCGGGAACACCGCCGTCACGCCCGCCGTGCCCACCACGGGCAGCCACGCCGGGCCGGGCACGCCGACGAGATCCGCGCGGCCCGCGACGGGGCAGCCCGCGAGGCCGAGCACCCCACCGTGAGCAGGGCCAACACCGCCATTCGACACCTCCGTGCGCTTACGTCCGGTCGAGTGGCCGCACGCCGGCGCGCGAAACCCGAGGCAGTGACGCACGTCACAGCAGCGCGGGAACACCGGAGCCGACCGGACCGTTGGAACACTCGGTCGGTGCGGTCCGTGTCCCCGGGCCTCACCAAGCGCCTTCGCGGAATACCGTTCGGCTGGAGCCGCGTCGAGCCACTCGCCGAGAGGCGACCGCCGCGCCGACCCCCTTACCTCGCAGCGGCGGGATCTCCGGCGAGCCGGGACCGGCGACCCGCCGCACCCCCGACGTCACGCACTGGACCGGGTCGATCGTGTGGCGCCCTTCCGCGTCCCGCCGGTCGACCGTGCCGGACGCGTGGGTGAATGGGCGCGTCGACGCTGCGGCCGATCAACCCCGGGGCACTGGCCGTGCCGTCACCTCGCCGGCGGCTGTTCAGGCGAACCGGTGCGCACCCGTTCAGCGGCTGCCGCGCCCCGCGCCGCGTCAACGGCAGGTGTGGATGTCGCGTACAGGGCGGCCAACAGGGTCAGCGCGCAGGCGGCGTAGGCGGTCGTGCGCATGGAGGTGATCTCGGCGAGGGCCGGACCGGCCAGGGCGCCGGCGAACGTGGCCG
Source organism: Saccharothrix saharensis (assembly GCF_006716745.1). NCBI lineage: Bacteria > Bacillati > Actinomycetota > Actinomycetes > Pseudonocardiales > Pseudonocardiaceae > Saccharothrix > Saccharothrix saharensis. The sequence goes on along the minus strand of NZ_VFPP01000001.1, from coordinate 240,047 downwards.
CCGCCTCGCCGGTGAGCATCACGGCGCTGATCCGGCCCAGTACCGCCGTGGGCGTCACGCGTTGCAGGGTCGTCTGCGTGACGACCAGGACCGCCGAGCCGGACAACCCGATCAGCACGGCGGCGGGCAGGGCCCAGGTCAGCGACGTGGACCCGAACAGCAGCACGAACCCCACCGACGTGACGGCGAGCGCACCGCCCAGCACCGCGCCCGTGCGCAGCCGGTCGACCAGCACTCGGCTCGCCGGGGCGCCGACCAGGAACCCGACGCCGAGTCCGGACATCACCAACCCGACCGGCCCGGTGCCGCCGAGCGCGGTGATGCCGAACGGCGTCACGAGCGCGCTGAGCGACGCGTTGGCCGCCAGGAACACGGTGCTCACGACGAGAAGCGTTCTGGCCGTGCGTTCCGACCTGAGAAAAGCAAGCCCTTCCGCCAGTCCCCCGCCCACACCGGTTCGCCGGTCGCTTCCGGGCCGCCGCGCCATCAGCGCGAGCAACGCGGCCGAGACGAGGTAGCTCACCGCGTCCGCGACCACCAGCGCGGGGAACCCCACCAGTGCCGTCGACGCGCCGCCGAGCGGGGCGCCGACCAACCGCGCCACGCCGTCGGTGAGCGAGTTCAAGGCGTTGGCCCCGCTCAACGCCGTGCCGGTGCCGACCACGACCGGCGTGTGCGCCTGGGCCGCCGGTCGGAACACCACCGTCCCCGCGCTCTCCACCACCAGCGCGAGGTAGACCAGCCAGAGGTCGCCGGGATCGCGGGCGAGGAGCAGCAGGAGGACGGCGGCGGCCCGCAGCACGTCGGCCGCGACCATCGCCCGCCGCCGGTCCCACCGGTCGGCCAGTACCCCCGCGACCGGGCCGAGCGCCACCAGCGGCAGGAACTCCGCGGCCAGCGCCGCGCCCGACGCCAGCAGCGAACCGGTCAGGTGGAAGACGTGCGCGGGCACCGCGACGACGAGCAGCCAGGTGCCGAACACGCTGACCGTCCGTGCCGCCCAGAGCAGGCGGAAGTCGCGTACGCGCAAAGCGGTGATCACCCCGCTGACTATCCCGTGAGAATAGTCAGCGCGGGTAGTGTTCTGACAGAATAAACCGCATGGCGGACGAACTCGGCGGGCGGCTTCGAGCGCTGCGCGCCGCCAGTGGGCGCACGGTGGCCGCGGTCGCCGCCGATGCGGGGCTCTCGGTGCCGTACGTGGCGAACCTGGAGAACGGCCGGGGCAACCCGACCGTGGCCGCCCTCACCCGGTTGGCGCAGGCGCTGGGCACGCGGCTGACCGTCGGGTTCGGCGACACCGGGGAACCGCCGTCGCCACTGCCCGCCGCGCTGGTCCGCCTGGGCCGCACGCCGTCGTTCCGCCGCGAGGTCCACGCCTGGGCCGAGGTGACCGGCCAGGACGCGGACGAGCTGGCCGGGCGGCTGCTGGACGTGCTGTCCCGCCTGTCCGCCCTCACCGGCCGGGAACTCACCGAGCGCGACCGGCTGCGGCTGCTCGACGCCCTGCTGCTGATCGCGCTGCACCCCGACCCGGGCGAGACGGCCCGGATCGAGACGGCCCGGAACGAGGATCAGTAGGCCATGAACAGGATCTCGTCGCGCGAGTAGTCGTGGCCGGGGTGGTTCTCCTTGAGGTGCTGCTGGGTCTTCGCCACCAGGTCGTCCTCGTCCTGCCCCGTGATGTGCTCGCCACAGGGGCAGGTGATGTTCCGCTTCATCGCAATCCTCCGCTGGTGATCTCTCCCGACCGACTCTACTCAACGTGACGACACCGTGACGACGTTGTCGTCCGTTCGGGTTCGGGGCCCTGCTCACGCGGCCGGGGGTGGCCGCGCCGGCGTCGTTGCCGCACGACCACCCCCGGCCGAGGCGTCAGCCCGCGTACGCCTCGAACTCGGCGAGTTGGGCGGCCGGCCAGCCCGTGTTGCCGGTGACGGTCAGCCGCAGGTAGCGGTGGTTCGCCGCGACCGGGACGCTCACCTGGTTGCCCGACGCCGGGTCGAACCGGAACCCGGCCGACGCGACGAGCGGGCTGTAAGCCGAGCCGTCCGCGCTGCCGGACACGCCCAGGGTCTGCGTGCGGGCGGCCCACGCGGCGGCCGGCGGCAGCTTCAGCACGATCCGGTTCACCGCGACGCGACTGCCCAGGTCGACCGTGAACGTCTGCGGGAACGCGTTGTTCGGGCTCTCCCAGTAGGTGTTCACGTCGCCGTCCACCGCGTTGCCGCCCGGGAAGCCGCCGTTCGCCGCGGCCTGGACCGGCTTGCCACGCGCCACGTTGCCGGTCGGCTGGGCGGTGGTCGTGGTGGTGGTGGTCGTGGCGGCGCCCGCGTACACCTCCAGTTCGGCCAATTGCGCGGCCGGCCAAGCGGTGTTGCCGGTGAACGTCAGCCGCAGGTGGCGGTGGGTACCGGAGACCGGGATCGTGACCTGGTTGCCGGACGCGGGGTCGAACCGGAACCCGGCCGACGCCACGAGCGGGCTGAAGGTCGTGCCGTCCGCGCTGCCGGACACGCTCACGGTCTGCGTGCGGGCCTCCCACGCGGAGGGCGGCGGGAGCTTCAGCACGAGGCGGCCGACGTTCTCCGACCGTCCCAAGTCGACGGTCAACGACTGCGGGAACTGGTTGTTCGCGCTCTCCCAGTAGGTGTTCGCGTCACCGTCGACGGCTTGGGCGGCCGGGAAGCCGCCGTTCGCGGTGGACGCGGCGACCGCCCTGCCCCGGGCCAGGTTGCCGCCCGGCGGGACGGTGGTGGTCGTCGTGGTCGTGGTGGTGGTCGGCGGGGTGGTCGTCGGGTCGCTGTAGATCGGGTCCGGCCACGGTCCGCAGTACGCCGGGCCGTCCCAGCCGGAGTTGCCCACGCCCCTGGTGATCTGGAACGCGTTGTCGCCCAGGCAGCTGTAGACACCGGCCCGGCCCAGGCCGGTCGCGGTGACGTTGGTGAACGAGGCCGCGCCCGGCGACTGGAGCTGGATGCCGAACGTCCCCGCGCCGTTGATGCGCACGCCGTCGAAGTGGACGTTCGTGATGGTGCCGCTGATGAACTGGATGGCCTCGTAGTTGCTGTCGACCAGGTCGGTGTCGGTGACGTCGATCCGGCCGGTCATCGCGCCGTCGCGGGCGTCGAACCACAGCGCGCCGACGCCGAACTGCCAGTTCGAGTCGAGCACGCCCGCGCGCAGCGTGGTGTTCCTCGACAGGGTGGTCGTGCCGGACAGCGGCACCGAGGAGAAGCGGTTGCCGACGTGGATGCCACCGCCTTGGTCCTGGGTGTCGGCCACCACGTTCTCGGTGGCCACGTTGTCGCGGCCGCCGTAGATCGCGATGCCGTTGGCCTTCATCGGCACGACCACCGTGTTGCGGCGGATCGTGTTGTCATGGTCCGCCTGGTGCTCGGACCAGAACGCGATGCCGTCGTCGCTGATGTTGCGGAACAGGTTGTGCTCGATCAGCACGTCGCTGATGCCGCGGTGCAGGTTCATGCCGTCGGCGAGCTGGTCCACGACCTTGTTGCCGCGGATGGTGAGGCCGGAGAACGGGCCGTCCAGCCACAGGCCGACCTTGGTGTGCTGCAAAAACATCCCGGAGATGACCGAGCCGCCGCCCAGCGCGCCGCCGATGGCGTTGGTCTGGTCGCAGTCGACCCGGTTGGTGACCTCGCCGATGATCGCGAAGTCGTGCAGGCCGACGCGGGTGCTCACGCCGGAGTTGCCGCCCTGGCCGCAGCTCGACGGCTCACCGAGGCCGTAGAAGCCGACCCGGTCGCCCGTGACCACGCTGTGCCAGTGGCCGGCGCCGCGGACGGTGACCTGGTCGACGGTGATGTGCTTGGTGACGGTGAACCGGCCGGCCGGGATCCACACCTCGCGGCCGGAGGCCTTCGCGGCGGCCACCGCGGCGTCGAAGGCGGCGTTGTCGTTCGAGCCGTCGTTCGGCGTGGCGCCGTGCTCGGTGACGGAGACCGAGTTGGCGGGCCGCGTCGCGGCCGGCGCGACGAGCTCGAAGTCGGCCAGGTCGATGGTGTAGGACGGCGCGGTGTCGCCCGCGTCGACCTGCAGCTTCACCTTCGACCCCGCGGCGAGGGTGCGCGGGAACAGGGCGCGGGTGGAGTCGTAGAGGTGGTGCGGCTTGCCCTGGTTCGGGTCGTTGGCGTAGGGGTAGCCGCCGTAGCGCCACGCGTACTTCGACGTGAGCGTGAGGCTGCCGGTCTTCGTGCCGTCGAGGTACAGCGACAGCGGCGCGGTGATGCCCGCGCCGCCGTTGCCGTCCGGGATGCTGTAGCGGATGTCGATCGAGTTCGCGGGCTCGGTGAGGGTGAACTCGACGTACCGGCCCTGACCGGACAGCGTCACGGCGCGGCGGCCGGACGCCTCGCCCTCCAGCGTGCCCTGGCGGCGGCCGGGGCCGATCTTCGTGCCGTTCGTGGCGGCGGACTCGGCCTCGTGCTCGACGAACGGCACGTCCGCGCCGCGGCCGGGGATGTCGAACGGTGACGTGGGCGCCGCGGCGACCTGGGCGGCGACCTCGTTCGGCGCGACCGCGACCGCCGTCGCGGCCAGCAGGGACGTGGCCACCGCCGCCGCGCCGAGCGCCAGGGGACGCCGGAGGGTGGGGTTGACTCGCATGGGTTCAGCCCTTCGTTGGACGGGACCGCACGGGCAGGGGTGTCACAAGGTGTGGCGTGGCGCACACCATAAGCAGCGACGCCCGGAGCCCGCAATATCTCTACGAGTTAACGCAAAAACCTGACTAGAGGCAGTGTTGACAGACGCAGCGATTTCACTACCACGACAGGGCACGTGGCCAGGTCATTCGACGGGTGAGCGGGCCGCGCGAGGACCTGACCACGCAAACCGCTTGCGTGCTCTTGCAGCGTCAGTAAGCGCCGCTCAGCTTGCGGTGGTCCCAGGAGACGGTCGAGGTCGGCGCGAACCGCAGCCCCACCCGCTTCACCGCCTGCGCGGCCACGAACGCGTCCAGCTCCGGGCCGCTGTGCCCGGAGTACCGGGCCGCCACCGCCGCGCCGATCCGGGCGACCTCGGCCTGCTCGGTCACCAGCCGCGCGTCGCACTCCATGGTCACGCCGCGCAGCTGGTCGTAGGTCTCCCCCGCCTCCAGCTGGAGCGTCGCCTCCGGCTTGCGGCGCAGGTTCGCCACCTTCTGCGACGCCCGGTACGTCCAGCCGACCAGCTCGCCGTCCTCCACCACGAACCACAGCGGCACGAGGTGCGGGCGTCCGTTCGGGCCGAGGGTGGCCACCGTGACCACGCGCTGCTCCTCCAGGAACGCGCGCACCTCGTCCGTCGTCATCGTGATCGAAGCCCGGCGTGACATGGCGTCAGGATAGGCGGCTGTCCTCGCGCGGCGCGGGCCCGGCGTTCAGGTTGCCGACCACGCCCTTCTCCAGCAACGCCAGGAACACGTCCACCAGGTCCGGGTCGAACCGCGCGCCGCGACCGGCCCGCAGCTCCCGCACCGCCTGCTCATGGGTCAACGCGCGCCGGTGCGGCCGGTCGGCGCGCATCGCCGCCCACGCGTCGCACACGGACAGGATCCGCGCCTCGATGCGGATGGTGTCGCGGGTCAGGCCGTTCGGGTAACCCGCGCCGTCCCACCGCTCGTGGTGCTGGCGGATGACCTCGGCCACCTCGCCGTGGTCCGGCAGCACGCTCACCATCCGCGCGCCGCTGTCGGGGTGCTCGTGCAGCAGGTGCCACTGCTGGTCGGTCAGCGGACCGGATTCGGTGAGCAGGTCGTCGGGCAGCACGATCATGCCCACGTCCAGCAGCCGTCCCGCGCGGTGGGCGTTGTGGATCTCGGCCGGGTCCCGCTTGAGGTGGTCGGCGACGGTGCGCGCCCACTCGGCGATGGCCAGACTGCGCCCGGGACTGGCCACGCGCAGGTCGACCAGGTCCGCGACCTGGTTCAGGTAGTCCACCGCGACGTCCTCCCGGTGTTCGGTGAGCGATGTGCCACCGGCGACCGCCCGGTCCCGGCCGAGGTCCTTGGCCAGGTACAGCGCGCGGTCAGCGGCGGACACCAACGCGGACGCGGTGCCGTAGTGCGGCGCGAACGCGGCGGTGCCGGCGGAGAGCGTAACCGTCACCGATCTCCGACCGCTCACAGCGATCGGATGGTGGGAGACGCCGTGCCGCAACCGTTCCGCGAGCCGGCCCGGGTTCTCCGCGTCGGCACCGGTCGCGATCAGCGCGAACTCCTCGCCGCCGTACCGGGCGAGCACCCGGCCCGGCCCGGCGATCGCGCGCAGCCGGTTCGCCACCTCGACCAGCACCCGGTCGCCCGCCGGGTGCCCGAACCGGTCGTTGATCGACTTGAACCGGTCCACGTCGAGGATCACCACGCCCAGCGGGCCGCCGGTGCGCCGGGCCCGGGACACCTCGTCGGCCAGGCGCGCCTCGAAGTAGCGGCGGCTGCGCAACCGGGTGAGGCTGTCGGTGATGGCGAGCCGGCGCTGGTCCACGGCCAGGCCCGCGAGCCGGGTCGCGGTCAGCGCGAACAGCACCGCGCAGCCCGCCGCGATCACCGGCACGTCCCGGCGCACGTCCTGCGCGTGCTGCACGAGCAGCAGCAGCGGGCCGATCAACGCGCCGGCCGACAGGATCGCGAGCCGCGGCCAGCTCAACCGCAGCGCGGGCACGTCCACCGCCTGCGCCATCCGGCCCATCGACGGGTGCAGCGCGCACGCGCCCAGCGCGAGGTTGCCGGTCAGCCAGATCGCGTCCAGGAAGTTGCCCGCCTCGTAGCTGAGGTCGAGGCGCTGCAACACGTACACGGTGTCGGCGGTGAGGATGGCGGCCAGCCACAGGGCGAGCAGCGCGAACGAGCCGTCACGCCGGCCCGCGCCGAACAGCAGCCGCAACGACACCAGCAGCAGCACCAGGTCCATCAACGGGTAGGCCAGCGACACCATCTCGACCAGCACCGGCGTGCCGAGCCGGGTCTGCGGGCCGATCACGAACACCCACGACAGCAGGCCCGCCACCACGGTGAGCGAGACCGCGTCGAGCAGGCTGGGCAGGTCGCGGTCGGAGCGGCGCTGCCGGATGAGCATGAGCAGGCCGACCACGACCAGCGGGTAGTGGCCCAGGTAGAACGCGTCGGCGACGGCCGGGTAGCTGGCGTCGTCGAGCACGTAGTGCGCGATGTAGAACGCGGCGTCGGCGAGGGCGTAGACGAGCTGGCTCAGGCCGAGCACGAGCCACGGCGCGCGGGGCTCGGGCCGGTTGCGCCGCACGCCCCACCAGACGGCGAGCGCGGCGGACGTGCTGACCGCGCAGTAGACGACCACCCGGAGCGGAATCGTGCCCACGAAGATCGGCAGGGCGTAGTAGACCCCGACCGATAACAGGCCGAAAGCCAGGTAACCCATCCACAGCTGATGTTGTTTTCCGATTGGGATTCCGCGGTTTTCGACCGACGTGGCTCCGGCGACGCGCAAACCCGGCTCTCCCTAGTGAGGCAACGCTGACGTTCGACAAGGCGGAGCCATGAGACCGGAAAGGGGGGTCCGCGTCAATCCCTGTTGCCGAGTCTTCATCCGTGCGGCCGGCGCGCAGGCGGTCCCGGACGACTCTATAGAGTGCCTAATGGTCATGCCGCCGTCGCCGGTGACGTGCGGTGGGGTGCGGTGCCCGGACGAGGGGGAACGATGGCGAAGGACGCGAAAGGCCTGTTGGAGCGGGTGCGCGCGGAGTTGAAGCGGGACGGCGGGTCGAACCGGCTGGTGCCGTTGATCGCCTCCGGCGAGGCTTCGTCGGCGGCGTTGCGGGCGTTGGCGGCCGAGGAGCACCGCATCGTGCACAGCGATTGGCGAGCGTTCCTCACTTTGGCGGCGCAGTCCCCCGTGCCGGCGCAGCGCGAGTTCTTCGCCATGGTCGCGGGCGGTGAGGGGTTGGCGTTGGCCAAACTCGCCGATTTCGCGTCGGCGTGCGGCCTGACCCCGGATGACGTGGCCGCGTACCGGCCGTTGCCGGGATGTCAGGCATATCCGTCGTACGTGGCCAGGCTGGCGTTGGACGGCAATCCGCACGATGCGCTCCTCGCGATTCTGGCGAACTTCGCGGAATGGGGTGGCTATTGCGCGACGATCGCCGCCGCGTTGCGCGAGCACTACGGTTTCGACGACGCCGGCTGCGCGTTCTTCGACTTCTTCGCCGAACCCGCCCCCGAACTGGACGCCCTCGGCCTGCGCGCCCTGACCGACGTCCTCGCCACCGGCTGGACCCCCGACGGCGCCCTCCCCGCCGCCCACCTCCTGCACTCCTACGAGCTGATGTTCTGGAACACCCTGGCCGACCTCCCCTGACCCGAGAGTCGAACGCTCAGGTCCCGAGTGTCGAACCTCTAGGACCACTGAGTTCTACGTTCAGGTACCGCCGACCGTTCAACGCCGGGGACCTGAACGGGGAACTCGGGGGTCCTGAGCGTTCGACACTCGGGACCCGGGGGTTCGACACTCGGAGGTCAGTGGGGGACGGAGGGTTGGGCGTCCCAGTTCTCGGCCAGGTCGGGGCGGCCGAAGAGGTAGCCCTGGGCGTAGGCGCAGCCGGCGTTGCGCAGCCAGTCGGCCTGGGCCTGGGTCTCGATGCCCTCGGCGACGGTGTGCGCGCCCAGGACCTCGGCCAGGTCGATGATGCACCGCACCACGCCCGCGGTGCGGCCGGTGTCGGACAGCGCCCCGGTGAACGAGCGGTCGATCTTCACCACGTCGAACGGGTAGCGCTGCAGGTAGCTCAACGACGAGTAGCCGGTGCCGAAGTCGTCCAACGCCACCCGCACCCCCGTCTCCCGCACCTCCATCAGCCCGCGCATCGCCGCGCCGTCGGCCCACACCGACTCGGTCACCTCGATCGTCAACCGCTCCGGCGGCAGCCCGGTGGTCTTGAGCACCCGGTCCAACGACGGCAGGAACGCGGGCGCGGAGAGCTGCCGGGTCGACACGTTCACCGTCACGCCGAGCGCCCGGCCCTGCTCACGCCACCGCATCGCCTGCTCGCACGCGCCGGCCAGCACCTTGTTGCCCAGCGGCACGATCAGCCCGGTCTCCTCGGCCAACCCGATGAACTCGCCGGGCCCGAGCAGCCCGTGCCCCGGCCGCTGCCACCGCACCAACGCCTCCGCGCCCGCCGCCGCCGACGTCGCCAGGTCCACGATCGGCTGGTAGTGCAGCACGAGCTGGCCGTCGGAGACGGCCGTGCGCAGGTCGGACTTGTCGCGCTGGCGGGCCAGCACCTGCTCCCCCATCTCGGGCCGGAACAGCCGGATCCGCCCGCCGCCCTCGCGCTTGGCCACGTACATCGCGGTGTCCGCGTCACGCAGCAGGTCCGCCGTCCCGACGCCCGGTGCCGACACCGCGATGCCGACGCTGGCCCGGATCACGGTCTCGTGCCCCAGCCCCGTCAACGGCCGCGCCAGTTCGGACAGGATGCGGGTCGCCAGCCGGGCCGACTCGCGCACGTCGTGCCCCTGCGCGAGCACCGCGAACTCGTCGCCGCCCAGCCGCGCCGCCGTGGCCACCCGGCCGGTCGCGCGGCTGATCCGCTCGGCCGCCGACACCAGGTACCAGTCGCCCGCCTCGTGCCCCTCGGCGTCGTTGACCTCCTTGAACCCGTCGAGGTCCATCACCAGCAGGCCCACGGCCTCACCGGCCAGCAGCGCCTCGTCGACCAGGTGCAGGAAGTGGGTGCGCCCGGCGAGCCCGGTCAGCTCGTCCCGCTCGGCCCGGCTGCGCAGCGCGTCCTCCAGCTCACGGCGCTTGCTCACGTCCAGCGCGGTGACCAGGGTGTGCTGCTCCGAGACGTGCTCGACGGGCACGGCGTGCACCGCGAGCACGCCGGTCGAGCCGTCCGGGCGGGTGACGCGCACCTCCACCGCGTCGTCGGCGGAACGGCAACCGCGCGCGCAGTCGGTGATGTCCGGGCCGTGCGGGCACGGCACCCGCCCGGTTCCGGCCGCGGGCCACGCGAGCAGCTCCCGCGCCCGGTCGTTGTGCAGCCTGGGCGCGCCGTCGCCGTCGACCAGCACCAACCCGATCGGGCTGGCCCGCACCACCGCCTCGACGGTGCGGTGCGCGTCCAGCACGAGCCGCCCGGAGCGGGCGGTCTCGTGCAGCGCCATCGACGCGACCACCAGGCCCACCAACGGCATCACCACGGAGGTGACGAGCGGGGCGGTCACCGCGACCGGTGTCACGGTGATCCAGACCGCGAAGCCGCTCAGGTACCCCAGCAGCGCGGGCACCGACTGCACCGGGAACCGCTCGTCCTCGCCGCGCAGCGCCCGCCGCACGGTGACCGCGAACAGGAAGCCGATGATGGGCTGCGGGTTGGGCAGCACGAACACCGCGCCGTGGGCGACCACGCACTCCGCCAGCGCGACGAGCCAGCCACCTCGCTTCGGCCGCAGCCACCACGTCAGCAGCACGACCAGGACCAGGGCGGCGAGCACCACCCGGCCCGGCCGGACGCCCACGAACGCCAGTTGCAGGGCGAACGCGACGCAGGTGACCCACGAGTAGACCTCGGTCAGCAACCCGATCCAGCGCAGCGCGGGACGACCGGGTGACGAGAGCGGGTCGTCCACCACGGTGCGGGTTGGACGAGCCACGCCCGGTTACCCCCAAGTCAAGCGGCGATCGACTGAACACCCACGCGGAAGATCGAACTATCCATACCGGTGTTCACGTTCTCAACCGCCATTCGGGTGAGTCCACTATGGACCTCCCGTGAGCACCGCTCAGGAGCCCGGGGTGGCACCCTCCGGCGGCTCGCTGTCGGGCAGCGGGTCGGGCGTGGCCTCGGCCAGGTCGGCGGCCACGTTCTTGGCCTCGTCGATCGTGCGCTGCGACTCGGCCAGCCGCGCGTCCTCCTCCGGCGTCTCGACCCGGAAGGCGTCCGGCGGGTGGGTGTCGCGTTCGTGCTCGTCAGCCATGTGATCAGGATTGCCGCGCGAGCGGAGGCCAAACTTGGACACGGGCCGCGCGGCGGGCTACCGTCGATAAGAGCCCGCTGGTCCGTAAAGCCGTCGAGGAGAGCCGATGTCGAGCACGACCGCGCCGCCCCGCCCGTCGACGCGGCGACGCGTCACGTTCGCGGCGGTGCTCCTCACGGTGACCGCGCTGCTGTTCTGGGTGCCCTGGACGGGACTGCTCGCGCCGGGCGCGCGGTGGCCGTGGCCGGTGCAGGTCCTCGGCACGGCGTTCTTCGTCGTCACGTCGGTGGCGTTCCCGCTGCTGCTGGTCCGCGCGCACGGCCGCCGCCACTCCGACCGGGCGTCCCGGATCGCGCACCTGGTGCTCGGCATCGCGTGGGTCTTCTTCGCGTGGACCGCGATCACGCACGTGCTGCGGCTCGTGCTGGCGGTCGCGGGCGTGGAGAACCCGTTCCGAGCGCGGTTCGTGGCGGTCGTCCTGCTCGTCGTCGGCGTCACGCTGGTGGCCCACGGCCTGCGCGAGGCACGTCGGGTGCCGAGGGTGAAGCGGACCGACGTGGTGCTCCCCCGTGTGGACCGGGCGTTCGACGGGCTCACCATCGCGGTGCTCGCGGACACCCACTACGGCGCGATCGACCGCACGAAGTGGTCGGTGGGCACGGTCGCGGCGGTGAACGCGCTGGAGCCGGACGTCGTCGTGCACGTCGGCGACATCGCCGACGGCACGGTGGCGCAGCGCCGGGGCCAGGCCGCCGCGCTGGGGGACGTCCGGGCACGGCACCGGTTCTACGTGTCCGGCAACCACGAGTACATCTCCAACGCCCAGGCCTGGCTCGACCACATGGCCGAGCTGGGCTGGACCAGCCTGCACAACCAGCACCGCGTGCTGGAGCGCGGCGACGCGCGGCTGGTGTTCGCGGGCGTGGACGACGTCACGGGCGCGCACTCGGGCGAGGCGGGCCACGGCGCGGACCTCGACGCGGCGCTCGCGGGCACGCGGGCCGACGACCCGGTGGTGCTGCTGGCGCACCAGCCGAGCGAGATCGACAAGGCGGTCGCGAAGGGGGTCGACCTCCAGCTGTCCGGGCACACGCACGGCGGCCAGATCTGGCCGTTCCACCTGCTGGTGCGGTTGCAGCAGCCGGTGCTGGCGGGCCTGAGCCGCCACGGCGAGCGCACCCGGCTCTACACCAGCCGGGGGGCGGGGTTCTGGGGCCCGCCGCTGCGCGTCTTCGCGCCGAGTGAGATCTCGCTGCTGACGCTCCGCTCCGCCTGACGGACCGCACGCCCAGCCGGACGGGCACTTCGGGGATTTCGGCCCCACCCACACAGGTGCATGGCTCACACGAACGGGTGAGCGCCGTTGTTGGGAGGCACACCACAGTCGCACGCTCGGCGAGAAGAGGGACGGTCGGTCGCGGTCACGACGCCGTTGGGGGACCTCGACACACCCGATGCCGTCCGAAGGACTGCCATGAACGACCTATCCCGCCGGGACGTGTTCCGCCACGGCGCCGCAGCCGCCCTGATCGCCGTCACCGCGACCGGGCTCGCGGGACTCGCCTCGTCCGGTGCGACCGCGGGCCCGAACCGGGCCGCCGCCCAGGCCGATCCCCGCGACTTCGAGGAGAACTACAAGGGCAAGAAGATCAAGGGCGAGCACGACAAGGAGCGCGGCAAGCACAAGGTCCACATCAACGGCCGCAAGCTCGGGGTCGTGCAGGTCCGGCTCCCCGTCGCGCCCGACTCGACCGAGACCTACCTCGCGGTGCTCAGCACGCTCAACCACTTCGACCCCATCCCGCTGGACGAGGGCGACAACCGCGACGGCCTCAAGAAGCTCGCGCGGCTCGCCGTGGACCAGCTCGGCGACCAGGAGCTGACCCGCGACGCCGACCACGAGCACCCCTGATCCGCGCTCGACCGCCCCCGAGAGGACCGAGCACATGGGCACCCGCAAGAGCGCGGCCGCACTGACCGCCACCGAGAAGTCCGACTTCGTCGCCGCCGTGAAGGCGTTGAAGGCGAAGGCCGACGGCCGCAACTACGACTGGTTCGTCCGCACGCACATGGACTACTTCAGCACCGTCGACAGCCACAACTACGCGCACCAGTCGTCGTCGTTCCTGCCGTGGCACCGGCGGTACCTGCTGGAGCTGGAGAACGCCCTCAAGGCGATCAACCCGGCGGTGAACCTGCCGTACTGGAACTGGACGGCCAACCGCTCCACCACCGGCGCGCCGTTCACGTCCGACTTCATGGGCGGCAACGGCTCCGGCGGCAACGGTCCCGTCACCAGCGGCCCGTTCGCCGGCTCCGCGCAGTGGCGGATCAACGTCAGCGCCACGACCTCCACGTCGCTGCGGCGGGCCATGACGCTGCGCGGCTCGCTGCCCACGACCTCCGACGTCGACGGCGTGATGGGCGTGTCGACCTACGACACGTCGCCGTGGAACTCCTCGTCCAGCAGCGGCATGCGCAACCGCATGGAGGGTGGCCTGTCGCCGAACCTGCACAACCGGGTCCACGTGTGGGTCGGCGGGCACATGGCGCAGGTCGACTCGCCGAACGACCCGGTGTTCTTCCTGCACCACTGCCACGTCGACCGGCTGTGGTCGCGCTGGCAGGAGCGCTGGGGCTTCGACTCCGCCCGGTACCTGCCGGGCGGCGGCGTCGCGAACGTCGTGGACGTCGACGAGGTGCTGCAGCCGTTCGGCGTCACCGTGGCCTCGGTCCTGGACCACCGCGGCAGCTACACCTACGCCTGATCGCCGCCGAACGGGCATGATCGACCCGTGCGCGTTCTGGTGGTGGGTGCGAGCGGGTTGATCGGGCAGCACGTCGTCGAGCGGCTGCGGGCACGGGGGCACGGGGTGACGACGGCCGCGCGGACCGCGCGGGACGGCGTCGACCACGCCCTCGACGCGACCTCGGCGACCGAGGAGGAGTTCCGGGCGTTGCTCGCGGGCCACGACGGCGTCGTGTTCGCGGCCGGCGCGGACGACCGGGACGTGCCGCGCGCGCCCGCGTACCCGGTGTTCCACCGGGGCAACGTCGCACCGGTCGTGCGGCTGCTCACGGCCGCGCGGCAGGAGGGGCTGAGCCGGGCCGCGGTGCTCGGGTCGTACTACACGCACTTCCACCGCGGGCACCCCGAGTGGCGGCTGACCGAACGCCACCCGTACATCCGCAGCCGGGTCGAGCAGGCGCGGGCGGGCCGGGAGGCGGCCGGCCCGGACCTGCCGGTGGCCGTGCTGGAGCTGCCGTTCGTGTTCGGCCGGGCGGGCGACCGGCTGCCGAACTGGTCGGGCCCGCTGGACAGGTGGGCCCGGTCCCGGTCGCCGCTCGTCGCGCCGCCGGGTGGCAGCGCCGCCACGACCGCCGCGCACGTGGCGGAAGTGGTGACCGACGCGCTGGAGCGGGCGTCGGGCGCGGACATCCCGGTGGCGCTGGAGAACCTGACGTGGTCGGACATGATCGGCCGCATCGCCGCCGCCACCGGCCACGACCGCCCGGTGCGCCGGCTGCCGGGCGCGGTGGTGCGGACGGCGTTGCGGTTGACCGGGGTGGTGCAGGGGCTGACGGGGCGGCAGTCCGGGATCGACCCGGCCCACGCCGGCAACCTGCTGCTGCGGGAGCTGTTCGTCACCCCGAGCCGACCGGGCTCGGTGGACGAGGCGCTCGCCGAGACGTTCCCGCGGACGTAGTGCCGCGCACGCGTGCGGCCGACCCAGCGGTCGGTGTCCGCGGCGGTCAGCCGACCGGCTCGGGACGCCGCGAGCGGGTCAGCACCAGCAGTCCCAGGACCACGGCGACCACACCGAGCACCGCGGCCGCGGCCGCACCGACCACACCGTTGCCGCTGCCGGGTCCGCCGTCCGCGACCGCCAGGTCGACCGCGCCGTTGACCCCGCCGAGCAGGCCGGCGGCCAGCGCCACCACAGCTCCCCTCGTGCCGCGGTGGCCGCCGCGGCGGGCGGAGCGGACCCACGCCGACGCCCCGGCGACAACGCCGACCAGCGACACCAGTGCGGCGACGCCGGCCCAGACCCTCTTGGGGGTGCCGACGAAGTTGTCGACACCTTGGTTCGCGCACTCGGCGGCGGTCGAGCAGACCTGACCGGCGGCCGCGGTGAACGTGAGCACGACGGACATGGGGTTTCTCCTCCTGCTTCCGGCTGGACGTCGCCGTGATCCTGTCCGCCGGACCCGCCGCCGGTCGTCCTGCCCACGTGGGCATTCCGCCCTGCCGCGGCTGCCGCAGGAACGGCGCGACTACCGCGTGCGCGGTAGTCGACGATCATCCGCACGCAGGACTCGCCCGCGCGAACGCCCGGTTAGGGTGCCCGCATGAGCAGCGGGCGGTCGGGTCGGAAGACGGCTGTCGGAGACGGGGCGATCGCCGCCGGAGTGGCGGCGATCCTGCTGGTGAACGGACTCTCGGAGCGGCACCCGGCATCGGGTTCCGCCGTCGTTGGCGTCGTGCTCCTGGTGGTGGGCGGTGGTGCGCTGGCCGCGCGCCGCCGGGCTCCGATCACCGTGCTGGCCGTCACCGGGCTGTGCGCGGTCGGCTCCCAGGCGCTGGGGTTCGACGTGCCCGCGGTGGCGTACCTGATCGCGGTCTACACCGCCATGCGGGCCGGGCACCGCCTCGCCGTCGTGGCGGGATCGGTGGCCCTGCTGGCCGCGCTGCCGTTCGCGGTCGTGGTGGCCACGCCGGGCGGGTCCGCGGGTGAGGCGTTCGCTCAGGCCCGCGGCGTGCTGGAGCTGGCCTGGCTGATCGCCGCGGCCGCCGCCGGTGAGGCGCTGCGCCAGGCCGAGCGCCGGGCGGACGAAGCCGAGCGCACCCGCGAGGAGACCGCGCGGCGCCGCGCCGACGAGGAACGGCTGCACATCGCGCGGGAGCTGCACGATTCGCTCACCCACCAGATCTCCGTGATCAAGGTGCAGGCCGAGGTGGCGGTCCACCTTGCGGGTCGGCGGGGTGAACAGGTGCCGGAAGCGCTGCTGGCGATCCGTGAGGCCGGGCGTGAGGCGTCCCGGGAGCTGCGCGCGACCCTGGAGGCGCTGCGCGACGACGCGGGACCCGACGGCGGGAACCCGCCGTACGGGCTGGACCACGTCACGGAACTGGTGCGACGGGCGCGGACGACCGGCCTCGACGCGACGCTGACGATCGAGGGACGCCGCGACGGCGTGCCGGCCGCGGTGGAGCGGGCCGCCTACCGGATCGTGCAGGAGTCGCTGACGAACGTCGCCCGGCACGCCGCCGCGGCCACCGCGTCGGTCCGGATCGACTACCGCCCCGATGCCCTGGTCATCCGGGTCGACGACGACGGGAGCGCCGAGTCCGGGACCGCGCCGACCCCCGGTGTCGGGCTGCTCGGCATGCGCGAACGGGTCTCCGCGCTCGGGGGCAGCCTGCGAGCGGCTCCCCGCCGCGGGGGCGGCTTCACCGTCCAGGCCGAACTGCCCGTGGAGCGCACGCCGTGATCCGCGTCCTGCTGGTGGACGACCAGCCGCTGATCCGCAGCGGCTTCCGCGCGCTCCTCGACATCGAGGACGACATCGAGGTGGTGGCCGAGGCCGCCGACGGCAGCCGGGCCCTCGCGCTGGTCCGGGAGCACCTGCCCGACATCGTGCTCCTCGACGTGCGGATGCCGGTCATGGACGGCATCGAGGCGACCCGGCGCATCGCCGCGGACCCGGCTCTGGCGTCGGTGCACGTCGTCATCCTGACCAACTACGGCCTGGACGAGTACGTCTTCAACGCGCTGCGGGCCGGCGCGGCCGGGTTCCTGGTCAAGGACATCCAGCCGGAGGACTTCCTGCACGCCGTCCGGGTCGCCGCGCGCGGCGACGCCCTGCTCGCGCCGTCCATCACCCGCAGGCTGATCCACCGCTACGTCAGCCGACCGCAGCCCTCCCCCGGCCGCGCCACGGCGCTCGAGGAGCTGACCAACCGCGAGCGAGAGGCGGTCGCGCTGGTCGCGCAGGGGTTGTCGAACGACGAGGTCGCCGACCGGATGGTGATCAGCCCGCTGACCGCGAAGACCCACGTCAACCGCGCCATGACGAAGCTGCACGCGCGCGACCGCGCCCAGCTCGTGGTCTTCGCCTACGAATCCGGTCTGGTGGCCCGGCACGACTCCTGACGGCCGCGCCGGGCGCGCGGGACGTCAGTCAGTAGGCCCGGCGGCCGGTGTGCGGGGCGTCGTAGTCGTAGTCGTCGTCCTCGGGCACGTCGAACGGCAGGGGCCGGTTGGTCCACGAGTCGACGACCACGACGATGGCGGCGCAGACGATGACGACGACGCCGACCCAGGCCAGGCCACCCCAGATCAGGATGCCCGCGATCAGCACCAACGGCAGGACCATGAACAGGCAGAACGGGTCCACTCGCCCGAAATGCCGCTGTCCTCCGGAACTCGCCATCTACGCCCTCCCAGTCAAGCGCCTCCCCGGGTGAACTTACGCGACGAGCCCCCCGCACCGGTCAACCGGGCGGTCACGCGCCGCGCTGTTCGCGGCCGGGGTACCGGCCTCGGGCGCGTTCGAAGACCGTGGCGAGCACGGCCGCGATGATCATGCCGGCTCCGAGGCCGAGGTGCAGCAGGTTGTCCGCGGCGTTGAACGGCGCGAAGTTCGCCGCGCCGCCCTCGTGGTCGATCGAGTGCACGACCGACCCGTAGACCCACAGCACCAGGTAGAGGAACCCACCGGCGCCCAGGAACAGGCGTGACGCGCCCCGCGAGGACGCCGCCAGGATCCCGGCCACGCCGAACAGCAGGTGCAACGCGTTGTGCAGCACCGACACCTGGAACAGGCCGAACAGGAGCGCTTCGGAGTGCGGTCCGGCGAAGCGGAGGCCGTCGAGGGCGGTCGTCACGCCCGGCACGAAGCCCAGCACCCCCACCAGCAGGAACACCGCGCCGACGAACAGCGCGAGCCCCTGGACGGGGCGGCGGCGGGTGCCGACGCGGTCGGTCGAGGTCGTCATGGCAGGTCCTCCGATCAGGGCGTGTGCTGGGCGTACCCGGCGGTTGTCGGGTGAAACCAAGATCACATTTCTCCGCGGGTGCGGAGTTACAATGCTCGACGTGCCGAATCTGCGGATCAGCGATGCCGCCGCCCTGCTGGGGGTCAGCGACGACACCGTGCGCCGGTGGATCGAGCAGGGCCGGCTGGCCGAGGTGCAGCTCGCCAGCGGGCGCAAGGGCGTCGACGGCCGCGAGCTGGCCGAGTTCGCCCAACGCCTGGCCGAGGCGCCCGAGCCCGGCGTCACGGTGGCGGCGTCGGCCCGCAACCGGATGCGGGGGATCGTCACGCGCGTGGTCAAGGACGGGGTGATGGCGCAGGTCGAGCTGCAGGCCGGGCCGTTCCGGGTGGTGTCGCTGATGAGCCGCGACTCCGCCGACGAGCTGGGCCTGGAGATCGGCAGCGTGGCGGTCGCGTCGATCAAGTCCACGCACGTCGTGGTCGAGATCCCGGAGGCGTGATGCGGCCGTTCGCGCTGGTCGTCCTGCTGGTGCTGGTCGGGTGCGGCGCGCCGGGCAGCGCCGCGGACGGCCGGGTCACGGTGTTCGCGGCGGCGTCGCTGACCGAGGCGTTCACCGAGCTGGCCGAGGACTTCGAGGCTGCCCACGCCGGGGTCGACGTGGTGCTGAACTTCGCCGGCAGCTCGGCGTTGGCGCAGCAGATCGGGCAGGGCGCGCCGGCGGACGTGTTCGCTTCCGCCTCACCCGCGACCATGGACCAGGTCGTGGCCGCGAACGCGACGGCCGCCGGACCCGTCACGTTCGCGCGCAACCGGCTGGAGATCGCGGTGCCGGCGGGCAACCCGGCCGGGATCACCGGGCTGGCCGACTTCGCCGACGCGGAGGCCAAGATCGCGTTGTGCGCGGAGCAGGTGCCGTGCGGGGCGGCGGCGAAGCGGGCGTTCGAGGCCGCCGGGGTGACGCCGCGGCCGGACACCCTGGAGCAGGACGTGAAGGCGGTGCTGACCAAGGTGCGGCTGGGCGAGGTGGACGCGGCGCTGGTCTACCGGACCGACGTGCGGTCGGCCGGCGGTGAGGTCGAGGGCATCGCGTTCCCGGGGGCCGACGACACGGTCACCGACTACCCCATCGCGCCGTTGGCCAGGGCGCGCAACGCGGACGGCGCGCGGGGGTTCGTCGCGCACGTGCGGTCCGACCGGGGTCGGGCGGTGCTCGCCGCGGCCGGGTTCGACGCGCCGTGAGGTCGGCCCGCCGTCGGACCGGTGGCCGGCTGCCCGCGGCGCTGGTGCTGCCGGCCGTGCTCGGGCTCGCGTTCCTGCTCGTCCCCCTGGTGGGGCTGCTGGCCCGCGCGCCGTGGAGCACGTTGCCGTCGCGGCTGTTCAGCGCATCGGTCGGTGAGGCGCTGCGGCTGTCCCTGGTGTGCGCGAGCCTGGCGACGGTGGTGTGCCTGGTGCTGGGCGTGCCGCTGGCGTGGCTGCTGGCGCGCGGCGACGTGCCGGGGCGGGGCGTGCTGCGGGCGCTGGTGACGGTGCCGCTGGTGCTGCCGCCGGTGGTCGGCGGGGTGGCGTTGCTGTTCGTGCTCGGCCGGCGCGGGCTGGTCGGGCAGCACCTCGACGCGTGGTTCGGCGTCTCGCTGCCGTTCACCACCGCCGGGGTGGTGCTGGCCGAGGCGTTCGTGGCGATGCCGTTCCTGGTCATCTCGGTGGAGGGCGCGTTGCGCGCGGCCGACCCGCGCTACGAGGAGGCGGCCGCGACGTTGGGCGCGTCGCGCTGGCTGGCGTTCCGGCGGGTCACATTGCCCTCGATCCTGCCGGGAGTGGTCGCGGGCACGGTGTTGTGCTGGGCGCGGGCGTTGGGCGAGTTCGGCGCCACCATCACGTTCGCGGGCAACTTCCCCGGCGAGACGACCACCATGCCGTTGGCCGTCTACCTGGCCCTGGAGACCGATCCGGACGCGGCGATCGTGCTGAGCGTGGTGTTGCTGTTGGTGTCGGTCGGCGTGCTGGCCGCGCTGCGGGACCGGTGGGTGAGCGGGCCGTCATGACGCTGCACGCCGACCTGCGGGTCACCCGCGGCGCGTTCCGGCTGGCCGCGGAGCTGGTGGTGGAGCCGGGCGAGGTGGTCGCCCTGCTCGGCCCGAACGGCGCGGGCAAGAGCACCGCGCTGCGCGCCCTGGCCGGGCTGCTGCCGTTGACCGGCGGCCACATCCGGCTCGGCGAGCGGACGTGGGACGCGCCGCCGGACGTGTTCCACCCCGCCGAACGACGTCCGATCGGCGTGGTGTTCCAGGACTACCTGCTGTTCGCGCACCTGTCCGCGCTGGAGAACGTCGCTTTCGGACCGCGTGCGCGCGGTGCCGGCCGTGCGGCGGCGCGGGCCGAGGCCGCGCGGTGGCTGGAACGGGTC
Source organism: Saccharothrix saharensis (assembly GCF_006716745.1). Classification (NCBI taxonomy): domain Bacteria; kingdom Bacillati; phylum Actinomycetota; class Actinomycetes; order Pseudonocardiales; family Pseudonocardiaceae; genus Saccharothrix; species Saccharothrix saharensis. The sequence goes on along the minus strand of NZ_VFPP01000001.1, from coordinate 219,689 downwards.
GGGCTGGCCGGGCACGCCAGGGCCAAGCCGCGCACGCTGTCCGGCGGGCAGGCGCAACGCGTCGCGCTGGCCCGCGCCCTGGCCACCGGTCCGGACCTGCTGCTGCTCGACGAGCCGCTGGCCGCGCTGGACGCCGCCACCCGGCTGCACGTGCGCGCCGAGCTCGGCCGCCACCTGCGCGACTACCCCGGCCACACCCTGCTGGTCACGCACGACCCGCTGGACGCGATGGTGCTGGCCGACCGGCTCGTGGTCCTGGAGCACGGCGAGGTGGTGCAGCAGGGCACGCCGACCGATGTCGCCCGCCGGCCGCGCACCGACTACGTCGCCGACCTCGTCGGCCTCAACCTGTACCGCGGCACGGCGCACGGCACGGCGGTGGAGTTGGCCGGTGGCGGCACGCTCACCATCGCCGCGCCGGCGACCGGGCCGGTGCACGTCGTGTTCCCGCCCAACGCGGTCGGCCTGCACCCCGAGCACCCGACCGGCAGCCCGCGCAACGCGTGGCGCGTCACCGTGGCGGGGATCGAGCAGCACGCGCACACCACCCGCGTGCGGCTGGACGGTGTGCCGCCCGTGCTGGCCGACGTCACCACGGCGACCGTCGCCGACCTCCGGCTCCGGCCCGGCGACGAGCTGTGGGCCGCCGTCAAGGCCACCGAGCTGCACGCCTACCCGTCTTAGCAAGTGTGAGTGACCAACCACTCTTATCGCCCACCTGCTTGACATACGGCCTGGCTGCAGCGTTCACTGACTAGTAAGTGACTGACCACTCACATACGGAGGAAGCGATGAGCCGGCAATCCACCGAGCGGGTCGTCGAAGTCGTGCTGCCGGGCGTGGTCGAGCCCGACGGCCTCGTGCTGCGCCACCGGGACCGGCCCGTCCCGGCGCGGGGCCAGGCGCTCGTCCGCGTCGAGGCGTCCGGGGTGTCGTTCGCCGAGCAGCAGATGCGCCGGGCCAAGTACTACGACCAGCCCGCGTTCCCGTTCGTGCCCGGCTACGACCTGGTCGGCACCGTCGCCGAGGTCGGTCCCGACGTGGACGCGACCCTGGTCGGCCGGCGGTGCGCGGCGCTGACCAAGGTCGGCGGCTGGGCCAGCCACGCGCTGGTGGACGCGGCGGACCTGGTGCCGGTGCCGGACGGCGTCGACCCGGCCGACGCGGAGACGTTCGTGGTCAACGGGCTCACCGCCTGGCAGATGCTGCACGGCATCGCCGAGGTCTGCCCGGGGCAGACCGTGCTGGTGCACGGCGCGAACGGCGGCGTCGGCTCGACCCTGGTGCAACTGGCCCGCCTGGCCGGGGCACGGGTCATCGGCACCGCCTCGCCCCGCCACCACGACGCCGTCCGCGACCTGGGCGCGACCCCGGTCGACTACCGCTCCCCCGACCTGGCCGCCGAGGTCCGCGCGCTCGCGCCGAACGGCGTGGACGCGGTGTTCGACCACGTCGGCGGCCCCGGCATCGTGGACTCGTACCGGCTGCTCGCGCCGCGAGGCACCCTCGTCGCCTACGGCACCGCGTCCACCCGCGACCAGCGGGGCTCGTCCCGCCTGCCGGTGCTCAAGCTCTTCGCCCGCCTGCTGTGGTGGAACGCCCTGCCCAACGGCCGCACCACGCGGTTCTTCAACATCTGGGCGGGCAGGCGGAATGCGGCCAGGTTCCGCGCCCGCCTGACCCGCGACCTCGGCGCGGTGTTCGCCCTGCTCGCCGACGGCTCACTGCGGCCGCAGGTGGCGGCACGCGTGCCGCTGGAGCGCGTCGCGGACGCGGTGCGACTCGCCGAGTCCGGCACCGTCACCGGAAAGGTCGTGCTGGTCGCGAGTTGACCTGGAGCGCGCTCCAGCAACTAGCGTCCCCGTGGTCGGTGACGGAGCGTGGGAAACGGAGCACGACGTGCGACTGGGTGTGCACATCAACCGGTTCAACCAGGGTGCGGCACGGCTCGGCGGCGACCTCGCCGCGGCGTGCGCGGCCGCCGAGGCGGGCGGGCTCGGGTGGCTGTCGGTCATGGACCACTACTTCCAGATGGAGCACAACGACGCGGCCGAGGACCCCATGCTGGAGGCGTACACCACGCTCGGGTTCCTGGCGGCGCACACGTCGACCGTCCGGCTCGGCGCGCTCGTCACGGGTGTCACCTACCGCCACCCCGGCCTGCTGGCCAAGATCGTCACCACGCTGGACGTGGTGTCGGGCGGCCGCGCGACGCTGGGTCTCGGCGCGGCCTGGTACGAGCGCGAGCACCGCGGGTTGGGCGTGCCGTTCCCGCCGCTGGGCGAGCGCTTCGAACGGCTGGAGGAAACGCTGCGGATCTGCCTGCGGATGTGGGACCCGACCGACGACGGGCCGTTCGAGGGCGAGCACTACCGCCTGGCCGAGACGCTGTGCGTGCCCGCGCCGGTGAGCGCGCCGCACCCGGAGATCATGATCGGCGGCAACGGCGAGCGGAAGACCCTGCGGCTGGTCGCCCGCTACGCCGACGCCTGCAACCTGCTGCTGCCGTCCGCCGACGAGGTGCCGCACAAGCTCGACGTGCTGCGCCGGCACTGCGACGACGTCGGCCGCGACCACGACGCCATCCGCAAGACCGTGGTGCCGCTCGGCCACCTCCCCGACGACGCGGACGGGCTCACCGCGGCCCTGGCCCGCTACGCGGAACCGGGCATCGACACGGTCGTCCTGCGCTCGCCGGACGGCGACCTCGCCCGCTGGATCGACGGCGTGGTCGCACCGGCCGCCCGACGGCTGGCCGAACTCGGCTGAGCGGTCGACCCGACGTCCACTGTGGACCGCACCGCCGGACGGCCGCCGACCCTGGGCGGGCGACACCGGCGCGGCCTGGAACAATCGCCTCTCCGACGAAGGAGGATGTGCCAGGTGAGTGTCCACCACCAAGGGGTGCCGTCGCTGCTGGAACGGATCGCCACGACGATGTCGGGGGCGATCGGCCGGGTCCGTGCGGACCTGGCGGGCGCGGATCCGGTGGTGCGACGATCCGAGCGCGCGGACTTCCAGTGCAACGCGCCGCTGGCGTTGGCCAAGCGCGTCGGCGTGAAGCCGCGCGACCTGGCGGCGGACGTGGTGGCCCGGCTCGACCTCGACGCGGACCCGGTGCTGGCCTCGGTCGAACCGTCCGGGCCGGGCTTCCTCAACGTCACGGTGACCGACCGTGCGGTGTGGGCGCAGGTCGCCGCCCGCCTGGCCGACCCACGCCTCGGCGTGGGCGAGCCCGAGCTGGGCCGCAAGGTCGTGGTCGACTACTCGGCGCCCAACATCGCCAAGGAGATGCACGTCGGGCACCTGCGCACGACGATCATCGGCGACAGCCTGGCGCGCGTGATCGGGTTCCTCGGCGCGGACGTGCTGCGGCAGAACCACCTGGGCGACTTCGGCACGCAGTTCGGGATGCTGATCCAGTACCTCGACGAGCACCCAGACGCCGCGTGGCACCAGGACGAGCTCGGCGCGGGCACCTCCGCGGTGTCCGCGCTGGACGGCCTGTACCGGGCGGCGCGGGCGGAGTTCGACGCCGACGCCGGGTTCGCCGACCGCGCCCGGTCGCGGGTCGTCGCCCTCCAGTCGGGCGACCCGGCGACGGTCGCGGTGTGGCAGGACATCGTCGCGGAGTCCGAGCGGTCGTTCACCGCGATCTACGACCGCCTCGGCGTGCTGCTCACGCCCGAGGACTCGGTCGGCGAGTCGTTCTACAACCCGATGCTGGCCGACACCGTCGAGGAGCTGGTCGAGGCCGGTCTGGCGGTGGAGAGCGACGGCGCGCTCGTCTTCTACTCGCAGGAGGTGACCGGGCCGGAGGGTCGGCCGGTCACCCTGATGGTCCGCAAGCGCGACGGCGGGTACGGCTACGACACCACCGACCTGGCCACCATCCGCTACCGGCTGCGCGAGCTGAAGGCGACCCGGCTGGTCTACGTCACCGACTCGCGGCAGGCGCTGCACTTCCAGCTGGTCTTCGAGGCGGCCCGGCGCGCCGGGTGGCTGACCGACGGCGCCGGCGCCGAGCACGCCGCCTACGGCACGATCCTCGGCCCGGACGGCACGCCGTTCAAGACGCGGTCCGGTGGCACGGTCCGGCTCATGGACCTGCTCGACGACGCGGTGTCGCGGGCGCGGGCGGTCGTCGAGGAGAAGAACCCCGACCTCGACCCGGCCGAGCTGGACCGGATCGCCGAGTCGGCGGGCATCGCCGCGGTCAAGTACGCCGACCTGTCGACCTCGCGGGTGAAGGACTACGCGTTCGACGTCGACCGCATGGTGTCGTTCACCGGCAACACCGGCGTGTACCTCCAGTACGCCCACGCCCGCATCAGCTCGATCCTGCGCCTCGCGGGCGACCCGGACGTGACGGTCGACCCGACCGTGGCGCCGCACCCCGCGGAGCGGGAGCTCGCGCTGGTGCTCGACGGTTTCGGCGCCGTCGTCACCGAGGTCGCGGCCACCCTCGAACCGCACCGCCTGTGCGGCTACCTGTACGAACTGGCCCGCGCCTACACCGCCTTCTACGACCACTGCCCCGTCCTCAAGGCCGACGAGCCGGTGCGCGGCAACCGGCTGGCCCTGTGCCGCCTGACCGCCCGCACCCTCGGCCACGGCCTCGGCCTGCTGGGCATCACCGCGCCGGAACGGATGTAGTCGCCTCGGGGGCGGCCGTCGCACGCGTGGCGACGACCGCCCCCGACGACGGTGACCGATCGCGCCGACCCGGTGCGGTGGTGCTGGAACGTGCGGGTGTCCGTGCCGCCGCGGTGCTCACGCCTCGGTGTTCCGGTCAGTCGAACGGCGGGCTCTCCGCGCTCGCCAGGCGGGAACCGTCGCTGGTGAGGTCGACCCGGACGAAGTACGAACCCGTCGCGTGGGGCAGGGGGACCCACAGGTCGACGCTCGCGGTGTCCCGGTGCGTCCGCGCCTCCAGGCGGTAGGCCAGGTTGCTGTTCAGCCAGTCACCGTGCAAGCGGCTCTCGCCGGACGTCTGCCACATGGACCAGGTCAGCATCACCGGTTTGCCGCGCAGGCCGACCAGTTCGACGTCCGCGCTGACCACCACGCCCACCGGCTCGTGCCCCCCTTCGACCTTGCGCGAGTCGCCGAGGAGCTTCAGCACCCGGTCGACGATGGCGCGCGGCGGAGCCGGGTTCCCCTGCGGGTCGACGGCGTTGCCGACCACCATCGGCGCGAAGCGCTGCACCAACCGGACCGACGGAGCGCCGTTCCCGGGGACGTCTACGCCGGCACTGAGGAGGATCGTCCCGGACAGCTCCACGACGTCCTCCTCGCTCAGCCCGCGCGGCAGCCGGAATTCCGGATCGAGGCGCCCGGTGGAGGGGGACGTGGAGGGCGCGGTGACGGTTTTCGATGCCGTCCGGCCGGTGGACGAGGTCGACGTGCCGGTGAACCGGGTGGTCGGTGGCGACTTACCGCTGGAGGTCACGGCGGTCGAGCCGCCGGTGGGCCCGGAGCGGGCCGAGGTGGCGCGACCGCCGCCGAACTTCTTCGGCACGGTGTTCTCCGACCGCCGGACGTACTCGCCGAGCGGGACGCGGGACGTCGCCCGCACCGCGGTCACGGCGGCGCTGTCCTCGGGGTCCGAGGGCAACTTCACCGACAGCACCGCGGTGATCGCGGTCGCGACCGCGCCCGTGGTGACGACGGCGGCGATGCCCGCCTTCAGCCACCGCTTGGGCCCGCCCGGCGGAGGTCTCGAAGTCCCGCGCCGGAGGTGCCCCGCAACACGTCTCACCCTGCCCCCCACCTGCCGGCCCTCGGCTCGGCGCGACCGGTGTCGATGTAACCCGGTCAACGATCCCCCGACCGGGGTGACGCGCAACGGCACCACCGCGGGTGGTAACGACTGATGATGTCCGCATGTGGCGAGAAACCCGCAGGTCGCAGCCAGGGACGAGGGTGTGCGCAGGGCATCGGCGATGACCCTCCGATTCACCCGAACGTGCGACACACCGCGATCGTCGCCGGCACTCGGGTGACGGGGTGAGCCGTCCCGGAATCCCCTGGTCGCGGGGTCGCACCCCGGTGATCAGCGCGTGAGCACCAGGGCCTCCCACGGGCGCAGGTCCACCCGACCGGGCGAGACCAGCGCCGCCCCGACGTTGGCCAGCACCACGTCGGCGGCGGACCACCCGCGGTCGATCCCGACGGTCTGCGGTGTGCCGCCGAGGTTGGCGACGACGAGCAGGCGGGTGCCGTCCAGGGTGCGTTCGTAGGCGTAGACGTGCGGGTGGTCGACAAGGAGCATGCGGAAGTCGCCGAGGGCGACCACGGGCAGGTCGTGGCGCAGCCGGATGAGCCGGCGGTAGTGGTTGAAGACGGAGTCGGGGTCGTCGTACTGGGCTTCGGCGTTGAGCCAGGTGTGGTTGGGGTTGACGGCGAGCCACGGCTCGCCGGTGGTGAACCCGGCGTGCGGGCTCGCGTCCCACTGCACGGGCGTGCGGGCGTTGTCGCGGCCCATTGCCCGCAGACCCCGCAGCACCTCGTCGGGGTCGGCGCCCGCCGCGACGGCCAGGCGGTGGTGGTTCAGCGACTCGACGTCCCGCATCTCGTGCACGCCGGCGAACGGCGCGTTGGTCATGCCGAGCTCTTCGCCCTGGTAGACGTAGGGCGTGCCGCGGTGCAGGTGCAGCACGGTGGCCAGCGCGGTGGCCGACTCGCGCCAGTACCGGTCGTCGTCGCCGAACCGGGACACCACGCGCGGCTGGTCGTGGTTGTTCCAGTAGAGGCTGTTCCAGCCGACTTCGCCCAACGCGGTCTGCCACCGGCCCAGCGACGCCTTGAGGTCGCGCAGGTCCAACGGCTTCGGGTCGAACTTGCCGCCCGGCCCGTGGTCGAGCGAGACGTGCTCGAACTGGAACACCATGTCGAGCTCGCGCCGCGCCGGGTCGGTGAACAACCGGGCCTGCTCCCACGTCACGCCCGGCATCTCCCCCACGGTCAGGTACTCCCCCGGCCGGCCCCCGAACACCTCCCGGTGCATCTCCTGGAGGAAGTCGTGCACGCCGGGGCGGGTGCCGAAGTGCGGGAACCCGTCGCCGAGGCCGCCGACGCCGGTCGTCGCACCGTCGGGCAGGTCCGGGTCCTTGGAGATCAGGTTGATCACGTCCATCCGGAAGCCGTCCACGCCCCGGTCCAGCCACCACCGCATCATGTCGTACACGGCGTGGCGGACCTCGGGGTTCTCCCAGTTCAGGTCCGGCTGCTTGACGTCGAACAGGTGCAGGTAGTACTCACCCGTCGCCTCGTCCAACGTCCACGCCGGACCCGAGAAGAACGAACCCCAGTTCGTCGGTTCCGCACCCGGTTGCCCCGCCTCGAAACCGTCGCGCGGCGGGCGCCACCAGTACCAGTCCCGCTTCGGGTCGTCCTTCGACGACCGCGATCGGACGAACCACGGGTGCTCGTCGGAGGTGTGGTTGACCACCAGGTCCATCACCAGCTTCATGCCCCGCGCGTGCACCTCGGCCAGCAGCCGGTCGAAGTCCTCCAGCGTGCCGAACGCCGGGTCGATCGCCTGGTAGTCCGAGATGTCGTAGCCGTTGTCGGCCTGCGGCGAGGCGTACACCGGGGACAGCCAGATCACGTCGACGCCCAACCGCCGCAGGTGGTCCAGCCGCGCCGTGATGCCGTTGAGGTCGCCCACGCCGTCACCGTCGGAGTCGGCGAAGCTGCGCGGGTACACCTGGTACACCACCGCGGAGGTCCACCACGGCGCCGTGGTCGGGGTCGCTTCGGCCTGCTCCAGAGCCATGTTCCATCCTCACCCGGTTCGTCGGACGTCGTCCCAGTTCACCACCGGCCGCGCCGCGCCGCACCCGTCGTCGTCCACCGCCGGCCGTCGGTGACCAGCCCTCTCCCGGTGCCGCCGCGCGCCGGTAGGGGTGTACCCGCGGCGAAGTAGCAGATCACTAGGGGTTACTCCGCCTTCCGCACGCCGGCTACGGTCGTGCCACCTCGGCCGGGCAGGGCCGTTCGAGTGATCTTCGCGACGTCCGGCCGGACGTCCCCCACCGCCGACACCGTCGAAGAGGTCGCCAAGTCCATGATGAAGCGAGTGCTGTTCGCCGCCACGGGTGCCCACGGCCACGTGCTGCCGCTGCTGCCGCTGGCCGTCGCCGCCCGCGACGCGGGCCACGAGGTCGTGTTCGCCACCAGCGAGGGCATGTTCGGGTTGGTGCGCAAGGCGGGCCTGGAGCCGATCAAGGCGGGTCTGGAGCCCGCGGAGGCGTTCGCGCTCGCCACGGACCACCGCCCGGACGCGGTGCCGCCGGAGGAGATCCCGGTCGTCATCGCGAAGGTGTTCGGCGACGTGCAGCCGCGCCGGGTGTTCGCCGACCTCACCGCGCACCTGGAGCGGCACCCGGCCGACCTGGTCGTGTTCGAGATCGCCAACCCGGGCGCGGGCCTGGCCGCGGAGAAGATGGGCGTGCCCGCGGTGCGGCACACCATCGGCCGCGTCGTCACGGGTCCCATCTCGGCGCCGATCAAGGCGATGACCAACGCGGTCGCCGCGGAGCTGGGACTGACCCGGCCGGACCTCCCGGTGGTCGACATCTGCCCGACCTCGGTGCAGGAAGCCGACTTCCTGGCCGACGCGGACCGGATCCCGATGCGCCCCACCACGTGGAGCGAGCCCGGTGACGAGCTGCCGGCCTCGGTGCGCGACCGCGACGGCACGCGCCCGCTGGTCTACCTCACGTTGAGCACGACCGAGGCGTTCGACGTGACCGCGCTGCGCGCCACGATCGACGGCATCGCGCGGCTGCCGGTGGACCTGCTGGTCTCCACCGGGAACGCGGTCGACCCGGCCGCGCTCGACGGCCTGCCGGACAACGTGCACCTGCAGGCGTGGGTGCCGCAGCACCTGGTGCTGCCGCACGTGGACCTGATCGTGCACCACGCGGGCGCGGGCACGGCGCTCAACGCGTTCAGCGCGGGCGTGCCGCAGCTGGTGCTGCACAACCCGTGGGTGGACGAGCAGCGCATCGCGGACACCGTCGTCGCCGCGGGCGTCGGCGACCGGATCGCGCAGCACGAGATCGCCGCGGACGCGGTGGCCGAGGCGGTCGGCAGGCTGCTGGACGACCCGTCGGCGCGGGCCGCCGCCGGGAAGCTGGCCGCGGAGGTCGACGGGATGCCGTCCCCCGCGGAGGTCCTCACGCGGCTGCTCGCCGTCACGGGCTGAGCGCCGGCAACGCAAGCCGGCCGGCCCTCCCCCGAGGACCGGCCGGCACACCTGGTGGGAAGCGGGGCGCTGGCATGCGAACACTGGACAATCCGAACACCTCGGACCGACTGGCCCGGTCCGCGCTGGCCCGCGACGAGGCCGTGCTCGACCTGGACTCCTACCTCGCCGCGCGGGCCGAGGCGGCGACGTCCATGTACACCAACGTCGAACGCGTGCCGCTGAGCGCGTTGTCCGACTGGTACACCGACGACGCCACCGGCTCCATCCGGCACGTGAGCGGCAAGTTCTTCTCCATCCACGGCGTGGACGTGCGGATCCCGAACGCCCTGGTGCCGCACTGGGACCAGCCGATCATCCTGCAGCCCGAGGTCGGCATCCTGGGCATCCTGGTCAAGGAGATCAACGGCGTCCTGCACTGCCTGATGCAGCTCAAGGCCGAGCCGGGCAACTACAGCGGCATCCAGATCTCGCCGACCGTGCAGGCCACGCGCAGCAACTACACGCGGGTGCACGGCGGCAACGCCATCCCCTACCTGCGCTACTTCATGGACCGCGCGCGGCACCGGGTGGTGGCCGACGTGCGGCAGTCCGAGCAGGGCAGCTGGTTCCTGCGCAAGCGCAACCGGAACATGGTCATCGAGGTGACGGAGGACGTCGAGGTGGTCGACGGCTTCCACTGGTTGACCATCGCGCAGGTCAACGACCTGCTCGGGATGGACGACATGATCAACATGGACACCCGGTCGGTGCTGTCCTGCCTGCCGTTCATCGACATGAACGCACCGGGCCCGCTGCTCGGCTACGACGGCTTCACCCGGTCCCAGATCAGCTCGTGGACCGGCGAGGGCGCGGGCCTGCACAGCATCGGCGACCTGCTGAGCTGGATCACCGAGCAGCGGGCCGCGACCGAGGTGACGGTCGAGCCGATGCCGCTGCACCGGATGACCGAGTGGCGCTACGACGGCGACGTGGTCTCCCACCTGAGCGCCCGGTTCTTCGACGTCATCGGGCTGCTGGTGGAGGCGCGCGGCCGCGAGGTCGGCCGGTGGAACCAGCCGATGCTGGCCGCCCGCGGCATCGGGCTGGTGGCGTTCCTGGTGACCCGCGTCGAAGGCGTGCTGCACGTCCTGGTGCACGCGAAGGCGGAGCCGGGGATCTTCGACGTCGCCGAGCTGGCGCCGACCGTGCAGTGCGTGCCGGAGAACCACGCCGACTCGCCGCCCGCGTCCCGGCCGCCGTTCCTGGACGTGGTGCTGGCCGCGGACCCGGGCCGGATCAAGTTCGACACGATCCAGTCCGAGGAGGGCGGGCGGTTCTTCCACACCCGCACCCGGCACGTGATCGTGGAGACCGACGAGCTGCACGACCACCCGGACTTCCGGTGGATGACGCCGCACCAGCTCACGACCCTGTTGCAGCACAGCCACTACGTGAACATCCAGTGCCGCAGCCTGCTGGCCTGCCTGCGCGCGTTGGCGTCCTCCACCGAGGGGGGCGCATGAGGACGGTCACCGTCCTGGGCGCGTCGGGGTTCCTGGGCGGCGCGGTCGCCGAGGCCCTGGCGGCGCGGCCGGTGCGGCTGCGGCTGGTGTCGCGGCGGCCGGCGGCGGTGCGTCCGGGCGCCGTGGCCGACGTCGACGTGCGGACGGCCGACGTGACCGAGCCGGGCGCGGTCGCCGACGCGGTCGAGGGCTCGGACGCGGTGGTGTACGCGGTGCGGCCCGGCGGGTACTGGCGCGACCTGGAGCACGACCCCGCCAGCCGGGTGGTCGCGGTCGGCGCGATGAGGGCCGTGGTGGAGGCGTTCCGCTCGACCGCCGACCGGCCGCTGTGCGTCTACACCGGGTCGCACCTGGGCCGGGGCGACGCCGAGCCGCACACCGAGTACGAGCGGCAGAAGCGGGACGCCGAACGCGCGCTGCTGGACGCGCACGCGGACGGCGTGCTGCGCGGGATCGGCCTGCGGCTGCCCGTGGTGTTCGGGCCGGAGATCGTGCACAGCCCGTCCGGGCCCGGCTCGGTGGTGGGCATGGTGCGCCGCGCGTTCGCGGGACAGCCCCTGACCTACTGGGGCGACGGCACCCTGCGCCGGCACTTCATGTTCGTCGAGGACGCCGTGTCGGCCGTGCTGACCGCCCTCGACCTGCCCGGACCGCTGGCAGGCCGGTGCTGGTCGATCGCCTCGCCGGCGGCGCGCGAGCTGCGCGACGTGTTCGGCGTGATCGCCCGCGCGGTCGCCGACCACACCGGGCTGCCGCCGGCGCCCGTGGTGTCCACCCCCGCGCCCGCCGACACCGACGCGCGGGACTTCCAGCACGACGTGATCGACCCCGGCCCGTTCCACGACGCGGTGGGCTGGACGCCTCGGGTGGGTCTGGAGGAGGGCGTCGCCCGCACGGTGGCGGCCCTCGCCGGCAGTGGATCGGAACGGCCTGGCGCGGCGCCCGCGGTCGCCGGCGCGCGGGCACACACATCGGGAACGGAGTGACGGACATGACCATCCGGGTCTGGGACTACCTCGCGGAGTACGACGCCGAGCGCGAGGACATCATCGACGCGGTGGAGACGGTGTTCCGCTCCGGCCAGCTCGTGCTGGGGCAGAGCGTCAAGGGGTTCGAGGCGGAGTTCGCCGCCTACCACGGCGTGGGGCACAGCGTCGGCGTGGACAACGGCACGAACGCGATCAAGCTGGCGTTGCAGGCACTCGGCGTGGGCCCGGGTGACGAGGTCGTGACGGTGTCGAACACGGCCGCGCCCACGGTGGTGGCGATCGACGCCGTCGGCGCGACGCCGGTGTTCGTGGACATCCGCGAGCAGGACTACCTGATGGACACCGACCAGGTCGCGTCGGTGCTCACCGACCGGACCCGCTGCCTGCTGCCGGTGCACCTGTACGGGCAGCCGGTGGACCTGGGCCCGCTGGTCGACCTGGCCGCGAAGCACGACCTGCGGATCCTGGAGGACTGCGCGCAGGCGCACGGCGCGCGCCGGGACGGCGTGCTGGCCGGCACCACGGGTGACGCGTCGGCGTTCTCCTTCTACCCCACCAAGGTGCTCGGCGCGTACGGCGACGGCGGCGCGATCGTCACCGACGACCAGGAGATCGCCGACCGGTCGCGGCGGCTGCGGTTCTACGGCATGGCGGAGCGGTACTTCGTGGTGGAGACGCCCGCGCACAACAGCAGGCTGGACGAGGTGCAGGCGGAGATCCTGCGCCGCAAGCTCGGCCGGCTGGACGAGTACGTGGCCGGTCGGCGGGCCGTCGCGCAGCGCTACGCCGAGGGCCTGGGCGACACCGACCTGGTGCTGCCGCACGTGACCGAGGGCAACGAGCACGTCTACTACGTCTACGTGGTGCGCCACCCCCGCCGCGACGAGATCATCGAGCGGCTCAAGGGCTACGACATCCACCTCAACATCAGCTACCCGTGGCCGGTGCACACGCAGACCGGTTTCGCGAAGCTGGGCTACGCGGCCGGGTCCTTGCCGGTGACCGAGCGGCTGGCGGGCGAGATCTTCTCGCTGCCCATGTACCCGTCGCTGTCGGCGGACGCGCAGGACAAGGTGATCGACGCGGTCCGCCAGGTGCTGGCCGCGCTCTGACCCACGCGACGCGGAAGGGGCCGCCCCGGTCGGGGTGGCCCCTTCCGCGTGTGCTCAGAGCGCGTCGTGCAGTCGCAGGCTCTGCTGGTAGTCGGGCAGCAGGCCCTGCTCCAGCGCCTGCGCGACGGTGGGCGCCACGGTGTCGCGCGGGGACATGATCGGCTCGATGTTCTTCGGGATCGGCAGGTCCAGTTCCGGGTCGAACGGCGTGATCGCCAGCTCGTTGTCGGCCACGTACTGCCCGGAGAGCATGTAGGACACCACCGTGTCGTCGGTCAACGCGACGAACATGTGGCCCATGCCGAGCGGGATGTAGACGGCCTTGGCCTCCTCCCGGTCGAGCACCACGCTGTCCCACTTGCCGAACGTGGGCGAGCCGACCCGCAGGTCGATGATGATGTCCAGCGCCTGCCCCTGCGGGCAGTGCACGTACTTCGCCACGCCCGGTGGCGTCCTGGTGTAGTGGATGCCGCGCACCACGCCGCGCCGGGACTGGCTCAGGCTCATCTGGGCCACCGGGAACAGCGGCCTGCCGATCGTCTCCACCAGGTCGGACTGCTGGAACGGGGACACGAAGAACCCGCGCTCGTCGCGGAACACGTCCGGCGTGAACACGTACGCGCCCTCGACCTGTAGCTCGGTCGCTTTCATTGCCATCCTCACTGTTCTTGCCGGACACCGACGAACAGGCCGGGCCCGTACAGGCCCGGCCGCGGCGACTGGACGTGCCGCGCCGAGATGCCCGCCGCCGCGAAGGCCTTCTCGTACCGCTCCCGGGCGACGACCGCGAGCACGTGCACGTCGGCGAAGTGCCGGATGCCCTCCTCGGGGTGCGCGACCACGTAGTGCGCCTCGATGTGGTGCGAGTCGCCGACCCGCTCACCGCGCGAGACGCGGGCGATCGTGCGGCCGTCGACCTGGGCGACGTCGGACATCACGTGCCGGTCCACCGCGGTCTCCGGGAAGTACCAGGGCTCCACCACGACCACGCCACCCGGCTCCAGGTGCGCGGCCAGCCGCCCGATCGCGACCTCGATGTCGGCCGCGCCGGGCAGGTAGGCGATCACGCTGAACAGGCAGGCGATCGCGTCGAACCGCCGGCCGAGGTCGAAGTCGCGCATGTCGCCCACGTGCAGCCCGACGTCGGGCATCTTCGCCCTGGCCACCCGCACCATGTCCGCGGCCAGGTCGATGCCCTCGACGTGGTCGAACTCCTCGCGGAACCGGGACAGGTGCGACCCGGTGCCGCACCCCACGTCGAGCAGTGACTTCGCGCCCGGGTTGTGCTCGCGGACCAGGTCCAGGACCACGTCGGCCTCGGCCCGGTAGTCCTTGCCACGCCCGCGGTAGACGTCGTCGTAGAGATCGCCCTGCCGGAAGATCCCCTCGAGCGAGTCGACCTGTTCCCCCATGTCCGTGCTCCTTCTCCGGGCGCTCGCGTTGTCGGCCGCCGTCAACTGATAGCGCACCCGACGGCCGCGGCAGCAGGTCGCGGCGACTTATTCGGGGTGTGACTAAGGGTCATCCGACCCGCCTAGGGGTCGGCCGGGCGGCACGCCCGCGCACGGCGGGGTGGGGGTAGCTCTACCCCGCGTCTGGTGCCCAAGCGGATTCCGGCGCCACCGGCCAGGCTCCTACGTTCTGATCAGCACATCGGCACAGCGAGGCAGGTGGGGATGAGCGTCATCGAGGTGGCGAACTTACACAAGCGCTACGGCGACAAGGTCGCCGTGGACGACGTCTCGTTCAGCGTGGACCGCGGCGAGATCTTCGGAATCCTCGGACCCAACGGCGCGGGCAAGTCGACCACGGTCGAGTGCGTCACCGGCGTGCGCCGCCCCGATGCCGGGCTGATCTCGGTGCTCGGCTTCGACCCGCGGCAGGACCGGGAGGCGTTGCGCCGGCGCGTCGGCGTGCAGCTGCAGAAGTGCCACCTGCCGCCGCAGCTCAAGGTCTCCGAGGCGTTGCGGCTGTACGCGTCGTTCTACCCGGACCCGGTCGACTGGCGCGGCCTGCTGGACGAGTTCGGCCTCGCCGAGCAGCGCGACACCAACTACAACCACCTCTCCGGCGGTCAGCAGCAGCGGCTGTCGATCGCGCTGGCGCTGGTGGGCAACCCGGAGGTCGTCGTCCTGGACGAGCTGACCACCGGCCTGGACCCGCGGGCGCGGCGCGCCACGTGGGACGTGATCAAGCGGCTCAGCGCGGACGGTGTCACGGTCGTCCTCGTCACCCACATGATGGACGAGGCGGAGCGGCTGTGCAGCCGGATCGCGTTGATCGACGCGGGCCGGGTCGTCGCCACGGACACGCCCGCGAACCTGGTCGCGCAGGTCAACGGCGAGCAGCGGCTGTCGTTCCGGCCGAGCGGGCCGCTGGACACCGCCGTGCTGGACGCGCTGCCCGAGGTGGTCAAGGTCATCGAGACACCGGACCAAGTCGTCGTGATAGGCACCGGTGAGCTGCTGGCCGCGGTCAACGCGGCCCTGGTCCGGCACGGCACGGCCGCGACCGAGCTGCGGCTCGACCAGGCCACGCTGGAAGACGCGTACGTGGCCCTCACCGGCCGTGCGTTAGCGCAGAACGGACTCGACTCATGACCGGGCTCGCCAGGCTCACCGCGACCGAATCGAAGCTCTTCTTCCGCAGCAAGCCGTCCGTCGGCTACGCGATCGTCGTGCCGATCGCCGTCCTGCTGATCTTCGGGCTGATCCCGTCGTTCCGGGCGGCGAAGCCCGAGTACGACGGGCTGCGGCTGATCGACGCCTACATGCCGGTGCTGATCGGCATGGTGATGGTGATCGTGGTGCTCAACCTGATGCCGGCCACGCTGGCGTCCTACCGGGAGCGCGGCATCCTGCTGCGGCTGTCCACCACACCGATGCGGCCGTCGTTGCTGCTGACCGCGCACATGCTGGTCAGCCTGGCGGTGACGGTCGGCACCAGCGTAATCATGATCGTGCTGGGTGCGGTGCTGTTCGACACCGCGCTGCTGCCGGGCCACGTGCTCGGGTTCCTCGTCCCCTATGCGCTGACCGCCACGTCGATGATCTCGATCGGGCTGCTGATCGCGGCCCGCGCGTCGAGCGAGCTGGCCGCGTTCGGCGCCGGGTTCGGGTTGTTC
Source organism: Saccharothrix saharensis (assembly GCF_006716745.1). Lineage (NCBI taxonomy): Bacteria > Bacillati > Actinomycetota > Actinomycetes > Pseudonocardiales > Pseudonocardiaceae > Saccharothrix > Saccharothrix saharensis. The sequence goes on along the minus strand of NZ_VFPP01000001.1, from coordinate 203,745 downwards.
TTCCCGCTGCTGTTCCTCGCCGGGCTGTGGACGCCCGGCCCGTTGATGCCGCAGTGGGCGCACGCGATCGGCGAGTTCACCCCGCTGGCGGCGGGCGTGCAGGCCATGGAGGCGGCGTGGCTGGGCGAGTTCCCGGCCGGCCTGCCGCTGGCCGTGCTCGCCGGGTACACGGTGGTGGCCGGGTTCGCCGCGGTCCGGCTGTTCCGGTGGGAGTGACCGTGGCGCAGCGAGGAGGTCGGCGGCCCGCGCCGGGCCCCGTGATCGAGGTGGTCGGCCTGACCAAGCGGCGGCCGGGCGGCGAGGTGCTGCGCGACGTGTCGTTCCACGTGCGGCGGGGTGAGATCTTCGGCATCATCGGTCCGGACGGCGCGGGCAAGACGACCACCATCGAGTGCGTGGCGGGCGTGCGCAAACCGGACGCCGGCCGCATCTCGGTGCTGGGCCTGGACCCGCAGCGGCACCAGAGCCGGGTGCGGCAGCAGGTGGGCGTGCAGCTGCGCCGCGAGCGGCTGCCGAAGGCCATCAAGGTCGGCGAGGTGCTGAAGCTGTTCGGCTCCGGCTACGCCCACCAGGCCAACCACGAGGACCTGCTGATCCAGTGCGGGCTGTCGGAGACGCGCGACCTGCCGTACTCGGAGCTGACCGAGCGGCAGCAGCACCGGTTGTCGATCGCGGTGGCGCTGCTGGGCAACCCGGAGATCGTGCTGCTGGACGAGTTCGCGCCGGTGTTCGACCCGCACACCCGGCGCGACATCGCCCAGCTCATCCAGCGGATCCGGGAGCGCGGCACCACCGTGGTGCTGGTGACGCGCTCCATCGCGGAGGCCGAGCGGCTGTGCGACCGGATCGCGCTGCTGGCCGACGGCAGGCTCGTCGCGGTGGACACGCCGGCCGGGCTGCTGTCCCGGGTGGACGCCGAGCAGCGGTTGCGGTTCCGGCCCTCCGCGCCGCTCCCCGAGCGGGTGCTGACCGACCTGCCGGAGGTGACCAGCGTGACCACCACGGCCGACCGGACGGTGGTCGTCGGCACGGCCGACCTGCTGCTGGCGGTCACCTCCGCGCTCGCCCGCCACCGCGTGATGGCCGCGGACCTGAAGGTGGAGAAACCCAACCTCCAGGACGTGTACGTGGCCCTCACCGGTGGTTGAGGGGTCCGGGCAGGACGGCCGCCCCTCGACCGTCCTGCCCGGACCGCGTTCACAGCAGCCGGTCGCCGGGCAGCGCCACCCCCGGCCCGGCCTCCACCGGGAACGCGCCCGACCCCGGGCCCGGGTTGGCCAGGATCGGCAGGTCGGTGCGCCGGTTGATGTTCAACTTCCGGTAGGTGCGGGTCAGGTGCTGCTCGACCGTGCTGACGGTGATGTAGAGCCGGCGGCTGATCTCGCGGTTGGTGTAGCCGAGCGCGGCCAGGCCCGCGACCCGCCGCTCGGCGGCGCTCAACGGGGCCAGCGACTCGCCGTCGTCCCGGCCGTCGCTGAAGTCGAGCCCGCCGGTGGCGGTGCGGTGGTGCTGCAGGTGCTCCTGCAGCAGCTTCGCGTGGCAGCTCTTGGCCAGCCGCAACGCGCGCCGCGCGGCGACCCGTGCCTGGTCGAAGTCCTCCAACGCCTGGTAGGCGCAGCTGAGGTCGGCGAACGCCAGTGCCAGCTCGTACCAGTCGCCCAGGCCGCCGAGCAGGTCGACCGCCTCCCGCAGCATCGGCAGCCGCCGACCCGTGTCGCTGGCCGAGGCCAGCACCCGCAGCGACACGCCCCGGATGCGCGGGCCGGTCGCGCCCGGCATGGTCAGCTGCTCGCCGACCAGCTCCCGGGCCCGGTCCGGTTTGCCCATCCGCACGTAGACCTGCGCGGCCTCGTGCCGCCACGGCAGCAGCACCGGCAGGTCGAGCTGCCACTCACCGGCCAGCTCACCCACCGCCAGGAAGTCGCCGAGCGCGGCGCGCAGCCGGTCCGTGGCCAGGTGGTGCTGGCCGCGGGCGAGCAGGTACTGGGGCCAGTACCTGGTCTGCTGCATGGCCTGCGGCACGCCTTGGCGCAGGTGCGCGTCGGCCTCCTCGAACTTGCCGAGCCGCGTCGCCGCCTGCACCAGCGTCGCCAGCGGCGACCCGATGCCCACACCCCAGCTCGGGGCGGGCAGCGCGCCCAGGGCGGCGCGCGCCAGCCGTTCGGCGGAGAGCAGGTCACCCCGGCGCAGCGCCACCGTGGCGGCGACGTCGGAGATCGCGGCACGCCACGTGATCGCCCGGTGCGTGCGCGCTTCCTCGAGCAGCTCGTCGCACCAGTAGCCGGCCCGGTCGCCGCGGTCGCCGTGGTTGAGCGTCTGCAACGCGCCGATCAGCTCCTCCAGCGGGGTCTCGCCGATGCGGGAGCTCTGCAGGACGCGTTCCGCGCCGTCGATCGCGCCGGGCGTGACGCCGAACGCGGCCACCGACGCGAGCGTGCCCAACCGCTGTCGCTCCAGGTCCGCCGCCAGGTCGCGGGCCACCAGGCGCGGCTGCACGTGCACCAGCCACTGCCGGGTGACCTGCCGTTCGGTGGCGGTGGCGCTGTCCACCTCGTCCGGGCGGTCGAGCTCCGCGAGCATGGCCGCGGCCTCGTCCGACCGGCCGAACCACACCAGCGCCCGCACCAGGCCCCACGCCTGGCGTCGGGCGAGCAGGCCCCGGTCGAACGCCGTGCCGAGCTGGGTCAGGTGCGCGGCGGCGGCGGCCGGGTCGACCAGCCACTGCACGGAGGTGAGCGTCGACGTGATGGCGGTGCACTCGCGATCGTCCTGGCACGCGGCACGCGCCAGTTCCAGGCAGTCCACCGCGCGGCCGATGTCGTTGCGCACCAGCGCTTCCGTGGCCGCGTCGCGCAGCACCGGCACCGCCCACGCGCCGGGCGCGCGTTCGGCCGCCGTGATGTGGCCGGCGACGTCGACCGCGGGCACGCCGTCGTCGTGCAGCAGCCGGGCCGCCTTGAGCCGCAACGACGACAGGTCGTCCGGGTCGAGGTCGCGCAGCACGGCGGCGCGGGCCACCGGGTGCCGGAACCGGCCGGCGTCCATCAGGCCGGCCTCGTTCATCGTCCTGGACAGGTCCTGCACGGTGCGGGAGTCCAGCTCGAGCAGCCGGGCGAGCGCGGCCGGCGTGCCGAACTCGCCGAGCACCGCGACACCCTGCGCGATGCGCAGCAGCAGCGGCTCGCCGCGGCGCAGGCACGTGAACACCGCCTGCGCGAAGGAGTCGCCGGTGACCGTTTCGGACACGCCGTGGTCGGTGACCGGGCGGCCCGCCGCGACGAAGTCCTCGATCAGCGCGTGCACCAGCAGCGGGTTGCCGCCGCTGAGCGCGTGGCACGGCTCGTCCAGCTGTGCCGCGGCCTGCGTGCCGAGGTGCCGTGCCAGCAGGTCCCGCACCCCGTCCTGGCTCAGCGGTGTGAGGCGCAGGTGCCGTGACTGCGGTTGCCGCACGATCTCGTCCCGCAGCACGGTGTGCGCCTGGCGGGCGCCGGTGCCGGACGCACCGGTGGCTTCCCCGAGCAGCAGCAGGATGCGGGCCGATCTGATCCGGCGTTGCAGGTGCAGCAGCACGCGCAGGGACGTCTGGTCGGCGAACTGCACGTCGTCCACAGCGATCACCAGCGGTCGGTCGCGGGACAGCTCCAGCAGCAAGGCGCAGAGGTCGTGCACCAGGCGGGCGTCCGCGTCCGCGCCGTGCGGCTGGTTCGTCGTCGTGCCGGACGACAGCAGGGCGCCTGCCCGTGCCGCCGCGTCGCCGGGCAGGGCCGCGCTGTAGAACAGCTGCTCGACCACGCCCAGCTCCAGCCGCTGCTCGGCCCGCGCGCCCGTGGCGCACAGCACCAGGGCGTCGCGGACGGACTCGGTGAAGCCGTAGATCAGCTCCGTCTTCCCGGTGGCGATGCCGCCGGAAACCAGCGCGATCCGCCCGCGACCGTCCAGGCCGTCCGCGAGCAGACCGTCGAGTATTTCTAAATGACTTCCTCTTTCGACAAGATTCATTTACTGCCGTCCCCCAGGCCGGCACGCTGCTGCCAGCGACATGTCACGAGCTGGACCGCTCCTCCATGGTGACCACGAACACCTCCACACGCGACGGATATGCCCCGGTATACGCCCCGTGCGGGTCGTCGGAATGAGCCGGCGACCACGAGACAGTACTTAAGCACTGATCTGGGGCGTCCGCAGTAAGCCCTGTCCGATTTGCGGAGTTCAGCCCAGCCCGTTCGGCCGCTTGAAGCAGTGGCCGCCACCCTTGATGGTCCGGAAAGGTGGAGCACAAGGCCTGTACCCACAGGTAACCAGGGTAGGTAGGGGTGGGAGTAGGGGTGAGTGGGCCGTCCGGGCGCAGGGGCGTCGGGACGGAGGACCGGCGACGCGTTAAACCAGTGTTTACACGGTTGTCGGAAAAGGACGACTGGCTGGATTCATCGGCCAACGAGTTGTCACCGACGGCTATCGGTCGTTCGACCGACAACGGTGATCGCCCGGTGTGATATGGCGTTCGGGGTGGGCGGTGGAACGTGAGCGTCGCACGGTCGGCGGCGGGCGCGGGCGGCGGCGGGGTGCCCGGGCGGCCGGGCGGCCGGCGTTTGGATACCCGCAGATTTGCGTAAATAGACGCTGAATCGACGCTGAATACGCTGCTGGGCGGGGGCCCGAAGACCTCCGCCCAGCAGCGTCCCAGCAGTGCCGCGGTACCCACCGGATCACTCCGACCGCACCGCGGGTCGGTACCTCAGTCCCCCGGCCAGTACCGCCGGCGCTGGAAGGCGTACGTGGGCAGCGGGACTCGCGCGCCGCCCCGTCCGGCGAAGAACGCCGCCCAGTCGACGGCCTGGCCCCGCTCGAACAGCGCCGCCACCGTCTCAACAGGCCCGCCGGACCCGTCGATCACCACACGCTCCGCCTCCACCGATCCGCCGTCCACAGGCCCGCCGTCCACAGGCCCACCGAACCGGAGCACCCTCACCTCACCCTGCTCACCAAGCCGCCCGAGCGGCACCACGGGCACCACCGCCCCCGCCCAGCCGACATCCTCCCGCCCCAGCACGACCCGCGTGGCGTCCTCGAGCGACAACACCCCCGCCACGTGCGCCGCCACCACAACCCCCACCTCACCGGACCGGCGGCCACCCCCACCGACCACCTGACGGAGCCCATCCGGCACCTCATCCACCCCCGGGCCATCCACGACCACCAGATCGGCCCGAACCCCCCACCGCTCCAACACCCGCACCAACGCCACCCGAACCACGAACCCCAACGCCGCCGCGTACTTCTCTTCCTGGCCACCGGCGCCATCCTGCGGCTCGGTCGCGCCGAGCGCCTCCGCCGAGCTCATCAAGGCCGCCAGCGGACGCTCCAGCTCCTTGTCGAAGTACGCGCACGTCTCGTCGAACGCGACCGCGAACGATCCGCCCTCGGCGTACCACTCGCGGGCCGCGATCGCGAGCCCGTCACCCGTGGCGTCCCCGGCAGCGTCGGGGAAGGCGAAGGCCAGGCGGGCACGGGTGGTGGGGGTTGGGGGGATCGTCCCGCCCGCGAGACGGGTCAGCCAGTCCCGGAGGGCGGGCTGGTCTCCCACGTGCGCGGCGCGGTAGGGGAGGGTGGCGCGGGCGGTGGCGAGGGTGGTGGCGACGTTCAGGGGGGACAGGTCGGGTGCCGCGCCGCCGCCTCCTTCTTTCCCGGCAACGTCGATGGTGCGGTGGAAGTTTCCGGGACCGGTCGCTCGACCGGGTGAATCCAGGGCCGCCAGCAGACGTGCGGCCTGTGCCCGCAACCCCTCGGGACTGGCCGCACTCAGGACCCACGGTACCCGGGTCGGGGCGGCCGTGCCCGGACGTTCAGTCGTAGGAGTGGGTGCGGGTGGTTCCTCCAGCACGGCGTGGGCGTTGGTGCCCGTGATGCCGAACGACGAAACGCCCGCACGACGAGGCCGGTGGTCGGGGCGCCGCCACGGGCGGGATTCGGTCAGCAGCCGGACGTTGCCCGAGGCCCAGTCCACCTTGGTCGACGGAACGTCCACGTGCAACGTGCGCGGCAGCACGTGGTGCCGCATGGCCATCACCATCTTGATCACGCCGGCCACGCCGGACGCGGCTTGCGGGTAGCCGATGTTCGACTTGATCGATCCGAGCCAGAGCGGCTCGGCGCGGTCCTGCCCGTAGGTGGCCAGCAAGGCCTGCGCCTCGATCGAGTCGCCCAGCGCGGTGCCGGTTCCGTGTCCTTCCACGACGTCCACCTGGTCCGGGGTGATCCCGGCGTCGGCCAGCGCCCGCCGGATCACGCGTTGCTGCGACGGCCCGTGCGGCGACGTCAGGCCGTTCGACGACCCGCTCTGGTTCATGGCGGTCCCGCGCACGACCGCCAGCACGGGGTGCCCGTTGCGCTGCGCGTCCGCGAGCCGTTCCACCAGCAGCACGCCGACACCTTCGCCGTACCCGATGCCGTCGGCCGCGTCGGCGAACGCCTTGGTGCGCCCGTCCCCCGGCAGCCACCGCTGCCGGCTGGCCTCGGCGAACGTCGCGGGTGTGGCCATCACGACCGCCGCGCCCGCCAACGCCATGGAGCACTCGCCGCGCCGCAACGCCTGTACCGCCAGGTGCAGCGCCACCAACGACGACGAGCACGCCGTGTCGACCGTGACCGCCGGGCCTTCCAGCCCGAAGGTGTAGGCGATCCGCCCTGATGCGGCGCTGGCGTTGATGCCCGTGCCCATGAACCCGGCGCCGGTGGCGCTCTGGTGCAGCCGCACGCCGTAGTCGTGGTAGATCAGCCCGGCGAACACACCGGTTTCGGTGCCCCGCAGGGACGTCGGGTCGATCCCGGCCCGTTCGAACGCCTCCCAGGACGTCTCCAGCAGCAACCGCTGCTGCGGGTCGGTCTGCACGGCCTCGTCGTCGCTCATGCCGAAGAACCCGGCGTCGAACCGGGCCGCGTCGTGCAGGAACCCTCCTTCGCGCACGTGCGACGAGTCGAGCTCGACGCCGTCCCACCCGCGGTCGGCGGGGAAGCCGCTGATGGCGTCCCGCTCCCCCGCCACCAGCTCCCACAGCTCTTCGGGCGAGGAGGCGCCGCCGGGGAAGCGACAGGCCATGGCGACGATGGCGATCGGTTCGTCACCGGTCACCGCGGTCGTGACCGGGACGACCGGCGCGGCCGCGGCGGGCACGAGGCTGTCGCGCAGGTGCGCGGCGAGCGCGAGGGCCGTGGGGTGGTCGAAGACGACGGTCGGTGGCAGGGCGAGGCCGGTGGCGGCGCCGAGCCGGTTGCGCAGTTCGACCGACGTCAGCGAGTCGAACCCGAGTTCCTGGAACGCCCGGTCGGGGTCGACGGACGCGGCGCCGGCGTGGCCGAGGACCGCGGCGACGTGGGTGCTCACCAGGTCGAGCAGCTGCCGGTCCTGTTCGGACCGGGTGAGTGCGGCCAGTCGTCCCTTGAGCCCGTCGGTGACGGCCGTGTCCTGCCGCGCCGCACGTCGGGTGCGGCGCAGCAGGCCGCGGAACAGGGGTGGCACGTCGTCGCCGACGGGGCCTGCCATCTCGAGCTTGGCGGGGACGAGTAGCGCGGACGGCGTGGCGAGGGCGGTGTCGAACAGGTCCATGCCGTGCGCGGTGGTGAGGGCGGCCATGCCGGAGCGGGACAGGCGGCGCAGGTCGCCGTCGTCGAGCCGGTCGGTGATGCCGCTGCTGTCGGCCCACAGGCCCCAGGCGAGGGAGGTGCCCGGCAGACCGCGGGCGCGGCGGTGTTGGGCGAGGGCGTCGAGGAACGCGTTGGCGGCGGCGTAGTTGGCTTGGCCGGGCGCGCCGAACACGCCGGCGGCCGACGAGTAGACGACGAACTGCTCGACGTCGCCGACCAGGGAGTGCAGGTTCCACGCGGCGTCGACCTTGGGCCGCAGCACGGCGTCGACGCGTTCGGGGGTCAGCGACGTGATCACGCCGTCGTCGAGCACGCCGGCGGTGTGGACGACGCCGGTGAACGCGTGGTCGCGCACGAGGTCGGCCACGGCGGACCGGTCGGCGACGTCGCAGGCGACGATCCGCACGTGCGCGCCCAGCGCGGTGAGTTCCGCGGCCAGTGACGACGCGCCGGGGGCGTCGGGTCCGCGGCGGCTGGTGAGCACGAGGTGACGGACGCCGTGCGCGGTGACGAGGTGCCGTGCCGCGACCGCGCCGAGGGTGCCGGTGCCACCGGTGACGAGGACGGTGCCGTCGGGGTTCCAGCCGGTCCCGGCGGCGGGTCGGGTGACGCGGGCCAGTCGGGGCGCGTACAGCTTGCCGTCGCGCACGGCGACCTGGGGTTCGTCGGCGCTGAGGGCGAGGTCGACATCGTCGCCGTCGACGAGGACGAACCGGCCGGGGTGTTCGGACTGCGCGGACCGCACCAGGCCCCAAACGGTGGCCGCGACCGGGTCGGGGGCCTCGTCGCCGATGGCCACCGCGTTGCGGGTCCGCACGACCAGCGTCCGGTCGCCTTCGAGCTGTCGCCGCACGGCTTCCAGCACGCGGTGCGCGGCTTCCCGGGCGGCCTCGGGCACGTCGCCGCCGATGTCGATGGTGATCAGGTCGTGGTCGACCGCGGCACGGCCGGGTGTCACCTCGCGCCATTCGACCTGGAACAGCGAGTCGACGAACCCGGCCGCCGCGCCGAGTTCGGCGGCGGACGGGGTCCGGTGTCGCACGCGGGCGGTGAGCACGGCCGCTCCCGTGCCGTCGGCCGCGACCACGTCGTCCTTGGACGCCCGGACCCTGAGGGTGGCGGCCCCGGACGCGTGCAGCACGAGGTCCGTCCAGGTGACGGGCACGCCGTCGGCGGCGGTGGCCAGGCCGGCGACCTGGGACAGGGCTTCCAGCAGCACGGGGTGCAGGCCGAAGCCGCCGTCCTCGCCGCGGATCTCGGCGAACACCTCACCGCCGCGCCGCCACGCCTTGGTCAGCACGCGGTAGGCGTCGCCGTAGGTGGCTGGTGCTTCGGCGTAGACGAGGTCGACGTCCAGCGGTGTGGCGTCGGCCGGCGGCCAGTCGACCAGGTCGGTCGGAGCCGCGCCGCCGGGGGCGACGACAGCGGTGGCGTGCGGCGTCCACGGTGCGTCCGGCTCGTCCACGCGGGTGTGCACGGCGACTTCACGTCGGCCGTCCGCGTCGGGGGCGTTCACCACGACCTGCACCTGCACGCCGCCGCGTGCGGGCAGGACGAGGGGCGTGTCGACCGTGACGTGCTCGACCAGCGTGCAGCCGACTTCGTCGGCCGCGCGGATCACCAGTTCGGCGGTGACGGCGGCGGGGACGACCGGTGTGTCCAGGACGGTGCGGGCGGTCAGCCACGGGTGTTCGGTGGCGGACAGGCGCCCGGTGAGCAGCGTGGCGTCCAGTCCGGGCAGGGTGACGGCCGCGCCGAGCAGGGGGTGCCCGGCGGCGGTGAGGCCGAGGCCGGACGGGTCGCCGGCGCGCCGGGTGGCGCGTGGCCAGAACCGCTCGTGCCGGAACGCGTAGGTGGGCAGTTCGACGGTTCGCGCGTCGCGGCCGGCGAAGAACGCGGGCCAGTCCACCTTGACGCCGCGCACGTGCAGGGCGGCGACCGCTTCGACCAGGGCGCGGTCCTCGGACCGGTCGCGGCGCTGGGTGGCGACGAGCGCGCCGTCGCCGGTCAGGTTCTCCTCGCCCATCGCGGTGAGCACGCCGTCGGGGCCGAGTTCGAGGAACGTGGCGACGCCTTCGTCCTGGAGCACGGTCATGGCGTCGCCGAACCGCACGGAGTCGCGGACGTTGCGCACCCAGTACTCCGGTGCGCTCATCTCGTCGCCGACCGGGCGTCCGGTGACCGTGGAGACGATCGGGACGGTCGGGGTCGCGTAGGTCAGGCCGCGGGCGACGTCGCCGAACTCGGCCAGCATCGGTTCGACCAGCGGTGAGTGCGCGGCGAGCCGGACGTTCAGCCGCTTGTGCTTGCGGTCGGGGAACGCGGCGACGACCCGGTCGACGGCGTCCTCGGTGCCGGACAGGACGAGCGAGTCGGGGCCGTTGACCGCCGCGATGTCGACGTCGGCCGTGAGCAGCGGTGTCACCTCGTCCTCGGGTGCCTGCAGCGCCACCATGACGCCCGTTCCGGGCAGGGCTTCCATGAGCGCGCCGCGGGCGACGATGAGGGTGGCGGCGTCGTCCAGTGACAGGACGCCGGCGACGTGGGCGGCGGCGAGTTCGCCGACGGAGTGCCCGGCCAGGAAGTCCGGTCGCACGCCCCAGTGCCTGATCAGCCGGAACAGCGCCACCTGGAGTGCGAACTGGGCGGGCTGGGTGTTGACGGTGCGGTCGATGTCGTCGGACCGGATCGCGTCGCGGATGGAGCGGCCGAGGCGGGCGTCGACCGCCGCGCACACCTCGTCGAACGCTTCCGCGAACACCGGGAACGCGGCGTGCAGCTCGCGTGCCATGTCGCGTCGTTGCGCGCCCTGGCCGGTGAACAGGAACGCGAGCTTGCCCGCCCGCGCCACGCCGCCGAGGTCGCCCGCCGCGATGGCGGCCAGGCCCCGGCGGAGCTCTTCGGTGTCGGTGCCGACGACCGCGGCCCGGTGGTCGAACGCGGTGCGGCTGGTGGCGAGCGAGTGGGCGATGTCGAGCGGGGTGCCGCCGTCGTGGGCGAGCAGCCGTTCGGCCTGGGCGGCGAGGGCTTCGGCGGACTTGCCGGACAGCACCCACGGCACGACGCCGGGCTTCGGTTCGGGCCGCGGCTTGAGCGGGGCCGGCTGTTCGAGGATCACGTGCGCGTTCGTGCCGCTGACGCCGAACGACGAGACGGCGGCGCGGCGGGGCCGGTCGACGTCCCAACCGCGGGCTTCGGTCAGCAGCTCGACCGCGCCCGCGTCCCAGTCGACCTGGGGCGTGGGCTCGTCCACGTGCAGGGTCGCGGGCATGATGCCGTGCCGCATGGCCATGACTATCTTGATGATCCCGGCCGCGCCGGCCGCCGCCTGGGTGTGACCGATGTTGGACTTGATCGAGCCGAGCCGAAGGGGCTCGCCATCGCGGTCGCGGCCGTAGGTGGCCAGCAGGGCCTGTGCTTCGATCGGGTCGCCCAACGTCGTGCCGGTGCCGTGCGCTTCGACCAGGTCGACGTCCGCGGTGGACAGGCCTGCGGTGGCCAGGGCTTGCCGGATCACGCGTTGCTGCGAGGGGCCGTTGGGTGCGGTGAGGCCGTTCGAGGCGCCGTCCTGGTTCACCGCGCTGCCCCGCACGACCGCCAGCACGGTGTGGCCGTTGCGGCGGGCGTCCGACAGGCGCTCCACCAGGATCATGCCGACGCCCTCGGACCAGCCGGTGCCGTCGGCCGCGCCCGCGAACGACTTGCAGCGGCCGTCGGGCGACAGGCCGCGCTGGCGGCTGAAGTCGACGAACGTGCCGGGCGTGGCCATCACCGTGACGCCACCCGCCAGCGCCAGGTCGCACTCGCCGTTGCGCAGCGCCTGGATCGCCCAGTGCAGCGCGACCAGTGACGACGAGCACGCCGTGTCGATGGTGACCGCGGGTCCTTCGAGGCCGAGCAGGTAGGCGACGCGGCCGGACGCGACGCTGCCCGCCGTGCCGGTGCCGGCGAAGCCTTCGACGTCCTCCTCCGTCCCTTGGAGGGTGGCGATGTAGTCGTGGTACATGACGCCCGCGAACACTCCGGTCCGGCTGCCGCGCAACGTCACCGGGTCGATCCCGGCCTGTTCGACGGCTTCCCAGGACGTTTCCAGCAGCAGGCGCTGCTGGGGGTCCATGGCGAGGGCTTCCCGCGGCGAGATGCCGAAGAAGGCGGGGTCGAAGTCGGCGGCCGTGTGCAGGAACCCGCCTTCGCGCGTGTACGAGGTGCCCTGGTGCTCGGGGTCGGGGTGGTAGAGGGAGTCGACGTCCCAACCGCGGTCGTCCGGGAACAGCGTGATGCCGTCACGGCCTTCGGCGACCAGCCGCCACAGGTCGTCCGCGTTGCCGATCCCGCCCGGGTAGCGGCAGGCCATGCCGACGATCACGATCGGGTCGTGGTCGGTCGACGTCCGCCGCTGCACGGGCACGACGGGACCGGTCTCGCCGACGAGTTCGTCGCGCAGCAGCCCGACCACGGCGGTCGAGGTCGGGTAGTCGAACACGAGGGTGGCGGGCAGGCGCAGGCCGGTGGCGGCGTTGAGCCGGTTGCGCAGCTCGACGGCCATCAACGAGTCGAAGCCCAGTTCCTGGAACGCCCGGTCGGCCTCCACGGAGGCCGTGTTGGCGTAGCCGAGGACGCCCGCGACCTGAGAGGCGACCAGGTCGAGCAGCACTTCGTCCCGTTCGACCCCGGTCAGGCCGGCCAGGCGCTGGGCGAGGCCGGTCGCGGCGGCGGTGTCGCCGACGACGCGCCGGGACGTGCGCACCAGGCCGCGGAACAGCGGCGGCACGTGGCCCGCGTCGGCGACGGCCTTGGCGTCGAAGCGGATCGGGATCAGCAGGGCCCGGTCGGTGCGGGTGGCGATGTCGAACAGCCGCACGCCCTCGTCGGACGACAGGGCCGCCGCGCCGTCCCGTGCCAGCCGTTGCCGGTCACCGTCGTCGAGGGTGCCGGTGATGCCGCTGGTCTCGGCCCACAGGCCCCACGCGAGGGAGGTGCCCGCCTTGCCGTGGGCGCGGCGGTGGTGGGCCAGGGCGTCCAGGAACGCGTTGGCGGCGGCGTAGTTGCCCTGCCCGGCCGCGCCGAACACGCCCGCGGCCGAGGAGTAGAGGACGAAGTTGCGGGCGTCGGGCAGCAGCTCGTGCAGGTGCTGCGCGGCGTCGACCTTGGGCCGCAGCACGGCGTCGATCCGGTCGGGGGTGAGCGCGGTGACCACGCCGTCGTCCAGCACACCGGCCGTGTGCACGACACCGGTGAACGCGTAGTCGGCGACCAGGTCTTCGACGGCGTCGCGGTCGGCGACGTCGCACGCCACCACCGCCACTTCCGCGCCCAGTTCACGCAGTTCGGCGGCGAGTTCGGGCGCGCCGGGAGCGTTCGAGCCGCGACGGCCGGCCAGCACGAGCCGCCGGACGCCGTGCTCGGTCACCAGGTGCTTGGCGACGAGCGCGCCGAGCGTGCCCGTGCCGCCGGTGATCAGCACCCGGTCGTCGGCGTGCCAGACCGGGTCGGCGTCGGTGGCGGGGACGCGGGCGAGCCGGGGCGCGAACAGCTTGCCGTCCCGCACGGCGACCTGCGGCTCGTCGGCGCTCAGCGCCAGTGCGACGTCGTCGCCGTCGACCAGGGTGAACCGGCCGGGGTTCTCCGACTGGGCGGAGCGGACCAGTCCCCAGGCCGCGGCCGCGCCGAGGTCCGTGACGTCCTCGCCGACCACGGCGACCGCGCCGTCGGTGTGGACGACGAGCCGTTCGGCCCGTTCGTCGGCCAGCCACCGCTGCACCGCTTCGAGGGCGCGGTGCGCGGCGTCACGGGCGGGCAGGCCGGTGATCGTGACGACCTCGTGGTCCGGCGTGTCACCGCCGGGCGTGACAGGCTGCCACTCCACCTGGAACAGCGAGTCCACCTGCGCGGTGGTGCCTTCGAACGCCGCGGCGGGGCGCAGCGCGAGGGCGCCCACGGTGGCCACGGGAAGCCCGGCGGCGTCGGCGACGGCCAGCGTGATGCCACCGTCCCCGCTGGGTGAGACCCGCACGCGCAGGCTCGGCGCGCCCGAGGCGTGCAGGGTGACGCCGGTCCAGCTGAACGGCAGCTGCGCCTGGCCCTCGGGCAGGAACCCGCCGAGGCCGACGGCGTGCAGCGCGGCGTCCAGCAGGGCGGGGTGCAGGCCGAACCGGGCCGCGTCACCGTCGGCGGGCAGGGCGATCTCGGCGAACACGTCGTCACCGGCGCGCCAGGCCGCGCGCAGTCCCCGGAACACCGGGCCGTAGCCGAAGCCGATGCCGGCGAGGCCGTCGTAGAGGGACGTCACGTCCAGCGGTTCCGCCTGCGCGGGCGGCCACTGGGCGAACTCGAAGTCGGGGGCGGGTGGGGTGCGGCCGAGCAGCCCGGTGGCGTGCCGCGTCCACGGCTCGTCCTCGACCTGCGAGTAGATCGACAGCTCGCGCCGTCCGCTGTCCGTGGGCGCGCCCACCGCGACCTGGACCCGAACTCCACCCCGGGGCGGGAGGACCAGCGGCGCTTCCAGGGTCAGTTCTTCGATCGTGGCGCAACCCGCTTCGTCACCGGCGCGGATCGCCAGTTCCACGAACGCGGTTCCGGGCACCAGGACCGACCCCATCACCACGTGATCGGCCAGCCACGGCTGCGCCCCGACCGCCAGCCGCCCGGTCAGCAGCACTTCGCCGGAGTCCGCCGCCGTGACGACCGCACCCAGCAACGGGTGCCCGGCCGCCGCGAGCCCGGCCGCCGCCACGTCACCGGCCCCGACCCCGGCCCTGGGCCAGAACCGGGACCTCTCGAACGCGTAGGTCGGCAGCTCGATCCGCTTCGCCCCACGTCCGGCGAAGAACCCGGCCCAGTCCACCGCGACACCGCGCGCGTGCACCTTCCCGACCGCTTCGAGGACCGCCCGGTCCTCGGGCCGGTCCTTGCGCTGCGCCGCCACCAGTTCCGGCACGTCCGTGGTCAGGCAGTCCTGCCCCATCGCGGCCAGCACACCGTCCGGCCCGACCTCCAGGAACGTCGTGACCCCTTCGGCCTCCAACCGCCGCACCGCATCGCTGAACCGCACCGTCGCGCTGACGTGCCGCACCCAATAATCCGCGTCGAACACCGTGCCTGCGGAGGGGTCCCCGCCCAGGGGAACCCTGTTTTCAACGCTACTCGAACCGTCCGACAACACCGTGGACACGATCGGGATCTGTGGATCATTGAACGTCAAACCGGCGACCACAGCCCGGAACTCCGCGAGCATCGGGGCCATCAACGGCGAGTGGAAAGCATGACTCACCCGCAACCGCTTCGACTTGGCGTCAAGACGCGCAACCAGCGCATCCACCGCCGCTTCCGAGCCCGAGACAACCACCGAACGCGGGCCGTTGACCGCGGCGATACCCACGCCCTCGGTGAGCAGGGGCACGACGTCAGCTTCGTTGGCCTGCAACGACACCATCACACCACCGGCGGGCAAAGCCTGCATCAAACGACCACGAGCCGTCACCAAACGAGCCGCGTCAGCCAAAGACAACACACCCGACACGTGCGCCGCCGCGATCTCACCGATCGAGTGACCAGCCACGAAGTCCGGACGCACCCCCCATGATTCAAGCAAGCGGAACAGAGCCACCTCGAACGCGAACAGAGCGGGCTGCGTGAACCCGGTCTGATCAAGCCGGTCCTCGTCCTCCCACATCACGTCACGCAGAGCGGGCTCCAGGACCGCGCACACCTCATCGAACGCCGAAGCGAAGGCAGGAAACGCACGATGCAGCTCCCGACCCATCCCCACCCGCTGCGCACCCTGACCGGTGAACAGGAACGCCAGCCGTCCGGGCCGTCCCGCCGGCACCGGCGACCCCTCGGCCACCTCCCGTACCCCGGTGACCAGCGACTCCCGGTCCTCGCCGACCACGACCGCCCGGTGCTCGAACGCCGAACGGGACGTGGCCAGCGAGAACCCGATGTCCACCGGCGACGGCGTCGGGTCGGTGTCGAGCCACGCCAGCAGGTTCGCCGCCTGCCCGGCCAACGCCGTTCCCGTCCGCGCCGACAGCACCCACGGCACCAAGCCGGCGCCGACACCGGCCGGAGCGTCCTCGACCGGCGCGGCTTCCTCCACGATGACGTGCGCGTTCGTGCCGCTGATCCCGAACGACGACACACCGGCCCGCCGCGGCCGTCCGTCGACCTCCCACGGCCGCGCCGACGTCAGCAGCGACACCGAACCGGCCGACCAGTCGACCTGCGGTGTCGGCTCGTCCACGTTCAACGTCGGCGGCAACACACCGTGCCGCATCGCCATGACCATCTTGATGATCCCGGCAACACCCGCCGCCGCCTGCGTGTGACCGATGTTCGACTTCACCGACCCCAACCACAACGGCTCACCACCACGACCCTGACCGTAAGTCGCCAACAACGCCTGCGCCTCGATCGGATCACCCAACGTCGTACCCGTACCGTGCGCCTCCACCGCGTCCACCTGGTCGGCGGACAGGCGGGCACTGGCCAGCGCGTCCCGGATCACCCGCTGCTGGGACGGACCGTTCGGCGCCGTCAGGCCGTTCGACGCACCGTCCTGGTTCACCGCGCTACCGCGCACGACGGCCAGCACGGTGTGGCCGTTGCGGCGGGCGTCGGACAGCCGCTCGACGAGCAGCATTCCCGCGCCCTCGCCCCACGCCGTACCGTCCGCGCCACCCGCGAACGCCTTGATCCGGCCGTCCGGGGCCAGCCCGCGCTGCTTGCTGAACTCGACGAAGATGCCGGGCAGGGTCATCGCGGTCACGCCGCCGGCCAGCGCCAGGTCGCACTCGCCGGTGCGCAGGGCGTGTGCCGCCAGGTGCAGCGCGACGAGCGACGACGAGCACGCCGTGTCGATCGTGACCGCCGGGCCCTCCAGCCCCAACGTGTAGGAGATGCGGCCGGAGGCGACGCTGGCGGCCGTGCCGGTGCCGATGAACCCGGCCACGTCGTCCTCGGTCTCGGCCAGGCGGGCGACGTAGTCCTGCCCGTTCATCCCGGCGAACACGCCGACCTTGCCGCCCCGCAACGAGGTGGGGTCGATGCCGGCCCGTTCGATCGCCTCCCACGACGTCTCCAACAACAACCGCTGCTGCGGGTCCATCGCCAACGCCTCACGCGGCGAGATCCCGAAGAACGCGGGGTCGAAGTCCGCGAGCCCGTGCAGGAAGCCGCCCTCGCGCACGTAGGACGTGCCTTCGTGCTCGGGGTCGGGGTGGTAGATCGAGTCGACGTCCCAGCCCCGGTCGGTGGGGAACGGGGTCATCGCGGACGTGCCGGTCGACACCAGCTCCCACAGCTGCTCGGGCGTGCCGACACCGCCGGGGAACCGGCACGCCATCCCCACGATGGCCACCGGCTCCCGCAGCACGCCGGTCAGCTTGCGGTTCTGCTCGCGCAGGAACTCGCTCTCCTTCAGCGACTTGCGCAGGGCTTCGACTAGGCGCTCGTCCGGCATCGCGGTGTCACACTTCCTCGGTCGACTCGTCGGCGCCGCCGCCTTCGAGGGCCATCAGGATCAGGGCTTCGGTGTCCATCACGTCGATCGAGTCGCGCTCGGTCGCGTTCTCCCCGGCGTCGGTGTCGGCGGTGACGCCGCCGAGTTCGAGGAGGCTGTCCAGCAGTCCCGCGTCACGCAGCCGGGACAGCGGGATCTCGGCGAGCACGCGCCGGATCCGGTCCTCCCCCGCCGCGTCGGTGTCGCCGTCGGGCAGCAGTTCGGCTTGCAGGTGCTCGGCCAGCGCCTGCGCGTTCGGGTGGTCGAAGACGAGCGTCGCGGGCAGTTGCAGGCCGGTTTCGGCGTTGAGCCGGTTGCGCAGCTCCACGGCGGTCAACGAGTCGAAGCCCAGCTCCTGGAACGCGCGACGCGGGTCGATCGCCCCCGCGTACCCGAGCACGGCGGCGGCCGCCGTGCCGACCAGGTCGGCCAGTTCCCGGCTCCGGTCGGCCGCCGACAGGGTCAGGAGACGGTCCCGCAGGCCGCTTCGGGAGCCGGTGCGGGCGGTGCGGCGGGACGATCGGGCGAGGCGGCGGAACAGCGCCGGCACGTCCCCGACGCCCGCCAGTGTCGCCGCGTCGAACCGGGTCGGCACCAGCAGCGCGTCGGGCAGGGCGGTGGCGATGTCGAACAGCCGCAGGCCTTCGTCGGTCGACAGGGCCGTCATGCCGGAACGTGCGACGCGTTGGCGGTCCCCGTCGTCGAGCCCGCCGGTGATACCACTGGCTTCGGCCCACAGGCCCCAGGCCAGGGACGTCGCCGGCAGCCCGTTCGCGCGACGAAGCCGCGCCAAAGCGTCCAGGAACGCGTTGGCCGCCGCGTAGTTCCCCTGACCCGCCGCGCCGAACACACCAGCGGCCGACGAGTACAGGACGAAGTTCCGCACGTCCCCGACCAGCTCGTGCAGGTGCCAGGCCGCGTCCACCTTCGGCCGGAACACCGCATCGACCCGCTCCGGCGTCAACCCGGTCACCACACCGTCATCCACCACACCCGCCGTGTGCACCACACCCGTGAACGAGTGATCGGCCACCAACTTCTCGACCGCCTCACGATCGGCCACATCGCACGCCACCACCGTGACGCGGGCGCCGGACTTCTCGAGGTCGGCCACCAACTCGCCGGCACCTGGCGCCTCAATGCCGCGACGACTGGTCAACACCACGTCCCGCACACCCCGTGACACCAGGTGGCGAGCCGCGAGAGCGCCCAACGCGCCCGTGCCACCGGTGATCAGCACCCGGTCGTCGGAGTTCCAGGACGGTTCGACGTCGGTGGCCGCCACCTGCACCAGGCGGGGCACGAACAGCTTCCCGTCCCGGACCGCGACCTGCGGCTCGCCGACGCTCAACGCCGCCGCGACGTCGTCACCGTTGACGAGCGCGAACCGGCCCGGGTGCTCCGACTGCGCCGACCTCACCAGACCCCACACCGTCGCCGCCACCGGGTCGGTCTCGACCCCGGACGTGCGCACGACGAGCATCCCGGTCCGTTCCGCGGCCAGCCAGTCCTGCACCGACCGCAGCACCCGGTGCGCGGCGGTCCGCGCGGCCTCCGGGACGTCGCCGCCGGCCGTCACGGTGACGATCTCGTGCTCCGGTGTCGCGTGGCCCGGCTCGACCGGGTGCCACTCGACGCGGAACAGGGAGTCGACCACTTCGCGCACGGCGAGTTCCGCCGGGTCGACGGCGCGCAGCCCGACCCGCCCGGACAGGACCGGCGCGCCGGTGCCGTCCGCCGCGGTCAACGACCACGCGTCGCCCACCGGTGACAGCCGCACCCGCAGTTCGGTCGCACCGGACGCGTGCAGCGTCACGTCGTGCCACGACCCGGGCAGGTCGCCGTCCGCGATGGTGTGCACGGCGGTCTCGAGCAACGCCGGGTGCACGCCGAAGTCGTTCTCGGGCACGTGCACTTCCGCGTACACGTCATCGCCGTGCCTCCAGGCGGCACGCAGGTCGCGGAACGCGGGCCCGAGGTCCACGCCCTCGTCGAGCAGGGAGGCGTGGAGCCGATCGACGTCCACCGCGTCCGCCCCGGCGGGCGGCCACGCGGTCAGGTCGAAGTCCGGCTGGGAGGCGGCGGTGAGGAGACCGGTCGCGTGCCGGGTCCACGTTTCAGCCTGGTCGGCGCGGGCATAGACCGACACGGTGCGGTTGCCGGGGCCGCCGACGACGACCTGGACCCGGACCCCGCCGACATCGGGCAGCACCAGCGGCACCTCGGTGGTCAGCTCGGCCACGCACGGGCTGCCGACCTCGTCCCCGGCCCGGATCGCCAGCTCCACGAACACCGACGACGGCACCACGACCGCGCCCTGCACCTCGTGGTCGGCCAGCCAGGGCTGGGCGCTCACCGACAACCGTCCGGTCAGCAGCACGCCGTCGTTCTCGGGCAACGGCACGGCCGCGCCGAGCACCGGGTGCCCGGCGGGGACCAGCCCGGCACCCGTCACGTCACCGACGTCCACCGCCGGCCGCGGCCAGTACCGTTCGTGCTGGAACGCGTAGGTGGGCAACCCGACGCGCCGCGCGCCACGCCCGGCGAAGAACCGCGGCCAGTCCACCCGGACGCCGCGGACGTGGAGCTGACCGACGGCTTCGACCAGCGCCCGGTCCTCGGGTCGGTCCTTGCGCTGCGACGCGACCAGCGCCGGTCCTTCGGTGGTGAGGCAGTCCTGGCCCATGGCGGCGAGCACACCGTCCGGCCCGAGCTCCAAGAACGTCGTCACACCTTCGGCTTCCAGCGCCCGCACCGCGTCCTGGAACCGCACCGTCTCACTGACGTGCCGCACCCAGTAGTCCGCGTCGAACGCCGTGCCTGCGGGAGGGTCCCCGCCCAGGGGATCCCTGTTTTCAACGCTACTCGACAGGTCCGACAAAACCGTCGACACGATCGGGATCTGTGGATCGTTGAAGGTCAACCCGGAAACAACCGCACGGAACTCGTCAAGCATCGGAGCCATCAACGGCGAGTGGAAGGCATGACTCACGCGCAGACGCTTCGACTTGCGGTCCGGCAGTCCTGCCAGCACCTTCTCCACCGCGATGTCACTGCCCGACACGACCACCGATCGCGGCCCGTTGACCGCCGCGATGCTCACCTCATCCGTGAGCAGCGGGAGCACCTCGGCCTCGGTGGCCTGCACGGACACCATCGCGCCGCCGGCGGGCAGTGCCTGCATCAGCCGACCACGAGCGGTGACCAGACGAGCGGCGTCGGCCAGGGACAACACACCGGAAACGTGCGCGGCGGCGATTTCACCGATCGAGTGACCGGCCAGGAAGTCCGGGCGCACGCCCCACGACTCCAACAACCGGAACAGAGCCACCTCGACCGCGAACAACCCCGGCTGCGCGAACTCCGTCCGATCGATCCGCTCGGAACTCCACAACACCTCACGCAACGACGGGTCCAACTCCGCGCACACCTCGTCAAAGGCCGAAGCGAACACCGGGAACGCCGAGTACAACTCCCGACCCATCCCCATCCGCTGCGCACCCTGGCCCGTGAACAGGAACGCCAGCCGACCGGGCTTCGGGGTACCCGCGCCCGACGCCCAGCCGCCGTTCGCCATCGCGGCCAGCCCCTGCCGGAAGTCGTCCGCCGACTCGCCGACCACCACGGCCCGGTGCTCGAACACCGCCCGTGACGTCGCCAGCGAGAACGCGACGTCCACGACGGGGTGCGCGTCGACCCGGTCCAACAGCCGTGCCGCCTGACCGGACAACGCCTCGGATGTCTTCGCCGACAGCACCCACGGCACGACGGCCGCCTCCGGTTCGGGCTCCGCCTTCGCGGCCGGCGGCTGCTCCAGGATCACGTGCGCGTTCGTGCCGCTGATCCCGAACGACGACACCCCGGCCCGCCGCGGACGCCCGTTCGTCTCCCACGGACGCGCCGACGTCAGCAGCTCCACCGCACCGGCGTCCCAGTCCACCTGAGGTGTCGGCTCGTCCACGTGCAGCGTCTTAGGCAGCACGCCGTGCCGCATGGCCATGACCATCTTGATGATCCCGGCCGCGCCGGCCGCCGCCTGCGTGTGCCCCAGGTTCGACTTGATCGAGCCCAGGCGCAGCGGTTCGCCCTCACGGTCACGGCCGTAGGTGGCGATCAGCGCCTGCGCCTCGATGGGGTCGCCGAGCATGGTTCCGGTGCCGTGCGCCTCCACCGCGTCGACGTCCGCGGTGGACAGGCCGGCGGTGGCCAGGGCTTGCCGGATGACCCGTTGTTGCGAGGGGCCGTTGGGTGCGGTGAGGCCGTTGGACGCGCCGTCCTGGTTCACCGCACTGCCCCGCACGACCGCCAACACCTCGTGGCCGTTGCGACGCGCGTCCGACAGGCGCTCCACCAGGATCATGCCCACGCCCTCGGACCACCCGGTGCCGTCGGCCGCGCCCGCGAACGACTTGCAGCGGCCGTCCGGGGCCAAACCCCGCTGCCGGCTGAAGTCGACGAACGTCCCAGGTGTCGACATCACCGTGACACCACCGGCCAACGCCAGGTCGCACTCGCCGCTGCGCAGCGCCTGGACCGCCCAGTGCAACGCCACCAGCGACGACGAGCACGCCGTGTCGACCGTGACCGCCGGACCTTCCAGCCCCAACGCGTAGGCCACGCGACCGGACGCGATGCTGCCCGCCGTGCCGGTGCCGGCGAAGCCCTCCACGTCGTCGGCGGCGGTCTGGAGGTAGGCGACGTAGTCGTGGTACATGACGCCCGCGAACACCCCGGTCCGGCTGCCGCGCAACGTCACCGGGTCGATGCCCGCGTGCTCCAACGCCTCCCACGACGTCTCCAACAGCAGCCGCTGCTGGGGGTCCATCGCCACCGCCTCACGGGGCGAGATGCCGAAGAACCCGGGGTCGAAGTCGGTGGCCGTGTGCAGGAACCCGCCTTCGCGCGTGTACGAGGTGCCCTGGTGTTCCGGGTCGGGGTGGTAGAGCGCGTTCACATCCCAACCGCGGTCGGTGGGGAACAGCGTGATGCCGTCACGGCCTTCGGCGACCAGCTGCCACAGGTCGTCCGGGTTGCCGATCCCGCCCGGGTAGCGGCAGGCCATGCCGACGATCACGATCGGGTCGTGGTCGGTGGCCGTGCGGCGCTGGGTCGGGATCGCCGGTGCCGCCTCCCCTACCAGCTCGGTGCGCAGCAACCCCACCACGGCGGCCGGGGTCGGGTAGTCGAACACCAGCGTCGCGGGCAGCCGCAGCCCGGTCACCGCGTTCAGCCGGTTGCGCAGCTCGACGGCCGTCAGCGAGTCGAAGCCCAGGTCCTGGAACGCCCGGCCGGCTTCGACCTGCGCCGGGTTCGCGTACCCGAGGACACCGGCGACCTGCGAGGCGACCAGGTCGAGCAACACGTCGTCCCGCTCGTCCTCGGCGAGGCCGGCCAACTGCCGCGCCAGCCCGCTCGCGGCCACCGCCGCCGCTTCGACCGCCCGCCGCGCCGGTGCCCGCACCAGGCCGCGGAACAGCGGCGGGACCTCGGGCGCGGACGCCATCGCCTTCAGGTCCAGCTCGATGGGCACCAGCAGCGCCCGGTCGGCGCGGGTCGCGATGTCGAACAGGTGCATTCCGTCCGCGGTCGACAGGGCGGTGCCCGAGCGCGAGATGCGTTGACGGTCCACGTCACCGAGCGCGCTGGTGATGCCGCTGCTCTCCGCCCACAGACCCCACGCTAGGGACGTCGCCGCACGACCCGTCGAACGCCGAAGCTCGGCGAGCGCGTCCAGGAAGGCGTTCGCGGCGGCGTAGTTGCCCTGCCCGGCCGCACCAAACACGCCCGCGGCCGACGAGTAGAGGACGAAGTTCCGCACGTCGGGCAGCAGCTCGTGCAGGTGCCAGGCGGCATCGACCTTGGGCCGCAGCACCGCGTCCACCCGTTCGGGAGTCAGCGCGGTGATCACGCCGTCGTCCAGCACACCGGCCGCGTGCACGACACCGGTGAAGGTGTGTTCGGCGAGCCTGGCCACGGCGTCGCGGTCGGCGACGTCGCACGCGACCACCGCCACCTCGGCACCCAGTTCACGCAGTTCGGCGGCCAGTTCGGGAGCGCCGGGGGCGTCCAGGCCCCGACGGCTGGTCACCACGAGGTTGCGCACGCCGTGCTCGGTCACGAGGTGCCGGGCGACGAGCGCGCCGAGCGCGCCCGTGCCGCCGGTGATCAGCACCCGGTCGTCGGCGTGCCAGACCGGATCGGTGTCGGTGGACGGCACCCGGGCCAGCCTCGGCACGAAGAACTTGCCGTCCCGCACGGCCACCTGCGGCTCGTCCAACGCCAACGCCTGGGTTACGGCAGCGTCGTCGTCGGTGTCGACCAGCACGAATCGGCGCGGGTTCTCGCTCTGCGCCGACCGCACCAGCCCCCAGGCCGCCGCCGCGCCCACGTCCGCGACGCCCACGTCCCCGATGGCGACCGCGCCTCGCGTGCGCACCACCAGCGGCTGGGGCCGGTCTCGGGCCAGCCAGTCCTGCATCGCCGCCAGCACCCGGTGGGCCGCGTCGCGCGCGCCGTCCGGGCCGCCCTGCGACTCGACGGTGACGATCTCGTGGTCGACCGGCTCGGCCTGGCGCGCGTCGACTTCCCGCCAGTCGACCTGGAACAGCCGGTCCACGAACTTCGGCGTGCGGGACAGCTGGTCGGCCGCGATGGGCCGCAGCGCCAGGTGGCCGACGGTGGCGACCGGCGCGCCGGCGGCGTCCGCGACCAGGATCTCCGCCGCGCCGTCCCCGATCGGCGACACCCGCACCCGCAGGGCGGGCGCGCCGGACGCGTGCAGGGTCACGTCGCGCCACGCGAACGGCAACCGCGCCCCGCCGACCGCGCCGCCGAGGGCGACCGCGTGCACGGCCGCGTCCAGCAGGGCGGGGTGCAGGCCGAACCGGGCCGCGTCACCGTCGGCGGACAGGGCGATCTCGGCGAACACCTGCCCGTCGCGCCGCCACGCCGCCCGCAGTCCCTGGAACAGGGGTCCGTAGCCGAACCCGATCTCGGCCAGACCGGGGTAGAAGCCGTCGAGCCCGATCCGCTCCGCGTCCGCGGGCGGCCACTCGGTCAGGCTGAAGTCCGGTACCGCCGGGGCGTTGGTGAGGACGCCGGTCGCGTGCCGGGCCCACGGCTCGTCACCTTCCCGCCCGTACACGGAGACCGAACGCGCTCCCGTGCCGTCATCCGCTCCCACCACCACCTGCACCTGTACGGCGCCGTTCGGCGGGAGGATGAGCGGCGCTTCGACGGTGAGTTCTTCGAGCGTGCCGCAGCCCGCTTCGTCGCCCGCCCGGATCGCCAACTCCACGAACGCGGTTCCGGGCACCAGGACCGACCCCATCACCACGTGATCGGCCAGCCACGGCTGCGCCCCGACCGACAACCGCCCGGTCAGCACCAGCCCACCGGACTCGGGCAGCTCCACGGCCGCACCGAGCAACGGGTGCCGTGCCGCCGCCAACCCGGCCGCCGTGACGTCACCCGCCCCGAGCCCGCCTCGCGGCCAGAACCGGTCCCGTTCGAACGCGTAGGTCGGCAGGTCCACCCGTCGCGCACCCCGACCGGCGAAGAACCTCTCCCACTCCACCCGAACGCCTCGCGCGTGGATCCGGGCAACAGCCTCGACGAGCGCGCGCTCTTCGGACCGGTCTTTGCGCTGTGCCGCGACCAGTGCTGGTTCATCCGTGGTGAGGCAGTCCTGGCCCATGGCGGCCAGTACACCGTCCGGCCCGATCTCGAGGAACGTGCTCACGCCCTCGGCTTCCAGCGCCCGCACCGCATCGCCGAACCGCACCGTCGCGCTGACGTGCCGCACCCAGTAATCCGCGTCGAACACCGTGCCTGCGGAAGGGTCCCCGCCCAGGGGATCCCTGTTTTCAACGCTACTCGAACCGTCCGACAACACCGTAGACACGAACGGGATCTGTGGATCGTTGAACGTCAACCCCGACACCACAGCCCGGAACTCCGCGAGCATCGGAGCCATCAACGGCGAGTGGAAAGCATGACTCACCCGCAACCGCTTCGACTTCACGTCCAGACGCGCCACCAGAGCATCCACCGCCGCTTCCGAGCCCGAGACAACCACCGAACGCGGACCGTTGACCGCCGCGATACCCACCTCGTCGGTGAGCAAGGGCACGACGTCAGCTTCGTTGACCTGCAACGACACCATCACACCACCGGCGGGCAAAGCCTGCATCAAACGACCACGAGCCGTCACCAAACGAGCCGCGTCGGGCAAGGACAGCACACCCGAGACGTGAGCGGCGGCGATCTCGCCGATCGAGTGACCAGCCAGGAAATCGGGACGGATGTGCCACGACTCCAGCAAGCGGAACAGAGCCACCTCGAACGCGAACAAACCCGGCTGCGTGAACCCGGTCTGATCGAGCCGATCCGCGTCCTCCCACATCACCTCGCGCAGAGCCGGGTCCAGAACCGCGCACACCTCGTCGAACGCCGAAGCGAACGCGGGGAACGCGCGGTACAGCTCGCGACCCATCCCCACCCGCTGCGCACCCTGACCCGTGAACAGGAACGCCACCCGACCGGGCCGTGCGACGTCCCGGATGCCGCCCGAACCGTCCACGAACGCGGTCAGTCCCCGAACGAGGTCCGCCTGCTCCCCCACCACCACGGCGCGGTGCTCGAACGCGGCACGCGTGGTCGCCAACGAGTACGCGATGTCCGCAGCCGGGGTGTCCCCGACGGCCGCGAGCAGCCGTGTGGCCTGGCCCGTCAACGCACCGGCCGACTTCGCCGACAGCACCCACGGCACGACACCACCGGTCGGCGTCGGCCGCTCCACCGGCTCGGGCACGTACTGCTCCACGATGACGTGGGCGTTCGTGCCGCTGATCCCGAACGACGACACCCCGATCCGACGCGGCCGGTCGACGGCGGGCCAGGTGCGGGCCGAGGTGAGCAGCGAGACAGCGCCGGCCGACCAGTCGACCTGCGGTGTCGGCTCGTCCACGTTCAACGTCGGCGGCAACACACCGTGCCGCATCGCCATGACCATCTTGATGATCCCGGCAACACCCGCCGCCGCCTGCGTGTGACCGATGTTCGACTTCACCGACCCCAACCACAACGGCTCACCACCACGACCCTGACCGTAAGTCGCCAACAACGCCTGCGCCTCGATCGGATCACCCAACGTCGTACCCGTACCGTGCGCCTCCACCGCGTCGACGTCCGAAGCGGTCAAACCGGCCGCGGCCAGCGCCGCCCGGATCACCCGCTGCTGCGACGGACCGTTCGGCGCGGTCAACCCGTTCGACGCGCCGTCCTGGTTCACCGCGCTGCCCCGCACGACCGCGAGCACGGGATGTCCCTTGCGCTGTGCGTCGGACAGCCGCTCGACCAGCAGCATCCCGACGCCCTCGCCCCACGCCGTGCCGTCCGCCCCGCCCGCGAACGCCTTGATCCGGCCGTCCGGGGCCAGCCCGCGCTGCCTGCTGAACTCCACGAAGATCTCGGGCAGGGTCATCACGGTCACGCCGCCCACGAGAGCCATCTCGCTCTCACCGTGCCGCAGCGATCCCATCGCGAGGTGCAGCGCGACGAGCGACGACGAGCACGCCGTGTCGATCGTGAGCGCGGGGCCCTCCAGCCCCAACGTGTACGCGACCCTGCCGGAGGCGACGCTGGCGGCCGTGCCGGTGCCGATGAACCCGGCGACCTCGTCACCCGCGCCCTGCAGGTGGGCGACGTAGTCCTGCCCGTTCATGCCCGCGAACACGCCGACCTTCGCGCCGCGCAACGACGTCGGATCGATGCCGGCCCGTTCGATCGCCTCCCACGACGTCTCCAACAACAACCGCTGCTGCGGGTCCATCGCCAACGCCTCA
This sequence comes from Saccharothrix saharensis, assembly GCF_006716745.1. NCBI lineage: Bacteria > Bacillati > Actinomycetota > Actinomycetes > Pseudonocardiales > Pseudonocardiaceae > Saccharothrix > Saccharothrix saharensis. The sequence goes on along the minus strand of NZ_VFPP01000001.1, from coordinate 176,760 downwards.
CGCGGCGAGATCCCGAAGAACGCGGGGTCGAAGTCCGCGACGTCGCTCAGGAACGACGCCTCCCGCACGTACGAGGTGCCTTCGTGCGAGGGGTCCGGGTGGTAGATCGCGTCCACGTCCCAGCCCCGGTCGGTGGGGAACGGCGACACGGCGGCCGTGCCGCCGGACACCAGCTCCCACAGCTGCTCCGGCGTGCCGACACCGCCGGGGAACCGGCACGCCATGCCGACGACGGCGATCGGCTCGGACTCCAGCTCGTGGATCCGGCGCCTGCTCTCGCGCAGGTCGATCGTCGCCTGCTTGAGGTACGAGACGAGCTTGTCCTCGTTCGACACCTGGATCAGTCCTTTCGTCTCAGTCGACCGGTGCCTCACGAGCGACCGAATTCCTTGTCGAACACGTCGAGCAGTTCCTCCACCGAGGCGTCCCGGACGTCGCTGTGGTCCGGTTCGCCCGCGGTCGGGCGGTTGCGGCGGTGCTGGGCGAGCAGGTCTTCGAGACGTCGGGTGATCTCGGTGTGCGTGTCGTCCTCGCCCGTCACCGCCGTGAGTTCGGCGGCCAGCCGGTCCAGGGCGGCCAGCACGTCGTGCTCGTCGCCGCCGCCGAGCTCACTGTCGAGGTGGGCGGCCAGGGCGGCGGTGTTGGGGTGGTCGAAGACGAGCGTCGCGGGCAGCTGGAGGCCGGTTTCGGCGTTGAGCCGGTTGCGCAGCTCCACGGCCGTCAACGAGTCGAAGCCCAGCTCCTGGAACGCGCGCCCGGCGTCGACCCGACCCTGGTAGCCGAGCACGTCGGCGACGGCCGCGCTGACCAGGTCGACCAGGGTGCGTTCGCGGTCGGCGGGGGCGACGTCGGTGAGCCGTTCCCGCAGACCGCCCTTGATCCCGGACCGGGCCGCGCGCCTCGTGCCGCGCACCAGCTCCCGGAACAGCGGCGGCACCGCGCCCGCCAGGGCTTTCCGGTCCACCCGCACCGGCGCGACCGCGGGCAGGTCGTGGGCGAGTGCCGCGTCGAACAGCCGCATGCCGTCGTCCGCGGACAGCGCCGTCATGCCGGACCGCGCCATGCGCTGCCGGTCGTTCTCGTCCAACGTGCTCGTGATGCCGGACGGGTCGGCCCACAAACCCCAGGCCAGGGACGTCGCCGGCAGCCCGTTCGCGCGACGAAGCCGCGCCAAAGCGTCCAGGAACGCGTTGGCCGCCGCGTAGTTCCCCTGACCCGCCGCGCCGAACACACCAGCGGCCGACGAGTACAGGACGAAGTTCCGCACGTCCCCGACCAGCTCGTGCAGGTGCCAGGCCGCGTCCACCTTCGGCCGGAACACCGCATCGACCCGCTCCGGCGTCAACCCGGTCACCACACCGTCATCCACCACACCCGCCGTGTGCACCACACCCGTGAACGAGTGATCGGCCACCAACTTCTCGACCGCCTCACGATCGGCCACGTCACACGCCACGACGGTGACCTCGACACCCAAGTCCTCGAGGTCGGCCACCAACTCGCCGGCACCTGGCGCCTCGATGCCGCGACGACTGGTCAACACCAGCTCGCGCGCACCGCGTGCCGCGAGGTGCCGGGCCGCGACCGCGCCCAACGCGCCCGTGCCGCCGGTGATCAGCACCTTGCCCGACCAGTCGGCGTCGACGGGCGTGCCGGACACGCGCACCAGTCGGGGCACGAACACCTTCCCGTCGCGAACGGCCACCTGCGGCTCGTCCACGCTCAGCGCGAGCGCGACGTCATCGCCCTCCACCAGCACGAACCGGCCCGGGTGCTCGGACTGCGCCGACCGCACCAAACCCCACACCGCGGCGGCGGCCGGGTCGACGGCGAGCGTGTGGACGACCAGCAGCTCGGACCGTTCCTCGGCGAGCCACTGCTGGAGCATTCCCAGCACCCGGCAGACCGCGTCACGTGCCGCCACAGGCACCGGGCCGTCCGTCGTCACGGTCACGACCTCGTGGTCCGGCACGGCCCGCCCTGGCTCGACCTGCTTCCACTCGACCCGGAACAGCGAGTCGACGCCGCCGGTGACGGGTTCCGGTGCGCGCAGCCCGACTTCGTCGGCGGTCACGACCGGCGCGCCCGTGCCGTCCGAGGCGAGCAGCGCCCACGTGCCGTCACCGTTGGGCGTCATCCGCACGTGCAGCTCGGTCGCGCCGGTGGCGTGCAGGGTGACGCCGCGCCAGGTGGCCGGGAGCAGGTCGTCGGACACCAGGCGCGCGGCTTCGTCCAGCAGGTTGGGGTGGATGCCGAACCCGGAGGCGTCGAGCAGGCTCACGTCGCCGACCACGTCACCGTCCGCCGCCGGGCGTTCGGCCGCGGGTCGGGACGCGGCCACCGTGCCCGTGGCGTGCCGGGTCCAGTCGTCTTCGCCGCGCGAGTAGACGGCGACCGACCGCTTGCCCAGCTCGTCGGGGGCGCCGACGACCACCTGCACCCGCAGCCCGTTGGCGGGCAGCACGCACCAGGTCTCGGTGACCAGCTCGTCGATCCGGTCGCAGCCGACCTCGTCGCCCGCGCGCACGGCCAGTTCCACGAACACCGACGACGGCACCACGTCGTGCTCGGCCAGCCACGGCTGGGTGCTCGCCGACAACCGGCCGGTGAGCACCACGCCGCCGTCCTCCGGCAACGACACCGCCGCACCCAGCACCGGGTGCCCGGCCGACACGAGCCCGGCCGCCGTCACGTCACCGGCCGACGCGGACACCTTCGGCCAGAACTCCTCGTGCTGGAACGCGTAGGTCGGCACCTGCACCAGCCGACCTCCCGCGACCAACGGCGACCAGTCGACGTGCTGCCCGCGTGCGCAGAGACGGCCGACGGCGTCCAGCAGCACCCGGTCCTCCGGGCGGTCCTTGCGCTGGGAGGCGATCAACACCGGTCCATCGGTGGTCAGGCAGTCCTGCCCCATCGCGGTGAGCACACCGTCCGGGCCGACCTCGAAGAACGTGGTGACGCCCTGCGCTTCCAGCACGCGGACCGCGTCCCGGAACCTCACCGCCGCCATCACGTGCCGCACCCAGTACTCGGCGTCGAACACCGCGCCTGCGGAAGGGTCCCCGCCCAGGGGATCCCTGTTTTCAACGCTACTCGAACCGTCCGACAACACCGTGGACACGATCGGGATCTGTGGATCGTTGTAGACCAAGGACGACGCGACCGCCCGGAACCCGTCCAGCATCGGGGCCATCAACGGCGAGTGGAAAGCGTGACTCACCCGCAACCGCTTGGACTTGCGGCCCGGCAGTCCTGCCAGCACCTTCTCCACCGCGTCCTCCGCGCCGGACACGACGACGGCGTTCGGCCCGTTCACCGCGGCGATCCCCGCACCCGACGGCAGCAGCGGCAGCACCTCGGCCTCGGTCGCCTGCACCGCCACCATCGCGCCACCCGTCGGCAACGCCTGCATCAGCCGACCACGAGCCGTGACCAGACGAGCGGCGTCGGCCAGGGACAACACACCGGAAACGTGCGCGGCAGCGATCTCGCCGACCGAGTGGCCCGCCAGGAAGTCCGGGCGCACGCCCCACGACTCCAACAACCGGAACAGAGCCACCTCGAACGCGAACAACCCCGGCTGCGCGAACTCCGTCCGATCGATCCGCTCGGAACTCCACAACACCTCACGCAACGACGGGTCCAACTCCGCGCACACCTCGTCAAAGGCCGAAGCGAACACCGGGAACGCCGAGTACAACTCCCGGCCCATACCCATCCGCTGCGCACCCTGACCGGTGAACAGGAACGCCAACTTGCCCGGCACCACCGGGGACGACTCGGCGCGCGCGACCGCGGCCAGGCCGTCACGCAGGTCCGCCAGGTCACCGCCGACCACCACGGCCCGGTGCTCGAACATCGTGCGCCGCAGCAACGACCGGCCGACGTCGACCGGCGCCACGTCCGCGCCCTCGGCCCAGTCCCGCAGCTTCGCCGCCTGACCGGCCAGCGCGGCAGGCGTCTTCGCGGACAGCACCCACGGCACGAGACCGGTCTCCGCCGGGGCCGCCGCGGGCTCGTCCGGCGCTTGCTCCAGGATCACGTGCGCGTTCGTGCCGCTGATGCCGAACGACGAGATCCCGGCCCGACGCGGTCGCGTCACCCGCGGCCACGGCCGCGCCGACGTGAGCAGCTCGACCGCGCCCGCGTCCCAGTCGACCTTGGCGGACGGCACGTCCACGTGCAGCGTCTTCGGCAGCAGCCCGTGCCGCAGCGCCTGCACGACCTTGATCACGGCCGCCGCACCCGCCGCGGACTGCGTGTGGCCGATGTTCGACTTGATCGAACCGAGCCAGAGCGGCTCTCCGGATCGTTCGGCGCCGTAGGTCGCGATCAACGCCTGGGCCTCGATCGGGTCGCCCAACGTCGTGCCGGTGCCGTGCGCCTCGACCACGTCGACGTCCGAGGTGGTCAAACCGGCCGAGGCGAGGGCCGCGCGGATCACCCGCTGCTGCGACGGGCCGTTCGGCGCGGTCAACCCGTTGGACGCGCCGTCCTGGTTCACCGCGCTACCGCGCACCACCGCCAGCACGGTGTGCCCGTTGCGGCGGGCGTCCGACAGGCGTTCGACCAGGATCATGCCGACGCCTTCGCCCCAGCCGGTGCCGTCGGCGGCTTCGGCGAACGACTTGCAGCGGCCGTCGGCGGCCAGGCCGCGCTGCCGGCTGAAGTCGACGAACGTGGTCGGCGTGGCCATCACCGCGACACCGCCGGCCAACGCCAGGTCGCACTCGCCCTGCCGCAGTGCCTGCGCGGCGAGGTGCAACGCGACCAGGGACGACGAGCACGCCGTGTCGACCGTGACCGCGGGACCTTCCAGTCCGAGCGCGTAGGACACGCGGCCGGACGCCACGCTGCCCGCCACGCCGGTGCCCGCGAACGCGGCCAGCTCCTCGCCTCCTTCGACCAGGAACCGGCCGTAGTCGTGGTACATCACGCCCGCGAACACCCCGGTCCGGCTGCCGCGCAACGTCACCGGGTCGATGCCCGCGTGCTCCAACGCCTCCCACGACGTCTCCAACAGCAGCCGCTGCTGGGGGTCCATCGCCATCGCCTCACGGGGTGAGATGCCGAAGAACGCCGCGTCGAAGTCGGCCGCCTCGTGCAGGAACCCGCCCTCACGGGTGTAGGTCTTGCCGGGCTTGCCCGGTTCGGGGTCGTAGAGGCCGTCCACGTCCCAGTCGCGGTTGGTCGGGAACCGGGTGATCCCGTCCCGTCCTTCCGCCACCAACCGCCACAAGCCGTCCGGGCTCGTCACACCACCGGGGTAACGGCACGCCAGGCCGACGATCACGATCGGGTCGTCGTCGGTCACCACCCGACGCCGCGTGGGCGCGTCGACCGCCCGTTCCCCCACCAGCTCCGCGCGCAGCAGACCGACCACGGCGGCCGGCGTCGGGTAGTCGAACACCAGCGTCGCGGGCAGTCGGGCCCCGGTCGTGGCGGCGAGGCGGTTGCGCAGCTCGACGGCCATCAGCGAGTCGAACCCGAGGTCGGAGAAGGCGCGGTCGGCGGCGATCGCCGAGCCGTCGGCGTACCCGAGCACGCCCGCGACCTGCGTGATCACCACGTCCACCAGCACCGCGTCACGCTCGGCCTCGGCCAGGCCGGCGAGCTTGCGCCCCAGCCCGGTCAGGGTGGGCGCGGCGGTGGCCGTGCGGCGCGACGGTCCGCGGACCAGGCCCCGGAACAACGGCGGCACGGCGTCGGTCATCGCGCGCGGGTCGAACTTGATCGGCACCACCGCCGGCGCACCCGCGGCCGTGGCGGCGTCGAACAGCCGCAGCCCTTCGGCGGTCGACAGCGCGGCCACACCTTCGCGGGACATCCGCCGCAGGTCCGCTTCGGTGAGGTCGCCGGTCATGCCGCTGCGCTCGGCCCACAGCCCCCACGCCAGCGACACGGCGGGCAGCCCGCGGGCGTGGCGGTGCTGGGCGAGGCCGTCGAGGAACGCGTTCGCCGCCGCGTAGTTGCCCTGGCCGGGTCCGCCGACCACGCCGGCGGCCGCGGAGTAGAGCACGAAGGCGCGCACGTCGCCGAGCAGTTCGTGCAGGTGCCAGGCCGCGTCGACCTTCGGCCGGAACACGCCGTCGACCCGGTCCGGGGTCAACGCGGTCACCACGCCGTCGTCCACCACGCCCGCGGTGTGCACGACACCGGTGAAGCGCTGTTCGGCGAGGCGGGCCACGGCGTCGCGGTCCGCCACGTCGCACGCGACCACCTCGACGTCGGCGCCGAGTGCGGCCAGCCGCGCCACCAGCTCGTCGGCTCCGGGCGCGTCCGGTCCACGCCGGCTGGTCAGGACCAGGGTCCGCACGCCCCGCGTCACCAGGTGCTCGGCGATCATCGCGCCCAACGTGCCCGTGCCGCCGGTGACCAGCACGCGGTCGTCGGCGTGCCACGTCGGTTCGCCGGTCGCGGGCACGCGCGCCAGGCGCGGCGCGAACACCCGACCGCCGCGCACGGCGAGCTGCGGCTCGTCGGCCGCGGGCACGTCGACCACATCGGCGTCCGTGTCGAGCAGCACGAACCGGCCGGGGTGCTCGGTCTGCGCCGACCGCATCACGCCCCACACCGCGGCGGTGACCGGGTCGACGTCCTCCCCCGCCACCGAGACCGCGCCCCGCGTCACGACCGCGAGCCGCGCGTCCTCCTCGGCCAGCACCTCGCGCAGCCGCGCCAGGACGTCGTTGACGACAGCACGGGCGGCTGTGGGCGCGTCGCCCTCGGGCCGCACGACCTCGTGCACCGCGATCGGCTCCGCGCCGTCGTGCGGGACACCGACCCACTCGACCCGGAACAGGGAGTCGACGTCGGCGGCCAACTGCTCGACCGACACGGGCCGCAGCGTCAACTGCTCGACGGACGCGACCGGCGCGCCCGTGCCGTCCGCCACGACCACGGACACGCCGGAACCGCTCGGCGTCAGCCGGACCCGCAACGCCGACGCGCCGGACGCGTGCAGCGCCACCCCGGCCCAGCTGAACGGCAACTGCGCCTGTCCCCGCTCTCCGACGAACCGCCCCAGGCCGACCGCGTGCAGGGCGGCGTCCAGCAACGCCGGGTGCAGCCCGAACCGCTCCGGCCGCAACCCGTCGGGCAGGACCACTTCGGCGAACACCTCGTCGCCAACCCGCCACGCCGCCGCCAACCCCTGGAACACCGGCCCGTAACCGAAGCCGTTCGCGGCCAGACCGGGGTAGAAACCGTCGACGTCCACCGGTTCACCCGGCGGCGGCCACTCGTCGAGCGGTGCCGGTTCCTCGCGCGGCTCGGTGGTGAGCACGCCACCCGCGTGCCGGGTCCAGTCGCCGCCGTCACGGGAGTGGACGCTGATCGACCGACGTCCCGTCCCGTCGTCCGCACCGACGAGCACCTGCAGCTGCACGGCGCCGTCCGGGGGGAGGACGAGCGGCGCGCCCAACGTCAGCTCGGCGACCGCCGCACAGCCCACCTCGTCGGCGGCGCGCAGGGCCAGTTCGAGGAACGCCGTGCCGGGCAGCAACGTCGACCCGAGCACCACGTGGTCGGCCAGCCACGGGTGGCTGTGCACGGAGATCCGCCCGGAGAACAACGTCCCACCGGACTCGGGCACCGCCACCACCGCGCCGAGCAACGGGTGCTCGGCCGCGCCCAGCCCCGCCGACGCCACATCACCGACCGACGACGCGGGCGTGGGCCAGTAGCGGCGACGTTCGAACGCGTAGGTCGGCAACTCGACAGGGCGGCCGCCGGGGAACCAGGCGTCCCACTCCACCTTCACACCGCGCGCCACGAGCCGCGCGACCGCCTCGACCAGCGTGCGCAATTCCGGCCGGTCCTTGCGCTGGGACGCGACGAGCGCCGGCACGTCCGACGTCAGCGACTCCTGCCCCATCGCCGCCAGCACACCGTCCGGCCCGACCTCCAGGAACGTCGTCACGCCCTGCGCTTCGAGCCCGCGCACCGCGTCACCGAACCGCACCGTCGCGCTGACGTGCCGCACCCAGTACTCGGCGTCGAACGCCGCGCCTGCGGAAGGGTCCCCGCCCAGGGGAACCCTGTTTACAACGCTACTCGACAGGTCCGACAAAACCGTCGACACGAACGGGATCTGTGGAACGTTGAAGGTTAACCCCGACACCACAGCGCGGAACTCCGCGAGCATCGGAGCCATCAACGGCGAGTGGAAAGCATGACTCACCCGCAACCGCTTCGACTTCACGTCCAGACGCGCAACCAGCGCATCCACCGCCGCTTCCGAGCCCGAGACAACCACCGAACGCGGACCGTTGACCGCCGCGATACCCACCTCGTCGGTCAGCACAGCCCGGACATCATCCTCACCGGCCCGCAACGACACCATCGCGCCACCAGCGGGCAAAGCCTGCATCAGACGACCACGAGCCGTCACCAAGCGGGCGGCATCGGCAAGGGACAACACACCAGAGACGTGAGCGGCGGCGATCTCACCGATCGAGTGACCGGCCACGAAGTCCGGACGGATGCCCCATGCTTCAAGCAAGCGGAACAGAGCCACCTCGAACGCGAACAATCCCGGCTGCGTGAACTCCGTCTGGCTCAGGCGATCCGCATCGCTCCACATCACGTCGCGGAGAGCCGGGTCCAGAGCGGACAGCACCTCATCGAAAGCCGAAGCGAACACCGGGAACGCCGAGTACAGCTCCCGACCCATCCCCACCCGCTGCGCACCCTGACCGGTGAACAGGAACGCCGTGCGCCCGGCCGTGACGGAGTCCACCAGCACACCGGCGGGCACGTCACCGGTCGCCAACCCGGCCAACCCCCGCGTCAACTCGGCGGCATCCGCGGCGACCACCACCGCGCGCCGCGCCAACCCGGCCCGCGTGGTGGCCAACGACCACCCGAGGTCGTGCAGCGACACGCCGTCGACCCGCTCCAGCAGCCGCGCGGCCTGCGGGGGCAACGCCGAGTCCGTGCGCGCCGACAGCAGGAACGGCAGCGGCAGCCCGCTCGTGGCCGGTTCCGGGGCCGGGTCGGCGGCGGGGGCCTGTTCGAGGATGACGTGCGCGTTCGTGCCGCTGATGCCGAACGACGACACCGCCGCCCGGCGCGGCTGGTCACCCGAGTCCCACGGGCGGGCCGACGTGAGCAGCGACACCGCGCCGGCCGACCAGTCGACCTGCGGTGTCGGTGACGCCACGTGCAGGGTTCGGGGCAGCACGCCGTGCCGCATCGCCATGACCATCTTGATGATCCCGGCAACACCCGCCGCCGCCTGCGTGTGACCGATGTTCGACTTCACCGTGCCGAGCCACAACGGTCGGTCGGCGGGTCGCTGCCGGCCGTAGGTGGCGAGCAGCGCCTGCGCCTCGATGGGGTCGCCGAGCGACGTCCCGGTGCCGTGTGCCTCGACGACGTCCACCTCGTCGGAGGCCAGGCGGGCGTTGCCGAGGGCGGCGCGGATCACGCGTTGCTGGGCCGGGCCGTTGGGCGCGGTCAACCCGTTGGACGCGCCGTCCTGGTTGACCGCGCTGCCGCGCACCACGGCGAGCACCCGGTGGCCGTGCCGGCGCGCGTCGGACAGGCGTTCGAGGACGAGCACGCCGACACCTTCACCCCAGCCGGTGCCGTCGGCGTCGGCGGAGAACGCCTTGCACCGGCCGTCGGCGGCCAGGCCTCGTTGCCGGGAGAACTCGACGAACATGCCGGGCGTGCCCATGATCGTCACGCCGCCGGCCAGCGCCAGGGTCGACTCGCCCTGCCGCAGCGACTGCACGGCCAGGTGCAGTGACACCAGCGACGACGAGCACGCGGTGTCGATCGTGACGGCCGGGCCTTCGAGACCGAGGGTGTAGGCGATGCGGCCGGACGCCACGCTGCCCGACGTGCCCGTGCCCACCAGCCCGGCGATGTCCTCGGCCGCGTTCTGCAACGAGTGCACGTAGTCGTGGTAGTTCAGCCCCACGAACACGCCGGTGCGGCTGCCGCGCAGCGACGTCGCGTCGATGCCGGCGTGCTCGAACGCCTCCCACGACGTCTCCAACAGCAGCCGCTGCTGCGGGTCCATCGCGACGGCTTCCCGCGGTGAGATGCCGAAGAAGTTCGGGTCGAACTCGCCGACCCGGCGCAGGAACCCGCCTTCGCGGGCGTAGGACGTGCCGGGGTGCGCCGGGTCGGGGTGGTAGATGCCGTCGACGTCCCAGCCGCGGTCGGCGGGGAAGCCGGAGATGGCGTCCCGTTCGCCGACGACGAGGTCCCACAGCTCGTCGGGCGAGGTGACGTCGCCCGCGAACCGGCACGCCATGCCGACCACGGCGATGGGCTCGCTGCCCCGGTCCTCCACCTCGCGCAGCCGCCGGTGGGCCTCCTGCGCGTCCGCGACGGCTCGTTTCAGGTAGTCACGCAGCGCCTGTTCGCCGGCCATGCGGGTTCAGCTCCTCGCGGTGTTGTCGGGGGTGCGCACGCGACTCACCCGAGTCCTCGGTCGATCAGGGCGAACAGCTCGTCGTCGGTCGCCTCGTCCAGCGCGGCCGGCGCGCCGGTCGCGGCGGCCGAGGTGCCATCGACCAGGGCCAGCAGGTCACGCAGGCGGGCACCGACCTCGTCCAGCGACCCGCCGTCGGACAGCACCGGCCGCAGCGTGATCCGCAGCCGGTCCAGCTCGGCCAGCACCGAGCCGACGCCACCCGCGTCCGCGAGCCCGAGCTGGTCCTTCAGCTCGGCGGCGAGCGCTTCGGGTGTCGGGTGGTCGAACACGAGCGTCGCGGGCAGCGTCAGCCCGGTCGCCGTGCCGAGCCGGTTGCGCAGCTCGACCGCCATCAACGAGTCGAAGCCCAGTTCCTGGAACGCCCGCGCGGGTTCGACGGCGGTCGCGTCGGCGTAGCCGAGGACGGCGGCGACGTGCGTGGCGACGAGGTCGAGCAGTACCCGGTCACGGTCGGCGGCGGACAGCGGCTCCAGCTGTTCCCGCAGGCCACCGACCGCGCGTCGGGTGGTGGCCGCGGCTCGCCGGGTGGGGCGGACCAGGTCGCGGAACAGCGGTGGCACGTCGCCGCCACCGGTCGGGGCGAGCGCGGCCGGGACCAGCGCCGCTTCGTCCAGCGCCAGGGCGGTGTCGAACAACGCCAGGCCGTCGGCCGCGGCCAGCGGCACGACACCGGACCGGGCCGTGCGGCGGCGGTCCACTTCGGACAGCTCGGCGGTCATGCCGCTGGTGTCGGCCCACAGGCCCCACGCCAGCGACACCGCGGGCAGCCCGGACGCCCGCCGGTGCGCCGCCAGGGCGTCGAGGTAGGCGTTGGCGGCCGCGTAGTTCGCCTGGCCGGGTCCGCCGAGCACGCCGGCGGCCGAGGAGAACAGGACGAACGCCCGCAGCCCGAGGTCGAGGGTCAGCTCGTGCAGGTGCCGGGCAGCCTCGACCTTGGGCCGGAACACGCCGTCGACCCGGTCCGGGGTCAACGCCGTCACCACGCCGTCGTCCAGCACACCGGCCGTGTGCACGACGCCGGTCAGCGGCCGGTCCGCGGGCACGTCGGCCAGCACCGCCGCCACGAACGCGCGGTCCGCCACGTCACCGGCGGCGACCACGACGTCGGCGCCCTGCGCGCGCAGGTCGTCGACCAGGGCGGGCGCACCGGGCGCATCCAGGCCGCGGCGGCTGGTCAGGACCAGGCTCCGCACGCCGTGCACGGTGACCAGGTGCCGGGCCACCAGTGCGCCGAGCGTGCCCGTGCCACCGGTCACCAGGACGGTGCCCGACGGGTCCCACACGGGCTTGGGGTCCGGCGCGACGTCCCCGGTGGCCACCTTCGCCAGCCGCGGCGCGTAGACCTTGCCGTCGCGGACCATGACCTGCGGCTCGCCCGCGCCCAGTGCCAGGCCGACGTCGTCGGACCCGCCGTCCACCAGCACGAACCGTCCCGGGTGCTCCGACTGCGCGGACCGCACCAGGCCCCACGCCACCGCGGCGGCCGGGTCGGGGGTGTCGCCGACCGCGCCGGACGTGCGCACGACGAGCTGTTCCGGACGTCCTTCCGCCAGCCAGTCCTGCACGGTCAGCAGCACGGCGTGCGCGACCTCGCGGGGTGTGCCGCCGGGAACCGCGGTGACCACGAACCCGTCCTCGACCACCGGGCCGGACGCGAGCTCCGCCCACCGGACCCGGAACAGCGAGTCCACGTGGCCGCGGGCACGCGCGGGCAGCTCCACGGGCCGGAACCCGACCGTGCCCTGCCACACCGGGTCGCCGTTCGGGTCGGCCGCCCGCACCGCGAACCCGTCGCCGTCGGGCGTGAGCCGGACCCGCAGGGCCGTCGCGCCGGTCGCGTGCGGCACGACGTCCCGCCACCGCGCCGGTACACCGTCCACCGCGAGTGCGTGCGTCATCGCGTCCAGCAGGGCCGGGTGCACGCCGAACGCGCCCGCCTCCACGTCGTCGGGCAGCTCGACCTCGGCGAACACCTCGTCGCCGTGCCGCCACGCGGCCCGCAGGCCCTGGAACACGTACCCGGTGTCGTCGGCGTACCGGTCGGACACGTCGACCGGTGTCGCGCCCGCCGGTGGCCACTGCGCGAGCGAGAACGCGTCGGCCGGTACGGAGCCGACCACGCCGAACCCGTGCCGCGTCCAGGCCGAGCCGTCCTCGGGCTGCGAGAACACCGCCACCTCACGCCGGCCCGCGGTCGCCGCGCCGACCGTCACGCGCAACCGCAGCGCACCCGACTCGGGCAGGACCAGCGGCACGTCCAGCGCGAACTCGACCACCTCGGGGCACCCGGCCTCCTCGCCCGCGTGCGCGGCCACGTCCAGCACCACCGATCCCGGCACCGCGGCCACGTCGGCCAGCCACGGCTGACCCGCGACCGACAGCCGCCCGGTGGACACCAGGGAGTCGGGCAGCGCGATCGCGGCCCCGAGCAGCGGGTGCGTCGACGCGGTGAGGCCGGCACGGGTCACGTCACCGGTGGTCGCGGGCTCGGCGGGCCAGAACCGCTGGTGCCGGAACGCGTAGGTCGGCAGGTCGACCCGCCGACCACCGGCCACCGCGGGCCGCCAGTCGACCTCCACGCCGTGCGCCCACGCCTCGCCCAGCGAGGTGAGGAACCGGGCCCGGCCACCGTCGTCGCGCCGCAGCGTGCCGACCGCCGTGCCGTCGATGCTCACCGCCACCACCGGGTGCGGGCTGACCTCGACGACCACGCCGTCGGCGACCGCGCTGACGACCTCGTGGAACCGCACCGGCTGCCGCAGGTTCGCGTACCAGTACGCGGCGTCCAGGCCGGAGGTGTCGAGCACCCCGCCGGTCACGGTCGAGTGGAACGGGATGGCGGACGGGCGGGGCCGCACGGGGGCCAGCCGGGTCAGCAGCTCGTCGTGGATCTCCTCGACGTGCGCCGAGTGCGAGGCGTAGTCCACGGCGATCCTCTTCGCCCTGACCTCGATCGCCTCGCAGTGCGCGATCAGCTCGTCCAACGCCTCCGGGTCACCGGACACCACCACGGCCGCGGGGCCGTTCACGGCGGCGATCGACACGCGCCCGGCCCACCGCTCGACCATGGCCGCCGCGTCGGCCTGCGGCACCGCGACGGACACCATGCCGCCACGTCCGGCCAGGCCACGGGCGATGGCCTGGCTGCGCAACGCCACCACCCGCGCGCCGTCCTCCAATGACAACCCGCCCGCCACCACGGCCGCCGCGATCTCACCCTGCGAGTGCCCCACCACGGCGGACGGCGTCACGCCGTAGGAGCGCCACAGCTCGGCCAGCGACACCATGACCGCCCACAGGGCGGGCTGCACCACGTCGACCCGCCGCAAGGCGTCCTCGTCGGTCAGCACGTCGAGCAGCCGCCAGTCCGCGAACTCCGACAACGCCGCCGCGCACTCGGCCAGCCTCGCGGCGAACACCGGTTCGTCGCGGGCCAGCTCGGTGGCCATGCCGACCCACTGCGAGCCCTGGCCGGGAAACACGAACACCGGCCGTTTGGCCGGGCCCGCCGCCGCGACGGGGTGCTCGCCGGCGGCCAGCGCGGTCAGGCCGTCCCGCAGGTCGTCACCGGAGCCGACGACCACCGCGCGGTACTCGAACGTCGACCGGGTGGTGGCCAGCGAGTACGCCACGTCGAGCGGTGCGCCGCCGTCGTGGTCGAGCAGGCGTCGCGCCTGGGCGGCGAGGGCGTCCGCGGACTTGGCCGACACCACCCAGGGCACGACACCGGCCTCGACCGGGGTCACCGGCTCCCGCGCCGGGGGCTGTTCCAGGATCACGTGCGCGTTCGTGCCGCTCACGCCGAACGACGACACGCCCGCGCGCCACGGCCGGTCCACCTCGGGCCACGGGCGCGCCGACGTCAGCAGCTCCACCGCGCCCGCGTCCCAGTCCACCTGGGACGTCGGCTCGTCCACGTGCAGCGTCTTCGGCAGCACGCCGTGCCGCATGGCCATGACCATCTTGATCACGCCCGCCGCGCCGGCCGCCGCCTGGGTGTGACCGATGTTGGACTTGATCGAGCCGAGCCGCAGGGGCTCGCCGTCCCGGTCACGGCCGTAGGTGGCCAGCAGGGCCTGCGCTTCGATCGGGTCGCCCAACGTCGTGCCGGTGCCGTGCGCCTCCACCGCGTCCACGCCCGAGGTGGACAGACCGGCCGCGGCGAGCGCCTGCCGGATCACGCGTTGCTGCGAAGGACCGTTGGGCGCGGTCAGGCCGTTGGACGCGCCGTCCTGGTTGACCGCACTGCCCCGCACCACAGCCAACACCTCGTGGCCGTTGCGACGCGCGTCCGACAGGCGCTCCACCAGGATCATGCCCACGCCCTCGGACCACCCGGTGCCGTCGGCCGACGCGGCGAACGACTTGCACCGCCCGTCGGCGGCCAACGCGCGTTGCAGGCTGAAGTCCACGAACGTGGTCGGCGTCGCCATTACCGTAACGCCGCCCGCCAGCGCCAGGTCGCACTCGCCGTTGCGCAGCGCCTGGATCGCCCAGTGCAGCGCGACCAGCGACGACGAGCACGCCGTGTCGACCGTGACCGCCGGACCTTCCAGCCCCAACGCGTAGGCCACGCGACCGGACGCGACGCTGCCCGCCATGCCGGTGCTCGCGAACGCGGCCAGGTCTTCCGGGCCGTCCTGCAGGTAGGCGATGTAGTCGTGGTACATGACGCCCGCGAACACGCCGGTCCGACTGCCGCGCAACGTCACCGGGTCGATGCCCGCGTGCTCCAACGCCTCCCACGACGTCTCCAACAGCAGCCGCTGCTGGGGGTCCATGGCGAGGGCTTCCCGCGGCGAGATGCCGAAGAACGCCGGGTCGAAGTCACCCGCGCGGTGCAGGAAGCCACCCTCACGGGTGTAGCTCTTGCCCGCCTTGCCCGGCTCCGGGTCGTACAGCCGCTCGACGTCCCACCCGCGGTCTCCGGGGAACTCCGTGACGCCGTCCGCGCCCGACTCCACCAGCCGCCACAGGTCGTCCGGGTTGCCGATCCCACCCGGGTAGCGGCACGCCATGCCGACGATCACGATCGGGTCGTCGTCCACCGCGGCCACCTGCGTCACGGCGACGTCCGGCGCGTCCAGCCCGACGAGCTCGCCGAGCAGCAGGTCCGCCACCGCCGCCGGCGTCGGGTGGTCGAACACCAGCGTCGCGGGCAGCCGCAGGCCGGTGGCCGCGTTGAGGCCGTTGCGCAGCTCCACCGCGGTCAGCGAGTCGAACCCGAGGTCGCCGAACGCCCGGTCCGGCTCGATCCGGGTGCCCGCCGGGTAGCCCAGCACGGTCGCGACGTGCGTGCCGACCAGGTCCAGCAGGGTGCGCTTGCGCTCTTCGGCCCCGAGCGCGGCCAACCGGGTTGCGAAACCGTCGGCCTCGACCGCGCCGACCTCGGCCGTGCGGCGGACCGGCGTGCGCACCAGGCCCCGGAACAGCGGCGGCACCACGCCCGACCGGCGCGGGTCCAGCCGGATCGGCACCAGCGCGGGGTCGTCCAGCGCGGACGCCAGGTCCAGCAACGCCATGCCCTCGGCCGCTTCCAGCGCGTCCACGCCCTCGCGGGCCATGCGCTGCCGGTCGGCGTCGGCCAGGCCGCCGGACATGCCGCCGGTTCCCGCCCACAGGCCCCAGGCCAGTGACGTCGCCGGCAGGCCGGTCGCGCGGCGGTGGCGGGCGAACGCGTCCAGGAACGCGTTGGCCGCCGCGTAGTTCGCCTGCCCGGCCGCGCCGAAGACCCCGGACACGGACGAGAACAGCACGAACGCGCTCAGGTCCAGGTCCTTGGTCAGCTCGTGCAGCGTCCAGGCCGCGTCCACCTTGGGACGCAGCACCGCGGCGACCCGGTCGGGGGTGAGAGCGGTCAGCACGCCGTCGTCCAGCACGCCCGCCGTGTGCACGACACCGGTCAGCGGCCGGTCGGCCGGGATCGCGGCCAGCACCCGCGCCACGGCCTCGGAGTCGGCCACGTCGCACGCCACCAGCCGCACGTCCGCACCGGCCGCGCGCAGTTCGGCGGCCAGGTCGTCCGCGCCGGGGGCGTCCGGGCCGCGCCGGCTGGTCAGAACCAGGCCGCGGACACCGTGCGCGGTCACCAGGTGCCGGGCGACCAGCGCGCCCAACTCGCCCGTGCCGCCGGTGACGAGGACTGTGCCGGAGGCGTCCCACACCGGCGTCGTGTCCGCTGCCGCCACGCGCGCCAGACGCGGCACGTGGACCTTGCCGTCACGCAGCGCGACCTGCGGTTCGTCGATCGGCAGCGCGCTCAACGCCTCGGTGGACGCCGGCGTGCCGTCGGTGTCGACCAGGAGGAACCGGCCCGGGTGCTCGGTCTGCGCCGACCGCACCAAGCCCCACACGGCCGCCGCCGCGAGGTCGGGCGTCGCGTCCAGGACCGCGCCGGCGGTGAGCACGGCCAGCCGTCCCGGGCGTTCGGCGGCCAGCCACGACTGGAGTTCGGCCAGCACGGTGGTGGTCGCCTCGTGGACGGCGGCGGCGTCCAGCCCACCGGGGGCCGTCACGACCTCGACGTCCGACTGCTCGTCTGGGACGGGCACCTCGACCCAGTCGACCCGGAACAGCGAGTCGACCACGTCCCTCGCCACCGCGAGCTGGTCCGCCGACACCGCGCGCAGCACCAGCGAGTCGATCGTGGCGACCGGCGCGCCCGTGCCGTCGGCCAACGCGACCACGACACCGCCGTCCGCGCCTTCCGACACCCGCACCCGCAGCTCGGTCGCGCCGGTGGCGTGCAGGGTGACGCCGCGCCACGCGAACGGCAGGCGCAGCCGGCCGTCGCCGAACCCGCTGAACCCGCCCAGCGGCACGGTGTGCAGCGCCGCGTCCAGCAGGGCGGGGTGCAGGCCGAAGCCGTCCGCGTCACCGCCGGGCAGCACCACCTCGGCGAACAGCTCGCCGCCACGCCGCCACGCCGCCCGCAACCCCTGGAACGCGGGACCGTAGGCGAAGCCGCCCGACGCGAAGTCCTCGTACAGGCGGTCCACCGCGACCGGCTCGGCGTGCGCGGGCGGCCACTCGGTCAGCTCGACGCCGGTCGTGGTCGGCGGCGCCAGCACACCGGCCGCGTGCCGCGTCCAGGCACCGTCCTTCTCCGGCCGGGAGTGCACCGACACCGCGCGCCGTCCCCGCGCGTCCGCCTCGCCGACGGACAGCTGGAGCTGCACGCCGCCGTGTTCCGGCAGCACCAGCGGCGCCTCCAGCGTCAACTCCTCGACCTGTGCGCCACCGAACTCGTCACCGGCCCGGATCGCCAGCTCCACGAACGCCGTGCCGGGCACCAGGACCGTGCCGAGCGCGGCGTGGTCGGCCAGCCACGGGTGGGTCTGCACGGAGATCCGCCCGGACAACAACGCGCCGTCCGACGCCGGCAACGCCACCGCCGCGCCCAGCAGCGCGTGCCCGGCCGCCGTGAGCCCGGCCGCCGCGACGTCCCCGGCCACCGCCCCGACCTTCGGCCAGTAGCGCTCGTGCTGGAACGCGTAGGTCGGCAACTCGATCCGTTGCGCACCGCGTCCGGCGAAGAACCCGGCCCAGTCCACGCCGGCACCGCGGACGTGGAGCTGTCCGACGGCTTCGACCAGCGCCCGGTCCTCGGGCCGGTCCTTGCGCTGCGACGCGACCAGCGCCGGTCCTTCGGTGGTGAGGCAGTCCTGGCCCATGGCGGCGAGCACACCGTCCGGCCCGACCTCCAGGAACGTCGTCACACCTTCGGCTTCCAGCACCCGCACCGCGTCCTGGAACCGCACCGTCGCGCTGACGTGCCGCACCCAGTAATCAGCGTCGAACGCCGTGCCTGCGGAGGGGTCCCCGCCCAGGGGATCCCTGTTTTCAACGCTACTCGAACCGTCCGACAACACCGTGGACACGATCGGGATCTGTGGATCATTGAACGTCAAACCGGCGACCACAGCCCGGAACTCCGCGAGCATCGGAGCCATCAACGGCGAGTGGAAAGCATGACTCACCCGCAACCGCTTCGACTTCACATCAAGACGCGCAACCAGCGCATCCACCGCCGCTTCCGAGCCCGAGACAACCACCGAACGCGGACCGTTGACCGCCGCGATACCCACCTCGTCGGTCAGCAAGGGCACGACGTCAGCTTCGTTGACCTGCAACGACACCATCACACCACCAGCGGGCAAAGCCTGCATCAAACGACCACGAGCCGTCACCAAACGAGCCGCGTCAGCCAAAGACAACACACCCGACACGTGCGCCGCCGCGATCTCACCGATCGAGTGACCAGCCACGAAGTCCGGACGCACCCCCCATGATTCAAGCAAGCGGAACAAAGCCACCTCGAACGCGAACAGACCCGGCTGCGTGAACTCCGTCCGGTTCAAGCGATCCGCGTCGTCCCACATCACCTCACGCAGAGCCGGGTCCAGAACCGCACACACCTCATCGAACGCCGAAGCGAAAGCAGGAAACGCACGATGCAGCTCCCGACCCATCCCCACCCGCTGCGCACCCTGACCCGTGAACAGGAACGCCAGCCGACCCGACCGCACCACCGCGCCGGGCGCACCATCGGCCAGGGCACGCACCCCGGCAACCAGCTCCTCGCGCTCCCCCACCACCACCGCTCGGTGGTCGAACGCGGCACGCGTGGTCGCCAGCGAGAAGCCGACGTCGACCGGCGAGCCGTCCACCGCCAGCAGCCGTTGCGCCTGCGCCCGCAGACCCTCGGCGGACTTCGCCGACAGCACCCAGGGCACCACGGCACCGGTCACGTCCACCGGGTCGGGAGTGGCCGCGGGCAGAGGCGACTCCTCCAGGATCACGTGCGCGTTGGTCCCGCTGATCCCGAACGACGACACCCCGGCCCGTCGTGGGTGCGCGCCGCGCTCCCACGGCCGCGCCGACGTGAGCAGCGAAACGGCGCCGGCCGACCAGTCGACGTGCGGCGTGGGCTCGTCCACGTGCAACGTCTGCGGCAGGACGCCGTGGCGCAGCGCCATGACCACCTTGATGATCCCGGCGACACCGGCGGCCGACTGGGTGTGCCCGATGTTCGACTTGACCGTGCCCAGCCACAACGGCTCGCCGGACCGTTCCGCTCCGTAGGTCGCCAACAACGCCTGCGCCTCGATCGGGTCACCGAGGGTCGTGCCGGTGCCGTGCGCCTCCACAGCGTCCACTTCGGACGCCGGGACACCCGCGTTCGCCAGCGCCGCCCGGATCACCCGCTGCTGCGACGGACCGTTCGGCGCCGTCAGGCCGTTCGACGCACCGTCCTGGTTCACCGCGCTACCGCGCACCACCGCCAATACCGGGTGGCCGTTGCGGACCGCGTCGGACAGGCGTTCCACCAGCAGCATGCCGACGCCCTCGCCCCAGCCGGTGCCGTCGGCCGCGCCCGCGAACGCCTTGCACCGGCCGTCCGGGGCCAGGCCGCGCTGCCGGCTGAAGTCCACGAAGATGTCCGGCATCGTCATCACGGTCACGCCGCCCGCGAGCGCCATGTCCGCCTCGCCCTGCCGCAGCGCCTGCACGGCCAGGTGCAGCGACACCAGCGACGACGAGCACGCCGTGTCGACCGTGACCGCCGGACCTTCCAAGCCGAACGTGTAGGCGACGCGACCGGACGCGACGCTGCCCGCGATGCCGGTCGCCATGAACCCGGCGAAGTCCTCGGCCGCGGCCTGGAGGTGGGCGGCGTAGTCGTGGTAGTTCAGGCCCGCGTAGACACCGGTGCGGCTGCCGCGCACGGTCGCCGGGTCGATCCCGGCCCGTTCGAACGCCTCCCAGGCCGTCTCCAACAGCAGTCGCTGCTGCGGGTCCATCGTCAACGCCTCGCGCGGCGAGATGCCGAAGAACCCGGCGTCGAACTCGGCCGCCTCGTAGAGGAACGCGCCGTGCCGGGCGTAGGTGGTGCCGCGGTGGTCGGGGTCGGGGTGGTAGAGCCCGTCGAGGTCCCACGCCCGGTCGGTCGGGAACCCGGCCACGGCGTCCGTGCCGGAGCTGACCAGCCGCCACAGTCCTTCGGGGTCGTTGACACCGCCCGGGAAGCGGCACGCCATGCCGATGATCGCGATCGGTTCGCCGTCCACCGGCGCGGACGCGGCGGTGACGGGGGTGACCAGCGCGTCACCGAGGAGTTCGGTGCGCAGCAGGCGGACGAGCGCGCGGGGCGTCGGGTGGTCGAACACCAGTGTCGCGGGCAGTTGCAGGCCCGTTTCGGTGTTGAGCCGGTTGCGCAGCTCCACGGCGGTGAGCGAGTCGAAGCCGAGTTCCTTGAACGCCCGCTCCACCTCCACGGGGGTGCCGGGCGCGTAGCCGAGCACGGCGCCGACCTGGGCGCTGACCAGGTCGAGCAGCACCCGGTCCTGGTCGGCGACGGACAGGGCGGCCAGCCGGTGGGCGAGGTCGCCGCCGGTCGCGACGGCGGCGGTCCGCGCCACGCGTCGGGTTGGCGTGCGGACCAGCCCGCGGAACAACGGCGGCACGACCGCCAGGCCGTTCAGGTCCAAGCGAGCGGGCATGAGCACGGCGGCGTCCCGCGCGCAGGCGGCGTCGAACAACGCCATGCCCTCGGCGGAGTCCATCGGCGCGATGCCCGACCGGGCCAGTCGGCGCAGGTCGGCTTCGCCGAGGTCGCCGGTCATGCCGCTCGCGTCGGCCCACAGGCCCCACGACAGCGCGAGGGCGGGCTTGCCCTGCGCCCGGCGCAGCTCGGCCAGCGCGTTGAGGTAGCCGTTCGCGGCGGCGTAGTTGCCCTGGCCGGGTCCGCCGGCGACGCCCGCGACCGACGAGTACAGGACGAACGCGTCGAGGTCGCCGGCCAGGTCGTGCAGGTGCCAGGCCGCGTCCACCTTGGGCCGCAGCACGGTGTCGACGCGGTCCGGGGTGAGGGAGGTGATCAGGCCGTCGTCCAGCACACCGGCCGTGTGCACGACCGCGGTCACCGGGGTTTCGGCGAGCAGCGCGGCCACCGCGTCGCGGTCCGCCACGTCGCAGGCCACGACCCGCACCCGCGCGCCGAGCCCGGTCAGCTCCTCGACCAGGTCGACCGCGCCGGGGGCGTCCGCGCCGCGCCGACTGGTCAGCACGAGGTCGCGGACGCCGTGCTCGCGCACGAGGTGCCGCGCGGCCAGCACGCCGAGGGTGCCGGTGCCGCCGGTGATCAGCACGGTGCCGTCGGGGTTCCACGCGGGTGCCTGGTCGTCGGAAGCGGGCACGCGGGCCAGGCGCGGCGCGAACAGCTCGCCGTCCCGGACCGCGACCTGGTCCTCGTCCAGAGCGGCGATCACCGGCAGCAGCGCGTCGTCGGGCGCGTCGACCAGCAGGAACCGCCCGGGCGTCTCGACCTGGGCGGACTTCACCAGGCCCCACACGGCTGCCGCGCCGAGGTCCGGGGTCGGCCCCGTCGCGCCGTCGGTCAGCACGAGCAGGCGGGCATCGGCGAACCGCTCGTCGGCCAGCCAGTCCTGCAGCAACCGGAGCGTGTCGTGCACCAGGGCCCGCACCTCGGGCCCCGACCCGTGCGCGCCGGCCTGCCGCGAGACCACGACGTCCGGTACGTCCACCAGGCTGTCCAGGCTGCCGTCGAGCACGGCGAACGACGCGGTCGACGGCTGCGGCGCGGTGATCGGCACCCAGTCCACCCGGTACAGGGAGTCGACGTACCCGGACGCCCTGGCCCGCAGCGACCGCAGCTCGAAGCGCTCGACGGACAGCACCGGCTCGCCCGCCGGGTCCACCGCGAGCAGCGAGAAGCCGCTGTCGACGGGCTGGACCCGCACCCGCACGGCCGCCGCGCCGGTCGCGTGCAGCGTCACGCCCCGCCACGACGCGGGCACACCCGATCCGCCGGCCAGGCGCGTGGCCTCGTCCAACAGCATCGGGTGGAACAGGGACCCGCCCGGCTCGACGTCTTCGGGCAGCGCGACGTCCACGAAGTCACCGCCGACGTCGAGCGGTGCCCCGCCGGCCGCGAGGACGCCACGCGCGTGACGCTGCCAGGGGTCGTCCGCGCGCCGCGAGTGCACGGTCAGGTTGCGCTTACCGTCCACCACGACCCGCACCTGCACGGAGTCGCCCAGCACCAGGGGTGCCTCGACCTCCAGCTCCGCGACGCGGTCGCAGCCGATCTCGTCGCCGGCGCGCAGCGCCAGGTCCACGAGCACCGACGTGGGCACGTCGCCACCCGCCCACGGCTGCGGCGACAACCGCCCGGTGAGCACCACGCCGTCGTCCGGCAGCGTCACGGCCGACAGCTCGCCCGTGGTCTCGGTGTGGCCGACCCAGTAGCGGCGGCGCTGGAACGGGTAGGTGGGCAGGTCGACCCGTCGTGCGCCGGGGAACACCCGTGCCCAGTCGACCGCGACACCGGCCACCCACGCCTCCGCGGCCGACAGCAGCACGCGGTCGAAGCCGCCTTCATCGCGGCGCAACGTGCCGACCGCCGTGCCCTCGATGCCCACCGCCAGCACCGGGTGTGGGCTGACCTCGACGAACACGCTGTCGTCGAGCAGGCGCGTCACCCGGTCGAACTGCACGGTCTGCCGCAGGTTCGCGTACCAGTACTCGGCGTCCAGCGCGGCCGTGTCGATCAAGCCGCCGGTGACCGTGGAGTAGAACGGCACGTCACCCGGGCGGGGCGTGACGTCGGCAAGCAGGGTCAGCAGATCGTCCCGGATCAGCTCGACGTGCGCGGAGTGCGAGGCGTAGTCCACGGCGATCTTCTTGGCCCGCACGCCGGTCGACTCGCAGTGCGCGACCAGCTCGTCCACCGCGTCCGGGTCACCGGACAGCACCACCGCCGCGGGACCGTTGAGCGCCGCGGTGGACACGCGTCCCGCCCACCGGTCGACCAGCTCGGCCGCGTCCTGCTGCGGCACCGCGACGGACACCATGCCGCCACGTCCCGCCA
Source organism: Saccharothrix saharensis (assembly GCF_006716745.1). Lineage (NCBI taxonomy): Bacteria > Bacillati > Actinomycetota > Actinomycetes > Pseudonocardiales > Pseudonocardiaceae > Saccharothrix > Saccharothrix saharensis. Next base: position 153,415 of record NZ_VFPP01000001.1, on the reverse strand, counting down.
GGCCACGGGCGATGGCCCGACTGCGCAACGCCACCACCCGCGCCCCGTCCTCCAACGACAACCCACCCGCCACCACGGCCGCCGCGATCTCACCCTGCGAGTGCCCCACCACCGCGTCCGGCTCGACGCCCAGCGACCGCCAGACCCCGGCCAGCGACACCATCACCGCCCACAACACCGGCTGCACGACATCGACCCGCCGCAACGCCTCGGCGTCGTCCACGACCTCGTCGAGGTCCCAGTCCACGAAGGACCGCAGCGCGACGCCGCACTCGGCGAACCGGGACGCGAAGACCTCGGAGGTGGCCACCAGCTCGCGCGCCATGCCGACCCACTGCGAACCCTGGCCGGGGAACACGAACACGGTCCGCCTGCCGGTACCCGCGACACCGCGCACCACGTCCGCGCCGTCGGCCGCCAGGGTCCGCAACCCGGCCACCAGCTCGTCGCGGTCGGAGCCGATCACGACGGCGCGGTGCTCCAGCGCGGCCCGCGTGGTGGCCAGGGAGAACCCGACGTCGCCGGGGTGCAGGTCCGCGACGTGCGCCGCGAGCGACGCAGCCTGGGCGGCGAGCCCGGCCCGGTCGCGCCCGGACACCACCCACGGCACCACCGGCGGCACGGGCGCGGGGGGCTCCTCTTCGCCGGCGGGCGCCTGTTCCACGATGACGTGCGCGTTCGTGCCGCTGAACCCGAACGAGGACACGCCGGCGCGGCGCGGGTGGTCACCCGGCTCCCACGGCACCGGCTCGGTGAGCAGCCGCACGGCACCGGTGGTCCAGTCGACGTGCGGGGTGGGCTCGTCCACGTGCAGCGTCTTCGGCAGCACGCCGTGCCGCATCGCCATGACCATCTTGATGATCCCGGCGACACCGGCGGCGGCCTGGGTGTGGCCGATGTTGGACTTGACCGAGCCGAGCCACAGCGGCTCGGCGCGGTCCTGCCCGTAGGTGTTCAGCAGCGCCTGCGCCTCGATCGGGTCACCCAGGGTGGTGCCGGTGCCGTGCGCTTCGACGACGTCGACCTCGGCGGGCGTGAGGCGGGCGTTGGCCAGGGCGGCGCGGATCACGCGTTGCTGCGACGGGCCGTTGGGCGCGCTGAGGCCGTTGGACGCGCCGTCCTGGTTGGTGGCGGTGCCGCGGATGACCGCGAGCACGGGGTGGCCGAGGCGGCGGGCGTCGGAGAGGCGTTCGAGCAGCAGCACGCCCGCGCCCTCGGCCCAGCCCGCGCCGTCGGCGGAGGCGGCGAACGAGCGGCAGCGGCCGTCCGGGGACAGCGCGCCCTGCCGGGAGAACTCGACGAACATGGCGGGCGTGGCGAGGACCGTGACGCCGCCCGCCAGCGCGAGCGTGCAGTCGCCCTGGCGCAGCGCTTGCACCGCCAGGTGCACCGCGACCAGCGACGACGAGCACGCGGTGTCCACGGTGACGGCCGGGCCTTCGAGGCCGAGCGTGTAGGAGACGCGGCCGGACGCGATGCTGCCGCCCGTGCCGGAGCCCGCGTAGTCGTGGTACATGACGCCCGCGAACACGCCGGTCGGGCTGCCCTTGAGCTTCAGCGGGTCGATGCCGGCCCGTTCGAACGCCTCCCACGACGTCTCCAGCAGCAGCCGGTGCTGCGGGTCGGTCTGCACGGCGTCACGGGGGCTGATGCCGAAGAACCCGGCGTCGAAGTCGGCCACGTCGTGCAGGAAGCCGCCCTCGCGGGTGTAGCTCTTGCCCGCCTGGCCGGGCGTCGGGTCGTAGACCGGCTCCCAGCCGCGGTCGGCCGGGAATTCCGTGACGACGTCCAGCCCGTCCGCGACCACCCGCCAGAGCTCTTCCGGCGACCGCACCCCGCCCGGGTAGCGGCAGCTCATGGCCACGACCGCGATCGGCTCCTGCGCGCGTTCCTCGGCTTCGCGCAGCCGGCGCTTGGTCTGCTTGAGGTCGGCGGTGGCCCGCTTGAGATAGTCGCGGAGCTTGTCGTCGTTGCTCATCGGCCTGGTACCCATCTCGAACGGTTCGTGGTCAGCGGGCGGTGTCGACGCCGAGCTCGGAGTCGAGGGCGTCGAACAGCTCCTCGTCGGTGGCCGCGTCGAAGTCCGGCTCCTCGTCGGGGCCGGCGGCGCTGACGTGCGTGTCGTGCCAGCGGCGGACGAGGGCGTCCAGCCGCGCGGTGACCGGACCGCGGTCCACCTCCGGGTCCAGCGCGGCGATCACCGCCGCCAGCCGGTCCACCTCGGCGAGCACCGCGGCGGTCGGGTCGGCTTCGGCGGGGGTGAGCAGCACGTCGAGGTGACCGGCCAGGACCGCGGCGGACGGGTAGTCGAACACCAGCGTCGACGGCAACCGCAAGCCGGTGGCCTGGTTGAGCTGGTTGCGCAGCTCGACCGCGGCCAGGGAGTCGAAGCCCAGTTCGCTGAACGCCCGGTCCGGGGCGACGGCCTCCGCGCCGCGGTGGCCGAGGACGCCCGCGACGGTGCCGCGGACCAGGTCGAGCAGCGCGCGTTCCCGTTCCGCCGGGGGCAGGTCGCGCAGCCGGGCGGGCAGGTCGACCGGCGCGGCGGCCTCGGTGGCGCGGCCGAGGTCGCGCAGCATGCCGGGCAGCGCGTCGGTGCGGGCCCGCAGCGCGGCCTGGTCCAGGCGGATCGGCACGAGCACCGCGTCGTCGGCCGCGAGGGCGGCGTCGAACAGGTCCAGCCCTTCGGCCGGGGACAGCGGTGGCATGCCGAGGCGGCGCATCCGGGCGAACCCGGCGTCGTCCAGGCCCGCGGCCAGGCCCGCCGTGCCGTCCCACAGGCCCCACGCCAGCGAGGTGGCGGGCAGGCCGTGCGCGCGGCGGTGCTCGGCGAGGGCGTCGAGGAACACGTTGGCCGCCGCGTAGTTGCCCTGGCCCGCGCCGACGACCAGGCCGGCCGCGGACGAGAACAGCACGAACGCGTCCAGGTCACCCGTCAACTCGTGCAGGTTCCAGGCGGCGTCCACCTTGGGCCGCAGGACCCGGTCCACCTGCTCCGGGGTCAGCGCGGTGATCACGGCGTTGTCCACGACACCGGCGGCGTGCACGACGGCTTTCACGGGGTGTTCGGCGAGCAGCGCGGCCAGGGCGTCCCGGTCGGCGACGTCGCACGCCGCCACCGTGACGTCCGCGCCGAGTGCGCGCAGGTCGGCGGCCGGCTCGGGGGCGTGGCCGCGGCGGCTGACCAGCAGCAGGTCCCGCACGCCGTGCTCGACCACGAGGTGGCGGGCGACGAGCGCGCCCAGACCGGTGGTGCCGCCGGTGACCAGCACGGTGCCGGTGAACTTCGGGGGCTCGCCGGCCGGGTTCGTCCGGACCAGGCGTGGCGCGGACGCCTTGCCCCCGCGGACGGTGATCTCGGGTTCGCCGGAGGCCAGCGCGGCGGGCAGGGCGCGGGTGGAGGCGGGGTCGTCGTCGAGGTCGGCCAGCACGAACCGGTCGGCGTGCTCGGCCTGGGCGGACCGCACCAGGCCCCGGATCGGCGCCACGGCGAGGTCGGCGGTGCGGGTGACGACGACCAGCTTCGCGTGCGCCTGCCGTTCGTCGGCCAGCCAGTCGCGGATCAGCCGCAGGGTGGTGTCCACGTTGGCGCGCACGGCCGCCGGCACGTCACCACCGGTCCGCAGTTCCGGTTCCACCACGACGAACCCGTCCGAGGGCTCGGTCGCGGGCAGCGCGAACGGCGTCCACTCCACCCGGTACAGCGACCGGGGCCGGGCTCCGCCGAGCTGCGCGGCCGACACCGGGCGGGCGACCAGCGAGCGGACCTCGGCGACGGGGTTGCCCGCCTCGTCGGACAGTGAGACCGCGAGGCCGTCCGCGGTCGGTGAGATGCGGGTGCGGACCACGCGCACGCCGTGCTTGCGGCGGGTGACGCCGTGCCAGGCGAACGGCAGGGCGGTGCCCTGGGCGCTCTCCTCGATGAGGTTCGCGTGCAGGGCGGCGTCGAACAGCGCGGGGTGCAGGCCGTAGCGGTCGGCGTCGGCGACCGCGTCGGGCAGGGCGGCTTCGGCGAACACCTCGTCGCCCCGGCGCCAGGCCGCGCGCAGGGCCCGGAACGCGGGACCGTAGACGTAGCCCTGGTCGGCGAGCCGGTCGTACAGGCCGTCGAGCGGCAACGGCTCGGCGCCGGCGGGCGGCCACGCCTCGGCGGTGGCGGGGTGCCCGGCGGTGCGGGTGAGCAGGCCGGTGGCGTGCTTGGTCCACGGCGCGTCGTCCTCGTCGGGCCGCGAGTGCACCGACACGGGCCGGAAGCCGTCACCGTCCGGTGCGCCGACCGTGACCTGCACGGCGACCGCGCCCTGCTCGGGCAGCACGAGCGGCGCGGCGAGGGTCAGCTCTTCGACGGTCTCGCAGCCCACCTCGGCCGCCGCCCGGCCGACCAGTTCCACCAGTCCGGTGCCGGGCACCAGGATCGTGCCGAGCACCTCGTGGTCGGCCAGCCACGGGTGCGTGCGGACCGAGAGCAGCCCCGTGCACACCACACCACCGGTCTCGGGGTCCGGCACGGCCGCGCCCAGCAGCGGGTGGTCCAGCGCGGTCTGGCCGAGCCCGCCCGCGTCACCGACCGGGGCGGCCTGGTCGAGCCAGTAGCGCTCCCGCTGGAACGGGTACGTCGGCAGGTCCACGCGCCGGGCACCGCGCGGGGCGAAGAACGCCTCCCAGTCCACCCGCGCGCCGCGCACGTGCAGCCGGGCCAGCGCCTCGACCAGCGCCACGTCGTCCGGGCGGTCGCGGACCAGCACGGGGACGACTGCCGCCGGGTCGTCCAGGAACTCCTGCGCCATCGCGGTCAGCACGCCGTGCGGCCCGAGCTCCAGGAACGTCCGGACGCCGTCGGCCTGGAGCTGCCGCACCGCGTCGTGGAACCGCACCGCGACCCGCGCGTGCCGGACCCAGTACTCCGCGCCGAAGTCCACTCCACCCGCCGCACCGCCACGCGGGCCCGTGCCCGCGGACGTGCCTCCGGACGTGCTTTCGCGCGTACCTGCGGAGGGGTCCCCGCCCAGGGGAACCCTGTTGTTCACGCTACCCGACAGGTCCGACAAAAAGCCGCCGGCGGTCGAGACGATGGGGATGGTGGGCGGCGAGTACGTCAACGACTCGGCCACCGTCCGGAACTCGCCGAGCGCCGCGTTCATCCGGTGGGAGTGGAACGCGTGGCTGACCCGCAGCCGCTTGCCCTGGTCGCCGAACGCCGCCGCGACCCGCAGCACCTCGTCCTCGTCACCGGACACCACCACCGACCGCGGCCCGTTCACCGCCGCGAGGTCCACCCAGTCCGACAACAGCGGCAGCACGTCGTCCTCCGGCACCGGGAGCGCCACCATCGCGCCGCCCTCCGGCAACGCCTGCATCAACCGGCCCCGTGCCGCCACCAGCCGGGCCGCGTCGTCCAGGGACAGCACGCCCGCCACGTGCGCGGCCGCGATCTCGCCGATCGAGTGCCCGGCCAGGAAGTCCGGCCGCACGCCCCACGACACCACCAGCCGGAACAGCGCCACCTCGACCGCGAACAACGCGGGCTGCGCGTACTCGGTCCGGTCGATGTCCGCCGACGCCAGCACCTCCGCCAACGGCCGGTCCAGCCACGGCGCCAACGCCGCCGCCACCTCGTCGAACGCCGCCGCGTACGCCGGGAAGCGCTGGTACGCGGTCAACCCCATGCCGGCCCGTTGCGCGCCCTGCCCGGTGAACAGGAACGCGACCCCGCCCTCGACGACCTCGCCCCGCGCCACACCGGGCGCGCCGGCGGCCACCGCGTCCAGACCCGCCGCGAAGTCCTCGGCCGACGACCCGACGACCACGGCCCGGTGCGGGAACGCCGAGCGCGACGTGGCCAACGAGTACGCCACGTCGACCGGGTCGCCGGACACCGCGCCCAGCCGCGCGGCCTGAGCGGACACCGCGGCCCGGGTCCGTCCGGAAAGGACCCACGGCACCACGGCGCCGGAGGGAACCGGGGGTTCCTCGGCCGGCGTGACGCCTTCCAGGATCACGTGCGCGTTCGTGCCGCTGATCCCGAACGACGAGACCGCCGCCCGTCGCGGCCGGTCCACCGACGGCCACGGCCGCGCCTCCGCCAGCAGCGACACCGCGCCCGCCGACCAGTCCACCCGTGACGACGGCTCGCCCACGTGCAGCGTCCGCGGCAGCACGCCGTGCCGCATCGCCAGCACCGACTTGATGATCCCGGCGACACCGGCCGCGGCCTGCGTGTGCCCGATGTTCGACTTCACCGACCCGAGCCACAGCGGCTCGTCGCGGCCCTGGCCGTAGGTCGCCAGCAGCGCCTGCGCCTCGATCGGGTCGCCCAACGTGGTGCCGGTGCCGTGCGCCTCGACCAGGTCCACGTCGGCGGCGATCAGCCCGGCGTTGGCCAGGGCGTCCCGGATCACGCGCTGCTGCGAGGGTCCGTTGGGCGCGGTCAGGCCGCTGCTCGCGCCGTCGGAGTTCACCGCCGAGCCGCGCACCACGGCCAGCACCGGGTGCCCCAGCCGTTCGGCGTCGGACAGCCGTTCCACCAGCAGCACGCCCGCGCCCTCGCCCCAGCCGGTGCCGTCGGCGTCGTCGGAGAACGACTTGCAGCGGCCGTCGGCGGCCAGGCCGCGCTGCCGGCTGAAGTCGATGAACGTCGCCGGGGTCGACATCACGGTCACGCCGCCGGCCAGCGCCAGGTCGCACTCCCCCGCCCGCAGCGCGCGCACGGCCAGGTGCAGCGCCACCAGGGACGACGAACACGCCGTGTCGACCGTGACGGCAGGTCCTTCGAAGCCGAACGTGTAGGCGACGCGCCCGGACACGACGCTGCCGAGCCCGCCCGTGCCGAGGTAGCCCTCGACCTCTTCGGGCACCCTGGTCAGCTTGCTCGCGTAGTCCCGGTACATGACGCCCGCGAACACGCCGGTGCGGCTGCCGCGCAGCGCGGCCGGGTCGAGGCCACCGCGTTCCAGCGCTTCCCACGCGACTTCCAGCAGCAGCCGCTGCTGCGGGTCGGTGGCCAGCGCCTCGCGCGGGGAGATGCCGAAGAAGTCCGGGTCGAACCCGGCCACGTCGTCGAGGAACCCGCCTTCGCGGGAGTAGGTCTTGCCCGGCACGCCCGGCCGCGGGTCGTAGACGCCGTCGGTGTCCCAGCCGCGGTCGGTCGGGAACTCCGTGATCGCGTCCCGGCCGGCGTCGACGAGCCGCCACAGGTCCTCCGGGGAGGACACCCCGCCGGGGTAGCGGCAGGCCATGGCGACGATCGCGATCGGCTCGGCGTCCCGCCGTTCGACGGCCCGCAGGCGGCGCTTGGTCTCCCGCAGTTCCGCGGTCGTCCGCTTGAGGTAGCCGAGCAGCTTCTCCTCGTTGTCCAACGCTCTCCCCAGCATCCCGCGCGCGCATCACGGCTGCGCGACCCGGATGCGCGCCCCCTCGCCCGATGGGTTCACGCTATGGCCGGACGCGGGGGGTGGACCAACCCCTAGCGACCCCTTACGACACCCGAAAAAAGGCGGGGCCGGACCGCCGTGGTGGCGATCCGGCCCCTGGGGGGAGGGGGTCAGGAGTCGAGCTTGGCCAGCTTGCTCGGCCACCAAAACTTGCGTCCGATGTGGATGGTCAACGCGGGCACCAGCAGCGACCGGACGATCAGCGTGTCCAGCAGCACGCCGAACGACACCAGGAACGCCATCTGCACCAGCCCGACCAGCGGCAGCACGGCCAGGGCGCCGAACGTGGCCGCCAGCACCACGCCGGCCGACACGATCACCCCGCCGACCAGCGTCAGGCCGCGCCGGGTGCCCTCGCGGGTGCCCTCCTTGGCCGCTTCCTCCCTGATCCGGTGCATCAGGAAGATGTTGTAGTCGGTGCCCAGCGCCGCGATGAACACGAACGCGAGCACCGGCAGGCTCGGGTCGGTGTTGGCGAACTCGAACAGCTCGTTGAACACCAGCGCTGCCACCCCGATGGTCGCCGCGTAGGAGACCGCGACGGTCAGCGTGAGCAGGATCGGCGCCAGCAGGGACCGCAACAGCAGGATCAGCATGAGCAGGATCACGATCAGCAGCGCCGGGATGATCACCCACCGGTCCTGCTCGGCCGTGGTGCGGGTGTCGAGCAGGGCGGCGCTGTCACCGCCGACCAGGGCGTCCGCGCCCGGCACCGCGTGCACGGCGTCACGCAGCCGCACGATCGTGTCCTGCGCCGCCCGTGACGTGGAGATGTCGCGCAGCGTCACGTCGATCGACGACAGCCCGTCGGCCTCCTTCGGCTGCCCGGTCTCCAGGTCGACGGTGGGCGTGACGCGGGCGACGCCGTCCACGGCCTGCGCGGCGGCGATCACCTCGTCCCGCTGCTCGGTCCTGGCGATGATCGTGCCGGGCAGGTTCGCGCCGCCGGGGAAGTGCTCGGCGGAGACCTCCAGGCCGCGCACCGACTCCGTGTCCTTGGTGAACGTGTCGACGTAGTCCAGGCCGGAGGCGCGGAACTGGGGCGCGAACGCCGCCGCGGCCAGCAGCAGCACCAGCGTGCCCGCCCACACCGTGCGCGGTTTGCGCGACACCAGGGCCGAGACCTTGGCGAACAGGCCGTGCCGCTGGGGCTGCCCGTCGTGCTTCGGGCGGAACGGCCAGAACGAGGCGCGGCCGAACAGGGCGAGCAGGGCGGGCAGGAACGTCAGCGTGACGGCCAGGGACGCGGCGACGCCGATCGCGCCGACCGGGCCGAGGCTGCGGTTGTTGTTCAGGTCCGACAGCAGCAGGCACAGCAGGCCGAGCGCGACCGTGCCCGCCGAGGCGAACAGCGGCGCGACGCAGGCCCGCACGCTCTTGCGCACCGCGTCGAACCGGTTGGCGGTCAGGTGCAGCTCTTCGCGGAACCGTGCGACGACGAGCAGGGCGTAGTCCGTGGCGGCGCCGAACACGAGCACCATCAGGATGCCCTGGCCCTGGCTGTCCAGGGTGAGCACGCCGTCGCGGGCCAGCAGGTAGACCACGGCGGACGCGGTGGTCAGCGCCAGGCCGCTGGACGTCAGCACGATCAGCGGCATCAGCGGGCTGCGGTAGATCAGCAGCAGGATGACGATGACCGCGCCGACCGTGACCAGCAGCAGCATGCCGTCGATCGCGCCGAACACGCCTTCGAGGTCGACGCCGATGCCGGCCGGGCCGGTGAGGTTGACCTCCAGGCCGGCCGGGATGCCCTCGCCGGCGATGCGGCGCAGCTCCTTGGCGACGCCGGCTTCCTTGTCGCCCAGCGCCGCGTCCAGCGCGACGATGATCTGCGCGGCCTCGCCGTCCTCGGACGGGATGACCGGCAGGGTCCGTTCGGCCAGGCCGCCCAGGGGGTCCAGGTCGGGGTGCTTGAGGCCGGCGATCTCGGCCTGCTTGTCGTTCAGGTAGGTCAGGTCGGCCTCGGTGAGGCCGCCGTCCCGGTTGAACGTCAGCAGCGCCGGGGAGATCGCCTCGGTCTCGAACGCCTTCTTCATCTCGGCGACCCGGGTCGCCTCCGCCGAGGCGGGCAGGAACGCCTCGTTGCTGTTCTCCAGCACCTCGCCGAGTCGCGCCTGGTAGTCGGCGCCCACGCCGCCGATCACCACCCAGATGATCAGCAGCAACGCCGGCAGCAGCCACCGGCCGCGCTTGGTCCGGGTGCGCGCCGACTCGTGCTTGTCCTCGTCCGACCGCGTCTTTTCAGCGGACGTCGCCATGAGGAGTACACCCCCAATGCCGGCATGCCCGGCCTCATGTCCTTGTGTGCGCTCCCAGGCTAGGAAAGAGGCCGTCGCCGCAGAATCCGCTTGGAACCCGTCCCCATGGTTGACCTAGCCCCACCCCTGGGAGCGTTGCGGGCGTTCAACCCGGGGTGCCTGAACGGAGGACTCCCGCGGCGCGAACGCAGGACTCTCGCGGGGGTCCTACGTTTGGGCGTTGTTCAGGTAGGCGATGACGGCCAGGACGCGGCGGTTGGTGTCGTCGGAGACGGCCAGGCCGAGCTTGGCGAAGATGCTGGCGGTGTGCTTGCCCACGGCGCCGTCGCCGATGAACAGGCGCTGGCCGATCGCGGCGTTGGAGCAGCCTTCCGCCATCAGCTCCAGCACCTCCCGCTCACGCGGCGTCAGGGTGCCGAGCGGCTGCTTGTTCGCGTTGCTGGCCAGCAACTTCGCGATGACGTCGGGGTCCATCACGGTCCCGCCGCCGGCCACACGCCGCAACGCGTCCACGAACTGCGCGGCGTTCATCACCCGGTCCTTGAGCAGGTAGCCGATCGCGCCCACGCCGTCGGCCAGCAGCTCCCGCGCGTACAGCTGCTCCACGTGCTGCGACAGCACGAGCACCGGCAGCCCGGGGCGCTTGCGCCGCACCTCCAGCGCCGTCTGCAACCCCTCGTCGGTGAACGTCGGTGGCAGCCGGACGTCCACAATGGCCACGTCGGGCGAGTGCTCCTCGATCGCCGCGGCGAGCTCCGGGCCGGACTCCACCGCGGCCACGACCTCGCAGCCGTGCGCGGTGAGCAGGTGGGTCAACCCGTCTCGGAGGAGGTAGAGGTCCTCGGCAAGGACAACGCGCACGGTATCTCCAAGATCACACTGGTCGGACCGCCCCGCGGGCTGCGCAGGGACAGCGTCCCGTCAAACGTAGCGATACGCCGCTGCACGCCGCGCAGCCCGGTGCCGTTGCGCGGGTCGGCGCCGCCGCGGCCGTCGTCGGCGACCTCGACCCGCAGCACGCCGTCGCGGTGCGCGACGTCGACCTCCGCGGTCACGGCCTCGGCGTGCTTGGCGGCGTTGGTCAGCAGTTCCTGCACCGAGAAGTACACGCCGACCTCGATCGGCGCCTCGGCCCGGCCGGGCAGGTCGATGCGGACCTCGACGTCCAGCGGCGAGTCCATCGCCAACGCCCGGAGCGCGTCGGGCAGGCCGCGTTCGGCGAGCACGGGCGGGTGGATGCCGCGGATCAGCTCGCGCAGCTCCCGCAACGCGTTCACCGACGACTGCTGCGCCTGGACGACCAGGTTCTTCGCCGCCTCGGGGTCGCGGTCGATCAGCTGCTCGACCACGCCGAGCCGCATGCCCATGGCCACCCAGTGCGCTTGCGCGCCGTCGTGCAGGTCCCGTTCGATCCGGCGCAGCTCGGCGGCCTGCGCGTCGCTGGCGTCGGCACGGGTCTCGGTGAGCCGGTCGACCCGGCGCGCCAGCACGGCGGCCTTCGTCGGCGCGAGCAGCAGCCTGCTCACCCACGCGTACGCGAGCAGCGCCAACGGCGCCAGCGCGAGCCCGGCGACGGTCGCCACCAGACCCACCAGCGGCGACAGCGGCCCCGGCACCACGGTCAACCTGGGCACGAGGTCGGTCAGGGCCGTCCACGCGAACCAGCTGTCGTACGGCACGAACAGCCGCACCAACTGCGCCCAGGCCGCGACCCACAGCAGCCCCACGAACCCGTAGCCGACCAGGGCCAGCGGCACCGCCGCCAGCACCACGACCAGCAGCGGGTTCACCAGCAGCCACGCCAGGTCCCGCCACGCGGCCGGGTCGCGCACCGTCCACTGCCGCCGTTGCGCCTGCCTCAGCTCCTCGGCCGACCGGTACAGCACGGTGACCAGCGGGCGGCGCAGCCGGTAGGTGCCGTCCGCCTCGGGGGTCGGCGGTTCGGGCTCCGGCAGGTACGGCTCGGGCACGTCCAGCCCGGTCCAGCGGGTCAGCTCGTCGCGGCGGCGCTGCACGACGCGGCGGCTGACCAGCGTCACCTCCGGCCACCACAGCAGGAACGTCGGCACGATCGCCAGCACGTGCAGGGCGGCGAGCCCGAGCCCGCCGACCGCCGTGCCGATGGTGGACGCCAGGCGCACCACCGCCATCGCCCGCGGCGCGGTCCACGCCCACGCCTGGGTGCGCCCGGTGCGCTCGGTCGGCGCGAGCAGCACGGGCGTCCACCACGCCTGCCAGCGCATCACCGCCGGCCCGAGCGCGAACCCGGTCGCGACCAGCAGCACGCCGAGCGGCAGCGGCCGCCACGCGCCCGCCGCGATCAGCCCGGCGGGCAGCAGCGCGGGCACACCGCCGACGACCGGGTTGAGCAGCGTCCACCCGTGGTCGCGCAGCGTGGCCGGGTCCTGCGTCAGCCAGTCCCACTGCCGCTTGAACAGCGCGATCCACGGCGTGGAGTACAGCTGGTCCTCGTCGCGGTACCAGCCGTCGGCGTCCGGTTCGGGCTTGGGCGGCGGCGGCCGGTAGGGCACCGGCACGGGCGTGCCGGACCACCGGCCCACCAGCCGGCGGCACAGGTTCGGCAGCCACCGCGCCCAGCGGATGGGCACGGTCGGCGGCGGCATGCCCGCGTGACCGATCACGAACACGACCACGAGCTGGACCAGCCCGACCAGGGACAGCACGCCGAGCGCCAGGCCGTACAGGGGCGCGGTCAGGACCCTGCGGACCACTGCCCCACCTCCCCCGGTCAGCCGGACACCTCCAGCTCGTCGTCCAGTATGTCGAACAGCTCGTCGGCGGTCACCGCGTCCAGCCCGCGTGCGTCGTCGGCGTCGTCGTCCGGGTCCTCCCACCGGCTGAGCAGGGCGCGCAGCCTGCCGACGGCGTGCCGGGCCCGGTCCTTCGGTGTCGCGGCGAGCGCCGCTTCCAGTCGGGTCAGCTCCTCGTCCACCGACGGCCCGCTCTCCTCGGCGAGCAGTTCGCCGAGCAGGGCGGCGACGGCCGCCGGGGTCGGGTGGTCGAACACCAGCGTGGACGGCAGCCGCACGCCCGCCGCCGCGGTCAGCCGGTTGCGCAGCTCCACCGCGGTCAACGAGTCGAAGCCCAGCTCCAGGAACCCGCGGTCGGGCACGACCGCCGCCGGTCCGCTGTGCCCGAGCACCACGGCGACGTGCGCGCGGACCTCGTCCAGCAGCACCCGGTCCCGGTCCTCACCGGTCAGGCCGGTCAGCCGGGCCGTCAGCGCGGCCACCGGCGGCGGTTCGCGCCGGGTCCGCCGCACCAGGGCACGTGCCACGCGGGGCAGCTCGGCGGAGGTGAGGTCGAACCGCACCGGGTAGACCACCGGTGCGTCGGCGGCCAGTGCCGCGTCGAAGGCCGCCAGCCCCTGCTCGGCGTCGAACGGCAGCACGCCGCCGCGCGCCACCCGCTGCGCGTCGGCTCCGGCGAGCCGTCCGCCCATGCCGTCGGCGAGCCGCCACCAGCCCCAGGCCAGCGAACGTCCGGGCTTGCCCTCGGCGTGCCGGTGTCGGGCCAGCTCGTCCAGGAACGCGTTCGCCGCCGCGTACCCTGCCTGTCCCGCGCCGCTCAACGCGCCCGCGGCGGAGGAGAACAGCACCAGCGGCACGTCGCCGAGCAGCTCGTGCAGGTGCCAGGCGGCGTCGACCTTGGCCCGCAGCACCGCGTCCACCCGGTCGGGGGTCACCGTGGTGATCACGCCGTCGTCCAGCACGCCGGCCGCGTGCACGACACCGGTGAACGCGTGGTCGGCCAGGAGCGCGGCGACCGCGTCCCGGTCGGTGAAGTCGCAGGCCACGATCCGTGCGTCCAGCTCGGCGGCCAGGTCGGCGGCTCCGGGCGCGTCCGGGCCGCGACGCCCGGCCAGCACCACGTCCACACCCCTGGCGACGAGGTGGCGGGCCACCTGCGCGCCGAGCGCGCCCGTGCCGCCGGTGATCAGGACCGTGCCGGCCAGGTCGAGCGCGGCGGCACCGCCCTTGGCCCGGACCAGCCGCGGTGTCACCACGTCGCCGTCGCGGACCGCCCACTCCGGGGCGTCGGACGCCAGGCCCCGGGCCAGCAGGTCGGGCGTGACGCCGTCGAGGTGCGCCAGCGACACCCGGTCGGGGTGTTCGGCCGCCGCGCCGCGCACCAGCCCGGCCACCGTCGCGGCGACCAGCGGCGGTTGGGTGGCGTCGAGCGTGACGACCAGGCGGGACCGGGCGAACGTCGGCTCGGCCAGCCACTCCTGGACCAACCCCAAGACCCGGCGGGTGGCGTGCCGGACCGCGTCGGGCACGTCGGTCGCCCCGCCCTCGCCGAGCACGGCGGGCAGCAGCACGACCGGTGGCGGGTCGACGAGCGTGGACAGGTCGTCGACCGCTACCCACCGCACGTCGGCCGGCTCGACCGCCGCGGGTGCCCAGTCCAGCTCGTACAGCGCGTCCCCGGCGGCCAGGTCGCGGCTCGACACCGGGCGCGTCACCAGGCCGTCGACGGTCAGCACGGGTGTGCCGTCCGGCGCGGTCGCGACCACCCGGACGGTGTCCGTGCCGGAGACCTTCACCCGCAGCGAGGACGGCCCGGTCGCCGCGCCGGACGCGACCCCGGTCCACGAGAACGGCAGCACGGGCCCGTCCGCCGCACCGGGCAGCAGCACACATGCGTGCAAAGCTGCATCAAGCAACGCGGGGTGCACGCCGAATCCGTCGCCTTGCACTTCTTCAGGCAACGCCACCTCGGCGAACACGTCGTCGCCGACCCGCCAGGCGGCCCGCAGCCCGCGGAACGCCGGCCCGTAGTCCAGCCCGCGGTCGGCGAGCGCGTCGTAGAGCCCGGTGACGTCGACCGGCGTGCCGCCGACCGGCCAGGTCAGTGCCTCGGCGGTGCCTTCGGTGGCGAACGCGCCGGTCGCGTGGCGCGTCCAGTCGTCGCCGACGCGGGAGTGGATGGCCACGTCACGTCCGGTGACCGCCACCTGCACGGCCACCGCGCCGTCGTCGGGCAGCACCAGCGGTGCTTCCAGCGTCAACTCCTCCAGCGCCGCGAACCCGACCTGCCCGCCCGCCCGCAGCGCCAGGTCGACGAACGCCGTGCCGGGCACGAGCACCGAACCCAGCACCGCGTGGTCGGCCAGCCACGGCTGCGCCGCCACCGACAACCGCCCGGTCAGCACCACGTCGTCCCGGTCGGCCATCCTCAGCACCGCGCCGAGCACCGGGTGCCCGGCCGGGTCCTGCCCGAAGTCCGCCGCGTCCCCGACCGCCGTGCCCGCGTCCAACCAGAACCGCCGGTGCCGGAACGCGTACGTCGGCAACTCCACCCGCCGGGGCCGGTGCGGCGCGAAGAACGCCTCCCAGTCCACCGCCGCACCACGCAGGTGCAGCCGCCCGACCGCGTCGACCACGGCGTGGTCCTCGGCCCGGTCCTTCCGCTGCGCCGCCACCAACTCGAGCCCGTCGGCAACGAGACAATCCTGTCCCATCACCGCCAACACCGCGTCCGGCCCCAGCTCCAGGAACGTCGTCACGCCCGCCATCTCCAGTGTGCGCACCGCGTCCCGGAACCTCACGGCCGCCATCACGTGCCGCACCCAGTACTCGGCGTCGAACACCGCGCCTGCGGAAGGGTCCCCGCCCAGGGGATCCCTGTTTTCAACGCTACTCGAACCGTCCGACAACACCGTGGACACGATCGGGATCTGTGGATCGTTGTAGACCAAGGACGACGCGACCGCCCGGAACCCGTCCAGCATCGGGGCCATCAACGGCGAGTGGAAAGCATGACTCACCCGCAACCGCTTCGACTTCACGTCCAAGCGCGCCACCAGAGCACCCACAGCGGCCTCAGAGCCCGAGACCACGACGGAACGGGGACCGTTGACCGCGGCGATGCCCACCTCGTCCGTCAGCAGGGGCAGGACGTCGTCCTCGCTCGCCTGCAACGACACCATCGCGCCGCCGACGGGCAGCGCGGCCATGAGCCGTCCCCGAGCGGTCACCAGGCGAGCGGCGTCCGCCAAGGACAGCACGCCGGAGACATGGGCGGCGGCGATCTCACCGATCGAGTGACCGGCGAGGTAGTCGGGGCGCACGCCCCACGACGTCACCAGCCGGAACAGAGCCACCTCGAACGCGAACAGAGCAGGCTGCGTGAACTCGGTCCGATCCAACCGGTCCGCATCGCCCCACATCACCTCGCGCAATGACGGATCCAGCTCCGCGCACACCTCGTCGAAAGCCGAAGCGAACACCGGGAACGCCGAGTACAGCTCCCGGCCCATCCCCGCCCGCTGCGCGCCCTGCCCCGTGAACAGGAACGCCAGCCGACCGCCGGCCGTCGCACCGAGCGCGGTCGCGCCCGACGCCACGGCCCGCAAGCCCTCCCGCAGTTCCGGAACGTCCCGCCCGACCACGACCGCGCGGTCCTCGAACGCCGTCCGCCCGGTCAACGCCGAGTAGGCCACGTCCGCGGGCACCCGGCCGTCGACGAAGTCCAGCAGCCGAGCCGCCTGGGCCCGCACCGCCTCCGCACCGCGCCCGGACACGACCAGCGGCACGGGCAGCGCCACCGAGTCCCGCTCGACGACCGGCTCGACCGGACCGGACTCCAGGATCACGTGCGCGTTCGTCCCGCTGATCCCGAACGACGACACACCGGCACGCCGGGGCCGGTCACCCGCGGGCCACGGCACCGGTGACGTCAGCAGCCGCACCGCACCGGCCGACCAGTCCACCTCGGGTGACGGCTCGTCCACGTGCAGGGTCCGCGGCAGCACGCCGTGCCGCATCGCCATCACCATCTTGATCACCCCGGCCACGCCCGCCGCCGCTTGCGTGTGCCCGATGTTCGACTTCACCGTGCCCAGCCACAACGGCTCGGCCCGATCGGCGCCGTAGGTCGCCAGCAACGCCTGCGCCTCGATCGGATCACCGAGCGTGGTACCGGTGCCGTGCGCCTCGACCACGTCCACTTCGGACGGGCGCAACCCGGCCGTCGCCAGGGCCGCCCGGATCACCCGCTGCTGCGACGGGCCGTTCGGCGCGGTCAACCCGTTGGACGCGCCGTCCTGGTTCACCGCGCTGCCCCGCACCACCGCCAGCACGGTGTGTCCGTTGCGGCGGGCGTCCGACAGGCGTTCCAACAACAACACGCCGATCCCGTCGGACAGCCCGGCGCCGTCGGCCGCCGCCGCGAACGCCTTGCTCCGCCCGTCCCGGGCCAGGTTGCCCTGCCTGCTGAACTCCACGAACACGCCGGGCGTGGACATGACCGTCACGCCGCCCGCCAACGCCAGGTCGCACTCGCCGCGCCGCAGCGCCTGCGCCGCCAGGTGCAGCGACACCAGCGACGACGAGCACGCGGTGTCCACGCTGACCGCCGGGCCTTCCAGCCCGAACGCGTACGACACCCGCCCGGACAGCACGCTGGCCAGGTTGCCGTTGCCGAGGTAGGCGGCGAGGTCGTCGGGCACGTCACGCAGCCGCGAGCCGTACTCCTGGTACATCACGCCCGCGAACACCCCGGTCCGGCTGCCCCTCAGCGCCACCGGGTCGATGCCCGCCCGTTCGACGGCCTCCCACGCCGTTTCCAGCAGCAGCCGCTGCTGCGGGTCGGTGGCCAGCGCCTCGCGCGGCGAGATGCCGAAGAAGTCGGCGTCGAACCCGGCCGCGTCGTCGAGGAACCCGCCGGCACGCGTGTAGACCTTGCCGGGTCCGCCCGCCGGGTCGTAGAGGCCGTCCAGGTCCCAGCCGCGGTCGTCGGGGAACGCGGAGATCGCGTCACCGCCGGACGCGACCAGCCGCCACAGATCCTCGGGGGAGGTGACCCCGCCGGGGAACCGGCAGCTCATGCCCACGATCGCGATCGGCTCGTCCACCGGAACGGTTGCCACGGGCGCGACCACGGCCGGCGCGCCGCCGAGCAGGCGTTCACCGAGGTGGCCGGCGAGGGCGGCGGTCGTCGGGTAGTCGAACACCAGGGTCGCGGGCAGCCGCAGGCCGGTGGCCGCGCCGAGCCGGTTGCGCAGCTCGACCGCGGCCAGGGAGTCGAAGCCGAGCTCCTTGAACGCGCGTCGGGGGGCGACCGCGTCGAATCCGTCGTGCCCGAGCACGGCGGCCACGTGGCCGCGCACCAGGTCGACCAGTTCTCGTTCGCGGTCTTCGGCGGGCAGCGCCACGAGCCGGTCGCGCAACGCCGACGTGCCGCCGGCCGTCGAGGACGCCGATCCGCGCCGCACCCGCGACCGCACGAGCCCGCGCAGCAGCGGTGACACGCCGTCCGCCGGCCGCTGGTCCACGCGCAGGGCCGCCACCACCGGCTCGTCCTGCGCCAACGCGCCGTCGAACAGCGCCAACCCGGCCTGCTCGGTCAGCGGCAGCACGCCGCCGCGCGCGATCCGGGCCACGTCGCCGTCGGACAGGTGACCGGTCATGGCGCTGCGCTGTTCCCAGAAGCCCCACACGACGGACTGCGCCGGCTGCCCGTGTGCCCGGCGGTGCCGGGCCAGGGCGTCCACGAACGCGTTGGCCGCCGCGTAGTTGCCCTGGCCGGGGCCGCCGAGCGTGCCGGCGGCCGAGGAGAACAGCACGAACGCGTCCAGGTCGCCCGCCAGCTCGTGCAGGTGCCAGGCGGCGTCGACCTTGGGCCGGAACACGCTGTCGACGCGCTCGGCGGTCAACGCCGTCACGACGCCGTCGTCCAGCGCGCCCGCCGCGTGCACGACCGCGCGCACGGGGTGCTCGGCCAGCAACGCGGCCACCGCGTCCCGTTCCGCGAAGTCGCACGCCACGACGTGCACCTCCGCGCCCAACGAGGTCAGCTCGGCCCGCAGTTCGGCCGCACCGTCGGCTCGGGGCCCGCTGCGTGAGGCCAGGACCAGCGAGCGCACGTCGTGCTCGACCACCAGGTGCCGGGCGACCAGTGCGCCCAGCACGCCCGTGCCGCCGGTCACCAGGACGGGACCGGACCAGTGTGGGGACTCCGCCGGCGCGGTGCGCGTCAAGCGCGGCACGGCGAGGTGCCCGTCCCTGATCCGCACCTGCGGTTCGCCGGTGGCGACGGCCGCCGCGAGGTCGTCCGGTCGGGCGTCGAGCGCGTCGATCAGCACGAACCGGTCGGGGTGCTCGGCCTGCGCGGACCGCACCAGGCCCCAGGCGGTGGCCGCGGGCAGGTCCGTGCCGTCGGTCGCGCCCCACGTGACGAACGCGAGCTTGCCGGGCCGGTCGGCCTCCAACCACTCCCGCAGCAGCGCCAGGACGTGCCCGGTCACCTCGCGCGCACCGGTCGCCACGTCGTCGGCGGTCGACTCGACCACCTCGAACACCGCGTCCTCGCCCCGGTCCGGCCGGGGTACGTCGACCCACTCGACCCGGTACAGCCCGCCCGCCGCGGGCCGGGACAGCCCGCCTTCGACGGGCCGCAGCACCAGCGACTCCACCGCCGCGACCGGCGCACCGGCCGGGTCGGCCACCTGCACCGCCGAGCCCGCGAGGCGCACCCGCAGCTCCGACGCGCCGGCCGCGAACAGCGTCACCCCGCTCCACGCGAACGGCAGCCGCACCGGGCCCCCGGGCTCCTCGACCGCGCTCGACGCGTGCAGCGCCGCGTCCAGCAGCGCCGGGTGCAGGCCGAACCGCGCCGCGTCACCCCGCGCCTGCTCCGGCAGCGCCACCTCGGCGAACACCTCGTCCCCGCGTCGCCACACCGCGCGCAGGCCCTGGAACACGGGCCCGTAGCCGTAGCCCTCGGCCGCCAACCGCTCGTACCGCCCGTCCAACGCCACCGGGCTCGCACCGGGCGGCGGCCACTCGGCCAGCGAGAACGACGGCGTCACCGCCCCGGTGGCGAGCACGCCGCTCGCGTGCCGCACCCACTCGTCGGAGTCGCGCGAGTGCACGGCCAGCGAACGCCGCCCGGTCGCGTCGGGCGCGCCGACCGTGACCTGGACCTGCGTGCCCGAGCCGATGACCAGGGGCGCTTCGACGGTCAGCTCTTCGACAGTGCCGCAGCCGACTTCGTCGCCCGCCCGCACGGCCAGCTCCACGAACGCGGTGCCGGGCAGGATCACCGTGCCGGACACGGCGTGGTCGCCCAGCCACGGGTGCGTGTGCAGCGACAGCCGACCGGTCAGCACCACCTCGCCCGACCCGGGCAGGGCCAGCGCCGCGCCGAGCAGCGGGTGGTCGGCCTCGCCGAGACCGGCGGCGGTGACGTCACCCGCGCCCGCTTCCGAGGTCAGCCAGAACCGACGGCGCTGGAACGCGTAGGTCGGCAGGTCGACGTGCCGTGCGCCGGGGAACGCCCGTGCCCAGTCGACCGAGACACCGGCCACCCACGCCTCGGCCGCCGACCTCAGCACCCGGTCGAGCCCGCCCTCGTCACGCCGCAACGTGCCCACAGCCGTGCCGTCGATGCCCACCGCCAGCACCGGGTGCGGGCTGACCTCGACGAACACCCCGTCCAGCGACCGCACCACCCGGTCGAACAACACCGGCTGACGCAGATTCGCGTACCAGTACTCCGCGTCCAACACCGACGTATCGACCACCCCACCGGTCACCGTCGAGTGGAACGGCACCGACGACGACCCCGGCGTCACACCGGCCAACAACTCCAGCAACTCGTCCCGGATCACCTCCACGTGCGCCGAGTGCGACGCGTAGTCCACCGCGATCCTCTTCGCCCGCACGTCACCCGCGCCCGCGACCAGCTCGTCCAACGCATCCGGGTCACCCGACACGACCACGGACGCCGGACCGTTGACGGCGGCGATCGACACGCGCCCGGTCCACGGTTCGATCATCGCCGCCGCGTCGGATTCCGACAGGCCCAGCGACACCATGCCGCCACGCCCGGCCAGCCCGCGCGCGATGGCCTGACTGCGCAACGCCACCACCCGAGCGCCGTCCTCCAACGACAACCCACCCGACACCACAGCCGCCGCGATCTCACCCTGCGAATGACCGACCACGGCGTCCGGCGTCACGCCCAGCGACCGCCACACCTCGGCCAACGACACCATCACCGCCCACAACACCGGCTGCACGACGTCCACCCGCCGCAACGCCTCGGCGTCGTCCACGACCTCGTCGAGCTTCCAGTCCACGAAGGACCGCAACGCCCCGCCGCACTCGGCGAACCGGGACGCGAACACCTCGGACGTGGACAGGAGCTCCCGCGCCATGCCGACCCACTGCGAACCCTGACCGGGGAACACGAACACGACCGGCCGCGCGGCGGCCTCGCCCACGACCGCGTTCCCGGCCGACCCGCCCGCCGCCACGGCTTCCAGCCCGGCCACGAGCGCGGACCGGTCCCCCACCACCACGGCCCGGTGCTCCAGCGCCGCACGGGTGGTCAACGTGAACCCGACGTCGCGGGTGTCGAGCCCGTCCACGGCCGCGACCAGCCGGGACGCCTGCGCCGCCAACGCCTCGGGCGTGCGGGCGGACAGCACCCACGGCACCACCGCACCGGTCGCCGGCCGCTCCTCGGCGGCCTCGGCGGGCACTTCCTCCAGCACCACGTGCGCGTTGGTGCCGCTGATCCCGAACGACGACACCGCCGCCCGACGCGCGCGACCGGTCCGCGGCCACGGACGCGCGGACGTCAGCAGCTCCACCGCGCCCGCCGACCACTCCACGTGCGGCGACGGCCGGTCGACGTGCAGGGTCTTCGGCATCACCCCGTGCCGCATCGCCATGACCATCTTGATCACGCCGCCGACACCGGCCGCGGCCTGCGTGTGGCCGACGTTGGACTTGAACGACCCCAGCCACAGCGGCTCGCCGGTGCGGCCCTGGCCGTAGGTGGCCAGCAGCGCCTCGGCCTCGATCGGGTCGCCCAGCGTGGTCCCGGTGCCGTGCGCCTCGACGAGGTCCACGTCCGCCGTGGTCAGCCGGGCGTCGGCGAGCGCGGCGCGGATGACCCGCTGCTGGGCCTGCCCGTTGGGCGCGGCGAGCCCGTTGGACGCGCCGTCCTGGTTGGTGGCGCTGCCCCGCACCACGGCCAGCACCTGGTGGCCGTTGCGGCGGGCGTCGGAGAGCCGTTCGAGCAGCAGGACACCGACGCCCTCGCCCCAGCCGGTGCCGTCGGCCGCGCCCGCGAACGCCTTGCACCGGCCGTCGGGTGCCATGCCGCGCTGCTGGCTGAAGTCGACGAACGCGGCCGGCGTGGACATGACCGTCACGCCGCCGGCCAACGCCATCTCGCACTCGCCGCGCCGCAGCGCCTGCGCGGCCAGGTGCAGCGACACCAGCGACGAGCTGCACGCCGTGTCGACCGTGACGGCCGGGCCTTCCAGCCCCAGCACGTACGCCACGCGGCCGGACACCACGCTGGTGAGCGAGCCGCTGACCAGGTAGCCGTCCACGCCTTCGGGCACGCGGGTGAGGTTCTTGGTGTAGTCCTGGTTGACCACGCCCGCGAACACGCCGACCGAACGGCCCTTCAGCGACAGCGGGTCGATGCCGGCGCGTTCGAACACCTCCCACGACGTCTCCAGCAGCAACCGCTGCTGCGGGTCCATCGCCAGTGCCTCGCGGGGCGAGATGGAGAAGAACTCGGCGTCGAAGTCCGGCGCGTCGTGCAGGAACCCGCCTTCGCGGGTGTAGGTCTTGCCGGGTGTGGCCGGTTGCGGGTCGTACAGCCCGGCCACGTCCCAGCCGCGGTTGTCGGGGAAGCCGGTGAAGCCGTCCACGCCGTCGGCGACCAGCCGCCACAGCTCCTCGGGTGACGACACGCCGCCGGGGTAGCGGCAGCTCATCGCCACGATGGCGATCGGCTCGGCGGCCCGGTCGCGTTCGGCGCGCAGCCGTTCCGCGGTGTCGTGCAGCTCGGCGGTGACCCGCTTGAGGTAGTCCCGCAGCTTCTGCTCGGTCGACTGGGGTGCGCTCGGGTTCGACATGGTCACCGGCCCTGTCCCGCGGAGTCGCCGAAGTTGGCGTCGATGAAGTCGAACAGGTCGTCGTCGGACGCCTCCTCGATCCTCCCCGCCACGCCGCCGTCGGTCTCCGGCTCCGTTTCGGTCCACTTGGCCAGCAGCGCTTTCAGGCGCGTGCCGACGTGCGCCCGTGCGGTCACGGGCAAGGTCTCCTCGTCCGCCGTGGCGGCGGCGAAGCTGAGTTCCAGCCGGTCCAGCTCGGCCAGCAGGCGGTCGGCCGGGTCTACGTCGGGCACCAGCAGCGCGCCGAGGTGGCGGGCCAGCGCGGTGGGGCTGGGGTGGTCGAACACGACGGTGGCGATCAGCCGCAGGCCGGTGACCGCGGTCATCCGGTTGCGCAGCTCGACCGCGGCCAGCGAGTCGAAGCCCAGCTCCTTGAACGGCCGGTCCGGGCCGATCGCACTCGCGTCGTCGTGGCCGAGCACGGCGGCGACGTGCTCGCGCACCAGGTCGACCAGCAGCCGTTCCCGTTCGGCGTCGGGCAGCGGGGCCAGCCGTTGCTGCCACGCCGAGCCTTCCGCGGCGGGAGCGCTCACGGCCACGCGACGCACCGGGGTGCGCACGAGTCCGCGCAGCAACGCGGGCACGTCGGGTGCTTCGCGCAGCGCGGCCACGTCCAGCTTGAGCGGAGCGAGCACCGGCTCGCCCAGCGCCAGGGCGGCGTCGAACATCGCCAGTCCTTCCTCGGCGGTCACGCCGAGCACGCCGGAGCGCGCCATCCGGGTCAGGTCGCCGTCGGTGAGGTGCCCGGTCATGCCGCTGCGGGTCTCCCAGAAGCCCCACACCAGCGACCGCGCGGGCAGGCCGAGCGCGTGCCGGTGGCGGGCCAGGCCGTCGAGGAACGCGTTGGCCGCCGCGTAGTTGCCCTGCCCCGCGCCGCCCAGCGTCCCGGCGGCGGAGGAGAACAGGACGAACGCGGCCAGGTCCAGGTCGCGGGTCAGCTCGTGCAGGTGGCGTGCGGCGTCGGCCTTGGGTCGCAGCACGGTGTCGAGCCGGTCCGGGGTCAACGCGGTCACCACGCCGTCGTCCAGCGCCCCGGCCGCGTGCACGACGGCGGTCAGCGGGTGCTCGACCTCGCCGAGCAGCCGGGCCACCGCGGTCCGGTCGCCCACGTCGCACGCGGCGACCACGACGTGCGCGCCCAGCCCCGTCAGCTCCTCGGCCAGGTCGGCGGCGCCGGGTGCGGCGAGGCCTTGGCGGCTGGTGAGCACCAGCCGGCGCACGCCGTGCGCGGTGACGAGGTGCCGGGCCAGCAGACCACCCAGCACGCCGGTGCCGCCGGTGATCAGCACCGTGCCGTCCGGGTCGAGCGCGCGGGGCACGGTGAGCACGACCTTGCCGATGTGGCGTGCCTGCGACATGTGCCGCAGCGCCTCCCGGCCGGCGCGGACGTCCCACGCGGTCAGCGGCAGCGGCTCGGCCAGCGCCATGACCTCGGTGAGCATGCGGTGCGCGAGGTGGGGGTCGGCGTCGGGGCCGTCCGCGCGCAGCAGCCCGAACAGGTCGTAGGGCGCGTAGGCGACGCCGGGGTGCCGCCCGGTCACCTCGGCCGGGTCGCGCAGGTCCGTCTTGCCCATCTCCAGGAACCGGCCGCCGTGCGGCAGCAGCCGCAACGACGCGTCCACGAACTCGTCGGCCAGCGAGTTGAGCACGACGTCGACGCCGCGGCCACCGGTCGCGGCCAGGAACTCGTCGGCGAAGTCGAGGGTGCGGGAGGAGGCGATGTGGTCGTCGTCCAGGCCCATCGCGCGCAACGCGTCCCACTTGCCGGGGCTCGCGGTGGCGAACACCTCCGCGCCCAGGCTCCGGGCCAGTCGGACCGCGGCCGTGCCCACACCGCCCGCGGCGGCGTGCACGAGCACCTTGTCGCCCGCGCCGATCCCGCCGAGCACGACCAGGCCGTAGTACGCGGTCAGGTAGGCCATCGGGATGGTCGCGGCCTCGGCGAACGACATGCCGTCGGGAACGGGTGTGAGCAGCCGGTGGTCGGTGACGCCCAGCGGCCCGAAGCCGCCCGCCACGATGCCGGTGACCCGGTCGCCCGGCGCGAGGTCGGTGACGTTCGCACCGACCTCCAGCACCACGCCCGCCGCTTCACCGCCCAGCGCCTGCCCGCCGCGCGGCACCATGCCGAGCGTGACGAGCACGTCGCGGAAGTTGACGCCCGCGGCGCGGATCGACAGGCGCACCTCGTCCGGGCCGAGCGGCTCGGTGACGTCGGGCGCGGGCACGAGGTCGAGGGCGGCCAGGGTGCCCGCGCCGGTCGCGTCGAGCCGCCAGGCCGAGCCGTCCGGCGGCGTGAGGTCCGGTGTGGCCGGGGCGAGCCTGGGCGTCACGACCTGGCCGTCGCGGACCGCCAGCTGCGGCTCGCCCGCCTCGACCGCCCCGAGCACCGCCGCGGCGGGCAGGTCGTCGGAACCGAGGTCGAGCAGCGCGAACCGGCCGGGGTGCTCGGCCTGCGCGGACCGCACCAGGCCCCACACGGCCGCGGCGGCCGGGTCGCGGCCGTCGACCGCACCCCGGGTCACCACCACCAGCGTGGTGTCGGGCACGTCCGCCGGCCACCGCCGCACCAGCGCCAGCGCGTGACCGGTGGCCGCGCGCACGTCGCCGGTCACCGGGACCGGCGCGAAGACCACGTCCCGGCCCTGGTCCGGTTCGGTCAGCAATTCGGCGTCCGGCACGCCGAGCCGGTCGGTGCCCAGGATCGCCCACCTCAGGTCCGCCTCGCCCGTGGTCGCGGCCGGCCAGTCGAGCCGGTACAGCGGGTGGCGCGCCGCCGGGCCGGCGAGCCGCCCGGCCGGTCGGGTGATCAGGGACGCCACCGAGGCGACGGGCGCGCCGGTGGTGTCGGCCGCCCACAGGGCCAGGCCGTCGCCGTCCGGCGCGAGCCGCACCCGCAGCGTCGACGCGCCGGTGGCGGCGAGCGTCACGCCGGTCCACGCGAACGGCAGCCGCACGCCCTGCTCCCCGCCCGTGAAGTGCACGGCGTGCAGTGCCGCGTCCAGCAACGCCGGGTGCAGGCCGAACGCGCCGCCGTCCACGTCGTCGGGCAACGCGACCTCGGCGAACACCTCCCCGCCGCGCCGCCACGCCGCCCGCAGGCCCCGGAACACCGGGCCGTAGCCGTACCCCTGCTCGGCGAGCCGGTCGTACAGGCCGTCCACGGTGACCGGCTCGGCGCCGGCGGGGGGCCACTCGACCAGCTCGAACGCACCCGGAGTCGCCTCCGACAGGGTGCCGGTGGCGTGGCGGGTCCACTCGCCGTCCTCCGGTGCGGAGTGGATCTCGACCGTGCCGCGGTCGTGCACCACGACCTGGAGCCGCAGCGCGCCGGTCTCCGGCAGCACGAGCGGCGCTTCCAGCGTCAGCTCCTCGACCGTGCCGCGGCCGACCTCGTCACCCGCCCGCACGGCCAGTTCCACGAACGCGGTGCCCGGCAGCACGACCGTGCCGGACACGGCGTGATCCGCCAGCCACGGGTGGGTCTTGAGCGAGAGCCTGCCGGTCAGCACCACGTCGCCCGCGCCGGCGACCGGCACCAGCGCACCGAGCAGCGGGTGGCCGGGCGTGCCGAGACCGGCCGCGGACACGTCGGCCGCGTCCTCGGCGGACTCCAACCAGTACCGCTGCCGCTGGAACGCGTAGGTGGGCAGGTCGACCCGTCGTGCGCCGGGGAACACCCGTGCCCAGTCGACCGCGACACCGGCCACCCACGCCTCCGCGGCCGACAGCAGCACGCGGTCGAAGCCGCCTTCATCGCGGCGCAACGTGCCGACCGCCGTGCCCTCGATGCCCACCGCCAGCACCGGGTGCGGGCTGACCTCGACGAACACGCTGCCGTCCAAGACCCGCGTCACCCGGTCGAACTGCACGGTCTGCCGCAGGTTCGCGTACCAGTACTCGGCGTCCAGCGCGGCCGTGTCGATCAGCTCACCCGTCACCGTCGAGTAGAACGGCACGTCACCGGACCGGGGCGTGACGTCGGCAAGCAGCTCCACCAGCTCGTCCCGGATCGCCTCCACGTGCGCGGAGTGCGACGCGTAGTCCACCGCGATCCTCTTCGCCCGCACGTCACCCGCGCCCGCGACCAGCTCGTCCAACGCATCAGGATCACCCGACACCACCACGGACGCCGGACCGTTCACCACGGCGATCGAGATCCGCCCGGCCCACGGCTCGACCATCGCCACCGCGTCGGCCTCGGCCACCCCGAGCGACACCATGCCGCCACGACCGGCCAAACCTCGGGCGATGGCCTGACTGCGCAACGCCACCACCCGCGCGCCGTCCTCCAGCGACAACCCACCGGAGACGACAGCCGCCGCGATCTCGCCCTGCGAGTGACCGACGACCGCCTCCGGCGTCACGCCCAGCGACCGCCAGACCTCGGCCAACGACACCATGACCGCCCACAAGACCGGCTGCACGACGTCCACCCGCTGCAACGCCTCGGCGTCGTCCACGACCTCGTCGAGCTTCCAGTCCACGAAGGACCGCAATGCCTGGCCGCACTCGGCGAACCGGGACGCGAACACCTCGGACATGGACAGGAGGTCGCGGGCCATGCCCACCCACTGCGAGCCCTGACCGGGGAACACGAACACGACCGGCCGGGTCGTGGCGGTGCCGACGACGACGTTCGCGGCCGACCGGCCGGACGCCAGCGCTTCCAGGCCTGCCCGGTCCGTCACGACGGCCCGGTGCTCCAGCGCCGCACGGGCGGTCAACGACAGGCCGACGTCGACCGGGTCCAGCCCGTCGACGGCCGACAGCAGGCGGGACGCCTGGGCTGCCAACGCCCCCGACGTGCGGGCCGACAACACCCACGGGGTCACCACGTCGTCCGAGGGCCGTTCCGCCGCCACTTCGGCGGGCACGTGCTCCAGCACGACGTGCGCGTTGGTGCCGCTGATCCCGAACGACGACACTGCCGCCCGTCGCGGCCGGTCCACCGCAGGCCACTCCCGAGCCTCGGTCAACAGCTCGACCGACCCCGCCGACCAGTCGATGTGCGGCGACGGCTCGTCCACGTGCAACGTCTTCGGCAACACACCGTGCCGCATCGCCATCACCATCTTGATCACACCACCGACACCCGCCGCCGCCTGGGCATGACCGATGTTCGACTTCAACGACCCCAACCACAACGGCTCGTCCCGACCCTGGCCGTAGGTCGCCAACAACGCCTGCGCCTCGATCGGGTCACCCAACGTCGTACCGGTGCCGTGCGCCTCCACCGCGTCGACCTCCGGAGCGGACAGCCCGGCGTTCGCCAGGGCCGCCCGGATCACGCGCTGCTGCGACGGACCGTTGGGCGCGGTCAGCCCGTTGGACGCGCCGTCCTGGTTCACCGCGCTGCCGCGCACCACCGCCAGCACGTGGTGGCCGTTGCGGCGGGCGTCGGACAACCGCTCCAGCAGGAGCATGCCGACGCCCTCGGACCAGCCCGTGCCGTCCGCCGACGCGGCGAACGCCCGGCACCGGCCGTCCGCCGACAGGCCGCGTTGCCGCGAGAACTCCACGAACGTGTCGGGTGACGCCATCACCGTGACGCCGCCCGCCAACGCCAGGTCGCACTCGCCCTGGCGCAGCGCCTGCGCCGCCAGGTGCAGCGACACCAACGACGAACTGCACGCCGTGTCCACCGTGACCGCCGGACCTTCGAGCCCGAACGTGTAGGCGAGCCGCCCGGAGACGACGCTGCCCGCGTTGCCGGTGCCCACGTACCCCTCGACGTCGTCCGGCACGCTGCGCAACCGTGCCGCGTAGTCGTGGTACATCACGCCCGCGAACACGCCGGTGCGGCTGCCGCGCAGCGACGTCGGGTCGATCCCGGCCCGCTCGAACGCCTCCCACGACGTCTCCAGCAGCAACCGCTGCTGCGGGTCCATGGCCAGCGCCTCGCGCGGCGAGATCCCGAAGAACACCGGGTCGAACTCGTCGGCGTCGTGCAGGAACCCGCCGTGGCGGGCGTAGGTCGTGCCGGGCCGGTCGGGGTCGGGGTGGTAGAGGCCGTCGAGGTCCCAGCCCCGGTTGTCGGGGAACGGCGAGATGCCGTCCGCACCGGCGGCCACCAGCCGCCACAGGTCCTCGGGTGAGGCGACGCCGCCCGGGTAGCGGCAGCTCATCGCCACGATCGCGATCGGCTCGTCGACCGGGGCGGACGCCGGGGTCGGGCCGACGGCGAGCCGGTGGCCGAGCAGTTCGTCGCGCACGTGGTCGGCCACGGCGGCGGCGTTCGGGTAGTCGAAGATCAGCGTGGCGGGCAGCCGGAGCCCGGTGGCGGCGTTGAGGCGGTTGCGCAGCTCGACCGCGGTGAGCGAGTCGAAGCCGAGGTCGGCGAACGACCGGTCGACGTCACCGGCGGTCGAGGCCTTGCCCAGCACGGCGGCGACCTGCGCCCCGACCAGGTCGCGCACCTCGCGGTCGCGCTCGGCCTCGGGCAGGGTGAGCAGCCTGCGGGCCAGGGTGCCGTCCACGCCGGACGCCTCGCGTCGTGCGGGGAGCCGGACCAGGTCGCGCAGCATCGGTGGCACCGCGCCGGACGTGCGCAACGCGGCCGGGTCGAGCTTCGCGGCCACCACGGCGGGCGGACCGGCGAGCGCCGCGTCGAAGAACGCCAGCCCTTCGTCGGTCGAGAGGTTCACCACGCCGGACCGGGTGAGCCTGCGGACACCGGTGGCGTCCAGCCCGGCGGCGAGGCTGCCGTCCTCGGTCCACAGGCCCCAGGCGACCGACACGGCGGGTTGTCCGTTCGCGCGGCGGTGGTGCGCCAGGGCGTCGAGGAAGACGTTCGCGGCGGCGTAGTTGGCCTGGCCCGCGCCGCCGAGCGTGCCGGAGACGGACGAGAACACCACGAACGCGCTCAGGTCGGTGGTCAGCTCGTGCAGGGTGAGCGCGGCGTCGACCTTGGGCCGCAGCACGGTGTCGAGCCGGTCGGGGTCCTGCGCGGCCAGCACGCCGTCGTCCAGGACACCGGCGCTGTGCACGACGGCGCGCACGGGGTGGTCGGCCAGCAGCGCGGCCACCGCGGACCGGTCGGCCACGTCGCAGGCGTGCAGCGACACGTCCGCGCCCAACGTCTCCAACTCGGCCACGAACTCCTTGGCGCCCGGTGCTTCCGCGCCGGACCTGCTGGTCAGCAGCAGGCTGCGGACGCCGTGGGACGTGACGAGGTGCCGGGTCACGACGCGGCCCAGCGCACCGGTCGCCCCGGTGACCAGGACCGTCCCGTCGAACGTCACCGGCGGCGCGGTGCGCGCCTTCACCAGGCGTGGCGCGAGGAGCTCGCCGTCGCGGACGGCGACCTGCGGTTCGCCCGTGCCGAGCGCGGCGGCCAGCAGGGCGTCGTCGTCCAGGTCGACCAGCACGAACCGGTCGGGGTGCTCGGTCTGCGCGGACCGGACCAGCCCCCACACGGCGGCGTTCGCCAGGTCCGGCACGTCCTCGTCGCCGACCGCGACCGCGCCGCGCGTCACGAACGCGAGCCGGGTGGTGGCGAACCGGTCGTCGGCCAGCCACTCCTGGAGCGCGCGCAGCGCCTTGGCCGTGGCGGCCCTGGTCGTCCGCGGGAGCGGTCCGTCCTCGGGGGCGCACCGCACCACGACCGTGTCGGGCAGCGGGTCGGCCGCGTGGTCGGCCCACGTGACGTCGTCGAGGGCGGTCACCGGGGTCCAGCCGACCTCCAGCAACGCCGGGCCGCCGAGGCCGCGCAGCTTGTCCGGGTCGATCGGCCGCAGCACGAGCGAGTCGACCGACGCCACGGGCCGGCCCGCCGGGTCGGCGACCAGGATCGCCACCGAGTCGGTGCCCACGCCGGACAGGCGGACCCGCAGGGCGGACGCGCCGGTGGCGTGCAGCGTGATCCCGGACCAGGCGAACGGCAGGTCCAGCGAGTCGGACCCGCCCGTCACGTTCAGCGCGTGCAGCGCCGCGTCCAGCAGCGCCGGGTGCAGGCCGTAGCCGTCGACGTCCTCCGGCACGACCACCTCGGCGTACACCTCGCCACCGCGCCGCCAGGCCGCCCGCAGCCCCTGGAACGCGGGGCCGTAGCCGTAGCCGCGTTCGGCGAGCCGGTCGTACAGGCCGTCCACGGGGACGGGGGACGCTCCGTGCGGCGGCCACTGCGCCAACGACTCCGGTTCGCCCGGTCGGGCCGCCACGAGTGCGCCGGTCGCGTGCCGGACCCAGCCGTCCTGGTGGGAGTGCACGCCGACGGTCCGCCGCCCGGACCCGTCCGGCGCGTCGATCACCACCTGCACCTGCACGGACCCGGTCTCGGGCAGCACGAGCGGCGCTTCGAGCGTCAGCTCCTCGACGGTTGCGCAGCCGACCTCGTCGCCCGCCCGCACGGCCAGTTCCACGAACGCGGTGCCGGGCAGGATCACCGTGCCGGACACCGCGTGGTCGGCCAGCCACGGCAGCGTGCGCCGCGACAAGCGGCCGGTGAGCACGACCTGGTCGCCGCCCGCGACCGACACCAGCGCGCCCAGCAGCGGGTGGGCGGCCTCGCCCAGGCCGGCCGCGGTGACGTCGCCGGCGGTGGTCGTCGCGCCGTCGAGCCAGTACCGCTGCCGCTGGAACGGGTAGGTGGGCAGGTCGACGTGCCGTGCGCCGGGGAAGACCCGCGCCCAGTCGACCGCGACACCGACCACCCACGCCTCGGCCGCCGCTTGGAGGAACCGCCGCCAGCCGCCCTCGTCACGCCGCAACGTGCCCACAGCCGTGCCGTCGATGCCCACCGCCAGCACCGGGTGCGGGCTGACCTCGACGAACACCCCGTCCAGCGACCGCACCACCCGGTCGAACAACACCGGCTGACGCAGATTCGCGTACCAGTACTCCGCGTCCAACACCGACGTATCGACCACCCCACCGGTCACCGTCGAGTGGAACGGCACCGACGACGACCCCGGCGTCACACCGGCCAACAACTCCAGCAACTCGTCCCGGATCACCTCCACGTGCGCCGAGTGCGACGCGTAGTCCACCGCGATCCTCTTCGCCCGCACATCACCCGCGCCCGCGACCAGCTCGTCCAATGCGTCCGGGTCACCGGAGACGACCACCGAGCCGGGACCGTTCACCGCCGCCACCGACACCCGGCCGGACCACTGCCCGATCAGCTCACGGGCCCGGTCGTCGGACACCGACAGCGACACCATGCCGCCACGACCGGCCAGCCCGCGCGCGATGGCCTGACTGCGCAACGCCACCACCCGCGCGCCGTCCTCCAACGACAACCCACCCGACACCACAGCCGCCGCGATCTCACCCTGCGAATGACCGACCACGGCGTCCGGCGTCACGCCCAGCGACCGCCACACCTCGGCCAACGACACCATCACCGCCCACAACACCGGCTGCACGACGTCCACCCGGCGCAGCGCGTCCTCGTCGTCGACGACGGCGGTGAGGTCCCAGTCCACGAAGGACTTCAGTGCCTGGCCGCACTCGGCGAACCGGGCCGCGAACACCGGCGACTCCTGCAGTTCGCGGGCCATGCCGACCCACTGCGAGCCCTGGCCGGGGAACACGAACACGACCGGCCGGTCCGGTGCCGCCTCGCCCACGGTCGCGCCGGTCAGGTCGCGCAGCCCGGCCACCAGGTCGGCCCGGTCGCCGACGACCACGGCCCGGTGCTCGAACGCGGTCCGGGTGGTCGCCAGCGACCAGCCCACGTCCTCCGGCGACAGCCCGCCCTCGGCCAGCGGCGCGAGCCGTTCCGCCTGGGCGGCCAGCGCTTCGGGTGTGCGGGCCGAGACGACCCACGGCACGGTGCCGTCCGACGGGCGGGCCTCGGCGACGGGCTCGGGCGCGCCTTCCAGCACGACGTGCGCGTTGGTGCCGCTGATCCCGAACGACGACACCGCCGCCCGCCTCGGCCGGTCCACCGCAGGCCATTCCCGAGCCTCGGTCAACAGCTCGACCGACCCCGCCGACCAGTCGATGTGCGGCGACGGCTCGTCCACGTGCAACGTCTTGGGCAGCACACCGTGCCGCATCGCCATCACCATCTTGATCACACCACCGACACCCGCCGCCGCCTGGGCGTGACCGATGTTCGACTTCAACGACCCCAGCCACAACGGCTCATCCCGACCCTGGCCGTAGGTCGCCAACAACGCCTGCGCCTCGATCGGGTCACCCAACGTCGTGCCGGTGCCGTGCGCCTCCACCGCGTCGACGTCGGCGGTGGTCAGACCACCGCTCGCGAGGGCGGCGCGGATCACGCGCTGCTGCGACGGGCCGTTGGGCGCGGTGAGGCCGTTGGACGCGCCGTCCTGGTTGGTCGCGCTGCCGCGCACCACCGCGAGGACGGGGTGGCCGTTGCGGCGGGCGTCGGACAGCCGCTCCAGCAGGAGCATGCCGACGCCCTCGGACCAGCCCGTGCCGTCCGCCGAGGCGGCGAATGCCTTGCACCGGCCGTCCGGTGACAACGCGCGCTGCCGGGAGAACTCGACGAACACCTGCGGCGACGACATGACCGCGACGCCACCGGCCAACGCCAGGTCGCACTCGCCCTGGCGCAACGCCTGCGCCGCCAGGTGCAGCGACACCAACGACGAACTGCACGCCGTGTCCACCGTGACCGCCGGGCCCTCCAGCCCGAGAACGTAGGCCACGCGGCCGGACGCGACGCTGCCCGCCGCCGCCGTGCTCAGGTAGCCCTCCAGGTCCTTGGGCACCCGGTCGAACCTCGCGGCGTAGTCGTGGTGCATGAGACCCGCGAACACGCCGGTGCGGCTGCCGCGCAGCGACGTCGGGTCGATCCCGGCCCGCTCGAACGCCTCCCACGACGTCTCCAGCAGCAACCGCTGCTGCGGGTCCATCACCAACGCCTCGCCGGGCGCGATGCCGAAGAACAGCGGGTCGAAGTCGGGTGCGCGGTGCAGGAACCCGCCGTGCCGGGCGTAGGACGTGCCGGTGCGGTCGGGATCGGGGTCGAACAACGCGGCCAGGTCCCAACCCCGGTCGTCGGGGAACCCGGACCGGGCCTCCGCGCCGTCCGCGACGAGCCGCCACAGCTCCTCCGGTGACGTCACGCCGCCCGGGTAGCGGCAGCTCATCGCCACGATGGCCACGGGGTCGTCCGAGGCCGCGGTGGTCGGGGTGGTGACGCGGGCGGGTGCGTCGGCGACACCGGTCAGGTCGGCGCGCAGCCGCCGGGCCAGGCGGCGGGAGGTCGGGTAGTCGAACGCCACCGTCGCGGGCAGCTCCAGCCCGGTGACGGCGGCGAGCCGGTTGCGCAGCCGCACAGCCGTGACCGATTCGAGCCCCAGCTCCTTGAACGCGCGGTCCGCGCCGACGCCGCCCTCGACGGCGTCACCGAGCAGCTCGGTCACCTCCGCCCGGATCAGGGCCAGCAGCTCGGCTTCCTGCTCGCCCGGCGACAACGCGCGCAGCCGCCCGGACAGCTCCGAGCGCACGGCCTCGTCGGCGGCGGTCCACGCCATCGCCTCGGTGTCCGGCCGGGGCCGCACGGCCCGCAGCACCGGTTCGCGCGCCAGCAGCGCCGCGTCGAGCAGGGCCGGGAGGTCGGTCACGTCGTGGGCCGCGGTCACGTGCACCGACCCGGGCCGCTGCCGGACCGCCGCGACGGCCGCCTCGCGGTCGGGGTCGTCCACGGCGGACAGCACGACCAGCCGCACGTCGCTGGCCGGCTCGGGCAGGTCGGCGGCCGGTCCGATGTGCACGACCACGTCGACCGGTTCGCCGGCGGCACGCACGACCCGCACGCCGTAGCCGGCCGTCAGGTGGTCCGCGATCCAGGCGTCACCGCTGACCAGCACGGTCATGCCGGGCGCCAGTCCGGCGTCGGCGTGCAGCGCCACCGGTGCGGCCGCCTCGTCCGGGCCGACCAGCGCCTCGTGCCGGCCCGTGCCGGTGGCCAGCAGCCGGCGGGGCAGGTCCAGCAGCTCCCGGCGGACGATCTTGCCCGACGGGGTGCGCGGCACCTCGCCGATCCGGTACACCTCGTCGGGCACCTTGTAGTAGGACAGGCGGGCCCGGCACTCGGCGAACAGGGCACGCGCGTCCACGCCGCCGGCGGCGGGCACGACCAGCGCGACCGGCACCTGGCCCAGCACCTCGTGCGGTTTGCCCGCGACCGCGACATCGGCCACGCCGGGCACGGCCCGCAGCACGTCCTCGACCTCCCCGGGGTGGATGTTCTCGCCACCCCGGATGATCAGCTCCTTGATCCGACCGGTGATGGTGAGGTAGCCGGACTCGTCGCGGCGGGCCAGGTCGCCGGTGTGGTACCAGCCGTCGGTCAGCACCTCGGCGGTCGCCTCGGGCTGGTCGTGGTAGCCGAGCATGACGTTGGGGCCGTTGACCCACAGCTCGCCCTCGTCGCCCGCGGGCACGTCCAGGCCGGTGTCGGGGTCGACCAGGCGCACGCTCAGGCCGGGCAGCGGCAGGCCGCACGAGCCGGGCACGCGGTGGCCGGTCGGCCAGTTCGTGGTGATCGGGCCGCAGGTCTCGGTCGTGCCGAGGCTGTCGATCAGCGAGACGCCGAAGACCTCCTCGAACTCCTGCCCCAGCGCGGCCGACGCCACCGAGCCGGCGGTCAGGCACATGCGCAGGGCGGTGGCGGGCGCGCCCCGCTCGCGGGCGGCCTGCACGAGCTGGTGGTACATGGCGGGCACGGCGGCGAGGAACGTGAACGGCTCCTCGGCCAGCGCGTCGAGCACGGCGCCCGCGGAGAAGCCGTCCATGATGCGGGCGCTCGCGCCCACGGCCAGGACGCCGAGCACGCCGAGGTGGTGGCCGAGGCAGTGCGACAGCGGCAGCGGCCACAGCACCCGGTCGGTGTCGGAGAAGCCGAGGATCGGGGCGTAGCAGGCGGCGATCGTCCACAGCGAGTTGCGGGTGGTGGACCGCACGCCCTTGGGGTTGCCGGTGGTGCCGGACGTGTAGAGCAGGAAGCCGGGGTCGTCCAG
This sequence comes from Saccharothrix saharensis, assembly GCF_006716745.1. Taxonomy (NCBI): domain Bacteria; kingdom Bacillati; phylum Actinomycetota; class Actinomycetes; order Pseudonocardiales; family Pseudonocardiaceae; genus Saccharothrix; species Saccharothrix saharensis. The sequence goes on along the minus strand of NZ_VFPP01000001.1, from coordinate 117,837 downwards.
GCCGAGGTCGTCGCGGGCGGGCTGCGCCGGGTCGGTGGTCGCGAGCGCCTCGAACGACCCGACGCCCGGCACGTCCTCCCGGGTGACGACGACGCGGGCGTGCCCGGCGACCCGCAGCACCTGGTCCAGCCGGGTGGGGTCGGTGATCACGAGCGTCGCGCCGCTGTCGCGCAGCAGGTGGTCCAGCTCGTCGTCGCTGGTGCGCGGTTTCACCGGCACGCCGACGCCCGCGGCGCGCGCCACGGCCAGGTAGCTCTCGGCCATCTCGACGCAGTTGCCGGTGTAGAGGGCGGCGCGGTCGCCGCGTCCCAGGCCCAGCGCGGCGAAGTGGCCCGCCAGGCGGGCGGTGCGCCGGTCCAGGTCGGCGTAGGTCACCTCGCGCCTGCCGTCGGCGAACGCCACCCGGTCGCCGTGCCGGGCGGCTCGCGTGCGCACCAGTTCGGACAGCGGCCGGAGCAGATCGGTGCGCAGCACGCCACCACACCCCTCAGAATTGTTTTCCCAGCACGAATCAGCCAGACCCGGGCCCCCACGCCCGACTCGGGCGAGCCTAGCCCGGCTAATGTGGTCACCCCAGCTCCTACCGCTTCCGGGAGCACCCCTAACAAACCCCTACGCCCTCCCCTGAATGGACGTGGGGCCCTCAAGGCGGACGGGTCGTCGCGATAGTCATTGCTCCGGGGAGCGAATCTGCGATCCACCCCGGCGACCGGGAAGTTGAGATGAAGAGCACACTACTGCCGGCATACGCGCCGGTCTCCACCTTCAGGAGCCCGGGGGACGCCCACCGCACCACGCCGGAACAGCACACCCTGGGGGTCGTGACGTTCACCGACGGGTGGGCGCGCCCGCGTCTGCGCGACGGCCACCCCGAGGTGGGGTTGCACCTGGCAGGCTCGTCCGGGGACGGGTTCGCCGAGGTGTGGATTTCACCGCGGCCGGTGACCGGGGGCGAATTCGGCGACATCACCTACGGGCACGACGGCGAATACGTGTTCTGCGCGACGCACATTCCGGAGACGGCGGACTACCCGACCGCGACGGAAACCGCGTACAGCGCGCTGCTGGAACTGCTGACGTCTTTGGGATATCCGCAGATATTCCGGATCTGGCACTACATGAGCGACATCAACGCCGATTCGCCGCGCGGCATGGAGGTCTACCGGGAGTTCTGCGTGGGCCGGGCCAAGGTGCTCGAACGGCACGGGATGAGCCACGACATGCCGGCGGCCACGGTGATCGGCGCGCACGGCGGCGGGATCTTCCTGTACCTGCTGGCGTGCCGCGGCGGCACGCAGGTCAACATCGAGAACCCGCGCCAGGTGCCCGCCTACCACTACCCCAGCAAGTACGGGCCGAAGTCGCCGAACTTCGCCCGCGCCACCTATTTCGCCCCGGACGGTCCGGGCCGGATCTTCGTTTCCGGCACCGCGGCCATCCTGGGGCACCAGACCATGCACCACGGTGACGTCGAGCGGCAGTGCCGGTTGGCGCTGGGCAACATCGCGCAGGTGATCGGCACCGGCACGTTGTCCGCCTACGACCTCGAACCGGGCCACGGGCTGGCCGACCTCGACCAGATCAAGGTGTACGTGCGCCGGACCGAGGACATGGACCGGGTCCGGCGCATCTGCCGGGAGTACTTCGCGCCCACCGCCGACATCGTGTTCCTCAACGCCGACATCTGCCGGTCCGACCTGCTGGTCGAGATCGAGGGCATCGTCGCCCGCACCGGCTCCTCTTAGGACCGCGTCCCCCGGAGCGCGTCCCGCCTACGGCGGCACCCTGCCAGGAAGGCCACGCCATGCTCGCGTCCACCACCGCATCCACCACGACGATCGCCCCCGACGACTGGGACGCGCTGCCCGCGGCCCAGCAGCCCGACTGGCGGTCGCACGCCTCGTTCGACCGCGTGCGCCGCAAGCTGTCCGCCGTCGCGCCGCTGGTGACGCCCGCGGAGGTGCTGGAGGTCCGCGCCGGTCTCGCCGCCGTGGCCGCGGGCGACGCGGTCCTGCTCCAGGCCGGGGACTGCGCGGAGAGCTTCTACGAGACGACCCCGGAGCACATCGCGGCCAAGATCGCCGCGTTGGACGCGTTGGCGGCACGGTTGGGTTCGCGCGCGGGCCGTCCCGTGCTCAAGGTCGGCCGGGTGGCGGGCCAGTACGGCAAGCCGCGCTCGCACTCGCACGAGGTGGTCGACGGCGTGGAGCTGCCCGCGTTCCGGGGGCACCTGGTGAACTCCGAGGCGCCGTCGGCCGAGGCGCGGCGGCACGACCCGCGGCGGATGCTGTGGGCGTACCACTTCAGCGACGCGCTGATGCGCGAGCTGCGGGCGCGCCGTGCCGCCGACCCGGCCACCGGTCCGGTCCACTTCGGCCCGTGGTCCAGCCACGACGCGCTGGTGCTGGACTACGAGGGGCCGCAGGTGCGGGTGGACGGGGCGACCGGGCGGCGGTTCCTGGGTTCCACGCACTTCCCGTGGATCGGGGAGCGCACGGGCGGGGTGGACGGCGCGCACGTGCGGCTGCTGAGCCTGGTGCTCAACCCGGTGGCGTGCAAGATCGGGCCGCGGTCCACGCCGGAGTCGGTGCTGGCGCTGGCGGATCGCCTGGACCCGGCGCGCGAGCCGGGGCGGTTGGCGTTCATCGTCCGGATGGGGTGGGCGGAGGTCGCCGGGGCGCTGCCGCCGATCGCCCGCGCGGTGGCCGCGGCGGGTCTGCCCGCGGTGTGGTTGAGCGATCCCTTGCACGGCAACACGGTCCGACTGCCATCCGGCCGCAAGACCCGGTTCCTGGACCAGGTGGTGCGGGAGGCGGAGACGGTGCGCGACGTGCTGGCGCGGGAGGGGCTGCGGTTGGGCGGGCTGCACCTGGAGACGGCGGCGTCCCCGGTCACCGAGTGCGTCGGCGGTCCGATCACCACCGAGGACGAGCTGGCCGCCGACTACCGCACGCTGTGCGACCCGCGCCTGAACCCGGACCAGGCGCTGGAGCTGGTGGACGCGCTGTTCTGACCGCCCTCCACCGCACCCGGCCATCCACCGCACCCGGCCCGGCGTCGCCCCGACCGGCGCCGGGCCGGGTGCGGTCGCCCGGTCGTGCGTCGATCATGCCGGTGCCGGCGCCCTCGGCTAGCATCGTGCCAGCCGGTGTGAAGCACCAGCCGCTCAGGTCGTTGGCACGCGCGGGGCCTGTCCGGTGTGTGGACGACTCCCGCCTGGAACAGGGGGAGGCGTTCGGACGTGGTCGGGTGGTCGGCGCGGCGGTTGTTCCCCGGTGACGACGCGACCAGCGCGGCGCACCGCGCGCACGACTGGGCGTCCACGCCGCTCGGGCCGGTGGAGTCGTGGCCGGTCGAGTTGCGGGCGGCGATCCGCACGGTGATGCCGTCGCGGGTGCCGATGTTGCTGTGGTGGGGCCCGCGGTTGGTGCAGATCTTCAACCACGCCTACACGCCCGTGCTGGGCGGCAAGTACCCGCGCGCGATCGGCCAGCCCGGTGCGGAGTGCTGGGCCGAGGTGTGGGACGAGCTGGAGCCGCTGGCCCGGCAGGCGATGGACGAGGGCGTGTCGACGTACTCGGAGAACCAGCTGCTGTTCCTGCACCGGCACGGCTACCACGAGGAGACCTACTGGACGTTCTCCTACAGCCCGGTGCTGGCCGAGGACGGTGCGGTGGCGGGGATCTTCGTCGCGACCACCGACGTGACCGCGCGGGTGCTGGGTGAGCGCCGGTTGGAGACGTTGCGCCAACTGGGCACGCTGTCGATCGCCGAGGCGGACACGGCCGCGGACGCGTGCCGTGCGGCGGTGAAGGTGTTGGCGGGCAGTGCGGCGGACCTGCCGCGGGTCGCGGCCTACCTGCGCACGGGTGAGGAGGGGCCGGTGCTCGTGGCGTCCACGGGTTCGGGCGCGGACACGCCCGCGGCGGTGGTGGACCGGGTGTCGGCGACCGGGCGGGCGGAGATGCTCGGGCGGGACGAGACGCTGGTGCTGCCGTTGGCGGCGGGCGCGCGGGGCACGCACGGCGCGTTGGTGGTGGGGTTGAGCCCGTTCCGCCGCTTCGACCAGTTGTACGCGTCGTTCGTGGACCTGGTGACGGCGGGCGTGGCGACGGCGGTGGACGACACGGTCGCCTACGAGGCCGAGCGGGCGCGTGCCACGGCGTTGGCGGAGCTGGACGCGGCGAAGACGCGGTTCTTCCAGAACATCAGCCACGAGTTCCGCACCCCGTTGACGTTGCTGCTCGCGCCGTTGAGCACGTTGCTGGAGGATTACGCGGAGGTGCTGCCCGCGGACCAGCGGGAGGCGGTGTCGGCGGCGCACCGCGCGGCGCTGCGGCTGCGCCGGCTGGTCGACACGCTGCTGGACGTGGCCCGTGCCGAGGCCGACCACCTGCACTTGCGGCTGGAGCCGACGGACGTGGCCGCGTTGACCGCGGACTGCGCGGCGATGTTCCGCGCCACGGCCGAGGCGTTCGGCCTGGAGCTGGTGGTCGACGTGGCGGGCGGGACGGTGTGGCTGGACCAGGAGATGTGGGCGCGGATCGTGCTGAACCTGCTGTCCAACGCGGTGAAGTTCACGCCCGAGGGCACGGTGGCGGTCACCGTGCGGATCACGGGCGACAGCTGCGTGCTCACCGTGGCCGACACGGGAGTGGGCATCCCGGAGGCCGAGCAGGGCCGGGTTTTCCAGCGGTTCCACCAGGTCGACGGCGTCACCGGCCGCAGCCGCGAGGGCGCGGGCATCGGCCTGTCGCTGGTGGCGGACCTGGCGGCGGCGTTGGGCGGCACGGTGTCGGTGCGCAGCACGCCGGGGCGGGGCAGCACGTTCACCGTCACGGTGCCGAAGTCGGGGGCCGAGGCGGCGGCCCGGCGGATGACGGTGGACGACCTCGGTGCGAGCTTTTTGGGCGAGACCCGGCAGTGGGCGCCGCCGGCGGCGGCCGAACCGGTGGCGGGCAGCGCGCGGCGGCGGGTCCTGCTGGTCGAGGACAACGCCGACATGCGCGACTACCTGACGCGGCTGCTGTCGGCGCAGCGCTGGCAGGTCGACGGCGTCGGCGACGCGGAGGCCGCGCTGGAGCACGCCCGCGCGGTCCGGCCGGACCTGGTGCTCAGCGACGTGATGCTGCCCGGCCGCGACGGTCTGGCGCTGCTGGGCGAGCTGCGGTCCGATCCGGTGCTGGCGCGCGTGCCGGTGGTGCTGCTGACGGCGCGGGCGGGCACGGAGTCGGCGATCGAAGGGCTGCGCAACGGCGCGGACGACTACGTGGTCAAGCCGTTCCACCCGGCCGAGCTGATCGCCCGCGCGCGGGTGCACCTGGAGCTGTCGAGCTTCCGCGAGGCACTGCTGGCGGAGGGTGAGCGCGAGGCGAGCACGTTGCGGGAGGCGTTGGCCAGCCGCAGCACGACCAGCCAGGCCGTCGGCATCCTGATGGCGTTGCACCGCTGTGACGCCGACACCGCGTTCCGGCGGATCACCGCGATGTCGCAGCGCCGCAACGTGAAGGCGCGCGACATCGCGGCCGAGCTGGTGGCCCGGTTCGTGGCCGGTCTGCCCGGCCGGTGACGGGGGTCAGGCGCGCACGGCCGCCGCGGTGTCGGCGGGCACGCGCAGCAGCGCGATGACCAGTTCCATGCGCAGCCGGAAGCCCAACGACTCGTAGAGCCGGATCGCGGTGGTGTTGCTCGCGGCGGCGTGCATGAACGCCTGCTCGCCGCGTGCCCGGATGCCCGCGGTCACGGCCCGCACCAGCCGGGTGCCCAGGCCTCGGCCCTGGTGGGCGGGATCGGTGCACACGGCGCTGATCTCGGTCCAGCCCGGCGGGTGGAGGCGTTCGCCCGCCATCGCGATGAGCGCGCCGTCGCGGCGCAGGCCGAGGTAGGTGCCCAGTTCGACGGTCCGGGGCAGGAACGGCCCGGGTCGGGTGCGTTCGACCAGGTCGAGCATCTCCGGCACGTCGGCGGGCCCGAGCCGGACCGCCTCGGGCTCGTCGGCGGAGCGCACGCCGGCGTCCACGAGCTGCACCACGTCGAACCGCTCGACGACCTCCCAGTCGGCGGGTGGCGGGTGCGGGGTGGTGATCGGCACGGTGGTGCCCGGTCCGGCGAGCGCGGCGAGGTCGGACCACGTGCTGTCGTCGGGCCGGTCGGGCAGCGCCACGAACGTCGCCACGTCCGGCTGGTAGCGCAGCACCCGCCCGTGCCGTTGGGCGAAGCGGGCGTGCGGTCCGGTCAACGACGTCCAGGTCGGGTTGTCCAGCGGCGAAGCCATCGCGGTTCCCCCCAGTAGTGCGCGATCCACCGGATCATGCGTGCCGGCGGGGCGGTCTGTCCACCGCGTGATCGCCCCGCCCTCGGCGCACCGCGGGGGAATCGGCGCGCTTCGGGCGGGTGGGCTCGCCGGCGTCGACCGGCGTGGTGCGTCGGCTGGACCGGGCCCGACCGGGCTGCGGTCCGCCTCGGCCGTGCCCGACCTCGGTGACGGCATGACGATGGCCGTCGGTCCCCCTGCCGCCTGCCTCGCTGACCGACGACCCGGCGGCCGCGCGGGGCGTGCCGGCTCGGGCCCCGGTGCGGCGTCACCGCGCCGTGCCGGTTCGCGGTCGCGTGGCGGCCGTTCGCGGCGGCGACCGACCTGCACCGGTCGGCCGCCGCCGCGCCCCGGCTCACGTCACCTCGCCGTCCTCCATGTGCAGGTGCGTGCCGCGGAACTCGGCGCGGGTGCGCCGGTCGTGGGTGACGACGACCAGTGCGCCCGGGTAGTCGGCCAACGCCTGCTCCAGGTCCTCGACCAGGCCCGGTGACAGGTGGTTGGTCGGTTCGTCGAGCAGCAGCAGGTCGACCGGTCGGGTGACCAGGCGGGCCAGCTCGGCGCGCCGCCGCTGCCCGTAGGACAGCTCCCCGATGCGCGTGCGCAGGTCGCGCCGGTCGAACAGGCCCAGCGCGAGCAGCACGTCCACGTGCTCGTCGGGGTGACCCGGCAGGCCCTCGGCGAACGCCTGGAGCACGGTCAGCTCCGGCCGCCACGGCGGTTCCTCCTGCCGCAGGTGCCCGACCCGGCCCGGCACGTCGACCACGCCGGCGTCGGGGCGCAGTTCGCCGCCGAGCACCTTGAGCAGCGTGGTCTTGCCCGCGCCGTTGGGCCCGGTCACCAGCAGCCGCTCCCCCGGCCGCACGGTCAGGCGCAGCACCCGCAGCCGGTCGCCGACCCGCACGTCCGACAGCTCGGCCGCCCACCGGGCGTCACCGCCGCCACCGGGGATCCGGGTGGAGAACCGCAGCGGCTGCGGCGGCGGCGCGACCGGGTTGGCGGTCAGCCGCGCCCGGCGTTCCTTGGCGTTACGGATGCGGCTCATCGCGCCGTGCCCACGACCCCTGGCGCGGAACGGCCCGGCGGCGAACACGGCCAGCGGCAGCTTGCGCGGGATCTCGCCGAGCTGCCGCGTCGCCGTGGACAGCAGCCGGTCCTGGCGGGTCAGTTCGGTCCGCCACTCCCGGTGCTCGCGCAGGCGTCGGGCCCGGTGGGCGGCCTTGGCCACGAGGTAGCCGTCGTAGCCGTCGCCGAACCGGGCCGCGCGGCCCGCCTCGACCTCGACGATGGTGGAGGTGACCCGGTCCAGGAACTCGCGGTCGTGGGTGATCGCGACGACCGTCCCGGTGTGCCGGGCCAGGTGCTGCTCCAGCCACGTCACGGCCTGGTCGTCCAGGTCGTTGGTCGGCTCGTCGAGCAGCAGCAGTTCCGGCGAGGACGCGAGGGTCGCGGCGAGCGCGAGCCGGGACAGCTCGCCGCCGGACAAGGTGCCCAGCGCGCGCCGCCGGTCCAACCCGGGCAGCCCGAGGCCGTGCAGGGCCACCTCGACCCTGGTGTCGGCCTCGTACCCGCCCCTGGCCTCGAACAGCTCGACCAGCGACGCGTAGTGCTCCGGGTCGGCGCGCGGGCCGGCCAGGTCGGCCTCGGCCCGGCGCATCCGGGTCTCCAGGTCGCGCAGGTCGGCCAGCGCGAGGTCGACGACGTCGGCGACGGTGGCGTGCGGCGGCAGGTCGACGGACTGGGCCAGGTACCCGATGCCGCCGGGCGCGACCACGGTGACCTCGCCGTGGTCGGGTGCGACCCGGCCCGCGACGATCGCGAGCAGCGTGGACTTGCCGGAGCCGTTGTCGCCGATCACGCCGACCTTCTCGCCGGGTTTGACGGTCAACGAGACCGCGTCGAGCACGACGCGGTCGTGGTAGCGCTTGGTGACGTCGTGCAGGGCTAGTTGCGCGGTGCGCAAGGCAGACTCCTGTTCCCGGCGGGGCACGCCGAGTCATCGGTGCGGAGGAAGGGAGAACTGCGCTCGCGGAGCGGTGCTCGACGCGAACGCGGGACCGATGATCACAGGAAGTACAACATCGCCGACCACCATAGCCCCGAGATCCACCGCACGCCACGTGACCGGCGACACACCGCCATTCCACTCGACCGCGAGTTTGAGTCGTATAGACTCAAACTATGTTCACCAGGGACGAAGCGCTCGACATGGTCGAACGGGCGGGCTCGGCGGCCGACCTGTTCGGCCCGGTCGACCCCGACCCGGACCGGCGGAAGGAGGCACAGCGGCTCTACCTGAAGCTCGCCGCCGTCCTGCACCCCGACCGGGTCGGCCCGCACGACACCAGGGCCCACGCCGCGTCGGCGGACCTGACCCGGCTGCACCACGAGTGGCTGCACGCGGCACCGGTCGACCTGCGCACCGACCGCGCCACCTACCGGGTCGCCGAACGGCACGCCGTCGGCAGCGTCGCCAACGTCTACCGCACCGACGGCCCGCACGTGGTCAAGGTCGTGCGCAACCCCGCGCTCAACCCGCTGCTGCACGCCGAGTGGGACGCCCTGCGCCGCCTCGCCCGCTTCACCGACGAGCACCGCTGGCTGCGCCCCTACTACCCCCGGCTGGTCGACACCTCCGGCGACGTGGCCCGCGGCTCCCGCGCGTTCACCGTCCTCGCACCGCTCGTGGACGGGTTCGTCACCCTCGCCGACGTGCGGCGGGCGTTCCCGCGCGGCCTGGACGGCCGAGACTACGCCTGGATGCACCGCCGGCTGCTGCGGGCGGTCGCGGGCGCGCACCGGATCGGCCTGGTGCACGGCGCGATCACCGCGGACAACGTGCTGATCCACCCCGAGCAGCACGGCGTCGTGCTGGCCGGCTGGACGTTCGCCGTGAACGCGGGCGAACGGCCCCTGGCCACCGACCGGACCACCGCCTACCCGCCGGAAGTCCACGACGGACGACCGGTCACCCCCGCCACCGACGTCCACATGGCGCACACGCTCATGCGCGACCTCCTGGCGGACACCGAGACCGCGCAGCTCCGGTTCGCCCGCGGCTGCGCGCAGGACGACCCGGCCCGACGGCCGGACGCCGTCGACCTGCTCACCGAGTACGACGACCTGCTCGACGACCTCTACGGCGAACGGACCTTCCGCCCGTTCACCCTCACCAGGACAGGAGCCTGACCATGGGACACGGCAAGTGGGACGACAACGCCTACGCGGCGGCCAAGACCTTCCGCGCGGCCAAGGGCATCGACGACTTCGGCTACACCGCCGCGCTGCGGTCGCGCCCGTCGAAGGAGTGGAAGGCCGACCCGTCGCTGGACCCGAAGGGCGTCGTGGCGCGCGAGTGCCGCGACTCACCCGACCACGCCGACTCGACGCCCATCGCGGTGCTGTTCGACGTCACCGGCTCGATGGGCCGCGTGCCGCAGATCATGCAGCGCAAGCTCGGCAAGCTGCACGGCCTGCTCCAGCGCAAGGGCTACCTCGCCGACCCGCAGCTGATGTTCGGCGGCATCGGCGACGCCGACAGCGACCGCGTGCCGCTGCAGGTCGGCCAGTTCGAGTCGGACAACCGCATGGACGAGCAGCTGCGCACGATCTTCCTGGAGGGCAACGGCGGCGGCCAGAAGAGCGAGTCCTACGAACTCGCCGCCTACTTCGTCGCCCGGCACGTCGTCACCGACGCCTGGCAGAAGCGGGGCCGCAAGGGCTACCTGTTCCTCATCGGCGACGAGCTCAACAAGCCCCGCCTGGAAGCCCGGCACATCCGCCGGATCATCGGCGACGACGTCAAGCAGGACATCGACCCCGCCTCGGTCTACCGCGAGCTCAGCCGCAAGTGGCACGTCTACTTCGTGCTGCCCGACCAGTCGTCGTACTACCACGACCAGGACATCGCCGACCACTGGCGCGACCTGCTCGGCCAGCGCTTCCTCAAGCTCGACGACCCCGGCGCGGTGTGCGAGCTGATCGCCGCCACGATCGGCGTGGAGGAACGCGTCGTGGACCTCGACCAGGCGTTGGTCGACCTGGCCGAGGTCGGGTCGGTCGCCGAGAGCGCGGCCGTCGGCAAGGCGCTGGTCCACGTCGGCGGCACGACCGTCGCCACCACGACCGCTCCCCCGCGCCTCGACGGGCCCGACGACGTCACGCTGACGTGATGGACGGGCACATCATCGTCGTCGGCCTCGGGTTCGGCGACGAGGGCAAGGGAGCGGTGGTCGACGCGCTGTGCCACGACGGCCCGGTCACGTCGGTGGTCCGGTTCAACGGCGGCGCGCAAGCCGCGCACAACGTCGTCGTCGGCGACCGGCACCACACGTTCAGCCAGTTCGGGTCCGGCACGCTCGCGGGCGTGCCGACCCACCTCTCCCGGCACGTCCTGGTCGAACCGATCGCCCTGGCCGGCGAGTCGCGCGAGCTGGCGCAACTCGGCGTCCCCGACCCGCTGCGCCTGCTGACCGTCGACGCCGACGCCCTGCTCACCACCCCGATCCACGTCGCCGCCAACCGGGCCCGCGAAGACGCCCGCGGGCACGCCCGGCACGGCTCGTGCGGCAAGGGCATCGGCGAGACCACCTGGTACGGGCTGCTCGCCGACCGCGGCGCGGCACCCGGCGACGTCGTGGAGGACCAGGTCGTCCTCGGCGCACCCGGCGCACCACCGACGGTCGGCGACTGCGCGCACCCCGCCGTGCTGCGCGCCAAGCTCGACGCCCTCGCCCGGTTCTACGAGCCGCTGATCGGCGACGGCCCGTCGGTGGACGACCTCGTGTCGCTCTACCGCGACTTCGCCGGCGCGGTCCGCATCACGACCGGCGACGAGGTGGGCCGCCTGGCCGACCGGGGACGGCTCGTGTTCGAAGGCGCGCAGGGCGTGCTGCTCGACCAGTGGCGCGGCTTCCACCCCCACACCACCTGGTCCACGGTCACCCCCGACAACGCCCGCGACCTGCTCGGCCACCGCCCCGCCACCGTCGTCGGCGTGACCCGGACCTACCAGACCCGCCACGGCGCGGGCCCCTTCCCCACCGAGGACCGCGAAGTCCTCGCCCGGTTCCCCGAACGCCACAACGACACCGGCCGGTACCAAGGCGCGTGGCGGGCCGGCCACCTCGACGCCGTGCTGCTGCGCTACGCGATCGACGCCTGCGGCGGCGTGGACGCCCTCGCCGTCACCCACCTCGACGCCCACGACCTCCAAGTGGCCACCCGGTACGACGCGCCCCTGCCCGCCACCGACCTGACCGCGTTCCTCACCCACCGCGCACCCACCCTCGTCGACCTGCCCGACCCGGTGACCTGGCTCGAAACGCACCTGGACGTGCCGGTCCTGGTCACCGGCGCCGGACCCGACCGGACCGACTACGCGGTGCGCGCACCGGCGCGGCGCTGAGTGCGGGAGAATCACACCATGATCGAGTCGACCCCGGTGTCGGTGGACGTGCTGGCGTTGCGCTTCGACCCGACCCGACGCGCCGTGCTCCTCGGCATCGCGCCCCGCGCGCTCGACCCGTTCGCGGGCGAACTCGCCCTGCCCGGCGTCCTGCTGGGCAAGGGCGAACGGCTGCGTGACGCGGCCCGCCGCGCGGTCACCGGCAAGCTCGGCGTGCCGGAGGCGGCCATCTCCGCCTCCGGCCAGCTCACCACGTTCGACGAACCGTCCCGCGACCCGCGCGGCCCCACCCTCTCGATCGCCCTGTGGGCCACCATCGACCCCGCCGAGCTGACCGACGGCGGCCCCACCTGGACACCGCTGGCCGACGTCCCGCCCCTGGCGTTCGACCACGACCGCATCGTCCACGACTGCCGCCCGCTCCTGGCCGACCACCTCTGGCGCGACACCGCGTTCACCGCCGGCCTGCTGGGCCGCGAGTTCACCACCGCGCAAGCCCTCGACGTCACCGAGTCCCTCACCGGCGACCGCCCCTACCCGGCCAACCTCGGCCGCACGATGGAACGCCTGCCCGGCCTGCACCGCACCGCGCAGCACGCCGCCGCCCTGCCCAAGGGCGGGCGGCCCCCGTCCGTCTGGCGCTGGACCACCTAGCGCACCGCCACCACGCCCGTCCTCGATCGTGTGACGGACGTGCCGCGACGGGTGACGCCCCCGAGGTTTTCTTGAACCGCGTGACGGCCACGGCCGACCATGCCTCACAGGGGGACGGCGAACACACCTGGAGCGCCTGATGCCACTCAAGGCACAAATCGCGGACCTGTCACGCTTCCAGCAACTGCTGATCGGCACGTGGACGAACCAAGACCTGCCCGGCACCGGCAAGGGCGGCCCGGACAGCCCGTACTCCTACAACGTCATGCCCCTGCCCCAGCAATCACCCCAGAACGGCAAGAACCTCGGCTACATCCTCAAGAACTTCACCTACTACGAGACCATCCAGTTCAAGGGCATGGCCGACATCGCGAGCCCCGTCGAGGCACCCAACCGGGGCGGCACCTACCAGCAGTCGCCCTACGTCGTCTTCTACGACCAGCAGATCCGCTTCGCCGAAGGCCCCGGCATCGGCACCATCGTCCACGAGGAGAACGGCGCCTGGCTCCACCTCCAAACCGAGAAGCAGCAGATCGGCCCCTACCCCTACCCGACCGACAACCCCGCCCTTGAACCCGGTGACCCCGAACCACAACCACCGACCCAGACCGCCTGCAAGCAGATCTCCGTGCCGCACGGCGTCTCCGTCCTGGCCCTCGGCAGCTGCGAGGACGGCCTCTTCGCACCGCTGATCCCCGACGCGGCCCCGCCCCTGCCGACCCCCGCAGGCCTCGACACCTCCCCGTACGGCGACACCCTCACCACACCGGACAACTACCAGAACCCCCAACCCGCCCTGACCGAGCACATCACCCTGCCCCTGCAAGCCGCCATCCTCGACCTCGTCGCCGCGGGCCACGGCATCACCAACCACATCCACTGCCAGGTCGACACCGGCAACGGCGGCGCGGTGATGAACATCCCCTTCGAGAAGCGCAGGGCGGCCATCGTCGGCTACGGCGCCGACTACTGGCTCATGTCCCTCGACGGCGGCAACAACTACGACATCCTCGCCTACACGCAGCGGATCGTGCTCGAGATCCTCCTCGGCGACGTCACCTACACCTTCCCGCACCCCACGTCCAACGTCCTCACCAGGGTGCAGCCGAGGTGACGCCGCCGCGGACCGCGTCGACCACCCCGGCCGACGCGGTCCGGCGAACCGCTACCGGCGCACCCCGAGGTCCGGCGGCATCTGGTCGCTGATCAGCCACAGCACGCCGTTGTCCCCGCCCAGCGCCGGGAAGTGCGGCAGCACCCGCTCGCACAACTCCTTCAGGTGCCGGGTCATCGACACCCCCTCCGGGAACTCGTAGTACTCGAACGTCGGCGCGGCCTGCAACCCGCGGTAAGGACCCTCGGTGATCGGCGTGCGGACCAACTCCTTGATCACCCCGAACAGCAGACCCTGCATCGCCGCGATGAACACCCGCTCCAACCCGTAACGCGGGCTGGTCGCACCCGGCTTCACGTCGCTGCCCGAGGTGTTGTACAGCTCGTCCAGCAAGGCCAGCACGTACGTGTAAGCGGCACACCCCAACCGCCCCAGGTCCCGAACCGGCCCCTCCGGGTACTCGGCCACGCGCGGGTTCTCCGGCACCGGGTGGACGTCGCCGATCAGCTCCCACCCGTCCGCGATGCGCTTGAACTTCACGTAGTGCGGAGCCTCGAACAGCCCCGTCGCCAGGTCCTGCGCCGGGTTCGCCGGGTCGATCGGCACCTCCTGCTGATCCGGGTCCATGCCCTCGCCCTGCTCCACGATCACGTTGATCGCGGTCAGCGCCGAGTGCAGGTCGTGCACGATGATCGGCGCACCACCACCGCCCTCGTTCCAATAGGTGTTCGTGTACTGCAAGTCCAGTCGGTTGTGCTTGAACAGCTCCCGCTCCCGCTCCCCCGGCGACCCCGCCCGCCTGGCCACCGACGGGTCCACACCGCACAACCGCTGGAACCCGTCGAAGATCGCCTTGTAGAACTGGCCGATCGTCTGGTACTCGCCCGACTCCGGCGGCGCACCCACCTTCGCCGGCAGCTCCAACGGCATGAACACGTCCGCCACCAGGTCCGTGGTCAACGGCGCCAGCTTCAGCTCCAGCAGCGGCACCCGGTGCAGCATCGGCGAGGGGAACGTCGGCACGAACTCCTCGTGCCGGAACCTGATGTGGTCACCGCGCCCGATCGCCACGATCAGGTTGCGCACCAACGACAGGTGCAGCATCTCCTCGATCACGATGCTCTTGATCAACCGGAACGCACCCGGACCCGCCGACCACTGCGACACGTTGTCCGTCTTGATCGAGTACGCGGCGTACAGGTACAGCGGGATCGTCGACATCTCCAGCCGCGCCGCGTCGTAGAGGTGCGAGAACAGGTCATCGACCGAGTCGATCGGCTTGCCCGCCTTCGGCGGCCGGTACCCCGTGGGCACCGCGTGAGTGGTGGTCATCGGTGCGACGTCCTTCCGTTGATTCCGACGATCAGTCCTTCGGCCGTCCAGGCGCGCACGCACGCGTCGGTCCGCCCGGGGTCCAACCCCGCGCCACGACCGGCCCGACCCACCGGCGTGCCCGCCCGCAACGCCGCCAGCAGCCGGAAGCGCGGCTCGTCGAACTCCGCCACGGTCACCACGAAGTCGGTGCGCGCCACCACCAAGCGGACCTCGGCCGGAGCCGGCAACGGCGGGTCCTGGCCCGCCCTCACCGCGACCGCGAGCACGTGCACCGGGAAACCCGCCCGCACCAGCCGCAGGCACTCCACAGTGGACACGACCGTGTCGGCCCACCCCCGCTCACCCGGCCCCGGCACGGCCGGCGACGGCCCGCGGAACTCCGCACCCGCCGCCGCGTGCGCCTCCGTGAACGCCCGCTCGAACCGGACCACGTCCACCAACAGGTCGATCCAGGGCTCCCGCTCCCCCTCGACCACATCCGGACGGCCCGCGGCCAAGTGCTCGGCGAACCCCGCCCCGAGCGCCTCCAACGTGTGACCGCGCGAAGGCCGCGAAGACAGGTACTCCCGCGCGAACCCCTCGAACAACTCACCGCCCAGCAGGTGCCGGGCGACCGGGTAGTGCGCGCTCAGGCAGTCGACCAACCGCGAGCGGTACCCGTGCTGGTAGATCGCCAGCCGCCGCGCCGCCGACAACCGGGCCGTCCCCACCACCACGTCCGCCACCCCACCGGCACCCGCCGGGTCCAGGATCGCGCCCTGCAACCAGCCCTGCAGCAGGCGCAGCCGCTCAGCCGCCACGAGCCGCCCGCTCCCGCGCCTTGGCCAACTCGGCCGTCAGGACCTCGAACGCCGGCACCCGGTCGTCCCACTCCAGCAGCGCCGTCACCGACGGCAGCAACCCCGTCGTGAACTCGTACAAGTCCCACACCGGATCCGCCACCGGCCGGTCGTGCGTGTCGATCAGGTGCGTGCCGCGGTCGGTGTGCCCCGCCAGGTGCAGGTACACGACCCGGTCGGCCGGCAGCGCCCGCACGTAGTCGTACGGGTCGAACTCGTGGTTGACGGCCGACACGTGGACGTTGTTCACGTCCAGCAGCAACCCGCACCCCGACTCCTCCGCCAACCGGGCCAGGAACTCGCACTCCGACACCGTCGACTCCGCGAAACCCAGGTAGGTGCTCGGGTTCTCCAGGACCAGCGGGCGCTCCAGGACGTCCTGCACGACCCGGACCCGCCGCACCACGTGGCGCAACGACTCCTCGGTCAGCGGCAGCGGCAGCAGGTCGTGCGTGTTCAGCCCGAGCACACCGGTCCAGCACAGGTGGTCCGACACCCACGCCGCACCCACACCGCTCGCCAACCGCCCCACCCGGCGCACGTAGTCCAGGTCGAGCGGATCCGTGCTCCCGATCGACAGCGACACGCCGTGCAGCACCACGGGGAACCGCTCGGCGACCTGGTCGAGCAGGTACCGCGCGTACCCGCCGTTGTCCAGGACGTTCTCCGTGATGACCTCGAACCAGTCCACTCCGGACGGCCCGCGCAGCACGTCGGCGGCGTGCCGCGACCGCAGGCCGACGCCGAAGCCCAGCTCCGGCAGGCCGAGCCGGACCGGCGCCGGCATCAGGTGCGGCCCACGTAACGCGGCAGCTCGCCGCTCCCCCCGGCTTGCGGCGGTCCGCCCGCCTTCCGGGTTCCGCCGGTCTTCCCGCTCTTCGCCGCCTTCGCGGGCTCCTCGGTCCGCACCGTCTTCGCCGTCTCCGTCGCGATCGGCGTCGCGGTCAGGGAGGCGAAGAGCTGCGCGCGATCCGTCTCGTAGGCGGGCACCTTGTCGTTCGGGTAGCCGGCACCGGGCGCCGGGTCGAACGCGACGCCGGCGTCCCACATCCGCGCCTCGAACCGCGTGCGCGCCAGCTTCCACACGCTGGTGCCCTTGAACGGACCCGCCGACGCCACCCGGCACTCGTTGATCGGGCTCGCGCAACTGCCGTTGGCGCTGCACGACTGCTCGCCCGGCTTGGTCTGCTCGACCTCGCTGCCCGCGTACCCGCACCCACCCTGGCCCCGGCACTGGTTGTCGCCGTGGCAGACGTGCAACGCGGTGGCACAGGTGCCCGTGCCGGGCAGCTTCGCCTGACCGGACTCGTCATGGCCCTTGCAGGCGTTCAGCCCCATGCACACGTGCAGCTCGAGCACCGGCGCGGACGTGGTCAGGCCCTCCCGCGGCCCGCCGGCCTCGTGGCTGCTCTCGCGCAGCTCCCGGCCCGCCGGACCACCGGTCAGGAACAGCGCCGCCTGCTCCGCCGACATCCCGTCATGACCGTTGCCGCCACGTCGGTCGTGCGTGCTGCCCATCTTCGCGACCACCTTCCCCAGTGGAGCGCCGTCCGGTCCCGAGCGGAACCGGCCCAATCCCCTTCTACACCGCCGTTTCGCACGCAGGCGGGCGGATCGACGACCCTCCCTGATCGGGTAGGGGACATCACTGATCCGAGGGACGGAAGCGCTCACCGGGCGTGAGCTTCGGTCATCACTGACGTTATCGTGAACACGGAGGAGTCGGCCGCCACTCGATCGGGTACTCCTCGCTCGACCATCCGACCAAGGAGGCCGAGATGCACCCGCTCCCCATCCCCTTCGCGCCGTGGGTGTGGCGCAACGTCGACGAGCTGCTCGACGGGCGCGACACCGACTCCCCCGAGGCCGGTGAGGCCACCCGGTCCCCCGAGCGGCACGACCGACCGGACATCGGCCTGCTCGGGTACGAGGTCGAGGCGCTCGACGGCACGATCGGCGAGATCGACCAGTCCAACGCCCGGGTGCCCGCCGACTGCCTGCTCGTCGACGCGGGCACGTGGTCGTCGCACCGGAAGGTCGTGCTGCCGGTCGGCGCGGTCGCGCGGGTCGACCACGACGCGAAGAAGGTCCACGTCGACCGCACCAAGGACCAGGTGCGGCAGGCCCCGGAGTACGACGCCGACACGTTCGACGCCGACGAGTACCGGCAACGACTCGGCGACTACTACACCGAAAGCTACCGGAGCACGCCACCGTCCTGATCGGGCGGTAGCGGTCCGGTGTGGACCACGCGCACCCGGCGGCCGCCCCCGGCTGCCGGGTGCGCGCGGTTCAGGCCACCAGTTCCATGATCCGGGCCGCGACCTCGGCGGGGGCCTCCAGCGGCAGCATGTGGCCCGCGTCCTCCACCACCACGGACTCGCCACCGACCGCGGCGGCCAGTGCCTTGGCGTTCGACTCGGGCACCAGGCGGTCCTCGTCCCCGACCACCGCGATCACCGGCCGCTCCCCCGCGACGGTCAGCGCCGCCTCCCGGTCGTACCGGTCGACCGCGGGCCGGAACAGGGCGATCGTCTCCGGCCAGTGCGACCACACCATGTCCGCGGTGAGGTTCACGTCCTCCGCGCGCGGCTCGTCGCCGAACAGCCACCAGCGCAACCCGGCGGTCTTCGCGGGCTCGATCTTCTCCCGCACCGCCCGCACCAGGGGCCCGAACGCGCGTTCCAGCTCCCGCACCAGCTTGCCCAACGCCTTGGGCCACGCCAACGACGTCTCCGCCAGGTCCGTCGCGGCGGTCGACACGAACACCACGCCCGCCACCCGTTGGCGGTACAGGCGGGGACGGCGCTCGGCCATCGCCATCGCCGCCATGCCGCCCATCGAGTGCCCGGCGACGACGACCCGTCCCCCGGGCGCGAGCCGTTCGATCAGCTCGCCGAGGTCGTCGCCGAGCTGCTCGATGGTCGCGGTCTCCTTGTCGGCCGGTGAGGACGTGCCGTGGCCCCGGTGGTCGTAGGCGATCACCTGCACGTCCGCCGGCAGCGCGGCCACCACCCGGTGCCAGCTGCGGTGGTCGAGCGCGTAGCCGTGGGCGAGCACCACGGTCACCTCGGCGTCGGGCGGGCCGCCGCGTGCCACGTTCAGCTCCGTGCCGTCCTCCAGCCGCAACCGTTCGGTCGCCATGGCCGCTGTCCCTTCCGTCGTCGGACTCCGTTCAACCAACGAGTAACAACAGCGGCCGTTACGACCAGTCGTCGTCGCGGAGCAGGCGCAGGCGGCGGTCGAGCAGGGCGGCGAAGTCGTGCGGGCGGCCGACGACCAGCTCCACCTCCGCGTCGGCGGTGCGGACCACGACCACCTCGCCGCCCGGCGCGGCCGGCGTGTCCGCCACCCGCACGTCGGTGATCGCGCGCAGCGGCAGCTCGCCGCCGGAGACGTCCGGGGTGGACGGTCCCGTGGCCACGTGCCAGCGCAGCACCTCACCGTCGAAGTTGGCGTGGGCGAGCACGGGGTGCCCGGTGGGGTTGCGCACCTGCCGCGACGCGCTGCGCACGCCGAGCGTGGTCCCGGCGACCGCGCCGCCGGCCACGTCCACCAGCACCGCCCTCGCCCGGGTCACCAGCACCGCCGCGACCGCCGCGGCGAGCACGGTCGGCAGGCCCAGCAGGGCGTGCCGGGTGAGGATGCCGACGCCGAGTGCCTGCGCCGCGCCGGCGTAGGCGATCAGCCCGGCCCACCACCCGGGCCGGCGCACGTAGACCCGTGCCACCAGGAACCACACCGGCACGGTGACGCCGACGGCGAGCAGGACCCACCCGAGCACGGCCACGCCCGACCACCGTGCGACCAGAGCCACGACCAGGCTCACCGCGGGCGGGCCGAGGAAGCCCAGCAGCATCGACGCCCGCACGCGCGCCCACCGGCGTTCGACCTCCGCCCGGACCGACGAGTGCACGCGGAACGGCATCCGCACCCCGCACCACCTCCCGACCGCAGCGTAACGTCACCGTTTCGCACTCATCGGGTACGCACGGTGATGATCAGCGGGTCAGGGCCGCGCGCAGGAGTGCCACGGCGGCGGGGATCTCGGTGTCGCCGATGTTGCCGTACCCGAGGACGAGGGCGCGGTCCGGTGAGCCCTTCGCCCGGTAGTCGTCGAGGTCCGCCAGGCGCAGGCCGGCGGAGGCCGCGGCGCGCACGGTGGCCCCGGTGTCGGTGTCGTCGGGCAGGTGCAGCAGGACGTGCAGGCCTGCGGCGGTGCCGGAGACCCGTGCCCGCGGCAGCTCGGCGGCCAGGGTGGTGAGCAGCAGGTCGCGGCGGGCGCGGAAGCGGCGTCGGCCCGCGCGCAGGTGGGCGTCGTACCAGCCGCGGTCGATGAACGCGGCCAGCGCGAGCTGGTCCAGCACCGGCGGTGCGGCGGCCACCGGGTTCGCGGCCCGCAGCGCCGGGGTGACGCCGGCCGGCGCGACCAGCCAGCCCAGGCCGAGGGCCGGGGAGAGGGTCTTGCTGACCGTGCCGAGCAGGACGACCCGGCCCGGGTCCATGCCCTGCATGACCGCGACCGGGTGGTGGTCGTAGCGGAACTCGGCGTCGTAGTCGTCCTCGATGACGAACCCGTCGACCTCGCGGGCCCAGCGCACCAGCCCGGCCCGGCGCGCCGGGGACAGCACCGTGCCGGTCGGGAACTGGTGCGCCGCGCCGACGACGACCGCCCGCGCCGGCGTCCGGGTCAGGTCGTCCACGCGCAGGCCGTCGTCGTCCACCGGGACGGGGTGGACGCGCAGGCCGGCGCTCGTCGCGGCGTCACGCAGCCGCGGCCAGCCGGGGTGCTCCACGGCGAGGTCCGCGATCCCTTCCGCGCGCAGTGCGCGGCACGTGCGGACGAGGCCGTCGGTGACGCCGGCGCACACGAACACGGACGTGACGTCGGCGTCCGCGCCGCGTGACCGCCGGAGGTACCCGGCGAGGGTGCCGCGCAGCACCGCGTGCCCGGCCGGGTCGGGGATGTCGAGGTCGTAGTGGACGGCCGAGCCGATGACCGACCGGACCGCGTCGGCCCACCGCCGGCGCGGGAACGCGCGCAGGTCCGGCAGGCCGGGCGCGAGGTCGTACCGGATCGCGGGCCGGGTCGGCGCACGGCGGGTGCGCGGCTTCGGCGGTGCCGCCTCCGGCGACCACGAGACCCGGGTGGCCGAACCGACCCGCGCGGCCAGGTAGCCCTCCGCGACGAGCTGCCCGTACGCCTCCGTCACGACCCAGCGGGAGCAGCCCAGCTCCTCGGCCAGCGCCCGGCTCGGCGGCACGGCGTCGCCCTCGGCCAGCCGCCCGTCCCGGATCGCGGTGCGCAGGGCGCGGGCCAGGCGGTCGTGCAGGCGTCCCGGCCCGTCGACCTCCACCAGCGTCGCCCACGCGAAATTGGTCTGGGGAATCACCACGGGATTGGACAGTACCGCCGGGCCGAATCGACCTACGGTGGTGGTCATGATGGACAAGTTGGCCCTGGGCGCGATGCTGTTCGGCACGGTCACCGACGAGCGCCGGTCGTTCGAGCTGCTGGACCGCTTCGTGGACGCCGGTGGCGTCTGGATCGACACCGCGAACTGCTACTCGTTCTGGGAGGACCCGAGCGGGTTCGGCGGGCAGAGCGAGGAGTTGCTGGGCCGCTGGCTGGCGAGCCGGCCGGGCGTGCGCGACCGGGTGCGGATCAGCACGAAGGTGGGCTGCGAGCCGACCGAGGCCGGGCGGTTCCCGGAGACGGCGGAGGGGCTGTCCGCCGGGGTGGTCAAGAACGGGATCGAGGGCAGCCTGCGGCGGCTCGGCACCGACCACGTCGAGCTGTACTGGGCGCACAAGCCCGACCCGGTGACGCCGCTGGAGGAGACCGTCGCCGCGTTCGACGAGCTGGTGGCCGCGGGCGCGGTCGGCCGGCTCGGCGGCTCCAACTACCCCGTGTGGCAGGTGGAACGGGCGCGGCGGATCGCGCGGGACCAGGGCCGGACCGGCTTCACGGCCGTGCAGCAGCACCACACGTACCTGCTACCGCGCCCCGGTACCCGCCCGACCGTCGTGCACCGGTTCGGCGCGGTCACCGACGAGGTGGTCCACTACCTGGAGCACCACCCGGACATGGCGCTGTGGGCGTACACACCGCTGCTCAGCGGGCGCTACACGCGTGCCGACAAGCCGCTGCCCGCCGAGTACGACCACGCCGGCACCACGAACCGCCTGGCCGTGCTCGACGAGGTCGCCGCCGAGACCGGCGCGAACCGCAACCGGGTCGTGCTCGCCTGGCTCACCGGCGGCGACCTCGACGTCACGCCGATCGTCGGCGTGAGCGCGGTCGAGCAGTTGGACGACGCGATCGCGGGCGTGTCTTTGGAGCTGACCGCCGACCAGCGGCAGCGCCTGGACGCCGCGGCGTGACGGCGCGGTGGCCGGGTTCGCCGGTTCGGGGGTGCGGCGAACCCGGCCGTCGGTCACGCGCCCGAGGGCAGCCCCGCGCGTGCCTCCTGGGTGGTCAGCGGGCGCAGGGTCAGCACGTACTCGTAGGTGCTGTCCGGCCGCACCCGGCTGCGGGTGCGGACCGGGTTCGGGGTGTCGCCGACACCGGTCACGGCGTGGCTCGCGTGCAGCGTCACCCACCCCTTGTTGCGCTGGAGCTGGAACGGGTAGGCGGCCCGGTCCAGGTCGTCGTACGGCGTCACGCTGACGTCGTTCGCCCCGGCCACCAGCAGGCCGCCCGTGCGGCCGTCGGTGAGCAGCGCCCAGCGCGTGTCGGTGTGGTTCCCGTGGTCCTGCGGCCGGTGGTAGTCGACGTACTGCTCATCCACAGTGGACGAGTGGACGCCGATCGGGGTGCCGTCCTCGCGGTCGACGTAGCTCTCCGCCTGCCTGCCGTACCAGGCGAACCGGTCGTAGTCGTCCGGCACGGCGAGCGAGACGCCGACGCGCGGGAGGTACGGCAGGGTGCGCATCGCCCCCTGCGGCGTGACCTCGTGGCCGAGCCTGAGCACCCCGCCGTGTTCGACGGTGTAGGTCATGGTCTGGTCGAACCACGCGCCGGCGACGTCCGGGGCGGCCACCCGGCTGTCCACGACCACGCGCACGCCGGTCTCGGCCGGTTCGACCCGGACGTCGGTGACGGTGGTGGCGAGCCGGTCGAGGCCGACCGCGCGCCAGTCCTCCCCCTCCGCGCGACCCCACTTGAACGTCTCGTTGCTGATCGGCGCGCGCCACGCGTCCAACTTCGGCCCGCCCGCGAGCAGCTCCCGGTCCCGGACCTCGACCGACGACAACGTGCCGGTCTTCTTGTCCACGGTGTAGCTGACACCCCGGGCGGCCGCCGTCACGGTGCCCGCGGTGTCGGCGGTGATGGTGGCGCTACCGCCCCCGGGTGCGGGCTCCAGGCCGGGCACGGTCGTGCCGCCGAGGGGGAACTGGTCGTGCGCCACGACGTGACCGGCGGGGATCGTCGGTCCGGCCGCCGTGGTGACGGCCTCCACGGTCAGGAACCGCTCGCGGTCGGCCGGGTTCGCGGGCGGTGGTAGCGGGATCGTGCCGGTCGAGTCGGCGGCCACCCGCAGCGGCTGCCGGCCCCGCGTCACGACCCGGGAACCTTCGCCGACGCGCCACCGCAGCTCCAGCCCGTCCGTGCCGCTGAACTGCCGTTCGTTGCGCACGGACAGCACGCCGTCGGCGTAGCCGAACCGCAGCGGCTGGTGTGCCCACGCCATCTGGGTGGTCTCGGGTTGTGCATGGCGATCGGGACTGACCAGGCCGTCGAGGCCGGACAGGCTCGAACCGTAGGACAGGTGCGTGCCGCGTTCCTCGACCCGGTCGAAGTCCAGGGCCAGCACCGCGCCGCCGACGGGTTCGGCCGCGGTCAGCTCGGCCGGGGTGAGCGGGCGGTCGTAGATCCGGACGTCGTCCACCGCGCCGTGCGCCATCCGCCCGACCCGGGCCGGGTCGTTCCACGAGGTCTCGAAGTCGCGCCCGATGTTCACCTCGGCCGACGACGGGTCGATCGCGCCGGTGAACGGCTTGCTCGCGACCTCGCGCCCGTCGATGTAGAGCCGCAGCGCCGTGCCGTCGTACGTGCCGCTGACCCGGTGCCAGGTGCCGTAGAAGTCGCTCGGCACGGTCGCCTGCACCGCCTGCCAGGTGCCGCTGTGGATGAAGAACTCCAGCGTGTTCTCGGTCTTCATCTTCATGGCGTACTGGTGGTCGCCCTTGCCGACGATGCGGAAGTCGCCGCTCCACTTCGCGGGCTTGACCCACGCGTCCAGGGTCAGCGCCGTGCCCGTGATGTCGAGCTCGCGGTCGCGGTAGACCTCGACGAAGTCGTCGAGACCGGACAGGAACAGCGCCTTGCCGCGGTGGCCGTCGACCAGTTCCGGGGCGCCGGACAGGTGCGCGGAGATGTCGTTGCCGGACGAGTCGGGCAGGATGCGGACCTTCTGCCGGATGCTGCTTTCGGCCCAGTCCCAGATGAAGCCGCCCTGGGTGGCGGGGTTGGCCCGGATGGTGTCCCAGAACTCGCGGAAGTTGCCGAGGCTGTTGCCCATCGCGTGCGCGTACTCGCCGAAGATCAACGGCTTGGTCGTGCTCTTCGCCTGCTGCTCGAACCGCTCCGGCGACGGGTAGCGCGGACCCCAGACGTCGGCGAACGGCGCGTCGCCGTCGGGGTTGTTGGACTGGTGGTACTTCGGCCGGGTGGGCTCGTTGGCGTCCAGCCACTCCGCCATCGCGTAGTGGTGCGCGCCCAGGCCGGCTTCGTTGCCGGTGTCCCACATGAACACGCTGGGGTGGTTCTTGTCCCGCTCGACCATCGCCGTGAAGCGGTCCAGGAACGCGGCCCGCCACTCGGGCTGGTCGGCCTGGCACCAGTTGTCGCAGTTCTCGTGGTTGTGGGTCTCGATGTCCACCTCGTCGGCGATCCAGAGGCCGTGCTCGTCCGCCAGCTCGTAGAAGTAGGGGTCGGACGGGTAGTGCGAGGTGCGCACCGCGTTGACGTTGAGCTGCTCCATCAGGGCGACGTCGCGTTCCTGCGCCGCCCGTGGGACGTGCCTGCCGTGGTCGGGGTCGGTCTCGGCCCGGTTCACGCCCTTGAACAGCGTGCGCTCGCCGTTGACGAGCAACTGCTTGTCGCGGATCTCGATCTCGCGGAAGCCGGTGGTCTCGCTGGTGATGTGGGTGGTGCGGCCGTCCGGTCCGGTCAGCGTGAACACGACGGTGTGGAGGTTCGGCGTCTCGTCGGTCCACTTCGCCGGGTCGCGCACCGGCAGGCTCAGCCCGACCTGCCGGCCCTGACCGGTCACCTCGACCTCCCCGGTGACCTGGCCGACCTCCACGCCGCGGGCGTCGCGCAGGCTCGCCGTGACGCGGTGCGGGCCGGTCGACCCGCCGGACTGGTGACCCACTTCGACGGCGGCGGACAGCGTCGCGTCGGTGTAGGTGGCGTCGAGGTCGGTCCGCAGCGTCACGTCGCCGATGTGGGTCGCGGGCGTCGAGTGCAGCCGGACCGAGCGGAAGATGCCCGAGTAGCGCCACTGGTCGACGTCCTCCAGGTACGCGCCCGTGCTCCACCGGTGCACCTGCACCGCCACGCGGTTGCGGCCCGGCCGCAGCGCCGCCGAGACGTCGAACTCCGCCGGCGTGTAGCCGCCCTGGTCGTAGCCCACGTAGACGCCGTTGACCCAGACGAAGTAACCGGACGTGACGCCTTCGAAGCGCAGGAACGTGGTGCGGCCCGCCGTCCAGTCGGCGGGCACGTCGAAGTCCCGCGCGTACGCCCCGGTGGGGTTGACGTCACGCGGCACCCGGGGCGGGTCGTCCGGTTGGATCTCGGTGGCGATGTTGCGGAAGATCGGGTGGTCGAGCCCGTCGGTCTGCCACGTGTGCGGCACCGTAACCGCGCGCCACGTCGACGTGTCGTAGCCGTCGGCGTGGAAGCCCGCCGGCACCTCCTCCGGCCGCTTGGCCATCGCGATCCGCCACTCGCCGTCCAACGACCGCGTGTACGGGGTGCGCTCGTCGCGGCGAACGGCCGAGTCGACGTCGGCGTACGGGCGCAGGTAGGCGTGCGGGGGCTTCTGGCCCTCCGCGACCATCCCGGGGTTCTCCAGGTAGGTGGAGTAGAGGTCGCCGGGAGGCGCCTCGGCGGTGGCGCTCGGACTCACGGCCACCGCGGAAGCTCCTAGAACGAACATGACTGTCACCAGAGCACGCAGGCTCGGCATGCTGAACCTCCATGTTCAACCAGAACTACACAAGATCCAGCAAGGGCGCCCGGCGCGTCAAGATGCGACGGTGTCGAACCGGAAGACGTGGCGACGACCGTCCGTGAGCGGTCCCCTATGGACAGACGACTGCGGACCACGCTCCACACCGGCATGTGTTAGCGCTAACCCAATCGCGATCACCCGGATCGCCCGGACCCGGGAAGCAAACGATCACTTTGTTAGCTGAGCGAAGATATCGCTCGGCACCTGTGACGTGGAACACGTATGTTAGCGCTCCCAGTCGAACCCCCCGTTCGACACGATTCCGAGCGGCCGACGCGCTCGCCCGCATCGGTCCACAGTGGACTTGAACCCCCTCGGCCGTACTATGATCCATTGATGGTCACCATCGCCGACGTCGCCCGAGCCGCGGGGGTCTCGCCCAGCACCGTGTCGTACGTGCTGTCCGGCAAGCGCTCGATCTCGGAGACCACTCGGCGCCGGGTGCACCACAGCATCCGGGCGCTCGGCTACCGCCCGAACGCGGGCGCGCGGGCGCTGGCGAGCAACCGCACGAACGTGCTCGGCCTCGTCGTGCCGCTGCGCACCGACCTGAACGTCCCCGTGGTCATGCAGTTCGTCACCGCCACGGTCACCGAGGCCCGTTCGCACGACCACGACGTGCTGCTGCTCACCGCGGACGAGGGCGCGGAGGGCCTGCAGCGGGTGGTGGCCTCCTCGCTGGCCGACGCGATCATCGTGATGGATGTCGAGGCGGCCGAGCCGCGCGTGCCCGTGCTGCGCGGGCTGGGCAGGCCGGCGGTGCTGATCGGCGTGCCCGCCGACCCGCAGGAGCTGACCTGCGTCGACCTCGACTTCACCGCGGCGGGCGCGGACTGCGTGCACCACCTGGCCGACCTCGGTCACCGCGACATCGCGCTCATCGGCCCCTCCCCCG
The DNA here is from genome assembly GCF_006716745.1 of Saccharothrix saharensis. Taxonomy (NCBI): domain Bacteria; kingdom Bacillati; phylum Actinomycetota; class Actinomycetes; order Pseudonocardiales; family Pseudonocardiaceae; genus Saccharothrix; species Saccharothrix saharensis. The sequence continues at coordinate 91,036 of NZ_VFPP01000001.1, read as the reverse complement.
CCGTGTACCGGCGCGGCACGAGCTACGCCGGTCGGTTCCTCAGCGGGTTCCGGGCCACGGCCGCGAGTCGCGCCGTCGAAGCCGTCGCGCTGGCCTGCGTGCCCACCTACGACGGCCTGCGGGCCTGCCTGGACGACCTGCTGTCCCGGCCTCACCCGGTCACCGGCCTGGTGGTGCACAACGAGGCCGTCCTCGGCCCGCTGCTGTCGGAACTGGCCCGGCGCGGCCAGCGGGTGCCGCGGGACATCTCCGTGCTGGCGGTGTGCCCGCCCGACCTGGCGCAGGCGCAGTCGCTGCCGCTGTCGTCGGTCGACATCCCGGCCGTGGAGCTCGGCCGGCTGGCCGTCGAGCTGGCGATGCGCCACCTCGACGGCCGGCCCGAACCGGAGGTCCGGTTGCTGCCACCGCGGCTAACGGCCCGGGGCAGCACCGGTCCGGTGGTTGCCTAGGGTCATCAGGCTCACCTCCCCGGGGTCTCCCCGCGCCGCCCCGGTGGAGATCACGGCGAAGGTGAGCGTGTTGTGCTCGCGCAGCACCCCGGTCGGCAGCACGAACTCGCGCTGCGGTCCCGCGCCGTTGAGGTACTGGCCCATGTTCCAGCCGTTGACGAAGATCAGCACCCGGTAGTCGCGGGCGGTGGTGTCCTCGAACCGGAGGCCGAGCGAGACGTCGTGCCCGCGCGGCAGGTCCAGCTCGAAGGTCGTGCGGTACCAGGACACACCCGGTGTCAACGCACCCGGCGGGCGCCGCCAACCGCCGGAGCCGGGCAGGTGCCAACCGGCGCGTTCGCCGTACAGGCCACCGGTGTTCATCGGGCCGCGTTCGCCGTCCACCGGCCGCGAACCGCGGATCTGCCACGAGAGGGGCGCGGTCGAGCCCTCGACCACCACGCCGAACAGCCCGCGCGGCTGCTTGTGGCGGACGTCGTCGGCGGTCCAGTCGTCGTTGTGGCCCATGTTCTCGACCAGCACGGTCAGCGTCGCCTGCTGCCCGTCCGCCAGCAGTCCCCCGGGCACGGCGAAGTCGCCGCGTCCCGGGTCGGGGTTGACCGGTTCGGCGTCGGATTCGGTGCCGCCGGCGGCGGAGCCCAGGTAACGCCCGTTGAGCCAGACCAGGTAGATGCCGCGCCGGCCGGTGATGGCGTTGACCGTCACGGTCTTCTCCGCGCCGGTGGCGGTGAACCGGCCGCGGTACCAGACGTTGCCGTTGTGGTGGCCGTACTCGTCGGCGTAGAGCACGGGCAGCGTCTTGGGCTTGATCGGGCTCGCGGTGGTGGTCTTGTCCGCCGCGGTCCAGCCCGACTCGCCCTGGCCGGGCGCCTCGGCGCGGTACTGCCAGCCGGTCAGCTCGGGCAGGCGCACCGGCTCGGGGCCGGGCAGCGAGCCGACCAGGGACCCGCCGGCCGTGCGCCGCACGACCACCGGCCGACCGCCGACCGTCAGGTGGCGGACCGGGGCGAACACCTCCACCTCGCCGGCGCGGTCGGTGTCGGCGCGCAGCACCAGCCGGTCGCCCGTCACCTCGGCGGACCGGACCAGGGACGTGCCGCGGACGAGCACGGGGCCGGCCGCGGTGTCCTGCCGCCAGAAGTCGGCGGCGGTCTCGTCGGTGCCCAGCATCAGCAGCAGCGGCCTGCGCCCGCCGCCGGTGACCAGGACGCGCGCCAGGCCGGTGTGCGTGTAGTCCAGGCGCAGGTCGCCATGCTCGTAGGAGCTGCCGACCCGGCCGTCGAGCACCCGCACGGTGGGCTCGGAGTCGTAGCGCAGGACCGTGGAGCCCTGCTCGCCGTCACGGCCGTACAGCACGGCCACGTCCCGACCCGACACCTCGACGTGGGTCAGGACCTCCGAGCTCGACCACGCCAGCCGCTGGCCGCCGAGGTCGTACCCGGCGACGAGCACCTTGGCGTCCCGGCCCGCCACCCGCACCGGCACCCGGTAGCGGCCGTCGGGGGTGGCCCAGTCCAGGGTCGTGGACACGTCCGCGGTGCCGGCCAGGTCGGCTTGGCGCACCAGCACGAACTGGGTGCCGGTGTCCGGGTTGGCCCGCGCCCGCGCCAGCACGACCGGGTCGGCGGGTACCGGCGGGGCGGCCGCGTCGGTCTTGGTCAGCGGCGCGACCGCGGTCATGAAGTAGCCCTGCCGCTTGAACTCGTCGTACTTGGCGGTGAGCTGCCGGGACTCGGTGATCGCCGAACCGTAGTCGTAGGAGGTGTAGACGTCGTTCGGCTGCGGCAGCCAGCCCCAGGACGTGCCGCCGAAGGTCATGTAGTAGCCGAACATCGTCGCGCCGCTGGAGATGGCGTTGTTCTTGTAGAACACCTTCATGAAGCTCGGGCCGGTCAGGTCCCGGCACTTGTCGTACCCGGCGTCCTCCAAGTCGATCGCGCCCGCCTGGTACTCGGCCGCGTACACCGGCGCGTCGTCGCGCAGCCTGCGCGTGACGCCCTCGCCCCACGGTCCCCACGCGTCGGGGTTCCCGCACTCGAACGACTGCGGGTAGTCGTCCACGCCGGGGATCTGCACCGCGCCCGGGCCGGACGACCAGTTGGCCAGGTCGCCGTGGCAGCAGTTGTTGTGCACGATCGGCACGTCGATGCCGGCGGCCCTGGCCTGGTCCTGGAGGTCCTGCATGTAGGCCGGGTCGACGTTGACCGCGTACTCGTTCTCCACGTTGTAGGCGATGACCGGGCCACCGCGCGACACCTGGTGCCGCGCGATGATCGGGTTGAGGCGGCTCAACCACTCGGTGTACGCCGCTTTGTACCCCGGATCGCCGGAGCGGGCCCGGCCCGGCACCGTCTTCAGCCACGCCGGGAACCCGCCGCCGCTGGTCTCGGCGTTGATGTACGGGCCGGGCCGGGCCACCACGTACAGGCCCAGGTCGTCGGCCATCCGCAGCAGCCGGTCCACGTCGCGCACGCCGGTGAAGTCGTACACGCCCGGCGAGGGCGAGTGGTAGCCCCAGTGGAAGTACAGGGACACGCCGGTGAACCCGGCGGCCCTGATCTTCTCCAGCACGTCGCGCCACAGCTCCGGGCTGGGCAGCCGGAAGTAGTGGAACTCCCCCGACCACAGCATGACCCGCTCGTCGTCCACCATCAGCGAGTACTTGTCGTAGGTGACCTCGTGCCGCGGCTCGGCGGACACCGGGGTCGCCACGACGAGCGACCCCAGCAGCGCGAGCACGACGGCTAATCGCCTCACCGGACGCCCCGAAGGGTCAGGGTGGCGCCCCCGGCGCTGACGAGCACCCCGTCGGGGTGCGCGCCGACCGACCCGCCGGCCACGTCGTCGACCGCACGCGCGCCGACCAGCAGCAACCGCCAACTCGACGGCGCGCCCTCGACCTCGACCCGGATCTCGTCACCACCCCGGTGGGTGCGGAACGTCGTGTCGCCGACCACCGTCACGTGCTCGCCGTCGGTCAACTGGTACGCCTGGAGCGTGACGCCCTCGGCGTAGTCGTACTCCGGCCGGTCGTCCACGGCGCCGACGGGCAGCACCGTGTCCGGCCGCACGAGCACCGGCACGGTGAGGAAGTCGCAGCGGTCGCGCACCCAGCGCGGTCCTTGCACGGTCTCGCCGGTCAACAGGTGCGTCCACGTGCCCTCGGGGACGTAGTACGACACGTCGCCGGAGTCCGAGAACACCGGCGCGACCAGCAGGTCGTCGCCGAGCATGTACTGGCGCTCCAGGTGGGCGCAGCCGGGGTCGTCGGGGAACTCGACCACCATCGCCCGCATCACCGGCACGCCCTCGGCGGTGGCCTGCCGCGCCGCGCCGTGCAGGTACGGCATCAGCCGCAGCTTCAGCTTCACGAACCGCCGCAGCACGTCGACCGACTCCTCGTCGAACAGCCACGGCACGCGGTACGACGAGCTGCCGTGCAGCCGGCTGTGCGACGAGAGCAGGCCGAACGCGATCCACCGCTTGAACAACGCGGCCGACGGCGTGCCCTCGAAGCCGCCGATGTCGTGGCTCCAGAAGCCGAACCCGGACATGCCCAGCGACAGCCCGCCGCGCAGGCTCTCCGCCATCGACTCGTAGGTGGCCTCGCAGTCACCGCCCCAGTGCACCGGGAACTGCTGCGAGCCCGCCGTGGCGGACCGGGCGAACACCACCGCGTCACCGTCGCCGCGCCGCCTGCGCAGCACGTCGAACACGGTCTGGTTGTAGAGGTGGGTGTAGTGGTTGTGCATCCGCTCCGGGTCGGAGCCGTCGTGGTAGACCACGTCGGTCGGGACGCGCTCGCCGAAGTCGGTCTTGAAGCAGTCCACGCCCTGGGCCAGCAGGGCGTCCAGCTTGGCCGAGTACCAGGCGCGGGCGGCGGGGTTGGTGAAGTCGACCAGCGCCATGCCCGGCTGCCACAGGTCCCACTGCCACACGTCGCCGTTCGGCCTGCGCAGCAGGTAGCCGTTCGCCTTGCCCTCGGCGAACAGCGGCGACCGCTGCGCGATGTAGGGGTTGATCCACACGCAGATGCGCAGGCCGCGGGCGCGCAGCCGGTCCAGCATGCCGACCGGGTCGGGGAACGTGCTCGGGTCCCACTCGAAGTCGCACCAGTGGAACTCCCGCATCCAGAAGCAGTCGAAGTGGAACACGCTCAGCGGCAGGTCGCGCGCCAGCATCCCGTCGATGAAGCCCGACACCGTCTCCTCGTCGTAGGACGTGGTGAACGACGTCGACAGCCACAGCCCGAACGACCACGCGGGCGGCAGCGCGGGCCGGCCGGTGAGCGCGGTGTACTTCCGCAGGATCTCGCGGGGCGTGGGCCCGTGGATCACGAAGTACTCCAGCGACTGGCCCTCGACGCTGAACTGGACCTTCGACACCGCCTCCGAGCCCACCTCGAACGACACGTGGCCGGGGTGGTTGACGAAGATCCCGTACCCCGCGTTGGTCAGGTAGAACGGGACGTTCTTGTAGGCCTGCTCGCTGCTCGTGCCGCCGTCGGCGTTCCAGATGTCGACCGTCTGGCCGTTCTTGACCAGCGGCCCGAACCGCTCGCCCAGCCCGTAGACGGTGTCACCGACCCCCAGCGTCAACTGCTCGCGGACGTGGTGCGTGCCGTGCACGGTCATGAAGCCCATGCCCTTGGTGCCGCTGCTGGTCAGCGGGCGGCCGTCGGCGGTGAAGTCGACCCGCCACCCCTCACCCCGGTTGACCCGCACCGACAACGCGCCCGCGGTCATCACCACCCCGGCGTCGTCCTCGACCACCTTGGCCTCGTGCGCGCCGTCGGAGGCCAGCGCGAACACCGGCTCCGCCGGCGTCCCGCCCGAGAAGTGCGTGATCTTCACACCGATCACGTCGGCCATCGGCGAGGTGAGCCCGAGCGTGACCACCGGGCCCTTGAGCGTGTCGCCGCGGTGCCGGATCGGTTGGGTCGACGCGTGCACGACGACCTCCCCGTGCCCCGCGGCGACGTCACGCACCTCGGCCGGATGGGCCGCCTCGACCCCGGGCCGCAGCAGCCAGTACCCGTCGCTGAACTTCACCCGAACTCCAATCAGGGAAAGCCTTGTTGTTGGTCACCGAGAAACGTCGATCCGGGCTCACCCGGTCCGCGTAAGCGATGCCCGGGCGTCACTTCACCGCTCCCGCCGTGATGCCGCGGGTCAACGCGCGTTGGAAGATCAGGAAGAACACGATCGCCGGGATGACCCCGAGCAGCGCCGAGGCGCTGGTCATGGTGGCGTCCATCATCCGCTGACCCTGGAGCACCCCCAGCGCCACCGGAACCGTCTGGTTCTCGTTGGAGATGAGCAGCACCAGCGGGAGGAAGAACTCGTTCCACGTCCAGATGAAGAAGAACACGAACAGCACGCCCAGGGTGGGACGGCTGATCGGCACCACGATCCGCACCAGGGTCTGCCACTTGGTCGCGCCGTCGATGCGGGCGGCTTCCAGCAGTTCGCGCGGGAAGCCGCCCAGCGTGGAGGTGAGCAGGTAGGTGCCGAACGCGGCCTGGATCACCGTGAAGATGACGATCACGGCCAGTTTCGTGTCGTACAGCCCGACCTCGTTGGCCAGGAAGTACAGCGGGTAGACCAGCGCCTCCTGCGGCAGGGTGTTCGCCACGAGGAACGCCACCAGGATCCACAGCCTGCCGCGGACCCGGCCGATGCCCAGCGCGTAGGCGTTGAACACCGACACGACCACCGCCAGCACCGCCACCGACCCGCTGATCACCACGCTGTTCCACAGCTTCTCGCCGAAGTCGACGCGTTCCCAGAACGCGACGATGCCCTCCAGCGAAATCCCGTCCGGCAGGTCGAGCGGACCGCCCGTGGAGTACTCCGCCGGCGTCTTCACCGCGTTCAGCGCGACGAGGACGAACGGCGCCAGCATCACCGCCGCCAGCAGGATCATCGACCACAGCACCGCGTGCCGCCGCATCAGCGCTCACCCCGGTTCTGCACCCGCAGGAACACCGCGGTGAGCAGCAGGATCAGCACCGTGAGCACCGTGGCGACGGCGGCGCCGTACCCGACCTGGGTCTTCTCGAAGAAGTTCTGGAACGAGTAGTAGGACGGCACATTCGTCGAACCGCCCGGCCCGCCCCTGGTCAGCACGTAGATCGGCGCGAACACCTTGAGCGCGGCGATGGTGCAGGTCAGCAGCACGACGAAGATCTCCGGCCGGATCTGCGGCACGGTGACGTGGAAGAACCGGCCCCACCACGACGCGCCGTCCAGCTCGGCGGCCTCGTGCAGCGACGGGTCCACCCGTCCCATCCCGGCCATGAAGATCACCACCGGGTAGCCGACCTGGATCCACAGCAGCACACCCATGACGGTGAACAACGCCAGGTCGGGGTCGCCGAGCCAGTTCTGCGCCAGCGCGTCCAGCCCGACCGCGCGCAACACCTCGTTCAGCGCGCCGTCCCGCGGCGCGAGGATCCAGCTCCACACGATCCCGGCCACCGCGATCGGCAGCACCTGCGGCAGGTAGACGCACGCCCGCAGCACGGCGGCGTGACGCGACCCGAAGTGCTTGCCGATGAAGTCGAACAGGGCGGCGGCGATGACGAGCCCCGCCAGGGTCGGCAGGATCGCCATCGCCACCACCAGGCCGACGTTGTGCCGGAACGAAGCCCAGAAGGTGCCGTCCGACATCAGCCGGGTGTAGTTGTCCAGCCCGACCCACTCGGGCGTGCCGGCGCCGGACCACTCGGTGAGGCTGATGCCGACGTTCATCGCGAACGGCACCAGGATCACCGCGAGCAGCAGCAGGCCGCCCGGGATCAGGAAGAGCAGGTACGACCCGCGGTCGCGGATCGAGGCCGGGACCAGGCTCATTTGCCGACGCTCGCCGTGTTCTCCTCGTAGTAGTCCGCCAGCTCGGTCAGCGCCTCGTGCGCGCCGATCTGCCCGGTGATCACCTTCTGCACCGACGACACCTGCGCGTCGTAGAAGCCGGGCGCGGGCCAGTCCGGGTAGAACGCCAGCCGGTCGCCGTCCACCAGCGCCTGGAAGTCGTCGTTGAGCTGCTTGGTCCTCGGGTCGGTCGCGGGCGTGGCGCTCGGCGCGACCGGGATGCCGCCCGCGTCGCGCAGCTTGTCCTGGATCGCGGGCGACATGGTGATCTCGATGAAGTCGTAGGCCAACTGCTTGTTCTTCGAGCCCTTCGGCACCACCCACAGGTTGCCGCTGGACCCGGACGTCATGCCCGGCCACGGCACCGCGGCCCACTCGAAGTCCTTCACCTGCGCCTGCACGCGGCCGTACCACCAGCTGCCGCTGACCATGATCGGGTGCTTGCCCTGCATGAACGACAGGCCCATGTCCTCGGCCTTCACGCCGGCGGAGTCCTTCGAGAAGTAGCCCTCGCGCAGCCACTTGGCGAACGTCTCCGCGCCGAAGACCCACGTGTTGTCGTGGAAGTCCACGGGGCCGGTGTAGCGCTGGAAGCGGTCCACCCACTCGCGGTCGGCCTTGGTCAGCGCCAGTTGGTAGAACAGCTGCGCGGCCGGGTACTCCGCGCCGCCCAGCGCCAGCGGCGTGACACCCGCCTTCGCGAACTTGTCCATCGCGGCGGTCAGCTCGTCGAACGTCGTCGGCGCGGCCAGGCCTTGCTGGTCGAACATCGTCTTGTTGTAGTAGACCATCACGTACTCGGCGTAGTTGGGGATGCCGTACCACTTGCCGGACCCCATCACGCCGCGCTCGTCGTACTTGGCAGTGGTGTCGATGCCCGGACCGAGCTTCTTGTCCCACCCGCGCTTGGCGACCTCCTCGCCGAGGTCGGTCAGCAGGCCCTGCTTGGACAGCAGGCCGGCGGTCGCGTTGCCCTTGTTGTACTCCAGGATGTCCGGCGCGTCCTTGGAGTTGAGCACCATCGAGGCGGTCTTCTGGATCTGCTCGAAGCCCTTCTCCTCGAACTGCACCTTCACGCCGGGGTGCGTGGCCTCGAACTGCTTGATCGCCTCGGCCCACGCCACGCCCATGGCGCTGTCCGGGCCCTCGTAGTGCCAGAGCTTCAGGGTGTTCGGGTCGGAGGCTTCCTCCGACCCTCCGCAGCCGGCCACGGCCAGCACGGCCGCCACCGCGGCCGCAAGGAGTCGCTTGGACATCAGGATGATCCCTCCACGGTGAGGTTGTCGATCCGGGCCTTCCCCGTGAAGACCAGGTACACGTCCTGCCGACCGGCCGCACCCCGCAGCGGCGACGACACTTCGGTCCAGGAGTGCTCGTCGGCCGTGGTCGGCACGGCGAGCGTGCCCACCAGGCGGCCGGCGGGCCCGCCGAGGCGCACCTCGACGGTCGTCGGGCCGTCCGGGTTCGCCACCCGGGCCGCCACCGACCGGGCCGACCGGCCCAGGGCGACGTCGGCGAACGAGATCCACTGGCCGGGCGCGGTCGAGGCCACGGCCGTGCCGCGTTCCCGCGTGGTGTCCACCAGGGTCACGCCGGAGTAGTCGTCGAAGTTCTGGGCCGGCGTGGTCCGGCGCAGGTCACGCGGCGGGATCGTCTCCCCCAGCACGCTCACCGCGCGGCGGAGCGAGCCGACCGCGAACTCGTGCGGCGCGGTCTCGACCACCCGCTTCTCCCGGGTCACGTCCCAGAACGACAGGTCGGACGCCGGCACGGTGAACGAGACCGTCTTCGTCTCGCCGGGCCGCAGCTCCACCCGGTCGAACGCGCGCAACCGCTTGACCGGCTGCGCGACGCGCGACTTCTTCTGCTGCGAGTAGAGCTGGACCACCTCGGCGCCCGCCCGGTCGCCGGTGTTGGTCACGTCGACCCGGATCCCCACCTCACCGGAGGCGTGCACCACGGGCCGGTCCACCGCGAGCCGGGAGTAGCGGAACGACGTGTAGCTCAGCCCGTGGCCGAACGGGTACAGCGGCTTGCCGGTGAAGTACTGGTAGGTGTGGCCGGACTTCGAGATGTCGTACCGGAGCATGTCGGGCAGGTCGGCGTCGGACCGGTACCACGTCTGGGTCAGCCTGGCGCTCGGGTTGTGGTCGCCGAACAGCACGTCGGCGATGCCGTGCCCGGTCTCCTGGCCCGCGTGCGAGGTCCACAGGATCGCGGGCAGGTCCGCGGTGTCCCAGTCGCCGGAGTACGGGTAGCCGCTCTCCAGCACCACGATCGTGTTCGGGTTCGCCGCGCGCACCGCGTCGATGACGGCGCGCTGCCCGGCCGGCAGGGCGGTGGTCTCGCGGTCGTCGTCCTCCCGGCCGTTGATGAACGGCATGCTGCCGACCACCACGACGGCGGCGTCGGCGCCCCTGGCCGCCTCGACGGCGCTGTCCACACTGCGGCGCACGACCTCGCGGCCGAACTTCGTGGCGTGCTCCGGGCTGGCCGCGCCCAGCACGAGCCTGCCGTCCGCGCCGACGACCACGTACCTGTTCGCGCCGAACCACGACTGCGTGACGTCGTTGCCCGCGTACTCCAGCACGACCGAGCCGTCGGCCTGGGCCACCAGCTCGAACTGCTGCTGGACGAACCAGCCGTTGGGCTGCACCGCGTTGTTGACCAGGGACCGGCCGTCGCCCAGCGACACGGTCCTGCCGTTCGCGGCGGCCCGCAGCGTCACCGTGCCCTCGCCCCAGTCGAAGACGTCCAGCCCGCTCGCGTCGCCCGGGGTGGCCTCGGTGGCCGTGAGCGGTGCGCCGGCCGCGGCGGTGGACGCGGTGACGTAGCGGCCGGTGGCCAGGTCCTTCAGCCTGATCCGGTCCACGCCCTCGCTGGAGGTGACGGCCGCGCGTTCGGCGAGCGCCCGCACCGGCGTGATCCGGTAGGGCATGGTGCCCGAGTACCAGTCCTCGTAGAGGGTGTCGGCGAGCTGGCCGACGACCGCCACCCGTTTCGTGTCCGCTGTGGACAGCGGCAGGGTGTGGTCGTCGTTGCGCAGCAGCACGACCTGCTCGGCCGCGGCCCGGCGCGCGAGCTGCCGGTGCTCCGGCGCGTCGATGACGGCGGGCGTGGTGGCCGCGTACGGGTTGCGGCCCGCCGGGTCGAACTCGCCGAGCCGGAAGCGGACCGACAGCACGTGCCGCGCGGCGTCCTCGACGTCCGCCACCGTGATCAGGCCCCGGTCGATCGCCGCCTTGATCGAGGTCGTGGTCGGTGCGGAGTCCCGGTTGTCCTCGGTGAAGCTGTCCAGGCCCGCCCGGATGGCCGCCGCGTTGCCCTCCACCTCGTCCGGGTAGTACCGCTGCGCGCCCGCGACGTTGGACGCGCCGCCCGCGTCGCCGACGATCATCAGGTCCTCGTCGGTCCACGAGCGCACCACGTCGTCCAGGTCGTGGTTGACGTGCGTCGGGCGGCCGTTGAGCAGGTTGTAGGACGCCATCACGCCGGTGGCGGCGTCGGCCTCGATCGCCGGCCGGAACGCGGCCTCGTCGTAGTCCTTCAGGATGCGCGGCGGCACGATCGAGTCGACGGTGATGCGGTCGTCCTCCACGTTGTAGGCCGCGTAGTGCTTCAGCGTCGGCGCGGCCTGGAGGTAGTCGGGGTGGTCGCCCTGCACGCCGTGCCCGAACGCGGTCGCGATGACGCCGGTCAGGTGCGGGTCCTCCGAGTAGCCCTCCTCGTTGCGGCCCCAGCGCGGGTCGCGCAGCGGGTTCACCACCGGCGCCCAGAGGTTGAGCCCGTTGAACGCGGGGTCGAGCGCGTGGAACCCGCGCGCCTCGCGCCCGGTCACCGCGCCGACCCGCCGCACCAGCTCCGGGTTCCACGTGCCGGCCAGGCCGACTGCCTGCGGGAACACGGTCGCCTCACCGAGCCACGCGACGCCGTGCAGCGCCTCGGTGCCGGTTTTGAACGCTCCGATCCCGAGCCTCGGGATGGCCGGTTGGTACTGGTGCAGCAGCGAGACCTGCTCGTCGAGCGTCAACCGGCCGAGGAGGTCGGCTATCCGGGACGCGCGGGGCAGGTCCGGATCGCGGAAGGGCGGCTCCTGGGCGTGCGCGGGCAGCGGGGCCGAGAGCAGCAGCGCGACCAGCGGGAACAGCAGCGACCGGCGGGTTCTCGACACTGATCGACCCTTCGTCCCGGGAAGCTCGCGGCTCCCACGCCATCGAAGCGCTTCGATTGGCCACCGTAGAGGGCGGGCGGTGACGTGCGCAACAGGCCGAACGAGGCAGAAGTTGTTAACGCTAATTCACTTGACAGGAGTGCCTTGACACGCGCACGTGATGCGGGATACCACTGTGACCCGGTCCTGTTGCGCTGCTGTTTCGCCAACCAGCGGATGTTAGCGTTAACAACACCGGTGCCGCGAGGCCTCGGGCCCCCTCCTACCCGGGCCGACGCGCGGGGGCCCGCCTGGAGCGCGCCGGGCGGGCCCCCGGCCACGCGCTCTTCGGTTCGGGCTGCCGCCGGGTGGACATCAGGGTGCCCGCCGAGCCCGTCGACGGCACCCTCCCCTTCACCGCCGGTCGCCGCGAAGCCGGCGGGCGACACCCGGCCGATGTCCACTGTGGACTCTGGTGGCGGACCGTCGGCATCGACCCCGACGAGTCGGTGCACCTGTCCGATCCGGAGCCGGTCGAGAAGGCGCCGGAGCTCGCGCGTCGGCGGTGCTGCGGGCCAAGCACGCCGCGCAGCCGTACCGCGAGCACGGGAACCCGCCGTCGTGACGAGGTGGAGATCGCCGCGCCGCCCGCCGCACCGCGCCGACGTCGTGGCGGGTGCGGCGGGTCGGACCCGGTGGTGGGGCCGACGCGCGGACCCGCCCGCGGCGCGGCGGGCGGGTCCGCGGTCGGTGTCAGGCGGTGAGCAGCCGCAGACCGTAGACGGACAGGATCTCGTTGATCGGCTGGAACCAGGTCCGGCCGCCGGACGAGCAGTTGCCGTACCCGCCGGACGTGACGCCCTGGGCCTGGTCGCCGGTGATGAACGAGCCGCCGGAGTCTCCGCCCTCGGCGCACACGCTGGTGCCGGCCATCTGGTGCACGTCACCCTGCGCGTAGTGGATGGTCTCGTTGCGGGACTGGATCACGCCGCAGTGCCAGCGCGTGGTCGAGCCGGAGCGGCAGACCGACGTGCCGACCGGCGCTTCCCACGAACCGCGCACCAGCGCGTCGGACACCGTGCCCCAGCCGAGCACGACGGGCACGTTCCACCAGCCGCCACCGGTGCGGACCCACGCGTAGTCGTTGCCGGGGAACGAGGAGCCGGCGAACTGGCCCTGCCACGACCGGTCCCAGCCGTACACCTGCGCACCCGTGCCGCCGCAGTGGCCGGCGGTGACGTAGCCGCCGTGCACCGAGAAGCCGATGGAGCAGCGGACGTTGCCGGTGTAGTACGGGTCGCCGCCGACGGTTCCGGCGGCGAACGGCACGGGCGCGGCGACGCCCTCGGTGTTCACCTCGACGGGGCCGAGCGCGCGCGCCTCGGCCAGGAACTTCGCGACCTCCGCGGTCTGCACGCCGGGCTGGACGTCCACCACCACCGCACCGCTGCGCGCGTCCGGCCGCCAACTGGTCACCGCCGACGGCACGCCGCCCGCGGCGGACAGCGCGTCGACCCGGTCCTTGACCCGGTCGAGCTCCTTCGCCGTCCGGGCGACCAGCCGCGCCTCGGCGCCGGTGGCCCGGACCCGGTCGGCCGCCGCCGGGTCGGTCACGCCGACCACGAGGACGCCCTTGTCCTGGTCGAACCAGCTACCACCGAACGACGACCCGGCCGCGGCCCGCGCCGAGGGCGCCCGCCTGGTGGCCTCGGCCTCCTGGTCGAGCCTGGTCAGCACCTGCTGCTCGGTCAGCCCGAACGCGGTCCGCATCGCGGACACCAGGCCCGGCGACAGCGCCTGCGGCGCGGGCGCGGCCTGGCCGGACGGCGCCACGACCAGGCCGCTCACCACCAGCGCGGCGGTCACACCGATCTTCGTCAACGTTGTCATAAGCACGCGGTTCTCCTTGTCCACACAGGGAGGCGCACGGTCGGTGCAGGCCGACCGCGCACCCGAGGCAAGTCGGCGAGAGAGCGCTCTCACAGCCTGCTGGTTCAGACCATGCCAACACCCCCACCGCTCCGTCAACCCCACGCGTCCTCCCCTCAGACCGCGAGAGTCCTACGTTCACGACACGGGAGTTCAACGCTCGGGCACCGCGACTCACCACGGAACGACGCCCGCGTCGTCGAAGAACCCGCCGCGTGGGCCGTCGTCCGGCAACGTGGCCAGTCGGATCGCGATCGCGGCACCCTGCTCGGGTGCCCGCGACCCGGCGAACCCGGTGAAGTCGGTGGCGACGTAACCGGGACAGGCGGCGTTCACGATGACGGCGGTGTCGGCGAGCCGGCGCGCGTACTGCACCGTGACGCTGTTGAGCATCGACTTCGACGGCGCGTACGCGGCCATCACCGGGCCCGTCCGCAGTGCCAGCGAGCCCATGTTGCTGGACATGTTGACGATGCGCGGGCTCTGGGCGCGCAGGAGCATCGGCAGCATCGCGTTCGTCACCCGGACGACTCCGATGACGTTCGTGTCCAGGACGGTGCGCAGGACGTCGAGGTCGAGTGTCGTCGGGTCCTGCGCGCCGCCCTCGATGCGGCCGGCGATGCCGGCGTTGTTGACCAGCACGTCCAGCCGTCCCACCGTCCGCTCGACGGCACCCGCCGCCGCGGCCACGCTCTCGTCGGAGGTGACGTCGAGCGCCACCCCGAACGCGTCGACCCCCTCGGCACGCAGGCGCTCGACGGCCTCCTCACGCCTGACCCCGTCCCGCGCGCCCACTCCCACCACGAAGCCGATCGCACCGAGACCCCGGGCGATGGCGTAACCGATCCCCTTGTTCGCGCCGGTGACCAGCGCGATCTTCGTGTCGTTCACGCGACCCATGCTCGGCGGGCCGCGCACCCCTGTCCAAGATCGATCCGGTACGCCGTGATACCCCCCGGGTATCAGCCGGTAGTCTGCGTGCCGTGCCCGACCTCGAGACGCGCGAACTCCGGTACTTCGTCGCCGTGGCCGAGGAGCTGCACTTCGGTCGCGCCGCCGACCGGCTCGGCATCGCCCAGCCGCCGCTGTCGCGCGCCATTCGCCAACTGGAACAGCGGCTCGGTGTCCGGCTCTTCGACCGCGACCGCCGCGGTGTCGCGCTCACCGACGCCGGCCGGGTGCTGCTGCGGGAGGCCGGCACCGTCCTCGACGCCGTCACGGCCGCCGCGCGCCGCACACGACGGGCAGCGGACCCGGACCGGCCTCTGGTGCTCGTGACCAAGGCCGGTGCCTCCCACGAACTGCTGCAACGGCTCCTCGACGCGCACGCGGCCGAACCCGGTGCGGCACCGGTCGAAGTCCTGCTGTGCGAGGTCGGCGAGCAGGCGGGCCTGCTGCGCGACGGGCGGGCCGACGTGGCGCTCATGCACCGCCCGTTCGACGACCTCGCCGGGTTCGACACCGAGGACCTCCACGTCGAGGGCCAGGTCGCGCTGCTGCCCGCCGGCCACCCGCTCGCCACCCGCGCCGAGCTGACGCTGGCGGAGGTCCGCGACGTGCCGGGCCTGCCGATCGCCCGGTGGCCCCGGCTCGACGGGTCCTACCCGGACGGTCCCGGCCCGGAGGTGCGGACCCAGTCGCAACTCGCCCAGCTCGTCGCGCTCGGCCGGACGCTGCTGGTCATCCCGGCGTCCAGCCGCGCGTGGCAGTGGCCCGACCACGTCGCGGTCCCCGTGGTCGACGCGCCGGACGTCACCACCGTGATCGCCTGGCCGCCGAACAGCCGTTCGCCGGCGGTCGCGTCGCTCGTCCGGTCCGCCGCCGCGCTCCGCTCCCCCGCCGCGCGCGGTTGAACGGCCGGCGGTTCAGCAGTCCGGCGTGCCCCACGGGCGGGGTGCCGCCGGGTCGGCCGGCCGGCTGATCTCGTAGACGCAGCTCGGCACCTCCGCCAGGTCGTGCAGGTCGGAGATGGTCAGGATCGCCAGCGGTCGGGTCAGACCGGTCCGGGACCGCGCGAAGTCGATCGGGCCGGTCGCGCCCTCGTAGTCGCCCGGCTCGCGCAGCTCCTGCGCGATCGCCGCCCGGTGCACGGTGGGGAGCGGACCGGTCGACGGTGCCGCCGGGTCGGGGTTGGGCACCCTGGACCGGGTCCGGTTGTCCCGCGCGGCCGCCACGAACAGGCTCGCCGCGTCGTAGGCGAGCCCGATCCGCTCACCCGGCCACGGCATGTGGTCGTCGGACCGGGCGAGCAGCCGGGCGAAGTCCGCCACCCGGCCGACACCGGTGACCCGCTCCCGCACCCTGCGGTGCCCGGTGCAGAACTCGACCAGCGGACGCGCGCCGGGGTGCTCGGGGTCCCGCGCTGCGGGTTGGCCCTTGGTGACGCAGTCGGTCCCGGCGAGCACGACCCGGGCGCCCATCGACACGAACGACACCGCGATGCCCCTGAACTCGTTGCGCAGCCTCAGATCGCTCTGCGCGATGAACCGGGCCGTGGTGTCGTCGCCGATCACCTCGGGCCGGTCGTTGCCGCACTGGTCCACTACCTCGTCGAGGAACCCCGGGAACTCGCCCTCCCGGCCCGCGAAGAACGCGATGTGCCCCGCACCGCAGACCACCTCGACCTCGCCGACCTGCCGGTCCCACGACCGGGTCGCGGTCTCGTCCGCGCCCAGTTCCGCCAGCAGCTCCGACACGAGGCTGTCGAGGTAGTTGTCGGTCAACGGCGGGTGGTACACCGTGACCTGCTTGCCGACCCGGCGGGCGTGCTCGGCGACCAGCTCGGCCTGCACCGCGTTGCCCGGCACGAGCTGGAAGTACAGCGGTGACCGGCTGCCCAGCACCTCGCCGGTCAGCGTGGTGGCCACCACCGGCGTGCCGAGGTCGCCCAGCGCGCCGATGGCGCTCTCCGTGGCGTCCACCGTCAACGCCATGCCGATGACGCCGACGATCGTGGGGTCGGCGGCCAGCAGCGGTTCGAGCAGGTCGTCCACGACGGTGCGGGCGGCGGCCATGCGGTCGCCGCCGTTGGCCACGTAGACCCGCAGCAGCGGTTCGGTGTTGCTGGTCTTGTTCTGCGCCTCCTGCCGGATCAGGAGCCCTTCCAGCTCTTCGGACGTGGACGCGTCCGCGCCGGGGTCGGACACCGGGTGGGTCAGGTCGGCGAAGTAGACCACGCTCACCAACGTCCGCTCGGGGTTGTCCTCGTGCAGCCGTTCGGCCGTGGCGTTGAGCTCGAACACCGCGTGCTGGGCCGCCCGCAGTCGCGGGTCCGGGCCGAAGACCCGCGCCGAGTCGTCGCTGTAGCCCACGCAGGACTGGATGGCCTCGACCCAGCGAACCGCGACGCCACGCGCGGGGTCGGGCAGGCAGTCGTTGTCGACCCGCACCCACCCCCACCGGCCGCCCGTCAACGACACGGCGGCCAGCAGGGCCAGCACCACGCCGGCGACGACCGGTTTCCGCGCGGGCAGCGGGGGTTGGCGCGGCTTGATGCCGCTCAGGTCGACCCACGCCGACTCGTCGGCCTGGGTGGGGTCGTCCCGCTCCCCCGGCAGTCGGACGAAGACGAACCGCGCGTCCGGGCGCAACGCCTGCCGGTGCACCGGCAGCCCGGCCGCCCAGGCGTCCAGTTCCGCTTTGATCCGGCTGACGGGCTCGACCGGCCGCCCGGGCTGGAGGTCGGCGGGCTTGGCGTCCGCGGCGGCGATCACCAGCAGCGGGTCGTGCTCGGTCGACTCGTTGCGGACGTCGTTGATCAGCCGCAGGAGTTCCCACCCGCCGTTGTCGTCGGTCAGGCCCGACAACAGCACGACCGTGTACGCGGTGCGCTGCCACCGGCGCAGGCGCAGGCCGCGCGGCCGGTAGGCCAGGCGCAGGTCCTGGAGGAAGGCGTGCACGAGCAGCTTCTTGACGTGCTCCGGGTTCTCCTCGGCGCGCCTGCCCGCGGTGAGGCGTTCGGCGAACCCGGTGAACGCGGTCGAGTGCCCCGGCACCATGAACGGCTGGCGCATCAGCCAGCGCGGTTCCCGACCGACCAGCGGCACGCCGTGCACCCACAGCCAGAAGCGCAGCGGTCGGTGCCAGACCGTGAGGAGCAGCACCAGCAGCTTCTCGTACACGGACGGTCCACCGAGCTGCTGCGCGGTCGCCTGCGGCTCGACGTCCCTCGCGGTGTCCGCCGCGGCGTACCACTCGCGGAGCTCGCGCACGATCGCGCGGTTGTCGTGGATGTTCTGGGCCGGCGGCAACTGCCGGCCGGTGAGCCAGTCGACCAGCCGGTAGTGGCGGAACGACCGCAGCTTGTCGTGGCCGAACCGGTCGGCCAGCAACCGGCTGTGCAGCACGTCGAGCAGCGGCAGCAGCGGCGCCTCGCGCTCGACCCTCGACCAGCGGTCGGCGGCGGTGGTGGCGGCCGGCCCCGCGTCCGCGTGGGCGTGCGGGACCTTCCGCTTGCTCCGGGCGCCGGTGTTCTCCAGGCGGAGCTCCAGCGCCTTCGGCACGTCGTTGCCGCCGACGTCGCCGATCACGCACAGCAGCGGTAGCGGGCGGTCGCCGCGCAGCCCGTCCCGACCTCGCCGCGGTCTCCACCGCGGGCGGTCCACGAGGTCCCGGATGACGGACAACAACACGTGGACACCACGGAAAAGAGGATCTGTCATTTTCGCCTCGTCCCCCTCGGCACCGGTGCGAGCAGTATCGAGGCGACGGTTCCGGCGAACTCGGCAATGGTCGGGAGCTGCATTCGATCGGACGAATTGCGCGCCGCGGTTGCCACGAATATTGCGGTCGGACGAGCCGTGCGCCGCCCGCGAGGACGGGCGGCGCCTCGCGTCACGAGTTGCGCAGGAAGCGGTCCAACACGCGGACGCCGAACTGCAGCGCGTCGACCGGCACGCGCTCGTCCACGCCGTGGAACAGGCCGGAGAAGTCCAGGTCGGCGGGCAGCTTCAGCGGGGCGAAGCCGAAGTTGCGGATGCCCAGCTGCTGGAACGACTTGGCGTCCGTGCCGCCCGACAGCATGTACGGCAGCACCTTCGCGCCGGGGTCCTCGGCGGTGATGGACGCGGTCATCGCGTCGACCAGCGCGCCGTCGAACGTGGTCTCCACCGGCGGCAGCCCCAGCCACTCGCGCTCGACGTCCGGGCCGAGCAGCTCGGCCAGCTCGCGCTCGAACGCCTCCTCGCGGCCGGGCAGGATGCGGCAGTCCACAGTGGCCTCGGCGACCGACGGGATCACGTTGGCCTTGTACCCGGCGGACAGCATGGTCGGGTTCGCCGTGTCGCGCAGCGTCGCGCCGATCATCCGCGACAGCGCGCCCAGCTTGCCGATCGAGCCCTCCAGGTCGTCCTCGGGGAACTCCAGGCCGGTGATCTCCGACACGCCGGCCAGGAACTCGCGCACGGACGGCGAGAGCACCACCGGGAACCGGTGCTGCCCCAGCTTGGTGACCGCCGCGGCGAGCTTGGCCACCGCGTTGTCGTTGTGGATCATCGAGCCGTGGCCCGCGGTGCCGCGCACCCGCAGCTTGAGCCACCGGATGCCCTTCTCGGCGGTCTCGACCAGGTAGGCCCGGACGTCGTCCTTGAGCGTGATGGAGAAGCCGCCGACCTCGCTGATCGCCTCGGTGACGCCCTCGAACAGCTCGGGCCGGTTGTCCACCAGCCACTTGGCGCCGAACAGGCCGCCCGCCTCCTCGTCGGCCAGGAACGCGAACACGATGTCGCGGGGCGGCACCACGCCGTCGCGCTTGAACCGGCGCGCGACCGCGAGCGTCATCGCGACCATGTCCTTCATGTCGACCGCGCCGCGGCCCCACACGTACCCGTCCTGCACCGCGCCGGAGAACGGGTGCACGGACCACTCGGAGGCGTCGGCGGGCACCACGTCCAGGTGACCGTGCACCAGCAGCGCGCCCCGCGACGGGTCCGCGCCGGCCAGGCGGGCGACCACGTTGCCGCGGCCCTTGGCCCCGGATTCGACGTAGGTGGTCTCGTAGCCGACCTCGCCCAGCTTCTCCGCGACCCACTCGGCGGCCGCGCGCTCACCGACGACCGTGGCCGGGTCCCCCGTGTTGGTCGTGTCGATCCTGATCAACTCGCTGGCCAGCGACACGACCTCGTCCTGCGCGAGCCGCAGCCCGGCCCCGTCATCCAAGTTACTCACCCGGACTTCCTACCATCCGGCGCCGGCGCGGGTCTCGGCGCTCGGACCCGATCACCCGCGCACGACGGCCAGCGGGCAGGGCGCGTGGTGCAGCATGGCGTGGCTGACGGAGCCGAGCAGCGCGCGGCGCACCGGGCCGTGGCCGTGGCTGCCGACGACCAGCAGCGACGCGTGCTCGGCGTGCTCGGCCAACGCCTGGGCGGGTCGGGCGAGCGACACCGCCCGTTCCGCCCGGACCTCCGGGTGGCGGGCGAGCGGACCGGCCAACGACCGGGTGACCAGGGCCTCCGCGGCGGAGTGGAGCTGCTCGACGTCCAGGCCGAGCCCGAGCCCCTGCCCCCACGCGCCGCCCGGCGCCATCGCGTCCACCGGCAGGCCGGTCGTGGCGTGCACGCCGACCACGACGCCGCCGTGCCGCGCGACGTGGTCCACCGCGAACTCGACCGCGCGGTCGCTCGGCTCGGACCCGTCGACCCCGACCACCACCCGGCCGTCGTCGTCCTCGGGATCGTCGTCCTCGGCGTCCCGCACGACCACGAGGGGTCCGGTGAAGTGGTGCGCCAGGTCCGCGGTCACGGAGCCGGCGAACACCCTGGCCAGGCCGGTGGCCCCGGACGAGCCGACGACGAGCAGCAGCGCTTCGCGCCCCGCCTCGGCCAGCACGGCGGCCGGGTGCCCGTCGAACGCGCGGGTGTCCACCTCGACCCCCGGCGCGACCTCAGCGCACTCGGCGGCGAGCTCGGCGAGGTGGTCCTTCGTGTACGCGCGCACCGCCTGCTCACCGACCAGTTGCGGCAGCGGCATGGACACCGGCGTCACGACCACCTCGGGGAACGGCCCGCGGATCACGTTCACCACGACCAGGCGCACCCCGCGGCTCGCCGCCTCGCGCGCCGCCCAGCGCGCGGCGTGCCGCGACCGCTGCGAGCCGTCGAACCCGACGACCACCGCGCCCCGGCCGATCGCGCTCTCCGGGCTCCTCAGGATGTCCGGGCTGGCCATCGCCCACCTCCGGCACTCGGCGTGATCCCGACGCCACCGGGGTAGCCGAGCCGGGCGGACCCGACACGTGGTCGACGTGTTTTCCGGGGTGATCGTGCGCTCACCGGCCGATGGGCGACGCCGCCCGCGCGTTCAACCCGCCGCACGGGCACGGCATGACGGTCGCGGCACGGCAGGCGGTGGCGTTGCGGGATGGCGTGGCCCGCCACGGGCTCGGCGACGGCGCGGCCAGGTGGCTCCGCCGGCGGTTCGCGCGCCTGGGCGACGACCCGTGGCACCTGGCCGTCGCCCAGGACCTGCGCTACCCCGGCACGGCCGGGTCGCCGCTCTCCGGGAACGCTACTTCGACTGGCTCGTGCTCGCCGCCGCCCGCCGCCCGGTCGTCACGCGGGCCCGGATCGACGCCTGCACCCTGTCCGAGCCGCTGTGGACGCTCGTGCTGTCACCACGCGCGGTGCCCGGTCCGGGCCGGCCGCCGACCACCGACGTGCCGCTGACCGAGGCGGAGTCGCGGGCCGTCGCCCCGCCACCTCACCGTCCTTCCGAAGAGGACTGAAGCGCGCGCTCGTCCATCTGCCGGTAGGACACCAGACCGACGGCGGCCGCGAGCACGCCCGCGCCCAGCAGCACCGGGCGCGTGGCGTCCACGTCGAACGAGCGGTCGAAGACGGTCACGACCGTCGGGCCCACCACAGTCACCAGCAGCGGGCCGAGCACGGTCGACAGGCCGAGCACGACCTTCATCAGCGACTGGACCAGCGCGACCATCCGGCCGCGCATCGCGTCCTCGACCCGCGTGCCGATGATGGTCAGCCCGGTGAGGAACGCGACGCCCGCGCACCCGCCCACCACGGCGACCGCGACGAGCGCGAACCACAGGTGCGGCGCGACCGACACGACGGCCAGGCCCAAACCCGCGCCCACGATCGTGACGCCGAACAGCCGGGTGTAGGTCAGCGTCCGGGAGAGCTTCGGCGCGGTCGCCATGCCCGCCGCCAAGCCGAGGAACACGGCGATGAACAGGGTGGCGTAGGCGCTCTCGCCGCCGCCGAGGCTCGTGGCGTAGAGGCGGGCGCTGCCGATCACCCCGCCCGCGGCGGCGAACGCGCCGGTCATGCCGATCACGAGGCCGCGCAGCAGCGGTGTCCGCCACGCGTGTCGCAGGCCGTCGCGCATCATCACCGCGAAACCCGGGCCGCCGGGTGCTTCCCGTCGCGCGGTCCGACCGGACAGCTCGGGGATCCGCGACGCGATCAGCACCGCGGACGAGAGGTAGAGCAGGCCGTTGGCGACGACCGCGATGATCGCGATCCGGAACTCCAGGTCGCCGTCGCGCACGCCGAGGTAGCCCGGGACGCCCGCGATGAGCGAGTACAGGCCGAACCCGCTGACCGTGGCGATGCCGTAGGTCATCACCAGGCCGAGCTGGTTGGCCGTGTCGACCTGGTCGGGCCGGCGCAGCAGGTTCGGCACCGCCGAGTCCTTGGCCGGGATCCACAGCATCGCGCAGCAGCCGACCAGGAAGTTCGCCGCGAACAGCCACCACGCCGTGCCGACCAGCGCGATCGACAGGAACAGCCCGCCGCGCGCCAGGTCGCACACCACCATCACCTTGCGCCGGTCGAACCGGTCCGCCAGCACGCCGCCCAGCGGCGCGAACAGCACCCCCGGCAGCAGCTGGGTCAGCACGACCGCGCTGAGCGCGAACCCCTCCCAGCCGTACCCGGCGGCCAGCTTCGTGACCAGCCCGGTCAGCGCCAGCAGCGACAGCCAGTCGCCCACGCTGCACAGGAACGTGACACCCCAGAGCCGTCGGAACGGCCCGATGGCCAACACCTCACGCGCCCGCCGCGCCGTCGACGTCCCGGCCCCACCCGGACCGTCCCCCTCGGCCACCACACCGACACCGTCGCCTTGAATGCCGCCACCCCCGCCGTAGTCGCAGATGATCAGACTAACGACGACGGCTCGACGCCTCCCCCGCATTGCGCGATCACGGCGGTCAGCCCTCGGCCGCGGTGTCCTTGAGCTTGCTGTCGACGACGTGCAGCCAGTCCGACA
The DNA here is from genome assembly GCF_006716745.1 of Saccharothrix saharensis. Classification (NCBI taxonomy): domain Bacteria; kingdom Bacillati; phylum Actinomycetota; class Actinomycetes; order Pseudonocardiales; family Pseudonocardiaceae; genus Saccharothrix; species Saccharothrix saharensis. The sequence continues at coordinate 68,408 of NZ_VFPP01000001.1, read as the reverse complement.
CCGCGACCGCGGACAACGTCGTGGCGACCAGTCGGGTGGCCCGCGGCGCGAACACCATCCCGGCGGTGAGCGCGCTGGCGATCCACACCCCGGAGCAGAACGGGCAGGTCACCAGCTCGCCGGCGGCGTGCCGCACGCCCTCGCCGCGCACCGACTCGTTCACCTCCGCCGCGCCCGCCGGCCCGTCGAACCGGGTGAGCGGCGCGCGCAGCACGCTGGTCACCGCGCCTTTCGTCAGCAGGCGGCTGGCCTTGTGCGTGGCCAGTGACAGGAGCGCGACGTCGTGGACGGCGACCCGTTCGGGCAGCCGCACGCCGAGCCGTCGGCCGATCGCGGTGGCCCCGACGACGAGCGCGCTGTACGAGCAGAGGGTGGCCAGGTAACCCCGCAGGGGACGCTGCTCGCCGGCGGAGTAGGCGGCGCTGACCCGCCGGAAGGCGTCGGTGATCGGCATGGCTCAGGTGTAGCCCCGCACCGCCGGTTCAAACGCACGCCGTCGACCCTCTTCCCCGTTCAGCCCGTGACGGGCGCGGTGGCGAACAGGTCGTCGAACACCCGCACCCGGTCGAACGACAGGGCGTGCGCCCGCGCCCGGTCCGCCAGCGACCGGCGCTCCTCGGCCGACATCTCCAGCACCGCGCGGTCGATCGCCGCGGCGATCGCGGTGACGTCGCCGGCGGGCACGGTGATGGCCGTGCCGCCGACCGCCTCCCCCGTGCCGCCGGTGGTCGTCGTGATCACCGGACCGCCGCCCGCCAGCATCTTCTCGGTCAACGCGATGCCGAACGTCTCCACGAAGTCCGGCTCCGGCTTGGTCGGCAGCGCGTAGGCGGCGCAGCCGCGCATCAGCAGCGGTTTCTCGTCGTCGGCCACATCGGACAGCAGCACCACCCGGTCGTCGTCACGGGTGAGCGCCCGCACCTCGGCCAGCGCCGGACCGCTCCCGGCGATCACCAGCTTGACCCGCGACCGCGACCGCGACCGCGACCGGGCGAACGCCGCCACCAGGTCGTGCACGCCCTTGGCGCGGGCCACCCGGGACAGGAACAGCACGTAACCGTCGCGGTCGAGGCCGCGGCGCGCCAGGGCGGCGTCGACCCGCGCGGGGTCGAGGTCCAGGTAGGCGGACGTGTCGATCGGCGGGTAGCTCACCGCGACCCGCGCCCGGCACTCCTCGGCCAGCCGCGTGCCGCAGTGGGCGTCGACGGCCTCGGCGGCGGCGATGATCTCCTGCCGGGTGTACTCCGACACCGCGATGACCTGGTCGTTGGCCAGGAACGTGGTGAACAGCGCCACCGCCGCCCCGAATCGCCCGTCACGCAGGCACGAGCGGATCACGTTGGTGACGTCGGAGCCGACCGCCTTGGCGATGGTGCGCACCTCGGGCCCGAACCCGGCCGCCCGCGCCGCCGCCACGGCCTCGCCCACGACCGCCGTGTGCGGCACGAGGTACATCGACAGGCACGTGGTCGGCACCGGTTCGGCGAGCAGCTCGACCAGCCGGCCGGTGAGCCCGGCCAGGTACCGGCCGTCGGGCACCCGGTAGTCGCCGACCGGCTCCGGCCGTTCCACGGTGATGCCCGCGCTGTAGGGCGTGATGCGGTCCAGGGGCTTGAGCGGCAGCCCCGCGGCCTGGAGCGCCGGTATCGGCCAGGTCAGCAGCCGCACGTCGTCGAAGCCGCGGGTCAAGGCGACCTCGGCGAGGTTGCGGGCCTCGCCGGAGTGGCCGCAGATCACCGGATCGGCGCGGACCACTATGACGAGGCGGCGGTTCGGCCTGCTCATGTGCGGGCTCCCGGTGCGAAGGGGTGGGGCGGTGCGGGGTCGGGGCGTGCGGGATCGGACAGGGACGGCGGCCGGACCCGGCGGCCCCACGCCGACGGTTCCGGGCCGAGGTCGAGGTGCAGCCGGCCGCCCGCGTGGACGTCCGCGGCCCGCAGGTGCGCCACGTCCAGCGGTCGCCCGTTGAGCCGGGCGGACCGCACGTACTGCCGCGGTGGCACGCGGTCGGGACCGTCGGAGCCGATCGGCGTCTCCCGGTGCCCCGTGGTCTCCACGACGAACTCCCGGTCGCCGACGTGCAGGGTGGCGCGTTCGAACGCGGGCGCGTTGACCAGGAACAGGTTCTGGCCGGCGACCGGGAACAGCCCGAGCGACGCCCACACGTACCAGGAGCTGAGGCCGCCGGAGTCGTCGTTGCCCGGCAGCCCGCCGGGACCGGTGCCGAACTGCCAGGTCAACGCCGCGTGCACGACCTCGGCCGTGCGGTCGGGCCGGCCCGCGTAGTGGTAGGACCAGGGCGCTTCCATGTCCGGCTCGTTGTTGAGGCCCTCGAACCGGTTGAGCGAGTAGCCGACCGCCATCTCCACCGGGTCGGGCCGCCGGCCGGGCTGCACCACCGGCGGCGCGCCGAAGCCGAAGAACGCGTCCAGCATCGCCACGAACGGCTCGTCGCCGCCCGCCAGCGCGATCCGCCCGGCCATGTCGTGCAGCAACCGGAACGAGTAGTTCCACTTGCCGCCCTCGTAGAACGACGAGTCGCGCAGCAGGCCCGTGGCCGGGTCGAACGCGTTGGTCCACAGCAGGCTGCGCGCGGCGAGGTCGTCGGCGAGGCGGCCGTCGCCCAGCGCCCGCGCCACGCCCGCCGTGCAGTGGTAGGCGTAGGCCAGGTCCAGGGTGTGCGAGATCGGGTGCACGACGCCGTGCTCGTAGAAGTCCTCGCCGTAGAGCCGGCGCAGGTCTGCTTCCATGTGCACCAGCGCCCAGTTCCAGTCCAGGTCGCCGAGCCCCAGCGCGTGCGCGTCGGCCAACGCGGTGTGCACCAGGGCGCTGGCCTGCCGGAAGAACCGGTCCGCGCCCCGGGCCATGCGGTAGCCGATCGGGAAGTTGCCCTCCTCCTCGCACACCCGGACCAGCGACTCCAGCAGGTCCACCGCCCGGTCCGGCACGATCGCCGCCAGCAGCGGCACCTGGGTCTTGTAGATGTCCCACATCGTGCAGACGTCGAACGCGAACGGCCCGGACTGCGGCCAGAACGGGCTCTCGTCGTCGGCGAAGCACGGCTTGATGAGCGAGTGGTACAGGGCGGTGGCGAACACCTGCCGCCTGGCCGGCGTGCCGCCCTCGACCTCGACGCGGCCGACGTGGTCGCGCCACCGGTCCGCGGTGCGCTCCCGGGTGGCGTCGAACGCGGGCGGGTGCGGCCCGCACTCGCGGTGCAGGTTGTCCCGGGCCTGCTCGCAGCCGCGCAGGGAGAAGCCGATCCGCACCTCGACGGTCTGCCCGGCGCCGGTCGGCCCGAGGAACAGCAGCCCGAACGGGCGCAGCGTGGTCTGCCGGATCCGGTCGAAGTCGAGCCGCGTGCCGCCCTCGATCAGCCGCCGGTCGTGCCACAGCATCTGCCGCCAGCCCGGCGAGTCGACCTCGACGTGCACCGACAGCGGCACGCCCTCCACCACCACCGTGCCCTGCGCCCGACCGTGGCCGAGGCTCTCGACGTGCGCGCGCAGCGGAACCGTTCGGCCGTGGTCGATGGCCAGGCCGCCGCACGACAGGTCGACCACGATGCGCGCGTTGCGGTGCTCGGGGAACGTGTACCGGTGGACCGCGACCTTCGCGCCGACGGTGATCTCGCACCGGACACCGGTGTCGAGCGTGGCCGCGTAGTAGCCGGCCCGGGCGACCTCGTCGTGCAGCGGCCAGGACTGGCCGAGCGCGTCCAGCGGCTGCACCATCGGGGTCACCCGGACGTAGTTGTAGTACTTGCGGATCGCGCCGGTGCCGGACTGCTGGAAGTGGGTGAACCCGGACGCCCGCGGCCCGTCGAACATCTCCTCCGGCAGGCCCTCGGTGTTCTTCGTGTACCGGCCGTAGCCCGTCGGGTAGGCGCCGGAGTAGGCGCAGGCGGACACCATGCCGAGCGGCGAGGTCGCGCCCGGGTGGGTGTTGCCGATCTGCGCTTTCGGCCACCACCAGGTGGCGGCGAGACCCTGCGCCCTGGGCAGGGAGGTCGCCGCCGTGCCGATGAAGGGATCAATCTCGTCCAGGATGGCGCGACTGTAGGTCCGCGCGGCGGCGCCGGTGGTTTCCGCGACGTGAACTCGGTGGGAACGTGCGACGCGCGATCACCGGTCCGGGTCACGGGCAGGGTGGCGCGAAGTCCGGTTGCCCCACGTGCTTCTCCCACTGCGCGGCCGTCAGCACGTTGCGTGACGCCGCGCAGATCCGCTCGATCACCCGGTCGACGTCGAGCGGCCAGAGCTTCGCGGTCCGGTCGCTGCTGCCGGTGACGAGGAATCGCCCGTCCGGGCTGAACGCCACCGCGTTCACCGCGTCGGTGTGACCGGGCACGGCGGGGCCGACCGCCCTCGGCTCCGCCTTGTCCGTGACGTCCCAGAACCGCAGGACGCGGTCCTTCCCGGCGCTGGCGAGGGTGCGCCCGTCGGGGCTGAACGCGACCGCGTACGCGTTGTCGGTGTGCGCGCCGAGAGCCGGAGCCGCCTCCTTGAAGTCGTCCGGGTCGCCGACGTCCCACAGCCGGACCGCGCCGTCCTCGGCCGCGCTCGCCGCGGTGCGGCCGTCCGGGCTGAACGCCACCGACCACACCGGACCGGAGTGCCCGGTGAGCGTGGTGCCCCAGGGTGTGGGCGGCAGGTTGGTCAGGTTCCACAGCCGCACCGCGTTGTCGCTGCCACCGGTGGCCAGCACCTGCCCGTCGGGGCTGAACGCCAGCGACGCGAGGCGGTAGCCCGCGCTGACGGTGAGCACCGAGACCTGGGTCGCCCGGGCGGGGGTCGCCACGTCCCACAGCCGCACCACGCCCTCGTCGCCGCCGCTGGCCAGCACCCGTCCGTCCGGGCTGAACGCCACCGTCCACACGTACCCGGTGTGCCCGGTGAGCTGCCCGAGCGGCGCGGGCTTCGCCGGGTCGGCCACGTCCCACAGCCGCACGACGTGGTCCTTGCTCCCGGCGGCCAGGGTGCGCCCGTCCGGGCTGAACGCCAGCGACGTCACGGACTCGCCGAACCCGGTCAGCGGCGTGCCGAGCGCTTCCGGCGCGGCCGGGTCGGAGGTGTCCCAGAGCCGGACGGTGCGGTCGACGCCGGTGGTCGCGAGGGTGCGGCCGCCACGGCTGAGCGCCACCGCCTCCACGCTGCCGGTGTGCCCGGCGAGGAGGGTGCGCGGGACGTCCCACAGCCGCACGGTCCGGTCATGGCTGCCGGTGGCCAGCGTGTGCCCGTCCGGCCGGAACGCCACCGCCGTCACCGGACCGGTGTGGCCGGTGAGCGACCAGCCCAGCGGTGCCGGGTGCGCCGGGTCGGCCACGTTCCACAGCAGCGCCTTGTGGTCGTAGCCGGCGCTGGCCAGGGTCCGGCCGTCCGGGCTGAACGCGAGCGACCAGATGTAGCTGGTGTGGCCGGTGAGCTGGCCGAGCTGCGCGGGCTTCGCCGGGTCGGCCACGTTCCACAGCCGCACCGTGCGGTCCTGGCTGCCCGTGGCGAGCGTGCGCCCGTCCGGGCTGAACGCGACGGACAGGACCGGTCCGGTGTGGCCGTCCCCGGGTGCGGCGAGCGACGTGGGCCGCGCCGGGTCGGCGACGTTCCACAGCAGCAGGTGGTTGTCGTTGTCCACGCTGGCCAGCGTCCGGCCGTCGGGGCTGAACACCGCTTCGAAGACGCTGTCGGTGTGGCCGGTCAACGGCGCGCCGATCGCGGTGGGCGCGGCGGGGTCGGTCACGTCCCACAGCCGGACCGTGCTGTCCTCGCCCGAGGTGGCGGCCGTGCGGCCGTCCGGGCTGAAGGCCACCGACGAGACCGTGCTGATGTGGCCGGCCATCCGGCCCAGCGCGACGGGACGGGCGGGGTCGGCGAGGCTCCACAGCTGCGTCGCGCCGTTGCCGGTGCCCGCCAGCACCTTCCCGTCCGGGCTGAACGCGAGCGAGACGACCACGCCGGTCAGGTCGGTCAGCGTCGGGCCCAGTGGCGTCGGGCGGGCCGGGTCGGCGACGCGCCACAGCCGCACCTCGCGGTTCTCCGCACCGGTGGCCATGAGCTGCCCGTCGGGGCTGAACGCCACGGCGCGCACGTTGTCCGTGCCCGCGGGCAACGACGTGGCCAGCACGGTGTTCGCGGCGGCGAGCAGCTTGGTGGCCTGGTCGGGCGACCGGCGCATCCGGTAGGCGGCCAGGTCGAGCTGCACGGCCAGCGAGGCGTCGGTGTAGCCGACGTGGTCGGCTTCGGCGGTGACCTGGTTGTAGACGGCGGTGTCGCGGTGCTCCACGGCGGCGTCGCGCGCCTCCCGCGCCGCGTCGCCCTGCCGGAACGCGACCACGGCCGTGACCGAGGCGATCAGCGCCAGCGCGGTCAGCAGCGCGAACCGGTGCCGCCTCGCCCTGACGCGGCGGTGGTGCCTGCGGACGGACTCGGCGAGGAAGAGGGCCGCGGTCGGCGGCAGGTCACGGGTGGACGCGACCGCGCGGGCGGTGTCCAACCGGCCGCCGCGGTAGAGCCGGGACGGGTCGCGGTGGTCGCGGTCCCACCCGGCCGCCGCCTGCTCCAGCTCCTGGCGGACGAGGTTGCCGGCCCGGTCGGAGTTGATCCAGTCCCGCAGGCGCGGCCACGCGCGCACCAGCGCCTCGTGCGTGATCTCGACCGTGTCCTGGTCCCGGGTGAGCAGCCGGCTGCCGGTGAACGCGTCCACCACGGCCGCCACGGCCTCCGGGTCGCGGCCCAGGGCGGCCAGCTCGGAGCGGGGCACGCGGCGTCGGGTGTCGCCCGTCTCGCCGTCGCCGACGGCGACCAGTCGGGGCAGCAGCGCTTCGGCGATCTCGCGGCCCGTGTCGTCCAGCGCGGTGAAGACGCCCTCGGCGGTGGTGGCCACGGCCTCCCGGATGCCGCCGGTGGCCCGGTAGCCGGCCACGGTCAGCGTGTGGCCGTGCCGCTGCTGCCAGGTGGCGCGCAGCGCGTGCGCGAGCAGCGGCAGCCGACCCGCCTCGTACCGGCCGGCGGCGGGGTCGTCCGACGTGGCGACGCCCAGGTCGGCCAGGAGCAGTTCGACCAGGCCCGGCTCGACGTCGAGCCCGACGGCCCGCGCGGGCAGCAGCACCGCCTCGCGCAGCTCGGTCCCGGACATCGGCCCGAGGAACAGCTGGTGGTCCTGCGAGGCCGCCCGCAGGTGGGGGTAGTCGGCGCAGGAGGCGTAGAAGTCCGCGCGCAGCCCGTACACGACCAGCGCCACCGGCGGCTGCCCGTCCGGGCCGGGCGCGGCCAGGCGCGCCAGCAGGTCGAGGAAGTCGGTCCGCTCGCGTTCGTCCTCGCACAGCGTGAACAGCTCTTCGAGCTGGTCGACGACCACGACCAGGCGGGCGGGCCCGGTACCGCCGCGGTCCGCCAGCGCCTCGCGGGTCAACGCCACGACGACCTCGGGGTCGGCCGCCCGCACCCGTTCCGGCTCGGTGCCGACGACCGCGGCCAGGTACTTCGCCAGCACCGGCACCGGCCGGGCGGTGGGCGTGAAGAGCAGGCACGGCCAGTGCCGCGAGCCCTCCAGCCGGCCGGCCGCCAGCGCGGGCAGCAACCCGGCCCGCAGCAGCGACGACTTGCCCGCGCCCGACGGTGCGACCACCACCAGCGGCCCGCCCTCGCGGAGCCGCTCGTCGAGCCGGCCGACCAGCTCCGCGACCAGCCGGTCGCGGCCGAAGAACCACCGCCCCTGCGCGGGACCGAACGCGACCAGGCCGGGGTACGGGCACTCGTCGCCGGCCGCGTCGGCGTCCACCCGCCGGACCCGGTGCACGCCGTCGGCGTAGTGCAGGTGCAGGTCCCGGCCGACGAGGTACTGGTCCTGGCCGGCCTGGAAGATCACCGACCCCTCGGCGGCCTCGACCCGCTGGTGGACGTCGAATCGCGAATCCACACCATTCCCCTAGCCAGTACCGGGCGGCGAACGCCGGGGAGTATGCCAATCCGCAGAATTGCGATTCGGCGAAGGGGTCCTTTCATGTGCGTTCCACATATTCGGGGAGTCGGCGGGCCACGTCGTCCGGCGAGGGCATCCGCGCGATCTCCGCGGCGATCGAGCGGGCCGCGTCGACGTGCCCGCCGGGTCGTGCCAAGGTCCGGACGTGGTCGGCGATCGCGTCCGCGCCCACCTCGTCCGGCAGCAGCCGCGCACCGGCCCCGGCGGCGGTGACGGCCTCGGCGTTGGCGAACTGGTCCGCGCCCTGGGGCAGGAACAACTGCGGCGCGCCGACGGCGAGCGCGCCCAGGGTGGTGCCGCTGCCGCCGTGGTGCACGACGACGTCCACGTGCGGCAGCAGGTCGGCTTGGGACACCCAGGACCGGACGGTGACGTTGTCCGGCAGGGAGCCGAGCCGGTCCGGACGCACGCGGCCGGTGGCGACGACGACCCGCGCGTCCACCGCCGACAATCCGCTGATGGCGGTGGCCAGCAGTTCCGGTGTGCCGAACGCGGTGCCGAGCGTCAGGTAGACCAGGGGCTGCGACGTGCGGCGATCCTCCCAGGAGGACAGTTCGTCCGGCTCCGAGAACGCGACCGGGCGCAGCTCGATCCGCTCCGAGTCCGCCAGGAAGTCCCTGTCCTGCAACGACGGCGGGCAGATGTCGACGTGCGGCCGACCGGGCACCGCCCGCTCCGGCCGCTCGAAGCCGATCCCGTCGGGGAACAGGCGGCCGAAACCGTGCCAGAGACCGGGGATCCCGGCGCGGCGCGCGGCTGTCGCGGCGCCCGGCACACCCCACCCGTGCACGACGAGGTCCGGCCGCAGTCGCGCCAGCTCCGGCTCCAGATCCTCGGCGTACATCTCGTAGAACGTGTCGGCCGGGCGGAACGGCCGCAGCCCGTTCGCGGCCAACGGCGCGTGCACCTCCTCGCCGACGGCGAAGTGCACTTCGTGCCCGGCCTCGCGGGCGGCGACGGCCAGCGGGACCATCGGGTAGGTGTGCCCCGCGGACGCGAGCGAGGCGAAGAGAACGCGCATGATCGCGAAGTTACGCCTTCGGCCCGACGCGCGGACCCGCTTCCGTCACGCGGTCGCCCACGGATCGACGGGCACCACTTCGGTGATCCGGCCCGTTTCGTCCACCAGGCACCCCATCCGCTTCACCGCGCGCAGGGTCACGGCCCGGTCGGTGAGCGTGAGCGCGGGCAGCCGCCGGGCCAGTTCCGCCTCCAGGCGCTGGACATCGCCCAGCGAGCGCAGCCACAACGTCATCACCAGGTTGTCGGCGCCGGTGACGGCCGCGCACAGCCGGACCTCCGGCAGCTCGGTCAACGCGGTCGCGGTCCGGTCCAGCTCGTCCGGCGGCACCCTGGCCCAGAACGTCGCCGTGATCGGCCACCCGGTGATCGGTTGGGCGACCTCGCAGCGCAGCGACAGCAGCCGGCCGTCGACCATCTCGCCCAACCACCGGCGCACGGTGGACCCGCTCCGCCCGGTGCGGGCCGCGATCTCCGCCGCCGGCCGGCGTCCGTCGTCGAGCGCGCGCAGCACCTCCCGGTGGTGGGGCTTCCACACCGCGCGGCCGCCGGTCGGCCGGCCGGCACCGGCCCGCGCGCGCCGCTGGGGTTCGAGCGCGCCGAGCCGCCAGTGGTTGCCCTCGCCGTAGACGGTGGTGACGGTGTGGGTGCGGGTCCGCCGCAGGCCCGGCAACCCGTGCAGCTGCTGGAGCACGACGTGCGACAGGCCGGCGAGGTCGGGGGTCAGCACGGTCAGGAACAGGTCCCGGCCGCTGCTGATGACGGAGATCGACACGATCTGCGGTATCCGGGACAGCACCTCCACGGCGTGCGGACGGGCGGTCGGCTCGATGTCGACCTCGATGAACGCGTTGCAGTGGTCCTGGGCCCACAGCCGCACCTCGGGGTAGGCGGTGACGCGCGCGAGCCCCGCGTCGACGAGCCCCTGCCACCGCCGTGCCGCGGTGACCGGGTCGACGCCGAGCGAGCGCCCGACCTCGTGCCACGACGCCCGCGGCGCGGCCTGGAGGGCGTGGACGAGCCTGAGGTCGGTCTCGTCCGGTGTGAGCGAATCCTGCATAGAAGACCATCCTCGTGAGTGATCTTGCCCATTCGAGGGCCGAGCGTGGCAGCCGACCTGATCCTCGGCAAGTACCCGCCACGAACCCGAGGAGTGATCACCCATGTCGGTGCACGAGGACGCCACCGCCCTGCTGGACGACCTGGTGCTGCTGCGACGGCGGCTGCACGCCGACCCCGAGGTCGGCCTCGACTTACCGCGCACGCAGGAGAAGGTGCTCGCCGCGCTGGACGGGCTGCCGCTGGAGCTGACGTTGGGCGAGTCGTCGACCTCGGTGACCGGAGTCCTGCGCGGCGCGCGGCCGGGACCGGTGGTGCTGCTGCGCGCCGACCTGGACGCGTTGCCGATCCAGGAGCGCACCGGGCTGGACTTCGCGTCCCGTGTGGACGGTGTGATGCACGCGTGCGGCCACGACATGCACACCGCGATGCTGGTCGGTGCCGCGCGCCTGCTCGCGGCGCGGCGCGGCGGGATGGCGGGCGACGTGGTGTTCATGTTCCAGCCCGGCGAGGAGGGCTGGGACGGGTCGGCCGCGATGATCGAGGAGGGCGTTCTGGACGCGGCGGGCCGCAGGGCGGACGCCGCCTACGCGTTGCACGTGTTCGGCGCGGGCGTGCCGCACGGCGTGTTCTCGGCCCGCCCGGGCACGACGATGGCGGCTTCCGACGTGCTGGAGGTGACCGTGGTCGGTGCCGGCGGGCACGGTGCCCGTCCGCACCGCGCGAAGGACCCGATCCCGGCGGCGTGCGAGATGGTCACCGCGTTGCAGACCCTGGTCACCCGACAGCACGACATCTTCGACCCGGTGGTGGTGACCGTGGGGTCGTTCCACGCGGGGACCAAGCGCAACGTCATCCCCGACAGCGCGCGCTTCGAGGCGACCGTGCGCACGTTCTCCGCGCCGGCCAAGGCCAGGGTCGAGGACGCCGCGGTCACGCTGGTCCGGTCCATCGCGCGGGCGCACGGCCTGCGCGCCGAGGTGGAGTTCCGCGACGGCTACCCGATGACGGTCAACGACGCGCACGAGACGGCGTTCGTCACCGACACGATCACCGACCTCTTCGACCACCGCTTCCGCCCGTTGCGCAACCCGATGCCTGGCGGCGAGGACTTCTCCCGCGTCCTGCGCGAGGTCCCCGGCGCGTTCATCCCGTTCGGCGTGGGTGACGGCACCACGGACAACCACTCCCCTCTCGCGCGGTTCGACGACGCCCTCCTGGCCGACGGCGCGACCGTGCTGGCCGAGCTCGCGCTGCGCCGGATCGGGCGGTGAGACCGGTCAGGCGGGCGGGAAGCCGAGGGCCGGGAGGAGGGCTTCGTCGACGATCGCGGCCACGTCGGCGGCCGTCGGGATGCGGCCGAGGTCCAGGGTCAGCTTGAAGACCAGGGCCTCCCCGATCTGGGTGGTGATCGGGGTTAGCCGGCGGCGGTCCAGGCCGCCGTGGGCGGCGTAGTGCCGCAGGACCGTGGCGGTGAACGTGCCACCCCTGGGGTCGAAGACGTCGCGGTAGAGGGCTTCGGCGAGATCGGGGTAGCGGTGGCGTTCGGACATGACCGCCAGCACGGCGGTGGCCGCCGGTGTCGCCATCCAGTCGGTCAGCACGGTGAGCGCCGCGACCAGGTCTCCGCGCAGGTCGTCCGCCGCCGGGGTCGGCACCTCCACCGGGTGCGCCCGGGCCACGGCGTCGACCAGCAGCTCGTGCGGGCTCGCCCAACGGCGGTAGAGGACGGTCTTCGCGGTGGCCGCGCGGCGGGCGATGCCCTCCATGCTGAGCTGGCCCAACCCGACCTCGGCGAGCTCGGCGAGCGCGGCGTCGTGGATGGCGCGCACCAGTGCCTCGCCGCGCCGCCGTTCCGTCGTCCTGGCAGCCGCTTTCTCCATGTCACTTCCACTTCAAGACACGGTGCCGTATCTTATCGGCCAGATAAGCTACGGTCTCGTATCCAATTGAGGTGTTCTGTTGTCCACATCTTCCGCCATGGTCGACCGGCCGCTCGCCGGCGGACGCGCACTGGCGCCCGACGTCGCACGCGGCGCGATGCTGTTGATGATCGCGCTCGCCCACGCGCACATGTACCTGTACGGCCACCCGACCGGGTTCCGGGCCTACGCGCTGGACGGCGGCCCGCTCGACCGCGTCGTGACCGGGCTCCAGGTCGCGCTGGTCGACGGGCGGGCCATGCCGATGTTCGCGGCGCTGTTCGGCTACGGGTTCGTGCAGCTCGCGAGCAAGCGGACCGACGACTGGCCGACCACCCGCCGGGTGCTGCGCAGGCGGAGCCGGTGGCTGCTGTTGTTCGGGTGCGGCCACGCCGTCCTGCTGTTCTTCGGCGACATCCTGGCCGCCTACGGGCTGGCCGGGCTGCTGCTGGTCGGCGTCCTGCGGTGGCGTGACCGCACGGTGCTCGCCCTCGCCGGCGCCTGGCTGCTCGTGCACGCCGCCGCGTCGCTGATGACCGGCCTGCGGATCGCCGAGTTCGGCGGCGCGTCGAACATGGTCGCCACCGCGGACCCGGTGGCGGCACTGGGTGAGCGGGTGGCGCTGTGGGCGGTGCTGACGCCGTTCCTGGTGGTGGAGCTGGTGGTCCCGGTCCTGCTCGGCGTCTGGGCCGCCCGCCGTCGCCTGCTGGACGAGCCGGGCCGCCACGTCACCACGTTGCGCCGGACCGCGTGGTTCGGCCTCGGGTCGGCCGTGCTCGGCGGGCTGCCGCTGGCACTCGTGGACGCCGGGGTGTGGACGCCCGGCGGTCTCGCGGTGCCGGCGTACGTCCTGCACGGCATCACCGGGCTGGCGGGTGGCCTGGGGTACGCAGCACTGGTGGGGCTCGTCGCGGCACGGGCCACCCGGCCGGGCCGGGTGCTGACCGGGCTGGCCGCGTGCGGACGGCGTTCGTTGACCTGCTACCTCTTGCAGTCCGTCGTGTTCGTGGCGGTGTTCGTGCCGTACGCCGGAGGCCTGGGCGCGGAACTGGGCACGGCGGCGGCGTCCGGGATCGCGGTGCTCACGTGGCTGGCCGCGGTCGTGCTCGCCGACGCGCTGCGCCGCGCGGACCTCGGTGGTCCGGCCGAATGGTTGCTGCGCCGGCTCACGTACGGCCGCAGGGGTTTCGAAAAGGTTCGATAATCATTGCCCGACGCGGTGGCGCGCGCCCATGGTGGAGCGCCACCGCGTCGGAAGGGGACCGTCGAAGTGCGAAAGCCCTCAGTAGCGTCCTTCATCACCGCGTCCTTGGTCGCGGCGCTCGTGCTGCCCACCAGCCCGGCCGCCGCCGAGACCGCCGGCACCACCCTCGCCTCGGCCGCCGCGCGCAGCGGCCGGTACTTCGGCGTGGGCGTGCAGGGCCACAAGCTGTCCGACCCCACGTACGCGGGCATCCTGGACCGCGAGTTCGCCGTCGTCACGCCCGAGAACGAGATGAAGCTCGACGCCACCGAGCCGCAGCAGAACCGCTTCACCTTCACCGCGGCCGACCGGGTGGTGGGCCACGCCGAGCAGCACGGCAAGCAGGTGCGCGGCCACACGTTGCTCTGGCACGCGGGGCAGCCGTCCTGGCTGGCCGCCCTCCGGGGTTCGGCGCTGCGCCAGGCGATGCTGAACCACGTGACCGGGGTGATGTCCTACTACAAGGGCCGCATCCACTCCTGGGACGTGGTCAACGAGGCGTTCGCCGACGGCACGACCGGTGCGCGCCGCGACTCGAACTTCCAGCGCACCGGCGACGACTGGATCGAGGCGGCCTTCCGCACCGCCCGCGCGGCCGACCCCGCCGCGAAGCTCTGCTACAACGACTACAACGTGGAGAACTGGGCGCACGCCAAGACGCAGGCCGTCTACCGGATGGTGCGCGACTTCAAGTCCCGCGGGGTGCCGATCGACTGCGTCGGCCTCCAGTCCCACTTCACCACCCACCACCCGGTGCCGGCCGACTTCACGACCACGCTGCGGAACTTCGCCGCCCTGGGCGTGGACGTGCAGCTCACCGAGCTGGACGTGGAGGGTTCCGGCGCGGCCCAGGCGGACAGCTACCGGCGCGCCGTGCAGGCGTGCCTGGCGGTGAGCCGGTGCACCGGCATCACGGTGTGGGGCGTCCGCGACAGCGACTCGTGGCGCGCCTCGGCCACACCGCTGCTGTTCGACGGCACGGGCGCGAAGAAGCCCGCGTACACGGCGGTCCTGGACGCCCTCGACGCCGGCTCGTGCGGGCTCGCCGCGATGCCGCCGCACAAATAACGAAAAGCCGGGTGACCTGGTTCACAGTTCGGCAAACAAGATTGACAGACCCCCATTCCGGGCGGACCGCGGATTCATTTCCGCGCAATCCGACCGATCAGCGGTATCGCACCTCCGGGAGTCGTGGTTCGGTAAGAATACGGGACCACCACCTGGGGAGTGGAGCGGCATGCTGACGTTGGGCATAAGCGGTCATTTCGATTTGCTGCCGGCGTTGTACCGGGCTTACATGCACGACGCCGCCGCATGCCTGGTGGCCGACGGGGAACTCGTCGCGGCGGTCGAGGAGGAGCGGTTCAACCGGATCAAGAAGACGAACCGGTTCCCGGCCGGCGCCATTCGCGCCTGCCTCGACCTGGCGGGCGTGGCGCCGGGTGACGTCGACGCCATCGGCTACTACTTCGACCGCGACCTGGTCGACCTCGGGTTGGGCAACTTCCACGTGGCCACGCCGGTGCAGCCGGTGCGCTGGGGCGTCGACCTGCTCCAGGAGCGGCTGCGCGAGCACTTCGACTGGGAGGTCCCCGCCGACCGGATCATGTTCACCCGGCACCACCTCGCGCACGCGTGGTCGTCGTTCGCGCGGTCGGGCATGGCGGACGCGCTGGTCGTCGTGATGGACGGTCGCGGCGAGAACGTGTCCACCACGGTCCACCTGGCCGGGTCGGGTGAAATGCGGGAGCTGAAGTCGTACTCGGTGCCGCAATCGCTCGGGCTGCTCTACCAGGAGGCGATCGGGCACGTCGGCTACGGTTTCGGCGACGAGTACAAAGTGATGGGGTTGGCGCCGTACGGCGACCCGGCGACCTATCGCGAGCAGTTCCGCAGCCTTTACGCGCTGCGACCCGACGGCGAGTACGACATGACGCCGCCGATCCCGGACATCAACCCGACCGTGGCACCGTTCTACGAGGTGGGGTTCCGGGCGCGGCGCGCGGGCGAGCCGGTGACGCAGGAGCACAAGGACTTCGCCGCGGGCCTCCAGGAGACGCTGGAGGTGCTGGCCATGCACGTGATCACGCACTGGGCGCGGCGGACCGGCGCGAAGCGGCTGTGCTTCACCGGCGGTGTCGCGCACAACAGCAGCCTCAACGGGCTGCTCCTGCGGTCGGGCCTGTTCGAGGAGGTCTTCGTGCACCCGTCGTCGCACGACGCGGGAGCGGCGGAGGGCGCGGCCATCGTGGCCGCGGCCCGCCTGGGCACGCCGCACACCCGGGTCGAGCGGCTGGTGAGCGCGAGCCTCGGGCCCGACCTCGGCACGTCCGACGAGGTGGAACGGACTCTGCGCGCCTGGGACGGGATCGTCGAGGTCGAACGGCCCGCCGACGTCGTGGGCGCGACGGCCGAGCTGCTCGCGGGCGGCGCGGTGGTCGGGTGGGCGCACGGGCGCTCGGAGTTCGGGCCGCGCGCGTTGGGCAACCGCAGCATCCTGGCCGACGCGCGTCCGGCGCACAACCGGGACCGGATCAACGCCATGGTGAAGAAGCGGGAGGGGTTCCGGCCGTTCGCGCCGGCCGTGACGCCGGAAGCAGCCACCGACTACTTCGACCTCACCGCCACCGAAGCCGACCACGGGTTCATGTCGTTCGTGGTGCACGTGCTGGAGGACCGGCGCGCCGAGCTGGGCGCGGTCACGCACGTGGACGGCACGGCCCGGGTGCAGGTGGTCACGCCCGCGGCCAACGCGCGGTTCCACGAGCTGATCACCCGGTTCGGTGAGCTGACCGGCACGCCGGTGCTGCTCAACACGTCGTTCAACAACAACGCCGAGCCGATCGTGCAGTCCGTGCACGACGTGCTCACCACCTACCTGACCACGGAGATCGACGTGCTGGTGGTGGAGGACTTCCTGGTGCGGCGGCGGCAGCCGGTGACGATGGCCCTGGACGACCTGGTGCTGAAGGTGCGCCCGATGACCCGGTTGCGGCAGGACTGGCGGCCGGGCGAGGAGGTGAGCGGCGAGGTGTACCTGGACTACTCGTTCGGCCCGTCGGCGAAGGTCTCCCCCACCGTGTTCAACCTGTTGGCGGCGGCGGACGGGGAGAGCACGGTCGCCGCGCTCGCCGGCACGCTGACCGACGAGGTGCGCGAGGAGCTGGTGTCGTTGTGGCAGCAGCGGTTCTTCGCGCTCTCCCCCAAGCCCTGACGGCGGCGCCGGTGGTCCCGGTCGAGGGGCCACCGGCGCCGGCTCAGCCCACCAGCTCCTCGATCGCGTCCGCCGCCGCGGGCGCGCCGCCGGCGGAGCGGACCACCTCGCGCATCGCCTCGACGGCCGCCCGGTTGGCGTCCGCCGCCGACACCGCCGCACGCAGCGCGTCCGGCGTCAGGTCCTCCAGCGTCACGCCCAGTCCCAGCTCCGCGGCCCGCGCCGCGATGGCCCGCTGCTCGGGGATCTGCGGCACCGTCACGAACGGCACGCCGTGGTACAGCGACTCCATCACCGAGTTCATGCCCGCGTGGCTGAGGAACACCGACGCGTGCCGCAGCACGGCCACCTGCGGCACGCGGGCGTGCGCGGTGACGTTCGCGGGCAGCGGGCCGAGTTCGGCGGGGTCGAGGTCGCCGATCGACATCACCACCTCCCACGGACCGTCGCCGAACGCCTCCGCGCACGCCCGGTAGAAGTCGGGGCGGGAGTTGAACACCGTGCCCAGCGACACCAGCAGCACCGGCTTCTCCGACGACGGCGACCACTGCTCGGCGTGCTGCCAGCTGCCCAGCGACGGCCCGACGAAGTGGAACCGCTCGTCGAAGGTCTCGGCGGACAGCTGGAACGCGCGCGGCACGAACACGACGCTCGTCGGCGCGACGTGGCCGAACATCAGGTTCGGGTCGTCCAGGAACGTGAAGCCGGAGGCGAACCGCGCCATCCGCCCGATCGCCGCGACCAGCTCGGGGTGCTGGTGGTCGAACGACGGCGGCAGGTAGACCTGCGTCGCCGAGAACTTCTCGTTCTCCGCGAACGTGGGCACCAGCGCCACCTCGGGCACGCCGAGCAGGTTGGCCAGCATGCGGCCGGTGAACGTGACCGAGTCGTAGCACACCGCGTCCGGCCGGTCGGCCTCGAAGTGCGCGGCCAGCACCGGGAACGACACCTCGGCGTCGTCGAGGAAGTGGTTCAGGGTCACCGCGAGCTGGTCGGCGGTGAACTCGCCCCGCGCGTCGAGGTCGGGTGGCAGCTCGGACGGCAGCACGACCGGTGTCGCGCCCGCCTGTGCCGCGCCGTCGGCGGTGGCGGGCCCGGTGGCGTAGCTGACCCGGTGGCCGCGCCGGACCAGCTCCTCGACCAGCGGCAGGGTCGGGTTGACGTGCCCGGCGGCGGGCGCGCTGACGAAGGCGAAGTGCGCCATGTTCAGTCCTCCTCCAGCACCACGGGCAGCGTCTTGTGCCCGTTGGTGAAGAACGACCCCAACGGTTCCAGTTCGGCCGGCGGCACGGCGAGCCGAAGGTTCGGGAACCGCTCGAACAGCGCGCGCAACGCCACCGTGGCCTCGGTCCGCGCCAGCGGCGAGCCCAGGCAGTAGTGCACGCCGTGGCCGAACGCCAGGTGGTCGCGCCGGGACGGCCGGGTCACGTCGAACTCCTCGGCGTTCGCGCCGTGCCGGGCCGGGTCGCGGCCGGCCGCGCCGAACGACACCAGGATCGCCTCGCCCTTGGCGATCGGCACGCCGTCCACCTCGACGTCCTCCACCGCGTACCGCAGCGGCAGGTTCGGCACGGGCGCCTGCCAGCGCAGCGTCTCGTCGACCACGTCGTCCCACGTGCTCGCGCCGGTGGTGACGAGGTCGAGCTGGGTCGGGTGCGTGGCCAGCGCGTGGACGGCGCTGTCGAGCAGGTTGACCGTGGTCTCGAAGCCCGCGCTGATGGTCAGCAGCAGCGTGTCCAGCAGCTCCTGCTCGCTGAGCCTGCTGCCGTCCTCCTCGCGGGCCGTGATCAGGTCGGTGGTCATGTCGTCGCCGGGGTTGGCGCGCTTCTCCGCGACCAGGCCCTTGAGCAGCATGTAGAGCTCGGCGGACGCGCCCTGCACGCCGTCGGGGTCGGCGTCGAGGCTGAACACGGCCTCGACCAGGCGGCGCAGGTCGGCACCGGTCCGCTCGGACAGCCCGAACAGGCCGCTGATCACCCGGATCGGGAGCTGGAACGCGAACTCGGCGCGCAGGTCGACCACCGCGCCGCGGGGCACGGCGGCGAGCCGGTCGACCAGCTCGGCGGTGATGGCCTCGACCCGGGGGCGCATGGCGTCGATGCGCCGGGCGGTGAACGCCTTGGCGACCAGCTTGCGCAACCGGGCGTGGTCCTCGCCGTAGGCGGTGAACATGTTCTTCATCGCCACCCACATGATCAACGGCCAGTCCGGGGGGATCTCGCCGTTGCGCCACGCGGGCCAGTGCCGGTTGGCGTCCTTGGAGACGTTCGGGTCGAGCAGCACTGCCTTGACGGCGTCGTGGCCGGTGACCGCCCACGCGCCGACGCCGCCGGGCAGCTCGACGGGCGTGGTGTGGCCGCGTTCGCGCAGCCGGGCGGCCTCGCCGAAGATGTCGCCGCCGGCCGGGTCGAGGGTGTACCGCTCGACGGCCGGGATCTCGACGGCCTGCTCCACGAACGTCGTGCCGCGCCGGGGCGGTTCGGTGACCTCCAGCAGGGCGGCGGTGAAGCGGGAGCCCATGCCCAGGCCGATGACCATGATGGTGTCGCCGGGGTTCAGGTCGGCGTCGTTGAGCAGGTGGTCGACGCCGAGCAGCTGGTCGCACGGCCCGACGTGGCCGAGCTCGCGCAGGAACGGCCAGGTGGTGCGGTCCAGGTCGATGCCGAGCGGTTCGAGCACGACCACCTGCAGCTGCGCCAGGCCCAGGCCGGTGATCACGAACCGGGTGATGTCCGTGATCGCGACGTTGGCCTCCTTCGCGGCCTGCTCGACCGCGCCGACCAGCGCCTCGCTCATCAGCGTGAGGTAGGGCGCGAGGCCGGTGACCTCGATGGGCGTGCGGTTGCGGTGGCCCAGCGGGTCGGGGATGGACGGGGTGGCGAGCACCTCCATCTGGGTGGCGGAGCTGTTGGCGGTGGCGACCAGGCGGGCCCGGCCGCCGTCGCGGGTGAGCACGGCCGCCGCCGCGCCGTCGGCGAGGAAGATGCCGACGGTGGGCTGCCAGCGCTCCCAGCGCGGCGGCAGGAACCGGGCGGTCGCGGTGACCAGGGTGGCGGTGGCGGACCGGTCGGCGACGAGGTGGGCGGCGGCGGCCTGGAGCGCGGCCGAGCCGCCGTTGCTGGTCGCCTCCACCTCGTAGACCAGGGCGTGGCCGAGGCCGAGGACGCGCTGGAGGTGGCACGAGGACGCCATGTGGTCCTGGTGGTCCATCTGGGCGTAGGCGGCCATGGCGATGTCCGCGCCGGTCAGCCCGGACTGCCTCAGCGCGCCGATCGCCGCCCGGACCGCCATGGCGTGCTCGGTGAGGTCGTCGCTGCGGGTGAACGAGGTGAAGTCGGACAGCGCGAGCAGCCGGCGCATGGTGTCGGTGTCGGGCACGGCGTCCGTCGCCTGCGTGCGCGGCGGCAGGTGTCGGCCGGTGCCGCCGATGAACACGTCATCCCAGATCATGGACGTCCCTTTCCCTCAGTTCGGACAACCCGGCGCCGTACCCGCGGAAGTCCGTGAGCCAGCTGCTGATCGCCAGCGCGGTGGCGGCGGAGTGCTGTTCCAGCAGGGAGAAGTGGTCGCCCGGGACGACCACCGACTCCTGTCCGGACGGTGGTCGTTCGTGCGCGGTGCCGACGTGCAGCACCGGCGCGGTGGTCGGCGCCGGCCGCCACCGCCGGGCCAGGTCCAGGTAGTGGCCCATGGCGACCAGCCGGTCGTCGTCGACGGGGTGGACCTGGTGCTCGGGGTCGAGCACGCCGGCGAGGGCGGGGCCGTCGGTGGGCGTGATCAGCACGACCGCGGCCGGTGTCACGCCGCGTGCTTCGAGGCGGCCCGCGACGGCACGGGCGAGCCACGCCCCGACCGAGCGGCCGACCAGCGCGAACTCCCCCGGCGCCGCGTCGGCGACCGCGTCGGTCAGCGCGTCCACCAGCGCCTCGGCGGTGGCGGGCAGCGGGCCGCCGGTGAAGCCGGGCAGCGGCACGGCGACCACGTCCCGCATCGCCTCCAGGGCGGCGGCGAACCGCGCGTACTCCTCCACGCCGGTGAACGCCAGGGCGGACGGCAGGCAGACCAGCGCGGGCGGCACGAACCCGGTGGTGAGCTTGACCGGCGTGACGTCGGGTCGGTCGGCGAGCGGGCCGAGGCGGGCCGCGGCCGCCAGCAGGTCGACGCCGTCGCGCGCGCGGTCGACGTCGATCGCCTTGCGCAGCAGGGTTTCCAGCGGTCCGGGTTCCCGGTTGGCCGTGCCGCGCAGCTGCCCGTAGAGGTGGTTGGCCAGCTGGGCGGGCGTGGGGAAGTCGAACACGGCGGTGGCCGCCAGCTCCAGACCGGTGGCCGCGTTGAGCCGGTTGCGCAGCTCGATCGCGGTCAGCGAGTCCACGCCGTGGTCGCGGAACGCCTGCTGCGGGTCGGCGGTGAGCGGCGTGGTGTGGCCGAGGACGGCCGCGCTGTGCGTGTTGATCACCTCCAGCAGCAGGGCGCGCTGCTCGGGTTCGGCCAGTGCGGCGAGGCGGCCGATCAGGTCGGACGGGGTGACCGCCGGCGCCTTCGCGCGCGGTGACCGCTCGCGGCGCAGCAACGGCGTGCGGGCCGTGGCCGGGTCCAGGTGCGCGGGCACCAGCACGGGCGGGCCGGCGGCCAGGCCGAGGTCGAACAACGCCAGCGCCCGGTCGGTCGGCAGGGCGTGGAGGCCGGCTCGGGCGAGCCGGAGCCGGTCGGCCTCGGTCAGGCGGCCGGTGATGCCGCTGTCCTGCGCCCACTGTCCCCACGCCAGCGACACGGCGGGCAGCCCGGCCGCGTGCCGGTGGCGGGCCAGCGCGTCCAGGAACGCGTTGGCCGCCGCGTAGTTGGCCTGCCCGGGACTGCCCAGCACGCCCGCCGCGGACGAGAACAGCACGAACGCGTCCAGGTCGCGGGTCAGCTCGTGCAGGTGCCAGGCCGCGTCGACCTTGGGCCGCAGCACGGCGGCCAGCCGGTCCGGGGTGAGGCTCGCGATCACGGCGTCGTCCACGACCCCGGCGGTGTGCACGACCACGCGCAGGTCGTCGATCGTGGCCAGCAGCGCGGCGAGCGCGTCCCGGTCGGCGACATCGCACGCGGCCGCGGTGGTGGTCGCGCCGAGTTCGGCCAGCTCGGCCCGGAGTTCGGCCGCGCCGGGGGTCGCGTCGCCCTGCCGGCCGACCAGCACCACGTGCCGCACGCCGTGCGCGGTGACGAGGTGGCGTGCGGTGAGGCCGCCGAGGACGCCCAGGCCGCCGGTGATCAGGGCGGTGCCGCGCAGCGGGCGGGGTGCGACGTCCCGGTCGGCCTTGGTCAGCCTCGGGGCCAGCGGCGTGCCGTCGTGGAGCCGCAGGTGCGGTTCGGCTTGGGCGAACGCGGTCCGGACGGCGGCCGGGAGCGCCTCGCGGGACGCCTCCGTGCCGTCGTGCTCGACCAGCAGGAACCGGCCGGGGTGCTCGGCCTGCGCACTGCGGACCAGGCCCTGGGCCGCCGCGGACGGCAGGTCGTCGATCCGGGTGACGATCACCAGCCGGGTGTCGTCGGCCAGCGCCCGCTGCACGTCGGCCAGCACTTGGCGGGTGAGGGCGTGGGTCCGCTCGACCGGGTCCGCGCCGGTCGCCGCGAGCTCCCGCGACCGGGCCGGCACGTCCGGCGCGTCGGTGAGCGGCACCGGCGTCCAGTCGAGGGCGAACAGCGAGTCCGGGTGTCGGGTGACGGCGAGGCCGCCCAGTTCGACCGGGCGCAGCACGAGCGAGTCGACGCTCGCGACCGGTGTGCCGGCGGTGTCCGTGACGCGGATCGCGTAGGTGTCCGGCGCGGTGGGCGACAGCACGACCCGCAGGGTGGTGGCCGTGCCGGTGATCGACACGCCCGAGAACGAGAACGGCAGCCGGGCCAGGCCCTGGCCGGGTCCGTCGACCTCGGCGGTGATGCCGGTGAGCAGGGTGAGCGGCTGGATCGCCGCGTCCAGCAGGGCCGGGTGCAGGCCGTAGCCGGACAGGTGGGCGTGGTCGGCCGGGAAGGCGACCTCGGCGTGCAGGTCGTCGCCGTGCCGCCAGATGGCGCGCAGGCCCCGGAACGTGGGGCCGTAGTCGTAGCCCGCGTCGGCGAGCGTGTCGTAGAGGGTGGTGATGTCGACCGGGGTGGCGCCGGCGGGCGGCCAGGTGGTGGGCCCGCCGGGCGGGGTGGCCGGTTCGGGGACCAGGGCTCCGGTGGCGTGGCGGGTCCAGTCGTCCGGGTCGGTGGTGGTGCGGGAGTGGAGGGTGACGGCGCGTCGGCCGGTGGGGTCCGGCGCGCCGACGGTGACCTGGACGTGCGTGGTGTCCTGCAGCGGCAGCGGTGCTTCGAGGACGAGTTCGGCCAGCACCGGGCAGCCGACGTGCCCTCCCGCGTGCAGGGCCAGTTCCACGAACCCGGTCGCGGGGAGCAGGGCCGTGCCGAGGACGGTGTGCTCGGCCAGCCACGGGTGCGTGGTCGCCGCCAGCACGCCGGTCAGCACCACGCCCTGCCCGTCCGGCAGCTTCACCGCGGCCCGCAGCAACGGGTGGTCCACCGGGTCGAGCCCCGCCCCGGCTACGTCCGCCGGCACGCTCGGCACCAACCAGAACCGCTCGTGCCGGAACGGGTGCGCGGGCAGGTCCAGGTGGGCGCGCGGTGCCGGTGGCCGCCAGTCCGCGCCCTGTTCCCAGAGCCGACCGAGGGCGGCGAGGACGCGTCCGGGCTCGTCGTGGTCCCGCCGCATCACACCGGTCGGCACGAGCGTGGGGTGGGGCCCGATCTCCAGGAACGCCGTGACACCGCGTTCGCGCAACCAGTCCACGGCCTGCGCGAACCGCACCGCTTCCCGCGCCTGCCGCACCCAGTACCCGGCATCGAACACCGTGCCCGCGGAAGGGTCCCCGCCCAGGGGATCCCTGTTCTCCACGCTACTCGAACGGTCCGACAACACCGTGGACACGATCGGGATCTGTGGATAACCGAACGTCAGCCCCGCCACCACCTGCGCGAACTCCGCCAACATCGGCTCCATGTGCGCCGAGTGGAACGCGTGGCTCACCGAAAGCCGCCGGGTCTCGCGCCCGCGTTCCCGCCACACCTCGGCGATCCGCAGCACCGCGTCCTCGTCACCGGAGATCACCACCGAATCGGGTCCGTTGACCGCGGCGATCGAGACACCGTCAACCAGCACGACCTCCGCCTCCGCGGCCCGGATCGACACCATCGCGCCGCCCGCCGGCAACTCCTGCATCAACCGACCCCGCGCCGACACCAACGCACACGCGTCATCCAGGGTCAGCACCCCCGCGACGTGCGCGGCGGCGATCTCACCCACGGAATGACCCACCAGGTAGTCGGGACGCATCCCGAGCGACTCCACCAACCGGTACAGCGCCACCTCGATCGCGAACAACGCCCCCTGCGTGAACCGGGTCTGATCCAGGTCCACCTCCCACAACGCCAACCCGAGCCGCTCACACACCTCGTCCAACGCCACCGCGAACACCGGATACGCCGCGTGAAGCCGCCGTCCCATACCACGCCACTGCGCACCCTGACCCGAGAACACGAACGCCGTCTTGCCGTTCCGGGCTCTCTCGATCGGGGCGTCGACCACCGCGTCCAGGTCGGCCAGGATCGTCGTCGGATCGGTGAGGGCGGCCCGGTAGGGGAACCGGGTCCGGGACGCGAGGGCCGCGCCGACCGCCGGGTCGTCCGCGAAGTCACGCAGGCGGCGGGCTTGGGCGCGCAGGGCGTCCGGGGTCTTGGCGGACAGCAGCCACGGGACCGACTCGGTCACGTCCACCGGCTCGGCGGGCACCTGTTCGAGGATCACGTGCGCGTTCGTACCGCTGATCCCGAACGCGGACACGCCGGCCCGGCGCGGGCGGTCGACGGCGGGCCACGGCCGCGCCTCGCCGAGGAGCCGGACGTGCTGCCACTGCACGTGCGGGGTCGGCTCGTCCACGTGCAACGACTTCGGCAGCACGCCGTGCCGCAGGGCTTCGACCATCTTGATCACGCCCGCCACGCCCGCAGCCGCCTGCGTGTGGCCGATGTTCGACTTCACCGACCCCAACCACAACGGCTCCGAACGATCCCGACCATAAGTCGCCAACAAGGCCTGGGCCTCGATCGGATCACCCAACGTCGTACCCGTACCGTGCGCCTCCACAGCGTCCACATCGGACGGTGTCAACCCGGCGTTCGCCAAAGCCTGACGGATCACCCGCTCCTGCGACGGACCGTTCGGCGCGGTCAACCCGTTCGACGCGCCGTCCTGGTTCACCGCCGAACCCGCCACCACCGCCAACACCCGGTGACCGTTGCGGCGCGCGTCCGACAACCGCTCCAACAACACCAACCCGGCACCTTCACCCCAACTGGTGCCGTCAGCCGCCGCGGCGAACGACTTGGCACGTCCGTCGGCGGCCAGGCCGTGCTGCCGGGAGAACTCCACGAAGCTCGCCGGGGTGGCCATCACCGTGACACCACCGGCCAGCGCCAGGTCGCACTCACCGGAACGCAACGCCTGCGCCGCCAGGTGGATCGCCACCAACG
Organism: Saccharothrix saharensis; assembly: GCF_006716745.1. Classification (NCBI taxonomy): domain Bacteria; kingdom Bacillati; phylum Actinomycetota; class Actinomycetes; order Pseudonocardiales; family Pseudonocardiaceae; genus Saccharothrix; species Saccharothrix saharensis. Next base: position 43,423 of record NZ_VFPP01000001.1, on the reverse strand, counting down.
ACGACGAACACGCCGTGTCCACCGACACCGCCGGACCTTCCAACCCCAACACATACGACACCCGCCCCGACGTCACGCTCGTCGCCGTACCGGTGGCCAGGTAACCCTCGACGTCCCGGGACACCTGGTCCACGCCGCCCGCGTACCCGGACGCCCAGCTACCGGTGAACACGCCGGTCCGGCTGCCCGCCAACGACGTCGGGTCGATGCCGGCGTGCTCGAACGTCTCCCACGCCGTCTCCAGCACCAACCGCTGTTGCGGGTCCATCGCCAACGCCTCACGCGGCGAGATCCCGAAGAACGCCGCGTCGAACCCGCCGACGTCGGCCAGGAACCCGCCGGACCTGGTGTAGGTGGTGCCGGGTCCGCCGTCCGGGTCGTACAGCCGGGCCACGTCCCAACCGCGGTCCGCGGGGAAGTCGCCGATCGCGTCCACTCCCCCGGACACCAGCCGCCACAGGTCCGCCGCCGACGTCACGCCGCCGGGGAACCGGCACCCCGTGCCGACGATCACGATCGGGTCGTCGCCGCTGGGCACGGCCACCGGCGCGACGGTCCGCCGGGCCGTCCCGAGCAGCACTTCCCGCAGGTGATCGGCCAGGCGCGTCGGGGTGGGGTGGTCGAACGTCATGGTCGCGGACAGCCGTACGCCGACGGCCGCGGCCAGCCGGTTGCGCAGTTCCACCGCCGTCAGCGAGTCGAAGCCGAGGTCGGAGAACGCCCGGTCGGCGTCGACCCCGTCGGTGCGGCCGAGGACGGCCGCGCTGTGCGTGGTGATCAGCTCCAGCAGGGCAGCGCGCTGCTCGGCTTCGGGCAGCGCGGTGAGGTCCCGTGCCAGACCTGACGTGCGTGCGGGTCGGCGGCGCGTCAACGCGCGCAACACCGGCCGGTCGCCCAGGGCGGACACGCGCAGCCCGGCGGCCACCAGGGTCGGCTCGGGTGCGGTGAGGGCGGCGTCGAACAGGGCCAGGCCGTGCCCGGTGGACAGCGGCACGACCCCGGACCGCGCGAGGCGGCGGTGGTCGCCGTCGTCCAGGTGTCCGGTCAGGCCGCTGGCCTGCGCCCACTGCCCCCACGCCACGGACACCGCGGGCAGGCCCTGCCCGCGGCGGTGCTCGGCCAGGGCGTCGAGGTAGGCGTTGGCGGCGGCGTAGTTGCCCTGGCCCGCGCTGCCCAGGACCCCGGCGGCCGAGGAGAACAGCACGAACGCGCTCAGGTCCAGGTGGCGGGTCAGCTCGTGCAGGTGGTGGGCGGCGTCGGCCTTCGCGGCGCGGACGCCGGCGAGCCGTTCGGGGGTCAGCGACCCGATCACGCCGTCGTCCAGCGCGCCGGCCGCGTGGACCACGGCGGTGAGGTCGGGGATGCCCGCCACGACCTCGGCCAGCGCCTGCCGGTCGCGGACGTCGCACGTGACTGCGGTGACGTCCGCGCCGTCGATGACCGGCGCGGCCCCGGACCGGCTCACCAGCACGAGCTTCCGCACGCCGTGCGCGGCGGCGAGGTGCCGGGCGACGTGCCCGCCCAGCGTGCCCGTGCCTCCGGTGATCAGCACGGTGCCGTCGGGGTCGAGCGGCGCGGGCACGGTCAGCACGATCTTGCCGACGTGCCCGGCCTGGCTCATGTGCCGGAACGCCTCCGGCGCGCGCCGGACGTCCCAGGCCGTGATCGGCAACGGGTGGAGCACGCCTGCCACGAGCAGCCGCACGACCTCGGCCAGCACCTTGCCGAGCCGTTCCGGGCCCGCTTCGGCCAGGTCGAACGCCCGGTAGCCGGGAACGTCCCGCGGGTCGGCCTTGCCCATGTCCACGAACCGGCCGCCGTCGGCCAGCAGTCGCAGCGACGCGTCGGTGAACTCGCCGGTCAACGAGTTCAGCACCACGTCCACGCGCGGGAACCGCTGCTCGAACTCCAGCGTGCGCGAGGAGGCGATGTGGTCGTCGGGCACGCCCGAACGGCGCAGCACGTCCCACTTGCCGGGGCTCGCGGTGGCGAACACCTCCGCGCCCAGGTGCCGGGCGAGCTGGATGGCGGCCAGGCCGACACCGCCCGCGCCGGAGTGGATGAGCACCCGGTCGCCCGGGCGCAGGCCGCCGAGGTCGACCAGGCCGTACCAGGCGGTCAGGAACGCCACCGGGACGGCGGCGGCCCGGCTGAACGTCCAGCCGTCGGGCACGGGCACCACCACCCGGTGGTCGGCGACCGCGTGCGGTCCGAAAGCGCCGGACAGCAGGCCGAGCACGCGGTCACCGGGACGCAGGCCGGTGACGTCCGAGCCCACCTCGGTGACCACACCCGCGCCTTCGCTGCCGAGCGTCGCCGGGCCGGGGTAGACGCCGAGGGCGATCAGGACGTCCCGGAAGTTCATCCCGGCCGCCCGCACCCGCACGCGGACCTCGTGCGGCCGCAACGGGACTTCGTCGGTCTCGGCGAGCACGAGGTCGTCCAGGTTCCCGGTGGCCGGCGGCACGAGCGAGCCGGTGACGTCCGCGTGCGCGGTGGCCCGGACGAGCCGCGGCACGTGGACCACGCCACGGCGGACGGCCACCTGGTCCTCGTCGTCCAGGAGGACCGGCGGCGAGTCGTCGGTGTCCACCAGCACGACCCGGCCGGGGTGTTCGGCCTGCGCGGCGCGGACCAGCCCCCACACGGCCGCGCCGTCGAGGTCGTCCACGTGGTCGCCGGGTGCCACCGCCATCGCGTTGCGGGTGTGCACGACCAGGCGGGCGTCACCGTCCTCGGCCAGGAACCCCTGGAGCAGCTCCAGCGCTTCTTCGACCGAACGCGGTGCCACGACCCGGTCGGGTGCGGTCGTGCCGCCGTCACGGCGGATCCAGTCCAGCTCGAACAGGGCGTCGTCGGCCTGCCGCGCCATCGGGCGGGTGGTGACCGAGCCGATCGTGGCGATGGGCGCGCCGGAGTCGTCGGCGAGCGCGACCGAGTAGCCCTGCGGCGTGCCCGCGAGCCTCACCCGGGCGGTCGACGCACCCGCGCGGTGGACCGTGATCCCGTGGAGCGAGAACGGCAGCCGCACCCCGCCGGTCGTGTCGGTGCCGGTTGCTCCGGCCGACAACGCCAGCGGTTGCAGCGCCGCGTCCAGCAACGCGGGGTGCACGCCGTACCGGCCGCCGTCGTCCACCGCGACCTCGGCGAACACCTCGCCACCCGCACGCCACACCGCCCGCACGCCTTGGAACGCGGGACCGTGCTCGTACCCGGCGCCGGCCAGCACGTCGTACAGGTCGACCACGTCGACGGGTCGTGCGCCGGGCGGCGGCCAGCTCGTCGGGAAGGCCGGGGCGGTGACCGGTTCGACGGCGAGCGTGCCGGTGGCGTGCCGCACCCAGTCGTCCTGTCCCCGGGAGCGGACCTCCACCGGGTGGCGGCCCGTCCCGTCCGCCACGCCCACGACGACCTGCACCCGCACCGGAGCGTCGAGCACCAGGGGCGCTTCGAGGACGACTTCCTCGACCGCCGCGCACCCGACCACGCCCGCGGCGTGCGCGACCAGCTCCACGAACGCCGCCGCGGGCAGCAGCACGGTCCCGAGCACCGCGTGGTCTGCCAGCCACGGGTGGGTGTCCGTCGACACCGTGCCGGTCAGCACCACGGCCCGGTCGCCGGGCAGCTCCACGGACGCGCCGAGCAGCGGGTGGTCGACCGGGTCCAGGCCCGCGCCGGTCACGTCACCGGAACCACCGGGCGCCAGCCAGAACCGCTCCCGCTGGAACGGGTACGTCGGCAGGCCGGCCGGCGCGGTGGATGCCACGCCCCAGTCGACGTCCACGCCGAGCACGAACAGCCGTGCGGCGGCGGCCAGGAACTCGTCCCGCCCGCCGCGGTCGCGGCGCAACGTGCCACCGGCCGTCGCGTCCAGCTCCGCCAACGCCGGTGTCAGCACCGGGTGCGGGCTGACCTCCACGAACACCGGCGAGCCGCTGGCCGCCACCGCGCGGGCCGCCCGCTCGAACAGCACCGGCTCGCGCAGGTTGCGGTACCAGTAACCGGCGTCGAGCCCGGCGGTGTCGACCACCTCACCGGTCACCGCGGAGTGGAACGGGACCGTGCCGGACGTCGGCGTGATGTCGGCGAGGTCGGCCAGCAGCCGGTCGCGGATGGCCTCCACCTGTGCCGAGTGGGCGGCGTAGTCCACCGGCAGGCGACGGGCGCGGATGTCGCCGGCACCGGCCAGCAGCTCGTCCAGCGCGTCGTCGTCGCCGGACACGACCACCGAGCCGGGGGCGTTGACGACCGCGACGGTCAGCCGCCCGCCCCACCGCGCCAGGTGGTCGGTGGCCTGCTCGGCGGACAGGCCGAGCGACACCATGCCGCCCCGGCCCGAGATCGCGACGAGTGCCTTGCTCCGCAGCGCGACGACCCGGGCGGCGTCCGCCAGCGACAACGCGCCGGCGACGTGCGCGGCGGCGATCTCGCCCTGCGAGTGGCCGACGACGACGTCCGGCTCGACGCCGACCGACCGCCACAACCGGGCCAGCGCCACCATCACCGCGAACAGCGCGGGCTGCACCACGTCGACCCGGTCCAGCGACCCGCCGCCCAGGACGTCGACCAGCGACCAGTCGACGTGCGGCGACAGGGCCCGCTCGCACTCGTCGATCGCGTCCCGGAACACCGGCTCGGCCGCGTACAGGTCCCGGCCCATGCCGACCCACTGCGCGCCCTGTCCCGGGAAGACGAACACCGTGCGGTCCGGTGTGCCCGCGATCCCGGAGACGACCTCGCCGCCGAGGACGGCCGCGCGGTGCGGGAACCGGGCGCGACCGGCCAGGGCGTGGCCGATGCCAACCGCGTCGGGGTGGACCGCCGCGAACTCCCGGAGCCTGCGGACCTGCTCCCGCAGCGCGGGTCCGGTCTTCGCCGACACCAGCCACGGCACCTCGCCGGCCGCGGTCGTGCCGTCCTGGTCGGGCGCTTGCTCCAGCACGACGTGCGCGTTGGTCCCGCTGATCCCGAACGACGACACCGCGGCTCGCCGGGGACGCCCGGTCTCCGGCCACGGCACCGGTTCGGTGAGCAGCCGCACGTCGCCCCGGTCCCACGCCACGTGCGGTGTCGGCGCGTCCACGTGCAGCGTCTTCGGCAGGCGGCCGTGCCGCAGGGCTTCGACCATCTTGATCACGCCCGCCACGCCCGCCGCCGCCTGCGTGTGGCCGATGTTGGACTTCACCGACCCCAACCACAGCGGCTCGGCGCGGTCCTGGCCGTAGGTCGCCAGCAACGCCTGCGCCTCGATCGGGTCACCGAGCGAGGTGCCCGTGCCGTGCGCCTCCACGGCGTCCACATCGGACGGTGTCAGACCCGCGTTCGCCAGGGCCTGGCGGATCACCCGCTCCTGCGACGGACCGTTCGGCGCGGTCAACCCGTTCGACGCACCGTCCTGGTTCACCGCCGAACCCGCCACCACCGCCAACACCCGATGACCGTTGCGGCGCGCGTCCGACAACCGCTCCAACAACACCAACCCCGCGCCCTCGCCCCAGCTCGTGCCGTCGGCGGAAGAGGAGAACGGCTTGCACCGGCCGTCGGCGGCCAGGCCGCGCTGGCGGGAGAACTCGGTGAAGCCGACCGGGGTGGCGATCACGGTGACGCCGCCGGCCAGCGCCAGGTCGCACTCGCCCGTGCGCAGCGCCTGCGCGGCCAGGTGCAGCGCGACCAGCGACGACGAGCAGGCCGTGTCGAGGGAGACCGCGACGCCCTCCAACCCGAGCAGGTAGGCGATCCGGCCGGACACCACGCTGGTGGCCGCGCCGGTGCCGAAGTACCCCTCGACCTCGGCGGGTGCGCCGTACCCGGAGGCCCAGATCCCGGTGAACACGCCCGTCCGGCTGCCCCGCAACGACGTCGGGTCGATGCCGCCGTGCTCGAACGTCTCCCAGGCCGTCTCCAGCAGCACGCGTTGCTGCGGGTCCATGGCCAGCGCTTCACGCGGCGAGATGCCGAAGAAGTCGGCGTCGAACCCGGCCACGTCCGCCAAGAACCCACCGGAACGGGTGTAGCTCGTGCCCGCGTGGTCGGGATCGGGGTGGTACAGGCGGTCCAGGTCCCAACCACGATCGGTCGGGAAGTCCGTGATGGCGTCCACGCCGTCCGACACCAACCGCCACAGGTCACCCGGTGACGCGACCCCACCGGGCAGGCGGCAGCCCATGCCGACGATCACGATCGGGTCGTCGTCCACCGGGCGCGCGACCGGCTCGGCAACGGCGGGACGCGCACCGACGATCTCGTCGCGCAGGAACCCGGCCAGGCGTGCGGGTGTGGGGTGGTCGAACGTCACCGTGGCGGGCAGCCGCAGGCCGGTGGCCGTGCCGAGTCGGTTGCGCAGCTCCACGGCGGTCAGCGAGTCGAAGCCGAGGTCCTTGAACGGCTGCCGGGTGTCGATCGCGTCCGGCGAGGCGTGCCCCAGGACCGTGGCGGTGTTCGCCGTGACGACGTCGAGCACCGCGGCCACCTGCTCGGCTGCCGGCAGTGACCGCAGCCGGTCGGCCAGCGCGCCCCGGTGGGCGGGACGTCGGGCGTGCTTGCGGCTCACCAGCCCGCGCAACGCCGACGGCGGCACGGGTGTGCGGGCGAGGGCGGGCAGGTCCAGCGCGACGGGCGCGACGGCGGCCCGGTCGGCGGCCAGCGCCGCGTCGAACAGGTCCAGCGCGTGCTCGGTGGTCAGCGGCACGACACCGGCCCGGGTCAGGCGGTGCCGGTCGGCGTCGGTGAGGTGCCCGGTCATGCCGGACGCCTCCGCCCAGTAACCCCAGGCCAGCGACACGGCCGGCAGGCCGAGGGCACGTCGGTGCACGGCCAGGGCGTCCAGGAACGCGTTCGCGGCGGCGTAGTTGGCCTGGCCCGGGCTGCCCAGCACGCCGGAGGCGGACGAGAACAGCACGAACGCGCTCAGGTCGAGGTGGCGGGTCAGCTCGTGCAGGTGCCAGGCGGCCCGCGCCTTGGGCGCGAACACGTCGGCCACCTGCCGGGGCGTCAACTCGGTGACCACGGCGTCGTCCAGCACGCCCGCCGCGTGCACGACCGCCGTCAGGTCGGGGATCGAGGCCACCAGCGCCGCGACCTGCTCCCGGTCGGAGACGTCGCACGCGACCACGCGCACGTCCGCGTCCAGTTCCGGCGCTTCGCCGCCGCTGCGGCCGACCAGCACCAGCCGCCGCACGCCGTGCCGCGCGACCAGGTGGGCGGCCACCGCCCGGCCGAGCGTGCCGGTGCCGCCGGTGATCAGCACCGTGCCGTCGAGGGCGGCGGGCAGGGCGAGCACGATCTTGCCGATGTGCTGCGCCTGGCTCATGTGCCGGAACACGTCGACCGCGTCGCGCACGCCCCGGACGTCGAGCGGCAACGGCGTCAGCACGCCGTCGGCGAAGGCACGCAGCACCTCGGCCAGGATCGCGCCGAGCCGCTCGGGGCCGGCGTCGGCGATGTCGAACGCGGTGTAGTCGACGCCGGTGTCGGCGCGGATGTCGGTCTTGCCCATCTCCACGAACCGGCCACCGGGCGCGAGCAGCCTCAGCGACGCGTCGGTGAACCCGTCGGCCAACGAGTTCAGCACCACGTCCACCGGCGGGAAGGCCTGCTCGAACTCCAGCGTCCGCGAGGAGGCGATGTGGTCGTCGCCCAGGCCGAGGCCGCGCAGCACGTCCCACTTGGCCGGGCTCGCGGTGGCGAAGACCTCCGCGCCCAGGTGCCGGGCGAGCTGGATGGCGGCCATGCCGACGCCGCCGGTGCCCGCGTGCACGAGCACCCGGTCACCCGGCCGCACGCGGCCCAGGTCCACGAGGCCGTACCAGGCGGTCAGGAACACCACCGGCACCGAGGCCGCCCGCGCGAACGCCCAGTCCTCGGGCACCGGCGCGAGCACCCGGTGGTCGGCGACGGCGATCGGCCCGAACGCGCCCGGCACCAGGCCGAACACCCGGTCGCCCGGCCGGAACCGATCGACGCCCGGCCCGACGTCGAGCACGACGCCCGCCGCCTCGCCGCCCATCAACGCCTCGCCGGGGTACACGTCGAGCGCGATGAGCACGTCGCGGAAGTTCAGCCCGGCGGCACGCACGGCGATGCGCACCTGTCCCGGGGCCAGCGGTCCGGTCAGCTCCGGTCGCGGCACGAGCGCCAGGTCGTCGATGCCGCCCGTGCCGACGTCCTCCAGCCGCCACGGCCCGTCCGGCGGGGTCAGCGCGCGCTCCACCCGGCCGAGCCGGGGCGCGAGCAGGGTGCCCCGGCGCACGGCCAACTCCGACTCGTCGGCCACCGTGCCGTCCCACGAGCCGTCCGCGTCCACGAGCACGAACCGGCCGGGGTGCTCGGCCTGGGCCGACCGCACCAGGCCCCACACCGCGGCGTGGGCCGGGTCGACCACGTCGCCCGCGACGGCGGCGACCGCGTTGCGCGTGACGACCACCAGCCGGTCGTGGTGGCCTCGGACGGCGTTCAAGGCTTCGCGGAGCGCCGCCAAGGCCCGCTCGGGGGTGTCGCCGGGGTGCTCGGCCACGTCGTGGCGGGTTTCGGCCGCGAGGTCACCGCTGACCGGCACCCACCTGAGGTGGAACAGGTCGTCCGGGGTGTCGGCGAAAGCCCGCACCGACAGGGACGCGATCGAGGCGACCGGCGTCCCGTCCGGTTCGGCGAGCGCGACCGAGTACGTGTCGGGGCCGCCGGACAGCCGCACCCGCAGCACGCGCGCGTCGGTGGGGCGCAGCACCGCGCCGGTGAACGCGAACGGCAGCTTGGCCGGGCCGTCCGGGTGCAGCAGTGCCATCGGGTGCAGGGCCGCGTCGAGCAGGGCCGGGTGCAGGGCGAAGTGCTCCCCCGCGGGTGCCTCCACCTCGGCGTGCACCTCGTCACCGACCCGCCACGCGGCCGTGACGCCTTGGAACGCGGGGCCGTAGTCGTAGCCGAGGGCGGCGAACGCGTCGTAGAGGTGGGTGACGTCGAGCGGTTCGGCGTCCGGTGGCGGCCACGGGCCGTCCCACGCGGGTTCCGGTGCGTCGCCGAGCGTGCCGGTGGCGTGCCGGACCCACTCGCCGGCGTGCGAGTGCACGGAGAGGAGCCGCAGGCCGGTGTCGTCGGGCGGTCCGACCACCACTTGGAGCCGCACCCCGTCCTGGTCGAGGACCAGCGGGGTTTCCAGCACCAGCTCGTGCACGGCCCGTGCGCCGACCTGCGTGGCGGCGTGGGCGGCGAGTTCGAGGAACACCGTGCCGGGCAGCAGCACGGCACCGCGCACGGCGTGGTCGGCCAGCCACGGGTGGGTGGACGGCGACACCTTGCCGGACAGGGCCGCGCCGCCGTCGGGCAGGTCGATCACGGTGGTCAGCAGCGGGTGGTCGCCGGTCTCCCCGGTCGTGGGGCGCAGCCAGAACCGCTGCCGCTGGAACGGGTAGGCGGGCAGCTCCGCGGGCGTGAGGCCGGCCGGGAACGGCCAGTCGACGGGCACGCCCCGGACGTGCAGGCGGGCCAGCGCCGCGCGGAACCCGTCCGGCTGGTCGCGCCGCAGCGTCCCGGTGACCAGGACGTCGGCGTCCTCGGCCGTCTGCTCGACCGCGGACGTCACCACCGGGTGGGGGCTGACCTCGACGAACACGCCGTGCCCGGCCGCCAGCAGGGCGCGCGTGGCCAGGTCGAACCGGACCGGCTCGCGCAGGTTGCGGTACCAGTGCCCGGCGTCCAGGTCGGCGGCGGGCGCGCCGGTGACCGTCGAGTACAGCGGGATCGCGGCGGGTCGCGGCGTGATGCCGGCCAGGTCGTGCCGCAGCCGGTCGCGGAGGACCTCGACCTCCACCGAGTGGGCCGCGTAGTCGACCGGGAGCGCGCGGGCGCGGATGTCGTCGGCGGCGCACGCGGCGACCAGTTCGGCGAGGTCGTCGGTGTTGCCGGAGACGACGACCGTGCCGGGCGCGTTGACGACGGCGACGGTGAGCCTGCCCGCCCACCGTTCCAGGTAGTCGGCGGCGCGCTCGGGCGACAACGCCACGGACACCATGCCGCCCCGGCCCGCCAACGCCACCAACGCCTTGGCGCGCAACGCGACGACCTTCGCGGCGTCCTCCAGCGACAGGATGCCCGCGACGTGCGCGGCGGCGATCTCGCCCTGCGAGTGGCCCACGACCGCGTCCGGGACGACGCCGTGCGCGCGCCAGAGCCCGGCCAGCGCCACCATCACGGCGAACAGCGCGGGCTGCACGACGTCCACGCGGTCGAGCGGGCCGTCGCGCAGGACGTCGACCAGCGACCAGTCCACGTGCGGCGCGAGGGCTTCGGCGCAGGCGTCGACGTGGGCGCGGAACACCTCGGACGACGCGTACAGCTCGCGGCCCATGCCCGGCCACTGCGCGCCCTGGCCGGGGAACACGAAGACGGTCTTGCCGGGTACGCCCACCGCTCCGGTGATCAGGCCGGGCGCGTCCCGGCCGGCGGCCAGTGCGGCCAGGCCGGCGCGGTGGTCGTCCAGGATGACGGCGCGGTGCTCGAAGTGGGTGCGGCGGGCGAGGGCCCGGGCGACGTTCGGGGCGGGTGCGTCGACCACCTGGAGGCGTTCGGCGTGGGCGGCCAGGGCTTGCGGGGTGCGTGCGGACACCAGCCACGGCAGGTCGACGTCCGCTGTGGACGGTTCCTCGGCCGGGACGTGCTCGAGGATGACGTGGGCGTTGGTGCCGCTGATGCCGAACGACGAGACCCCCGCGCGGCGCGGCCGGTCGGCGTGCGGCCACGGGGTCGGCTCGGTGAGCAGCGTGACGTCGCCCGCCGTCCAGTCCACGTGGTCGGTGGGCCGGTCGACGTGCAGGGTGCGCGGGAGGACGCCGTGGCGCATCGCCTGCACCATCTTGATCACGCCCGCGATGCCGGCGGCGGCTTGGGTGTGGCCGATGTTCGACTTCACCGAGCCCAGGCGCAGCGGTTGGGCGCGGCCCTGGCCGTAGGTGGCCAGCAGGGCCTGCGCCTCGATCGGGTCGCCGAGCGTGGTGCCGGTGCCGTGCGCCTCGACCGCGTCCACGTCCGACGGTTCCAGCAGCGCGCTCGCCAGGGCTTGCCGGATCACGCGCTCCTGGGACGGGCCGTTGGGTGCGGCCAGGCCGTTGGACGCGCCGTCCTGGTTCACCGCGCTGCCGCGCACGACGGCGAGCACGCGGTGGCCGTTGCGGCGCGCGTCGGACAGGCGTTCCAGCAGGACCAGGCCCGCGCCCTCGGCCCAGCTCGTGCCGTCGGCGGCGTCGGCGAACGACTTGATCCGCCCGTCCGGGGCGAGGCCGCGCTGCCGGGCGAACTCCACGAACCCGGCCGGGGTCGCCATGACCGTGACGCCGCCGGCCAGCGCCATCGTGCACTCCCCCGCGCGCAGCGCCTGCGCGGCCAGGTGGATCGCGACGAGCGACGACGAGCAGGCCGTGTCCACCGACACCGCCGCGCCCTCCAGGCCGAGCAGGTACGACACCCGGCCGGAGGTGGTGCTGGTGGCGATGCCGGTGGCCAGGAAGCCCTCCAGGTCCGGCGGCGGTTGGGCGGCGTAGCCCGAGGACCACACGCCGGTGAACACCGCGGTCCGGCTGCCGCGCACCGCGGTCGGGTCGATGCCGGCGTGGTCGAACGTCTCCCACGCGGTCTCCAGCAGCACCCGTTGCTGCGGGTCCATCGCCAACGCCTCGCGCGGCGAGATCCCGAAGAACCCCGCGTCGAACCCGGCGCCGTCGGCCAGGAAGCCGCCCGACCGCGCGTAGGTGGCGCCGGGCTTGTCCGGGTCCGGGTCGTAGGGGACGTCCCAGCCGCGGTCGGTCGGGAAGTCGCCGATCGCGTCCACGCCGTCGGCGACCAGCCGCCACAGGTCGTCGGGCGACCCGACGCCGCCCGGGTAGCGGCACCCCATGCCGATGATGGCGATCGGCTCGCGCGCGGCCTCCTCCACCTCGGCCAGGCGCTTGCCCATCACCCGCAGGTCCGCGGTGGCGCGCTTGAGGTAACTGCGGAGCTTGTCTTCGTCGGCCGTCACGGTTGCTCCCCCGCGGTGCGGTACTCGCCTGATCGGATGACCTGGGTCCGGCGGTGCTCGTCGTCGAGGATGCTGAACAGCTCGCTGTCGGTGGCGTCGTCCAGGTCGTCCTCGGGTGTGGCGCGTTTGGCGGTCCACGTGGCCAGCAGCGCTTCCAGGCGGGCCGCGACGGCGTCGTGGTCGGCGTGCTCGGCGCGGTCCAGCGCGGACTTGAGCTGGTCGAGTTCGGCCAGCAGCGGGTCGGGCGTGGTCTCGGCCAGCCGTTCCCGCAGGTGGTCGGCCAGCCGGGCGGGTGTCGGGTGGTCGAACGTGAGCGTGGCGGGCAGGCGCAGCCCGGTCGCCGCGTCGAGGTGGTTGCGCAGCTCCACGGCGGTGAGCGAGTCGAAGCCGAGGTCGGAGAACGCGCGGTGCGGGCCGACGGCGTCGGTGGACGCGTGGCCGAGCACTTGGGCGACCGCGCGCCGGACCAGCTCCAGCACGTCGTGCGTCGGCTGGGTCGGGTCGCTCGGGCGGGCGGGCGTCGCGCGGCGGTCCAGGCGGACCGGCGCCAGCACGGGTTCGCCCGCGGTGAGGGCGGCGTCGAACAGGGCCAAGGCCTCGTCGGTGGTCATCGGCAGCACGCCCGCCTTGGCCATCCGCCGCCGGTCGGTCTCGGTGAGCTTGCCGGTCATGCCGCTGGTCTGCGCCCAGTGCCCCCAGGCCAGGGACACCGCGGGCAGGCCGTTGGCGTGCCGGTGGGTGGCGAGGGCGTCGAGGAACGCGTTGGCGGCGGCGTAGTTCGCCTGCCCCGGCGCGCCGAGCACGCCCGCGACCGACGAGAACAGCACGAACGCCTCCAGGTCGCCGGCCAGTTCGTGCAGGTGCAGCGCGGCGGCGGCCTTGGGCTGCCAGACCGCCGCGAACCGCTCGGGGTCGAGCGACTGCACCACCGCGTCGTCCAGCACGCCGGCCGCGTGCACGACGGACGTCACGGGGTGCTCGGCCAGGAGCCGGGCCACGGCGTCGCGGTCGGCCACGTCGCAGGCCACCACCGTGACGTCGGCCCCGGCCAGTTCCCCGATGAGGTCTTCGGCACCGGGGGCGGCCGGCCCGCGTCGGCTGGCCAGGACGAGCCGCGTGACGCCGTGGCGGGCGACCAGGTGGCGGGCTATCGCCGCGCCGAGCACGCCGGTGCCGCCGGTGACGAGCACCGCGCCGTCCGGGCTGAGCGTGGACGGCAGGGGTGCGACGTCGGCGCGGTCCAGGCGCGGCACGTGGAGTTCCCCGTCCCGGACGGCCACCTGCGGCTCATCGCCCAGGGCGGGCAGCGGCCCGTCGGTGTCGACCAGCACGAACCGCCCGGGGTGCTCGGCCGACGCCGAGCGCACCAGGCCCCACACGGCGGCGGCGCGGAGGTCGGTCACGTCCTCACCCCGCACGGACACCGCACCCCTGGTCACCACGACCAGCCGGGAGTCACCGGGCGCGGCCAGGAACTCCTGCACCGCGCCCAGCGTCTCGACCGGGTCGGTGGCGTGGTGGAGCCGGTCGTCGTGCGCTGCCGGTTCGATCTCGGTGGCGTGCCAGGTGAGTCGGTGCAGGTCGCGCGGCCGGGGCGCCGCCGGGGCGCGCAGGGTCAGCGAGTCGACGGTGGCGATCGGCTCACCGCCCGGGCCGGCCAGGCTGACCCGGTAGGTGTCGGGCCCGGTGGCGGTGACCTTCGCCCGCGCGGTGGTGCTCCCGGTCCGCCAGACCGTGACGCCGGTGAACGAGAACGGCAGCTTGGGCCGGTCGTCGGCGATGGTGACGGCGTGCAGCACGGCGTCCAGCAGGGCCGGGTGCAGGGCGAACCGGTCGCCGTCGGAGGGCAGGTGGACGTCGGCGTAGAGGTCGTCGCCGTGCCGTCGGACGGCCCGCAAGCCCTGGAACGTCGGGCCGTACTCGAACCCGGCGTCGGCCAGCGACTCGTAGAAGCCGGCCAGGTCCACCGGTTCGGTGTGGGGCTCGTGCCACGGGACGGGCGCGGAACCGGTGCCGAGCACGCCGGTGGCGTGCCGCACCCAGTGGCCTTCCGACCTGGAGTGGATCGTGACGGTCCGGTCGGCGCCGACCGCGACCCGCACGTCGACCGGCCCGGCGAGCACCAGCGGCGTCTCCAGGGCCAACTCCTCGACCGCCGGGCAACCCGCCTGCGCGCCCGCCCGCAACGCCAGCTCCACGAACGCCGCGCCCGGGAGGAGGACCTGGCCGAGCACGGTGTGCTCGGCGAGCCAGGGTTGCGCGGCCGGCGAGAGCTGCCCGGTCAGCACCACGCCCTGCTCGTCGGGCAACTCCACCACCGCGCCCAGCAACGGGTGGTCGACCGCGCCGAGCCCGGCACCGGTGACGTCGGTCGCCGCCGCGGGCACCAACCAGAACCGCTCGCGCTGGAACGCGTACGCCGGCACGTCACCGTGCGCGGCGGGCAACGTCCACTCCGCGCCGTCCACCCACACCTTGCCGAGCGCGGCGAGCAACCGTCGCGGCGAATCGTCCTCCCGCCGCATCACACCGGTCGGCACGAGCGTGGGGTGCGGCCCGATCTCCAGGAACGCCGTGACACCGCGTTCGCGCAACCAGTCCACGGCCTGCGCGAACCGCACCGCTTCCCGCGCCTGCCGCACCCAGTACCCGGCATCGAACACCGTGCCTGCGGAAGGGTCCCCGCCCAGGGGATCCCTGTTCTCCACGCTACTCGAACGGTCCGACAACACCGTGGACACGATCGGGATCTGTGGACGACCGAACGTCAGCCCCGCCACCACCTGCGCGAACTCACCCAACATCGGCTCCATGTGCGCCGAGTGGAACGCGTGGCTCACCGAAAGCCGCCGCGTCTCGTGCCCCAACGTCCGCCACAGGTCCGCGGCCTCCAGCACCGCGTCCTCGTCACCGGAGATCACCACCGCCTCCGGCCCGTTGACGGCCGCGATCGAGACGCCGTCGGGCAGCGTCTCCGCCACTTCCGCGGCCCCGGCCCGGATCGACACCATCGCGCCGCCCGTCGGCAACTCCTGCATCAACCGACCCCGCGCCGACACCAACGCACACGCGTCGTCCAGGGTCAGCACCCCCGCGACGTGCGCGGCGGCGATCTCACCGACGGAATGACCCACCAGGTAGTCGGGACGCACGCCCAGCGACTCCACCAACCGGTACAGCGCCACCTCGATCGCGAACAACGCGGGTTGCGTGAACCGGGTCTGATCCAGGTCCACCTCCCACAACGACAACCCGAGCCGCTCACACACCTCGTCCAACACCACCGCGAACACCGGATACGCCGCGTGAAGCCGCCGTCCCATACCACGCCACTGCGCACCCTGACCCGAGAACACGAACGCCGTCTTCCCGGTGCCGGCCTCACCGATCGGCGCGTCGCCGCGGGCCACGGCGTCGAGGTCGGCCACGAGGCTGTTCCGATCGGTCAGTGCGATGCGGTAGGGCAACCGGGCACGTGTCGCCAGCACGGCACCCACTGACGGGTCATCGGCGAAGTCCCGCAACCGCCGCGCCTGCGCCCGCACCGCCTCCGGCGACTTCGCCGACAACAGCCACGGCACCGGCTCGGCCACGTCCACCGGCTCGGCGGGCACCTGTTCGAGGATCACGTGCGCGTTGGTGCCGCTGATGCCGAACGACGACACCCCGGCCCGGCGCGGGCGGTCGACGGCAGGCCACGGCGTGGTCTCGGTGAGCAGCCGGACCTCGCCCGCCGCCCAGTCGACGTGCGTGGTGGGCAGGTCGACGTGCAGCGTGCGCGGGAGCGTGCCGTGCCGCATCGCCATGATCATCTTGATCACGCCGGCGATGCCCGCCGCCGCCTGAGTGTGGCCGATGTTCGACTTCACCGACCCCAACCACAACGGCTCCGAACGACCCCGACCATAAGTCGCCAACAAAGCCTGCGCCTCGATCGGATCACCCAACGTCGTACCCGTACCATGCGCCTCCACAGCGTCCACATCGGACGGCGACAACCCGGCGTTCGCCAAAGCCTGACGGATCACCCGCTCCTGCGACGGACCATTCGGCGCGGTCAACCCGTTCGACGCACCGTCCTGGTTCACCGCGCTGCCCCGCACGACCGCCAACACCCGATGACCGTTGCGGCGCGCGTCCGACAACCGCTCCAACAACACCAACCCGGCGCCCTCGGCCCAACTGGTGCCGTCGGCCGCGTCGGCGAACGACTTGATCCGCCCGTCCGCCGCCAACCCCCGCTGGCGCGAGAACTCCACGAACCCGGACGGCGTCGCCATCACCGTGACACCACCGGCCAGCGCCAGGTCGCACTCACCGGAACGCAACGCCTGCGCCGCCAGGTGGATCGCCACCAACGACGACGAACACGCCGTGTCCACCGACACCGCCGGACCTTCCAACCCCAACAAGTACGACACCCGCCCCGACGTCACGCTCGTCGCCGTACCGGTCGACAGGTAGCCCTCCAGGTCCGGCGGCTGGGCCCCACCGCCGTACCCGGACGACCAGATGCCGGTGAACACGCCGGTGTGGCTGCCCTGCAACGACGTCGGGTCGATCCCCGCGTGTTCGAACGTCTCCCACGCGGTCTCCAGCAACACCCGCTGCTGCGGATCCATGGCCAACGCCTCGCGCGGCGAGATCCCGAAGAACCCCGCGTCGAACCGAGCGGCGTCGCGCAGGAACCCACCCGATCGCGTGTAGCTGGTGCCGGGTCCACCCGCCGGGTCGTACAGCCGGTCGAGGTCCCACCCGCGATCGGTCGGGAACTCGCCGATCGCGTCGACGCCGTCGGCGACCAGTCGCCACAGCTCCGCCGCCGAACCGACCCCGCCGGGGAACCGGCACCCCATCCCGACCACCACGATCGGATCGTCGGTGGCGGCCACGGCGACCGGCGCGGTGGTCGGCCGTTCCCGGCCGAGCAGCAGGCCCCGCAGGTGGGCCGCCAGCGCGTTCGGCGTCGGGTGGTCGAACGTCAGCGTCGCGGGCAGCGTCACACCCAGTGCCCCGGCCAGCCGGTTGCGCAGCTCCACCGCCGTCAGCGAGTCGAACCCGAGGTCGGAGAACGCGCGTTGCGCGGCCACCCCGTCGGTGCGTCCCAGCACGACGGCCGTGTGCGTGCGGACCAGGTCGAGCACCGCGGCGTGCTGATCGGCCTCGGACAGCGACGCGAGCCGGTGCGCCAGTCCGGTGTCCGCGATCCGACGCGCCCGCCGCGTCAACCCGCGCAACGACGGCGCGGTGAGGTCGAGCCGGGCGGGCACCAACGCGGGCTCACCGCCTGCCAACGCCGCGTCGAACAGCGCCAACGCGTGCTCCGTCGACATCGGCACGACCCCGGACCGCGTCAACCTGCGCTGGTCGGCGTCGGTGAGGTGGCCGGTCAGCCCGCTCGCCTGCGCCCACTGCCCCCACGCCAGCGACACGGCGGGCAGGCCCAGGGCGTGCCGGTGGGCGGCGAGGGCGTCGAGGAAGGCGTTGGCCGCCGCGTAGTTGCCCTGGCCCGCGCCGCCGAGCACACCGGCCGCCGACGAGAACAGCACGAACGCGACCGGACCGAGGTCACGGGTCAGCTCGTGCAGGTGCCACGCCGCGTCCACCTTCGGCCGCAGCACGGCGTGCAGTCGTTCCGGGGTCAACGACATCACCACGGCGTCGTCCAGCACACCGGCCGCGTGCACGACGGCCCGCAGGTCGGGGATGGTCGCGAGCACGTCCGCCAGCGCCGCCCGGTCGGTCACGTCGCACGCCACGACGCGCACGTCCGCGCCCTCGACCACCACCTCACCGCCGCTCCGGCTGAGCAGCACCAGTCGGCGGACGCCGTGCCGGGTGACCAGGTGACGGGCCACCAGCACGCCCAACGTGCCCGTGCCGCCGGTGATCAGCACCGTGCCGGCCAGGTCGGGCGCGACCGCCGATCCGGGCACGCGGTCGAGCCGCGGCGCGAGCACCCGACCACCGCGGACCGCCACCTGGAACTCGTCGGCAGGCACGTGGACCTCGCCGCCGTGGTCCACGTCGACCAGCGCGAACCGGCCGGGGTGCTCGGCCTCGGCCGCCCGCACCAGGCCCCAGACAGCCGCCGCGGGCAGGTCGGTCACCTCACCCGGGCCCGCCGCGCCGCGCGTGACGACGGCGAGCTTCCCGTCGTCGGACGTGCGCAGGAAGTCCTGGACGACCGCCAACGTCTCGGCCACCACGGCGTGCGTGGCCTCGATCGGGTTCGCGTTCGGCGCGCTGACGACGTGGTGCACGGCGGTGTCTTCGGTCGAAGGCGTGACAGGCACCCAGTCGAGCCGGAACACCCGGTGGTCGCGGGCCTGGAAGTCCGCCGTCATCGGCCGCACGGTCAACGCCTCCACCACGGCCACCGGCTCGCCGTCGGAGGTGGTGAGCAGGACCCGGTAGGTCTCCGGCCCGGTCGGGGTGAGGCGGACCCGTGCCGCCGACACCCCCGTCCGCAGCACGGCGACCCCGGCGAACGAGAACGGCAGCCGCCCCGCCGCGACCAACGTCAACGGCTGCAACGCCGCGTCCAGCAGCGCCGGGTGCAGGTCGAACCCGGCCGGGTCGGGCAGGGCGACCTCGGCGAACAGCTCGTCGCCGTGCCGCCACACCGCCCGCACGCCCTCGAACGCCGGCCCGTACTCGTAGCCGCGCGCCGCGAGGTCGTCGTAGAAGCCGGTGAGGTCGACCGGCCGTGCGTCCGCCGGCCAGGTCGGCTCGGGTGCCGGCGGTGGCGTCACGCCGAGCGTGCCGGTGGCGTGCCGCACCCAGTCGCCGTCGACCCGGGAGTGGATGGCGACCGCCGTGCCGTCGACCACCACCTGGACCGGCACGGCGTCCCGTGCGGGCAGCACCATCGGGGTTTCCAGCAGCAACTCGTCCAGCACGGGCCGGCCGACCTGCGCGCCCGCCCTCAGCGCCAACTCCACGAAACCCGTGCCAGGCAGCAGCACCGAGCCGTGGACCGCGTGGTCGGCCAGCCACGGGTGGGTCGCTGTCGACAGCCGTCCGGTGAGCACCACGCCCTCGCCCGCCGCGAGCTCCACGGCGGCACCGAGCAGTGGGTGGTCGGCCGGGTCGAGACCCGCGGCGGTGACGTCGGCGGTTCCCGGCGCGGGTTCCAGCCAGAAGCGCTCGTGCTGGAACGGGTAGGTGGGCAGGTCGATGTGATCGGCGTCCGGCACGGGCCAGTCGACGTCCACGCCCGCGACGAACAACCGTGCGGCAGCCGCGGTGAAGTCGGGCTGGTCGCGGCGAAGGGTGCCGGTGGCGACCGGGACGTCCAGCGCGGGCACCAGCACCGGGTGCGGGCTCACCTCGATGAACACCTCATGCCCGGCGTGCGTCAACGCTTCCACGGCCCGGTCGAACCGCACCGGCTCACGCAGGTTCCGGTACCAGTAGGCGGCATCGACCGTCTCGACCAGCCCCTCGGTCACCGTCGAGTAGAACGGCACCCGCGCCGGCAACGGAGTGATGTCCGCCAGATCAGCCAACAACCGCTCCCGCACCGCCTCCACCTGCGCCGAGTGCGCCGCGTAGTCCACCGGGAGGACACGCGCCCGGATGCCGTCGACCTCACAGGCCGCCACGAGTTCAGCCAGCGCACCCGGTTCGCCGGACACCACCACGGAGTCCGCCGCGTTGACGACCGCGACCGACAGCCGGTCGTCCCACCGGGACAACAACTCCGAGTCCGGAGGCAACGACACCGACACCATCCCACCCTGACCGCTGATCGCGACCAGAGCCCTGCTCCGCAACGCCACCACCCGCGCCGCGTCCTCCAACGACAATGCCCCAGCCACACACGCCGCCGCGATCTCACCCTGCGAATGCCCCACCACTGCATCCGGCTCGACACCATGAGAACGCCACAACGCAGCCAAAGACACCATCATCGCGAACAACGCCGGCTGCACCACGTCCACGCGATCCAACGACCCGCCGCTCAACACCTCGACCAACGACCAGTCCACGTGCGAGCTCAGCGCCTGTTCACACGCGTCCACGGCCTCACGGAACACCGGCTCGGACGCGTACAACTCACGCCCCATCCCCACCCACTGCGCGCCCTGGCCCGGGAACACGAACACCGACCTGCCCAACGTGGAAGCCGTGCCGGTCACCACCCCCGGATGCTCACGGCCCTCCGACAACGCACCCAAACCAGCCGGATCCAACACCACCGCACGGTGGTCGAACCTCGCCCGACCAGCCAGCGCACGGGCCACGGCGGACGCGTCGCCGTCAACCTGGTGCACCCTGCGAGCCTGGTCGCGCAGCGCCTGCCCGGTCTTGCCCGTGATCACCCACGGGGTGCGGCCGGTGTGCGCGCTGGGCGCCGCGGCCGTCACAGGTGCCTGTTCGATGATCACGTGGGCGTTCGTGCCGCTCACGCCGAACGACGACACGCCGGCCCGGCGTGGGCGGTTGACCGCGGGCCACGGCACGGCGTCCGTGAGCAGCCGCACGTCCCCTGCCGTCCAGTCCACGTGCGGGGTCGGCTCGTTCACGTGCAGCGTTCTGGGCAAGCGCCCGTGCTGGAGCGCCAGCACCATCTTGATCACACCCGCGACACCCGCCGCCGCCTGCGTGTGGCCGATGTTCGACTTCACCGACCCCAACCACAACGGCTCCGAACGATCCCGACCATAAGTGGCCAACAAGGCCTGCGCCTCGATCGGATCACCCAACGTCGTACCCGTACCGTGCGCCTCCACCGCGTCCACATCGGACGGTGTCAAACCGGCGTTCGCCAAAGCCTGACGGATCACCCGCTCCTGCGACGGACCATTCGGCGCGGTCAACCCGTTGGACGCGCCGTCCTGGTTCACCGCACTGCCCCGCACCACCGCCAGCACGCGGTGATCCTTGCGGCGGGCGTCCGACAACCGCTCCAACAACACCAGACCCGCGCCCTCGCCCCACCCCGTGCCGTCGGCGGCAGCGGCGAACGGCTTGCAGCGGCCGTCGGCGGCCAGGCCGCGCTGCCGCGAGAACTCGGTGAACCCCAGCGGGTTCACGATCACCGTCACGCCGCCCGCCAACGCCAGGTCGCACTCCCCCGACCGCAACGCCTGCGCCGCCAGGTGGATCGCCACCAGCGACGACGAACACGCGGAGTCCACCGACACGGCCTGCCCGCGCAACCCGAGCAGGTAAGCCACGCGCCCGGACGTGACACTGGGCGAGATGCCGGTCGCCAGGTACCCCTCGGCGTCCCGCGGAGCCTGGTCGACCACGCCGCCGTACCCGGAGGACCACAGCCCGGTGAACACGCCGGTCAGGCTGCCCCGCAACGACGTCGGGTCGATCCCCGCGTGTTCGATGGTCTCCCACGCCGTCTCCAGCAGCACCCGCTGCTGCGGGTCCATCGCCAACGCCTCGCGTGGCGAGATCCCGAAGAAGTCCGCGTCGAACCCGGCCGCGTCGGTCAGGAACCCACCGGAACGGGTGTAGCTGGTCGCGGGGTGGTCGGGATCGGGGTGGTACAGGCGGTCCAGGTCCCAACCACGATCGGCCGGGAAGTCCGTGATGGCGTCCACGCCGTCCGACACCAACCGCCACAGGTCGTCCGGCGACCCCACTCCACCGGGCAGGCGGCAGCCCATGCCGACGATCACGATCGGGTCGTCCTCCACCGCACGCACGACCGGTTCCACGGCAGCGGCACGCGTGCCCGACAGCTCCAGCCTCAGGTGCTCGGCCAACTCCTCCGGTGTGGGGTGGTCGAAGACGAGCGTCGCGGGCAGGCGCAGGCCGGTGGCCGCCGCGAGCCGGTTGCGCAGCTCCACGGCCGTCAGCGAGTCGAACCCGAGGTCGCGGAAAGCCAAGCGGGGTTTGACCGCGGCCGGGTCGGTGTGCCCGAGCACGGCCGTGGTGTGCGTCGTGACCAGCGCAAGCAGGTCGGCTTCGGGTGCGGTGGGTGGTGGCAGCGCGCGAGCCGTGCGGGTGGTCAGGTGCGCGGTCGTCACCGCGGGCAGGCCGCTCGCCAGGGCGGCGTCGAACAGCGCCAGCGCGCGCTCGGTCGTCATCGCCGCGATGCCGGCGCGGGCGAAGCGGTCCTTGTCGGTAGCGGTGAGGTGCGCGGTCATGCCGGACGCCTCGGCCCAGTAGCCCCACGCCATCGACACGGCGGGCAGGCCGAGGGCGTGCCGGTGCCGCGCCAGGGCGTCGAGGTAGGTGTTGGCCGCCGCGTAGTTGGCCTGGCCGGCGTTGCCGAGGACGCCCGCGGCGGCGGAGAACAGCACGAACGCGTCCAGGCCGGCGGTCAGTTCGTGCAGGTGCCAGGCGCCGTCGACCTTGGGCCGCAGCACGTCGTCCAACTGTCCGGGCGTGAGCCGCTGCACCACCGCGTCGTCCAGCACGCCGGCCGCGTGCACCACCGCCGTCAGGTCCGGGACGGAGGCCACCAGCGCCGCGACCTGGTCCCGGTCGGACACGTCGCACGCGACCACGCGCACGTCCGCGTCCAGATCCGGCGCTTCACCGCCACCACGGCTCACCAGCACCAGCCGCCGCACGCCGTGCCGCGCGACCAGGTGCGCCGCCAAGGCCCGGCCGAGCGTGCCGGTGCCGCCGGTGATCAGCACCGTCCCGTCGGCGAGCCGCGGCACGGTCAGCACCAGCTTGCCGACGTGCCCGGCCTGGCTCATCAGCCGGAACGCGTCCGCGGCCCGCCGCACGTCGTGGGTGGCGACGGGCGGCAACCGCAGCACGCCGTCCCCGACCAGCCGCAGCACCTCGGCCAGCACGTCACCGAGGTGGGCGGGGTCGGCGTCGTTGAGGTCGAACGCCCGGTAGTCCACGCCTCCCGGGGCGCGGACGTCGGTCTTGCCCATCTCCACGAACCGGCCACCGGGCGCGAGCAGGCGCAACGACGCGTCGGTGAACTCGCCGGCCAACGAGTTCAGCACCACGTCCACGCGCGGGAACCGCTGCTCGAACTCCAGCGTGCGCGACGACGCCAGGTGGTCGTCGTCCAGGCCGAGCTCCCGCAACGCGTCCCACTTGCGCGGGCTCGCCGTGGCGAACACCTCCGCGCCCAGGTGCCGGGCCAACTGGACCGCCGCCATGCCCACGCCACCCGCGCCGGAGTGGACCAGCACCCGGTCGCCCGGCCGGACCCGGCCCAGGTCCACCAACCCGTACCACGCGGTCAGGAACGCCACCGGCACCGCCGCGGCTTGCGCGAACGACCACCCGCCCGGGATCGGGCCGAGCAACCGCTGATCAGCGACGGCGCGCGGCCCGAACGTCCCCGACGCCAGCCCCAGCACCCGGTCGCCGACCTGCCACCGGGTGACGCCGGGCCCGACTTCGAGGACCGTGCCCGCCGCCTCACCGCCCAACAACGCCTCGTCCGGGTACATGCCCAACGCGATGAGCACGTCCCGGAAGTTCAACCCCGCCGCACGCACCGCGAGCCGCACCTGGCCCGGTTCCAGCGGCGGCTCGGCCACCTCGGCGAACTCCAGGTCGTCCAGGCTCCCGGTGCCGGACTCGACCAGCCGCCACGCGCCGTCGACCGACGACGGCCGCGGCGTGAACGGGACCTGCCGCGGCACGACCACCTCGTCGCCCCGGATCGCCAGCTCGACCTCGTCACCCGCCACGGCCGCCGCGTCCGCCGCCCGCGCCACCGTCGCGTCCCGGTCCAGCTCCACCGCCACGAACCGGCCGGGGTGCTCGGCGGCGGCACTGCGGACCAGGCCTCGCACCGCCGCACCGGCCGGACCGCCATCGGTCGGCACGACCAAGCGCGCCGGATCGTCGGACGCCAGGTGCTCCTGCACCAGCGCGAGTGCCCGCCGGGCGAGGTCGTGCACGGACGTGGCGTCCGCGGACCCCGACAGGAGGGGTGCGACGCGGACCAGCGCCGGCTCGGCCTCCACCAACGGCACCCATTCGGTGCGCAGCAGCGTCGTGCCCGCCCCGGAAGCCGGTCGCACGGTCAGCGTGTCGATCGTGGCCACCGGCACGCCGGCCGGGTCCGTCAACGCGACCGTGTACGCGTCCGGGCCCTTTCGGGCGAGGTGGACGCGGACCGCCGAGGCTCCCGTGACGTGCACGGCGACGCCGGCGAAGGAGAACGGCAGCCGAAGGCAGTTGTCCGGGTGCAGCAGGATTACCGGTTGCAGCGCCGCATCGAGCAGGGCCGGGTGCAGGCCGAACCTACCGCCGTCGGGCACCCGCACCTCGGCGAACACCTCGTCGTCGCCGTGCCACAACGCCCGCACGCCCCGGAACGCCGGACCGTACTCGTAGCCGAGGTCGGCGAGGTGGTCGTAGAAGCCGCCCGGGTCGACCCGTTCCCCCTCGGGTTCCCCCGCGGAGCCGACCGGGTGGTGGTCCCGGTCGAGCGTGCCGGACGCGTGCCGGACCCACTCGCCGTCGATCCGGGAGTGCACCGCGACCGGTCGACGGCCATCGCCGTCGGCCGCGCCGACGGACACCTGCACGTGCGTGGGGCGTTCGGTCACGGTCAGCGGCACGTGCAGCACCAGGTCCGCCACGGTGGGACAGCCCGCAGCTCGTCCGGCCTCGGCGACCAACTCCAGGAACGCCGTCCCGGGCAGCAGCACGGTCCCGTTGACGGCGTGGTCGGCCAGCCACGGGTGCGTGCGGGTCGACAGGCGTCCGGTCAGCACGGAACCCTGGTCGTCCGGCAGGTCCACGAACGCGTCCAGCAGCGGGTGGCCGAGCGCGGAATCCGCCGTCCCCGGCGTGAGCCAGAAACGCGTGCGCTGGAACGGGTAGGTCGGCAGCGCGAGGCGGCCCGGCGTCGGCCGGGGCAGCTCGACACCGCGCACGACCAGGGTGGCCAGTGCGGTGCGGAAGTCGCTCCGGTCGCGGCGCAGGGTGCCGGTGGCGACCGGGACGTCCAGCGCAGGTGTCAGCACGGGGTGCGGGCTGACCTCGACGAACACGTGGTGCCCGGCCTGCGTCAACGCCTCCACGGCCCGGTCGAACCGCACCGGCTCACGCAGGTTCCGATACCAGTAGTCGGCATCGACGGTCTCCACCAGACCTTCGGTCACCGTCGAGTAGAACGGCACCCGCGCCGGCAACGGCGTGATGTCCGCCAGATCAGCCAACAACCGCTTCCGCACCGCCTCCACCTGCGCCGAATGCGCCGCGTAGTCCACCGGAATCCGCCGAGCGTGCACACCCTCCCGCTCGCACAACTCCACCAACTCGTCCAACGCCGCCGGCTCACCCGACACCACCACCGTGGACGCCGAATTCACCACCGCGACGCTCAACCGGTCGTCCCACCGCGACAACAACTCCGAGTCCGGCGGCAACGACACCGACACCATCCCGCCCTGACCGCTGATCGCGACCAAAGCCTTGCTGCGCAACGCCACCACCCGGGCGGCGTCCTCCAACGACAGCGCCCCGGCCACGTACGCCGCCGCGATCTCACCCTGCGAATGCCCCACCACCGCATCCGGCTCGACACCGTAAGAACGCCACAACGCAGCCAAAGACACCATCATCGCGAACAACGCCGGCTGCACCACGTCCACGCGATCCAACGACCCACCGCTCAACACCTCGACCAACGACCAGCCCACATGCGGAGCCAACGCCCGTTCACACGCGTCCACCGCGGCGCGGAACACCGGCTCGGACGCATAGAGATCGCGGCCCATACCAACCCACTGCGCGCCCTGACCCGGGAACACAAACACCGACCTGCCGAGCACCGACGCCGAACCCGTCACCACCCCCGGATGCTCACGACCCTCCACCAACGCACCCAAACCAAACGGATCCAGCACCACAGCACGATGATCGAACCGCGCCCGACCAGCCAGCACGCGGCCGATCTCGTCGTCCTCCCCGGGGTGGTCGGCGACGAAGTCCCGCAGCCGCCGCGCCTGCTCGCGCAGCGCTTCGGGCGTCCTGGCCGACAGCAGCCACAGCTGCTCGGCCGCCACCGGCCGCGTGTCCTCCGGAGCCTGTTCGATGATCGTGTGCGCGTTCGTGCCGCTGATGCCGAACGCCGACACGGCCGCCCGCCGGGGACGGTCGCCGTCCGGCCAGGCGACGGGGTCGGTCAGCAGCCGGACGTTCCCGGCCGTCCAGTCCACGTGCGGCGTGGGCTCGTCCACGTGGAGGGTCTTGGGCAGCACGCCGTGCCGCATCGCCATGACCATCTTGATGATCCCGGCAACACCCGCCGCCGCCTGCGTGTGACCGATGTTCGACTTCACCGACCCCAACCACAACGGCTCACCACCACGACCCTGACCGTAAGTCGCCAACAACGCCTGCGCCTCGATCGGATCACCCAACGTCGTACCCGTACCATGCGCCTCCACCGCGTCCACATCGGACGGTGTCAGACCGGCGTTCGCCAAAGCCTGACGGATCACCCGCTCCTGCGACGGACCGTTCGGCGCGGTCAGGCCGTTCGACGCGCCGTCCTGGTTCACCGCGGTGCCCCGGACGACGGCGAGCACGTGGTGACCGTCGCGGCGGGCGTCGGACAGGCGTGCCAGCAGGAGCAGGCCCGCGCCCTCGGCCCACCCGGCGCCGTCGGCGGCAGCGGCGAAGGACTTGCTGCGGCCGTCCGGTGCG
This sequence comes from Saccharothrix saharensis, assembly GCF_006716745.1. Classification (NCBI taxonomy): domain Bacteria; kingdom Bacillati; phylum Actinomycetota; class Actinomycetes; order Pseudonocardiales; family Pseudonocardiaceae; genus Saccharothrix; species Saccharothrix saharensis. The sequence continues at coordinate 16,812 of NZ_VFPP01000001.1, read as the reverse complement.
CTCGCGCCCTGCCGCGACATCTCGGTGAACAGCGACGGCGTGGCGTTGACCGTGACGCCGCCGGCCAGTGCGAGATCGCACTCACCGGACCGCAGCGCCTGCGCGGCCAGGTGCAGCGCGACCAGCGACGACGAGCACCCGGTGTCCAGCGACAACGCCGGCCCGACCAGCCCGAGCAGGTAGGACAGCCGGCCGGAGCCGATGCTGGTGGCCGTCCCGGTGACCTGGTAGCCCTCCAGGTCGTCGGGAACGGGACCGGCGGCGTAGCCGGTGGACCAGATGCCGGTGAACACGCCCGTCCGACTGCCCTGCAACGACGTCGGATCGATCCCCGCGTGCTCGAACGTCTCCCACGCCGTCTCCAACAGCACCCGCTGCTGCGGGTCCATCGCCAACGCCTCACGCGGCGAGATCCCGAAGAACGCCGCGTCGAAGCCCGCCGGGTCGGCCAGGAACCCGCCGTTCCGGGTCGAGGACGTGCGGGGTCGGGCCGACGTGGGGTCGAACAGCCGGTCCAGGTCCCACCCCCGGTCGTCGGGGAACCCGCCGATGGCGTCCACGCCCCCGGCCACCAGCCGCCACAGGTCGTCCGGTGACTCGACGCCACCGGGGAACCGGCAGCCCATGCCGATGATCGCGATCGGCTCGTCGGTCGCCACCGCGGACACCGGTGTCCCGGGCGCGGCGTCCCCGCGCAGGTGTGCGGCGAGCCGCTCGGGCGTGGGGTGGTCGAAGACCAGGGTGGACGGGAACTGCCGGCCCAACGCGGCGGTGAGCCGGTTGCGCAGGTCGACGGCGGTCAACGAGTCGAACCCGAGGTCCTTGAACGCACGTCCGGTGTCGATGGCCTCCGGCGAGGTGTGGCCCAGCACGGCGGCCGTGTGCGTGGTGATCACGTCGAGCACGTCGACACCGGACGGCACGGCCGGCTCGACCGGTTCCTCCCGGACCCGTGCTTCGGGCAGGTCCGCGAGCAGCCGGCTCGGCCGGACCCGGGTGAAGGCGGGCGCGAACCGCGCCCAGTCGACCGGGGTGACCACGGCGTGCGGCACGTCCTGGTCGAGCACGTCCCGCAGCGCGGCCAAGGCCCGCCCGGACGGCATCTCGCCCAGGCCGAGGAGCTGCCGTTGCCGCTGCACCGACTCCAACGCGGCCATGCCGCCCTCGGCCCAGATGCCCCACGCCACCGACGTCGTCGGCCTGCCCTGCGCGCGGTGCCGGGCGGCGAGGGCGTCGAGGAAGGCGTTGCCCGCCGCGTAGGCCGCGCCGTGCCCGTCGCCCCACACACCGGCCGTGGACGAGAACAGGACCAGCGCGTCCAGGTCGGGCAGCAGGTCGGCGAGGTGCGTGGCACCGGTGACCTTGGCGGTGATCACGTCGGCGAACCCGGCCAGGTCGTCGTCGGCCAACCGGCCGGACCTGATCACGCCCGCCGCGTGGAACGCGGACCGGACGTCACCGACCTCGTCCAGCAACGCCGCGAGCGCGGCCCGGTCCGCCACGTCGCAGGCGGCCACCGTGACCCGGGTACCGGTGGCGACCAGCTCGTCGTGCAGCTCGGCCGCGCCGGGGGCGTCCGGCCCGCCGCGGCTGACCAGCACCAGGTGCTCGGCCCCCTGCTCGGCGAGCCACCGCGCCACCCGGGCACCGAGCGCACCCGTGCCGCCCGTGACGAGCGTGGTGCCTTCCGGCCGCCAGGTCCGGACCGGCGGGGTCGGCCCGGCCCGGCGCAGCCTGCGGGCGAACACGCCTCCCGCGTGGATCGACACCTGGTCTTCCCGGCCGCCGAGCACGGCGAGCAGGCGGCGCACGCTCGACGCGTCCGGGGTGGGCGGCACGTCGACCAGCCCACCCCACCGCTCGGGGAACTCCAGCGCGGCCGAGGTGCCGGTCCCCCACACCAGCGCCTGCCGGGGGCGATCGCCGAACGCGCCGCGCGTCACGCACCACAGCGGCGCGTCGAGGTCGCGCACCGCCTCGATCGTCCGCACGAGCCCGACGGTCAGCGCCGGGTGGTCGGGGTGCGGCGACTCGTCCAGAGCCAGGAACGACAGCACGCCGTCGACCCGGTCGGCCGTGTCGACCACGTCGACACCACTGTCCCGCAACGCCTCCACCGCCGCGTCGACCCACGGGTGCTCGCCGTTCGGGCGCAGCACCAGCCACCGGCCGGAGGGTGTCGACGTGGGCGTGACCGGCGCCCACGTGACCTCGTACCGCCACGGGTCCGTCGCCGGTGCGGCGGGGGTGAGCCAGTACGGCTCGTGCTGGAAGGCGTAGGTCGGCAGGTCCACGCGACCGGCCGGTGGCAGGGCGGGTGACCAGTCGACGTCCACGCCGGCCACGAACAACCGGCCGGCCGCCGTCAGGAAGTCACCGCGTCCGCCCTGGTCACGGCGCAGGGTGCCGGTGGCGACCGTGACGTCCAGCGCAGGTGTCAGCACGGGGTGCGGGCTGACCTCGATGAACACGTCGTGCCCGGCCTGCGCCAAGGCTTCGACCGCCCGGTCGAACCGCACCGGCTCACGCAGGTTCCGGTACCAGTAGTCGGCATCGACGGCCTGCACCAGACCCTCGGTCACCGTCGAGTAGAACGGCACCCGCGCCGGCAACGGAGTGATGTCCGCCAGATCCGCAAGCAGCCGGTCCCGCACCGCCTCCACCTGCGCCGAATGCGCCGCGTAGTCCACCGGAATCCGCCGAGCGTGCACACCCTCCCGCTCGCACAACTCCACCAACTCGTGCAAGGCAGTCGGCTCACCCGAGACGACCACCGTGGTCGCCGAGTTCACCACCGCTACGGTCAGCCGGTCGCCCCACCGGGACAGCAGCTCCGCATCCGGCGGCAACGTCACCGAGACCATGCCGCCCTGACCGCTGATCGTGACCAAAGCCCTGCTCCGCAACGCCACCACACGCGCCGCATCTTCGAGTGACAACGCCCCGGCCACACACGCCGCCGCGATCTCACCCTGCGAATGCCCCACCACCGCATCCGGCTCGACACCGTAAGAACGCCACAACGCAGCCAAAGACACCATCATCGCGAACAACGCCGGCTGCACCACGTCGACCCGATCCAACGACCCACCGCTCAACACCTCGACCAACGACCAGCCCACATGCGGAGCCAACGCCCGTTCACACGCGTCCACCGCGGCGCGGAACACCGGCTCGGACGCGTAGAGATCGCGGCCCATACCAACCCACTGCGCACCCTGACCCGGGAACACGAACACCGACTTGCCGGCCGTGACCGGTGGGGCGGTGGCCAGTTCGGCGTGGTCCGCGCCGACCAGCACCGCGCGGTGGCGGAACCGGGCTCGGCCCGCGAGCTCGGCGGCGATGGCGGCGGCCGGCACGTCCGGGCGGGTGAGCGCGAACTCGCGCAGCCGTTCCACCTGGGCGCGCAGGGCCGCCTCGGTCTTCGCGGTCACGAGCCACGGCACGGTCCGGTCCTCGCCGACCGCTTCCTCCGCGTCGTCCGGTGACTGCTGGAGCACGAGGTGGGCGTTGGTACCGCTGATGCCGAACGCGGAGACGGCCGCGCGCCGGGGCCGTCCGGTCTCGGGCCAGTCCAGGGCTTCGGTGAGCAGGCGGATGTCGCCCGTCGTCCAGTCCACGTGTGGTGTCGGCTCGTCCACGTGCAGCGTCTTCGGCAACCGCCCGTGCCGCAGGGCCTGCACCATCTTGATCACACCGGCGACACCCGCCGCCGCCTGCGTGTGACCGATGTTGGACTTCACCGAACCCAGCCACAGCGATTGCGACCGTTCTCGGCCGTAGGTGGCCAGCAGCGCCTGAGCCTCGATCGGGTCGCCCAACGTCGTGCCGGTCCCGTGGGCTTCGACCGCGTCCACATCGGACGGTGTCAGACCTGCGTTCGCCAGGGCCTGGCGGATCACCCGCTCCTGCGACGGGCCGTTCGGCGCGGTCAACCCGTTCGACGCACCGTCCTGGTTCACCGCCGAACCCGCCACCACCGCCAACACCCGATGACCACGCCGACGCGCGTCCGACAAACGCTCCAGCAACACCAACCCCGCGCCCTCGCCCCAGCTCGTGCCGTCGGCGGAAGAGGAGAACGGCTTGCTGCGCCCGTCCGGCGCGAGCCCGCGCTGGCGGGAGAACTCGGTGAAGATCACCGGTGTCGCCATGATCGTGACCCCGCCGGCCAGCGCCAGGTCGCACTCCCCCGACCGCAAGGCCTGCGCCGCCAGGTGGATCGCCACCAACGACGACGAGCACGCCGTGTCCACCGACAGCGCCGGTCCGCGCAGGCCGAGGTGGTAGGCGACGCGCCCGGACGTCACACTGGTCGCCGTGCCGGTGACCAGGTAGCCCTCCACGTCCTCGGGAACCGGCGTGCCGACCGCGTACCCCGAGGACCAGATGCCGGTGAACACCCCGGTCCGGCTGCCGTGCAACGAGGTCGGGTCGATCCCGGCGTGCTCGAACGTCTCCCACGCCGTCTCCAGCACCAGGCGTTGCTGCGGGTCCATCGCCACGGCCTCGCGCGGCGAGATGCCGAAGAACCCGGCGTCGAACCCGCCCGCGTCCGCCAGGAACCCGCCCCGGCCGACGGCGCTCGTGCCGCCGCTGCGCAGCTCCGGGTCGTACAGCCGGCCCAGGTCCCAGCCGCGGTCGGCCGGGAAGTCGCCGATCGCGTCGACCTCGGCCGTCACCAGTCGCCACAGGTCGTCCGGTGACGTCACGCCGCCGGGGAAGCGGCAGCCCATGCCGACGATCACGATCGGGTCGTCGGTCACCGCCACGGCGGCCTCCGGCGCGTCCACGGCGCCGTCACGCAGGTGCGCCAGCAGGGCCGCGGGCGTCGGGTGGTCGTAGATCAGGCCGGAGGACAGCCGCAGGCCCAGCGCGCTGTTGACGCGGTCGCGCAACGCGACGCCCATGACGGAGTCGAAACCGAGGTCCTTGAAGGTGAGCGTGGGGTCGATGTCGGCAGGGTCGGCGTACCCGAGCACGGCCGCGATGGCGGCGACGACCCGCTCGGCGGGATCGGCCGACGGCGCGGCGGGCTCGGGCGTGACGTCGCGGTCGCCGTCGCCCAGCCAGTACCGGCGGCGTTGGAACGCGTAGGTCGGCAGGTCGACCGGCCGGACGCCCGCCGGGAACGCGGGCGTGAAGTCGACGTGCCCGCCCGCGACGAACACCCGGCCCAGCGCGGCCCGGAACTCGTCCCGGCCGCCGTGGTCGCGCCGCAGGGTGCCGGTGGCGAGCGCGACGTCCAGGGTCGGCGTCAGCACCGGGTGCGGGCTCACCTCGACGAGCACGTCGTGGCCCGCCTCCGCGAGCGCGGCGGTCGCCAGGTCGAACCGGACCGGCTCGCGCAGGTTGCGGTACCAGTAGTCGGCGTCCAGGGCGGCGGTGTCGAGCAGACCGCCGGTCACCGCCGAGTAGAACGGCACCTCACCCGACCGCGGCCGCACGTCGGAGAGGTCGTCCAGCAGCCTTCGGCGAATGGCCGACACCTGCGCCGAATGGGCGGCGTAATCCACCGGAACGGCGCGCGCCCGAATGCCCTCCGCCGCGCACGCGGCCGACAATTCGGCCAGCTCAGCCGGTGAACCGGACACCACCACCGCACCGGGCGCATTCACGACCGCTACGGTCAAACGGCCGCCCCAGCGCGCCACGAATTCCTCGGCCACCTCGACCGGAAGTGTGACGGAAATCATTCCGCCCTGTCCGGCCAAGGCGACCAGGGCCCGGCTGCGCAATGCCACCACGCGAGCCGCGTCGGCCAACGACAATGCGCCCGCGACGTGCGCGGCCGCGATTTCGCCTTGGGAATGGCCGACCACCGCGTCCGGTTCGACGCCGTGCGCCCGCCACAGCGCGGCCAACGACACCATCACCGCGAACAGCGCCGGCTGCACCACGTCGACGCGGTCCAGCGGGTCCCCCAGCAGGACGTCGACGAGCGACCAGTCGGTGTGGGGAGCGAGCGCGGCGGCGCACGCGTCTATCGACTCCCGGAAGACCGGCTCGGTCGCGTAGAGCTCGCGCCCCATGCCGGCCCACTGCGCGCCCTGGCCGGGGAACACGAACACCGTCCGGCCCAGGTCGGCGACCCGCCCGGTGACCAGGTCGGGGGCGGGGCGGCCGGCGGCGAGCGCGGCCAGCGGCGCCCGGTCCAGCAGCACGGCGCGGTGGGTGAAGTGGGTGCGCGTGGTCGCCAACGCGTAGCCGACCTCGGTGGAGGTCGGCCCGGGGTGCGCGGCCAGGTGGTCGCGCAGCCGTTCGGCCTGGGCCCGCAACGCCTGCTCGCTCTTGCCCGACAACACCCAGGGCACCGCGTGGGACTCCGGCTCGACCTGCCCGACCGGTTCCCGCTCCGGGGCTTGAGCGACCACCACGTGCGCGTTCGTGCCGCCCATCCCGAACGCCGACACTCCGGCGATCAGCGACCGGTCGGCGCGTGGCCACCCGGTCAGCTCGGTCTGGACCCGCACCTTCAGCTCCGCGAACGGGATGCCCGGGTTGGGCGTCACGTGGTGCAGGCTGGCCGGCAGGGCGCGGTGGCGGATGCTCAGCACGGCCTTGAGCAGGCCGACGACGCCGGCCGCGCCCTCCAGGTGGCCGACGTTGGTCTTCGCCGAGCCGACCCGCAGCTCGGTGACCCGCCCGGCGTGCGCGGCACCCAGGCCGGCGGCTTCCACCGGGTCGCCGACCGGTGTGCCCGTGCCGTGCAGCTCGACGTACTGCACCTCGTCCGGGTGGACGTCGGCGTCGGCCAAGGCGTCCCGGATGACCTGCGCCTGCGCGTCCGCGCTGGGCACGGTGAGGCCGCGGGTGGGGCCGTCGTTGTTCAGGGCGCTGCCGAGGATCACCGCGTGCACCCGGTCGCCGTCCGCGAGCGCCCGGGCCAGCGGCTTCAGCACGACCACGCCGCCGCCCTCACCGCGGGCGAACCCGTTGGCGTCGGCGTCGAAGGTGCGGCTGCGGCCGTCCGGGGACAGCCCGCCGAACTCGACCCCGCTCGCCTCGCGGCCCGGGGCCAGGTTGAGGTTCACCCCGCCCGCCAGCGCGAGCGACGACTCGCCCCGGCGCAGGCTCTGCACCGCCAGGTGCACCGCCACCAGCGCGGACGACTGCGCCGCGTCCACCGTCAGGCTGGGTCCGCGCAGGCCGAGGAAGTGCGACACGCGGTTGGCGATCAGGCCCCGGTTCGTGCCGGTCATGGTGTGCGGGGTGACGTGCGCCGGGTAGCTCAACGTCGCGTAGTCGTCCCAGGTCGCGCCGAGGAACACGCCCACCCGGCCACCCGCGTGCGCGTCGGGGACGATCCGCGCGTCCTCCAACGCCTCCCACGCCAGTTCCAGCGCCAGCCGCTGCTGCGGGTCCATCGCGGCGGCCTCGCGGGGCGAGACGCCGAAGAACGCCGCGTCGAACGCGTCGACCTCGTCGAGGAAGCCCGCGGGCAGCTCGCCCGCGCGCCCGGGCGGCGGTGCGGTGATCGCGTCACGACCGTCGCGCAGCAGCCGCCAGAACGCGGCCGGGTCCGGCGCCTGGGGCAGCCGGCAGGACATTCCGACGATCGCGATCCGGTTGTCCGCGCGCACCATTCCCCCACCCATCGGGTCACCTGTTCCGCTCGCGAGAATTCGAGTCGGTTCCCGGACGAAAGCAATGCGGCCCACAACCACCGCGCGGTCGAGCGTCGTTCCCCGAAGGCGGTCAAGACGACCCGAACGTACCTCGGTTACGCGCGGCCCGGCTACCGGTGAAACGCTTACCAAGCGCCCGCGCATCGGGTTTCCGATCGTGCCACTGGCACCGGCGACGCGATTCGGCTTCAATGCCGCGCCACCGCTCGCGAGGTGCGCACCAGCACTGATCCTGGTATCCGCGGTACTGGCATTCGCGCTCACCCTATTAGTTCCAGCGGGTGGTTCCGAAGCGCCGAACGGCCCCGCCGCGACAGGTGGGCCGGCCCCCTTCGGTGCGCCGCGCAGGACAGCATCATGGAAGTTGTCGCGGCGGCGCGTCGCCCAGGACATTGAGTCGACCGAAGCGCGCTCCGACTCGCAACGAGGTGAACGCCCATGGCCCACGTCCGGCCCGTCACCGGGACCGAACGCACCACCGGATCGGGACGGCTGATCGTCGGCAGCGTGATCGCCGGCGTGCTGCTGTCCGTGCTGTGGTCCTACGAGTTCGTCGACCACGTGATCGGCGCGAACGTGGCCAACGCCCTGCTCGGGGAGGAAGCCGCGACCGCCTCGATCGCCGGCACCGCCGCCGGCCTGGCGTTCGCGTTCGTCTCGGGGCTCGCGGGCACGTTCACCGCGTGCAACATCGCCATGGCGGCGTCGATCGGGCCGATGAGCGAAGCCGGCGGGACGTCGACGGGCGCGTTGAGGTCCCTGTTGCGGCCGTTGGGCTTCTTCACGGCGGGAATGGTCGCGGTGTCCGCGGTGTACGGGGCGGTCGGCGTGCTGGTCGGCCCGGGCATGCCGCAGCTGTCGAACGCGATGGTCGGCACGATGCCGGTGCGGCTGCTGCAATCGGCGATCGTGTTCGGCGTGGTGGGCCTGGCGATGACCTACCTCGGGTTGGCCGCCCTGGGCGTGCTGCCCGACCCGTTCCGCGGCCGGCCGGTGGCCCGCGTCGTGGTGCTCGGCGCGCTGGTCGGCGCGTTCCTGATCGGCCGGCCGTACCCGATGTTCATCAAGCTGTTCCGCTCCGCCGTCGACTCCGGCAACCCGTTGTTCGGCGCGGGCACGTTCGTGCTGCAGTCCGTGGGCAACGTCGTGCTCGTCACCGCCGTGTTCGCGGCTCTCGCCCTGGGCACCAAGGGCCGCTTCCTGCGGTGGTTCAGCGGCGACGGCCGGCGTTCCACCGCGGTCAGCGCGGCGCTGCTGATCGCCCTCGGTGTGTTCCTGCTCGTGTACTGGGACGTCCGCGTCCCGTCGATCTTCGGGTTCGGTTGGTTCCCGACCATGCCCTACAACTGACGAAGGAGCTGATCGTGTCCGCGACAATCGCTGTCCCGATGACCACCAGGTCGGAGTCACCCATCCGCAACGGGGCGCTGGCCGGGCTCGCCGGCGGCCTCGTGTTCGGCCTGCTGATGGCCGGGATGGGTTCCCTGCCCATGGTCGGCATGCTGATCGGCGTCGAGAACGCCGTCGTCGGCTTCATCGTGCACATGGTCATCTCGGCCATCGCCGGCGCCGGGTTCGGCGCGCTGACCCGCAAACTGGGCGCGGTGCCGCCCGTCTACGCCGCGAGCATGCTGTACGGCGCGGTCCTGTGGGTCCTCGGCGCGCTGATCATCATGCCGCTGTGGCTGAGCGTCACCGCGGACCCCATGATGAGCGACATGGTGTTCGTGGTCGGCAACGCCCAATGGGTCAGCCTGTTCGGCCACGTGGTCGGGTTCGGGATGACGACCGGCGCCGTGCTGCTCATGCTGCGCGGCCACGCCAAGTAGGGCCACAGCGCCCGGTTGCCCGCCGCACCCCCTCGCGGCGGGGCCGGGCCGTCCACTGCGGGATCACGCAGCGCGGCCGTTCACCGATCACCCCCCGAGTGGTCGGTGAACGGCTAGCGTGCTCCCATGGCGCACATCGACCTCGGCATGGACGAGACCCTGTTCCCCGGTATCACCGGGCTGATGAAGTTCCGGCCCGAGACGGCCAAGCCGCTCAACGCCCTGGCCGAGGCCCTGCTGCGCGCGCCGAACTCGCTGCCCGCCGGCGAGCGCGAGCTGATCGCGGCCTACGTGTCCGCGTTGAACGAGTGCCGGTTCTGCCGTGACTCGCACTCGGCGTTCGCCGCCGCGCAACTGGACGAGGGCATGACCCTGGTGCACCAGGTGCGGGCGGACCTGGACACCGCGCCGGTGTCGGAGAAGCTGCGGGCGTTGCTGCGGATCGCGGCCGCCGTGCAGCAGTCGGGCCGCGCGGTCACCACCGACCTGGTGGACCGGGCTCGCGCGCAGGGCGCCACCGACGTCGAGGTCCACGACACCGTGCTGATCGCGGCGGCGTTCTGCATGTTCAACCGGTACGTCGACGGCCTGGGCACGTTCGCGCCCGACGGGACCGACGGCTACGCCGTGTCCGCGCGGCGGATCGTGGCGCACGGCTACACCGACTCGGTGTAGTCCTCGGCGTGCCGGTCGCGGGCCGACCGGCGCCGCCGCACCACCGGGTAGGACAGCAGCACCAGTGCCACGAACGGCACGCCGACCTGCCACGCCGGGCCGAACGCCTCGGTGAACGCCGTCGCCACCAGCACCAGCACCACGTACAGCACGCTCAGCACCGCGGTGACCGGCGCGCCCGGCAGCCGGACCGGCGACGGCGGCAGGTGGCGGCGGGCGCGCCGGAACGCCAGGTGGCTCACGAAGATCAGCAGCCACGCGGTCATGCCGCTGAACAGCGCGATGCCGAGCAGCACGGGGAACGCCGCGTCGGGTGACAGCGCGGCGGCCACCGCCGCGACGGCCAGACCCGCGGTCGAGGCGAGCACGGCGTTCACCGGGCTCCCCCGGTCGGTCACCGCGGCGAGGGCCTTCGGCGCGTACCGGTCGAGCGCCAGCGAGTGAGCGGTGCGCGACGCCAGGTAGAGGGTGGTGTTCGCGGCCGACAGCGCGGCGGTGAGGACGACCAGGTTCATCACGCCCGCGGCGGCCGGCACGCCGATCGAGGCGAACAGCGTCACGAACGGGCTCTCCGCGACACCGTCGACCGCCGCCGCCTCCGTCCACGGCACGATCGCCACGATGATCCCGGTGGCCAGCACGTAGAACAGCGCCAGCCGCAGCACCACCCGCCGGGCGGCGCGCGGGATGTCACGGGCGGGGTCGCGCGACTCGGCGGCCGTCATCGCCACCGACTCCACCCCGCCGTAGCCGAACGTCGCCACGCTCACCGCCAGCAGCACGCCCACCAGGCCGTGGGGCATGAACCCGCCGTGGTCGGTCCACGCCGACAGCCCGGCGGCGTCCCGCCCCGGCAGGCCGAACACGACGTACAACCCGCCGAGCACCACGAAGACGACCAGCGCCGTCACCTTGACCATCGCGAACCAGTACTCGACCTCGCCGAACAGCCGCACGGCCGCGAAGTTGACGCCCAGGATCGCCAGGGAGAACAGGCACACCGACGCCCACAGCGGCACCTGCGGCCACCAGTACCGGACGTACAGCCCGGCCGCGACGACCTCGCCGCCGACCGTGATCACCTGCGTGGCCCAGTAGCACCACCGCTGCACGTACCCGACCATCGGGCCGGCGTACCGCGCGCCGACCGCGCCGAACCCGCCAGCCCCGGGGTGCGCCACCACCATCTCGGCGACCGCGTAGGCCACCGCGACGGCCGCCAGCGCACCCACCAGGTAGACCAGCACGACCGCGGGTCCGGCCATCGAGATGGCGAGGCTGGACCCGAGGAACAGCCCGGTGCCGATGGTGCCGCCGAGCGAGATCATGCCGATCTGGCGGCTGGTCAACTGCCGCAGCAGCCCGCCGTTGTCGTGGTCGGCCATGGCACCCTCTTCAGGTCGCGCGGTCCGCGGGCAGCGCGACAGTGCCAGGCGCGGGGTGCGCGCGCCATCACCGGGAGAGCCGCCGATACGGCCGCCCGAAGCACCGTGTCCTCAGTGGACGGCGGTTCGCTCGAACCGGAACGGGGCCAGGGCGTCGTCGCGGTCCTCGCCCAGCACCTCCGCCGCGACCAGGCCGCCGGCGTGCAGGCTCAACGTCGCGCCGCTGTGCGAGACGGCGAAGTGGAAGTTGGGCAGCTCCGCCACCCGCCCCAGCACCGGCAGGCCGTCGGCCGGAATGGGCCGTTCGCCCACTCGGACGCTCTCCGCGGTCATCCCCCGGGCGCCGGGGTAGAGCGCGCGGCCCGCCTCGACCACCACGTCCACGGCCGCCTGGTCGACGGTGACCGCGCCGGTGTCGGACACGTGGGCCGCTCCGTCCACGTCCGGGGTGTGCAGCAACAGCCGTCCCCCGCCGTCCGGGCGCAGGTGGACCTGCGGTGCGTGGACGACGCGGCTCACCGCCACCGCGACCGGCGAGGTGTAGACGAGCACGCCGCGGGTGTTGCGCATCGGCAGCGCCAACCCCGCCAGTGCGGCGATCCGGGCGGCCTGCGGTCCCGCGCAGTCCACCACCGCGTCGGTGGTCAGCCTCCGCCCCGAGGCGAGCCGGACCGCGCGCACCCCGCCACCGGTCACCTCCAAACCGGTCACCGCGTCGTCGCGCACGACCTCGGCGCCCGCCGCGACCGCCGCGGCCAGCAGGTGGGCGACCAGGCGGGTCGGCTCGACCCAGCCCTCGCGCGGGAAGTAGGCGATCCCGTCCTCGGGCAGCGCGGCCGGGTCCAGGTCGGGTTCGAGTGCCAGCGCCTCGGCCCGGTCGAGCCACCGCGCCTCGTAGCCGTAGGCGAGGACGGTCGCCACCTTGCCGCTCAACGCCTCCCGGTCGGCTTCGGCAGCGGCCCACTCCAGGTTGCCGGTCTCGTGGTACCAGTCGCCGTGCGGCACGTCGGCCGCCAGCCGCCGGTGCGCTTCCATGCCCGTGACGTTGAGGTCGTGGTAGGACCGCGGTTGCTTGCCGCAGGAGTTCGTCCACGAGAACGTCGCGCCGGACGTGCCGCCGGCGGGCGCGCCCGCGTCCACCACGGTGACCCGCGCCCCTCGGCGCGCCAGCGCGGCGGCGACCGACGAGCCGTAGACACCCGCACCGATGACGACCACGTGCGCGACCATGCCGAGTGCCTCCCCGATCCGCCGGAGCCGTCCTCCTTGTGGCACTCCAGGTATAACACGCGGTTCCGGCCCGTTCGGGTGGTCGGGCAGGCACGTCCGGTCGTGCCTTGACCAGGGCCGAGCCGAACGCCACCGCGGCGACCGCGAACAGGACGACGGGCGGCACGGGCAGCAACCGCAGCGACAGGCCGAGGACGACCACCGACGCGGCCGCGCCCAGCCCGCTCACCGCCCGCGCCCGGGTGACCAGCTCGGGCGCGGACCGCCCGACGAGCAGGCACACCACCCCGCCGAAGATCAACGCCGCCGCCATCAGGAGCGACATGCCCCGGTCGAGGTCGTGCAGGCTGCGCCGTGGCCGCGACCACCCTCCGAGTTGACCATGCACAGCTGTGTGGTTCGTCCGTACAGCTGTGCATGCTCGATCGGATCGTGCGGTCACCGCTCGCAGGCGATGACCTCTGGCGCCTCGGTGCCCACCGCGCTCGTCCACTCCTCGGGAGTCAGGTCGCGGCCCGCGCTCGCGCACGCGGCGTCGATCCAGGCGTCGGGGTGGAGGTGCCAGCGGGTGATCGTGCCGTTGCCGGTGGCCGCGAGCAGTTCCCTGCCGTCGGCGCTGGCGGCCAGCGCCGTGTTGAGGTCCGCCCTGCTGTCCGGCAGCGTCACGGAACCGACCTGGTCGCCCGTGTCCACGTTCCACAGCTTCACCGTGCCGACAGCGGTCAGGCGGGCCACGAGCCGCTGCCCCTCGATTCCGATCATGACCGACGTGTAGCCGGCGTCGGCGGCGATGGTGCGCAGCAGCCGCTCACCGGCGGAATCCCACACCTCCAGGCTGTTGTCGGCCCGCGCGAGCAGCAACCGGTCCTCGACGTAGGCGACCGCCGACGCGGCGGTGCCCGGCAGTCGGTGCTGCCGCCCGGATGCCGTCTCGGTCAGCCACACCTCGCCGTCGGCGCGGACGGTGGCGACGCGCGACAGGTCGGCGCTGATGGCCCGCCGCCCGCCGGACCCGTCCGCGGGCTGCGGCGCACCGGGCGCGCTCGACAGGACGGCCCCGTCGCCGAACGCGCGCACGTCGACCTCGCCGTGGTCGCTCACGACCACCACCCGCTGCCCGTCCGCGGAGGTGCGCGCGGCGACCGGCTTGTTGCGGTTCGGCTCGCGCCACACCTCGGTGAAGCCACCGTCCGGGGTCCGCGCGTGGGCGCCGCTCGGCGTCAGCAGCAGCAGGCGCGTGCCGTCCCGGCTCCACACCGGCAGCCCGTCGTCGGCGGGCTTGGCGACCTGGTCACGCGTCGGCGGTGCGACCCCGAAGTCCGCGACGACCAGGTTCTCCCGTCCCCACCCCGACACGGCCAGGTGGGCGCCATCCGGTGAGACGTCCAGGAAGGGCCGGTCCCCCGCTTCGGGCGCCGACGTCGCGTGCATCGTCGGGCCGGCGGCGAGGCGCGAGGCCTGGGACATGTCCCAGTGGATCAGGTCCGTGCCGCTTGCCGAGACCAGTTGCCGGTCGCGGCCGACGAACGCGACCGCGTCGACGTTGCCGGTGCCCAGGAGCCGCGTCGGCGCAACGGGTGCGTTGCCGTCGAAGCGGGCGGCGTAGAGGGCGCCGCCGCCGGCCGCGGCGACCTCGGTCCCGTCGGCACCGACCGCGAACCGGTCCGGCTCCGCGATGGGCATCGACACGGGGAAGAACTCGTCGGGAGCCGAGTACGGGTGGGCGGGGTTGTCGGGGCTCACGTGCGTGGTCCCGCCCTTGGCCCAGGCGGTGAAGCTCGCGTCGAAGGAGTACCCGCAGCAGGCGAAACCGTCTGCCGGGACTTGCAGCCAGACGCCTTCTGGTTCGATCTCCACAGTGGACAGCGACATCCGGCTCACCGTCGCCACGGGCCCGTCGCCGATCACGTTCGCGGTCGTGTCGTCGACCAGCCCGATCGCCCGCCGGCCGGCCGGGATGTCGGCGCGGCGCCGCTCGCGTCCCGTCGCACCGTCCAACAGCACCAACTGCGCTTCCTCGAACGTCACGCCGTGGATCACGGCGATCGTGTTGCCCGACGGCGAGACGGCCAGGTACTTGCCGAAGCCGGCCGGGGCGGGCCGGTGGACGTCCAGCCCGGTCGGCCGCGCGCCGTCCTCGCCGTTCCACAGGAACACCCGGTCGCCGTCCGAGGCGACGATCCTCGACCCGGTCAGGTCGGTGGCGATCTCGACGACCGGGCCGCTCCCCAAGGCGGCTTGGGTGGTGACGCCGGTGTCGAGGTCCCAGCGCAGGAGCCTGCCGTCCGCGGTGCCGACCACGGCGACGTCGCGGCCCGGTGCACCGGACACGACCGTCGCCCGGACGCCCATCGGCACGACGCGCACGAGGTGCGGGCTCGCCGCGACCGTCTCGAACAGGGCCGCTCGCGTCCGCGCGTCGGGGTGCGTGCGGTAGGCCGCCACGGCTTGCAGCTGCGCGAGGTCGAGCCTGCTGTCGATGTTCGACACGGCCAAAGCGGCCAGTTGACGCGCGCGTGCCACGGTGGCCTCGTCGATCGCGTTGTCGCGCTGGACGACCGCGAAGCCTGCGGCGACGAGCGCCAGCGCGGCCAGCGCCGCGAGAGCCGTGACGACACCGCGGCGCGTCCACCGGCGGCGGACCTGTTGGCGGACGTCCTCGCTGTCGAGGTCGTCCTTGGGGACGCCGTGGATGGCCGCCGCCAACGTCCCGACGTCGTTGCGGAACCCGGCGTTGTCCAGGGTGAGCTGGGTTTCGGTGCGCGCCCAGCTCAGGTCCACCCAGAGGGGCTCGCGTGCGAACCAGCCCCGCAGCTGCTCAGGCAGGGCGGTGGTGCGGCCCCAGTCGAAGTCACCGCGGGCCTCGTCCCAGTGGATCCAGCCGTCGGTGAGCACGATCAGG
The DNA here is from genome assembly GCF_006716745.1 of Saccharothrix saharensis. Taxonomy (NCBI): domain Bacteria; kingdom Bacillati; phylum Actinomycetota; class Actinomycetes; order Pseudonocardiales; family Pseudonocardiaceae; genus Saccharothrix; species Saccharothrix saharensis. Next base: position 1,160 of record NZ_VFPP01000001.1, on the reverse strand, counting down.
AAGGTGTCGCGTTCCCGGTGCTGCCGCCAGAACTCGACCTCGCGCCGCACCCACGGCGACCGGGCCGCGTCGGGCGAGGCCAGCAGCACGAAGTACCGCGACCGCCGCAGCGCCACTTCGATCGTGGCCCACAGGTCGGGGCCGGCCGCGAGGCTGGTGCCGTCCCGGAACACGTCGAGGGCCGACCGCAGGTTCGCGGGCCTGGCGAGCTTGTGCAGCCCCCTCTGGAGGGCGGGCGCGAGCCGGTTGTCCGCGGCGTGGCTGTAGGAGATGAACGCGTCGTAATCGCGGCTCCCACCCCGCCGACCGACGCGTAGATCACCCTCTTCCCGGTGGGTGGCTGACTCCACAGGCGGACTTCCTCACTGAACGCGGCGGCGTGATCGCGGTTGCGTCAACCGGCGATATCCACGGGATCCACCCGCGTGTTACGACACTTCGGCGCCCGATCGAGTGGGACGCGTCGTCGCCGCGCCGATCCGCCGTCACCCGACCGAGGTGAGCCGGTCGATCAGGTGCTGCAACGCCGCACGCCCGCGCTGCCCCTCGCCCGACACCTCCGGCACCGCGGCGGTGGCGACGCGACGCAGTTCGGCCCACCCGAGGTAGGCGGGCCCGGCGATCACCTCCGGGCCGAGCGCGGTCCGCAGCCCCTCGCGCAGCTTCTCCTCCGGGTCCTCCAGGACCGCGAGCCGGGCGATGAGGTCGGCGGTGGTCCGCTGCTCCCGCAGCTCCACGGCCGCCACGAGGAGCGCTTCGCGGTCCTCGAAGTGCCAGTGGACGCTGCCGCGGGTGATGTCCGGTTCACCGGCGAGCGCGTCGACGGGCACCGCCGCCACCCCACCCCGGGCCAGGGCGCGCAGCGCCGCCATCGCCCAGTCCTCGCGGGTGACGCGTCCTCTCGTCATGGCCGGAACAGCAGTGTCGCGATCGGAGCCGTTTCACCGCGGCGCGGCGGATCATTCTTGCGCAATTCCCGCGCCCGTGGTGGCCGGAATCACACCCGCTAGCATGCGTGAATGAACGATTCCGGTTTCGTCGCGCGTCGGGTGGACCCGGCGTTCCCGGGCCGGACCGCCCCGCTCACGGAGATCACCGCGCGCACCGGGCAGGCGCCGCCGTTCGAGTTGTTCCGCCTGGTGGTGGAACTCGTCGTCGGC